>NZ_CP013217.1:0-65000 GCF_001534765.1 Kurthia sp. 11kri321
AAATGCGATTGCTGATCGTATTGAAGAGAATCTTGAAAAAATCGCTGTTGCTGAGACGTGGGAAAATGGTAAGGCAGTTCGTGAAACATTAAATGCAGATATTCCATTAGCAGTAGATCACTTCCGTTATTTTGCAAGTGCAATTCGTACACAAGAAGGCTTCTCTTCTCAAATTAATGAGGATACAATTGCTTACCACTTCCAAGAGCCACTTGGTGTAGTAGGACAAATCATTCCTTGGAATTTCCCTATTTTGATGGCTACATGGAAGTTAGCACCAGCTTTAGCTGCAGGGAACTGTGTTGTATTAAAACCAGCTGAGCAAACACCAGCTTCGATTCTATATGTTGTGGAGTTAATCCAAGATTTATTACCACCAGGTGTTTTAAATATCGTAAATGGTTTTGGTGCAGAAGTAGGTAAAGCTTTAGCAACAAATAAGCGTATTTCAAAAATTGCATTCACAGGTTCTACAGCAGTAGGTCGCCTAATCATGCAATATGCGACTGAGAATATCATTCCTGTAACACTTGAATTAGGTGGTAAATCACCGAATATCTTCTTCCCAGATATTATGGAAGCAGATGATGACTTCTTAGATAAAGCAGTAGAAGGATTCGTTATGTTTGCACTTAACTCTGGTGAAGTATGTACATGTCCATCACGTGCATTAATTCATGAATCAATCTACGATGAATTTATGAAGCGTGTTCTTGAGCGTGTTAAAGCGATTAAAATCGGTAACCCACTTGATACAGAAACAATGATGGGTGCACAAAACTCAAATGAGCAATATCAAAAAATCATTTCTTACCTAAAAATTGGTAAAGAAGAAGGCGCTGAAGTTCTTGCAGGTGGCGATGTAAATGATTTAGGCGAAGAATTCGCAAATGGTTTCTACATCCAGCCGACTGTCTTTAAAGGTACGAATGATATGCGTGTATTCCAAGAAGAGATCTTTGGTCCAGTTGTAGCCGTTACAACATTCAAAGACTTCGATGAAGCAATTAAGATTGCGAATGATACAGACTACGGTCTAGGTGCAGGTGTATGGTCACGTCATGGCGATACAGCTTACAAAGCAGGTCGTGCAATTCAAGCTGGTCGTGTATGGACAAACACATATCATCAATATCCAGCAGCAGCAGCATTCGGTGGTTACAAAATGTCGGGTATCGGACGTGAAAACCACAAAATGATGTTAGATAGCTACCAACAAACGAAAAACTTACTTGTAAGTTACGCTGAAAAGCCACAAGGGTTCTTCTAAATCGAATAGGAGGTGAAGCAAATATGGTGAAGCGTGTAGAAGTAACACCAGAAGCTTTACAAATGATTCGATTTTTAAAAGAAAAGCATGGCCCAATCATGTTCCATCAGTCTGGTGGATGCTGTGAAGGGTCTGCTCCAATGTGTTATAAACAAGGCGATTTTCAAGTAGGTAGTGTAGATTTATTATTAGAAACAATAGATGAAGATGTTCCATTCTATATGCATGAGGCTTTGTATCGTTACAATAAACATACACAAATTATTGTAGATCTTATCGATGGATTTGGTAGTGGCTTTTCACTTGAAAGTTTAGAAGGTAAAAGTTTTCTATCACGGAGCCGCATGTTTACAGATGAAGAGTATGCAGAAATAAAAAAGAGTCTCTAAAAAAGTGAGAATTGTAGATTTCTACAGTTCTCGCTTTTTCTTCTATGATTAAAATTATTTTAAAAGTGTATACAATAAGCGTATGATAGTAAAAAAGCATAGGAGGAGATTACATGATTAAAACAAGTTTATGGATTGATGGTCAGTGGGTGGAAACGGTGAAGAAAGATACGCTAAAAGCCCCTTATGATGGTGAAACCATTGCGGAAGTTGCACGTGCTACTCCTGAACAAGTATCGGTTGCGATAGAAGGTGCACACCGTGCCTATATAAAATTTAAAGAAAAAACAGCTTATGAAAGAGCTGAAATTTTACATCGCGTATCTGAAATTATGAAAGATAAAAAAGAAGAACTAGCTAAAATGATTGCAATGGAAGCAGCGAAGCCTTTAACAGCTGCTTTAGGTGAATTAGATCGTACAATTGCAACGTATGAGTTTGCGGCGGAGGAAGCAAAACATTTACATGGTGAAACAGTACCTTTAGATGCAGCGCCTGGCGTACGTGATCGAATTGGTTGGACAAAAAGAGAATCACTTGGTGTCGTATCTGCTATTACACCATTTAACTTTCCGTTCAATCTAGTTGCACATAAATTAGGGCCTGCTTTTGCTGTAGGTAACGCAGTTGTATTGAAACCAGCTTCTCAAACACCTTTAAGTAGTATTGCGCTAGCTGAAATATTTAAAGAAGCAGGATTACCAGATGGAATGTTACAAATTGTAACGGGAAAAGGTAGTGAATTAAGTGAGATTCTTGTAACACATCCATTAGTTAAAAAGGTGACATTCACAGGTAGCAGTGCTGTCGGAATGAAGATTAAGGAACAAGTAGGCCTACGTAAGATTACACTTGAACTTGGATCTAACGCAGCAGTCATTGTTGAACCAAGTACACCAATCGATAAGATGGTGAAACGTTGTGTAGATGGCGCATTTGGTTTTGCAGGACAAGTATGTATTTCAGTACAACGTATTTATGTACATGCGTCGATTTATGAAGAATTCACAAAAGCTTTTGTAGAAGAAACAGAAAAGCTAGTTGTAGGTAGTCCAATGGATCAAAAAACAGATGTAAGTGCAATGATTCATCCAAAAGAAGTAACGCGTATTAAAGAATGGGTGGATGAAGCAGTAGCAGACGGTGCAAAGGTAGCGACAGGTGCAGAATATACAGAACGTACGATGAAACCAACTGTGATATTAAACGCTAAACATGATGCGAAAATTATTAAACAAGAAACATTCGCACCGATTGTATCAATTATTCCATATGGCACATTAGACGAAGCGATTCAATATGTGAATGAATCAGATTTAGGCTTAAATGCGGGTATTTTCACAATGAATATTGAAGATGCTTTAAGAGCAGCAGATGAGATTGAAGCTGGCGGCGTTATTATTAATGATATTCCAACATTCCGCACAGATAATATGCCATATGGCGGTGTAAAAACGAGTGGTTATGGACGAGAAGGAATTAAATATGCTGTTCAAGAAATGTCTGAAATGAAATTCATTACTATAAAAACAAAACTGTAATAATATATTTTCATTGTGTATAGGTACAGAATATTTATTTTAATATGTAAATAATGGGTGTGTTTCATTTTATTTATGTTAAAATAGATACAGAAAATAAAAAAGGAGTGTTGATCATGTTAGAAGCGATTCCAATGTCAAATTCACGTACAGTTCAAACAAGGCTGGTTGCTCCACCTGATACCAACTATATGAATACAATTTTTGGTGGTAAGGTATTAGCGTATATCGATGAAATTGCAGCAATTATTTCGATGAAACATTCTAAAATGGAGACAGTTACAGCATCTTTTGATTCAGTGGATTTCTTCTCACCAATTCGTGCAGGAGAAATTATGGAGTTAGAAGGAATTGTCAGTGCAACAGGTCGCACTTCGATGGAAGTTTATATTCGTGTATCTTCACTTAACATTCAAACAAAAGAACGAAAATTAACAACTGAATCTTTTGTAACGATGGTAGCGATTGATGCAGATGGGAAACCTCAAGCTGTTCCACCTGTTTTCCCTGAGTCAGAAGAAGAAAAGAGACTGTTTGAATCAGGTCCACTGCGTCGTGCTCATCGTAAAGAAAAAAGAAATATGCCACATTCATTCTTTTTATAAATATAAAAAACACCTTTCACGCGAATATGCTGGAAGGTGTTTTTTGTTAGCTATTCTGTTTTTGCATGTGTTCTGTATCACCAATGCATTCAAAGTGTACATCACCATTTTTCTTTAAATGAAGTACGGTTAAACTCGTTCCGTGAATGAAGGGAGGATCCCACACATGATCAATGGATTGATTTTGAAAATGAGCAATCAATAGTTTCTTTACAACGGCATGTGTGACGATTAAAACAGGTTCATCATCTTCGTAATCTTCTATTACATCTTTAATTACTGGAAGTACACGTTGTAATACATCTTCAAAAGTTTCACCTTCTTCAGATTTATATTCTGTTGGGTGATTATAATAATGATGATACTGTTCAGGATATGTTCGCTTAATTTCGCTATCCGTCATGCCTTGCCACTCACCTACGTTAATTTCGCGTAGTTGTTGTTTAAAGAAAATAGGGATTTGGCGTTCACAACAAATAAATTTCGCAGTATCCACTGTTCGACCGCTAGAACTAGCATAAATAGCACTAAAAGGAATTTGCGCCAGTCTTCTACCAAGCGCGATTGCAGCTTGTTGACCCTCTTGCGTAAGAGGGGAATCAAACCAGCCTTGCATTCTCTTTTGTAAATTCCATTCTGTTTGCCCATGTCGTGTAAGATAAATTTTAACCATATTGAACCCTCCTCCATCTGCATGGACATATTGTAGCGAAGAATGAAAAAAATAGATAGCCTATATCGCATGGATTAGCTATCTATTTCATATTTCGTTTTAATTTAACTCATAAGTAACTTCTAATAGTTGTTCAGCAGAATTACATACTTGAATTGTACCCTCTGTTAAATCATCTAATAAACGTGAAATTGTATTTACATCTTCTGTTGTACTTTCATTGATTGCTTGAATACCACTCACAGCTTCAACAATTGTATGGAAGCTAGTAGATAAATCATCCTGCATTTGAACACCTTCGTTAATTTGTTCATCAACATCGTTTACGGATACAGACATATTTTCAATATTATTTTCAGTTTCTAAAATTAATTTGGATACATTTTGAACAGCTGATTTTGTTTCTTCAGCTAATTTACGAACTTCTTCAGCAACAACAGCAAAGCCTTTACCATGCTCCCCAGCACGTGCTGCTTCAATTGATGCATTCAATGCTAATAGGTTTGTTTGGTCGGCAATACCTGTTACTAAATGAACAATATCATTAATTTGTTTAGAAGAGATTTTCAATTTAGACATGGTTTCGTCAAGCATTTGGACGCTTGCAGACATTTTTTGCATTAATTCATTTTGCGTATGTAGTAATGCGCGACCATTTTCAGATTTTTCTTTTGTTGAATTTACAAAGTCTAAACCTTGTTTTGTAGAAGAAGCAATTTCATCAGCTTGGCGAGATAGTGATTGGATTGCAGCGGTTGTTTCTTCACTAATCGCATTTAATTCTTCTGAAGTATTTTGAACTGTATGAATAACTTGTTGTTTTACACGACCGTGTTCATCACGAATGGCATCCACTCGATTTTCATAAGCTTCAATAACAATTTGCTGTTCAAAGTTAATCAGTTTTGTAAATGCTTTAATTGCTTGAGCAGATTCACGTGTTGAAATTTGTAAACCTTCAATAAAGTCAATGAATGAATTTGTTAGTGATTGGAATGAGTTTAAGTACCATTTTGAAGGTAGACCAATCTTAACGTGAACGTGTGCAATAATTTTTCGCTGTTCAATATATTGTGCATCAATTCGTCCATCGAACATTTCGCTGATATGCTTTGTTAGCGTTACTTTTAAACGATCAATACTAGAGTTCTGTGAAATCATATGTGTTAATTCAGGTGCTTTTACAATCGCATCATAGAATGCATCTGTCATATGTACAAAAGTATCTGCTGCAACAAATTTCAATTGATGAATAATAGCTAAGTCCTCTAATGTTAAACTAAGTAGTTCAATTTGTTTTTGTAAGTGCTGATTATGTGATAAATCAATTTTGACGTTTTTCTTATATTGTTCTATATCGAAAAAAGTCTCGTTCTTTGTCTTTTTCGAACGGTTCCAAATCATAGATGAAGCCTCCAAAATATTATAGTAAAAAAGTCTTTTCAATCTTAGAAAGGTATATCATTTCTTTAGTCTTGTTTTTTTGAAAAATAATAAGTAATAAGTTTTAAATGTTGGGAGTGTATCATTTAATAATTTATCATTTTATTAAGAAAAAGAGAACCGTATTCAACGAAAAAAAAGAGATTTCACATAAATTTCTATATATTTGTGTTTATAGCAATAAAAATATTAAATGATGATTTAAATCGTTTTTTTTGAAGTAAAAAGAGTATAAAATGTATTTAACAGTGAAAAAAGTTAAGTAATAATAAAATATGAGTAATTCATATGGTTATTAACGAATACATGATATTTTTTTGATTCGTAAATAGGTTGAAAATAAAGAGCTTACAACAGAGTAAAATTAGAGTGTTTCAAACACGGATAATCAAATTAATTAAATGCATAGAAAAAATAATCCCTGCTCGCGAAACGCATCAAGGCAAAATTAAAAGGTATGAGTCCGATACAATATCGAACGCATACCCAAACCATTGCCTGATGAAATAACCGTGTCTAACTTTTAGGCGTCATTTCAATCATACGGGGTTTCCGCTGTTTAAAATACTACTGTCTTAGACGTACCTTACTAATCATCTTTAAAAAATCCAAGCCAGCCACGCTTTTTAAATAGCATGAGCATCGCAACTACGATGAAAATCATAAGTCCTAATGTAATGAAGTATCCATAATGCCAATTCAATTCGGGCATATTCACAAAGTTCATGCCATAAACTCCTGCGATGAATGTGAGTGGGATAAAAATAGTTGATACAATGGTAAGCGTCATCATAATATTATTCATACGAATTGCGTTCATTGACATATGACTATCTCGCATGTCAGCAGTTAATTCACGATTTGATTCAACCATTTCAGTCAATTTCACGAGATGGTCGTGTACATCACTAAAATAGGCTTTTTCTTTTTGTGTTAAATTTAGGCGGTTTGAATTTAAAATCCGATATAACAAATCACGCATTGGGAGAACCGTTCTTCTTATATGGAGTAAATCATTGCGGAGATCGAATACATCGTTCATTAAGTCTACGCTATTTTTATAATCTAACTGATCTTCAATGGTATTAAGTCGATCTTCAATAGTAAAAACAAGGGGGAAAAACTCATCGACAATTTTATCGATTGTTTGATACATGATGAAAAATGTACCGCGATCCCAGCGATTCGGATGACTTTCTAATTCACGTTTGACGATTTCAAATTCGTGAACAGGGAATTGATGATATGAGACGACAAATTTAGAAGAAATAAATAGACTAATCTCCTCAGATGTTAGTTCTTTTGGGTTTAATTTATGGACAACAGTGAAATAATAATCATCATAGTAATCTATTTTTGGACGCTGTAAACGCATCAAGGCATCTTCTACAGCTAGGGGATGAAATTGGAAAAAAGTATGCAGTAATAAATTTTCTTTTGCAGTAGGTTCTGAAAAATCAACCCAAAACCAATCGAAACGATCTTCTTTAATATGTTCTAAAGGGAAGTTTTCCACGAGCTGCTGGTCTTTTGTAAGGCCTAGAGTGTAAATCATTTTGTCACCTCTTCACGATCTATTTACTCTATATCTTCCCATAATTAAATTTTTTTGTCACATCATCACAAAAATAAAATGAAACGGATGACACTGTTCATGCGTATATATAAGAAAGAAAAGGAGCGTGTTTTAGATGGAACAAGACAATAAATGGATTAAAGTTGTACTACACTCAAGTGCATATTATTTACCGATTCTACTTCCATTACTCTTTATGCTCTTAATTGATGATTCGAGAGTGAAAAGTTTATCACTACAAGCATTGTTATTCCAAATTGTTATGTCAATTCTTATTGGTATTTCAGTTGTATTCTCGTATGTGTTAATTGGAATTCCGTTTTTAATCGTCTTTGGATTAATGGGGTTCATTGTTCCAATTATCGGGATTATTCGTGCATTGCAAGGTGAGTATTGGAATTATCCAATCGTTGGACGCTGGGTTAAATAATCATAAATAGACAGATATTCTAATTGTAATGGTTAGGATGTCTGTTTTTTTATAAAACAAAAAAGGAACGAGCATTTTTATTGCAATTTATAAAACAATTTATTTATAATATAGTCAAAGATAGTCAAAGTCAGCTTGATTAAAGGAGGTGGGGACTCGACATGAAGAATATGTCGAATATTATTGAGGCGTATTTGAAAGAAATTATTGAAATGGGCGGTAATGGACACATTGAGATTAAACGAAGTGAGATTGCAGACCGCTTCCAATGTGTACCGTCGCAAATAAATTACGTCATCAATACAAGATTCACAGTAGAGAGAGGTTATATCGTCGAAAGTAAACGTGGAGGTGGGGGGTATATTCGCATTTTACGTGTACGTACGAACTCGAAAACAGAACTGTTAGACGATATTCTATCTCAAATCAATTATCAAATCTCGCAAACGGCTGCAGAGGATATTGTACATCGCTTAACTGAAGAGCAAGCAATTACAAAACGTGAGGCAAAGCTCATTCTTACTGCTATGGACCGAGAAGTCATTGCGATTGATTTACCATATCGTGATCAGCTCCGCTCTCGTATTTTACAAGCAATGCTAGTAGCACTGAAGTATGAAAAAGAATCTTAAAAGAAGGTGTATAGAGGATGATCTGTGAAAACTGTAAACAACGTCCAGCTACTGTCACCATTACGATGACAAAAAATAATGAAGAAGTCGTAAAACACTACTGCGAAGTTTGCAGTGGGCAACAAGATTATTTGCATATAGATGAAGAAGTAAAGCCTGTGACAATCGAACAAATCTTTTCGGACTGGTTTGGTATTCCAACATGGTCATCCAACGCACCTCAGTCAAAACAACCACCGCAAGAAAAGCAGCAATGCGAGACGTGTGGTATGACGTACCAACAGTTTTTAAAAGAAGGTAAATTTAATTGTCCAAATTGTTATCATGCTTTTTATGAACGTTTGCCTGAAGTATTTAAAAGACTTCATAATGGTGCAACAGAACATACTGGTAAGATACCGGGCGGATTAAATAAAACATATCAAATTAAAAAAGAGATTGAAGTATTACGTCAGAAGATGAAATCAGCTGTAGAGCAAGAAGAGTTTGAAGAAGCAGCAAAACTTCGAGATGAGGTAAAGCAACTTGAAAAACAGTTAACGCAAGGTGGTGCAGCGAACGATGAAAATTGATCATTTTCTAAAAGGTGACAATATTAGTTGGATGGCTGGCGATGGTGAGCACGGTGATATTGTCATGAGTACACGTATTCGTTTAGCGCGTAACATGTCCGCGTATCGTTTCCCACGTGCCTTTAGTGAAGAAGAAGCGATGGCTGTTGATCGTCAAGTGAGCAGTGCTTTACTCGATTGTGAAACACTTCAAACACCACTCTATCATTTTGATTTGGGGCAAAGACCTTCTTTGCAAAAACAAATTTTAGTAGAGAAGCATTTAATTAGTCCGCAACTTGCGAAAAAAGAACGGATTGGTTCGATTCTCGTATCTGAAGATGAATCAATTAGCGTCATGATTAACGAAGAAGACCACATTCGTATTCAATGTTTAGAACCAGGACTTAATCTTAAAAAATCTTTACTAAAAGCAAATGAAATTGATGATTGCATTGAAAAACAAGTGAACTATGCATTTGATGAACAATTTGGTTATATGACTACTTGTCCGACGAATGTAGGAACAGGGTTACGTGCTTCCGTCATGATGCACTTACCAGCTCTTACGATGACGAATCAAGTTCGTGCCTTAATCAATATGATGCCACGACTCGGTTTAATCGTACGTGGAATCTATGGTGAAGGAACCGAAGCTGTAGGGAATTATTATCAAATTTCAAATCAAGTAACACTTGGCAAATCAGAAGAAGAAATCATTCAAGAATTAGAAACAATTGTAGAACAAGTTGTTGCAAAAGAAGTAGAAGCTAGAAAGGCGATGTTAGAACATGCGCCGATTGCAATTTCAGATCGTTTGCATCGCTCGCTAGGAGTCTTACAAACAGCTCGAATCCTATCGAGTACAGAAGCTGCGAATTGTTTATCTAACGTGCGTTTGGGTATAGATTTAGGTATCATACAAAGAATTCCAAATGAAGTTTTAAATAAATGTATGCTGATTATGCAACCGGGCTTCTTACAACAATATACAGGTACAACATTGAAGCCAAATGAGCGAGATGTGTACCGCGCGACATTGATTCGCGACATGATTGGCGAAGCATGCCAACATAAATTGGAAGATGAAGGAGAGGACTCATATGATGTTTAATCGATTTACACAAAGAGCTCAAAAAGTATTGCAATTAGCACAAGAAGAAGCCGTTCGTATGAAGCATGAAGCGATTGGAACAGAACACATCTTACTTGGATTAATTCGAGAAGGTGGCGGAATCGCTGCAAAAGCTCTTGAGGCTATTGAAGTGAGTCCTGAAATGATTGAAGAAGGCATTGAAGAACTTGTTGGTACAGGTTCTAAAAATGTTGGGCCAATCGTTCATTACACACCTCGTGCTAAAAAAGTCATTGAGTTATCAGTAGATGAATCTCGTAAATTAGGTCATTCATATATCGGAACAGAGCACATTTTATTAGCTCTTATTCGTGAAGGTGAAGGTGTTGCTGCACGTGTATTAAATAATGCAGGTGTTAGCTTAAATAAAGCACGTCAACAAGTGTTACAACTGCTTGGTAGTGCAGATGCAGGTCAAAATGGTAACGCTGCTGCACCGACAGCAAATACGCCAACATTAGATAGCTTAGCGCGTGATTTAACAGAGATGGCGCGTGAAGGTAATTTAGATCCAGTAATTGGACGTAGTAAAGAAATTACACGTGTGATTGAAGTGTTATCTCGTCGTACAAAAAACAATCCTGTTATTATCGGTGAACCGGGTGTTGGTAAAACAGCGATTGCAGAAGGATTAGCACAACAAATTGTGAATAATGAAGTGCCTGAAATCCTACGTGATAAGCGTGTTATGACACTTGATATGGGGACGGTAGTTGCAGGTACAAAATATCGTGGTGAGTTTGAAGATCGCTTGAAAAAAGTGATGGACGAAATTCGCCAAGCAGGTAACGTTATCTTATTCATTGATGAGTTACACACATTGATTGGAGCGGGCGGTGCAGAAGGTGCAATTGATGCATCAAATATCTTAAAACCTTCTCTAGCGCGTGGTGAACTACAATGTATCGGTGCAACAACATTAGATGAGTATCGTAAATACATTGAAAAAGATGCTGCATTAGAACGTCGTTTCCAACCAATTCAAGTAGATGAACCTTCTGTAGAAGAAGCGATTCAAATTATCGAAGGTTTACGTGATCGTTATGAAGCGCATCACCGTGTGAAAATCTCAGATGTTGCAGTAGAAGCAGCTGTTAAAATGAGTGACCGTTACATTTCAGATCGTTTCTTACCAGATAAAGCGATTGACTTAATTGACGAAGCAGGTTCAAAAGTACGCTTACGCTCTTACACAACACCTCCGAACTTGAAAGAGTTAGAAGTTCAATTAGAAGCACTTCGCTCAGAAAAGAATGAAGCGGTGCAAAGTCAAGAGTTTGAAAAAGCGGCGAACCTACGCGATTCTGAACAAAAATTAGTAGCGCAATTAGAAGAGACAAAGAAACAATGGAAAGAAGACCAAGGTCGTTCAGAGTCTGAAGTGACAGTGAATGATATTGCAGAAGTTGTTTCGATGTGGACAGGCATTCCAGTTGCAAAACTAGAACAAGAAGAGTCTACAAAGTTACTAAATTTAGAAGAAGAATTACACAAACGTGTAGTAGGGCAAAGTGAAGCAGTTGAAGCAATCTCTCGTGCGATTCGTCGTGCTCGTGCAGGGTTAAAAGATCCAAAACGTCCGATTGGTTCATTCATCTTCTTAGGACCTACTGGTGTAGGTAAAACAGAATTAGCTCGTGCGTTAGCTGAAGTTATGTTCGGTGAAGAAGATGCGATGATTCGCGTTGATATGTCTGAGTACATGGAAAAACATTCGACTTCTCGTTTAGTTGGTTCACCTCCAGGTTATGTAGGATTCGACGAAGGTGGTCAATTAACAGAAAAAGTACGTCGTAAACCATATTCAGTTATCTTACTAGATGAAATTGAAAAAGCGCATCCAGACGTATTCAACATTCTATTACAAGTACTAGATGATGGGCGTTTAACAGACTCAAAAGGACGCGTTGTTGATTTCCGTAACACAGTCGTTATTATGACTTCAAATATTGGTGCAGAAGCATTGAAATACCGTAAATCTCTTGGTTTCGGCGCACAAGAGAAAAAACAATCACAAGAAAATTCAAAACAAGTGATGTTAGAAGAACTGAAAAAAGCATTCCGTCCAGAGTTTTTAAACCGTGTGGATGAAATGATTGTCTTCCATGCACTTGAGAAGAAAGAATTGAATGAGATTGTTGAAAAAATGGCAGCTCAATTAACAAAACGTCTAAAAGAACAAAACATCGAATTAGAATTAACAGAAGCTGCATTAGATCGAATTGCAAATGAAGGTTATGACCCAGAATATGGTGCAAGACCACTACGTCGTGCAATTCAAAAAAATGTAGAAGACCGTTTATCAGAAGAAATTCTAAAAGGGACAGTTCTAACAGATCAAGTTGTTGTATTTGATGTACAAGATGGCGATTTTGTTGTTCATGTCAAAGAAAAAGCGAAAAACTAATTTTAGATAGGTGAAAACCTGTACGAAATTAAAATTCAAAAACACTCCAAACAGACGTTTGGGGTGTTTTGCTTTATAATAAGGGAATATGAATACGGAGGTGCACAAAGTGGCAAAGAAAAAAACAAAGTTTATGTGTACAGGGTGCGGTTATGAAGCACCAAAATGGATGGGGCGCTGTCCAGGGTGTGGTGAATGGAATACGATGATTGAAGATGTTGAGATTGTACAAAAAGGCCCTCGCGGTGCATTCCAACATACAGTGAGTAAATCACAACAAAAAGCTATGCCGATTATTTCAGTCGAAACACAAGAAGAACCACGTGTACAAACAGAATTGCACGAGTTGAATCGCGTGTTAGGTGGTGGTGTTGTACCAGGTTCGCTTGTTTTAATCGGTGGCGACCCAGGGATTGGGAAATCGACATTATTACTACAAGTGTCTGCTTTATTATCGAATCAAGGACATCGCGTTTTATATATATCTGGTGAGGAATCAGTTCGCCAAACGAAGCTACGCGCAGAACGCTTAGGGGTAAAATCTGCTGAACTCTATATCTATTCTGAAACAAATTTAGAATTTTTACATGAAACAATTGAAGAAGTACAGCCGAAGTTTGTGATTGTCGATTCCATTCAAACCGTACATCATCCAGAAGTAACGAGTGCACCTGGGAGTGTATCGCAAGTACGTGAATGTACAGCGGAATTAATGCGTATTGCAAAAACGAAAAATATCGCTATTTTCTTAGTTGGTCATGTAACGAAAGAAGGGCAAATTGCAGGACCGCGTATTTTAGAACATATGGTAGATACCGTTCTTTATTTTGAAGGAGAACGTCATCACACATATCGTATTTTACGCAGTCAAAAAAATCGATTCGGTTCTACAAATGAAATTGCGATTTTTGAAATGTTGCAAGGTGGGTTGAAGGAAGTACTAAATCCATCAGAGTTATTTTTACAGGAACGTTCACAAGGTGCGCCTGGCTCTACAGTTGTCGCCTCAATGGAAGGAACAAGACCGATCCTAGTAGAGATTCAAGCTCTTGTAACACCATCAAGTTTTAACTATCCAAAACGCATGGCAACAGGATTGGATCAAAATCGAATTTCATTATTAATGGCTGTTTTAGAAAAACGTATGGGTTTAATGCTACAAGCACAGGATGCCTATATTAAAGTAGCAGGTGGTGTAAAGTTAGACGAACCTGCCATCGATTTAGCCGTCCTAGTATGTATCGTATCGAGTTTTAAAGATGCGAATGCTAACGCTACGGACTGTTTTGTAGGTGAGGTTGGTTTAACGGGTGAAGTGCGACGTGTATCACGTATCGAACAACGTGTTCAAGAAGCAGCGAAACTCGGTTTCAAACGCGCGATTATTCCGGCATCTAACTTAGGTGGTTGGGAGTACCCAGAAGGGATTCAAGTAATGGGTGTAGAGACCGTAAACCAAGCTTTGAAAATTGCGTTCAAAGAAATGTAATGATTTCAAAAAGAAAATGACAAAACGTCCACCTCAAAAGAGAGTTTAGTTGGCAAAGTATGTATAATGAGCTCAAGGGGAGGTGAGAGAAATGTTAAAACGAATCGTTCAAGTCGCATTTTTGTTCATCGGGGGTACATTAGGGTTTATATTATTACCGCCATTATTCGATGTTATTCATTTAAGTTCAAACTCTTGGATTAACAATCCCTATGTGACGGTTTCGCTAGGTGCAGTTCTTTTATTCATTCTGTCTTTTGTATTGGCAGATCCGTTTATTCGGTTTATGAAATTCTTTGAAGAGCGCCTATTAAAAGCACCTGTGGGCGACTTATTATTTGGAACAATTGGTTTAATCATCGGTTTAACATTAGCGTTTTTAGTAGGTGTCGCACTTGATGGTCTTCATTTAGCAGTAATTAGTGATATTGCACCAATCCTATTATCCATTGTTTTAGGATATGTTTTCTTCCAAGTCGGCTTCAAAAAACGCGACGAATTAATGTCTGTTTTCACATCGCGTTCTAATAAGAAAAAAGAAGCTGATGTAGGTGCGGAGAGTTTTAACGAAGTAGGTTACAAGCTGCTTGATACAAGTGTTATTATTGACGGTCGTATTGCAGATATTTCAAAAACCGGTTTTATTGAAGGTATTTTAGTTGTTCCGCAATTTGTATTAACGGAATTACAGCATATTGCCGACTCATCTGATACATTAAAGCGTACAAGAGGTCGACGAGGACTTGATATTTTAAAAGTACTTCAAGATGCTTCAAATTCAAATGTCTTAATTACTGAAATCGATTTTGAAGATGTACCTGAAGTGGATTTAAAATTAGTACGTCTGGCTAAAAAGATGGGTGCGCAGATTCTAACGAATGATTTTAACTTAAATAAAGTATGTGAGCTACACAAAGTAAGTGTGTTGAATATTAATGACTTAGCCAACGCAGTAAAACCTGTCGTCATTCCAGGTGAAGAAATGAATGTCGTCGTCATCAAAGATGGTAAAGAACATAATCAAGGGGTTGCCTATTTAGATGATGGTACGATGATTGTTGTAGAAGAAGGAAAGTCATATATTGGACAAGCGATTGTTGTAATTGTGACGTCTGTTCTCCAAACTTCAGCAGGACGAATGATTTTTGCTAAGCCAAAAAACCATAAATAATGGTAGTATAAATGTATAAACGAACAGGGGCTGTCCCCAAGAACCAATTGAGGTTTTTTACGGACAAGCCCCTTTTATATTGAAGGAGTGTACGTTATATGCAGTATGACGTGATTTTACCTGCTGCTGGTAGTGGGAAACGAATGGGCGCTAATCAAAATAAGTTGTTTTTAGAATTAGCAGGCGTACCTATTTTGATTCATACATTACGTGTTTTCGAACAAGATACGCAGTGTCGAGCAATTTATTTAGCTGTAAAATCAGAAGAACGTGATTATATTCAGCAACAATTGGCACAATATGAAATTCATAAAGTAGTTGCGATGCCTGATGGTGGTGAAGAACGCCAGCATAGTGTTTATGCGTGTATGCAAGAAATCAAGAATAGTGAGATTGTTCTTGTTCATGATGCAGCAAGACCATTCATTGAATTACCGACGATACATGAGCTTGTACAACAGGCAACAGAAAAGGGTGCAGCAATCGCAGGTGTTCGAGCAAAAGATACAATGAAGAATGTACAAGATGGTAAAATACAAGAAACGGTGGATCGTTCAAATCTCTGGATGATTCAAACACCACAAGCGTTTCGTTTTGAATTATTAAATCGTGCAGAGCAACAAGCGGCAGAGGACGGTTTTTTAGGAACCGATGAAGCGATGTTAGTTGAGCGTTTAGGCGAAGCTATCTATATTGTAGAAAGTAGCTATGAAAATATAAAAATGACAACCAAAGAAGATTTAGTTTTTGGTGAAGCGATTTTAAATCGTAGAACAGGAGGACATTCATATGTTTAGAATTGGACAAGGTTTTGATGTACACGAGTTTGCGGAAGGGCGACCATTAATTATCGGTGGTATTACAATTCCACATGAAAAAGGATTGATTGGACACTCAGATGCAGATGTATTGTTACATACGGTAACAGATGCAGCATTAGGCGCAATCGGTGAAGGTGATATCGGGCGACACTTCCCAGATACAGACCCAGAGTTCAAAGATGCAGATTCAGCAAAATTATTAGCGTACATTTGGAAGATTGTTGAGGAGAAAGGGTATAAGTTAGGAAACGTAGATTGTACAATCATGGCACAACGTCCTAAAATGGCTCCGTACATTGAACCAATGCGTAATCGTATTGCAGAACTATTAAATGCAGAACCAGATCAAGTGAATGTGAAAGCAACAACAACAGAAAAGCTTGGATTTGTTGGTCGTGAAGAAGGTATTGCAGCAATGGCAACAATTTTGTTAATCAAAGCCTGAGTTCCTTTAAATTTCAAGGAGCGAGTGGTAAAATGAGAAAAGTTGAATTTTTCTCGACAAATTAGGAGGATCTGAATTATGACTAAAAAAGTTCGTGTACGTTACGCACCAAGTCCAACAGGACATTTACACATCGGTGGCGCACGTACAGCATTATTTAATTATCTATACGCAAAACATTATGATGGGGATTTCGTATTCCGTATTGAAGATACAGATGTAGCTCGTAACATCGAAGGCGGAGAAGAATCTCAACTTCACAACCTTGAATGGTTAGGCATCATCCCTGTAGAATCACCAATCATTGGCGGTCCATACGGTCCATATCGTCAAATGGAACGTTTAGACACATATAAAGAGCATGCACAACAATTACTTGAAAAAGGTCTTGCTTATAAATGTTTCTGTACATCAGAAGAATTAGAAGCAGAACGCGAAGCGCAACGTGCAAATGGTGTAGCCGCTCCTATGTATAAAGGGACTTGTCGTCACTTAACTGCAGAAGAAGTTGCAGAAAAAGAAGCAGCGGGTTTACCATACACGATTCGCTTTAAAGTACCAGCAGAAGAAACATATGTAGTTGATGATTTAATTCGTGGCGAAGTAACGTTTGAATCAAAAGACATCGGTGACTGGGTAATCGTAAAAGCAAATGGAATCCCAACATACAACTATGCCGTTGTTTTAGATGATCACTTAATGGAGATGACACACATCTTCCGTGGTGAAGAGCATCTATCAAACACACCAAAACAAATGATGATTTACCGTGCATTTGGTTGGGAAGTACCTCGTTTTGGTCATATGACATTAATCGTAAATGAAAATCATAAAAAATTATCAAAACGTGATGAGTCAATTATTCAATTCATCTCACAATATAAAGATTTAGGTTACTTACCAGAAGCAATGGTCAACTTCCTTGCATTACTTGGTTGGTCTCCAGAAGGCGAAGAAGAAATCTTCTCAATGGATGAGTTAATCGCTCAATTCACTGAAAAACGTTTAACAAAATCACCTTCTATGTACGATACTCAAAAGTTAAAATGGATGAACAACCAATACATGAAGAAGTTATCGCATGAGCAAGTGGTTGAACTATGCTTACCATTCTTACAAAAAGAAGGTCTTGTTCCTGAAAATCCAACAGAAGAAGAAGCGGCGTGGGCATCTCGTTTAATCGGCTTATACCATGAGCAAATGAGTTACGGTGCAGAAATCGTTGAATTATCAGCACAATTCTTCACAGACGCATTAACATATAGTGAAGAAGAACAAGAAGTATTAGCTGGTGAACAAGTTTCAGAAGTAATGGCTTCATTCAAAGCACAACTAGAAGCACTTGAAGCCTACGTAGCACCAGAAATTAAAAAGGCGATCAAAGCTGTTCAAAAAGAAACAGGTCATAAAGGTAAAAATCTATTCATGCCAATTCGTGTTGCAACAACAGGCGAAATGCATGGACCAGAATTAACAGATGCACTTGAACTTTTAGGTAAAGAAACAGTCATTGCACGCATCGAACCATTTATTAAATAAGTTTTCTTTTTTGCAAAGACATTGTAGAATAGAGTTACTTATACAACATAAAGCGTTGAAGAGGAGAAGTACGTGACGCAAGCTCGAAAAAGAGAGGACCATCATCGGCTGAAAGTGGTCTGAGCCTCTGTAAAGCAGAAATGCACCTCTGAGTATTTGATTGAACCATGTTTTTAATGGAGTAGGTCAAATCGGTTTGTCACCGTTATCGACCTTGAGTGGAATAGAGGCTGATTAGTCCTATTCAATCAGAGTGGAACCGCGTACTTTCTCGCCTCTGTCTATCTTTACGATAGATGGAGGTTTTTTTATTAAACTTAATATCTAAAGGAGTGTTTCATTTGGCTATTCAAATTTTTAATACATTAACACGCGAAAAAGAAGAATTTAAACCAATCGAAGAAGGAAAGGTGCGCATGTATGTATGTGGACCAACTGTTTACAACTACATTCATATCGGAAATGCACGTCCCGTAATCGTTTATGATACAGTTCGTCGCTATTTAACATACCGTGGTTATGAAGTAGATTACGTTTCAAACTTCACAGATGTAGACGACAAAATCATCAAAGCAGCAAATGAATTAGGTGAAGACGTATCTGAATTAACAGAGCGTTTCATTGCAGCATATTTTGAAGATATTACAGCACTAGGAGCGCAAAAAGCAGATGCCCATCCACGTGTAACAGAACATATGGATGAAATTATTGAGTTCATTGATGTATTAGTACAAAAAGGATATGCGTATGAATCACAAGGTGATGTGTATTACCGTACACGTAAATTTAAAAATTACGGACAATTATCACATCAATCTGTAGATGATTTAAAAGTAGGCGCGCGTATTGAAGCAGGAACAAAAAAAGAAGATGACTTAGATTTTGCATTATGGAAAGCTGCAAAACCAGGTGAGATCTCATGGAAGAGTCCTTGGGGCGAAGGTCGTCCAGGTTGGCATATCGAATGTTCTGTTATGGTTCACAATCATTTTGGTGATACAATCGATATTCACGCTGGTGGACAAGATTTGAAATTCCCTCATCATGAAAACGAGATTGCACAATCAGAAGCTTATACAGATAAAAAATTCTCAAATTATTGGATGCATAACGGGTATATCAATATTGATAACGAAAAAATGTCAAAATCACTAGGTAACTTTATTTTAGTACATGACATCATTCAACAAATTGACCCACAAGTGTTACGATTCTTTATTCTATCTGTACATTACCGTAACCCAATTAACTTTGCGCAAGACTTGGTGGAAGCAGCAGCGAATGGTTTGGATCGCCTTCGTACAACGCATCAAAACTTACAACATCGTTTAAAAGCAGCAACGAATTTAGTTGAGGTAGACGAAGCTGAATTACAAATTATTGAAGATGCAAAAGCTTATTTTGTTGAATCAATGGATGACGATTTCAATACAGCAAATGCTATTTCAGCAATATTCACTATTTCAACTGCTGCAAATAAATATTTAACAGCTAAAAATACAAACACAGAAGTTTTAGAAGCGTATAAAACAGCACTAGAAGAATTAACAGGTGTATTAGGTATTCAATTAGCGCAAGCAGAGGAATTATTAGATGCAGACATTGATGCGTTAATCGAAGAACGCCAACAAGCTCGTAAAGACCGAAACTTTGCGCGCGCAGATGAAATTCGTGATATTTTAAAAGAACAAAACATTATTTTAGAAGATACACGTCAAGGTGTACGTTGGAAACGAGGCTAATCAATTGGGACAATTACGAGATATTGATGTAAAACAATTGAATGCTTTAGCGCTTGCTTATATGGGAGATTCTGTTTTAGAAATTGCAGTACGTGAACATTTATTGCGTAATGGTAAAGTGAAGCCGAATATTTTACATCGTGAAGCAACGCGCTATGTTTCTGCGAAAGCACAAGCAAAAGTTGTACGAAAAATGATTGAAGAAGAGTTCTTTAAGGAAGATGAAGCGGGCGTATTAAGAAGAGGACGCAACGCAAAATCAGGTTCTGTACCGAAGAATACAGACGTACAAACATATCATTACAGTTCAGCATTTGAAGCTGTTTTAGGTTATTTATATTTATTAGGACAAGAAGAACGTATAGCGGAAATAATTTCCTATACGATTGAAACAGTGGAAGCTGAGAAATAGGAGGTTATCAATATGGATAACAGACGAGGTAAACGAGAGGAACGTGATCGTCGCGGTAATAAAATTACACGCGATGGTCGCAAACCTAAAAAACATACAAGAAGACCATACGAAGAGCCAAAAGAAATCGTAGAAGTTGTCGAGGTAGAACAAAAAGATAAAGAAATGATTGCAGGTAAAAACCCTGTATTAGAAGCATTGCGCGCGACACGCGATATTAATAAAATTTGGGTAGCAGAAGGTGTAAAAAAAGCAGGGATTGCAGAACTGCTTGAATTGGCAAAAGAACGTGGAATTGTTGTACAATTTGTACCAAAACAAAAAGTCGACGGTCTAACTTCTGAAAACCATCAAGGTGTTGTTGCATCAGTAGCTGCATATAATTATGCGGAATTAAATGATATTTTTGCGATTGCTGAAGAACGTGGTGAAGATCCATTTATTTTAATTTTAGATGAATTAGAAGACCCGCATAATTTAGGTTCAATTATGCGTACAGCAGATGCTGTTGGTGCACATGGCATCATCATTCCAAAACGTCGCTCAGTTGCTTTAACAGCAGTGGTAGCAAAAGCTTCAACTGGTGCAATTGAGTACATTCCAACAGTACGTGTCGGTAATTTATCGCAAATCGTTGATGAATTAAAAGAGCGTGGTGTATGGATTGCTGGGACAGATGCAAAAGGTTCTGAAGATTATCGTCGCATGGATGCAACATTACCTCTTGCCATCATTATCGGTAGTGAGGGCAAAGGAATGAGTCGAGTATTAAAAGAGAAGTGTGACTTCCTTTACAATTTACCAATGGTTGGACATGTTACGTCATTAAACGCCTCGGTAGCTGCATCATTATTGATGTATGAAGTGTACCGTAAGCGTCACGAATTATAAGTGATTGCCTATGGATATTATGTTGGTAGATGGGTATAACATCATCGGAGCTTGGAAAGAGCTACAAGAATTAAAAAAGCATGGACTAATTGAAGCACGTGATCGTTTAATTGAAATGATGGCAGATTACCAAGCGTATTCAGGCATGAAAGTAATCGTCGTTTTCGATGCATACCTTGTCCCAGGGAATGCGACCAAACTGAAAAAACACGAAGTCGAAGTTATTTTTACAAAATCAAAAGAAACAGCAGATGCTCGTATTGAAAAATTATCGAATGAGTTAATGTCACGTCGAACAAAAGTTTATGTAGCCACAAATGATATGGCTGAACAAAATGTCATTTTTGGTAATGGTGCACTAAGAAAATCAGCGCGTGAATTTGAAATCGATGTTCAAACTGCTCAAAAAGGTATTGAAGAAAAAGTACGACAAACGCTTAAAGAAAAACCTGTGCGTCCACTAAATATGTCAGAAGAAGTACATGAAGCGCTTGAAAAAATGCGTAGAGGAAAATTTTAGGTATATGGATAAATATTGTTAGTTACGTTATACTAGGTCTAACTATGCAGGGAGCATAAATTGGGGTGATACTTTGATAACTGATCAATTACAAGAAAAGCAACAACGGTTTAAAACCCTTACAGATGAGCAGTTAGTCGTTCGTTCTCGTGAGGGCGATAGTGATGCGCTAGATTTTTTGATTACAAAGTATAAAAACATTGTTCGACATAAAGCAGGGTCTTATTTTTTAATAGGAGCTGACCGAGAAGATATTGTGCAAGAAGGCATGATTGGTCTATATAAAGGGATTCGAGATTTTAACGAAGATAAGCAAGTAACATTTAAAGTTTTTGCGGAACTATGTATCACACGTCAAATTATCACAGCAATCAAAACAGCGACGCGTCAAAAACATATTCCTTTGAATTCTTCTGTTTCGCTTGATAAGCCGATTAATGATGATGAACAAGTGAATACATTGTTAGATATTTTGTCGACGAATGAACAAGATGATCCGCAAGAAGTGATGGTGAGTAAAGAACGAGTCCATTACATGGAATCGCAAATAAAAGATGTGCTTAGTGCGTTTGAAAAACAAGTATTGGCTCTCTATTTAGATGATTGTACATATCAAGAGATGTCATTAGCACTGAAAAAAGAAGTGAAGTCGATTGATAATGCTTTACAACGTATTAAGCGCAAGTTAGAACATCATATTTTGAATATATGAGCTAGTTGACAGAAAAGATTGTAAAGTGTTAGTCTTTTAACAGAACAATGCCTAAAAAGGTGATGACAATGGCAAACAAAATCGTTTTATGTTGTGAAAAATGTGGCGCTCGTAATTATCATTTACCGGCCCCAAAAGATCTTTCAAAACGCATGGAGTTAAAAAAATTCTGCTCAACTTGTAATGAACACACATTACATAAGCAGACACGATAGCATTTATATAAGATTTATTCGGAGGTTAGGTTAGATGGCAAAGTTAAAGCAGTTTTTCAAAAACGTCCTATCTGAGATGCGAAAAACAAGCTGGCCGAAACGTAAAGAGCTTAGTAAATATACACTTGTTGTAATTTCTACATTAATCTTTATGGCAGTATTCTTTATGCTAGTGGACTTAGGAATCTCAAAATTATTCCGTATGTATTTGGATTTATAGACGAAAAATGTTATGATTTGTGAAAGAGCCCGTAATGTGTACGGGTTTTTTCATTTGCCTTAAAAAAGGAGGGAATGGACCACGCGTCCAGACAATTATGGAGAAGAATTGGTATGTTGTTCATACGTATTCAGGTTACGAGAATAAAGTAAAGTTAAATCTCGAAAAACGTATCGAAACAATGGGAATGTCGGATAAAATTTTCCGCGTAATCATCCCAGAAGAACAAGAAACAGAAGTAAAAGATGGTAAGAAAAAAACATATATGCGTAAAACATTCCCAGGTTACGTTCTTGTCGAGTTAATTATGACAGACGATGCTTGGTATGTAGTACGTAATACACCAGGTGTAACAGGATTTATCGGTTCATCAGGTGGCGGTGTTAAGCCAACTCCATTATTACCAGAAGAAGTAGAAGTCATCCTTGCGCAAATGGAAGCGAACTCACCAACTGTAGAACTAGATTTCGCAGTAGGCGACTTAGTAGAAGTGAAAGAAGGACCTTTCGCACACTTCCAAGGTGTGGTTGAAGAAATTGATGCTGATAAACAAAAAATTAAAGTAAATGTTGATATGTTCGGCCGTGAAACGGTTATGGAACTAGATTTTGCACAAGTTTTAAAAGTTTAATCACTTTTGAACTTGCCACAAAAACATAAAAGTGTTATCATTTCAAAGGTCAGACTGTAATGTATGACTACCGTAATTTTTAATGTTATCGGAATAAGCCGACAGACAGATATTGAGTGGGAGGGGAAACCCTTTGACCACATCACGGACTTAAGGAGGTGTGTCTCGTGGCTAAAAAAGTTGTAAAAGTTGTAAAACTTCAAATTGAAGCTGGTAAAGCAAATCCAGCTCCACCAGTAGGTCCTGCACTAGGTCAAGCAGGTGTTAACATCATGGGATTCTGTAAAGAATTCAATGCTCGTACACAAGACCAAGCAGGTTTAATCATTCCAGTAGAGATTTCTGTATTTGAGGATCGTTCATTCACATTCATTACAAAAACTCCGCCGGCAGCAGTGTTACTTAAAGTAGCAGCTGGTATTAAATCAGGTTCAGGTGAACCAAACCGTGTTAAAGTAGCTACAGTGAAACGCGATAAAGTTCGCGAAATCGCTGAAACAAAAATGCCAGACTTAAACGCAGGTTCTGTAGAAGCTGCTATGTTAATGGTAGAAGGTACTGCACGTAGCATGGGTATTGTCATCGAAGACTAATCCCATTACTTGATAGAGAAGTTTTGTTTTTTGGAGGTTGCGACAGTTTCACAAGATTGAAACTCGCAGCCTTTATTCGTGGGAGGTTTATTCCGCTACAACCACAATCAAGGAGGAAATTATAATGGCTAAAAAAGGTAAAAAACTACAAGAAGCTGCTAAGCTAGTAGATAAAAATAAACTATACACAGTAGCAGAAGCTGCTGAGTTAGCAAAAAGCACAAGCGCTGTAAACTTTGATGCAACTGTAGAAGTTGCTTTCAACTTAAACATCGATACTCGTAAAAACGACCAACAAATCCGTGGTGCAGTAGTACTACCAAACGGTACTGGTAAAACTCAAAAAGTTTTAGTATTCGCTAAAGGTGAAAAAATCAAAGAAGCAGAAGCTGCTGGCGCTGACTACGTAGGCGATGCTGAGTACATCCAAAAAATCCAAGGTGGCTGGTTCGATTTCGACGTAATCGTTGCGACTCCAGACATGATGGGTGAAGTTGGTAAACTTGGTCGTGTATTAGGACCTAAAGGTTTAATGCCAAACCCTAAAACAGGTACAGTTACTTTCGACGTAACTAAAGCTGTTAACGAAATCAAAGCTGGTAAAGTTGAATACCGTGCTGACAAAGCTGGTATCGTACACGCACCAGTAGGTAAAGTTTCATTCGAAGCTGACAAATTAGCTGAAAACATCCAAACAATCGTTGATGTAATCACAAAAGCTAAACCTGCAACTGCTAAAGGTGTTTACATGAAATCTGTTCACGTAACAACTACAATGGGACCATCAATCAAAATTGACTCTCTTTCTTTAGCAAAATAATTTCACATTGACAATGTACTGTTCTATTGTTAAAATAGACAACGTTGTGAATTATCCATTTGTACCATAGACAGTAGGGGTAGCTTAATTGACTACTTAATGATCCTACCGAGGGCAAAGGAACTCAGACTCTTTAATGATGATGAATTTCCGCCCCTCTCTATTTTATTGACGAGGGGCTTTTCTTTTGTCGGTATAAGTGACCCATTCTTATAGGAGGTGTCCAATCATGAGCAAAGCAGTTGAAATGAAACAAACTGTTGTTCAAGAAATCGCTGAGAAATTCAAAAGCGCAGCGTCAGTAGTAGTAGTTGACTACCGTGGTCTTACAGTTGCACAAGTAACTGAATTACGTAAACAATTACGCGAAGCTGGTGTTGAATTCAAAGTATACAAAAATACTTTAGTTCGCCGTGCTACTGAAGAAGTTGGTCATGCTGATTTAAATTCTGCATTAACAGGCCCTAACGCTATTGCATTCTCAACTGAAGATGTAATCGCTCCAGCCCGTATTATCAACAACTTCGCGAAAGAAAACGAACAACTTGAAATTAAAGCTGGTTTAATCGAAGGCGCTGTGGCTTCTGCTGAAGAAATCAAAGCACTTGCAGAACTTCCATCACGCGAAGGTCTATTATCTATGCTTTTATCAGTTCTACAAGCACCAATGCGCAACTTCGCGCTTGCAACAAAAGCTGTTGCAGACCAAAAAGAAGAACAAGGCGCTTAATAGCAAGTTGATCTTCATCGCATAGTAATATGCACAAAAAAATAAAAAATTAGATTCCAAATAGGAGGAACTCATAATGAACCAAGAACAAATCTTAGCTGCAATCAAAGAGATGACAGTTTTAGAATTAAATGACTTAGTAAAAGCAATCGAAGAAGAATTCGGTGTAACTGCTGCAGCTCCTGTAGCTGTTGCTGGTGGCGCTGCTGGTGCTGCTGAAGAAAAATCAGAATTTGATGTTGTATTAGCATCTGCTGGTGAATCTAAAATTAAAGTAATCAAAGTGGTTCGTGAAATCACTGGTTTAGGTCTTAAAGAAGCTAAAGAAGTTGTAGATAACGCTCCTAAAGCTCTTAAAGAAGGCGTATCTAAAGAAGAAGCTGAAGAAATCAAAGCTAAACTTGAAGAAGTTGGCGCAAACGTAGAAGTTAAGTAATTAATTTTCTATTGATTAACAAAAGCTCGTCAATATACTTATTGACGAGCTTTTCTTCATTTTATGTGAAGGAGGGCGAAATATGTCAGAACATTATTATTCAAAAAACCCGCATGTAGAAAGCAAACCAAGAAAGTGGAATTTCACATTAAGAGGTTTTACATTTTCTTTTGAAACTGACGCAGGCGTGTTTAGTAAAAGCGAAGTAGATTTTGGATCCCGTGTGTTAATCGACTGCTTTGAATTACCGAGTGTTTCTGGAGATATTTTAGATGTAGGTTGTGGTTATGGGCCGATAGGGTTGTCGATTGCTAAAAGTTATCCGGATCGCACAGTTCATATGATGGACGTGAATGATCGGGCATTAAGTTTAGCTGAGAGAAATGCGGAAAATAACGGAGTACAAAATGTGCAGATTTATGAGAGTGACGCACTTTCATCTGTGAAAACAGATCAAGTCGCTGCTGTTTTGACAAACCCGCCAATCCGCGCAGGAAAGAAAACGATTTTTCGTTTTTACGACCAAGCGTATGATGTGCTAAGAGAAGAAGGCGAGCTGTGGATTGTAATTCAAAAGAAGCAAGGAGCCCCTTCGACGATGGATCATTTAGCTGAAAAGTTCCGTTTGGTAGAAGTTGTTGATAAGGTCAAAGGTTATTGGATTATCAGAGCTGTTAAATAATTTGTCAACAATAAAAGATTGACTTGACAAATTGGCTATGATATTATAAGAAAATGCAAAAATATTTAAATTGCATAGGTATGTCTTTTTATCGTTCAAGGTAAAAAGTCAGCAATTTTTTAAGTTTGGTTAAACGAGAATGAGCTCTAAATTATATGAACTCGTTTTCTTTTTTGTCTTTCAAATCATACACGATGTGTAAAGATTTTGAAAGACCTATTATCGCTTTATGAGGGGTGAATGAGTTGACAGGTCAACTAGTTCAGTACGGACAACACCGCCAGCGTAGAAGCTTCGCGCGTATTAAAGAGGTGCTGGAACTTCCGAATCTTATTGAGATTCAAACCGCATCTAACGAGTGGTTCCTAGAAGAAGGATTACGTGAAATGTTCCGCGATATTTCACCGATTGAAGACTTCACAGGGAATTTATCACTAGAGTTTGTCGATTACAGTCTTGGGGAACCAAAATATGATGTCGATGAATGTAAACAACGCGACGCAACTTTTGCCGCGCCATTGCGTGTGAAAGTACGTTTGCATAACAAAGAAACTGGAGACGTGAAAGAACAAGAAGTATTCATGGGTGATTTCCCATTAATGACTGAAACAGGTACTTTCATTATTAACGGTGCAGAACGCGTTATCGTTTCCCAATTAGTAAGATCACCAAGTGTATACTACCACGATAAAACTGATAAAAACGGTAAAAAAGGTTTCGGAGCTACAGTGATTCCTAACCGTGGTGCATGGCTTGAATATGAAACAGATGCGAAAGATGTAGTACATGTTCGTATCGACCGTACACGTAAATTACCAGTAACAGTACTTTTACGTGCATTAGGTTTCGCTTCAGACCAAGAAATCATCGATTTAATCGGTGATAACGAGTACTTGCGTAATACATTAGAAAAAGATAATACAGAAAGCACAGAAAAAGCGCTTCTAGAAATTTATGAGCGTCTACGTCCTGGTGAACCACCAACAGTAGAAAGTGCGAAAAACTTATTGTATTCTCGTTTCTTCGACCCAAAACGCTATGATTTAGCAGCTGTAGGTCGTTATAAAATGAACAAAAAGCTTCACATTAAAAATCGTTTATTCAACCAAACAATCGCTGAAACACTGGTAGATCCAGAAACAGGCGAAATTTTAGTTGAAAAAGGCACATTAATTGATCGTCGTGTCCTAGACAAAATTATTCCAAACCTTGAGAATGGTGTTGGTTTCAAAACACTTTCTAAAGTGGGTGGCGTAATCGAAGGCGACGTATTAGTACAAGAAGTAAAAATCTTCGCGCCGAATGACGAAGCTCAAAAAGAAATTAAAGTTATTAGTAATGCATATGTTGATGATGAAGTAAAACACTTAACACCAGCAGATGTTGTTGCTTCAGTATCTTATTTCTTTAATTTATTATATGGTATCGGTGATACAGATGATATCGATCACTTAGGTAACCGTCGTCTACGTTCTGTAGGTGAGTTACTGCAAAACCAATTCCGTATCGGTTTATCTCGTATGGAACGTGTTGTACGTGAACGTATGTCAATCAATGATACTGAATCAATCGTGCCACAACAATTAATCAATATTCGTCCAGTAATTGCGTCTATTAAAGAATTCTTTGGTAGTTCTCAATTATCTCAATTCATGGACCAAACAAACCCACTTGCAGAATTAACGCACAAACGTCGTCTATCTGCATTAGGACCTGGTGGTTTAACACGTGAACGTGCTGGCTTTGAAGTACGTGACGTTCACTATTCTCACTATGGCCGTATGTGTCCGATTGAAACTCCTGAGGGACCGAACATTGGTTTAATCAACTCACTATCTTCTTATGCAAAAGTTAATCCATTTGGTTTCATCGAAACGCCATATCGTCGTGTCGATCCTGAAACGGGTGCTGTAACTGCGCATATCGATTACTTAACAGCAGATGAGGAAGATAACTATGTAGTAGCTCAAGCGAACTCACCATTAAATCCAGATGGTACATTCGTAGAGAGTGAAGTGGTAGGTCGTTTCCGTGGAGATAACTCTGTTTTCAAGCGTGAAACAATTGACTACATGGACGTATCTCCTAAACAAGTAGTATCTGCTGCGACAGCATGTATCCCATTCTTAGAAAACGATGACTCAAACCGTGCTCTAATGGGTGCCAACATGCAACGACAAGCTGTTCCTTTATTAAACCCTGAAGCTCCATTCGTTGGAACTGGTATGGAACACGTAGATGCACGTGATTCTGGTGCTGCAGTAGTAGCGAAATATGCTGGTATTGTAGAACATGTAGAAGCTCGTTCAATCCACGTACGCCGTATTGAAGTTGTAGACGGTAAAGAGGTTCAAGGAGATTTAACTAAATATAAACTACAAAAATTCGTTCGTTCAAACCAAGGTACAAGTTATAACCAACGTCCACTTGTGAGCGTAGGCGAGCGCGTAAAACCACGCGATATTCTTGCTGACGGTCCATCAATGGAAAAAGGTGAACTTGCATTAGGTCGTAACGTAGTTGTAGCCTTCATGACTTGGAATGGTTATAACTATGAGGATGCTGTCATCATGAATGAACGCCTAGTTAAAGAAGATGTATACACTTCAGTTCATATCGAAGAATATGAATCAGAAGCACGTGATACAAAGCTAGGGCCTGAAGAAATCACTCGTGACATTCCAAATGTCGGAGAAGAAGCACTTCGTAACCTTGACGAACGTGGTATTATTCGTATCGGTGCTGAAGTAAATGACGGTGATATTTTAGTAGGTAAAGTAACGCCAAAAGGTGTAACAGAATTAACTGCTGAAGAACGTCTATTACATGCAATCTTCGGTGAAAAAGCACGTGAAGTACGTGATACATCACTTCGTGTACCACATGGTGCCGGTGGTATCGTACTTGATGTTAAAGTCTTCAACCGTGAAGATGGCGACGAATTATCTCCAGGTGTTAACCAATTAGTTCGTGTTTACATTGTTCAAAAACGTAAAATTCGCGTTGGTGACAAAATGGCCGGACGACATGGTAACAAAGGGGTTATCTCGCGTATCCTTCCAGAAGAAGATATGCCATTCTTACCAGACGGTACACCAGTCGATATCATGCTTAACCCACTTGGGGTACCATCTCGTATGAATATCGGACAAGTATTAGAGCTTCATTTAGGTATGGCTGCTCGTTACTTAGGTGTTCACATGGCTACACCAGTATTCGATGGTGCGTCAGATGAAGATGTATGGAAAGTGATGGAAGAAGCTGGTATGAACCGTGATGGTAAAACAGTTCTTTATGATGGTCGCTCAGGTGAACCATTAGACAACCGCGTATCAGTTGGGGTTATGTACATGATCAAACTTGCGCACATGGTTGACGATAAACTTCACGCACGTTCAACAGGACCTTACTCACTTGTTACGCAACAACCACTTGGTGGTAAAGCGCAATTCGGTGGACAACGTTTTGGTGAGATGGAAGTTTGGGCTCTTGAAGCATATGGTGCTGCGCACACACTTCAAGAAATCTTAACTGTTAAATCAGATGACGTTGTTGGTCGTGTGAAAACATACGAAGCAATCGTAAAAGGCGATCCGGTTCCAGAACCAGGCGTTCCAGAATCATTCAAAGTATTAATTAAAGAGTTACAATCTTTAGGTTTAGATGTGAAAATGTTAAACATCAATGACGAAGAAATTGAACTACGCGACTTAGATGATGAAGAAGAAAACACATCAAATAACGCATTAAACATTCTTCCAAATGATGAAAATGCAGAAGCATCAGCGACTGTACAAGAAGATTAATCGAGTATTTTTGTGGAAGATGGACAGGCTCTTTTTGGGCTTGTCCTAATTCCAATTTATCTATAAAAATCAATCGTCGAGCTAATTTATAAGTCAAATAGACTTCAGAATAAAGGGAGGTAGGCTCCTTGATAGACGTTAATAATTTTGAGTATATGAAAATCGGTTTAGCTTCACCAGATAAAATCCGCTCATGGTCTTATGGAGAAGTAAAAAAACCTGAAACAATCAACTACCGCACACTAAAACCAGAAAAAGATGGTTTATTCTGTGAGCGTATTTTCGGACCTACAAAGGACTGGGAATGTCATTGTGGTAAATACAAACGCGTTCGTTATAAAGGCGTAGTTTGTGACCGTTGTGGCGTAGAAGTAACACGTGCTAAAGTTCGTCGTGAACGTATGGGTCACATCGAATTAGCAGCATCTGTATCACACATTTGGTACTTTAAAGGTATTCCATCTCGTATGGGTCTAATTTTAGACATGTCACCTCGTGCACTAGAAGAAGTTATCTACTTTGCTTCTTACGTAGTAATCGATTCAGCTGATACACCTTTAGAGAAAAAACAATTACTTTCTGAAAAAGAGTATCGTGCTTATCGTGAAAAGTTCGGTTCAACATTCAAAGCATCAATGGGTGCTGAAGCGATTAAAGACCTTTTACGTGAAATCGATCTTGATAAAGAAACAGAAATGTTAAAAGAAGAATTAAAAACTGCTCAAGGTCAACGCCGTACACGTGCGATTAAACGTCTTGAGGTAGTTGAATCGTTCCGTCACTCAGGTAACCGTCCTGAATGGATGATTTTAGATGTACTACCTGTAATTCCACCAGAATTACGTCCAATGGTACAACTTGATGGTGGTCGTTTTGCGACTTCAGATTTAAACGATTTATATCGTCGTGTAATCAACCGTAACAACCGTTTAAAACGTTTATTAGACCTTGGTGCTCCTGGCATCATCGTACAAAACGAAAAACGTATGTTACAAGAAGCGGTAGATGCATTAATCGATAATGGTCGTCGTGGCCGTCCTGTTACAGGTCCTGGTAACCGTCCATTAAAATCACTTTCACATATGTTAAAAGGTAAACAAGGTCGTTTCCGTCAAAACTTACTTGGTAAACGTGTTGACTACTCTGGTCGTTCAGTAATCGTAGTTGGTCCATCTTTAAAAATGTACCAATGTGGTTTACCAAAAGGTATGGCAATCGAGCTATTCAAACCTTTCCTAATGAAAGAATTAGTTGAGCGTGGTTTAGCGCACAACATTAAATCTGCAAAACGTAAAATTGAACGTATGCATGAAGATGTATGGGATGTTTTAGAAGAAATCATTCGCGAGCACCCAGTATTACTAAACCGAGCGCCAACGCTTCACCGTTTAGGTATCCAAGCATTCGAACCAACATTAATTGAAGGTAAAGCGATTCGTCTTCATCCGTTAGTATGTACAGCTTACAATGCTGACTTCGACGGTGACCAAATGGCGGTCCATGTACCACTTTCAGCAGAAGCGCAAGCAGAAGCTCGTCTATTAATGTTAGCTGCTCAAAACATCTTGAACCCTAAAGATGGTAAGCCAGTTGTAACGCCTTCTCAAGATATGGTATTAGGTAACTACTACCTAACTTTAGAACGTAAAGGTGCACCTGGTGAAGGTACAGTATTTACAGATGCTGAAGAAGTAATGGTAGCTTACCAAAACACTGAAGTACATCTGCATACACGTGTAGCAATTAAAGCATCATCTTTAAATAATAAAACATTTACAGAAGAACAGAATGGTAAACTATTAGTTACAACTGTTGGTAAAATTATTTTCAACGAAATTCTTGATGAGAACTTCCCGTTCATTAATGAACCATCAAATGATAACTTATTAGAAACACCAGATCACTTCTTCTTACCAACGAATACAAATGTAAAAGAATACTTCGAAAATACAGACGTAGTAAAACCATTTACAAAGAAATTCTTAGGTAATGTTATTGCGGAAGTCTTTGCACGTTATCATATTACAGAAACATCTGTTATGTTAGACCGTATGAAAGACTTAGGTTTCAAATATTCTACTAAAGCTGGTATTTCAATCGGTATCTCAGATATCATCGTATTACCAGACAAAGGTGAAATTTTACATCATGCGCAAGAACAAGTAGATAAAGTACAAAAACAATTCCGTCGTGGTTTAATCACAGAAGAAGAGCGTTATGATCGCGTTATTTCATTCTGGGGTGCTGCAAAAGACGAAATTCAAGCACGTCTGATGAAATCTTTACCAGCTGAAAACCCAATCTTCATGATGAGTGACTCTGGTGCCCGTGGTAACGCATCTAACTTTACACAGTTAGCTGGTATGCGTGGTCTGATGGCAAACCCATCTGGTCGTATCATCGAGTTACCAATCAAATCATCATTCCGTGAAGGTTTAACAGTATTAGAGTACTTCATCTCGACTCATGGTGCGCGTAAAGGTCTTGCCGATACAGCACTTAAAACAGCCGATTCAGGTTACCTTACTCGTCGTCTAGTTGACGTAGCGCAAGATGTAATCGTACGTGAAGATGATTGCGGTACTGACCGTGGTTTAACAATTACTTCATTAAAAGAGGGTTCTGAAATTATCGAAGCATTAGACGAGCGTATTATCGGTCGTTATGCGAAGAAAACAATTCGTCACCCAGAAACAGAAGAAGTAATCGTTGCGCGTAACGAATTAATTACGCAAGAGTTAGCTCGCGTAATTATTGATGCTGGAATCGAAGAAGTTACAATTCGTTCTGCATTTACATGTAACACACGTCACGGCGTATGTAAAAAATGTTACGGTATGAACTTAGCTACAGGAGATAAAGTTGAAGTGGGTGAAGCGGTTGGTACAATCGCAGCTCAATCAATCGGTGAGCCAGGTACACAGTTAACAATGCGTACATTCCATACTGGTGGGGTTGCCGGTGCCGATATCACACAAGGTCTTCCTCGTATCCAAGAGATTTTTGAAGCACGTAATCCAAAAGGTCAAGCAGTAATCAGTGAAATCACTGGTGTTGTTTCTGATATTGAGGAAATTCGTGAAGGTCAAAAAGAAATTACAGTAACAAGCCCAATTGAATCACGTAAATATTTAGCACCATACAATGCACGTTTAAAAGTACAAGTAAACGATGAAGTTGTTCATGGTCAAGTATTAACAGAGGGTTCAATTGATCCAAAACAATTAATCAAAGTAACAGATGTTTCAACTGTAGAAGAATATCTATTAAAAGAAGTACAAAAAGTTTACCGTATGCAAGGGGTAGAAATTGGCGATAAACACATTGAAGTAATGGTTCGTCAAATGCTACGCAAAGTACGCGTAATCGAAGCTGGTGATACTGATTTATTACCTGGTTCACTTCTAGATGTTCACCAATTCTATGATGCAAATAAAACTGTTCTTAAAGAAGGTAAACTACCTGCTACATGTACACCAGTGATTCTTGGTATTACAAAAGCATCACTTGAAACAGAATCATTCTTATCTGCTGCATCATTCCAAGAAACAACTCGTGTTCTTACAGATGCTGCAATCAAAGGAAAACGCGATGAGTTATTAGGACTTAAAGAGAACGTTATCCTTGGTAAGTTGATTCCTGCTGGTACAGGTATGCAACGCTACCGTCAAATCCAAATTGCTGGTGAAGACGAGCAAAAATCAGAAGAAGCAGTTTCTGCTGAATAACTGATGAAAATCGAGGGAGATTTCTCCCTCGATTTTTTATTTTGGGTTGACACGTTGTTTCGAGAATGATAATATATTTTAGGTTGATAGTTGTCTGTCTATCATTTCGGAGGATATGAAAATTTTCTCACGGAAAAATCAACAGTCTGGTTTAAAACGAACAATAGTTAATATTTGTTGGTCATGTATGAGGATAATGAACCTCTAAATGTATACGATCGAATGGCCACGCATGCGGTGCGACTAGTAGCACATATATTGGTGTTCCCGTTGCATTTGAACTGGCAGCTAAGCTAGTAGAGAATTTTATTATTTGAACATGTGGCAAGCGATATTAGTATTGATGGTAGTTTTTGCACTGATCATGCGAAAGCTTTGTTTTTTACCCTAAAATGAACCACCTGGATGTGTGGATTTAAAACACAATCAATGAGAGGAGGAAGAATCGATGCCTACAATTAACCAATTAGTACGTAAGCCTCGTCAATCCAAAAGTAAGAAATCAAACTCACCAGCACTAAACAAAGGCTATAACAGCTTTGACAAAGCGTTAACAAACGTTAACTCACCACAAAAACGTGGTGTTTGTACACGTGTTGGTACAATGACACCTAAAAAACCTAACTCAGCGTTACGTAAGTACGCTCGTGTGCGTTTAACTAACCAAATCGAAGTTAACGCTTATATCCCTGGTGAAGGTCACAACTTACAAGAGCACAGTGTTGTTCTTATCCGTGGCGGACGCGTAAAGGATTTACCTGGTGTTCGTTACCACATCGTACGTGGTGCGCTTGATACTGCTGCTGTACAAGGACGTATGCAATCACGTTCATTATACGGTGCTAAAAAACCTAAAGAGAAAAAATAATTTACATTGAGCTATATAGCTGAAAGGAGGAAAACACATGCCTCGTAAAGGTCCTGTTTCCAAACGTGACGTGTTACCAGATCCAATTTATAATTCAAAACTAGTAACTCGTTTAATCAATAAAATGATGGTAGATGGTAAAAGAGGTACTTCTCAAAAAATCTTATACGGAGCTTTCGAATTAGTAAAAGAACGCTCAGGTCAAGATCCACTAGAAGTATTTGATGCTGCACTTAACAACGTAATGCCTGTACTTGAAGTACGCGCTCGTCGTGTTGGTGGTGCTAACTACCAAGTACCAGTAGAAGTACGTCCAGAACGTCGTACAACTCTTGGTCTTCGTTACCTAGTAAACTACTCTCGTCTTCGTGGCGAAAAAACAATGGAAGAACGTCTTGCTAACGAAATCTTAGACGCTTCTAACAACACTGGTGCGTCAGTTAAAAAACGCGAAGATATGCACAAAATGGCAGAAGCAAACAAAGCGTTCGCTCACTACCGTTGGTAATATTAAAAATATCTTAATCCATTATGGAAGGAGAAATACCGCATGACTAGAGAATTCTCACTAGAGAACACTCGTAATATCGGAATCATGGCTCACATCGATGCTGGTAAAACAACAACTACAGAGCGTATCCTTTATTACACTGGTAAGATTCACAAAATCGGTGAAACTCACGAAGGTGCTTCTCAAATGGACTGGATGGAGCAAGAGCAAGAACGTGGTATCACAATCACTTCTGCTGCGACAACAGCTCAATGGAAAGGCCACCGCGTAAACATCATTGATACACCAGGACACGTAGACTTCACTGTAGAAGTTGAACGTTCTCTTCGTGTACTTGATGGTGCTGTAACTGTACTTGATGCTCAATCAGGTGTAGAGCCACAAACTGAAACTGTATGGCGTCAAGCTACAACATACGGTGTACCACGTATCGTATTCATTAACAAAATGGATAAAATCGGTGCAAACTTCCTATACTCTGTAGGAACTCTTAAAGAACGTTTAGAAGCAAACGCTCACCCAATTCAGTTACCAATCGGTGCTGAAGATGAGTTCCACGCAATCATCGACCTTGTAGAAATGAACGCTACATTCTACAAAGAAGGTGACGACGGTTCTAACGCTGAAGTGAAAGAAATTCCTGAGGAATACAAAGCTCAAGCTGAAGAATACCGCGAAAAATTAATCGAAGCTGTTGCTGAATTAGACGAAGAGCTAATGGAAAAATACTTCGCAGGCGAAGAAATTACAACTGAAGAGTTAAAAGCGGGTATCCGTAAAGCAACTCTATCTGTTGAATTCTACCCAGTAGTATGTGGTACAGCATTCAAAAACAAAGGTGTTCAATTAATGCTTGATGCAGTAATTGACTACTTACCAGCTCCAACAGACGTAGCTGCTATTACTGGTACATCTGTTGACGGCGACGAAGAAATCGTACGTCATTCATCTGATGAAGAGCCATTCGCTGCACTAGCGTTCAAAGTTATGACTGACCCTTATGTTGGTAAATTAACTTTCTTCCGTGTGTACTCTGGTATCTTAGAATCAGGTTCTTACGTGCAAAACTCATCTAAAGGTAAGCGTGAACGTGTAGGTCGTATCCTACAAATGCACGCTAACTCACGTGAAGAAATCGAACGCGTTTACGCAGGCGATATCGCAGCAGCTGTAGGTTTAAAAGTTACAACTACTGGTGATACTTTATGTGATGAAAAAGCTTTAGTAATTCTTGAGTCTATGGAATTCCCTGAGCCAGTAATCTCACTTTCTGTAGAACCAAAATCAAAAGCTGACCAAGATAAAATGGGTCAAGCTTTACAAAAACTTCAAGAAGAAGATCCAACTTTCCGTGCACATACTGATCCTGAAACAGGACAAACAATCATCTCTGGTATGGGTGAACTTCACTTAGATATCTTAGTTGATCGTATGAAGCGTGAATTCCGCGTTGAAGCTAACGTTGGTGCTCCACAAGTTTCTTACCGTGAAACTTTCCGTTCATCAGCTCAAGTTCAAGGTAAATTCACTCGTCAATCAGGTGGTCGCGGTCAATACGGTGACGTATGGGTTGAGTTCACTCCAAATGAAGAAGGTAAAGGTTTCGAATTCGAAAACGCAATCGTTGGTGGTGTTGTTCCACGTGAATACATCCCTGCAATCGAAGCTGGTTTAAGAGACTCATTAGCAAACGGTGTATTAGCTGGATTCCCACTAATCGATGTTAAAGCTAAGTTATACGATGGTTCTTACCATGATGTCGATTCAAACGAAATGGCCTTCAAAGTGGCTGCATCTCTTGCAGTTAAAAAAGCAGCAACTGCTTGTAACCCAGTTCTTTTAGAACCAGTTATGAAAGTAGAAGTTGTAATGCCAGAAGAATATCTTGGTGATATCATGGGTAACATTACTGCTCGTCGCGGACGCGTTGAGGGTATGGAAGCTCGCGGTAACGCACAAGTTGTTCGTGCAATGGTTCCACTTGCTGAAATGTTTGGTTATGCAACAACTTTACGTTCAGCTACACAAGGTCGCGGTACATTCTCAATGGTATTTGACCACTACGAAGAAGTACCAAAATCAGTTTCTGAAGAAATCATCAAGAAACACAAAGGTGAATAATTCAATTATTTTTAATTGAATTTTCTACTGTTATCAAGTATAAATAACTATGTAAGCTATGATTTATTATGGGGTAGGGCCCTGCCCCTTCAATAAATTATGACTATAAACTAAATTACAAACCCTAGGAGGCACATTTAAAATGGCTAAAGAAAAATTCGACCGTTCTAAAACACATGCTAACATTGGTACAATCGGACACGTTGACCATGGTAAAACTACATTAACTGCTGCAATCGCTACAGTTCTTTCTAAAAAAATGGGTGGAGAAGCTAAATCTTACGATCAAATCGATAACGCTCCAGAAGAAAAAGAGCGCGGTATCACAATCAACACTTCTCACATCGAGTACGAAACTGAAAAACGTCACTACGCTCACGTTGACTGCCCAGGACACGCTGACTATGTTAAAAACATGATCACTGGTGCTGCACAAATGGACGGCGGTATCTTAGTAGTATCTGCTGCTGATGGTCCAATGCCACAAACTCGTGAACACATCCTTTTATCTCGTCAAGTAGGTGTTCCATACCTAGTTGTATTCTTAAACAAATGCGATATGGTAGACGACGAAGAATTACTAGAATTAGTTGAAATGGAAGTTCGTGACTTATTATCAGAATACGATTTCCCAGGCGACGATGTTCCTGTAATCAAAGGTTCTGCTCTTAAAGCTTTAGAAGGCGAAGAAAAATGGGAAGAAGCAATCGTTGAATTAATGGACGCTGTTGATTCTTACATCCCAACTCCAGAACGTCAAACTGACAAACCATTCATGATGCCTGTAGAGGATGTATTCTCTATCACAGGTCGTGGTACAGTTGCAACTGGCCGTGTTGAACGTGGTCAAGTTAAAGTCGGCGACGTAATCGATATCGTAGGTATCGCTGAAGAAACTGCTCAAACAACTGTAACTGGTGTTGAAATGTTCCGTAAATTATTAGATTACGCTGAAGCTGGCGATAACATCGGTGCTTTATTACGTGGTGTTTCTCGTGAAGATATCCAACGTGGTCAAGTATTAGCTAAACCAGGTTCAATCACTCCACACACAAACTTCAAAGCTGAAGTTTATGTATTATCAAAAGAAGAGGGTGGACGTCACACTCCATTCTTCTCTAACTACCGTCCTCAGTTCTACTTCCGTACAACTGATGTAACTGGTGTTATCACTCTTCCAGAAGGCGTTGAAATGGTAATGCCTGGCGATAACGTTGAAATGGACGTTGAATTAATTCACCCAATCGCTATCGAAGATGGTACTAAGTTCTCAATCCGTGAAGGTGGCCGTACAGTAGGCGCTGGCGTTGTAGCTTCAATCCAAAAATAATTTCTTCTATTGAAGAATGTTATAACTGTAATAAAACCCAAGGAGTGCGCACTCCTTGGGTTTTTCTTTTAGCTATTGTTAAATAAGATCAAAAGATTTTTTAAAAATATACAGTTAACAATTGAAATTGAGTTCATAATTTTATATACTATAAAGCGTTGTAAAGACCGAACGCGTGAAGAAATAAGGGAAACGAGTTACATATAAAATATTTTCCTGAAACGACTTGCACATTGCGATATTATTATGTATAATATTGAATGTTGGTCTTTGACTGCGATGAAGCGAGAGGTTACCGACACACCCGGCCGCATTGCCATGGCGAGTGCTCGGAAAATTTTCGTGGAGAATTGTCTAGGAAATAGGCGAAAAGGGAGGGAAAATAATGGCAAAACAAAAGATTCGTATCCGTTTAAAAGCATATGATCACAGAATTCTTGATCAATCGGCTGAGAAAATTGTTGAAACTGCTAAACGTTCAGGTGCTGGTGTATCAGGTCCGATTCCACTACCAACTGAAAAATCAGTTTACACTATCTTACGTGCGGTTCATAAGTACAAAGATTCTCGTGAACAATTCGAAATGCGTACACATAAACGTCTGATCGATATCGTTAACCCAACACCACAAACTGTTGATGCGTTAATGAAACTTGATTTACCATCTGGCGTTGATATTGAAATCAAACTTTAATGGTAAAAATAAAAATAATATTTTAAATCTTACAGGAGGTGCGACTAAATGACTAAAGGAATCTTAGGTAGAAAAATCGGTATGACGCAAGTTTTTGCAGAGAATGGCGATCTAATTCCAGTAACTGTAATCGAAGCTACTCCAAACGTAGTTCTTCAAAAGAAAACAGTTGATACTGATGGTTACGAAGCAATTCAATTAGGTTTCGAAGATAAGCGTGCAAAGCTTTCTAACAAACCTGAACAAGGGCACGTAGCTAAAGCAAACACTGCTCCTAAGCGCTTCATTCGCGAAATTCGCAATGCAAACTTAGCTGAGTACGAAATTGGTCAAGAAGTCAAAGTTGATAGTTTCGCAGAAGGCGATGTAGTAGATGTAACAGGTGTTACTAAAGGTAAAGGTTTCCAAGGTGTTATCAAACGCCACGGACAATCTCGTGGACCTATGTCACATGGTTCTCGTTACCACCGTCGTCCTGGTTCAATGGGTCCAGTTGCTCCGAACCGCGTGTTCAAACAAAAGAAATTACCTGGTCAAATGGGTGGTACAGTAGTAACAATCCAAAACTTAACAATCGTTAAAGTGGATGCTGAACGTAACCTTATTTTAGTAAAAGGTAATGTTCCTGGTTCTAAAAAATCATTAGTAACAGTTAAATCTGCTATTAAAGGTAACTAATTTTCCGAAGAAAGGAGGAAACAGGAATGACAAAAGTTAATGTACTTAGTCAAACAGGTTCTTCTGTAGGCGAAATCGAATTAAACGATGCGATCTTCGGAATCGAACCAAATGAATCAGTTGTATTTGATGCAGTAATCGCTCAACGCGCTTCACTACGTCAAGGTACACACAAAGTAAAAAATCGTTCTGAAGTTGCAGGTGGTGGTCGTAAACCATGGCGTCAAAAGGGTACTGGTCGTGCTCGCCAAGGTTCAATCCGTTCTCCACAATGGCGCGGCGGTGGTATCGTATTCGGTCCAACACCACGTAGCTATGCATACAAACTTCCTAAAAAAGTTCGTCGTTTAGCTCTTAAATCAGTATTATCAGCAAAAGTTGCAGATACTGAATTAGTAGTATTAGACGCATTAACATTAGCAGCACCTAAAACTAAAGATTTCGTACAAGTTCTTTCAGATCTTAAAATCGAATCTAAAGCTTTATTCGTAACTGCTGATGTGGAAGAAAACGTAGCACTTGCTGCTCGTAATATTCCAGGTGTAACAGTATTAACAGCTGAAGGCATCAACGTTCTTGACCTAGTTGGTCATAACCAAGTTGTAATGACTAAATCTGCTGTAGAAAAAATTGAGGAGGTGCTTGGTTAATGGAAGCACGTGACATTTTAAAACGTCCTGTCATTACTGAGCTTTCTTCAGAACAAATGGCAGAACAAAAATACACTTTCGAAGTTGACACTCGTGCCAACAAAACAGAAGTGAAAAACGCTGTTGAAACAATCTTTGGAGTTAAAGTTGAGAAAGTAAACATCATGAACTACAAAGGTAAAAAGAAACGCGTTGGCCGCTACACTGGTTTAACAAACAAACGTCGTAAAGCTGTTGTAACACTAGCTGAAGGCGAAATCGAATTATTCGAAATGTAATTCGAATAGACATTTTTAAAGGAGGGAAAACACATGGCGATTAAAAAGTATAAACCTACCACTAATGGACGTCGTAACATGACTTCATCGGACTTTGCTGAAATCACTACTAATAAGCCAGAAAAATCATTATTAGAGTCTACAAAACGCAAAGCTGGTCGTAACAACCAGGGTAAAATCACTGTTCGTCATAATGGTGGTGGACATAAACGCCAATACCGTATCATTGATTTCAAACGTATCAAAGACGGTATCCCAGGTAAAGTCGCTACTATTGAGTATGATCCAAACCGATCTGCTAACATCGCATTAATTAACTATGCTGATGGTGAAAAACGCTATATCTTAGCACCAAAAGGTCTTAAAGTAGGTATGGAAGTTGTTTCAGGTCCAGATGTTGATATTAAAGTTGGTAACGCGTTACCATTAACAAATATCCCAATGGGTACAACAATCCACAATATCGAAATGAAACCTGGTAAAGGTGGACAATTAGTACGTTCTGCAGGTACTTCAGCTCAAGTACTTGGTAAAGAAGGTAAGTATGTAATTGTACGCTTACAATCTGGTGAAGTACGTATGATTCTTGCTACATGCCGCGCTACAATCGGTGCTGTAGGTAACGAACAACACGAACTTATCCACATTGGTAAAGCTGGACGTAAACGTTGGATGGGTAAACGCCCAACTGTACGTGGTTCTGTAATGAACCCTAACGATCACCCACACGGTGGTGGTGAAGGTAAAGCTCCAGTTGGACGTAAGTCACCAATGACTCCATGGGGTAAACCAGCACTTGGTTACAAAACTCGTAACAAAAAAGCAAAATCTGACAAGCTTATTATTCGTCGTCGTAAAAAATAAAGTGGTTAAACTACGGTTCAATGGTCGAACCGTGGTGGAATCACGGAGGGAGGTTCCAAAATGGGTCGTAGCTTGAAAAAAGGACCTTTTGTTGACGCTCACTTAATGACTAAGGTTGAAGCTCAACAAGATTCAGAAAAAAAGCAAGTTATTAAAACTTGGTCTCGCCGCTCTACAATCTTCCCGAACTTTATCGGATTAACAATCGCAGTATATGATGGACGCAAACATGTGCCTGTATACGTGACTGAAGATATGGTAGGTCATAAACTTGGCGAATTCGCACCAACACGTACTTATAAAGGTCACGGTGCAGATGATAAGAGAACATCAGTACGCTAATTAAGAGGGGAGGTTAATCCTAATGCAACAAGCTAAAGCAATCGCTCGCACAGTTCGCATTGCTCCTCGTAAGGTACGTCTAGTAGTAGACTTAATTAGAGGCAAGCAAGTTGGCGAAGCAATCGCTATTTTAAAACATACTCCTAAAGCAGCTTCTCCTGTAGTAGAGAAAGTTTTAAACTCAGCAATCGCTAATGCAGAGCACAACTATGATTTAGATGTAAACAGCCTAATCGTTTCTGAAGTATTCGTAGACGAAGGTCCAACATTAAAACGTTTCCGTCCACGCGCACAAGGTCGTGCAAGTGCGATCAACAAACGTACAAGCCACATTACTCTAGTGGTATCTGAGAAGAAGGAGGGATAATACGTGGGTCAAAAAGTACATCCAATAGGTTTACGTGTAGGTGTCATTCGTGATTGGGAATCTCGCTGGTACGCTGAGAAAGACTACGCAACATTACTTCACGAAGATATCAAAGTACGTAATTACATTGAAAAAACTTTAAAAGAAGCATCAGTTTCTAAAGTAGAAATTGAACGTGCTGCTAACAGAATTAACATTACAATTAGTACAGCGAAACCAGGTATGGTTATCGGTAAGGGTGGTACTGAAGTTGAAGCACTTCGTAAAAACCTTAACGCTATGACTGGCAAACGCGTACACATCAACATCGTTGAAATCAAACGTGCAGATCTTGATGCAAAACTAGTTGCTGAGAACATCGCTCGCCAATTAGAAAACCGTGTATCATTCCGTCGTGCACAAAAACAAACAATTCAACGCACTATGCGTGCAGGTGCTAAAGGTATCAAAACTCAAGTATCTGGTCGTCTAGGTGGCGCTGATATCGCTCGTGCTGAGCACTACAGTGAAGGAACTGTTCCACTTCATACACTTCGCGCTGACATCGATTATGCTCACGCTGAAGCTGACACTACTTATGGTAAGTTAGGTGTTAAAGTATGGATCTACCGTGGAGAAGTACTTCCAACTAAGAAGAACTCTGTGGAAGGAGGCAAATAATTATGTTATTGCCAAAACGCGTTAAATACCGTCGTGTACACCGTGGTAAAATGCGTGGCCAAGCAAAAGGCGGTACTACAGTAACATTCGGTGAATTCGGTTTACAAGCTCAATCAGCTAGCTGGATCACTAACCGTCAAATTGAAGCAGCCCGTATTGCAATGACACGTTATACAAAACGTGGTGGTAAAGTATGGATTAACATCTTCCCACACAAACCTTACACTAAAAAGCCTCTAGAAGTACGTATGGGTTCTGGTAAAGGTGCTCCTGAAGGTTGGGTAGCAGTTGTAAAACCAGGCCGTGTAATGTTTGAAATCGGTGGGGTTTCGGAAGAAGTCGCTCGTGAAGCACTTCGCTTAGCATCTCATAAGTTACCTGTTAAGTGTAAAGTTGTTAAACGTGAAGAAATTGGTGGTGAATCTAATGAAAGCTAATGAAATTCGTGAACTTACAAGTGTTGAAATTGAAGATCAAGTAAAATCACTGAAAGAAGAGCTTTTCAACCTTCGCTTCCAATTAGCGACTGGTCAATTAGAAAACACAGCTCGCATTCGTGAGGTACGTAAAACTATCGCTCGTATGAAAACTGTTATTCGTCAAAGAGAAATCAGTGCTAATTAACTGATAAAGGAGGTTTGCAAGCATGTCTGAGCGTAACCAACGCAAAGTTTACACAGGCCGTGTTGTTTCTGACAAAATGGATAAAACGATCACAGTAGTCGTTGAAACATACAAGAAACACTCACTTTACGGTAAACGTGTAAAATACTCTAAAAAGTTCAAAGCGCATGATGAAAACAACACAGCAAAAGTTGGAGATATCGTACGCATTATGGAAACTCGTCCGCTATCAGCTACTAAACGTTTCCGTTTAGTTGAAGTTGTAGAAAAAGCGGTTATTATCTAAATAATTTCGGAACACTCGATCCGAAGGGAGGTAACCTAAGTGATTCAACAAGAAAGTCGTTTGAAAGTTGCCGACAACTCAGGTGCTAAAGAAGTACTTACAATTAAAGTACTTGGTGGTTCTGGCCGTAAAACTGCTAATATCGGTGATGTTATTGTTTGTACAGTTAAGAAAGCAACACCAGGTGGCGTTGTCAAGAAAGGCGAAGTAGTTAAAGCTGTAATCGTTCGTACTAAGAGCGGTGCACGTCGTAAAGACGGTACTTACATCAAATTCGATGAGAACGCATGCGTAATCATCCGTGATGACAAGTCACCACGTGGAACTCGTATTTTCGGACCAGTTGCTCGTGAACTACGTGATAGCAACTACATGAAAATCGTTTCATTAGCTCCGGAAGTTCTTTAATTACATGAAAGTAGCCATCAAGGAGGTGCGACAAATGCACGTTAAAAAAGGCGATAAAGTAAAAGTGATTACAGGTAAAGATAAAGGCAAAGAAGGCGTTATCCTATCTGCATTCCCGAAAAAAGATCGCGTTTTAGTTGAAGGTGTTAACATCGTTAAAAAACACGTTAAGCCTAACCAACTAAATCCACAAGGTGGAATTGTAAGCCAAGAAGCTGCAATTCACGTATCGAACGTAATGTTAATCGATCCGAAAACTGGCGAGCCGACTCGCGTAGGTTACAAAATGGAAGATGGCAAAAAAGTTCGTGTTTCAAAAAAATCAGGTAAAGTAATCGACTAATAGTAATAGAGAGGAGGTATACAAATGAGCCGCCTAAAAGACAAATTTGTAAATGAAGTATCATCTGCTCTAATGAGCAAATTTGAATATACATCAGTAATGCAAGTACCAAAAGTTGAGAAAATCGTTGTTAACATGGGTGTTGGTGACGCTGTTCAAAACTCTAAAGTTCTTGACTCTGCTGTTGAAGAATTAGCTTTAATCACTGGTCAAAAACCAGTTATCACAAAAGCGAAAAAATCAATCGCTGGCTTCCGTCTACGTGAAGGTATGCCAATCGGTGCAAAAGTTACATTACGTGGAGAGCGTATGTATGACTTCTTAGATAAATTAATCGCTGTTTCATTACCACGTGTACGTGACTTCCACGGTGTTTCTAAAAAAGCATTCGACGGTCGCGGTAACTACACTCTTGGTGTGAAGGAACAATTAATTTTCCCAGAAATCGACTATGATAAAGTATCAAAAGTACGCGGTATGGATATCGTTATCGTTACTACTGCGAACTCTGACGAAGAAGCTCGCGAGTTGTTAACACAATTCGGTATGCCATTCCAAAAATAATAAGGGAGGCGAGATCGTGGCAAAAAAATCTATGATCATCAAGCAACAACGCGGTTCTAAATTCAAAGTACAAGAATATACTCGCTGTGAACGCTGTGGCCGTCCACACTCTGTATACCGCAAATTTAAACTTTGCCGTATTTGTTTCCGAGAACTTGCTTACAAGGGACAAATTCCTGGCGTGAAAAAAGCCAGCTGGTAATCCCCTAATATTGGGAAGGAGGTAAATGTAATGACAATGACAGATCCAATCGCTGACATGCTAACTCGCGTACGTAACGCGAACATGGTTCGTCACGAAAAATTAGAGCTTCCAGCTTCTAATATCAAAAAAGAGATCGCTGAAATTTTAAAGCGTGAAGGTTTTGTACGTGATGTAGAGTATGTTGAAGATGACAAACAAGGAATTATCCGTATCTTCTTAAAATACGGTCAAAATAACGAACGTGTTATTACAGGTTTAAAACGTATTTCTAAACCGGGTTTACGCGTTTACGCTAAAACTGAAGAATTACCTAAAGTATTAAACGGTCTAGGGATCGCTTTAGTTTCTACTTCAAACGGTTTATTAACAGATAAAGAAGCTCGCGCTCAAAAAGTTGGCGGCGAAGTTTTAGCATACGTTTGGTAATAAGCAACAAATGAATGGAGGTGCAACATTAAATGTCTCGCGTAGGTAAAAAACCAATCGAGGTACCTGCAGGTGTTACTGTATCAGTAGATGCAAACAACGTAGCAACTGTTAAAGGTCCAAAAGGCGAATTAGTTCGTTCTTTCCACAAAGATATGAAAATCGAACAAGAAGGTAACGTGATTACAATCACTCGTCCTTCTGAATCTAAAGAGCACCGTACTAACCACGGTACAACTCGTGCGTTACTTGCTAACATGGTAACTGGTGTATCTGAAGGATTCTCTAAATCATTAGAATTAATCGGTGTAGGTTACCGTGCTCAATTACAAGGCAAAAAACTAGTACTTAACGTTGGTTATTCTCACCCAGTTGAGTTTACACCAGAAGACGGTGTTGAAGTTGAAGTACCTTCTAACACAAAAGTTATCGTTAAAGGTATTTCAAAAGAAAAAGTTGGTGCTCTTGCATCTAACATCCGTGACGTTCGTCCTCCAGAGCCTTACAAAGGTAAAGGGATCCGTTACGAAGGCGAATACGTTCGTCGTAAAGAAGGTAAAACAGGTAAATAATGCTGCATAAGCATTAGAAAGGAGTGACCTTTTGTGATTACGAAACAAGATAAGAATCAAGTTCGTAAAAAACGTCATGCACGCGTACGTTCAAAAATTTCTGGTACTACACAACGTCCTCGTTTAAACGTGTACCGTTCTAATAAAAACATTTACGCTCAAATCATCGACGATTCTCAAGGCGTAACATTAGTTTCAGCTTCAACAATGGATAAAGGTTTCGAAGGTTCTGCAGGGAACGTAGAAGCTGCATCTAAAATTGGTGAAACTATCGCTAAAAAAGCTGCAGAAAAAAACATCAAAGCTGTTGTATTTGACCGCGGCGGTTACTTATACCACGGACGCGTAAAAGCTTTAGCTGAAGCTGCTCGCGAAAACGGTTTAGAATTTTAATAAGAAGGAGGTACACATTTCATGGGTCACATTATTGACGCAAACAAACTAGAACTTGAAGAACGCGTTGTTACAATCAACCGCGTAGCTAAAGTTGTTAAAGGTGGACGTCGTTTCCGTTTTACTGCATTAGTAGTAGTAGGAGACCGCAATGGCCATGTTGGTTTTGGTACAGGTAAAGCTCAAGAAGTACCTGATGCTATTCGTAAAGCTGTTGAAGATGCGAAGAAAAACCTAGTGGAAGTTCCACGTGTTGGTGGTACTACACCTCATTTAGTAATTGGTAAATTCGGTGCAGGAAACATCATGATCAAACCTGCTGCTCCTGGTACAGGAGTTATCGCTGGTGGTCCAGTGCGTGCTGTATTAGAGTTAGCTGGTATTACGGACATTCTTTCAAAATCTTTAGGTTCAAACACACCAATCAACATGGTACGTGCGACTATTAAAGGTTTAACAGAACTTAAACACGCTGAAGAAGTTGCAAAACTTCGTGGTAAATCAGTAGAAGAGTTATTAGGTTAAGGGAGGGAAATGACTATGGCAAACAAATTAGAAGTTACCCTAACAAAAAGCCTAATTGGCGCTAAACCAGGTCAACGTGCAACTGCACAAGCTCTAGGTTTACGCAAAATGAATCAAACTGTTGAACACAACGATAACGTTGCTGTTCGCGGTGCGATTGCAAAAGTTGCTCACTTAGTAACTGTTATTGAAAAATAATACATTATTCTATATATAAGGAGGTGCCATCTAATAATGAAACTTCATGAGTTACAACCAACTGCTGGTTCACGTAAAGAACGTAACCGTGTAGGTCGTGGTATCGCGACTGGTAACGGTAAAACTTCTGGTCGTGGTCATAAAGGTCAAAAAGCACGTTCTGGCGGCGGCGTTCGTCCGGGCTTTGAAGGTGGTCAAAACCCTTTATTCCGTCGTTTACCAAAACGCGGCTTCACAAACATTAACCGTAAAGAGTTCGCTATCGTGAACCTTGATGCGTTAAACCGTTTTGAAGAAGGTACAGAAGTTACACCAGCTTTACTTATCGAATCTGGTGTTGTAGGCAATGAAAAATCTGGTATCAAAATCCTAGGTAATGGATCACTTGATAAAAAGCTTTCTATTAAAGCCCACAAATTCTCAGCTTCAGCAAAAGAAGCAATCGAAAATGCGGGCGGGAACATTGAGGTGATTTAATGTTTCAGACAATCTCGAGCTTTTTACGTGTGAGAGATATTCGAAATAAAATCATCTTTACACTTTTGATGCTGGTAGTGTTCCGTATTGGAACATTTGTGCCAGTGCCAAATGTGAACGCTGACGTATTAAAGCAAACAGACCAATATAGTCTTGTCGGCTTTTTAAATACATTCGGTGGAGGAGCCTTACAAAACTTCTCAATCTTTGCGATGGGGATTATGCCTTACATTACGGCATCGATCATCGTACAGCTGTTGCAAATGGACGTTGTTAAGAAGTTTACAGAGTGGTCAAAACAAGGTGAGGCAGGACGTAAGAAAAGTGCGCAATTTACTCGTTACTTTGCTATTATTCTTGCATTCATCCAATCAATCGCCATGTCTTACGGTTTCAACCGTATGTACGGTGGGGAATTGATTCAAGGTGAAGGTTTCCTAACTTACTTTACAATTGCTATTGTGTTAACTGCTGGTACAGCATTTCTTTTATGGTTAGGTGAGCAAATTACTGATAAAGGTGTTGGTAATGGTGTTTCAATCATTATCTTCGCAGGTATCGTAGCCGCTTTACCAACAACAGTGAACCAAATTTATGCTCAAGAATTTGAAAATGCTGGTGATCAAATGTTCATCAACATTATCAAAGTCGTACTGATTGCTCTTGCAGCTCTTCTTATTATTGTCGGAATCATTTACTTCCAACAAGCGGATCGTAAAATTCCAATTCAATATGCAAAAGGCACAAGTGCTAATCGTGGAGCACAACAATCTCATTTACCATTGAAAGTTAACGCTGCCGGCGTTATTCCAGTAATCTTTGCGGTTGCGTTCATCGTAACACCTAGAACATTGGCTAGTTTCTTCGGTGATGGGAAAGTAGCTATCTTTATCCAAAACACTTTTGATTATTCAAAACCAGTTGGTATGATTATCTACGTTGCATTGATTGTTGCATTTACGTACTTCTATGCTTTCGTACAAGTGAATCCGGAAAAAGTAGCGGACAACTTGAAAAAACAAGGTGCTTATATCCCGGGTATTCGCCCAGGTAAAAGTACTGAAAGTTATTTAACAAGTGTCTTATATCGCTTAACTTTTGTTGGGGCTATTTATCTGTCAGTTGTGGCAATTTTACCGATTTTATTCGTAAATATCGCTAATCTTCCGCAGTCGGCTCAAATTGGCGGTACAAGTCTAATCATCGTTGTGGGTGTTGCACTCGAAACAATGAAACAACTTGAATCACAGTTAGTAAAACGTCACTACAAAGGTTTTATGAAATAAAAGTTGGTTTTCAGGGGCGTTTTCGTTCCTTTGAACCATCATAATTGAAAGAGGGGGCTCACCGTATGAATATCGTTTTAATGGGTTTGCCTGGTGCTGGTAAAGGTACTCAAGCAGACAAAATTGTTGAGAAGTACGATATCCCTCATATTTCTACAGGCGATATGTTCCGTGCAGCTATTAGTAACGGTACGGAATTAGGCTTACAAGCGAAATCGTTTATGGATAACGGTTCTTTAGTTCCGGATGAAGTAACGATTGGTATCGTTCGCGAGCGCTTAAGCCAACCTGATTGTAACCAAGGATTCCTACTTGATGGTTTCCCACGTACAATTGAGCAAGCTGAAGCACTAGATGCAATTCTAGCTGATTTAGGTAAATCAATTGAACATGTGGTAAATATTGAAGTAGCTAAAGAAGATCTGGTTAAACGTTTAACAGGTCGTCGTATCTGTAAAGTATGTGGTTCATCTTATCATTTAATTTTCAACCCTCCAAAAGAGGAAGGAAAATGTGATAAAGATGGAGGAGAACTTTATCAAAGAGCAGACGATAATCCAGAGACAGTTAATAACCGTCTGGAAGTAAATATTAAGCAATCACAACCATTATTAGATTTCTACGCTGCTAAAAATGTTTTAACAAACATTAATGGCGATCAAGAAATCGGTAAAGTGTTTGCTGATGTAGACGCTCTTTTACAGAGCAGCCGCAACTAATAACCCGTGTCTCGGGCGCATTGATTTTGCTGAGGCAAGGTAGTATGCGGTGGCACAACGGAAAGTTAATTTTCGAGAGCTGCAAAAGCATATTGTGCCCGGTCTATGCACTGAAGAATGGATTGTTTCGTTTAAAGGATACCCTTTTTCCTAGATGCAATCAGTATTCGAACAGGGTATAATGGGTTTCGTGAAAAGTATCTGTTTTTAACAGGTATGCAGGATCTCATCTAGGACATTCCGGGTGATCGTGTTGACATGAAGGGATACAAGGTTCTCCGGGGACATATTATCCTGGGATTATGAGATGCGAAACCTGATGAACGTCTTTCGAACATCCTCATAAACCAAACCATTGTTGATGCGAATTATCTTGTTTAAGATGAAGCTTGCAGCAAATTCCGTTTGAATTTGACGATGAGAACCTGAATTGCATATAGAAGGGAGACAGGCTCGATGGCGAAAGACGATGTAATTGAAATCGAAGGTACAGTTGTTGAAACTTTGCCAAACGCGATGTTTAAGGTAGAATTAGAAAATGGTCATACAGTGCTAGCTCATGTATCTGGCAAAATCCGTATGCACTTTATCCGTATTTTACCTGGAGATAAAGTTACAATTGAATTATCTCCGTATGACTTAACACGCGGTCGTATCACATACCGTTTTAAATAATCTTTTGCACTCCGGACCACTAAGGAGGTTAGGTTAAGATGAAAGTAAGACCATCAGTAAAACCGATCTGCGAAAAATGTAAAGTTATTCGTCGACGCGGTAAAGTAATGGTAATCTGTGAAAATCCTAAACACAAACAAAAACAAGGATAATTCTAAAGGAGGTGCACATCGTACATGGCACGTATTGCTGGTGTTGACATTCCACGCGAAAAACGCGTTGTAATTTCATTAACATACATTTACGGTATCGGTAACACAACTGCTAAACAAGTTCTTGCAGACGCAGGTGTTTCAGAAGATACTCGTGTAAAAGATCTAACTGAAGATCAATTAAACCAAATCCGTGAACAATTAGACAAGTATAAAGTAGAGGGTGACTTACGTCGCGAAATCTCACTTAACATCAAACGTCTAATGGAGATCGCTTCATTCCGCGGTATCCGTCACCGTCGTGGTTTACCAGTTCGTGGACAAAATACGAAGAACAATGCGCGTACGCGTAAAGGTCCTCGTAAAACTGTTGCGAACAAGAAAAAATAATTAAGTAAAGGAGGTTTCTTCTTAACATGGTACGTAAACAACAATCACGTAAACGTCGTGTGAAAAAGAATATCGAATCTGGTATCGCTCACATCCGTTCTACATTTAATAATACAATCGTAACCATCACAGATGTACAAGGTAACGCTATTTCTTGGTCTTCTGCTGGTGCATTAGGTTTCCGTGGATCACGTAAATCTACTCCATTCGCTTCTCAAATGGCTGCTGAAACTGCTGCTAAAACTGCAATGGAACACGGTTTAAAAACATTAGAAGTAACTGTTAAAGGTCCTGGTGCAGGTCGTGAAGCTGCTATTCGTGCACTTCAAGCTGCAGGTTTAGAAGTTACAGCTATTAAAGACGTAACTCCAGTTCCTCATAATGGTTGCCGCCCACCAAAACGTCGTCGCGTATAATTAAGTTTCTTGTCTTGTCGACTAGATTTAATGTACACATATATTTAATATCGTAAAGATTGATTGACATTTGATTTTATGTTGAAATAGATATATATTCGATGTTTTTAAGGAGGGTAAATTGAATGATCGAAATTGAAAAACCAAAGATTGAAACCGTTGAGATCAGTAATGACCTTAAATATGGCAAATTTGTTGTAGAGCCACTTGAACGTGGTTATGGTACTACTTTGGGTAATTCACTACGTCGCATTCTGCTGTCTTCTTTACCAGGCGCTGCTGTAACTTCTATTCAAATTGACGGCGTACTTCACGAGTTCTCTACTATTGAGGGTGTAGTTGAAGATGTTGCTTCAATCATTTTGAATTTAAAGAAACTTGCATTAAAAATTTACTCTGACGAAGAAAAAGTTATTGAAATTGATTTTGCAGGCGAAGGTGTTATCACAGCTGCTGACATCATGCATGACAGTGATGTGGAAGTGTTAAACCCAGATCTATATATCGCAACTGTTGCTAAAAACGGTCATTTGCGCATGCGTATGCACGCACAACGTGGACGTGGATACACTCCAGCTGATCAAAACAAACGCGAGGATCTTCCTATCGGCGTTATCCCGATCGACTCTATTTACACTCCAGTTTCACGCGTCAACTTCACTGTGGAGAATACTCGTGTTGGACAATCGTCTGATTTCGACAAACTTTCACTAGATGTGTGGACAGATGGCAGCATCGGTCCTAAAGAGGCGATTTCGCTCGGAGCAAAAATTTTAACCGAGCATCTAAATATCTTCGTTGGTTTAACTGATGAAGCTAAAACAGCTGAAATCATGGTTGAAAAAGAAGAAGATCAAAAAGAAAAAGTATTAGAGATGACTATCGAAGAGCTTGATCTTTCTGTTCGTTCTTACAACTGCCTAAAACGTGCTGGTATCAATACTGTTCTTGAACTTGCTAACAAGTCTGAGGATGATATGATGAAAGTTCGCAACTTAGGTCGTAAATCACTTGAAGAAGTAAAAGCTAAGTTAGAAGAGCTTGGTTTAGGATTACGAGAAGAAGACTAAGCGATTTTATATAAAAAAATGTATGATCAGTAATTGAACGAAGGAGGGAAACATCCATGGGTTACAGAAAACTTGGACGTACAAGTTCTCAACGTAAAGCGATGTTACGTGATTTAGCAACTGACTTAATCATTAACGAACGTATTCAAACAACTGAAACGCGTGCGAAAGAATTACGCTCGGTTGTAGAAAAAATGATTACTTTAGGTAAACGCGGTGATTTACATGCTCGTCGTCAAGCGGCAGCATACATTCGTCGTGAAGTGGCTACAATCACTGACGCTGAAGGTAATGAATCAACAGTTTTTGCATTACAAAAATTGTTTGATGATGTAGCACCACGCTACGCTGACCGTCAAGGCGGTTATACTCGCATTATGAAAATGGGACCTCGCCGTGGTGACGGTGCGCCTGTAGTTGTGATTGAACTAGTTTAATCATTGCGAAATGCGATGGAGGGTGTACTTGTTCACGCAAATGAACTTTGCACCCTCTTTTTTATAAAAACAAGATTTATACGACAAATTTAAAAGCCGAGCGTTATGATGAGCGGACATAAGTGCTGTCTCGTTTAGCTCTACGCACCCCATTCACTCTAAGGTCTGAGCAACCTTAGAAGGTGAGAATATTCGATTATTGCGCATTTCTCTTGAATGGGGTGCGCGCTTTTTTATTGCATTAATGCACGAGGCTATTTAAAAACTTCCAAGTTGCACGTTTTTTTGAGTTGAATGACAAAAATCTTATAACATAAGTTTTTTCATCTTAACAGTTCGAGAAGGACGTCTTACGGAGGCTTTTAGGTAGCCTCGTTTATTTATACATAGAAAATTCTGTCTAGCATTTAAAGAGAAAACAGTGTAACGTAAAGAGATGAGCAGAGCTTAGTAAACTAGCACGAGGAGATGGTCATATGACGGAGATTTTATCTTTACAAAACATAACATTCACATATGATCTGGAGCAGCCAGAAGTGAAAAATGCTGTAGAAGATGTTTCATTTTCTGTAGAACAAGGCGAATGGATTGCCATTGTTGGTCATAATGGGTCAGGTAAATCGACGATTGCCAAAATCATGAATGGTTTATTGTTTCCGCAAGAAGGAACAGTAGAAATTTTTGGTATGCCAATGAACGAAGAAAATCTATGGTCGATTCGTTCACAACTGGGCATGGTTTTTCAAAATCCAGATAATCAATTTGTTGGAGCAACTGTACAAGATGATGTTGCTTTTGCGTTAGAAAATAATGGGGTGCCATATGAAGATATGGTGAGTCGAGTTGAGCAAGCGTTAGAGCAAGTAAAAATGTCGGGTTTCATGAATCATGAACCACAACATTTATCTGGTGGTCAAAAGCAGCGTGTCGCGATTGCGGGTGCGTTAGCATTAAGACCGAAATTATTAATTTTAGATGAAGCGACTTCGATGTTAGATCCACAAGGGCGACAAGAAGTTTTAGATACAGTTCGTACATTAAGAGAAGAAACCGGTTTGACGGTTTTATCAATTACACATGATTTAGAAGAAGCGATTTTAGCAGACCGTCTTTTATTCATGAATCAAGGTGAGAAGTTTGCAGAAGGAAAACCTTCAGAGATTTTTGCATTGGGTGAGCAGTTGATCGCATTGGGATTAGATTTACCATTCTCAATGAAGATGGCTCATCTATTAATGCAGGAAGGTGTTTCGTTAGAAGGAACACATATGTCGGAGAGAGAGTTGGTGGAAGATCTATGGATATCAAACTTCAAGAAGTAGGTTTTTCATACGCTCAAAATACGCCTTTTGAAAAGCGAGCATTACATGATGTGAATATTGCGATTGAAAATGGCACTTTCCACGCGATTATTGGTCATACAGGATCGGGTAAATCAACGGTTCTACAACATTTAAATGCGCTTTTAAAACCAACTGAAGGGCAAATTCAAATTGGTGAAAAGACGATTGTGGCAGGTAAGAAAGAAAAAGATTTACGTGCTGTACGTCAAAAAGTAGGGATCGTGTTTCAATTTCCTGAACATCAACTGTTTGAAGAAACGGTTTTGAAAGATATTTGTTTTGGTCCGATGAACTTCGGTGTTCCAGAGCAAGAAGCAGAACAGCGCGCGCGTGAATTAATTGAAGTAGTCGGCTTACCACCAGCGATATTAGAAAAGTCACCATTTGATTTGTCGGGTGGTCAAATGCGTCGTGTTGCGATTGCAGGTGTGTTAGCGATGGACCCAGAAGTTATTGTGTTGGATGAGCCAACAGCAGGACTTGATCCTCGTGGTCGCCAAGAAATTATGGAGTTATTCAATCGTCTACACCATGAGAAGAATCTAACGATGATTCTTGTGACACATAGCATGGAAGATGCAGCACGTTATGCAGATGCGATTACAATTATGTATGACGGGGAGAGCGTATTACATGGTACACCGAGAGAAGTATTTAGCGATGCAGAGAAGCTCGCTGCTTATCGTTTGGAAGTGCCACACATTATTCAATTCCAAAAGCAATTAGAGGCGAAAATTGGGCGAAAGTTGAATACGCTATGTCTAACTGAAGAAGAATTAGCAAAAGAGATTGGTCAGCTTGTACGTGAGGAGCGTGATCAATCATGATGGAAAAAATGATTTTCGGACGATTTATTCCAGGGGATTCATTTGTACATAAGATGGACCCGCGTGCAAAATTGATTTTTGTTTTTGCTTTCATCTTTGTTGTATTCGTGGCAAATAACATTCCAGCTTATATTGCACTTGTTGTATTTACTTTCTTTATTGTCTTTGTATCACGTATTCGTTTGTACTTTTTAATTAATGGGTTGAAGCCGGTCTTAATTTTGATGATTTTCACCTTTTTACTCCATGTATTCTTTACAAAAGGTGGCGATTTATTAGTTGAGATTGGTTTTGTGAAGATTTATGAAGAAGGATTGAAACAAGGGATTTTTATTTCGATTCGATTCTTAGTTTTAGTATTTGTTACATCCATCTTAACTTTAACAACATCGCCTATTTCGATTACAGATGGTTTAGAGACATTGCTGAATCCATTAAAGAAAATTAAAGTACCTGTGCATGAATTAGCATTGATGATGTCGATTGCGCTACGTTTTATTCCAACATTAATGGATGAAACAGATAAAATTATGAAAGCACAGATGGCACGAGGTTCAGATGTAACGTCAGGGCCGATTAAAGAGCGTATTAAAGCAGTTGTACCATTATTGATTCCATTGTTCGTTAGTGCATTTAAACGAGCAGAGGACTTAGCTACAGCGATGGAGGTAAGAGGCTATCGTGGTGGTGAAGGAAGAACGCGGTATCGTCAGTTGAAATGGACGGGGCGCGATACAATTGCGATGGTTGTATTTGTAGTATTAGCAGCCATTTTAATTTATTTAAGAATTTATTATTAGGAGACTTGCATAACGATGAAAAGAAGAATGAAAGCTACAATTGCATATGACGGTACAAATTTCGCAGGATATCAGGTTCAGCCTCAACAGCGAACAGTCCAAGAAGAAATTGAGAAAGTACTGACAGCGATGCATAAGAGTGATGAAATCGTGCATGTAGTAGCGAGTGGTCGTACAGATGCTCGTGTACATGCAACTGGTCAAGTACTACACTTTGATACGACTTTATCCATTCCCCTTGATCGTTATGCACACGCATTAAACGTTCAATTACCACGAGATATTCGTGTGTTAGAAATAGAGGAAGTAGCAGATGATTTTCACGCGCGCTATAGTGTGAGTGGAAAACGTTATCGCTATATTTGGTCTTGTGAAAAGATTCAAAATCCATTTCGACGTTTTTATGCAACACCCACCAATGGGGTGAAACCAGATGTGACTTTAATGAAAGAAGCGGCACAGTATATTTTGGGTACACATGACTTTTCTTGTTTTTGTGCAGCAAATACAGGAGTAAAAGATAAAGTACGTACAGTGCATGCAATTAACTTTGAATGGCATGATGAGGAATTGCATATGACCATTGAGGGTAATGGCTTTTTATATAACATGGTGCGCATTATTGCGGGTACATTATGGGAAGTAGGTATTGGTAAAAGAGATGTGAATACATTATCTGCCACCATTGCTTCGATGGACCGTTCGAAAGCCGGTAAAACCGCGCCAGCACAGGGTTTATACCTTGAAAAAGTTCATTATCCACAGTGAAACAACATCACCTGGTGTTTTACTTAAAGCACTTGACTTTCATCGTTTTTTATTATAAGATAACGTATGGTATTTTCATTACCCCACAAGATAAGCCCCGAATCTTAGCTTTTGAGGATAAAGAAAACAATTGGAACAGAACTATAGAACAATTAGTTAGTAGGAGGATACTAAAATGCGTACAACATTCATGGCTAAAGGTCACGAAGTAGAACGTAAATGGTTAGTTGTAGACGCTGAAGGCCAAACTCTTGGTCGCTTAGCTTCAGAAGTAGCTGCTATTTTACGTGGTAAAAACAAACCAACATTCACACCAAACGTTGATACAGGTGATCATGTAATCATCATCAACGCTGAAAAAATCGAGTTAACAGGTAATAAATTACAAGGTAAAATTTACTACCGTCACACGCAATTTGCAGGTGGTTTAAAAACTCGTACTGCTGGCGAAATGAAAGAAAAATACCCAACTCAAATGTTGGAACTAGCAGTAAAAGGCATGCTTCCTAAAAACTCTTTAGGTCGTCAAATGTTCGGTAAACTTCACGTTTACACAGGTGCAGAACACCCACATGCAGCACAAAAACCAGAAGCTTACGAGCTTCGCGGATAATTAATAGAGGAGGATATTCCCTTGGCACAAGTTCAATATATCGGCACAGGTCGTCGTAAAAGCTCTACTGCCCGCGTACGTTTAGTACCAGGCGAAGGTAAAATCGTTATCAACAACCGCGACGTTGAAAACTACGTCCCATTCGCATCTTTACGCGAAGTTATTAAACAACCATTAGTAGCTACAGAAACTCTAGGTAGCTATGATGTTCACGTTAACGTGAACGGTGGTGGATTCACAGGTCAAGCTGGCGCTATTCGCCACGGTATCGCTCGTGCGTTACTAACTGTTGACCCTGATTTCCGTCCAGCTCTTAAATCAGCAGGATTACTTACTCGTGACCCTCGTATGAAAGAACGTAAAAAACCAGGTTTACGCGGCGCTCGTCGTGCACCTCAGTTCTCAAAACGTTAATCATTCGATTTACGATTCAAAAAGTCACTTCACTTTTGTGGAGTGGCTTTTTTGTTTGTATTTTTTTACAGAGATTTGTATTGTGAGAGAAAGGGGGAAATATAGATGTATATTCAAACAGAGAGAGTGATACTTCGTTTATTTAAAGAAGAAGATTGGGAAGCAGTATATGCTTATACATCTCAAGCGGATGTGATGCACTATATACCAGAAGGTGTTTTTTCAAAAGAGGATGCGAAACGCTTTGTCTTAGAAAATAAGGGAGAGAAGGCAAGGTATTTTCCAATCATCGAGAAGTCATCGAATCAATTAATAGGTCATCTATTTTTTGAGCCTAACTTTGGAACGCATACATATGAAATTGGATGGGTGATGAATCCTTGTTATACAGGTAAGGGATATGCTTCTGAAGCAGCTGAGGCAATGATTCAATATGGGTTCACTGAATTAGATTTACATCGGATTGTTGCAACATGTCAGCCGGAAAATATCGCATCATGGCGGATTATGGAGAAGATTGGTATGCGAAAAGAAGGATTGTTTAAGCAGTGTATTCCAACGGCTGATGGTTGGTGGGATGAATTTTATTATGCGATTTTAGCAGATGAATATAAAAAGAGCAGAGCTTTAGAGTAGCAACTGCTCTTTTTTCGTTTATTCAAATACTCGAATACCTTCATCTTGAAGTAATGGCCCAATTAATTTTGGTTTGTTGGCGCTATGTGTGGTGAGATCTTCACTGCTTAATTGAAACATTGAGCCGATTTTTTCAGCTACTTGTTTTCCTGGAACACTGTAAACAATGCGTCCAACATTTGCCCAGATAGCCGCACTTATACACATCGGACAAGGTTCACAACTACTATAAAGTGTGTAATCTTGTAAATCTGTCATTCCAGATTGTGCGCAATAGGTATAAATTGCTTCAAGTTCAGCATGTGCGATGGGGTTCTGATTTCGTTTTACGTAATTTTGTCCTGTAGCGACTATTACGCTATCCTTTACGAGTAGTGCGCCGAATGGTTCGTCTTTTTCCTGTTTTGCCTGTTTGGCTAGTTCAATGGCTTTTCGTAAAAATAGAATATCTTGTTCCATTCGAATTCTCCTAAATTGTTTTTTAACTCACTAATGTATCTTTTGGTTGGAATAGTTTTGCAACATTCTTCTCAATAGTTCGTAATATCATCTCAAATGGTTTCCATGCGAGCAGAATAGCGACGACGAAGAATGTGAATAGATAAATACTAAGCCATGCGTTTGGGAAAATCTTTTCAAGTTGTTCGTTTAAACCGTAATGATGATAAATGAATAGTAAGAAGCGGTGGAAAAAGTAAATAGCAATCGAACGTTCGCCTAATACTGTAAACCATGTACGCTTATGCGTCATTAATGCCGATATAGCAATACACATCGAAACGGTAATTAAAAATACGAAAAGTCTTAAAAAAGCTCCAGCAGCAAATAAGTCATCTGTTATAGGCTCTAACCCACGTACTTTATCATAGGAGTTACGACCACTTAGAATATTTCTAAAAGCATAGATTCGTTCAATCTGTGTCATGATTACAATCGCTATTGTTAAAAGAATGCCCACTGAAACAATTTTTAATGTTTTCGATTGTAGTTCTTCAACAAGAGCTTTTGGTTTAATATATAGACCTAATAGGAAGAATGGTAAAAAGACAAAGATGCGTGATAGCACTAAAAAATCGCCTGCTTCTGTATAACCAATTGCAAATGAGATAAGTAAAGACGTAGGTAATGTAATCCAGTAAGGTATTTTACGAACTGCACGTGCGATACATAACCAAGCAGCCATTGCGAACATGAACCATGGAACACCATCTTCAGTTAAAAAATCGATTGAATAATTTTTATTTCCAAACCAAGTATTTAAAGTGAAGTAATATAAAATCTTCAATAGTAAGTATAAGATTAGAAAGTTCGCAACCTTTTCTAATTTAAATGTATCTTTTAAAATAGCAGATTTACTAAATAAGCCTGCGATGAAGATAAATAAAGGCATATGAAATAGATATGTGTATATAAAAAACATCCTCATTACATCTGATTCTTTCGTGTAATAGTCAGCAGCATGACCAATGACAACCAGCACAATCAATAAAGCTTTGATGTTATCAAACACGAAAATTCTTTTATTTTTAGTTAGCATAGAACCCTACTTCCTAAATTCTTTTCTACATTAAATATAAAACAACTTCGAATGAAAGAGGTTGTTTTAACCTATTTTTTTACATAAATGTAATGTAGTAATATGTGGGCAAAATATAAATAGTTTTATAAATGAATATGTTATACTAACAATTGATATTGATTTATATAAATAAGGAGTGTTAGACGTGATCAATGAACAACAAGTTCGTGAATTAGTAGGTGCTTTACATGATCCTTTTCTACATAAAACATTAGCTGAAACAGATGGCATTGTTGAAGTAACAATCAAAGAAGAAAAAGAACATGTGAGTGTTAAAATTGCTGTAGCAAAGACAGGTACACCTGAACAACTTAATCTTCAAATGGAAATTGTAAACGTTTTAAAAGGAGCAGGTGCAAAGTCAGTAGGTATTCGTTTCACTGAGTTAGACGCATCCGTTTTAGAAAAATTCCGTGGACAAGCAACTGCAGCAGAAGCGCAAGGTATGCTTTCACCATTAAATAAAACAAAATTTATCTCAATCGCATCTGGTAAAGGAGGCGTTGGTAAATCAACTGTATCGGTTAACTTAGCAGTAGCACTAGCACGCCAAGGTAAAAAAGTTGGTTTAATTGATGCAGATATTTATGGATTTAGTGTTCCAGATATGATGGGTGTTCAAACGATGCCTGTCATTAAAGAAGATCGCATTTATCCAGTAGAGCGCTTTGGTGTAAAAATGATTTCAATGGGATTCTTTGTTGAAAACAATGCACCAGTTGTATGGCGTGGACCAATGTTAGGTAAAGTATTAGATCAATTCTTCCGCGATGTAGAGTGGGGCGAATTAGATTATCTACTATTAGATTTACCTCCAGGCACAGGCGACGTTGCTTTAGATATTCACCAAATGTTACCAGAGTCATATGAAATCGTTGTAACAACACCACATCCAACAGCAGCATTTGTAGCAGCTCGTGCTGGTGCAATGGCAATTAAAACAGAACACCACATTTTAGGTGTAGTCGAAAACATGTCATGGTTCCAATCAGATGTATCGGGTGAGAAGGAATATGTATTCGGTAAAGGCGGCGGTCCTAAATTAGCAGAGGAATTACGTACAGAGTTACTTGCGCAAATTCCACTAGGCCAACCAGATATCCTTGAAGAAGACTTTGCTCCTTCGGTTTATGCGAAGAATCATTCTACAGGACAATTATATTTAGAGATGGCTCAAAAAGTAATTGATGCTTTAGATAAGTTAGATCAAGAGCAGTAAAATTGCTTGAATAGATGTGTATAGATATTTAGAAATCGCGCTTTGGCGCGATTTTTTCTTTATAATAAAACTCTTTATCGTAGTAGAAAGAACACTTATTTCTTTTCTCTCATGCTATTTCTTTTCCTTTGTTCAACTTTTTTTCGTAAAAGCATTGACTTACATAATAATTGCGCGTATAGTAGTAAAAGTCAGTTCGAACAAGTCACTTTAACTTGTGAAAAACTTTCTTTAAAAAAGTTGTTGACTTATAAATAACAAACATTTATAATATTAAGAGTCGCTAACAAAGACGCTTTAAATAACTAAAAAACATTTTTAAAAAAGTTGTTGACAACTTGAATGAAGATGTGGTAAGATACTTTAAGTCGTCACAAGAAAACGACGAAACAACATGAACCTTGAAAACTAAACAAGCAAGAAGATAATCACAAACAAGTCTTATCACATTAAGTGAATAAGCAATTGTTATCAAAAGATAACGCTAGCAAAGCAAATGAGCTTTCAAACTACTTTTATGGAGAGTTTGATCCTGGCTCAGGACGAACGCTGGCGGCGTGCCTAATACATGCAAGTCGAGCGAATGACGAGAAGCTTGCTTCTCTGATTTAGCGGCGGACGGGTGAGTAACACGTGGGCAACCTGCCCTACAGATCGGGATAACTCAGGGAAACCTGGGCTAATACCGGATAATCCTTCGAATCACATGTTTTGAAGTTGAAAGGCGCTTCGGCGTCACTGTAGGATGGGCCCGCGGTGCATTAGCTAGTTGGTGGGGTAACGGCCTACCAAGGCAACGATGCATAGCCGACCTGAGAGGGTGATCGGCCACATTGGGACTGAGACACGGCCCAAACTCCTACGGGAGGCAGCAGTAGGGAATCTTCCACAATGGACGAAAGTCTGATGGAGCAACGCCGCGTGAGTGATGAAGGTTTTCGGATCGTAAAACTCTGTTGTAAGGGAAGAACAAGTACGTTAGGAAATGAACGTACCTTGACGGTACCTTATTAGAAAGCCACGGCTAACTACGTGCCAGCAGCCGCGGTAATACGTAGGTGGCAAGCGTTGTCCGGATTTATTGGGCGTAAAGCGCGCGCAGGTGGTTTCTTAAGTCTGATGTGAAAGCCCACGGCTCAACCGTGGAGGGTCATTGGAAACTGGGGGACTTGAGTGCAGAAGAGGATAGTGGAATTCCAAGTGTAGCGGTGAAATGCGTAGAGATTTGGAGGAACACCAGTGGCGAAGGCGACTGTCTGGTCTGTAACTGACACTGAGGCGCGAAAGCGTGGGGAGCAAACAGGATTAGATACCCTGGTAGTCCACGCCGTAAACGATGAGTGCTAAGTGTTAGGGGGTTTCCGCCCCTTAGTGCTGCAGCTAACGCATTAAGCACTCCGCCTGGGGAGTACGACCGCAAGGTTGAAACTCAAAGGAATTGACGGGGGCCCGCACAAGCGGTGGAGCATGTGGTTTAATTCGAAGCAACGCGAAGAACCTTACCAGGTCTTGACATCCCAATGACCGTCCTAGAGATAGGATTTTCCCTTCGGGGACATTGGTGACAGGTGGTGCATGGTTGTCGTCAGCTCGTGTCGTGAGATGTTGGGTTAAGTCCCGCAACGAGCGCAACCCTTATTCTTAGTTGCCATCATTTAGTTGGGCACTCTAAGGAGACTGCCGGTGACAAACCGGAGGAAGGTGGGGATGACGTCAAATCATCATGCCCCTTATGACCTGGGCTACACACGTGCTACAATGGACGATACAAAGAGTCGCAAACTCGCGAGGGTAAGCTAATCTCATAAAATCGTTCTCAGTTCGGATTGTAGGCTGCAACTCGCCTGCATGAAGCCGGAATCGCTAGTAATCGCGGATCAGCATGCCGCGGTGAATACGTTCCCGGGCCTTGTACACACCGCCCGTCACACCACGAGAGTTTGTAACACCCGAAGTCGGTGGGGTAACCGTAAGGAGCCAGCCGCCTAAGGTGGGATAGATGATTGGGGTGAAGTCGTAACAAGGTAGCCGTATCGGAAGGTGCGGCTGGATCACCTCCTTTCTAAGGAATATAACGGAAAAGACCTTTGGTCTTCTACAGATTATCTTACTTGCTGTTTAGTTTTGAAGGCTCATGCAAATGATCTTCAAACTTGTTCTTTGAAAACTGGATAAAACGACATTGAAAGTAACACAAACACAAATTTCTTTTATAGATTTTGAATTATTAAGTTTTAATTTTTTAGGCTTAATAACTTATATAGGTTAAGTTATTAAGGGCGCATGGCGGATGCCTTGGCACTAGAAGCCGATGAAGGACGGCACTAACACCGATATGCTTCGGGGAGCTGTAAGTAAGCTTTGATCCGGAGATTTCCGAATGGGGGAACCCACTGTTTTTAATCGAACAGTATCCTAACGTGAATTCATAGCGTTTTGATGGCAGACTCAGGGAACTGAAACATCTAAGTACCTGAAGGAAGAGAAAGAAAATTCGATTCCCTTAGTAGCGGCGAGCGAAACGGGAAGAGCCCAAACCAAGAAGCTTGCTTCTTGGGGTTGTAGGACACTCTACACGGAGTTACAAAGGAATGAGTTAAATGAAGCGGCTTGGAAAGGCCTACCATAGAGGGTAACAGTCCCGTAGTTGAAAGTTCATTCCCTCCAGAGTGGATCCTGAGTACGGCGGAACACGTGAAATTCCGTCGGAATCTGGGAGGACCATCTCCCAAGGCTAAATACTCTCTAGTGACCGATAGTGAACCAGTACCGTGAGGGAAAGGTGAAAAGCACCCCGGGAGGGGAGTGAAAGAGATCCTGAAACCATGTGCCTACAAGTAGTTAGAGCCCGTTAATGGGTGATAGCGTGCCTTTTGTAGAATGAACCGGCGAGTTACGATTACATGCAAGGTTAAGTTGAAAAGACGGAGCCGTAGCGAAAGCGAGTCTGAATAGGGCGAATGAGTATGTGGTTGTAGACCCGAAACCAGGTGATCTACCCATGTCCAGGTTGAAGG
>NZ_CP013217.1:67500-290000 GCF_001534765.1 Kurthia sp. 11kri321
CTTGAAAGAATCTACAGTAGATGATCCCTTTTAAGCTAGTTAAAAAGCTGCTCTACAAGCTCGTACAGTCTTTTATAGTAATATATAGAATGAGGTTATTTTAAGCTATATAATACGTTTTAAAACACGTTATAAACTATTGTGAGATAAAAACCTATTTAGGTATGTAAACGTAAAACAAAACGCCATAATGGCTTCAAAATACTTAGATAAACGAATGAAATCAGAAAATAAAAAGTTTTAAAATTTATTTAAAAAGCTATTGCATTTACTTTATATTTTGTTATAATAATAATTGTGTTAGAGATAGCACAACAAAATAATAGTGTTGTTCCGTTGTAGCTCAGTTGGTAGTAGCATCTGACTGTTAATCAGAGGGTCGCAGGTTCGAGTCCTGCCAACGGAGCCATTTTTTATGTTTAAAAGCTATGCTTCCATAGCTCAGCAGGTAGAGTGCTTCCATGGTAAGGAAGAGGTCACCGGTTCGAGCCCGGTTGGAAGCTTACGAAAACTTAAAAATTATTTTCGAAAAACACTTGCAATAACATCATAAACATGATATTATAATTCTTGTCTTGTTAAGAAAGACTTAAATTGATGGCCCCTTGGTCAAGCGGTTAAGACACCGCCCTTTCACGGCGGTAACACGGGTTCGAATCCCGTAGGGGTCACCATTCATATTTCGGAGGATTAGCTCAGCTGGGAGAGCACCTGCCTTACAAGCAGGGGGTCGGCGGTTCGATCCCGTCATCCTCCACCATATTGTTTTTTGTCGGAGGGGTAGCGAAGTGGCTAAACGCGGCGGACTGTAAATCCGCTCCTTCGGGTTCGGCAGTTCGAATCTGCCCCCCTCCACCATTTAATTTAAATATCATTTCCATTGTTGGGGTATAGCCAAGCGGTAAGGCAACGGATTTTGATTCCGTCATGCCCTGGTTCGAATCCAGGTACCCCAGCCATTTTTGTTTTTATAATGAGTCATTAGCTCAGTTGGTAGAGCATCTGACTTTTAATCAGAGGGTCGCAGGTTCGAATCCTGCATGACTCATCCATTATGATTGCATCCATCTCACGTTGTTGAGATGGTTTTTTTTTTGCGAAAAAATGAAAAACAAAGATAGGGTTTTCATTTAGAAAATCTATTCTTTAAATAGCTATTTTTGAATAATTATGCGAATTCATGTGCAGTTGAACCATTTACATAAAAATGTTTACAATAGAAACAACTAACAAAGGGGGTTGTTTTAATGGAAACATTAAATATTTCAATGATTGGTGTGCCAATCGATTTTGGTCAAATGCGTAGAGGTGTAGATATGGGACCGAGTGCTATTCGTTATGCAGGTGCTGTAGAGCGTTTAGAGGCATTAGGACATGAAGTTGTAGATGAAGGGGATATCTACGTGCCAAACGCAGCCAAACTAGAAGTACATCCGAAATTGCGTAATTTAGGCGCAGTTGTAGAAGCATGTACAAAATTAGCAGAACAAGTTGCGACAGCAGTTGAACATAAAAAATTCCCACTTGTATTAGGTGGTGATCATAGTATTGCGATTGGAACATTAGCAGGTCTTGCGCAGCATTATAAAAATCTAGGTGTGATTTGGTATGATGCGCATGCGGATATGAATACAGCTGAAACATCACCATCAGGAAATATTCATGGTATGCCGCTTGCAGTAGCAATGGGACTAGGACATGAAAAGCTAACGCATATTGGCGGGGAGCAGCCGAAGATTGATCCGAAAAATTTAGTAATTATTGGTGCACGTTCGGTAGATGAAGGAGAGCGCGAACTAATTAAAGAAAAGGGCATTAAAGTATATTCAATGCATGAGATTGACCGTTTAGGAATGGCGGCTGTTATGGAAGATGCACTTGCTTATCTACGTTCTCGTGAAATTGATGGTTTGCATTTATCTTTAGATTTAGATGGTTTAGATCCAATGTATACGCCAGGTGTGGGGACACCAGTACCAGGAGGGATTACATATCGCGAGAGTCACTTAGCGATGGAGATGCTGCAAGAGTCGAACCTGTTAACATCAGCTGAATTTGTAGAAGTGAATCCTGTTTTAGATACGAAGAATGCAACAGCAAATGTAGCTGTAGGCTTAATGGGTTCGCTATTAGGTGAATCACTGGTATAGTTTGAAAAGTCATAACCCCCTTCTTCATGTTACAATAATATACGTACTCGATTTTTGAAACTATATGATGGAATAAAACGTATATCAAGTACAGTTTAGTTGGAAGGAACATCACAATGGACACGTTAATACACAAACGAATAAAGCAGGTGCTGAAGGGCGATCAAAATGCGTATTCTGACATTGTGAACTCTTACCAGCAGAGTCTTTATCACGTATGCTATCGTATTGTTGGGAATCAACAAGAAGCTGAAGATATCGCACAGGAAGCATTTGTGCGCGCATATATAAATTTGCATACATTTGATCCGAAGCGAAAATTTTCAACATGGTTGTTTCGTATTGCGACGAATCTCTGTATTGACCGTTTGCGAAAGAAGAAACCGGACTATTACTTAGATGCCGAAGTACCGGGAACTGAAGGACTAGATATGTATTCGCAAATTGCGTCAGAAGAACGTCTACCAGACGAAGAAGTAGAACGTATGGAGTTAAAAGAACGTATTCATTACGAAATTGGTCGATTGCCAGAAAAATATCGTACGGTCGTTATTTTAAAGTATATTGAGGAGTTACCGCTGCAAGAGATTAGCGATATTCTCGAAATACCACTAGGTACTGTGAAAACACGTGTACACAGAGGGCGAGAAGCGTTACGTAAGCAGTTAGGTGACGTGTAGGGGGAAGCATGATGCACACATGTCCAAAAGAGATTGTCCACTATATGCATGAGCGTTTAGATGGAGAAATTAGTTCTGAGCATGATCGAGTGCTTACTGAACATTTACAGACATGTCCGGATTGTCAACGACATATGGATGAATTAAATCGTGTCGTTTACTTAGTGGGAACATTACAAGCGATGCCTGTACCAGCAGGATTTACAGAGCGCGTTATGTTCCGATTACCAAAGCCAAAATTAAAGTCCGGTGTGCAGCGATGGTTGAGAAGGCATCCGATTCTTGTCGCAGCCGCACTGTTCATGATTTTAATGAGTGCTTCTTTATTATCAGGATACAATGACCGCTCAGCATTTTCTGTAACAGAACATCCGGGGATGATTGTTGAAGGAGATCGCGTGACTGTACCGGCAGGACAAACGGTAAAAGGGGATATCGTTGTCACAAATGGTGATTTAGTCATTGATGGTAAGGTAGAAGGGGATGTCACCGTTATTAACGGTAAGTACATGGCTTCTACTGCAAATGTAACAGGCCAGATTGAAGAAATTGATGATACATTTGAATGGTTATGGTACACCATCAAAGACGGCACAAAAAAGCTATTCACATTCGAATAACTAAAGGGGACGGAAACTTGCAGCTGCATTTTTCCGTCCTTTTGAATATCAGGCTATATGATAAGTAAATTCTATCCTTTTTTGGCTTGAAAAAGGCGAGGACGGGGTATGTTATGCTATACTTATTACCATACGTACGCGCTAGAAAAGTGGGGGATTCCACATGACATTTATTAATGAAATAACGAATTTAACAGAGAATCAACTAGTAAGGACATTTCTAAATATTTTAGACATCTTACTTGTTTGGTTCGTCATTTATAAAATACTTACATTAATTAAGGGCACAAAAGCTGTTCAATTATTAAAAGGTATTTTCGTCATTATTATTATTCGAATTATAACAGAATATTTAGGGCTTACAACGTTAGGCTGGATGACAAATCAAGTAATCGATTATGGTTTTTTAGCAATTATTATTATCTTCCAACCTGAACTTCGTCGAGCGCTAGAGCAGTTAGGGCGCGGAAAGCTCTTTGCTCGAAGTGGTATGCAGGAAGAGGAGGAACGTGATCGTTTAATTAGTGCGATGACAAAATCAATTAGCTATATGGCGAAGCGTCGTATTGGTGCATTGATTTCAATTGAAAAAGATACGGGTTTGAATGATTACATTGAAACAGGTATTCAGATGAACTCAGATATTTCTTCAGAATTACTGATTAATGTATTCATTCCAAATACACCATTACATGATGGTGCAGTTATTATTCAAAAGAATCGTATTGCAGCGGCAGCGTGTTATTTACCGCTATCAGAGAGTCCATTCATTTCAAAAGAATTAGGAACAAGGCACCGCGCAGCAATCGGAATTAGTGAAGTAACAGATGCAGTAACTGTCATTGTTTCAGAAGAGACAGGTGGCATTAGTTTAACAGTGAACGGTGAATTACATCGTGACCTTTCAATGGAGGAGTTTGAACAACGTTTGCGTAATGCTTGGTTCGGTGATACGACAGAGAAAAATACAACACGTTGGTCATGGAAAGGGGGCAAAAAATAGTGAATAAATTTATTGATAACCCCTGGATGCTTCGTATTACAGCTTTAGCTCTAGCTATTCTAATGTTTTTTAGTGTGAGACCGAGCGGTAATACGATTGATTCGACGAACTCTGGTATTAAAGAAGAAGTTTTGCGTGATGTGCCTGTTGAATTACGATACGATGATAATAACTTTGTTGTCACAGGCGTACCACAGACTGTTGATGTTAAAATTAGCGGTCCTGTAGGCATTGTTATCACAACGAAAACAGGTCGTAATATTAAAGTGGTTGCGAATATCAAAGATCAGCCTTCGGGAACGCATGTCGTTAAGTTTGAACCTGAAGGATTCTCTGATAAACTAGCTGTAGAAGTCGAACCGAAAACAGCAAAAGTAAATGTAGAAGAACGTATTACAAAAGATGTGAAAGTGGAACCTGAAATTAATGAAGGGCAGCTTGCAGATACAAAATACGTGAAAAACATGACAACAGAGCCAGAAACGGTAACTGTATCTGGTGCAAAGAGTGCGATTGATCGCATTACGTATGTAAAAGCTACAGTCTCAGCGAGTAAAGATGCAGATAAGACATTCGAAAAGGTAGCGGGAATTAAAATCTTTGACCGCAATATGAATATTTTAAATGTTGACGTAGAGCCAAAAACCGTTAAAGTAAAAGTTGAGTTATCTGAGTATAATAAAGAAGTGCCACTCGTTGTAAACCAAAAAGGAAAACCGGCAAAAGGTTATACAGTTGATGGTGTAACCCCTAAATCTGATAAAGTACTTGTATATGGTTCACGTGGTAATTTAGAAAAAATACAACAGGTTGTTGTAAATGCAGATGTAGAAGGTTTGAAAAAGACGACAACTGTTAAAGGAACACTCGAAAAACCTACAGGTGTAGCAGATTTATCATTTGCAGCAGTTGATGTACGCGTAAAAGTATCAAAAGAAAATGAGACGAGCGCGAAAAACAAAAATGAAACAGATACAGCGAAAAAAGATGAAGAAGATACTGCAACGGAAGACGTCGAAAAAACATTTAAAAATATAAATGTGAAGTTGCAAGGCATGAACATTACAGATTATAGTGCAGAATTTATTACACCATCATCAGGGCAAATTAATGTGATAGCAAAAGGCGCTTCTAAATTAATTTCAGCTCTGACGACAGCAGATATTCAAGCATTTGCTGATGCAAGTAAAATTGATGATGGGATACAAGAGCTACCAATCCAAGTAAAGAGTTCAGAAGGTATAGAATTGACTCCGTCGTTAGATCAAATAAAAGTTCGTTTTACGAAACAAGACTAACGTATATGAGGAATGGTTTTGAAGGAGAGAAAAAATCAAATGGGTAAATATTTTGGTACAGACGGCGTACGTGGCGTCGCTAATAGTGAGCTAACTCCTGAGTTAGCATTTAAATTAGGTCGCTTTGGAGGATATGTCTTAACAAAAGACGCAACAGAACGTCCAAAGGTATTAATTGGTCGCGATACGCGTATTTCAGGTGAGATGTTAGAAGGTGCATTGGTAGCAGGGCTAATCTCAATTGGTGCTGAGGTTATGCGTTTGGGCGTTATTAGTACACCTGGCGTTGCTTATTTAACACGCGCAATGAGTGGAAATGCAGGTGTTATGATTTCAGCATCACACAATCCTGTAGAAGATAATGGGATTAAATTCTTCGGTCCAGATGGTTTTAAATTATCAGATGAACAAGAAGCGGAAATCGAAGCGCTTTTAGATCAAGATGAAGATACACTACCTCGTCCCACAGGTGCTGATTTAGGGTCTGTAAGTGACTACTTTGAAGGTGGACTTAAATATATCCAATACTTAAAACAAACAGTAGATGAAGATTTCTCAAATATTCATATTGCTTTTGACTGTGCACATGGTGCAACGTCATCACTTGCGACACATTTATATGCTGATCTAGAAGCCGATCTATCATCAATGGGTGCTTCACCAAACGGTTTAAATATTAATGATGGCGTAGGTTCAACACATCCAGAAGCATTAGCTGAATTCGTACTTGAAAAGGGTGCTGATGTCGGTTTAGCGTTCGATGGTGATGGAGACCGTCTAATTGCAGTCGATGAAAAAGGACAGATTGTAGATGGCGATCAAATTATGTATATCTGTGCAAAATATCATCATGCAAAAGGTCGTTTAAATAAGAATACAGTGGTTTCAACTGTGATGAGTAACATGGGCTTCTACAAAGCACTTGAAGCAGAAGGAATCGAGAGTATTCAAACACAAGTTGGAGACCGTTACGTTGTAGAAGCGATGCGTGAAGGTGGCTACAATGTCGGCGGTGAGCAATCTGGTCATATCGTATTCCTTGATTACAATACGACAGGTGATGGCTTATTAACAGGCTTACAACTAGTGAATACAATGAAGATGACAGGTAAGCGTCTATCAGAATTAGCAGCTGAAATGACAATCTTCCCTCAAAAATTAATCAATGTACGTGTAACAGATAAGCATGCTGTGACACAAAATGAAAAAGTAGCTGAAACAATCGCAGCTGTAGAAGCGGAAATGAATGGTGATGGACGTGTATTAGTACGTGCATCAGGCACAGAACCACTTGTACGTGTAATGGTCGAAGCTTCAACGAAAGAACAATGTGATGCATATTGTGAACGCATTGCAGCAGTTGTAAAAGAAGAAATGGGTTTAGCTGAATAACATCATTCAAAAGACAGTGTTGGAAATAAGCCGACACTGTCTTTTTTCGTGTTTATTTCCTGGGAAATTGGGAATATTATATAAATAAAATGATATTTGTATGTTTTAAATTGACGTATATTCTTTTACCGTTTATGATATAGTTCTGATAATTTGCTGAGGAGGATTGTGTAGAAGCGTAAATCGGAAAAACAGTTATAGCGCCAGTACTGAAGAAATCGGACGACAAGTATCTTCAGTAGACGAGGTGGAGGAGTATCGAAAGTTTCGGCGGATGCCTCCCGGTCGACAGCCCGATCGTAAGTTCATCTTTAAAATAGTGAAGTGATTCATTAGACAAAGAGATGAAATGGCAAATCATAGAGAGACAGAGAAACTGTTCGTAAGGGAATTTCTATGCGAACTTTCATTGCTATGGACTTTTTCTCTTTTCATAATTTGCAAAATATCGGAGGAATTAAATATGTGTGGAATCGTAGGTTATATTGGTCAACTAGATGCAAAGGAAATTTTGTTGAAGGGACTAGAAAAATTAGAGTATCGTGGTTATGACTCAGCGGGTATTGCAGTAGAGAATGCAGCGGGTGTACAGGTATTCAAAGAAAAAGGACGTATTGCAGATTTACGTGATGTCGTGGACATGACAGTAGATGCAACAACAGGAATTGGACATACACGCTGGGCGACACATGGTGTACCGAACTATGTGAATGCACACCCACATCAAAGTGCTTCAAAACGTTTTACATTAGTACACAATGGTGTGATTGAAAACTATCATTTATTACAAGATGAATATTTACAAGGTGTGACAATGACGAGTGATACGGATTCAGAAGTCATTGCGCAATTAATTGAACACTTTTCAAATGAAGGTATGACAACAGCAGAAGCTTTCCGTAAAACACTAACATTAGTAGAAGGTTCTTATGCGTTAGCTTTATTAGATGCAGAAGAAGCAGATGTCATTTATGTAGCGAAAAAAGGTAGCCCACTATTAGTAGGTGTTGGCGAACAGTTCAATGTTGTGGCATCAGATGCTATGGCGATGTTACACGTAACAGATCAATTTATTGAATTACATGATAAAGAAATGGTGATTGTGACAGCAGATTCAATTCAAATCCAAAAGTTAGATGGAACCGTTGTAGAACGCGCACCATATAAAGCAGAACTTGATTTGAGCGATATCGACAAAGGCACGTACCCACACTACATGTTAAAAGAGATGGATGAACAACCAGCAGTCGTTCGTCGCATTACACAGAAGTATGAAAATGAAGCAGGTCAATTAACGATTGACCCAGCAATTCAACAAGCGATTAAAGAAGCAGATCGTCTATATATTATTGCTGCAGGTACGAGCTACCACGCAGGATTAATCGGTAAACAGTACTTTGAAAAGCTTGCCAAAATCCCTGTAGAAGTGCATATTGCAAGTGAGTTTGGCTATAACATGCCATTACTATCGAAAAAACCATTATTCATCTTCATCTCACAATCAGGTGAAACAGCAGATAGCCGCCAAGTATTAGTGAAGGTGAAAGAATTAGGTTATCAAGCATTAACGATGACGAATGCACCAGGCTCAACATTATCACGTGAAGCCGACTACACATTATTATTACATGCAGGTCCAGAAATCGCAGTAGCGTCAACAAAAGCCTATGTAGCACAAGTTGCAGTATTAGCGATTACAGCGTATGTTGTGGCAGACCAACCAGAAATCGAATTGAAGAAAGAATTAGGTATTGCGGCGAATGCGATTCAATCAATTATTGATCGCAAAGAAGAATTTGCTAAACTAGCAGAATCATTCCTAGCAACAACACGTAACGCATTCTTCATCGGACGTGGCATGGATTACTACGTGAGTATGGAAGGCGCACTAAAATTAAAAGAGATTTCGTATATTCAAGCAGAAGGATTTGCTGGCGGTGAATTGAAGCATGGTACGATTGCTTTAATCGAAGACGGCACACCTGTCATTGCACTTGCGACGCAAAAAGAAGTCGCACTAAACTTACGCGGTAACGTGAAGGAAGTCGTAGCACGCGGTGCAAACCCATGCATCATCTCAATGGAAGGCATGGCAGAAGCAAACGATGCCATCACAATCCCGCACGTACACCCATTACTATCACCACTAGCAGCAGTTGTCCCAGTACAATTAATCAGCTACTATGCAGCCCTACAACGCGGCTGTGACGTGGATAAACCACGTAACCTAGCGAAAAGTGTGACAGTGGAGTAAGAATATTTTTAACCCCTATAAATGAAGTAAACTCACTTCATTCATAGGGGTTTTGTCATATATTTAATAAATCAAACTACTTTTATACAATAATTTGTAAATGGTCATTGTATTTATAAATTAACTGATATAATAGGTATATAGATTTAGCAGATAGTAGGAGGAAACAACATGGCGACAGCAAACTTAGGTTTTGAAGAAAATTTATGGAAGATGGCAGATAAATTACGAGGATCAATGGATTCTGGTGAATATAAAAATGTTGTATTAGGTTTATTATTTTTAAAATATGTGTCTGATGCATTTGAAGAAAAATATATAGAATTAAAAGAAGATGAATGGGCAGACGAAGAAGACCGCGATGAATATATTGCGGAGAATATTTTCTTTGTACCAAAAGAAGCACGTTGGTCATTCATTAAAGACAATGCGAAGAAACCAGAAGTAGGTCAATTAATTGATGCTGCAATGGTTGCAATTGAAAAAGAAAATCCATCATTAGTGGGGGTATTACCTAAGTCATTTGCACGCCCTGAATTAGATAAAACACGTCTTGGCGAAACAATCGACTTATTCTCATTCAAAGTCGGTGATGAAGAGAGCCGTGAAAAAGATGTTATCGGTCGTGTTTACGAATATTTCTTAAGTAACTTTGCAAGCGCAGAGGGCAAGAATGGTGGCGAGTTCTACACACCATCTTCAGTCGTTCGCTTACTAGTTGAAATGCTAGAACCATACAAAGGCCGTGTATATGACCCTGCATGTGGCTCTGGTGGTATGTTTGTACAATCATCTAAATTCATTAAAGAACATCAAGGTCGTATTGATAACCTGTCTGTATATGGTCAAGAGTCTAATCCAACGACATGGAAACTTTGTAAAATGAACTTAGCAATTCGTGGGATTGATGCAAACTTAGGCCCACATCACGCAGATACATTTTTAAATGATCTACATAAAGGCTTAAAAGCTGACTACATTATGGCAAATCCACCGTTCAATATTAAAGATTGGGGTGGCGATAAGCTTAAAGATGATGTGCGCTGGCAATACGGTATTCCACCAGAAGGAAATGCTAACTATGCATGGATTCAACATATGATTTCTAAACTTGCTCCAGCAGGTACAGCAGGTTTCGTTTTAGCAAACGGTTCTATGTCTTCTAATTCAGGTGGCGAAGGTGAAATTCGTAAAAAGCTGATTGAAAATGATTTAGTGGAATGTGTCGTTACATTACCAGGACAATTATTCTACTCAACACCGATTCCAGTTTGTATTTGGTTTGTATCAAAAAGCAAAGCAAAAACTGGTAAACGTGACCGTGACCAAAAAATCTTATTTATTGATGCACGTAATGAAGGGCATATGGCTGACCGTACACATAAAGAATTTAGTGATGAAGACATCCAAAGAATCGCAGAGAGATTCCATGCATGGCGCGGTACAAATGAAATTAAATACACAGATGAAGCAGGATTTTGTAAAGAAGTAGCGATTGAAGAAGTACGCGAAAATGATCATATTTTAACGCCTGGACGCTATGTTGGTTTAGCAGATGAAGAAGAGGACGGCGAACCATTTGAAGAAAAAATGGCACGTTTAACAAATGAGTTATCTGAGCAATTTGCGAAATCGAAGGAATTAGAAGAACAGATTCGTAAAGCGTTAGGTGGTATTGGGTATGGAATTTAGCATAACGAAAATTGAAGAAATAGCTAATGTAAAAGGCGGTAAAAGATTACCAAAGGGAGAAAGTTTAATAACTAGTCCAACTGACCATCCATACATCCGACTTGTTGATATAGAAAATAATCAAGTAAATGAAAGAGATTTACAATATTTAACTTCGAGTGTTTATCAAAAAATCTCAAAATATATTGTAGAAGAAGATAATGTCTGTTTAGCAGTTGTTGGACATACAATTGGATTGGTTTTTTATATTAACTCGAATATGCATGGAGCAAACCTTACTGAAAATGCTGTTAGATTAATAATTGATAAAAAACAAGCAAATCCACGTTTTATATACTATTATTTAAATTCCGAGAAAGGACAAGCTAAAATTCTTTCTAGAAAAGTTGGATCGGCGCAGGGGAAATTACCTTTATACAATATAAAAAGCTTAGAGATACCATTACCATCCTTAAAATCTCAAAATAAAATAGTATCAATACTTAAATATTTAGACGAGAAAATAGATACTAATTATTTGATGATAAATAATTTAGAACAAATCTCTCAAACCCTTTTCAAACATTGGTTCATCGACTTCGAATTTCCAAATGAAGAAGGAAAACCGTACAAATCAAGTGGTGGAGAAATGGTGGAAAGTGAGTTAGGGGAGATACCTAAAGGGTGGAGTGTAAAATATCTTTCTGAAAATGTAGATTTTTTAAGTGGTGGTACCCCTAAAACAAAAGAAGAAAGCTATTGGCATGGAACTATTCCATTTTTTACACCAAAAGATGCAAAAAATAATCTTTATACAACTACTACAGAGAAATCAATCACTGATTTGGGATTAGAAAAATGTAATAGTAAATTATATCCTAAGAATACCTTATTTATCACAGCTCGTGGTACAGTAGGCAAACTAGCTTTGGCTAATAGACCTATGGCAATGAATCAATCTTGTTTTGCATTAAAACATAAAGATGATAAACAATTTTATTTATATAATATTGTAGATAATTTAGTTAAAGAAATTATTTTAGGAGCTAATGGTGCAGTATTTAATGCAATAAATTTGAATGATTTGAAACGATTAAAATATGCTTATTCGAATGAACAAGTAATAGCAAACTTCGAAAATACAGTTAGTAGATTTTACGAAAAAATGAGTTTGTTAGAAGAAGAAAATATCAATTTACAACAACTCCGTGACACGCTCCTCCCAAAACTACTATCAGGTGAAATCGAAATACCTGATGATTTGGAGGTGTAAGACATGTTTAAATACAATGAATCCGAGCTAGAGGTAGCAACACTTGAATGGTTAGAAGAACTAGGGTATGAAATTATTGAAGGTCCAGATATTGCACCGGATGGCGAGAATTCAGAGCGTGATAGTTTTCAAGATGTTGTATTGGTTGATCGTTTGCGTGAGGCTTTACGCAAGATTAATCCAACCCTTGCTGTAAAAATCATTGAAGAAGCTGTTCAAAAGATCATCGCCAATGCCTCACCAAATCTAACGCTAAACAACAAACAATTTCACAAACTTGCAACGGATGGTATTGAGATACAAGTACAAGGAGAAGATGGTTATAATCCGACTGTTTCTGTCTATGTGTTTGATTTTGAAAATCCACAAAACAATGATTTTATGGCAGTTAATCAGTTTACGATTATTGAAGGACAATCTAATAAGCGTCCAGATGTCATCGTTTTTGTAAATGGTTTACCTGTTGTTGTGATGGAACTTAAAAATGCGACGAATGAAGATGTTGATATTTCAGATGCATACAATCAAATCCAAACGTATAAACAAGCGATTCCAACATTATTCCGTTACAATGCTTTCTTAATTACGAGTGATGGTATTAATGCACGTGTAGGTTCTCTTACTGCGAATGAAGAACGCTTTATGAAATGGCGTACGGTTGACGGCACTTCATTAGCAAGCCCTGCTGAACCTCAACTTGAAGTCATGATTAATGGCATGTTAGAACCTCGTCGATTACTGGATATTATTCAAAACTTTATTTTATTCCAATCAGATGGTGAAAACACATTCAAAATTTTAGCTGCTTATCACCAATACCATGCAGTGAATAAAGCAGTTGAAAAAGCACAAGTAGCAACTGCGGAAGATGGTGATCATAAGATTGGTGTCGTTTGGCATACACAAGGTTCTGGTAAAAGTTTATCGATGGTGTTCTATGCCGGTAAGTTAATTAAAACAATGAATAATCCAACTTTAGTCGTTTTAACAGACCGTAACGATTTAGATGATCAGCTGTATAAAACATTCTCAATGTCGAAGGATATTTTACGCCAATCACCGAGCCAAGCACAGTCTAGTGAATCTTTACGTGAATTATTAAATGTAGAATCAGGAGGCATCATCTTTACGACACTACAAAAATTCTCACCTGATGAAGAAACAGGTGAAATGCCATGTCTAACCAATCGTACAAATGTTATTGTCATGGCAGATGAAGCCCATCGTTCACAATATGGATTCGGTGCAGCGTTATCACAACAAAAAGATCACGAAGGTGAAGTGAAGTATGGCTATGCGAAATATGTTCGTGATGCATTGCCGAATGCTTCATTTATCGGATTTACAGGGACACCAGTAGAATCAACAGACCGCAATACACCAGCAGTATTTGGTGAATACATTGATGTCTATGATATGTCACAGGCTGTAGAAGATGGTGCGACAGTTAAGATTTTTTATGAGTCACGTGTTATTCCTCTAGAGTTACCAGAGGGATTAGCGATTGATGAAGATTATGAAGATATTACAGAAGATCAAGAACTATCAATAAAGGAAAAGCTAAAGTCAAAATGGTCACGTTTAGAAGCAATCGCTGGTGCAAGTTCACGCGTTGAAAAAATGGCACAGGATGTAGTTCATCACTATGAAGAACGTGAAAAAGGAATGTTCGGTAAATCGATGATTGTCGTCATGTCACGTCGTATCGCGATTGATTTATATAAAGAAATCATTAAACTTCGCCCAGATTGGCATTCAGATGATGACGACAAAGGTGCTATTAAAATTGTAATGACAGGTTCATCGAGTGATCCTGCAGAATGGCAACCGTTTATCGGTAATAAAAAACGTCGTGAATTTTTAGCGCGTCGCATGAAAGACAATGATGATCCATTAAAAATCGTTATTGTACGAGATATGTGGCTAACAGGGTTTGACGTACCTGCGATGAATACGATGTACATTGATAAGCCGATGAAAGGTCATAACTTAATGCAGGCAATTGCACGCGTAAACCGTGTATTTAAAGATAAACCAGGTGGCTTAGTTGTTGATTACATTGGGATTGCCGATAATTTAAAACAAGCATTGAAGCAATATACAGATAGTGACCGCGAAACAGCTGGTGTTGATACAGCACTTGCCGTAGATGTCATGTTAGAAAAACATCAGCTTATTTTAGAAATGTTACATGGTCATGATTACTCAGGTTTTAAATCCGAAAAATCATCACAACGCATTAAAGCAATTGTGAATACGATGGATTATATTATTGGTTTAGGTGAGGAAGAGAAGAAACGATTCCTTGATACCGTTACAGAGTTATCGAAAGCCTACGCGCTATGTGCCACAACACAAGAAGCTGAAGAATTAAATGATGAGATTGGTTTCTTTAAAGCTGTAAAAGCAAGTATCGTGAAAACAATCGGTGATGGCAGTAAAAAGAAAACAGCAACACAAATGGATGCACAAATTAATCAATTGATTTCAAAATCAGTTATCTCGGAAGATGTCATTGATATTTATAAAGAGCTTGGACTAGAGAATCCAGATATTTCGATTTTATCTGATCAATTTTTAGAGGATGTTCGAGCATTACCACAAAAGAATTTGGCAGTGGAGTTATTGAATCGTTTACTGAATGGTAAAGTACGCAGTGTACAACGTAGTAACTTAATTCAAGCCCGCAAGTTCTCTGAAATGCTAGCGAACTCGCTGAATAAATATAATAAGCGCACGATTGAAACCTCAAAAGTTATCGAGGAATTAATTGAGTTAGCTAAAGAGATGGACGACGCCTATAAACGTGGCGAAGAAAATGGCATGGTTAAAGAAGAAATCGCCTTTTATGATGCTTTAGCTTCACACGATACAGCTGAACAAGTTCTAGGTGACGATACATTGAAAATTATTGCACATGAATTAACTCAGTCCATCAAAGAGAATATGAGTATTGATTGGAACTTACGAGAATCAGCACGTGCAAAAATGCGTGTTATCGTACGGCGCTTACTGAAGAAATACGGTTACCCACCAGAAATCAGTAAACAAGCGGTAGAAACAGTAATTGAACAAGCAGAGCTAATGTCAGAGCAGTTGGCGTTGGAGTTATAAAATATTTAAGAGGATTCTAATATGTTTTGGAATCCTCTTATTTTTAAAAATCAAGAGAATAGGGGAAATCTATATGTTATCTAACATTTCTTTAAAAAATGTAGCTAGTTACAATGAAGTAGGCACAAAATTTGAAGATTTAAAGAAGGTCAATTTTATTTATGGTAATAACGGAACAGGTAAATCAACTCTATCTAGAGCTTTTCTTAATATAGATGATGTAGCTTATTCAGATTGCACTTATGAGGGAAATAGAATAGAAGAAAGCTTAGTCTATAATAAGAACTTTATCGATGATAATTTTAAATCTGATAATGATATTCCAGGAATATTTACTTTAGGTAAAGATCACGTAGACAAACAAATAGAGTTGGATGAAATTCAAAGAAATATAGAAAAAAATAAACAGGATAAAATTAAAGCTCAAGATAATCTAGAAATTACTAAGAGAAAAATAGATGAATCTAAAAAAAGTTTTATCGATTTAATATGGGATAAAAAAAGTGATAAAACAAATAGAATAAGTGAATTGTATCAAAGTGCATTTATAGGGTTACATGGAAGTAAGCAACGCTTTTATAATGAATACTGTAAACAAGTGCTTTCAAATAAATCAGAATTAATAGATATTGATGAGCTTTTTAAACGTGCGGAAGTAGTATTTTCTGAAGAACGAAGTGAGGTAAGCAAAATACCAGTTTTAGAAATAAGATATGAGCCGAATAGTACAATTTTCAATAAGTCAATTATCGGTAAAGAAGATTTAGAATATGCACACTTAGTTGAAAAATTAAATATACATACGTGGGTTCATGAAGGATATAAAACTATTCAAGAGAACAATTTAGATTATTGTCCTTTTTGTAGAAGTGAGTTAAAAGAAGAAATAACCAACTATCTTTCAGAATATTTTAATGAAAAATTTGAAAATGAAATAATAGAATTAAATAAAGAGATTATTAAATATAAAGAATATGCAAAAGATGTAATCACATATTTAGAGAGATTACAGACTTTAGATAATAAGTATCTTGAAAAAGGTATGGTTGAAAATATTTTATTAAAAATACAAGCCAAGAACGAGGAAAATTTAAAACATCTTTCTGAAAAAGAAAAAGCACCTTCAAATAAAATTGAATTAAAATTATTTGAAAATGAATTAGTAGAGTTAAGTGAACAAATAAATATCGATAATGAAAAAATAGAAATTCATAATAATACAATACAGAAATTAGCTGAGAAAAAAGAAAGACTAGTAAGAGATATTTGGAAAGTATTTTTAAATGCAACTGACGCTGAGTATAAAAGGTTTAATAGAGAGCTTAATCAGTTAAATGGAAAGATAAAGGGACTACAAAGCTCTGTTGAGCAAAAAAATGCATATATCATAAAAGACCAACAAATGTATGAGAAAATTAAAGCAAGTATATTTGGGATTTCATCTACAGTAATTGCAATTAATAAACAGTTACGTTTATACGGCTTTAAAAATTTTTCATTAAAAGCTGCGGAAGACGAAGGTAAGTATAAAATTGTGAGAGAAAATGGGGAAGATGCTAATAAAACTTTGAGTGAGGGAGAAAAAACATTCATTACTTTTCTTTATTATTACCACATTGTTAAAAGTGTAGAAAATAAAAAAATACTTTTTATTGATGATCCAATTTCTAGTTTGGATAGTACGATATTATATATTGTGTCCACTTTAGTTAAAGATTTAATTGAAAATAGTGATAAATATAAAATTGAACAATTATTTGTATCAACGCATAATACGTATTTTCTAAAAGAGATAACTTATAAAATAAGTAACTGTAGTTATTTTATTATAAGAAAAAATGCGAAAGATGGTTCATATGTGAAAAGGTACGAAAAAAATCCAATTACAACTTCATATGAGGCTTTATGGAAAGAACTGATAGAATTAAAAGATTCAAGTGCCAATATCATTCAAAATGTTATGAGAAGAATTTTAGAGAACTATTTTAAATTTCTTGGTGGGATTGAATTGGATAGTCTTATAAAATACTTTGACGAAGATGAAAAAATAATTGTATCTTCATTAATAAAATGGACACATGATGGATCGCATTATATACAAGAAGATTTATATATACAGCAACAATCAGAGATGAATGAAAAATATTTCAATATTTTTACTAAACTTTTTATCAAGAGCGGCAATGAAGGGCATTTAAAAATGATGCTTGATAAGTGTATTACAGAAGATATTGAAAATCCGTTTAAGCTATTAGAAAAACACAGTGCATGATTTAAAAATAACATATATATAAGGAAGATGTAGTATGGACTATTTATTTTTAGATGAAAAAGGAACACAAAACACAATAAAAGCTCTAGATGATAAAGAATTGTATAGTGATTCGCAGAAGATTCAATTAGGCACTGACAACATGAAAACTTTCGTTTCATCTGTTGTAAAAATATCTGGTGAGAATATAGAGGGATTAGAGAAAGAATATACAGTTGTTGAGCAAAATTATTTAAATGAACGGCAACAATCTCAGAAAATCATTGATGAAGTCAAAGGAGCTTTAATTTTAAAAAGAAACTTTGAATATGGTGCTGCTAGTATGAATAAAAAAGCAATTGCATTTTATAGTGAATTACTTGATCTTTTAAAGAAGTATCAAGTACAGCATCACCTCTTTGCAGTCAATAAAATTCCTCTCGCAATAGATAAAAGATTTAAAGATTGGATTTTATCTATTGCAGAAAAAACAAAACAACCTTTTGCAAATATAATACTTTATTCATTATCAAAGTATGCCTCAATTGAAGCCAGTGAAAAGGTGATAAAAGCTTTATTTAATAGAGAAGTTTCCGATGAAGAAGTATTAGGCTTAATCATTAATGATATTAAAGCTTTCATCCTAAAGTATGATAAACCAACACCAAATAGATTAACAATTCAAATCGCTAACTACAAATCTCTTTTAGAGATATTTAACCGTTTTAAAGATGTTTTAATAAGTAAATCTTATGAGGATTCTAAATTCATTACTTTTAATTGGAAGAAAGCAGTTTTTACTATTGATTTATGGTTAATAGAATTACAAATCGATAGAAGCAACCTTAAGTTAAGGCTAGATAATGGTATAGACAGCAAATATTTTGAAGAATTAAATTTACTAGAAGTCCAAGAGGGCCTAGATTCGAAAATGTATCCAGGGTTAAGGATTGCTGATGTTTTGGTTGTATTTATTGGTGGTTATATTTCTAAAATGTCTGGAAAAATAATGTATAACAAAGAACAACCTTTTGAGAGCCGATACTTGCCTATGGAATTTTTTCAATTGAAAAAAGAACAATTCGAATTACTTATAAAGCTTAAGGATTACTTATTTAATACAAGGTTACAATATAGTTATACAAATGATTTATATTTTGATGATACAGAAGTTTTCAAAACTTTTTTAGAATATCTTGGTACTTTCTCTTCTTTTGAAGAATTCAAAGCAATCAATTTTAATTCACATTCATTAGAACACTTTAAGATGCTGGCAGTTGTAGCTCAAAAGAAATATGAGGAGATGGTCCAAAATGAATTCTGCGCTATTAGTATTTCAGGAAGTTTAAAGAAAGCCATAACGAGTGGTTTGGTAAGACCGTAACGGAATTTTTGAATTAAGATTGATAGTTTATAAAAGGTAGACTAAAATATTTTAATTTCAGATTGCCTAGTTTCGGATTTTGGCTCAATTCTGAACGGACATATGGAAATAATCAATCTTTTTTATAAAAACTAAATCTGTTTAAATATGAAATCCATATATTTTGATCAATCTTTGTTCAAAATACATGGATTTCTTTTATTATAAAATCAACGTTTGTAGCAATATTTTAATCAAACTTTATTTCAAACCAACACAGACGTGCACAGTCTGCAGCGTTCTATTACGTATAATTACAATTCAGTAGCATATAATACATTCGCCAATTTCACAATTGTTAAAGAGCTTAATCTAGTCTTTGTGAGATGGAACGTGAAGAAAAGAGCTACAAGCCTTTAAATGATTGTCAGACACTTTGTTAAAGGGCGTTATCAGTAGTTATGGAATTGAAGCGATTTTGATTCCATAACATCGCATTGGGAACTATATTTAAAATGTGGGATACTGTTACAATTATCCAGTGAATGAATTCAGGGAGGGTTTTTAATGATTGAAGTTTGTGGTTGCCCTAGCTTAAAAAAAATTAAAGTTGAGGGAGATGTAGGAGCAGACGCATTATGGTGTGCAGTTTGTGGCTACAACCTTGATTTAGAAGAATTTAATTTTTCTAAACGTTTGAAAAGTGAATTAAATACGTGGATGAATGCCTATGGTGAATGGATAGATTGGGATAAAGACGCTTTAAAAGAAAATGCAAATGAGGAAATAATTGCTCATAATGAAATTGGTCAATCTTTAACAAAAGAAGTACAAAAAGAGTTAGTTGATTATGAAGTAATATTTAAACCAACAAGTTTATCTAATTTTTTTGATTTTAAAAAATAGTGTATACATACAATAAACGTTCCCAAATGCCACTTTGGGGATATATAAGTACAATCCTTTTTATGGTAATTTATAATTATCATAAAAAGGAGGAGGGATTTTTGATGAATACTACAAATACCAAATGGAACATCACCAAAATAAAAACGAGCTATTTTGTATTTTTTGGTGCCACAGTGGGTGCGATTGTTGGGCTAGCTGCTTATGTGAATAATTGGTTATAATCAATTGATTAAATATTTATAACGTATACAAAACAAACTTAATAAACGTTCCCAAATCAAATTTAGGGAATGTTGTTATACAATTACTAGAGCAGATTGTTATAAAAAAACTTGGAGGAATAAACCGTTGAAAGCATTATTTTTTCTGTATGAAGGGTATGTTGATTGGGAAATTAGTATTTTATCCTATATTTTAAATGTAACTGGTGTAGAAATTAATACTACTGCATTAAATGATGAAGTCACTCATAAAGGGGCGTTCAAGGTCAAATTAGATATTAATATCGAGGCATGTAATCCAAACAACTATGATGCTTTAATCATACCTGGTGGGGAACCTGACCCGTTTATTAAGGATGAACGGGTATTGAATCTTGTTAGAGAGTTCGATGACCAAGGTAAAGTGATTTCAGCGATTTGTGGAGGGACTACCTTTCTAGCAGCAGCAGGCGTTTTACGAGAAAGGAAATATTCCACTTCTATTGACGATGACTTGGCTTACAAGCATTATTTCAATGAAGCATTCAAGAGTGAAACCGATGTAACCGTGTGTGAAAATTTAATTACAGCCGAAGGAAATGCTTATGTTGAATTTGCGGTCGCAGTTGGAAAAAGGTTGGGGATTTTTAAAGACAGGGAAGATGAATTAGAAACCGTATTGTTCTTTAAAAATCAATTAAGAGGATAAAAATTTTAAAAGGATTCATAACGGGGTAGCGTCAGATTTCCGCAGATTTACAACGATAAGGAGTTTTAATAACGTTGGTTAGTAAGATTTTGTTTTTGAGCAATGTTTTGAAACAAATTATCCTCAAAATATAGCCACTTTTAGCAGCATTACTAGGTTGTATCAAAATCCGTCGTTTATAGGACAGTTATTCCTTATCTTTGTTATATCAAGTAGTTTAAAGTAACTATAAGGGCTTAACGTTGTAAATCCGCATTTTTATGACGGGACCCCTATAAGCTGCTGGGTTGTATGTGTACGTGATTGTTTTTGTCATAGTTTTCTCTCCCTCAAGAACGAAAAAAGCACGTTTGTATCGTGATTTACGATACAAACGTGCTTTTTTGGCTTCATCACAGTAATAAGTCCTTGAAAAGTTCCGTAAAACTTTATAGAATGGAAGTATCAAATTTAAGTGTTTCAGCACTTAAAGAGATACAAACTTATAATGTAAATGAAGCAACTATTACAAGTTAGTACCGTATGTCAGAGATACGGGAAAGCGATATAGAAAGTGCTACCAACACTTCTATGTCACGTAAGGTTGCTTTTTTTACGTTCAAATATGTTGTGAAAATCATAGCATTTTTGTAAGAAAAGTACAAACCCCTTTTTAAAGAATAAATTCTTTACTAAAAAATCAGCACTTAAATGCGAAATAAATATACGTTATAATAAGTATTTACGACTTTATTAAATAGGAGAGTTAGAAAAATGTTTACTGTTTTATGGTATAGCGCTATTATTACGTGCATCGTATGTTTTATTCCATTTCTATTTTTTAATTGGAATTCAAATAAAATTTATAACAAGCTAGTATATGGGTTACTACTAATAAATTATGTTTTGTTGATTTTCACAAATTTATTCTACGAATTTAATATAATTAAATCTCTTAATATAATTCTATTACTAATATTTTCATTCGCAATCTATAAATGGAATAAAAATTTAGGGTATTCTGAGAAAGTGATTAAATGGATAGTAGTGATTTTTATTTTAATGTTGGCAAAAATGATATTAAACATTTATGAAGAATGATGTATACACATTCGTTACGTGAGTTGCTACTATATTAGCTCATATCTTAAATAAATATTCATACTTTTTAGTTTGAAAAAATAAAAAAGCGAAGTCGAATAATTAATTGACTTTGCTTTTTTGATGCGTAAGCCCGTAATGGGGTCTCGTCAGAAAAATGCGGATTTACAACGTTAAGGGATTTTTTCTGACGGGACCCCATATACTTCTATTATCCAATTATCAACCTCATCTTCTAACTCATCATTGGAATCTAACATTATTTTATCTTTAGTATTTAAGTTCATTTTGAAAAAGAAAATTTGCGAGAAGACTTACTAAAACATATTTCATATTTTGGATGGATCATATCAATGTCCTTTGGAAATCCACCTTTGATATAAAAAAATAGCCGAAGACTTAGCGTATGTTTTTCCCTTGGACTGTATTTATAGAAAGTAGGTGGAAAACATATTGAATATGATAAAGATGAAGTACAAAAAAGAGCTTACTTGTAGTAAGTAAGCTCTTTTTGATAGAAGTTATGCATGATGTTGATAGAAATTGAGATTTTTCTTCTATTTAAAATTACCATTTCGATACTCTAGTTTTGTTATAAATAGGTGTTTCCTTCTTCTTATATGATTTTTTTGAAGACCAAATTTTGGTTTGAACATTTAGTCCTTTGCTATTGTAATAAGTTTTAACTTGATAATATTGACCCGCTACTTTTGGAGGAAACCCTTTTACAACACCTAACCCTGATCCTGTATAAGTCATCAACCATCCTGATGCTGCTGCTGTAGTTATTTTTCCACCAGGAAAGAGTTTTATTGCATAACCTATACCTGTTACATAAATATATTCTGATATTGCGGAAGATTTAGTGATTTCAAATCTTTTTATTGTAGTACCTGTAGGATAATTAAATACATTTTTTAGAAATTTTGATGTTGAATATCTGCCAGCCGACAATTTAAATTGAACTTGTTGCGTGCCTATCACTTTTAATTTAGGCTTTGGAATAGTCATACTATAGGTTCCTTTTTTATTCTTAATTGCCTTATAGTAGTTATGGTGGCTTCCAATTCTATATTTTGAAGGCCATGAATATCCTGCTGAAATATTTACAGATGTTATTGAATGCCCTGGAGAAAAACCTTTTTTTACTTTATACTTAATTGTAATAGTTCCATCTTTATTTTTTGTGACAGATTTTGCTGTAACATATTGATCTATAACAGGGTTATTGTCAGCACTTGCTTTATTAGGAATAAATATAATGCTAGATATAAAAACTAGGTTGACTATCATTATTAAACTAATAATTTTTTTCATTAAAACCACTCCTTTTTACATACTTTACATTAAAAACCATGTAAAATTAATAAATAAAAGGAAAACAAGAATTTATATCTATAATTTTTATAAAAGGAGGTCTAATGAACTGTGAACAAAAAAGTAAAATATACCTTTTTTATAATAGGTATTATTATGATTTTTGTAGGATTACCTTATTTAATGGGTTATACCACAAACAATCTAATTAAGTACTCTTTATATTTAGGCCCAATAATTGCTATCCTTTTTATTCCTATTCCCCAAAAAAGAAAAGAATAATAAAGCATATATTCTGAATCGACTAGGGGGCTTATAAGAAAAGGCATTGTTATAGAAGATACCATCAGTGTAAAATATCGATTGAAATTTTCTCCTTTTTATGATTTTATCTATTTATTTTTGTAACACAAATGTAATATTTCGAATAATTTCTCGCAAAAGTAGAAAAGTAGAAATTTCCACTTAGCAAATTTATAAAAAAGACATTGAAGTTATCAAAAAAATCGTGGTTAAATAGATTAGCATCTAATACTTCTTAGATTGCAATAGATTCCGGTTGATAATCATATTCTTTTTGAACAATAACCCTAACTTTCTCTACATCTAGCTGCATATTCCCATAACACCCCTTTACACGAAATAGCCAATCTTTTCCATGCAAAAAAGTAGCCGTAATTGGTTACTTTTTTTTTCGTTTTTTTCATTTTTGCGTCAGCAAATTTTGCTTTTAACGGTCTGAAAAAATTTGGCTCATCGGTACGATCCGCCAAATTTTTGTGCCAGGGATTTTTGATTTTCGCACGCATCATGAACATGATGTGTAAGTGCGCCCTGTTCCTTGCAGCTCTTTTATTTTTCATTTCGAGTGCAACGACACAAAAGGTTTTAGGAATTCCTAACAAGCAAAAATGAAATTTTAGGGATTACCATGGTAATCCCGTAGCTTGCCCTTTTGGGGCGAGCGAAAAAATTTTATGTGGGTTTGCCCGGGCAAACCCGTAGCTTGCCCTCACCAAAAATCGAAAAAAATGTGTGGGCAAATGGTGGACATTCGATTTTTTTTGGTGGGCAAATGGCGGGCAAAGCCCTCAAAAGTGGTGGGCATACGGTGGGCAAATGAAAAAAATCACGCTATCACGAAAATACTAGGCTCTGCCTAGACCATCACGTAAGTGATAGCACATTTCCCTTATGCTCTTTCTCACTAATCGACAAAATGCGTGTTCAAAACAAATTTCAAAAAGTGCAAAATCATTTTTAGAAAAACGGAACCGAAAAATTTATTTTTGTGCGAGAAAAAAACAAAAAGTTGGCGATCCTTTTTTTATTTTGAATTCCCTAGCGATAATATTTTTCTAATTCATTTTCGTAAAAAGCGTGTTTTTCGTTCAACGCATTTTGATATAATTCACCAATTTCTTGGCTCATTTTTTTAGCAGGTGCTGGTGTTAATTTTTCAATTTCGTTGAAAACATACGCTGTTAACTCTTCGTTTAAGCAATGGTTAATAAATCCACGCATGGATTTAATGTGGTCGAGTTTTTTATTTTTACGTGCGTCTAAACAAACCTCAACAACTCGTAATAAGTGTTCAAGCATGATGTCTTTATGTTCTTTCCACACGTCAAACTTCGTAAAGCTGTGTACTTTGCTATAAATCATTTCTGTTACGGCTTTTACATCGGATCTGCGGTTCATTAGGCTGTTGTACATGGCTTGTTTTAATCGACTAATGAATTTTAGTGGCTTAAAGTCCGTTGGATTTTTCACTGGTTGTGTAAGCAGCGTGATTTTTCGTTCTTGCTTAATAGCGATTGATTTAGAAATGGTTTTAAACCCGTATGAATACGTATTTAATAATTTATTTTTAATGGCTTTAATAAAGACAGATTTATGTGGTGACATTTCCATATTTGCGTTTGGTGACTGTGCGACTTCGTCTGATTGCTTGCTACGCTTGAGTTCTTCGCATTCTTTCGCAATTTTTTCGATGTTTGTCCCCACTTTCTCCGTAGGGACATTTTGACATTGGTACGGTTGCCATACATAAATAGATGGGCCCTTTAAATTTGTTTTTGCTGTGCGTGTTTCGAGTGTCACAAGCATACCTAAGTTTTTCGCTTTGGCTACCGCACGTTTGGCTGTACGTAAATCAAAACTAAAGTCGAATTCTTCTTTTGCGACTTTAACAACGGTCTTTAATTTTAGTGTAGCGATTCCTGGCACCTTTACAGAGTGTCTCACAATCGTTTTAAGGGCTTGTAGCTCTTTTCTGCCGAATTCCTTCTTGTGATCCGCTAACCACATCTCAAAGGCTGTATTGAGGTCTTTAGCGGTTGTGACGTTGGCAAATGCCTTATAAGGGGTAGCGTCAGATTTCCGCAGATTTACAACGATAAGGAGTTTTAATAACGTTGGTTAGTAAGATTTTGTTTTTGAGCAATGTTTTGAAACAAATTATCCTCAAAATATAGCCAATTTTAGCAGCATTACTAGGTTGTATCAAAATCCGTCGTTTATAGGACAGTTATTCCTTATCTTTGTTATATCAAGCAGTTTAAAGTAACTATAAGGGCTTAACGTTGTAAATCCGCATTTTTATGACGGGACCCCAACATAAAACGAATTAAGGTAAAATAAAAAATGAGCTCGGTACAATACCGAACTCATTTTTTACAAGATGTTTAAACGAAATAACTGTGTCTAATTTTTAGGGATCACTTCAATTATCTTGCTTTTTTTGTAATCTTATAACTTAATCTCCTAAGTCATATTTTAACTTTGAACTATAATAACTTGTATCAAAATCAAAATTTATTAATTTGTTCAAATCATAACTTTTTTGTTTATAAATTTCCTTCATATATTGTAAGAAAATATAACGACAAGCGTAGAGCTCACTTACATCATCTGTATCCTCTCGTAATTCAACATAGTCAATTTCTTCATCGTAAGTATCATGTGTGATCGCTTCAAATTCTAAATTCGTATGCCACATGAAATCTAAAAAACCTTGTAAAACGGCTTCTTTATAGGTATCTAATGAAAAAGTCGCGATTACTTGTTTTTCATAATGGAATTCTACGGTTTTTTTATGATAAAAAATTGTGATTTTAAAATTATCCATAACATAATCACTCTCATAAAGTACTAAATAAGTATTTCTATCAAGAGATTTATCTTGTGGTAATAAAGTTGAAATTAGAGTAAACCAAAAATTATATAATTCATCTACTTTTGTATCAAACTTATCAAAAAGCAATGGTTCACCATCTACATAGAAAACAACTCTACCTCCAGGATATCCCCCAGATCGTCCAAATGCATAATTAAATACATCTAAATCTTCTAAATCAGTCATTTCGATATAACCTGGATACGTTTGATTTTCATCTAGCTCTTCTTTTTCAGGTGGAATTTTAATGTATGATTTAATTTCAAGTTTCATTTTTCTTACTTCCTTTCAGCAGGATAAAAAGAAGATACGGTCATTGCTCCTTTTGCATCAACTCGTATAGCCATTTTATACGTTACTTTATTTATTTTTTTAGTTATTGTAATGATTGCACCTTTTTTCTTTGATCCGTTCTTTATATTTTTCACATTGGTACTAATCGTTTGTTTCATATAATTGCGAATAGTTTTAATCTTAAGGTTAGGATCGAAGAAGGTCTTTTTTTCTTCTCCTTTCCAATATTTAAGATGATGTTCAACTAAAATATGTTCTAATGTATTAGAGCCCATTTTTCCTACTTTCCCTGTTTTTCCTACTTTAAAGGTATCACCTTTATAATCTTTCAAAGCCTTTTTTGCTTTCTTCTTAGGTTGCCCTTTGTAAGTTTTTCCTGCAATCTTAATTGAATTTTTTGTTAGATTTTTTGCAGCTACTGATGCTACTCCTCTAATAATAACGCCACCAATTGCGATGGCAATTGGAATCTATTTAGCTTGATTAATCAATTCTTTTAATTCTGGAATATCTTTTTTAAATCCAAAACTCATATTAATGATATCTACATCTTGATCGATTGCTTTTTGCAACGCTGTTAATACTTTCTGTTCAGAAACATTAGTACCAGAACTTGTTACCGAATAATCAATAATTGTTATTTTTTTCTGATTATTTTTCTCAATCTTGCTTAATATAGCTTTTAACATGATATCTGCATGAGTATCTGTTGTTTTTTCATAAAATTCTACAATTACTTCACTATATTTTTTTTTTGATAGCCCTGAGTCTAAAAGAGCAATTTTAACATGATTAGGTACTACTACATTTTTGTTATTAAAATAAATTAATAAAGTACCTAAAGAAAAAATAAAAGAAGCAATAACCAATGTGATTCTATTGCAATTATTGGATATGGTTTTAACGGAGATGATGGTCATATAAATGGAATGTTTAGAAGTTTAATAGAAGAGGAAAATAAGGACGTTCATATTTTTCATTATTCTACTGAAAAGATGAATCAATCTTCTCTTCAAAGAATGTATAAAAACAAATTAAGAATAGATTCAACACAACATTTACATGTTCATTTAATCAATCATCAAAGGTACACTAAAGGAGATGGTTGGTTTAAAAATTTATAAAATGATCAATCTTTTTTATAAAAAGTAAATCCGCTTAAATATGAAACCTATATATTTTGATCAATCTTTGTTCAAAATGTGTGGGTTTCTTCTGTAACCGCTAAAATAAAATTAACAGTTTTTGCTCATTTCAATTGAACACTTTTTCACCAATTCAATAGTTTCCTGTAAACTGGAAATATCAGTTTAATAGGAGGCTGTACTAATGGAGGAGAAGCTTGTGTTACATATCGAAATTCATCAATTGCGTGATCGTGGATTAAGGATTGTGCAAATTGCAAAGCGACTAAGAATATCACGTAATACCGTGTATAAATATTTAGATATGTCATTTGAAGATGCAGTAAATGAGTTTAGTCAGACTGGCCGTAAGAAGAAGCTGGATGAATACAAAGATTGGATTGTAGGTTGGTTACTTGAGTTTCCAAACTTAACAGGGGCACAAGTTTTAGATTGGCTACAAGAGAAATACCCTGAAATTGATGTTGGGGAAAGTACAGTTAGACGTTATGTAAATGAAATTCGCGAAATTTATCAAATTGATAAGGTAGATGAACCCCGTGAATACGAAGCGGTCATTGAGCTGCCACCAGGGAAGCAATTACAAGTAGATTGGGGACAAACTATTCAAAAAACATCAGGTGGTAAAGAAGTGAAATTATACTTCGTTGCCTTTGTGTTAGCGCACTCTCGACATAAATTCACTGTGTGGTTAGATCGTCCTTTTACGACAAGAGATACAATAGCCTGTCACGAAAAAGCTTTTCAGTTTTATGGCGGTATAACAGATGAAATTGTGTACGATCAAGACAATTTAATTGCGGTAAGTGAAAATGCAGGCGACCTCATTTTAACAAAGGAATTTCAACAGTATATAAAAGACCGGAAATTTAAAATCTATCTGTGCCGCAAAGCAGATCCCGAATCCAAAGGTAAAATAGAGAGTGTTGTAAAATACGTAAAATATAATTTCGCTAAAAATCGAATTTATACAACACTTGAGGACTGGAATGAGAGGTCTTTAAAATGGTTAGAACGTACCGGGAATTATAAAGTGCACAATACAACAAAAAAGAGACCTTTCGAAGTGTTTCTCCTGGAAAAGCAACACTTAAAAAAAGTCTCTACACCGCTTCCTATATTAGAAAGCAACCATACAGAAATTATAACAAGGAATGTCAACAAGGACAACACAGTCCGGTACACATCGAATCGATATTCCGTTCCACTAGGAACCTATACGAATTATCCAGTCGTACAAATAGTGCCCCAAGGGCAAAAATTAAAAATCTTAGCACCGCATACTGGCGAAATACTTGCGGAACATACCATCAGTTTAGAAAAAGGCAAGTTGATAAAAAATCTAAATCATGGACGTGATCGCTCTAAGTCGCTCGATGAGTTACAACGAAATGTGCTCACTTTATTTCCATATGATGGGGCCGAACAATATATTCAAGATGTTTGTCATACATACGGTCGATATCGTAGAGATCAATTATTGTTATTCCAAAAAATTGCGAAAGAGAATCCCGAATGGTTATCTGCAGCAATACATAAATGTATTCAAGAAAAGTTATACAGCGCAAATGAGTTCCGAGACGTTGTCGCCTATTTTAAGCGTACAAATATCGAACCTGAGCAGCCAATAACTACTGTAAAAGAATCAAAAGAATCGCTAGCAATAGCAGTTCAAACGAGAGATTTAAAAGAATACATTCAACGTATGGGAGGCAAATAATATGAGTAAAAGTGTGGCAGATATCCAACAGGCATTTAAGCAATTACGTTTAGCAGAAACCGCTGAGGGGCTCCCAGAGCTTCTCCGCCAAGCGGAACAAGTATCGTGGACATATTTAGAATTTATTGATGAACTAACAACATTAGAGCTTAGAAGACGAGAAGAAAAGAGTATCGAAAAGCGTTTATCGTGGGCACGTTTCCCATACCATAAGCCGTTGCATATGTTTCAGTTAGAGGAGCAAACAGCGATTACAGAGCGCCAAATGAAACAGCTGCAGGAGTTCCAATGGTTAGAGCAAAGTTACAATTTAATTCTTTTGGAACCACCTGGTGCAGGGAAAACATTATTGGCCGTAGGCTTAGGCATTGAAGCCATTCAAAAAGGCTTTCAAGTCTATTTCATAACAATGGGAGAATTAATTCAGTTATTGAAAACAGAAGAATTTACACATCGCTCACAAATCCAATTAAAACGTTTGAGAGCATCAGATTTAATTATTATTGATGATGTGATGTATATGGCTTTAGATCAACGGGAAGCCACTTTATTCTTTCAACTCGTACATCAGCTATACGAACAAAGTTCGCTAATATTGACATCAAATCGAAGTCCAGAAGAATGGACAGAGTTAGTGGATAACCAAGGGATGATGACTGCTATTTTAGACCGCCTGTTACACAGAGTCGAGGTCATTCATATGAACAATGAAAGTCATCGTTTAAAACATCAACAAAGAATCTTTACCGAATAAAAAGTGTTCATCCTTAATGAGCAAAAAATGTTCAATTTGGGTTGACGGTGACATCTGTATGTGGTAAAATGTTTCAATCAAGATTAGGAGGCATTAATTATGAAGTGCAATGAATGTAACAGGGTTCAATTAAAAGAGGGAAACGTATCATTAGCCCTATAAACTGCGTCTACCCTCATTATTGGAGGGCGAAATGTGAATACGTCTTATTCACAATCAAATTTACGACACAACCAAATTTTAATTTGGCTTTGCGTTCTATCTTTTTTTAGCGTATTAAATGAAATGGTTTTGAACGTCTCATTACCTGATATTGCAAATGATTTTAATAAATCACCGGCGAGTACAAACTGGGTGAACACAGCCTTTATGTTAACCTTTTCTATTGGAACAGCTCTATATGGAAAGCTATCTGATCAGCTAGGCATTAAAAGGTTACTCCTATTTGGGATTATAATAAATTGCTTCGGATCGGTAATTGGGTTTGTTGGACATTCTTTTTTTCCCATACTTATTCTGGCTCGATTTATTCAAGGAGCTGGTGCAGCTGCATTTCCAGCACTCGTGATGGTTGTAGTTGCGCGCTATATTCCAAAGGAAAATAGGGGTAAAGCGTTTGGTCTTATTGGCTCCATAGTAGCTATGGGAGAAGGTATCGGTCCAGCTATTGGTGGAATGATAGCTCATTTTATCCATTGGTCTTATCTTCTGCTCATTCCAATGATGACAATTATCACTGTTCCGTTCCTTATTAAATTGTTGAAAAAAGAAGTAAGGATAAAAGGTCATTTTGATATTGTAGGAATTATACTAATGTCAGTGGGCATTGTATTTTTTATGCTGTTTACAACATCTTATAACATTTCTTTTCTGATCATCAGTATTCTGTCATTCCTGATATTTGTAAAACATATTAGGAAAGTAACAGAACCTTTTGTTGAACCTGCACTGGGGAAAAATATTTCTTTTATAATTGGTGTCCTTTGTGGAGGACTTATATTTGGTACAGTAGCAGGGTTTATCTCTATGGTTCCTTACATGATGAAAGATGTACATCAACTAAGTACTGCTGCAATTGGCAGTGTGATTATTTTCCCTGGAACAATGAGCGTTATTATCTTCGGTTACATTGGTGGATTACTTGTTGATAGAAAAGGTCCATTGTACGTGTTAACCATTGGAGTTACATTTCTTTCCGTTAGCTTTTTAATTGCTGCCTTTTTTTTAGAAGTAACACCATGGTTACTGACAATTATATTAGTTTTTGTTTTTGGTGGGCTGTCATTCACCAAAACAGTTATATCTACAATTGTTTCAAGTAGTTTGAAACAAAAGGAAGCTGGTGCCGGAATGAGTTTGCTTAATTTTACCAGTTTTTTATCAGAGGGAATAGGTATTGCAATTGTTGGTGGTTTATTATCTGTACGCTTACTGAATCAGAAGTTGCTACCTATGGACCTTGATCAATCCACTTATTTGTATAGTAATATGCTATTCCTTTTTACAGGAGTCGTTGTCACTAGTTGGCTGATCACCTTGAATGTATATAAACGAAGACAAATTCAATTTAAAAGTTGAATACCAGAGATAAATTAAATGACTTCTAGCTTTCTTAAGCAATCGGGCGCGATTGTTGAGCAACATACTTTATGTATTGTTTATTAGAATGAAAATTGCTAGATGACGTTTAGAATGAGCGATTGACGCTAAATTTCATATATGATACATTAATTTCATATTTGATTTACGACTTTTATGATGCTCAGCCAAACGGTAGAGCAATTTTTAAACACTTTCTTAATGAGTGTTCTAACGATCCTTATAGGGACTCGTCTGAACTTTTATTTGAGAAAGTGTTTTTTTTGTCGTTCTCAAATATTTAACTAAAAGGATGGTTGCACTATCCAATCCTTGAACGTTCTACTAATAGCAACCGCTTCTTGATTTATCGTATTAATCATCAAGCAATTTTTAGAGGTTTCGTTCAAGAGAAAAAGTAAAGGAGGAACTATATGTATTTTTTTACTGAAGTCTTGTCTTTAAAGTCCTGCTAGAGCAGGTTATAAGTAGTCGTTGATTACTTTCTCTCATTGACGCAAGAGACAACAGGGCACGGAAATGCTTTGTTGATGTAAAAGGAATAAGTGAGGAGTAAACTGACCACTTAGAGCCAGTTGAGAAATTTCGTCACTTTCAACACACGATTTATTCTTATCCTTTTTCGTTTGTGAAAACAATCGAAAAGGGTTAGGGCAATGACTGAAGAACTAACAGTAAAAGAAGTATTTTCATTACTTGTAGAGAATGAATTACAAACTAAGAAAGACGTAGTAACTTTAGCACCAACATATGATTCAAAGAAAATTAGTATTGTTTCTCTGTTCAGCGGATGCGGAGGTTTTGAACTAGGCTTTGAATGGGCAGGTATTGAAGCGAATCTAGGAAGAAATATAGACATTCGGGAAAAAGAACAATTTACTTCTTTAAGAAGTAAAAGTTTATTTAAGACGGTATATGCTTTAGATTTTTTTAAAGAAGCCATAGAGACATATACAAACTACTTTCCAGAAACGACTATTCAAAATGCTAATATTCGGCATCTACAATCTTTTCCTGAAGCGGATATATACTCTTTTGGTTTTCCTTGTCCAGGGTTTAGTGCTGCTGGTCCTAGGAATTTAAAAGCCGTAGGCTTAGGCATTGAAGCCATTCAAAAAGGCTTTCAAGTCTATTTCATAACAATGGGAGAATTAATTCAGTTATTGAAAACAGAAGAATTTACACATCGCTCACAAATCCAATTAAAACGTTTGAGAGCATCAGATTTAATTATTATTGATGATGTGATGTATATGGCTTTAGATCAACGGGAAGCCACTTTATTCTTTCAACTCGTACATCAGCTATACGAACAAAGTTCGCTAATATTGACATCAAATCGAAGTCCAGAAGAATGGACAGAGTTAGTGGATAACCAAGGGATGATGACTGCTATTTTAGACCGCCTGTTACACAGAGTCGAGGTCATTCATATGAACAATGAAAGTCATCGTTTAAAACATCAACAAAGAATCTTTACCGAATAAAAAGTGTTCATCCTTAATGAGCAAAAAATGTTCAATTTGGGTTGACGGTGACACCTTCTATCTATAAAATGAACATTCTATAAAATTAACATTTGCAGCATACTTTTAATCAAACTTTATTCCAAACCAACATTATAGAACTAAGCATTTAAAATAGAATTTGATTTAACCCTACCTACATGGATATTTTGTGCATATAGGTAGGGTTTATTTTTGAATAAAACAGATTTTTTCTATATAACCCTTTTTATGGTAACTTTGTCATTTGTGAAGCGTTCTATTGTATAGACAAAAGATAAAGAGGTGTAAGATGCAAAAATCAATGAAGGGGATTTTATGGGGGATTTTTCTGCTCTATTTACTATTGTTAACGTATCAATTACTGATGAAATATTATAGTATCAGTCAGATTGGGCGCTTATTGTTGTTTCAAGAGGAGGGGCTATTCTTTTTGAAAGAAGTGAATCTTGTGCCTTTCCATACGATTCAATCGTACGTACAAATAGAGGGAACAACATTTTTGAGTGCGATGCGTAATCTTATTGGGAATGTTATTGGTTTTGTACCATTTGGCTTCTTTGCGGGACTGCTCATTTTCAAGCGTCCAACATGGTTGAAGGTGATTGGGGCAACTTTTATGTGTAGTTTATTCTATGAAACAGTCCAATATATTTTCACGCTCGGATTATTTGATGTGGATGATTTACTATTAAATACGCTTGGTGGAGCAATCGGATATGGGTGCTACTGGATTATGAAGCGATATTTAGAGAGATTGAAAAGAAATCGGATAACAACTGTCTGAGACCCAAACATGATGCGAAAGAAATAGTATATATAAGTAAAAAGATGCTTTTTTCAGTGAATGATAGAAGTGGTTAATTTTGTATGATAACCTTTTATAAGGAAATTATATGAAGGGAGTATGTATGTGTCATTAAAGTACATACATAATCAGATTATGCCTTATCAAAAATCGTTTTACTTATTTATTTATTATATTGTTTTTACCGTATTTGTTTGTTTAGTTTTTTCTTCACTTGCTACTTCTTTTGAGAATAGCGGGAAGTTAGAAGATGACTTAACCGAACAAAGTTTTCAATTAACTGTTACAAAAGAGCAAAGTCCAAGCGTTACGGTGAAAGAATGGTTAGATACCGTTCGCAAAAAGGATGACTCTTTTTTAGTGATGAAGCGCGATGCTTCGTATGTTAGTAAGGAAATCTTTCTTCAAAACTATCCTTTCCGATTAGCAAGTGATAAAAAAATCGAGGGGTTACCTAATCAAAGTGCTTTCGTCGATGAAAGTTATAAACAAAATTTTAATGAAGATTCAGGTAAACCCTCTCTTCGTGCTTTTGGGAAGGTCTACACAGTGTATGCAACATTTAATAACCCAAATGATAGTTTGCGCATGAATAGTACGATTTACTACACGATGAATCAGAAGGCGAAGTTTGAAGGAGATTTTTTAATAGATGGAATCGAAAAAAAGAAATTACAAGAGGTTGTACATACATTTCAAATGCAACATGAAGGCGTAGATTTGGAACTTACATCGAATCAATTATCTCTAATGGAACGTATAACATTTGTCTTTAAAGAACAAATGATTTTACTAATTGTATTGATGCTGACACTTATTTTAATTTTGATTAATACCATTGCGACGATTATTACATGGATTGAGTCACGTAAAGAAGAAATTCATATTCGTTATATGGTTGGTGGCAGCTACCAAAGGATTCAATGGGGATTATTAAAAGATTATTGGTTTATTATTTTCAGTAGCTTTATCATCGGGACAATCATTGCGTATGCAATTTATCAGATTCAGCTATTTGATACATTAATTCATACGTTTCGCTTTGATGCGGTACTCTATACATTCATTTTCTGTTTTGTATTAGGTACGAGTATTGCATATCCAAGTATTCGTTATTACTATCAAACGCATATTGTGAAAAAGGAGCGAAAACGATAGATGAAGCAAATACAATTTGCCTTAGAAGATTTGTGGAAGCGTAAATGGCTCTCTCTATTATTATGGCTACAGTGTATTCTTTTACTTTTCATTGCGAATTTTGTTATTGAAAACATCAAAGATTTATCCAATATGAAACAAGAAGTGAATCGCTTAACAAAGTCAGAGCCAATTTACTATTTCTACGATTTAACAACGGAAAAACAGTTAGATCAGACGTTGAATCAGCCAAAACATTTAGATGATTATAAAGCAATTTATAAAAAAATTTATGAGAAGAAAGATAGTCGAGCCTTTTCATTATATACAACAACATATCCATTTGACTTACAGTATTTCGAACCTAATTTACGTGATGTCATTGTGGAGGGACATCAAGTCTATATTGATGTTTTACCTTTTGCAAATGCTTCATTTTATGATTTTGCGCAATTGAAGTTATCGCAGGGAAGATACTTTCATCAGGATGAAATTCAAACGACAAAGCAACCTATTCCGGTTGTTATTGGTTCAGGATTAGCAGCGTCACTACAAGTGGGTAGTGAATTTACGAGTGATGAGGAACATTATCGTGTTATTGGTATTCTACAAGAGAATATGAGTTATATTAATCTCGCTGCATCAAAAGATTTTATCTCATTGGATTATGCAATCTTACTGCCAACACCTGTATTAGAGGATAATACAGATTATTATGCGCTATTAAGTGGGACGATGATTCCAACTTCAAATGAACAAGAGATACGTGATACGATGGCATTTATTCAAAATCAGGGGCATGTCTCTTTTGTTTATCGAGATTTAAGTAAGCAGATGCCTTATGTAATGGAAGATAAGAAAAAGTGGATTCAAATGCAGTTGATGCTTACGATTTTAATTAGTATTTTCACATTGATTAGCATTACCGTATCGTATTTACAATTTATTCGAAAATACATGTTTGAGCTAGGTGTACATATTTTAACAGGTGCAACGAAAAATCAAATTATCTTCCGTTTATGTAGCCAGCTTATTATATTATTTGCACTTGCCAATAGTGTCGTATTTATGATTCTTCATCGATTCCAAATCTCAATCATGATGACGGTGATTTCTTGTATGATTTTATGGATTGTACCCATCATTCGTATTCGAAAAATGAAAATTGATCAAATGCTAAGGAGAAAATCATGAGGAAATTAATAGAAGTGAAACATTTATCAAAGAGTTATCGCATCTCATCAAAAGAGCAAGTTCAAGCTTTGCAAGATGTGAACTTCACCATTCATGAAGGAGAAATGATTGCAATTGTTGGAACATCTGGTTCTGGTAAATCTACATTGTTACGTATTTTAGGGTGTATTGATTCACAAACAACAGGTCATTATCATCTGAATGGTTTTGATATTGAGGGGAAAACGGATCAAGAATTAGCGCACATACGAAATCAATCGATTGGCTTTGTAATGCAAGACTTTTCATTAATTGAGGACTACTCTGTGAAAAAGAACGTGTTATTGCCACTTACGTATGAAAAGAATAAAGAAAAGAGACAACAACAAAAACAACATTTATTACCATTGCTTCAAAAGCTCAATATAGCGAGTAAAGAGAATCAAAAAGTAACTTCTTTATCTGGTGGACAAAAACAGCGTGTCGCGATTGCACGTGCATTAATTAATAATCCAGCTATTTTATTAGCTGATGAACCAACAGGTGCTTTAGATCAAAAGACTTCTAAAGAAATCATGAACATTTTACATGAACTTCATGCAGAAGGAAAAACGATTATTATTGTGACACATGACTTACAAATCGCTGAACAATGTCAGCGCATTTTTAGAATTGAAGACGGTCTATTAAATGAAGTCTATTCTTAAAATTGGAACAATCTAACATATGAAACGTCATGTATGTTTCATAAGGAGGGATTGTTCATGGAGATGATTTTTTTAAGTATAGCCCTTGTTGCAACAGTAATCAGGCTTTTACAGTTTAAGAGAGGTTATATAGCAATGTGGGTTGCGCTTTCAGCAACTGCGTTGACTCTGTGTTCGTTTATAACGATGATTGTAGATTGGATCAGTCACAATGATATGAGCGCCTTAGCGGATGTAGTTCCGACTATGCATATAGTGTGTTGGATTTTTACGGTGTGTATGATTGTACTAAATGTATTACCACTCGTTCTAAAAAAGAAAAATCAAGTGAAGTATGAATCATGAGGGTAGGTTGAAAAGGACGCATTCCTTTAAAAGTACCAATAAAAATAAAGGAGTTATGTAATGGATTATCCATCTATGACACCAACGTTTAATATAAAACCCTTTGAAGAGATGAATAAAAAAGAAGCGAAACAATATTTTGAATGGTATGTATCACAAATACCAGAACGAATGGCGATTTTAAAGCAAGTGTCAAACGGACAAATTCTGCTTGATTACTCTAAAGAGTCATTGATTCCTCTTTTTACATGGTTTCTATCAACTATTACGATTGATCAACTATCTGAAGAAGAGATTGAAGCAAAACTAGAAGATTTGCGTCAATATCCTGATTTCGCTTTTGAAGATGCAAAAGAACGACTTCTTGCAAATACAGTGGAATTAAAGAAAGAAGATTATGCTTTAGCAAGGGATATTGCGATTTATTATGGTGAAACACTTATTAAGAATTACCCTCAAGTACATTGGACATACCTTACTAAACCTAAATCACATATCTACTTAAATGAGCCTATTCTCGATGTTACAGATGATATTGGATTTCTAAAAAGAAATCCTAACAATTTACTAATGGTACTGATCGAATATATAAAAGAAAACGATATACAAAACACTACACTATATGAAATGTTTTTAATGGATGTTGATAGCATTCTTGGTAAAGATCTTGATGATGAATAAAATTATCCCTTCAACTCTAGAGAATGTATTACCACTCGTTTTAAAAAAATGAGCTAATTAATTGTATCCATGCGTTAAAAAATGTAAGCTAAGTACATTCAAAGTGATAGCTGAATCCAAGGAGGAACATGCATGGAAAATTTTAAGTATCAAAACCCAACGAAAATTGTTTTTGGTAAGGGGCAAATTCAGTCATTAGATCAAGAAATACCAACGGATGCAAAACGCGTTCTTCTATTATATGGCGGCGGTAGTATTAAAAAGAATGGTGTTTATAATGAAGTAATAAAACATCTACAAGCTGCAGGTAAAGAAGTAGTTGAGCTTGCTGGTGTAGAACCAAATCCACGTCTGACAACTGTTCAAAAGGGGATTGATCTTGTAAAAGAGCATGAACTTGATTTTATTTTAGCTGTTGGTGGCGGTAGTGTTATTGACTGTGCAAAAGGAATCGCAGCGGGTTCGCATTATGACGGGAATGTGTGGGAGCTTGTAACGAAAAAAGCATTCACACAATCAGCTGTGCCAATTGGAACGGTATTAACGATTGCGGCGACAGGTTCTGAAATGAATGGTAGTGGCGTTATTACAAACTGGGAAGAGAATGATAAGCGTTCATTCGGTTCGATTCATACGTATCCGAAATTCAGTATTTTAGATCCTGAATTGACGTATTCTGTACCATTGAATCAAACAATTTACGGTATTGTCGATACGATGTCGCATGTATTCGAGCAATATTTCAATGCGTCAACGAACACACCACTACAAGACCGTTTTGGCGAGTCGATTTTACGTACAGTACTTGAAGTAGGTCCAAAACTTGTGAAGGATTTACATTCATACGAATATCGTGAAGTAATGATGTTAAACAGTACATTCGCATTGAATGGTGTCTTATCAATGGGTGTGAAAACAGACTGGGCGACACATATGATTGAACATGCAGTTTCTGCTGTGTATGATATTCCACATGGTGGCGGTTTAGCGATTCTATTCCCTTCTTGGATGTCATTCGTTAGCGAACAAAAACCTGAAAAAGTGGCGCAACTAGGTAAGAATGTCTTTGATTTAGATGCGACAGGGAAGACAGATGCGGAGCTTGCGAAAGAAACGATTGCGGCTTTACAAGAATTCTGGACTTCAATTGGTGCGCCAACAAAATTAGCTGATTTTGATATTGATGATGCACAGCTTGATTTAATGGCAGAGCGTTCAATGGTTGCTGAAAAAATCGGTAGCTATGTGCCACTATCAAAAGAAGACGTAAAAGAAATTTTAAAACGTTCATTATAACAGAGGAGGCTAAGGAGGAATCCTTAGTCTTTTTTTATAGGAGGAAATCGAGATGAAAAAATCGATTGTACATGTCGTACTTGTCGTAAAAGATTATGATGAGGCGATTGCATTTTATACAAAAAAACTGCATTTTACATTGGTAGAAGATATAGAACAACCAGAGCAGAATAAGCGCTGGTCGGTTGTATCATCACCTAATTCGAATGAAAAACAGCAAGCTTTTATCGGATGACAGTCGGGTGGACGCGTCTTTTTATTTTTACAAACGGATGATTTTGAGCGTGATGTACGTGATATGTACGAAAAGGGGATTGAGTTTGTAAGAGAGCCACAGACGCAACCGTACGGAAAAGTAGCTGTGTTTTCAGACTTATACGGAAACTTATGGGACTTAATTGAGTTTGTTGAGGGGCATCCACTTAAACAGCAGTGAGAGCAGATTTCTCAATCGAAAAATAGTATAATATTTAAATAGGAAGAAACTCGATTGAAAAGGATGTTTTTAGTATGGATGAGCAGTTAAAACTATGGATTAAACAGTTCCAACAAGATAAAGATGCGGATGCATTAGGTAATTTAAAAGAGCATTGTGCACATATGATTGAACCACTCATTGTGGAGTTTACAGAGAAGTACGGAGAGGAAGCGGGCGTGCTGTTACGTTCAAAATGGGATAAGCGCTTCTTCTTTATCTTTTCAAAATATCAATTGAATGTAGGACTATCACTTGAGAGTTTTGTTCAAAACACATATCGCTTTTACTTCATGCAAGTGTTGCGAAAAGCAGGGTACATTCAATAATAAAAAACAGGTTGGAAGCATAGTGTATATGTTCCAACCTGTTTTTAAATTAGCTATAAATGATGTCTTCTGCAAGGTTTGTGAATACTTCACCTACGACAGAGTCTTCATCGTAAATCGATGAGCCAAGATTTTCTTCTGGTTTTGCGAATGGTACGCGTGCGATAACCTCACATTTTAGTGAGCGTGCAAGGTTGTCGCCGCCACCTTGACCTAGAATATAGTTCTTCTGACCATCTGGTGTTTCAAAGTATGCCATGTTTTCAACGACACCTAACACTTCATGTTTTGTATGAATGGCCATCATACCTGCACGAGAGGCAACGTATGATGCGGTGTTATGTGGTGTTGTGACGATGATTTCTTTTGCTTGTGGAATCATCGCCGCGACATCGATTGCGACATCTCCTGTTCCTGGTGGTAGGTCAATTAGTAAATAATCGAGTTCGCCCCAATGTGTGTTTACAAGGAAGTTACGAATCCATTTATTTAGCATTGGTCCACGCCACATCACAGGTTGATTGTCTTTTGTATAGAAGCCCATCGACATAATTTTAACACCTGCTACTTCTACAGGAATCGCTGTTTGGTCAATCATCGTCGGTTTTTGCTGTGTACGCATCATAGCTGGAATACTAAAGCCATAAATATCAGCGTCCACAATCCCAACACGTTTGCCAAGTCTCGCAAGTGCAGTAGCTAGGTTAATCGTTACGGTTGATTTACCTACGCCACCTTTACCACTTGTGATGGCGATAAATTGTACACCTGAATCGGGTTCTAACATTTTCGGCATACCTTGCTTGTTGACGTTTTGTGTTTTTAACGAAGCAGTTAAAGCCATGCGTTCTTCATCGGTCATTGTACCGAATTGTAATGCTACTTCTGTTGCGCCGATTGCTTTTAATGCATCTTCCACGTCTTGTTGGATTTTAGCTTTTAGCGGACAACCTTTAATTGTTAGCACTACTTCTAACGAAACATGCGTACCATCAATTTGAACATTGCGTACCATGTTTAGTTCGACAACGCTTTTATGAAGTTCAGGATCTTGCACGTCTTTTAATGCATTCACCACATTTTCTTTTGTTAACATACGGGGTATACCACCTTACTATTTTAAATTACTGCCAAGCCCTTTAAGGAAATGGATACCGAAATTCATCGCGCGATTGACATCTGGATCGTTCATCATTTTGATGAGTTTTAGTTTGCTGATTTTATCTTGTTCAGCGATTGCTTTATTCGCTTCGTCCACGCCACTCATCAAACCTGCTACTAACTTTGTTGTAACAGCAGGATCTAAAGAGGCAAGTGCCCCTGCAGCGCCCATCATATTATTGATGATGTTCGTTACAGGTTTACTTGTTAATTGACCTAATGCGATATTTGCTACGTCTTCTTTTGCTTCAAGCATTTTGTTTGCTGCGTCTAAAGCGCCGATTGAATCAAGTTCACCAATCAATTGCATGATTTGTTGAATGGCACTGTCGCTTTCGCTCACTAATTGCTTTAAGTTTTCTAGCTTTTGTTCTGTTACTTGTTCTTCTGTTAGAACTTGTTTTTTAATCGTATTAATTGGTGCAGCCATAATTATTCTCCCCCGTTCGTTGTTAAGTGTACATAACCTGGGCGATCCCATTTACGTTGTACTTCAACACCGTTTTGCGGATGACGTTTTTTAGAACGTGGATTTGTTCTTGGAAGCGGTGATTTACCTTTTGATTTTAAAACTTCCACACGTACTTTTGTTTGTTTATAAGCAGGTGTAGATGTATTCACATCTAATGTTTGACCTGTTAAGAAGTTGATTGCTGAATCTTTACTTGTCGAGTTCATCGGTAAGAATAGTTCGTTACCTTGTACACGATCTGTAATTAACGCTGGTAATTTTAGTGCGCCATTTGGTGATACTAATCGAAGTAATGCACCTTCTTCAATACCACGTTCTTTTGCAAGTTCAGGTGATACTTCGACATAAATTTCAGGTACTTTTGATTGAATACCTTGTGATTTATTCGTCATATTTCCTTCGTGGAAGTGTTCTAAAATACGTCCGTTATTAATTAAGCAATCATATTGTGCTTCATATTCTACTGGTGGAATCCAGTCATTTAATGCGAAGCGTGCTTTTTTGTCTGGGAAGTTGAAGCCATCTTCGTAAAGAAGTGGTGTATCTTTACCATCTAGGCTACCCCAACAGAAGCTACCCCAGTTTTCAAGAACATCATAGTTTGCTTGTGCAAAGAATGGTGTTAAGCTTGCCATTTCAGCGAAGATTTCACTTGGGTGGTTGTAGTTCCAATCAGCACCTAAACGACGTGCTACATCTTGTAGAATAACCCAGTCTGGTTTTGATTCGCCAAGAGATGGAAGTACTTGATATAGACGTTGAACACGACGTTCTGTATTTGTGAATGTACCTTCTTTTTCAAGTGATGGAGATGCTGGTAAGATGACATCTGCATATTGAGCTGTACGTGATAGGAAGCAATCTTGTACAACGAAGAATTCAAGTTGTGATAATACATAATCGACGTGGTTTGAATCACAGTCTACTAATGCCATATCTTCCCCAACTAAATACATCGCCTTCATATCGCCATCTGTAATCGCATCCAGCATTGCCATGTTTGTACGACCTGGTTCAGCTGGGATTTTTGAGCCATATGCTTCTTCGAATTTTTGACGCGCTGCATCGTCCGTTACTTTTTGGTAACCCGGTAATACGTTTGGTAATGTACCCATATCACAAGCACCTTGTACGTTATTGTGACCACGTAATGGATAAGCGCCTGCGCCTGGGCGACGGTAGTTACCTGTCGCAAGTAGTAAGTTTGAGATAGCTGCTGAAGTATAAGAACCACCGTTATTTTGTGTAACACCCATACCCCACAGTACACATGTACCGTCTGCTTCTTTAATCATCTTCGCTACTTCGATTAATGTCTCTTTTGAAATACCTGTTTCTTTTTCAGCGTATTCAAGTGTGTATTTATCAAGAACTTGTTTGAATTCTTCATAGAAGTTCACGTTGTTTTGGATGAACGCTTCATCATGCCATCCTTGGTCGATGATGTATTTTGTCACAGCCATTAACCATACTTGGTCTGTGCCTTGGTTTGGATGCATGTAAATGTCTGAGCGCTCTGCCATTTCGTTTTTACGAACGTCCGAAACGATTAATTTTTGACCGTGTAATTTATGTGCACGTTTTACGCGTGTTGCTAAAACAGGGTGTCCCTCTGCTGGATTTGCACCAACGATAATAACTAAGCCTGCTTTTGCGATATCTTTAATCGTACCTGCGTCACCACCGATACCAACTGTACGTTGTAAACCATCTGAAGCAGGTGATTGACAGTAGCGTGAGCAGTTATCGACATCATTCGTTTCGAATAATTGGCGTGCCATTTTTTGAATTAAGTAGTTTTCTTCGTTTGTAATTTTTGAAGAAGAGATGAATCCGACAGAGCCAGGACCATGTTCTTTTTGGATACCGCCTAATTTTGTAGCGATTAAATCAAGTGCTTCATCCCAAGATGATTCAACGAATTCATCATTTTTACGGATTAATGGTTTTGTAATACGTTCTTCTGAGTTGACGAAGTCCCAACCGAATTTACCTTTAACACAAGTTGAGATGGCATTAACAGGTCCTTCAGAAGGTTGAACTTTTAAGATTTTACGACCTTTTGTCCAAACTTCGAATGAACAACCGACACCACAGAATGTACAAACTGTTTTTGTTTTCTTTGTACGTTTACTACGCATCGCTGCTTCAATTTCAGAAATTGCAAAAATACCGCTATAACCTGGTTCTACTTCTTTGATTAAATCAATCATTGGTTCTAATGTATCTTGTTTAATACTTGTCATGAAGCCAGCTTCACCAAGCATTGATTTTTCCATTAGTGCGTTACATGGACATACAGTTACACATTGACCACAACTTACACATGAAGAATCATTGATGTCGACGCCTTCATCCCAAATAACACGAGGACGTTCAGCTTCCCAATCAAGTGATAATGTTTCGTTAACTTGTAGGTTTTGACATACTTCAACACATTGACCACAAGCGATACATTGGTTGGCATCGTAACGGTAGAATGGGTGAGAGCTATCTACTGCATTCTCTGGTTCTTCTTTTGGAGAGAAAGGATATTTTTGATGTTCAATACCCATCATTTCAGTTGTGTTGTGCAATGTACAGTTACCATTGTTGTTATCACAAACTGTGCAATAAAGCATATGGTTTTCGAGTAAACGATCCATCGCTTCTGTTTGTGCACCTTTGGCATTAGGGGAGTCGAGTTGAATGTTCATACCGTCAACCGCTTTTGTTGAACATGAGCGTACAAGTTGACCGTCTACTTCGACGATACAAGTATCACATGTTTTAATCGGATCAACTGAAGGTACATAACATACTTGTGGATGTTCGATGTTGTATTTATTGATTGTCTCAAGAATCGTTGCATCTGGTTCAACGTCATAAGGCAAACCGTTAATTTTGATTTGTGTCATGGGCTAGTTCCTCCGTTTTGTATTTTGATACGTTATCATCAGCGCGTTCATTTTGAAAAAAATGAGAGAATAGAAAAAATGAGCTTTTTTAAAAAAATTGTCTTGTTATGTATTTCTATTCCCTAAATTCCACAAAATAAATAAACAAGTGGTGATCTGTGTATCGAAACTTTGTAAAAAAAAATCCACCATGAATCAGCACACAAAAAGTTTGTATGTTGATTAGACATGGTGGATAAAATTCTTAGCATCTCTTGCTAAAAATCCAATCTACTTTTTAAATTGTTAGACTTAACTCATCGTTAAGAAAAATAGCATTTACCCATTCGAATGGAATAAGAAAATACCAAAAATCATAACGAAAAGAAAAATCCATATAACTGACACAATTATAGACCTATTCATCCGATTACACAATATCATCCGAGAAATATTCTTTATTGAGAATTATTATCAATAAAAAAAGCTCTTTAAATTTCTGAGGAGTTGCTTTATCATTAACCAATTGTAAGGGTGGGCTCGTCGTTGAAATGGTAAAATCAAGTAAAAACATGTGAGGAGAATGGTTAATATGTCTCAAAAAATTCATGCGTTTAATGATATTATTCGTAAGCTACGAAAGGATTTATTCGGTAAAGGTCCAGAACGAATTCACACCGTTTTTGTGGAGAATATGGCAGTATCGACATTGGTGGGAAATATCACACCAACGGAAAAATTCATCGCAAATTCGCCAGAAGGACTTAAAATGGTTCACGCTGCGAGAACTTCGATGATTCAAGATTTATATGCTGAAAAAACACCTGATGGCATGGAGGAGTTAGTTGGTTCTAAGCTTGTTCACCTTTTCTCTGATATTAAAATTGAAGAGGATATTGCCATTTCTGTTTTTGTCTTTGAGGACAATATTACGGAGTAGAGGGAGATGCCAGATGGAAAACACAGTAAAAAGAAATGTTCTTCGTATTGTGGGAAATAATGCGAAAGAAATGGAAGATACGATTGTGACAGAATACGCGGTTACTGTAAAAGTAAACCAAGAAGAATTTGTCACGATGGTTTGTACACCTGAATATGTAGAAGATATGGTTATTGGTTATCTAGCTTCTGAACGTGTCATTCGAGATTTTGATGATATCGAACAAATTTGGCATCAAGAGAAAGAAGGATTCGTACATGTGAAAACGAAACGCGTCAATCCATATTTCCAACAGATGCAAAATAAGCGCTACATTACATCGTGTTGTGGTGCCAGTCGTCAAGGGTTTGTCTTTGCGAATGATGCTTTAGTGGCAAAGAAGATGGAAGAAGTACATGTGCGCGTTACACCAGAAGAATGTCATCGTCTTATGCACAACATGCAAAATGATGCGACAATTTTTCAGGAAACAGGCGGCGTGCATAATGCTGCACTCTGTGATGCTTCAGGTATCGTATTAAGTCGTATGGACATCGGTCGTCATAATGCACTCGATAAAATTTATGGTTATTGCCTACGTAATCAAATCTCGATGCAAGATAAAATCATTGTATTCAGCGGACGCATCTCTTCAGAAATTTTACTGAAAGTATCAAAAATTGGCTGTGAAATCGTCTTATCAAAATCTGCACCAACAGCTTTGGCTTTAGAATTAGCAGACCATTTAGGTATTACAACAGTAGGCTTCATTCGAAAAGAGGGAATGAATGTATATACACATCAAGAACGCATTCAATTACAAGACGAATGTTAATTTGGATGAAAAAAGAAGGAGGAATTTCATATGAATCATGTTAAAGACCAACTTCAAAGACCGCTTAGGGATTTACGAATATCCGTAACAGATCGTTGTAATTTTCGTTGTAGCTACTGTATGCCAGCAGAAGTATTTGGACCTGATTATGCCTTTTTACCACACGATAAAATCCTCAGTTTTGAAGAAATTCAAAGACTGGTAAAAGTATTTGTATCGCTCGGAGTTGAAAAAATTCGGATTACAGGTGGAGAACCTTTATTACGAAAAGACTTACCTACACTTATTCACATGATTGACGCTGTAGAAGGCGTGAAAGATATTGCGATGACGACGAACGGGACACTATTAAAAAAATTCGCCCAACCTTTAAAAGATGCAGGTTTACAAAGAGTGTCGATTAGCTTGGATTCATTAGATGAGGATCGATTCTTTGAGATGAATGGTCGACGTGGTCGAGTGAAAACTGTTTTAGAAGGTATTGAAAAAGCCGCTGAAGTAGGACTTCAAGTGAAGATTAATATGGTTGTGAAGAAGGGGGTCAATGATCAAGATATTGAACAGATGGCTGCTTTCTTCAAGGAGAGACAACATATTCTTCGCTATATTGAATATATGGATGTCGGAAATTCAAACGGCTGGCGTTTAGATGATGTTGTTTCGAAAAAAGAGATTGTTGAAAAAGTAAATGCTTTTTCGCCCATTCAACCGATTGACCCGAACTATAAAGGGGAGGTCGCATCCCGCTTTGAATACGCAGATCAAAAGACAGAGATTGGTGTCATATCATCCGTTACCGACTCGTTTTGCTCTACATGTTCACGCGCGCGTATTTCGGCTGAAGGGAAGTTATACACATGTTTATTTGCGACAAAAGGAACGGATTTACGAGACTTAATTCGCAATGAAGAAGATGATGAAATCGTATTAAAACAGATTTCACGTGTTTGGGAAAACAGAATCGATCGTTATTCAGATGAACGAAATGAGCAGACGATGAAAGAGAGAAAGAAACATAAAATCGAGATGTCTCATATCGGTGGATAATGTACAAATTTGAGGAGATGTAAGAAGTTATGAGTTTTAATAAACCTGCAGAAATCGCAGAAATTGCTGTAAATGTTGGTGTCGAGAAAGTCGCATCACCAATCAAAAAAATGCTCGTTCTTGGTTTTTTAGGCGGCGCATTTATCGCATTAGGATTTTTATTAGATATTCGTGTTATGGCAGCTATGCCAGCAGAGTGGGGAAGCTTCATCACATTAATTGGAGCTTCTGTCTTCCCACTTGGTTTGATTCTTGTCTTATTAGCAGGGGCTGATTTAATCACTGGTAATATGATGACCGTACCTTTAGCATTATACGCAAGAAAAATCACATTCACGCAATTATGTATTAACTGGTTCTGGGTAACACTAGCCAACTTATTAGGTGCTTTATTTGTGGCATTTGCTTTCGGTCATTTTTTAGGATTAACAGAGACAGGTCCATTTTTAGATAAGACAATTGCTGTCGCAGACGCTAAAATTGGGGATTCATTCCTACATACATTCGTATCAGGAATCGGTTGTAACTGGTTAGTATGTTTAGCTGTATGGCTATCATTCGGTGCACAAGACTTCATCGGGAAAATCGTTGGTATTTGGTTCCCAGTCATGGCATTCGTTACACTTGGTTTCCAACACGTTGTTGCCAATATGTTCGTTATTCCAGCAGCTATTTTCGCAGGACATGCAACATGGGCAGACTTAGTTTCAAATGTTGTACCAGCATTCTTAGGTAATGCAGTGGGTGGCGCAATCTTTGTTGGTGCAATCTACTTTGTAGCGTACAACAAGAAAAAAGTAGCAGCAAAATAAATAAAAAAGGGGCAAGGTATTTCACCTTTGCCTCTCTCTTTTTATTGATGATTATAAACGCCGCTTTTACCACCCGTTTTTTGAACTAAATAAGTTTCTTTAATCACCATCGATTTATCAACTGCTTTACACATATCGTAGAATGTTAGTGCCGCAATCGAAACAGCTGTTAGTGCTTCCATCTCAACACCTGTTTTACCGCTACATTTGACTGCTACTTCGATATGCAGTTCATAGCCTTGTTCTACTTTTTGATAATCGAATGTAAAATCTGTACCTTGTAACATAATAGGGTGACACATCGGGATTATATCGGACGTTTTCTTTGCACCCATAATTCCAGCGATTTGTGCCACTTGTGTTGGATCGCCTTTTTTAATACCGCCATTTTGAATGGCTTCGTACACTTCGTCGGATAGTGTAATCGTACTGCGTGCAATCGCTGTGCGTTTTGAAATATCTTTATCTGAAATATCGACCATTTTCGGTCTACCTTCGTCGTTCCAATGTGTAAAGTTTGTCATAAGTTAATCTCCTTTTGGTAAATCTTGTTCGTAGTTAATATTTGTAAATACACGCTCGTTATCCGAGAATGGAACGTAATGAACGTGGATGAGGTCGAGCAAAGCCTTCATACTTCGTCGCTCTTGTGCGATGAGTTCCGCGGTTTTTTCTAAAATCTTTCGATGGTATAAACCAGCGAGTGGCTGGATGCGTTCATGTTGTTTTGGAATGATGGCGTCGTATGATTCGTCTATCTTATGCAACATTTTTTGAACAAAATCAGCTGTCATGTAAGGCATATCTGCTGCGATTAAAAAGAACCAATCGATTTCTTTGAATGTTTGAAGCAGTTCATGTAGTACGAAAAGAGGTCCTTGATGTTTTGTTTTTTCAATGAGAAAAGTCAGTTGTTCATCTGGTTGAAAGAAGGGGAGTAGATCATCATTTGTTGCGATAATATAACGTGATAATTGATTTTCTTTCAAGGATTGAAGACTATATTGATAAAGTGGTACATCATGTAAGGGTTCAAACATTTTAGGACGACCAAAGCGAGAGGACTGTCCGCCAGCTAATACGACACCTGCAATATTCATATGCGGTGCAACTCCCCTACGAAGTGTTGTACAGTAGGCAAAATGAGTTTTTGCATGGCTAGATTGACTGCATTTTTTGAACCAGGTATGACATAGATGGCTGTCTGTTTAAAGCAACCAGCCGTAGCTCGGCTGAACATCGCTTTTGGACCAATTTCGTCATAGCTTAATGAACGGAATAACTCACCAAAGCCAATCATCTCTTTTTCAAAAAGAGGTGTAACCGCATCATATGTTTGGTCGCGTTGTGAGAATCCAGTACCACCTGTAATAATAATGGTATTGATGTGTTCTTGAGCAGACCATTGGCGAACATGCTCGAGTATTTGAATGGGTTCGTCGCGTTCGATTACATAGTCGGCAACTTCAAATTTTGTATCTTGTAACAGTGTATGAATTAATTGTCCGCCGGTATCGGTATCCTTCGTTCGCGTATCACTAACCGTTAAGATGGCTGCGTGAATCGCTACTTCTTGATGTGTAGGGTGCAAAGACAGCGACCTCCTTGTGCGTATTTTGAGTCTTATTATAAAGCTATAAATAAAAACGTCAAACAAAAATTGTAAGAGAAAGGTGGCGAGTCGTCATGAATGACCGTTACTCAAGACAAGAATTATTTCGCCCAATTGGTGAAAAAGGACAACAATTATTAAGTGAAAAACATGTGTTAATTGTCGGTGTTGGCGCATTAGGAAGTGCGAGTGCAGAGGCATTAACGCGTGCTGGTGTAGGGAAATTAACGTTAATTGACCGCGACTATGTCGAATGGAGCAATTTACAAAGACAACAACTTTATACAGAAGCAGATGCAGCTGAAAAACTTCCGAAAGTGATTGCAGCTAAATCACGTTTACAAGCGATTAATTCGGATGTAGACATCGAAGTGCATATCGCAGATGCCTCAAGTGAATTACTGCCAACACTCGTTGAAACAGTAGATGTCTTAATTGATGCGACTGACAATTTTGATATCCGTTTTATCTTAAATGATATTAGTGCTAAATATAAAATTCCGTGGGTGTATGGTTCATGTGTGAGTAGCTACGGTGCAACTTATACGGTTATTCCAGACGAAACTCCTTGTTTTTACTGTTTAGTTGACGTCATTCCTAAAACGACGATGACCTGTGATACGGCAGGAATTATTAGTCCAGCAGTGCAAATTGTAGCAGCATACCAAGTAGCTGAAACACTGAAAATATTAACGGGGAATATAGAAGCAGTGAACCGTAAATATAAAACATTTGATGTCTGGCAAAATCAACATTTTGAAATTAATGTGGAGAAGATGCAAAATACTGCGTGTCCATGCTGTGGCGAACAAGCGACACATCCTTATTTAGCGTACGAAAATCAAACGAAATTAGATGTTTTATGTGGGCGCGATGCAGTTCAAATTCGTCCGCCAAAAGCGATTCAATATGATTTTCAAGCACTACAGTCTAAACTTGAAAAACAAGGGAATGTGCAGTGTAATCCGTATTTATTATCGTATCAAACGGATACATATCGCTTTGTTTTATTCCAAGATGGTCGCGTCGTCATTCATGGTGTACAAGACCCGCAACAAGCAAAAAAAATCTATTATCAATTACTAGGATGAGGAGTGTTCAATATGGTAGAGAAAAGAAATCCGATTGCTGTTTCAGAAGCAGTTAAACGTGTGATGGACTATGCTTATACAGAAAAAGTAGAATGGGTTCCACTCATAGAGGCGAATGAACGCTTCTTGGCAGAAAATCTTGCTGCAGATCAAGATGTCCCTTCTTTTGACCGTTCTCCTTATGATGGTTTTGCGATTCGTGCAGTGGATAGTCAAAAAGCGACAAAAGAGACACCAGTATCATTCAAAGTCGTTGGTGAGATTGGTGCGGGCTTTGTGTATGAACAGGAAGTACAAGCTTTTGAAGCAGTACGTATTATGACTGGCGCTCCGATTCCAAAAGGCTGTGATGCTGTTGTGATGTTGGAACTAACAAAAGATGAAGTACGAGATGGACAAACGTATATGTCGATTAACCGTTCGTATGAAGCAGGCACGAATATTTCATATCAAGGCGAAGATGTTCGAAAAGGCGAAGTATTAATTCAAAAAGGACAGTTTATTAATCCAGGTGTGATCGCATTACTCGCGACATTTGGTTATGCGAAAGTACCTGTTTTTAAAAAGCCCGTTGTTGGTGTAATTGCAACAGGTAGCGAATTACTTGAACCGAATGAACCGCTTCAAGCAGGTAAAATTCGTAATAGTAATGCATACATGATCATGGCGCAAATTGAGCGAGCAGGTGCAACTGCGAAATACTTCGGGCAGTTTAATGATGATTTAGATGTATGCATTGAAGAAGTGAAAAAAGCTTTAACACAAGTGGATATCTTAATTACAACAGGTGGCGTATCAGTGGGAGATTACGATTATTTACCAGCGATTTATGAAGCGATTGGTGCAACTGTTCTATTCAATAAAGTAGCGATGCGACCAGGGAGTGTAACAACTGTTGCCGCTTTAGATGGTCAGCTACTCTATGGTTTATCAGGTAATCCATCGGCTTGTTATGTTGGATTTGAATTATTCACCCGTCCGATTATTCGAAAAAGCTTTGGCAGTACAACACCACATTTACGCAGAGAAAAAGCGATATTGGGTGAGGACTTTACGAAAGCGAATCCATTCACACGTTTTATTCGAGCGACGCTGCATTATAATGATGGCCGATTAGTAGCGACACCATCTGGCTTTAATAAATCGAGTGCGGTATCCTCTTTAGCAACTGCGAATGCGTTCATCGTATTACCGGGTGGTTCGAGAGGTTATGAAAAAGATATGCCAGTAGATGTTTTACTGTTAGAAGATTTACAGGGAAGTGAGTGGCCATGGGACAATATCAAAAAATACTCCAAGTTGTAGGGTATCAAAATAGCGGTAAGACGACATTGATGGAACAACTCATTCGAGAAGCCACTGCGACTGAATTACGTGTAGCGACAATCAAACATCATGGGCATGGCGGTATTCCTGATGTAGAAAGTTCAAAAGATAGCACACGTCATGAACGAGCAGGTGCAGCAGTGGCAGCAGTAGAAGGTGGGGGGGTTCTACGGTTAAGTGCCAAAAGAGACCACTGGAACTTAGAGAAGATCCTTGCTTTATATCAGCATTTTCCGATTGATTTGATTTTAATTGAAGGGTATAAACATGCTTCCTACCCCAAAATCGTCATCTTACAAATGGAAGAAGATTATGAGTTATTGACAGAGTTACATGAGATTATGTGTGTGCTGTATTGGCCGACTTATACAGGTGAATTACCAACGAACTATCCTACTTTTTCAATTGACGCAAAAGAGGATTATCTAGCATTTTTATGTAAGGAAATGAGGTTTGAACATGCAGGAGAATAAGTTTGAGATTGTAGACCAACCAATCGATGTAGAAGCGATGCGTGCGAAGGTGATGGATCGTAACGCAGGAGCAGTTACATTATTTATCGGTACGGTTCGAGAGATGACAAAAGGGAAAAAAACATTGTCACTGCAATACGAAGCCTATGCACCAATGGCGATTAAAATGTTCGAACAAATCGAACGTGAAATTTTAGAGCAGTGGCCGGATGTACGATTAGCGATTACACACCGTGTCGGGTTATTAGCGATTTCAGATATTGCAGTAGTGATTGCAGTATCTTCGCCTCATCGTAAAGTTGCCTATGAAGCGAATGAATTTGCAATTGAGCGTATTAAACAAATTGTTCCGATTTGGAAAAAAGAACATTGGGAAGACGGGACTGCTTGGATTGGCGACCAACTAGAAAATGTACCGTATCCAAACGGACGACCAGAGGAGGCGGAATAAGATGATTTCGATTTTATTCTTTGCACAATTACAAGAAAGTATGGGGCAAGCACAGATGGAAGTGCCATTAGCAGGGAAAACAGTGGCAGAAGTGAAAGCTTGGTTAGAGAAAGAGTATCCATTACTCTCGTTAGGACAGGTAATGACAGCTGTGAATGAAGAATTTGCGCGCGATCAAACGATTGTCAATGAAGGGGACCAAGTAGCATTTATTCCACCGATTAGTGGCGGCTAAATAAAATAGTCTGGGCATGCATGTATATAAACATAAGAAAAACTGGAATCGCGTTTTGACGCGGTTCCAGTTTTTTGTTTCAAACGCTAAAAAAGTGACATGTTTTGTCTATGCATCAACTCGAATGAGATGAACACAGAGTAACATGATGAATGAGATGACTACCATACAAATGACGAGTGTCCATGCAACACTCATATTCCCTGAGTCAATTGCAGTATAGATGGCAAGTGGTGCAGTCTGTGTTTTACCAGGAATATTCCCTGCAAACATTAATGTAGCACCAAATTCACCTAATGCACGCGCAAAGCTTAAAATACCACCCGATATAATGGCTTTGGCAGCAAGTGGAATGGAGATGAATAGCAAGACTTTCCATTCACTTGCACCGTCTACACGCGCAGCATTTTCAATATCACGACTGACACCTTCAAAACCTGTTTTTGTCGATTGATACATTAATGGAAATGCGACGACAATCGAGGACAGAACAGCTGCCCAAAACGTGAAAATAATGGGTGCGTGAAAGAGCCATTCAATTGCGTCACCGACAAAACTATTTTTTCCGAAGATGACAATGAGTAAAAAGCCGACAACAGTAGGCGGTAACACAAGTGGGAGTAGAAGGAGTGTCTCAAAGAGTACCTTCCCGCGAAACTGCCGATGTGCCATCCATTTGCCCAGCAAAATACCGACAATAAGGACGACAATACTCGCGATGCATGCAACTTGTAGCGACAGCTTGAGTGGCGTCCAAATGTCCGTATTCATACACTATTTCGCTCCTTTGAACCCGTATTTTTCGAATGTTTTCATCGCTTCATCACTTTGTAAGAAATCATAAAAAGCTTGTGCTTCTTTTGGATGTTTACTGTCTTTAATGATTCCAACAGGATAGATAATGGGCTGGTGTGTATCACTTTTAGCAGTCGCAACTAATTGAGCTTTGTCGGAAGTACGCGCATCTGTTTCATAAACAAGACCAGCATCTACATTACCCGATTCTACATAGGTTAAGACTTGGCGTACATCTTTTGTGTAGACGATTTTGTCTTTTACGCTTGTCCAAAGCTTTAAAGCTTCAAGCGTTTCGCGACCGTATTGCCCAGCAGGTACAGATTCAGGTGTACCAAGTGCAATTTTTTTTGCTGTTGTTAAGTCTTTAAAAGACTGAATATTGTTGTTTGTATCTTTTGGTGTAATTAAAACTAATTCATTGGCTAATAAGTTCACTTGCTTGGATTTTTCAATATCACCACTCTGTACTAATGCATCGAATGGTTCTGAAGCTGCTGAAAAGAATACATCAACAGGTGCTCCTTGCGCAATTTGTTGTTTTAAAGCACCAGACCCACCAAAGTTGAACTGTACGTTGACATCTGTGTGTTCCTTCTCATATGTTTTTTGAAGTTCCACTAAAGCATCCTGCAAACTAGCGGCAGCTGACACAGTAAGGTCGACTGGCTGCTTAGATGAAGATTCTTTCGAAGTCTCTGTATTCGAACAAGCGGTCAGTAGTGCGAGTAACAATAAGGTTGTAACTAAACTATAAATCTTTTTCATTATGAATGAACTCCTTTTATAGCTCGTTATAACAAGACACCCTCATTATAATCATTTATAACTAAAATTGGAAGGTGGTTTATTCTTCTTGTTTTGGTTCTTTAAAATGAAACAGATTGGCATTTTGAACGATTTCTGTAATGTAATTCATCGTAATATCAACAGCTGTTTGAGCATCATAGCTTTTACGATTGTTTAAAATATTTGTAAACATACCTTGCCATACTAGAATCGTCAATTCATTAATTGCATCAACATTTTCTTCTTTGATATACCCTTCTTTTAAAGCAATCTCAAGGAATGAACGTCCACGTTTTGAAACATTACGTTCGAATAAAATGCTTTGTAATTCTTCAGGAATATTAATTAAATCAGCAGGATAAATTTTATAATAATCTTCTAATAGCTTTTCAGGTGGATCTGTTAAGTCCATGATAAATACTGCATGGAAGATTTGTGGTTGTTTGAAAGAATGACGACAGAAGCATTCCCAAGCAAGTAGGTATTGTTCAATAGGATCTTTTCCCTTTTGAATATATTGTGCAACTTCCTCTGTATAGTCTTTTAAAAATTTCATTGATGCAAAGAAGATCAGGTGAGACATTTCAGAGAAGTAATTATAAATCGTTGCGCTATTGTAGCCAGCGCGATCAGCTACTTTTCGAATCGTTACGTGCTCTAAACCTTCTTCTTGAATAATGTCAGCCGTTGCATCTACAAAGTATTTCCACATACGACTCATTTGAATCTCTTTTTTATTCATTACGTGTCACCTTTCCGTATATGTATTAGGTAAATTATAACAAACTATTGGAATGAAGGTGTGAATGGAAAAAGAAATCCGTCTTTACATAGAAAAGAACAAGTGACGCATACAATGTACGTTCACTTGTTCAAGAGATTTAATTTGTTACGATAGTTGCTTTTTTCACAGCTGCGATTTCTTTACGTTTTACACGCGTCATACGTTGCCATACAATAGCTGTTAATAAACCTAAAATCGTTAAGCCAAGTAGAATACCAAAGAGTACTTTATATCCTTCGATTCCACCGAAGTGGTCTAAACACGCACCTGCAACGATTGGCATGAAGACTTCACCACTATAACCAACAATCATTAGTGGCATAGCGACAGCACCGGTTGTTTCTACAGGATAGTCACCCTCTACAAGAATTGCAAAGTGTGTTGCTTGTAGTGCGTACATCGAGATGTAAATGACTGCGATAAAAATGAGTAATAATAAAATTAACGACGGTTTACCTGGTAATAAAATAAGTGCAACTAAGCCAGCTGCCAATACACAGTAACCGATAATGACCATGTTCGAAATACCGATGCGGTCACCGATAATCCCTGAACTAAAGCTACCGATTGGTCGGCAATATTGTGAGAAATAGCCAAGCGCAGCAGCGATAACAGTTGATGCACCGAATGCCGCTGTTGCATATGGTGTAATGTAATAGAAACTATTAATCATTGAGTAAGACGTTAAGATTAAAATTGCTGCTAACCATGTTGTTGGCATTTTTAAGATTTTGAATAGAACAGGCCATTTGAATTTAGTTTGGTCAGCTGCTTCACCAGCTTCAACTGCCGCATTACTGACAGGTTCGCGGTAGATAAATAGAATGATTAATCCTAAACTGATACACATAACAGAGTAGAAGATGATAACAGAAGTTAGTGCCATACTATCTGTTAATTTTTTTGCGACAAAAGCGAACATCGCAAGGACTAACGCAGATTCGATTACTTTGGCAAGACCACGACCACCTTCGAAGAATCCGAAAGCTTTACCTTGTTCATTTGAAGCAGCTAATGAACGAACCGCTTTGATTAAAGCTACCCAGAAAGTCATAATTGACGTAATACCCCAAGCGCCGTAAATCACAAGAAGAACAGGATATGGTGGATATAATAAGAGCGTAAAACCAAGTGCACCTGTCATAATGAGTGACAATGATAATAGATGTTTCGTCTTAAATCGGTCAGCTACATAACCACCAAAAATATACGAGATGATACAACAAATACCGTAGGCACTCCCCAGTGACCCCATTTGTGTATTTGTTAGATTAAATGCCTCTAAAAAGACATCATAGTAATAGTTTCTGAAGTAGGGAAGTGTATAAATCATTTCCCCTGCAATAATTAAAATCAGTAAAGTCGGTAAGTTTCTTTTTAATTTTCCTTCCATCCCAACACCCCATTGTTTCTATTGGTTATAAACCAATACGTTTCGTTTTTGTATCCCATATTTTTGTAAATGCATGTGCATCATTTTCATGGACAATCATTTCCCCTGTAATATAGAAATATTCTGCATCTGCTGTTTGTGTCACACGAATATCCCCGTTAATCCACCAGCCTTCACGACCAAGTTTCATTTTTTGTGTGATGGTATAAGCAGCAGACAGTGGATCTTGATTTGATAATGTTAGTTCACGTTTTAAATTGTGTTCTACTGTCACATCAATATCGTCAAAGCGATAAATTCCTTCTCCAAATACACCGCCTACACCGTCAGTAATACAAGTCCATGTATCCGTTAAGATGTTGTAAGCTATCGAACGATCAACACGTCCTTCTTGTAAAATCGTTGTCGGTGTTAATGATGCGCTTTGCGGCTGCATATTTGGTCCATTTGTTGTTTTTCCTTTGAATAAAGGAAGTGTAAGTTGTGCTGTGTGTAAATCGACTGTCAATGTTGCATCTTTCGGCATTGGCCAGAACATCGGCCAGAATGATGTCGCAATCGATAGACGCACTTTATGACCTGCTTTAAATGTATGTGCACAACAATCGAGTGTTACCTGTGCTTCGAATTTTTCCCCTGGTGTTAACAGTTGAACTTCTTCATGATTTTTAGTGTGCGTTAAGTTCATGACACCATACGATACTCTTGTGACAGAACCATCTGGTGCAACATCCGATAGCTGAGCGAATAGCATCGCATGTGTTTGGTCACTTGAGAGTGTTACTTTAAATGTCGGATCGCCTAGAATTTCAAAAGCTTCTTCTAGTGAGTCACCTTCAAATACCATTGCCATTCCATCATCAAGACGTTGGTCAGAATGTGTCTCTCCTAATACACCAGCACCCATCCATTCACCAGATAATAAACCATGATTTAGTGGGGTTTTTAGCTGAACTGTTTCGTGATTAGTTGAAGCAGTTGTTGTTAATTGCTTTTGTGTCAGATGATAAATTTGTTCTTCAACATCTTGAGAAGGCCATGCTTCTAGCCCAACCCAGCGACCTTTACTGATTGGTTTTAAAGCAGAAGGTGGCATGCTTTCTTCCATCCAAACTTCAACCATTGGACCGTCTAATGTATCGGTCTCTTTACCTTTTAACCAATGATCCCACCATTTTACAGCCTCTTGTAAGAAGCCCATTGCTGGTCCTGGAACACCATCATGTGGATAGACGTGCGCCCAAGGTCCGATGACACCTTTACGCGGAACTGAAAGCCCTTTCATAAGACGCAATACGGTATTCGTGTAAGAGTCTTCAAAGCCATCAAGTGCAAATACAGGAACTTGAATCGCATCATAATTTTCACTAACAGAGCCATGTTTCCAATAGTCATCTTTTGTTTGATGTTGCAGCCATTGATCCATCCATAAAGGCATATTTTCTAAACGTTCTAACCATTTTTCACGCCATTCATCACCGACGATATTCGGGTCAAGTGGACGCATTTGATAAGCAAGCATGATTGCTCCCCACCAGAAGTTATCGTTTAGTAAGCAGCCACCTTTATAGTGAATATCATCGTTATAGCGATCATCTGTAAATCCTAATGTAATAATTGCTTTTAAATGTTTTGGTTGTCGTGCTGCTACTTGTAATGAGTTGAAGCCACCCCAAGACTTACCCATCATGCCGATATTGCCGTCACACCAAGGCTGATTTGCAATCCATTCGATGACTTCAAGCGCATCATCTTGTTCAAGTTTTAAGTACTCATCTTTTAGTAAGCCATCCGATTCACCAGAACCACGAATATCTACACGAACAACTGCGTAACCGTTACCAGCAAAATAGCCATGCATTGGCTCATCACGTGCGCGTGTTCCATCTGTTTTACGGTAAGGAATGTATTCTAAAATGGCAGGTACTTTTTCACCTACAGGTACATTCGGTAACCAGATGCGGCTTGATAAGTTTGTTCCATCTTGTAGTGGAATCCACGTATTTTCGATTGTTTCAAACGTATAAGGAAAGTTAGTAATGATTTCTTTTGTCATGTTCAGCCTCCTAGATTATGTAATTTATAACCACAGTTATTTTATAATCATGATTATATTTGTTGGTTCAGTATAGCACCGCTCAAAATAATGAACAATACTATATTTGAAATTTTCTATCAAAAAAGAATTTTTTGTTATTTTATAAAAGTTGTTTTAAATAGTAGATGCGTAACATAACCTAGCTTTTTATAAAAAGTTTATGGTATGGATTTTCAAAAAATATGGAAAATTGAGTCGATTAAAAATGGTTAAAGTTGTGAAATAGGGGGAACGAATTGTGGTAGAGTGGTTAGATTTTGAATGATAAAATTTAGCCCGATTGTTCGTCACCCGAAGAGGCAGTTGGTAGACTGTTTTTTTAACAAAAGACTACACATGTAATTTGGGAGGAATCAACTATGTATAGAAGTAATGGTAACTATGAAGCATTTGCACGACCGAGAAAACCAGAAAGAGCCGATCGCGTATCCGCTTATTTAGTTGGTTCAGGGTTAGCATCTTTAGCAGCCGCAGCATTTTTGGTGCGCGACGGTCAAGTACCAGGAGAGCGTATTCATATTTTAGAGGAACTCTCGATACCAGGAGGTTCATTGGATGGCATTGATCGTCCTGACGCTGGATTTGTTATTCGTGGTGGTCGTGAAATGGAAGCACATTTTGAATGTTTATGGGATTTATTTCGCTCTGTCCCTTCACTTGAAGTAGAGAATGCTTCTGTACTTGATGAATTCTACTGGTTGAATAAAGATGATCCAAACTCATCTCATTGCCGTATTATTCATAAAAAAGGTGAACGCTATCCAACAGACGGTCAACTCACGCTAAGCGAAAAATCCGTTAAAGAGATTTTACATTTATGCCTTCAAAAAGAAGAAAACTTACAAAATAAAAAAATTACAGATGTTTTTTCTAAAGAGTTTTTTGAATCAAACTTCTGGACGTATTGGTGCACAATGTTTGCCTTTGAAGAATGGCACTCTGCAATGGAAATGCGTCGCTACCTCATGCGCTTTATTCACCATATTGATGCCCTCGCAGATTTCTCCTCATTAAAATTCACTAAATATAATCAATATGAATCGCTAGTTTTACCGTTAATGAATTATTTAAAAGAACAAGGTGTTCATTTCCAATATGACACAGTAGTAAAAAATGTGATGATGAGTAAAGGTGGTCTAGAGAAGGTTGCAAAAGAACTTCATCTTACAGTAAAAGGTGAAGAGCAAGTCGTTCAATTAAGTGAAGACGACCTTGTATTTGTAACGAATGGTTCAATCACAGATAGTTCAACATATGGAACACAAGACGAACCCGCACCGCCAACATATAAAACAAGCGGTGGATGGGACTTGTGGAAAAATTTAGCTGCACAGGATGCGGACTTTGGATATCCTGAAAAATTCTACAAAAATATCCCTAAGGCAAGTTGGTTTGTATCAGCAACCGTTACAACATTAGATGATAAAGTAGCACCATATATTGAGAGAATTAGTAAACGCGATCCCTATGCAGGTAAAGTTGTAACAGGCGGTATTGTTCATGCTAGAGACTCTAATTGGAAAATGAGTTATACATTAAATCGACAGCCACATTTTAAAGCACAGCCAAAAGACGAATTAGTTGTTTGGGTATATGCACTAATTTCAGACCAACCTGGTAATTATATTAAAAAACCAATTACAGAATGTACAGGAATGGAAATTGCATGTGAATGGTTATACCACATGGGTGTACCGGTGAATGAAATTGAAGATTTAGCACGTAACTCATGTAATACAGTCCCATGTTACATGCCGTATATTACGGCTTACTTCATGCCACGTGCATTAGGTGATCGTCCACTCGTTGTTCCCAAAGGATCTAAAAACTTAGCGTTCATCGGTAACTTTGCAGAAACAGAACGCGATACGGTATTTACAACAGAATATTCTGTTCGTACAGCGATGGAAGCAGTTTACACATTCCTAGATATTGAACGTGGCGTACCAGAAGTATTCGCTTCTTCATATGACATTCGTATGTTGCTGCGCGCCTCTTATTATTTAAATGATAAAAAAGGTATTCGCGATATGAAAGTTCCAATTTTAGAAGGCATGTTGGCAAAGCATGAATTAAAGAAAATTAAAGATACGTTCATTGAAGAACTTTTAGAAGATTCGGGACTTCTATAGATTTTCTTATATTTAAACAGACGGGAGTAATGGAATGACACAAAAACGCAGTATATCAAAGTTTGGGTTCTTTGCGATGACCGCATCGTTATTTATAACGGTGTACGAATATCCAACATTCGCTGAGTCAGGTGTCATGCTTGTCTTTTATTTACTCCTTTGCGGTATTTTTTGGTTTTTACCAGTAGCGCTCTGCTCAGCAGAGCTAGCTACGGTAAAAGGAAATCAGGACGGTGGTTTATTCAGTTGGGTTAGTCGTATGATGGGCGAACGTTTTGGATTTGCGGCTATTTTCTTTCAGTGGTTTCAAATTACGGTTGGATTTGTAACGATGATTTACTTCATTATTGGTGCATTAGCATATGCATTAGATTTTAATGCTATAAATCAAAATCCGGTTTATAAATTTATCGCAGTTTTACTTATTTTCTGGGCTTGTACATTTTTACAATTTAGAGGAACGCAACTAACAGCACGTCTTGCAAAAGTAGGTTTTTTCGTAGGGATTATTATTCCAGTAGTTCTTTTACTCGTTTTATCGATTCAATATTTTAATAATGGACACGAAATTGCGAGTTCCTTTACAAAGAATGGATTCTTCCCAAAAAACCAAACAGACTTTGCGGCACTTGTATCTTTCATGTTGGCATATATGGGTGTAGAGGCATCTGCACCGCATATCAAACAACTTGATGATCCGAAGAAGAATTACCCGAAAATTATGATTTATCTCGTTATTGCAGGAGTTGTTCTAAGCACCATTGGTGGTAGTGTTGTATCAATGGTTGTACCAAGTGACAAGTTATCTTTGAATTCAGGAGTTGTACAGGCTTTTGAAACGCTTGTTTTAACAGGACATCCTGAGCTAGGCATCTTCGTAAAAGTAGCAGCCATTCTTTTAACAATTGGTGTACTCGCACAAGTAAGTTCATGGATTGTTAGTCCTACTGAAGGACTTCATTTTGTAGCACAAAAAGGTTTGTTGCCAGCTTATTTTAAAAAGACGAATAAAAATGAAGTTCCTGTACCCCTTATTTATTTGCAAGGTCTTTTAGTAAGCATATGGGCTGCTATCTTAACATTTGGTGGTGGCGGTAATAATGTATCGTTTTTAACCGCGATTTCTTTAACCGTTATCATCTATTTAGTTGCCTATGTCATGTTGTTTATTAGTTACTTCTTATTAATTTTAAAAGCAAAAAACAAAGGATTGGAACGCTCTTATAATGTTCCCGGAGGCCATATCTCAAAAATAATTGTCGCTTCAAGTGGTTTGATTTTGTCGATTTTAGCTATTGTCTCAGCCTTCATCATACCCAGTGAATTGAAGGGTACTCAAGGGTCCACTTATATTTTGACATTGACTGCAGGCTTTATCATAACTGTTGCAATTCCATTTGTTTTTTACCATTTCTATATGAAACATAAACAAGTAAAGGATGTGTAAATATGTGTACAAGTATTTTTACTGTAACAAAAGATGGTAAGTATCTATTATCACGCACGATGGACTTTTCGTTTGAACTCGATACACAACCTGTTTATTTACCAAGAGAACATTCATTTGAGTCAGTAGTGGATGGAACAGAGTATGTTGGTAAGTATGGCGTACTAGGTGCAGGAACAGAGATTGAAGGTCTCTATACTGTTGCCGATGGTGTAAATGAAAAAGGCTTATCAATGGCTGAACTTTATTTACCAGGGGAAGCTTATTATGCAGAAGATAGTAAGGAAGGAGCAATTAATTTAGCACCACATGAATTTATTACATGGGCAATTGAACGTTTTGCAACGATTGATGAGTTAGAAAAAGAATTACATCAAGTACATCTTGTAGCAAAATCGGCACCGCTTATTAACATTATTACACCACTGCATTGGATTGTGACAGATCGTACAGGAAGATGCGTTGTTATTGAACCGCTAACAGAAAATCTAACAATTACAGAGAATCCTGTAGGTGTTATGACAAATACGCCGAATATTCAATGGCATTTTTCGAATTTGCATAACTATTTACATGTGCGTCCGAAACAATATCCTCCTGTGAAATTTGGTGAATATGAAGCAAGAGCTTTCTCACAGGGAACGGGAACGATGGGGTTACCTGGTGGTTATACACCTCCTGAGCGATTCGTTCGAGCGGCATTCTTTAAAGAACATATTAAACAAGCTGAGAACGAAACAGAGGGCGTATCGAATGCCTATCATATCCTTTCAACAGTTCGTATTCCAAAAGGAATTGTTGTTACAGCAGATGACCGAGAAGATTTTTCTCAATATGTCGGAACGATGTGTAACACGTCACTTACGTATTACTACACATCGTATGAGAATTATCAGATTGCTAAAGTACAAATGACCGATGAGCTTTTACAATCAACAGAACCTAGAATGTTTAAAGTTCAAAAAGAAGAAGCATTTAAAGAGTTGAATTAGAAAGGAGGTTCTTTTATGAAGAAAAAACACTTACCAGATGATGCAAGCCCTTTGTATGGTTCGTTAGCATCAGGTAAAGACGTTGTTTTGAAAAAGTTACGTAAAAAACCAATTAGTGCCCATATTGCCTATCAATTAATTAAGGATCAGTTAATTGATGAAGGAAATGCAAGACAAAACTTAGCGACTTTTTGTCAAACATATATGGAACCAGAAGTCACAAAATTAATGTCTGAAACAATGGAGAAAAATGCAATTGATAAATCAGAATATCCAGAAGTAGCACGCTTAGAAACGAGTTGTGTGAATGTACTAGCTGATTTATGGAATGCACCGGATGCCGAGGAAGTGATGGGAACGTCTACTGTTGGTTCAAGTGAAGCTTGTATGCTTGGCGGTATGGCAATGAAGTTTCGTTGGCGAAATCTTGCACGTGAACGCGGACTCGATTTAAATGCACAAAAACCAAATCTTGTGATTTCTTCAGGTTATCAAGTATGTTGGGAAAAATTCTGTGTCTATTGGGATATTGAGATGCGTGAAGTACCAATGGATGAAGAACATTTAAGCATTAATTTAGATAAGGTAATGGATTATGTAGATGAGTACACAATTGGAATTGTGGGTATCTTAGGTATTACGTACACAGGTAAGTTTGATGATATTGAGGCGCTCGATCAACTTGTTGAAAAGTACAACGAAACACATGAACATCAGCTTGTTATCCATGTAGACGGTGCAAGTGGTGCAATGTTTGTACCATTCGTTGATCCTGATCTTGCATGGGATTTCAGATTGAAAAATGTTGTATCAATTAATACATCTGGGCATAAATATGGGCTTGTATATCCAGGTGTTGGCTGGATTTTATGGCGAAATCAAGAATATCTACCAAAAGAATTAATTTTTGATGTGAGCTATCTAGGAGGGAATATGCCAACAATGGCGATTAACTTCTCTCGTAGTGCGAGTCAAGTTGTGGGCCAATTCTATAATTTCTACCGTTTAGGATATGAAGGGTATCGTGAGATTCATAAACATTCACAGAAAGCAGCCATGAATATCTCAAAAGCAATTGAAGAGACAGGACTCTTTAAATTGTATAATGATGGCGAAAATCTGCCCATTGTTTGTTATACGTTGAAAGAAGATGCCGATGTATCTTGGAATTTATATGAATTAGCTGACCGTCTTCAAATGAAGGGGTGGCAAGTTCCAGCATATCCATTACCAGCCGATTTAGATGATATTGTCATTCAACGTTTTGTATGTCGAGCCGATTTAGGTCAAAACCTAGCAGACTCTTTAATAGAAGATTTCTTACAGTGTATCGAAGATTTAAATCATGCACGTGTCTTATTCCACGATGATGATGAACCACATGTACATGGGTTTACACACTAAATTAGAAGGAGTGTTTTATATATGACAAACTATGAAGAGAAAAAGGACAAAGTGATTGATAAAATGGCGGAAACGTTAATGAAATTGGATGAAGTACTTGAAAAGTTAGAAGCGAATAAAGAAGATGATAAGTCACATCGCATGAAGGAATGGTATGAAGAGAAGAAAGTCATTCATGAATTTAAGCGTTTATTACATGAAATTCAAAAATATGATCATTATGATGAAAAAGAAGAAGCTAAAATTGACAAGCAATTTGAAGAATACAAATAGTTAAGTGAAGCAGGTGCATATTCTTTTGCACCTGCTTTTTGTTATACTATCTCTAAAAAAGGAAGATTCTATGCGAAAAAAAGAAGGACGAATTCGACATTTTTTTCGAGATGTAAAAAATCTAATTCGTGAAGTGATTTGGGAAGGTATTATTCAAGGTTTTTTGAGTTTTCTCTTGAATCTAATTCTAGCGATTTTTCGATTCACTTTACACTTATTTAAATAAAAGGGGAGGTAAGTTTAGCAAAAGTAGAAGCAATCTATTCATTACTCAAATTTCAATATGCACTATCTCATCTCAAAAATAAGCAAGAAAAGATATTTTTAAAAAGTAATTTAAAATAAGGCTTTTTATATAAAAAAACAATCAGTTTAAGTCTTTTAGCATCGATTCTAGAATGCTTTCTATTACATATTTTCTTTTAGGAATAAAAATGAAATAAAAGTATTTTTATATAGCGTGAATTTATTGAAGTGGGGTTAATTTATACCATGTTACAAACTTTGTTAAAATGGTAGTGTTATATACATGTTTATTTTTTTATAAGTAATAATAAAGTGATAGTTAAAATACATTATAGAAAACGTATTCGTTTAAATTAAGGAGAAAGAGATGCTGAACATCAGTGGTAGATTCTACTTTTATATTGCATTAGAAATTGTTTTAGTTAGCATTGTACTTGGGTGTACATACTATAATATAGATATGGTATCTTTGTTTATCTTAGTAATGAGTCCATTCTTTTTACTATTTAGTGCCATTTGGCTAGAAGTGAACGAACGAAAAAATCCTCTACTCATCTTGGGGAGTATTACTTTATACGTATTGATTGTGTTAACTAGTTATTTAATGACTTTACATATCGGAACAGAAAAATATTTACCAAAGGCGTCACATTTTAATGAAGGAAGTATGGTCACATTTATTATTTCAATTGTGACAAAGGAAATGCTAATAGGTGTAAGTGTTTATTTGGTGCTCCTCTATTTTTTTAAGGAAAATAACAATAAAACAACAACAGAATAGGATGTATGACCTCTTTACATAAAAGTTACAATCGATAAGAATAAGACTATAAAAGTTTACATAAATCGCCAAACTTGTGTACACTTAATAAGTGAATGTAAAAATCAAGTTATTTATATTAGAACTTCAAAGAAAAATACTGTAAAATAAGCTAAGTGTTCTTTTATGAAACATTTCACAAACAAAAACGTTATAGCTTATGATTTATTGAAAATGAACTTAATTTTTATGAAGTAGGTGTAAAAAATATGTTGAAAGATAAAAAATTCTCGTCTATGAATCGTTTTACGGGGATTTATTTAGTAGCCGTACTTGTGCTATGGATTAAAACATATATTGTACAAGTCACACAATTTAACTTGGAAGTTAAAGGTGTGTTGCAACAATTTTTACTTGTTATTAATCCACTAGGCGCTGTTGTGTTACTACTCGGTCTGTCTTTCTTCTTTAAGAAAGACAAACGAAAACTAACTGCACTTGTTGTGATCTACACATTGATGACGATTTTATTATTTGCCAATGCTGTATATTATCGCTTCTTCAGTGATTTTATTACGTTGCCAACTGTAACGCAAACACAAAACTTTGGTGATTTAGGTGGTAGTGTACTATCGTTATTAAAATGGTATGACATTCTATTCTTTATTGATGTATTTGCATTAATGTATTTACGTTTCTCAAAGAAAACGCATAAGTTAGTGAATGAAAAACGTGGAACGCTAAAAAATGCTACATTAATTTTAGCTGTATCAGTCGGTTTCTCAGTTGTAAACTTAGCATTAGCTGAAATTGATCGTCCACAATTATTATCACGTGGTTTCGACCGCACGTACATCGTAAAATACTTGGGTATGTATAACTACACAGCGTATGACACATATGAAACGGTTCAAGCTTCTTCAGAACGTGTACTAGCTGATAGTAGTGATATTACGGATGTATTGAACTATACACGTTCAAACTATGCAAAACCGAATAAAGAATACTTTGGCGCTGCCAAAGATATGAACGTCATCTATTTACATTTGGAGTCGTTCCAAACATTCTTATTAAATTACAAAGTGGATGGTGAGGAAGTAACACCATTCTTAAACAAGTTAATGAAAGACCAAGAGACATTGTATTTCGATAACTTCTTCCACCAAACAGGGCAAGGAAAGACATCAGATGCAGAGTTCATGTTAGAAAACTCATTATTTGGCTTACCACAAGGTTCAGCTTACATTACAAAAGGTCAAAATACGTACCAAGCTGCACCGAATATTCTAAAAGGTGAAGGTTACACATCAGCAGTATTCCACGGGAATAACGGAAGCTTCTGGAACCGTAATGTGATTTATAAGCAATTCGGTTTCGATCATTTCTATGATGCAAGCTTCTATGATACAAGCTCACCAAAAGATATGGCTGAGTATGGTTTATTAGATAAGCCATTCTTTAAACAATCTGAACCATATCTAAAAGAATTACCTGAACCATTCTATACAAAATTGATTACAGTAGGGAACCACTTCCCATATAAAATGGATCAAGATCTTGTGACGATTGGCAAAGAAAAAACAGGTGACCAAAGTGTAGACGATTACTTCCAAACGGCACGTTATTTAGATGAGTCAGTGAAACAATTCTTCCAACAAATGAAGAAAGATGGCTTAGATGATAACACGATGGTTGTTCTATATGGTGACCACTATGGTATTTCAAGCAACCATAACAAAGCGATGGCTCAAATTATGGATAAAGAGATTACACCATATGAAAATACGAATTTACAACGTGTACCATTATTCATTCATGTACCAGGTATGAAAGGTGGCGTTGATCACACATACGGTGGTCAAATTGACCTTTTACCAACGTTATTACATCTTTTAGGTGTTGATACACAGAAATATGTACAATTGGGTACAGACTTATTATCAAAAGATCATAAAGAAATTGTAGCTTTCCGTAACGGTGGTTTCGCTACTCCTAACTATTTCTTTGTAGATGATAAATATTATGATAATAAAACGGGGGAATTATTAAGCGAAGATCAAATTCCAGAAGCTGAAAAAATTAAAGCTGAAGTGTCAGAGAAATTAAGTATCTCAGATAAGATTGTAAATGGAGATTTACTACGTTTCTACACACCAGAAGGCTTTAAAGCAACGGAACCCTCTACGATAGACTATACAAATAAAGATGCAAAATAAGAAAAAGGTTTCGACATTTGTCGAAACCTTTTTTGTGTTTTAGAAGTTTTCAGCATGTACATCATCTGCTTGTACTTTGTGTAACATTCTTTCAAAGGCGAAGCTAGCTTTAGCTGATGCACAGATGAAGCATTGAGCTTGTTCTAAATAAAGATTTTGTTCTAACTCTTTATATGTTAATCGCTCACATACCCCTTCTTGTGTTACGTATGGTGTGTAGTAAAATTTTGGAATTGTTTGTTGTAATTGACGGAAATAACGGTCATATACTAACTCGTCACTTTTACGAACAGACCAGTAAAGATGGAATGGTTGTGTTGGATTTTTAGACCAAGCTTTAATATAACTCATCGCTACAGCAATACCACTACCACCAGCAATATAAATGGTTGGTTTTTCAAATTTCGGTAGCTTTCCGTAACCCTTCGTCATGTATAGACGATCTCCGGATTGTAATTGTGCCATTTTCTTTGTAAATGGTCCAACCTTTTTAAAGATGATGGTTACTTCATCGTCATTCACATCTGCAATCGTGAATGGATGTTCCATACCATTGATGCGAATCCATGCTGCTTGTCCAAGTTGTGCATGTTTTTTACTGTTCATGTGTAGTTTTAATTCATACATTACAGAGCTTAAAGCTGTAACAGATGCTACGGTTGCATTGCGTCTTGCGAATTTTTTTAGTAGGAATGGGATATAGAATACAAGTGCCACTCCGAAGTACACAATATAAGGGACAGCTGTCATCGGTGTATTGTAAGCGATATTCACTAGAATTACGTGAATAGCCATAAAGATAATCCCGAAGATTTGTAAGTGATGTACCCACTTCATCCAGTCATAATGGATAAAGGAGAACATCTTCATGAATTTCTGTACAATAGAAGGTGTATAACGTAACCATTTTGTTGCTAAGAATAAGATACTCAATCCACCCATGATTAGAAATACATTTTGTGATAGTTCACCATAGCCACCAGCACCATGTAAACCATGTGGATTATTTACAAAGTCTTCTGTTTGGCTATGAAGAAGAATCGCTGCGATTGCAAGAATTGGTAAAACACGATGGAATTTTTGTGCTACTTCATATTTAATCCATCTTGGACGTGTACCTAAGAATAAGATGAAGCACAGGTAACTATATGCGATTGCACCGAATGATACGGTGACAACGTTCCAAAAAGCGAATCCATGATCTTGTGTTGTAATTTGCCAAAAGATTAATGGAAGTGGTAAAAGAAATATAAGAAATGATAGCCATTTAGCATTCATACGAATCATCCTTTCTGTTAAACCAAGTATAGAAAAGGATGCTGTATTTCAAATGAAGGGTAGCTGAAAATTAGCTGAAAAAAGGAGAATGGGGATATGACACGAATTTTAGCCATTGATGATGAGGAAAGTATTACACAATTTTTGAAGATGGGGCTTGAAGCTGAAGGATATGAAGTAATCACTGCTTCTGAAGGAGTGACAGGCATTCAATTAGCAGAGAAATGGAAACCAGATGTTGCCATTGTTGATATTATGATGCCTGGTATGGATGGGTATGAAGTATGTCGTAGTTTGAAAAAATATATAAACTGCCAAGTTATTTTACTTTCTGCAAAAGGAGAAGTGACCGACCGTGTAACGGGGTTAAATGCAGGTGCAGATGATTATATGGTAAAACCATTTAGCTTTGAAGAACTGATTGCGCGTGTACAAGCACGACTGCGCAATACACCACAATATGAAGAACAACCAACAGGTATTTTTTCAATTGATGATGAACAAAAACAAATCACGTATCAAGGAGAGATACTCACATTAACGCGTACCGAGTACAAATTATTACGCTATTTTATTCAACATAAAAACAAAGTGCTATCAAAAGAAGCGATTTTGAATGCTGTATGGGGGTACGATTATTACGGGAATGAGAACGTCGTTGAAGCGTATATAAAAACGCTTCGTCAAAAGCTACAAGACCCTGAACATCAAGTGATTCAAACATTGAGGGGCTTCGGTTATAAATTGGATGTGACCGAATGAAAAAACAATTACTTGTTCGAACATCGATTATTTTTGCTATTTTATATGTGATACTCGGTATTTTACAAATTGGGATTTTTAAATATTCTGTAGAATACCAACAACAAGATAATGTGAAAATGGCGAGTAAACAATTAAATGTACGAGGTGGCGAATTAACACCTGAATCACGTGAGTTACTCGAAAAACAATTTTTAAATGCTCGTATTGAATGGGATGGAGAAGTAATTCGTTCATTTCGTGGAGATGACGATGATAAAGTCACATCACGTACAATTGAACGAGATGTGGCAGGTCAAACACTTAAAGTTTCTTTCCCAACACATGAAGAAAATGAAATTATGTTCACACAATTAATTATTTATACAATCGTTGTTGCGATTATTTTTACGATTGTTTTTTGGCTATATCAGAAAATCTTACGTCGTACATTGCGCCCATTAGACGAATTATCTGAGCAAGTGCGTGAATTAACAGTCGATCAAATGGGAAAAGCAGTCGCAGTTGAACAGGCGCCAATTGAAGTTGAACAGTTAGAAAGTGCAATTCAAAAGATGCAACAACGTGTACAGCAAGCCTTTGAAAAAGAGAAGGAGACGAAGAAAGTATTAGAGCAGTTTGTCTCCGACGCGTCACATGAATTAAAAACGCCACTTACATCGATTCGTGGTTTTACAGAGGTGCTTCTTCGTTCGAATTTTGAAAATGTACAACAAGTAGAAGATTCTGTTACGCAAATTCATCTTCAAACAGAAAGAATGAGTGCTTTAATTGAGAGACTACTACAATTATCACGTTTAGATCGCCAAGAACCCTTACAGTTGGAAATGATTAGTTTTAATGAGTTAGTAGAAGATTTAATGCCTGTTTTAGAAGTGCTAGGAGAGAAACGTGAGATGAATTATGTACTACAGTCAGCACAATCACAACAGATGGATGTTATGAAGATGCAACAAGTAGTCATGAATCTCGTGCAAAATGCCATTCGTTATAGTGACGACGGTTCGAAGGTTACGATTAAAACATATGGCACAAAGCTTGAAGTGATTGATGAAGGTAGAGGAATTGAACAGGAGAAGTTACCTTATATCTTTAGACGATTTTATCGTGTTGATACAGACCGCGCGCGTTCTTCTGGTGGTGAGGGGCTTGGGTTAGCGATTGCAAAAGAGATTGTTGAGCAACATGGTGGAACGATTCAAGTAACGAGTACAGTGAATGTGGGAAGCTGCTTTACGATTACATTACCAAAGGAATGAAGTATATGAATACATGGAAACAGAATGCCGCTAACAAAAAGAGTATCGTGTCTTATAGTGGTGGTAAGGATAGTACACTCGCACTTGAATGGGCGATGAAGCAAGGAGAAGTAATAGGCTTACTCGTTATGATGGAGGAACAAGGAGAGCGTTCACGTTCACATGCGACAGGTTCAGAGCTTGTGCGCGCGCAGGCAAAAGCAATAGGTCTTCCTGTTTTTGAAGTATCAGCGAGTTGGGCAACTTACGAGGAAGCTTTTGTAGAAGCGTTAAAAACAGCAAAAGAAGCAGGGGCAGAAGCACTTGTGACAGGAGATATAGATTTACTAGAGCATGGTCTCTGGCATGAACAAGTGGCAGCGCGAGCAGGATTGCAGCTCGCTATGCCATTATGGCAAGAAGAACGTACATCGATTGTAAAAGAGGTTGTAGAAAGAGGATATCGAGCCATTATTGTCACGATAAATGAGTCACTCGGAATGAAGGCATCGGATTTAGGGCGTGAGTTGTCGATTGAGTTTATGAATGAATTGATTGAGCGAGGAATTGACCCATGTGGTGAACAGGGTGAATTTCATACGACAGTTATCGATGGACCCTGTTTTCAACAGGCATTAGATGTGAAAGTAGGGCGAGAAGTGAGACAAGACCCTTATGTGTTTTTGGAGTTGACGCTGTAGCCATTCATAATCCCAACTAAAATGATAAGCATATTTTTTGAAATTTATTTTGAACAAGGTCATAATTTTTACATAATGATGAGGAGGGAATTTTTGTATGAATGCTTTTGAACCAATTACGTTAAATAATGAAGTGAGATTAAAAAATCGTCTCGTTATGGCACCAATGACAACGTATTCTGGTAATCCAGATGGTACTGTGTCAGATGAGGAGATTGCTTATTATAAAGAACGTTCAGGCGGCGTAAGTGCAGTTATTACAGCTGTTGCCTATGTATCAGAGAGTGGTAAGGGATTCCCAGGACAGATTTCAGCACATGATGATCGTTATGTGGAGAGTTTACGTCGTATTGCGAAAACGATTCAAAGCGGAGGCGCGAAGGCGATTTTGCAAATTTTCCACGCAGGTCGTCAAAGTCCAGCGAATGAAGTACCAGAAGTGGTCGGTGCAACCGATATTACAACTGATGGACAGCCAACACCACGTGCTTTAACGACAGAAGAAGTACAACAAATTGTACGTGACTTCCATGAAGCGACAAGACGTGCAATTGAAGCAGGCTTTGATGGTGTCGAAATTCATGGTGCAAACACATACCTATTACAACAATTCTTCAGTGGCTTCACGAATAAGCGTACAGATGTGTATGGTGAAGACCGTATGAAATTTATTTTAGAAGTCGTACAAGCTGTACAACAAGCAAAAGAAAAATATGCAAATGACGCATTTATCGTTGGTTACCGCTTCTCTCCAGAAGAGCCTGAAGAAGATGGTATTACAATGGATCAGACACTAGAATTAGTAGATGTTCTAGCAGACCAACCACTTAACTACTTACATGTCTCACAAATGCAGTTTGATTCAGAGCCACGTCGCTATAGTGGTACAGCGACTACACGTGTAGAAGCACTTCAAGAAACAATCGCAGGCAGACTACCGCTAATTGCAGTAGGTTCAATTTACAGTAAAAAAGATTTAGAGAATGCATCACATATCGGTGCAGACTTACTCGCAATTGGTCGTGAATTATTAATTGAACCACATTGGGTAGAGAAAATTCAACGTGGTGAACAAGTGGAAACAGCACTTGATACGAAAAATCCACCTGTTTTACCAACGACGATGTTTGAAATTATTAAAAGTCGCCCGGGTTGGGTTCCGATGAAATAAGAAGAGGGAGTCATGTGATGTTTTTAAAAAGCTGTCGTTTAAAGAGAGAAGAAGTACAAGATTTTTCTGTATATCCGTTCTCGATTCCGACGATTCACCATTTAGATACTTTATCGCTTAATCAAACTGTTACGTTTTTTGTAGGTGAGAATGGTTCAGGTAAATCAACTTTACTTGAAGCTATTGCCGATCAAATTGGCTTTCATACAGCTGGAGGAAGTCGACAAAATGTAAGAGCTTATAATGTACATGCGAGTGAATCACATTTAGGTGATTACTTACGTCTATCTTGGATGCCCAAAGTGATAGATGGTTTCTTTTTAAGAGCGGAAACATTTTATCAATTTGCATCTCACATTGACGAAGTGGATGAGGATGGTTTTAAATCTTACGGGGGAAAGTCATTGCATCACCAATCGCATGGCGAATCTTTTTTGTCTCTCTTTCAACATCGTTTTCGTGAAAAGGCAATCTATTTATTGGACGAGCCTGAAGCTGCATTGTCTCCAGCAAAGCAGCTGACATTACTGCGGATTTTACATGATCTAGAGAAAGAACAGAATGTACAATTTATTATAGCGACACATTCACCAATTTTACTGGGATACCCCAACGCAAAAATTTATGAATTTGATGAAACAATTCATGAAGTAGCTTATGAAGAAACATCACATGTACAAATCTCCACATACTTTTTGAGAAATCGTGAAAAGATGTTAGAAGAATTATTTAAAGAGGAATAATAGAAAAACGATTTAGTCAGCTTCGACTAAATCGTTTTTCTATTGGTTATTTTTGTAGTTTCTTTCTAATTGATAGATAATGACAAATAAACTACCAAGGCCTAACCCAGCAAGCATTAGTAAGCCGATATCCTCTAAAAATGTGACTAAAAATAAGCTTAATAGTATACCTAGTATTAAAAGACCGATGATTTTCAATTTATTGTCTCCTTATTCTTACTCAGCCGATTCTAAAAGAATACGGTCTGTATCACTGTTTTTATAATAGTAATATTTTTTAGGATCATTTTTGATTTTTACATAAACTAGCCAATTTTTATCTCCGTCTAAGTTAGCTACGAATGGATCTAATACTTCAATGTCAGCTTCTTTTATATTTTTTTCCTTTAATAGATATGTATGAACATCATTTTTAACCAGATACTTTTTAGTTTCGATGTATCCAAAAATAGATAGCCCAATTAAAATCACAATGCCTAAAAATATAACGAATTTTTTCATGTTAAAAAGTCCTTTCTATAATTACTAGTTCAATCATATATGTTTTTTTATCCAATTTCATCCATATATTATTTTTTACTGTAAAAGAGAATAGAACTGTAATGGTATGAAATGTATGTGTTTTACGTTTTACTTCTATGCATTCAAACGAAAAAAAGACCTTCTATCTAATTGTGAGAGACAGAAGGTAAGGGTTCATAAAGCATTTGATTCATTTTTTTAACCTCATGATTTTATTTTGTATAAGATAAAATAGCGTTGTTGCATCCTTTTAGCTTTTCTGTAGCAGCATCCTTATTTGTGTACTCAAACATACGAATATCATGAATATTATTGAAAATTGTTACAACCCACATGGTCATTCTCCGTTCTTTGTTATATTACAAGTTATTGTTGTTATATAACAAAACTTGTTATAAGTTATTCTACATGATTTTTAGAAAAATGGAAGTGTTTTTTACGGTTGTCACAATTTATTCTTATTCGAAGCGTTTTCATAAAAAAGAGCCACTTTAGATTGTTTGAAGTGGCTTGTGATTGGTTAGCGTAATGTTTCGCGGTATTGTTCAAGAAGTGCATAACAGCGTTCTCTTGTTGAAGCAGCTAAAGATTCTGTATAGGCAATCTCTGGTGCATATTCGCTATAGGCAGATGCGCTACCAGCATTATGATCACGTTCTTTAATCCAATTGCGCTGTACATCACGTAGCACAGTGAATTCGGATGAAGATAGACGCGATTTTAATGTGCCATAAATTTCATTTAATAGAGCATCCCACTGCTTATAACTTGTATCAAACGCTTTTAACATAGGGTCAAAGCTATCTTGACGTTCACCGTCTATTGCGTATGCTATTTTATCGAAATTCTGCCCGATGAGAGTTGCCTTATTCATGTAACTCGCATATAGATTCTCTTTTTGAGGTGTCGTTTGTGTTGTGGTTGTTTGGGTTTTAGGTGTTGTATTTGTTTTGGTCGTTTCTTTTTTTATTTCCTTTTGTTTTGATTCAGCTGTTTTCTTTAAATCAGATAATTCTTTTTGGACAAGGGAAAATAGCGTATATTTCTCCATCGTTTGATTGGCTTTTTTGACATTCATATTCTTTTTCCTCTATTAAGTCATCCACATGGTTCACTTGTTGTAGCTGTTCTACATATTTTTTCGTATTGGCATCTTGTGGATTTTCATTTTCTGCGAGTTCAAATGATGCCAAAGCATCTTCCACATCACCTTTTGCTAAAGCGAGCTTTCCTTGTTCCACGGCTTTTTTAAAGGTAGTATTTTCTGAAGATTTCTCGCTCTCTTTTTCACTACTACAAGCTGTTAAAAATAGGCTTGTACAAATAATTGTTGTCATCATTCTTTTCACAAAAAAATCCCCCTCATTTAAATACATTGTTTCATTGTTATTTCACATTTTCTTGGTATATTAAACAAATCGAAAAAAGGAAGGAAGATTACATGAATGAAAAAGAAGACAACAGAACTGTATAAAACAATTTGGCGATGGCATTTTTACGCAGGAATTTTTGTTGCGCCTTTCTTAATTGTTTTAGCGATTACAGGCGGTACATATTTATTTAAACCACAGATTGAACAAGCACTTTATCATTCGTATTATGAAGTGAAAGAAGAAAGTACAAAGATGGATGCAGATGCACAGGTAGCTGTCGTCCAAAAACAATACCCAGAAGGAACAGTCACATCTTTCAAACCAAGTAGTTCGCCTACACGTTCAAGCGAAGTCGGTTTGGCAGAAGGTGATGCCACGTATACAGTCTTTTTAAATCCTTACAATGGTGAAGTGATTAAAAAATTAGATAACCATGATCGTATTATGGATCGAATTGAAGAATTACATGGTGAATTAATGGTGGGAACATGGGGTGACCGTCTGGTTGAACTCGTAACTTGTTGGGTCATTGTTTTAATCATTACAGGGGTTTATTTATGGTTCCCTCGTAAATCAAAAAAAGAAAAAGGCGGTACATTCCTTATTCGTTTTAATAAAGGTGGACGTGCATTGCGTCGCGACTTGCATGCAGTTCCAGCCGTTTGGTTAACAGCAGGTATTGCCTTTTTAATCGCAACAGGGTTACCGTGGTCGGGCTTTTGGGGTACAAACTTCCAATCCATCGTAACGAACACAGGACAGGGGTATCCACCAAGTATTTGGACAGGTAATCCCCCTGATTCTGTGACACAGACGAAAGATTTAACAAAAGTACCGTGGGCAGCAGAAACATTAGAAGTTCCTAAGTCAACCGTAATTCCAAATTATGAACGTGTATCACTTACAACGATTGAAGAAAATGCTGAAAAACGTGGTGTACCAGAAGGCTATAAAATTGTCATACCGCAAACAGCAGAAGGTGTGTACACAATCTCTGCTTTCCCGAATAAAGCACAAGATGAAGTAACAATGCATTTAGATCAGTATACAGGTGCGGTATTAACTGATTATCGTTATGACAACTATGGTTGGATGGGTAAGGCGATTGCACTCGGTATTACACTTCATAAAGGAACACAGTTTGGACTTATCAATCAATTAATTAGTGTGCTTATCTGTATTGGCATTGTGTTAGTAGTATGTAGCGGTATTTATTTATGGTGGAAACGAAAACCGAGCCATCAATTAGGTGCACCAAAATCAGGTAGCGCACGTCATGCCTATGGTTTTTACATCCTATTAGTCGTATTAGGAATCATCTTCCCATTAGTTGGTTTATCACTTATTGTGATTTTCTTACTCGACTTTTTAGTAATTCGTCGCGTAGCAAAACTGAAAAAATTCTTTAATGCATAGGAGGCACGAAATGATAAAATCAAAACTCATGTATGTAGTCGTTTTCGCATTGATTTTCGTGCTAGCAGGCTGTGAAACACGTTCCGATGCAAATACACTATATAAAAAAGAACAACCGTTAGAAGTTCAATTTTTATCGAAAGAAGCGTATGAAAAAGAGGGAGAGCATACGATTCACTTTAAACTATTACAAGATGGTCAATCTGCGAAAGATCTTCAGTTTACACATATCTCGATTTGGAATGTAGATCGCTCGGTGACATTAGATATGACAGCCGCTTTAGAGGAGAAAGACGGGACATTTACGTTCCCATTCGACTTTAAAAAACCTGGACTATACTATGTACAGATTCACGCAGGAACAAAAACAGAAACCATCTCACCAACACAACGTTTATTAGTTGGGAAACTATCGAAAAAAGATACAGATGCATTACAATCGAATACACCATCTTCAAATGGCGGTGGAGGACACCATCATTAGAAAAAGTTTTTCCTTTGTGAATGGAAATATATTTGAAAAGTACGTTACTATATAAATAGGACGTACTTTTTATTTTATACAAAGGGGATGAGAAAGTATGGATGAACGTTATCCGATTGGTCGCTTTGATGTACCAGAAGAAGTGGACGGTGCGAAATTAACAGCTTGGCTATACGAGATTGAAGCACTACCACGTTTATTAAATCAAACGGTTATGCATTTAGAAGAGGATCAATTACAAAAAACATATCGTGAGGGTAGTTGGACGGTAAAGCAAGTGGTGCATCATATTGCGGATAGTCATATGAATAGTTATATTCGTATGAAGCTAGCGGTGACAGAAAATAATCCGACGATTTCAACATATGAAGAACAGTTATGGGCTGAGTTAGCAGACTATACATTACCTGTGGAAGTATCATTACAATTAATTGCTTCGCTTCATCAACGCTGGTTACACTTTTTACGCTCATTGACGGAAGAACAATTGCAAAAGAAATTCGTCTATCCAAATGGAGAAGCGATTCAAGTAAAGCAAGCTATTGGTTTATATGCATGGCATGGCAATCACCATTTAGCGCATATTAAACAAGCCATTTCATAAATCCAAAAGGGAGTGATGAACGTGCGTGATGAAGATTTAATGCAGTTACATTTAGATGTACTGTACCAACAAAATGAAGCAGGCGCATTAACGGTAATGAATGAACCACCATTTGAACCAGCACCGACAGTTCATATTGGTGTAACAAGAGATGGGAAGCAGATGCGCTTTTCGTCGCGAGTAGATGAAGTATTTAAAAAGCGTTTAGAAAATACGATTCAAGATGCAGATGAAGATTTACTCGTTGATTTAATTCATCAGCTAATGAATCGCGCAGATTTACATGAATTCCGTATGGGACCAACCTATGTGTTCCCTACAATTGAAGAAATCTCGCCTAAGGTTTTACACGTAACGGAGCAACATAAAGAGCTATTAAAAGACGATTTCCTATTCACTTATATGAATTTTGATATGAAGCAACCCTGTTATGTAGTCATGGAGTTAGACCGCATTGCATCGATTTGTTGTACAGCTAGACAAAGTGCAGTAGCAGCTGAAGCAAGCGTCTACACACATCCTAAATCAAGAGGAAAAGGGTACGGCGCAGCAGTGGCACAAGCGTGGGCAAGAGATGTGCAACGCCAAGGACGCGTCGCACTCTACAGCACAACATGGGATAACTTTGCTTCACAAGGCATCGCCCGTACATTGAACATGCGCCAATACGGTGTGGACGTGTCGATTGAATAAGTAAAGAACAACACTTTCAATTTTAGAAAGGGGTTATTCAAAGATGAAAATGCGAGAATATCGTCGGGGAGAAAAACCAAATGATCGAGATCATCATGGTGGAGAAGAACAACGTACGCAAACATTTCGTCGTAAACGCGCACTTGGCTTTTTGGAGATGCTCTATGTGAAACAAGAAACATTAAAAGATCAACTACAGCGGGAAGAATTTGCGAGTAGTCGTCCAGTGATTGAGGGCGAATTGAAAGCGGTTGAAATGATTATTGAGGAGTTTAAAAATGTTTTTCAAGTGGAACGCTCTGAAATAGAGGAGGGGGAAAACGAATGATGGAACAAGTAAATAAATACGCAGATAGGTACTTTGGAAATGAAGATGAGCATTTACAACATATTTTAAAAACAATTGAAGAGCATGGTATGAAAAATATCTCGGTTTCAAATGCGACAGGAAAATGGCTGACGCTTCTTGCGACATTAAAGCAATCTAAAAAAGCATTAGAAATAGGTGCTCTAGGTGGCTATAGTGGGCTCTGTATTGCGCGAGGTTTAGCAGAAGGTGGCACACTTCTATCATTAGAATTAGAGCCAGAATATGCGAAACTAGCGAAAGAAAACCTCATGCGCGCAGGATATGGTGAAGTTGTAGACTATCGTATTGGAGATGCGTTAACATCTTTGAAGCAGTTAAAAGAAGACCAAGAAACATTCGATTTCTTCCTTATTGATGCGGATAAAGAGCGTTATAAACATTATTTAGATGCTTGCGTAGACATTGCAGAAGATGGTGCAGTTATTGTTATGGATAACGTGTTGGTGCTAGGTGGCGTAGCAGACGAAACGGTTAAAGATTCTTTACCTGAACATTTACAAGAACGTACACGTATTATGCGTGAATATAATGAATATGTAGCACAGCACCCACATCTATTTTCAGTACTACTACCAATCGGTGATGGGTTAATTTGTTCTATCGTTAAAAAGTGATTCGAAGTAAACATCTAGCGATTGTCTAAATAAATATTTTTTTCATATAATATGAGAGCAAAATAGGCAAATTCGGAGGTACACAGATGACAAAAGAACAGTGGATGCAAAAAACAATTGAACTAGCATATGAGAATACAGTGAATGGTGGAAAGCCTTTCGGTGCCATCATTGTCAAAGATGATGATATTGTAGCAGTTGGTGTGAATGAAGTGTTAGAAACACATGACCCAACAGCACACGTTGAACGCCAAGCAGAAACGAATGATGCGTTTGCATTATGGATTGAAAAACAACAATAAGTTTAAAAACAGAAAGAATCGTGCATATACGGTTCTTTTTTTGACAAAGGAGGTTTTTGTATGACAGCGTCCATTATTTTTGTCGCCTTTACAGCAGGTCTCGTTTTAGCAGTACGTTCAATCTTAAAAGCAACACGAAAGTCTACGAATTAAGAAGTTGAAAGGGAATCGCATATTGCGGTTCTTTTTTATTTTAAAAAAGCTGCATTTTGGTACAATAAGGAAAAGGGGTGGATGATGTGGAAATTCAATATGCAACGAAAGCGGATCTAGAAAAGGTTGTGCCATTATTTCAAGGATACTTACAGTTTTATGGTCGCCAATTTGAAGAACAAGAAGTGGTGACTTTTATTAAAAAGCGTTTAACAAACGAGGATGCCATCATTTTATATGCAGAACATGAAGGAAAAGCAATTGGATTTACGCAACTCTATCCAAGTTTTTCATCACTTGCATTAAAACGCGCATATATTTTAAACGATTTATTCGTTGAGGAGTCTCACCGAAAGTTAGGTGCGGCGAGGGCCTTGATGGAGGAAGCATTTGTATTTTGTGAACAAATGGGTGCAGCGTACATCACGCTTGAGACACATCCAGATAATGTAGCTGCTCAAAAACTATATGAAGATATCGGTATGCAACGAGATGATGAATATTGGCATTATACGAAAGAATTTAAATAGAACGTGAAAACAGGCTGGGACATAAGGGCAAAAAACACATCCTATATGAGCATAAGAAAAACTGGAATCGCGCTGTAGCACGGTTCCGGTTTTTCGTTGCGAACGCTAAAAAAGGAAAATGACATGTTTTGTCCCACCCTGTTTTCTTTTCTTGTATAATAAAATCAAACGGAATAATAGAAGTTGGTACAAGTGTATGGCACTTGTTTAAAAGGGAAGAACGGTGAAAGTCCGTCGCTGTCCCGCAACTGTAAGTAGGAGTGCTTTTCGATAAACCACTGTCTTATGAGATGGGAAGGTGAAAAGTACGTTGAATACGAGCCAGGAGACCTGCCAATCTTCGAGTACAACCAAAAACCTACGCGGATAGGAGGTGTTTGAGTATGCGAACACAATATGGATCACATACTCACAGTACGACGAAAAACCGATGGAGATGTCTAAATCATTCCACTGTTTTTTTGTGCTGTACTACGAACGATACGTAATTCTGCCACTATGAATAAATGATTCAATAGAGGAGGAATTACGTATGGAAACTTATGTAGAACAATTTAAACAACAAGTCATGATGAAGCTTGCAGGACATGATACACAATCTTTACAAGAAACAGCTGAACAACTCGCTTCACAATCTACGACAGATGCTACAATGATTTGGCAAGCATATGAACAAGTGAAAAATGAGTTAGTTGGTTAATTAATCAAATATCAATTTACATTCGTTATACCGTATGATTTCAAAAAATCATACGGTATTTTCTTTGATACGGTGCTAAATCTCCAAAACTATTGATATAACAATTTTTATTAAACTTTTAATAGGTCTTATACTCTCACTCTCTATATAAGGGCTTTTCTCCACGCAAGGGATGGGTAGTATTTTTTGATAAAGACATTCAAAAAATCTCCACCCTCAAGCCCTTGCATTCCGAAATTTTGACGGTTATTTGGACTTCGCCAAGGCGACTTTCAAACACATTTAACCTTCTAGGTCAACTTGGACTTTTCAGCGTAACCGTCAAAAACGCTTCTCAGCTATTCCAGATATAATCCTTAAACGTAAATAAAGATACTCTGTGGGATTTCCGCCCCACACGACGAGCCAATTACTCCTTTCAAACTTGAAGAACGTTAAAAACCCTCTAGATGCTCTTTTTTGTTAATTTAATCTATTTTCCCCTTTTTTAATAAAAAAATGATTTATTTTGAATTTTAATGGTATGATTAGGTTTTAAACTTTTTTAATGAAAGAAGTGTTTCGATTTCTTGTTTTGTAAATATGATTTTACTCATGACGTCGCCTTCTTCCTATAGCTTGAATGTAAAGTATATAAAAAAATACCTGTGATTAAAACACTCTTTTTATCGAGTGTCCTAACTACAGGTACCATACTACAGTATCTTCTTTTTATCCTAAATCTTGAAATTAAGGAGTAAAACATATGAAATTAGAAATTAAATCGTATATTACAATCCCCCCTGAAAAAGAAGAGTTAAATAAAAATCAAGAGTACCCAGGCTACATAGAAATGACCCATTTAGAAGGTTTAGATGTATTTAATTATGAGTTTGGACGATCTGGAGGATATCCTGGAGGTAAAGTAGTTTTTTGTGTAGATGGAAAACCCTTGCCTTTTAATACAGAAGTATTTGAATTATATAGGTTTTGGTATAATTTGGTTTTAACTTTATTACCAAAAGATAAATCTATTGAAAAACTCGATCATCTAATATTTTATGCAGACGATTATGTTATGGATAATTTTAAAATTAGAATTTTTTATCATAAAAAAACAGTTGAATTTCATTATAAAAAACAAGTATTTGCTACTTTTTCATTAGATGAGTATAAAAAAGCTGTTTTACAAGGGTTTTTAGATTTCATGTGGCATACGAATTTAGAATTTGAAACAATTACACATGATTCTTTAGGTGATGAAATTGATTATATCGATTTACGAGAAGATTTAGATTCAATAAGTGAGTTATATGGTTGTCGTTATATTTTCTTACAATTTATGAAAGAAATTTATAAACAAAAAAGTTATGACTTAGGCAAATTAATAAATCTTAATTTTGATACAAGTTATTATTATTCAAAGTTAGAATACGATTTAGAGGATTAAAATTATAATTATAAGGATACTTTATTGAATAAAGTAAGACTTAGAAAGTTGATAGAAAAAAGCCTGGTACAGAACAAAATAATATGTCTCAAATACGAATAATCAAATCAATTGAACGCGTAGAAAACGACTCCTGCGGGAATAGCGTGAGCTGAAAACCTCACAGGAACGCAGTGACGAGGAGTTTGAAGCCATGCCCGAACGCTACGTGATGTAGTGGGGCAAGATTTGCAACAGGACGTTGCGTTCTTTTCTTGCCTACCGCTATTCGTTTTTCGAAGCGGAAATTGATCTGAATGAACAAATCTCGTATGATTGAACTGCACCTCAATTATTAGACACATCTACTAATTGGAGGTGCAGTTTTTATATGGCAAAATATTCATCAGAAGAAAAAATACAAGCCGCTTTAAGGTATATAAACGGTACGGAAAGTTTATATACAATAGAGAGATCGATTGGTACAGATGATAAATCGATTCTTAATTGGGTGAGACAGTATGAGTATCATGGTGTTAATCAAGTTAGTGAAAATAGTGGATATAGCGATGGCATTTATTTAGTTGGTCCTTTTAGGTTGTATAAAAAGTTTGACACAGGGGAGCAGTTTGAAAAATTTGTTAATTTTTTTGATGATCATGATTTAGAAGAAATTACGATGAAAGAAGTAAGTGATTGGGTGAAAAAATGCTTTGATAAAGCCATGGTTACATTGCCTTTACCTATTTATTTTAGATTGACAGATGAAGAAGATTCACTTAATTTAGTGATCGGCGAATGGGAAAATCAAATGGAAATAGAGTTATAAGCTTAATGCATATTCGTTTATCTTAATTTAAATAAATGATAGAGCGACACTTTTTCATACTCAAAAATACAAAATAGTCTAAAAATTATACAAAATTATCTATTTTTCGTTTATTCTTTCTCTTTATTCTCTGTTCATCTTGTATTGTCTGTAGTAAATTGTTAATATACTCTAATTACAATATTAAATAGACGATTTAAGTCATAAGGAGGAAAAATATGCAAACAAAAGTACCATTTTCAACATACGCCATCATCGGTACGATGTTATTCGGTATGTTCTTCGGAGCAGGGAACTTAATTTTCCCAATCGAACTTGGACAGATGGCTGGTACGCAATTCTGGTGGGCTTTAATTGGTTTCCTAGTTACAGCAATCGGTTTGCCGTTCATGGGAATTCTAGCAATTGGTTTATCAGGAAGTGATGGTTTACGAGACTTAGGGAATCGAGTGCATCCACTATTCGGTCTTGTATTCTCAGTTGTACTATATTTAACGATTGGACCATTCTTTGCGATTCCGCGTACAGCGACTGTATCGTTCACAGTAGGGTTAGAACCATTCTTAAATCCAGATCAAGTATCATTATTTTTAGGAATTTTTAGTTTTGTATTCTTTTTAGTTGTATATTACTTCTCACTAAATCCAGCGAAAGTAATGGATTATATCGGTAAATATTTAACACCTGCATTCTTAGTGTTCTTATTCATCTTAATTATTGTCAGTGTCGTTAATCCGATGGGGAGTTTTGAAAAGCCAGTAGGTGACTATGTGAATCAAGCCTTTATGACAGGTTTTAAAGGCGGATACAATACGATGGATGCATTAGCATCACTTGCGTTTGGTATCGTCGTAATTAATGCGATTAAGAGTCGTGGTATTACAAGTACGAAAGATATTGCGATGGCAACTTGGAAATCAGGAATTTTCGCAATGGCTTTAATGATGATTATTTATGGCTTTATCACATACATGGGCGGTACAAGTGTTGGCGCTGTTGGAACATTTGAAAATGGCGGCTTAATTTTTGCGGCTGTTGCGAAACACTTCTTCGGTTCATTCGGTGGGATTTTACTAGCGATTATCATTATCTTAGCTTGTTTAAAAACAAGTATTGGCTTAATTACATCATGTAGTGAATTCTTCCATGAAGTTATTCCAGCCATCAGCTATAAGTGGTTTGTATTCATTTTAACGTTTGTATCATTCTTAATTGCGAACTTTGGTTTAAGTAATATCATTACATATGCTGTTCCGGTATTAATGTTCTTATATCCATTAGCGATTGTTTTAATTCTATTAACGATGTTCTCGCCGCTATTCAAAGCACGTCAAAGTGTATATGCGATGTCGATGTTCCTAACATTCTTCGTGAGTGTGATTGATGGTTACAAAGCATTGGTTGAAAGTGTACCTGGTGCGAAATTACAAGTGTTAGAATCAATTGAGACATTCTACTCGCATTACTTACCGTTATATGATATCGGTTTAGGGTGGGCTGCTCCTGCTGTGGTAGGTGCTATCATCGGACTCATTTATGCGGTAATTGTAAAAAAATAATGGCATGAAGACAAGGTGTGTTTAATCAGACATACCTTGTTTTTTTATAATAAGTTTTTAAAACTTATTGCTTTTCATTGCGCCGATTGGCTGCCTATGTATAGAATTGTTATAAGTGTTTATTTAACAAAGATAAAGGTGGACAAATAAGTGAGAGCTTTATACATTTTGCATAAACGTAATCGTAAATGGAATTTAATCCTTATGGCAGCCGCACTGCTATGTTTTTCAATTGTCTATTTTACGATTTTGCATACAGCATATAAAAGTGAACCTGCAAAAGGTGGAACCACATTTGTAGGGCAAAACAATTACAATCTTACACTCATTGGAGAAGAACCAACAATTGAGCAATTGGAACGCTTCAATCAAGCATTACAAAATAATAAGCAACTAACCGTTTATACAGCTTCACCGATTCCTGTATTCATCCAGAAATTTTCCGGTGATGAAGCATTTACACCTGAAAATGCAAAAGCAGATGGACAGTATATACCTGTTTATGGACTTCAAGTGAATGCAGCTGCACAAAAGTTAAATAAGTTAGAGATGGATGCAGGGACATTTTTTAAACAAGAAGATTTTAAGGATTATGATGACAAAGAAGTTATGCCCGTTGTGTTAGGAAGTGACTATTATCAGTTGTATGATATTGGTGATTCACTTCGCATGCGTATTCATGGTCAAGATATTCAAGCGAAAATCATCGGCTTTTTAAAGAGTGAACAAACGATTGTGACAACAGCATTACCTCAAATGTCAGCAGGGCATCAAGTGTTAGTTCCGTCACAGCAATATCGTCAAACACCAAGCGAAGACAATGTATTCGCAAAAGAATCATTGATCGCATCTGCAAATACAATGCTCGTAACGAATGCATCTAAGATTGGTATTCGCGATATCATGCTTGAAGTATCACAGCAATCAGATTTCTGGTCATTTACAATTGGTGGCGCAGGTGGAATAACAGTTAATATCTATAATAAGATTTTAAAAGCAAACCCTGTACTCGTTTATGGATTATTTTTGATTGCTTTAGTGGGTATGTTTATAGCTGTACAGCGTATTCAAAAGCGTAGAAATGAAGGGACGAAGCAGTTGTTCCGTATTCTGATGACGAGTGGTATGGCAGAACGTGAAATTCGAAAGTATATTCGAATTGAAGTGGGGATTTTACTAGGGATTGCACTCATTCTTCCAGCCATACCGTTTATGGTGATTTCACAATTCGCCATTATTCCACTCGTGTTATATCTCGTTCTAGGTGCCATGATTGGTGGCGGTATTTTATGGCGTGTATTACGGAAAACAACGATAGAAATGGAGCAAGAGCATGTCTAAAATTCAATTAAAATATGCAGCGGTAGAACCGTATTTTCAAAAAGTGAATTTAGTCGTTGAAAAGGGAGCTTCACTAGCGATTACAGGCGCTTATCGAAATGAATTACTACAGACAATTGGTTGTTTCCGCCTCTTGACGAACGGGACATATCGCTTAGAGTACCACCAAAATGAAACAAAAGATGTGGGCGACTTAGCTGTGTTGAGACAAACGAAGATGGGCTATCTACCTGCGCAAGACGAATTTTTAAAAGATGAAACCGTACTTGAGAATATTCAGCTACCGTTCTTTTTTCAAACAGGTACTAATAAGTTGCCAGGAGCGAGAAAGCAGCGTTTAGATCAGCTAAGCAAGCTTATTGGTATTCATGAATTACTAGGGAAGAAAGCAGTACATCTAGATGCTTTTCAAATTAAATGTATGGCGCTTATTCGCGCATGCTTACATGCACCGTCTATTTTGTTAATAGAAGAACCTGAAAAAGCATTAACAGAAGCGCAGCTAGAAAAATTCATACAGTGTCTGCGTTCTGTAAAAGCAGAAGGTGTCACGCTCATTATTAGTTCTGAAAATCCTACGGTATGTGCGAGTTGTCAGGATGTATTTGAATTAACAGGGGAACAAATTCTATCAAATTAGAATGAAACATTTAATAAAGGGTACTAATAGTTTAGAGGTGATCCAAATGCCAGAAAAGCTATTAAGAAAAGCAGTTTTAAACCAGATTGCTTGGTGGAAAGCTGTTTGCGCAACACATGATATTACAACAGCCTGTATGGATAACGTATGGATTGCGGATCAATATGTACCGAGTTATTATCCAGAGATGATTACAGAGACGAGAGAAGCGACTGTGGAAAAAATTCTAGACCGCGTATCGACGATTATGGATAGTTATGCAACCTTACAAATTCCAGGATTCACGAAACTCTTTAAAGCACAGTGGATGACGTCATCTTCTGTTGTACCATATTGTAGTGAGTGGAAGTGGGTTCGAAATGAAGAAGCATTTCAAAATTGGCTTGTGGCGGCTAATTTAGAAGGTATGTTACAGCCATCAATTATTGATGATCCTCATGTTTTAGTATTTCATAAAGAAGGATATGGCGGTTTTTCAGCTTATCAAAGCCATGGGATTATCGGGATTTTTAATGTATTTGGCGTAGACCATGTATTTCAAGATATTCCTGCTGTCTTGGCTAACTTTTTTCCGAAACAACCCATTGTGGGGTATGAAGCAGATGAACGATTGGCTGCTGCTATGCGTGGTGGTTGGTCAGCGATCGGGCCTTTAACGATTTGGACAAGGGAAGTAGCTGTTCTATAAATTTGTATTTGATTTATAGAACAGCTTTATTTTATATAAAAATAAAAAATTATCATTTTTGAGAAATTTAATATTCTAAAAATTCAGATATGTGTTATAATCAACTTTATTTCGTAGATAGGACAGGTGATGACAATGAACTCAAATCAAGTGAAAATTTTAGACTGTACAATTCGTGACGGTGGTCTCGTAAACAATTGGGATTTTAGTGTAGACTTCGTGCGTGATACATACGAAGCATTAAATAATGCAGGTGTCGATTATATGGAGATTGGTTATAAAAACTCACCTAAGTTATTAGATGCAGATGGTTGTGGCCCTTGGCGTTTCTGTGATGATGATTTCATTCGTGAGGTAATCCCAGAAAAGAAAAATACGAAGCTATCAGCAATCGTTGATATCGGTCGCGTAGATCCAAGCGAATGTGCACCACGCTCTGAAAGTCCATTCGATATGATTCGTGTCGCTTGTTACTTAAAAGACATTGATAAAGGACTTGATTTAATTAATCAATTCCATAACCTAGGTTATGAAACATCATTAAATATTATGGCTGTATCGAATTCAATTAATTCACATTTAGTTGAAGCACTAGAGAAAATTGAACATAGTGTTGTCGATGTACTATATGTTGTCGACTCATTCGGGAGCCTTTTCCCGAAAGACATTGCTTACTTAGTGAAGCTTTTCAAAGAGCATGCACCGTCAAAACGTTTAGGAATTCATACGCATAATAACTTACAGATGGCTTTTGCTAATACATTAGAAGGCATTGAGCTAGGTGTTGAATTTTTAGATACATCGGTTTACGGTATGGGACGCGGCGCAGGGAACTGTCAAACAGAATTAGTAGTGGGTCACTTAACCGCTTCACGTTATGATATGAAACCACTTTTAAAATTAATTGATGATCGTTTTGTACCGCTTAGTAAGGAAGTAGAGTGGGGATATAATACAGCCTACGCTTTGACTGGATTATTCAATGAACATCCACGCAGTGCGATTGCGATGCGTAAAACACCTGAAAAAGATCAATTCTACCCGTTTTTCAATAAACTAACGAGCGTAGAAACACATAGTGATATTTAAATAAAAACAGGAAATGCGCTTTATATGCGTGTTTCCTGTTTTTTTGAGAAGTGTTCCGTAATAAAGTCGATGAAATAGCGACTTGCGATTGGGAGCACTTTTTTATTTTTATAAGCGAGACTAATTGTACGGACAACAGGTGGCGAGATGCGTTTCGTCAAAATATGATAAGGGCAGCGGCTTAATACGAGTTTCGGTAACATGGAAATACCGAGTTGTTGTTCGACCATCGCCATGATTGTGTAGTCGTCATACACTTTAAATTGTGTGTTCGGTGTAAGATTTGCCTTCTCAAAATAGTGTTGTGGTTCACTAAAATCTCCTTCGTCAATTTGAATAAAAGGGTCTTTTGTTAAGTCATGAATATGTACTTCATCATGGTCAGCAAGTTCATGTCCGTAAGGTAGCACAGCTAAGACCTCATCCTGTGCTAATGGAATAGTCGTTAAATTCGATACAGCAGCAGGATTCACAAAACCAAAATCGACGGTCCCTTCATAGATCCATTTTGAAATACTTGTATATTCACCTTGTTGTAACTCGAAGTGAACACCTGGATACAGTTGTTTAAAGTCATGTAATAGGGTTGGAATCCAATTCGTCGAAACACTTGAAAATGTACCGATCCGTATGAGACCACGTTCCAAACCTTGCATTTCTTGATGTTTTTCTTTTAATTCACTATGTGCATGACAAATATTTTTAATAAAAGGTAGCATTTCCTCACCATCTGGTGTGAGAGAAATTCCTTTGCGAGAACGAATGATCAGCGTTGTATCGAGTTCTTTTTCAAGATTATTCACCATCTGACTAATTGCTGATTGTGTGTAACCAAGCGCTTCAGCAGCTTTTGTAAAACTACCGAGCTCAACAATTTTAACGAAGGACTCATAAATATTCATTTCATCATCTCCTATACATTAGTAAAACTAATATTACTATTATAAATATTCGTTTTATTAATGTAAACAACGGTGATAATCTAAGAAAAAGAAAAAATAAGGAAGTGATGGAATGACACAGAAACAAGCAAACTTATTATTAATTACAGTTTCGATGGCGTGGGGAACGTCTTATTTATTTATGAAAGTAGCTGCAGATGATGGAATGCCTTCTTTTACAATCGTCGCAATGCGTAGTATTATCGCATTCATCTTCATGTGGTTATTATTCGCGAAGAAGATGGTTCGCGTATCGTGGCAAACGATCAAGTACAGTGCGATTGTTGGTGCATTATTATACGGTGTATTTTTAGGATTATTATTAGGAACGAAATATACAGATGCTTCGACAGCAGGATTTTTAACGAGTACAACGGTTGTACTTGTACCAATCTTGCAAATCTTTTTAACGAAGCGACTACCAGCGAAGCAAATTATGATCGGTGTTGTGGTGGTCATGATGGGACTAGCATTTTTAACATTAAAAGATGGCTTCTCTATTCAGCTTGGTGCTATTTATTGTTTAATTGGTGCGTTGTGTTATGCCATTCATATTCTTGTGACGAATCAGTTTGCGCGTAAGGTCGATGTACTGCAATTAGGAATTTATCAATTAGGCTTTTGTTCGTTATATGCCATTATTATTGCGTTCACATTTGAAACACCTGCTCTACCGACAACATCAGGTTCTTGGATTTCGATTTTAGGTTTAGCGTTCATCTGTTCAGCATATGGTTTTGTTATGCAGCCCATTGCACAGAAATATACAACACCTGAAAACACAGGTTTCTTCTTCTCACTTGAACCAATCTTCTCGGCTTTCTTTGCCTTCTTATTCTTACAAGAAGTAATGGGCATGACGGGTTATATTGGTGCAGTATTTATCATGCTCGGTGTAACAATTGCCAACTATCAAAAGAAAGTGAAAGAACCGCGAGTCGCATATCGAAAAATCACGCTAAAAGAAAAAATAGTCAAATAAAAAATATTCTAGCGTCCATGTGACGTTAGAATATTTTTTAATGGAGTGAATTCCGCATTGTTGATGGAATACTTTCTGCGGTAGTTTCTTGTATGAGTTTGATATAATTGCCTTTTACGTAGAGTTTCACATATGTACCTTCTGGAAGTGGACGTTCTGTTTGGAATGCAAGGAATTGTTTTTTACCTGCTGTATTTACAGCGTAGGTTTCATATACGTAATGACCACTGACGCGCTGTTGTTCTTCTGCTGTATGTGCTACTGCATAGAAGTGTTCAGATGGAATGAAGGGCATGAATCGGTCACCTGTGAGTAAGTATGTAATTCCGAACATCATTGATACAGCAAAAGAGAAAATACCTAACTGCTTCAAAATGGTTTTCATATTAAGCCTCCTTTTTCTTTCTATATTTATTATTATAAAAAGAAAAAAAGGAAAACAAAAAGGTCTCAGACTGTAACTTTGTCTAAGACCAGAGACTTAGATTGCTTGAAGCTCCACGCAAATGCTTTGGATGGCTTGCTGCTCATCTAATGTATAAAGTATATCGTATTGTGCTGAGAGTTCTAAAAAAGATTGTTCAAGTTCGTCGTAAGATACAGATTGCGAGCAGACTGTACCTTTAATAATTTGAGCAGCTCTTTCGGCTTCGATTTCAGAACAAAAAGCTTGTGCTTCTTCAATATCTGCTACAAATCCAGATTGTGCATAGTAGCCTGCGGTTGTAGAAATGACGAAATAATGCAACGCGTCTTCCACAAAATCACCTTCTTTTCTAAAAAACTGACGTATTCTAGTCTATTAAAAAAACAGAAGATATGCAAATTATTTTTAATATTTAAACCTAACAGGAGGGACTTATGAAATATAAAGCACCGGAATCATTTTATTTTCAAGGCGGTAGTAAAGCGATTTTACTACTTCATTCATTTACGGGATCGACGATTGATATGCGACAACTTGGGAAGTTTTTAAATAGAGAAGGATATACGGTTCATGCACCGATGTATACGGGGCATGGCCAAAAGGCAGATACATTACTACAGTATGGTCCATCTACTTGGTGGGAGGATGTTCAATCAGCGTATGAGTTTCTAGAAGATGAGGGATATGAGGAGATTGTTGTGATGGGGCTATCTTTAGGAGCTGTACTCACATTAAAAGTAGCACATGAATTAAACCCACTTGCAATTGTTACAATGTCACTACCGATGACGCGTGATGAAGTGACCTTGCGAAAAAGAGTGGTCTATTATGCAAAACAACATCAACAATATGAAGAAGGTACAGATGAAGAAAAAGAAGCGGCACGACAAGCTTTAAAAGCACATCCGATGGAGATTATACCAGCCTTTATTGAGATGATTGAACAACAAATGCAATATATAGCGCAAATCGAAGTACCCATCTATTTAGCATATGGTGGACAAGATGATGCGTTATATGAAGAGACAGCTAATTATGTAGCCGAGCAGATCGGTTCAACACAAAAAGTTGTAAAATGTTATGAACAAGCAGGACATTTAATGACATATGGAAAAGATGCTAAAACAATGTATGAAGACTTTTTACACTTTTTACAACAACTTCACTGGAAGAAATAAATCATAGTTCTTGCATTTTTATAGAATTTTTATGTATAATAATGAATAAAAATTCGTTAAAGGATGTGTAGAGATGATTATTGTGCATACAGAAAATGAGGAATTAATCGTAGAGCTCATGCATGAAGCATTTAAAGAGTATATGAATCCGCCATCAAGCGCCATCATGGAAACAGAGCGTGATGTTAAAAAAGCGTTAGCTCGTGGTCAAAAAGCAATTGTTGGATTGAATAATGAAGGTCCTGTGGCGATGGCACGCTATGAGATAAAAGAAGGTACACTCACTTTTTCTCGTGTGAGTGTTTTACCAACTCAACGTGGAAAAGGATATGCGAAAAAGCTAGTTGCCCATTTAGAAAATATCGCAAAACAACAATCTGTACAATGGATTGCTTGCGACGTTCGCGCGAATGAATCACGTAATGTTCATCTCTATGAATCTTATGGTATGCACATTGAATCTACATTTGAAACGACGAATTTATTAGGACACCAAATGCCTGTTGTTCATATGAAGAAAAAAGTTCAAGCACAGGTTGAAAGCTATGCAGTACAATCTTAAATATTAAAAGAAGAATCGCCCCTTCACGTGAGGAACGATTCTTCTTTTTGATTAGGCTTGTAAACCTTTTAGTTGTTGGTCAGAGAATTCTTTATAGAGTGCATGTGTTGCATAAAGTTCTTGATGTGTACCAATCCCTGTAATCTCACCTTGTTCTAGGAAGACAATTTGATCGGAATGAATAACGGTTGAGAGGCGATGAGCGATCACAATTGTTGTACGCCCCTTCATGAGCTCCTCTAACGCACGTTGTACAACTTGTTCGGATTTACTATCTAAACTCGATGTTGCTTCATCTAACATTAGAATTTGCGGGTTACGCAAGAACGCACGTGCAATGGCGATACGTTGGCGCTGTCCACCAGACAACTTCATGCCACGTTCACCTACTTCGGTTAAAATGCCACCTTCTAAGTTTTCAATAAACTGATCGGCATAGGCCATTTTAATAACGCGATTGATTTCTTCGTCTGATACTTCTCGTTCTAATCCATATATGATATTGTCGCGAATGGTCCCTGCGATAATCGGACTTTCTTGTGACACATAGCCAATCTGCTTACGCCAAGATAGTAGAGAGAAGTTTTGAATATCTTGATTACCAAGAAGAATCGCTCCCTCTTGTGGTTGGTAAAAACGTTCAATAAGAGAGAAGAAGGTCGTTTTACCACTACCACTCGGACCGACAATTGCGGTTACTTGATTCGGCGGAATCGTAAAGTTTAGGTTTTTTAATACAGGTTCTTTATCTGGATAGTTATAAGATAAACGCTCAATCTGAATCGCTTCATCAACTTTTTGAACTTCTTCATAACCATCTTTTTCATCTTCAACTTCTAAAATTTCAATAATACGTTCGGTTGCACCTGAAGCTTTTTGGAATTGCGTAAAGAACTCTGCAATTTGTGCCATTGGCATAATGATTTGGAAGAGGTACATGATGAAAGCTACTAATGCACCTGCTGATAGCGCCCCAGAAGATACACGCATAGCACCATAACCGAGTAATACAACTAATAAAATCATCATAACTAAGTTAATAATCGGTCCAATAAAAGCATATACTTTTGCTTCTTTTAAACCGTAATTGAATAAGTTACGAATACCTGTTGCTCCGTTATTGTATTCAATTTTCTCAGAGTTTGAAGATTTCACAAGACGAATCTCAGAGAGTACCTGTGTTAAAAGTGCTGTGAATTTACTTGTTTCAAGCTGCGTATTCTTTGAGATTTTGTACATTTTACGACCAAGCGGAATTAGAATGGCGGCAGCTAACGGAATGGCGATAAACATCGCAGTTGTCATGCGCCAATCTAAAATGAACAGGACAATCATTGCACCAATAATCGAGATGATACCTGATAAGAAGTTGGCAAGATGTTCTGAGATAAGTGTTTTAACGACGGTCGTATCATTCGTCATGCGACTTACTGTTTCACCAGAAGGATTTTCGTCAAAATAATTAATGGGTAGAACCAATAACTTCTTCCATAGACGGTCACGCATGCCAGCGACAACACTTTGTCCAATACGGTTTAAAATATAGATGGAGAACCCACCTGATAATGCTTGTACAAGAATTGCAACGACTAATAAGGCGATGGTTGTCTTATTCAAATCGTCAATCGTAAAGTCATTTACGAGGTTCTTCGTGAATAGCGGAACCATCAACGATACAGCAGTTGTGGAGAGTGTTAATATAAGCGCAATCACGATTAGAAGTTTTGGCGGATTGGTACTTTTAACGAGTTGAACGAACTTTTTAAAATTTTTCTTTGAGATTTTTTCTTTTTCAGCCATTTATTTAACCCTTTCTACATATATGAATACTCTAAGTATGCGTAATCAAATGAAATTATACAAATTAAAAAGGAGAAATCTCGTCATAGCGAAATTTCTCCTTTGTTGAGCGAATTATTTTAAGAAGTTTGGATCGGCGTAAGCAGGGTTTGGGTATTTATAGAACCCTTCGCCTGTCGCAACACCCATCTTTCCTTTATCAATAAAGTCATGTTTTAAAATGTCAGCAATTTTTCCAGCAATCGGATTTTTATCTGCACTTGCAGATACGATGTTGTAAGCGGTTTGCAAGCCAACTACATCTAAAATAGCAAATGGCCCTCTTGGTGAACCAGTCGCAATCATCCACGTTTTATCAATGGTCTGTGGTTCAGCAATACCGTTTGCGTACAATGCCTGTGCAGCATTAAGTAATGGTATAAGTAATGAATTTAAAATATAGCCATGCTGTTCTTTTAAAATATGCAGTGGAACCATGCCAATCGCACGAGCAAAATCAATTACTTCTGTTACGTATTTTGAATCTGTTCCATCATGTTCCATGATTTCAGCCGTATTATTTTTCCAAATTTCGTTTGCGAAGTGCAGTGCTAGGAATTTTTCAGGTCGTCCTGTTGCATCGCGGAATTGACTTGGAATCATTGTAGAAGAGTTCGTTGCAAAGATGGTTTTTTCAGGTGCTACTTTTGCTAATTGTTCATAAAAACTTGTTTTAATATCAATTCGTTCTGGAACAGCTTCAATAACTAAATCAGCATCTTTTACAGCCTCACCTAAATCTGTATAGAAAGAAAGTCGAGCGAGGGCATCGTCTACCTCTGAAGGATGTCTTGCAACTTCGTGTTTATATGTCTCAGCAAGCTTTTGAGCGCGTTCCTGTGCGGCTTTAATCGCACCTTCATTAATATCATAAACACTTACGTTAAAGCCTTTAAAAGCAGTTTGGAAAGCAATTTGACTTCCTAAAACACCACTACCAGCAACCGTAATATTTTTAAAATTCATTTAAAACGCTCCTTTAAAGTGATTTTTCATCCCTAATCTACATTCCCTGTTACTGTATAAATTAATCAAATACAAATGACAATTTTAATTCATAGATAAAGGGGTATAAGTAAAGTGTATTGTGAAGTATAGGGGAGATGCTTATGATGCAAATATATGACTTAGAGATGAGATTGCAAGATTATGTGTATGATGAGTTTGATCAAATGATGGATGAAGACTTTATAGAATTTGGCACAATCGGTACACAATACACAAAACAAGATCAGCTAAATGCCATCGGTAAGGAATCACCACCAACAGAACGTTTTTTCCGTGTAGAAGATTATGAAGAACGTTTTGTAGATGAAAGTGTCATTCTAGTAACATATAAAACAACAAATATTTTAACAAAACAGCAAGCTTTAAGAAGTTCGATTTGGCGTAAAAAAGAGAAAGATTGGAAATTATTTTTCCATCAAGGAACCTTGATTAAGTAAAGATTTTTGTATAAAAAAGCAGAAAATTTTTAATGATTGGATAGTCTTTTTTAGACAAATCGGACAAAATAGGTTATACTGTTATTAATAATGAAATTGGCTCAGCGTATACAATACATTCACCTGTTTGGAAGACTGTATAATGCGGTCACTCTAGCAGGTGTATTTTTATTCTCGGTTGAACAATCTATTATTGAATTCATTAATAGGAGGTCATTCATAATGACACAAGGTACAGTTAAATGGTTTAATGCAGAAAAAGGTTTCGGTTTCATCGAAGTTGAAGGTGGAAACGACGTATTCGTACACTTCTCAGCTATCCAAGGCGACGGTTTCAAAACTTTAGACGAAGGTCAAAAAGTTGAATTCGAAGTTGAAGAAGGTAACCGCGGACCACAAGCTACTAACGTAACTAAACTTTAATTTTTAAAGTTTGTCCGTAAAAAGCAACTCTCTTAGGAGAGTTGCTTTTTTTATATTTTGTAAGTATAAATATTCTTATTTATGTATTGATATTCATGATTATTCTCCTTATAATCAAGTAAGGAGTTGGTAAAGTTATGGAAACATATATTTCTTATTTAATTGTTGGATTTACAATTGCTTTACCTGTCGGAGCCATGACTGTTGAAATGACAAAACAAGGTTTGAAAAATGGTTTTATTCATGGATGGGCAGTTGGACTTGGCGGCATGACAATTGATGCCGCATTAATTATTGCACTGTATTTTGGATTAGCTTCATTTTTAGCACTTCCATTTGTTCAATTACCACTATGGATTGTTGGCGCCGCTTTTTTATTTTATTTAGCGTATGATTCGATTAAAAATGCAGATCAAGGAATTAGTTTAGCAGGAGAAAAACCGAATCAGTCTTTTTGGCGTACATATAAAAACGGAATTTTAGTAGCTGTATCGCCAGGAAACTTAGTCTTTTGGGTATCTGTATTTGGTGCAGTGCTCGCAAAGTCATATAGTGTCCATGAATTCGGTTTTGCAGGGCTCGGAATTTTAACAGGTATTCTTTTACATGATGTCGGTCTATTAGCGATTGTATCGATTTCAAGACGGGCAATGAGTCGCAAAGTGATTCGAAACGTCTCTATTGTTGCAGGTATTCTTCTAATTGGTTTCGCATTGTATTTCCTTTATGAATTCATATTAGGTATTCGTAATCTACTTTAATCGCATTTTCTAATGATTTTTACTATACTATAGAAAATGAATGAAGGAAGTTTTCTATGCAGTTATGGGTTAATAAATTAAAGTGTATGTGGAAAAGCATTGTTTTATATAGTTTAGGATTTTTACTACCGCTGTATATTATATGGTGGCTTTTTATACGCTAAGATGTGTGTCCGAATGAAAGGTTATAACTATTCATTCGGGCACACTTTTTGTATAATGAGACAATCAATTAGAAAGAAGGAGATTCTATGGAAAAAATCTACCTAGTACGTCATTGTAAAGCGGATGGTCAACAGCCTAAAGCACAATTAACAGAAGAAGGACGTCAACAAGCACAAGACTTAATTCCATTTTTTGAAGAGTATCCCATCGATTTAATTATGGCGAGTACATATGACCGAGCAGTTCAGACAGCTGAACCAATTGCTGCATCACGTGATTTACCTATTCATGAAGAAAAGCGTTTAACAGAGCGTGTATTTAGCACATTAAAAGTGGATGATTGGCTGACATGGATGCAAAGAGGCTTTGTAGAGATGGATTTAGAATTTGAGGGTGGCGAATCAGGTCGTGCAGCACAAGCGCGCATTGTAGAAGTGATGAACGAGTTAATTGAACGACCTGAAGAAGCAGCAGTCGTTGTCAGTCATGGTAATTTAATCTCGATGTTCTTACAAACAATTAATGATCAGTTTAGCTTTGAAGATTGGCAGAAGATGACGAATCCAGATGTCTTCTTAATTACACGAGATGAAGCAACAAAAGAATTCCAATATGAGCGTATTTTTACAAAGTAAATCCAATCAAGCAATAGTGAATAATTCTAAAATAGTAGCTTTAGAAGAAAATGCTTTAAATCGAGGATAAAGGGTTACATCCTATACAAAGTTATATCTAGTTTTTATTGCATATGTTTAGTAAAATAGATATTGGAAACAAAAAGGTAAGCCACTTTTCTCCAAAAAAATCGCTTACACTTTTTGAATCTAAATGAGCTATAACGAGTTACCCGACTCGTTATAGCTCATTTTTCATTTTGGGTCATAATGGCTTGTAATTGCTAAAATGTGGTATAATATCAAAAAATAAAGGAGGGTCTTTTGTGCGTATTCGCGTGTTAACGAAAGAAGATACACAGATCTATCGAGAATTACGATTACAAGCACTTGAACACTCTCCAACCGCGTTTGCCGCATCTTATGAAGAAGAAGTAACATATGAACCTCATTATTTTGAAAATTTTCTAAATAATCAAAACCATATTGTGTTTGGCGCATTTGAGAAAGAACAACTTGTAGGAATGGTCACGTTAAAGACAAATACAAGGCTGAAATTGCGTCATATCGCTTCTTTAAAAGGAATTTATGTGCATCAAGATTATCAAGGAGAGGGCATTAGTAAGCCAATTATTGCCGCAGCGATTATGCGTGCAAAAGAATTACGTTGTGAGCAAATTCATCTCAAAGTTAATGTGAAAAATCAAATTGCAAAAGGTGTGTATACATCTTTTGGTTTTGAAATTATCGGTATGGAAAAAGATATTTTAAAGATGCCAAATCATCAATATATTGATGAGTACCATATGGCATTGTATTTTGATGAATGGGATGAAGCTTAAATAAAAAAAGAAAAAATGAAGGAGTGTTGGACATGATTAAATCAATGAAAACAATTACAGCAAATAAGGAGGGTTTACACATGTAAATTCTCCGGAATAATCTGGAGGAGTTCTACATTGATGTTGGATAATAAAGGTTTTGATTTATGGGCTTCAAGCTATGATCAAACAGTTAAATTAAGTGATGAACAAGAGGCATATCCTTTTGCGGGGTATGAACCAATGATGGAAGCTTTATACGAAAAAGTTTGTACAAAGGATGTACAAAACATTGTCGATTTAGGCGTTGGAACAGGTAAACTAACGAAACGTTTATATGATGCAGGACATCATATTACAGGTATTGATTTTTCGGAAGAGATGTTGAACATTGCACGCGATAAAATGCCAAAAGCGACTTTTATCGAAGGCGATTTACACAATACATCGAAGTTGATTACGAATCAAAAATTCGATGTTATTATCAGTACCTATGCGATGCATCACTTAACAGATGACGACAAAGTTAGGCTGTTGCGTGAATTATTGACACATCTAAATGAAGGTGGTGTCGTCTATATTGGCGACATTAGCTTTGAAACACACTTTTTACAGAGTAAATGTCGTAAACAGCATATTGATGAGTGGGATGATAGCGAATATTATTTTATCGTGACAAAGCTTTTACCTATCATTTCGACATTTGCCAAGGTACAATTTAAGAAATATGCTCATTGTTGTGGGCTATGGACAATTCAACCGAGGTAAGGAATGAAGAATATGAAGGCGATGGACTTTGTGCCAACAACCGTTATTGGAACGGCACTTATTTTATTAGCTATTTATTTATGGCGCACTAAAAATTTGCAAATGCTTATTGGTATGCAAGTAACTCAAATAAAAAAATCACTATTACAAGTTGCAACGAATAGTGCCTATTTTTTATTAGGTATCGGTATTTTAACGGTATTGTTACCAATATCAGAACAAACAAGCGGACTTTTATTAGCACTACATTTAATCATTATTTTAATTAGTGTGTTAAGTTTAGTTATCTATATTCAAAAACAAAAAAAGTAATCTTAAAATCTCGAGTACATTAGTGTATTCGAGGTTTTTTTATAACATAATTTGGGTAAATCATATTATTAGTATAATAATAAAAATATTGATTTCTAACAAATACATAGTGGAAAGACAGATTCAATAACGTTTTGTTTATATTTTTAATAGAGATGTTATGCTTACATTTCAATAATATCCATTTTTTTATATAATTAAAGACCTTTTATACTATATAATGAAATAAGTGTGACGATATAACTAGCATACTAAGATTGTATAAAAATAAAGGATAGGAGGTTTTAAATAGATGTTTTCTAATGCAGAAGGTCAAATGACATGTGTCGATTTATCTGAACAACAATTAACTTGTTTTCCAAATGAATTATTTTTACAAACTGAATTGGAAGAATTGAATCTATCCCATAATCAAATTGAAGAGATGCCAGCAGAGGTAGGGTTATTACAAAATTTATCAGGAGCATTACACGTTGAATATAATCAAATGAAAGAATTGCCAAGTACGATTGGGAATTTACATAAACTAAAATCTTTAAATATTTCACACAACCAATTTGTTCAAATCCCTGAAGAGATTGGTATGCTTATTCAATTAACACATTTATCAATCGACCATAATCAAATTATGACAATTCCACGTTCATTTTATACACTTGTTCATCTAAAAGAATTTTATGCAGGATATAATCAAATTGCTGAGATACAGGATTTTACGCCAAGTTTTTCAAGCTTAGAAGTACTCGATTTACAAGCGAATCAATTAAAAAGATTCCCTGGTAAGATGTTTAAATGTCAGGCTTTGAAAGTATTAAATATGCGAGGCAATCAAGTAACAGAGGTTCCATCTGAGCTATTACAACTAACGAATTTACAAGAACTTGACTTACGTGATAATCCAATTGAAGATGTTCCACCTTGGCTGGATATATTAGTTGAAAGGGGCTGTAATGTTCAAATTTAATCAAGTGTTTTACATATAAAAAATTTGCGTCGATATGCTACAATTGGTAAGAGAAGTCAATTTGATTAAAAGAAAGGTAGTTGGGTAACATATGGATTCAACTAATACACAATTATTAATTGATGCGGCTAAAAGTATCATCGACAATGCAGTAGCGCTTCAAAAAGGTGAGCCAACAGGTAAAAAAGGTATGGAAAACTATTCACATTTTAGTGCGAGTGTACATTCATTCCAAGTGTATACATTTATGGATCCGGAATTTGAATCATTCCAACCATTAAAAGATTTCCAACAAGCTGTTGCAAAATTTGATGAACATTATTCAAAATTACGTTATGAAATTAATGTGAAGGCGGATCAAAAAGCATCAAAACCGGATTTAGAAGCTCTTCAAGAACAATTTGAAAAGCTAAAACAAGCTTTTAATGGCTAAAATTAATAATGTACTAGCACCTGTTATTGACGAACAGACGAAAGTATTAATTGTCGGTTCGATGCCAGGGAAAATTTCTCTTGAGAAGCAGCAGTATTACGGAAATGAGCGAAATCATTTTTGGGGAATTATGTCGCATATTTTACAGCAAGATGTACCATCTACATATGATAAAAAGATTGCATGGTTATTAGACAATCAGATTGGATTATGGGATGCGATTGCTTCTTGTGAGCGTATAGGAAGTCTAGATTCAGCTATTAAACAAGAAGTGCCAAATGATTTTGAACAGTTGCTTGTTCGTTATCCGAATGTTGAACGTATTGTTTTTAATGGCGGGAAAGCAGAACGTGTTTTTTTGAAGTATTTTAAACATACTTTTTCAGAGCAAGTTTCATACATGCTTATGCCTTCAACAAGTCCCGTTCCAGGTAAAAACGTCAAATCTTTTGAAGAAAAAGTGATTTGTTGGCAGCAAATTATACAATAAAAGCTAGGTTGTTCGATGAATCATCGAAAACAACCTAGCTTTTTATTTTACAATCGTTGGTTTTAACGATTTAAATGGTAATGTCCATTTATAAATATATGAAATGATTCTTAAAATCGTGATGACGACAAATAATGTGTAGAGCGCCCAATCAGCTTTTACCCACTCAAGTCCAATAATTAAACCAGCGATTCCAGCCCAGACGGCATATACTTCTTGTTTTAAAACAAGTGGTTTACGCCCTGCTAGTAAATCACGAATAATCCCACCGCCAGAACCTGTTAAAATACCTGCTACGATAGCCGCTGCTACAGGTAGATTTAGGTGGACGGCATATAAGGCACCTTGAATAGCAAATGCAGATAGACCAACCGCATCAAAATAATTCCCCCATCGATTCCAATGCGCGATACTTTTATGGGGAAATAAAAAGACGAGTGTTATAGATACAAGCGCAATTTGGAATAATGAAGTTTGTTCCCAAAGTGCAGAAACAGGAATATCAAGTAATGCGTTACGGATTGCACCACCACCAAAAGCTGTGACGATTCCTAGTAAGTAAACGCCGAAAATATCATATTCTTCTTCCATAGCGATAATTGCACCAGATATTGCAAAAGCAATCGTTCCGACGACACTAAAAATCTCCCAAGTCAATGGCTGACACCCCTTTCAAATGACCATTCGTATTTTATCAGATTTATTGAAAAATACAACTAAATTTACGTTTGAAATAGACAATATATGTCCTTTCCTAGAGGAGTGTTGTGAACCAAGCGATATATTTTGCCCCAGGAATAAATAATAATTGAGCTACTAGAGTACCGATTAATCTTGATGTAATCATAAAAATGCTTGCTGTTTTCAGTTGATTATAACGACCTTTTCCTCGGATTACACTGTCCGCCATGACAGAAATCTTTGGGTCAATAAAAATAATTAAAAGGATTGTTGCTACACCATTAATCAGTCCAGATGCCATTGTAGCAGTTGCACTATGACTGGGCATTAAGAGCGCCGCATATAAAGCAGATAAGACACCAATCGTATAGATGGCTGTAATAAAAATATTAATAAAGAATAGGCGATACGGTGCATCCTTCCATTCAATCTCTTGCCAGTCTTTTCGTTTGGGTAAGCGAATATAGTTTAAACTGCGGCGAAAGTAACCTTCTGTAAATCCTTTTTTAAATAGTGCACCAACTGAACCATTAACCTCTGTTAAATGGATGATTGCTCGTGAGAATACCGCGATAAATGTTGGAAGTAGAAGAATACCTACAAGTGTGCCAACTGTTGAAGCGCCGATAATGAAGCGAAATTGTGTCTCTAAAAAAGAACCGTCATCTTGAGGTGCTTCATCGAGTAAGTTTCCTGTGAATGGTTGTTGCGCCATATTTGCCATACGTGACACCATCACAAGAATATTAAATAATGAGAGTGCCGAGGCAAGTAAGCCAACTCGCGCGCCAGATAAGCGAACTGCATAAGCGAGTGTTTCAATTGAGTGAATCATCAAAATGAAAATCGCGATGAAGATTAATTGAGTTGTGATGATTTCCATAAATGTAGTACCTCTTTTTATAGTTTAAAATTTACGAACAAGCGTTCTTTCTGTAAAATGAAGAAAAGGGGATGAATGTATGTATTTTAAAAAATTTACGGTTGAAGATGAGCCACGTATTCAAAACTATTTACTAACAGAAGATCAACTGCTTTACACTGCCTCACCACGTGAAGTTATAAAAATAGAAGACTGCGAGAGGCACTCTATTTTGGCGATGGATGAGGATTTATTTGTAACATTTTTTGTTTTGCATGAGGGGAAAGGCCCTCTCGATTTTTTTAGGTATCGAACATGATATTTTATTACGTTCTTTTTCAACAGATGTTCGTTATGAAGGACATGGCTATGCGACAAAAATTCTTGAAAAAATTCCAAGCTATGTGCAAAAGAATTTTACACATATTAAACGTATTATTTTAACACTGGATGAAGGAAATGAACGTGCGCGTACTTTGTATATAAAACAAGGCTATACCGATACTGAACTTCGCATGGTAGGTCGCACATTAAATTTGCATATTTTACAGTATTCATTCGTATAGAACGCTATTTTTTGATAATCTTACTATATCACTTACTATGGGAGATTCTACATGAAAAAGAAATATTATTTTATCTTACTCTTTATTATTTTGGTTACAGCTTCTCTATACATTTTGACTGGAAAAGGCGGTATGGATCCGAAAGTTGTTGTAGATGCATATAAACAAGAATGGGGCGTGACGATTCCACCACCAACTGCGGAATCACCCATTCTAGCGCATGAATTAGCCCAAGCAGGAAGTGGGCAATGGGTTACATTATATGAATACGATAAAATACCCTCTATGACGAATACAGAGATGGAAGAAGTTACGACAGAGAACCAAGCTTATTATCAAAAGCTATTAAATAAGTTTAAAGAGGATGCAATTGATACAGGTTTGAAAAGTGATATGAAAAAATCTTTACAGGATCATGAACCAACAATTGAAGTAGGAGATTATGCATATTATCGTGCGAAAAACGATGGTAAGGACTATTTCTTAGCAATCCAAGAGAAAAAACAACTCTATACGTACACATGGCATGAATAAGCCCTGTAACGGACCAGTATAATGTTTGCATTATGCTGGTTTTTTATTGTGAGCGAAAGGGGATATTGGGTCGGCGGAACGGGACATTCGCTCGGAGAAATGGGACATTGGAGTGTGGAATGGGACATTGGTTTGTAGAAAGAGACATTCGCTCAACAAAACGAGACATTGGTTCGGCGGAACGGGACATTGGGTTGTGGAATCGAATCATTCGCCTCTCATTCTAAAAATTATGACGAAACTTCAAAAACTTTTCACGTTTGTGAAGAAGCGATGTAATTTTTGTGAATGAAAAAGTAATTCTGTCTAGAAAAGGGTATTGGAACAAGAAAAGCATAATAAATTCTTCTATAGTGGAATTAAGAGAGAAGGTGCAATTTCATGATATGGCTACAAAAATGGGCAATGAGACAAAAAGGTGTTTTAGTAGGGAATGCTATTTTTTCTATTTGTATAGGGTTAGCAATTATTGCGCAGTCTTATGCAATTGTTCAAATTGTCAATGAAGTGTTTATTAAAAAGTCTGCTTTTTCAGCGACATTTCCTTATATAGCAGTATTAATTGGTGCGATTATTATTCGTGTTATTTGTACGAGTGTAAATCGCCAATTAGGTGTCCGTCTATCAACGAATGTGAAAAAACGTGTCCGCCAGTCACTGCTTAAAAAGTGGCAACAAGACCCGCTTCAGATATCCGTCAAAGGACAGACCGGTAGCAAAGTGACAATGTTAATTGAGATGATTGACCAGTTAGAAAGTTATTACCGAGATTATGTGCCACAAGTGATCCAGTCGATGCTCGTACCGTTCATCCTATTAATAGCCGTATTTATGACACATATTTATAGCGGGTTGATTCTTTTATGTACAGCGCCGCTTATTCCGGTTGCGTATATTATTGTTGGTTTACAAACGCAAAAAAAATCAGAACGACAATTAAAAGAACTGACCTTTTTTTCAGGGAAGTTTTTAGATTTAGTACAAGGACTACAAACATTAAAATTATTTGGTCAAGGGAAGCAACAACGCGAAGAACTAGCTGAGAATAATCGTGCTTTTCAAACATCGACGATGAGTATTTTAAAAGTTGCGTTTGCTTCGACATTTTTCATTGAATTAGTTGTAACACTTGGAATTGGACTAGTTGCCATCGAAATTGCGTATCAAATGATTACATTTGAAACGATGACATTTGCCCCTGCATTTTTCATTTTAGCGATTGCCCCTGAGTTTTATAATGCGATTAAAGACTTAGGTAGTGCATTCCATTCAGGGCGTGGTTCTATGGCTGCAGCTGAAATTTTAGAAGAGGAATTAGAGCGTCCAATCGAGCCAGTAAAATGGGGGACACAGTCACTTGAACAACAACCAAGTATTGCGATTGAACAGGGTGCTTTTCAATATGGTGATGCGTTCAAATTAGAACAACTGAATGTGAAAGTCCCTCCGAATAGTCGAACAGCGATTGTAGGACCCACAGGACAGGGTAAGACGACGCTTCTAAACATTCTGGCTGGTGTATATGAATTAACAGAAGGTCATGTGAAAATCGATGGGAAGCTGCGTCAAGAAGTCTCGAAAGATGCTTGGTTTGAGCAGATTGCCTATATTTCACAACATCCGTATTTATTTACGGGAACGATTGCAGAAAATATTCAAATGAAGAAAGGTGCTTGTGATGAAGTAGCCATTCAGCGAGCAATTGAACAGGCTCAATTAGGCGATTGGATTGCGACATTACCGAATGGTATGCATACAGCAGTAGGCGAAGCAGGTCGCGGTATGTCGGGCGGCGAGAAGCAGCGCCTAGCGATTGCGCGTGCTTTCTATAAACAATGTACAATTGTCTTCTTTGACGAGCCGACGATGGGCTTAGATGTGCAAACAGAACAATTGTTACAGCGTGTAATGGATGAATTAGCACAAACACGAACCGTCATTACAGTGGCGCATCGTTTGCATACGATTCAACAAGCAGATCAAATTCTACTCGTTCATAATGGAACAATTGAACAGACAGGTACACATCAGGAATTACTTCAAAAGAGTGCGATTTATCGTGAAATGGTAGGGGGCGAGCGACATGAAGGTACTTGTTAATTTAGTCATGCAAGAAAGAAAAGCTGTTCTCATCTCCATTCTTTTAGGAAGTATTGGTGGTATTACAGCTGCAGGGCTATTTGCGATGAGTGGATATATCATTTCGGAAGCCTCTTTAAAACCACCACTTTACGTTATTTTAATTTTAGCAGCTTGTTTAAAACTATTTGGCATTACAAAATCAGTAAGTCGCTATTTTGAACGAGTTATCTCACATGAAGGTACGTTGAAAATATTGAGTAATATTCGTATGACCTTTTATGACCAACTCGAACGACTAGCACCACGTATCTTCACAAAATATCGTAGTGGTGATTTACTATCGCGTATTGTCAGCGATGTAGAGTCACTTCAAAATTTCTTTTTACGAGTATTTTATCCACCGATTGTTTTGGCAATTGTCTTTATTTGTACGATTTTCTTTACGATGTTTTACTCGGTATGGATTGCGCTCGTTATTCTAGTCAGTCTCATTTTAACTGCAGTTGTTATTCCTACACTACGAACGAAAAGACATGAAAAAGTAGGGCAACATAAGCTAGAAAAGCGTGCGGCACTTTCAACGGAGATGACGGAAGTTTTATATGGCTATCGAGATTTAACGATTAGTCATACATTACATGAACAAATGGATGAAGTAGCAGCGATTGCGGATGCCTATGCAGAGGAACAGCATAAGGAGAGTAAGGCACTTATTCGTGACCAAGCACTCAATGCATTCGTATCCATGCTGACTGTCGCTTCGGTACTCGTGATTGGTGCATACTTTGTGACAACAGGTTCATTGAATGGTTTATATTTAGCGATGCTCGTGTTAATTACATTGACGGTGTTTGATTTAGCGATTCCAATGGCACTCGTTCCTACATTTGAGAAAGAGTCGGATCAAGCGATGACCCGTTTACAAATGATTGAACAAGAGGACTTTGGTAAAGAAACAGATGTTGGTACATTTATTAAAAAGCAACCATTTTCAATTGCTTTTCAAGATGTATCTTTTCGATACGAAGGGCAAGCTGAAGACACATTACAACACATTCAATTTATGGCTTTACAAGGTTCGCGAACAGCGATTGTCGGCGCGAGTGGCTCTGGTAAATCGACTATTTTCCAATTGATGCTCGACCTCTATAACCCAACAAGTGGGCAAATTCGAATTGCAGGACAACCGCTTGAAGAAATTCAATCCGAAGATTTATGGAAGAAGACAACGGTATTGTTACAACAAAATCACTTCTTCTATGGTACAATTCGTGATAATTTACGTATCGCAAAACCAATTGCGACAGACGAAGAATTAGACTATGTATTAAAAGAGATGGAACTTGATTTTGATTTAAACATGCAAGTGTTAGAGCATGGCGAAAACCTATCAGGTGGGGAGAAGCAGCGACTTGCACTAGGTCGCATGTGGCTGAAAAATACATCTGTTTGGTTACTAGATGAGCCATTTTCTGCACTTGACCCTGCAACAACCAAACGTTTGCATCATAAACTCATTCAAAAAACGAAAGGGAAAACGGTTGTCATGATTAGCCACCGCCTACAAGGGTTGGAACAGATGGACCAGATTCTTGTAGTGGATGAGGGACGTATTGCAGAAGTAGGTACACATGCAGATTTAATTGAACAACAAGGCATCTATTATCACTTGAAACAAATCGATGAACATGTTTTACAAGAATGAAAAAAGAGCTGAACCCATTTTGAAATAATGGATTCGGCTCTTTTTGTTATTTACGTAATCTTAATTTTTTATCATGTACTTCATAAATTTTATCGCAGTAGTGAAGGACAGATTCATCATGTGTTACCATGATGGCTGCTTTATTTTTATCGTGAACTTCTTTAGCGATTAATTCAACAATCTCTTTACTACGATTGGCATCAAGTGCTGCAGTTGGTTCGTCGGCAAGGATGATATCAGGGTCGTTCATGAAAGCACGTGCGATTGCAACACGCTGTTTTTCACCGCCTGATAAATGTTGAACTGTCTTTTTCGCTTTATTTGCTAAACCAACTGATTCTAGTAAATCATCTGCACGTTTTTTCGTTTCGTCATTCCAATCACCTGCAAGTTCAGTCACAAGCTTTAATTGATCGTACACATTTAAAAATGGTACAAGATTAGCTGCTTGGAAAATGTAGCCGATTGATTTTAAACGCACGTCCGATTTATCTTTATCGCTATATTGGTTAATATCGCGACCGTTGATTACGACTTCACCACCATCGGCACTTTGTAAAGCACCTGCGATGGATAATACCGTACTTTTCCCTGAACCTGATGGACCGACAACTGCGACAAACTCGCCTTTTTCTACGCTCAAGTTTAAGTCTTTTAAAATCTCGATTTCGTTATCGCCATCTTTAAAATGTTTTTGAATATTGACAAGTTGTAATGGTGTATTCATTATTCAGCTCTCCCCATTGCTTGTAGTGGATCGGCTTTCACAATACTTGTTGTTGAGAATAAAGCACCTAATAGTGAAACAACAAGTAATGCGCCACCGAATTTTAGAATTAACGCAAAGTCAAAGACGAATGGAATTCCGTTTGGCATGATTTGTTGTAAAACGAATGCGAAGCCAATTGCTAAGCCAATGCTGACAACAGATAATACAAGTACTTGTAGCATTGTTGAACCGATTAAGAATTTGTTTTTTGCGCCAATCGCTTTTAAAATCCCGAATTGATTTACTTTTTGAATTGTCATGATGTAGAAGAACGCACCAAGTACGAATACCGCAATGACAATTAAGAACGCAAGCATCATCATTAATGAGCTTTGTTCAGCACTATAACCAGGGATTGTATCGATTAGGTCTTGTTTTGGAACGAATTTACCGTCAGCAACTGCATTTTTCACATCTGCTTTTGTTGTGGCATTATCATTTTTTAGGGCAATTGCATTAAATCCAGCATTCTCTTTGCCACCGAAGATTTTATACCATGTGTCTGTATTCATAATCACTGTTGGTGTATGACTATATGTTTGGTCTTCTGTAAAACCGACGATTGTTAATGTTGTTTTTGAGTTTTCCGCATATAGTTTGTCACCAATTTTTGCGCCTTGTTTTTCTAATGTCTTATCAACAACGACATCATTATTTGATGTGTTTGAAATGGTTTTGCCATCTACAACAGTTGGCATTAAGAATTGACTAGGGTTAATTCCCATTAATGTAACGTCTAGTTTTTCTTTTGATTCTTTATCCTTTAGTGTCATCATTTGAATACCTAAAGGTTGTGCATCGTTCGTTTTAATCTTTTCAACGTCAGTAGCTGTAAAGCGTGAACGATCCATTCGATTATCGGAGTCTTTTGAAACATAATACGAAACAGCATTCATATTTTTCATCGATGAAGCATTATCATTCGCTAAGCCATTTGCTAAGCCGCTGATGATAAATACAAGTGCTGCAACGAAGAATAAAATAAACCCGATGAGGATATAACGTAATTTAAAGAATTTAATTTCTTTTAGTGATAGTGAAAACATAATTTTTTCCTCCCGTTTTTCTTGATACTCTTACTATACGGTCGGAATATGAATAGAATATGAATAAATGGAGGTAAAAAATGGAATATAAAAAGAAACCGCTCGATGAAGCGATTTCTTCTTTGATTATTTTAGTTGTTTTGGTAATGAAATAGTAAAGACTGTACCCTCATCTAACTCACTATCAATTGAAATAGAGCCATGATGTAGTTGTACCATTGATTTCACAATCGCCATACCTAGTCCTGTTCCTGTAACAGTATGTGTGCGTGAAGTATCTGCACGATAAAAACGGTCAAAAATACGTTCTTGCTGTTCTTTTGTCATACCAATTCCAGTGTCTTTAAATTGTAGAATAACACGCGAGTCTGTTTCACGAAGCGAAACATCAATCTGCCCACCTTCTTCATTATATTTAATCGCATTCGTTAAAAGGTTATCGAAAATGGTATTTAGGAAAGTTGCATCGCCTTCAATGACGCAAGAAGAAGGGAGTGTGTAACCGACCATTAATCCTTTTTCGCCAATTTGCCATTGGTACTGTCTGATGAGTGAACGAATTTGCTGCGCAATATCAACTTCAGTTGGTTGAATCATTGATTTATTTTGATCGAGCGATGTGAGAAGAAGAAGTTGTTTCGTTAGTTCAGATAGTCGTGTAATCTCACGGTTAATGACTTCGATATATTGTTTCTTTTGTTCTTCTGGTAAATCTTCTTTTTCTAATAAGTTCGTATAGCCTTTGATATTAGATAATGGTGATTGAATATCATGCGACACATTGGAGATGAATTCTTTACGTGTGGTTTCATTTTTTTCAAGTTGTTCTGCCATATGTGTAAAGCTTTTTGCAAGCTGTCCAATTTCATCGCGGTGTGTCACATTCAATGCTACATCAAATTTACCATTAGCGAGTTGTTGTGTTGCAGATGTTAATGTGCGAATCGGCTTCACTAAATATTTTGTGCTAATGAATACAAAAACAATACTAAGTGCAATCGTGAGAACAAAGAGAATACCAAAGAGAATATGCATTTCGCCGAAGAGTAGTTTAATATCAGGGCGAATAAAGAGTGCATAGTTTTTGCCGTCATGCTTTAAAGGAACACCAATCGAGTTTTGCAATTCATTCGCAAAGAACCCTGTAACAAAGGTGGATTGAGGGAAGTTTTGAATACCATGAAAGATATTACCGTCTAAAACTGATTCGATTTCTTTTTTACTTAGATTTTTTTCACGGAAATCTGAGCCGAAAAATTCACCTTTTAAATCAGGCTTTACGAGGTAAAATTGATAGCCAACTGCCGCTGTATTTTCGAGATATTCGGTTAAGTTCATATCTGGATGACGATCTGCAAATTCTGCAATATCGAGTGCAATTCGTGTATTCTTTGCATCATTTACTGGCTTTAGCTTTTGTTGATAATAACCATTTGAAATGAGAAAGGCAATGACACCACTACCAATCATAATCGCTACTGTATAAACAACAAATTTTGTATAGAGCGATTTCATTCTGTTTCCTCCAACATGTAACCAATGCCGCGAATCGTCTTAATTTGAACGAAAGGCGAAATCTCTTTAAAGTGTTCGCGCAGACGTTTTACATGTACATCAACTGTACGCTCATCTCCTGAAAAATCAGCGCCCCATACTTGTTCAATCAATTGATCGCGACTTAAAATTTGTTTTTTATGCTGAATAAAATAAACAAGTAAATCAAATTCTTTCGGTGGTAAGAACAATGAACGCTGATCGACCGTTACTTCAAATGTGTTCGTATTCACCGTAATATTTCCGATGCGAAGTAATGTATCTTCTTGTACATCATAGCGACGAAGAAGTGCTTTAACACGGAATAGTAGTTCGAGTGGTTCGAATGGTTTGACGAGATAATCGTCTGTACCTGCTTCATAACCTACTTCTTTATCTGTAATTTGGTCTTTCGCTGTTAATAATAAAATCGGGATATTGTATTTTTTTCGAATCTCTTTTGTGAGTTGTAAACCATCCATGAAGGGCATCATGACATCAACAATTGCCAAGTCACAGCTATGTTTTTTTAGTTGATCCAATGCGTCCATACCATTTGCTGCCTTGATTGTTTGATAGCCTTTTTCGAGTAGATGTGTTTCCACTAGTTCTACAATGCGTGAGTCGTCATCGACAATTAAAATAGTCGTCATATTTAAAACTCCTTTTTTTCATCTATAGTGTCAATATAATACGGAAAGTGTGTGTCTGCCAACTAAATCCTCTTTACAGAATGACTGTATCTGGTAAAATATTACGATAACCGAAGTAAAGGAGGGCATCTGTGGATTTTCAAATTGAAAGGCGTGCAACGCGTAATTTAATTACTTTTTTCATTAGTAAAATGCTTACATCTCTTGGTTTTACGGTATTTAGCTTTGGTATTAGTCTCTATATTTTATCAATTACAGGCTCGGCACTGTCATTCGCAACGAATATCGTATTTAATGTTGTACCGCGTGCATTGGCTGCACCATTTGCAGGATATGTCGCGGATCGTTTTCCGAAAAAACGAATTGTTGTCGCGAGTATGACAGGTATTACGTTATCTGTTGTTTTATTAATTATACATACATGGCTATTTGGTTTATCTGTTGTTGCAATTTATACAATTACCGCTATTTTCTCAACGATTGGTGCATTTAATGGCGTAGCATTTTCAAGTGCGATCCCTAATATGGTGGGGAAAAAGCGTCTACAAAAAGCGTTATCATTTAATCAAATTTCCTATTCAATCGGCGGGATTGGTGGACCTGTTATCGGGGGGATGTTATATGGTTTTGTCTCGATGCAAGTATTCTTAATTTCGATGGCAGTCGCTTATTTTATCGCGTTAATTTTAGAAGCCACAATGGATTTTACATTATTTGAACAACATCAAAAACGTGAAAAAGAAAGCATGCTACAAAGTATGAAAGAAGGGGTAAAGTATTTAAAAGAAAAACCACTTGTGAAGTCTCTTTTATGGATGAATATTTGGTTAAACTTCTTCAATTCAGCAATTAGTGTAGGCATTGTTTTTATCCTTGTAGAGCAATTAAAAATGCCTTCTACGAATGTAGGGATTATACAAGGAGCAGGTGCTGTTGGAATGTTGATTGCGTCCATTTATTTATCTGTTCGTAGTGATTTACGAAGACCACTTATTTTCATTCGACGTGCAGTTATTCTCGCTTGTATGTTCATTGGAAGTATCGCAATTCCACTCTTTTTCGATTTTTCAAAAGAGCTAACTTTTGTTTTTTATATGATGGTTTTATTCAGTATATCCGCAATGAATATTTGCTCGAATACCCCGATTGGCGTACTTATTCAGCGTTCGGTAGAAGATCATTATCGTGGACGTGTATTTGGACTGATTGAAACGGTCTCTGTCGGCATGGGCCCGATAGGCTCTTTATTATTCGGTGCATTATTTGATTTTATTGACGCAAAATTTTTATTCGTAGGAATTGCCCTTACTTTATTCTTACTCATGATGCACTATGCAAATCGAGCGCTAAGAATTTACGAAAAAAATTCAACTTAAATATTTACAAATGACGTAAGTGGGAGTATTATTACAACACAATTTAAAAAGTTTCAAATTTCTAAATCGCTGAAGTTAAAAAACGCGGGGGAACCACATAAACAGGAAAATGTATTCCTTGGGGTGAATCCTTTTGAAAAAGGTAGGGCTACTCTCAGCCCGAATCCGACAGCTAACCTCGTAAGCGTTACAGAGAAGAGATGGAAACTTGTTAGGCAAAAAATTACTTGTCTACAGGTCTATTTCTCGTGCCTGTAGGCTTTTTTGTATTCTTTTTAGCGAATCATGGAGTTTGAAACATATGAAGGAGAAGTGTAAAAAATGGGTTTATGGAAAAGATATGTGATTGGTCGCCCATTAAAGTCAACTGAGTTGATGGATCAAAGATTAAGTAAAACAAAGGCACTTGCGATTTTATCTTCAGATGCATTGTCGTCTGTCGCGTATGGACCAGAGCAAATTCTCATCGTATTAATGGCTGTTGGTGCAGCTGCATTTTGGTACTCCATTCCAATCGCTGTCGGTGTAATTGTTTTATTGGTCGCACTGATTTTTTCATACAGACAAGTGATTCATGCTTATCCACATGGTGGTGGCGCATATGTCGTCTCAAAAGAAAATATAGGGAAGAATGCAGGTTTAGTCGCAGGTGGCGCCTTACTTGTTGATTATATTTTAACCGTTGCAGTAAGTGTTTCAGCAGGAGCAGATGCAATTACATCAGCTTTTCCAGCGCTTCATAATTACAATGTCGAGATGGCAGTAATATTCGTCATCATCTTAACGATTTTAAATTTACGAGGTGTAACGGAATCAGCGACGATTTTAGCTTATCCAGTATATCTGTTTGTTTTATCTTTATTCATTTTAATTGGCGTAGGTATTTATCGTATTCTAAATGGTGAAGTACCGACAACGAATCATACAGCAATTGGAACACCGGTTGCTGGGGTTACACTTTTTTTATTACTAAAAGCTTTTGCTTCTGGTAGTTCGGCTTTAACAGGTGTTGAAGCAATCTCTAATGCGATTCCAAATTTTAAAAAGCCTGAGCCTGTCAATGCGACAAAAACATTGTTAGCAATGGGTGGTTTACTCGCTCTTCTTTTTTCAGGAATTGTGTTTCTAGCGTACTATTACGGTGTAACTCCGAATGGACATCAGACAGTTGTATCTCAAATTGCACAGGAAAGTGTAGGTAGAGGGATTTTCTACTTCATTATTCAAGGAATGACAGCCTTAATTTTGATATTGGCTGCTAATACAGGTTTCTCAGCTTTTCCATTACTCGCTGTTAATCTTTCAAAAGATGGCTATATCCCACGCATGTTCCAAGTACGTGGTGACCGTTTAGGTTATTCCAATGGGATTGTCTTACTAGGGATTGGCGCGATTGTCTTAATTATTTTATTTGAGGGTAAAACAGAGAGTCTTATTCCACTCTATGCGACAGGTGTATTCATTCCATTTACACTGGCACAGGCAGGAATGATGCGAAAATGGTTACGAGAACGCCCAAAAGGCTGGCAAGGGAAACTGACAATCAATACAGTGGGAGCGATTATCTCATTTACTGTCGCAGCCATTTTCTTTGTTACTAAATTCGGATATGTATGGCCGATTCTCATTTTTGTTCCGGCTATGGTCATCATCTTCCACCGTATAAAATCGCACTATGATAGTATTGGTCCACAACTGAAGTTAACAGATGAAGTGTTACCAGAGATGAACGGGAACGTCATGATTATTCCGGTTTCAGGCATTACAAAGATGGTGCGTAATTCATTAAACTATGCAAAAACATTGAATCCCGATATGATTGTAGCAGTGTATGTTTCTTTCGATAAGGAAGATTTAAAGGCATTTGAAGCGAAATGGAAGAAGTGGCAACCAGACATTCGTTTAGTTACACTGTATTCACCATATCGTAGTTTAGTGAATCCACTGACAAAATTTATTGATAAAGTGGAGAAAAAAGCACGTGAAAAAAATTATTATGTTTCCGTTATTGTGCCACAATTCATTGTAAAAAAAGGCTGGCATAATATGTTGCATAATCAATCAAGTTTATTAATTCGTACCTATTTACTTTATAAGAGAAATGTTATTTTAATTACCGTTCCATTCCGTTTAAAGAAATAATGTTTTAAAATGGTTGAAAAGGGAAACGAATTGTTTTAAATGGATAGTTTAAGGCCAAGGGAGTAGACGTTATGTATGTACGGATAGAGGAACAGGTAGGGTTTAGAATTCGCGGTTTTCGTACGAATGTGGTAACGCAAGCATCGATTATGGAGATACGAAAGAAGTTAAACCAAGCTTTAAAAATACAACATCGTGTACCGAGAGTGACGTATGGTGTATTCTTTCCCAAAGAACATGAGGAATTAAGCGTCGCAGCTTATTATGCAGGAATTGTAGGTGCTTCAACGATTCCACTCGAGAATGCAGAAGATGTTGTCATCTCGTCAGGACGTTATGTGATTGCGACGAGTACAAATGAAAAGTATGATGCTTTTGCTTTCTTTCATCGGATTCGTCAAGCGGATTATTTTCGTTTTCGAAAGGCACCGATTTTAGAGCAATACGCATATAATAAGGAAACAGGTGAGGAATCCGTTGAGCTGTGGGTTCCGATTATCTAGAGAGTAAAAGGCATTCTGCTTTTTACTCTTTTTTCATGGTATAATAGTCAGAATATTCCTGAATAGAGAGAAGGGGACAACATGAATATGCAAGCAGCCATTCAGCTCACAATCTCGATGGCAATTTTCGGTTCGGTTGGTTTTTTTACGATTCAAACAGGTATTCCAGCAGAAGAATTGGTATTTGTGCGGTGTATTTGTGCGACATTGTTTTTAGGTGGTTTATGGCTTATAACGAAGAGTTATAAAACAGAGCAGTGGTCACGAAAAGAAGTTATTCAAACGATAATTTGCGGTGTGTTTCTCGTATTTAACTGGGTGTTTTTATTTAAAGCATTCAATGAAATGGAGATCTCGCTCGCGATTTCGATTTATAATTTAGCGCCGATTTTTGTCCTGATTTTGGGCGGAATCTTTTTAAAAGAGCGTCTAACGATTCCGGCAATTTTAGCCATTGTCGTATGCTTTTTAGGTAGTATCTTAATCGTAGGGGTACAACAAGTTGATTCGCTTCATTTACTATGGAATGAGGGCTTCATCTATGCGATGTTATCGGCTATTTGCTATGCGATGACGATGTTTGTGGGGCGAGGGGTAAAGCATTTATCTACATATGCACTAACGTTTGTTCAAACGATAGTTGGGATTGTCATCTTATTCCCAATGGTGCAGTTTGATGTATTTCATGGATTGACGACGAGTAATTGGTTATATATTTTAGGAACGGGCTTTATTCATACAGGTTTTGTGTATTACTTATTCTTTAATAGTATTCGTAACTTATCCACATTACTCGTATCTGCACTTGTATTTGTCGATCCATTAGTCGCTATTTTACTCGATATTTGGATTTTAGATTTCCGACCAACGATGACGCAGATTCTCGGTATGCTGTTCATCTTTGGAGGGATTATTTATACAGTGATAAAACCACCGAAAAAAGAAAATATAACAAAAGAAGTCGCTTCCTAAACAGAAACGACTTCTTTTTTAATGTAGCGATTTTGTCATGAGTACATGCTCAATTCCAGCATCCATAAATACGTCAGATTGAACAGTGTAGCCTAACTTTTCGTAAAAACCAATAGCGTGAACTTGTGCATCTAATTTTGCTTTAGTTGCACCACGTGCTGCTGCAAGTTCTTCTAGTTTTTGAATGATGACCTTACCATAACCATGTTTACGCTCTGTTAATCGAATCGCAACACGTTGGATTTTTCCGTAGTCGTCTACTAAGCGAACTCGACCTGTACCAACAGCTTGACCGTCTTTTGTTAATAGAACATGTTCACATTCACCGTCTAATGTGTCATAGGCATCAATTTCTTCTTCAATCGGTACATGCTGTTCTTCTACAAATACTTCTTTTCGAATTGAGAATGCCTTTTCTAAATCTGCAGCATCTGTAATTTTAAAAATCTCCATATTAAAACACCCCTTCAAACTTCATAAGTGTTCTCATTATAAACGCTAAGAAAATAATTTTAAACCGATAGCAGCAGCTAAAATAAGTGTAATAAACACAATACGGCGCCAGTCTTTTGATTCTTTGAAGAAAATCATACCGACAAGTGCACCACCAGCAGCGCCAATACCCGTCCAAACAGCATACGCAGTTCCCATAGGGATTGTTTCCATTGCATAAGAGAGTAAAGCTAAACTAATACCGAAACCAATAATCAGTGCTACAATGGTTTGCCAATTACGATAAAGTTGCCAGCGATTCATCATGGCAACGCCAAAAATTTCACAAAAACCTGCTAAAATAAGCGCAATCCATGCCATTATGATTGACCTCCTTCTGTATGGTCGGGTGTTACCATTTTGAGTCCGATCACACCGATTAGTAATACACCGATTAATGCGATTTTCATAAATTCGATTGGTGCATCAAAGAGAACGATATCGCTTAGTACGGTTCCAGCTGTACCTAATCCGACAAAGACAGCATAAACTGTTCCAACAGGTAGGTGATCACCTGCATTTAATAATAATTTGAATGTGTAAACGAGTGCGGCAATGGTAAGTAACCATTCCCACCAAGTATCTGCATGTTTTAAACCAATAACCCAACAAGTTTCGAGTACAGCAGCAAAAACAACAACTGCCCAGTGCTTCATTATAAATTCCTCCTTCTATGTACATAAAAAAACCTGAGAGCTTAACTGCATCATGCAGTGAAACTCCCAGGCTTTTGTCCTTCCGTGGCACATCAAATTGATGCGGGATTTCTCTCGGACCAGTCTAAACAAATTTGTTTACGGAACCCTAGAAATCCTTCTGTACGCTTTAGTTGCCTTTACTGTATCAAACTTTTTGTTGAAATTCAACTTTAGCAATCAAACGAAAAATCATGTAGAATAATAGAGTTATAGAAAGTACGAAAGGAAGTAAGTTATGGCGAAACAAACAAATCAGCCGATTGAAGATATTAGCACGCTAAAATTGATGTGGCAATTAACACGTCCACACACATTAACAGCAACTTTTGCACCTGTTATTTTAGGGACAATGCTCGCGCTTAATGATGGTCCAATTAATTGGCTTTTATTTACGGCAATGCTTGTCTGCGGTTTGTTTTTACAAATTGCGACGAATTTATTTAATGAATATTATGATTTTAAAAGAGGTTTAGATACTGTTGATTCAGTAGGGATTGGTGGTGCGCTCGTACGACATGGTACAAAGCCATCTTCTGTATTGGCATTTGCCCTAATCTTATACGGTCTATCTGTATTAATCGGAATTTATATTTGTATGAATTCTAGTTGGTGGCTTGTGGTCATCGGAATTATTGGTATGTTAATTGGCTACTTGTACACAGGTGGTCCAATGCCGATTGCTTATACACCATTTGGTGAACTTTTTGCAGGACTGAGTATGGGAATTGGCTTTATTCTTATTGCTTACTTCATCCAAACAGGTGACGTGAGTATGACGAGCTTTTTAGTATCTGTACCACTCGGTATTTTAGTTGGTGGTATTAATATGTCGAATAATATTCGTGATATTAAAGAAGATACAATTGGTGGTCGTAAAACACTTGCGATTCTACTAGGACGTGAAAAAGCGATTCAGTTGCTGGCGATTTCGTTCATCGTATCGTATGCGTGGATTGTCGGTTTAGTCGTATTCGGTGTTGTTAGTCCGTGGTTATTACTCGTATTCATCAGTGTGCCAAAACCGATTGCAGCAATTAAGAACTTTAAAGAAGGCGAAGGCATCCCGATGAAACAAGGTTTGGCGATGAAATCAACTGCTTTAACAAATACATTCTTTGGTTTCTTATTATCAATTGGTTTAATCATTGAATATCTTATAAAATAACAAAAGTTGCGGAAGACGAATACGCGTTTTCTGCTTCTTTTTTTGAGAGGAATGTGAAGAATGTTATCTAAAAAACAAATGAGCGCACAGTGGCTTCAAAAGAATGCACAGCTATTTCGCTGCCCACATTGTGAGCAAGCATTTCACATACAAGAGGAAAAAACACTTGTATGTAAAAATGGTCATAGCTTTGATTTAGCAAAACAAGGTTATGTTAATTTACTAACGCATCCAGTTCAATCAATGTACGATCAAAAATTATTTGAAGCGCGTAAACAAGTGCTTGATGCCATGTTATATGCGGATGTATATGATGTGATTTTACAACAGCTGACGAACTTACCTGAAGTGATGACGGTATTAGATACAGGTTGTGGTGAAGGAACGCATCTTTATAAATTAAAAGAACAATGTGAACACGAAATGATTGCGACAGGGATTGACCTTTCAAAAGAAGGAATCGTGGCGGCTGCAAAGAACTATACCGATATTTTATGGGTTGTAGGAGATTTAGCGAAAAGCCCCTATGCATCGAAGAAATTCGACGTCATTTTAAATATTTTATCGCCTGCGAACTATGAGGAATTTAAGCGTTTATTACAGCCGAATGGCAAAGTGATTAAAGTCGTTCCACAGAGCGGCTATTTAAAAGAGTTACGAAAACAATTCTATGCGACATCCGAGAAAGAGGATTACTCGAACAGTCAAACAGTTGAACGATTTAAAGAGAGTTTTCCACATGTGGATATCTTCCGCGTGACAACGACAAAAAAGATATCCACAGAACTTGTCCCATTACTTGCGCATATGACACCGATGGGTTGGCATCAAGAGAAGAAAATCGAAGACTTACAGTTAGATGAAATTACAATTGATGTCGATATATTGGTTGGTTCTTTATAAAAGAAAGTGTTTTAGAATGGTTTAGCTGTGGGTAAAGGATGGAAGGTAATCTGTCGAAAACTTTGCGATGTTTAAATCGCTAAAGGAGCTAAAATCATGCTAGAAATACGAAAATTAGTAGAAGATGATGCACATGCTTACTGGGCGCTTCGAAAAGAAGCATTACAAGAAGTCCCAGAAGCTTTTGCGATGTCTTATGAGGAAGCAGTAGCAATTGAAAATCCAATTGACCTCGTACGTGAAGTGACACGCTCGAGTGCCGAGCAGTTTTATGGTGCTTTTTTAGATGGGGAGTTAGTTGGTGCAGCTACATTGCAAAAAGAGAAAATGATTAAAATGTCGCATCGTGCGCAAATTGGCGCAGTGTATGTATCTGGAAAAGCACGAGGTACAGGTGCAGGTGTCGCGTTAATTCAAAAAATCATTGATGATTCTAAAGAAGATCCTGATATTGAGAAATTGAATTTAAGTGTTGTGACAACGAATGAACCAGCATTTTCACTCTATAAAAAATTAGGTTTTGAAGTAGTAGGCATTGAAAAGAAGTCTATGAAAAAAGGACAAGAGTATTATGATGAATATTTGATGACACTTCTACTCTAAACGATAAAACACATCCTTCCATATACGAAAGGATGTGTTTTATCGTTTTGATTTCCATTTACGAATCAACGCTAGAATAAGAACAAATAATGTCAGTAGTAAAAATCCACCGAATGTATCTAACCACACATCTGACATGGTAGCTGTGCGACCATCTGTGAAGTACTGATGGAATTCATCTGCTAAGGCGAGGATGAATGTGATGATAAGCGCATATACATAGCGATATTTTCTTGGGAATAACGCGATATAGATGGCGATTGCCATCGCACCGAAAGATAACATATGTGCAGCTTTTCGTACTAAAAATTCAATGAAGTAATAGTAACCACGTTCTTCAACAGACACTGTAATTCCCCAATAGGGAATTTTAAATAGTGATAAGAAGTTGTAGAACGGTTGATTTGGTAAGAGTTGTTGCAAGGTTGGTACGATAGATTGTTGCTCATAACTTTGACTAGATGAAATGAAAATAATAACGATTAATAAAAGTAACGGAATATATTTTTTCATATTAAAAAAATAGCATACTTTAAGGTGAATTTCATTGTTTAGCGGAATGTTTCTAAAGGTGTTATAGTGTTACAGTAAAAGTTTTTTTAAAAGGAGTAGGAAAAATGATTGGACGTAATGACCCATGCCCATGTGGTAGTGGAAAAAAATATAAAAAGTGTTGTGCGAATAAAGAGGCAGTAACAGTAGACGTTGTTGTAGACGAAGAAATGGAGCGTGTACTTCAAAATTTCTATGAGTTATATCCAAAAAAACAAGATTTTGAAGCATATCATGCGGTAGGCGCAAAATGGAATGAAGCACTGGGTGACAAACTCGATATCGAATTAGTAGAAGCAATTGCCATTGACTATTTCTTCTTTGAAGAACGCTTAGATATTTGGACAGGCTATTTAGAAAAAGTATTAAAAGATACGATTCGCCCAGCTTTAAAAGAACGCTTAGAGAAGTGGTCACACCCGTCTTTATTAATCGGAAAAATTAAAGAAGTAAAAGACGACTATATGATTGTTGAACAGAGCGATACAAAGGCTCTTGTGCAACTAAGACGCGAAGGTGAACGTCCTATTCCAGAGAATGTTCATGTATTTTGCTTCATATTGCCAATTGATGAACAGCGTCATTTAGCGATTTCGAGTATGATTTTCTTCCCAGTCGATCATACAGCGATTTTTGAACAGTTCTTTAAAGAAAAAACAATGGGCGATTCAATGGAATTATGGAAGAAACTTGTTGAGAATGGTTTTGAAGGTAATGAATTTACAGATTTTGAAACAGAAGTTTTCGATCGAATCATGGCATACTTAGAAGAACAGGGACGCGACGCAGAGCGTATTCTACAACTGACGCAAGACTTTGTTGTTGAAAAACAACCAAAAGCGCGTAAACCAGTCGCAATTGCAGCAGGCGCAATTCGTTTCGGTAATGACCATGGTTATTTCGAAAAAATCGATACAACGGTAAAAGCGATTGCGGAGTATTTTGATGTTTCAGCATCGTCATTAAATAAATATGAACGTGAATTAGCCGAGTATGCGGGTATTTAATTTGTAAGAACTAGTCAGTCACATAGCTCGGCATTATAAAAGGAGTGAGCAATACATGGAAAAACAACCTTTTTCAGATGAGCAATTCGATAAAATTTTTGCGGAGCAGTCAGCCGAAATTAATAAGCAACTGGATCAAGAGATTTTAATTGCGATGATTGGTGATGTCAATGCAGGAAAATCTTCAACAATTAATCGTTTAATGGACGGGGAAGTAGCGCGTGTAGGTGCAAAACCAGGTGAGACGGTGTCGATTGAAAAATATGCACTGCATGACAAAATTGTTTTTGTGGATACGCCTGGGTTACAAGATGTAAACAGTGAAAACTCACAGCAAACATTGAAGTTTTTCAAAGAAGCTGATGTCGTCTTATTCTTTTTAAATGCTGCTGGAACGGTGCTATCAGACTATGAATTACAAACGTTAAAGCAAATTCGAGAAGTCAATCAAGATATTTTAATTGTCTTAAATAAGATTGATGCCGCTGAAGATGTAGGCGAGTTGGTTAAATATATTCAAGATAATACAGCTTACAACTATCCAGTCGTACCGATTTCTTCACGTACAGGTGAGAACATGTCGATGTTACAAAATCAAATTTTGCGTATTTTAGAAAAAGGAAAAAAGGACGTACTGATGGCAACACACATGGCAGATAAGTCATCTACTGCGAAAAAGTGGATTTTAGCTTCTGGGGCTTCTGCTGCTGCAATCGGTGCAATTCCTCTACCAGGAGCAGACTTTGGACCTTTAACAGCATTACAAGTAGCGATGATGATTAAATTAGCCAAATTATATAATAAGCCAATTACAAAAGATCGCGCAAAAGAGATGATTATTGCTACAGTTGTCGGAAGTGTCGGGCGAACCATCTTCCGTCAGGTTGTGAAGTTGATTCCTGGAGCCGGTTCAGTTGCAGCCGGTTCGGTCGCAGCGACGATGACGATTTCACTCGGTTATGCTGTAAAATATGCATATGAACGTGATATCGACTTAGATGCAAACTCATTACAGCCACTCTATAATATGTTCTTAAAAGAAGAACAAGAAAAAGAGAAAAAGAAGAAAAAATAAATGTGTAAGTAGGACTTCATTCACTTGAAGTCCTTTTTCTGTAAGTAAAACGTTTCTTTTCCATTAATTTAGAATTTTTAGAATATTCTTTTCATTTTATGTTAGAATTATAAAATCGAACCCTAATATAGAAAGGACGTTATAGAATGAAAGGAAACGGAAAATATTTTCCACTCCATGAATTTTTACAACAACAAGAAAAGGAACAAGTAATTTTAAGTTTTAAAAAAATTGAAGAAATCCTACAAACCTCGCTTCCACAGTCTGCATATAAGTATCAAGCATGGTGGGGAAATACAAGAAGTGGTACATATGTGCAGTCTGCTGCTTGGTTAGAAGCTGGTTTTCGGGTAGAATATATACAATTCGGTGAATATGTCGAGTTTCGGAAATCTGCAAAGGCATTATTAACAAAGAAAAGAAGTCGGGCGAGTCGAAAAATTGAAATGCATCTTATAGAAAACTAACAGCATAAAGGAGTGTGATCCATGTTTAAACAATTTGTATGGATTATTTCACTTGTCGTCATAGGCTCTTTAAGTATTACATTTGCCTTTACGCGCAATTTAGAAGCTACAGTATTTTGGACTATATTTAGTCTGGGTACAATTTGTAATCTTGTCGGTGTACTGATTTTATATATCACGTTAAAAAAATTAGACCGTATTCAAGAACCAAAGCGCACTAAATTGTGATATGTTTTCTAAGGGAAATTAAGGGAATCAGTTAAAACAATTCGTATATTGGTTAGGAGGGCTTTTTATGCTCGATACGATTATCCTTATTATTGTGATTAACGTAGCTTATATGACCATGACAACATTGCGCCTGATTCTCGTTATTAAAGGATATCCAAAAGCAGCCTCTATTTTATCTGTTTTAGAAGTCTTTATTTACTTAATGGGTTTGACAATGGTGCTTGATAATTTAGATAATCCTTGGAATATGGCTGCATACTGTCTAGGTTGGGGATTAGGTGTTTATATTGGTAGTTTAATCGAAGGTAAACTAGCGCTAGGTTATATTTTATTTGAGATTATTATCAATTTAGAAGATGCTGAAATTGTTCATGAATTACGCTCAAAAGGTTATGGGGTTACATCTTGGTTAGCAGATGGAAAAGACGGTCAAAAAATTTGTATGACGGTTATTGCGAAACGTAAAAATGAAAAAAAATTACGAAATACCGTTTTAGAAATGTGGCCGAAAGCATTCATCATTTCTTACGAGCCAAGTAATTTAAGTGGTGGATTTTTAGTCAAACAGATGAAAGTTAGAAAAAAATAAAGACGTAAAATTCATTTTACTTTATGCATAATATGGAGAAAAAAGGGTAACCGTAGCGTATATGGTTACCCTTTTATTGTAAAAAATAGCAAAATACTTGTATTCCTTTTGGTAAAAATTTATGATGTAAATAGTAGGGAGTTAAATAGATAGTAATGAAAAATTCGACATATTCCACTCCAGAAGGACAAAATAATCGTTTCTTACAAAAAAGTGAATGTTGTTACCGTTTTCATAAGCTGTATAATCATTGATATAACAACTTTTATTAATATTTATCGAAAATGTGTCATAAAGATTTTGAATTGAATAACAATTTTAAATTTTTTTGTACATTCAGTACACATTTTTTCCATTTTATTTTACAATGGAATTAAGGGGAAATAGATAACAGATTCACTGATACATTCGCACTTTATATTTAGAATCGTTTATACTAGTAAAAAGATATAAATTTTTTAATAATAAACGATTAGATTGTTTACGTATGAAGGAGAGTATTATGTATCGCGTTGTAGGATTTTTAGTTCGATGGTTTTTAGGCATATTCAATAAGGTGAAGGTGTACGGTAGAAATAATTTACCAACTGATGGTGGTTATGTGCTTGCATGTACACATAGTGGCTGGATTGATATGTTGAATCTTGGAATTTCTATCTACCCGAAACCCATTCATTTTATGGCCAAAAAGCAACTGTTCGATCAAAAAGCATTAGGGTGGTTCATTACAAAAATGCATGCTTTTCCTGTAGATCGTGATAATCCAGGACCAAGTGTCGTAAAAGTCCCAATGAAACTAATTAAAGATGGTGAGATTGTCGGGATTTTTCCGAGTGGAACACGAAATGCAGAGGCTTCTAATTTGAAACAAGGTGCAATTACGATTGCACAGCTGAGCAAAGCGCCAATTATTCCAGCTGCATACATAGGACCGAACACACCAAAAGAAGTATTTTCTAAAAAGAAGGGTTACATCATTTATGGTGAACCTATTTATGTCAATGCAAAAGGAAAAGAAGGCAGAGAAGCATATACGCAACTGTTAGAGCAGCAACTTGGGGAGTTACTGACACAATTGCAAGACAACATTAGACAAGACAGCAAGTGATATTTGAATACAGGGGATTTCAAATGAGCCGAGCGAAACATATGGAATGGAGAAATGACAACAAATAAAACAAAATAGGGGTGTAGTGTAATGGTATCAGTAGAGTTATATGAACAAGAAAATAATGTAGTGGTTGAAAAAACGGCATTAGAGAAAATGGCTGAGAAAAGAAGCCAAATTATTTTCAAACAACGTATGACAGTAGGACTAACACAGTCACAGCTTGCTGAGCGTGCAAATGTTACACAAAAAACAGTAAGTCGAATTGAGCGTGGCGATACAAAGGTGCGTGAAACGACATTACAAAAGGTTTATGCAGTGCTTGGCATTACAGCACAGCACTTAGAAGAATTAAAATAATAAACTCATGACTATTCAAGCGGAACAAATTCATCGTTTGAATAGTCTTTTTTATAGGAAATAGGGGTATATATTGATTATGAATGTGAGAAAATGTCATAATTAGAAGAACGAAATAACAGAATTAAGGTGATGAAATGGAACAGGAAAAGAAGAAGACAAGTAAGGGTAAAGAGGTTATGTCATGGGTTTGGCCAATTCTAATTGCGATTTTAATTGCAGTGGGTGTACGTTATTTCTTATTTGCACCTGTAACAGTAAAAGGTGAATCAATGGAGAACACATATCATGATAATGATCGTGTAATTATTAGTAAGGTAAGTAAAATTAAGCGTTTTGATGTCATTGTATTTAAGTCACCAGTGGAAGATGATTACTATATCAAGCGTGTAATTGGTTTACCAGGTGATAATATCGAATTCAAAAATGATGAATTATTTATTAACGGTAAAAAATACAAAGAAGATTATGAGCAAGATCATGTAAAAGAATATCAAGCGGATGGATTAAACTTCACAGAAGACTTTACGATGAAAGATGTAACAGGCGATGTGAAAGTGCCAGATAACTCTTATTTCGTAATGGGGGATAACCGCCAAAATAGTAGTGACAGTCGTGATTATGGCTTTATTAAAAAGTCAGCTGTTAGTGGCGTTGTACTATTCAAATTCTTCCCTTGGAATTAAGGAGTTCGTAGAATATGAAACATCGTATTTTATTTGTTTGTCTAGGGAATATTTGTCGCTCACCGATGGCTGAAGCTACTTTTCGAGCGATGGTTCAACAAAAAGGTGAGATGGATGGATGGGTGATTGATTCAGCAGGTACAAGTGGTTGGCATGAAGGAGAACCACCACACCGAGGGACGCATCAAAAGTTAAAAGAACACGCTATTTCAACAGATGGAATGGTCAGCAGACCTCTTGTACAAGAAGATGGGCAAAAATTCGATTACATTGTTTGTATGGATCATGATAATATCGAACAGACGAAACGAATAATCGGTAAGACCCATGCAAAAATTATGCGCTACTTAGATGTTATAGACGAACCAAAAGATGTACCAGACCCTTATTACACGGGTGATTTTGAAGAAACCTATCAATTGTGTATGGAAGCAAATCAGCGTTTATATGATGAAATAATGAAGGCATAAAAAAGAGAGTTAATTGATTTCATGTGAGTGAAGTGAATTAGCTCTTTATTTGTTAACAATGATAAATAGGCAATTGAATGAATTTGGTGTATAATACTACAGTAAATTAATGGCTCGTCCATGTCGGGCGACAGTATAACTGCCCACCCGTCGACAATTTAGGTATTCTAATTTTGAAAGAGAGTGAATTTTAATGGGACGTAAGTGGAATAACATTAAGGAAAAGAAAGCCGCAAAAGATAAAGATACTAGTCGAATTAATGCTAAATTTGGTCGTGAAATCTATGTAGCAGCTAAATCAGGCGAACCAGATCCAGTATCAAATGGCGCTTTAAAAATCGTTTTAGAGCGTGCAAAAACATATAGTGTACCAAAACATATTATTGATCGTGCGATCGATAAAGCAAAAGGAAATGTAGACGAAGTTTATGACGAACTACGCTACGAAGGTTTTGGTCCAAATGGTTCAATGGTAATTGTTGATGCCTTAACAAACAACGTAAACCGTACAGCTTCAGACGTTCGTGCAGCATTCGGTAAAAACGGTGGGAATATGGGTGTTAAAGGTTCTGTTGATTATATGTTCAATAAAACAGCTGTATTTGGTGTAGAAGGTAAAACAGCAGATGAATTACTTGAAGTATTCATCATGGCAGACATCGATGTACGTGATGTTTTTGAAGAAGGCGATGTAACGATTGTATATGCAGAACCAACTGATTTTGCGCGTGTAGATGAAGCGTTAAAAGCAGAAGGTATTGAAGAATTCACAGTTGCTGAAATTTCAATGCTTCCACAAACAGAAGTTCAATTAGACGAAGCGTCGATGGCTCAGTTTGAAAAAATGATTGATGCATTAGAAGAACTAGAAGATGTCCAACAAGTGTATCATAATGTAGAACAAGCCTAATATAGAATGGGGAATCACGATATTTGAAAGTGGTTCCTCTTTTTTTATATTACGCAACATACAATTGATTGGAGCGTTCTATATTCTATAGAATAGGAGTGATTTTCATGGGTTGGAAAAAGATAACTTTGTTGAGCTGTATAGCATCAGGCGTAATCTTTTGGCTTGGTACGGATTATATAATGAATAAAGGTACGAAACCAAAAGCAGATGGTAAAAGTAACTATGCTATCGTATTAGGTGCAAAAGTGAACCCAGGTGCAGTTCCGTCAAAGTCCTTAAAAAATCGTTTAGATGCAGCAGCAGAATACGCTAAACAATATCCACATGTACAACTCATTGTTTCTGGTGGTCAAGGCGATGATGAAGACGAGGCAGAGGCAGTTGTCATGCGTGACTATTTAATCGAGCAAGGGATTGAAGAGCATCGCTTAATTGTAGAAAAGAAATCAACTTCCACCTATGAAAATATTAAATTCTCATCTCAATTCATTCCACTTAATCAAGAAAAAATTACACTGATTACAAATGACTTCCACTTAGCACGCGCACAAATGATTGCAAAACATTTTGGTTTTCATGTAGATGTAGTAGCTGCTCCTACACCGGAAACAATTGAATTTACTGCACGCGCGAGAGAACGCGCAGGTCTTATCTTACAAAAAGTAAAATTATGGCGTTAAAAAAAGAGAGTCGATCCTTTACGGAACGAGCTCTCTTTTTTGATTAAGCTTCTAAAAACTCTGTAATTTGCTTACGGTATTTAGAAAGTGATGAAGCAGAAACACCATAATATTCAGCAACATCTTTTACTTTTGACAAGCCGCCCTCTGGAATCATGTTCGTTGCTTGTCCAGCTAAAATCGCACTTGCTGCAACTGTTTCTGGTTTCTTCGCCTTCACTGTTTCTGAATCTAAGAACTGTTGAAGTTTTTCTAAGAAAGCAGCTGCTTCTAAGTTATATTCAGCTAAGTATTTTTCAGCAAGTGTTTGAACAGATGATTCTTCGTCTGCTACAGCCACTTCTTTTTTCGGAGCTTCTTCTACAACAGCTTCTGTTTCTACAACTTCCGTTGCTTCTTCTACCATTGGCGAATTGCTTTCACCGAATACTTTATACAGTTCGTATGAATCTGTAATACCTGCTTTTAGCTTTTCTAATAAAGCGTTCTTTGTTACTTCGTCATTCTTAGGAATGAATAAAGCAGAACTCTTCACAAGTAAGCCATTTTCACCTAGACGAGGGTCTGGTAATGCGATACCGAATAACCATTCGCCTGGTGTATTACCTTCAGAAGTTGCAGGGATTTGATATGTCTTGCCATCAACTTCATCTAAAAGTGTAATCACTTTTTCATCATATGATTCAACATGTGCCAAAATGAAACGAGGATTATGCCAATTTTGGATAATCTCTTTTACTTGCTGACGCATTGTTGTTTCACTTTGGTTTGCAATGAATGCTTGCCATTGCGCTGGTTCTTCAATATATACAGATGTTTCAATGTTAATTGCATTGATTAAAAAATCAGGGAAAACAGAAGAAAGTTCTCCTAGCAATTGTTGATAACGTTGATTCATTTTGTAGTTTGAAGCAGGATTAACCTCTTGGATGAATGTACGCTCTAGACGATTCAATTCATCATTTACTAAGTTCATAAGATTGCCATCAGCATTCTTACCGTGACACTTCTTATATTTTTTACCACTGCCACATGGACATGGATCGTTACGACCTACCAATGTCTAGCACCTCACTTTAAAAATTGGGCATAGAAATAGATTAGCATAAATCTGAGGAAAATATAAGTTCTTAACCTTTATTTTTAAATATAGGAAGAATAAGCGCTACAATTCGTTGCAATTTTCCAAAATTTATTGAATAATATAATAAATATTTCGAAAATCGAAAAGAATAGAAAAGAGGGACATACATGACAATTACATTTGATGAGTATCAATATGCACGACCAGATATTGAAGAGATGAAACAAGATTTAATGCAACTTGTAACAAAGTTTAAAGAAGCTTCAACAGTAGAAGAACAGGAACAAGTACTGGATGAAATGAATGTTATTCGCAATCGCTACGGAACAATGGATAATATCGCGTATATTCGTTCTTCAATCGACACGAATGATACATATTACCGTAAAGAGCGTGAATTTTTAGATGAAAACGGTCCAATTCTACAAGAAGTGAAAACAGCTTGTTATGAAGCGTTAGTCAATTCAAAATTCCGTAAAGAATTAGAAGAGAAGTATGGTTCACAACTCTTTTCTTTAGCAGATTATGAACTAAAAGGTTTTTCAAAAGAAGTGATTGAATTGATGCAACAAGAAAATAAACTAAGTACAGAGTATTCAAACTTAATTGCTTCGGCTCAAATTGAGTTCCAAGGTGAGACATATACATTGGCACAACTAGCGCCATTCGCTGAATCAAAAGATCGTGCAACACGTAAAGCAGCACGCGATGCCAGTTCATCATTCTTCGCAAAACATGAAGCAGAGTTTGATCGCATCTATGATGAATTAGTAAAGAATCGTCATGCACAGGCGATTAAGTTAGGCTATAAAAACTATGTGGAGTTAGGCTATGTTCGTATGAACCGCGTCGATTATAATGCAGAGATGGTAAAGGGATACCGCGACCAAATTCGAGATGTTGTTGTACCATATGTGACAGAATTACGTGAGCGTCAGCGTAAAAGAATTGGCGTTGATACATTAAAATTCTGTGATGAAGCATTCACATATGCAACAGGAAATCCTACGCCAAAAGGTGATGCTGAGTGGATTGTTGCACAGGGCGCGCAAATGTATAAAGAACTGTCACCGCAAACGAATGAATTCTTCCGTTATATGCAAGACCGTAACTTAATGGATCTAGTTGCGAAAAAAGGAAAGCAAGGTGGCGGCTATTGTACATTCATCGAAGATTATGAGTCACCATTTATTTTCTCTAACTTTAATGGAACATCAGGAGATATTGATGTTTTAACACATGAAGCAGGTCATGCATTCCAAGTATATTCAAGTCGTCATATTGGCGTGCCTGAATATTTGTGGCCGACTTTTGAATCAGCAGAAATCCATTCGATGAGTATGGAATTCTTCACATGGCCTTGGATGGAGCTATTCTTCAAAGAAGACACAGAGAAATATAAATTCTCACATCTTGAGAGTGGTTTAATGTTCTTGCCATATGGTGTATCTGTCGATGAATTCCAACATGTTGTGTATGAGAATCCAGAGATGACACCTGACGAGCGTAAAGCTGCATGGCGCGAAATCGAGAAGAAATATTTACCACATCGTGATTATGATGGCGATGCGTATTTAGAGAAGGGTGGCTTCTGGCAACGCCAAGGTCATATTTTTGCAAGTCCATTCTATTACATCGATTATACATTAGCGCAAGTATGTGCATTCCAATTCTGGAAACGTTCACGAGAGGATTATCAAGCAGCGTGGAAAGATTATTTAGCACTGTGTCGCTTAGGCGGTTCAAAGTCTTTCACAAAGCTAGTTGAGGCAGCTCATTTAACGTCTCCGTTTGAAGCAGGATGTTTAGAAGATGTTGTAGTAGCGATTAAAGCATATTTAGATAATGTTGATGATACGAAATTATAAATCAATGAGATGGGAAATCGTAAATAAAACGATTTCTCATTTTTTTGATGTTAGATTTTCCTATTCTGTGGAAATATTCTATAATATGTACAGGAAATGGAGTGATGTACGTTGACGAAAAAAGTGTGGTTCCAAGCAGGTATTGGACTCCTTTTAACATTATTAATTATTAAGTATTTTATGGAGATTAAACATATCTTCTATCCAATTGCTGTTATTCTAAGTGCGATTTTTACACCTTTATTAATTGGTGGGGTTTTGTTCTACATTACGGAACCGCTACAACGTTTTTTAGAGAAAAAGAAATTCCCGCGTTGGTCGAGTATTCTCAGTATCTTTTTACTACTGATTGGATTAGTGGCAATCTTTGTATCATATGTATGGCCATTAATTGCTACTCAGCTGAATAACTTCTTAGCTGCATTACCTGGATTTATCGACGAAGTAACAAAGTGGTCGAAATATGTCGTGAACCAACGTGAGCATTTACCAGAACAAGTTCAAAAATCGATTGATGGAGCGATTAATGGAATTAAGGATTATGCACTATCAACGAGTAAATTTGTACTTGATGTGATTTCAAAAGTCGTTGCCTGGGCATTTGTTCTGATTTTAATTCCATTCTTCTTTGGCTATATGCTAAAAGATCATGAGAAATTTGCACCGCGTATTTATAATTTGTTTACAGGTAGTCGTCGTGAGTGGGTTAAGAAGACGATTGCAGATGTGAATGAAGTGCTACGTAGCTACATTCAAGGTCAGTTATTAATTAGTTTCTTACTTGCGCTGATGATGTTCATTGGTTATTTAATCATTGGTTTAGACTATGCATTATTATTAGTGATTTTCGCATTCTTTATGAATATCATTCCATTCATTGGACCATGGATTGCCTTTATTCCGGCACTTGTAATTGGTTTTCTGGATAGTCCAATTCAAGCATTATGGGTATGTGTTGTGACACTCGTTGCGCAACAAATTGATGGTAACTTGATTACGCCGAATGTGATGGGGAAAACATTAGATATTCATCCATTAACAGTTATTACGATTATTTTAGCAGCAGGAAATATCGCTGGTTTCCTCGGTATTCTGTTAGGTGTACCGTTCTATGCAGTTATGAAGGCAATTATCAAAAATATTTATGCGCGTCGATTAGAAATTCGGAAAGCCGTCACCAAAGAAATATAAGGAGTGTTATACTTAATAACAACTGATTTTAAAGGAGTTTATTATGCTAACATTTGAAGAAAAAAAAGAGATTATCCGTCGCTTTCCAGAATTAACGGAAAAACCGATTTCAATGAATCGCTTGAACTATCATTTTGAAGGTAGTCGCTACGAGAAGAAAATTGTTGTAGAGAAGTTACACCCGAATGGTAATGGCTTTGTCTATGTAGGGGATTTACTTGCTTATGATGCAGATGATCGTGGTCTTGTGAACATTCGTGACTTTGATGAAACACAATTAGTTGAAGTAATCGAAGATGCAATTATGTATTTATCAGAAGTAGATGAACCGAAAGAAGAAGTTGTCATTGAAGAAAGTTGGAAGAACCATAAAAATGACCAATTACTTCTTGTGCATGAAGAACCATTTTGGAATGTGTATCATGCATTCAATTTAGAAGAAAGCTTTGGAACGAAGGAAGATGCAGAACAGTATCTACGTGAAGAAGGCTTTAAAAAAGAGAAATAATAGAAGAAGGAGCGAGTTCATTGACGAACTTGCTCTTTTTTTATATAATTATCTTGAATTCGAGATAATTATGAAGAGGGGGATTTAAATGGAACATGTATTTATAAAAGGCTCAAATGAACAAGCCCCAACATTTTTATTACTGCATGGAACAGGTGGTAATGAAAAAGATTTACTTGGTTTAGGACGAGAGATGAATCCAGAAGCATCATTACTGGGCGTACGAGGCAGCGAAGTAGAGAATGGTATGCCACGCTTTTTTAAACGTCTAGGAATGGGTGTTTTTGATTTAGATAATTTAGAACTACGTACAAAAGAATTAGCAGCATTTATTGATGAAGCAGCGAAAGAGTATGATTTTGATCGTGACAATGTCATTGCGATTGGCTATTCAAATGGTGCGAATATTGCTGCGAACTTATTTTTCCAAATAGGAAAAGTCGTAAAAGGCGCAATTTTACATCATCCAATGATTCCACGTGAAGATGTGACACTACCAGACCTTACAGGGTTGCGTGTATTCATTACAGCAGGAGAAAACGACCAGATGTGTCCAATTGAACAATCAACGGGCTTAAAAGACTATTTAGAGGACGCAGGAGCAGATGTAAAAATGTATTGGCATCAATACGGTCATCAATTAACAATGGATGAAGTACAGGCTGCAAAAGAATGGGTAGAACGTTCTTTTTAAAATGATTCAATAAATAAACGAGCCTGGGACATAAGTGTAAAAAACACATTCCACATGAGCATAAGAAAAACTGGAATCGCGCTGTGGCGCGGTTCCAGTTTTTCGTTGCGAACTCTAAAAAGAGAAGATGACATGTTTTATCCCAGGCTCGTTTTAATTATTTTGCATTTCTTTTATTTTTACGGAATGGTAACCACCAGTTCCAATCACCGAATAGCTTCATTAAACTTGGTACTAAAAGAAGACGGATAATCGTTGCATCAATTGCGATAGCAATCGCAATCGCAACACCAATTTGTTTCACAGGCATAATATCTGTAAATGCGAATGAGCCCGTTAGTACAATCATAATGAGCGCCGCAGATGTGATGATTTTACTTGTTTGCGTTAAACCATCAATTGTAGCTTTCGTGTTACTACTTCCTTTTTCATATTCTTCTTGAATACGAGAGATTAAAAATACTTCATAGTCCATACTTAGTCCGAATACAAGACAGAATGTAATGACAGGAATGATTAAAACAATACTACCTGCATCTAATCCAAAGTGACCGTATTGGAAGATATATACGAGTAAACCGAATGCAGCAGTTAATCCAAAGATATTCATAATAATCGCTTTTAAAGGGATTATAATCGAGCGGAAAGCGATTAAAAGAATAATGAACGTCGTCACGATAATAATGAGACCTGCTTCAACAACATGATTTGAAATTTCATCGAAGATTTCTTGATTATATTTTGGCGCACCGGCTAATTTGAAGTTTGGTTTTGACCAATCACGCGCCCATTGTTGTGCTTCAGAAGAATCACCCGCCACATTTAATGTAATAGGAATCATTAATTGATCTTTGTGGATAAAAGCATCCTGTGCTTTTTCTAGATTCGTTTTCACCTGTGGAATTTGACTAGCTTGATCCCATTCTTTCACTGTTTTAATGTCTGTTGTCGTGAAAGCTGTTTTTACATCTTTTACGAGTGAGTCTTTCTCAAGTTTTTTCTGAAGTGAAAGAATTTCTTTACGACCACCATCGTTATCCCAGCCATCTTTACGTTCAACTAAGGCATAAACCGTTGATTGGCTATCTAATTTAAACTCTTTATCTAATTTTTCATATGCGACACGTGCATCATATGTTTTCGGTAGTGCATCAATTTGTGGAATTGTTAATTTAATATCCTTAATCGGAATCATCATAAGCACAAGTACTGCAAGTGATGCGATGACAACGAGTACAGGTCGCTTCATAACTGTTGAAGCGAAAGCATGCCAACGTGATGTAGCAGTTGGTTTTACACGAATAATTGTCCACTTGTTTAGACGATCACCTAGTAGTGTTAAAATTGCTGGAGATAATGTCAGAGCTGTAAAAACAGCGAAGAATACAACAACTGAACCACCTAATGCGATATTTTCAAATAGTTCGACGCGAATAACACTAATCGCGGCTAGACCAATCATGACACAAATAGCAGAGAAGATAATGGATTTACCCGCTGTTTGAATCGCGATTTGAACAGCATGCTCGACAGATGTCCGTTGTCTTTCTTCTCGATAACGATTAATGAAGAGTAGCGAGAAGTCAATACTTAAGGCGAGTCCGAGCATCGGAATAATATTTAAAATGTAGACGGACAGCGAAACAGAATCACCGATAATTACCATTGCAAAGAATGTCACGATAATCGTAGAAATCCCGATTAAAATAGGAAGAATCGAAGCGACAACAGAACCGAATGCTAATAGTAGAACAATGACTGCGATTGGTAAACCGATTAATTCTGCTTGCATTAAGTCTTTTTGACTCGCTTCATTCATATCTTTTGAAATGACAGGTCCACCTGTATATTCAATATTTTTGTCATCTTTTGTGAGACTACGAACATGTTCTACGATAGGACCTAAATCTTGAGAACTTTCATCAAAGTTTAAAACTGCATACGACAGGTTTTTAGAATATTGATCTTTTTCTTTGAGCGGTGAAATGATGGAGTCAATTTCAGGCTCTTCTTTTTTTAATTCATCCAATGTACTTTTAATTTTCTTATCAGATACATCGTTAAAAACAACAAGAATAGAATCGGCAGGTACATCAAAATTTTTGTTTAGTTCTTTCATGACAGCTTGATGCTCAGCATCTACTTTGAAGCCGTCACCCTTTAAATAATCGGGGATTTTGACTGCGAAGAAAGCACTGATGACGATAAAAATCACCCAGAGAGCGACAATGCTTTTCGCATGTTTCGTAATAAATTGTGAGTAGCGAACCATGGTGACACCCTTTCTAACATACTTTGTTTTCAGTTTACAAAATTTCAAAAAGGAATACGAATAAAAGAAATCACTTTTTTACCGTTTTAGAAGATTAAAAGGAATAGATGTATTTTCGAGAATTATTTGGTAAACAGAAAAAGTACGGAACAAAATAAGTCGAGTGCTCGCAACAAAAAAAGAAATTACGCCATCGCGCAATTTCTTTGTGAGTAGACTTTTATAAGAATAGATTGAAAAATAGGAAGATTAATGCACCAAGTGCTGCTGAAATTGGCAGTGTAATAATCCATGTAATGACGATATTTCGCGCCACACCCCATTTAACGCCTTTGACATTTTGCGCTGCACCTACACCCATAATAGAAGATGAAATGACATGTGTTGTCGAAACCGGTAAATGAATTTGTGTTGCACCGAAAATGATTAAAGCAGAAGATAAATCAGCTGCTACGCCGTTTACTGGACGAATCTTCATGATTTTACCACCAACTGTTTTGATGATTTTATAACCACCAATTGATGTACCAAGACCCATCGCAGTTGCTGCAGCAATTCGTACCCACATTGGTACGCCAGCATCTGCTGATAAATAGCCACCAGACATTAAGGCAAGAGCGATAATCCCCATTGATTTTTGTGCATCATTTGTTCCGTGTGAGAAAGACTGAAGTGCAGCAGTCGCAATCTGTACATGACGGAAACGTTTATTTGAGCGATATAAGTTACGATTTTTAAAGATGACCTTGAATAGAGACATCATTAAAAATCCTAAAATAATTGCCATGAATGGTGATAGAATTAACGCCTTAATAATTGTAAGGAAACCTTCAAAATTAATAACGCCCATACCACCAGCGATGACGGCAGCACCTGCAAGTGAGCCAATTAAAGCATGCGATGAACTAGAAGGGATACCGAAGTACCACGTTGCCAAGTTCCAAATAATCGCGGAAATTAATGCTGCTAAAATGATAACGACACCATGATTTAAAGCAAATGGGTCTACAATGTCTTTAGCGATTGCAGTTGCCACACCTGTAAAAGTGATTGCACCGATAAAGTTCATTATAGCAGCCATTGTTACAGCCACTCTAGGCGATAATGCACGCGTAGAAACGGCTGTAGCAATGGCATTTGCAGTATCATGAAAGCCATTGATAAAGTCGAACGTAAGTGCAGCGATGACGACGACGATTGTTAATAGAAATACAGTATCCATTTCGACATCTCCTATGCGTTACGCATGATAATTGTATCCATCGCATTGGCTACGTTTTGGCAGTAGTCAGCTACTTCTTCAAGTTGTTCGTAAATATCTTTGAATTGTGTAATACGAATTGGATCTTTTTCATGTGAGAATAATTGTTTGATTGATGTACGTAATACCTCGTCACATTTACGTTCGTAGTCTTTAATAACAATTGCGTGTTCACGCATGTTTAACAATTTACGATTTAATAAATGTTTCATCGCAGCGACAATTTCATCTGTGCTAAGTGTGATGTACTTTAAGAAATCACGCATGTAGTCATCTACTTCTGTTAACGAGAACATCTCAAAGTGTGCAATACATCCTTCAATTCCATCTAAAATATCATCCATACGAACGGCTAACTCTAAAATATCTTCACGTTCGATTGGCGTCATAAATGATTTATTTAACATTTGGATTAACTGATGAATCAGTTTATCACCATCTGTTTCGTATTTTTTTAGTGTAACGCTAAGTTCCTTTAAATCAGCGATGCTTGTGATGCGAAAATCGTCTGCATAGTGTGATGCAGCATTTAGGTTTTCAGCAATTTGATAAAGTGCGGCAAAGAATGGATCTTCTTTTTTTGAGCTGAACATGTAAATCCTCCTAGTTTGAAACAACCATATAAGTTTTTAAACGCAACTATAATAATAACAAATTCAAAACGAATACCGTATAAAAAAAGCAATTAATCTTAATAAAATTTACAATCTTGTAACATACATATTTAGGGAAATACGGCTTATAGATTGATGTGGTACGTATTCAAGAAACAGTTGTTTATTTAAATAGGAAGAATTTATATAAAAGTAGGCAAAAATCTATAAAGGTTACAAAAAGTAAGTTAAAAACTAGTTCGCGTTCCATTTCGACTTACTTCAAGCAAATGGCAAGATAAAACTTCTTAAAAGCGTTATGATAAAAGAGTAGTACAGATTGAAGAAATGGAGATGAACAATATGGAATATCGTATTGAACATGATTCTATGGGAGAAATCAAAGTCCCAGCAAATAGTAAATGGGGCGCTCAAACGCAAAGAAGTACAGAAAATTTCCGCATCGGTTCAGACCGTATGCCAATTACTTTTATACATGCATATGCGATTTTGAAAAAATCAGTCGCAAAAGTTTGTGTTGATTTAGGAACACTTTCAGAAGCGAAAGCTGAAGCTATCACTTTTGCAGCAGATGAAATCATTGCAGGTAAATATGACGACCAATTCCCACTTGTTATTTATCAAACAGGTTCAGGTACACAGACGAACATGAATGTGAATGAAGTCATTGCACATATCGGTAATGAATATCTAGCTGAAAAAGGTGTAGAAGAACGTCTACATCCAAATGATGATGTTAATAAATCTCAATCTTCAAATGACTCTTTCCCAACAGCGATGCATATCGCAACTTCTCTAGCTGTTGAACATAATTTATTACCTGCTTTAGCGCAAATTAAAGCAACACTACAAGCGAAATCAGAAGAATTTATGCACTTAATTAAAATCGGTCGTACACATCTACAAGATGCGACACCTCTTACATTAGGACAAGAAGTAAGTGGTTGGTTGTATATGGTTGAAGCGTCTGAAAAGATGATTCGAGAAGCTGCACAACATATGCGCGAATTAGCGATTGGCGGTACAGCAGTTGGTACGGGATTAAATGCACCAGAAGGATTCGATGAAAAAGTAGTTGCTGAAATTTCAAAACAAACAGGTCTTGATTTTGTTCCTTCTCCAAATAAATTCCATGCACTTACATCACATGATCAAATTACAACGACACATGGTGCGATGAAAGCATTAGCAGCAGACTTAATGAAAATTGCGAATGATGTACGTTGGTTAGCGTCTGGTCCACGCTCAGGTTTTGGTGAAATCTCGATTCCAGAAAATGAACCAGGTTCTTCCATCATGCCAGGTAAAGTCAACCCAACTCAATGTGAAGCTGTCACAATGGTAGCCGTACAAGTAATGGGGAATGATGTAACAATTGGCTTTGCGGCTTCACAAGGTAACTTTGAATTGAATGTCTTTAAACCAGTGATTTTACACAACTTCATGCAGTCTGTTGAACTATTATCAGATGCAATTCGTAGCTTTAATGAGCATTGTTTAGTAGGGATTACGGCGAATGAAGATAAGCTAGAACATTTCTTAAACAATTCACTAATGCTTGTAACAGCTTTAAACCCTCATATTGGCTATGAAAATGCAGCGAAAATTGCGAAGTTAGCGCACAAAGAAGGCTTAACTTTAAAAGAAGCTGCGATTCAAAGTGGTCTATTAACAGAAGAACAATTCAACGAATGGGTTGTTCCAAGTAAGATGATTAAATAACTAAAAAAGCGTATAGGTGAAAAGCACGATTCTTTTCATCTATGCGTTTCTTTTTGTATAAATATGTTATTTTATAGAAAAGGAGGGGATTTATATGAAAAAGTTATTTTATACGTTAGCAATTATAATCGGAATTTGTATCATTGTTGTACCACTGCTATTTATTTTTGTGTTGAATAATGGCAACCCTTATACAAAATACATAGTAGAAAAACATGTCCCGAATCATTTAGAACAGCAAGGTTACACAGAAAAAGATTTACGTGAACAAATTTATGTAGAACCGAAAGAAAAAGGACAAGATGGTTTTTATCAAGGACAGTATAAAGTGGTTTTTAAAGATGAGCCGAATATAACGTATTACTATGGTGTAGAAAAAGAGGGCAAACAAGTAAAGCAGTTTTGTGAGAAAGAAACAGTGCAAAATGATGCAACAGAATACATTACAACAACTACAAAACATAGTGAAAGTAACTGTACCAAGTAGTATTTAATAAAAAAACATCGCGTTTGAAAGCGATGTTTTTTTTATTAAATTTCGACTTCTTTTTTAACAGTCTTTGCAACAGGTGCTTCTTTCTTTTGAATGAATAAGAAAGCAAGGTAGCGTACCAACACAATGCCTGTAATAACAATAGCTAGAGCCACTTCTGTATAAGCGACAAATTGGAAGTAAGGCCATTGTAGAACATCATGTGCAAGTGTTGCTGCAATCCCTGTAATCACAAGCGGGAATGTGAACGCTGCAAAGCTTGGATAGAAAGCAAGTTTGAAAATGTTGTGTAAGAAATACAATACGACAAAGAATAGAATCTGACTAACGATTAAACTACTAGCTACAATTGCTGTATTCGGCGCATCTGTGATTGCTAAATAGCCGGCTAAACATAATGATGTAGGTGCAGTTAGAATCGTTAGAAGTGGCATAGCAGCTGGTTCATTATAATGTGTTTTAATTAAACGGTAAATCATCATTGGTACGAGTACGACGTAATTAATAATCGCTAGTACAAAAAAGATTTGACCGATTAATAAATTGAATGTTGGTGATGTAAATGTAATAACACCAATACCGATATATGTGATGAACCAACTAGGGTATAAACTTTGTAAAGTTAAGTCATGTTTAATCACAAAATGATAGGTAAAGTGTGCCATAAAGCCAAGATGTAATACAATCGCACCATACCATAAGACATTAGCTAATAAGACAAAACTTTCAAATTGATGAATGTATGCAGCGATACCGAATGTTGCCATTGTGAACGTCGGTGCAACAGCTGCAATCATTGGATTTTTTAATTCTTGTTTAATTGATTGGAAGTCTACTACAACGCGTAGTGTCAAAAATGCGATTAGTAATATGGCAATCCATACGAAAATATGACCCACTACTTCGAATTGGCGTTGTAACATGAAGTTTCCAAGTGATACAATCGCTAAAATTAGACCAGCCATTGGAATCGGAATTTTTTTGATGAATGACATCGAATCATCTCTTTCTTAGTTGATACCTATATTATAAAACGAAATGTATTATAATAAAAATAAATTATTAAAATCATAATTATTATAAAAATTAATAATAGGGGTGGAAAATATGTTTCAGCGTTTTACGATTTTTATGCAGGCATATAAATTACGCAATTTTTCAGAAGTCGCGAATACATTGTTCATTTCGCAACCAACAGTTTCTGTCCAATTGAAAAAGCTTGAAGAAGAATTACATGTTACGCTATTTATTCGACAAGGACCGAAAGAAGTAATCCCGACAGAAGAAGCAGACTATTTATATCGCCAGTTATTAAATTTGCGTGATGAGTGGGATCATGTTTTAGAACAACTACAGCATATTAAAGAGAAGAAGGAAGTATGTGTTATTGCATGTTCTAATACATGTGCGACGAATTATATGCCACGTATATATCGTGATTTACAAGATGCTTTTCCGAATATTATTTTTGAATTGAAGCAGATGAATTCAGATGATGTCATGAAGCAGATGGAACAACATGAGGCGCATATTGGCTTAATTGAAAAACCACTTATGCATGAAACATTTCGACGTTTTCCAATCTTTGAAGATGAGTTAGTGTTAGCAGGGAAAAAGGACGCGAAACAGTGGCTGATGAGGGAAGCAGAGTCGGGTATTTATTATTACAATCAACGTTTTTTAGAAGAACAAAACGTCTATTTACCGATTTTAAAAGTGAATTCAAATGCCTTAATTGTAGAATTATTAAAGCAAGGAGAAGGTCTCACTATTTTATCGAAAGATTCGCTTGTACCAGACATTCCATATGATGAACATTATACGTATCATCGTCTTTTTTATTGTGTGACGAGAACACATCCAGCTACGAGCCAAATAAATGATTTAAACGCCTATATAGAACAAAAATATGCATTAAAAAAATGAGATTCAATTAAGAATCTCATTTTTTATATTACTTTTCATTTTTTCGTTTATAGATGATTGTACCAATCACTAGTACGATTAAAATAAGTTGTCCAATGATGGTTTCCCACGTCGGATAGAACCCGATATTCGGATAGACAGGTAAACCTGAAATGATGTTCGTACTCATACGGTCTGTTAATTGAAGTGTATGAATACTTACACCGATAATTTTAAATGCGAGTAAGTAGATTAGTACAGTCGCTACAGCGAAGAAACGGTGTACAGGAATTTTCGCACTCACTTTTAATAAGAAGAATGCGACTACTGCTAGAATTGCGATGGCTACAGCAATACCAAGAGCGAATTGACTTGTGGCCATTTTTGGTGCGATTCCTGCATAGAAAATTAATGTTTCGGCACCTTCTCGGAATACCGATAAGAAACTAATTGCTGCCATGGCGAATACCGATTGTTTCGACATAGCATGGTTCATTTGTTTTGAAATATAAGCGTTCCATGCTTTGACGTTTGATTTACTATGCATCCAGACACCGACACCAATCATCATAGCAGCTGCTGCAAGCCCAACGTAACCTTCAATCATTTCACGACTTGAGGCAATAGAATCAGAATTGAACAGTGTAGACATTAAGATAGCTGCCACGGCACTCAAGCCAATACCAGCGCCAGCACCGATATAAATCCATTTTGCCATATGTTCTTGATTTGATTTTTTCAAGAATGCAACGAGCGCTAAAATAATTAATAGTGCTTCTAAACCTTCGCGTAGAAGAATTAATGCAGCGTCCCACATCGTATAGTTTTGATCACCATCAACTAATTGGATTTGTTGTTTAAAGTCTGTTAATTGTTTTTTTAGTGCGTCTGCATCCACCGATGATTTTGTTAGTTTACCAGCAATGATGGGCATATCACTTTCAATTTTTGTGTACAGACCTGCATTTTTTGTACTAATATCACTTTCAACATTTGGCCATACTTTAATGAATTCTGTAATCGTAGCAGAAGCTTTTGAGTATTCTTTTTGGTCTATGTAATCATTCGCTTCATCAATTAAATCCGTTAATGTTTTAAGTGAATAGCCTTTTTTTACAGCGCCAACTTCTTTACCATTCGCAAAGTCTGTTACGTCTTGTTTTAATGTATTAAATGTATTTTGTAGTGAATCAAAGTTTGGGTTGTCACCTTCTAATTCTAAGCGAAGTAGCGACATTTGTACTTCAATCTCACCATATGCCGTCATATCAAATTGACGAACTGGTTTTTCATTCTTTGTCCAAAAAGCATTGAATGTTTTATAGCCTGTTAATGCAGTTTCGACATTCTTTGATTGAATCGCACGTTCTAATTGATTTAGAGCAGGCGTCATCGCCATTAATACGTCTTGGCGCTCTGATTTTTCATCTACGGGATTTTCTTCTGTTTCAAGATTTGCAATCCCTGTTGAAAGAGCTGTTAATGCAGCGAGACGTTCCTCTTTATTTTTCGCTTTTTCAGCAGCAGCAAGCGCATTATTTACCTCAGTTGCTGCTTTTGAATCTTTACGATTAGAAGCTTCCCAGTCTTTTTTGAATGTGGCAATGGCTTCTTTTGCTTTTTCATCATTTCCTTGTTTCGAATTCGTGATGGCATCACTAATTGAAATAAATAGATGACTATAGTTATTAGCAGGTTCTGCAAAAGCAGGCTTTGTATAAGAGCCTGCTAGTAATAAAAAGATTAATAAGATTGAACTAAAGCGTGTTAAAAAGTGCTTCACCGATAAAACTCCCTTTTTTCACACCAGGGAAGCAAGCGAATAGAGCACTGCCTCGATGGGTAATATATTCATTCATTTTATCCATACGACCTAAACTATTTTGAATCTTAATGAACTGATTCGGATCTTTTTGGAACGAAATGAATAATAAGCCTGCATCATGTGTCCCCGTTGAGTCCATAACACCAGAAGCATATGAATAAGAACGACGTAATAAGCGCACATTTGCTTTCTTTGCTAAAAAGACATGTGATGTTTCAGGGACTACATTTTCACCATTTTTATCTTTGCGATCAATTTCCATCGCTTCGAATTCACTTGTTTTACCAAGTGGCGCCCCTGTATCACGATGACGTCCAAATGTTGCTTCTTGTTCATCAAGTGCTGTACGATCCCATGTTTCTAAGTGCATTTGAACTTTACGTGCCACAAGGTATGTACCACCTGTAAGCCATGATTTTGATTCACCTGATTGGATAAATACAACACGATCTGCATCTGCTGCATCACGTGGGTTTTCTGTACCATCTTTGAATGCAAATAGATTACGTGGTGTTTCAGGTTTGCCATTCTTCATTGGAATGGCATTGAATCCAGCTTGCGACCATTTTAGTGAAACTCGACCTGTTGCGATACGAACTAAGTTACGCACTGCATGGAAGGCTACTTGTGGATCATCTGCACATGCTTGAATGCAAATATCGCCACCAGAATATTCTTCTTGTAACTGATCTTTTGGGAAGTGTGGTAAGTCTTTTAATTCTTTTGGTTTTTGATCGCCAAAATCGAATTTTTTAAATAGCGATGGACCTACACCGAATGTCAGTGTTAGGTTCTTCGCATCAAGACCAACCGCTTCACCTGTATCTGCAGGAGGTACCATGATGTTTGTGACATCACCAACTGTTTCGCCATTCATTAGTTTTACAGCAGCAGGTGTCCAATCTTTAAATAATTGGGCTAATTCTGCTTTTGTTTTCACAAGAACAGTTAACGAAGCAAAATAAATATTTGTTTGTGAAGGCGTCATAATACCTGATTGATTTTTCCCATAAAACTTTACTTTATTTTTTACGTTTGTCTTGTCTTCTTCAACTGCATTATTTCTACCAAATGCAGAGAGAATACCACCCATACCTGAAGCACCGATGGCTACACCTGCTGCTCCCACGCCAGTCATTTTTAACATTTGACGACGTGAGATTTTCTTTTCAAACAAATTATCTTTTTTTTCTTCGGTCATTTAAATCACTCCAAGATTGTTCCCATTTGAGCTAATGGCTCGCCAAGTTGATTAACAGCTAGAGAAAGAGCTTGTGTATCTTCTTTTTTCAATTTTGTGTAAGATACAAAACCACCATCTTTTGTTTCATGTTTTGCTAATAAATCGTTTACGTTTTTAAATTGTTTTGTTAGATTTTCAGCAAGTGCAGGGTCTTTATCTTGAATTTTCTTTTCTAAGATTGTAAAGATTTTTTCTGCACCTTCGATATTGGCTTTAAAGTCATATAAGTCAGTATGAGAATAGATTTCTTCTTCACCTGTAATTTTTGATGTTGATACTTCATTTAATAAATCAACCGCACCGTTGACCATTAGTTTTGGTGTTACTTCAACTGTTTCAACACGTGCGCGTAATTCTTTTGAATCGGCTAATAATTGATCTGCAACTTTTTCATAGCCTTTAGTTGTTTTTTCTACCCATAATGCGCGCTCTAACTTGTGGTAACCAGACCAATCTTCTTCGCCCTTACCTTCATCTTTTATATCAGCTAGACGTGCATCAATACGTGGATCTAAATCACCAAAGCTTTCAGCAATTGGCTCTGAACGTTCAAAATACATACGAGCTACTGGATAAATTTCTTTTGCTTTTTTCATATCACCAGCTTTTACAGCGTTTACAAAATCTTCAGTAGAAGATGTGAATTTGTCTAATTGATCAATTGCAAATTCTTTGTAAGCAGCAACTTCTTGATCAAGTTGAACTTGCTCTGTTTTAGGTTGCTCAGCTGTTTTACCTGTTGCATCCTCTTTTTTTGCATCTTCTGTGTTTCCGCATGCTGCTGTTAATACTGTTCCTGCTAAAAGAATAGTAGCTAAAATTGATTTTGATTTCATTATGATCCTTCTTTCGATTCGTTATTTATTACTAACAATGATAATCATTATCAGTTGAAAGTCAATACTTTTTCAATAAATAAAAAGAGAGAAGAATGTTTTAAGAAATTTCTCAAAAAGTGTATCACGAAAAAGTGAAGAATTATAGAAGTTTTTCGAAAATCCTTTCAAAATAAATAAATAGGAAGAAAGCGTGTGTGAAATAGAAAAAACACACCATATTTTCGCTTGGAAAATAGGTGTGCGAGTCATTTACAAATAATCTTTTAATTCATTTTCTAAGAACGGTTTTGCATGTAAAAATTGCGTGAAAGCATCGTAACGCGCACGTTGTTCTTCGGTCGGTTTTTTACCTGTTTTATAAGCGCGAATGAGAATATTTTTAGGGGTGTTTTCCATATCGATAAATTCGAGTAACTGTGCTTCATAACCTACAAGTTGAAGAATTTCAGCTCGAATGGAGTCTGTGGCAAGTGCAGCAAAGCGTTCTTTCACTAAACCATGTTGCAACATGATATCGAGTGGAGAAGCGTCGAGTTGTCGGTTCAGCTCATGTTGGCAACAAGGGACACTTAAAATGACGTTTGCATTCCATTTGACCGCGCGCGATAATGCCATATCTGTTGCAACATCACATGCATGAAGCGTAACGACCATATCGACTGCATTCTCATCATTGTAGTCATTAATATCACCAACTAAAAATTCAAGTTGGTCGTATTGAAGATCGCGTGCAATCTCAGCACAATGTTCAATGACTTCTTTTTTAAGGTCGAGACCTGTCACACGTAAGTCGAGTCCTTTCATTTCGTGTAAATAGTGATATAGCGCGAATGTCAGATAGGATTTACCTGAACCGAAATCTAAAATACGAATTGTGCGGTCTTTTGGTAAGTGTTCAAGTGAATCATCGATAAATTCAATAAAGCGATTAATTTGCTTGAACTTATCGTATTTTTGTTTTTTGACTTTGCCATCTTCTGTTTGCACACCAAGTCGTATAAGGAATGGATGTGGGACATCAGGATCTAAAATATATTGTTTTTTACGGTTATGTGATAGGTTCACTTGTTTTGTACTTTGTTGTTTATTCGTTTTGAAGAGTACTTTATTCTTTTTTGATAATTGAATTTGAATCGCTTCTTCTTTGAACTCACCTTGTAGCTGTCGGAAGTCTTCAAATAGCTGTGTGACTTTTTCAGCTACTTGGTCTAGTGTCACATTCTCATGTTTTAAAATACGTTCGTATTGATATTCGAATTGAATGTGATAAATTCCTTTGAGTGCAATCGGTTTTAACTTTACGCGCTTTACTTCATTTGATTTTTGACGCGGTTGACTAATCGTTGCAGAAATAAGTTGTTCGGTTGTTAGTAAAGTCGTTACACGCTCTAACATTTCTTGAAATTCCATATAAAAACTCCTTCTACTTTATATGCGTTTAAACTATGGGTAAGTTTAACACATTTTTAATAGAAGGAGTATGACAGTCGCTTATGATTCGTCTGACTTTAAATACGTTAATGTTTTGCCTGTAAAACCGAATAGAACAGTTAAAATCGGTGATAATAAGCAGAAGAAAGCGAATGGGAAGTATTCAGTTGTTGGAACAGCTAAAACAGTTGTAATAAAAATACCGCAAACACTCCATGGAACGAGTGGATTTACAACCGTACCAGCATCTTCTACTACACGTGCTAAGTTTTTACTATGAAGTCCTGCTTTTTTAAATTGATCTTGGAATGCTTCACTTGTTAATAGAATCGATAAATATTGTTCACCAATCAATGTATTAATACCGATTGCTGTACCAGCAGCTCCAGCAATTACTGAGCGTGGACGACGTAATAAATGTTCAACTTTTAACAGAATCGCTTGAATAATACCTAGTGTAAAGAGTAATCCACCCATTGATAGCGCAAGTAATACTAAACCGATTGTTGAGAACATACTGACTAAACCACCACGTGTTAGTAAGGAATCAATCTCTTTTAAACCTGTAGTAGATTTGAAGCCATCGTATAGAATAGACATCACTTCAGTAGCTGTATAAGGATGAATAAACAGCCCAATAATAATTGCAACGAATGATGTAATCGCTAATGTTGGAATGGCAGGTACTTTTTTAAATGCCATGATGACAAGTAGTGCGACAGGGATAAAAGCATACCAATGAATTAAATCTGTTTTTAATAATGCTTCTTTGAATTGGTCGATTGCTTCCGTCTGTTTTAATTCTTTCGTTGGCGACAAAATTGCAAACAAAATGGTTGAAATAACAAGTGCTGGAATAGTAGTCCAAGCCATATTTTTAATATGATCGAATAAATCAACTTGCATAATAGATGATGACAAATTTGTTGTATCAGATAATGGTGACATCTTATCTCCGAAGAAAGCACCTGAGACAATAGCACCTGCTGTAATCGCTAATGATAAATCCATAGCAGAAGCCATACCGATGAATGCTACACCAACTGTAGCGGTTGTTGTCAATGAACTACCGACTGCTACACCGACTACACAAGCAATTAAAAAGACAATCGCGAAAAAGAAGTGTGGTGAGATTGTTAAGAAACCGACGTAGATTAATGAAGGAATTGTACCTCCCATCATCAGTGCGCTAATCAAAATTCCGATAAAGAAGAAAATAAAAATAGCGCCTAATCCCGCACGCGCACCGTCCATCATGCCGAGTTCTAAATCTTTAAATGAAATCCGTTTAAATGCACCATAAATAAGTAATAACAAAATGGAAATTAAAATCGGAATATGTGGAAGTGCACCAAATTTAATAATGGATACACTCATAATCGCAATAATTCCTAAAATTAGAAGGAGGGCTTCTAATACAGAAGGAGCGATTTTAGCTTGAATACGAAACATAGTGTGACCTCCTCTAAAAATCTATGTAAATGTGTCATGTTCTACTTTTTTGCTTCAACGCATTGAAGTATAAGCTAAATTTTAGCATAGTTCATTAGATAGTCAATATAGAAAAACTGAAATGTTTCTTTAAAATAGTTATTTATACGTTTGAACGAGAAATTTTGTACGTATAATATACATTTTATGTTCCCTATGGTATGATTTTTATACATCACAATAATACCCATTTAATGGTTATTATACAAAGGGAAACCTAATTCTTACATAAGGGGGAAATGATATGACAGATAATACATATCAATTATTGGCGATTATTCTTTATATGGTTGCAATGCTTGCAATTGGCTGGTACTCGTTTAAAAAGACGAGTAACTTAACAGATTATATGTTAGGTGGTCGTTCACTTGGACCTGCTGTAACAGCACTAAGTGCAGGGGCATCTGATATGTCAGGTTGGTTATTAATGGGGTTACCAGGGGCGGTATATGCTTCTGGATTAGTAGAAGGCTGGATTGCAGTAGGTTTAACAGTCGGTGCATATTTGAACTGGTTATTAGTTGCACCACGTCTACGTGTATATACACAAGTATCGAATAACTCGATTACGATTCCGAGTTACTTAGATAACCGTCTAAAAGATTCATCTAAATTATTACGTATTGCTTCAGGACTTATTATTTTAGTATTCTTTACATTTTATGTATCGTCAGGTATGGTATCCGGCGGTGTATTCTTTGAAAGTTCATTCGGTTATAGCTATCATTCAGGTTTATTACTAGTAGCAGGTGTCGTAGTTGCCTATACATTATTCGGTGGATTTTTAGCCGTAAGCTATACAGACTTTATTCAAGGTTTAATCATGTTTTTAGCTCTAGTTACAGTACCAATTGTCGGTGTATTTGTAACAGGAGGCATTGGTGAAACAGTAACATCGATTAAAGAGGTTAATCCAGATTACTTAAGCTTCTTTGCGACTGCTACGACAGCAGGTGTCATTTCTTCATTAGCTTGGGGATTAGGTTACTTCGGTCAACCACATATCATCGTGCGTTTTATGGCGATTTCAAGTGTAAAAGAAACAAAACAAGCGCGTCGCATTGGTATCGGCTGGATGATATTAAGTTTATTCGGTGCGATGACGACAGCATTAGTCGGTATTGCTTACTATCAACAACATGGTTTGACACTGAAAAATCCTGAAACGGTATTTATCGCGTTAGGACAAATTCTATTCCATCCATTTGTAGCAGGTATTATGTTAGCCGCAATTCTAGCTGCGATTATGAGTACGATTGCCTCTCAATTAATCGTTACATCTTCAGCATTAGTTGAAGATATCTACAAAGCAGTATTTAATAAAAGTGCGTCAGATAAGCACTATGTATTTATGGGACGACTAGCTGTATTAGTTGTATCATTATTTGCGTTATGGGGTGCATGGGATCAAGATAATACAATTTTAGAATTAGTTGCATTTGCATGGGCTGGCTTCGGTTCAGCATTCGGTCCAGTCATTCTTTTAACATTATTCTGGAAGAAAATCACACGTTGGGGTGCTCTATCAGGTATGGTTGTCGGAGCAGTTGTTGCTTATGTATGGGGACAAAATAAAGAACTGCATGGAATGCTTTATGAAATCGTACCAGGTTTCTTCTCGGCATTCGTTATTGTGATTATTGTCAGTCTGATGACATATAAACCAAATCCAGAGATTGAACGTGAATTTGAAGAGACAAAAGAGATATTACGCCGCGATAAATAGGGTATAATCAAACTAACAAACCGTAGTTCCATATTTTAGTGGGCTACGGTCTTTTTAAAAATAAGGGGTGCTTGTATGTTTGAATTAGATCATGTCGTTTATTTTACGAAGAAAAGTCCTGAAGAAGTAGCAGCGAATGAATTGATATCAGGCATTCATCCTGTTGTAGGCGGACAACATCTACAATGGGGAACACATAATGCGTTATTTTATACAAAGTCGAGTTACATTGAATGGTTATCAGTCGAAAATGAAACTAAAGCAAAAGAAAGTCGTCATCCGTTAATCGAACAATTACTATTTGATGTAGATGGACGTGAAGGATTTGCTTCAATTTGTTTACGTTCTGAGAATTTAGAGAAGATGGATCGCTACTTTAAAAAGATGGGCTATAAAACAAGTGGAGTATTGCCATCTGAACGTAAAACAGCGAGCGGAGAAATTCGTCGTTGGAAAATGCTTTTCATTGATCAAAAAGTGGGGAATGCGTTACCATATCCGTTCTTCATTGAATGGGAGCAAGGAATGGAAGAACGTCTTGAAACGTTGCGTGAAGATGGTACGTTAAAACCAGATAACGAAGAATTAACGATTAAAAAATGTATCTTCCATGTACATGATGTTGAACAAAAACTAACGCAATGGGCTCGTCTATTATCATTGCCAACAAAGGATCATACATTACGACTTGATAATACAATTTTTGAATTCGTGGAATCAGCAGATGAAAAAGAACGCCTACATACGATTGAAGTTGTGAAGGCTTGGACAATTGAATAGCAGTATGATAGGATAAAATTAACTTTTTAGGACGGGAGGCTTTTCGAAATGGTAATTCGTATTCGATTGAATGATGCAACATGCAATTAAATACATCATATACGGCGAATTACGTCTTCTATTCGATTAGTCATCAATTTAAAAGGAGGGAGTAAGCGTATGTTTGCTCTGTCCTTTTTTTATTTTGTCAAAAAAGGGTAGATGTAATTTGCCCGTATAGTAGATGAAGGAGGAAGTTTTTTGGATCAAATTATAGAAAAAGCGATATTAGTTGGTGTGAATTTACGTCACGACCCACACTTTGAATATTCAATGGAAGAATTAGCGAATTTAGCAGAGGCATTAAATGTAGAGGTAGTCGGTGTGATCACGCAAAATTTAGAGCGTGTGACAGCTTCGCATTACGTTGGTACGGGGAAAATTGATGAGGTACGTAGTTTATATGAAGCAATGGACGCTAACTTAGTTATTTTCGATGACGAATTGTCACCAGCACAAATTCGTAATTTAGAAAAAGACTTAGATTGTAAAGTTATTGACCGCACGATGCTAATTCTAGATATTTTTGCGCGTCGAGCAAAAACGAAAGAAGCACAGATGCAAGTAGAGATTGCACAATTACAATATATGCTACCGCGTTTAGTCGGTATGTATAATTCATTGTCGCGTCAAGGTGGTGCGACTGGCGGTGGTTTTGCGAACCGTGGTGCTGGTGAAACGAAGTTAGAGCTTGACCGTCGTAAAATCGAGGAGCAAATTACAAAACTTCGTCGCGATTTAGAAGTTGTAAAAGAACAACGTGAAACACAGCGTAAACAACGCCGTAAAAATAATATTCCAGTTGTATCACTTGTCGGTTATACAAATGCAGGGAAATCAACGATTATGAATCAACTATTGGCGCGTACGAGTGATGAAGAACACAAGCAAGTATTTGAAAAAGATATGCTGTTTGCGACGTTAGAAACTTCAGTACGTCAAATTGAATTAGAGGATCGTAAAAAGTTTTTACTTACGGATACAGTTGGTTTTGTTAGTAAACTACCTCACCATTTGGTGAAAGCATTCCGCTCGACACTTGAAGAAGCACGCGATGCAGATTTACTATTACATGTAGTGGATGTCTCGAATGAAGATCATGAATATATGATGGAAGTAACGAATAAAACATTACAAGCAGTTGGCGTAGAGGGTGTACCGACGATCTATGTTTATAATAAAGCAGATTGTACAGAAATTACGTATCCATATGTGAATCAGAATCGCATTTGGTTATCGGCTCGTGATGGTAAAGGATTAGATGAATTAATCGGTATGATTCGTTCAGAAGTTTTCTCAGACTATGTCACACTTCGCGTATGTATTCCATATGATCGCGGCGATTTAGTTTCATTTTTAAATGAAAAGGCGAGCATTAAAGAAACAGCTTATGAAGAGGATGGTACGCATTTAAAAGTGGAAGTTCGTTTAGAACATGAACCGAAACTAAAGCCATTTATCATAACAGAATAAAGTTAGAAGCGTTCTATAGTGGGGTATATTTCCTCTATGGAATGCTTTTTTATATGGATGTGTATTTTTAGAGAGGACAGATAGAAAAAAGTGTATATGATGGAAATACAAGAAAAGACTTAAATTTTATGACGTTTGTTGTTAATAAAGCGTTTTTAACGTAAAAATTAAGTCTTTTTTATTGAAAAATGAGAATTTTCTAAATTTTGACAAGTTATTTTTGTGTGTGTATAATGGACATACTCTTTTCAAAAAAAGATATTGATTAAATTATTTGACTATTTAAGAAATTGAAAGTAGGAGTTTATATGGAAACAAAAGAGCAAATTGCGAAGTCAGTTCCACAAAGAGGCTTCTTCGGTCACCCGAAAGGTCTTTTCACACTGTTCTTTACAGAGTTTTGGGAGCGCTTCTCTTACTATGGTATGAGAGCCATCTTACTTTACTTCATGTACGATACAGTAGCAAATGGCGGTTTAGGTATTGATAAAACAACCGCTACATCAATCATGTCAATCTATGGTTCATTGGTTTACATGTCTGGTATCATCGGTGGTTGGGTTGCCGACCGTATTTTAGGATCACGTAGAACCATCTTCTGGGGTGGGGTACTGATTATGCTTGGTCATATCTGTTTAGCATTACCAGGCGGTATTACATTATTATTCATCTCAATGGTATTTATTATTTTAGGTACAGGTCTATTAAAACCAAACGTATCATCAGTTGTAGGTGACATTTACGAGCCAGGCGACAACCGTCGTGACGCTGGTTTCAGTATTTTCTACATGGGGATTAACTTGGGTTCATTCCTAGCGCCATTAGTTGTAGGGGCTGTTCAAAAGAACTATAACTATCATGCAGGTTTTAGTATTGCTGCAATCGGTATGTTCTTAGGTCTTGTCATGTATAAAATTACAGAGAAGAAAAACTTGGGTATGGCTGGAGCAAAACCGACAAATCCATTAAATGAAGAAGAACGTGCGAAATTAATTAAAAATTCAATTGTTGTCTTAGTTGTTGCAGCAATTTTATTAGCGATTGCTGGATTCTTTGGCTGGATTTCAATTAGTAATGCTGTAAACTTCTTCACAGTAGTTGGTTTATTAGCACCAATCACTGTATTCATTTGGATGTTTACATCGAAGAAAACAAAAGCAGAAGAAAAATCGCACTTACTTGCATATATTCCTTTATTCATTACAGGTGTTATGTTCTGGATTATTCAAGAGCAAGGCTCAACAATTTTAGCGCGTTATGCAGAAGGTCGTACAGATTTAACAATCGGTTCATTTGAGATTGCACCAGCTTGGTTCCAATCATTGAACCCGCTATTCATCATTATTTTTGCACCAATTTTTGCAGCATTATGGGTGAAATTAGGTAAGCGTCAACCATCGACACCAATCAAATTCTCATTCTCATTATTCTTTGCAGGTGCATCATTCTTAATTATGATTATCCCAGCGGTTCTATCTGATGGTAAAACATTAGTAAGTCCATTCTGGTTAGTTGCATCATTCTTATTAGTTGTATTTGGTGAGTTATTAATGTCACCTGTTGGTTTATCAGCAACAACTAAATTAGCACCAGAAGCCTTTGCTGCACAAACAATGGCATTATGGTTCTTAACAAGTACAGCAGCACAAGCACTAAATGCACAATTTGCAAAAGTGTTTGATAAAGTATCTGAAGTACAATACTTCGGTTTCTTAGGTGGAGCAGCCATTGTTCTATTCTTAATTATGTTAATGTTAAGTCCATGGATTTCACGTAAGATGGGCTCAATTAAATAAGTTCTTTCTATATAAAAGGAATCGTATCCAAGTGGTACGGTTCCTTTTTTGATTGTACACAATTGAAATGTGTCGAAAGTGTGTCTTTTCATGTAATTTTACTGTAAACAGAAATAAATTATAGTATTGAAGAATCCTTATATTGTAAGGATTTACAGTGGTTTTTATCGTATGAATATATCATTTGTAAACGGATTAACTGATAATACTTATCATTTAGTCATTGAAAATGATTATCAACATGCTATAATGTATGAGTGAGTAAATGATAGTCATTATCATTTCATCTACTCAAATAAATAACGACATTGGGGATTACAATGAAGAAAAGATATCTTTTTATAGCGCTTATATTGTTATCACTTCTTTCATTATTTGTAGGAGTGAGTCGCATATCACCAATGGACTTACTGGACTTCGGTTCAGAAGAGACACAAATCTTTTTGATTAGTCGTGTACCAAGACTTGTAGCGATCATCTTAGCAGGTGTAGGGATGAGTATTGCAGGTTTAATCATGCAAAGCTTGAGCCGTAATAAGTTCGTATCACCAACTACTGCTGGTACGCTCGATGCAACCAAACTTGGTATTTTAGTATCCATGATGATTTTTGTGAATGCAACCCTACTTGAGAGAATGGTCGTTGCTTTTGTATTCGCGCTAGCCGGCACGCTATTATTCATGCAAATTTTAAATCGAATCAAATTTAAAGACGCCATTTTTATTCCTTTAATCGGGATGATGTTTGGTAATATTCTAAATTCAATTACGACATTCTTTGCGTATAAGATGAATATTATTCAAAACTTATCAACTTGGCTACAAGGGGATTTCTCAACGATTCTGAAAGGTCGTTATGAACTTCTTTACATAAGTGTTCCGATTCTCATCATTGCCTATTTTTATGCCAACCGTTTTACAGTTGCAGGAATGGGAGAAGACTTTGCTAAAAACTTAGGGATTAAATACAAACGTATTGTAAACTTTGGTTTAGTGTTAGTGGCACTTATTTCAACATCTGTTGTATTAACAGTTGGTGTGATTCCATTCGTTGGATTAATCATTCCAAATATCGTCTCGATTTTCAAAGGCGATAACTTAGCGAAAACATTGCCGCATACTGCTTTACTCGGTGCGATTTTCCTACTCATTTGTGACATTTTAGGTCGAGTGCTCATCTATCCATATGAAATCTCAATCAGTCTCATGGTAGGCGTTATCGGTAGTGCCATCTTCCTTTATCTATTAATGAGGGGGCGAGCATATGCGCAACAATAAATTAAAACTTACGATTCTTGCCGTTTTAGTATTAATCTCAGCAGCTTTATATGTGTTTTATAACTTGAATGGTAGTTATCATTATGCATTTCCACGTCGCTTAATCAAAGTATTAGCGATGGCGATTACGGGTGTAGCGATTGCATATGCAACCGTTACATTCCAGACGATTACACATAATCGTATTTTAACACCAAGTATTATGGGACTCGATTCGATGTACATGTTGCTGCAAACCGTTATTATTTTCTTATTCGGTTCAGCAAGTATTTTCGTATTAAATCAAACATTGAACTTCTTTATCTCGATGATTGGTATGATTGCATTCGCATTAATACTTTACCGCTTCATGTTTAGAAAAGAAGGGCAGCCTATTTACTTCTTATTACTTGTTGGGATTATCATTGGGACTTTACTCGGAAGTCTATCAACATTCCTTCAAGTACTAATTGATCCAAATGAATTTATGAATGTACAAGATAAGATGTTTGCGAGCTTCAACAACGTCAATCAAAACTTAGTTTGGCTATCACTTGTAATTGTTGTACTAACGATTGCATATGGTTGGACGAAGATGGGTGAACTCGATGTACTTTCTCTTGGTCGTGACCATGCTCGTAACTTGGGTGTGAATTACGATGGCGTTGTGAAAACAATGCTAGTTCTATCAGCAATCTTAATTGCTACATCGACAGCTCTTGTTGGTCCAATTACATTCTTTGGTTTGATTGTTGCCAACTTATCGTATCAATTCTTCCATACATATAAACACTCTGTATTAATCACAGGGGCGATCCTCTTCAGCTTATTTGCTTTAATTGGTGGTCAGTTTATTGTAGAAAGAATCTTTACATTCTCGACAACGCTAAGTGTCATCATTAACTTTGTCGGTGGTATTTACTTTATCTACTTATTATTGAAAGGAAGTCGTGCATCATGATCTCAGTAAAAGATATTTCAAAAATGTTCGGTAAGAAAAAGGTAGTTGATGCGGTAACGGTTGATATCCAACCAGGAAAAATCACATCTTTTATCGGACCAAATGGTGCAGGTAAATCGACATTACTTTCAATGGTGAGTCGCTTGATGAATGCCGATTCAGGTGAAGTATTGTTAGATGCTTCAGATGTAAAATCATTTAAATCAAATGAATTCGCAAAACGTGTTTCGATTTTAAAGCAATCGAACTTCATGAATGTTCGCTTAACCATTCGTGAACTTGTTGCCTTCGGTAGATTTCCTTATTCGCGTGGTCGCTTGAATCAAGAGGATGAGGAAATGGTAGACAAAGCGATTGCTTATATGAACTTAGAAGATATGCAACATTCATTTTTAGATGAGTTATCAGGTGGTCAGCGCCAACGTGCTTTTATCGCAATGGTTATTGCACAAGATACAGAATACGTGCTATTAGATGAACCACTTAATAACTTAGACATGAAACATTCCGTTCAAATTATGAAAATTCTTCGTAAATTAGTCGATGAACTTGGTAAAACAGTTGTCATTGTTTTACATGATATTAACTTTGCATCTGTTTACTCAGACCGCATTGTCGCTTTAAAAGATGGACGAATCGTTAAAGATGGTCCAACAGAAGATATTATTAACACCGCTTCATTGAAAGAGATTTATGATATGGACATTCCAATTCAAGAAATGAATGATTGTCGTATTTGTGTGTACTTTAATTCAAAATAAAAGGAGATTTTTAATCATGAAAAAATGGGCATTCGCAGCCGTATTAATGTGTTTAGTATTAGCTTTAGCAGCATGTGGTTCTTCAACAAAGGATGAAAAATCAAACGCAGCTTCAAATGATGATACAATTAAAATCGAAAATAACTTCGGTGTAACAAGTGAAGATGGTAAATCAACAAACACAGTAAAAGAAACTGTAAACGTACCAAAAGACGCTAAAAAAGTTGTCGTATTTGATATGGGTTATTTAGATACATTAGATGCTTTAGGATTATCAGATCGCGTAGTAGGTGTACCACAACAAAACATTCCTGCTTACTTAAAACAATATAAAGATTCAAAATATGCAAATGTTGGTGGATTAAAAGAGCCTGATTTTGAAAAAATCGCTGAATTAAATCCAGATGTCATCTTTATCTCAGGTCGTCAAGCTTCTCAATTCAAAGAATTTAACGAAATCGCTCCAACTGTATATGTAGGTATTGATACAACAAACTACATGGATTCATTCAAAGCAAACACTGAATTAGCAGGTAAAATCTTCAATAAAGAAGACGCTGTAAAAACAGAATTAGCAAAAGTAGATGATCAAATTAAAGAATTAAATGAAAAAGCAACAAAAGCAAATGAAAAAGCATTAATCGTATTAGGTACACAAGGTAGCTTAAGTGCATACGGTGCAGGTTCTCGTTTTGGTTTAATTCATGATGTATTTGGCTTTGGTCAAACAGACAAGAAAATTGAAGTATCAACACATGGTCAAACAGTTACTTCAGAATATGTTTATGAGAAAAATCCAGATGTATTATTCGTAATCGACCGTGATTCAGCAATCGGCGAAAAATCTTCAGTTAAAAAAGATTTAGAGAACGAATTAATTAAGAAAACAAATGCTTATAAAAACGGTAAAATTGTTTACCTAAATGCTGAAACTTGGTACTTAGCAGGTGGCGGTATCGAATCAGTATCACAAATGGTAACAGATGCTTCAGCAGCATTAAAATAATAATGATGAGAAAAGGGTAATCGCGATATAAAGCGATTACCCTTTTTATGTTATGAATTTTTAAATCTCTCTAAAGAGAAGAGAGATAAGTCAAAGTTTACATCTTTTTTATTCGTCATATCCACAAGTAATTCTCCAATAGCACTCGCGAATTTAAAGCCATGTCCACTAAAGCCACTCGCTAAAACAATTCGGTCATTTCCTGGGAAATAGTCAATAATGAAGTCTTCATCCGGTGTCATATCATACATACAAGTTTTACCGAACTTTAAATTTTGAATACTTGGCATGTATTCATGTAAGAATTCATCTAATTCTTCTTGGTCTGAAAGGTTAAAGTCGTCTCTGTCTTTATTTGGATCGATGACGACGCCTCCATCATGTCGCCCAATTTTAAGCCCTGTACCATTCACACTTGGAAATCCATAGTAAGTTGCATTTTCTAATTCAAAACTAAAGCAAGGAAAGTTTTGTTCTGAAAATCGTTCATCTGAATCGTACCATGCAAAAGTTTTGCGCAAAATTGTGACAGGAAGGGGTAAATGAATAGAAGACATCAATTCTTTTACGAAAGCACCTGCCGTTACAATGAGATAGTCTGCGGTATAGCAACTTTTATTCGTTTTAACTTCTACATGCCCATCTCCTTCTGTAATGGATACGACCTTTTCGTTAAAAGCAAATACAGCGCCTTCTTGAGCCGCCAAGTCTTTATAGGCACGAATACACATTCCTCTACATGTAAAAACCCAGCATTCGGCTCGTAAGCCCCAATTTCATTGTGTACTAAATTTATACCTGTCCATCTCTTTTCGATGTCACTTGTCGAAAGTTTCTCGATCGGTAATTGAAAACGTTCCGCACTTTTAAATACATTTTGCATGAAATCGGTATCTTCTTTTCCAATATTCAATACCCCAACTTCTTCTAAAAGTTTTCTTTTTGTGAGATGTTCAGCTTCTGTAAATAATGTAGCAGCACGAAGCGCAAGAGGTACATACTGAGCTCCCTCGCCATAGGCATAACGAATAATACGTGTATCCCCATGATGTGTTCCAAATGTATGAGGTGGTTCATATGTATCAATTAGTAACGTTTTGTGACCATTTTTTGCAGAAAAGTAACTTGTCGGCATTCCCATGGAACCTGCACCGATAATAATCGTATGATAATGCATAATGAATTCCTCCTTTTCCTCCAGTATAATGTAAAGAATAATCTGAAAAATATATTTTGGAATAAAAGGTGGTTAAATAGTAACGAGAAAAGAAAAGGAAGTGTTTTTCGGTGAAATATATTTTAGGAATTCTCACATTTATTGTATTCCTTATTTTCGCATTTAATTTAAAATCAGTTTGGGTATATGACTTTGATGAGTGGGGAAGTCATTTATTAAAGGGGAATGAGTTTTTAATTCCGTTCCACTATATTGGTGAACCGATATTTGTTGTCATCGTCGCGGTTCTCTTGTTAATCTGGCTATGGGTTAAAGCACAAAACTTTCGTGGTATGATTTTTGTATTAATTACGATTGCAGGTGGCAATCTCGTGAATTTATTTGTGAAAGGTCTTATTAAACGAGATCGACCATACATTTTAGAACAATTGACAAGTTTTAGTTTTCCTTCAGGACATGCAATGACGGGATTACTTTATCTGTTAACAGTGGCTTATATTACGACAGAATATCAAACGAAAAAGACCAAAGTTATCGCGATGAGTATTGCGACTGTCGTTGCGATTTGTATCGGTTTATCACGTGTTGCCGAGTCTCGACATTATTTATCAGATGTAGTGAGTGGTTGGGCGCTGGGATATACGGTATTTGCACTTGCTTTATTATGGTACGAGCGTCGAAAACGAGTATTTAAACAACTTGAAAAGTAGAAAAAAGGTGAATCGTTTGTGAGAGCGATTCACCTTTTTCTATGTGCTTTTTTTATGTGCTAATCGTTTTAGAGCTACACGCTTTTCGCGTTGTTCAAATAGAATGTATTTGTGTAAAACAAATGTTAATCCGACACCAAGGATTAAAATACCACTTACGAAACAAACAACACCGAACCAACCGAATGATAGCCAGAAGAAGCCACCGATTGTTCCACCAACACTTGAACCGACGTAATAAAAGAATAAATAAAGCGATGAAGCTTGCGCCTTATCATGTGAAGCACGTGCACTCACCCAACTACTCGCAATCGCATGTCCACCGAAAAAGCCGAATGTGAATAATGCAATACCAATTAAAATAATGAGTAGACTACTGAAAAGAGTTAAAACAGCACCACTTAGCATAAGTAGAATCGCTAATAAAATCATCGCGAATTGACCATGTCGATCTGCTAATTTTCCCATCCATGTAGAACTGAATGTCCCCACTAAATAGACGACGAAGATACTGCCTACAAGTGTCTGACTTAGGTTATAGGGAGGGGCGATTAGTAAAAAGCTAATATAATTATAAAGCGTTACGAATGAACCCATTAAAACAAAACCAAGACTAAACAACAGAAGTAGACCTGGATCTTTTAAGTGTTCAACCATAGAATGTGCTAAAGGTTTAAAGGCTAATTTTGCAGGGACGAAATGTTTCGATTTTGGCAGTAAAAGATAGAATGCGACAGCTAGGATTAAACTTAAAACACCGATGGAGAGCATCGCGATATGCCAGTCATAGGCATCACTGACAGCCCCCATCATAACGCGTCCTGCAAGGCCACCAATTGAGCTACCACTCACGTAAAGACCCATCGCAATGCCTAAGCTTTTTGGCTCAATTTCTTCTCCTAAATAAGCCATGGCGATCGCAGGAAGACCAGCGAACACAGCGCCTTGGATAATACGTAATGTGAGTAGTGCGCCAAAAGAAGGAGCAAAGGCAATTGCGATTGATAAAATGGCTACAGCTATCATTGAGAAAGTCATTAAATTTTTTCGTCCCCATGCTTCAGAAACAGAGCCGACAATTAACATACAAATAGCAAGTGCAACAGTTGTTAAAGAGAGCGAGAGAGAAGCTGTTGCTGGTGAGATATTAAATGTATCAGCAATCATGGGAAGAACAGGTTGCGTCATGTAAAGATTGGCGTACGTACTAAAAGCACCCGCAAATAAAGCGAATGTGGTAAAACGAAAAGTGCGTGATCCTTTTTCAATGTATTCCACGATAGCAACCTCCGAAATTCTTGTTTCTTTTTATTATAATGAGTTACAATTCATAATAACAATCTATTATATTGATTGAATTCATTCGATTTGGTTATGAATGGAAGGGGTGGGGGATATGGATTTACAACAGTTAAAGTATTTTCAGACGGTTGCACGTTTAGAACATATGACGCGTGCAGCAGAGGTTTTGAATATATCGCAACCAGCGCTCAGTAAGGCAATTTCACAACTTGAACATGAAGTAGGGGCACCGCTATTTGAACGAGTAGGACGTGCAATCCGTTTGAATCGTTATGGCGCTCTATTTTTAGAAAGAACCGAACCAATCACTCAAATATTAGATGAAGCTAAACAGGAAATACGTGATTTGGTTGCACCGAATTCTGGCACAGTTGCGATTGGTTTTACACACTCGATGGGAACGAGATTAGTCTCAAGAGCTGTTCAAGCATTTCAAAACGAGTATCCGGAGACGGATTTTGAATTTGTTCAAAGGAACTCGTTACCTCTTGTAAAAGACTTAAATAAAGGTCTATGTGATCTTTGCCTAATTCCCTATTTAGAAACGGATATTCCGATTGATTGGCGTGAACTGTGGCGTGAAGAAGTATATGTGATTGTCCCTTTACACCACCGTTTTGCCAAACAAGATACGATTCGATTACAAGATTTAGCAGAAGATCCTTTTGTGACGATTAAGGAAGGAAACTCCTTGCGACAAATTCAGAATCATGTTTTTGAACAGGTCGGTATTTCCCCTGATATTGTATTTGAAGGTGAAGAATTTCATACCGTTGCAAGTTTTGTAGAAGCAGGTTTTGGGGTGGGGTTGTTGCCTGATTTACAGAGAATTGATGGCTATCAAATTAAAAGGTTGCATATAACCGATGTAGTTTGCGAGCGTCGAATTGGGATTGCGACGATGAAAGACCGCTACATTCCACAAGTTGCGAAACAATTTGAAGCATTTGTGAGCGAACATTTATATCATTTCACACAACTATAAAAAATAAAAGGTAGAAGCCATTTTATAGGACTCCTACCTTTTTGTAATGAATCATTTTATCTATCTGTTTTGAACGGTCACTTGTACACCTTGTGTGTCAACATGTGCTGCTTTGATTGTATAGTCAGGTAAGTACTGTTGCATCTTTTCAACGAATGCATCTACTTTAGACGAGTCAATTAATGAAATCATCGTAGGACCTGCACCACTAATAGAAGTACCGAATGCTCCGTGATCGCGTGCTAATGTACGAATTGTTTCGTAGTTTGGAATTAAATGAGCGCGGAACGGTTCATGGAATAAATCTGCTTCCATAAATTGTCCAGCTAATGCGTAGTCTTGTTTTAAAAGAGCTGCGACAAGTAGGTTACTATATGCACTTGCATGTACTGCATATCCTTTTTCATATGTAGTAGGGAGCGCTTTACGAGCCTCGGCTGTTTTTAATTCGACATTTGGAATAAAGACAGCGAAAGCAGCATCTACTTGTTTTTCATTAACTAAGTGGAGTTCGCCATTTGGTAATGTCGCCCCTACAACTAATCCACCACATACAGAAGCAGCAGCGTTATCTGGATGACCTTCAATCTCAGAAGATAATGCACATTTTGCTTGTTCATCTAATTGTAAATCACATACGACATTGACAAGTTCGATTGCAGCGACAATCGCAGAAGCACTACTGCCTAAACCACGTGCGAGTGGTAATTCACTATACATGTCCACTTTGCAAGCAGGTAATTGTACATTGAATTTTTGAGCTACTTGTTGCGCCACTTGATAAACAAGATGGTCTTCCACGATCATTTCAACTGGTAAATGAGATGAATGGTGTACAAACTGCCACTCATTTTGTAATGTAACGTCTAGTTTTAAGTAAAGACCTAATGCGAGTCCAACCGAATCAAATCCCGGTCCAAGATTTGCCGTACTTCCAGGAACGGAGATGGACCACATTTTACTCATAGAACACCCTCGATGTATTCGCGGATTTTTTCTTCGTTATTTGGTAAAGAAACCATGCTAATTGTTGACGCAGAAACAGCTGTATCAGGGTCTTTTAAACCGTTACCTGTTAAAATGGCTACGACTTTACTGCCTTTTGGAATTGAACCATTTGCAACCGATTGAATAACACCTGCCACAGAAGCAGCTGAACCTGGCTCAGCAAAAATACCTTCTTTTGCAGCGATTAAACGGTATGCATTTAAAATTTCTTCGTCTGTTACAGCACCAATTTTACCATGTGATTCATCGCGTGCTGCTTCAGCTAATTTCCAGCTTGCAGGGTTACCGATACGAATCGCTGTTGCAATTGTTTCAGGTTTTGCAATTGGCGCGCCTTGTACAATCGCTGCAGCACCTTCAGCTTCGAAACCGAACATTTTTGGAAGTGTTGTACCTTTTTTCTCGTTATATTCTTTAAAGCCTTTCCAGTAAGCGCTAATGTTACCTGCGTTACCTACAGGAATTGCTAAAATATCAGGTGCAGCACCTAATTGGTCGCAAATTTCAAAAGCAGCTGTTTTTTGACCTTCTAAACGATAAGGATTTACAGAGTTTACAAGTGCTACGTCTGTTGTTTCAGAAATATCACGTACTGCTTGTAATGCTTCGTCGAAGTTGCCGTCGATTTCGATAATTTTTGCACCGTACATATAAGCTTGTGCTAACTTACCTGCTGCTACTTTTCCTTTTGGAATTACAACAAGTGATTGAATACCAGCGCGTGCTGCATATGCTGCCGCTGCCGCTGATGTGTTCCCTGTTGAAGCACAGATGACGCACTTACTACCATCTTCTACAGCCTTGGCTACAGCCATTACCATACCGCGGTCTTTGAACGAACCTGTTGGATTTAATCCTTCATATTTTACGTGAAGATCGATTCCTAATTCTTCTGATAATGCGTTTAAACGGATTAAAGGTGTATTCCCTTCATGTAAAGTTAATGCTGGTGTTTTGTCAGTTACGGGTAAATATTCTTTGTATTGTTCAATTAAGCCTTTCCACATATAAATGCGCTCCTTTTTTGTACGTTCTTCAATTACAGTTGTTCATCTTGAAAAGACAACTGTTTTTCTATAAAAGACATTTTAACTTATTTTTGCATTTATATCTATAGTTCTTTAGAAATTTTCGGAACAATTTGAATTTGTAAAGGGATTGTCACAATAAATGAAAAAGGTTATAGTATGTATATTCTAGTGACAAGACAGTTGGAGGGTTTTACGTGACAACAATGACAAAAGGCAAAAAGAAGCCGATTACACGAAATAAATTATTAGCAATTGCAGGAGTTGGCTGGCTCTTTGATGCATTAGACGTAGGAATTTTATCATTCGTTATTGCAGCTTTAGCAGTAGAGTGGAATTTAACGCCGACAGAGATGGGATGGATTGGTAGTATCAACTCGATTGGTATGGCTGTTGGTGCACTCGCATTTGGTTTGATGGCAGATCGTTTTGGACGAAAATCTGTATTCATGTGGACGCTCGTTATTTTTTCTGTAGCAAGTGGTCTATCAGCTGCTACAACAACGCTAGCAGCTTTCATGGTACTACGATTCTTCGTAGGAATGGGGCTCGGCGGGGAATTACCAGTAGCTTCAACATTAGTTTCTGAAAGTGTCGCACCAAAAGAGCGTGGACGTGTAGTCGTTCTTTTAGAGAGCTTCTGGGCAGGTGGTTGGCTACTTGCAGCAATTATCTCGTATTTTGTCATCCCGACATACGGATGGCGCGTGGCATTAATCTTAACAGCGATTCCAGCATTCTATGCGATTTATTTACGTATTAGTTTACCTGATTCACCAAAATATGAGGCGAATAAAACAAAAAGACAATCGATTTGGAAAAATATACAGTCTGTTTGGAAGAAAGAATATGCAAAGAGTACACTCATGCTATGGATTGTCTGGTTCATGGTGGTCTTCTCTTATTACGGTATGTTCTTATGGCTACCAAGTGTTATGGTCATGAAAGGATTCAGCATGATTCAATCATTTGAATATGTACTGATTATGACACTTGCACAATTACCAGGTTATTTTACAGCAGCTTGGATTATTGAAAAAGTAGGGCGTAAATTTGTGTTATCACTTTACTTACTTGGTACAGCAGTAAGTGCTTTAACATTCGGTTTTGCAGACACGACAGCGATGCTACTAGTATCAGGTATGTTCCTATCTTTCTTCAATTTAGGAGCATGGGGTGCATTATACGCTTATACGCCTGAAAATTATCCAACCATTATTCGTGGGACAGGTTCAGGTATGGCCGCTTCTGTAGGTCGTTTAGGTGGAATTTTCGGACCGCTATTAGTTGGGGTGTTAACAGCGAGAAGCGTGGATATTAGTAGTATTTTTACAATTTTCACGATTGCGATTGTCATTGCCATTATTGCAATTATCTTCTTAGGAAAAGAAACGAAACAAATGGAAATTGATTAATAAAGAAGTGTAGTGATGCATTTAAAAATCACTACACTTTTTTATTTTAATAAAAACAGAGTGTTTATGATGTTAATTATTGAAATATTCCATTATCATAATATTAATAAGTTAAACACATTATTTTTCGGGTACTGGATATTTAATGAGATTTTTGGCTAGTTTTTCAGAAACAGCCTGTTGTAAATCAATATCCATGTGATCAGCGAGAGCAACTAAGTAAATGAATACATCAGCTAGTTCTTCTTTAATTGCTTGGTGATACGTAGCAGTTGCTTCTTCACCTGTCTTCCATTGAAAAGGCTCTAATAATTCATTTGCCTCAAGTGAAATTGAGATAGCTAAAGCACGTGCATCTTGATTAAGGTGCCAACCGCGCTCTTTTCGGAACTCTAAAATTTCTTGTATTATTTTTTGCATGAAAACGCACTCCTTAAAAATTCATTTAGTTTCATTATAACGGACCGATTGATTATATAATGTATGTAAGTAGAAAAGGATGGGGATTAAAATGAATAGTGACTTGTTAAAGACATTAAAGCCAACACTAGATGAAGTATTTTCACATTTGCATGAGAATCCAGAAAAAAGTTGGAGTGAAATAAATACAACCAAATATATTGCAAATTTACTAGAAGGTCATGGGTTTAAAGTACATCTTTTTGAACGTATTCCAGGTTTATATGTTGAGTTTGGTAGTGGCAGTCCGGTTGTCGCTCTAAGAACAGACATGGATGCGCTATGGCAAGAAGTAAACGGCGAATTCCGTGCGAATCATTCATGTGGGCATGATGGACATATGACAATGGCTATTGGTGCTTGTTTATTTATTCAAGAATTAATTGATAAAAATCAATTTTCAATGGACGAAGGCGGTACAATTCGCGTCATCTTCCAACCTGCGGAAGAAAAAGGGCAGGGTGCGTTATCGGTCATTGATACAGGGCTAATGGATGATGTAGATTATTTATTCGGTGTACATGTTCGCCCAATCCAAGAATTAAAAGATGGTGAATTTAGTCCAGCACTTCATCATGGTGCATCACGCCAAGTATCGTGTGAAATTTATGGTGAAGAGGCACATGCTGCTCGTCCTCACCTTGGAAAAAATGCGATTGAGATTGGTAGTAGTTTAGTAGACGCTTTGAAGTCGATCCATGTGGATACAACAATTCCTTGGTCTGTTAAAGTGACACGCTTCCAAGCAGGTGGTGAAGCAGGGAATGTTATTCCAGGTAAAGCCATTTTAACGATGGACGCACGTGCACAAACAAATGCTGCAATGGAACAGCTAGGTGAAGGGATTAGTCGAAGTATTCGTGCAGTTGCAGAGATGTATGATGCCCACATTGAACAAAAAGTATTATTAGATATCGCTGCTGCAGAGGTAAGTGATGAAGCGAGAGATATTTTGAAAAAGTCAATTATTGAAGCAGTAGGTGAAGATCATTTAGGTGAAGAAATTATTACACCTGGTGGTGAAGACTTCCATTTCTATACAAAACGTCGCCCTCATATTAAAGCGGCTATGTTAGGTCTCGGTTGTGGATTAGTACCAGGACTTCATCATCCACATATGACATTTAATCATGACCAATTAATTGTCGGTGTAGATATTCTATCACGCGCTGTTATGACAGCATTAGAGCAAGCAAGACAGCAATCAGCACCAGTGTTAGGGTGATAAACGAACATGAAAATTGAAAAATTTGTTTTACGAAAAATGAAAATGCGAATGAAGCACCCTTTTACGACAAGCTTTGGTACGGTACAAGATAAAGTGTTTATTATAGTAGAGGCTTATGATGATCAAGGTTTCTGTGGTTACGGTGAGGGGGATGCCTTTGAAATTCCGTGGTACACAGAAGAAACAGTCGAAAGCTGTTGGCATATGTTGCGAGATTTTTATATACCGAGATTACTCCATGTAGATTTTCAGCACCCCAGTGAAGTACGTGAACTTTTATCGGTTTATCGCCGTAATCCAATGGCAAAGGCAGCTATTGAAACAGCGATTTGGGATGTCTATGCCAAACGAATGAATAAACCACTGTATCAGGTAATTGGCGGTATCCGAAATGAAGTAGAAGTAGGCGTAAGTATTGGATTACAACCGACAAGCGAGCAACTATATGAAAAAATAGAGCAGGCATTACAAAATGGTGCGAAACGAATTAAAGTGAAAATTAAGCCAGGTAACGATGTTGAATTAGTCAAAACGATTCGCGCGCGCTATCCAGATGTACCGCTTATGGTTGATGCGAATTCAGCCTACACATTAGAAGATCTTCCTTTATTAAAAGAACTAGATGCCTATAATCTATTGATGATTGAGCAACCACTTGGAGCAGACGATTTAATAGAGCATGCGACGTTACAAAAAGAATTAAAAACACCGATTTGTTTAGATGAGAGCATTTGTAGTTTGAAAGATGCAAAAACAGCTATTGCCCTCGATGCTGGACGAATCTTTAATATTAAAATTGCGCGTGTTGGTGGTATTGAAGAAGCTAGATTAATTCATGAAGAAGCGAGTAAAGAGGGTATTAAGATGTGGGGTGGCGGTATGCTAGAAGCAGGTATTGGGCGTGCGCATAGTGTTGCGATTGCGACATTAACAGATTTCACATTACCAGCTGATACTTCGGGTTCTCGTCACTATTTCGAAGAAGATTTGATTATTCCTGAAGTTGTTGTAGAGAAGGGTGTTATTCATTTACCTGAAAAAGCAGGTATTGGATATGATGTAAATCTAGATGCTTATGAACGATTTACAACAGAATATTTAATATGCAAATAATAAAAGTAGCGAGTGGTTTTCAGCCCATTCGCTACTTTTGCTTTATGCGTAAACTTCTTCTTTTGTGGTCTCTGTGTGCGTAGGCGGTTGTGTTAACATTTTACCTAAGAAAATTTCATCATAAAATTGTCCATTCACGTGAATTGCATGTAACCTTGTACCCTCAACTTCAAATTGTCTACTTTTATAATACGTCAGTGTATGATGATTACCATCTAATACAGATGCATCTAATCGATCAATCTCTTGTTCTTTTGCCCATTCTTCTACTGCACAAAGTAAATCATGTGCAATTTCTGCTTTTTGATATTCTGGCATGAGTTGAATTGATGTCATGGCACGATGTTGGAATCCTTGTGAGATATGTCGCCAGACTTGTGCAACACCACGAATATGTCCGTCAACAACTGCCACAAAAAATTGTCCGGCATTTTTAATATTCCAATGCGAAATTCTTTTACGTAAAGCGGATAAAGTATCAGGAGCTTGTAAGAAATCATAGTGATTCATCGGCTCTAATTCTTTTAAGCGATGCATAAAACGCGTTAAATTGCGTACATCATTTAACTCAGCTTGGCGAATAATATATGTGCATGTTGCGTCATTTGTTGTTTTGTTTTGTTGTACTTGTTGAGCAGAGCGTTCAAATTGTACATAAAAACCAAGCTGTACTTTTGAAACGAAGTAGTTTTTTTCTGTCCACGCTAAAAAATGTTGTAAGGGTGGTTTTGTTTTTGTCCACCAGCTCCTATTTAAATAAGCTGCATTTGGCAACTTTTGTCCAATAATCGTTTCTATTTCAGAAAAAGAAAGTTGAATCACCGGTTCTTTTAATACATGAAAATAGTTGGCTAAAGGAATGTATTTCTTTTCGATTGCATGTTCCATAGTTCTACCTCTTTTTCATTTCGTTTATATCAAAATAATATCATAATTAACGATTTATTAGATACTAATCGGACTATATATAATATAATAGACAAAAAAATGTTAAAAAATAACGATTTTCAAAAGAGTTAAAAGTGAAATAGTAAGTAAACGAATTTTTAGTTTCGGCGTTTCATTTCATTTTTTTTCATTTATAAATATGGTAAAATACATAGGATTAAATAAGTAAGTACATTTCTTTAGGAGGAATTTAGAATATGAGCAAAATTTTAGTTTTCGGGCATAAAAATCCAGATACAGATACGATTACATCTGCATTAGTTTATGCTTACTTAAAACAACAACTAGGTGTAGATGCAGAAGCAGTACGTTTAGGTGAAGTAAACAATGAAACGGCATTCGCTTTAGAAAAATTCGGTTTCGATGCACCACGCCTTGTTGAAAAAGTTGCACCTGAAGCAGCAGAAGTGATCCTAGTAGACCACAACGAATTCCAACAATCTGCTGAAGATATTCAAGATGTAACAATTAGCGAAGTAATCGATCATCACCGTATTGCAAACTTTGAAACAGCGAACCCACTTTACTACCGCGCAGAGCCAGTTGGTTGTACAGCAACGATTTTAAACAAAATGTTCAAAGAGAATGATGTAGAAGTTCCAGCAAACTATGCGGGTTTAATGCTATCTGCTATCGTATCGGATACATTATTATTAAAATCACCTACTTGCACGCCACAAGACGTGAAAGCAGCGACAGAATTAGCTGCTAAAGCAGGTGTTAACTTAGAAGAATATGGTCTAGCAATGTTAAAAGCAGGCGCAGACTTATCAGATAAATCACTAGAAGACTTATTATCACTTGATGCAAAAGAATTTGAGATGGGTTCAAGTAAAGTCATCATTGCACAAGTAAATGCTGTAGACGTGAATGATGTATTAAGTCGCCAAGCAGAACTTGAATTACTATTAAATAAAGAAGTTGCAGAAAAAGGGTTAGACTTATTCTTCTTCGTTGTAACAGATATTTTAAATAATAATTCAGTTGCAGTACCAGCAGGTTATTTAGCAACACGTTCAGCTGAAGCATTTGGTACGATTTTAGTGAATAATCAAATTGAGCTAAAAGGTATAGTATCACGTAAAAAACAAATCGTTCCAACATTAACAGAAGTGTTTCAATAATAAAAAATACGCGCACTTGCTTTAATAGTAAGTGCGTATTTTTTTAGTTCTTTAAATACCTATTAGGGTATGAGCTGATAAATTGCTTTTCGATTCCTTTTCCTTATAGAATGGATGAGAGGTGATTGGAATGAAAATCGAAGTATGGTCAGATTATGTATGCCCATTCTGTTACATTGGCAAAAGAGAATTAGAAAAAGCGATTAAAAATACAGGTTTTGAAGGGAAAATTGATGTGGAATTTAAAGCATATCAATTAGATCCAACAACACCAGCAGAATCAGACGAATCGATGTATACAGCACTAGCGCGTAAATTTGGTTCTTCTGAAGAACAAGCAAAAGCACAAACAGAAGGTATTGCAGCTCGTGCAAAAGAAGTCGGCTTACATTATGACTTTGATAAAATGACTCCTGCAAATACATTTAAAGCACATCGTCTATCAAAATTTGCAGGCGAGCATGGTCTTGAAAAAGAGATGACAGAACGCTTACTAAAAGCTTACTTTGAAGAAGGTATGAAGATTGGGAATACAGATGTCTTAGTATCACTTGCAACAGAAGTAGGGCTAGAGGAAGCAGCTGTACGTGATTTACTTACAGATGATCAATTTGCAGCAGAAGTACTTGCAGATATCCAACAAGCACGTGAGATTGGTGTGCAAGGTGTTCCATTCTTCGTACTAAATGAAAAATATGCTGTATCAGGAGCACAACCAACTTCTGTATTTGAACAAGCAATTAAACAAGTTGCCGAAGAAGAAGGCTTACGTCCAGGGTTAAAAATGATGGGTTCAGGTGAATCTGGTGTATGTAAAGACGGACAATGTGAACTTTAATGAAGATTTGCCTACGATTTTCAGTCGAAAGTCGTAGGTTTTTTGATTGACTTAAAAAACGATTTTCTGTATGATTAATTTATCTCGAAATCGAGACAATAATAAAATTGATTATATAAATAGGAGAGATTATTTTGACAAACGTATTAGTAGTAAAAGCAAATAATCGTCCTTCAACAGAAGGCGTTTCAAGTAAAATGTACGAAGTATTCATGGAGTCTGTAAAAGGTTTAGACAACGTAAATGTAACAACTTACGATGTATATGAAGAAGATACTCCATACTTCGGTCAAGACGTATTCAACGCTTACGGTAAATTAGCACAAGGCGAAGAATTAAACGAAGTAGAAGCTGCTGTAATGGCTGCTCAAACAAAAGCACGTGAAGCAGTAACAAACGCAGATGTAGTTGTATTTGCTTTCCCACTTTGGAACTTAACAATCCCAGCTAAATTACAAACATTCATCGATTACGTATATGCTGCTGGATTCTCATTCAAATATGACGAGAACGGTAACTTAGTATCATTATTAACAGATAAAAAAGCGATCATCTTAAATGCTCGTGGCGGTATCTACTCAACTCCAGAAACAGTTGGTATGGAAATGGCAGTAAACTACATCAAAGCAGTAGTTGGCGGCGTATTCGGTATGGAAATCATTGATGAAGTAATCATCGAGGGTCATAACGCAATGCCTGCAAAAGCTGAAGAAATCAAAGCAGCTGGTTTCGAAGCAGTAAAAGCAGCAGCACAAAAATTAGCGAACGTAACAGTGAACGTTTAATTCATATAATCAGAGTCGTACATTCATGTACGGCTCTTTTTTATTATAAAATAATCAACAAAAAAGACACCGCGTCAATAGACGCGATGTCTGTTAATATATAACCCTCTGAAAAAGGTATGGCTACTTGTCTTAATCCTAGTCTAATGGATTTGCTTCGATTTCAACATGGATTTTAATTTCTTCACCAACAAGTACGCCACCTGTTTCTAAAGTTGAGTTCCATGTTAAGCCAAAGTCTTTACGGTTAATTTTTGTGTTTGCTTCGAATGCTACAACTTCTGCACCCCATGGGTTACGTCCGCGACCAGCATATTCTACTTTAAATGTAACAGGTTTAGTTACGTCACGAATTGTGAAATCACCTGTTAGGTCGTATTCTGCATCATCTGTTTTTTTGATATCTGTCGCAACAAATGTCATTTGTGGATATTTTTCAGCATCTAAGAAGTCTTCAGAACGTAAGTGCGTATCGCGATCTTCGTTACGTGAATCAATGCTTGCCACGTCGATTGTGAATTTGATTTCAGCATCTGTTAAATCTTCTGGATCTAATTTTAAGTCTGCAGTGAATGTATCGAATGAACCACGTACTTTTGCAATCATCATATGTTTGACTTCGAAACCTAAGTTTGAGTGTGCGCCATCTACTTTAAATACTTGTTTTGTCATTATAAATCCTCCTAGAATTGTTTATTATTTGGTATTGAATACATCATAACGCATTTTTATCTCGAATTCAAGAGTTTTTAATTCGAGATAAAAACATTCGAGGTAATGGAAGATGTTTTGCGACGTTTCTTCACAAATCTTCTACACTCACTTTTTCCCCTTATCCTTATACTGAAACATAAAGATTTGTTCATTTTCGCACAGATCATTATTACAATTAGTCACACACACAAGAAATCTGTACAATAGAAAGTACGAGGTGAAGAAGATGACACAAAAAGAATTATGTCCTCGATTATCCAAAGCGATGGATTTGATTGGGAAGCGTTGGGTCGGTTTAATTTTGTATGATTTATTAGATGGTCCAAGACGTTTTAATCAAATACAATCGAGTTTACCAATTAGTGGGCGTTTACTATCTGAACGTTTAAAGGAATTAGAGAAAGAAGGGATTGTTGAACGTCATGTTCATACAGAAATACCCATTCGCGTAGAATATCAATTAACAGATAAAGGTATGAGTTTAGAAAGCACAATTCGTGCGATTGAAAAATGGTCGAAAGAGTGGCTTTAATGAATAAATACAGGTAGAATGTCTAATGTATATTCACGTTTTAAATGAACTTATTCGAGAAAGGAATGTATGTTTCAACTATGAAATTACAATGGGCAAAAGAACTAGAAGCAATTGTTGACCCTCAGCATATTAAAATTGATGAACCTTTAAATAAATATACAATGACAAAATTAGGAGGGCCTGCGGATGTATTTGTCATGGCGACTACAGAAGAGCAGGCAGGTGCAGTTGTAAAATATGCACGCAAAAATAATATCCCTATTTTCTTATTAGGAAATGGATCGAACATGGTCATTCGTGATGGTGGAATGCGTGGAATCGTACTAAACCTTTCAAAACTAAATCAAATCCATATTGAAGGTACAACTGTATATGCACAATCAGGTGCGCTTATTATTGATGTATCAAAAGCAGCAGCAGCAGAATCACTAACAGGTTTGGAATTCTCATGTGGTATTCCAGGTTCAGTTGGCGGTGCGATGGCGATGAACGCAGGCGCATATGGTGGCGAAATTAATGATGTCATTAAAAGTTGTAAAGTTTTAACACATGAAGGCGATGTAGTTGTTCTGTCAAAAGAAGAATTAGAATTAGGCTATCGTAAAAGTGTGATCCAATCAAAAGGCTTCTACGCACTTTCTTCTGTTTTTGAATTACAAAAAGGCAATAAAGAACAAATTGATGCAACAATTGCAGATTTAACGCATAAACGTACATCAAAACAACCGTTAGAATATCCTTCAGCAGGAAGTGTATTCAAACGCCCTCCAGGCATGTTTGCTGGTAAGTTAATTCAAGATAGTGGCTTACAAGGAAAAGGTGTTGGTGGTGCAGAAGTTTCAACAAAACACGCAGGATTTATCATTAATAAAGGCAATGCAACAGCAACCGACTATATCAAGACAATTGAAATGGTTCAACAAGTTGTGAAAGAAAAATTCGGTGTAGATTTAGAAACAGAAGTGCGTATTGTTGGTGAGGATGTAGCACAACCTAAATAATTTTAAAAAGCTACTAGAAAGTTCGGAACCTTATAAGGAAACGAGCTTTCATAGGAGCTTTTTTACATAGGAAACGGGAGGAAATCATATATGAAATTCGTATCGTGGAATGTAAATGGTATTCGAGCAGTTGTTAAGAAAGGATTTATGGAATACTTTCAAGCTGTCGAGGCAGATTTCTTTTGTATTCAAGAATCAAAATGCCAAGAAGGTCAAATTGAATTAGATTTACCAGGCTATTATCAATACTGGAACTATGCTGAGCGAAAAGGCTATTCTGGTACAGCCATCTTTACTAAGCATAAGCCGCTTTCTGTACATTATGGTGTGGGGGAACAAACAAGTGAAGAAGAAGGTAGGATTATTACGCTTGAATATGAAAAATTTTATCTGGTGAATGTATATACACCCAATACTAAACGTGACTTATCTCGTCTTTCTGGACGTATGGAGTGGGAAGTGGAATTAAAAAATTATTTGCAACAATTAGATGCGAAAAAGCCTGTCATTTACTGTGGAGATTTGAACGTGGCACATGAAGCTATTGATTTAAAAAATCCAAAAACAAATGTAGGTAATGCTGGATTTACAATGGAAGAGCGACAAGCGATGACCGCTTTACTCGAAGCGGGTTTTACAGATACATTCCGTTACCTTTATCCTGAAGAAGAAGGTAAATATAGTTGGTGGTCTTATATGAATAAAGCGCGTGATCGCAATATCGGTTGGCGTATTGATTACTTTATTGTGTCGAACCGAATTGCTCATACGATTCAAAAAGCTGAAATTCATGATGACATTTTAGGGAGTGATCATTGCCCAGTATTACTTCAGTTAAAGGAAAGCGAATGAACTTCTTAGCGGTATTTTTAGGAGGAGCTGTTGGAGCAACCCTTCGCTACTTTGTTATTCTATGGTCACCTGCTGAGGCAGTATTGTGGATTGTGAATATTGTAGGCAGCTTTTCGATGGGGGCTTTACAAGCATACTATTTACAAAAGTTCGCACCCGTTTGGAAAGTATTTTGGACAACGGGCATACTAGGGTCATTTACTACTTTTTCATCTTTTTCAGCGGAATGGTTTACTCATTTTGAAGTAAATCCTTTTTACGCAAGTTTCTATGCAATTGGAATGACAATTAGTTGCTTTCTAGCTGCATCTATAGGTTTTTTACTCCTGCGTAAGAAAGGAGAACAGATAATATGATTTTATGGATTGCACTAGGTGGAGGAATTGGAGCGGTCCTTCGTTACGTAACAGTACTTGTTTTCGAAAAATATCAACAACCTTTTTATATAGCAACCTTCTTTGTGAATATGCTCGGTAGTTTCATTATGGGATTTATGATTATTTATAACATACAAAGTCAAATTGTCTTCGCGTTTATTACGTTAGGTATATTAGGTGGTTATACGACATTCTCTACTTTTGCCTTTGATTTTGTTCGTTTAGCACAACAGAAAAAATATATAACTGCGATAGTTTATACGGGAAGTACACTTATTGTAAGCTTTATCTTCTTTTTAATAGGGCTGTACTTAGGTGGAAGAATTGTATGAATGAAAGAGCCTGGGACAGAACAAAATAATATGTCTCAAATGCGAATAATCCAATCAATTGAACGCGTAGAAAACGACTCCTGCGGGAATAGCATGAGCTGAAAACCCCACAGGAACGTAGTGACGAGGAGTTTGAAGCCATGCCCGCGGAAAGCGTTTTTCGAAGCGGAATTTGATCTGAACGAACAAATCCCGTATGATTTTGAAAAATCATACGGGATTTGTTATGTTGAAAATACTTTTGTCTCAGGAGCTTTTTCAAATACAAATGAAAAATTGAATAATATGCTAGATTTTAATATACTCAATACATTCGAAGAAATGACTTTATTCGAACCTGTATAAAATAAAAATGATTCATATAAAATAGAAAAAAGAGGGAAATACAATGGAATTAAAGGAATGGACGATTGAAGAACAAGAACCATTGATTCAATTTTTAACAACGAATGTATGGCCTTATCATGTGAATTCTCATCCAGGGAGAGAATTAATTGAAAAGGCGATTGAAGAAGGCGGCTATGAGTCAGACGATGTGAAGACGTTTTGGGTAGAGAATACAGATGGTGAAAAAGTAGGTATTGTTCAACTCTATGATTTACAAGATGAAATTCCAATTTTCGATTTAAGAATTGCAGAAAAGTATCGTGAACAAGGTTATGGTCTACAAGCACTTCGATTAGTTTCAGAATATGTTTTTAAATTACCTGGTAAAATTCGTTTAGAAGGTCATACACGTCAAGATAATGTTGCAATGCGTAAAACATTTGAACGTGTAGGCTTTGTGAAGGAAGCGCATTTTAGAAAGGCATGGTACGTACCAAAAGAAGGTGAATACTACGATGCAATCACATATGGTATTACACGCGAAGATTTTTTATCGGGTGTAAAAACGCCAGTTTGCTGGGATGACGTAACAGAGGAACGTCCAAAGCCTCAAATTAATTGGGACTTTGAATCGAGCTTTGAGTCAGAGCGCTTAATGATTCGCATGCCAGAATTAGATGATACAGATGCTGTATTTGAAGCACAAAAGCGTTCTGCGCGTTCTTTAAAAGCCTATATGCCATGGGCTCAAAAAGAAGCTATACGTGAAGAAGTACGTGCAACATTACGTGAAGCAAATGCGAATTTCTTAGCACGAAAAGATTTACGCCTCCACGTATTTTTAAAAGAAACAGGAGAGTTTGTTGGAAGTTCAGGGCTACATCGAATTGATTGGGAAATTCCGAAATTTGAGATTGGTTATTGGATTGATGACCGTTTTGAAGGGAATGGGTATATGACGGAAGCAGTCAAACGTATTACAGAGTTTGCTTTCGAAGAATTAAGTGCGAAACGAATTGAAATTCGCTGTGATCGAGATAATGTTCGTAGTCGTGCTGTTGCAGAAAGAACGGGATACGAACTAGAAGGTATTTTACGAAATGATTGTTTAGATGCAAGTGGTCTTCACCTTCGTGATACCTGTGTTTACGCTAAAATTGATGAAAGTTCTTCTCATTGATTTCAAAAAAAGTTCTGATTAGTACAAATAATTGACCTTTCTCTTGAAGTAGTTACGTTTTATGTTTCCATGTAGTAAGATAGAAGGATAAGACATTGAAAGAGAGGGAACTAGATGCCGACACCTAGTATGGAAGATCACATCGAACAGATTTATTTATTAATTGATCAGAAGGGCTATGCACGTGTATCGGATATCGCAGAAGCTCTATCAGTGCTTCCTTCTTCTGTTACAAAGATGGTTCAGAAGTTAGATAAGGATGGCTATTTAGTGTATGAGCGTTATCGTGGTTTAACTTTAACTTCAAAAGGTACGAAGCTAGGAAAGAGATTAGTCGATCGCCATAGCTTATTAGAAAAGTTATTGCGTCTCATTGGTGTGAATGAGGAGTTAATTTATCATGATGTGGAAGGAATCGAGCATCATTTAAGTTGGAATTCAATTGATCGAATAGCAGATCTGATTCAAGTGCTAGAAGAAAATCCCGAGTTTCTTCAAAAGCTTGAAGTTGTTAGGAATCAACAAGAAGATTAACAACAAAACCCGTTCTTTAGTGCGAAAGGAGTCATAAAGTGACACAATTACAAGTAGGCGACGTTACAAAATTAGTCGTAAAGGAAATTTTAGATTCAAAATATATTTTAACGAATGATGAGGTAGATATTCCGTTAAATGCATCAGATGTAGAAGAACTTCAATTGAATGATCATGTTGAAGTATTCTTATATGCTGACCGTCGTGGCGACTTAGCTGCAACAACAGCAATCCCGCATATCTTAAAAGATGAATATGGTTTTGCAAAAGTATTACATGTAAGTGAACATGATGGTGCAAAAATCGATATCGGTACTTCGCGTGAAGTATTCGTTCCAGCAGAAGATCTACCAACACTTCGTGAATTATGGCCAGAGCCAGGCGATCATCTATATGTAACATTACGTGTTGATCGTAATGGTGGACTATTTGGTCGTTTAATTAATGAAGATCGTTTTTTAGAGCTTTATGAAGACGCAGACCCATCATTATTCAATCAAAATATTGTAGCGAGACCATATCGTTTATTACCTGTAGGTACATTTTTAATTGGTGTTGATGTACCATACCGTATTTTTGTTCATGAATCAGAGCGTAAAGCAGAACCAAGACTAGGTGCTGACGTAACCGTTCGCGTGATTGAAGTAAAAGAAGACGGTACAGTGAACGCTTCCATGTTACCACGTGTATATGAACGTTTATCAGAAGATGCAGATCAAATTTTTGCCTACCTTCAAGAAGCAGGCGGTAAAATGCCATTCGGTGATAAATCCTCACCTGAAGAAATTAAAGAGATGTTTAACATGAGTAAAGGAGCTTTCAAGCGTGCATTAGGTACATTAATGAAAGCAGGAAGAATTGTTCAAGAAGATGGATGGACTATTCTAAAATAACTTCTATTCGAAGTCATTCCAACTCCCCTCTCATTTTAACAGGAGGAGCCGTAGCTTTATGCGTAGGTATCCTCCTTTTTTTCATACTCAATTGTATAAAAAAGATGTTATAAATGAATAAAGAAACCTTTCCCTTATTTTTTCGTATTATTGTATAGCGTGAGAGAAGCAGAAGAATTTGTAAAGGAGTGTAAGAATACATGAAAAAGCAAGTAATCGCAGTTGTAGCAGCTATTGGTCTGGCAACAACGTCTATTGCAGCACCAACAATTAGTTTAGCTAGTACAGCTACACAAACGAATAAAGATGCAGTAAATGAAAAACTAGGTGTACCAATCGCTGTATATGGTGATTCATTAACAGCAGATGAAAAAGAAAAAGTGAAGAAAAGTTTAAATGTAGCAGCAGATGAGGAAACAGAAGAAATCACTGTTACAGGAGCGGATATTGCGAAGTATATTCAAGATGGTAATCCACGCGCAAGATTATACTCATCAGCAAAAATCACGCCACAAGATAAAGGCAAAGGCTTAGCGATTAATATTGTCACACCAGATGATATTACAGAAGTAACGTCTGATATGTATGCCAATGCAATGTTAACTGCAGGTGTAGATGATGCAAAAGTAGATGTAGCGGCACCAAAACCTGTAACAGGACATTCTGCATTAGCAGGTATTTATAAAGCATATGAATCAACAACAGGTAAAAAGCTCGATAAAGACCGTACAGATGTAGCAAACCAAGAGTTAAATGTAGCAACAGGTTTAGCAAAAAATTCAAATGTTTCAGATGAAAAAGTAAGTCAGTTACTAACAGAAATTAAGCAAGAAATTGCAAAACAAAAGCCAGCTACAAAAGAAGAAGTAGCTCAAATTGTCGATGATAAACTAAGCACATTAAACATTCAACTAAGCGACCAAGATCGTCAAATGCTAGTTGATTTAATGGATAAAATCAGTAAATTAGACATCGACTTTAGTAAATGGTCTTCACAACTAGATGACTTAAATAACACAATCAAAGATAAACTAGACAATATCAAAAATGATATTAATAGTGATACTGGTTTCTGGGCGAGTGTGAAGAACTTCTTCCAAAACCTTGTAGATACAGTAAAAGGTTGGTTTAACTAATTAGATAAAAGCAATTGATGTAGAGCTAAAAACATCAATTGCTTTTTATTTTGCAATTTAAAATAAAGCATGTTAAGATAAATGCAATAAATATCTCGAATTCAAGATAATTTTTAAAAGGAGTGTTTTATATGACATTACAATTAGGTGGTATTCACCACGTATCTTCTATTACTTCACATATCGAACGAAATCACGATTTTTTCACACGTATTTTAGGAATGCGTCTAGTTAAAAAAACTGTAAATCAGGATAATACATCTTCATATCATTTATTTTATGCGGATGCAGTTGGAACACCAGGTACAGATATGACATACTTCGATATCCCAATGGCAGGTAGAACACATGAAGGTGTATCGAGTATTAATAGCACAGCATTTCGTGTGAAATCAGAAGAAGCACTAGCATTTTGGGTTCAACGCTTCGATGAGCTTGGTGTTGAACACGGAGAAATTGAAGAACGTTTTGGACGTAAAGTATTGCCGTTTCGAGACGAAGACTTGGCGCGTTTTTTACTTGTTGTAGATGACGGTTCGGGCATTCCATATGGAGAGCCTTGGAAAGTGGATGATATTCCACTTGAATATGCGATTGTTGGATTAGGTGGTGTGACATTGACACTGCGTAATACACAGGCGACAGAACGTGTTTTAACAAAAGTACTTGGTTTTGAATATATCGGAAGCTATCCATCACTTGTGCCAAACCAACCGAACATCTTAGTATTTTCAACAGGTCTTGGAGGACCAGCAGGAGAAGTGCATATTGAACAAAGACTCGATTTACCGATGGAAAGACCAGGTAGAGGCAGTGTGCATCACGTTGCGTTTAGAGTAAACAATTTTGAGGAATATGATGAATGGGTTAAAAAATTTGATGAACTTGGTTATGTAACATCTGGAAAAGTAGACCGTTACTATTTCCGTTCAATGTATTATCGTGATCCAAACGGCATTCTGTTTGAACTAGCAACAGATGAACCAGGTTTTGATGCAGATGAACCATTAGATGAAATGGGAAATAAATTAGCACTTCCACCATTTTTAGAACCGAAACGTACAGAAATAGAAGCGAGTCTTCATCCACTTAAAATTCAATAAATTGTGGTAAACTATGGAAAAGGAGGTTGATGAAATGGAATTTAGTTTAAAACAAGACGGAAATCAAGGTGCTTATATCCATGAAGTCAATGGAGAAAATGTTGCTGAAATTACGTGGACGCAATTAGGTGATGTTATGGTGATGGATCATACATTCGTAGATGATTCGCTTCGAGGGCAAGGTGTTGCCAAACAATTATTAGATACTGCAGCGAACTACGCGCGTAAAAATCATTATAAAATGGAGCCAGTTTGTTCATATGTTGTCGCAGCTTTCGAGCGTTCGAACACATATGATGACATAAAAGTATCAAAAGCATGAAACCAAAAGCCATCTTTTCCGTAGATTTACATGGGAAGATGGTTTCTTTTTATGAAATTATTTGAAATTAACCCAATAATATGTAGAATAAAAAATTGAAAGGATGAGAATATGAAAAGAACTGTAGAAAAAGTATTAACGATGGCAGCAATCATCTGTAGTGTACTAGGAATAGGTTTAATGTCTGTTATAATCTTCGGTATTGGCGTCGTTTTTGATGATCCAAATACGGTTGAAGAAATTGTAGTCGAACAAAATCAGACAGGGCAAGAACAAATAACTGTTGAGGAGATGCAAGAAGCTATTGATGTCATTCAACCGTTCGTTAATACATTTGGTTGGGTGATTGTCGCATTATTAGTGATTTCAGTTGTTTTAGGTATTATCGCGTTTGTTTATCTAATGAAGAATAAAAGCATGAACGCAACAGGTGGTCTATTAATCGCAGCAGGTGTACTATCAGGATTGATTAGTATTACATCAATTTTATATTATATCGCAGCAATTATGTGCTTTGTACGTAAACCAAAGCCAACCGATCAAACATTACCACCTATGCAATAAGAAAAAGAACAGGAGAAGTGCAGATTACTGCAATTTCTCCTGTTCTTTTTTTAACAGCTCACCTTGAATGAGTTGAAAGATAGTTTTCTTAATATGCTCTGGCACATGTGTGAATTCAGTTTCAGGCTTATAAATAAAGGTATGTTGTACCATCGACAATGTTGCACCGATAATACCAACTTGTAATAACTTCAAATCGATTTCCATTATTCGACCTTGTTTCATTCGCCTTAAAATTTCATGATCTCCATGTGTTAATTCATATAAACTCGTTGTATATTGTTCTGATAGCTCAGGGTGGCGAACCGCTTCCGTAAATAAAATTGTAAATTGTGGACGGTTAGCAAAAATCTTTTCAAGTAAATCAGAAGTCCATAGTTGAATTAATTCATCATTCGGCAAAGAAATAAGTTCTTCTTTTGTACGATTAAATAAAACACTTGGTTGAACAGTAGCTAATAATAAATCATGTTTATTTTTAAAATATTTATACATAGCAGCTTCCGAAATATCAGCCTGCTTTGCAATTTGTGCTGTTGATGTACAGTCGTAGCCTTGACGATAAAATAGACTGCGCGCGATATGTAAAATACGTTGTTTCGTTAGATTTCCTTTTGTACTCTTTGGTTCATACATATTGAATCACCTCAAATGAGCAAATACGTCATAAAAAAAGAGAGTAGTTTCCGCTACCCCCTCTAGATGAAGTTAAAATCGAAAAATCCGTTCAACAACTAAGACGAGCGAACAGATTATTGACGAGATTCTAATTCTCTCTACATAAAAGTTAGTGTTCACTAACTCTAGAATCCTTATATATTATACATACAAAATATAGGTAATGTAAACAATTTATTTCAAAAAAAATAGAATTTGTATCATTTGAAATATTAGGTCACTTAAATGTAATATAGAAAATAGTAAATGTTAGGTTGAGGAAAAGTTGTTTCGGGTATAATAGTTTTAATGAACTTAACTGGGAGGAATTTATTATGAGTAAAAAGAAAACATTATTATTAGCAAGTTTAGCAGCAGGAGCTTATGCATACTTAAAGAAACCAGAAAATCGTGAAAAAGCATTAGCTGCTTTCAACAGCACAAAAGATAAAGTAAATGAGTACGTAAATGCCAATAAAGATAAAACAGGTGAAGAGCGTCATAATGATGAAAAAGTTGTACATGCAACACACTATGATGATAGCATTACTGGTAATCCTGAAAAAGACTACAAAATTGAAGAAAATGAAATGGTAGCAGAAGGCGGTTTAACATCTGTTCAATACCAAAATGAAGAACAAGAGAAGAAATAATTGTGTAAAAGAAAAGGAATCACGTCCTCATAGCGACGCGATTCCTTTTTTGTATCATAAATTAAGCGTGTACTGGAGGAAGCATTTGACCATATTGAGCTAGGTTCGTATGGAATGAGAATGCTTTTTCAAGTACATGAGGTGTGTGCCCGCCGCGTGTATTCGCTTCTTCTAAGTAAGCGCGTAACGCTGGTTTATAATCAGGGTGTACACATTTTTCGATAATTAGTTCAGCGCGTTCGCGTGGAGCTAAACCGCGTAAATCAGCTAAACCTTGTTCAGTTACAACAACATCTACATCATGTTCGTTGTGGTCAACGTGTGAAACGAATGGTACAACAGATGAGATTTTGCCTTCTTTAGCATATGATTTTGTAATGAAGATGGACGTACGTGCAGCACGAGCGAAGTCACCAGAACCGCCGATACCATTCATCATTTTATTACCTGCTACATGTGTAGAGTTTACGTTACCATAAATATCAAACTCAAGTGCTGTATTCATCGCGATCAAGCCCATACGACGAACTAATTCAGGATGGTTTGAAATCTCTTGTGGGCGTAAGCAAAGTTTATCTTTATAACGTTCTAAGTTACCAAATACAGCGTCTAATTTTTCGGCTGTAAGAGAAGTCGCACAACCAGAAGCGAATTTTACTTTACCAGCATCGATTAAATCGAATACAGAGTCTTGTAGTACTTCTGAATAAACTTCTAAGTCTTTGAATTCTGAGTTTGCCATACCGCCAAGAACAGCATTTGCTACAGAACCAACACCTGATTGTAATGGTGCAAGAGTTTCTGTTAGACGACCTTCTTTTACTTCTTTACGGAAGAAGTCGATAATATGATCTGCGATTTGTTGTGTTTCATCGTCAATTGCAGTCATTGTAGTTGGTGTATCTACTTGATCTGTTAATACGATTGCAGCTACTTTATCAAAGTCTAATGGAATACCGATTGTACCAATGCGATCTGAAGCGTTTACAAGTGGAATCGGTCCACGTTCGCCCTGTGCTTCTGGTACATAAATATCATGAATACCTTCTAATTGTTCATATGAAGCCAAGTTTAACTCAATGATAACTTTTTTAGCTGTTTGAACATAGATTGGTGAGTTACCAACAGAAGTTGTTGGGATTAACATACCATCTTCAGTAATTGCGACAGCTTCTACTACAGCAACATCAATTGCATCGATAGCATTTTGACGTAAGTATTCAGCTGTTACTGATAAATGTTGGTCCACAAAATACATATCTTGCTTATTGATATGACTGCGCATTGTGCGGTCTAATTGGAATGGAAGACGTTTATTAACGATTCCAGCGTCTGACATTAAAGCATCAATATCTGAACCTAATGAAGCACCTGTGAATACGTTTACTTTAAATTTTTCACCAGCATTTGCACGATCAACTAATGCCATTGGAATAGCTTTAGCATCTCCAGCACGAGTGAAGCCACTTAAACCAAGAGTCATACCATCTGTAATAATACGAGCCGCTTCTTCAGCAGACATTACTTTATGAGCAAGTGCTGTGGCGCGTAATCTTTCTTCAACTTTTGCAACCATGAAAAACTCCCCTTTTCTATCTAGAATAAATATTATTTTTTTGGAAAATTTAGTTCAAAAAAATTTTATCACTAAATTGTCACATATAGTTCTTTAATGCATGAAAGGGTTTAAAAAATGATTAATAGGGAAAATATTTGCTGAAAATAGAAAATAGAATATTTCTACAATATAGTTTTAACAATACAATAACAAATGAAATATGGTATAAAAAAGAAAAAATCCAAAGTAGCTATTAAAAGCATACTTTGGATTTACATATAAACTAAAAACCTAAAGAGCGACGGAAGTAACTTGCATAGCGTTGGCTGACAGGTATTCTTGTGCCGTCTTTCATGATTAATAAAAATGTTGAATGTGAGTCTGGTTGGATTTCATCGATGAAATCAATGTTAACGATATATGAGCGATGGCATCGAATAAAGGTATCTGGCGATAAGAATAATTCTAAATCACTTAAATTTAAACGGTGGTAACCTTCTTTAGACATCGTCTTAACGAAAGTTTTGCGAAGTTGTGTTTCTAAGTAGATCACTTCATTGTGTTTTACAGGGTACCAGCAATCATCAATTTTGACTGTAATATAATTTGTTAAGAATGGTGATGGCTTTTGTGGGAATACCGCTGTAATTGCACCTTTTGGCTCGCCTTCTTCCATAAGTGGAATTGACATACCGTAATAAGGAACACCAAAGATATCTGGTTCAATAAATGAATTAATTTTTTGACCATAATCTAGTGCTTTATGTGTTGCCGAACCTTCTGGAATTGGGTCACCCGGCTTGATTTTTAAATCAATCTTTTTACTTGGTTGATAATAAAGATACTCTTTTGTGTCTGAAACAACAATTGATGTATTGTCCGGGAAAAACTCCTTAATAACCTCTATCAATTCCTCAATTGATCTTGGATCCATTAATTCATACCTCGTTTCTTTCCTTGTCTTCTCATAATCTTATTTTACACACTATTATAACATTTTACTACATCAATGAGGTAAATTTAAGAAAAGAAAATAAAACAACCTGAAAAAAGTAGTTATATGATAAAATTGAACGATAAATAGCTTCATTTTATGGAATTACAGTCGAAAAAAATAGTATATATCTGTGAAAAAAATGCAAAATTTATCATAAAAAACAGGAACGTGGTCTTTCCCTTTAATTAATATTAATGTATAATTTTTATAAAAAACAGGTATTTTGTGTGTAAGGAAAGTAAGTATAAAGGCTCAATTTATATTTTTTTACATTTTTTGTGTGAATAGGGTTAAAACTATTTTCATATTACTATTTTCGTTATATAGTATAAAGTGGGTTATTACAAAATGCGTAATTTTAGAAAGATGGGGAAGCTTATGCTACAACACCAATATTCGATTTCAGAAGCTATTTCAAAGCGATACTTTCAAGAAATTGAAACGATGAATCGCTACGATGGTATCGACAAATTCTTTGATATTGAAGCGCAATTAGTAAGAGAAATTTATCAATTAGAAGAAGAAGCTGCAAAAGAAACACTAGGCAAGCTAATTGATATTCTTTCAGAGCGTTCAGGCAAGCACTTTTTCCGAGCAATTCGACACTACTTCGTTGTTTTATCTTCTGTGGTAACACGCAAATTAGTAGAGAATCAAGCTCCATTTAAAAAAGCATTTGCATTTAACGCAGCATGCGTAGAGATGATTGATGAAAGAATGAACGATGCTGAATTTTTACAGTTCGCAGATGACTTAATTGAATTTTACATTTATGTAATTTCAGAAAGAAAACAGCCTTCTTATAAGCATCAAACTGTAAACAAAGTAATTATGTACATAGATGACGAAGTAGAGACTGACTTATCAGTTGAAGATATTGCACTTCATTTCTCAATCAGTACATCACATTTATCTCGAATTTTTAAGGAACATGTGGGCATTACATTAGTTGAATATTTAAATGTACGTCGTGTGGAAGAATCACAGTATTACTTGCGTCATACGAACAAAAGTATTTCAAACATTTCTGAGCAATTCCACTTCTGTAACCAAAGTTATTACACGCGAATTTTCAAAAAATATGTTGGGTTAACACCAAAACATTTCCGCGATCAAGTTGATCATGAGTATTTCCGTTTTCAACTACCAGAAAGAATTTTATAAAATGTCTTAAATGTACCTTTCTTTGATTTGATTAATTGTACTAACATACTGTATACTTCACAGTAGTGAAAAAATTGATGTAGGTGAAAATAGTGAAAAAGAAACTAGGATTAATTTCAATCCTCGGTTTAGCGCCGTTTATTTTAGCGGGATGTGAAGCAGTAGAGAACCAAGAAGGCTTCTTCTATAGCACATTCGTAAAGCCGATGGAGTTTTTAATTGATTTCTTTGGTAATACAGTTCTAGATGGTGGTTATGGTGGTGCCATCATTATTATCACAGTTTTAGTACGTCTTATTTTAATGCCATTCATGATTCGTAACTATAAGAATCAACAAGGTATGAAAGAAAAAATGGACAAGTTAAAGCCTGAAATGGACGATATTCAAAAGAAATTAAAGCAAGCGAAGTCTAAAGAAGAGCAAATGGCTCTACAACAAGAAATGATGGGACTATATAAGAAGCATGGTGTAAATCCATTAAACATGGGTTGTTTACCAATGATTATTCAAATGCCGATTATCATGGGTCTGTACTATGCAATTCGTTATTCTGCAGATGTACAATCGCATCACTTCTTATGGTTCAAACTGGGCGATCCGGATATTGCGATGACATTAATCGCGGGTGCTGTATACTTCTTCCAAGCACAAGTATCTCTATGGACAATTCCAGAGCAACAAAAGAAACAAATGAAGCTTATGATGTACATCTCACCGATTATGATCATGTTCATTTCGTTCACAAGTATGGCTGCTTTACCTCTATATTGGTCTGTTAGTGGTGCACTACTTGTACTTCAAACAATCATTGGACGTAAGCTATATCCACCAGCAGTACCAGAAGGTCAAGAACCTGCACCAAAGAAAAAGCTATTCGGTGGTACAGTTGAATCTGAACCAGAAGCTCCCGCTGAAAAACGTAAATTAACACCAGCAGAGCGTGCTGCGAAACAACAGAAGAAAAAGAAAAAATAAGTGTTGAGCTTAGACAAAGGCAGTCTCTCTATTTACATAATACAATTGAAAATCCATCTGTGATTCTCAGTTGCATGTAAAAGAGGACAGCCTTTTTTATTAGAGGAGGAAAATAAACGTGTCGAAAAGAATTATGGGAATCGCCGTTTTAATTACGAGTGTATTAGCGGTATTCTTACTAATTAAACAAAATTTCAACTGGGCAGTATTTTGTATTACACTTATGTTTACATTAACAAATGCAGTGCGTGCAAAAGATATGGCTTCAAAAGGTTTTGAAAAAGAATCACGCTGGATGCGCAATTTATCGATTTTCTTCGGTATTGCTTCAGCAGGTATTCTATTTGTGAACCTTTTTATGTAAGTAACGTCTTACAATTGAATCAATCAAGTAATGAAAAGTGCAGGATCTCTTGATGAGATGCTGCATTTTTAGTGAAGATAAAAGGAACAGAGAATAAAGGAGGAAAAGTGATGCGATTAAAAACATTTACATGGACTGCAACACTTTTACTAAGTAGTAGCATTCTATTAGCAGCTTGTAGTGAGCAAAAAGAGCAATCGAACGAACCCAAAAAAGAACAAACATCACAGCAAACGACTAACACTGAAAAAGAACAAGAGAAAAGAGATGCAGGTGGTTATATTATTAATCAAAAAACACCTAAAAAAGAACACTATGTAAAAGGTGTTTTAATTGCGAACAAAGTATATCCAATGCCTCAAAATTTTGCGCCAGGTGAAAGTAAAGAAGCTCGAAAAGCATTTGAACAATTAAATAAAGCGGCTAAAAAAGCAGGATATACATTTGATGCATTTAGCACATATCGCTCATACGATCGTCAAAAAGTTTTATATGATGGCTATGTGAAAAGAGATGGAAAAGAGGCTGCAGATACGTATAGTGCGCGTCCAGGGTTTTCCGAACATCAAACAGGCTTAGCCTTTGATATCGGTGAGGTAGGAAAGCCAGGAGACTATGCGGATGACCGTTTTGGTGAAACAGAAGCAGGTAAATGGTTAGCTAAAAATGCACATAAATATGGTTTTATTATGCGTTATCCAAAAGGAAAAGAAAAAGTCACAGGGTATAAACATGAATCGTGGCATTTCCGCTATGTAGGTGAAAAAATAGCGACAGAAATTTATGAGAATAACTCGACATTAGAAGAATATCTCGGTGCAAAAGGATAATAAAAAAGAACTCTTGTATGATTATAAACAAGTCATACAGGAGTTCTTTTTCGTTATAAAATAGGTGATAGCAATCGAGAAATAGATTCTTTCAGTTTAATGATGGTTGAACGATTTTTATATTTTTCAGGTGTTAGCTCAGAAGAATATAAAATATCGCGTTCAAATAGTTCAGCCAGTTGATGTGCTACATCGGTATCATAGATAAACGCATTTGCTTCAAAGTTTAATTTAAAGCTTCGTGAATCAATATTTGCCGTTCCGACAGAAGCTGCTTCGTCATCAATTACGACCATTTTTGTGTGTAAAAAGCCATTTTCATAAACATATACTTTTGCGCCAGCTTCAATTAATAAACCAACATAATAGTAAGTTGCCCAGTAAACAAAAATGTGATCTGGTTTATTTGGAATCATAATGCGTACATCAATTCCAGATAGACAAGCAATGCGTACAGCGTTAATAAAAGCATCATCGGGAATGAAATAAGGTGTTTGAATATATACATATTTTTTAGCCATATTAATTAATTTAATATAACCGTTTTTAATTGCCTCCCAATCTGAGTCAGGTCCAGATGATACGATTTGAATAGCTGTATTCCCTTGACGATAAAATGTTGGGAAGAAACTATCTTCATACTCTAAATTTTTACGATCAGATGCTTGATTCCAATCAAGTAAAAAACGTGTTTGTAATGGTTGAACAGAGCTGCCATTAATACGTAGATGCGTATCACGCCAGTAACCAAATTTCTCTTTTAAACCTAGATATTCATCACCTACGTTAAAGCCACCGATATAACCAACTTTTCCATCAATTACAACAATTTTTCTGTGGTTACGATAGTTCATACGTGGGTTGATTAAAGGAAGAACAGACGGGAAGAATACTTCTACTTCTCCTCCTTGTTCAATTAAAGCTTTAAAATCTTTTTTATGCACACCGCGTGATCCCATTTCATCATAGAGGACTCTCACTTGTACACCTTGCCTCGCTTTTTCAATGAGTGCATCTAAAATGCGTGTGCCTAGTCGATCTAATCTAAAAATGTAGTATTGAATATGGATATGATGTTTAGCTTCAGCAATATCTTCTAAAAGACGATCGAATTTATCTTGTCCATCATCGAAGATATGAATGTGATTATCTTGTGTTAAAACAGCGTGATTTGATAACAAGTTCATGTAGATAAGTTCTTTATATTTTGAAGCTGTTTCAGATAATTTATATTCAAAACTACCTTCTTTAATCGATTCAATTTGATAGTCAACTAATGTTTCGATACCAATCTTTTTACGTCCACTCCATCTAAACATACGTCGTCTTGTCAGTTTACGTCCAAGTAGTAAATATAAAATAAACCCGACAATGGGAATAAAGAAAAGTACGAGAAGCCATGCCCAAATCGAAGATGATTCGCGTCTTTCCAAAAAGATAATAGCAAGAGCAAGTATGATATTGAAAAATAATGTCACCGAAACGATATATGAAATGAGATGAGTTGTATCGCTAATTAACATGATTTCTCCCTCCTAATTTTTCCTTATAAGTATATCTTATTCCTTCATTGGAAAGAAGTAATATTATATTTACGAATAAAACATACTTGACCGATAGGTATTGTTATATTATTATGTGAAAAGCAACGAAAGAATATCTTTTGTCAAAGAGGAGGAACATCCATGAGTATCTTTTTAACAATATTAAATGTTGTTATTTTAATTGGTCTTATTAGTTTATTAGTCGTTATGAATAAAAAGAAGGTATCTTTTTCTAAACGTGTATTTACAGGTTTGGGACTAGGGATTTTATATGGTTTAGCATTACATTTTACATATGGTGCTACATCAGATATTTTGGTTCAATCAACCGATTGGTTTAACATTATCGGTTCAGGTTATGTGAAATTACTACAAATGGTTGCAATGCCATTAGTATTTATCTCAATTGTTGCGGCATTCACGAAAGTAATTGTCGGTAAGAATTTTGGTAAGATGGCATCCATTATTTTAATTACACTTGTTGCAACAACAGGTATTGCAGCAGCAGTAGGTATTGCGTCAGCAGCAAGTTTTAATTTAGATGCAAGTTCATTAATGAATGGTAGTGCAGAACAACAACGTGGTGAACAAATTGTTCAAAAAACAGAGGAAATGGGCGACCGTACTTTACCACAACAAATTCTTGATCTGTTACCTACAAACCCATTCTTAGACTTAACAGGCGCTCGTCCAACTTCAACAATTGCAGTCGTTATTTTTGCAGCGTTTTTAGGCTTTGCTTATCTAGGTGTACGTCGTAAGGATGAAAAAACAGCTGATTTAATTAAAACAGGAATTGAAGCGATTTATGCATTAGTAATGAATGTTGTAAAAATCGTTTTACGTTTAACTCCATTCGGTATTTTAGCAATTATGACTTCAACAGTTGCTACTTCTGATTTTGGTGCGATTTACAACATGGGGAAATTCGTTATCGCTTCCTATGCAGCATTAATTGCAATGTTTGTTATTCATTTAATCATCATTAGCTTAACAGGTGTTAGCCCGATTACGTATGTGAAGAAGGTTTCAACAACATTAATCTTTGCATTCACATCACGTTCGAGTGCAGGTACTTTACCTTTAAATATCCAAACTCAAACGAAACGTTTAGGTGTGCCAGATGCAATTGCGAACTTTGCGGCATCATTTGGTGTATCAATTGGTCAAAATGGTTGTGCGGGTGTTTATCCAGCGATGCTTGCAGTTATGATTGCACCAACTGTCGGTATTAATCCACTTGAACCAAGTTTCATCTTTACATTAATTTTAGTTGTAGCTATCAGTTCATTTGGTGTAGCAGGTGTTGGTGGTGGTGCAACATTTGCAGCAATTATCGTACTTTCAGCAATGAACTTACCAGTTGCTTTAGCAGGTGTATTAATTACAGTAGAGCCATTAATCGATATGGGACGTACTGCGTTAAACGTAAGTGGTTCAATGGTTGCTGGTGTAACATCAGCTCGTGCAACAGGTGAATTAGACAAAGATACATTCAACTCAAAAGAACCTCAAAACTTAGCAGAAGTTTAATAAAGAGAGCACATCTATCATACAAATAGGTGTGCTTTTTTATTGTGATAAATAAATAGGCTCGGCATGTATTGTGAGATACAATATACCGAGCCTGTTTTTTTAGTTAAGTTTTTTCTACCTTCACTTGTGGTTCACGTAATGTCTTTTTACTTGCTTTGAATGTTAAGATGACAAAGATTGATAATAGACCGAGTGAAGCCGCAATGATATAAGGTAAGTTGATTTGCATTGTAAATACCCATGTAAAGAACATTGGACCGATAATTCGACCTAAGTTATCCATTGAGTAGCTTAAACCAGCAGCTGTACCATACTTACCACCAGATTCTTTTGAAGCAAGCGAAGTAGTTAATGTACGAGCTAGTGCGTTACCTGCTGTAAATACACAGAGTGCAAAACCAGCAAATGCTAAACTACTTGTGAATGGGAACATAGCGAGTCCAACTGCTGTTACGACTTGTGCAATAATGATGAAAATCCATTCGGAACCATCTTTGATTTTACGAACGACACCGCCTTGGATCGCAAAGTCGACTAATCCGCTAAATAGGAATAGTGAGCCAAGTTGAGCAGATGTAATATTAATCTTATCAATTTGGAATAGTTGAAGTGTTGATTCAACACCCGCTAATAAGAATGTCACCATGAATGAGAAGAAGAATAGATAACGTACACGATATTTTAAAAGAGTCGAAGCTCCTTTTGGAATGATTGCACGTTTTTCCGCTTCACCTTTACGTGGTGGGTCTTTTAACACAAGCGATGCATAAACTAATAAAATAAGTAATAAAATAGATGATACATAGAATGGCATATTAATACTAATTGCACCAAGTAATCCACCAATTGCTGGGCCGAAAATGAAGCCTAAACCAATCGACATCCCCATGAAGCCCATATACATATTACGATTTTCATCTGAAGATGAGTCACCGATAAATCCAGTCACCGATGTATAAAGTGCGCCAGAGAATAAACCACCGATAATACGAGATACATACATCATGATTAATGAATCAGAGAAGATTGCAAAAATTAAGAAGCTCATACTGAAGCCGAATAACCCAATCAGAATAAGTCTTTTTCGTCCCATTTTATCAGAGAGACTTCCCCAAATAGGTGCTGTGAAGAAGCTAGCGAGAGAATAGACAGTTAATAGGCCACCCACATGAATATCGCTAAATCCTTGTTCGGTTACTACAAGTGGTAGAACAGGAATAACAAGCCCAAATCCAACATATACGAGGAATTGAACGGATAAGAGAAGCATTAATGATTTATTCATAGTATGTCCTCCTTTCTTTCATTTTGTACACTCTATACTATACTAAAAAAATCAAATATGCCTAGTAGATTACAAGGGAATAGATAAAAATAATCCATTCTTTACCTATACACGTAATCAAGTAACTTAAAACAGTAAAGAGCATAAAAAAGAGAAGCGACGATGTGTCAGCTTCTCCTTAAGAGTGTTTATACTTTTGTACGTTGTAAGCGAAGGGCATTGAGTACAACAGATACGGAACTAAATGCCATGGCAGCACCTGCAACCCATGGAGCTAGTAAGCCGATTGCGGCAATTGGAATTCCAATTGAGTTATAAGCGAGTGCCCAGAAGAGGTTCTGTTTAATGTTTCGAACAGTGGCACGACTCATTTTAACAGCTTGTACAACACGCATTAAGTCACCTTGCATAATTGTAATGTCAGCGGCTTCAATTGCTACGTCTGTTCCTGTTCCCATCGCAATCCCGATATCTGCCGTTGCAAGAGCAGGCGCATCGTTAATACCATCGCCAACCATTGCAACTTTTCCGTCTTTTTGAAGTCGTTTGATTTCATTTGCTTTACCAGCTGGTAATACATCTGATACGACTTCATCAATGCCAACTTCTTTAGCAATTGCTTGTGCAACAGCTTCTCTGTCACCTGTTAGCATAACGGTTTTAATACCTAAAGCATGCAATTCAGCCATTGCTTGTTTTGAAGTTTCTTTTACTTCATCTGCTACAGCAATCGTTGCTACATGTTGTCCGTTAATTGCACCGTACATAATCGTTTTTCCTTGTTCATCGAAATTTTCAATATCGTGAATTGTAATCATACGATTTTCAAGTAGACGTTGGTTTCCGACAATTACTTGTTTGCCTTCAATTGTTGCTTCAATACCATGACCTGAAATGGCTTGGAAATCCGTTGCAGCTTGAACTTTCATTGTTTTTTCGATATAGTGCACAATCGCTTGTGCTAAAGGATGTTCAGATGCTTTTTCAGCAGAAGCAATCAGCTGCATTACTTCTTCCTCATCATGTGAGCGATTCACATAGAAGTTTGTAACAACAGGTTGTCCTTTTGTAATCGTTCCTGTTTTATCGAAAACGATTGTATCAATTGTGCGTGTTTGTTCTAGTGCTTCAGCAGTTTTGAAAAGAACACCCATTTCAGCAGCACGCCCTGAACCAGCCATAATGGATGTCGGTGTTGCGAGACCAAGTGCACATGGACAAGCGATAACGAGTACAGCAATGGTATGTTCAAGGGCTGTAATAAAGCTTGTACCGACAACCCAGAGCGTAATAATAAATGTTAAAATTGCAATTCCAATAACGATTGGAACAAAAATACCGGAGATTTGATCAGCAAGACGTTGAATAGGCGCTTTTGAACCCTGCGCTTCTTCAACTATTTTAATGATATTTGATAACACCGTTTTATTACCTGTATTCGTTGCTTTAATACGAAGTGTACCATTACTGTTAACAGTAGCAGCAAATACATTGGAACCACTGGTTTTATCTACAGGTAAACTTTCACCTGTTAACATGGATTCATCTACAGCAGATGAACCTGATACTACTTCACCGTCTACGGGGATAGAGGCACCGGGGCGAATGACTAAAATATCGCCTACTTGGACTTCTTTTGCAGGTACTTCGAGTAGCTCGCCGTCTTTTTCAATGAAGGCTGTTTTAGGTTGTAAGTTGAGTAATTTTTTGATTGCGTCAGAAGAATGACCTTTTGCACGCGCTTCAAATACTTTTCCAAGGAGTATTAATGTAATTAATACAGCACTCGTTTCAAAGTATAAATCGAGCATTTGTCCTTGTTCAATGGCTGCTTCATTTCGCAGAACAACATATACGCTGTAAAAGTAAGCAGCAGAAGTTCCGAGGACGATTAATACGTCCATATTGGCGCTCTTATTACGGAGTGCAAAGTATGCTCCTTTATAGAATTGCCAGCCGATACCAAACTGAACAACTGTTGCAAGTCCCCATTGTACATAAGGATTCATAAATAGTTCAGGTACATATAGGTGGGATGTAAAAGAAAAATGTGCGACCATTGTCCATAAAAGTGGTAAAGAGAAAATAATGGAGACAATGAGTTGTGTTGTTTTACGTTTGATTTCTTTTTGCTTATAGTCTGTACCTTCTTGTTCATCTTGATGAACAACAGCGTCATAGCCCAGTGATTGGATTTTCTGAATGACATCTTCAGCGCTCATATCGTTATGGATAACTACTTTACCTGTTTCGAGTGCCAAGTTAATATTAGCTTCGATACCATCCATCTTATTTAATCCACGCTCAATCCGGTTGGCACAAGCTGCACAGGTCATTCCTTGAATATCGAGATTAATTTCATTTGATTTACTCATTATGTCCAGCTCCTTTTATACCTATATGGGGTATATTTTTCTGTAAGGAATGGGCTGTCTTAATATAAGACAACCCAATATAAATTATTTTACAGTGTATCCTTCTTCTTCAATTGCAGCCTTCATATCTTCTACAGAGGCTTGTCTAGGATTATACGTTACTTCAACTAATCCTTGATCCAATGTAACGCGTACAGTTTCGACACCATCAATGGCACCTACACTACTTTCAACTGCTTTTACGCAATGTCCACAAGACATTCCTTCAACATGTAATTGCATTTCTTCTGTCATATTCAAGCACTCCTTATTTTTTCATTAATTTTTGCATCGTAACGACTAATTCGTCTAGTATTTCTTCGTCACCATTTTGTAGGCGATCTTTGACACAACCTTTTAAATGTCCTTCAAATAATACTTTTGCAACAGAGTTTAGTGCAGATTGTGTTGCAGAGAGTTGTGTGATGATATCGTCACAATATACATCTTTTTCTACCATACCCTTAATTCCACGAATTTGACCTTCAATACGATTCAATCGCGTCACCAGATTTTTCTTAACATGTTCTGGGTGGTGGCTTTTACGCTCTTCATTATTTGTGTGACACTCAGGAACAGTTGTCATAAAGCATCGCTCCTTTACGTTCATTTGTATGGTTATACTTTAACATACCTAATGGGGGTATGTAAAATAGAAAGACTATTCCGGTGAGTTACGATATATATAACATAACATACGCTATAGGGGTATGCAAGAAAGTGAAATTAAAAGTTTAAAGTAGATAAAATAGTGGTAAGTATAATTTGTATTCAAATTTTTTGTGAAATAAAATTGTAAATTTCTTGTAAAAAATTAAGATGTAACAATATTGATAAACAATTTAATGACAAAAGATGATATGATAGATGTAAGAAAAAAGCAAATAAAAAACCGTCAAGTATGAAACTTATTTTCTTGAAAATCGTTTTAATTCATGACAGCAAGGAGAGGTGTAAGAGTATGAAGAGAGAAGTAGATGTAACGAAAATTATTTCTAACTTATCCAAAATTGGTGTGAAGGCAACTGCAACGAAATCTCGTCTAGAATTACTTAAAGCACTCGCGCCGCCAAAAAACAAACCACAAACACATAACTAATTTGATGTGGTGCAAGGCACTTCAACTTAGTTTGTACATATGAAACAATCAATCAGGTATCCTTCTTTAAAAAAGGGTAGCTGGTTTTTTATTATGAAAAAACCTGTGACGTTCACATTTGAAGTGTGAATCGTGCACAGGTTTTTAATTAATCTTCTTTTGTCGTAAACATGTAATCACCATTATCATTTTGAATAGCAGCCATAATACCTACGAGTAACATATTGGATACGAGTGAGCTACCACCATAACTTAGGAAAGGTAGTGTAATACCTGTTACAGGAAGAACCCCCATCGTCATCCCGACATTCTGGAAAATTTGGAATGTCAGCAAGCTGATAATTCCTGCAGTTAATAACGATGTATATTGTGACTTATTTGATAAGGCAATTTGTACAAATCGATAAAGTAATAAGAATAAAACGATCAATACGAATGAAGCACCGATGAAACCGACTTCTTCGCCAATATTAGCAAAAATAAAATCGGTATGTTTTTCAGGTATATAAACATTATTACCTGATAAACCTTTACCAAATTCTTGTCCAGAACCAATTGCTAAAATCCCTTTTTGTGTTTGATAAGCAGAGTCACCATAACTAAAAGGATCAAGCCAACCACGAATACGTGACTGTTGGTGAGGAGATAATTTTGTCAAAAGGTTATTTTGGAAAAAATCATTCATAAAGATATAGATATAGGCAACAACTGAAACAATCGCAATCGGAACTGCTAAAACTGGGAATAGAATTTTCTTCGAGATATTTGAGAAAAACAGCATTGGGAAAATCATCGCAAAGTATAACATAATCATCCCAGTATCTGGCTGTTGATAGACAATTAATGATGGTGGTAATACAAGCAAACCGATTTTGCCGAGTAATAAGAAATCATGTTTGATTGATTTTACGGGATATCGTTCCGTATGTTTCACAATAATGTAAGCCGTCAAAATGAGTAAGGCGAACTTTAAAAATTCAGATGGCTGAAATGTCCCAACGAATGGAATTTGATACCAAGACTTTGCATTATTAATTGGTTTTGCGATACTTTCAGGTGCTACAATTAATAGTAATAACATAACGAATGTGAAGATATACATACCAACACCGAGTGTTTTTAACTTATTAATATCGGTTTGGGCAATCACAATCATGACAATAATACCGACTACATAAAAAACAAGCTGTTTAATAACAAAACTTTTTGGGTCGCCGTACTGGTTTGAGCCTGCAACGGCTGTATAAATAAATGTACAACTGATTGCGCAGAGTACAATTAAAAGCGTCAAAATTTTCCCGTCCACTTTTATTTTCATTGAGCAAACTCCTAACTTATATTAAACTCCAAAGTTGAAAAGAATATGTATCTACCTTAAAATTCCACAACTTATAACAATTCAAACGAAAAATGTAAAATAACTTTTGGCGTACAATAACGCTTATTATTGTAACACGCTTCATACCAAAGATGTGACGAAAACAGATCACAAATGTTTCATATTTTCGTATTTCATTTTATAATAGATAATGGGGAGAGAGGTGATTGACTTGTCGAAAAAAATACGCACTGCAGATGATTATATGAGACATTTATATATACATACGAATGAATTGAATCAATTCGTTATTTTTAGTGGGTTGAATTTACAAGATTTCATTTTTTCAGTCGATCAGCTTGGAAATCTGCTGCTTTTAAAAAATATTCAAAATGCAGAAGAAGGTTCTTTTAATATGCATACGCGATTAGCTTTTGTTGAACAGAATGAGCTAACAAAATTTTCCAAGCAAATGAGTGATAAAAAAAGCGACTTGTGTTGGATCGATTTTTCCGATGAGAAAAAGTTAAATCTTTTAACACCGCAAGAGCAAGCAGAATTATTATACATTGGGCATAAAAAAGAGCCGATTCGTTCACCATTTTATCATCAGCTACAAAATCGATTTGTTTATTTAGAATCAAAAAGCGAGAAGTTTACAAAAGTATATGTGCGCGATTTAGAAGAAGTCTCACAAATTGTAACAAGATGGTTCAATCATTTGATTCAGATGAAAGAACGTTCACTTTCATTTTGGAGAAGAAAGCCACTCTCACGTATCCCACATTATACGGCGACAGACTATGAACAAATTAGAGAAGATGCAAAAGATGGTATATTACTATCATTGTATCGTGTTGAGAAACCAAAAGTGGCCTATGTTTTAGAAGTTCGTAATGTAGCAGACATTCAATTCCCAGATGAAATTTGGGATGATTTAAATGCTATTTTAAAACATGATGCAACAACAACGATTCAAGCAAATATTCACTAATTAGCCTAGAGCATTCCAACGTCTTGAACGACTCGGGATGCTTTTTTGGTGAAAAAAATATGAAGAAGGATAACTTTTTACGTTTTTCTGCCCCAATAAATGTTGAGAGTGCTATGATAGAAATGTTATTTTGAAAGCTTGAAATTTGGGTATATGTTAAAAGGTTCATTCGTGCAACCTTCTAAAATAGAATACGTCTTGTAAAGTTCAAAGATTTTCAGATTCCAAATAAAAAGAAAATAATGGAGTATATGGAGGAAGTCAAAATGAAGAAAAAATTGGGTCTTTTATACGGTGGTCAATCAGCAGAGCATGAGGTGTCTTTATCAACAGCAAAAGCGGTGACACAAGCGCTAAATTATGATCAGTACGAAATCGTGCCAATTTATATTACGCGTGAAGGTGAATGGGTGAAAGGCGCTTATTTAACAGCACCTGTAGAAACAGTAGAAGCATTACAATTCAATCAAGGAAAAGATGCGCAACCACATGACATCTCAAGTTTCTTACTATCACAACAAGAGCGACCTTTTGATATTGTATTCCCACTACTACATGGTACATACGGAGAAGATGGCACAGTACAAGGATTTTTAGAAGTATTAAACATTCCTTATGTGGGGTGTGGTGTACTTGCTTCATCTGCTGGGATGGATAAAGTTGTTATGAAGCAACTATTTGAAATTGCAGGTCTTAAACAAGTTCCTTATGTGTATTTTATTCGTAAAGAATGGCAAAAATCACAGCAAGCACTTGTAAAAGAGATGGAAGAAAAATTAACGTATCCAATGTTTGTAAAACCAGCTAATCTGGGTTCAAGTGTCGGTGTTAATAAAGCTTCAAATCAACAAGAATTAATTGAGGCAATCGATGTAGCTTTCAAATATGATCGTAAAGTCATTATCGAAACAGGCGTGGTTGCACGTGAAGTAGAAATGGCCGTTCTAGGAAATGATGAACCAAAAGTATCTGTTCCAGGTGAAATCAAGCCTTTAACTGATTTCTATGACTATGATTCAAAATATAAAGATAGTAGTACAGAATTATTAATTCCAGCACCTGTTTCAGAAGTAGTTGAGCAAAAAATGACGGACATGGCAAAACGTGCCTTTAAAGTATTGGACGGAAGTGGTTTAGTACGTGCCGATTTCTTTGTAACAGCAGATGATGAAGTATTGATTAACGAAGTGAATACATTACCAGGTTTTACACCTGTAAGTATGTATCCGATTCTGTGGAAAAATACAGGTCTTTCATATCCAGAATTAATTGAAGCGCTAATCACACTTGGAATTGAGCGTTTTGAAGAGAAACAACAACTTCATTTTCAATAAGGTGGCGGAAGTAAAATGAAAAAAACAGTTCAACAAGTAGCTAACTGGTTACAACAAGAGGCTGTGAATGGTCAACAGGAATGGATTACAGGTGTGTCGATTAATACACGTACCTTACAACCAGGAGATTTATTCATTCCTTTTAAAGGTGAAAAAACGAACGGGCATCAGTATATTCAACAAGCAATTGAAGCAGGTGCAACGGCGACACTTTGGCAAAAAGATGAACCAAATATGCCGACGAATATTCCTGTTATTTTAGTAGATGATGCAGAAGAAGCGTTACAGCAGATGGCGAAAGCGTATCGTGCAGAACATCAAGCAACTTTTATTGGTATTACAGGTTCCAATGGTAAGACTTCAACAAAGGACTTACTTGCTGGGACGCTTATGCCGTATTATAAAGTTCAAAAAACAGAGGGTAACTTTAATAATCAATTAGGTATGCCTCTTACTATTTTATCTTTAGACGAAGATACAGAATTTGCCATTTTAGAGATGGGTATGGATGGTTTTGGACAAATCGAGTTTTTAACGAAGCTTGCAAAGCCGCATCATGTCATCATTACAAATATTGGTGAAGCGCATATGGAGGCACTTGGCTCTCGTGCTGGTATTGCGAAAGCCAAGTTTGAAATCATTCAAGGGCTACAAGAAAATGGACGCTTATTCTTTGATGGTGATGAACCGTTGTTACAAGAGTTAGTCGCACAAGAAAAAGGACTCCAAACTACTTCGTTTGGTTTTGAAAGCACGAATGATTTATACGCAGATCAAATTGAAACGAATGAAGAAGGAAGTCAGTTTGAAGTGCATGGTTTATTAAATGGACAGTTTATGATTCCTGTACTCGGTAGCCATCAAGTGAAAAATACAGTAGCAGTTATGGGAGTAGCACATACAATCGGTTTGACAGACGATCAAATTCGCACTTCCTTAAAACAAGTATCCCTTACAAATATGCGTATGCAACTTGTAACATGCGGTTCTTTACTCTTCATCAATGATGCGTATAATGCAGCACCAACTTCAGTTCGTGCAGCACTTACGTTCATGTCTACAACTCAAATGCGTCCAAATAAATGGGTTGTACTTGGTGATATGTTAGAGCTTGGTGAACAAGAAGAACAATATCATCATGATTTAATCGAATCAATTGACTTTGATGAGATTCAAACAATTTGTCTATATGGCTCTCGTATGAAAGTTTTATATGCAGCAATTCAGACGCAATATCCAACTGTAGATGTTGTTTGGTCTGAACAAGCATATGAGCCAATTATTCAAAAAATTGAACAACAGGCTGATGAAAAAACGATGATTCTTTTAAAAGGCTCTCGTGGCATGGCGCTTGAGACAATTCTAAAGCACTTCCAATAACATACAGTGAGAAAACGACTAATGTGGGTATAGTACATTAGTCGTTTTTTTAATGGAGGGAGCCTACTTGAAACGAGGAATATTGTTTATTCATGGATTTACGGGGAATACAACAGAAGTGCAACCGTTAGTCGACTATTTAATGGAAAAACGTTCCGAATGGACATGTTCAGTCGTAACATTAACAGGTCATGGTGAGGCACTCAATTTGAAAGGAGTTAGTTCTGAACATTGGTTTCGTGATGTTGAAAATGCTTATCGCCTACTTGAAAAACAAGTGGATGAAGTCATTGTCGTAGGTTTTTCAATGGGGGGATTGTTAGCACTCTACCTCGCTTTACGTTACCGTGTGAAAAAATTAATTCTTTTAAGTACAGCAGCAAAATTTGTGGATGTAAAAAAATTATTTCTCACATGTAAGGAACTGATCAAACAAAGAAAGCAGTTAACAACTGCACAGGCACGTTTTTTGCAAGCTGCCATCAACCAGACGCGTCATATGACGGTACCAACAATGAAACATTTTTTAAAAGTGGTACATACAGTCTTACCGTACCTACATCGAATTCACCAACCAACGATGATTATACAAGGTGAAAAAGATGGTGTTGTACCAAAGGAAGCGGCATCATTTTTATATGAGCAGATTCAATCGGTTGATAAGCAAATGTATTTTTCAAAAAGTGGTGAACATCATATTTGTTATAGTGACGATCAAAACGAGTGGTTTGAACGAGTATTTCAATTTATAATAGCCGATAAAAGAAATCAGAATATTATGCCTGATTGTAATTGATTGCATACAAGTCTATGTCGTGTTAGAATGATTAGAGCAATGGATACATTTTATATGAAGACTCTCCATACATTGATGAGAGAGTACTTTTTTTTTGAACATTACGGTCGATTCTATATTACCGTTAAAAAGCGTAGAATTGAACCGCTCGGCAAAGACCGGGCTTTATTTTATCTAAAGTTACTCTGCATTCCACAGAGATATAATAGTTAAGGAATTTTCCTAACATGAGGCTCGATTTGCCCTAGTTTTCATCTGAAAATGTAACCATTTGTCAAATTCAAACACGAAAAAGGAGAATGAGAAGTTTGACAAATTTTTCAGAACTAAATATTAGCGAATCAACATTAAAATCCCTAGAACGCATGGGATTCGAATCAGCAACACCAATCCAAGAAGGTACAATTCCACTAGCAATTGCAGGCAACGATATCATCGGACAAGCACAAACTGGTACTGGTAAAACAGTAGCATTTGGTGTACCACTAATCGAAAAAATTGACCCTAAAAATCAAGCAATTCAAGCATTAGTAATTGCCCCTACACGCGAATTAGCCATCCAATGCTCAGAAGAAATCTACAAAATTGGTCACGGTAAACGTGCTCGTATTCTTTCTGTATACGGTGGACAAGACATTAGCCGCCAAATTCGTGCATTAAAAAATAAACCACAAATTATCGTAGGTACTCCAGGACGTATTTTAGACCACATTAAACGTCGTACGCTTAAACTAGAAAACGTTGAAACGTTAGTATTAGATGAAGCAGACGAAATGTTAAACATGGGATTCATTGAGGATATCAATGCAATTCTTGAAAACGTACCGGCTGAGCGCCAAACACTTTTATTCTCAGCAACAATGCCTCCAGCAATTCGTAAAATTGCAGATACATTCATGACTGAGCCAGAAAGCGTAAAAATTAAAGCAAAAGAATTAACAGTGGATAACATTGAACAATTCTTCGTAAAAGCACAGGAACGCGAAAAATTCGACGTTCTATCTCGTTTATTAAACGTACACCAACCAGAACTTGCAATCGTATTTGGTCGTACAAAACGTCGTGTAGATGAATTATCTCACGCATTAAGCATTCGCGGTTACCTTGCTGAAGGTATTCACGGTGACTTATCTCAAGCAAAACGTCTTTCTGTATTACGTCAATTCAAAGAAAATAAAATTGATGTATTAGTAGCAACAGACGTAGCAGCTCGTGGTTTAGATATTTCAGGTGTAACACATGTTTACAACTTTGATATTCCACAAGATCCAGAATCATACGTTCACCGTATTGGTCGTACAGGTCGTGCTGGTAAATCAGGTATGGCAGTTACATTCGTAACACCTCGTGAAATGGGTTACTTACGTATCGTTGAAGAAACAACGAAAAAACGTATGACACCTTTAAAACCACCTACTGCTGATGAAGCTTTAGTAGGACAAAAGAAATTAGCTGTTGAACAATTACAAGAGTTAGTTAATAAAAATAATGCGAGTGGTTACCGCAGTATGGCTGAAGACTTATTAGCTACAAATGATGCAATTGATTTAGTTGCAGCAGCTCTTAAATCATTAACGAACGAGCCAGATGATACACCAATCCAAATTTCTGAAGAGCGTCCATTACCAATGCGTCGTGGCGGCGGAAATGGTGGCGGTTCACGTGGTGGACGTAGCGGCGGTGGATACCGTGGTGGTTCACGTAGTGGCGGTTCACGCGGTGGAGATCGTCGTGGTGGCTCACGTAGTGGCGGTGGAGATCGTCGCGGTGGTTCACGCGGTGAACGTTCTTCAAGCGAACGTCGTGATGGTGGTTCACGTGGCGGAGATCGTCGTCGTGATAACCGTGGTGGCGAACGTCGTCGTCGCTCAAGCGAAGATTAATCAACATATACAACTCATGAATGGCTTTCGAGCGATTCATGAGTTTTTTTATACATAAAAAAATGGAACGCTTTTTGTTATAATACGTATAATTAAGTAGATTCCAAATCTTTGGAAAAGGAGGCATATCTAAGGTGGATGAATTAAAATATCAAATTGATCCAAAAGGATTAACCGTTTGGCGAATTCATGCATGTATTTTTTCGGGCATTGCATTATTAATTACTGCTCTTATTTTTTTCTTAACGTATTATTTTGAATGGTATAAATGGATTCCATATACAGTTTTAGGGTTATGGGTAATTGAAGCTTTTTGTGGTATTTACTTATTTCCGAAAATTCGCTGGCAGCGCTGGCGTTATGAAGTGCGTGAACAAGAAATTGAAGTGCAATCAGGGTTGTTTGTAGTTGAGAGAACACTCGTACCGATGATTCGTGTACAGCATGTTGATACGGTGCAAGGACCGATTTTAAAGAAGTATAATTTAGCAGAAATTTCGATTTCAACTGCAGCAACTACACATACGATTCCTGCTTTACAAATGGAAGAAGCAGATGAATTACGAAGAAGAATTTCTAAATTAGCAAGGGTGGCTGAAGAAGATGTCTAATGAACAAGTTATGCGTCTACACCCTATTACAATCGCCATTAATTTTTTTAATGCGATTAAAACATTATTATTACCTGTTGTCATTTTTGTATTTAGCGCGAAATTAGAGCTTAGTTTAGACCCATCAGACGGTGAGAATTTTTATCCGACGCTTGCTTTACTTGGAGGAGCGATTCTCTTCTTATGCATTGTTTTTATATTTGCATGGATTAAATGGCGTAAATTTATTTATTGGTTTGAAGATGGCGAGTTGCGAATCGAATATGGTTTATTCGTAAAAAATAAACGGTATATTCCATTTGAACGCATTCAAACATTGAACTATAAAGAAGGGATTTTACATAGACCTTTTAAATTAGTACGTGTGGATGTTGAAACAGCTGGCGGTTCAGCAGATGCAGAAGTCAGTTTGACTGCGATTACCCGCGAGCAAGCCAATCGAATTGAATTTGAAATGAAAAAAGCAAAACAAGAAGTAATTGTAGGTGAGGATGGTACAGCAGAAGAGGTCGCTGAAATTCGTATTGAAAAAGAGTTCATCTATCAAATCAATACGAAAGAATTAATATTATTAGCAACAACTTCGAGTAGTATGGGGATTTTATTCTCTGCTGTCGCTGCAATTGCTTCACAGTTTAATGATTTTATTCCGTACGAGCGCATTTACGGAGAGGTGCAGAATATTGTTCGTTTTGGAGTCCTCTTTATTATTTTAATTGTATTAGGGGCTATTTTATTATCATGGGCGGTAGCAATTCTCATTTCTTATTTTGTGAACTACGGTTTTAAACTTGAAAGAACAGAAGAACAGCTCTTTTTATCAAAGGGGCTTTTAGAGAAAAAGAGAACGACACTTCAAATGAATCGTGTACAAGGAATTCGTATAATCGAAAATCCAATTCGTCAATTATTTGGTTACTGTCGTGTCATTATTGATAGTGCAGGTGGTTCAGGCGATGAAAAAGAAGATCAAGTCGTCCTACTACCCTTCATAAAAAAGAAAAATGCAATTCGTATTTTACAAGAATTATTCCCCGAGTACGTTTGGGAAACAACGTATACAAAGGTGCCAAAGAAGTCTTTAATTCGTTATTTATTAAATCCAATCTATGTACCACTTATTCCAGTTGGATTCGTTAGTTATTACTTCTATCCATATGGCATGTGGAGTATTGTACTGATTCCGCTTATACTGTTGCGTGCATATTGGCAGTATAAAACAGCTGGTTTTGCAGTAAATCATTTACAGTTAACGATTGTACATCGTTATTTCAGTAAAACAACATTTGTTGTGCAGAAGAATCGAATTCAATCGATGCGCGTAACACAGAGTTATTTTGCTGAGCGAAAAGACATTGCTTCATGCCATGTTCATATTATGTCGAGTACGACAGGTTTTACAGCACACCTGAAGCATTTTGATTTACAAGCGATCAGTCAACTATTTAAATGGTATCAACCGAATAAATAAAAAAATGAGAAGCAGCGAACAAGCTACTTCTCATTTTTTATTTTTCTCTAAAACGACGGATACGTTTTGGTGTAAATTGGAACATTCCCAAAATAAAACCGACAGCTAATCCAACTAAGTGAGCTGTAATATTAATGTTTGATTGGACGAATGTCATAATAACAGAAATTGCAACTAAAGGAATGATTAATTGTTTTAGTTGCGGTAAAATTTTGCGCGTGTGATATACCAATGCTAAGTAAGCGCCAAAAATACCAAAGATTGCACCGCTTGCACCAAGTGAAGCATAGTTTAGTGGCTCAACAACATAGGTTGCAACATTTGCCAGTAAACCTGAGATGAAATAGATGGAGAAGAATCGTAACTTACCGGCTAATTGCTCTAACTCAGGACCGAATACATATAAACCAAACATGTTGAAAAGTAAGTGTAAGAAGCCACCATGTAAAAACATGGCTGTAATAAGTCGCCAATACTCACCTTGAGAGATGGAATAATTATATGCGATACCAAGAGCATATAGATTGTTTCCTATACCTGGAATCAAACCGAGTAGATATACGACCAAGTTCATACCGATTAAAACAGAAATTACGGGGTACTTTTTAATATAAAGTGAAAGATTTTCAGTTCGATTAAACATTTTGTCACCTCATCGTGTAATATAAATATTATACATGGAACAGTTCGTAGAGAGAAGGGAGAAGCGAAGATGATTAAAGGAATTGGCTTGGATATAGTTGAAATTGCACGTATTCAAAAATCAAACGATCTAAGCCCTAAGTTTAAAACGCGTATTTTAACGGAGCGCGAAATGGCTATTTTTGAGCAATTAAAAACAAGAAGACAACTTGAGTTTTTAGCAGGACGTTTTTCAGCGAAAGAGGCTTATTCAAAAGCGAATGGTACAGGGTTAGGGCGAGATTGTAAGTTGCATGATATTGAAATCTTACCGAATGAAAAAGGACAACCCATTCTTTATTTTAAGCAACAAAAAGTAGATGGATTCGTCAGTATCACACATTCGAAAGAATATGCTGCTGCTCAAGTCGTTTTAATGGAAAAAAACTCACAATAAATGGTTATTTTCTGAAAAAGTAGGGTAAACAAAGAATGTTGGTATATACATTCTTTACCTTAGTATGAATAAAAAATAAAAAGAGGTAATGAACATGACACATTTTAGACCAACAACAGCTCGTGTTGATCTGACAGCTATACAAAAAAACATTGAAGGTTTGCGAAATCACCTACATACTGATGCGGAAATTATTGCAGTCGTAAAAGCAAATGCATATGGTCACGGAGATGTAGAAGTCTCAAAAGCAGCGATTGAAGCAGGCGTTACGATGTTAGCAGTTGCTACGCCAGATGAAGCTTTACACCTTAGAGAAGTGTTTTCAGAAACACCAATTTTAGTATTAGGTGCGGTACCTATTTCATTTATTCCATTTGCAGCGAAAGAGCATATTACACTAACAGTCTTTTCAATGGATTGGTTAGAAGCGGCGAGTGAACAATTTTCAACTTTAGACGTTCCTGTTAAAGTACATATGAAAATTGACAGTGGAATGGGACGTATTGGGGTACGAAATGAACATGAGATGCTTACACTATACCACGGTATTCAATCATCACCCCAGTTTGAACTTGATGGTATTTTCACGCACTTTGCAACGGCAGACGAGGAAGATTCTACATACTATGACCAACAAAAAGATGTGTTTATACACTTAGTCAATCAGTTACCAACCAAACCTCGTTTAGTTCATGCAGCGAATACAGCAGCTTCTTTATTAAAGAATCATGTAGAGTTTGATGCAGTCCGCTTTGGTATCTCTATGTATGGCTTACTACCTTCAACTTATGTAGGAGAACATCTACCTTTTACAATTCATCCAGCACTTCAACTTGAAACAGAGATTGTTCACGTGAAACAATTGAAAAAGGGTGAACACGTAGGATACGGTGCAACCTATGAAGCACAAGAAGACGGTGAATGGATTGCTACTTTGCCAATTGGTTATGCTGATGGTGTATTACGTGGTTTACAAGGGCAAGAAGTTCTTGTAGGCGGTATTCGCGTACCAATCGTAGGTAGAATTTGTATGGATCAGTTAATGATTCGATTACCGTTTCATTTCCCAGTAGGTGAGAAAGTTGTTTTAATTGGTAAACAAGAAAAAGAACAAATTACGATGCAAGAATGGGCAGATCGTCTTCATACAATTCCATATGAAATAGCATGTATACTGACTGCGCGCGTACCAAGAGTTTATTATAAATAATGATAAAAAAATGTTATAAATTTAGAGAAATCTATTTTTTTATGGCATAACTCTTAGAAAAGACCTTTCTTTTCTATTGCTAGAATGATAAGATTGTTCTAACATAGAAAATTTCGATATGATAAAAGGGAACTTTTTGGAGGTGCGAGCTGTGGTTCAAAACAGTATAAATGAAACGATTCTACCGAAATCATCAAATATAGTTACAGAGAACATCGAGCAAGCTTATCAACAATCTATTACATCTGAACAAAATTTATATGTACCAACAAAACGATATAAAAAGATGACTCATAAAAATGATATACGAGAAGCTATGGTTAAGGGATATACCGAAATGTCCCAAATTAACTTAACTATATGTAGTGAATGTCTACATTTAGAGTATGAAGCAGAACATATGGTGGAGCGACTCGTTTGCGGAGGATGACAATTTGAATGTAAAACGTGGAGACGTTTTTTTTGCTGACTTATCACCTGTAGTGGGATCAGAACAAGGCGGTACTCGACCAGTTTTGGTAATCCAAAATGATATCGGGAATCGCTTTAGTCCTACAGTGATTATTGCAGCAATTACAGCGCAAATTCAAAAAGCAAAGTTACCAACCCATGTCGAAATTGATGCAAAGAAATACGGATTTGAGCGAGATTCAGTTATTTTGTTAGAACAACTACGGACAATCGATAAATCCCGTTTAACTGACAAAATTACACAACTCGATCAACCACTAATGAAAGAAGTAGAAGATGCTTTGGCTATTAGTTTGGGATTATTAAAATTTTAAAAGCTATACATAGAGCGAAAACATCAGGTTTTTTTAAAATCTGGTGTTTTTAATTTCTTAAAAATGGTAATAGTATTAGTGGTGCTTTCTCGATTTTTATAAAACAAGGAATAAAAAGTGAATAAATGTAAGATTTGAGATACAATTGCATATATAACAAATAGGGAGGGTTACTGATTGGAAAAAGCCACGATTCGATTTTTAAAAGAGCATTTACAAGAAGTTGAAGATGTTTGGCAAGAACAATTAAGAGCTGATGAGTCAGAGATGGCTACGGGTAGTCTTCAAGAAGAATTATTTGAAAAGACGCTAGAGCAAACGATGAGATACATCAGAAATTTTTTGAATCATTTAGATATCCAAAAATTTGTCCAAGAATTAGGAACACTTAATAGAACAGCTGTCCAATTATTTCCCTTTATCGAGGCTTTTGAAACGAGTACATATTATGTATTGCGGAATCAAAAAGATAAAAAGCCAGCAGAGTCAATGGAGATTTTGCAATATTTACGTAAAATAGTTCATTCTCTATCTATAGAATTATTAAAGTATGAACAAGAACGCTATAATAAAATTATTCATTTACAAAAAATTGCCTTACAGGAACTATCTACACCCATTATTCCTGTATTTGATCGCGTAATTGTCATTCCGATTATTGGTGCTATTGATAGGGATCGTGCAAAGCAAATTATGGAAAATGTTTTACATGCAGTTGTATCGAATAAATCAGAAGTTGTACTAATTGATATTACCGGTTTGCTAGTTCTTGATACAGTGGTAGCTCATCATTTAATAGAAGTCGTAAATGCTATTCATATTGTAGGTGGTAAAAGTATGTTAGTAGGAATCCGTCCTGAAATTGCGCAAACGATTGTCCAGTTAGGTGTTAATTTATCAGATGTCACGACATTGGGAACACTTCAAGAAGGAATAGAGAAAGCACTAGAAGAGACAAATCGATGCATTCGTGAGGTGATTCATTAATGGTGCTGAACATCCCAATTTTAAAATTACAAGATTGTCTAATTGTATCGATTCAATCAGAATTAGATGATCCTACAGCTATGCAATTTCAAACGGATCTTTTACAAAAGTTGAGTGAAGTAAAAGTTAGAGGAGTTGTAATTGACTTAAGTTGTATTGAATTTATTGATTCCTTTATTGCTCGTATTTTGGGCGACATTATTCGTATGACCTCTTTGATGGGAGCAAAAGTAACAATTACTGGTATTCAACCTAGTATAGCTATTACACTGGTGGAGTTAGGAATTTATTTGAAAGACGTCATTACAGCACTTGATTTAGAAGGTGGTCTTACGAAACTCCAGAAAGCACTGGGGGGCAGAAAGATATGAGTAAATCTTTTGTTGAAATATTAACAGAGTGGGATATTGTTGAGGCACGTCAGCTTGGAAGAAACGAAGCGAAGCGTATTGGATTTGGCGCGGTAGACCAGGCGCGTATTACGACTGCAATTAGTGAATTAGCACGAAATATTTATTTATATGCAGATAAAGGCCGAATACTGATTGAAACAATTGATATGAGCGGTACAAAAGGGATTAAAATTGTTGCACAAGATGAAGGACCAGGTATTGAAGATATTCGTCTTGTCATGCAAGACGGTTATTCAACTTCTCAAGGCCTAGGTGCTGGTTTGCCAGGTGTGCGCAGATTAATGGATGAATTTGACATTCAAACGACCGTCAATGAAGGAACAATTGTGAGAATCATTAAATGGCTCCGATGAGGAAGTGATGAGTGCATGACAAATGAAATAAAAAAACAGTACACAATGCTTCTAGGACAATATTTACAGTATCAAACTGAGCGTAATTTATATTTAGGCCAAAACTTTAGTAGGCGTTTGGTACAAAAAGACATTACACCAGAAGAAGTAATTAGTATTCATAAAGATTCTCTTGCGGAAATTTATGAAGGTAGTGAAGAGTTTACGGATGGTATGAAAAATGCTTTGGACTTTTTAACTGAATTTATGATTCAATATGGTTTAGCTTTACGTGAACATAAAATTTTGTTGAAGAACCAGGAAGAAATGGATCATGAACTAGAACTTGCTGCGAATGTTCAAAAGACAATGTTAAAAACGACGATTCCAACAATTGATGGTCTTTCTATCGGGAGTATCTCTGTTCCAGCTCGGAAAATGAATGGAGATTATATCTATTACCAAGGAGATTCCAAACGTTTTGTCGGAGTAGGTGTCGCGGATGTAGTAGGAAAAGGTATTCCGGCTGCACTTTGCATGTCTATGGTTAAGAATGGTTTAGATACACTTGGGCAGCCGAGTATCAGCCCCTCTTATGCTATGGATGTTTTAAATCGCATTGTAGAAAAAACTGTAGATGATAATATGTTCATTTCCATGTTTTATGGACGATATGATGTCGTGCAATCTACATTTACTTATTGCTCAGCTGGACATGAACCTGCATTATTGTATCGTGCAAAAGATGGTAAATTTATTGAACTAGAGTCTGAAGGTCTATTATTAGGCGTATTACCTGATGTTCATAACCAAGAGAGAAGTGTACAGTTGGCAAAAGGCGATATGGTAATTATTATGACAGATGGTGTAACTGAATGTAGGGTGGACGATCGATTTTTAGAAAAGTCTGAATTAACCGATTTGATTTTTAAACATAAAGACAAAATACCACAGCAATTAGCAGAGGCTATTTTCCATGAGATTGAAAAATTATCACACTTCCAAAATCTTGCAGATGACTTAACTTTTGTTGTATTGAAAAAGAAGATGATTAGCCTATGTTTAAGATGTTTGAAAAAAAGGTATTCAGTATTAATAGACTGTTATAAAAAATTGGGGTGCTAAAATATGAATTTTAAAATAGAGATTAATAAAGAGGAAAATAAGGTGTTAAGTATGGTGAGTGGAGAAGTTGACGCTTTCACTGCTCCGAATTTAAGAGAAGAATTATTAGCTGTTGATATTCAAGAGGATATGCTAGTTGAATTGGATTTGTCAGAAGTAAGTTATATGGACAGTACAGGGCTAGGGGTCATTGTAGCTTTCTACAAAAATGTAACAGCAAATAAAGGAAAGCTTGTTTTGGTAGGACTATCTCAACGTTTACAAAGACTGTTTGACATTACAGGTCTTAGCGGAGTAATCCATATAGAGAAAGAAGGGGCTGTGAACGACCATGAGAGAATTTGATTATTTCGAAATGAGAGTACCATCGAAAACTCAATATGTTGGAATAACTAGATTGGCAATTTCAGGATTAGCAAACCGAATTGGTTTTTCTTACGATGACATTGAAGATATTAAGATTGCTTCAAGCGAAGCAATTACGAATGCAATTCAACACGCTTATCCAGAAGCAGAACAAGGTGAGGTAGTTGTTGGTTGTGCTATATATACTGATAAAATTGAAATTATGATTGCTGATTACGGTAAGAGCTTTGATTTTGAAGAAGTTAGAGAAAAAGTAGGACCTTACGACGAAGAAACAAATGCAGAATTTATAAGAGAAGGTGGCCTCGGCTTATTTTTAATCGAAAGCTTAATGGATGAAGTAAAAGTCTTAAATGACAACGGTGTTACAGTTTTCATGACAAAATATGTTGCACGAGAGCAGGTGAAGGAGCATGTGGAAACGGACACCTTCTAAATCTGCTTCTAAGGAACAAGTATTAGAATGGATCCAAAAGTATCAAGAAAATGAAGATGATGATGCACAAACGAATTTGGTATTACATTATCAATATTTAGTAGAGTCAATTGCGCGAAAATATTCCAATGGACGTTCCTATCATGATGATATTGTTCAAGTAGGTATGCTGGGTTTACTAGGAGCAATAAGACGTTTTGATCCAGACTTTGGAAGAAGTTTCGAAGCTTTTGCGGTGCCTACGATTATTGGTGAAATTAAGCGTTTCTTACGAGATAAAACTTGGGATGTTCATGTTCCTAGAAGAATCAAAGAATTAGGCCCAAGAATTAAATCGACCGTTGAATTACTAACAACTGAATTGCAGCGTTCGCCAAAAGTTTCAGAAGTTGCTGAACGATTAGAAGTAACAGAAGAAGAAGTGTTAGAAGCGATGGAGATGAGTCGAAGTTATCAAGCGCTTTCGATGGATCATTCAATCGAGTCTGATTCAGATGGTAGTACGGTTACATTATTCGATGTAGTTGGAAGAGAAGATGAAGAGTACGAAAAAACTAATCGAAGAATGATTGTAGCAGATGCAATGAGCGTCCTTTCAGAACGTGAAAAGCAAATCATTCAATTAACTTATTTAGAACAATTAAGTCAAAAAGAAGCTGGTGAAAGATTGGGGATATCTCAAATGCATGTTTCACGACTTCAAAGAAAGGCCATAAAAAAATTACAACAAGCAATTATTTCTTCTGGGGGTGTCTAATTATGCAGACAGAAGGTAGAAATAATTTTATGCATTATACAACGATGATTCGAGCTAAAAATGATGCTACTATTAGTGGTGATGCATTGACTGTTAAATTACTTGAAAACATTTGTATTTTAGCAATAGCAGATGGTCTGGGTAGCGGTACTGAAGCAAATGCTTCAGCTACCGTTGTTATTAAAGAATTAGAAGAAAATCCCGAATTAGAATTAAGTGAATTGCTTAGGCGTAGTGATTTAAAAATGTTAGGGTTACGCGGCGCTGTGGCTGCTGTCATGCGAGTTTGTTTTCAACGAAACCATATTCAATTTGCGAGTATTGGAAACATTTCTTGTTATATATTTCGACCTAGTGAAGGTAAGGTAATCTATCCGAGACAGATGAGAGGTTATCTTTCAGGACGGACTCAACATTTTGTTGTGCAAGCATTAGAGTATAAAAAAGGAGATTTTTTCTTATTACATACGGATGGGATAGAAATCACAGATATTCGAAGCCTACTTTTAGAGAATGAATTTATTAAATTGCAGCAAGTACAATCATCTTATTTAACCTTAAAAAACGATGATGCAAGTTTAATCGCAGCACGCCTATTCTAAGTAGAATAGGCTTTTTTTTATGTATTTTGATACACTACTAATATTGGAGGGATTCAAATGGAACGAGTAACTATGAATAAATTAATAGCACAAGAGTTAAATATTAAACTACAACAAGTGAATCAAGTAATTGAATTATTAGAAGAAGGAAATACAGTTCCTTTTATTGCACGTTATCGTAAAGAAGTAACCGGCTCTTTAGATGAAGTACAAATTAAAAATATAGAAGATCGTCATCATTACATTCAACAACTTGAACAAAGAAAAGAAGAAGTGGTGCGATTAATAGATGAGCAGCAAAAATTAACACCTGAACTTGAAAAATCAATACGTGATGCTACTGTGTTGAAGAAGGTAGAAGATTTATATCGTCCATACAAACAAAAACGAAAAACAAAGGCGACAGTCGCAAAAGCAAAAGGTCTAGAACCTTTTGCAGAATGGTTACTTACACAATCAAATGAATCACCTATTAAATATGCGGAGCAGTTTATAACTGAAGAGGTAGTGACAGTAGAAGATGCTTTGCAAGGAGCTTGTGATATTTTAGCAGAGCAGTTTGCAGATGAACCAACTATTCGTGAACAAATTCGAAAAATCACATGGCAAGATGGTGTGATTCGCACTACAGTAAAAGATGCTACTCAGGATGAAAAAAGCGTTTTTGAGATTTACTATAATTATGAAGAACCACTTAAAAAAGTAGTGCCACATCGTATTTTAGCGATGAATCGTGGTGAAAAAGAAGAAATTTTAAAAGTGGGCATACACGTAGAACCTGTAAAGATTCATACAGCTATGCGAAATAAATGGTTAAAACCAAAAACGTCACCAGCACATGTGTATTTAGAAGAAGTAATTGCAGATAGTTATAAAAGATTGCTTGCACCTTCTATTGAAAGAGAAGTAAGAAGTGAATTGACAGAGAGAGCCGAGAATCAAGCGATTCATATCTTCTCTGAAAATCTTCGTAACTTATTATTACAACCGCCAATGAAAGGTAAATATGTATTAGGTTTAGATCCTGCTTATCGTACAGGTTGTAAATTAGCAGTGGTAGATGATACAGGGAAGTTTTTAGACCTATCGGTAATTTATCCACATCCACCTAAAGCAAAACCAGAAGAAGCTAAAAATACATTACTTCAACTATTAAATAAATATCCGATTGATATTATTGCGATTGGTAATGGTACGGCATCACGTGAGTCAGAAGCATTCGTAGCAGAAGTATTAAAAGAAGCTTCAAGTAATACGGCATATGTCATTGTGAATGAGGCAGGAGCAAGTGTGTACTCTGCTTCTGAGGTAGCGCGTGACGAGTTCCCTGATTTACAAGTAGAGCAAAGAAGTGCGATTTCAATTGCGCGTCGTTTGCAAGATCCGTTAGCAGAACTGGTTAAGATTGAACCAAAGGCAGTTGGAGTAGGGCAGTATCAACATGATGTATCACAAAAGAAGCTAGTATCTTCTCTTGATTTTGTTGTCGAAACAGCTGTAAACCAAGTAGGTGTGGATGTCAATACAGCGTCTTCATCACTATTACAACATATTTCTGGGTTGTCAAAGACGGTAGCAGAGAACATTGTGCGTGTAAGAAGTGAACAAGGTAAATTTACTGCACGTACACAATTGAAGAAGATTCCACGTCTTGGTGCAAAAACGTATGAACAGGCGATTGGTTTTTTACGTATTTCAGATGCGAAAAACCCTTTAGACGGTACAGGGATTCATCCAGAGAGTTATGCATTAGCTAAATCTATTTTAGAAGTAGCAGGGCTAACAGTAAAACAGATTGGAACAAAAGAAGCCGAAGAAGCGATTTCACATTTTACAATCGCTGAACTATCAGAGCGTTTTAATGTGGGAGAGATTACGGTTAAAGATGTAATTGATATGTTAATGAAGCCATCGCGTGACCCGCGTGATGCTTTTCCGCAACCATTACTGAAGCAAGACGTTTTAAAAATGGAAGACTTAAAGGTAGGGATGGAGCTACAAGGGACTGTCCGAAATGTTGTAGACTTTGGTGCCTTCGTAGATATTGGTGTGAAGCAAGATGGTTTAGTTCATATTTCAAAATTGAAAAAAGGTTTTGTAAAACATCCTTTAGACGTTGTAGCACTTGGTGATATTGTAACTGTCTATGTAGATCAAGTAGATGAGAAAAAAGGACGCGTATCATTAACCATGATTGCGCCTGAAAAATAAGTTATACTATAGAGTAAGAATGAAGAAGGCTATATGCTTATTCATTCTTATTTTTTATGGAGGAAATGAATATGAATTATGAACAATTAACTTTGTGGGTACAAGAAGTTTCAATGACATACTTTAAAAAACCATTTCGACATCAAGCTGTATTTAATAAACGTCTTCGAACAACGGGAGGACGTTATTTATTACAAACACATAATATTGAGATTAATCCAAAGTATTTAGAGGTGTATGGAGAGCAAGAAGTAGAAGGAATCATTAAACACGAACTTTGTCATTATCATTTACATATAGAAGGAAAAGGGTATCGACATGGGGATATGGATTTTCAAATGTTAATGCAACAAACAGGTTCACCAAGATATTGTAGACCAATCACAGCATCGAAGTGGTTATATATTTGTGAAAGCTGTCATCAAAACTATCCTAGAATGAGAAAGATAAATACTCAAAAATACTGTTGTAGCAAGTGTTCGGGAAGAATCTATTTAAAAAAATAACTTTTTTTGAAAAAGTAGTTGACGTTTTGAAGAAAGCTCTTTATAATAGTAAAAGTCGACAAGGTGATACGCACTTGAACGACATCATATTACTCCGTTGTAGCTCAGTTGGTAGTAGCATCTGACTGTTAATCAGAGGGTCGCAGGTTCGAGTCCTGCCAACGGAGCCATGGCCCCTTGGTCAAGCGGTTAAGACACCGCCCTTTCACGGCGGTAACACGGGTTCGAATCCCGTAGGGGTCACCATTTAAATATTGGTCCGGTAGTTCAGCTGGTTAGAATGCCTGCCTGTCACGCAGGAGGTCGCGGGTTCGAGTCCCGTCCGGACCGCCATTTAAATTCAAATTAAATATTGGGGTATAGCCAAGCGGTAAGGCAACGGATTTTGATTCCGTCATGCCCTGGTTCGAATCCAGGTACCCCAGCCATTTTTATTTCACCACGAGTCATTAGCTCAGTTGGTAGAGCATCTGACTTTTAATCAGAGGGTCGCAGGTTCGAATCCTGCATGACTCACCATTTTCTTTTAAAAAGTTATTGACATATAACATTTCAGTTGATATGATATTCTAGTAACTCGAATTTGAAGATGCGGCCGTGGCGGAATGGCAGACGCGCTAGGTTGAGGGCCTAGTCGAGGTAACTCGGTGGAGGTTCAAGTCCTCTCGACCGCACCAAAACATTTTAAAACAATATAATTTATTTTATGCGCCCGTAGCTCAATTGGATAGAGCGTCTGACTACGGATCAGAAGGTTGTGGATTCGACTTCTGCCGGGCGCACCATATGCGGGTGTAGTTTAGTGGTAAAACCACAGCCTTCCAAGCTGTTGTCGGGAGTTCGATTCTCCTCACCCGCTCCATGAACCTTGAAAACTAAACAAGCAAGAAGATAATCACAAACAAGTCTTATCACATTAAGTGAATAAGCAATTGTTATCAAAAGATAACGCTAGCAAAGCAAATGAGCTTTCAAACTACTTTTATGGAGAGTTTGATCCTGGCTCAGGACGAACGCTGGCGGCGTGCCTAATACATGCAAGTCGAGCGAATGACGAGAAGCTTGCTTCTCTGATTTAGCGGCGGACGGGTGAGTAACACGTGGGCAACCTGCCCTACAGATTGGGATAACTCAGGGAAACCTGGGCTAATACCGGATAATCCTTCGAATCACATGTTTTGAAGTTGAAAGGCGCTTCGGCGTCACTGTAGGATGGGCCCGCGGTGCATTAGCTAGTTGGTGGGGTAACGGCCTACCAAGGCAACGATGCATAGCCGACCTGAGAGGGTGATCGGCCACATTGGGACTGAGACACGGCCCAAACTCCTACGGGAGGCAGCAGTAGGGAATCTTCCACAATGGACGAAAGTCTGATGGAGCAACGCCGCGTGAGTGATGAAGGTTTTCGGATCGTAAAACTCTGTTGTAAGGGAAGAACAAGTACGTTAGGAAATGAACGTACCTTGACGGTACCTTATTAGAAAGCCACGGCTAACTACGTGCCAGCAGCCGCGGTAATACGTAGGTGGCAAGCGTTGTCCGGATTTATTGGGCGTAAAGCGCGCGCAGGTGGTTTCTTAAGTCTGATGTGAAAGCCCACGGCTCAACCGTGGAGGGTCATTGGAAACTGGGGAACTTGAGTGCAGAAGAGGATAGTGGAATTCCAAGTGTAGCGGTGAAATGCGTAGAGATTTGGAGGAACACCAGTGGCGAAGGCGACTGTCTGGTCTGTAACTGACACTGAGGCGCGAAAGCGTGGGGAGCAAACAGGAT
>NZ_CP013217.1:292500-355000 GCF_001534765.1 Kurthia sp. 11kri321
AGAGCGTTCTAAGTGCTGTGAAGTCAGATCGTAAGGACTGGTGGAGCGCTTAGAAGTGAGAATGCCGGTATGAGTAGCGAAAGACAGGTGAGAATCCTGTCCACCGAATGACTAAGGTTTCCTGAGGAAGGCTCGTCCGCTCAGGGTTAGTCGGGACCTAAGCCGAGGCCGATAGGCGTAGGCGATGGACAACAGGTTGATATTCCTGTACCACCAATCTACCATTTGAGTGATGGGGGGACGCAGTAGGATAGGGTAAGCGTGCTGTTGGTTATGCACGTCCAAGCAGTAAGGTGTGGAAGTAGGCAAATCCGCTTCCTGTAACATTGAGCTGTGATGGCGAGTCAATTATGACGAAGTTCCTGATTTCACACTGCCAAGAAAAGCCTCTAGCGAGGTAGATAGGTGCCCGTACCGCAAACCGACACAGGTAGTCGAGGAGAGAATCCTAAGGTGAGCGAGAGAACTCTCGTTAAGGAACTCGGCAAAATGACCCCGTAACTTCGGGAGAAGGGGTGCTCTAGTAGGGTGCAAGCCCGAGAGAGCCGCAGTGAATAGGCCCAGGCGACTGTTTAGCAAAAACACAGGTCTCTGCAAAATCGTAAGATGACGTATAGGGGCTGACGCCTGCCCGGTGCTGGAAGGTTAAGAGGATTGGTTAGCACAAGCGAAGCTGAGAATTGAAGCCCCAGTAAACGGCGGCCGTAACTATAACGGTCCTAAGGTAGCGAAATTCCTTGTCGGGTAAGTTCCGACCCGCACGAAAGGCGTAACGATCTGGGCACTGTCTCAACGAGAGACTCGGTGAAATTATAGTACCTGTGAAGATGCAGGTTACCCGCGACAGGACGGAAAGACCCCGTGGAGCTTTACTGTAACTTGATATTGAATTTTGGTACATTTTGTACAGGATAGGTAGGAGCCAGAGAGACCGGAGCGCCAGCTTCGGAGGAGGCGTTGTTGGGATACTACCCTAAATGTATTGAACTTCTAACCCTTACCCCTCATCGGGGTAGGAGACAGTGTCAGGTGGACAGTTTGACTGGGGCGGTCGCCTCCTAAAAGGTAACGGAGGCGCCCAAAGGTTCCCTCAGAATGGTTGGAAATCATTCGCAGAGTGTAAAGGCACAAGGGAGCTTGACTGCGAGACCTACAAGTCGAGCAGGGTCGAAAGACGGGCTTAGTGATCCGGTGGTTCCGCATGGAAGGGCCATCGCTCAACGGATAAAAGCTACCCCGGGGATAACAGGCTTATCTCCCCCAAGAGTCCACATCGACGGGGAGGTTTGGCACCTCGATGTCGGCTCATCGCATCCTGGGGCTGTAGTCGGTCCCAAGGGTTGGGCTGTTCGCCCATTAAAGCGGTACGCGAGCTGGGTTCAGAACGTCGTGAGACAGTTCGGTCCCTATCCGTCGTGGGCGTAGGAAATTTGAGAGGAGCTGTCCTTAGTACGAGAGGACCGGGATGGACATACCACTGGTGTACCAGTTGTCTTGCCAAAGGCATCGCTGGGTAGCTATGTATGGACGGGATAAGTGCTGAAAGCATCTAAGCATGAAGCCCCCCTCAAGATGAGATTTCCCATTACGCAAGTAAGTAAGATCCCTTGAAGACGACAAGGTAGATAGGTTCGAGGTGGAAGTATGGTGACATATGGAGCTGACGAATACTAATCGATCGAGGACTTAACCAAAACAATTGTGTTTCAATGAACCGTTTATCCAGTTTTGAAAGAACAATCTTTCATCGTGTAGTGACGATGGCAAAGAGGTCACACCCGTTCCCATGCCGAACACGGAAGTTAAGCTCTTTAGCGCCGATGGTAGTTGGGGGTTTCCCCCTGTGAGAGTAGGACGTTGCTATGCAAGCTAAAGTAATCACTCATCTGAGTGGTTACTTTTTTTATGTTTCAAAAGAGGGAAGCCTTTGAAAAAATTGAAGGAAATGCTGTGGTATTTAGCAGCGCAGAATATCGATTTTGAGCATAATTTTACTTTCTGCAAGACTTTTAATTAGTAAAAGAGACTTGAGTTGACTATTCTAATGTGAAATCGAACTTTGGTTCTTCGAAACGGGCCACTCGCACTGTAGTTTGGAACATTCACCTGAGTAAACGGAACATTGGGTCATCGAAATGGATCACTCGCTCTAATTATCTAATCCAATTCTTTTTTCATTTTATAAATATAATAAAATAAAGGTTAAAAAATAATTAAGGTTTTTTAGAAAAAAACTATTGCAAACCCCTCATACTTATATTAGAATAAAGAAGTCGAGAAGAGAGAAAACGACACAAAGTGAGCTTTAAAAAGATTTTAAAAAAGCTTGCAACGACATAGAAGATATGTTAGAATAATATCATAGAAGAAATGGTCCGGTAGTTCAGCTGGTTAGAATGCCTGCCTGTCACGCAGGAGGTCGCGGGTTCGAGTCCCGTCCGGACCGCCATTTATATTTATGTAAACACAGCAGATGGTGCTGTGTTATTTTTTTTGTTTAAAAACGAATACATTCACTTTGAAGAAATATAGAATTTTCGATAGAATAGATAGATAAGTATGTTGTGAGAGGACGAAATACATGACAATTGAAATACCGATTCAATCACTTGAAGAAACACAGCAATTAGCAGAAAAAATAGCGACACGATTACAACCTCAAGATGTTTTAACGCTTGAAGGAGATCTAGGGGCTGGAAAAACAACTTTTACACAATTTTTAGCTAAAGGATTAGGTGTGAAACGCCACGTTAATAGTCCGACATTTACAATTATGAAGCAATATGAAGGACGTATCCCTTTCAACCATTTAGATGTATATCGCTTAGCAGATAGCGATGAAGACTTAGGTTGGGATGAGATTTTTTATGGTGATGCGGCGACAGTTGTAGAATGGGCACAATTAATCGAGCCAGACTTACCAGCAGAGCGTTTAGACATTACGATTAAGCGAATCGATGAGAATCAACGTTTATTTATATTAACGCCAATTGGCGAGCGTTATACGCTATTATGTGAGGAGATTATGAGATGATCTGGTTAGGAATTGATACAGCAAATACACCGCTTGCGATTGCACTTGTAAAAGACGGTCAAGTAATTGCGGAAGAAGTCGCAAATATAAAATTGAATCATTCTGGTGGTGCGATGCCAGCAATTGATCGTTTATTTGCACATACAAAAATGAAACCTGCTGATTTAGATGCCATTGCAGTGAGTGAGGGGCCAGGCTCTTATACAGGTGTACGAATTGGCGTTACGATTGCCAAAACATTGGCGTGGACATTAAATATCCCAATCGTAGGTGTATCGAGTTTAAAGGTATTGGCTGCAAATGTACCATACTTTCCGCATGTGATTTGCTCGCTTGTAGATGCTAGAAGACAAAATGTCTATGCAGGTGCATATAGTAGTAAGGATTCATTGGAAGTTATTATTGAAGATGGACACTATGAATTAGAACAATTATTAAATCAATTAGACGCATTAAATCAGCCCATCTTATTTGTTGGTCATGATGTTGAAGTCTTTTACGAAAAAATCGTTGAATGCTTAGGAGAACGTGCTTTACGTGCCCCTTATCCTTTTAATCTACCAAGTGCTAGTCAATTAATCTATTTAGCAGAGCAACAGCCACTACCAGCTGCTGAAACCGTTCATGCATTTGTACCAACATATAAACGAATTGCAGAAGCTGAAGCTAACTGGATTAAAGAACAGAAGGCAAAACAGCATGATTAAATATCGTTTAATGACCGTAGAAGATGTACCTGCTGTTCATCATATTGAACAAATTGCATTTCCGACTCCATGGACATTAGATTCCTTTTATTATGAGATGGAGAAGAATCCACAAGCACATTATTTTGTTGCTGTAAATGAGGAAGAAAAGGTTATTGGTTTTTGTGGCATGTGGGTCGTATTAGATGAGAGCCAGATTACAAATGTCGCTGTATTACCAGAAGGACGAGGAAAAGGCATTGGGGAAGCATTGATGCGTGAAGCCATTGCCTATGCAAAATCTTTAAATGTTGTTGTCATGAGTTTAGAAGTACGTGTGACAAACGAAGTCGCGCAAAATTTATATCGTAAATTAGGTTTTCAAGAAGGTGGTATTCGTAAAGGATACTATACAGATAATCAAGAGGATGCTCTTGTCATGTGGGTGAATTTATAATGGAAAAAGATCTTTATGTATTAGGTATTGAAAGTAGTTGTGATGAAACAGCCGCAGCCATTATTAAGAACGGAACAGAGATTGTTTCGAATGTTGTGGCATCTCAAATTGAAAGTCATAAACGTTTTGGCGGTGTCGTACCAGAGATTGCTTCACGTCATCACGTCGAAAATGTGACGCTCGTTATTGAAGAAGCTTTAACTAAAGCAGGTGTACAGCCATCAGACTTAGATGCGGTATGTGTAACAGAAGGTCCAGGACTTGTAGGCGCATTACTCATTGGCATTAATGCAGCGAAAGCTTTTGCATTTGCACATCAGTTGCCATTAATCGGTACACATCATATTGCAGGTCACATCTATGCGAATCATCTTGTACAACCGATGGAATTTCCATTACTAGCTTTAGTCGTATCAGGTGGTCATACAGAGCTTGTTTTGATGAAAGAACATGGCTCATTCGAATTAATCGGTGAAACACGTGATGATGCAGCAGGTGAAGCTTATGATAAGGTAGCGCGTGTATTGAATATTTCATATCCAGGTGGACCGAAAATTGATCAGATGGCGCATGAAAGTGATGGCGCAGTCAACTTCCCGCGCGTATGGTTAGAAGCAGACTCATATGATTTTAGTTTTAGTGGTTTAAAATCAGCAGTGATTAACTATCAACATAATGCAATTCAGCGTGGCGAAGAAGTTAATCCACATCATGTGGCGAAAGGCTTCCAAGATAGTGTGGTAGAGGTATTAACAGCTAAAACGTTGCGTGCTGCAAAAGAATATCAAGTCAAACAAGTCATTGCAGCAGGTGGTGTTGCAGCGAATAAAGGCTTACGTGCTTCTTTAGAAAAAGTATTTAAAGAAGAAGGAATTCCGTTCTATGTGCCGCCATTACCATTATGCACAGATAACGCCGCAATGATTGCAGCAGCAGGTACAGAAATGTTTAAAAGCGGTGTCCGTAGTGACTGGAGTCTAAATGGTCGTCCAGGTATGGAATTAGTATCGTGGAATCGTAAATAATGATGAAATAGTAGCGGTTTTCTCATGAAAAATGGGAAAATCGCTTTTTTAATGGTGTGTAAATGTGAGAAGAAGAATTTGTAAATCACTTGAGTTTTACACAGTTATTTGTGGATAAATTCAGAAAATTCTGTGGGTAATGTGGACAAGTGCTGTGAATTCCGATTATATAAGCACCTTACCTGTGTATAACTTTGTGGAGATTTTTACAAGTTATACACAATTTCAGTGGATAAATGGAAATTGTAGGTAGTATGTAGTTGCTTTGTTAGAAAAGCAATCATCGCAAAAATCTAGATTCGTCACAAGATATTATTGTAATAAAAAATAAAGAAGGTATCAAGTTTCCATTTGGAAAAGACACCTTCTTTTTATTTATAATTGCTCTAATTCTTCTTGTAAAGCGAGCCACTGTAATTCATATTCTTCATGCTTTACTTTTTCTTCATCTAATTGTGTTTGAATGATTAATGCTTTTTCGTGATTTGAAAATACATCAGGATCACATAGTTCTTCTTCTAGTTTTGCAATGGTTGTTTCAAGGTCGCTCATAATCTGTTCAATATCTTCAATTTGACGTTGAATTTTACGTTCTTTTTTCTTCGTCTCTTTGTCGATGGCTTGATTCGATGTAGGTACTTCCTTTTGAACGATTGGCTTTGTTTTTATAAGAGCAGCTTCTTTTTCAGCTGCGATTTCAGCTAACTCTTCTTTTTTCTCTACATAGTAATCATAATCACCTAAGTATTCAAAAGAACCCTCATTCGATAGCTCGACAACTTTTGTTGCAATGCGATTGATGAAGTAACGGTCATGTGATACGAAGATGAGCGTACCCGGGAAATCAATTAGTGCATTTTCCAACACCTCTTTACTATCTAAATCAAGATGGTTGGTCGGCTCATCTAAAATCAGTACATTATTTTTCTCAAGCATGAGTTTCGCGAGCGTTAAACGTGCTTTTTCGCCACCTGATAGATCGTGTACGATTTTATCGACGTCTTCTCCTGAGAAAAGGAAACGACCAAGAACAGTACGAACATCTTTTTCATTCATTAGTGGCCACTCATCCCAAATCTCACGTAGTACGGTACGATTCGTAGAAAGTTTTGCTAAATCCTGATCGTAATAACCGAGTTGCACATTCGTACCATAACGAATATCACCTGACAGAGCAGGTAAATCTTTTATAATCGTTTTTAATAACGTAGATTTTCCGACACCGTTTGGACCAACAAGGGCGATACGGTCTTTTCGATAGGCACGCATGTTAATATGTTCAGAAATTGGCGTTTGTCCATAACCGATTGTGAGGTCATCAACGGATAACACGTCATTACCACTTTGCTTTTCGATATCGAATGTAAAAGTAGCTGATTTTTCATCGCCATCAGGAGAATCCATCCACTCGGTTTTCTCTAAAACTTTTCGACGAGATTGTGCCATCTTCGTAGTCGATGCACGCGCTAAGTTCTTTTGGACGAATGTTTCGAGTTTTGCCTTTTCGTCCATTTGTTTTTCATAAAGTTTTAGGTCGCGTTCATAGTTCTTTGCTTTTTGATCTAAGTAACTTGAATAGTTACCTGTGAACTTTGTGACATGATGACGAGAAACTTCATAAACAATAGACACAACTTGGTCCAAGAAATAGCGGTCATGTGATACGATAAGGATAGCGCCGTCGTAGTTTTTCAGGTAGTTTTCAAGCCAGTTTAATGTCTCGATATCCAGGTGGTTGGTCGGCTCATCCAGAATGAGTAATTCAGGTTTTGTTAAAAGTAATTTTGCTAGAGCCAGTCTTGTACGTTGACCACCAGATAATGAAGATATAGACTGTTCATAGGAATCAGGATAAAACTGCATACCATGTAGAACAGAGCGTGTATCCGCTTCATATTGGAAGCCGCCGCGTTCTTTAAAATCATGTTGTAGCTGGTCATATTCAGCTGTGATTTTTTGATAACGTTCTGCATTTTCATAAATCGTAGGTTCAGCCATCTGCAACTCAAGTGAACGAATTTGTTGTTCAAGTTGTTTTAATGGTTCAAATACGGTCATCATCTCATCCCAAATGGATAAATCAGATTCTAGACCAGCATGTTGGTCTAAGTAGCCAAGTTTAATTCCTTTTGGCATAATAATCTCACCAGAGTCATATGAGAGTTGACCTGCTATAATTTTTAAAAGAGTAGATTTACCTGCGCCGTTTCGGCCAACAAGTGCGACGCGATCCCGATGTTGAACTTCGAGTTTAACGCCACTTAAAATTTCATCTGCAATATATGATTTATATAATTGATTGACTTGTAATACAATCACTTTCGACACCTCAGTTCAATCTTAAGTGTAACGAAATGCTGTCATTGGTGCAATGGTCATCTATCTAAATTGTATAACCAGATTCGTAGGAGGAAACATGTTTGAAAGAGAATTATAGGATACCGCAGGCCACAACGAAAAGACTTCCGCTGTATTATCGCTTCATCCAAAATTTTGCGGATGCAGGAAAGAATAGAATTTCATCAAAAGAGTTAAGTGAGGCCATGCAAATTGATTCAGCGACGATTCGTCGTGACTTTTCATATTTCGGACCACTCGGTAAAAAAGGGTACGGATATGATGTACAAAAATTACTTGTGTTCTTTAGAGGCGTCCTTGATCAAGATCAACGTATGAATGTAGCAGTAATCGGTATTGGTAACTTAGGTCATGCCTTACTGAAGTATAATTTTCAAAAGAACCATAATATGAAAATTGTTGTAGCATTCGATACGAACTATCCAATGGAAGGGCAGCTTGTAAATGGTGTACCTGTTTTCCATCCAGATGTGATGGAAGAGAAGTTTGAAGAATTCAAAGCAGAACTACCTATTTTAACTGTACCAGCACGTTCAGCACAGTTTATGACAGACCGATTAATTCAGATGGGTGCGAAAGGTGTGTTGAATTTTACACCGGTTCGTCTGCAAGTACCGGAGACATTCCGCGTTCATACAATTGATTTATCGATTGAATTGCAAACGCTTAGTTACTTTATTCGAAATGTGGAAGAATAGTCTTAAATATTCAGTTTTGTAGACCGAAAGAATAATATACAAATGACGAAGTGTGGAGTAGAATGTAGTTATCAAATTGAGGAGGTGCGTGTAATGGTAGGTCCAGCTAGTATTGCGATTATTGCAGGTGTTGCTGTCATTATTTTTGGTCCCAAAAAACTTCCTGAACTAGGAAGAGCGATGGGTTCTACACTCCGTGAGTTTAAATCTGCAACAAAAGGTTTAACAGACGAAGATTTTGAAAGTACAAAACAAAAAACAGTTGAAACAAACAGCGCAAATGAAGTAAAAGCTGTCGAAAAAATCGAAGAGACGAAGTAGGGTGTTCATCTGATGGAACAAGAAGAACTAACAGTCGTTGAACATATAGAGGAACTTCGAAAGAGGCTATTAATTGTTGCAGGATTCTTTGTTTTAGCGATTATTGGAAGTTTCTTTTTAGCACAACCACTCATACAATTTTTACAACATACTGAAGAAGCAAAATCGCTTCAATTGCATGCTTTTCGTGTTACCGATCCAGTGAAGGTTTACATACAAGTTATCTTTATTTTATCGCTTGTTATGACATCACCGATTATTCTATTTCAGTTATGGGGTTTTGTGAGCCCAGGACTTTATGAAAAAGAGCGCAAAGCGACATTACGCTATATTCCGTACGCATTCCTATTGTTCATTGTAGGGGTTGTATTTTCGTATTTAGTGTTACGTCCGTATATGTTGAAGTGGATGATGGGGTTAGCAGGAGAAATGGATGTTGAACAGACCATTGGAATCTATGAATATTTCCAATTTTTAATGCAAATTACATTGCCATTTGGATTGATTTTTCAGTTGCCAATTATTATGTTATTTTTGACGCGTCTCGGAATCATTACGCCAATGGGAATGTCAAAAGTAAGGAAGTACGCATACTTTGCACTACTCTGTGTAGCAGCAGTCATCGCACCTCCAGATATCGTGTCACACATGATTGTCACATTACCATTATGCATTTTATACGAAATCAGTATCATGATTTCGCGTATAGGTTATAGAAGTTATTTGAAAGCAGAGCAGCAGCGAGAAATGGAGCTAGCTGCATAATATAAAAGAAAAACTGGAATCGTACTGTTGTGCGATTCCAGTTTTTTGTTGCGAACACTAAAAAAGAAACTCTTTTTATTGCATGGATTGTAGCGTTTCGAGGTATTTTTGTATTTTGTCTAAATTGAGATTCATGATGATAACAAAACCATTCAACATCGTATGTGCAATAATCGTTGTGAGCAGTCGTTTTGTTTTGTTATACAGAAAAGCAGTGATGAACCCAACAGTTGCGTAGATGATGATATGAGAAAAATCCATATGCACGATTGCGAATACAACGGCGCTGACACTCGCTGCGATGAAAAAGTTCGTTGTTTGGTTTAACGATGCGAAGATGACGCGACGGAATACGACTTCTTCAAGGAATGGTCCAAAGAATACAATACTGATGATTGCAATAGGGGCTGCTTTAGCCATTGCAGAAAGTTGTGCTGTATTTTCAGAACCAGGTGTAATACCAAGTGACGTTTCGATTAAACCAGCAAGTGATTGGCCAATTAAAATCATGAAGAATCCTAAAACGCCCCAGCCAATCGCTCCCATAGTAGAATAGCGCTTGCCACCGACAAAAGCATTTTTGAAAAAGTTTTTGTCACGTAAGATGAAGAAAATCGTTACAAGTGTACCGAGAAAGAACGTGAAGAAGATGGTCCAACCGCGTGCTTGTGCGGACAGTTCATCATTAGTGATACCTGGTTCTAGCCATTGGATAATAGAAGCAATCGGCTTTAAAAAGATGATAGGTGATAGTTGCATGAGTATATATGTAATTAATATATATAGTGGTGTTTTTTTAGTTTTCATAAGCAAATCCTTTCCGGAAATATTCGTATCTCTATTCTACCAATAAGTTGAAGCAAAAAGAAAATGTAAATCGGTCATCTTTTTATAAAAAAATAAATGTTATGACTTGCAAAAAAAATCGAGAGTGCTTATTATTAAGACTATAAGTTAGCACTCATTGTATAAGAGTGCCAACAAATAATATTGACGCATAGAAATTAGGAGGTTATTAGAACATGTTAAAGCCATTAGGTGACCGTATTATTATTGAGGTAGTAGAAGTAGAAGAAAAAACAGCATTCGGTATCGTACTACCCGACTCTGCAAAAGAAAAACCACAGCAAGGTAAAGTTGTAGCAGTGGGTTCTGGAATCGTAACAAATAGTGGTACAGTGGTGCCGTTAAGCGTAAAAGCAGGCGACCAAGTAATTTATGCTCAATACGCAGGTACGGAAGTAAAATACGAAGGTAAAGACTATTTAATTCTACGTGAGAGCGATGTTTTAGCAATCGTAGAGTAATCTAATATATACAAATAAACGAACGGATTGATTTTCTAGGAGGGAATTATACAATGGCAAAAGAAATTAAATTTAGCGAAGATGCACGTAGTTTAATGTTAGCAGGTGTGGATAAATTAGCGAATACAGTAAAAGTAACATTAGGACCAAAAGGCCGTAATGTTGTATTACAAAAAGCATTCGGTGCGCCACTTATTACAAATGACGGTGTTACAATTGCAAAAGAAATCGAACTAGAAGATCCATATGAAAACATGGGCGCAAAATTAGTTTCTGAAGTAGCTTCAAAAACAAATGAAATCGCTGGTGACGGTACAACAACTGCAACAGTACTAGCACAATCAATGATTACAGAAGGTTTAAAAAACGTAACAGCTGGTGCAAACCCTGTCGGTATCCGTAAAGGGATTGACTTAGCAGTTGAAGCAGCAATCAAAGAACTAAAATCGATTTCAAAACCAGTTGAAAACAAAGAAGCAATTGCACAAGTAGCTTCTATCTCAGCTGCAGATGACGAAGTAGGTTCATTAATCGCAGAAGCAATGGAACGCGTAGGTAATGATGGTGTTATTACATTAGAAGAATCAAAAGGTTTTAATACAGAACTAGAAGTTGTGGAAGGTATGCAATTTGACCGCGGTTACCTATCTCACTACATGGTAACAGATACAGATAAAATGGAAGCAGTATTAGATAATCCATATATCTTAATTACAGATAAAAAAATCTCAAACATCCAAGAAATCTTACCTGTGCTTGAACAAGTTGTACAACAAGGTCGTCCAATGTTAATCATCGCAGAAGATGTTGAAGGTGAAGCACTTGCGACACTTGTATTAAACAAATTACGCGGTACATTCAACGTAGTTGCTGTAAAAGCACCAGGATTCGGTGATCGTCGTAAAGCGATGTTAGAAGATATTGCGATCTTAACAGGCGCACAAGTGATTACAGAAGAAATTGGTTTAGATTTAAAAGAGACAACTGTAGACCAACTTGGACGCACAGCAAAAGTAGTTGTAACAAAAGACAATACAACAATTGTTGAAGGTGCTGGTCAACAAGAAGCAATCGAATATCGCATTGCCAACATTCGTAACCAATACGAAGATGCAACTTCTGAATTCGATAAAGAAAAATTACAAGAACGCTTAGCAAAATTAGCTGGCGGTGTTGCCGTAATTCGTGTCGGTGCAGCAACTGAAATCGAACTAAAAGAACGTAAACTACGTATTGAAGATGCTCTTAATTCTACACGCGCAGCAGTAGAAGAAGGTATTGTAGCTGGTGGTGGTGTTGCATTAGTAAGTATTCATGCAGCAGTAGAAGCCGTAGCGAATAGTACAGAAGGCGACGTAGCAACAGGCGCGCGCATCGTATTACGTGCATTAGAAGAACCAGTACGTCAAATTGCAAATAACGCAGGTTTAGAAGGGTCTGTCATCGTAGATCGTCTAAAACGTGAAGAAGTTGGAACAGGCTTCAACGCAGCGAATGGTGAATGGGTGAACATGATTGAAGCAGGTATCGTAGACCCAGCAAAAGTTACACGTTCAGCACTTCAAAATGCTGCATCTGTAGCTTCATTATTCCTAACAACAGAAGCAGTAGTAGCAGACCTTCCAGATAACTCATCAGCACCAGCAATGCCAGATATGGGTGGCATGCCAGGAATGATGTAATCGGAATTTAATCGATTACTACACAAATAAAAGGAATCGCCAAAATATGTGCGATTCCTTTTTTGTATTTGAAAACAATTAAAGTCTTTTTAACTATTAATATTTTTTAAAGTAGTTAATTAGACCAGTTGAAATACCTTGTGCCATTGCTTTACGATAACTATCTGTATTAATCTTTTTTAGTTCAGATTTTCGGTTCATATAACCGTATTCTAACAGTGTACCGATGTATGGGTTTTCGCGTAGAACGTGTAAGTTTTGATAGCGATATTCTTCTGCAGGTACGTCTGAAACAGCTGAAACTGGTCGATCTAATGCGTTAAATAAGTATTTCGTAAATGTCTTTTCAGCTTTTTTTGTATAAAGAGCTAGATAGCCTTCCTCACTTTTTTTGTTATATACATTGTGATGAACACTAATAAAGGCATCTGGTTTAGCAGATTTTGAAATTTGTACGCGTTTTTCGAGTGATAATGTTTTATCCGTTGTGCGTGTCATAATGACTTTCGCACCATCTTTTTTAAGTTGTTGTTGCAAAGTTTTAGCAGCTTTTAAGTTTAAATCTTTTTCAGCGATACCATAATAATAAGCACCTTTTTGCGCGCCACCATGTCCTGCATCTACGACGAATGTTCGACCACTTAATGGACCAAAAATTGTGCCTTCTGGATATGCGTTCTCTTTGGAAGTAGAAATAATACCGTACTTATGTGAGACATAACCTGTTTTGCCTTTTGCGTATTCGATTTTAAACCAACCGTTTTTAGCTTGGGCTTTAATTTTAAATTGATCGCCAAAGCGAACAGTAGCCAATTTTTTTGACGTAACACTACTTGTCTTTCTGACATTAAGTGTAGCGGCAGTGATGGAGTAGTACTTGCCAACCTTTGTGCTACTAGTAGAGAGTATAATTTTTGTTAAGTACTTGGAAGATACATAACCAGTTGTCTTACCTACTTTTACTTTCGACCACGTACCTTTTTTTGCAGTTTGTGTGACAACTGTATTTTTTTTAAGTACTTTTATAACTTTATATTTTGTACTAGGACCTGTACGAAGATTTAATGAATTTGTATTTGCGACTTTTAATTGAATAGATGCTGCTGAAGCTTGTTCAGTAGGTAAGAAGAACATCGTAAAGACTAAACAAATACTGAGCAAGAATGACATGGTGTGTTTCTTTTTAAATTGCATAATTTCCCTCCTATTTCCTTAATCATAATATTAATGATGTATAAAATAGTATAAAAAAGGGAATTGTGATAAAGTTGTATTATTTGTAACATATATGAAATAGTCGGATGATGCATAATTGATTTTAATTTTTGAAAAAACGTATCTTATAGCTAATTCAAAGAATGAAAAAACTTAACGCATGTATAAATTTAAGCTATTATTAGAATAGAAATTACAATAAAAACATGAAAAAGAAAACTTAATGTAGAAATAAAACGTCTTATTAAATAGAGAGAGATGAAACAATTATTTAGGAGGTATTTCAATGCCGCGTCCTGGAAAGCAAAAACGCAGATATATTAGCGGATTGGACGGATTACGAGCTATTTCAGTATTAGCTGTTATTTTATATCATCTACATATTGATGGAATTGATGGTGGATTTCTTGGTGTAACCGTATTTTTCGTATTGTCAGGTTATCTTATTACAGATTTATTAATTAATGAATTCGAAAAGAATGGAAGAATAGATTTTAAGAGTTTCTGGATTAAGCGATTTAGAAGACTCATTCCAGCACTTGTATTAATGTTAGTTGCATTAGTGACGTGGATTACATTATTCCAGCGTTCTTTCTTAGAAGGATTACGTGAAGAAGTTGCTGCGGCTTTTTTCTATGTGAGTAACTGGTATTACATACTTCAAGATCACTCATATTTTACAAAGTTTGCGCCGCCTTCACCACTGCAACATATGTGGTCACTTGCGGTAGAAGAACAATTCTATATTATATGGCCGATTTTAATGTTACTAGCGTTAACATTTATTCGTTCAAAAGGAAAGCTTGCAATATTTATTGTCCTACTGTCGTTTATTTCAGCAGAGGCAATGGCATTCATGTATAGTCCTGATGCGGATCCAAGTCGTGTTTATTTCGGGACGGACACACGTGCCTTTTCAATTTTACTAGGTGCGGCATTGGCATTCGTATGGCCAAGTGCAAAATTGAGTCCGAATGTAACACCTGATTTGAAAAAAGTATTGAATATCGCAGGTTTGGTCAGTTTAGGGATTTTAATCATTTTAATGATTTTCACACAAGAAGACGGTAGCTTCTTATATTATGGTGGTATGTACTTGGCTTCGGCAGTAACGGCAGTATTAATCGCTGTTATTGTACATCCAGCTAATTCCATTGCGAAGATTTTTAGTATTAAGCCGTTACTATGGATTGGTGAACGCTCTTATGGTATTTATATTTGGCACTTCCCAATCATTGTATTATTAGGAATTGCAGTTAAAACAGATGAGATTAGCGGTATGAAAATTCTATTAGCATTGGTTTTAACATTTATTTTATCAGCATTGTCGTATCGTTTTGTGGAAAATCCAATTCGTCGTGGGGAATGGCGTAATTGGTTGGCTGTCTTTAGAAACGGTACATGGTCGTGGAAGTGGAAACAGCAAAACATGAAACAGCGCTTTACAATGCTTGCTATTTCAGCGATTGCGATTGTTTTCACGTACGGTATGATTGTCGAACCTGCTCCACAAGCTTCTAAAGAGAATGAACTGGAGCAACATCTAAAAGAAGAGCAGAAGTTAAAAGAAGAACAGCAAAAAGCGAAAAAAGAGCAAACCGCTGAAGAACGTAAAAAAGCAAAAGAAGAAGCCATTGCAAAAGCTAAAAAAGAAGCAAAAGAAGCAGCTGTAGCTGAGAAAAAAGCAAAAGCTGATGAAAAGGCGAAAAAAGAAGCGCAATATAAAAAAGATGTCGCCAATGGTAAGATTGCATTAGCTAACACACCGATTACTGCATTGGGTGACTCTGTTATGCTGAGTGCTGCTAGTGCTTTACAAGCAGATTTACCGCGTATTGATGTCGATGCGACAGTGGCATTACAAGTTGATGCAGCGATTGATAAATTGCGTACAAAGGTGAATCAAGGACAGGTATCGAATACGGTACTAATTGGTTTAGGCTCGAATGGTACATTTACAAAAACGCAGTGGGAAGAGATTTATGAATTACTTGGATCAAAACGTCAAATATTCTTAATGAATGTGCGCGTGAGTCGTAGTTGGCAAGATAGTGTGAATAAGACGATTCGAAATGCAGCGAAAGAATATGATAATGTACATGAGATTGATTGGTATGAAGCATCTAAAAATAAACCACAAATCTTTTATAATGACCATATCCACCCGAACCCTGAAGGTGGTAAATTCTATTCGAATTTAGTAGTTCATGAAATTGCAAAGTACAAAAAGAAAAAATAATACAAGAGACTAGAACAAAATTCTAGCTAAAAGCAAAAGAGCTTCGGCATTTTCATATGCTGAAGCTCTTTTGCTATTTATTCCACATGTTCGTATAATGCGATATTTTCCATGTAGTTTACAAGGCGACGTAAGTCTTTTTCTTGATCGCGTGTAATTTTGCCTTCTTCATATAATAAGTGAATTTCTTGACGTTCTGTTTCGAGCATCACTAAATTTAATTCTTCTTTTAGTTCTTCTTCGCGTACAGAGTCCATTGTGACTTTTTTTCGTAGGCGTTCGTATGCTTTTTGATATTCAAAAAGAATAACGGTGTATAGCTCAGGATGATCTGATTTTTTTCGTTTTTCTTTTAAATAATCGATTGCTTTTTTATAAGCGTGTCGACGAACATCTTGACGCATGAGAACATACGATAGATATTTTTCTTTTTCGTTATTATAATGCTTTTTAGCAATAGATAACTCGCGTAAAACTTTTCGTAATGTAAACAATCCACGTTTCCAAGTGCTAATCGACAGCATTTTTTCGCGATCAGATATAGAATGTAGTAATGACTGGTACATATGTTCATCAAGTTTATGATCTTTATACAATCCATTGATATAGTCACGTTCAACTTGTAATACATTCAAGCGAATACGTTCTAATTTTGGTGCATGTTTTGAACTACCTGAATCATCTGCATTGGCTTCTAATTGTGTCTGTCTGAATAGATGTTGTAAATTATCAATTAAATCATAAATAATATAACGATTTTCCTCGTTAATTTTTGATTGCATCTTTTTTACAGTTTGCACTAACACAAAACTTTTCGCCTCATGGAATGACAGCTGACCTTCTTTTACAACCGTCATTTCTTCTTTATCCGTTAGTAACGGTAAGAAGGCTGTAGCAATAATCAGTGTGAAAAGAATAACACCAGAAGCTAAAAATAAGATTAAAGATCGTTCTGGAAATGGTTCTCCTGTATCGAGGAAGAATGGTAATGATAAAATCCCCGCCATTGTGACAGCACCACGTACACCAACCAAACTACTAATTAGACTCATTTTCAGCGTTGGTTTTTCATCTCTTTTTCGCTTGAATTGCCACAGTGCAAATAAATGTGACCAAACGAAGCGTATAAGAAGAATGATTGCACCAATTGCAGATGCATAAAGAATTAAAATCCAATTATCGATTTGTGTATCTAAAATCGATTGCTTCATAGATAATGGAATATTTAAACCAAGTAATAAGAAAACAACGCCATTTAAAACGAATAAAACGATTTCCCAAGCACTCTCTGTTAGTACTTGTTCTTCTGCAAGGACAGTTTCGGTTTGTTCTTTAAAAATAGCTTGAATAATCCCTGCAATGACAACGGCGATAACGCCAGAAGCATGAAAAATATTTTCCACAATGAGATAAATGATAAAGGGCGTTAAAATTTGATAAAGTGTGTGGAAAACAGCATCTCGTATGCCAGCACGTCTAAAAGCAAATCGTAATTCAATTAGAACAAATCCAAGAACTAAACCTAAAATCCCTCCTGCTAAAAACGTATAAGAGAAATTTAAAATGGCACTTTGGAATGAAAAATACCCTGATACAGCTGCAGCAACTGCATATTTAAAAGCTACTAACCCTGAAGCGTCATTGATAAGTGATTCCCCGCGTACAACACTTAAAATCTTTTCAGGTATTCGAATACGTTTTGCAATGCCATTTACTGCAACAGGATCAGTAGGAGATAGGATGGCAGCAAGTGCAAAGGCAGCAGGGAGTGGAATTGTTGGCACAAGCCAGTGAATAAAATACCCACCGCCGATCGTTGTGATGAGTACCAGTACGATGGCATTCCCTAAAATAGGTAGTCTCATACTCCATAATTCTTTGCGTGGAAAATAGCGTCCATCATTGTATAATAACGGCGCAACAAAAAGTAATAAAAACCATTCGGTATCGAGTTCTAAGTCTAAGCTTGGAACGAAAAGTGCTAAAATAACACCGAGACCAATTTGAATTAAAGCAGTCGGTAAAAATTTTACATAGTGGCTAATAATATTAGACGCTAGTAAACCGATTAATAAAAAGAGTGTAATCATTAATAAATTCATAGCAAGACCCTTTCAAAATAGGATTAATTTAAGGTTACCGTAAATGGAACAAAAAGCTAAATTAAACGCTTGCGTATTTGAAAAGTGTTCAAGAGTTTGTAAGATAAAACAATGTGGTTCCGAGTCAATTTGATTTATACTAAGGAAGAACATGAATGAACGGAGATGACAGACGTTGAGAAAAGTAGTCGTAATTGGTGGCGGTATTACCGGAATGAGTACGATGCATTACTTGCAAAAACAAGCCAAAGAACAAGGGTTGGACCTCGCTTTGACATTGATTGAAAAAGACGCACAAATCGGTGGTAAGATGGTCACAAAACAACGTGATGGTTACTTAATGGAAGTTGGTGCAGATTCCATCGTGTCGCGCCATGCGAGTGTTCGAAAATTAATCGAAGAATTACAATTAGAAGATCGAGTTGTTTATAATGACACAGGCGTTTCATATATTTTAACTGAAAATCAGTTACATGCAATTCCAGAAGATAGCGTGTTTGGAATTCCTATGAATGAACAAGCATTAAATAAAAGTACGCTTATTTCAGAAGAAGGAAAAAAAGCTGTTTTACAAGACTTAGAAAAAACCGAACTTCCTTTTACAACAAATCATTCGGTCGGAGAATTTTTAACATATTATTTAGGTGAAGAAATTGTTCAAAAACAAGTCGCACCTGTTTTATCTGGTGTCTATTCAGGTGATTTGAATAAATTAACAATTGCTTCTACTTTACCCTATTTATTTGAATATAAAAATGAATTTGGAAGTATCATGCGTGGATTTGAAGCAAATAAAGCGTTCTACCAAGAGAATGCCAAAAAGAAATTCATCTCGTTTAAAAATGGCCTAGTAGAATTATTTGAACGAATCGAAGAAACACTAGAGAACGCGACGATTTTAAAAAATACGTCGGTGGAATTGTTAAAACAAGACACGAATGGGTATAAGATTCAAATAGATACGGGTGAATGGTTAGATGCAGATGAAGTCGTATTAGCTGTACCGCACCAAGTCGCACAAAAACTATTGAAGGAAGAGCCTTTCCAACGTGATTTTGAAGAACTACAAACGGGTTCTATTATTACAGTTTACTTGGCTTATGATTTACCGAATGATGTGCTACCAGCAGATGGTACAGGATATATTGTATCATCAGGTAATGATGTAGATTGTAATGCATGTACATGGACAAGTCGCAAATGGCGTCATACTTCTAAAGAGGATAAGTTACTTATCCGTATGTTTTATAAAAAGAATAATCCTCGTTTTGAAGAATTTTGTCAGATGACAAATGATGAATTAGCACAAATAGCACGTCAAGACATCGAAAAAAGCTTAAAAATAATAGATGAACCAACATGGATTGATGTAAAAAAATGGTTTGATGCGATGCCAATTTATAATTTACAACATAAACAAGCAGTTGAACGTATTGAAAAACAAATGGTGAAATATCATCCACATGTACATTTAGCTGGTTGTTCGTATTATGGTGTGGGGATTGGTTTATGTATTCAAAATGGTGAAGAAGTTGCTACGCGAGTTATGAATCAATTTATTCAAAGACAACGAGAATTCGTATAAAGTGTGAAAGGAGGATTCCATAATGAACAGGAAATTAAGTTTAACGATTGGCATTGTTTTGTTTGTTTTAGGTGTTGCACTAATTTTCAATAAACAAATTATGGGGTTCATCGTGTCACATATGAGTAATCAAGCAATTGAGCAGTTTGATGAACAAAAAGCACAAAATGCGGATGACGTAAGCTTTGATTTTGGTAATGTGGAAAATATTAGCTTACAAGATGTATTAAAGGCACAAATGAATCAAGGTGATGTACATTCAATTGGTGCATTAAGTGTTCCCGATGTATCTTTACAATTGCCTATTTTATACGGAATTTCAAATACAAATCTAGCAATTGGCGCAGGTACATTAAAGAAGGATATGAAAATGGGGCAAGGTAATTATGCATTAGCAGGTCATAATATGAATAATGATAAAACATTATTTAGCCCTTTAACGAAAGCAAAAAAAGGAATGCTTATGTACACAACGGACTATAAGCGCGTGTATACGTATAAAATTACAAAAATCTTTATTACAGAAGCAACTGACGTTCAAGTTATCGAAAATCAAGCTAAAAAAAGACTACTTACGCTCGTTACATGTAATTATGATGGTTCGAAACGATTAATTGTACAAGGTGAGTATGTCAATGCGCGTGATTTTGATTCAAATGCTGGCGATGCATTTACGATAAAAAAATAAAATATGAAGCGTATGAGATGTGAAAAAATCTCATACGCTTTTTTTAATACCTATTACTGAATTTACGAAATATTGTGATAAAGTAAGCGCTTTTTCGTACAATATTTAGCTGAAAGTGGTAGAAGCTATTGACGGTACTCTATTTAAGAGGTATGATTCTTTTAATATTTTAAAAATTCAATAATTTCTTATCAAGAGAAGCCGAGGGACTGGCCCGACGACGCTTCAGCAACCAGCCATTTAGATGGTCAGGTGCTAATTCCAGAAGGACTTATGGTTCTTAAAAGATAAGAAGGCTAATTTTCAAGTGTCAGTTCAAACCTTCTTATGCAATGTAAGAAGGTTTTTTTATAGCTTTTTTGAAATGAAGGAAGGATGGGGAGTGTATGGGGTTACTAGAAGATTTAAAGACAAAGGTATTAACAGCAGATGGCGCAATGGGGACACTGCTCTATTCATATGGGATTGATTTTTGTTATGAAGAACTGAATGTTCGAAAGCCGGAAGTAATTGAGAATATTCATAAACTATATATTGAAGCGGGCGCTGATGTCATTCAGACGAATACGTACACAGCGAATACGATTAAGTTAGCTCGCTACGGTATTCAAGATGAATATGAAGCACTGAATCGTGCGGGTGTAGAGGTAGCGAAAAGAGCTGCAAAGAATGGCGAGTACGTACTTGGAACAATTGGTGGAATTCGAGGTATTCGTAAGGATGAACATTCACTAGATGAGATTATTGAATCACTTGTTTTACAAGCAAAAGTATTACTTGATGCAGGTGTAGATGGTTTACTACTCGAAACATTTTACGACTTAGAAGAGCTTGAAACATTAGTGAAAACAATTCGCATATTCTCAGATGGACCGATTGTAGCGCAAGTTTCGATGCATGACCCAGGGGTTTTATTAAATGGAATGAAGTTGAATGATGCACTGCAACATTTAGAAAGAGCTGGAGCTGATGTTGTCGGTGTGAACTGTCGGTTAGGCCCGTACCATACAGTGAAGGCGCTTGAAAATGTTGAGCTACCAAAGAACTCGTTCTTATCTGCGTATCCGAATGCAAGTCTACTCGATGTAGAAGAAGGAAAAGTGGTATATGAATCAGAAGCAGAATATTTTGGGCGCGCTGCAGTTGAATTACGTGATGAAGGGGTTCGCTTAATTGGTGGATGCTGTGGAACAACACCTGAACATATTCACGAAGTGAAGAAACATTTATCAGATGTTTTACCAATGGAAAATAAAGAAGTTATCACAACTAAAGAAGAAGTGATTCGTGAAGCTAATGTGTCTAAATTTGAACCACTTCACGAGAAAGTAAAAAAAGGGCGTTCCATTATCGTTGAACTTGATACACCGCGCCATTTAGAAACGGAAAAGTTTTTAGAGGGAGCAGCGATTTTACAAAAAGCGGGCGCCGATATTGTCACAATGGCAGATAATTCACTTGCTTCACCGCGTGTATCGAATGTGGCGATGGGATCGATTTTAAAATATGAAAAGAATGTACGAGCATTAGCACATATTACATGTCGTGACCGTAATTTAATCGGGCTACAATCTCATTTGATGGGCTTAGATGCATTAGGTATTCACGATATTTTAGCTGTGACAGGTGATCCAACAAAGGTAGGGGATTTCCCAGGTGCTACAAGCGTCTATGATGTATCGAGCATTGAATTACTACAATTAATTAAAAAATTAAACGAAGGTATTTCTTTCTCGGGAAAACCACTACGTAAAAAGGCAAACTTCTCTGTAGCGGCAGCATTCAATCCGAATGTACGTGTCGTCGAACGTGCCATTCCACGTTTAGAGAAAAAGATTGAAGCAGGTGCGGATTATTTCATTACACAGCCTGTTTACTCAAAAGAGAAAATTATTGAAATTTATGAAGCAACAAAACATTTAGATACACCGATTTACATCGGAATCATGCCACTAACAAGTTTACGAAATTCTGAGTTTTTACACCATGAAGTGCCAGGCATTAAGTTGTCAGGTGAAGTACTTGAACGTATGAAAGCAGCAGATGGCGATAAAGAACGCGCACAGGCAGAGGGTGTCCAAATTGCGAAAGAATTAATTGACACAGCTGCATCACTCTTTAACGGTATTTATCTGATTACACCGTTCATGCGCTACGATATGTCTGTTGAATTAATTCACTACATTAAGGAATTAGATGAAAAGGTTAAGGGAGGAAGTCACGTTGTCGAAACATCTCATTGAAGAAAGAATTAAAGATCATATTCTCGTATTAGATGGTGCGATGGGTACCATGTTACAAAATGCGAATTTAACGCCAGATGACTTTGGGGGCGATGAATATGATGGTTGTAACGAGAACTTGAATTTAACACGACCGGATGTTATTGCAGGAATTCATCGTGCTTATTTTGAAGCAGGAGCGGATATTGTCTCAACGAATACATTTGGTGGTACACCACTCGTATTAAATGAATATGATTTAGGTCATCAAGCAGTTGAAATTAATAAACGTGCTGTCGAAATTGCCAAAGAAGTAGCAGAGGAATTATCGACACCTGAGTGGCCACGTTTTGTTGCAGGTGCGATGGGCCCAACGACGAAGACATTATCTGTAACAGGTGGTATTACATTTGACGCGTTAAAGCATGACTTCTATGTACAGGCGAAAGCTTTGATTGAAGGCGGCGCAGATGTACTACTCCTTGAAACATCACAAGATATGTTGAATGTAAAAGCAGGTACACTTGGTGTTAAGCAAGCTTTTGAAGAACTCGGTAAAGAAATTCCAATTATGATTTCAGGTACGATTGAACCGATGGGAACAACACTTGCTGGTCAAAGTATTGAAGCCTTCTATATTTCAATTGAACATATTAAACCACTATCAGTTGGTTTGAACTGTGCGACGGGTCCAGAGTTTATGACTGACTACTTACGTTCATTATCTGAACTAGCAACAAGTTATGTTAGTTGTTATCCGAATGCGGGTTTACCAGATGAAGAAGGGCATTACCACGAAACACCTGACAGCTTATCGAAAAAGCTTGCTGGTTTCGTTGAAAAAGGTTGGTTAAATGTCGTAGGTGGTTGTTGTGGAACGACACCGGACCATATTCGTGCGATTCGTAAAGTGGTAGAAAATGCACCGCCACGACCATTAGAAGAAAAAGAACCGCATCATACAGTTTCAGGAATTGAAGCACTTGTATATGATGACTCTATGCGACCACTATTTGTAGGAGAACGTACAAACGTAATCGGTTCACGTAAATTTAAGCGTCTAATTATCGAAGGGAAGTTTGAAGAAGCAGCTGAAATTGCACGTGCTCAAGTGAAAAACGGTGCGCATGTTATTGATATCTGTTTAGCGAATCCTGACCGAGAAGAATTAGAAGATATGGTTAACTTCATGAAAGAAGTCGGACAAAAAGTAAAAGTACCATTCGTTATTGACTCAACAGATGAAAAAGTAATTGAGGAAGCTTTAAAGTATTCACAAGGTAAAGCGATTATTAACTCCATTAACTTAGAAGACGGCGAAGAACGCTTTGATGCTGTTATTCCAATCGTGAAAAAATATGGTGCGTCAATTGTTGTTGGAACAATTGATGAGAAGGGGATGGCTGTTGACCGTCATCGCAAACTTGAGATTGCCAAGCGTGAATACGACTTACTTGTGAATAAATGGGGCATTGAACCAGAAGATATTATTTTTGATCCACTTGTATTCCCTGTTGGAACAGGTGATGAACAGTATATTGGTTCAGCTGTTGAAACAATCGAAGGAATTCGCTTAATTAAGCAGGAGCTGCCACGTGCTTTAACGATTCTAGGTGTATCGAATGTATCGTTCGGTTTACCACCTGTAGGACGTGAAGTGTTAAATGCAGTATATTTATATAACTGTACACAAGCTGGTCTTGATTATGCGATTGTGAATACTGAAAAATTAGAGCGTTATGCATCGATTCCAGAAGAAGAAATCAATTTAGCGAATGATTTATTATTCAACACAACAGACGAAACATTAGCTGTATTCACTGATTTTTACCGAGATAAGAAAAAAGAAAAATCAGAAGATGATATTCCGAAAACTGTACCAGAACGTTTAGCTTACTATATTTTAGAAGGTACAAAAGAGGGGCTAATTGAAGATTTAGAATTAGCGCGTGAGATGTACGATACACCACTTGATATTATTAATGGACCGTTAATGGAAGGGATGGCGAAAGTCGGCAAGCTATTCAATGAAAACCAATTGATTGTAGCAGAAGTATTACAATCAGCCGGCGTAATGAAAGCAGCGGTTGCCCATCTAGAACAGTTCATGGAGAAACAAGTAGATGATGTCGGTAAGGGTAAGATGTTACTTGCAACCGTAAAAGGTGATGTACATGATATCGGTAAAAACTTAGTAGAGATTATTATGAGTAATAATGGTTATACGGTTGTAGATTTAGGTATTAAAGTTGCACCGCAAACATTAATTGAAGCCGTACGTAAAGAGAAGCCAGATATTGTCGGGTTATCAGGACTACTTGTAAAATCAGCACAACAAATGGTTATAACAGCACAGGACTTCAAAGAAGCCGGAATCGATACACCGATTATCGTTGGAGGAGCAGCATTATCGCGTCGCTTCACTGATACGAAAATTGCAGCAAACTATGATGGACCTGTGATGTATGCAAAAGATGCAATGGCAGGGCTTGAAATTATCAACCGATTACAAGGTGAGGAACGAGAAGAATTACTCGCTGAAATCGCTACAGCACAACAAAAACGTGCTGAAAAAGAAGCGAATAAACCAGCAGGAGGTACAGCTGTAGCCGTAGCAACACGTCCTGTTAAAACAGTAAGCAGTGACTTTAAAGTATATAAACCGCATGATACAGAACGTCGTGTTATTCGTGACTATTCTGTAAAGCACTTATATCCATATGTGAATATGCGTACACTAATCGGTCACCATTTAGGACTGAGAGGTTATAGTGAGGACTTACGTCTTAGCGGCGACAAACGTGCGAATGAGTTATATGATTTAGTGACAGAATACTTACAGTCAGATTTATTATCGGCTTCAGGTATGTATCAATTCTTCCCAGCGCAATCTGATGGAGATGATGTTGTCATTTATGATCCACAAGATGAGAAAACAGAGATTGAGCGTTTTACATTCCCACGTCAAGAAAAAGCACCATTCCTATGTTTAGCAGACTTCTTAAAGTCTAAAGATAGTGGAGAGATGGATTATGTAGGTTTTATGCAAGTGACAGCAGGGCATGGTGTAAGAGAATATGCACAACGATTAAAAGAGCAAGGGAAGTTTTTAGAAAGTCATGCGTTCCAAGCAACAGCGCTTGAACTTGCGGAAGGATTTGCAGAGCGTATTCACCAAGAAATGCGTGACCATGCAGGTTATCCAGATGCGACAGACTTTACAATGCGCGACCGTTTTGCAGCGAAGTATCAAGGTCAGCGCTTCTCATTCGGCTATCCAGCATGTCCGAATTTAGAAGATCAAGAAAAGTTATTTAAATTGTTACGACCAGAGGATATTGGGGTAGAGTTAACAGAAGGCTTTATGATGCAACCAGAAGCATCTGTTTCTGCGATGGTATTTAACCACCCAGATGCTCGTTACTTTAACGTATAAAATGAAAAGCGTTCGATATGAGATATTGAACGCTTTTTCCAATGGGTCATTTTAAGTGACATTTGTCATATGACATCTATGACAATCACCCCTATGTGAATAGTCCATACCCCTTTAAGATTAAGGAAATAGGGATGGGGGCAAAAGAATGGAACGTGAAAGAACAAAAGAGTTACACAAAGCGGTTCAACCGTTTGCAAAATCAGATCGCACCAAAAGTATTTTCCAATTGATGAACACTATTATTCCACTAGTAGCTATGTGGGTAATTGCATATATGATTATTGACCAGACAGTTGTAGGAGCGATTGCACTGAGTATTGGTGCAGCATTCTTCGCAATTCGTACCTTTATTATTTTCCATGATTGTACACATGGGTCGTTCTTTAAAAACAAAAAAGCAAACGCAGTATGGGGAACAATTACAGGGATTTTAACGATGTTTGGCTATTCACAATGGCGTCATGAACATCTTTTACACCATGCATCAAGCTCAAATTTAGATGCACGCGGTGTAGGCGATATTTGGATGATGACAGTAGAAGAATATCAACAAGCATCAAAAATGAAGAAAATCGGCTATCGTTTATACCGAAACCCACTTGTTATGTTTGGGCTAGGGCCACTATTCTTACTATTAGTAGTAAACCGTAAAAATCGTCGTGGTGCGCGTATGCCAGAACGTATGAATACGTATTTTACAAATATCGTATTAGTCGTGCTATATGGTGCAGTCATTTATTTCTTAGGTCTTGTACCATTCTTGCTTGTAACCGGATTATCAATGTATATCGCAGCGATGCTAGGTGTATGGTTATTCTACATTCAACATACATTTGAAGATTCATACTTCGAAGAGAAGAGTGAATGGAGTTATGTGAAAGCAGCAGTAGAAGGTAGTTCATATTATAAATTACCAGCTGTTTTACAATGGTTAACAGGAAATATCGGTTTCCACCATGTACATCATTTAGCGCCACGTATTCCAAACTATGCACTAGAAGAAGCGCATGAAAAAACACCACCATTACACTATGCAACGACGATTACATTAAAATTAAGTTTGGCATCACTTAAGTTCAAATTATATGATCCAGAGACATATCAATTTATTACATTTAAGCAGTTGCCACAACATATCCGTAAAACATCAGTAAAACCAATTTTACCAATTAAAAAAATTGTATAGTACGGGGGCGAGGATGAATGCTTTTATATTCCTCGCTTTTTGTTATAATATGGAGAATGAGACGAGAGGTGTGAGCAGCATGATTAAAATTGTCATTGCAGAAGATCAGGGCATGTTACTAGGCGCTATGAAGGCATTAATTAATATGGAAGATGATATGGACGTTGTGGCAATCGCTCAAAACGGTGAAGAGGCACTTGAGAAAATTGCAGAACATCAACCAGACATCATCATCATGGATATTGAAATGCCGGGTAAAACAGGGCTAGATGTAGCAGAGCAATTAAAAGATCAAGAATATAAAATTATTATTTTAACGACATTTGCACGCCCAGGATACTTTGAACGAGCGAAAAAAGCAGGAGTACGTGGGTATTTATTAAAAGACAGTCCAATTGAGGAACTTGTCAACTCAATTCGCGTGATTGTGGATGGTCGTCGTATTTACGCGCCTGAATTAATTGACATCGTATATGAAGATGATTCGAACCCTTTAACAGAGCGTGAATCTGAAGTACTTGGTCTTGTTGCCGAAGGAAAAACAACGAAAGAAATTGCAAAAGAATTGTTTTTATCGCCAGGAACAGTAAGAAATTATATCTCAACAATTCTGGATAAGTTAGATGTAAGTAATCGCATTGAGGCGATTGCGCGTTTTAAAGAAAAAGGTTGGAACAAATAGTAAAGAGAGGATGGGAATAAGAACCCTACCTCTCTTTTTTGTATCGACTATTTTTTCTTGGTGAGGCGGCCCAATAAAAATGCGGCTGCACCAATGCCAATCAATGTATTTGTTTTTTTATTGAACACTTGTTTAGCAACAAGATTTATATTTTGCGGGCGTTCTGCTAAACGACGCATAAAGTATCCATACCAATCTTCGCCATATGGAATATACGTGCAGAATGGATAACCCTCATCTGCAAGTGACTTTTGTAAATCTGTTCGGAAACCATAGAGCATTTGGAATTCATATTTTTCTTTTGCAATCGCTTGTTCTCGAATAAAAGTTTGAAGATGCGCGATGATACGATGATCATGTGTTGCAATCGATGTGAATTTTCCGTTTAATAGATGGTATTCAGCTAAACGGATAAAGTTGGCATCAATTTCACCTTTTGTTTGAAAAGCAACCGTTTCAGGCTCTTTATAAGCACCCTTTACAATTCTGACACGCGTGTTCTTCAATGTTTCTAAATCATCCATAGCGCGATGAAGATAGGATTGAATAACAGTTCCCACATTGTCATACGTTTTTGAAAGTTGTAAAACGAAATCAAGTGTCACTTGTAAACGTTCATAGTTCTCCATATCGAAATTCACGAATAGTTTGTATTGTTGCGCACAACTTACGATTTCCTCAATGTTTTGATAGCAAAAATCAACATTTAAGTCGAGACCAAGCTGTGAAGGCTTAAGTGAGATGTGCGCATCGAGTTGATGCTCATGTATCACTTCAATCATGCGTAGAATTTCTTCTTTTGCAGCGATCGCTTCTGCTTCATTTTGAACAAATTCCCCTAAATGGTCGACTGTACAAGAAATCCCCTGTGCGTTTAGTTTCTGAATACTTATAATGACTTCATCTAAATTTGTTCCTGCAACAACAGTTTGTGCGCCAAGCTTTAAACCATATTTTTTTGCGTTGTCATTTAAAAATTGATTTTCAGATAATGCGATGAAAAAATCTTTAAGTGCCATATAGCAGACCCCTTCGCTAATGAATTTAAAAGTTTACCGTTCTTTAATTAAAACATAAAATTCTTAGAAAAACATAAATTTTATGGTAGATGTAGAGAATCTTTTGAATAGAAAGAATTTATATTTTATATAAAAGCAAATGTGAGCATAAAAATTGAGAACGAATTCTATCCATTATAAGATAGACTTGTAGCTGAAAACTAATGATTTTAAACCTTTTTGGACTATTTTGTTACAGAATTTACACTGTTTTATGACAAACGAGTTGCAATTGAGTCTCAAAATCTGTAACTTGTTACTAGGTACAAAATTAATATTATGACAAAAAAGTCGTCTTCTCACATGGAATGGGAAGACGATTTTTTCATTCACCAGAAAATTTTTCATGAATCATTTGCATTTGTTTATTGAACAGTGTTGGATACGATAAAAATCCTAAAATAACACTCGATAATGCAGCTGTAGATAGTAGCATGAAAAGAACGAGTAACTGGAATTGTACCGCTTGAATAGGATCAGCTCCTGCAATAATTTGACCACTCATCATACCAGGGAGTTGAACCAATCCGATTGTTTTTTGGCTTTCAATCGTTGGAATCATACTCGCTTTAATCGAAGAGATCAACTGTCTATGAATCGCTTGTTTTGGTGTACCACCTAATGACAAGATTAATTCAATCTGGTCTTCATAGGCTTCAATTTCAGAAGAGAAGCGATTTAAAAATAGAATAGAGAGAACCATCGCATTTCCAATTGCCATACCACTTAGGGGAATCATATATTGAGGTGTAGCTGGTACTACGTTTAGACCAATTAAAATAGACATTGTAATCACTTCAACTGTTAAAAATGTGACGACAAGTTTCCACGTGATCCCATCAATATGTGAACCTTTTTTTCGCGCATTTAATGTAGCGGCTAAAACCATTAAACCAATCATCAGTCCTGTATAAAGATAACCATCACTTGTAAAAACAAATTTTAGAATATACCCGACAATGAGTAGTTGAACAATCGAACGAATCGTTGCGATGATTGTGTCTTTTTCTAATTGTAAGTGTAGCGTTTTTGAAAGAATTAAAGGAATTAAAACGAATAATAAAGTAATCGCAAGTGCTGTATAACTCATGCATCTACCCCCTCAATAAATTGTTTAACTCGCTCATTCTTCGGTGACTTTAGAATGGAACTCTCGCCTGCTTCTATCAATTGGCCATCCATCAATACCCATACATAATCACCTAAATGAATCGCTTGCTCTAAATTATGTGTAATCCAAATAATTGTTACATGGTATTTTTTATTAATCTTTTGAATAAGCTCCTCAACTTCACGTACAGAAATACGATCGAGTGCAGAAGTAATCTCGTCTAATAATAAAATTTTATTGCGATTGACGAGTGTACGTGCAATGGATACACGTTGTTTTTGCCCGCCAGATAAGTCCAATGCATCCTTTTTAAGAAACGTTTCGTCTAGTCCGACGTCCTGTAAGATAGAGATGGCATCTTCTCGTGATAATTGTTGGTTTTGAAGTGTACGTGGAAGGTTCAAGTTATCATAGACTGTTCCTTTAATCATAGGAGCAGATTGAAGGGCAATTCCGACTTCTCTGCGTAAATCAACAGGGTTATAATCCTGTGCATTTTTATTATAGATTTGAATCTCTCCGCTTGTTGGGGAGATGAGACGATTACACATCTTGAGTAAAGTTGTTTTACCAGCACCAGAAGGACCAACGAATGTGGTGATTTTCCCATCTGGAATAGATCCTGTAATGCCATTTAAAATCGTTTGTCCGTCAATTGTTAGATGAACATCTTGAAAATGTATAGCAGGTTGATAAATTGAATTCAAAAAAACCACTCCTTTAAAATCAGTTCGATAAAATAGATGTTTAATTAGAAAGAAAAAAGAAATTAGGTGATGATTATATGTTAGGACGTACGCCAACAGAATTTGAATGGCAAGCAATTCAAATGAGAACTTCAAGTGTAGACCGTGAATTTGTTTACGCAATTACGACAACAAAGATTTTTTGTAAGCCGTCATGTCCATCTTGTAAGCCAGATGTAGAACATGTACGCATCTATAAAAATAGTGACTTAGCAATGGAATCAGGTTATTATCCATGTAAACGTTGTAAACCAGGTGGCTTAAAACTAAGTAATCAAGACTGGACGAATCAGATGAATGCTTATATGGATCAATATTATCAAGAACATATTACATTACGTGTCTTAGCAGATGAATTTCATAGTAGCCCCTATCATTTACAACGTGTATATAAAAGTGTAAAGGGTTATACACCAACAGAATACTTACAAAAAGTACGCATTCAGCGTGCAGTGGAGTTATTAAAACACACGTATTTATCAGTTGAAGAAATTGGACATCAAGTGGGATTACATAACACGTCTTATTTTATAACATTATTTAAAAATTTGGTTGGTACAACACCTAAACAATATAAAAAAACGTTAGAAAGTTGAGTGTGATGTTATGTACTATACGGAATGGCAAGCGCTAGAAACGAAATTTTATGTTGCTTGTACAGAAGAAGGGCTGTCTTTTGTAACGAATGATTGGGATGAATTGAATGAATACGCAGATCATCTGATTCGAGATGACTTGAAGTTAGCGCCATTCATAAACCATTTTGAAGCATATGCAAAAGAGCAAGTATTCAAATTGGATCAGATAACAATGGATTTACAGGGAACAGATTTTCAAAAAAAAGTTTGGCAAGAGCTCTTAAACATTCCGTATGGTGAGACCCGTTATTATGCACAAATAGCAGAAGCGATTGGTAAGCCAACTGCGACACGTGCTGTAGCATCTGCAATTGGAAAAAATCCTTTACTCATCGTCATTCCATGTCATCGTGTTATTGGAAAGAATGGTAAACTAACAGGATTTCGTAGCGGTTTACCACTGAAAGAGCGTTTGCTACAACATGAAAAAATTCAAATATAATGATGAAGGAGGACAGATGATTATAAAATCATTCTGTCCTCCTTTTGTTATGTATGTGATGGATTTGGTATGTGATTAGTGAAAAGTGGTAGCTTGTCTAAATGAATCACATCGCAACGACCAATGGAGTCGCCTTCTACTAAGATACAAGCTTTTGCAACAATTTCACCGCCAGCTTTTTGTACAAGAGCTTCTAATGCTTCAAGAGAAGAACCTGAGCTAATAACATCATCAACAATGGCAACACGTTTATAATTTAAAAAAGCAGCATCCTCATAGCCAATTGCTAAAATCTGAGGTGTCGACGTTGTAATTGAGTTTACTTCATGAATCATGGGTTGGTTCATATAACTTTTTATTTGTTTGCGTGCGACAACATAGCGTGGTAACTGTAACTTCTTCGATAGTTCATAAACAAGTGGTATACCTTTTGCTTCTGCTGTGATAAGTACATCAACATGTGGTAATTTTTCAGCCAGTTTTTGTGCAGCTACTTCAACAAGTTCTACATCCCCAAGTAAATCAAAACTTGCAATTGATAAGTTTTCTTCGATTTGAACGATGGGTAAATGACGTGTAAATCCAGCAATTTGAACCGTATAGGTCTTCATGTGAACTTCTTCCTCTCCTCTTTTAAATTCCAAACACAACGTCAAAAAAGCATATGTAAGGAATAGGAAAATATGGTGCCTATTTAGTTTAATCGCTATAGTCGAATACTTCAAATGATTTTTGTAAGTGGTTTACTTTTTACATGGTATAATAGCACTTACAAAATGTGTATGTGTCAAAGTTATGACAAGATAGACGACTTACCTCTTATTTTTTGCTATGATAATAGACATACATATTTATTTTAGCGTTGAAATATATGAGAAATGACTTGAAATGGAGCCATTCGGGTAGTATACGGAGTAATTCGCTAAATGAAGTATTAAATGACTAAATGAAACAGTGGAAGAAGGAGTATAAAGATGAAAGCAACTTACCCTGACGACAGCTTAGCGTTACACACAGACTTATATCAAATTAATATGGCAGAATCTTATTGGGCGGATGGGATTCATAATCGAAAATCAGTGTTTGAACTTTATTTTAGAAAACTTCCATTTGGCAATGGATACGCTATATTTGCCGGTTTGGAACGTATGCTTGAGTATTTACGAGATTTTAAATTCAGTGAATCTGATATTGCCTATTTACGTGATGAAGTAGGTTATCAAGAAGATTTTATTGAGTATTTGAAAGATCTACGTTTTACAGGTGATGTTTATTCAATGGTAGAAGGTGAGATTGTCTTTGGCAATGAACCAATTGTACGCATTGAAGCGCCTCTTGTAGAAGCGCAATTAATCGAAACAGCTCTCTTAAATATTGTGAACTACCAAACATTAATCGCAACAAAAGCAAGTCGTATTAAACATGTAGCAGAAAATGAGATTGTAATGGAGTTCGGTACACGTCGCGCGCAAGAGATGGATGCAGCGATTTGGGGTACACGTGCTGCCATTATTGGTGGATTTGAATCAACAAGTAATGTGCGCGCAGGAAAACTATTTGACCTCCCTGTCGCTGGAACACATGCACATTCACTTGTTCAATCTTATCGTAGTGATTATGAAGCGTTCCATGCATACGCACGTCGTCACCGAGACTGCGTATTCTTAGTTGATACATTCGATACGTTAAAATCCGGTGTTCCTTCAGCGATTCAAGTTGCAAAAGAATTAGGTGACAAAATTAACTTTATTGGTATTCGTTTAGATAGCGGTGATATTGCTTTTCTATCAAAAGCTGCTCGAAAAATGTTAGACGAAGCAGGATTCAAAGACGCAAAAATCGTTGTTTCAAATGATTTAGATGAATACACGATGTTGAACTTAAAAGCACAAGATGCAAAAGTGGATATGTGGGGAATCGGTACAAAGATTATTACAGCCTATGACCAACCAGCATTAGGCGCAGTCTATAAAATTGTATCAATTGAGGACGAACATGGTGAGATGGTCGATACAATTAAGATTTCTGCAAACGCAGAAAAAGTAACGACACCAGGACGCAAAAAGCTATATCGCATTATCGATCGTGAAAATGGTAAGGCTGAGGGTGATTACATTACGATGTATGATGAAGACCCACAATCAGAAGAGAAAATTAAGATGTTCCATCCTGTTCACACATTCATCTCAAAATTTGTCACAAACTTTGAAGCGAAGAACTTACACACAAAAGTGATTGAACAAGGGGAAGTCATCTACACAAGCCCAACAGTGCATGAGATGAAGCAATATGCAAAAGACAACTTACAATTACTATGGGATGAATATAAGCGTTCACTGAATCCAGAAGAATATCCTGTTGATTTAAGCCAAAAATGTTGGGATAACAAAATGCGTAATATCGCAGAAGTACAAGAAATGATTAAGGTGGTAAATGATCGAATTGGGGGCTTTGAAAAATGACACTTCAACAACAGATTATAAAAGAATTACATGTACAACCAACGATTAATGTACATGAAGAAATTCGTCGTACAATTGATTTTTTAAAGGAATATGCATACAAGCACGCGTTCGTAAAAGGCTTCGTATTAGGTATTTCAGGTGGACAAGATTCAACATTGGCAGGCAAACTAACACAAATGGCTGTGGATGAATTGAATGATGAAGCAGGTGAACAGCGCTATACGTTTTATGCAGTACGCCTTCCTTACGGTGTACAAGCAGATGAATCAGATTGTAATGATGCGCTTGCTTTTATGAATCCAACACAGGTTTATACAGTGAATGTAAAACCAGCAGTAGATGCAGGTGTTCAAGCTTTAGCAGACGCAGGTATTACATTATCTGACTTTATCAAAGGAAATGAAAAAGCACGTGAACGCATGAAAGTCCAGTTTGCGATTGCGGCTGCGAAACAAGCAGTTGTCATTGGCACAGACCATGCGGCAGAGGCAGTAACAGGTTTCTATACAAAGTACGGTGACGGTGGTGCAGATTTAACACCTTTATGGCGTTTGAATAAGCGTCAAGGTCGCGCGATGTTAGCGGAACTCGGATGTCCAAAACATCTATATGAAAAAACACCAACTGCCGATCTTGAGGAAAATCGTCCTTCTCTGCCAGATGAGGTAGCGCTTGGCATCACATATGATGAAATTGATGATTACTTGGAAGGTAAGGAAATTCCAAAAGCAGCACAAGAAACACTTGAAAAGCATTATTTACGCTCACAACATAAACGTCATCTACCAATTACCGTGTACGATGATTTTTGGAAATAGTATGTTCGTGTAGAATGAAAGAGACCGTACAAAATTAAGTACGGTTCTTTTTTTTATGTGAAAAGTTTCGATGATTTTTTTCTAATAGATTTCATTTTTGACGAAAAAAAGTCACATGAACTTTCATCTTATTTCACAATTGACCGTTAGAGTATAAAGTGAATGAAAAAAAGGAGTGGAAAATATATGAAATATCGTTTAGGAATTAGTGCATTAATTGCTATGTCATTATTAACGGCTTGCGGAAATACAGAAGATGAAGCGAAGAAAGAGGAATCACCAAAGACAACTGCTTCAACAACACAAACTGAAAATCAAACAAAAGATTCAAATGGTACAACTGTAGTGGATGGCATCACATTAAAAGAGCCAGCGAAAGATGAAGTGTGTGCATTTTGTAATATGACTGTTTATCAAAAGTCGGATGAAATGGGCGCATTTACAGCTCAAGCTGTCGACAAAGACGGGAAGAATTTATTCTTTGATGATGCAGGTTGTATGTTAAACTATGAAAGAAAGCACGACGTAACGCTTGATAAATATGTGAGAAACTACGATGATAAGAGTTGGATGAAACTTGATGATGCAGTTGTTGTCAAAGGCGACATTAAAACACCAATGCATTATGGTTTTGCTTACTTCAAAGACGATGCAAGTGCAAAAGCTTTCACAGACAAACATAAAGGTGCAAAAATCGTAAAAGTAAGTGACATTGATGATGTAGCACACGAAAAGTACAAAGCAGCAAATGGTGGCGGTCACCACGGTGATAGTAAAGAAGACCATAAAGACAGCGAAGAACATTCAGATAACAGCGGTCATTAAGTAAATAATACATGAAGTGGAGTTGTCCTTTTGGGCAATTCCCCTTTGTAGTTAATGGAGGCACCAATATGAAATGGCGTTTTTTACTCGTTTTTTTCATTAGCCTAATTGGCTTTTCAGCACAAGCCCATGCTGAATCACTACAAAAACAAATCGACAAAACGCCAAGCGGAGGCACGTTAAAACTATTTGATCGTGTGTACCGAGAACAGGCAACGATTCGTAAGCCGATTACGATTGTCGGTGGTGAAAAAACACTGCTGAAAGCTGGCTATGATAAGACAGTATTAACAATCGAAAACACAAAAGATGTCACCCTTAAAAATTTGAACTTTTCACGTTCTCAGTCTGCCATAGATGTGAAGAAATCTTCACAAATACATATTGAGAACCTGAAGATGGTCTATATGTTCAGCGGTGTAAACATTCGAAACTCATCGGATGTCCACGTAAAAAACTTTAAGATGCGTGGTATTGATGGACAGTATGCAGATAAGGGGACAGGGATTGCGGCATATGATAGTAAGCGCATTAATATCTCCGATAGTGACATTACAGAAGTGCTAGATGCTTATTATTTAGAACGTGTAACAGGATCACGAATCATTAATAATATTGCTACATTTAGTCGCTATGGTCTTCACTATATGTACGGAAAAGATATTTATGCAACAGGAAATACACTTGAAAATAATGTGACAGGAATTATGCTCATGATTGCAAAAAATGCATTATTAGAAAAGAACAAAATCCAATATCAAAGTGATTGGAATAGTTCAGGTTTTACACTTTATAATGCAGAGAATATCGTGACGAAAAATAATGAATTAATCGGGAATCGAACAGCGATTTCAAGTCAAAATATGAAAAAATCAACGATTCTTGATAATACATTTTTAACGAATCAAACAGCAGTTGAATTCACAGGGTCTTATAAAGAGAACGAAGTAGAGCATAATGATTTCCTGGGGAATATCGTGAACATTCGTTCAGATGGTACAGCGAGTAATATTGTCGGAAACTACTATGATGATTATTCTGGTTTTGACATAGAAGATGATGGTATTGGCGACTCAAAATATGTAGCACTTCAAAGTTTTGGACAGTGGATGGTACGTGAACCTGCTTACCAATACTACATTGAATCACCAAGTGTTGTACTACTGAATCAGATGGACCAACAAACAAATAAGACAGAAACAAGTCAATTAGTGGATGAAAAACCACGTATGAAATCCATTACAGAATTTGAAACAGATCGCCCAATGAAAATTTGGCTCATTATTTTAGGTGGTATTTTATTTATTGGTAGTCTTTATGGCTGGAGAAGGAGTGTTAAAATATGAAGAAAAAATGGTTAGGCGCACTTTTAGCGACAAGTCTCTTATTAACTGCTTGTGGTAATAAAGAATATGAAGCAAAAGAAATTAATAAACAAACAGACATTTGCAAAATCTGTAACATGAGTTTAGCGAATGAAAAATACGCTGGACAAATCGCTTTGAAAAATGGCGATTATGAAATGTTCGATGATCTCGGTTGTTTAATGGATTACTATAAAACAATGAACAAAGATGATATTGGTGAAGCATTCATTAAAGATAATGACAGTGACGAATGGTTAGACGTTGAAAAATCAACATTCGTTTACGATAAAAAAGTACCAACACCAATGAGTTATGGTGTCATTGCATTCAAAGATGAAGCAGCAGCAAAAAAATATGTTGAAAAGAATGGCTCTGGAAAAGTAATGAGCTTTGACGAACTAAAAAGCTTTAATTGGGGAGCGTAATCCATCATGAACCAACTTTTTATTAAACTAGAATGGAAGCAGATGCTCCGCAGTCGCTGGATGCAACTTGTCGGTGTTCTGTTCATTCTAGTCTTTGCAGCAATTGCATTGATTCAACAACTCGCATTACCTGTTGATGGTTTTACGAGACAAACAGCAAGCTTTTTAAATCTATTACTTTTCTTACTACCACTATTCATCTTAACAATCGGTAGTATGAGTGTGGCGAGCGATGTGGAGTCAGGATGGTACTCACTCCTAAAAACATATCCTCTGTCACTTGGAAGCTACATTTTCGGTAAATACATCTCCATTGTTTTATCGTTCTTCTTAATCTTAATCCTATCGTTTGCAGTCGTATTAATTATGAGTGGTATTGCAGGTTCTGTGCAATTACCTTTAGTATTCGTTACACTCTCAATCCTACTCGTCTTAATTTTTGCAGCAATTGCTGTACTGTGCGGTGTCATTGCAAAAAACCGACTACACGCACTGTCTCTCTCACTCGTTGTCTGGGCAGCTGCACTGCTATTAATTTCATATTTATTAATGGCAATCGGTACATTCGTATCAGGTAAATTAACGTTAACATTAACGATTATTATGATGCATTTAAACCCTGCAGAATGGATTCGCTTCGGTTATTTCCTATTCTCTGGACAAACAACTGCTTTAGGACCTGCTTTCTTTGACTTTACAGAATTCTATAATTCTGTTTTTGGTTATCTAATCTATATGGTTGTTTGTGTTGCTTGGATTTTAGGTCCCCTACTGTTTGCACAGTGGATTCTATCTAGAAAGGGGAAAGCAGAATGATTGTAAAAGGTATTGATGTCAAAAAAGTCTATTCCTCTAATAATGGTTTACATGGCATTAACTTTGAGTTAAATAGCGGAAGAATTATTGCTTTAGCAGGTGGTAACGGTGCGGGTAAAAGTACGCTAATTCGCTTATTAATCGGTCAAGAAGATTTAGAGTCAGGCGAATTACAATGGGAAGATGGCGTATCGATTAAGTACATGCCAGATGACGTAAATTTCCCGCAAACATTAACAGCGTATGAAATTCTACAACTACTTGCGCATCTGAAAAAATTACCAAAGTCTGATGTAGAACAAGTATTAAAGCGCGTTGGTCTATGGGAATTTAGAAAACAGCATGTGCGTCAGTTCTCTAAAGGGATGCGTCAACGCCTGAACTTAGCACAAAGTTTACTAGGTGATGAAAAATTACTCATCTTAGATGAACCAACGAACGGACTCGATCTATTATGGATTGCAGAGTTAAAACAAATCTTACAAGAACAAAAAGATTTAGGTAAGACGGTTTTATTCTCTACACACTTACTATCATTCGCAGAAGAATTGGCAGACGATGTACTTCTACTACATGATGGTGAAGTGTTAATGAATGGCCCTTTAGAAGAGGTATTAGCTCAAGGTGAAGCTGAACACTTGGAGGAACTTTTCATGCGTAAAATCGGTCTTATTCGTGCGCAAAACAAAAAATACTAAGTTTGTTTCACACAGGATGAATGTTCTAGGTGGAAAGAGGGAAGATGTGACATTTGGAGCGCATCTTCTCTTTTTTATAGAATAAAGACATCAAAAGTATATTTTAATTCGTTTTCTTGCGCTTAGATTGACGAAAAATGAAAATAACTTCAAAATAGAAGTAATCAGTAATATTAGGAGGAATATGGATGGAAGCACAACATAAATTACAAGCAGTCATTGAAAACATCGAGAAAGTGATGATTGGTAAAAAACATATTGCCGAATTAAGCCTCGTTTCTTTACTAGCCAAAGGGCATGTATTACTAGAGGACGTGCCAGGGGTAGGTAAGACAGTCATGGTTCGTGCTTTAGCGAAGTCACTTAGTGCGGAATTTAAGCGTATTCAATTTACACCCGATTTACTTCCTTCTGATGTTGTCGGTGTTTCAATTTATAATCCGAAAGAGATGGAATTCCACTTCCGTCCTGGTCCAATCATGGGGAATATCGTACTTGCCGATGAAATTAACCGAACATCACCTAAAACACAATCTGCTTTATTAGAAGCGATGGAAGAAGCTTCTGTCACAATTGATGGTGAAACAGTCGATATTGGTCAACCGTTCTTTGTCATGGCGACACAGAATCCTGTGGAGTATGAAGGGACGTATCCATTACCAGAAGCACAACTCGATCGTTTCCTATTAAAAATGAAAATGGGTTATCCAACAAAAGTAGATGAGATTGAAGTGTTAAGACGAGCAGAGGGAGAAAGTCCACTTAAAAATCTACAAGCAGTGATTACGATTGAAGAATTGATTGGTCTTCAAAAACAAGTGGATGAAGTAGCTGTATCAGACTTATTAAAAGAGTATATTGTATCGATTGCACAAGCGACACGTGAACATACAGCCATCTATTTAGGAGCAAGCCCTCGTGCTTCGATTGCTTTAATGAAAGCTTCACAAGCTTATGCGCTTTTAAAAGGAAGAAACTATGTGACACCAGACGATGTACAATATTTAGCACCATTCGTATTCTCCCATCGTCTTCTTTTAAAACCAGAGATTCGTTATGAAAACTTAACAGCAGAGGATATTGTAGCACGCGTGTTAGCAAGTGTTCCTGTACCTGTTGGAAAGACGGAAGCACGATGAAATCGAGGTTAAGACGAATTACATCGTCTGTCACACGTATGTTACTCGTCCTATTACTTGTGCTAGGCAGTTTATTATTTGCAACGATTCAAGGAGGATTCGTGTTATGGTTTGTGTTCTTTATGGTCATTCCATTTGCACTGTATTCCTTCCTTGTCTTTTTAACGCCAATTGGTCATATGACAGTCGAACGAAAGGTTTTAAATAAGCGTTTTGTAGAAGGTGACGCACTAAAAGTTCAAGTCACATTAAAAAGACAATCATGGCTTCCCATCTTGTTCATTGTTGTACAAGAAATGGAACCAAAAGGCGCCTTTGCTGAACTACAGACACGTGATTTACACAAGTTATTACCGATGGGCTTTAAGCGACAAGTAAGTTGGAGCTATACCGTTCCAAAACTAGCGCGTGGTCGCCATGAATTAGAAGGTATTCAAGTACAAGTAGCCGATGTATTAGGGTGGATTCAAAAGACGAAATACATTGAAGCGAAAAAGACGTTGATTGTCTATCCGAAAGTCGAGAACATGTCCTTCACTAGACGATTCTCACAAGAACAGGGAATGCTAGGTTATACATCACAAAAACAACCGCAGCAGTCGACAATGGTTGCAAGTATTCGAGATTATGCCCCAGGAGATCGTATGACATGGCTTCACTGGTCGAGCTTTGCCAAAACTGGCATGCTCTATACGAAAGAATTTGAATATCAACAATCAGATGATGTATGTGTTGTGTTAGATACATCAAAAGGTGCGAATTTTGAAGGGCAGATTTCGTTTGTTGCTTCACTTATGCAAGCGGCACATCGCCAAAAGGAGCCTGTTTGTTTTTTAGGAGCAGGAGAACACCGCTTCTCATTAGCTGAGTTTCGTTCAGAGAATGATTTGGAGCAATTGATGTATTATTTGGCGACAATTGAACCATCAATTTATGAGCCGAAGAAAATCTATGGACATGATGAATTAGTTCGTAGTTCAAACGCACTCATGCTCGTTACATCACAGTTAGATGTGGATTGGATTGATTTATTAAAGATGAATGCCACGCGCGGTAGTAAACCAATCATCTATGTCGTAAAACCAAATGATAAAACAACATGGAAAGCTGATCCAGTTGTTGAGTATCATGCTGAAAAAGCAGGTATTCAAGTTGTCTATGTAGAACGCGGACGCTTTTCTTTAGTGGGTCAGGAGGGTAGATATGGAGAATAAAGATTTGTTGAAGTGGAGTAAGCTGCTCTTTTTATATGTACTTATTTTCTTTATGTTACGAGAATGGTTACTACCCGTTATGGAATTGACGAATACAGGTCATTACGGTTTATTAATGTTATTTATCGTTATTTGCTTAGTAACAAATATTGCGCACGTACATACAGGTATCTCTGTTGGAATTAAAGTCGCCTATATTATTTGGTTTATGTTATACATACAAAAGCCACAAGACGGACCATTTATCCAGAGTATAACAGAAAGTATGCGTGCACTTGTTACAGGTAACTGGACAGATATGTCAGATGGATTTAAAACGATGCTCTTCTTAATTTTATTATGGATGACCATTTATTTAATTCACCATTGGTTGACGATTCGACGTTCTATTCTATTTTTCTTCATTTTAACTGTACTTTTTTTAGCACTCATTGATACATTTACAAAATATAATGCGGATGCAAGTATTATACGCACGATGATTTTAGGTTTCTTATTGACGGGCTTATTATTCACAGAGCGACTGATGAGTGAAAATAAAATGAAGCAAACGATTGGGAACTATTTAAAACTACTGGTTCCGTTATTTTTATTGATTGGTGTGAGTGCGGCATTTGCTTATGCAATGCCAAAACAAAAAGCAGCAACAAACTTACCAGAGCCAATTGAAAATTTAGTAAAGTGGACGAATGCTAATATTAATACAGTTGGTAAAATTGGTTATGTTGAAAATGACGACCAACTAGGGGGAGACTTTGAACGCGATAGTACACCAGTCTTTCAATACACTGCAAAAGAACCGCAGTACATGCGTGTAGAATCGAAGTCTTACTATACAGGACGAGGTTGGAAGAATGCACAGGACGAAATTCTCGTCTCTACATTTGACTATGGTGAAGCGATTAAAACATCAATTCCAGGTGGTAAGAAAAAGAATGAATTAGATATGCGAGTGAAGATGGATAAGAAATATAGTTTCCTTGTACAACCGTATGGAATTAAAGAAATCTTACGCAGTAATGAAAAGAACAATCAATTTTATATCGAGTTAGATTCAGGTAAGATTCGTGCAACGAAAGGTAAAGACCGTAAAGTCGTTGATTTATTAAGCTATGAATATGTTTATACGAAACCAATCTATAAACAAAAAGAATTAGATGCATCACGCATGCAAATGATTGCAAAAGACACAGGTATTACACCGAAAGAGAAAAAAGAAAATCTACAAGTTCCTGCAACCTTGCCAAAACGAGTACGTGACTTAGCAACAGATATTACGAAAGACGAAAAAAGTGTATATGATAAAGCAAACGCAGTGGTCGATTACTTTAAAACATCGGGGTATCGCTATTCAAATATAAATGTCGGTTATCCAACAGGTGATGAAGATTATGTTGATCGCTTCTTATTCGCCACAAAAGTAGGGTATTGTGATAATTTCTCGACTTCGATGGTCATGATGATGCGCTCGATTGGTGTACCAACTCGCTGGGTGAAAGGATTCTCACCAGGCGATAAAACCGCTTCAACGGAAGTATTAAAGGATGGTATGAGCCAATATAGTGTAACGAACAATAACGCACACTCATGGGTAGAAGTCTACATTCCAGAAGTTGGTTGGATGCCATTTGAACCGACAATCGGTTTTGAAGGATTCGATGAACAAGTCGAAGAAGAAACGACACAAAACGAAGCACCTAAGAAAAAAGAAGAAGAAAAGAAGCAGGAAGAACAGAAAAAGCAAGAAGAGCAAAAGAAGGAACAACCAAAGAAAGAGCAAGAAACGAAAAAAGAACAACAACCAAAAGAACAAAAAGCAACAACGAATACGAATAATTGGTTGCCAATCGCATTCAGTATTGGTGTCATAGTACTAGCGATTGTCTTATTCTTTACACGTCATCGCTGGTATGTGAACTTGTTCATCTGGTATTACAATCAGAAAAAACCACCAATTGAACAAGCTTATCGTGTACTACTTCGCCGACTAGCACGTCATAATCTACTTGTGAGAGAAGACGGTGAAACACTAGCAACATTTGCAAAACGAGTGGATCAACAGCTCCGTACAGAAGATATGTCGAAATTGACAAATTTAATGGAACGACGCTTATATGATCCGAATGCTGATTCGGCTAGATGGGATGAATTTAAAGAATGTTGGAAAAATTTAATTAATGAAACAAGAGGTTGATTTTAAGCCTTACTACAGTTAAACTAAGTGCAAAGTATAATAATTGAATTACCCTCATATATGTTCGATAATATGGTTCGAATGTCTCTACCGAGTTGCCGTAAATAACTTGACTATGAAGGTGGATGAACGGTATATATAGAGGCTTAGTAAATCATCTTTTATGTGAAGTGAGGACGCGTGGAAAATAGTGATATTTTCATACGCGTTCTTTTCGAATCAATTGAGATGAACTACATCCGTCCTACCGTATGAGTACGTAATCAATTTAACTATTAATGAAGAGGTGGAACTTTTGTCAGCAAGTACAAATTTAATGAATCAAGAGAAGATTGTTGTTCTTGATTTCGGTAGCCAATATAATCAATTAATTACACGTCGTATTCGTGAATTCGGTGTATACAGTGAATTACACCCACACACAATTACAGCTGAAGACATCAAAGGCATGCACGCTACAGGGATTATTTTCTCAGGCGGCCCGAACTCAGTTTATGGTGAAGGTGCATTCAGCATTGACCCAGCTATTTTCGAATTAGGTTTACCAATCTTAGGTATTTGCTATGGTATGCAATTAATGGCACATACACTAGGCGGTAAAGTTGAAAAAGCAGGTAACAGTGAATACGGTAAAGCTGAAATTAAAATTTTACAAGAGAATGCATTATTTGCAGACCTTCCAACAGAACAAGTTGTATGGATGAGTCACGGTGACCTTGTAACAGAAACACCAGAAGGTTTCACTACAATCGCAACAAGCGAATCTTGCCCAATCTCTGCAATGGCAGACGAAAGCCGCAAATTCTATGCAGTACAGTTCCACCCAGAAGTACGTCACTCTGTTTATGGAAACGACTTACTACGTCACTTCGCATTAGACATTTGCCAATCAAAAGGCGACTGGTCAATGGCGAACTTCATCGAAGTAGAAATCGAGAAAATTCGTGAACAAGTTGGCGACAAAAAAGTACTTTGCGCACTTTCAGGTGGCGTTGACTCATCAGTTGTAGCGGTATTAATCCACAAAGCAATCGGCGACCAATTAACTTGTATGTTCGTAGACCACAACTTAAACCGTAAAGGTGAAGTTGAACAAGTAATGAAAACTTTCACTGAAGACTTCGACATGAACGTGATCAAAATTGATGCACGCGAACGCTTCATGAACAAATTAAAAGGCGTTTCTGACCCAGAGAAAAAACGTAAAATCATCGGTAACGAATTCGTTTACGTATTTGACGAAGAAGCTTCAAAATTAGAAGGTATGGACTTCCTAGCACAAGGAACACTATACACAGACATTATTGAATCTGGTACAGCTACAGCTCAAACAATTAAATCACACCATAACGTTGGTGGTCTTCCAGAAGACATGCAATTCGAATTAATCGAGCCATTAAACACACTATTCAAAGACGAAGTACGTCAATTAGGTCTTGAATTAGGTCTTGATGAAAAAGTAGTATGGCGTCAACCATTCCCAGGCCCTGGTCTTGGAATCCGTGTACTTGGCGAAGTAACAGAAGAAAAATTAGAAATCGTTCGCGAATCTGACTTCATCCTACGTGAAGAAATCGCAAAAGCTGGCCTTGACCGCGACATCTGGCAATACTTCACTGTATTACCTGACATCCGCTCTGTCGGTGTAATGGGCGACCAACGCACATACGATTACACAATCGGTATCCGCGCTGTAACATCAATCGACGGTATGACATCTGACTGGGCACGTATCCCTTGGGACGTATTAGAAAAAATCTCAGTACGTATCATAAACGAAGTAGACCACATCAACCGCTGCGTGTATGACATTACATCTAAGCCACCAGCAACTATTGAGTGGGAGTAAATAAATAACAACTGGAAAAAGCTTGGAAAGCCATATTTATAAGGTTTCTTCCAAGCTTTTTGTTTAGTGATACCAGAATTGATACCCAAGAGATTATTATGTTTTTCTTATTTTTAAAATAACAATTAGATTATATTAGTCATTAAGGGTTTGTATGGTATCATATGATTAATAAGTACATTAAAATAGGCGATTCACTTGAATAACTAAATACCTAGGGAGAAGAAATGGTGGAGAGATTACAACAATTCTATACAGAAAGATGCGAGCCTCATAAAGAAGAAAATTTAGTATATTTAAAAACAGACTTCGAAAAAATAGAAATTGATATTGCTGACAAGACTTATGGTGAAATTAGATATTTAGAGTTAAATAATTTAGTACGTTTTCTAAATCCTAAAGTAGACTTAATAAAATTTTCTGTCCCACAAATATCAGATGATCTTTTAAAATTTGAAGATTTTGATGATGTTATAGATAAGATTGAGGAAATAGAAGTGTTTTCTGAAGACTTTGTGAAGGAAAATTTAGAAGAAATGATGCCTCTTTACTTTCTTCCTTCGCATATTGAAACCAAAATCAAAAACATAACATGTGGAAATCAACGGAGAAAAATAGATTATAGACTTAAGAAGATTGTACCTCAAAGGTTTATAGATATTTTAGGCCTAGAATTTAAAACTGAACAAAAAGAATTTATTGTAAACTATGACTCTAGAATGGATTATTCTATATCATTTTTTAAATTTTTTAGAAATGATGAACATGAAGAATGTATAGATTTTGATGAAATAGAACAAAAAGTGAATGAAGTTAAATATAAATTAAATGTTAAGTATATTGAAAGTATGGATTATTATTTTGTTGGTAATATTAATTTAGAGCTGGGTCTTATTGAGAGAAACGAAGATGAGCATAATGATGATCCATTATATTATCATTTTAACTTTTGGAAATTAAGGGGTATAGATTTAAGCGGTATGTTTGGTGGTTTTTGTTTATATCCTTTTAATAAGGGGGTATTGTAGAGTGAATATAGATAAAAAGGTTGAGAATATTTTTGGTAATATGAGTAATTTGGATATTTTAAATAGTTATAATTGTCATACTTTGCTTGATATAAGTGAACCCTTAATGTTTGTATTAAATGAATTAGATAAATATTACTTAGCGTATACTTTACAAAATAGAACTGCATTTTTGAACAATGGAGCTAGAGCTGATGTAATTGAATTGTTGATTGTTAGTACTTCTGTTTCAAAGATAAAAATGTTGTTAGAAGGGCAAATGGATATTAAAGATGCGCTTTCAAGTGAGGTTATGTATAGAATGGGGAAAATAGGAAATAAAATTTTCCCTAAAAAGTATGTATATAGTGTTGATCAAGTTGAAAATAAAATTCCTAAATTAGGAGTTCGTTTTGATTGTTCATTACCTAATAAAATCAATATAAAAAAGACATTGAGCTTGATTGAAGCTGATGCAAGATTTTATGATTCATTTGCAATTAATGATACAAACATACTTAAAAAAGATCATATTCATATTAAATTGGAAAATACTAGTGACTTTAGAAGTGTCTTGGATAAAGTGGATTTCAAAATAAAAGATTGGACATTAGAATAGAGGGGAAAAATGAATTTAAGTATTAATAAAATTGTCTATAATGTTTTGGAAGAGTACCCAGATAGTGAAGAAATTTCTGTTACTATTACTGCTAAGTTCGGGGTCGCGAATGAAGATCATTATACAAGAGCTTTTTTTCTAGAACTAAATATAAATGGCGAAGAAGAGAATGGGAATGATACTCGTAATTTAACTATAGTAGCTAGATTTAATTATCAATTAGATAAAGTTTCATTATCGAATATTGATGAAAAGGAGATTGAAGAAGATAGGGAATATTTTCTTAAATTTTTAAACCGTATCAATAATGTTATAATTGATGTAACTTCTCAAGACGATATTGGAAGACCTCCTTTAAATATTAATAAAGCAATTGAGAATTTTAATAAATAGTCAATTAAACTACATAAAAACAGCAACTATTTTAATATAGGTTGCTGTTTTTTATTTCTAATATCTAAACGATTGATTTCCATTAAATTTTGTCTTTTTAATTTTAGAAGTTTTATATTGAATAGCTCCACTCATACTATTAGCAATTTCAAAGTTAACATTCGGATATAGATGTGAATAGGTACTAAGAGTCGTTTTAATATCTTCATGCCCTAAGCAATCTTTAATAATTAACGGATGGGCATTATACTCATTAATTAAAAATGAAGCGTTTGAGTGTATTAAACCTTTTGCTTGAATAGGTTCCACATCAGCTAGTTTAGCATGCCTTTTTATTATTCTCGAAACAGTCGATTTCTAAGTAGGTCTACCATCGTATGAAAATACGAAATTAATATCTCCAAACTCTTCTTGTCTAGCTTTCTATACTTTCAAAATTTCAAGTGTATCGGTATCTAGTGTGATTGTACGCATATCAGCTTTTGTTTTAGTTGGCCCTGATGTCTAATTATTACTGTTTTTTAAACATAGCGAATGACTAACTGTCAAAGTGCGATTTTTTAAATCAATATCTTGTTTCCAACGTAATGTAGTTGCTTCATTTACTCGTAGATCTGTCATAAAATATAGCCAGACAATAATAATCATCAATATTGAAAGTTGATAATACTTTTTGGAATTCTTCTTTTGTCCAAAATTCAACTTTCACTTTTTCTATTGGAATTGCACCAACTTGTTTCGCTCGCTTCATTTTAATCATTCCTAGGTTGATAGTTTTTTCTAATGTTTGTAAAAATAGTCCACAAACTATCCGAGCGTAATTCTGTGAAAAGTTCTCGGTTAAACTATTTTTCCAAACTTGAATATCAATATTTGAAATATTGTTTATCTTCTTCTTACCAAATTGATTGATCATTTTCTTGAATACTGGTAAGCGGGTTTCATAAGCTGTGATTTGTACACCTTACTTATAGTCGGGGAGAAAAAGTTGTTCCATATAAGAAGTATAATCTAGACCACTATTCATAATTTGTCCCATGTCTTGTGTTGCTTTTAATTCAGCAGTTTTCGCTTCATACGTTTCTTTTTGTGTATTAGACTCTCTAAGAACTTTTCTAATGCGTTTTCCAGTGATTGCATCAAAGCCCAATGAAACAGAGTAAAATCATTTTTCAATTTTTTATTTTTATAGATATCAGTTAATTTTGCCATCTTATCATTCCTATGTCTCTGTATAGAAAAGGGACTCATTTAAAGTCCCCTAGTAATATGTAAAATTTAATTCCAGTGATCTGTTCAACAGCTTCTTTAGGCACACATCCTAATCGTTTATTGTTGAAGAAAGCATAACCTTTTTGGATCATTAGTGCTTTATCTTCCCGAATAATCCCTTGTTCAGTGGATTTAGGATAGCCTACAGCAATTAATTCTTCTTTGCTAATAACGGTAGACATTGAATAATCTCATTTCTTATATTTCTTTTTCACCAAGAAGTTCATTAATGGACTGTCTAATCGTTTTTCTATCAATTTTAGTGAGTTTCTTTCTGTCTAGGGATAACTCTTATTGTATATATTGGTTTGCATAAGCATCTCCATATGCAAATCCATATACCTCGTAAAGCATTGCCCTATATTTTGTAGTAGATTTTTCAATCCAGGCTTTTTATGCTATAAAATAAGAAGTATCCCCTCCCCAACCCACCAAACTATATTTCCCCTTCCATTCATATTATAATAACAGTGTAAAGCTTCATATTGTACAGCGTCATATTTTAGCGATTCATCTCATTCCTGATATTTAGTTGGGTCCATGCTCTTATAGTATGTTTTCAAGTAAATCGGGAATCACTATAGAAAGGAGGCTAATCTATGTCTGTCTATAAGCAATTACTCGGTGAGGATTTTGAACGTTTGCATCCGATGTTACAACACCGCTACCATACAGCTCCTGGTGAAACATTCCGCGCAAAAGGGGTGATGTCGACGGTGAAGCATGGGAGTCCGTTACTGTTGCCTTTTTATTATGCAGCGCCGTTGATGGATTTTTTATTTCCAGAGCAGGGATCGAATGTGCCATTTGATATGATGTACGAAACGGTAGATCAAGGGAATGGTATCGTCGATATGAATTGGTCGCGTAATTTTTATTTTTCAAAGAAAACACGTGCGTTCAACTCGACAACACGTATTGATTTGAATACGAATACAGCTTACGATTTACTCGGAAAACCTGCGATGATGCGTTCAAATTTATTATTGAATGTTTCAAAAGAGGGCAAACTCATTACACGCACGAATGCCCAACACTTATTTGGACTCGTGCCACTTCCTTCTTTTTTCAAAGGACAAGCGATTGTTGAAGATGGTTATGATGATGAACGTGGTTTGTATACCGTTCATGCGACAGTGTTTAACGATTTACTCGGTACGATTATGATGTATGCGGGTGAATTCGAAGAAATAACAGAATAAAGATTATCTTTTTGTATAAAACAAAACCCCTGATTTTTTTAAAATCAGGGGTTCTTCTATGTGACGACAAAATGTCGCGTGTATTCAATTCAAGGCATACTGACCTGAGTACGGCTGCCAAACAGAGACAGCTTACAGTCGTCTTTCGACACAATTGCGTAGATTCAGGATTTACTTGTACGCCTAAATCTATAGTAGCACCACGAAAAGTAAGCGTCAATTTTTTTGCGTAGGGATGTAAAAATAATTCTGAAGTCGTCCGCTCGCTTTAAATTGTTGGAATACCCATTCGAGTGAATCGGGATGAATGGGTGATTTTTTTCGTATGCGATCTTGTAAGTGGTAGTCTGGAAACTGATTACGACGATAGCGTAGTCGTTGATAGAGTAAGTTCGCAAACAGGTCGGCTGTACGAACTCCGTAGCTATCACGTGAGTCTAAATACTCGACTTGCACATGTCTTACTTTCTCTGTTAAAACAAGTTCCGTCGCAAGATATTCCTCTAATTGATGCATATTCATGAGTGATACATTTCGGTTATCAATATTTAGATGTAAGTGTTCTTGATCGCGTGCGTCTAACTCTTTTAATTGAAGTAAATATTTCACGAAAAAATTGAATGTGCGTGCATCATTTTCTCGGAAGACATCTTTTATATGACGATTATCAATCACAACATAGGATACAGTAATATCCGTTTTTTGAATGAGTTCCGAAATAAAATAATGCTTCATAATCGGTGTGAGTTCAGAGCCTTTTGGTTCGCGTGGATTGCGTACATGCGTTGCAAAATAATCAGCAAATGTACGACGTAATTTTTTCATCGTGCGACGATACACTTTTTTTAATTGTTCGGGGTCGTGAGTATGCACGAAACAAATGATGAAATACACATCACGCATATTACTAGCGTGTGGCTTGTTCTTTGAAATTGTGCCTGACTCATCTAAATAAAACATCGTCCCACCCCCGAAACCGAGCTACTTTTCTTTATTGTAAATCATCTGTTTGGAAAAAGAAAATAAGCCTTGTTTTCGAATGAAGACATAAGCAACAAGCGCAGTTAGGAAGTCTGCGAAAGGAATCGCTAAAAAGATGGCTTCTGTTTGCGAAAAAGGTAGCGCAAATGTATGAACGAATAAAGGTAATAGATAAATCAGCGGTAACATCGCAAAAATTTGACGCGTCAATCCAATCCCAACGGCTTGTAATTCTTGTTCCGTCACTTGTAGTTGTGTCATGACGGTATAAGCGAATCCTGTTAAAGGAAGCGTGATGAAAATAATATTTAAAATCGATTGTCCCTCTCGAAGTAGTTGTTCGTCATTCGTTAATAATTGAAGTACGTTTTGACCGAATAAGAAAAAAATTACAATTAACAGCACACTATAAATCGTTGTCCATTGTAATGTAGTACGAATTACTAAACGTTTTTTCTGTAGGTTACGTTGACCATGGAAATAAGCCAAAATCGTTTGAATGGCTTGCGTAATACCGACAATAGGCATCAAACAAAAGATATATACTTTGTTGGCGATATTCCAAGCACCAATGGTCTGTGTTGTGCCAAATGTTTGAAGTTGTTTATTCACAAGCCAAGCTGTCATGCCGCCGAGTGCTTGAATGATCGTTTGCGCAATCCCAATTTTTAAAAGAGCGTATGTCGTATGGAAGCGTTCTTTCCATGTATAGTTTGTATAACGATACCACTGTTTTTTTCGTTTTAAATAAATGAATGCAAGCAAAGAACATACGACTTCACTGAGTAATGTACCGAGTGCAATTCCTTTGATTCCAAGGTTTAGTCCAAAGGTAAAATAAGCGTTACTCATAATATTGATTACTACGGCTAAACTAATGATAGTCATCTCGACTTTTGGATGTTCGAAAGCACGAATGACACTCGTTAATGTGTAGCCAATCGAACTAAATACATGACTGAATAGTAAGATGAGTAAATAATCTTTAGCGAGTGAAGCAACTTCACCCGTCAGTTGAAGCTGATTAAAAATTGGTGTCATACATAAAAAAGTAATGAGTGATGTTATGACACCGAGTAGAATGGTAGCGTGTACCCCTAGTTGAAGTGGACGTTGCCAATCACGTTTTGCTAAGTTAGTGGAGATTAAAACAGCAGTAGAAACAGCGAATAGCGTTTGAATGGCGACGAATACGGTGAACAGGGGTGTCAGTAACCCCATCGCCGCGAGTGCTTGATCGGCTTGGTTTGGTAGATGTCCTGCGAAAGCAGTATCGACAATTGATGTTAGTAGTTCAACGAGTAAAGATAGAATCGCTGGAATTGAAAACAGTCGAATCAGTTGTGGTACGGTATATTGTTCGTAAATTGTTGTTTGCATGATTAATAAGCCTCCTGAAAACTCAGCTTATCATGCAAAATAGGACATAAAATGTCTTATTTAAAAAGAATGTGTGCATTTTTTTCGTAAGGAATGAAGTCGCGTTCAAACGTTTCGGTTAGGATACGTGCTGTTTGAATGTTTTCGGTTTTGAATAGATAGTAACCATCCGTAAAAGTATAGATGTATAATCCATCTGCTTTTAACACATAACTAATCGGTGCAATTGTATAGAGTTCTTGATTATATTGAATTTCAAGTAATTGTTCTTCATCAAAGCAATATTGAATGGCTGTATGAACAGATGTAGTCAAATCAATTGGTTGAGGCATTAAGTCGACGACGAAATAATCCTGTGCATCTTGTTCGAATAGTTGAATCAAATCGGGTGAAATGAGTGCTAGTTTTTGAAGCACTTGTTCTTTTTGCTTTTTTACTGAAATCGCGTCATATAAAGAGAGTGCGAATGTGATTGTTTGTAAGTCATTCGGTGTGAAAAAGCTCGTATTCAATTTATAACTTTCTTCGATAAAAATGCCACCATTACTACCACGTTGGCAAATAATCGGAACACCTAATCTTGCTAGTTGATCAATATCGCGTTGAATCGTTTTCACGCTAACTTCAAATTGATGGGCTAGCGCAGCATGTGTTGTTTTTTTCACTTTTAATAGATGAAGCAGTAGTTCAAATTGTCGGTTGCGCACTTTGCATCCCTCCGTCACAATGAATAAGTATGTGTTCACTATAACATGAAGAAAGGAGAGAATTCGATGCGTGAAAGATTAGAAGAGAGACAAGCTACTTTTTATTTTATTGTATTAGGATTTGCATTCATCTATGGTTACTTTTTTCAAACGAGTAGTAGCTTATTAGAGCAGTGGATTCCATTTGTTTTAGCTATCTTACTGTACAGTATGTTTTCGCAAATTCCATTCTTTACAAAGTATGATTTCCGCGTGAATTTACGTTTTTTCTTTGCACTTTTTGCGGTGAATTTTATCGTTGTACCGCTTGTGGTGTACGGGCTCGTTACGTTTTTACCGACTGAACCTGCTTTACGACTAGCTGTTTATCTCGTATTGCTTGCGCCATGCGTAGACTATGTCATCGTATTTACGGCACTTGGTCAGGGCGATGCTAAACAGATGTTATTTGCGACACCTTTTTTACTTATTCTTCAGCTCATCATTTTGCCGTTTGAATTATGGTTTTTTGTTGGAAGTGAAGCTCTTGCGCTCATGCAGTGGAAACCATTCCTCACATCATTCTTATGGATTTTCGTACTACCACTATTTGTGGCAGTAACCATCCAATATTGTATGCGATTCGATTCACCCATCCGTAAGATTCAGCAAGCTTCTGCATGGTTACCTGTGCCAACGATGGCTTTGACAATTTTTGTGATTGTCGCGCCTCAAGTACAGCGCATGGCAAATATGAAGGAAGAAATTTTCGCAGTGATTCCAATTTATATTGCCTTCATTCTCATTATGCCAATCTTATCTGTCATGATTGCGCGGTTATATCGTTTGAAAAAGCCAGCCGAGCGGGCATTAATTTTTAGTGGTTTTACACGTAATTCATTAGCTGTCTTACCATTAACATTTGCTTTGCCACCTGCGATGCAAAGTTTAGCAATGACGATTATTCTGACGCAAACGGTTTGTGAATTAGTCTTTGAATTAATTTATATTCGACTTGTTCCGAAATGGACATAAAATAGAACATTGACATAAAGCGGAAATCCCTTGTAAAATAAACTCAATCACTAGCGCATACATGTATGGGCTAGCTAAACGGACGAATGATTGATAAAAAAAGTTGTGAGGGAAGCTGTATGCGAAATAATGCGAACACGAAAACAATCGGTACAACCATTGCATTTGTTATGACACGTATTTCTGGCGAAGTCGAATGCGCATTACGTGTACAAGAAGATGTTACTTCTAAGCCACCAACAACAGGATCGAAATAATCGCATGAGGGAGAATTGAGCAGACAACTGTTGCTACCTTCTATTTTGTCGTGAACAAAATAGGTAGGACAGGTCTGTCTGCTTGTGGGCAGAAGTCCGTATTCAAAAGCATGACGATTATTTCTACTTAAAGGACTGTCTTTCGTATAAACACGCAGTAAGGCGAATACTGCGCGTTTATAGAAAGGACAATCCTTTTTTTCTGTTTCAAAAGGTTTGAGAAGATGACATCTATCGGATGTACAAAGATTGATTTTTGAGGGGGAACAGACATGGAACAAGTAAAATACATTCCATCGAAATTTAATGCATTAACAAAAACAGAAGACGGCGGCGTAATTGTCTACAACAGTTACACAGGCGCCATCGTTAATTTTGACGAAAAAGAACGTGAAGAAGTATTAACAGCACTAAAGCGTCAAGGATCACCAGCGCTTGATACAGAAGTAAAGCAAGCTTTATTCGACAATGGTTTTATCGTAAAAGATACAGTAGATGAGTTAAAACGTGCTGATTTATTACACCAAACGATGCACCGTACAGATATGCTGCACTTAATCTTAATGACAACAGAGCAATGTAACTTCCGTTGCCGTTATTGCTATGAGTCATTTGCAAAAGGTAAGATGACAGACGAAACAAAAGCAGGTGTGAAAGCTTTAGTAAAAGAGCGCGCGGGTACACTAGATAACTTACACATTAGTTGGTTCGGTGGAGAGCCGCTATTAGAGTTAGGAATTATCGAAGAGTTATCGAAAGAATTCATGGCACAAGCAGAGCAACATAATATTGATTATTCAGCAGACGTGGTAACGAACGGTTACTTTTTAAATCGTGAAACATTTGAAAAGTTACTATCATGGAATGTATCACAATACATGGTGACAATTGATGGTGTTCAAGCAGTACATGATGCGCGCCGTCATATGATTGGTGGACAAGGAACATTTGAAAAAATCGTTGAAAACTTACAATCATTACGTGATGTAGAAGGCGACTTCAATATGACAATCCGTATTAACTTTGATGAAGATAACTTACGTGAAACAGAACACCTAATTGATTTCTTAAAAGAGCACTTTGCGAATGATTCACGCTTTGGCGTATTCTTCCGTCCTGTTGGTCGTTGGGGTGGTCCGAACGATGAAGAAATTCCAACTTGTACGCATATTACAGCGAATAAGAAAATCTGGGAGTTCACAGAAACAGCGATGGATAAAGGTCTTGCGATGAGTAACATGGTTGAAGGTGCATTGAATCCGACAGCAGCAGTATGTTATGCAGCAAAACCGAATGCGATGGTTATCGGTTCAGATGGTCAATTGTATAAATGTACAACGGTTTTAGATGAAGAAGTAAATAAAGTAGGTAAAATTCAAGCAGACGGTACGATGGATTTAGACTACGATAAAATTGCTTCTTGGTTACTATCAGGTGAAGAAACAGATACAGTATGTCAATCTTGCTTCTTCCGTCCGGCATGTCAAGGGAATCACTGCCCATGGTACCGTGTCGTATCAGGCGAACGTCCATGTCCTTCAGAGAAAAAGAACATTAAAAAAGTATTGAATCTTGTTTGGAAGAACAGCTTACAAACAGTAGAGCAATAATTGTTCGAATGGATTTGAGAGGAGGTGAGACGAATGCGCGTATTACGTCCAGCAACAAAACCTGTGAAAAACGTAAAATCAGGTCGTATCATGAAAACTGTACCTGGTAACTTAAACTAATGATGAGAAAGAGGAGACGCAATCAAATGCGGCTCCTCTTTTTTATTGATATACAAGTAGTTGTTGAGATGCTAATTTACTACCGCCATGAAAGCGACTTCCTAGCTGTTGGTAACGCTGAATAGTTTCAATGTGCTGTTGTGTAATGCATTCACCTTTCATAATGAGTGGAATACCAGGGGGATATGGAGTAACGAGTTCAGCACTTATTTTTCCGGCAGCATGTTGAAATGTTACATAGTCTGTTTCACCCTTTAATTCATGAAAAGATTGTGCTAATTTTTGAGTTTCTTCTATATATATGTTTTTTTCTTTTTGAAGTGGCTCACCTTTTTCAAATGAACAGTTTTTCATTCGTTGCAACGTATCAGTATAATCCGTTACTGCTAATGGAAGTACGAATAATACATTAAAAGGATCAGCTAGTTCAGAAAAAATACCTTGTTGTTCAAAAAGAGATTGTAGTGCATAACCGCTTAATCCTGTTGTTGATTGAATCGTTACTTTTAACGGATCGAGTGAAGGCGCTTCTAAAACACGAATACCTTCAATCTTTTGTAGAGACTGACGGAATCCTTGGATATTTTCTAGAATAGCCTGTACATCTTGTAAGTTGGCTAAATAATAACGAGCTAAATCAAGTGAAGCCATAATTGGATAAGAGGGGCTACTTGATTGAAGCATACGAAGGTAGTGTTCAACTGATTGTTTGTTAATACGTTCTGTTCCGATGTGAAGGTATGACCCCATCGTCATCGCAGGTAACGTTTTGTGCGCTGAATGAACAACGATATCTGCGCCGAATGATAGTGAACTTTTTGGAAAACCTTCTAATTGAAAGTGAGCTCCATGCGCCTCATCGACTAAAACGAAAAGCCCTGCTTCTTTTGCAACATGAATTACATCTTCAATCGCATCCGAAAATCCATAATAATTTGGATACGTCAGAATGATGGCTTTCGCTTCTGGGGAAAGTTGAATCGCTCGCTCAACAACTTTCTTTGTTAATAAGGTAGGAATTTGTCCATCTTCATAAAAAGCTGGAGTTAAAAAGATAGGTTCTGCTCCTGCAAGTTCTAATCCATTCAAAATCGATTGATGGCAATTACGCTGAACAAGAACGGTATCGCCTTGCTGACATGTCGCTAAAATCATCGCTAAGTTTCCCACTGTTGAACCATTTATTAAAAAATAGCTTGCTTCTGTTTTGTACAAGTCACGCAGTAATGACTGTGCTTCTTCAATACATCCCTCTGCATCATGTAAATCATCAAGTCCTGTAATTTCGGTTGTATCCATTTTTAACAGCTTTTCATAGGTTGATTGTGCAAAAGAAGGAATCAGCATACCATTTTTATGTCCAGGTACATGAAAACTAATCGGCTGCTTCGAATTGTGTTGAATAAGTGCGGTGTAAAGTGGTGTCTGTTGTTGATTCATAAGCTAAAAAATCTCCTTTTTATTCATTAAATCCACTATAACAAAAAAATCTGCATCTATTTTTAACTTTTTTCTTATTATGTTGCTTAGATAAATTGAAAAATAAAATAGTCTATAATTTATTGTAAAAACAAAGTCATATCAACATTCTAATATCTTTAGGTCTTATATCATAATAATGATATATTATTTTAATAATTAATTTAGCTCTTTATATAACTTTTAATACATGGTGGTCATTTAGCTGTGATATTTCTGTAACTTTTGTAATAAAAAATCGTGTTAATCTATTATCAGCTTCAGAAAAGGAGCAAAAAAATATTAAAAATCAGTAAGAACATAATAGAGAGAACAAATATAAAAATTAAACAAAAGGTGGAAATGAATATTATGAAATCATTAAAAACGTTAGTATTAGGTACAACAGTAGCGGTTGGTGTTGCAGGTTTTGCAGCAGGAGCAGATGCTAGTGCGCATACTTCATATAAAGTACAATCGGGTGATACATTATCAGGTATCTCTCAAAAATTTGGTAAAGACTATTCATTCGTATCAAGCATCGCTTCAGCAAATGGAATTTCAAATCCAAATTTAATCCATGCAGGAACAACATTAGTAATTCCTGATGGTACAACAACAGTAAGAAAAACAGCTCAACCTGTTCAAAAACAACAAGTACAACAATCATCAACATATAAAGCACCATCTCAACAAAAGCAACAAACAACTTACAAAGCGCCAGTACAACAAAAACAACAAGCGCAAACACAAACAAAATCATACCAATCAACACAAAAAGCACAAACAACACAAAAAGCAAGTAATGCATCATCTTATCAAGGTTCATCATCTTCAGCGAAAGCTTGGATTGCACAAAAGGAATCAAGCAACTCATATGATGCACGAAGCGCAACAGGTAAATATATTGGTAAATACCAATTAGATAAATCTTACCTAAACGGTGACTACTCACCAGCTAACCAAGAACGTGTAGCGGATAACTATGTGAAACAACGTTACGGTTCATGGGAAAAAGCAAAACAATTCTGGTTAGCAAACGGCTGGTACTAAGATTTTTTAAAACAGTGAATTAAAGAGGGACTGCAATTGCGGTTCCTCTTTTTTAGTGTAAAGTGATAAGAAAGGAGAGGATGATAAGATGAATGAACCAAAATTACCACAACATTTAACAGAGACAACATGGAATCGCATCTTGGCGCAAGAAGAGTGGGAAGCAGAGCAGTGTTTAATAGAGAGTATTAACTTCGAAGAAGATGAAGCTTGCGACCTTCGCTTTGTACAAGTCATCATACGAGATTGTCGTTTGAATAATAGTTCTATTAAAAGATTAAATGCTTTAGATGTTCGATTTGAAAATTGTGACTTATCCAATGTAGATTTTTCAAAGTCTTCGATTCACCGAGTTGTATTTGAACGTTGCAAATTAGTTGGAACGATTTTTCAAGGGTCAAGTTTGGGGGACGTAACATTTGAATCGTGCAAAATGAATTTTTCGTTATTTAATGAAACAAAGTTAAAGCATGTATTATTTAATCAATGTGATTTGGAACAATCTGATTTCTATGCAGTGACACATCAATTTTTACAATTTGAACAATGTCGCTTGTCAGGTTTACAGATGCAGCAAACAGATTTAACTACACTTGATTTACGATCTTCACAATTCACACATTTGACTGTTGATTTAGAACGTTTGAAAGGTTGTCGTGTCAATATGGAACAGGCATTAATATTAGCCTCTTTATTAGGTATTCGAATTGAGTAGATAACAAAATTTGATATTCGTTTTATAGATAAAGAGATTTACAGTGACAGAAAACACTTTATTCACGAACTATTATTAATTAGTTATTGAAAATGTTCGTAAAAAGTATTGCAAATTGAAAAATACAGTGCTATATTATGAATGTAAATTAAATAACGTCGTCGTATAAAACTGAGAATAAGGCTCAGAAGTTTCTACCAAGTTACCGTAAATGACTTGACTACGATTGAATAGATCATTCTATTCATACTATGGATACATAGAATCGTAAGTGTACGACTGTTAAAAGTTGTGCACTTTTTATTTTTGACGACATTCGGAGGATTTAATCATGAAAAAGTATTTCCAATTTGAAGAACTTGGCACGAATTATCGCCGAGAAATCATTGGTGGAGTTACAACATTCTTAGCGATGGCATACATATTGGCGGTTAACCCAAATATTTTAGCCGCAGCTGGAATTGATAAAGGAGCTGTATTCGTCGCAACAGCATTAGCAGCGATTGTCGGTTCGCTTATTATGGGTATTTTAGCGAAGTATCCAATCGCATTAGCACCAGGTATGGGATTAAATGCATTCTTTGCTTTCGCTGTAGTAGGAGCATATGGTATTCCATGGCAAACAGGTTTAACAGGTGTATTCTTCTCAGGTATTATCTTTATTCTTCTTTCATTAACAGGTATTCGTGAAACAATTATTAATGCTATTCCAGTTCAATTAAAATATGCAGTATCAGCTGGTATTGGTTTATTCATTACATTCGTTGGTTTAAAAGGTGCGGGAATCGTCGTTGCAGACAAAGACACGATTGTTACATTAGGTGATTTTACAAAAGGTGACACACTTCTTGCAGTTGTTGGAATTGTCATTGCAGTCATCTTAATGGTTAAAAAAGTTCCAGGAGCTATCTTTATTACAATCATCGCTTCAACAATCATTGGTATGATTGCTGGCGTAATCGAAGTTCCAAAATCAGTTGTATCATCAATTCCAAGTATCGCACCAACATTCGGTGTTGCACTTGACCCGATTTTACATGACTTTTCGTCACTATTAAATATTCAATTCTTAGTAGTTGTTTTAACATTCTTATTTGTAGACTTCTTTGATACAGCTGGTACATTGATGGCTGTAGCAGATAAAGCAGGTCTTGTGAAAAATAATAAGTTACCACGTGCAGGTCGAGCATTAATGGCAGATGCATTAGGTACAACAGTAGGTTCAGTATTAGGTACATCAACAACAACTGCTTATGTAGAGTCAACAGCAGGTGTGGCAGCAGGAGCGCGTTCTGGTTTTGCAGCAGTAGTAACAGCAGCGTTATTCGCAGTATCACTATTCTTTTTCCCAGTACTCGATGTAATCACATCGGCAGTAACAGCACCAGCACTAGTTATTGTAGGTATTCTAATGGTAAGTTCATTGAAAAATATTGAGTGGGATCAATTCGAAATTGCTGTACCAGCATTCTTAACAATGCTAATGATGCCTTTAGGTTATAGTATTGCCTCAGGTATTGCGGTTGGTTTCATCTTCTATCCATTAACAATGTTATTAGCAGGTCGTCGTAAAGAAGTTCACTGGATTATGTACATCTTATTCTTTGTCTTCCTAAGTTACTTCATCTGGGTACGATAATTAAACAACAAAGCTATTTGGTTGGTTCTTAGAAAAGAATCAATTAAATAGCTTTTTTTATTTGAAATAAATTGTTGACAGTTATTCGTTATAGAGGTATAGTAATACAAGTGCTTTTCAAACAGTAATGTTTAAGAAATTCACTTTTAAAAAAAGTTGTTGACTTATAAATAACAACCGTTTATAATATTAAGAGTCGCTAACAAAGACGCTTTAAATAACTAAAAAACATTTTAAAAAAGTTGTTGACAACTTGAATGGAGATGTGGTAAGATATTTTAAGTTGTCACAAGAAAACGACGAAACAACATGAACCTTGAAAACTAAACAAGCAAGAAGATAATCACAAACAAGTCTTATCACATTAAGTGAATAAGCAATTGTTATCAAAAGATAACGCTAGCAAAGCAAATGAGCTTTCAAACTACTTTTATGGAGAGTTTGATCCTGGCTCAGGACGAACGCTGGCGGCGTGCCTAATACATGCAAGTCGAGCGAATGACGAGAAGCTTGCTTCTCTGATTTAGCGGCGGACGGGTGAGTAACACGTGGGCAACCTGCCCTACAGATCGGGATAACTCAGGGAAACCTGGGCTAATACCGGATAATCCTTCGAATCACATGTTTTGAAGTTGAAAGGCGCTTCGGCGTCACTGTAGGATGGGCCCGCGGTGCATTAGCTAGTTGGTGGGGTAACGGCCTACCAAGGCAACGATGCATAGCCGACCTGAGAGGGTGATCGGCCACATTGGGACTGAGACACGGCCCAAACTCCTACGGGAGGCAGCAGTAGGGAATCTTCCACAATGGACGAAAGTCTGATGGAGCAACGCCGCGTGAGTGATGAAGGTTTTCGGATCGTAAAACTCTGTTGTAAGGGAAGAACAAGTACGTTAGGAAATGAACGTACCTTGACGGTACCTTATTAGAAAGCCACGGCTAACTACGTGCCAGCAGCCGCGGTAATACGTAGGTGGCAAGCGTTGTCCGGATTTATTGGGCGTAAAGCGCGCGCAGGTGGTTTCTTAAGTCTGATGTGAAAGCCCACGGCTCAACCGTGGAGGGTCATTGGAAACTGGGGAACTTGAGTGCAGAAGAGGATAGTGGAATTCCAAGTGTAGCGGTGAAATGCGTAGAGATTTGGAGGAACACCAGTGGCGAAGGCGACTGTCTGGTCTGTAACTGACACTGAGGCGCGAAAGCGTGGGGAGCAAACAGGATTAGATACCCTGGTAGTCCACGCCGTAAACGATGAGTGCTAAGTGTTAGGGGGTTTCCGCCCCTTAGTGCTGCAGCTAACGCATTAAGCACTCCGCCTGGGGAGTACGACCGCAAGGTTGAAACTCAAAGGAATTGACGGGGGCCCGCACAAGCGGTGGAGCATGTGGTTTAATTCGAAGCAACGCGAAGAACCTTACCAGGTCTTGACATCCCAATGACCGTCCTAGAGATAGGATTTTCCCTTCGGGGACATTGGTGACAGGTGGTGCATGGTTGTCGTCAGCTCGTGTCGTGAGATGTTGGGTTAAGTCCCGCAACGAGCGCAACCCTTATTCTTAGTTGCCATCATTTAGTTG
>NZ_CP013217.1:360000-462500 GCF_001534765.1 Kurthia sp. 11kri321
GGTACAGCTATCGTTGTATCAGCAGGTTTACGTAATGCGTTAAAAGTTGTTGGCAAACAAAAAGAAAATGTAAAAGTTGTTATTAATGGTGCAGGTGCTGCTGGGGTGGCAGTGATGAAGCTGTTACTTACAATGGGGTATCAGCATGTAACGGCATGTGACTCAAAAGGAATCATTTATAAAGGTCGCCCGTATGGTATGAATGCTGAAAAAGAATATATGGCAAATCTAAGCAGTGCAGAACATCAAGAGGGTACATTAGCAGATGCTTTAGTTGGTGCAGATATCTTTATTGGTGTATCTGTTGCAAATGTTTTAACAGAGTCAATGATTCAGTCGATGAATCAAGATCCGATTGTTTTTGCATTAGCGAACCCAAATCCGGAAATCACTTATGAACACGCGATGGAGTGGGGCGTACGTGTGATTGCGACAGGGCGCTCAGACTATCCAAACCAAGTGAATAATATGCTAGCTTTCCCAGGTATCTTCAAAGGTGCTCTAGCAGTACAAGCGACAGATATTAATGATGAGATGAAGATGGCTGCTGTAAAAGCCATTTCAGAATTAGTAACAGCTGAGCAAATTGAGCGTGGTATTGTTATTCCAAATGTTTTTGAAACAGATGTTACAGATGATGTCGCACAAGCAGTGATGCAAGCAGCAATCGATAGTAAGGTTGCACAAAAGATTCCAAGTCTTATATAATGGAGAAACTTAAACATTATATAAGGAAGTGTCACTTTGGGAAAGAAAACAGTTTGGTATGAAGTTCAGGAAGCAGAAACAATTGAAGCATGCTTAGAGCGTATGCGACAAGAAGGCTATATGCCGGTAGGACGTAGAGAAGAACCATTATTTGAGATGCAAAATGGTGAACCTGTACCTGTTCGACAGCTCATTCAGTTTAAAGGTTTAAAAATAGAAGAATAAAAAACACGAACGATAAAATAATTTATTTCATAAATAGTTCGCATCCTTGTTGACTTGTTTGCTTTGCATTGTTACAATGTACATGAAAACAACAAATCCCACATATATGCTAGAGAATAGGCTCTAGCGTCTCTACCCGGCACCGTAATGTCGGACTATGCGGGAAGCAACAAGACTTTAGGATATTACAAATATTGCTTAAATGTTTTGTAAATACGAACATTTGTATATTTGAACCCCTTAAGTAGCTGCTTTTCGCACGTAGTCATATGACTATGGTGGAGAGCGCGTTACTTTAGGGGTTTTTTATTTGTTCAAAGGGGCGTATAAAAAATGAATCCGAAAATTGGCGTTATTATGGGCAGTTCAAGCGATTGGGAAACAATGAAACATGCCTGCGATATTTTAGAAGAATTAGAGTTAGATTACGAGAAAAAAGTTGTTTCTGCACATAGAACACCAGATTTAATGTTTGAATATGCAGAAGAAGCAAGAGCAAGAGGAATTCAAGTAATTATTGCAGGTGCTGGTGGTGCCGCACATCTACCAGGAATGGTTGCAGCAAAAACGACGTTACCAGTTATTGGTGTACCTGTGCAGTCACGTGCGTTAAATGGTCTTGATTCATTATTATCAATTGTACAAATGCCAGGCGGCGTACCTGTAGCAACTGTAGCAATTGGTAAAGCAGGTGCGACGAACGCAGGATTACTCGCCGCGCAGATTCTATCAATTACTGATGTAGAAATCGCAGAAAAATTAGAAACAAGAAGACAAGCAATGAAAATGAAAGCAATAGAAAGCACAGGTGACCTAAGTGAGTAAAATCATATTTCCAGGACAAACAATCGGCATCATTGGCGGTGGACAATTGGGAAGAATGATGGCCATTGCTGCAAAAGAAGCAGGATTTAAAATTGCGGTATTAGAACCCGCAATGGACTCACCTTGTGGTCAAATTGCTGATATTCGCATCGTAGCACCATATGATGATGAAGCTGCTTTAGAAGAGTTAGCTGAAGTCAGTGATGTGATTACATATGAATTTGAGAATATTGATTATGCAGGATTAAAAAGATTAACAGAGATTGCGTACGTACCACAGGGGGCAGAACTTGTACAAACGACGCAAGATCGTATTTTAGAAAAAGCTGCCTTAACGAATGCAGAAACACCAGTAGCACCTTATATTACAGCTCGCAATTTTCAAGAGTTAGAGCAGAAAATTGAGCAAGTTGGTTATCCTTGTGTTGTGAAAACAGCACGCGGAGGTTATGACGGTAAGGGCCAGCAAATTGTAAAGACAGCTGAAGATTTATCGCTAGCAAAAGATTTATTCACACATTCGGCTTGTGTGGCAGAAGCATTTATTCCATTTGAAATGGAGATTTCAGTTATCGTACAACGTAATGTACATGGTGAAACATATTGCTTACCAGTTGGTGAAAATATTCATGTGAATCATATTCTGCATGAAACAATCGTGCCAGCACGTATTACACAAAGTACCGAAAAATTAGCCATAGAGGCTGCTGAGAAAATTGCAGATGAACTGAATTTAGTAGGAACACTTGCTGTTGAAATGTTTGTATTAGCGTCAGGAGAAATTTTGATTAATGAATTAGCACCGCGACCTCATAACTCAGGTCATTATTCAATTGAAGCATGTAATATTTCGCAGTTCCATCAACATATTCGTGCCATTTGCGGCTGGCCATTACGTAAACCAAAATTATGGAGTCCATCGATTATGGTGAATATCTTAGGGCAACATGTCGTACCTGTAACGAATTCAATCTCAAAATACCCTGATTGGTCCATTCATCTTTACGGAAAACAAGAAGCAAAGAACAATCGAAAGATGGGGCATGTTACAATAATGACGGATGATGTAAATCATACCCTAGACGAAATCAAGAACTCTGGTATATGGGCAGAGTAGAAGGAGACTTTATTTATGATCGCACGTTATACACGACCTGAAATGGGAGCTATCTGGACAGAGGAAAATCGCTATCAAGCATGGTTAGAAGTAGAAATTCTAGCATGTGAAGCTTGGGCAGAGTTAGGGGTTATTCCAAAAGAAGATGTTCAAAAATTACGCGAAAATGCATCGTTTGAAATCGATCGTATTTTAGAAATCGAAAAAGAAACACGTCATGATGTTGTTGCATTTACACGTGCAGTATCAGAAACATTAGGTGAGGAACGTAAATGGGTACATTACGGTTTAACTTCAACAGATGTCGTTGATACAGCTCTTTCTTACCAAATTAAACAAGCTAACGATATTATCCGTAAAGATATTCAAAACTTTATTGATATTATCACTGAAAAAGCAAAAGAACATAAAATGACGGTTTGCATGGGACGTACACATGGTGTGCATGCAGAGCCAACAACTTTCGGTTTAAAACTAGCACTTTGGTTAGAAGAAATGCGTCGTAACCAAGTTCGTTTTGAAGCAGCTGCTAAAACGATTGAAGCAGGTAAAATTTCAGGCGCAGTTGGAACGTATGCAAATATCGATCCATTCGTAGAAGCATATGTATGTGAAAAATTAGGTTTAACACCTGCACCGATTTCAACACAAACATTACAACGTGATCGTCATGCAGAATATTTCTCAGTGCTTGCACTAATCGCAACATCAATCGAGAAGTTTGCAACAGAAATTCGCGGCTTACAAAAATCTGAAACACGTGAAGTGGAAGAAGGGTTTGCAAAAGGACAAAAAGGTTCTTCAGCAATGCCACATAAACGTAATCCAATCGGTTCAGAAAATATGGTTGGTATGGCACGTTTAGTACGTGGTCATATGGTAACTGCATTTGAAAATGTTCCTTTATGGCATGAACGCGATATTTCACACTCATCAGCAGAACGTGTCATTATTCCAGATACAACGATTGCACTGAACTATATGCTAAATCGTTTTGGTAACATCGTGAAAAACTTAACAGTATTCCCAGAAAACATGAAGCGTAACATGACACGTACATTTGGTTTAATTTACTCACAACGTGTGTTACTTGCGTTAATTGAAAAAGGTCTATCTCGTGAAGAAGCATATGATACAGTTCAACCATTAACGGCTCGTTCTTGGGATGAACAAATTCAATTCCGTCCGTTAGTAGAAGAGAATGAAAAAATTTCTTCATTACTATCACCTGCTGAAATTGAAGACTGCTTCGATTATAACTATCATTTGAAAAATGTAGACATGATTTTTGAAAGATTAGGCTTAAACTAAACAACCTATTTCATTCCATCTCATCAACGGTTCAATTCGTTGATGGGAAAGGAATGGATGAACTTTTAAAAGTTTTAATATTTCAAAAAAACGCAATACTTAAAATTATTTACCGGGGGAATGAACGTGGAAAAAGGTCAACTATTGTATGAAGGTAAAGCGAAAAGATTATATGCGACAAATGAGGAAAATGTATTGTTTGTAGCTTATAAAGACAGCGCAACAGCTTTCAACGGAGAAAAGAAAGAAGAAATTGCTGGTAAAGGTGTTTTAAATAATAAGATTACATCACTTATTTTTGAAAAACTTCATGCAGCAGGTATTCCATCACACTTTATCCGTCAAATTTCCGATACAGAACAATTGGTGAAAAAAGTTGAGATTATTCCAATTGAATTAGTTGTACGCAATATTGCAGCAGGTAGTTTAGCAACGCGATTAGGAATTGAAGAAGGTACAAAACTAAAACGTCCAATCGTTGAGTATTACTACAAAGATGATGCATTAGGAGACCCGTTCATTACAACAGAACATATTGATATTTTAGAAATTGCAACACCAGAAGAAGTGGAAACACTTTATCAAAAAGGCTTAGAAGTAAACGCTGTGTTACAACCATTTTTCCATGAAATCGGTGTAACGCTCGTTGACTTTAAATTAGAATTTGGTCGCGATGAACAAGGCACTGTACTATTAGCAGATGAAATTTCACCAGATACATGTCGTCTATGGGATGAAGAAACAAAGCAACACTTAGATAAAGACGTGTTTCGCCGTAATTTAGGAAGTTTAACAGAAGTATACGAAATCATATTATCTCGTCTAGGAGGATTTACAAAATGAAAAAAGTAAAAGTTTATGTAACACTTCGTGAAAGCATTCTTGATCCACAAGGCTCGGCAGTACAAGGTTCCCTACATAACATGGGGTACGAGGAAGTAGCAGATGTACGAATCGGTAAATACTTAGAGCTACAAATCGAACCAAAAGAGCGCGACATGGATACGTTAATTAAAGAAATGTGTGAAAAACTACTAACAAATACAGTGATTGAAGACTATCGTTATGAAGTCGAGGAGGCCAACTAACATGAAATTCGCAGTACTTGTATTCCCAGGTTCAAACTGTGACTTAGATATGTATCATACGATTAAAGACGTATTAGGCGAAGAAGTGGAATACGTATGGCATGATGCAACAGATTTAAGTGCATATGACGGTATTTTAGTACCTGGTGGATTCTCCTACGGTGATTACTTACGTTGTGGCGCAATGGCGAACCAATCGAATGTAATGGAAGAAGTAAAGAAAGCAGCAGAAGCTGGAAAGCCAGTATTAGGCGTATGTAATGGATTCCAAATTCTAACGGAAGCAGGATTACTACCTGGTGCGTTATTACGTAATAAGAATTTAAAATTCATTTGTAAGGACGTAAATTTACGCGTTGTAAATAATGATACGTTATTTACAAATCAGTACGACAAAGATGAAATTATCACAATTCCAATTGCACATGGTGAAGGAAACTATTACTGTGACGCAGAAACATTGGAACAACTACAACAAAACAATCAAATCGTGTTCACATATGAATCAGAAAATCCAAACGGTAGTTTAGCGGATATCGCAGGTATTGTGAACGAACGTGGGAATGTTTTAGGCATGATGCCACACCCAGAGCGTGCAGCAGATGAGGTACTTGGGAATGCGCAAGGTCTTGCTTTATTCAAATCAATTGTAAAACAGTGGAGGGAATCAAATGTCAACCAAGCTTGAGCCAACAGCACAACAAATTAAGGAGCAAAAATTATATGCTTCTATGGGGTTAACAGATGAAGAATTTGCGTTAGTGGAATCGATTTTAGGACGCACACCGAATTGGACAGAGACAGGTTTATTCTCTGTTATGTGGTCAGAACACTGCTCATATAAAAACTCAAAACCAGTTTTACGTAAATTCCCAACAGAAGGAAAACACGTACTACAAGGTCCTGGTGAAGGTGCAGGGATCGTTGATATTGGTGACGAGCAAGCGGTTGTATTTAAAATGGAATCACATAACCACCCTTCAGCAATTGAACCATACCAAGGTGCAGCAACAGGTGTTGGTGGAATTATTCGTGACGTATTCTCAATGGGTGCACGTCCAGTAGCAATGTTAAACTCACTTCGTTTTGGTGAATTAGATGCTTCAAAACGTGTGAAATTCTTATTTGAAGAAGTTGTTGCGGGAATCGCTGGTTACGGTAACTGTATCGGTATTCCAACAGTAGGTGGCGAAATTCAGTTCGACCCTTGCTACGAAGGAAATCCTCTTGTGAATGCGATGTGTGTTGGTTTAATCGACCATAAAGACATTCAAAAAGGTGTTGCTTCTGGTGTTGGGAACACAGTGATGTATGTAGGTGCAAAAACAGGTCGTGACGGTATTCATGGTGCAACATTCGCTTCAGAAGAATTAGACGAGAATGCAGAAGAAAAGCGCCCAGCAGTTCAAGTAGGTGATCCATTCATGGAAAAACTATTATTAGAAGCTTGTTTAGAACTTGTGAAGTTCGAATCATTAGTTGGTATTCAAGATATGGGTGCAGCAGGCTTAACTTCTTCAGCAGCAGAAATGGCTTCTAAAGCAGGCATGGGTATTGAGATGAATCTTGATGCTGTTCCACAACGTGAAACAGGTATGACAGCTTATGAAATGATGTTATCTGAATCTCAAGAGCGTATGTTAGTCGTTGTGAAAAAAGGTGAAGAACAACCAATCGTTGATCTATTTGCAAAATACGGATTAGATGCCGTATCAGTAGGTGTTGTAACAGACGATAAAATGTTCCGCTTAAAACATAAAGGTGAGATTGTTGCAGAAGTGCCAGCAGATGCATTAGCAGAAGATGCACCTGTTTACCATAAACCTTCAGCAGTTCCAGCTTATTATACAGAGTTCCAACAAATCGAAAATGTAGAACCAGAAGTAACAGATTATAAAGAAACATTAAGTGCATTATTACAACAAGCGACAATTGCTTCAAAAGAATGGGTTTATGAACAATATGACCATCAAGTAAGAACAAATACGGTTGTAAAACCAGGTTCAGATGCAGCGATTATTCGCGTACGTGGTACGAATAAAGGTTTAGCAATGACAACTGACTGTAACTCACGTTATATCTACTTAGACCCTGAAACAGGCGGTAAAATTGCAGTTGCAGAAGCAGCACGTAATATCGTATGTTCAGGCGGTCGTCCATTAGCAATTACAGACTGTTTAAACTTCGGTAACCCAGAAAAGCCTGAAATCTTCTGGCAAATCGAAAAATCAGCAGACGGTATTGCAGCAGCATGTCTAGCATTAGAATCTCCTGTAATCGGCGGTAACGTATCACTTTATAACGAACGTAGTAATGAAGCTATCTACCCAACACCGACAATCGGTATGGTTGGTTTAGTAGAGGATTTACAACACGCAACAACACAAGAAGTAAAGCATGCAGGTGACTTCGTTTATGTAATTGGTGACACGAAAACAGAATTCGGTGGTTCAGAATTACAAAAATTAATGAACGGTCGTATTTTCGGACAAGCACCATCAATTGATTTAGAAGTAGAAGCAGCACGCCAAAAAGCATTACTACAAGCAATTCAAGCAGGACTTATTGCATCAGCGCATGATGTAGCAGAAGGTGGTTTAGCTGTGGCAATCGCAGAAACAACATTCGGTACAAACTTAGGTGTGAATGTAACGTTAGAAGGATCAGCAACAACTGCTCTATTCAGTGAATCACAATCACGCTTTGTTGTAACTGTAAAACCAGAATTTGCAGCACGTTTTGAAGAAGTGGTAGCAGATGCAAAACAAATCGGTGTCGTAACAGAAGAAGCCAACATTGTCATCAATTCATCCGAACAACAACCGTTAATTGAAGGCACTGTAGCAGAATTCCAAGATGCTTGGAAAGGGGCAATACCATGCTTGCTGAAATCAGAGGCTTAAATGAAGAATGTGGTGTTTTTGGGATTTGGGGTAATCAAAGTCCAGCACACCTAAGCTACTATGGTTTACATGCTTTACAACACCGAGGTCAAGAAGGCGCTGGGATTGTTGTATCAGATGGTCATCATCTAAAAGCAGTTAAAGGCGAAGGACTTGTAAATGATGTATTCAACGAAGAAAAGTTAAAGTCTGTAGACGGTAAAGCAGCGATTGCACATGTTCGCTATACAACAGCAGGAGGGGCGGGGATTGAAAATGTTCAACCCCTTCTTTTCCACTCATCTACAGGTAGTTTATCGATTGCGCATAATGGTAACTTAGTAAATGCGAATCGCTTGAAAAAATATTTAGAGCGACAAGGTAGTATTTTTCATTCAAGTTCAGATACGGAAGTATTAGCGCATTTAATTAAAAAGAGTACACATGCAACATTCAGCGAAAAAGTTAAAAATGCATTGACGTTATTAGAAGGCGCGTATTCATTCTTAGTGATGACGAAAGACGAGATGATTGTAGCGCGTGACCGTAATGGTTTACGCCCACTTTCATTAGGTAAGCTAGGCGAGGCTTATGTCGTAGCATCAGAAACATGTGCATTCGATTTAATTGGTGCTGAAACAGTTCGTTCAGTGGAACCAGGTGAGATGCTGATCATCAATGATGAAGGTGTTCAATCAGTTCGCTTTGCAGAAATTCAAAATCGTGCGATGTGTGCGATGGAATATGTCTACTTAGCACGACCAGATTCTAATATTGATGGCATTAATGTGCATATGGCACGTAAACGTATGGGTAAACAATTAGCAAAAGAATGCGCTCATATCGAAGCGGATGTAGTAACAGGCGTTCCTGATTCAAGTATTTCTGCTGCGATTGGTTTTGCAGAAGAAAGTGGTATTCCTTATGAATTAGGTTTAATTAAAAACCGTTATGTTGGTCGTACATTCATTCAACCAACACAAGAATTACGTGAACGTGGTGTGAAGATGAAATTATCACCAGTTGTTCAAGTCGTAAAAGGCAAACGTGTCATCATGGTAGACGATTCGATTGTACGTGGTACAACATCACGTCGTATTGTCAAAATGTTAAAAGAAGCTGGCGCAGCAGAGGTACATGTTGTCATCAGCTCACCACCAATGACAGATCCATGTTATTACGGTATTGATACATCAACACATGAAGAATTGATTGCTTCAAGTCATTCAGTGGATGAGATGTGTGAAGCGATTGGTGCAGATTCCTTAACATTTTTATCAGTGGAGGGCATGGTTGAATCGATTGACCGTCCATATGAAGGGGAGAATAAAGGACTTTGCTTAGCTTGTTTCACAAGTAAGTATCCAACAGAAATTTTCCCAGATACGATTTTACCGCACGAAAAAGAATTATTAGTCTAGGAGGCCAAGATCTTGTCAAAAGCATATGAACAAGCAGGCGTAAATATTGAAGCAGGTTATGAAGCTGTACAACGTATGAAATCACATGTAGAACGCACAGCAAGAAAAGGCATCATGGGTACATTCGGTGGTTTTGGTGGTATGTTCGATTTATCTGAACTGAATTTAAAAGAACCTGTATTAATTTCAGGTACAGATGGTGTAGGAACAAAATTAAAATTAGCATTTATGGTGGATAAGCACGACACAATCGGAATTGACTGTGTTGCGATGTGTGTAAATGATATTGTCGCACAAGGCGCAGAACCACTTTATTTCTTAGATTATGTAGCAGTAGGTAAAGCAGTACCAGAAAAAATCGAGCAAATCGTTAAAGGTGTAGCAGATGGTTGTGTACAATCAGGGGCTGCATTAATCGGGGGCGAAACAGCAGAGATGCCTGGCCTATATGAAGAAGATGAATATGATTTAGCTGGATTTGCAGTAGGTGCAGCTGAAAAAGCAAATATTGTAACAGGTGAAAAAATCCAAGAAGGTGACGTACTTGTAGGGATTGCTTCAAGTGGTGTTCACTCAAACGGTTATTCACTTGTTCGTAAAATTATGTTTGCAGATGCAGGCTTCACACCAGATACAGTTGTAGCAGGTTACGAGCAACTTGGTCCAATTGGTGAGGCATTATTAACGCCGACAAAATTATATGCAAAACCGGTACTAGATGTATTAAAAGAAGTGGATGTACATGGTATGGCACATATTACAGGCGGTGGTTTCTATGAGAACTTACCACGTATGATGCCAGCAGGTTTAGCAACGGAAGTTGATTTAGGCACTTGGCCAGTTCTACCAATCTTTGATTTACTAGCAGAACAAGGAAAGTTACAACAAAAAGATTTATATAATGTGTTCAACATGGGAATCGGTTTTGTCTTAGCTGTTCCAGCAGCACAAGCTGAAAAAGTCATTGAGTTAGTCGAAAAACATGGCGAAAAAGCTTACACAATTGGTCGTGTGGTTGCTGGTGAAGGTGTGCGATTCAACGGTGAGCATGATGGGAGTTTAGTGTAATGACTAAAAAGTCCATTGCAGTATTTGCTTCAGGTAGTGGTTCGAATTTTCAAGCCATTGCTGAAGCAATTGAACAAGGGGAACTGCAAGCAACGATTCGTTTAGTTGTAACAGATAAACCAGATGCGTACGTGATCGAACGTGCAAAAACAAAGGGGATTTCAGTACTAGCCATTCGTCCAAAAGATTTTTCTTCTAAACAAGCTTATGAAGCAGCGATTTTAGAAGTATTAGAAGAAAAAGAAGTGGAGTGGCTTGTACTAGCGGGATATATGCGTTTAATTGGTGAAACATTATTAGACGCATACCGTTCACGAATCGTGAATATTCATCCTTCATTATTGCCTTCTTTCCCAGGGAAAGATGCAATTGGACAAGCACTCGATCACGGTGTGAAAGTGACAGGTGTAACGGTTCATTATGTAGATGAAGGAATGGATACAGGCACGATTATTATGCAAAAGGCTGTTGATGTGATTGATGGAGATAGAGAGCGAACAGAAGCGGCAATTCATGCAGTTGAGCATGATGTGTATAAAGCAGCTTTACAAAAATTGTGGCATTAAATCTTTACATATAGGGAATTTCCCGCTTAAATCTGAGGAGGAAAAATTGTGACAAAAAGAGCGTTAATTAGTGTTTCGGATAAATCAGGTGTATTAGAATTTGCAAAAGAACTTGTAGCATTAGGCTACGAAGTATTATCAACAGGCGGTACGAAAAAACATCTTCAAGATAATGGTGTACCTGTGACATCTGTTGATGAAGTAACAAAATTCCCAGAAATCTTAGGTGGACGTGTAAAAACATTAAATCCGATGATTCATGGTGGACTTCTTGCAAAATATGATGACGCTGAACACCAAGCACAAATGAAAGAACATGGTATTGAACCGATTGAGATTGTATGCGTTAACTTATATCCATTTGTTGAAACAATTTCAAAACCAGATGTAACATTCGAAGATGCAATTGAAAACATCGATATTGGTGGTCCAACAATGCTACGCTCAGCTGCAAAAAACCAACAATATGTAACAGTAATTGTTGATGCAAATGACTATGAAGGTGTCTTAGCTGAATTAAAAGATGCAGGTCAAACAACTTTACAAACACGTCGTCGTTTAGCAGCAAAAGTATTCCGTCATACAGCAGCATATGATTCATATATTTCGAATTATTTATCAGCAGAATTAGGCGAAGAATTCCCTGAACAAATGACTTTAACTTATGAATTAAAACAAACATTACGTTATGGTGAGAACCCACATCAAAAAGCTGCGTTCTATCAAAAACGTCTTGCTTCTGATTTCTCTGTTGCTTACGCAGAGCAATTACATGGTAAAGAATTATCATATAACAATATTCAAGATGCAAATGCAGCACTTCAAATCATCAAGGAATTTAAACAACCAGCAGCTGTCGCGGTGAAGCACATGAACCCATGTGGCGTTGGCACAGGTGAAACGATTGCAGAAGCATTCAATAAAGCATACGAAGCAGACGCAACATCCATCTTCGGCGGTATTGTTGCGCTAAATCGTGAGGTTGATGCAAAAACAGCAGAGCAATTAGCTTCTATTTTCTTAGAAATTATTATTGCACCTTCTTTCTCAAAAGAAGCGATTGAACTATTAACAGTGAAGAAGAATATTCGTTTACTAACAATCTCTTTCGATCAACATACACAAGATGCATTTAATACAGTATCTGTAGAAGGTGGTCTATTAGTACAAGAGCCAGATCGCTATGGTTTTGATGAAGCAGATATTCAAGTTGTAACAGATCGTCAACCAACAGAAGAAGAATGGGCGGCTATGCGCTTAGGCTGGTCTGTTGTGAAACACGTGAAGTCGAATGCCATTGTAATTACAGATGAGCAAATGACACTTGGAATTGGTGCGGGTCAAATGAATCGTGTAGGTTCTGCAAAAATCGCTTTAGAACAAGCCGGTGAAAAAGCAGCGGGTGCAGCACTTGCATCTGATGCATTCTTCCCAATGCCAGATACAGTTGAAGCAGCTATTGAAGCAGGCATTACGGCAATCATCCACCCAGGTGGTTCAAAACGTGACCAAGAATCAATTGATGCAGCGAATAAAGCAGGCATCACAATGGTTTTAACAGGCGTTCGTCACTTTAAACATTAATCTAAATTAAATTGGGGCTGTCCTATCATATTGGATAGTCCCTATTTTTAACAGGAGGAATAAGGAGTATGAAAGTTCTTGTAATTGGTAGTGGCGGTCGTGAACACGCGATTGTCAAACAGTTTAAAAAAGCACCATCTGTTGAGCAAGTTTTTGTCGCACCAGGAAATGACGGAATGAAAGAAGATGCAACCATTGTGCCAATCGCACAGTCTTCTTTTGATGAGTTAATTAATTTTGCGATTACGGAAGGAATCGGTTTAACATTTGTTGGACCTGAGCAGCCTTTAACTGAAGGAATTGTCGACGCATTTGAAGAAGCAGGTCTTCGTGCATTCGGTCCTCGTAAAAATGCAGCACAATTAGAAGGTAGTAAATCCTTTGCGAAAGATTTAATGAAGAAATATGAAATTCCAACAGCAGCATATGAAACATTCTCACAAGTAGATGAAGCTGTTGCTTACATTCGCGCACAAGGTGCACCAATTGTGATTAAAGCAGATGGTTTAGCAGCAGGTAAAGGTGTTATTGTTGCGATGACGGAACAAGAAGCCATTGAAGCAGTAGAAGATATGATTGGCAACCAACGTTTTGGTGATTCATCTTCTCGTGTTGTTATTGAGGAATTTTTAGATGGTGAAGAATTCTCGTTCATGTCATTCGTTCATGCAGGACAAATCTATCCAATGGCGATTGCACAAGATCATAAACGAGCATATGACGGCGACAAAGGACCGAATACAGGCGGTATGGGTGCTTATTCACCCGTTCCACAAATTCCGCAGTCAATTGTTGATGAAGCATTTGAGACGATTGTGAAGCCAACTGTTGCAGCAATGGATGCAGAAGGTACACCATTCACAGGTATTTTATATGCAGGATTAATTTTAACGAAGAATGGGCCAAAAGTGATTGAGTTTAATGCACGCTTTGGTGATCCAGAAGCACAAGTTGTATTACAACGTATGGCTTCTGATTTCGGCTTATTTATGGATGCACTTCTTGCGGGTGTTCCATTTGATTTACAATGGTCGGATGAATCAGTTCTAGGTGTTGTCATTGCTTCAGAAGGTTATCCGCAATCTGTTGAAAATGGACATGCACTGCCGAACTTAACGGAGTTAGCGAAGACACATAATATCTTCCATGCAGGAACAAAAGCAGCAGGAGAAGGTTTTGTCGGAAACGGTGGTCGTGTCTTATTAGTAACATCGACAGGCAGAAACTTAAAAGAAGCACAAGAAAAAGTATATGCAGGATTAGCACAGAAAGATTGGCAACATTTCTTCTTTAGAAAAGATATCGGTTGGCGAACTTTTTCAGCTGTAAAATAAATAATCTAAATAAAGGCAGAGGATGACTTCATCTTCTACCTTTATTTTTTCACTTGTTAAATCTAAAGTGTATAGTTATGTAAATATTTTTATAACTTAAAGGTTAATGATAGCGTTTTCATAGACGAAGTTATAAAATAGAATATGCATAAAATAGAAAATTGATTCGAAATTCAACAAAAGTTTGTACATTCTAAATTAAGCTTGTTCCATGAACGACGAGTGTGATAGCATATTATCACTCATGCGTTGTATTCATTAATCATCATAAATTAATGCAACAGACTTATAGGAGGAGATGTTTAAGGTATGAAGCACATAAATTGGAAAATACATGACATACGCGAACAAGTCGCAGTCATTGATGGAAAGAAATCTCCTTCAATGGTGATTACGAATGCTCGCTATTTGCACAGTATTTATAAAGATTGGGTAGAGGGAAATATTTGGATTTTAGGAGAGCGTATTGTATATGCAGGGCCTAAAATGCCACCGAAGATGGAAGGCACAGAAATCGTGGATGCAGCAGGTAAAACAGTTGTACCGGGTTACATTGAGCCACATGTTCATCCATATCAACTCTATAACCCATTAACATTAGCAAACTATGCAGGACAGACAGGAACAACGACATTCCTTTCAGATAATTTAACATTATTTTTATCATTAAAAAATGAAGAAGCATTTCGTATTATGGATGCATTAAAAGAACGACCATTCCACTTCTATTGGTGGATGCGTTACGATTCACAAACAGAATTGCTACGAGAACACAATCTCTTTACATCAGCTTCATTAATGGAATGGGGAGAGCGTCAAGATGTATTGATGGGCGGCGAATTAACAGCTTGGCCACGATTACTAGCAGGAGATGACCAGTTATTGTATTGGCTGCAAGGTACGCGTGCGCATCATAAAAAGATTGAAACACATCTACCAGGTGCTTCTTCACGTACATTAGCTCGTCTAAAATTATTCGGTGCAGATGGTGACCATGAAGCGATGACAGTAGAAGAAGTAGAAGAACGTATTCTACACGGCTATGCGGTAACATTACGTTATTCATCGATTCGTCCAGACCTTCCTGATTTATTAAAGGGAATTGTGGAACGAAAACTGAAAATCTTTGATCATTTAATGATGACAACAGATGGTGCAACACCGAGCTTCTACGAAAAGGGCCTGATGGATCAATGTATCCAAGTAGCACTCGATGCAGGTGTAGAGCCAATTGATGCATATCAAATGGCATCTTACAATATTGCGAACTACTATGATGTGACACATTCACATGGTCTAATTGCGACAGGTCGCTTTGCTACATTAAATATTTTAGAAGATGAATACCATCCAACACCAACAGATGTATTATCAAAAGGTGTATGGCTGAAGCGCTCAAATGAACGCGTTCATACAATGGAAGATATTGATTGGGGCGATTTTAATAAGTTTTCAATGCCAGTTGAATTGACAGATGACGACTTCCAATTCTCAATGCCATTTGGAATTGAGATGGTGAACGATGTCATTACGAAGTTGTATAGCACGAACTTGCATACTAATGAAGGTACATTAAGTTACGACCATGATGAATGTTATTTAATGCTTGTTGACCGAGAAGGTAAATGGCGTGTAAATACACTTATTAAAGGTTTTGCTAGCTCATTACAAGGCTTTGCGACGTCGTACTCTTGTACGGGCGATATTATTTTAATTGGTAAAGATATTCATGCGATGCACCAAGCTTTCAACGAAATGAAAAAAATGGGTGGCGGAATCGTCTTAATTGATGATCATAAAGTGCTAGCTTCTATCCCACTAACAATGGGTGGATATGTGTCAAAACAACCAGTTGAAGAAATTATTGAACAAGAAAAAGCACTAAAAGAAGCGTTAAAAGAGCGTGGTTTCCATCATGGCGATGCCATCTATACATTATTATTTTTACAATCAACACACTTACCATATATTCGCGTAACGCAGCGTGGTATTTTCGATGTATTGAAAAAACGCGTACTCTTCCCATCTGTAATGCGCTAAAATACTTTAACGATTTACAGAATAAAAGTGTTAATACTTTTTTCTAATCAATTCTGGTGATAAAATAGAATTGTAAAGAGAACGATGCAATTATAGAATAGAAGTGGAAGGGGGCCCTCGTTTACGATGCAAATTGAAAAAATTAAGGGTCATCAAACAGACCAATTATTTAAAGCTGTATTAGAACTAAAAGATTTAGACGAGTGCTATAAGTTTTTTGATGATTTATGCACAATGAGTGAGATTCAATCACTTGCGCAACGTTTTGAAGTAGCGCACTTATTACGATTGAAAAAAACATATGAAACAATCAAAAACGAAACAGGTGCATCTACAGCAACAATTTCACGCGTACGTCGTTGTTTCGATTACGGAAATGATACGTATGATGAGATGCTTGGACGTTTATATCCAGATGAACAACCATTTGACGCATCTCGTAAATAGGCTTTCAGCTTAAAAAGAACAGAAAATGTTAAAACAACATGAAGATGTGTTTTGACAAGACAAAATGAGAAATCGCAGTTTCGAGCGATTTCTCATTTTTATTGAATCCCTTCATTTTCATGTGAGTTTTAGTATACTAATGATAAGAATAGAGAGAATGGGTGGTAAGAGTATGGAATTTAAAAGTTGGCAGCATGTTTTTAAGTTAGATCCTGCGAAAGAAATTTCGGATGAACATTTAGAGAAAATTTGTGAATCAGGTACGGACGGCATCTTAGTAGGTGGTTCAGATGATGTGACAGAGGATGGTGTACTGGACTTACTCGCGCGTGTACGTCGTTATTCAGTACCTGTTATCTTAGAAGTTTCTACAATTGAATCGGTCACACCAGGTTACGATTATTTCTTCATCCCAACGGTATTGAATAGTACAAAAACAGAGTGGGTGAAAGATTTACATCATGAGGCTATTAAAGAGTTTGGTGAGCTGATGAACTGGGATGAACTTGTTGCTGAGGGCTATGTTATTTTGAATCCAGACTGTAAAGCAGCAACCTTAACAACTGCAAAAACAGACTTATCACTCGAAGATGTTGTAGCCTATGCACGTATGGCAGAACATTATTTTAAATTACCAATTCTTTATTTAGAATATAGCGGTATGTATGGCTCAGAAGAAGTAGTAGAAGCTGTATCCCACGAATTAGAACAGACACAACTGTTTTATGGTGGTGGCATTTCGGAGCCAGAACAAGCACAAAAGATGGCGCAATACGCGGATACAGTCGTTGTAGGGAATATTATTTATACAGATTTAAAAAAGGCTTTAAAAACTGTTAAAGCTGTAAAAGGTACGATATAATTTAAGAACAAATGTTTGTAGAAGGATGGTGCATGATGAATCAACTAACAAAAAATTTATTAAAAGGTATGAACGAACAACAAGCTGAAGCTGTTCAAGCTACAGAAGGACCTTTACTAATCATGGCGGGAGCAGGTTCTGGTAAGACGCGTGTATTAACACATCGTATTGCTTACTTGGTAATTGAAAAAATGATTAAACCGTCAAATATTTTAGCCATCACATTTACGAATAAGGCAGCACGTGAAATGCGCGAACGAATTGATGGTATTTTAGGTAACGGTACAGGCGATCGCATGTGGGTTTCGACATTCCACTCGATGTGTGTACGTATTTTACGTCGTGATATCGACCGAATTGGTTATAATAAAAACTTTTCGATTTTAGATACAACAGATCAGCTTTCTGTTATTAAAAATGCATTAAAAGAATTGAATATGGACCCGAAACAACATGAGCCACGTTCCCTTTTAAATGCGATTAGCTCAGCAAAGAATGAAGGCATTACATCAAGTGATTTTTCACAACAAGCTGACGCAAATAATCCATACGACCAAGCTGTAGCGAAAGTATATGAAAACTATCAACATCGTCTACGCAAAAATCAATCACTGGATTTCGATGATTTAATTATGATGACCATTCGATTATTTAAAGAAGTACCAGATGTGCTTGAGTATTATCAACAACGCTTCCAATACATCCACGTAGACGAATATCAAGATACGAACCATACACAATATACGTTGGTTAAGTTACTAGCAAGACAACATGAAAATATTTGTGTGGTAGGAGACTCAGACCAATCGATTTATCGTTGGCGCGGAGCTGATATTCAAAATATCCTATCATTCGAAAAAGACTACCCAACTGCTAGAACAATTATGTTAGAACAAAATTATCGTTCAACTAAAACGATTTTAAAAGCAGCAAATGATGTGATTCAAAATAATACAAGCCGCATAAAAAAAGAGTTACGAACTGATAATGAAGAGGGCGAAAAAATTGCGGTGTTCCGCGCATATGATGAAAAAGCAGAAGCGCAGTTCGTTGTCAAAACGATTCAAGAGCAAATGCTTATGAATAATCGTAAGCCAGAGGATTTTGCGATTCTTTATCGTACGAATGCACAATCACGTGTTATGGAAGAAATGCTTGTAAAATCAAATATGAGCTATACGATTGTTGGCGGTACAAAATTCTATGATCGTAAAGAGATTAAAGATTTACTAGCTTATTTACGTCTTATTGCAAATAATGATGATGACTTATCATTAGCGCGTATTATTAATGAGCCAAAGCGTGGTATTGGTGCGACATCATTTGACCGTATTGCAGTGAATGCATTAGAAGCGGACCGTTCGATTTTCGATGCACTAGCAGAAGTCGACTTTATGGGACTATCAGGGAAGGCGACAAATGCTGCGATTCACTTCCACTCAATGATTCAAAATCTAACGCAAATGCAAGAATATATGTCTGTCACAGAATTAGTTGAAGAAATTTTAGAGCGCTCGGGTTATCGCGAGATGTTAAAGAATGATAAGACGATTGAAGCACAAAGCCGTTTAGAGAACATCAGTGAATTTTTATCGGTAACACAAGCATTTGAACAACAAAGTGAAGATAAATCACTAGTTGCATTCCTAACAGACCTTGCATTAATTGCAGATATTGATTCACTTGGTAAGGAAGAAGAACAACAAGGAACAGGTGTCATCTTAATGACGATGCACTCAGCTAAAGGTCTAGAGTTCCCAGTAGTTTTCATTATCGGTATGGAAGAGAATGTCTTCCCACACTCACGTTCATTACAAGATGACGATGAGATGGAAGAGGAAAGACGCTTGGCTTATGGTATGAAACGTTTGTCAGAAATCGCGTAAATCGTGAAGGATTGGCAGGGTTAGTAAAAATTTTACTAGCAACAACTGATATTATGACACCACGGCGGAGAACCCAAATAATCTCCGTGACTAGATGGAAGCTAATACTCCCACATGCAATACTGGTAACAGATTGTGTGAAGTTGGGTGAAGACGCATTAAGTAGCCCTAACAGGTCAAGCTGAGGAAAGGTTAAACATACTGTGAACATGGTGCGGGCTGGGAACTGTATATGGTTAGGATTTAGATAGCTAATGACGAACCACTGAATGTACGTCTCGTAGAGCGGGCGATAGAAATATTGTCTAATTAACTATATTCCAAAAGGTTTATCGTATGGAATTCTGATGGATAGAACTAACGGGTTGTTCTACTGGAAAGATATAGTCGGGATAAAGGTGGAACCTAAGTACAGTTATACACCTAATAATATCGGAACGTTTGAGACCCCTAACGTTTAGTAATTGCTTGGGGATTGCAAATTGCATGAAAGAGCATGAATAGGGGAGTCAGTAGGGGCATAGTACTGCAGAAGCTTCTGTAATGGAAGTGGAGGGAAGGCCCCAAGTCTAACATCAATAGTAATCGCTATCCCATGTGGAAAGAAGGCGATGAATATGAAGGTCAAAGACAAGGATATTTGGCGATATGGTATTAATGATGTCGAACAAATATTATTTGATAAAGCATTAACTAAAACACGATTTAACCACTTGTGGCAATATGTCATTGATGAAAGAAATATTATTTGTTCAATTAAAATTATAGGTAGTAATAAAGGCAAGAAAACAGCAGGTCCAGATGGTATAACCTTTAATGACATTATGAAATTAGATATTGAAGATGTTATAAAGGAAATCAAAAATCGATTATTTGGTTCAAAACGAGGTAAAGCAAGGCATGTAATGATACCGAAAAGCAATGGAAAAATGCGATCTTTAGGCATAACCAATTTATATGATAGGATTGCACAACAATGTGTTAAAAATATCCTTGAACCTATTCTTGAAGCACAATTTAATCCTGAAAGTTTTGGATTTAGGAAAAATCGTAATGCTCAAGAGTGTATGTCCTATATCGCAACTACTTTACAATATAATAATGAAGGTCATATATACGATTGCGACTTGAAAGAATACTTTGATACTGTAAAAATTGATAAAGTACTTGATAAGTTAAAGTTAAACCACAATATACATGACTTAGCATTTCTAAAATGTATAAAGCGATTAATGTGGATTGACCTGATACAACCAAAAGAAAAATATAATGGAGTTGGATTAAGACAAGGAACAATTTTAGGACCAATACTCGCCAACGTTATGTTTCATGATTTTGAGCTTCGCCTTCATAAAATAAATGATTTTGAGCGAGAAAATGGTCGTCAAATTATCCAAAACCCCAATATTCATAAAAACCATGGTAAAAATTACAAACGTGGACGTGAATTTTACTTTAATTGGTTGAAACATCGTAGAGTAGTAAAAATTATTCGATACGCAGATGACTTTGTATTAATTAGCAAAGGGAAATATGATATATACGATGCAATAATGATGCTAGAAGATTGGTGTAAAGAAAACGAATTAGAAATAAATCGTGATAAAACAAAGTTAATACCAATTCATGGTGATGCACAACTGAAGTTCTTAGGATATAAATATCGAAAAACATACAGTACCAAACAAAATTCATTTATCATTTCGGTAAAAGACCAAAAGAAACTTTGGAGAGAAACTAAACTTAGGCTTGAATGGTGTTTATGGAAAGGCAATTTGGATTACTTCATCGTATATATAAGAGGAATATTTAATTATTACAATATCTGTACGAATTTAACATGGCTAATAAGTAGAATACATTTATTGCTTATAAAAAAGATGTGTAGAAGTCGACAAAAAGTACAAATTGATAAAGTTCGAAATCCTCATGTTAGCTTTATCATAAATGGACAACTACTTAATCTGTGGGAAATGAGACAACATAGTGTGAAAAGTACAGCAGATTATATGTATGAAGTACACAAACTATGGGAACCGAATCAAACGAGATATAAGGCACTTGAATGGTTGGACTATTTCTTTGAAAATCGAACAAAAACAGGGAAAAATAGTAGTAACATTATTTATATCCCAAGTCTCTTGAATCAACAAAAGAAAGATCCGATTTTAGATAAAGAATATCTATATATGGATCCACAAGAAATTCATATACATCATAAAATACCGTTAAGTCTAGGTGGTACGGATAATTATAGTAATCTCATAATGTTGAGTAAAACATCGCATAAATTCGTACATGATGTGAATTTGAAGTTAAAAGATTTACCTGCCTATATTAATTTAAAACAATTGAACAAATATAGAAAATTATGTGGTTATGAAGTATTAAAATAATGCGAATTTGACTATTGATGATTAGATGGAGCGCCGTGTGCGGGGAAACTCGCAAGCACGGTGTGGGGTGGGGGAAAACCTGGAGATCATATCAAAGGGTTACCTATCACCATTCGGCATTACAAGAGCGGAGCAGCAGTTAATTATTACATGTGCGCAAACACGTACTTTATTCGGACGTAGTAGCTTTAATAGTCCATCTCGCTTTATTCAAGAGATTGATTCTGCAATTTTAGAAGAAATTGCTTCTACAAGTTTCGGTTATCAAGCAACTTCAAGAGAGCCACGTCGTCAATCATCTGGCTATCGCAAGCCAATGAATACAGGAACAAAATTAAAAACAACAACGAATTATAAAGAATCTGGTGGCGATAAAGTAACATGGGCTGCTGGAGATAAGGCATCACACAAAAAATGGGGTATTGGTACAGTAGTAAGTGTAAAAGGTGAGGGTGAAGGAATGGAACTCGATATTGCCTTCCCAAGTCCAACAGGCATCAAGCGTTTACTTGCGAAATTTGCACCAATTGAAAAAGTATAGTCTGAAATAGATGGAGGAAAAAGAATGGACAGAAAAGAACTGGAACAGAAAGTCGCAGAATATAATCGGTTATTACATGAATACGGACATGCCTATTATGTATTAGACCAACCGACTGTACCTGATCATGTATATGACAAGATGTTGCATGAATTACTTGCGATTGAACAAGAATATCCGGATTTGATTTATCCAGATTCTCCAACCCAACGTGTCGGTGGCGAGATTTTAAAAGGATTTAATAAAGTAGAACATCGTTATCCGATGCTTAGTCTAGGGAATGCGTTCAGTGAAGCCGATTTAAAAAGCTTTGATGAGCGTGTTCGCCAATCGATTGGCGATAATTTCTCTTATGTATGTGAATTAAAAATAGATGGTTTAGCCATCTCACTAATGTATGACAATGGTCTATTTGTTCGCGGTGCAACACGTGGAAATGGTTCTGTAGGGGAAGATATTACAGAGAATTTAAAAACAGTGCATTCGATTCCTCTTCGCTTAAAAGAACCAGTGACGATTGAAGTGCGCGGCGAATGTTATATGCCGAAGAAGTCATTCACCAATTTAAATAAAGTACGTGCAGAGCAGGGGGAAGAATTATTCGCGAACCCACGTAATGCAGCTGCGGGTTCTTTACGCCAGCTTGACCCGAAAATTGCAGCAAAGCGTAATCTTTCAACATTCATCTATGCTATTGGCGGTAGTGGTGAAGATTATGGTCTCGCAAGTCACAGTGATGCACTAGATTATTTAGATCAACTTGGCTTCACTACGAACCACGAACGTAAAAAATGCCAAACAATTGAAGAAGTATTTGCATACATTCAAGAATGGACAGAAAAAAGACCAAACTTAATTTATGAAATTGATGGGATTGTAGTAAAGGTAGATCGCTATGACCAGCAACAAGAGCTTGGGAATACAGTGAAAGCACCGCGTTGGTCAATCGCTTACAAATTCCCCGCTGAAGAAGTCATGACGAAAGTTTTGGATATTGACTTAACAGTTGGACGTACAGGTGTTGTTACACCAACTGCGATTTTAGAACCTGTTCAAGTTGCTGGAACAACTGTCCAGCGTGCAACGCTACATAATGAAAACATCATTCGCGAAAAAGATATTCGTATTGGTGATGCGGTCATTATTCGTAAAGCTGGTGATATTATTCCAGAAGTAAAACAAGTATTATTCGACCAACGACCTGAAGGACTAGAGCCTTTTACAATGCCGACGCACTGCCCAGCTTGTGGCAGTGAATTAGTACGTATTGATGATGAAGTTGCGCTCCGTTGTGTAAATCCAAGTTGTTTTGCACAAGTCGCAGAGGGATTATCGCACTTCGTTTCACGTAACGCGATGAATATTGAGGGTATCGGTGAACGTGTAGTTAGTCAGCTACTACGCGAAGGACTTGTGAAAGATGTTTCAGACTTATATACATTAAATAAAGAAGAATTAATTGCCCTTGAACGAATGGGTGAAAAATCTGCACAAAATTTATTGGATGCAATTGAAGCTTCCAAGAAAAATTCACTGGAACGATTATTATTTGGTTTAGGAATTCGTCACGTAGGTGCAAAAGCAGCACGCCTATTAGCAGAGGAATTTGAATCGATTGATGCATTAATGGATGCGACAGTGGAGCAGTTGACAGAAATATTTGAGATTGGCGATAAGATGGCTGATTCCATTGTCATGTATTTTGAAAAAGAAGAAGTTCGTGAATTAATCGAACGTTTACGCCAATTAGGCGTCAATGTATATTATACTGGTAAGAAAATCAATACCGAAGAAATTGATAGTGTATTTAATGGAAAGACGATTGTATTAACAGGTAAGCTTTCACAATTAAATCGCTCAGAAGCGCAAAAGAAAATTGAAGAGCTTGGCGGCAAAGTGACAGGGAGTGTGAGTAAGAAAACAGACCTTGTCATTGCAGGTGAAGATGCGGGCTCTAAATTAACAAAAGCTGAACAACTCGGAATTGAAGTGTGGAATGAGGAACGTCTCATAGAAGAATTATCTTAAATGAAGGAGTTTTAGGAAATGATGAAAAAACGCCGCTTAATTCCTGCGATACTAGCTGCTGCTTTATTAGCTGGATGTACAAGTCCTCTTTCAAAAGAAGAGAAGAAAGTTGTAACACAAGACAAAGATGATAGTCAATCAACGATTGTGCCGAATACGGTTACAGAAGGTAAATATTATCGTACATTATTACCTTATAAAGAAAGTGCAAGTCGTGGTCTCATTGTATCGAATATCTATTCAAACTATGATATTCAAGAAGCAGAACAAGGATTAACACGTATCTCGCGTAATGTATATGACCCAGACGAATACTTCTTCCAAGAAGGACAATATTTAGATAAAGAAACCGTACAATCGTGGTTGGCGCGTAGAAATCAATCAGCTGAAGGTCTAAATCCAAGCGATAAAGGTATGAGTCCAACAGAGCGTGCAAAAAAAGCTCCTGTTTACTTAGCACACATTATCGAACAAGATTATTTAAAACAATCGGGTTCGAATAAAGTGAAATTAGCAGGTATTTCAATTGGTTTAGCGTTAAATTCAGTTTACTACTATCAAAAGGAAGATTATGGCGCAACGTATGATGAGCCGATTCCAGATGCTACATTAAATGCAGAAGGCAAAAAAATTGCTGAAAAAGTTGTAAAGCGTCTACGTGGTATGGACGGTTTAGCGAATGTACCAATTACGATTGGACTGTATAAACAATCTGCACGCGGAGATATTGTACCAGGAACGTACATTGCCTATGCAGAAGTAGGCGAAGGTAAGTCAACAATTAGCGATTGGAAAAATGTTAGCGAAAAGTATTTACAGTTCCCAATGTCAAACCCTGAAGATAAGTACCGTGAAGTAAATGACAACTTCATCGCATTCAAAGAGAAAATTGATTCGTACTTTACAAACTCAGCGAATATCATTGGTACAGGTTACTATACACAAGATCGTATGCAGAGTTTAAAAATCAAAATTCCAATTAAGTTTTATGGTTCTTCAGAAATTACAGGTTTTACACAATATGCAGCTTCTGAAGTCGTGAAACAATTCCCGAAAGATTTAAAAGTAGAAGTAAGTATTACGTCTGTAAATGGACCAGAGGCATTGATTGTGAAAAAGAGTGGCGAATCCGAAACATTTGTCCATCTTTATAACGAATAAAAAAACGTAAGTGATGTGACATCCATCACTTACGTTTTTTCATGTACTAAAACCGATGTTAAGCTGTGAACAAACTCAAAACTTTTAGAAAACCCTTTATTTTCAAGATGTTACGAGCGCTTTACTACATAAAAGTACCTTGCTTACTGTATGAAAGAAATGATATTATCATAGGTATGGTTATCGAATTTGGAGGTGTAATAAATGGCAAAACTTTCAGTAGAAGAAGTGAAACACGTAGCAAAATTGGCTCGTCTTGCAATCACTGAGGAAGAAGCGGAAAAATTCGCAAGTCAACTCGCTGCAATTACTGATTTTGCGGCACAATTGAACGAATTAGATACAACGAATGTAGAACCAACAACGCATGTTCTACCGCTTGTAAACGTACTTCGTGAAGATGTGGCAGCAGAAGGTTTATCACGTGATCTGATGATGAAAAACGTCAAGGAACAACAAGATGGACTAGTTAAAGTACCACCAATTATGTCTGAATAAATTAATTGAAGGAGGAACAATACGGATGTCATTGTTTAAACATACATCTGCTGAGATGCAAGAACTTCTAAAAAACAAAGAAGTAACAATTGCAGACTTAACAGCAGAAGCATTTGCTCGTATCGATGCACTTGATGGCGAAGTAGGTGCGTTTTTAGCACTAAACAAAGAAGCAGCTACTGCACAAGCAGCTGAGATGGACAAAGTACCTTTCGAAGAACGTGGACCACTATTTGGTTTACCAATCGGTGTAAAGGACAACATTGTAACTGAAGGACTTGAAACAACTTGTGCTTCAAAAATTTTAGAAGGATTCAACCCAATTTATGATGCAACAGTCGTACAAAAATTACGTGATGCAGGCATGATTACAGTTGGTAAAGTTAACATGGATGAATTTGCGATGGGTTCTGCAAATGAAAACTCAAGCATCAAACCTGTTCACAATCCTTGGAATTTCAATCATGTACCTGGTGGTTCTTCAGGTGGTTCAGCAGCAGCAGTAGCAGCAGGCGAAGTACCATTCACATTAGGTTCTGATACAGGCGGTTCAATCCGTCAACCAGCAGCATATTGTGGTGTAGTAGGTATGAAACCTACATATGGTCGCGTATCTCGTTACGGTTTAGTAGCGTTTGCATCTTCTTTAGATCAAATTGGACCAATTACACGTAACGTACGTGATAACGCATTATTATTAGAAGCGATTTCAGGTGTTGATGCAAATGACTCAACTTCTGCAAACGTAGAAGTACCAGATTTCGCTGCACAATTAACAGGCGATATTAAAGGTCTTAAAGTAGCTGTACCAAAAGAATATTTAGGTGAAGGTGTTTCTGCTGGTGTGAAAGCACAAGTACAAGCAGCGATCGACAAGTTAAAAGAACTTGGCGCTACTGTAGATGAAGTATCACTTCCACATTCTAAATATGCTTTAGCAGCTTACTATATCCTTTCTTCTTCTGAAGCTTCATCTAACTTATCTCGTTTTGACGGTATCCGTTACGGTTTCCGTGCAGAAGCAGATAACTTAGAAGATTTATACTTACAAACACGTGCGCAAGGTTTTGGTGATGAAGTAAAACGCCGTATTATGTTAGGAACTTACTCATTATCAGCTGGTACGTACGATGCTTATTATAAAAAAGCACAACAAGTTCGTACATTAATCAAACAAGACTTTGATGAAGTATTCAAATCGTATGATGTCATTGTTGGACCTACAACACCAACAACTGCATTCAAACTAGGCGAAAATATCGAAGATCCAATGACGGTTTATGCGAATGATATTTTAACGGTTCCAATTAACTTAGCAGGTGTTCCAGCTATCTCAATTCCATGTGGTTTTGACGGTGACCTTCCTGTTGGTTTACAAATCATTGGTAACTATTTCGAAGAAGGAACTGTTTACCGTGTTGCAGATGCATTCGAACGCGTAACAGACTTCCATACAAAAACACCTCAAACTTGGGAGGTAAAATAACATGACAAATTTTGAAACAGTTGTCGGTTTAGAAGTACACGTTGAGTTAAAAACTAACTCAAAAATTTTCTCACCATCTCCAAACCAATTTGGTTCTGAACCAAATACAAATACATCAGTAATCGACTTAGGATATCCTGGCGTATTACCTGTTGTGAATAAAGAAGTTGTGAACTATGCGATGCGTGTAGCTCTTGCGCTAAACATGGATATTAACCAACATACAAAGTTCGACCGTAAAAACTACTTCTACCCTGATAATCCAAAAGCATATCAAATTTCACAATTTGATAAACCAATTGGTGAAAACGGTTGGATTGAAATCGAAGTAAATGGCGAAAAGAAACGTATCGGTATTACACGTATTCATATGGAAGAAGATGCCGGTAAATTAACACATGGTGCGAACGCTTCATTAGTGGATTATAACCGTCAAGGAACTCCACTTGTTGAAATCGTTTCTGAGCCAGATATTCGTACACCAGAGGAAGCATATGCGTACCTTGAAAAACTAAAAGCGATTATCCAATATACAGGCGTTTCAGACGTTCGTATGGAGGAAGGTTCTCTACGTTGTGACGCGAACATCTCAATCCGTCCTTACGGTCAAGAAGAATTCGGTACACGTACAGAGCTTAAAAACTTAAACTCATTCAACTTCGTTCGTAAAGGGATTGAGTATGAAGCACAGCGCCAAGAAGCTGTACTAAAAGCAGGCGGCGAAATTAAGCAAGAAACACGTCGTTTCGACGAGAAAACAAGTAAAACTGTATTAATGCGTGTAAAAGAAGGTACGGATGATTACCGTTACTTCCCAGAGCCTGACTTAGTAGATATCGTAATTGACGACGCATGGTTAGAGCGCGAAAAAGCGATGATCCCAGAATTACCTGACGCTCGTAAAGAACGTTATGTAGCAGAGATGGGCATCCCAGCTTATGACGCACACGTATTAACTTTATCAAAAGAAACAGCGGATTTCTTTGAAGCGACTGTTGCAGCTGGTGCAGATGCAAAATTAGCATCAAACTGGTTAATGGGCGAAGTAAATGCTTACTTAAACGCAGAGCAAAAAGAATTAGCTGATACAGCTTTAACGCCAGAAGGTCTTGCAGGTATGATTAAATTAATCTCTGCAGATACTATTTCTTCTAAGATTGCGAAGAAAGTTTTCAAAGAGCTTGTTGAAAACGGTGGTAACGCAGAAGAAATCGTTAAGGCAAAAGGTTTAGTACAAATCTCTGATGAAGGTGCTTTATTAGCCATGGTGACAGAAGTCCTAGATAATAATGCACAATCAATTGAAGATTTTAAAAATGGTAAAGATCGTGCGATTGGCTTCCTAGTAGGTCAAATTATGAAAGCATCACGCGGTCAAGCTAACCCTCAAATGGTAAATAAATTACTAATTGAAGAAATTAACAAACGTTAAGTAAGTTGAAAAAGTCGTTCATGGTTCGTTTGATACCACTGAACGTCTTTTTTATTTTTTAAGAAGTATTTATTTTAAATGGGGTAATAAAGTATGGAAAAGATTTGTGACTATTTTCCACTATCATTTGCCCTTTTTGTAATATAAAATTTATATTGGTGTAATAAATGTTATATTTAATGAAAAAAATGAAACTTTTTAAACCTTAAATCGTTAGAATAAAAGGTGGAAAGGAGCGTACAAATGGTAAATAAAGAAAAAAAAGAAGAAGAAAAAATGAGTGTTCCGCGAGCAATTGGTCAAACGTTCTTTTATTTTGCCATTATGGTGTTACTTGTATTAATTTACGGTTTCCATGATATGAGCGCGGGTCCATTTATATATACCGAGTTTTAGTGAAAGGAAGTGCATATTATGAATGTGCTACAACAAATTGCATCTATTGCAAAGGAACATCCAGAAAAAGTAGCGTACCGATCAGCAGGTCAAACGGTTACTTACGGTGAACTTTGGGAACAATCAAATGCATTGGCGCATACCATAAAAAAAATGAATTTGCCTAAAAATAGCCCGATTACAGTTTACGGACATATGTCTCCTAAACAAATTATCGCATTTTTAGGAGTTGTAAAAGCAGGTCACCCATATATCCCACTCGATATTTCGATTCCTTTAGAACGAATTTCACATATCGTTGAGGCATCGAAATCTTCATTTATGATCACAACGGAGCAATTCGATTTAGAAATTGCTGTGCAACAACAAACAGCTAATGATTTGATTGTAAAGGGAGAAGGAGCTCAAAACGATCCAACTACATGGGTTAGCGAAGATGAAGTATTTTATATCATCTATACATCAGGTAGTACAGGAAAGCCAAAAGGCGTACAAATCTCTGAATCAAATTTACGACATTTTGTTGCATGGATTAACGAAGCTTGCTCGCTTCCAAATGGTGTGTATTTAAATCAAGCACCTTACTCCTTCGACTTATCCGTAATGGACCTATATCCAGCCTTAACAGGTGGAAGAGAGTTACATGCGATAACAAAATCTCAAATTGAAAATGCTGGTTTATTATTTGAAGAATTGCATGATTCCTCAATTAATGTGTGGACATCTACACCATCATTCGCGAAGATTTGTTTAATGAATCCAGAGTGGAACGATGAACAAATGCCTGATTTACAAACATTCTTGTTCTGTGGAGAGGTACTACCATTACAAGTTGCTAAAGAATTAAAACAACGATTCAAAAAAGCGACAATCTATAATTTGTATGGCCCAACAGAGACAACAGTAGCTGTGACAGCTGTTGAAGTAACAGATGATATGATTGAGACATATGAACAATTACCAATTGCGCCAGTCGATACAGGGATTTTAAAAATCATGAATGAACAAATGGAAGAAGTAACAGATGGGGAAAAGGGTGAACTTGTCATCTTTGGACCAACTGTAAGTACATCAGGTTACCTGTATGCAGAAGAACAGACGAATAAAGTTTTCAAAACGCATGAAGGCGAACGTATCTATAAGGCAGGCGATTTAGGATATATCCAAGATGAACATATTTTCTACGCAGGGCGTTCAGATTTCCAAATTAAATTACATGGTTATCGTATGGAGATTGAGGAAATCGAAAAGCAAATTGAAGCTTTAGACGAGGTCGGTGCATGTGTCGTGTTACCTGTTAAATCAGGAGAAGAAGTAACCGCACTTACAGCATGTGTTGCATTGCACAATGAAATGACTGAGAAGCCATTTAAAGTGACAAAGAATTTAAAGGAAAAGCTGTTAAAAGCCATTCCAAACTATATGGTTCCGAAAAAGTTTGTCTATTTAGACTCACTACCACTCAATATGAATGGTAAAGTAGACCGTAAAAGATTGGCGGTTGAAGTAGGCTTATGATTCCATATAGTGATTTTCTATTCTTCTTAATTACAGCAATTGCGCTGTTACCAACGATTATTCTTGGTTTCTTAGGAAAATCATCTCGAAAATATAATCTGTTTATTACAGTTGTTATGTTAGCATTGATTTTCGGTCTAGATATGGGGAATTATACGATTAATTGGAAGGCAACCATTTCGATTTTATTATTTACACTTTTCCAAGTGTTATTAATTAAGGGTTACCATTCGTATCGTAAAAATAAAAACCATACAGCCGTTTTTGTCATTGGTGTATTACTAGCGATTTTACCGTTAGTTCTTGTAAAAGTTTTACCGTTCTTTAATTTACACATCTTCGGATTCTTAGGTATCTCATATATTACATTTAGAGCGGTACAAATGATTATGGAAACACGAGACGGCATGATGAAGAAGGATATTCCAATTACAGAATTGGTTTATTTCCTACTATTCTTCCCGACTGTTTCATCTGGTCCAATCGACCGTTGGAAACGATTTGATCGTGATTTTAAAAAAGTACCAACGAAAGAGGAATACCGAGAGCTAGTTTATAAAGGGATTAATAAGATTTTCTTAGGTTTCCTTTATAAATTTATTTTAGCCTTTTTACTTTATAACAAAATCTTAGTGTTCTTACCGGATCGTACATACGGTGTTCTAGATTCTTTTGGAGGGCATCTAGCGTACATGTATGTATATAGTCTGTATTTATTCTTTGATTTTGCTGGGTACAGTTGTTTTGCGATTGGTGTCAGTTATCTAATGGGTATTCGTACACCTGAAAACTTCAACTTACCATTCATTAGTCGAAATATTAAAGAGTTCTGGGAACGTTGGCACATGAGCCTGTCATTCTGGTTCCGTGACTACGTATACATGCGCTTTGTATTTTGGATGATGAAAAACCGTTGGATTAAAAATCGCTATACAGTATCGTATATCGGTTACTTCTTATTGTTCTTATTAATGGGTGCGTGGCATGGCTTAGAGCTTCACTACATTGTGTATGGTCTGTATCAAGCATTACTCATTATTTGTTTCGATGTATTCGAACGATGGAACAAGAAGAAGAAGTTTTGGAAAAATAATAAGTGGACGCATGCGATTTCAGTATTCATTACATTCAATTTTGTATGTTTTGGTTTCTATATTTTCTCAGGCGCACTATTCTAATACGTAAGGGAGATTTTAAAAATGGACAAAGAAAAAGTAATTCAAATTATTGCAGATGTTTGTGAAGATGATGTTGTTTTAGAGGAGCGCGATTTAGATTTATTCCAAGAAGGTTTACTTGATTCATTCGGTACAATCAACTTGTTAGTAGCAATCGAAGATGAATTAGGCATCAATGTACCAATTACAGTATTTAATCGTGAAGAATGGAATACACCGAATAATATTGTAATGCAATTAGAAGAGCTTGCATGAAAAAAGTAACGTTTGTACCGCTGTTTGTTGCGGTTGCACTCTTTCTAGTCTTCTTATTCTTTCCGAATAAATGGCTTGAAAAAATGATTTCAGATGAACAAGTAGATGCTGCAAAAACAGAAATGAATCCACTTGTTTATCAAGGGAAATATATGCAATCGCGTATGTTACAACAAGATAATATGATGCCGATTTTAGGTTCATCTGAACTTGTACGATTTGATCCATTCCATCCGTACAATTATGCAAAAGCTACTGACGCACCATACGATACGTATCTTGTAGGACGTGGTGGTATGCAAAGTCTAGTTCACTTTTTAAATATTGTGGAACAGAAGAAAAACTTAAAAGATAAAAAAGTTGTATTCATTGTTTCACCACAATGGTTTGTAAAAGAGGGATTAGATGAATTCCATTTTTCACCGAACTACTCGATGTTGCAATCTTATGATTTAGCTTTCAATAACGAAATCGATTCAGAGATTAAAAAGCGTGGTATGAAGCGTCTGTTAACATTTGATACAGTTAAACGTGATACAGTACTACGCACCATGTATGAATATGAGTTATCCAACCATAAAAAATATCCGATTGTCGGTAAAATGGCGATGGCTGTCGGAAGTATGACGCGTAGTATTCAACATAAAAAAGACTTGTATTATTCGCTATTTATTGGACATGATCCACGTAATCTAAAAGCAGATGACACATTAGTGAAAGGTCGTACATTTGAGCAACAACTTGCTAATGCAGAAGCATTTGGTAAACCGCGTGTGAATAATGAATATAGTATTAAAACAAGCTATTATGATAAAAAAGTTAAGCCTAAGCTACAAGAATTAAAAGGTTATAAAAAAGACGAAGAATATACCAACTCACCAGAGTATGCAGATTTAAAATTAGTTATGGATGCTTTTAAAGATGCCGGTGCAAAACCAATGTTTGTTTCTATTCCGATGAATGGAAAGTGGTATGATTATGCAGAATTTGATAAAGAACGTCGTGATGATTATTACGCAAAAATGAATAAATTCTTGCGTGAATCAGGTTATGCTTATGTAGATATGTCACAACATGAAAATGAAAATTACATGTTCACAGACACACTACACATTGGTTGGAAAGGTTGGGTCTATATGGACCACGCAATGGATGACTTTTGGAATCACAATCGCTAAATAGAAAAAGACTTCGACACGTAAAAATGTCGAAGTCTTTTTTTATGATGTTTGTCGTTTTTGGCGAATTAATAGGAAAATTCCATATACAAAAGCGACTGTTGAGATACCTGTTAGCATGAAGTAGAAGTTGTGTCCGCCGAATACATTATACACATAACCACCAATTGCGGATGCTACCATACCTGAAAACCCAAAGAATAAGAGTGCAAGTAAAGTTTGTCCTGTTGCACGCCATTCGCGTGGTACTAATTTATATAAGTACTGAATTGCCGCTGTATAAAAGATTGGGAATGTTACCATCTGTAGCAGTTGTACAGCAATTAATGCATAAGGATTATCCACAATTCCTGATAAGAAGAATCGTACTACATAGAAGAAGATGGCAATCGTGATGAGTAATAATTCTTTCCCAGGCTTTAACCACATAAAGCTTAAAGCGAAGATGACAATTTCACTTGCCGCTGCGATAAAGAACGCAAGCCCAACAAGTTTGTTATCGCCATTCAACGTAATTACGTGAATACCTAAAAATGTATCATTCATACGTGCAGAGATAGAAGCGATTAATATTAATAGAAGAAACAGTAAAATTTCTTTATTTAAAATTAATTTTTTAAAACCTTCAATCGTTACAGGTACAGGGCTTGGTGGTGCATCACGTAATAACCAGACAGATAGAAAGGCAAGTATTCCAGCTACAGCAAATAAATAAGAAATACTATGTAGACCAAACCAGTCCATTATGTAGCCGACAATTAATGATAGAACTGCATAACCAAGTGCGCCATATGTGCGAACAGAGCCATAAGAGATTTTTAATGTTTCAGCTGTTGTAAAACTTAATGATTCACAAAGTGGATCTAAAGGCATTAAAAAAGCATACACCACTAACGTAAAAATAACGATCCAGGTCATGCTAGATGCTTGATATAAGAAAAAACCACTAATGGTTGTGAGTAAAATTAAAACGAGCATTACTTTACGAATCGTTTTCAAACGATCGCTAATCATACCGAATGTAGGTTGCACAATGATTGTAATAAGACTACCTACACTAATTAAAAGCCCTACTTTTGTTTCCGACATTCCCTGTGCTTTCATAAAAACGGGAAGAAACGGAATAAAGAGGGCGAGCATTCCAAATAATAAAAAATTATAGCTTTTGATGAGTGACTTTTGGATAAAATCAAGTCCTTTCAGTAAGAAGAATAAGAAATTCAGTTTAGTTAAAAATATGGAAATAGTCAATAGTAAATGAATTTGTTACAATAAAGACACAAAAGAAATAAAGAGAATGAGGAGGGAATGGAATGAAAACAGAACAACAGTATTTTGAAGAAGGAAAACCACTTGCTTTATATATGGAAGAAATGTCGACTTTAAAAGATAATTCATATCGTGTTTATAATGGATTTACATTACCAGAGGACGAGGCTTTTATTGAGGCATTGAAAGCGAAAAAGCCAAACATTTTAGTGATTACAGAAGATTGGTGTGGAGATGCGATGATTAACAATGCCATCTTACGCAAGATTGCAGAAGCTGCTGACTTAGACGTACGTGCAGTATTACGCGATGAGAACCTTGATTTGATTGACCGCTATCTAACAAATGGTGGACGCGCTATTCCGATTTATATCTTCTTATCTGAAGAAGGTGAAGTTTTAGGAACATGGGGACCACGCGCACCTGAATTACAAGCTTACGTGATGAAGTGTCGTCAAGCATTACCACCAAAAGAATCAGAAGAATTCGATGCCGCTCAAAAAGAGATGTACACAATGATTGGTGAGGAAAATGCTTCAAACGATCAATTTTGGCATTGGGTGTATGCAAGTCAAAAACAAGCTTTAGAAAAAGTAATCTAATTTCATATAATAACGCATATTCCATTCGAAAAGAGTGGAATATGTATTTTATGGAAAAAAATGAACGAAAAGTGCAACATCTTAAGTAGAGAATTCGTTTTAGCAATAGGGGAAATTTTGAGAAGCAGGAAGGTATAAGAATGAAAAGAGCAAGAATCATATATAATCCAACTTCTGGGCGTGAAGCTTTTAAAAAACGTCTACCAGAAGTATTAGAGAAGTTTGAAATTGCTGGTTATGAAACTTCTTGTCATGCAACAACTTGTGAAGGAGATGCGACTGTAGCAGCGAGAGAAGCGGTTAAAAGAGATTTTGAGTTAATCGTAGCAGTTGGTGGTGACGGCACATTGAACGAAGTCGTTGCAGGTGTAAGTGAGTTTGAAAATCGTCCGAAAATCGGTTTGATTCCAATGGGAACAACGAATGATTTTGCCCGAGCTGTCCGAATTCCACGAGACATTAACAAAGCAGTCGATATTATTTTACAGGGTGATACATTACCCGTTGATGTCGGCTTAGCAAATGACCGTTACTTTATTAATATTGCAGGTGGTGGTCGTATTACAGAGTTAACCTATGAAGTACCAAGTAAATTGAAAACTGTTTTAGGTCAACTTGCATATTATTTAAAAGGTATTGAAATGTTACCATCGATCAAAGCAACGAATATGCGTATTGAATATGATGGTGAAGTTTTTGAAGAAGAAGCGATGATGTTTTTAATCGGTCTAACGAATTCAGTTGGTGGATTTGAAAAGTTAGCGCCAGATGCAAGTATTAATGATGGGTTATTCTCCGTATTCATCTTAAAAAAATGCAATATCGCTGATTTTATTAAACTTGTTACACTTGCTGTACGCGGTGAACATTTAAAAGATTCACATGTAATTTATACAAAAGCAAAAGAGGTAAAAGTTTATTCAGAGGATAAGATTCAATTGAATTTAGATGGTGAATATGGTGGAGATGCACCAGCTGTGTTTAAAAATTTAAAACGCCATATTGAATTATTTGTACCAATTGAAGATATTCGTGCAGAAGATCGTATAGAAGCAGAATAAGTTTAGAAATATGGAAGCTGTAGAAACATTTTGAGATAAATGTTTTCTACAGCTTTTTATTGTTCTATAGAATTTAAACAGAAAATGAGTTTGTAAGAAAAATAAGAAGGGGTTAGCGGACAATAGGTACGTCTTTTTTATATTGTCTGTTTACAACTTCATTAATATTTCACAATAAAAAATCACGCGTCATTTTAAAAATCAAGGGCATTTGTGTGACATTCATCACTGTCACATGAATGGCAATTTTTCCTCACACTTTTCACATGAATACGTAGCATTTCTGTCAAGAATTAGCGATTTAAAGCTGTTTTAGAGGGGTATAATAAGCGTATGAAGGGGAGAAGCCTATGTACAAAAAGCAAGAACGGATTCTAATTTGGACTTGTGGCATTGCAGCAATTATTATGCTCATATCAATTGTAGTTAGTTACATTTTTTAGCTAAGGAGGCTAAGCAACATGGTGAATGAAAGTTCAGTATTTTTCAGTCGTCTGTTAACAGAATTCACGTTAACATTCCACATTATCTATGCAACAATCGGTGTCGGAGTACCCTTAATGATTATGATTGCACAGTGGCTTGGGATTAAAAAGAACGACGAACACTATATTTTACTCGCACGACGTATTGCGCGAGGCTATGTAATTACCGTAGCAGTTGGGGTTGTAACAGGTACCGCATTCGGTTTACAACTATCACTCTTATGGCCAAGTTTTATGGAAGTAGCAGGTAATGTTATTGCGTTACCACTCTTCATGGAAACATTTGCGTTCTTCTTTGAAGCAATTTTCTTAGGAATTTACTTGTACACATGGGATCGATTTGAGAATCAGAAAAAACATTTCTTATTATTAATTCCAGTAGCAGTTGGTTCAGCAATGTCAGCAGTATTCATTACAATCGTAAATGCATTCATGAACTCACCTCAAGGGTTTGATATTCAGGATGGTCAGTTAACTAATATTCAACCGATTGTAGCGATGTTCTCACCATCTATGCCTACAAAAGTAGGGCATGTACTTGTATCAGCCTTTATGACATCAGCGTTCTTACTTGCAGCGATTGCAGCGTATCGCATGATTCGCGGTTCAAGACATGCTTATTATAAGAAATCACTTTTCTTATTTATGAAGATTGGTTTAGTATTCTCTATTGCAACAGCCATTGTCGGGGACTTCTCAGCAAAATATTTAGCAGAATACCAACCAGAAAAATTAGCAGCAGCAGAATGGCATTTTGAAACAGAAAAAGATGCCGACCTCATACTCTTTGGGGTGCTAAATGAAGAAACAGAGCAAATTAAGTATGAAATTCGTATTCCAAAAATGTTAAGTTTCCTTGCACATAATAACTTTAACGCAGAAGTAACAGGTCTAAATGCATTCCCGAAAGATGAAACACCACCGCTTTACATTCACTATCTATTCGACTTCATGGTAACAATTGGCGTATTCATGATTCTATTAAGTTTAGTGTATGTCATTGCGAAAATTAGAAAATGGTTATTCGTTGATTCAAAATGGTTCCGCTGGCTCATCGTACTTGGTGGACCACTAACATTCCTAGCAATTGAAGCAGGATGGTGGTTAGCAGAAGTTGGACGTCAGCCGTGGATTCTTGTGAAGTATATGAAAGTCGCAGATGCCGCAACAACGAGCGGAAACGTCGGCTTAATGGCTATTCTATTCGGTATTCTATATGTCATTCTTGGAATCGGTAGTGTGGTCGTATTAGTTAGAATGTTTAAATCAAACCCTGTAGAACGTGAATTAGCGGATCGTAAAATGGAAGGCGGGGATTCGAAATGAACATCGAAATTTTAGGGATTACGGTACTTTGGATCTTCCTATTCGGTTATATCCTTGTTGGTTCAATTGACTTCGGTGCAGGATTCTTCAACGCACATGGAATTATGACGGGGAAGCAACACATCCTGTCTAAAATCATCCAACGCTATTTATCACCAGTATGGGAAGTAACGAATGTATTCTTCGTATTCTTCTTCGTTGGAATTATCGGATTCTTCCCGAAAACAGCTGTTTACTTCGGTCAACCGATGTTGATTCCAGGAAGTATCATCTTAATTCTTTTATGTATTCGTGGTTCGTATTACGCATTTGAAGCATACGGTGCAAGAGGACATAAAGGATATGCAACGATGTACGGTATTGCAGGTGTCTTAATGCCAGCCGCACTATCAATCGTATTAACAATTTCAGAAGGTGGATTTGTTGATATTGTAAATGGACAACCTGAATTGAATTACAAAGCATTATTCACAAGCCCATTAACGTGGAGTATCGTTATTCTCTCCATCTCTGCTTGTCTGTATATCTCCGCAACGTTCCTAACATGGTATGCGAATGAAGCAAAAGATATGGCAGCGCGTGACTTACTACGCAAATATGCGTTAATTTGGGCAATTCCATTAGTCATCTCAGTAATCGGTATTATGGTTGAATTAAAAAGCCATAATCCAGAACACTATGATCGTATGGTAGACCTATGGTATCTACTCGCACTATCAGCGCTCATGTTCATTGGTACAATCTATCTATTATTCAAAAAGATGAAGTTTGGCTTAGCAATTGGATTAGTAATCGGGCAATTCCTACTTGCGTTCTTCGCATACGGTATTAGTCATTACCCATACTTGATGTATCCACATTTAACGCTATATGATTCATTCACAAATCAAACGATGGCGATTGCGCTCGTTGTTACATTCATTTTAGGTCTGTGTTTACTTGTACCAGCCATGTGGTTAATTTTAAAACTATTTGTCTTCAATAAGAACTATGCAGAAGGTAAAGAAGATCATCACGCTTAAAGGAGTGTGTTCCAAATGGAAAACTTTTTAATATTCTATGCACCATTTGTGATTGTTGTTATTTCGATTATCATCAGTTTCTGGATTGCAAAAATGGATGGTCCAGCTACAAGAGATGAAAAAGAATAGTTCGTATAGGGAAGAGGGAGTCGATTCAATCGATTCCTTCTTTTTTGCCTGTTTGTTTCGTGGTACAATAATAAGATTGAATGAAGCAACTGTGCATACGCTTGTTACGGCGTTTTGTATCACTGGATACAAGTAAGTTAAAAAGGAGAACGCACATCGAAAAGACGTAACATTATAAGCTTTTATAAATTTTCGATTGCGAATGTGAACAATGACTGTACCTGTAAAGAAGAATGACCGATTAACGGTTCATATAGAAGATTTAACGCATGACGGTGCGGGTGTCGCAAAAGTAGACGGTTACCCGCTATTCATCCAAGGTGGTTTACCAGAAGAAACAGCCGAAGTACATGTATTAAAAACATTGAAAAATTATGGTTTTGCGAAAATAATCGACATCACCGAACCATCACCAGATCGTGTCGAAGCACCCTGTCCGATTTTTCATCAATGCGGTGGTTGCCAACTACAACACCTGTCATATGAAGGACAACTAAAGTGGAAACAAAACATGGTTGAAAATGTGATGAAACGAATCGGTAAGCTCGATGTACCTGTGCACCCTGTAAAAGGAATGACAGAGCCATGGCATTACCGTAATAAAGCACAAATTCCATTCGGATTAGAGGGAGAAGTGCCAGTCGCTGGTTTTTATAAAACGAAGTCACATGCGATTGTCGATACGAATCGTTGCTTGATTCAAACAGCTGAAGCAGATGCCATTTTAGAAGGCTTAAAGCCAAAGTTATGGGCGCTCGGCTTAACCCCTTATGACGAAAAAACAAAACAAGGCTTACTTCGCCATGTCGTCGTTCGTAAAGCACGCACGACGGATGAAGTGATGGTCGTACTCGTAACGAAAAAACGTAAACTAGCACAAAAAGAAGCCATCATTGAGACGATTCGTACACTTGTACCAAATGTACGCTCAATTATGCAAAATGTGAACGGACAAGATACGAATGTGATTTTCGGTAACGAAACACTACCTCTATGGGGCGACGAAGTAATTGAGGATTATATTGGAGATGTCCGCTTTGAAATTTCAGCACGCTCATTCTATCAAGTGAACCCAATCCAAACAGAAGTATTGTATGAACAAGCATTAGCTTACGCAGATTTAACAGGTAATGAGACCGTAATTGATGCGTACTGTGGTATCGGAACAATCTCGTTATTCCTTGCGAAACAAGCCAAATCCGTGATGGGTGTTGAGATTGTGCCACAAGCGATTGAAGATGCCAAACGTAACGCAGCACTGAATGGCTTTACGAACACATACTTTGAAGCAGGCCCAGCAGAAGAAGTGATTCCTCGCTGGTATAAAGAAGGCAAAACAGCAGATGTACTGATGGTAGATCCACCACGAAAAGGCTGTGACGAAGCACTTTTAACAACCATCTTAGAACAAAAGCCGAAGAAGGTTGTCTATGTATCATGCAACCCAGCAACACTAGCCCGCGACCTTCGAATTCTCGAAGACGGCGGCTACAAAACAAAAGAAGTACAACCAGTCGACATGTTCCCGCACACAGCGCATGTGGAGGTGGTAGCGTTGATGTCAAGAGTAGATGAATAAGTGTAGTTAAAGCGTTGATGTAATAAGGTTTATAGGGTTTCGTCTTCGTTTATTTTATGTGAATAAACGGGCGGAATCATTTTTGTTGTTGGTGTTGGAAGTGCTGGAATTTGGGGTTGAGTTGACAGAATGGATGACTTTCTATATAAAATGAATAATATATTTTTCATTTTATATAGAGCGATTTTTTTTAGTGAAAAAATAAAAAACTATTGACAGATTTTAAAAAGTGGTGTATATAATAATTAGAGTTAGCACTCAACGACAGAGAGTGCTAATAATGAGAATGAAAATAAGTAAAGGAGTGGTTATTATGGCAGGATTAATTCCATTCAACAGAAAGCGAAATGATGTAGCGAATACTGGTTTTGAAGATTTTTCCAACATGATTGATGACTTTTTTACAGGTAGCTGGCCATTGCAAAGAAGTTTAGCGGCAGATACATTTAAGATTGATATTCAGGACAATGATCCAGAGTACACAATTGAAGCAGAGCTTCCAGGAGTAAAGAAAGAAGATGTAGAGATTACGCTTAACGAAGGAAGACTCAACATTTCAGTGAAAAAAGAAGAAGTTTCTGAAGGTAAAAACAAAAAATATATTCATCGTGAAAGAAAATATGCTCAGATGTCACGAAGCATATTCCTTGCAGATGCAAATGAAGAAAGTGTTCAGGCAAAACTAGAAGAAGGTGTGTTGACAATTAAGGTACCTAAAAAGGAACAGGTCGACACCTCTAAACGCATCATAATCGAGTAATGAAAGGACAGTACATTAGCACACTGGCACAACAACATGCCGGTGTGCTAATGCTTTTTAATTGAGAAACAGTAGCGTAAGTTCATTGGTATAAACATCTGAATTAATATAGAATAAAATATAGGTGGAAATCAATGGTATTAAAGACGTAAGTGGTTACTTGAAGAAACAGTTTATGAATCAAATCAAAGCATTGCTTGAAGCTGAAAGTGATCTTTAACGTAGGCATATAAAGTATGATAACAAAAACAAAGGAAACTAACTCTTTTTTATAAATGAAAAGCTGTTCCTAAAACTATTTTAAGCGACTATAGAGAGTTGGATATCAGGTGTGGTGTAAATTAATATTTTTCCTATCTAATTGTATTATAACTTGACTTTTCAATATTCCTATCGCATTACTAGATACCAATCAAAGGATTGGAGGTAATGTAAATGACTAATGAGCAAAAAGAGAAAATTATTGAATTAAGGAAGTTAGGGATAGGCTATCGCAGCATTGAATTGTCTACACTTGATTGGACAACTCCTATGAGGGAGGTTATTGTTAAATTAAAGCAAGTAGGCGATTTTTTATGACAAGACTTCTGAAAGTTAGTAGTACCGGTCGATGATTAAGGCTGAGCCATTACCTTTGGAAAGTGAGGTATTATAAAAACAGCAATAAGATAAAATTCAATACGAAATTATGGCTCTACAATAAATAACGTTGGTGAAGAAAAAAGCACCGAACTCATATGAGATCGGTGCTGGAACTTCACTAGCGTTATTTTTTATGTCAAACCATAGAAAACAAGTGAGTTTCCCGATAGAATAAAAGTCGACTAAAACCCATACTAAAGGAGAGACTCACTTGCATACTTACTCATGATATTAAAAATTTACTAGATATACAAGACCCAAACATCACTTTTTCCGATGCATGTGTGGAAATAAAGCAAGATAGAGGAAAGGTATGTAAATTTATTTCCGCTACACTTACCTATATACCTACCCATTGCGCGGTTTGTGGTATGAAAAATGAACACTTTTCTGTGATTAAAAACGGGACGCAAACCTCTCGCATCACGCTGCCACTCACGGGGGGCATCGTACCTTCCTTTTACTCAAAAAACAGCGCTTCTTTTGTAAAAGCTGTTCCTGTACTTTCGTGGCGCGTTCGTCTATTGTCGATCGCCATTGTTTTATTTCCAATCAAACGAAAGCACGCGTTACGATGAAAGCGACCGAAGCGCAATCCATCACGTTGATTGCCCAAGATGCGATGATTTCGGTGTCTTCTGTGCAACGCTTTATTCAAGCGTATGCGAACGAATGCTTGAAACCAACGAATCGACTCCCGGAAAACCTGTCGTTCGATGAATTTAAATACGCCAGAGGGCGCATGGCTTTTCAATACATTGATGCCCAAACCGGCACGATTTTGGATATTTTACCGAGTCGTTTCAGTTGTCATATTAAGAACCATTTCTACACGCGTTACAGCTATCGTGAACGCTGTTCGGTGAAAACCATTACGATCGATATGAATGCCGGATATGAAAAACGCATACAAGAACTGTTTCCAAAAGCGAAGATGATTATCGACCGATTCCATCTCGTTCAATTGATTAGTCGTTCGATGAATCAACTGCGAATCCAAGTCATGAATGGTTTTAGACGCGGGTACAACGAAGATCAGAAGAAATATCGTCGACTGAAAAGATATTGGAAACTACTTTTAAAAAACGAAAAAGACCTGACCTACACCGTTTATAAACCGTTTGGGTTATTTGGGCAAACGACTGACAGGACCGTTGTTGATACATTATTGAGTTATGATGAACGTTTACAAGTCAACTATACACTGTATCAATCCCTATTAAACGCCATGAAAGACAAAGATATAAACGCCTTACAAACGCTCTTAAAACAGCCTTTACACGAAACGATTTCGATGGACTTTAGAAGAAGTGTACGCACATTAAAACATCACTTAAGTTCCATTGAAAATAGTTTTATGTATCTATTCAATAACGGAAGAATTGAAGGCATCCACAATAAAATTAAAGTCTTAAATCGTGTTGCCATGGGTATCGTAATTTCACGAACTACCGTCAGCGGATCTTCATTCATTTCAAATTGAAAAGAGCGAGTTGCGTTTCATAAATGAAACACAACTCGCTCGAAAAACCGACTCGTTTATTCTGTTAAATAGTCTCACCAACGTCATTTGACAAAGAACCGAAATTATCTTATTGCTGTTTTTGATTTATATTCCAAACTCTTTTTTAATATAAATTTCTTTATTTAGTGTAACAGTTTATTTACTTTTAACTATTACTTCATCATTTTCAAGTACGATATCTACATGTTTTACGTCTGTATGATCTAAGTAGTAATCTGTGATTTTGTCGCGTACTTCTTGTTCAACAACACGACGTAACGGACGCGCACCCATTTGATCGTCGTAGCCTTTATCAATTAACCAATCTTTGACATCTTGTGTAACGTCCATTGTGATTCCTTTTTTATCTAATGTTTTTTGAACATCTTCTAGTAATAAGTTCACAATGTCTTTTAATGCATCTTTACCTAAATGATTGAATTTAACGATACCATTGAAACGGTTAAGGAATTCAGGACGGAAGTATTTTTTCATTTCATCCATAATATCATCAAACTCTTCATTTCCATCACCAAAGCCAGCATTAGAAGTACAAATAATAATTGTGTTTTTAAAGTTAATGACATTACCTTGACCATCTGTTAAGTTACCATCATCCATAACTTGTAGTAATAAAGTTAAGATTTGTGGATGCGCTTTTTCAATTTCATCAAATAAGATAACTGAGTACGGGTTACGTCTAACTTTCTCTGTTAATGTGTTTGAATTATCATCATAACCTACATAACCAGCAGTTGTTCCAATCATTTTAGATACAGCAGTTTGATCACTATATTCACTCATATCTAAGCGAATTAATGCATCTTTATTACCGAATAAATCAATTGCTAACTGCTTTGCAAGTTCTGTTTTACCTACACCTGTAGGACCTACGAAAAGGAAGCTACCAATTGGGCGGTTGCCCTCATCAAATCCAGCACGGTTACGACGAATTGCACGAGAGACAAGATCAACAGCTCTATCTTGACCAATAATTTTATCTTTTAAACGCTTATTAATATTTTTCAATCTTTCGATATCACTTGCATCCATTTGAGATACAGGGATACCAGTTAAACGTTCAATTGAATCTAAAACGTCTTTTACAGTAGCTTTAGTATTATGTGCAACATTGCTATTTTTTAGTTTATCTTCTAGTTCTTTAATTTCTTTTTGAATTTTGTCAGCTTCTTTATATTCTTCATTACTCACGGCTTTACTTTTATCATCTTGTAATTGTGTAATGCGCTTTTCAATTTCCACTTTATCTATTGCGGGACTTTGTGCTGACAAGTGAGCTGCAGTAATATCTAGTACGTCAATAGCTTTATCTGGCAATAAACGTTGAGGAATATATTGAATGGATAAATCTACACAAGCTTTTAATACATCATCTGGTAGTTCAACATGGTGATGTTCTTCAAATTTTTCACGTATACCCTTTAGAATATTAAAAGTGTCATCAGCACTTGGTTCATTAACAAGTACTTCATTAAAACGACGTGCTAATGCAGCATCTTTTAAAATATTATTCCGATATTCATCTTGTGTAGTTGCACCAATAACTGAAATTTCACCACGACTTAATGCAGGTTTAATAATATCTGATAGCCCTTTGCTACCAGAATCACTGCCAGTTGAACCTGAACCAATAATTTGATGGATTTCGTCAAAGAATAACACAATATTTTTCGCTTCTTTAACCGCTGCAACTAATTTTTGAATATTTTCTTCAAAAGCACCACGATATTGTGTACCAGCTTCTAAGGAAGAAATATCTATTGAGATGATTTCTTTATCTTTAATAGATGATGGTACATTGCCTTTAACTATAGCTTGTGCTAAACCTTCAACAATAGCCGTTTTACCTACACCAGCTTCACCAACTAAAATAGGATTGTTTTTAGTACGTCTACTTAAGACTTCAGCAGTTTTTTGGATTTCTTTATCACGACCAATTACTGGGTCTAATAAACCATCGCGTGCTTCTTGTGTTAAATTACGGCCAATTTGATTTAAATAATTACCTTCATCATTTTGTCTTTGAGAATTAGATTGTTGAAATGCATGCGCGTTTTGCTCAGCAGAATTCCCACCTTGCTGCTGTCGTAATTGTGCTAATTGTTCCGGAGAAACTTCTTTGCCATTGATATAATATCTTTTAGTACCACTATTTACAGATTCTTGCATATCTTGGAATATTCTTCTGAAAATTGAATCAAAATCATTATTGAAATATCCGTTATTCATACATATCACTCCTAAGAAATTTTAGAAATACTTAAGAAAACAATAAATACTTAAGACAACAATTAAATCATATATATTATAATGAACTAATTGTACAAAATGGTACAATAGAACAAAGTGTCCATGATATCCCTTTTTTAAATGAGATAAAATATCTCCTCTTCCATAAAGTAACACTTCATTCTAAGTGTTATTTACAAGCATAATAAAATATACCCTGGAATATCAATACTAAACTGTACAAATTATTTAGAGTGTATCAACTTATATTCAGTAGGTGTTAAATAATCTAATGATTCATGTATTCTAATATTATTAAACCAATGGACATAATCAAAAAGTGCAAGATCAAGTGCTTGTTGGTCAGGGAAATTGGTACCATTAATAAATTCTGTTTTGATTGTTTTAAACATAGCTTCTGCTACTGCATTATCATAGGGGGACCCTTTTTCACTCAAGAATCTTTCGATTCCAAACGTTTGGAGTACAGCCTCAATTAATTGGTTTTTAAATTCATTTCCCCTGTCTGTATGGAATAATTGGAGCTCGCTTAGATTGTATGGTACCGAAGCAAAGGCACGCTGAACTAGAGCTGCAGTTTTGTTCGGTCCAGAACTGTAATCAATAATTTCACGATTATATAAATCAACTAAAATGCAGGTATAATGCCATTTTAAATCAACACGAACATAAGTTAAATCACTAACAACGACCTTCAATGTTTCATCTTGTTCAAATTCTCGTTCAAATTCTCGTTCAAATTCTCGATTTAATACATTATCAATCTCAGATTCATTGCATTTTGCTTTTTGAGATTTATATTGTGCAATAGTATATTTTGAAACAATTCCTTGCTCTTTCATAATACGGCTAATTCGTTGGCGTGAGTTTGGAACAAAAACATCACATTGGAACAGAATATTATGTTCCTGGAACAAAAAAGAAGTTCGTTACATAGTTAGGAACAGCAATTAACTTATGTCGTATAAGGGTTTGTGAAAAACTTGTTCAAATGTTCCAAGAAAAATATGATATTAGGAAAATATAAGAATATAGGATGAAATCACGCAAATACGCAAATACGCGCGTAAGAAAGTTTAAAAACGTTTGGAACAGGAGAGTTTGGAATGCGAGAAAAATCTATCGAGTTGATAGATTGTCAAATTAACTGCACCACCTGATATTCAAATGCTTCTTGCGTGGTGTTCCAGTTGAGGCACTTTCTTGGTCGATTGTTGATCAATGAAAGTGCTTTTTCTATTTTTGATGGTGTTAGTTGTCCCAAATCCATTCGTTTTGGGAAAAATTCGCGTAAAAGACCATTACTATTTTCATTCGTGCCACGTTGCCATGGCGCGTAAGGATCAGCGAAGTAAATTGGGATGCCGTACTGTTTTTCGATGTCAGCGTAACAGCTAAATTCTTTTCCTCGATCCGTCGTAAACGTTTGAAAACATGGTCTTGGATAACGCGAAATGAGCTGTTCAATCGCCCACTTCATCGATTGCGCCGAGCGATTCGGTATTTGAATGCCGACATCGAAACGTGTTTTTCGCTCGGCGAATGTCGCGATACATCCTTTCGTACCGCGTGCTGAAACGACGGTATCTAATTCCCAATGGCCAAACGTTTCACGCGTTTTGACTTCTTTTGGGCGATGCTGAATAGAAGTTTCAACGTTGAAACGCCCACGTGTTTCGCGTGGTGCCTGACGCTTTCCTTTTTGGCGAAGCACTTGAAGCGTCACGTGAAGTTTCCCTGAATAAAGCCAGCGATAAATTGTTTTGAAAGATAATTTGCCTTGAAACAAGGAACCGACAATCTGTTCAGGAGACCATGTCGCTTTTAGTTTTTCTTCGATAACTTTACGCAGTTTGTCGGTACACTTTGAACGCGCACCACATTTTTTCTTCTGCGCAGCCGCGTGCCATTGCGCCTTTTCAGCTGACCATTCATTCAATCGCTTTAATTCACGAGAAATCGTTGTATGAGAACGGTTGAGATGACGCGCAATGGCACGACAAGAATACCCTAATCCTTTTAAAACCTCTATTTTCGAACGTTCAGATATGGTAAGATGATAATAGCTCATTCAATATGGCCCCCTGTTGATTTTGGTGTAGGAACTTTAATTATACAGGTTCATATTGAATGGGTCTTTTTTATTTATTTTGAGTGGTGCACTTAATATTACAATTCGTCATTTACAAAATCAAATTTCAGCTGAAGTTATTCAGTTTGAAATTAAAGAGTTATAAGTTGAAATTGTAAGAGAAAAACTTGGACAAATTTCGGTCCAAGTTTTTTTATATGGACTTCATCTGTCCTATCCTGAAATATATAATATAAAGAAATATTGTATAGGAGGAAGTTTAGATGTTGCAATTTGTTCAATGCCCAGTATGTTATGTGGAAAATAAACGTCCACTACATGATTCAGTCGAAAATTTTATTTGCCACCATTGTTCTCATGAATGGAGTCAATAAGAAGTGACGGCGTTAGCTTATGAAAACATTCAAAAATTACGTTTATCTGTGAGTAGTTTTGATGCGGGAGAGGATATATATGAATTAGATTTTGTTCAATCGTCTATTCATTTTAAAAGACCCTTCAATCAGCCCTCTATTGATACACACGGTATATTAAGCGAAAAAGAATTAAAACGTATTCGAAAGCGATTAATACAGCTTGACGTACTGAATTGGTCAGACGAATATATCATGGAGCATGTCCTCGATGGCACGATGTGGTCACTGCAAATCGACACACCTTTCGAACGAATTGACAAGCATGGGCATCAAGAATTCCCAAAGTAGTGGGATTCATTTGTACAGTGCTTAGAAAATGCACGTCGAAATGCCACCATTTAATTTTTACCACCACGCCAGAGGCTAGTTCTTCTGGCGTTTTTTTCATGTCTTTTTCTAGTAAAAATCGTTCAATCTGCCTTGCTTTCGTTTAATCCTTTTTCAAAAGGGAAAAAATGTAGGTGTGTATAGCATAAATTGACCGATAAAATGGGAGAGGATGAGTGAGTATGAAGAACGAACATTTAATTGATCCACGTAAGAAGTTTTCGAATGATGGGTTTCCAGAGCAAGAGCAGGATACGCCTGCTTTACAGCAAAAGATGAAGCCGATGCCGGATTGTGGTGAGACGTCTTATAAAGGTTATGGTCGTTTGAAGGGACGAAATGCACTCGTAACAGGAGGTGATTCGGGTATTGGTCGTGCAGCGGCGATTGCGTATGCGCGTGAGGGTGCGAATGTAGCGATTCAATACTTCCCAGGTGAAGAAGCCGATGCGCATGAGGTAAAGGAAATTATCGAACAGGAAGGGCAAAAAGCACTTTTACTACCGTATGATTTACGTGAAGATGCGGCTGCTTCTGAGATTGTCGAAAAGACAGTCGAGGCATTTGGCGGTGTCGATATTCTTGTATTAAATGCGGCGCAGCAAATTGCACAAGAGAGCCTGCAGGATTTACACATTAAACAGGTAGAAGATACGTATAAAGTGAATGTTATTAGTATGTATGAAACAGTGAAAGCGGCTGAACCACATTTAGAACCTGGAAGTGCCATTGTTACGACGACATCTGTACAAGCTTTTAATCCTTCTACGCATTTAATGGATTATGCAGGAACGAAAGCTGCGATTGCGAATTTCACTTTGAACTTATCCAGTTATTTTGCGCCAAAAGGGATTCGTGTGAATGGTGTAGCACCTGGTCCAATCTGGACACCACTTCAATTAGATCATGGTCAATTGGAAGGAACGATTCCAAAGTTTGGTCAAGATACATTACTTGGTCGTGCAGGGCAACCTGTAGAGTTGGCACCTGTATATGTCTTATTTGCTTCTGATGAAGGGAGTTATATTACAGGACAAATTTATGGTGTGACAGGCGGCGAAGCGATTGATTTGTAAAATGATGGATTTAATGACTTAAAAAAATCATTTTAAGTGAAAATTTTTATTGTACATTGATTTCAAGTTTGCTAGAATTACTATTTGAAATAGCACACCTTTAAGAACAGTCCAGAGAGACTGAAAAGGGAACAACTTGAGAGCGAACTGTCTACATTTTTAGATGTCTTTGTTTATTCATGCCCTTTTTGTCTACTTTTGGACGAGAAGGGCATTTTTATGTGCTAAAAAGTTACATCACTCTTTTAAAAGTGGTCCTGTGAGGCCAAAAAGGAGAATGGAGTCTTTTTCATCATCCATTCATCATAAAAGAGCTCGGTTATATCTTAGAGAACATTGGAGGATTTTGAAATGGACTATCGTAAAAAGACCGTCGTCGCGTCGGTCGCAGGTTTGACTTTAGAAGGTATGGACATTATGTTCATCTCATTTGCGATGACGATGATTATCGCAGAGTTTCACATTGATTTAGCAACAGGTGGATTGATTTCATCAATCACAAACATCGGCATGTTAATCGGTGGTATTCTATTCGGAGTACTAGCTGATAAATATGGTCGTGTCAAAGTTTTCACATATACAGTTCTACTGTTCGCAGTAGGAACAGCTTTAACAGGTCTTGCGACAAATATTGAACAAGTGTACTTATTCCGCTTCATCGCTGGTCTTGGCGCAGGTGGTGAGTACGGTATTGGTATGGCGCTTGTTGCAGAAGCTTGGCCAAAAAATAAACAAGGTCGTGCATCTTCTTATGTAAGTGTCGGCGCGCAGTACGGTGTTATTTTAGCGGCATTACTAAGTGCAGTCATCTTACCAACATTAGGTTGGCGCGCACTATTCTTCGTAGGCGTAGTTCCCGTTATTTTCGCTTTCATCGTACGTAAAAATTTAGACGAGTCACCAGAGTGGTTAGAAGCTCAAAAATTGAAAAAAGCAAGTAACAAGCGTGAGAAAAATAAATTAGGTCAGTTATTCAACTCATCAAAGACAACATTTACAACGATTGCATTAATGATTATGGCGACAGTACAAATCGCTGGTTATAACGGTTTAATGATTTGGTTACCGTCGATGTTACAACAATCACAAGGCTTATCGGTATCAGGTTCAGCACTTTGGACGATTAGTACGGCAGTCGGCATGATTATCGGTATGTTAACATTTGGTCAGTTCTTAGACCGTTTCGGTACAAAACGTGCTTTCGGTATTTTCTTACTAGCATCAGCGTGTGCAGTGTTCATTTACGCATATGCGACAGGTAGTGCCGGTGTATTAATCGGTGGAGCCATCGTCGGTTTCTTCTCAAATGGTATGTTTGCAGGATACGGTGCATTAATCGGCGGTCTATATCCAACCGAAATCCGCAGTACAGCGACGAATACAATCTTCAACTTCGGTCGTGCAGTTGGTGGTTTCTCCCCAATCTTAGTCGGTTACATCTTACAAAATTACGATATGAAGATGGCGATGCTTTATTTAGCGGGCTTATACATCATCTCATTCGTTATGATGTTAACATTGAAAAAAGGAAGTACAACACAGGCAACACAGCTTGCGAGTTAATCAAAAATGGCTTCGACATGGCAACATGTCGAAGTTTTTTATTTTGAAAAAATCAAGCCTAATTTAGTGCAAAAGGGTTATTTCGTTCGTTTTTCATCGAAAAAAAGACGAAAAAATGTTGGTTGATTCTAAATTTCTCTGATTTCATGCACGTATAATTTGTACTCCAAAATCAAAAGTAGGTATGATGTGAGAAAGAAGTTTTATCTACAAAAGGAGAGATGGCACATGGATGTAAAATATCCAATTGGTCAATTACAAGTACCAGAAGAAGTAATGTTTGAAGATGTTCAAGGGTGGCTTGAACAAATCGACACATACACAGATCGTTTACGAAATATTGTAGACGGATTAAGTGATGAAGAACTTGAAAAAACGTATCGTGAGGGTGCATGGAATGTCCGTCAACTAGTTCATCACATTGCAGATTCACAATTAAATATGTATCAACGTCTAAAGTTGGCACTAACAGATGATTGTCCAACAGTTCCAGCCTTTTTAGAAGAAGAATGGGCGATTACACCAGATACAGAAGTACCTGTGGAATATTCGATTCGCATGCTAGAAGGAATTAATGGGCGTATTATCGCATTAGGTCAAACACTTACAGAAGATCAACTGAATCGTTCATTTATCCATGAACAAAATGGTGAGATTCTCGTCTCAACGAAGATGGCGAAGTTGGCATGGCATGAAGAACATCATTTAGCGCATATTCAAATCGCATTAGAAAAATAATTTAGTGGCTGGGACTTTTCCTAGCCTTTTTACATAGAGGAGTTGTGGTGAGATGGAAACAGTTTATGTAGCTGGTGGATGTCTATGGGGTGTCCAAGCCTTCTTTAAAACATTACCGGGTGTAGTTGAGACAGAAGCAGGGCGTGCAAATGGCACAAACTCGACATTAGAAGGTGCATATGACGGTTATGCAGAATGTGTACGTGTTACATTTGACGAACGGGTAGTGACAGTCACACAATTGATGGGATATTTATTCGAAGTAATTGATCCGTATAGCGTCAATAAACAAGGAATCGACGTTGGTGAAAAATACCGTACAGGATTATATAGTACAGAGGCGAAGCATTTAGAAGAAGCGAGAGCGTTCATTGATGCACGTTTGGACCATGCAAAAATCGCAGTAGAAGTGAAGCCACTGACGAATTATGTGCGCAGTGCAGAAGAACACCAAGACCGCCTTGCGCGTTGTCCAGATGACTACTGTCATATCCCGAAACATCTGTTAGAGAAATACGTTTTGAAAGAAGAATCTCCATTGTGAGGTTCTTTTTTTATACAACATAGTTACGAAATATAACTAGTTACGATTCAAAATTAACCTGTTAGAGTAAAAGATAAAGGAATCGATTCATCACATGGTATTGTTGAAATAGTAAGGGGGGAAGTGGTGGTGAAGTTTGTGGTAACAATTGATGAAAAAATTGAAGATATTGAAGTGCATATCCATGCAGCTAATTATTCAGAAGAAGTAGAAAAGTTAGTAGAATCTTTAAAAACACCTAAGATGAAAATGATAGCGGGTTATAGAGAACAAGAAGTGCATATGTTAAAAATAGAAGATATTTTTTCTATTTTTACAGAGGATGGAAAAGTCTATGTACAAACAGAGTTAGAAGATTATCAAGTTAAAAAGAAGTTATATGAGTTTGAAAGTCTACTATATAAAGAGTTTGTCAGAGTTAATAAATCTACTCTAGTCAATTTACAGTATATTCAATGTATACGCGTTGGTTTATTAGGAACTACAAATCTTTATTTAGAGAACGAAGTCTGTTACCCAATCAGTCGCAAATATTTACGTGAGTTAAAAGATAGGTTAGGTATTGGAGGGAATATGGTATGAGAATGATTCAAAATGGTTTGTTAGGTATGTTAATCGGCTTAAGTATTTCTTATTTTATGGTTGCTTTAAGTATTTCACAGGTGGATGAAGCAATTGCAGGACACGAATTGTTTAATCAAATGATGGTCTCTGGAACTATGGGGACAGTAATTGGTTTTGCTGCTACTATTTTTCAAGTTGAAAAAATTCCTCTTTTTTATCAATTCACGAGCCATTTTCTTTTTGTAATTTTATGTGTATCTATTAGTGGCTATTTTGCAGGATGGTACAATCCTTCAGAATTGAAAAGTTGGTTTGTATTAATTGGGAAAGTAGGCGCTATTTATTTAGTCACTTGGTTTTTTATTTATATGAGTACAAAAAGAAAAATTAATGAATTAAATGAACTAATCCAAAATCGTAAACAACACTAATGTCCATTCGCCTTTCTCGTCGTTCAATGTTAAACTATTGAAGTAAAGATTGTAGGAGGTTTAACATGACAAATAACGATATTTTAATTCGTCTACGTTATGCGTTAGATATTAAAAATACAGATGTAGTAGAGATGTTCCGTTTAGGCGGTATGAAGTACACAAAGGATGACATCTTAAATATGCTGAAAAAGGTGCAAGAAGATGAAGCACCACCAGCAGGTTATATTGAGGTAACGAATGACATGTTAGAAGCCTTTTTAAATGGCTTAATTACATTCAAACGTGGACCACAAAAGCCGAAGCCAGGTCAAGAAAAGCCAAAAGTAGAAGCAGTGAAAGATCATGCGAATAATATGCTAATTAAAAAAGTGAAAATCGCATTATCGATGACAAGTGAAGATGTACTCGACACACTATATGATGGTGGCGTAAGTGTATCAAAAGGTGAGTTAGGTGCGATTTTACGTAATCCAACACATCGTAACTATAAAGCTTGTGGCGACCGTTTCGCCCGTAACTTTTTACGTGGTTTGACAATGCAATACCGCGAAGATACAAAAGCATAAATGATGACACCAAAACGCAATTGTGTTTTGGTGTTTTTTTATCTATTTTCTATTCATGTTGTCGATATTATAAAAAAACAACTAGGAGCTACAACATGAAAAAATACATACTTATTCTACTTTTATTTTTAAGTTGCCTTACGTTCGCATTTGAAAAGAACGTAACAGCTAAAACAAACACCATTACTTTTTCGAATAAACAAGTGATGAAAACTTGGTTTTATCCTTATCGAGATCCAGCAGGGAAGGTTGCGGCAAATGCGATTCGTAGTCTACAAGGTTTTACAATCAATGCGAAAAAGGATATTTATGTGAGCTATGCGACAGATGACAAAACAACATATGGCTATATTTATCACTATTATTCAACAGGAAAACTAGTAAAGAAAAGTACGCGTCTTGTGATAGGACATGGACAAGCGATTTCTAATTATAAAGGTTCAATTTATGTCGTTGCAGATATTTCAGGTAAGAAAAACTATCAAATGTACAAAATCGATGAAAAAACATTGCGTGTGAAGCAGTCATGGATACTGCCATCTAATATTCACCCGAACGTACTCTACATGCATAATGAACGCGAAGCTTCTGTCGTATCGAAAGTAACAGAGGGTTATCATATCAATCGTATTACATTAACAGGTAAGCAAGCTGTACTGGATACGAAGAAAAGAATCGTTGTAAAAGGATTAGTTGGAACAACAGTTAAAAAACCAGTTCAAGGCTTTACGTATGAAAAAGGGCTTTATTATATTTTGTCAGATGGTCAATATGGTGTGGTTGATGCGAAAGGTAATCTAAAACGAGTAGCACTGCAGACAAAACGAGAACCAGAAGGAATTGGCTTTGTGAATGGGAAAATGGTGATGGCATTTAATAATCTGAATGAACTATTCAAACAAAAATAAAATGCGTCAAATCAATTGGTAGAAAATGATGGGAAATGGTTGTGTGAAAGGGAACTTAGGCATAAAATGAGAACGTACGATATTTCGCCTTTTTTCTTCTGAAAAATCATGATTTATGCAACTTCTTTCGTTTTTTGAGGTCCTATTAGCGTAGAAACCGAACAAGTGGTAGAACCTCAATGACTTTAATCGTTTGAAAAAACGATGAGAGGGTATGGATTGTGTAGCATTGAAGAAGAAGGAGTACGATCGTATGACACAACAAGACCGACAAAAACAGACATTAAAAGATGATGTAATCGATCAACTAATGGCGATTGGCGTATATAAAATCAAAGACTTACAACTATATCAAGTTCCATTACATATCCTTGTTCAGGAGTATAGAAAACACGTAAGTTAATTGAAAAAAAGCGAGAAGAATACAAGAAAAAATGTTAAAATGAAGAGATTGAAATAGGACATTGATTGTAATAGATAGGAGAATATAAATATATGTGTGGATTTACAGGATTCGTAGGCGAAGTAGCAAACCCAGATGTGGTTTTAGAAAATATGATGAACCAAATTATTCATCGTGGTCCAGACTCAGCAGGGGCTTATACAGATGGTGAGGTGGCACTTGGTTTCCGTCGTTTAAGTATTATTGACGTAGAGCATGGTAGCCAACCAATTTACAACGAAGATCGTTCACTTGTATTGATTTTCAACGGTGAAATTTACAATTTTGAATCAATTCGTGAAGACTTAATTGCAAAAGGACATACATTTACAACACATACAGATAGTGAAGTATTAATTCATGGTTATGAAGAATACGGTACAAAATTAGTACAAAAACTACGTGGTATGTTTGCGTTCGTTATTTGGGATAAAAATAACAAAAAATTATTTGCGGCACGTGATATGTTTGGTATTAAACCACTTTATTATGCGCAAATGAACGGTACATTAATGTTTGGTTCAGAAATCAAAAGTTTCTTACCACACCCTCATTTCGAAAAAGCATTAAATGAAAAAGCGTTAAAACCATACTTAACATTCCAATTCCCTGTGTTAAACGAAACATTCTTTAAAGGCGTATTCAAAATGCCAGCAGCTCATTATATGACATATGAGAACGGTAAAGTTGAAATTACGCGTTACTGGGAACCAAAATTCAATCCAGAAGAGCGTCCACTAGATGAAATCGTAAGCGAAATTGATGATACAGTACGTGAATCAATTAAGGCACACGAATTCTCAGATAAGACCGTAAAAGTAGGTTCATTCCTATCTTCAGGCGTAGACTCTAGTTATGTAGCATCTGTTTTAAAACCAGATAAAACATTCTCAGTCGGTTTCGCAGCGAAAAAATTCTCAGAAGTAGACAACGCAAAAGCATTATCTGATGAATTAGGCATTGAAAACGTAAGTGAAGTATTAGATCCAGAAGAATGCTTCAATAAAATTGGTGATATTCAGTACATGATGGATGAACCACATTCAAACCCATCAATCGTACCGCTTTATTTCTTAGCAGAACTAGCGCGTAAACATGTGACAGTTGTTCTTTCAGGTGAAGGAGCAGATGAATTATTCGGTGGTTACGAAGAATATGATGATTCACCAACGATGCGTAAATATAAAAAAGTACCAGGATTCATCCGTAAACCAATTGGTAAAGTAGCAGAAGCATTACCAGAAGTACGCGGTAAACACTTCTTAATGAAGGGTGGCTTACCTGTTGAAAAAACATTCATCGGACAAGCACATATTTTTGAAGAAGATGAATCAGCAGCAATTTTAAAACCAGAATTCTTAGATGCGCCAACAGTTGAAGAAATCGTTATGCCTGTTTATCGTAAAAATCCAAACGAAGATGATTTAACGAAAAAACAATTACTAGACTTAAATTTATGGTTAGTAGATGACATTCTATTAAAAGCAGATAAAATGTCAATGGCACATTCAATTGAGCTACGTGTACCATTCTTAGACCGCGAAATTATGCGTGTCGCTTCAAAAGTACCTGCACGTTACCGTATCAATGAAGAAAATACAAAATATGCATTCCGTAAAGCATCTGAACGTGCGTTACCACAAGAGTGGGCAAAACGTAAAAAGATTGGTTTCCCAGTGCCAATTCGTCTATGGATGCAAGAGGAAAAATACTATAACCAAATTAAAGCAACATTCGAATCAGATACAGCAGCGAAATTCTTCGATCAAAAAGCGATTGTACAATTGTTAACAGATCATTATGAAGGAAAAGCGAAAAACCAACGTAAAATTTGGTCAATCTATGTATTCCTTGTATGGTATAACCAATATTTCGGATAATCTGATTGAGGGAGCTAATGACATTGTTTAAGAGAAGTAAAGTCAGTTTGTCTTTGCTCCTCTTTTGCATTTTATTACTTAGTGCATTATTAGGTGGATGTACGAGCATTTTTCCTGCAAAAGATGAGCAATCAGAAAAAGCGATTAAAATATTGATTGTGGAGTTCGGAAGCGGGACGCCTATCCCTAATATGAAAGTGAACATTCGTGACGCGAATACAAATGAGTTGGTTATGGAAAAAACAGCAGATGCCAATGGAGAAGTGGATATCTATGGTTTACAAGACGGTAAGAAGTATCTCTTTACGCCGTCTTCTATTTATGAGAGTGAGAGCGAAGGGATTGCTCAACTTGTCAAAGTAGAAGAATCGACAAGTTATATTCGTTTAGAAACGTACTATGTGCGTAATCACAAAGGAGCCAACGTACCTGTTGTTTTACAAAGGCCTGTTTTTCCACATGGGTGTGAAATTACAGCATTAACAGCAGTTCTACAATTTTACGGAGCCAATGTGACAAAAGAAGTCATGGAGAAAAAATACTTACCAAAAGAGCCACTTGTACGAGCAAATGGTGTTTGGATTGGTCCTGATCCAGCGAAGAAATATGCTGGTAACCCTGCAAGCGAAACAGACGGTATGTATGCTTTTGCGCCTGTAATTGAAAAAGCAGCACAAAATTACATCAAGCAAACAAAAAAAGTATTAAAAGTTCGCAACATGACAGGTGCTTCAAAAGAACAAATTTTAAATAAAGTAAACAAAGGAATTCCGGTCATTACATGGGTGACACTTGATTTAACACCGCCGCAGATGAAGCAAGGGTGGACGATTAAAGGAACGGATCATCCCATCGAAATGTATCGTAATTTACATGTTGTTGTCGTGACAGGCTATCAAGATGGAAAAGTTATTGTAATGGATCCATTAAAAGGATACGTCGTCCATAATGAAGAAGACTTTTTTAAAAGTTTTAAAGAGATGAAATCACAAGCAATCGTGCTTGAAAAATAAAGATAAGGCAGATGATGAACAAGTGGCAGAGCAATCATTTTTACCCATTTTAATAGGTTCCGACATGAATGCCTATGGAATGGCACGTGCTTTTTACGAAGCATATGGAATTAAATCCGTCGTTATTGGACGCGCACATTTAACACCAACACAAAATAGTCGTATTTTAGACTTCTACGAAGAACCAAAGCTAAAAGAAGACTTTTTAGCGATTATGCAACGTACTGCGAAGAAATTTGCAGGGCAAAATTTATTATTAATGGGTTGCGGTGATGATTATGTAAAACTCATTATTAAAAATAAAGATGAGCTTGTAAAAGACTTTACGGTGCCTTACATTAATGAAGAATTAATGGATCAAATTCTCTTAAAAGAGAATTTCTACGAGATGTGTGAAAAGTATAATTTCAGCTATCCGAAGACAGATATTGTTACAGCTGAAAACTACGAGAACTTCTCGCCAGATATTCAATATCCAATCATTTTAAAAGCATCGAATTCAGTGGAATACTGGGCTTGTTCATTCCCAGGTAAGAAAAAAGTATTCGTTGCACAAGATGAAGCTGAAAAAACTGCGATTTTAAAAGCAATCTATTCATCGTCTTACCAAGATGCGATGATTGTACAAGAATTCATTCCTGGTGACGACTCATATATGCGTGTATTAAATGCGTATATTGGAACAGATGGTAAAGCGAAATTAATGTGTTTAGGTAATCCAATTCTTGAAGAACACTCACCTGAAGGAATCGGTAGTTACGCAGCAATTATTACAACATATGACAAAGAGTTAATGGACCAAGTGAAGTTCTTCCTAGAAGATATCGGTTTTGAAGGTATTGCCAACTTCGATATGAAATATGATTACCGCGATGGTAAATATAAATTATTCGAAATTAACTTACGAAATGGTCGCTCAAGTTACTATGTGACAGCAGCTGGCTATAACTTAATGCAATATGTAGCAGATGACTACATGCTTGGTAAAAAACAAGATTTAGTCTATGCAGATAATGAGCATTTATGGACGGTTATTCCGAACGGTGTATTATTCAAATATGCACAAAACCCAGAGTTGAAAGCAAAAGCACGTCAACTCATTAAAGAAGGTAAAGTAACGAATTCATTATTCTATAAGGAAGATATGAATGTAACACGCTACGCAAAACTGACATTAAACAGTCTGAACTATTACCGCAAATATAAAAAATACTTTAATAAGAAGGGCTTGTCTTAATCTATGACTAAGAAAACATTAGGTATTATTGGTGGTGTAGGTCCATTAGCAACGATGTTGTTAGGGGAGATGATTGTCCGAAGAACGAAAGCTTCGACAGACCAAGAGCATATGCATTGTATCATTGATAATGATACGAGAATACCTGATCGTACAGCTTATATTTTAGATCATACAAAACCCAACCCTCTTCCTGTCATGGTACAAGATGCGGGGAAATTAGTCGGAATGGGTGTAGATGTAATCTGCATTCCTTGTAATACAGCACATTATTTTTATGACGATTTAGCAAAAGACACAGCCGTACCGATTTTGCATATGATTCGTGAAACTGCACAAAAAGTGAAAAATCTCGGTGCAAAAAAAGTAGGTGTCCTTGGAACAAAAGGAACACTTTCAACGAATTTATATCAAAATGCTTTACGCGAACAAGGGATTGAGCCAATCGTTCCAGATGATGCGTTACAAGATGTATTAATGGAAATTATTTATGAGTATATAAAGGCTGGGCGCAGCATTTCGAGAGAGATGTGGCAGCGTATTGAAGATGCAATGTTTGCAGAGGGCTGTGACTATATTGTATTAGGATGCACTGAATTATCCATTGTCAATCGTGATTTTGCATTGGACCAAGATTCACGTTACGTGGATGCGATGGTAACATTAGCAGATCGTGCGATTGAAGTATGTGGATATGAACATGTATAAATAAGCATCAGAGAGAGGGAGGAATCACAGCATGTATGTGGTTTCTCCTTCTTCTTGCAACTTGAATTCATGGAAACGTAGGAATTTTGTATAAAACAGATGCTCACATAGCGACAATTTATGTTTTAATTAAAGAAGATGAAAGAAGGTGGCGTTAAAATGACTTTTTTAACACAATTAAATGAAGATTTACAAGCAAAATGGAAATTTGAAAAAACAATGCCGATTCAAGATGAGATGATTCCAGCGATGTTAGCTGGACATGACGTAATTGCTGAATCGCCAACAGGAACAGGAAAAACATTAGCGTATGTCTTGCCAATCCTTCAACAAGTAGATGGTACAAAGAAAAATACACAGGCGTTAATCGTTGCACCGTCACAAGAACTTTGTATGCAAATTACAGATGTTATTCGTGACTGGACGGCTGGAACACCGATTACAGTTGTACCGTTAATTGGTGGTGCAAATACAGCGCGCCAAATCGAAAAGTTGAAGAAAAAACCAACAATTGCAGTGGGAACCCCAGGGCGACTAAACGAATTAGTACGTGCGAAAAAATTAAAATTACATGAACTGCGTTACATCGTATTAGATGAAGGTGACCAATTACTTGGACGTGAATCACGTGTGATTGTGAAATCATTCATTGATGGCGCAAATCATGACCGTCAAGTGGCTCTTGTATCAGCTACAATTACAGATGAGATTGAATTAGTAGGCGAACGTCTAATGTCTGAACCGAAGCGTTTTAAAGTACGTCCAGAAGACATTCCAGACCAAGGGAAAGTCATTCATTCATATATGAAAGTAAGCGTACGTGAAAAAACAGAATTACTACGTAAACTATCTCATATTGAAGGGTTACGTGGTCTTGCATTTGTGAATAACTTAGACCAATTACTAATGAAAGAAACAAAGTTACAATATTTAAATGCACCGATTGCTGTACTGCATGCAGAGATGAAAAAAGAAGAGCGTAAACAGGCGCTTGAAGCATTCCGTAAAGGAAAAATCCGTATTCTAATTGCAACAGATGTGGCGGCACGTGGTTTAGATATTATGGGCTTATCACATGTGATTCATGTGGATGTTCCACATAACCGTGAACAATATTTACACCGTTCAGGCCGTACAGGTCGTGCAGGTAAGAGTGGTGAAGTTTTAACACTTCTTACTTCATTCGAAGAAAAAGAATATAAACAATATACACGTGAACTAGAAGACCGTCCGACTGAACGTATTTTAAAAGGTGGACAGCTGATGGATGGTAAGGGTGAATATCCACATGCTTCACGTAAACCAGAAGAATTACGTCGTAAACAACAGAACCGTCGTGGTGGTAATGGTGGCAATCGTGATTCCAAACAAGCAAATGGTTCAAAAAAACCGTATAATCAAGGTGGAAGAAAATTTTCAAGCAAGAAAAAATAAGTAAATAAAGGGGTATGATGAGATGAGTTTTGAAGAAAAATTAGCGCAATTTGCAGAATTAGCTGTAAAAGTAGGCGCAAACGTTCAAAAGGGGCAAACACTTTTAATTAATACTTCAACAGATACAGTTGAGTTTACACGTATGGTTGTGAAAAAAGCGTATGAAGCAGGGGCAGCACGTGTAACTGTTAATTTTTCAGATGAAGCAATTGATCGCGCATTATTTGATTATGCGCCTGAAGAAGAATTTGAAAAATATCCACGCTGGATTGCAGAACAACGCGATGAATTAATCGAGCGTAAAGGTGCATTACTGTGGATTGATGCAGCTGATCCAGACTTATTAACAGGTGTTCCTGTGAATAAATTATCAACACATCAAAAAGCAGCAGGTAAGGCACTTGAAAACTATCGTGATGCTGTAATGAACGACAAAATTGCATGGTCAATTATCGCCATTCCTTCAAAAGCTTGGGCGAAAAAAGTATTCCCTCACTTACCAGAAGAAGAGCAAGTCCCAGCACTTTGGGAGGCCATCTTCAAAACAGTTCGAATTGGTGAAGGTGATGCAGTACTAAATTGGGAAGAACATCTGATTAAATTACATGCACGTGCAGATTTATTAAATGCCAAACGCTATACAAAATTACACTATACAGCACCAGGAACAGATTTATGGATTGAATTACCTGAAAAACATATTTGGCAAACTGGTTCAAGTCGTACACCAGAAAAAACAGAATTTGTAGCGAATATGCCAACAGAAGAAGTCTATACATTACCTTCTAAGTATGGTGTGAATGGCTATGTATCGAATACAAAACCACTTGTATATCAAGGAAATATTATTGATAAATTTACACTAGCATTTGAAGATGGTGTCATTGTCAAAGCAGAAGCAGAGATTGGACAAGACTTATTACAAGAGATGATTTCTTCAGATGAAGGTTCAAAATATCTTGGTGAAGTAGCACTTGTACCGCATGAATCACCTATTTCTGCATCGAATATTTTATATTACAATACATTATTCGATGAGAATGCTTCAAATCATTTAGCTGTCGGTGCAGCATATCCAACATGCTATGAAGGTGGAAGCGAATTATCTGAGGCTGAACTAGACGCACATGGTATTAACTCATCGATTACACACGAAGATTTCATGATTGGTAGCGGCGAGATGGATATTGATGGTATTTTGGCAGATGGTACAGTTGAACCAATCTTCCGTAAAGGAAATTGGGCATTTTAAATAAATAGAAACAATAGCTTAGGTTATAGGTGTAAAAACACCATTTGATATGAGTATAAGAAAAACTGGAATCGTGTTGTGGCGCGGTTCCAGTTTTTCGTTGCGCACTCTAAAAAGAAAAGTGAAATGTTTTATCTATTTCGTAGACATCTAGTTGACGTATAAAAAGGGTAAAATAAGTATACGTGAATAAATGAGGAGCGAATGAACATGAAAGTATTAATTGTTGAAGATGAACAAGCCATTAGCCAAGTGTTAAAGGTTTATTTACGTAAAGCAGGTTTTGAAACAGAACAAGTCTTTACAGGTAGTGAAGCTTTTTTTATATTTGAACGTTTTCAACCAGACCTTGTATTACTTGATGTGATGTTACCAGGTAAAGATGGTTGGACAATTTTAAAAGAAATTCGTGAGCAGTCACAAACACCTGTGATTATGTTGACTGCACTTGGTGACACACATTTTAAATTAGATGGTTTAAATGGTGGCGCAGATGACTACATTGCCAAGCCTTTTGAAGCAGAGGAAGTGGTAGCGCGGATTAAAGCCGTGTTAAGACGCGTGAATCAACCACAACATGCAGTGAAGCAGTTTGGAGCTTTACAAATTGATTCAACAGCGCATCAAGTTCACCTGCACGGAGAAGAAGTGACACTCACGCCACGTGACTTATCCGTACTATTATTTTTAGCAGAACATCCAAATCAAACATTCACACGTGATCAATTATTAGAGCATGTGTGGGGCTGGAACTACGATGGAAGTGACAGAGCAGTTGACTTATCTATTAAAAGACTGCGTAAAGCGTTACAAGCGTGGGCAGCTGATGAGGGTGAAATCCGTACACTGCGAGGATTGGGGTATCAACTACGTGTTCAAAAATCGTAAACGCATCTCACTACAAACGTATTGGATGACGCGCTATTTACTCGTATTACTCATTGGTTTAGCAATTGTGGCACTTATTTCAGCCATATGGATTCGTCATACAAACGTATCGTATCGCATGGATACAATGGAAGTACTAGCAGAACAAATAACAAACCAATTAACAGATGTAGAGAATCCAACAAATGATGTGCCGAATCGTTTTATTGGCGATCCTGAGAAGTTCCCAAGACAAGATATAAAACCAAAAGTCTATATAACAAATACAGACGGGGATGTACTAAATGAACGTGCTATGGGACCAAAAATTACCAAAATTCCAAAAGAGGTACTAACTTCTTCAGATGAAAAACAGACACTAAAAGACTTAGATGGTATATCGCAAACCTACTATATGGTGAAGAAAAAAGTAGAAATAGATGAGAAGCATGTAGGCTGGGTTGTTGTTATGGAAGATGAAAAAATGATGACGCGCTCGAATCAAGCATATGGACAACTAGCACTAATGATTGGAGCACTTGCACTCATTGGACTTGGAGCTATCTATTATTTAACTTCTCGATTAGTTCGTCCAATTCGGGAGGTAGCTGTAGCAGCCAAGCAAATTCAAGAAGGGAATTATGCTATCTCTCTGCCAGATCATCCAAAGGAACGAGAAGTATATGAACTTGTCACATCATTTACTGAGATGGCGAATCGTCTTGAACAACTTGAAGCGATGCGTACAGAGCTTTTAGCAGGTGTAACGCATGAATTAAAAACGCCTGTAACAGCAATTGACGGCTTACTTCAAGCATTAAAAGACGGTGTTGTGACTGGAGAGGAAGCACGTGAATTTGTACAGATGGCAATGGTCGAAACGAAGAAAATGAAAACGATGGTAGGTGACTTACTTGCTTTTAACTCGTTTGCAGTCAATGCCATCCCACTTAAATTTGAAACAAAAGAAATCAATTCGTATGTAGAAAATACAATGAAACAATGGCAAACTACACAAGAGTTTGAAGAAGTTCAGATTACATTAGATGAACATGTAGAACCAATTCACCTCTCAATTGATCCTATACGTTTCCAACAGATTTGTACGAATTTATGGACGAATGCAGCACAAGCAATGCATGAACAAGGTCAGATTCATATTCGTCTACAAGCAGATAAAGAAAAAGTGCGTATTTTTGTTCAAGACGAGGGAAGTGGTATTCCAAAAGAAGAACAACCATTTATTTTTGACCGCTTTTATCGAGGGGAAAATAAAAAATATGCAATTCGTGGATTAGGGTTGGGATTACCACTTAGTAAAATGATGGCTCAGTCGATGCAAGGTGACTTACGTTTAGTGCATAGCGATGAACAAGGTACGTGTTTTGTGATTGAACTGAAAAGAAATGAAGCATGACGTCTCGTTGACACATTCCTTCTTTATAGTGAAGATAGTTCAAAAATAAGGAGTGTCAAATAGATGAAAAAGAGAATGATCTGGGCAATCGCTATCATCTTTGTTTTAGTTGTTGGAAGTGGTGTATATTATGCAACAGCCAAAACAGGATATGTCGCAAAAGTAGGCGATACGAAAATTACACAACAGCAACTGAATAATGTTTTAAATAAACAATATGGTAGTGCAGCGCTTGAAACATTAATTCAAGATCAAGTAATTACACTTGAAGCAGAAAAACAAAAAGTAACAGCAAGTGATGCAGAAGTAGATGCACAATATAAAAAAGTCGAAACACAATATGGCGGAGCAGATGCACTTGAATCAGCACTTGAATCAAATAACATGTCTAAATCTGATTTTAAAGCGAATTTAAAAACGTATGTACTCGCATCTAAAATGATTGAGAAGGATTTAGATACATCTGACGAAACATTAAAAGCTTATCTAAAAGAAAATCAATCTACATTCGATACAGCAGCGCAAGTGAAGGCAAGTCACATTCTTGTAGAGAAAAAAGCAACTGCGACAAAAATCAAAAAAGAGTTAGATGCAGGTGGTGACTTTGCAAAATTGGCGAAGAAATATTCAACTGATACTGCCACGAAAAGTAAAGGTGGCGACTTAGGCTACTTTACGAAATCAGAAATGGTGGAAGAATTTGCGACACAAGCTTTCAGCATGAAAAAAGGTGATATTAGTGACCCAATCAAAACAGATTATGGTTACCATATTATCAAAGTAACAGGTACAGTCGATGCAAAAACAGCGAAGTATGAAGAGGTCAAAGACAAAGTAAAAGAAGCGTATATTGAAGCGCAAATTAGCGCACAATATTCAAGTTGGTTAACAGAGAAAATGGCAGACTACGACATTACAAATACACTCAGTAAATAACAAAAGAAGCAGTATGAGAATTATCTCAGCTGCTTCTTTTTCTTACATAGTTGTACTTTTTTGGTTTAATACTTGAATGCCGCGAACGATATTCCAAATGACAATCGCCAATGAGAATAAAGCCATGAAAATGATGAAAATAATGACACCTATACCAAGTGCAGCACCTGTTGAATCACTCATTTCAGCTGATGCAAAGATACCCATTGTTGCTAAAATAATAAAGAAAATAACTGCAGGAACATAAAGTAACAAGTGAGAAATAAGTGCATGTGTTGCGTGTTTTTTTACATCACGATCTTTTACAACGAGCATAACAATCAGCGGTAAAATAAAGCCTGCAAAGAAAATACTGAAGTAACAAAGTGATGATAAAATACGATTATTCTGTTCCATGATAACCCTCCCTTTTGTTCATAATAACTTATATACGTATAAAAATGGAAATCGTTTCATGCTATTGCTATATTTCGTTAAATTCAGTAGAATGAGAGTGTTCAAAAATAATGATGTAAACCACAAGGGGTGCATACGTGCTGAGAGAGAGTTTCGACTCCAACCCTTCGAACCTGTAAGTTAACACTTGCGTAGGAATGTGGATAGAAACCGACATATAACGATGTCAGGCTCTGTCCTGATGTCGTTTTTTTTATCTAGATTACCACAGGAATTGTGTAAGACATCAAATCAATGGAGGTTCATAAAGATGAACAAACAAAGATTATTAATGATGATTGAGGTGGCCATTTTTGCGGCGATTGGTTTTATTTTAGACAAACTATCGTTTTCGATTTGGGCACAGGGTGGTTCCATTAGTTTAGTTATGGTACCAATCGTATTGATGGCGATGCGTTGGGGAACATTACCAGGGCTTGCGACAGGTCTTATTGTAGGGGTACTACAAGTTTTAACAGGTGCAAGTATTTTAACCCCATTACAAGGATTTTTAGATTACTTCTTTGCGTTCACAATTGTCGGGATTGCTGGAGTTTTCCGTCCGATGGTTATTCGTGCTTCAAAACAGAAAAAAGATGGCGCAATGCTTGGCTGGATTTTAGTGGGTACAGCAATTGGTGGAATCCTACGACTGATTTCACATACAGTAGCAGGCGCAGTATTCTTCGCAAGTTATGCGGGCGACCAAAACCCATGGATTTATTCTGTTGTTTATAATAGCTCGTATATGATTCCAGCTATTATTTTAACAGCTGTCGTGATTTATCTATTGTTTAGAGCAGCACCTAAGTTATTCGTTCAAAAGACGTATTAAGAATAAAAACGTAGCGACTAAGAAATCGTTACGTTTTTTATTATATATATATCCACCTAAATAAAAACTTTTACTGAATGTATGAAAGAATGCATAGACTTTTTATATGTATCTACAAAAATTATGATATAGTTAAGAGTAGAATTTTATATAGAAGGGACCGTTATACATGATTGCAACAACTCAACAAGAAATCGATGCGTTATTAAAAGCGGGTCGTGCCATGGCAGAAATTCGCGAGGCAATGAAAGCTGCGACAAAACCAGGCGTTACAACAAAAGAGCTAGATGAATTAGCTGGTAAACTATTTGAAGAAAAAGGTGCAGTATCTGGACCAAAAGCAGAATATGACTTCCCAGGTTTCACATGTATTAGTGTAAACGAGGTCGTAGCACATGGTATTCCAAACGATACACCTCTAAAAGAAGGCGATATGATTAATATTGATGTATCGGGTCATGTGGATGGTTTTTATGCAGATACAGGTATTTCATTTATCGTAGGTGATGCTGAAAAGCCAGAATTACAAAAATTATGTGATGTAGCACAGTCAGCTTTTGATCGTGCTATGACAAAGGTTAAACCAGGTTCTAAATTGAATCAAATTGGTAAAGCTGTAGAACGTGAAGCGCATGATAATGGTTTAAAAGTAATTATGAACCTAACAGGTCATGGTGTAGGACACTCATTACATGAAGAACCACAATATGTATTGAACTATTATGATGCATGGGACGCTACTTTAATGAAAGAAGGTATGGTTTTCGCAGTAGAACCATTCATCTCACAAGCAGCTGAAAATATTATTGAAGGTACAGATGGTTGGGCGTTTTTAACACCAGATAAATCATTTGTAGCACAACTAGAACATACAGTAATCGTGACAAAAAATGGCCCGATTTTAACAACAAAAATTGATTAATAAAAAGAGGAGAACGATTTTTTCGTTCTCCTCTTTTCTATAGTGTAAAACATGTTAATAGATTGTTCTTGGCTTTTTACGCATAAATAGAATACCAGCAAGTAATACACCACTTAAAAATAATGCAGCTGTTGTTACTAATAATTCCTCAAAGTTATTTTGTACAGCAATTCCTAAATAGAACCAGATGAATAGAATCGGGAAGTAAGGATCGTAATGATGAAAGCGGATGTGAAGTGCAATGGCTACAAAGACAGTCAATAAGATGACGGCCCATAGCGGTTGACTTAATCCAAAACCATCCCAACGTGCTGCAACAAGTAAGATTGCTAAATTGAACATAATAAGTAATACGAGCCATGCTAAATAAAGTGATATAGGTAGGCGTGTGGTCATCGTATTCTTTTCAGGTAGTAATAAATACATACCTGCAAGTGCAAGTGTACTGAATACGAGTATCATACATGCGATGATGAACTGACTATTTTGCCAGTAATAAATCCAAACGATTGAAAGGACCATACTAATTGTAAATAAAAAACTTTGTACATGTGTAATCGCAAATTGTTTCTTTGCAAACATTTGCCATTGTTTGTAAATCCAATATAATATAGAGAGATAGATGAGTGCCACTACATAAAAGACATAGTCGGATGGATAAGCTAGAATGGTATAGCTATTTGCAACATCCACTGTCGTTTGACCATTGAATGGAAGAATGGCAGCAGATACGCTGACAATCATCATTGCTAAAAAACTGATTGTCATTAACAATAGTCTGCCCAAAAGATCTCCTCCTCATCAAGATTTTTCGTATTTAAAAATACTAACTATCATTATACACGTCTTTCATAGTGCAATCATTTTCAATTTGGTGAACGTTTCATAAAAAAAGGGTATATATAATCAGATTCAGGAAAAGGAGTGTTTACATGACTCAATCTTTAGAAGAATTAAATATGGATAAGAAGTTTAATAGTAAGAAGTCGTATAAAAAAGAATTAAAAAAATTACAGCTAAAAATGTTAACGTTACAACAGACGTTGCATCGTAATAATATCGGTTTAATTATTGCCTTTGAAGGAATGGACGCAGCTGGAAAGGGTGGCGCGATTAAGCGCTTGATTGAACGATTAGATCCGCGTGGTTATGTTGTACATCCAATTTCTGCTCCAAAGCCACACGAATTACGTCACAACTACTTACAACGTTTCTGGCGTAAGCTACCGTTTAGAGGAAGTATCGGTATTTTTGACCGTAGTTGGTATGGTCGTGTATTAGTAGAGCGAATTGAAGGTTTTGCAACGGATGCTGAATGGACGCGTGCTTACCATGAGATTAATGAGTTTGAGCGTGTACTGACAGATGACCACTATATTATTTTGAAGTTCTGGCTACAAATCACAGATGAAGAACAATTGAATCGTTTTAATGCACGTGAGAATGATCCATATAAATCTTGGAAGCTAACAGATGAGGATTGGCGCAATCGTAAAAAATGGCCTCAGTATGTTCAAGCAGCAAATGATATGTTTGCTAAAACAGATCATCCGAATGCACCATGGATTTTAGTTGCAGGTAATGATAAAGAATATGCAAGAATCAAAGTATTAAAAGAAACAATTAAGCATTGTGAATCGAAAATTAAAAGTATGGGAATTGAGATTGATTACCCAGATGAGAAATAGTTTTTTAGTTAAAAGCTGATGAAATTGTGTAGAGAGAGATGATGTGGCATGCTTTACTTAGAGAGCGAACGCTGTATATATCGCGTATTAATTGAAGAAGATGCGGAAGCATTAACAAACCTAGTTGTACAAAATAAGCGATTTTGGTCCATCCATGAGCCACTTCATAGTCCTGAATATTACACGAAGAATTTTCAATTGAAGCGAATTAACGATTCGATGCATCAAATGAATATGCGTCGAGAGTATAGTTTTGGAATCTTCCTTAAAAATACGAAAGAGTTAATCGGTCATATATCGATTTATTCCATTAAGCGCTTGCCTTTTTCGAGTGCGTTCATCGGTTATTCCTTAGATGAGCGCTTTACTCGTAAAGGAATTACAACAGAAGCGGTGGAATGTATTACAAAATTCGGCTTTGAAAATTTGGATTTACATAGAATTGAAGCCTATGTATCGCCAGCAAATGAAGGGTCTTATCGTGTGCTAGAAAAAGTCGGTTATCAACGTGAAGGATTGTTAAAACAATTACTTTATATTAATGGTGTATGGGTAGATCATTATCTATATGCGAAGCTCGCAGAGGAACATTGAAAAGGTAAGACACTTTGGTATAAGTGGAAAAGACAATTTAAAAAGAAATTTTAAAAAAGAACCGCTGTCTTATCAAGGCAGCGGTTCTTTTTATTATTATAGGTCGTAACCGTTTGTTACAAGTTCAAGTTCGCCTGTTTTTGGATCAATGATTAAACCATGTACAGGTACATCTTTTGTGACTAAAGGATGATTACGTACAACATTTACGCTGCGTTTCACTTCTTCTTCTAAATCAGTGAAGCCTTTTAACCAATCCTCAACATCAATTCCTGTATGTGAGATGATTTCAAACGTTTTGTCATCTACCCCACGTGATTTAATTTCGTTGATAACTTTTGATGGATCCATTGAATTCATACCACAGTTTTTGTGTCCAACTACAAGTACTTCCTCTGCTTTTAAAGCATAGACTGCAACTAGTACACTTCGCATGATACTGCCGAATGGATTATTAATTTGTGCCCCCGCTGTTTTGATCATTTTCGCATCACCATTTTTAATGTTGATTGCTTTTTGTAATAATTCAATTAAGCGTGCATCCATACAAGTTACAATTGCTAACTTTTTATTCGGTACTACATCCGATACATATGATACATAATCTTGGTTTTCTACAAACTTTTTGTTAAACTCTAAAATCTCATCTAATTTTCTCATTACAAACTCCCCTCCCACATTTAATTTTATCTAAAAAAAGTAAAAAATTAAACGTTTATGGTAAAAATGCATAAAAAGAACGATTATTTAAGGTAATGTAGTGTTTCTGTTGAGAGACCTGTACCAATCGCAACCGCTTCAAGAGGAGATTGTGCTCTGTAAACTGGAATAAATAGTTCATTTGCTAACCATTCATCTAATCCTTGTAGTAAAGATGTCCCGCCAGCAAGAACGATACCACGTTCTACAATATCACCAGCAAGTTCTGGTGGACAAGATTCTAGAGTACGACGAATCAGTTCTAAAATCGCTTGGAATGTTTCAGATAAGCAATCTTGTAGCTGCATCGAATCAATTGTAATACTACGTGGTAATCCTGTGACTAAGTCACGTCCTGTTACGGTCATTTGTGCTACTGCATGTTCAATTGGTGCATGCCCAATCTCAATTTTGATTTCTTCAGCAGTTTTAGCACCAATTAATAAATTGAATTCTTTGCGTAGATAGTGAATGATATCATCGTTAATTGAGTCGCCACCAATTTTGGCAGTTGCCGTTGTTACAATACCACCTAATGAGATGATTCCAACTTCAGTTGTACCACCGCCTAAATCAACAATTGCGCTCGCTGTAGGCTCGTTTACAGGTAACTCTGCCCCAATAGCTGCAGCAACAGGTTCATCAATTAAAAATGCCTCTTTAGCTCCACATTGGCGTGCAGCATCCTGAATAGCTAAACGCTCAATCGATGTTGCCCCAGAAGGTGCACAAATAACGATGTTCGGTTTTTTAAATCGTCCTTTGTCTTTAAAGACGCGATCTAAAATCGTTTTTAAAAGAGCAGTTGCCATATCAAAATCTGCAATGACACCATCTTTAAGTGGATGACATACTGTAATATTCGGTGGTGTTTTTCCAATCATTGCTTTGGCTTCATGACCAATCGCAATTACTTGTTTTGTCGTTGTATTGACAGCCACGACAGATGGCTCATTCAAAATAATACCTTTATTTTTTACGTACACTAATGTGTTCGCTGTACCTAAATCAATTCCAAGAGCTGAAGATGTAAACATCAAACAACGCCTCCTCTAGCTTTATATAAATATCTAATATGATAAAAAAATAACAAATCAGTCGTTTTAATAGTATAAATGAAGAAAAAAGGGAATGATAGTTTAAATATGAAGGATAAAAAAGGAAATAAAAATAGAGTTGTTGATATATCAATATGTAAAGGCTTTTATTAGGATAAAAGTCTACTATTTAATTTTTTAAAATGCGCTAAATGTGTTAGAAGAAGAAAAAATATTTATCCTACATTTTAATAAAAAATTGCTTTTTTATGATGTCATATAAAAAAACGCCTCGTCTTAAAGACGAAACGTTCTTTTAAATGTTTCCACTAGAGATTAAAATGCCCAATTTCCTTTACGGAATACAGGAATACGTTCACCCTCTTTTGTAATACCATCAATCTGCATATCACCAGAACCAATCATAAAGTCGACATGTGTCATACTGCGATTTAATCCTGCTTTTGCGAGTTCTTCTTGTGACATTTCTGTTCCGTTTTCTACACAAAAAGCATAGGCACTACCAATCGCTAAATGGTTTGAAGCATTCTCATCGAATAGTGTGTTGTAGTAAAGGAGACCAGAGTTTGAAATAGGTGAATCATGTGGTACAAGTGCTACTTCACCTAAGAAGTGAGATCCTTCATCTGTTGCAACTAAATCCTCTAATACTTGCTCACCTTGTTCAGCTGATATATCTACAATACGACCATTTTCAAAAGTAATTTTAAAGTTGTCAATAATTGTTCCACCGTAGCTTAATGGTTTCGTACTGCTTACATAGCCATCTACACCGTCTTTAAAAGGCGCTGTGAAAACTTCTTCAGTTGGGATATTCGCCATAAAATCAAAACCAGCTTCATTCTTACTACCGCCACCGCTCCAAATATGGTGTTCAGGTAATTCGATTGTTAAATCAGTACCAGGTGCTGTGTAGTGAAGCTTGTGGAAGTGATAACGATTCAATTCATCTACCTTCGTACTAAGCTGTTCATCATGTGCTTGCCAAGCTTCAACAGGTTGTTCTAAGTCAGCGCGTGTCGCTTTAAAAATAGCTTCCCATAGAGCAGGAACTTGTTCTTCAGTTGGTAAGTCGGCAAACATCATAGCAGCCCAGTCTTTCGAAGGTGCTGCAGCGACAGTCCAACTAATTTTGTTTGCTTGTGAAGCTTGACGATATTTTTCTAATCCTTGACCTGCAGCTTTTTGGAATGCCGCAATTTTTTCTGGCATAATACCTTTTAATAAGTCAGGACTAGATGATTTTACTTTAATAAAAGCAGCCCCATGTTCAGCTAGCCATTCTTTTTCAACTGTTTGCCAAATAGGGAAGTGATTGAATTCTTCAAGTGGTGCATGTTCAAAATGTAAACGACTAATAACATCATCATCATAATGTACAAATACTTGTTTTGCGCCTGCTTCATATGCTTTTTTAGCTAATGCTTGAGCAAGCTCTGTATTCTCAACTGTCACATCAATAAATAGATATTGATCTGGTTGAAGATTTGATCCAACACGAATTAAAAGTTCTGCATAATTTTCTAATTTTTCTTGAAAACGTAACATTTAAACCCATCCTTTGTTAATATAGAATTAATAGAAACTTCTATTCTATTTTCAACTATTTCGGGTAACGAATCAAGTTAAACATATAAAATCAAAAGAATAATAACAACTGGTACTAAACACTCTATTATATGTAATTTGGCAGTGAACGTTTGTACATAGAAATTTTCATGAAATATCCAATGAATGTAGTAGATGTTTATTAAGATTTAAGAATTTACACCGAAATATAAAGAAGAATGACGACTTTGGAGGTTCTGAAATGGATATATCATCAGTTATAGGGATTATACTTGGACTTGTCTCTCTTATTGTAGGGATGTTCTTTAAGGGTGTAACACCGGATGCCTTACTTAATCCAGCGGCGCTCTTTATTATCATTTTAGGAACGATTGCTACTGTTGTAATTGCCTTCCCAATGAGTGAGCTAAAGCGCATACCAAAATTATTTGGTGTTTTATTTAAGGATAAAAAATTAGTAAGTGATTTAGAAATTATTCAATTATTCTCAAGTTGGGCAGATTTAGCTCGTCGAGAAGGTTTGCTTGCCTTAGAGAGTAAAGTGGATGAAGTAGACGATTCATTCCTTAAAAATGGTTTAACATTAGCAATTGATGGTCAAAATGCAGATTACATACGCGATGTGTTAACAGAAGAAGTAGAATCAATGGAAGAACGTCATAGTGCGGGAGCGCAAATTTTTACACAGGCGGGTACTTACGCGCCGACACTAGGTGTATTAGGGGCTGTAATTGGTCTGATTGCAGCGTTAAAAGAATTAGATGATGTTGAAAAGTTAGGTTTAGCGATTTCAGCTGCCTTCGTTGCAACATTACTCGGTATTTTTACAGGTTATGTATTATGGCATCCATTCGCAAATAAACTAAAGCGAAAGTCAGCTGTTGAAGTAAAACAGAAGATGATGATTATAGAAGGTATCCTTTCAGTATTAGAAGGGGAGGCTCCTCGCGTAATCGAACAAAAATTGGCATCATACTTACCGAAAAGTGAACGTGCTAAAATAATTGGCGAAAGCGGGGCGGATGGCCTTGGCAAAGAAAGCTAAAAAACATAAAAAACATGAGGAACATATTCCAGAGTCTTGGCTAATTCCATATGCAGATATTTTAACGCTATTACTAGCACTCTTTATTGTATTGTTTGCATCTTCATCGGTTGATGTGAAGAAGTTATCACAATTATCCGCTGTATTTAGTACAGTATTTGATGGTGGTTCAGGCGTTATGGATAATCCATCACCTGTCGAAACAGATACGCCAAATAGTGAAACATTAAGTGCGTATCAAGAAGACCAACGTCAGTTAAAAGAAATTGAAACAGATGTGGAACAATATATCGCAAGTAAAGAATTAGAAGGAAAATTCGATACAAAGATGACAGAAGATGGTCTACTCATTACGATTAAAGCAAGTGTTCTATTTGATCCAGGTCAGGCCGTCATCTCATCTAAGTATGAATATATTGCAAAAGATTTGGCGAAAGTACTTAATTTAAAACCAAAACGTTCGGTTGTCGTGTCAGGTTATACAGATACAGTACCAACTACGGGTAGTCAGTTTTCTTCAAACTGGGAGTTGAGTGCAATTCGTGCAGTAAACTTTTTAACCTTACTTGTAAATTCGAATAAAGAACTAGATCCTGCTTATTTCAGCGCCAAAGGATATGGTGAGAACAATCCTGTTGCATCGAATGATACAGCAGAGGGAAAAGCTAAAAACCGTCGTGTAGAGGTTCTTGTGCAGCCTTTAGTAAAAGAAGATGGTTCATCATATGAACAAACAAATAGTAAATAGAAAAAGAGGGTGGAGTAAAATCCAGCCTCTTTTTATTGGTTAGATATAGTACATAAAAAAAGAAGTACAATGGGAAAATCCCAAAGCACTTCTTTTGCTTATTTACGCAGTGAACCAAGTTCTGCTACGATTGCTTGCATTTCACTTGGACTAAAAGCATCACGTTTATGTACTAATTCATATAAGTACACAAGATCTTCGTAACTCTCTGTGTCGAAGTTTTCAGGCTTCATGGCATCTGCATTGACCATGCGTAATTTTTCTTTAATCGCTTCAATCATGAAGTGAATATTTTCTGTAGATGGTGTTGTTAAATCCAAAAGGAACCCCTACCTTTCAAAGTTGGTTACCTTTTATAATTCCATTCATACAGACAATTGTCAATGACAATTTGATTTAAGATTTACTAGCACGTAATGCTAATTTTTCTTCTTTTAATGTTTTTTGAATAATACGTGTTTCAGCTACAATAACACCTGATAAACCGACAAGACCGATTAAGTTAGGAATTGCCATTAAGCCGTTCGCTACATCCGAGAATGTCCATACAAGATCAAGAGATGATGTTGCACCTACATAAACAAATAATACGAAGATGATACGATATATTGTCCCAGCGATTGGTGTCTTTACAAGATATTGTAGACACTTCTCACCATAGTAAGCCCAACCCATAATTGTTGAAGAAGCAAAGAATACAAGACCGATTGCTACAACATATGGACCCCATGCGCCTAGGAATGTATCAAATGCAGCAGTTGTTAATTCGTTCGCTGCCATATCTTTATTTGTATAAACACCTGACATAACGATTGTTAAACCTGTAATTGAACAGATTAAGATGGTATCTAAGAATACTTGTGTCATCGAGATTAAAGCTTGACGACCTGGTAAGTCTGTTTTTGCAGCAGCAGCAGCGATTGGTGCAGAACCAAGACCAGCTTCGTTTGAGAAAATCCCACGTGCAACCCCGTAACGAATCGCAGCACCGACAGCACCACCACCAGCAGCAGAGAATGAAAATGCATCTTTAAAAATAATACCAAAAGCAGCGGGTACATCTGTAATGTTCGTAAAGATTACAATTAAACCAGCAAGTAAATAGAAAATTGCCATAACCGGTACAAATACAGCTGTTACGCTACCGATTGATGAAATACCACCTAAAATAACTAACCCTACAACAATGGTTAATACAATACCTGTAATCCAAGGCGCAACGTTGAACGTGTTACTTACAACACCAGCAACTGAGTTCGATTGTGTACCATTACCGATACCAAATGATGCGATAACACCGAAGAAAGCGAATAGAACAGCTAGCCATTTTTGCTTTAGACCACGCTCTAAATAGTACATCGGTCCGCCAGCCATTTGTCCTTTTTCATCTTTCACACGATATTTTACGGCTAATAGTGCCTCACCGTATTTTGTTGCCATACCTAATATTGCAGCTACCCACATCCAGAAAATTGCTCCTGGTCCCCCTAGAATAACAGCAGTGGCTACCCCGACAATATTACCTGTTCCAACTGTCGCAGCTAAAGCTGTCGTCAGTGCTTGGAATTGTGAAATATCCCCTTCAGCCGATTTGTCATGGTTTTTTGAAAATACTAATTTTAAAGCAGTTGGTAACAAACGAATTTGTAAAAAACCAATACGAATTGTTAAGTAGATCCCTGTCCCTAAAATTAAGACGATTAGCGGTATCCCCCATAACACGCCTGAAACCTCGCCTAAAAATGCATTTAACTTATCTCCCAAAGCCCCCATTGAATTACCCCCTAAAAATGTAATTTTTCTTTAAAATGGAAAAATTAAAGCATATAACTATTTTCATAAAATTCTGTTAAATTGTCAATACCTAAAATGAATTTACATTATAACTATTTGTTATAATAGAATGTATGCTAGCATAACGGTTTACTCACAAAGGAGAAGGGTACTATAATTGGGATTAGGAAATACATAAAAAACCGGAGGAGATAAATATGGGAAAAAAATTAGTGTATGGTATTTTAGCGGGAGCAGCAATTGGAGCAGCAGTAAGCTTAATGAATCGCGAAACACGAGAAAAAGCAGTACAAAAAGTAACGAACTTAAAAACAGATGCACAATATTACTATTACAATCGTGATGAGCTAAAACAAAAAGCAACAGAGAAATTTAGCAAAGTGCAGGGCATTGTAGAAATGGTAATGGAGAATAAAGATTACTATTTGGAAAAAATTGCTGAATTTAGAGAAACACCTAAATTGACGGAAGAAGTAAAAATTGCGAAAGAGGTAACGAATCAAGGTGTGGACGATGTGAAAAAAGCTGAAGATGTCATTCACCTATAAACTTTAAGAAGGGGGAGGTTTATATGGCGAGGAAGGCAAAAGTTAAACATTCATCTGAAATGTTCGAGCGTTTAAAAATGATGCAAGTGAAAAAGAGACAACGTGACACAGAAGTAGATGAACTCGATTACACAACGCGTAAAGGATATATAAAAGGCGTAATAGAAGGTATAAAAAAAGCAGATGTATCAAGTTCAGGAGCACAACTGGCCTATTTCTTCCTTCTATCATTATTTCCATTACTTATTTTTATTTTAACGCTTGTTCCATTTTTAAATTTGCGTCCAGAACAAGTTTTTGTATTTTTAGAAACAGCGTTACCGTCTGAAACCTATAATCTGATTAGTTCCACATTGAGAGAAGTTTTGGATACGCGTAGTGGAAGTTTATTATCCATTGGTATTATTGCGACTTTATGGTCTGCATCCAATGGAGTAAATGCACTTATCAAGAGTTTAAATCGCTCTTATGGAATTGAAGAAACAAGACCTTTTTTAATTGCTAGAGGAATGTCACTTATTTTAACCTTGATGTTTATTGTGTTAATTATTGTAGCTTTAGTCTTACCTGTATTTGGGCAAACTATTGGAAAAACTTTGTTTAATGAAATTGGATTAGGAGATAACTTTTTAATAATTTGGCAATACGTCCGAATTATTTTACCACCTATTTTAATAGCAAGTGTATTAATAATTGTTTATTGGGTGGCACCGAATATGCCGTTATATTTAAAAAGTGTCATTCCAGGAGCTATTTTTGCCACTGCTGCTTGGATTGCTGTGTCATATGGTTTTTCATTCTATATCAGTAATTTTGCCAATTATTCCAAAACATACGGCAGTATTGGAGGAATTATTATTTTAATGTTATGGCTTTATATTATTGGTATTGTATTAGTGATTGGTGGACAGTTAAATGTAGCGACACAAAGAAGAACTGAACAGAAGATGCGAAGAATGGATCAAGTATCTAAGCAAGAAGAAAAAGGTAAAATTTCAACAAAAGTATCTTCAATTTAACGGAAAAAGAGCAACCTCTAAAATAAAGAGGTTGCTCTTTTTTTTTATTAAATTTTTGTGCGTAACATACGCAAACCATTTAGAATAACTAGAATCGTACTACCTTCATGTCCGATAACACCGAGTGGTAAGTTAACAATTTGCAAGAAGTTAGAGATAACTAATAACATAATAATAGAAATAGAAAAGATAATATTTTGTTTCACGATTCGTTGCATTTTACGTGCTAGTTTAATGGCATGAGGAATTTTTGATAAATCATTTTTCATCAGTACGACATCTGCTGTTTCAAGTGCTACATCTGTTCCTTCACCCATCGCAATTCCTGTTGTTGCTGTTGCAAGAGCAGGCGCATCGTTAATGCCATCACCAACCATACCAACGAATTTATATTCTTCCATTAATTCTTTTACATGTTTTACTTTTGTATCCGGTAGACATTCCGCAATCGCTTGTTCAACGCCAGCTTCTTTTGCAATGACGTTAGCTGTATTATGGTTATCACCTGTTAGCATAACTGTGTGAATACCCATTTCATTCAACTGTTGAATCGCAAGTTTTGACTGTTCACGTACAGTATCTTTTAGGGCAACTAATGCTACAATCCCTTCATCATTTGCCATGAAGATGACTGTTTTACCTTCGTTTGTTAATTGATCTGCTAGATTGTTTTTAAATGCATGAACACGTTCAAAACCGACGAATTCAGGTTTACCAACTTGATACACTGTGCCATCAATTGTTCCTTTTAATCCCCAACCAGGCATGTCTTCAATTTGCGCTTTGCGGAAAGTAGATACATTTTGTTCTTCTGCATACGTTGTAATTGCGATTGCAAGTGGGTGATTAGATTGTGATTCAATCCCTGCTAACATCGCAAGCAATTCTTTTTCATCTAATCCATCTGCAGTGACGAAATCTGTTACTACTGGTTTACCTTGTGTTAATGTTCCTGTTTTATCAAAAGCAATAGCACGCAATGCACTTAAATGTTCGATGTGTAGACCACCTTTGAATAAAACACCACTACGAGCGCCACTTGAAATTGCTGATAGTGTTGCAGGTGTAATCGCTGCAACAAGCGCACATGGAGAAGCAACAACTAGTAATACCATCGCGCGATAAAATGTTGTGTTCCAGTCCCAATCTAATAAATAGTGGGGAAGGAAGAGCATAAGACCTACAACGGCTAAAACAATTTTGACATACGTTCCTTCAAAACGTTCGATGAATTGTTCAGAAGGTGATTTTTCACTTTGAGCTGATTGTACTAATTCAATAATCTTTGAGAAAAGTGAATCTGTATTTGGTTTTGTCATTTCGACAATTAATGTACTTGTTAAGTTGACTGTACCAGAGAATACTTCGTTTTGAATTTGTTTTGTTACAGGAATTGATTCACCTGTAATCGCTGATTCATCAATTGTTGAAATCCCTTCAACGACTACACCATCTGTTGGCACACGTTCGCCTGGTTTAATGAATAGACGATCCCCAACTTGTAATTCAGAAACTTGTACACGCTTTGTTGTACCATCTTCTAATAGTAAGTTTGCGACTTCAGGTTGTAAGTCCATTAGTGCTGAAATCTCTTTATGGCTTTTGTTCATCGCATAAGTTTCCATTGCACCACTTACTGCGAAGATGAAGATTAAGATGGCACCCTCTGTCCAATAACCGATAATTGCTGAGCCAATTGCAGCTAAAATCATCAATAATTCGACGTTTAAGGTTTTTTCTTTAATTGTCTCCTCAATACCTTCTTTTGCTTTTGCAAAGCCACCAATAATGAATGCAGCTAAGTATAAAACAACTACTAATGTAGTCTCGCCAATATTTTTGCTTAGAATCCATGCCACTAAAATAAGTACACCTGATAATAGGGCTGCAATCATTTCATGGTGTATTTTCATTTTCTCAATTAACGATTCATTTGTTTTTGTCATTCTTCTTACCTCCTTGAGAATGGATATCATTATCGAAATGGATATAAAATCACTTAAAAGCTTAAATATCAATGATTTTAGTTCGACTTATTTCTTTTTATTAATTTATAATTATTATAAAAAAAGAGAGGTTAAAAGTCAACTAAATGAGAAAATGACATTGATTATCAATTAGATAGAGGGTTTAAATTAGAATGATTATCATTAATGATTAGGTAATAATATAAAAAAAGCCGTAACGAAATGAATCGTTACGACTTCGATTTGTTTATTAGAATACGCGTTCAGCGTGATCTGCTAATTTTTCAAGTGATGATTTTTGAACATCTGCATGTAATGAGTTACCGTGAGAATCCATTGTAACTACCGCTGTGAAGTCTTCAACACCTAAGTGCCACATTGCTTCAGGAATACCGAATTCAAGTAAATCAACACCATCTACTGATTTAATACAGTCAGCATAGTACTGAGCAGCACCGCCGATTGCATTTAAGTATACGCCGCCATGTTCTTTTAATGCTGCAAGTGTTTTTGGACCCATGCCGCCTTTACCCATTACTGCGCGAATACCGAATTTTTTCATGATGTCGCCTTGGTATGGTTCTTCACGAATAGAAGTTGTTGGTCCAGCTGCTTTTACAGTCCAGTTACCATCTTCATCTTTAGCCATTACAGGACCACAGTGATAGATGATTTGACCATCTAAATCAACTGGTGCATCGTGGCTCATTAAGTGATGGTGGATTGCGTCGCGTCCTGTGTACATACGACCAGAAATTTGAACAACATCTCCAACTTTTAATGAACGGATTTTTTCTTCTGTAATTGGTGCAGTTAATTTTACAACTTCACCTTGTTGTTTTGTTTCAGCTTTTGCTTCTTCTTCAAAGCTGATTTTTTCGCCGTCTTGGTAGTGCCATTCCATAATTTCGCCAGTTTCAGCGTTGATGTTAACAGCCATACGACGGTATGCCCAACAGTTGTACGCTACTGATACGAAGAATGAAGCAGGGATACGGTGCATAACGCCGATTTTACAACCAAGTAATGTTGCTTCACCGCCGAAGCCCATTGTACCGATACCGAATGTGTTCGCTGTTTTAACAACATATTCTTCTAATTTCGCAAGGTCTTCATTTGGATTCACATCATCTACGTGACGGAATAATTGTTCTTTTGCTAAATCGTATCCAGATGAACGATCGCCACCGATTCCAACACCGATGAAGCCTGCTGAACAGCCTTGACCTTGTGCTTGGTAAACTGAGTGTAAGATACATTTACGGATACCGTCTAAGTCACGACCAGCACGACCTAAACCTTCTAATTCAGTTGGTAAGCTATATTGAATATTTTTATTCTCACAGCCGCCGCCTTTTAAGATTAACTTCATTTCGATGTAATCTTTTTCCCACTGTTCAAACTTGATAACTGGAACACCTTCGCCAAGGTTGTCACCGCTATTTGCGCCTGTTAATGAATCAACAGCGTTTGGACGTAGTTTTGCGTCAGCAGTTGTTTGTGCAATTGCTTTTTTAATCATTTCTTTAATTTCGATTTGGTTTACGCCAACAGGTGTTTTAATTTTAAATGTTGGTAGACCTGTATCTTGGCAAATTGGTGATACATTATCATCTGCCATGAAAATATTATTTGCGATTGTGTCTAAACTCATTGCAGCACGAGTTCCAGCATTTTCAGCTTCTTTCGCTTTTTTAATAGCACGACGAACGTCTTTTGGTAAGTTAGTAGATGTTTCTGTTACTAACTTATAAATGCTATTCTCAAGGTTTTGTAAATTCATAATAAAAAGTCCCCCTCAAAAGGTTTTATGTGAATCATTTTATATTATAACGTGTCTGAGATGGGAGAAAAAGAGAATATATAGAAATGCAGTGATTTTTTCAGAAAATTGTATGCAACATAGACAGGAAAAGTGTGAACAAAAAAAGAACAATTCGACTGTAATCGATTGTCCTCGTTTCGTTTATCTATTCTTTTTCTTCTGAATCCGTGCGGTTTTTAAATGTATCCATTTTTACTTCGATATCATCTACCATGGCAATTAAACGATCGATATCTTCTAACTCAGTCGTTTCAGGGTCGATTGCGTCTAGTACTTCCATGAAAATTTGCAGACGTTCTTTTAAATAGCTTACTTGCTGATCTTTATTTGTAATTGATTTACCCATCAGTACACCTCGTTTCATTGCTAGAATAACGGATTTATAACATTTTAGCAAATCCAAACAGAGCTCATTATTATCCGAATTTTCCGTTTATACATGAATGTATATTTACTAGGACTAAAATATGATACGATATGTTTCGGCTTTCAATTTATAAGCAAATTTATCTGTAGAAAGGAAGAAACTTGGTGAAAAATAACGATATTGCAAAAAAACGTTTTTGGATATTAGTCATCATCGTGTCGATTTCGGGTTTTTCTCAAGGAATGTTATTGCCGCTTATTTCAATCATTTTTGAAAAAGATGGTGTTGCTTCCTCACTCAATGGTTTAAATGCCACAGGTTTATATATAGGAACATTGCTCATTGCACCATTCGTTGAACAACCTTTACGTCGTTTTGGCTACAAGCCTGTCATCGTTACAGGTGGGGCACTCGTATTTGCTTCATTATTTTTATTTCCATTATGGAAGAGTGTATTATTTTGGTTCATTCTACGATTAGTTATCGGGATTGGAGATCATGCACTTCATTATGCAACGCAAACATGGATTACAACGACAGCACCAGTTGAAAAGTTAGGGAAGAATGTCGCAATTTACGGTTTATCATTCGGTCTTGGTTTCGCTGTTGGTCCTCAATTCGTTCCATTAGTCGAAATTAATGAAGCATTGCCATTCATTGTTTCTTCATTACTATGTTTAGCAGCTTGGTCACTAATTTTCTTCTTGAAAAATGAAAAACCAGAACCGATTCAAGTGAATCAACATGGAAACACATTCGTGCGCTATAAACGTGCGATGAAATACGCGTGGGTCGCATTTTTACCACCGCTTGTATATGGCTTTTTAGAATCTTCATTAAATGCCATCTTCCCAGTCTATGCAGTAAGAAATCACTTTGATTTATCGATGCTTGCCTTTACACTATCTGCTTTTTCAGTAGGGGGTATTCTAACACAAGTACCACTTGGAACACTTGGTGATCGCATTGGTAGACGAAAAGTATCGCTCATTGCACTCGGTGGTGGCGGTTTAATGTTTTTATTTGGTAGCTTTTTCGAATCATCTGAGTGGATTATTTTAATTAGTTTCTTATTAGCTGGTATGTTCTGTGGTTCTGTATTCTCTCTCGGTATCTCGTATATGACTGATTTAACACCGAAAGAGCTATTACCAACAGGGAACTTACTATGTAGTATTTTCTTCAGTGTTGGTAGTTTAGCAGGACCATTCTTAGGTGGTGCGTATGTACAATATGTGAATGCAAGCTTCCTCTTATTAATTGCAGGACTTGTATTATCCGTATTCTTCATCGCATTAATTTTCGGTAAGGAAAATAAAAAGGCAGTATAAAGAAAGAGGTAGGGAAAATTCCCCACCTCTTTTTTGTATGCTAATCAATTTTAAATTGATTAATCGCTTGTTTTAATAAGCCAATCTGATCCGATAAATCAGTTGCAGACTCAGCCACAATTTGAACAACTTTTTGTTGTTCTTCAATCGACTCAAATACTTCTGAAGTAGCAGCAGCATTATGCTGGCTAATTTGCGCGCTATGGTCAACAGAAGTTACAATGACGTCTTTTTGTGTCATGAGTTGTTGCACACTTTGGTTCACTTCTGTAATGGCTGTTTGAATTGAAGCGACTGTTTTTTGAATTTCTTCGAAAGATGTACCTGTATGTGTTACCGCATCGTTTTGTTGTTGAACAATTGCAGCTGTGCGATTAATTTCAGTATTTGCATTCATCGTTTCTGTTTCAATGCCTTTTAACGTATTTTGTACACTCTTTGTCGAAGAAGCAGTTTGCTCAGCTAGTTTACGCACTTCTTCTGCTACAACTGCAAATCCCTTACCATGTTCACCAGCACGTGCTGCTTCGATTGAAGCATTCAGCGCTAATAAATTCGTCTGTTCAGAAATCATATTAATCGATGTGATAATATTTTCGATTTCTTTCATTTTAGACGATAGATTGTGGAATACGTCTTGCACATGTTGTACTAGTTTTGCTGATTCATTCGACTTCTCTTGAAGAATTGAAAGTTGTGTTAAACCATTCGCATTTGCTTTTTCCATCGTATTTGATGTTTGTAACATATGTTGGTTCTTTTCATGAAGTTCTGTAATCTCTTCTGTTAAATGATCTGTCGCTTGTTTTGTTGATTGGCTGTCAGCTAATTGTTTATGCGAACCTTCAGACATTGTTTGAACACTATTTGAGATTTCATCTGTTGAAGCAGCTGCTTCTTCAGAAATAGCTGTTAAACTCGTTGATGTATCACGAATTTCTACGATGGATGTATCAACATCTTGGATCAGCTGTTTTAAACTAACTACCATACTATTAAAGTGATTATTCAATTGACCGATTTCATCTTCACGTTTTACTTCATCTAAAGGAATTGATAAATTGCCACTCGCGATTTCTTTTAATTTAGCTGTTAGTTTCTGAATAGGACGAGCGAATGTACGAGCTAAACGTAATGTTAAGAAGAAACCAATAATTAATGAAATGACAAGAGCAATAGACATCATTAATAATAACTGATTCGCAGGTGCATTAAAGTCTTTTTTGTATGAACTGGCTGCAACAATCCATCCCCAATTCGGATCGACTTTTGAGTATGTAATTTTATCAGCCGTTTTATCCATATTATCTGGCAGGTGGAATGGATACGATGTAAAACCGCCACCTTTTTCAGCCGTTTTAATAATATTACGAATGAAATATTGTCCGCTACTATCTTGTAAATCCCATGACTGTTTATCTTCAATATTAGGGTGACCAATCATTATACCGTCTTTTTCTAAGAAGAAGATGTAACCACTCTCACCTAAATCTGTTTTATTCGTAATCGGACGAAGGCCTTTATCATTCTTTTGTCCAATCGTTACTTCTTTCACTTTTTCCTGTGCTTCTTCAAGTGATAACTCACCTGATTCGACTTTTTGGTTGTATCCATCGATCAATTGCAATGTCGAGGTCACACTGTTTTTTACAATCGTTTCGCCTAATTCATTCATACTATTTTTTGCGTTGATGAAACTTACGATTCCGATGATTAAACAAGGAATCAGCATAAGGAGTAAAGAATTCAGCATAATTTTCCAATAAATTGAATTTAGTATTTTCTTCACAGTTACCTCCTAATAAGATGTGTCAATATATCTATTATGTATTCACTTAAAAAATAAATCAACATATTTGGAAAAAGAAGGTATAAGAAATTTTGTTTTTAAATAGCATTTTCTTTTAGAAAGAGAGAAAGTGATGATTTATTAGACTTTTTTTGTAAAAAAATTGACGTTTTTAATATAAAATAAGATGAAAGTATAGGCAGGGAGATGAAAGTGATGGGAGATAGAGTAGCTTATTTTTTACACCTTGAAAAAACATTAATGTATGGGCGATCAGATGATTTTAAAGAGTTATTATCAAATGACTTTGTTGAATTTGGAACATCTGGACGTATTTATAATAAAGAGATGCAATTAGATTCCGTAGATACAAAAGGATCGGCGGCATGTCCATTTATTATTAAAAATTTTTCTGTTCAGCAACTCGCACCGACGATTGTTCACATTACATATCAAACCGAGGTGATTGACAATGGAAGTCGATCTAATCGCAGTTCAATCTGGAAGTATGAACATGAAAAATGGCGCTTATATTTTCATCAAGGAACACCGACAATATCATTTTAATATAATAGAGGAAGAAGGCAGATTATATGAATGAATTTTGTAGTTGCGAAAGATTAACACATATAAAAGTAGAAGCAGATTTTTATACAGATCCACTATGGTGCAGTATTTGTGGTTATAATTTAGATATTGATGAGTTTCCACTAACAGAACTAATAAAAGAGAAGTTAATGTTATGGGTAGAAAAATATGAAGACGTATTAGGAAGGAATTTCCATCAATCGTCATTTGAATATGAACTTAACAAGCGAGACTATAATCAAGTTGGATTAGAATTAACAGAAGAAATCAAAAAGGATATAGGTCATCAATATAATATCTCATTTTCATATGTATAAATAAAAAGAAGATGAACATTTCATTTTCCTTATTTAGAGTTCGCAACGAAAAAACGGAACCACATGGCAGCGTGATTCCGTTTTTTCTTATGCACATATTAGATGGTGTTTTATACGTATGTCCCATCTTCTTTTTAGTTTTATTTTCTCAATGTCAATAATGTCACGCTTTCAACGTGAGCTGTTTGCGGGAACATATCTACAGGTTGAATGTATTCAATGTGATAGATTTTCGTTAATTGTGCTAAGTCTTTTGCGAGTGTTGATGGGTTGCATGATGTATAGACAAAGCGTTTTGGTTTAATTTTTAGAACGGCATCAATGAAGCTTGGTGCAAGTCCTGTACGTGGTGGGTCTACTGTTAAGACATCTGGTACAAAACCTTCTTTTTGCCAACGAGCTAACCAATCTTCAGCAGTGCCTGTTTTATAGATGGCGTGTTGAATGCCATGATTTTCAGCATTTTGTTTTGCGTTATCGATACTTTCAGGAATAACATCCATTCCACGAATTTCGCTCGCATCTTTCGCTAACCAAAGTCCAATTGTTCCAACACCACAGTAAGCATCGACAACTTTTTCTGAACCAGTGAGTGCCGCTGCTTTTTTAATTTGATTGTATAGATGAACCGTCTGCGTTGGGTTCAATTGGAAGAAAGCACGTGCAGATAGATCAAATGCAAATTCACCTAGTTCCTCATGAATCGTTTCTTTTCCTGCTAATACACGTGTAACGTCACCGAAAATAAGCGATGTATCTTCAGAATTAATATTTTGAACAATGGATACAACACGCTCATCAATGTGTTGTAACTTTTCAATCAGTTCTTCTTTTTGCGGGAAGTTTTTACGTGTTGTAACAATGACAAGTTGAACTTCACCTGTGCGAACGCCGACACGTACCACAATTGTACGAATAATACCTTTTGTTGAGAGACCATCGTACACAGGAATATTTAATGCCTCGATGATTTTTTTCGTTTTATTCGTTACAAATGTCGTCATTTCATGTTGAACAGGGCAATCATTTAAGTCGAGTAATTTATGGCTATTTTCAGCAAATAGTCCAGCCATTACATGTTTCCCTGGTTTTCTCACTTGGAATTGACTTTTATTACGGTAGTGCCATGGATCATCCATGCCAATTGTTGACTTCACGTTAATTTTCTTCGCTTGATTCGGTACATATTTTTGAAGTGCTTGTAATACTACATGACGTTTTGCGACAAGTTGACTGTCGTACGTCATGTGTTGCAACTGACAACCACCACATGCTTCATAAACAGGGCAGGGTGGTGTCACACGATGCTTGGATTTTTTTTGTACTTTTAATACTTTTGCTTCTGAGAAGTTTCGGCTCACTTTCGTAATTTCAGCGTAAACTTCTTCGCCAACAAGCGCGCCAGGGATGAAGACGATATTTCGCTTATAGTAACCAATTCCTTCGCCATTAATCCCTAATTTTTTTATATTCAATGGAATGCGTTTGCCGACTTCCATTATTGTTTCTTGTGCCATACGTGCCACGTCCTTTTGCCATAATCAAAAATCATTTCTCCATTATAGCAGATTTGAAAGGGCGTCATACAGTTTTGGATAATGGAATGTATAACCATGTTCTAATAAAACAGTTGGTTTTACATTTTGACCTTCCAATACCATCTTACTTTTTTCACCGAGCGCTGCTTTTAGTAAAGGGGCTGGTGTCGGGAACCAATGCGGTTTACGCTTAATTTCAGCGATTGTTTTGCCGAATTGTTCCATGCGAACAGGATATGGTGCGGTTACATTAACTGGGCCTGAAATTGTATCGTCTGAAATAACGAAATCAATTGCACCGACAACATCATCAATGTGTACCCATGATACCCACTGCATACCTGAGCCGAGTTTTCCGCCAATATAGAAATCATATGGCATGGCCATTAATTTTAATGCGCCACCACCTGAACCTAGAATGACACCGAAACGTGTGAAAACAGTTCGTACACCATAGGCTTCCGCACATTTTGCGATTTCTTCCCATTTCTTTACCGTACGTCCTAAAAAGTCGGTTGATTTTTGTGTAGAAGACTCGGTATAAACAGCCGCTTTTGATGTTGGATAAATACCGACTGCACTTGCGTTGACTAATACTTTTGGTTTATTTTCAAGGTCTTCAATGATTCGGATGATTTCAGTAGTCGCTTGCATACGACTTTTAAAGATGGCTTCTTTGCGTTCATCTGTCCAGCGGCCTTCATTTAATGAAACACCTGCTAAATTTATAAAGGCATCTGCATTTTCAAGTAATTCATTTGGTTTTGCATCTGGTTGTAACCACTGACAGTATTGTACATTCCCAACACGATGACTTTGTTTACGAGTTAGAATAATGACCTCATGTCCTTGTTGCGTGTAAAAGTCAGTTAACCCTTGTCCTACGAATCCACTACCACCTGCAATAACGATTTTCATAAAATACATCATTCCTTTTTCTAGTTTCCCTTATTGTACCCTTTATTTGACTTAGACATGCAATCAAAAGGTCTGGGTTGTCACGTTGAAAAGATGTATAATGAGAGGCAAGGTGGAGGTGATGATGTGGCACGCGTGATTACGAAAATTACACGACAAAAAAGAAATGAAGAACGCTATAATATTTATTTAGATGAGAAATATGCGTTCAGTGTGGATGAAGCCATTATCATTCAGTACGGTCTAACGAAGGGGAAGTCTCTTGATGAGATGGCGGTTGGAGAGATTGCCTTTGATGATGAAGTATCACGAGCCTATAATCGGGCCTTATCTTTTTTAGCGTATCAAATGCGTAGTGAGCATGAAGTACATCAGAAGTTGCTGAAAGCAGAGTTTGGTGAGGCAGTTATTCAAGAAGCCATTCAAAAATTAACACGACTTGGTTTTTTAAATGATGAAACGTATGCGACAGCCCTCGCAGAAACGAAAAAACGCACGTCTAAAAAAGGACCAAAAGCGATTTTACAAGATTTAAAACAAAAAGGAATCGATCCGAAGTTACAACAAGAAGTTGTGGAAGCTTTTTCTGAAGAAGAGCAATTGAGTATGGCGATGGAGCTTGCGGAGAAAAAAGTACGACAAGAGCAACGCAAAACACCAAGTCAAATTAAACAAAAAGTGCAAGAATTTTTAGTGCGAAAAGGATATAGTTTTTCAATCGTACAACAAGTACTTGAAACGATTGTCATTCAACCAGAAGAAGATGAATGGACCAGCCTGATTGATTTACAAGGAGAGAAAGTTTGGAGAAAATATAGTCAGAAGTATGAAGGCTATGAACTTCGTATGCGTGTTAAGCAAGCTTTGTATCAAAAAGGTTTTCCATCTGAAGTGATTGAACAGTATATAGAGAAGAGGGAACAGGAATAATGGAAAAAAAGTATAGTGAGATGACACCAACTGAATTACGCGAGTTGATTGCGACATTACGTGAAAAAGCGCGTCGTGCAGAACAATTAGGTATTCTAAATGAGTTTGCAGTATACGAGCGTAAAGCGATTTTAGCACAAGCTTTTTTATTAAACCCTGAAGATTTTAAAGTCGGAGAAATCTACCGTATTCAAGGAGACCCAGGTGTATTCTTTAAAATTGATTATTTAAAAGGAGTATATGCATGGGGATATCGTTTAGGCGGAGAACAGCAAATCGAAGCGATTCCTATTTCGATGTTAGTAGATGTGAAGGAGGCTTTTTAACTTGAAAACAAAAATTCAAGAGTTGGCAGAGTTACTGCAACAATCGAATGAGAATTTAAGTGAAGAAAAGGCACGTACATGGATTGAGTTATTATGGTCTGATTTTGAATCAACTTATGCGCGAGCAGGTTATTCATATAAGGGCGAAGAAATGACAGAGAAAATGGTACGTCAGTGGATTGAAAGTTATGGTTCGACACTACATGAATTTGTAGCGCGTAATCCAAAATACAAAGATTTATTAAATTAAAAAAGTGAGGTAGCGTGTCGAATACGCTATCTCACTTTTTACATGTTATAACCGAAAGAAAGTAGTAGAAGTGTAAGAACGGAAAGTAAAATGATACAGAGGCTAAGTACGATGACCGTCCAAATGACAAACACTTTGGACAGTTTCTTTTGATTTTTTAAAATAATAATGAGTGTAATTAACAATAATAAAAATAAAAAAAGGAATAAAGCAAATAAAGGGAAACGTTCTTTTGCTAAAAGAAGTAAGTCGATTGAAAACACCTCTTTCTATATAGTTAAAAAGCACAATGAGATTTAATCCACATTGTGCTTTTTTAGTTTTAACCTAATTTCGAACGTAATTTTTCTTCTGAGAAAATCCAGCCCGTATAAGAATTAACGACTTTTAAATGTTCATCTACTTGCGCTACCGCAACGAATGGATAGCGATTATTACTACGGTAGCGTAAATCGATTAGCCGCACTTCGGTTAAATTATTTTTGATTTTACGAATTTCAAAACGATAGATGGGTGAAAAGGATAGAAAACTTCTTAAATTTTCATCTTGAATAGCAACTTCGAAAAGTTCTTCTTCGGGTAGTGGCTCGATCTTAAATTTGTCGAGCAAAGTAATTGAACGTCCATAAGCTCTTGCAACATAATGATGTGTATCGGAATTCGCTGCTACACGATATTGGAAGAAGTAACGTGTAGGCGATAAATAGATGTCTTTTACATCTGGAATGGTATTTTGAACAGCTTGCTTTACAGCATGATGTAGCCAAGTTCTTATGATATAGTAAATGACGAGTGTGCCATATAAAATCGACATCGTGATGACAGGATCAGCACCGAATGCCCAAATCATAATGGCAATTACATTCAATCCAAAAATAATCGGATCAAACGTATTAATAATCCCAAGCGCAATCCATTTTTTTGTAAATGGCCGCAAAGCTTGAGTACCATAAGCATTGAAAATATCTACAAATACGTGTAAGGCGACTGCAAAAAAAGTCCATAACCAGAGATGAAGTACATTGGCATCTGGTAGTAACAGTAATAGGACAAGTGTGATTAATGTAGGCCAAATAAAGACTGCCGGAATCGAGTGTGTAATCCCTCGATGATGACGAATGTAGACGGCATTATTGCGAAGCTTTAATACCGTATCAATATCAGGCGCTTGTGATCCTAACATGACGCCAGCGATAACCGCTGTCGCTGTTGCAGTACTTGCTGCAACGGTTGGATCTGCAAATGTCAGGCCACTAATCGTAATGCCCATAACTAAGTGAGTCCCAGTATCCATTTTTTCAACTCCTTACAATACGAATCGCCTTTTAAAGTTGCTATACCCGATTTATCTTTATTTTAATTCAAGGAGGCCCCCAGTGTCATATCAATACAAAAAAGAGTTTCAACAATTTTTAGTCGAATGGTTCCAACGTGAAAAGCGAGATTTACCTTGGCGAAAAACGAAGGACCCTTATAAAATCTGGGTTTCAGAGGTGATGTTACAACAAACGCGTGTAGACACCGTCATTCCTTATTACGAAAATTTTTTAGAAAAGTTCCCAACTCCAGAAGTACTAGCTGAAGCGGAAGAATCCTTCTTATTAAAGCAGTGGGAAGGATTAGGATATTATTCACGTGCGCGTAATTTACAAGCAGGTGTACGTGAAGTCGTTGAATCTTACGGATCAATTGTACCAAATACACGTGATGAAATTTCGAAATTAAAAGGTGTCGGGCCTTATACGGCAGGTGCTGTTTTAAGTATCGCGTACGGTGTTCCTGAACATGCTGTTGATGGGAATGTGATGCGTGTATTAAGTCGTGTGCTATTAATTGAAGATGATATTGCGTTACCGAAAACAAGAAAAGTATTTGAAAAAGCTGTAATGGATTTAATTGATCCAGATCATCCATCTGATTTTAATCAGGGATTAATGGAATTAGGAGCATTAGTTTGTACGCCTACTTCTCCGAAATGTCTACTTTGCCCTGTGCGTGATTATTGTGGCGCATTTGCAGAAGGAAGAACAGCAGAGTTACCTGTAAAAGTGAAAAAAACAAAAGTGAAAAAATTGCATTATGATGTGTATGTCATTGAAAATGAAGCAGGACAGATTTGTATGGAACAAAGACCTGCTACAGGACTTCTTGCGAATATGTGGCAATTCCCAATGGTCGAACAAACGGCAGATTATTCAGGCATTGCACAGTATACAAAAGAACATGAAATTGAATTACATGGTCAGGAAGAATTAGTTGAACTAAAACATATCTTCTCACACATCGTTTGGCATCTAAAAGCTTTCTATGTTAAGGGCGAATCGAAGTCGGGTAAGTGGTTCACATTAGATGAAATCGAACATCTACCATTACCTGTACCGATGCAAAAGATTTTACAATCGTATCGCGTGCATACCAAAAAGCTTTAATTAAAATGTTAGAAAAAGAAGGAATTTGAAGTTTTTAGTGGAACATGACTTTTTTGCTACACGTTTAATGTCTACATTGATATAATGTTACAAAGAAGTTCTTTAAATGACTACGTTTCACAAAGGTGGGCTAAAAATGACAATTCCAGCAGAAGGGGACATTGTACAAATTCATAGCTACAAGCATAACGGTCAAATTCATCGTGTATGGCAGGAAACAATGGTCCTCAAAAGTACACCGAAGATTTTAATCGGTGCAAACGAGCGCACATTGGTGACAGAGTCAGATGGAAGAACATGGTTGACGCGTGAACCTTCCATCACTTATTTCCATACAGAGCTGTGGTTTAATATTATTTGTATGTTGCGTGAAGATGGTGTCTATTATTACTGCAATATGAGTTCGCCATTCGTATTTGATCATAATGCGATTAAATACATTGATTATGATTTGGATGTGAAAATTTTTCCCGATATGTCATACACATTATTAGATGAAGATGAGTATGAACAGCATAAACAAGAGATGAATTATCCACCAGTTATCGATAGTATTTTAAAAGCAAATGTGAACAAATTAATTAACTGGATTCAACAAAGAAGGGGACCTTTTGCACCGGACTTTATTGAAGCTTGGACGAATCGCTATGAATTTTATAAGCAGATTAAACAGCAAGAAGAGTAGTAAGGACAAGAACAAAACGCATAGTCTCGTAGAAGAGAGAACGGTCTTAGAAATCCATTCGGTTTCTGAGAACGTTTTTTTATTTCGACTGGAAAATTTTAAACCTTTTCTATTTACGAAATAAAACTTATAATGAATTTTGCGACAAAATAGGTCGTGTGAAATTTAAAGGAAGTGATCCAAATGGATAGTATGAAACGGTACATGAAATTTGTAAAACCGTATAAATGGGATATCGTATTTGCTTTTATCCTCGGTGTAATCAAATTCATGATTCCCTTAGCGATACCGTTATTAATTAAAGTCATCATTGATGATGTTATTAGTAATGATGGTTTACCACCGGATGAAAAGACAAAAAAATTATTCATGTGGATAATTTTCATGGCATTTTTATTCTTTATTGTTCGTCCACCAATCGAATATTACCGTCAATATTTTGCACAGCGTATTAGTAACCGTGTGCTTTATGATATTCGAACCAATATGTATGGACATTTGCAGAAATTAGGTCAGAAATTCTATGCGAATAATCGTGTAGGAGATGTTATCTCTCGTACCATTAATGATGTAGAACAGACAAAGGAATTTATTGTGACGGGGTTAATGAATGTCTGGATTGACCTTGTGACAGTTGTTATTGCGATTGGTATCATGTTATACATGGATTTCAAATTAACACTTGTAACGTTAATCGCGTTGCCATTCTATGTTATTAGCGTAAAGTTCTTCTTTACAAAATTGCGTACGTTAACGCGTGAACGTTCAAAAGCTTTAGCAGGTGTTCAGAGTTATCTACATGAACGTGTTCAAGGAATGAGTGTCATTACGAGTTTTACACTGGAACAACATGAACAAGGTGTTTTTAAAAAAGCAAATGGCAATTTTTTAGAAAAAGCTTTAGACCAAACACGTTGGAATGCGAAAACATTCATGGTTGTTAATACAGTTACAGGTATGGCGCCAGTAGCCGTAATTGGTTATGCAGGTTATCAAGTGATTCATGGTAGTTTAACACTTGGTGTACTAGCAGCATTCATCGGCTATATTGATAGTTTATATAATCCACTTCGACGCCTTGTTAATTCTTCAACTACTTTAACGCAATCTGTTGCTTCAATGGACCGTATGTTTGAATTAATGGATGAAAAGTATGACATTACAGATCGTGAAAATGCGAAAGAATTACAACAAGTAGCAGGTAAAGTAACGTTTGATGATGTCGCATTCCGGTATAATGATGACGGTCGAAATGTCTTAAATCAATTGAACTTTACGATTGAACCAGGACAAACAGCTGCATTTGTTGGTATGAGTGGTGGTGGGAAATCAACAATCATTAGTTTGATTCCACGTTTTTATGATGTGACAGGCGGGTCGATTAAAATAGATGGTCAAGATATACGTGATTTAACGATTGAATCTTTACGCCGAAATATCGGGATTGTTCAACAAGATAATGTATTATTTAGTGACTCAATTAAAGAAAATATTTTGATGGGGAATCCACAGGCGACAGATGAAGAAGTCTATGCAGCAGCGAAAGCAGCGAACGCACATGATTTTATTATGTCATTCCCAGATGGTTATGACACATTAGTTGGGGAACGTGGCGTGAAATTATCTGGCGGTCAAAAACAGCGTGTTGCTATTGCACGTGTATTTTTAAAAAATCCACCGATTTTAATTTTAGATGAAGCGACTTCAGCGCTTGATTTGGAGAGCGAAGCACTTATTCAAGAATCATTAGATCGCTTAGCGCATAATCGTACAACATTAATTGTTGCGCATCGTTTATCGACAATTACGCATGCCAATCAAATTATGCTCATCGATCATGGTGAAGTAAAAGAACATGGAACGCACCAACAGCTTATGCAAGCAGGCGGAGCATATCACGATTTATTCCAAGTACAAGTATTAGATTAAAACAGAAAAACCGAAATCGCATCATAAGGCGCGATTTCGGTTTTTTTAAATAACTTCTTCATTTTCTTCTTTGAACGATTCAGATGCATGGTGTTGAATGAACGATGTAATCAGTGTATTTAGATGTTCTAAGTTCTCTTCATAATCTAAAATGCGTGAAAGAATGTGTAACAAGTGGTAACTTGAGAATTCTTCTTCACTTTCACTCGCATGTTCATGTACGATATGTTGCGCGAAAATATCCATGACTTCATTACGTTGTAAGAATTCTTCTTCGCCAATCCAAGTCGTATGTTCAGCTTTTAACTTACCCGTATATTTTAGCAATAGTTGCTCGTGATATGTTAGTAAGAAATCAAGACGTTCTTGAATCATAATATGGAACTTTTCAGGAAGATGCGATAATTCATTTTCATGAAGGTGAAGACGATTTAATACCTCGATACTTTTCGTCATCGTAATTAACATTTGACGATAGACGACAAGTTTACGGTGTTTCATATTTCGTGCTTTTTTTGTATAACCACGTTCTTCTTTAAATAATTTGTACAAATTATTTACACGTTCGAACTGTTTGCGAAGTCGACGTAAAGATTGTTTTGTTGATGTATGTTCAGATGCTTGACGAACAGCGAGACGAATCCACTTAATAATATCTGTTTGTAAATACTTAATCGATGTGAATAATCTTTCTTCGTATTTAGGCGGTAAGAAAATTAAGTTGATGATGAATGCTGCAAGTACACCGGTCATGACTGTGACAAATCGCCACATCGCGAACTCGATGAAAGAGCCTTCTTGAAATTCCATAATCACAATAATCGTTACGAGAGCAAGTGAGATGCTCCCTTCTAATTTGAACTTCATCATAATGATGAGTGTCACCACAACAGCAAATCCAACGACTACATAGGAATGACCAAATGTAAGACCGAAAATAACGGCGATAACAGCGCCGATTAGATTCCCTTGAACTTGTTCAATAATGGTTTTGTAAGACCGATAGATGGAAGGTTGTAAAGCAAAGATTGCCGCGACTCCTGCGAAGATAGGAGCAGGTAGTTCAAACCAGTTCGCTAGGTAAAGTGCGAAAACAATTGCTACACCTGTTTTTAATATCCGGGCACCTAATTTCATGTGAAAGTGGGTAACCTCTCTTTCATTATTTATCGTCGTAACTTTATATCATATTGTAGAAACGGTCAACTATTTTTTCATTGTATATAAAATTCACGATATTTACCAAATATATTGTTACAATAGAAATAATTCAATTCATGGAGGGATTTAGATGGAATCATTGAAAAATAAAAAAGCACCTTTATTTACATTACCAAATGAAAAAGGGGAACAAGTAGCGTTAGAAAATTTCTTAGGTAAAAAGAATGTAATTTTATACTTCTATCCAAAAGACATGACACCTGGTTGTACAACAGAAGCTTGTGATTTTGCTGCAGCTTACGAAGATTTTTCAGATTTAGATGCTGTCATTCTTGGTGTAAGTCCAGATCCAGCTGAACGACATGAAAAATTCATCGCAAAACATAACTTACCATTCTCTTTATTAGTTGATACAGATGTCAAAGTAGCAGAAGCCTATGGTGTATGGCAACTGAAAAAGAATTTTGGTAAAGAATACATGGGAATTGTACGCTCGACGTTTTTAATTAATAAAGAAGGTATTGTTCAAGAAGAATGGCGTAATGTTCGTGTCAAAGATCATGTTGCGAAAGTAGCAGCAGTTTTAAGAGGTGAGAATGAATGATTTATTTCACATTTGATCCACGACCAGATTTAAAAAAGGATTTAGAACAGTTCATGCCAGAAGAACAAATCATCTATGAGACAAAAGTAGATAACAATCATTTGAATGAAGCAGAGATTCTTGTAACATATGGAGAAGACTTAACGCCTGAGCATATGAAGTCCATGAAAAATCTAAAATGGATTTTTGTTGCTTCTGCTGGAATTGAGAAAATGCCGCTTGCAGAGTTAGACGAAACCGAAATTATTGTATCAAATGTAAGAGGCATTCATAAAAAGCCGATGGCAGAATCCGTTTTAGCACACATTCTTTCATATTATCGTTCGTTACCGGCAATCTATGCAGAACAACGCGCACATAATTGGAAAAGAAAAATGCCTTCAAAAGAGTTAAATGGTGCAACAGCTCTTATTTTAGGACCAGGTGCAATTGGCAGTGAGATGGGGCGTTTACTTCAAGCTTTCGGTGTAAACACAATTGGTTGTAATCGTTCAGGTAAACAGGCAGATTATATGGATGAAATGATTGCTTTCAATCAATTATTAGACACATTACCTCGAGCTGAGATTGTTTTGTCTGTTTTGCCAAGTACAAAAGAAACAAAATATTTATTAACAGCAGATCATTTTAAAGCGATGAACCCCGACACATTATTTTTGAATTTTGGACGAGGCGATTTAGTTGCGACGAATGTGTTAATAGAAGCGTTACAACAAAAAGAGATTGCCTATGCAGTGTGTGATGTATTTGAACAAGAACCTTTACCATCAGACTCACCACTATACGACTTAGAGAATCTAACTGTGTCGCCACATGTCTCAAGTCAGTCTTCTCGTTATCTTGAAAGAAGTTTCGATATTTTTAAAGAAAACTATCGTCACTATCGTAAGGGTGATTATGATCAAATCACAAACCAAGTAAATTTAAAAAATGGTTATTAATTTTCAATACCACGCTTCTATTTGAGAATAGCTGCGTGGTATTTTAATTTTGAGTATAAGAAGTTGACAGTAACCACTAATATTAGATAAACTAATTATAACGATTATAATTAAAGAATACTTATGAAAGAGGGTGCATGGCGATGTCTGAAATGCAATTAGAAACTGCGCTAGACACGCTCAAGAAAACAGGCGTTAGGATAACACCGCAGCGTCATGCGATTTTAGAATATTTGATTGAAGCGATGTCACATCCAACAGCTGATGAGATTTATAAATCATTAGAGTCAAAATTTCCGAATATGAGTGTAGCCACTGTTTATAATAATTTACGTGTATTTAAAGAATCCGGATTAGTACAAGAATTAACATATGGCGATAATGCAAGCCGTTTTGATTTTGTTACAAGTAAACACTATCATACGATTTGTCAGTCATGTGGTAAGATTGTAGACTTCCATTACCCTGGGCTTGACGAAATTGAACATTTCGCTTCACACGTAACAGGTTTTAAAATTAATTCACACCGTTTAGAGATTTATGGTGTATGTCCTGAATGTCAAGAAGAGCAGTCGCAATAATAGTAAGAGGGAGTTGCATAACGCAATTCCTTTTTTTATTGTTAACTCTTGCCGAGTGACGTTCGTTTTAATATGATTAAAGATAGAGATGAATCTATGCATGTGTCTGGATTTCATTTTGTGCGTTTTCGAACATGACTTTCTAATGAGTAGAAGCAGGGGGAATTCAAATGGAACATATTTTACGTCCAATTTATCAAGAGCGAGCAAGTGATCCAAATACATTAGGTGCTATCTTAGTCGAAAAGATTGATGATCTAAGTCCTGAAACAGATAATATAGATGCTATTCTTCTTATATTAGTAGCAGAAGCAGAGCTATCTGTTTTTACAAAACACTATACATATGAAGAACATCATGCAGCTATGCATATCGTGACAAATAAACAATTGCGTAAATGGTTACTGTTAGGTACGAATAAAAAAATCATCAATTGGATTATGGACGGTCGTGTTGTGTTTGATCGTAATGAAACAATTTATTCACTGCGACAAGAGATGCGAAATAATCCACGATACGGTCGACATGTAAAACTTGGTATTGAATTTTCAAAGCTACTTAGAAGGTTTCAAGAAGGTCGTGTGAGTTTTGAACAACGTGATTATGTAGATGCTTTCTTTCAAATGATGGAATGTCTACATCATGTAGCAAGACTTTCTATTATTGAAGTAGGTGTTTACCCAGAGTTAAAAGTGTGGGAACAAGTAAAAACATATAATAATGAAATTTATGATTTATATGAAGGTTTTATTGAAAAACCACGACCTATTGAACAAAAGATTTTAGAAGTAATCGTTTATATAGAAAGTTTTATAGATCAGAAGGTTGTTGAGAGCGGTCGTCATATTGTTGAAGTAATGAAACAAAAAGATGTATGGACGATTCAAGAATTACATGAGCATGAAGAATTGAAAAATTACTCGATTAACTTAGAGGTATTTGTTGAATACTTAATTGATAAAGGTTATATTAAGATAGAACTTTTACCGACGAAGTCGAATGATGTAAAACATCGTTTATATAAGGTTGAATAAAGTTTTTAAAAAAGTTTATAAAAAGTGTTGACTTCGAACAATAAGTTATTGTATTATATTAAATGTCAGTAAGACATGACAACAAAACAACACATCAACATTGTTTGATAAGTCGAAAAAACTTTTTTAAAAAAGTTGTTGACAAACAAATCGATAAGATGATAAGATATTGAAGTCGCTAAGAAACGACACAATAACATGAACCTTGAAAACTAAACAAGCAAGAAGATAATCACAAACAAGTCTTATCACGTTAAGTGAATAAGCAATTGTTATCAAAAGATAACGCTAGCAAAGCAAATGAGCTTTCAAACTACTTTTATGGAGAGTTTGATCCTGGCTCAGGACGAACGCTGGCGGCGTGCCTAATACATGCAAGTCGAGCGAATGACGAGAAGCTTGCTTCTCTGATTTAGCGGCGGACGGGTGAGTAACACGTGGGCAACCTGCCCTACAGATCGGGATAACTCAGGGAAACCTGGGCTAATACCGGATAATCCTTCGAATCACATGTTTTGAAGTTGAAAGGCGCTTCGGCGTCACTGTAGGATGGGCCCGCGGTGCATTAGCTAGTTGGTGGGGTAACGGCCTACCAAGGCAACGATGCATAGCCGACCTGAGAGGGTGATCGGCCACATTGGGACTGAGACACGGCCCAAACTCCTACGGGAGGCAGCAGTAGGGAATCTTCCACAATGGACGAAAGTCTGATGGAGCAACGCCGCGTGAGTGATGAAGGTTTTCGGATCGTAAAACTCTGTTGTAAGGGAAGAACAAGTACGTTAGGAAATGAACGTACCTTGACGGTACCTTATTAGAAAGCCACGGCTAACTACGTGCCAGCAGCCGCGGTAATACGTAGGTGGCAAGCGTTGTCCGGATTTATTGGGCGTAAAGCGCGCGCAGGTGGTTTCTTAAGTCTGATGTGAAAGCCCACGGCTCAACCGTGGAGGGTCATTGGAAACTGGGGAACTTGAGTGCAGAAGAGGATAGTGGAATTCCAAGTGTAGCGGTGAAATGCGTAGAGATTTGGAGGAACACCAGTGGCGAAGGCGACTGTCTGGTCTGTAACTGACACTGAGGCGCGAAAGCGTGGGGAGCAAACAGGATTAGATACCCTGGTAGTCCACGCCGTAAACGATGAGTGCTAAGTGTTAGGGGGTTTCCGCCCCTTAGTGCTGCAGCTAACGCATTAAGCACTCCGCCTGGGGAGTACGACCGCAAGGTTGAAACTCAAAGGAATTGACGGGGGCCCGCACAAGCGGTGGAGCATGTGGTTTAATTCGAAGCAACGCGAAGAACCTTACCAGGTCTTGACATCCCAATGACCGTCCTAGAGATAGGATTTTCCCTTCGGGGACATTGGTGACAGGTGGTGCATGGTTGTCGTCAGCTCGTGTCGTGAGATGTTGGGTTAAGTCCCGCAACGAGCGCAACCCTTATTCTTAGTTGCCATCATTTAGTTGGGCACTCTAAGGAGACTGCCGGTGACAAACCGGAGGAAGGTGGGGATGACGTCAAATCATCATGCCCCTTATGAC
>NZ_CP013217.1:467500-710000 GCF_001534765.1 Kurthia sp. 11kri321
CGGTAAGGCAACGGATTTTGATTCCGTCATGCCCTGGTTCGAATCCAGGTACCCCAGCCATTTTTGCGGAAGTAGTTCAGTGGTAGAACACCACCTTGCCAAGGTGGGGGTCGCGAGTTCGAACCTCGTCTTCCGCTCCATAATTTATTTCATAATGAGATGGCGGCATAGCCAAGTGGTAAGGCACAGGTCTGCAACACCTTTATCACCGGTTCAAATCCGGTTGCCGCCTCCATTTTTTTTTATTTCTAAAACTTTACATACTATTATGCCGGTGTGGCGGAATTGGCAGACGCGCACGACTCAAAATCGTGTTCCTTTTGGAGTGTCGGTTCGACCCCGACCACCGGTATCTATATAAGACTACTAGATTCTAGTGGTCTTTTTTTATTATTCTTTTACACTAAAGTTAATTCAATTGGAAAGGTGGTAATCTATTGTTTATTCCTGAAACGGTCAAGAAGGCTGTAGATACTTATATGTCGTTAAGCCATAAGTTATTACCTGATTATCAGTTAGAGCTCTTTATACATGGCTCTATTGGCTTAAACACATATGAATCAAACAAAAGTGATATCGATTGTATTATTGTAACGAATCCAGAACTAACATTAGACCAGAAAGAAATATTGAATCAACTTCATTTGCAATTTGAACAACAAGAAAACATACCAATGGATTGTGTATATATAGCTAAAGCAGATTTATCATCCCAATCCCCATTTTTAAATACTTATTTTTACTATAATGAAGGAACACTAAGTTATGGTGATTACTTTAACTTTAATCCGGTTACTTGGTGGACTTTACATCAAAATTATCAAGATCCTCCTTTTCCAACGACTACAGGTTCTCAACTTCGAGACTATGTATTTCAGAATATGCAACAGTATTGGAAACCTTATATCGAGAGGTTGAAGCGAGAAGTTCAATTAGATTTATCTATTTCTGATGAAGAGATAAAAGAAGAAATTGAATGGATTGTATTAGGGTTACTTCGTCAATTTTATACGTTAAAGGAGGTGGGGGTGACTTCAAAATATGATGCTGGTATATATGGATTACAGCATTTACCGAAACAATGGCACCCAATTATTCAACTAGCCATCCGTATAAGGAAAAATGAGTTAGTAGTAGTTTCTGTAGAAACAATGAATCAAGTAATTGATTTTGCGGAATTTTTAATTTCATATTGTGAAAAATTAAAATCGACTGATTAGGTCGATTTTTTTTGTTCTGTTTATGTGTTCTAGTTGAATTGTAAAAATTATGAAAATGTATGTATCTGTCTTTTAAATATAAGTAAATACTGTGCTAATGAACTGGTTCCAAAAAAAAGAAAAAGATGGTTCTTTTATTTTAAAGTGGTATTCTTCATAATCTATGTAAGCACTATAAAGAAAGGAATAAAGGGGAATTTATATAAGTTAATACAGAATATATGGGGTTGTATTAGCTTTTTTTGAAAATGTGTAGCATGCTTTTAAGCTTGAAAGCAACGAGAGTCTACAGCATGAAGGGAGAAATTAACATGGGCAATCAGAATAATAAAGAATTTACAAAGTCGATGTCAAAGGTCGATGTACTTTTTCTATCACTAGGCGCTATGCTTGGTTGGGGATGGGTTGTTTTATCAGGGGAATGGATTACAGGGGCAGGCTTTTTAGGAACGATTATTGCATTCATATTAGGAGGATTACTTGTAATCTTTATCGGTTTAACGTATGCGGAGCTTTCAGCAGCGATTCCCAAAACAGGTGGCGGATTAGTATTCGTCCAGCGTGCTTTTGGTAAAAAGAGCGCATTTGTAGCAGCATGGGGTGTACTTTTTGGTTATGTATCTGTTGTAACATTTGAAGCAGTCGCATTACCAACGGTTATTGATTACGTAATGCCTGTTGAACATAAAGTAAGTCTTTGGACATTAGGTGGTTGGGAAGTGTATCTTACATGGGCTTTAATCGGTTCTGTAGGTGCAGTCGCACTAACAGCACTAAACTTCTTTGGAATTAAACCAGCAGCTATTTTCCAAAATGTTTTTACAGTTGCGATTGTATTAGTAGCAGCTCTTATGGTATATGGGGCTTTTGCGAATGGTGATATGAAAAATTTAGATCCGATGTTTACAGATGGATTCGGAGGTACACTATCTGTACTTGTTATGATTCCATTCTTATTTGTAGGGTTTGATGTTATTCCACAAGTAGCAGCAGAAATTAAAGCACCTGGTAAAACAATTGGTCGTATTATTATTGTATCAATTGTCAGTGCGGTATGTTTCTATTTATTCGTTGTCTTTGGGGTAGCAGCAGCACTACCAGACGAACAACTTTTAACAAGTCAATTAGCAACAGCAGACGCAATGGTTGCACTATTTGGTAGTCCTGTTTGGGGATATGTCCTAGTGATTGGTGGTATTGCAGGAATTATTACAAGTTGGAATGCCTTCATTATCGGAGGGAGTCGTATTTTATATGCGATGGCAGAACATCATATGATTCCAAAATGGTTTGCCTATATGCACCCGAAATACAAAACACCGACAAATGCGATTATCTTCTTGGGTATTTTAGCAGCAGTTGCGCCTTTCTTAGGTCGACCGGCACTTGTATGGATTGTAGATGCTGGTGGAGTGGGTATTATCGTAGGTTACTTATTAGTATCTTTTGCGTTTATGAAGTTACGAAAAGTAGAACCAGAATTACATCGTCCATATCGCATTAAATATTGGAAGTTTACAGGAGTGGCAGCGATTGCATTGAGTATTTTATTCATTACATTCTATTTACCAGGCATGCCTTCAGCACTTGTATGGCCTATGGAATGGCTAATTTTAGGTGTATGGTGTCTCATTGGATTTGTCTTATATATGATTAAACCAAAAGAAGCGATTGCTTTTGAGGTAGTTAGTGAAGGTAACAATAAGTAAAATTATATGAATATGATGATGAAGTATAAGAAAAAAACGGAATCGTGCTGTGACACGGTTCCATTTTTTCGTTGCGAACTCTAAAAGAGGAAATGAACTATTTGTCACAACCTCTTTGAATTTTAAAAGGTATATGAAATACTTTTAGTTAATCTATTTTCTTATTTAAAAATTTTTTCTATTTCTGTTTACATATAGTATGATAGATATGATGTCTTAGAAAAAGGAGGGTACAATGAAACGTTTTATTGGAGTCTTTGTTCCTGCACTTTTTTTAATCGCTGTCATTACGAGCTATATGACATTTGCCCAGTCTTATGAGTGGACTGAAAACACCATCATTGCACATGCAGGTGGTGGAATAGAAGGAGATAAATATACAAATTCACTTGAGGCTTTTCAAAATAGTTATGAGAAAGGTCATCGCCTCATTGAATTAGATATTAATATGACAAGTGATGGAAAAGTAGTAGCGCGACATGATTGGAAAGATACAAAAGACCAAACATATGAAACTTTTAAGAATCGACTTTATAAAGACAAATATAAACCAATCGATTTTCAACAAGTTATTAAATTGTTGAAGAAATATGATGATGTTTATATTATTTTAGATGGTAAAACAAAGTCACCTCAAGCAGTACAAACACTATATAAAAAAATTAATGTCTATACTAAAAACTTAAAGCCACGTGATAAAAATCGTCTTATTCCTCAAATGTTCTACAAACAAGACTATCAACTATTAAAAAACTATGGTTTTAAAGATGTACTCTATGTGATTGGGCGTGAAAGTTATACAAATCAATCATTAGCCGAATTTTGTGATGAACGCGGTATTCGGGCAGTGAGTATTGATAAAACATTTGTAAATACCCCTTTAGTACAAACATTGAAAAAGAAAAAAATTGTTTCTTATACGTATACAGTGAATGACCGAGGTACGATGAAAAGACATAAACAAATGGGTGTTCATGGATTCTTCTCTGACTTTGTTGATGCGTATTAAATAAAAAAAAGGTCTGCATGCTTTTAAGCACCATGCAGATCTTTTTTATAGCAAAAACAAGTTGTTACATGATCGTTTACAAGGCCGCTTGCTTGCATAAAAGCATAAACCGTTGTCGGACCTAAAAATTTAAAACCACGCTTTTTTAAATCTTTACTAATGCGTGTGGAAAGTTCTGTAGTCGCAGGCATTTCAGATAATTGTGTGAAGTGATTTTGAATTGGTGTACCCCCTGTGTAAGTCCAAATGAATTCGTTAAAGCTTCCGAATTCTTTTTGAATATCCATGAATAAGGTAGCATTATGAACCATTGCTGTTAATTTACCACGATGACGAATAATTCCTTCGTTTTGTAGTAAGCGCTCAATTTTAGCTTCATCATATTGTGCAATTTTTTCATAATCAAAATAATCGAATGCTTCGCGCATCGTTTCACGCTTTTTTAAAATGGTTGCCCAACTTAAGCCCGCTTGCATACTTTCTAAAATAAGTGTTTCAAACCAATCCGAATCTTTAGTAATCGGTACACCCCATTCTTCATCATGATACTGTTGATCAAGCTCCGAAACATTTGCCCATGCACAACGTGTTTTCTCCATTGTCATCTCCCTTTCAAAAAACGAATCTTTGTTCTTATTATAACAGACATCTGTTTGACATATTCGATTTTTATAATGAAAGAAAAAAATTCGGAGGTTCAGATGAAGAAAAAAGCGATTTGTATAGGTGTCATTTGCGGTTTAGTGATTGAAGTGTGTACACTTATGATTCAAATCACTCTATAATAGAGGAGAGTATAAAAAAAGGAGCTTGGCATATGAAACAAAGACCGATGCGTTTACAAAAAGGTGACACAGTAGGGATTGTCGCTCCTGCTAGTCCGCCGAATCAACAGCAATTAACAAAAGCACTCGATTTTATTGAAGGGTTAGGGCTTCAATATGTAATGGGTGAGAGTGTTACAGCGAAAGAACATTATTTAGCTGGTAGTGATGAATTACGTGTACGTGACTTACAGCGTATGGTAGAAGATCCGTCTATTCGTGCTATTTTCTGTGCAAGTGGTGGATATGGTTCTGCGCGTATTGCAGATCAATTAGATTATATGCTATTTGAAGAAAATCCAAAAATCTTCTGGGGTTTTTCAGATATTACATTTTTACACACAGCGATTGGTGAGTTGAGTAACTTGGTAACATTCCATGGCCCAACACTTTCCTCTTTAGGTAGAGAGGATATCCCAGAACGTACGTATTTAATGTTTCAGCAGTTATTTAATCCAGCAGAGATTTACTATGATGAACGTATTTCACCACTTCAAACAATCGCAAAAGGGCGTGTACGTGCGCCGATTGTTGGCGGTAATCTAACATTACTGTGTGAATCACTCGGAACAAAATTTGAAGTGGATACAGCAAATAAAGTGTTACTCATCGAAGATATTGGATTAGAGCCAGCACAGATTGATGCGAAGCTGAATCAATTACGCATGGCACGAAAGTTCGAACATTGTGCGGGTGTAGTCATCGGTAGCTTTACACACGCAGAACCACGTGATTATACAGATTCACCGTCGTTAGATGCACTATTTACAAGTTATTTTAAAGACTTCAATAAGCCTGTTGTGAGTGGTTTTAAATTTGGGCATGAGGATTTAAATGTCGGTATTCCCCTAGGTGTAGATGTTATTTTAGATGCAGATGAAAAAGTACTAGCCTTTTTACCAGGTGTAGAATAAAGAAAAAGTTCGGACACACATCGTGCCCGAACTTTTTTAAATGGTCGTCTGTAATTGTTCTTTATTCAAAATGGCATATGTTGCATCGCCCCCGTGGATTTGTGTAAACATCTTAGAAGCAGAAGCGAGTAACTGCTCGCATGACTCATGAGAAAGTGATGGTGGAAGATAGAAAATTTGAAGTGCATCTGTTGTGGCTTCAGTAACTGCACTACGCTTACTATCGACATAAGGACTACCGAATGGACCTTGTTCATCACAGCTTACAGGTATTCCAGCTAACTTGACATCACGACCATTTAATCCTTCATACATACTATTCTCTGTTCCTACAGTCATTTCGATAGCACCTTGTAAAGCATGCGTATCATAAATCCCTACAGGAATCTCATATTGTAGTGAAAAGAAGTTATTTAAGTCGACAGCAGAGTGGAAGGGTTGTAAATATTGTTGTTTTGCAATGCGACGTAGTAATGCTTCAGCAGATGGACGGTAGCGACTTGGATCAGCACCGAGTGTTTTAAAAATGTGTCGCCATTCTTGAATGGCTTTATGTTCTGCGACAGGTGTATCTTGCAAATCTAAAAATAGATTCTCTTGATATAATTGTGTACGTCCTTTAATCATTTGGGGCGATTCTTCCACGATAATTTTGGTATAATGGACAGTGCCGATTTTAAAATCTGTTATTTGATTGGTTAATTGTTCATTTAGTTGAATGTGCATAAAACATCACCTATCTGTTCATTTTTGCCAATTGTATCATATAGAAAGGAATGAAACCAAATGAACGTTTTATCGTTTCAACAACAAGTTAGAGAATATGCTCAGTCCATTGGAATCGATAAAATTGGTTTCGCATCTGCTACACCGTTTATTGATTTAAAAGCACGTCTTATTCAGCAACAACAGTTAAACTATCAGTCTGGATTTGAAGAATCTGATGTCACTTTACGTACGGAGCCTACCTTGTTATTAGAAGACGCAAAAAGTATCATTGCGATTGCATTAGCTTATCCGTCTAAGATGTTGAATGTACCACAAGGGAAGAAAGGTGCGAGACGTGGTATTTTTTGTCGTGCTTCTTGGGGTGTCGATTATCATACCGTCTTACGTGAGAAATTAGCGTTACTTGAAGAATTTATTCATACACATCATCCACATTCACGAACGAAGTCGATGGTCGATACAGGGGAGTTATCCGACCGAGCTGTTGCAGAAAGAGCGGGAATTGGTTGGAGTGGTAAAAATACGAATATTATTACGCCAGAGTTCGGTTCTTATGTTTATTTAGGAGAGATTATTACAGATATTCCGTTTATAGCGGATGAGCCAATAGAAGATGAATGCTTAGATTGTCGCCTGTGTATAGATGTTTGCCCAACAGGTGCGATTGTACAAGCAGGACAACTAAACGCTCAGCGCTGTATTGCTTTTTTAACACAAACAAAAGATACATTACCAGATGAGTTTCGAACACATTTAGGGAATCGTATTTATGGCTGTGATACATGCCAAACTGTTTGTCCGAAAAATAAGCGTAAGCATAATTTAATTCATGAAGAGTTCTTCCCAGATCCTGAAATTGCAAAACCGTTACTTGAACCACTACTAACCATGTCCAATAAACAGTTTAAACAAGATTTTGGTCATGTTTCAGGTTCTTGGCGAGGGAAGAAACCATTGCAGCGAAATGCGATTTATGCACTTGCACATTTTAAAGAGGAATCAGCCATTCCGACACTAACAGAAGTGCTACAAAAAGATACACGACCTATTATTCGCGGTGCAGCAGCCTATGCGATTGGGAAAATTGATGCGCCAGCGTCAAAAGCAATATTAGAACAAGCGCTACAAAAGGAACAAGATGAAGAAGTACTTGAGGAAATAGAAAAAGGACTATCATTTATTACAAAATAGAAGGAAGTGCCCTTAGATGACGTTACACATCGTCCTATATCAACCCGAAATCCCAGCAAATACAGGTAACATTGCAAGAACATGTGCTGGAACTAATACACACCTACATTTAATTCGTCCATTAGGTTTTTCAACAGATGATAAGATGTTGAAAAGAGCAGGACTGGATTATTGGTCAAGTGTCAATATCACATATTACGATAATGTAGAAGAATTTTTCGAAAAACATCAACAGGCGACAATTTATTTTATCGAAACATTCGGGACGAAAAATTATACAGAGTTTGATTATTCGAATACAGAAGAAGATATCTTCTTTATGTTTGGAAAAGAGACAACAGGTATTCCACGTGAATTAATTGAAGACAAACAACATATGTGCCTACAAATTCCACAAAGCGACCACGTACGCTCATTAAATTTATCAAATACAGCAGCGATTATTATTTACGAAGCGCTACGTCAACAAAGCTTTAAACCAATTTTATAGAATAAAAAAAGAAGAAATCGTGTGATTGTACGATTTCTTCTTTTTGATATTTAAGGAATTAAATCGAAAAAATGATGATAGTCATTAATGGTATAATCAGCAACGTCACAATCGTTTTGGAACATAATCGTTTTAAAGCCAGCTTTTTTAGCAGGGATTAAGTCGAGCTCACGATCACCAATCGCATAGTCGAGTTCATAGCGTTCATGTAAATAGACATAAGCAGCAGGGTCTGGCTTTCGTGCAAAACCATCATCACCGGCGACAATTTCTGTGAAGTATTTGGCTAAGTCTGTTTCTTGTAAAATACGTTCAACAGAAGCTCGGTTCATATGTGTCATAATAACATTTACTTCAGCCTGTTGTAGAACGTTTTCAACATAGGGGAATGGTGTGTAATTCGTAATCGCACGACTTTTTTCAATCATTTCTTTTCGTTGTTCATCTGTTAATTGAAAATAATCCATCGCATGTGATTGTGAAATTTTAAGTTGTTGATAGATTTCTTCTTTTGTAAATTGTCCGTTCAATATATCATATAAAATATCGGTATAAGCAGGATAAGTATCCATAATGGTTCCATCAAAGTCCCATAAAATACGCATGAGCCAATCGCCTCCATTTTTCAAATAGCATAGCATAAAAAGGTTTGAAAAGTCTTTTAAAAGGGTACACATAGTAAAGGCTTAAAAAGGGGCGTGGTAATGATGAAAAAAGGTAAAGATAATGTGTCGAGTGGACATATGACGAATAACTTCAGTGACGTTGTAGAATTAGGAAAACAGATGGAAAGACTACGCGATGAACAAGAGCTAAAACGAGATGGTTATACACAAGATCCCGTACAATATGATGATGAAGATGAGAAGAAAGAAGAAGCGAAATAATACTTAAATATAAGAAGATGGTATATTGATTCATCTGAACATAAGAAAAGCCAAAATCGCATGTGTGTTGTGATTTTGGCTTTTTATTATTTTAGATAAAGACAAGTTGAATAATAAATAGGATAGCGAATAGATAAAGTAAAGGATGTACTTTTTTTGCTTCACCTTTGACGATTTTTAAAATCGGATATGCAATAAATCCAAATGCAATCCCTGTTGAAATACTTGAAGTGAGTGGCATAATAAGCATCACTAAAAATGCAGGAAGTGCCTCATCAAATGTATCCCATTCAATGTGACGAACAGATGCAATCATCAATGTTCCGACAATGACTAGAACAGGTGACGTAATGGCAGAAACACCTGACACCGAAGCAACTAAAGGTGAGAAGAATGAAGCAATAATAAATAGAACGGCAACTGTTAAAGCAGTTAAGCCTGTTCGACCACCAGCCGCAACACCTGCAGATGATTCTACATAAGCTGTTGTTGGTGATGTACCAAACATTGCTCCGATTGTTGTACCGAATGAGTCACCAAGTAAGGCCTTACGTGCGCGAGGTAGTGTTTCACCCTTCATTAAACCAGCTTGGCGTGCTACACCAACTAATGTACCTGTTGTATCGAATAGTGTTACTAAGATGAATGAGAATACAACACCGTATAAACTATGTGCAATAACTTCTTTTAAAGCATCAATCGGATTCCAAACAATAATACCTTCTGGTAAATGTGGCATCGCAACAAGTTCATCAATTTTTAATTGCCCTGTAAAGAACGCGATGATGGCGGTAATGACCATCCCAATGAAAATAGCACCTGGTACACGACGTACCATGAAAATCGCTGTAATAATAAGACCACCAAGTGTTAATAGCACACTTGGACTTGTTAAATCACCTAATTTAATTAAGTTTGTTGGGTCATCTACAACAACACCCGCCATACGTAATCCTAAAAACGAAATAAATAAACCAATACCAGCAGTAATCGCTAATTTTAAATTATTCGGAATCGCTGTAATTAATTTAGAGCGAAGAGGTGTTAAGGATAAAATAATGAATAAGATACCGGCGATAAATACAGAAGCAAAAGCAGTTGTATAATGTAATTCACCATTTGATGCTTGAACAACTGAATACGTGAAGAAAGCGTTTAAACCCATACCTGGTGCAATCGCAATTGGATAATTGGCAACTAGAGCCATCCACAATGTACCGAATACTGCGGCAATGATTGTCGCCATGAACACTTGTTGGCTCGGTACACCTGCTGCACTTAAAATTGTCGGATTGACGATAATAATATAAACCATTGTTAAAAACGTTGTAAGACCAGCAACAAGCTCTGTTCTAACAGACGTTCCATTTTCTTTTAATTTAAACATAATAATAACTCCTTAAAGCCGAACGATTTTTTTGACAACGTCTATAATATTCGCTAAGAGGTGAAAAAGCAAGGTGTACTGAAAAAATAAGTATTCTCGAAATAATGTGACAATAGGGGTATACTGTAGAAAAGGAGTGAGAGCATTTGTTAAATCTACATTCAACGAAAAAGTTAGTAAATGGTGTTGAAATGCCACGTTTTGGTTTAGGTGTATATAAAATGACGAATCCAGATGAAGCATATAGTGCCATGTCACATGCCCTTGAAGCAGGATACATTGCGATTGATACAGCTGCTTTATATGATAACGAGGAACAAGTAGGACAAGCTGTGCGCGATTCAAAAAAGAAGCGTGAGGAATTATTCATCACCTCGAAAGTTTGGAATACCGATCAAGGATACGACCAAACGTTACGAGCATTTGAGACAAGTCTAAAGAAATTAGATATGGATTATTTAGATTTATATTTAACGCATTGGCCGGTTCCTGAATTATATGTAGATACTTATCGTGCGATTGAACGCTTATACGATGAAAAATTAATTCGCGCTACAGGTGTATCAAATCACGAACCGCATCATCTTGAGAAGTTATTAGCGACAGCGAATGTACAACCAATGGTGAATCAAATCGAGCTACATCCTCATTTGATTCAACAAAAAAATCGTGATTTTGCAAAACAACATAATATTGCCATTACATCGTGGTCACCACTTGGTCGTGGTCGCGTATTAGAAGATGAAGCAATTGTGAAGCTCGGAGAAAAATACGGTAAATCAGCAGCACAAGTGATTATTCGATGGCATTTACAACACGACTTAATCGTCATTCCGAAATCGGTACAAGAAGTACGTATTCGACAAAATGCGGATGTCTTTGATTTCGAACTAACTCTTGAAGATATGCGAGCGATTGATATGTTAAATCGAGATGAACGTTACGGCTCACATCCGGATACATTCCATCTGAAAAAATAAAAAAATGAAGGGTTACGCTTTTGAGCGTAACCCTTCATTTCATTTTATAAGAAAAGATGTTTAAAAGTTAAGTAAACTGGTGGTATTAAAAGGGCAGGTAACATATTAAGACTTTTTAAGTTTTTAATTCCTAAAATACTCAAACCAGTCGCAAAAATAAGAATGCCTCCGATAATCGAGATTTCAGTTAATAAAGACTCCGTCATAAAGTCATTTAAAAATAAAGCCATCACATAGAAGAAGCCCTGCCATAAAAAGAGTACCACTGCGGATAATGCGATGCCAAAACCGAATGTAGAAGCGAGTACGAGCGACGTTACACCGTCTAAAATACCATTTGTAATTAAGTATGTATGGTCACCTTGTAAGGCGCTATTAATAGGACCGAGAATGGATAATGTACCAATACAAAATAAAAGAATAGCTGTAGATAGACCTTTTGCGAGTGGCCCGTCTGAAAAGCGTCCAACAAATCGATTGAAACGTACTTCAATGTCGATTTTTTCACCAATTACTGCACCAATCGCTAAACTAACAATGAAGAGAACAGGTTCTTCACTTTTGGGTAAGTATTGTGTCACTGCATTAATTCCAAGTGCGACAGCAGCAAATCCCATCGCTTGTAGCAAAATCGTTTGATAACGTTCTTTTAGCCCTTTATTCATTAAGCTTCCGATAGTACTACCAATCAAAATCATGCAACAATTAAAAATCGTTCCGAACATATGTATAACCCCTTTTTATAGCATATCAGAAGAAAAGGAACCGCATATACAGGCGATTCCTCTCCAATGAATTCTATTGTTTTTTCATATCCTCAAAAAACTTCACAAATGCTTCTTTTGGTTGTTCACCGACAAGACGACCAACTTCCTTACCGTCTTTGAAATAAGCAAGTGTAGGTGTCGCTGCCAAGTTATAATCTTGCCAACCTTGTTCAAACTCTAAAACATTATATTGGTTAATATCTACTTTTGCTTCATCTGCTAAAGGCATTAACTCTGGTGTTACTTTTTGACAATGTACACATTCAGGTGAGAAGAAGTAAGCATAAGTTCCTTCACCACTATCAATTTTTTCTTTTAAGGCATCTGGTAAGATGATATTTTGATAGTTTTCGTCATCTAATTGATCAATCGTTGATTGTGTTTTAATTTTATGGTCTCCGTATAGTGAAGAACCTTCTTCTTTTTTATCATTTGAACTTTTATTAAGTAATAATAAAGCTGCAAAAATAGCTACAATAATTAAAGCAATAATAATTAGAATTCCAGCATTATTTTTTTTCTTAGGGACATTCGTTTTCTTTTTTGCCATTACATTTCCTCCTTCTTTCCTTGTTTAAGGATAAAGATACTTGTGATGAAAATCAATACAAATGCAGTAAGTGACAAGAAAGGAATCGTAATAAAACCAAGCCAGTTAATATATTCTCCTGTACATGGTACACGTCCACAAGCTATTGCATTATCATGTAAAAACGGTATTTTTTGCATACCATAATGATAAAGTGCTACCAATGCACCGATACATGAAAAGACAAGTGTAGTAACAGCAATCTGTGCATTACGCTGAATATACGCAATTCCAATAATCAATACGAGTGGATACATTAAAATACGCTGGTACCAACAAAATGTACAAGGCTCATATTTCATCACTTCAGAGAAGAATAGAGAACCCATCATCGCTACAAGTGATACAACCCACATAAATAACATACTATATTCTATTTTTTTAGACATTATAATTCTCCTAGTTCTACATTATTTTCCTACTTGAGTATAAAGGCTTTTACAAACATTGTAAAATAGAATTCTCTCAAATTCAAAGTTTTTTTGTTGGTTTACTCTTATAATACCCGTCAAAAGTATGAAAGGATTCGCATAGGAGAAAAGGGCATTTCCATGTACAATAGAAGGTAGTATAGAACGGAGGGTGGTACTTTGACGAAAGCAGACCATTCAAATATCGCATTATTAAAAGAAATTGCAGAATTATTAAATGAAGAAACTGAAATGAAACAAATGCTTCAATTAGCACTAGAGAAGTTACTTGAAGGCACGAAGTTTGAAACGGGATGGATCTTTCTTATTAAAGATCGTCGCCGCCATGAACTAATTGCCGAAGCCAACTTGCCGAATAATTTAGAACAAGAGGGGTGTCGCTATCTATGTAAGGGTGGTTGTTGGTGTTTATCGAAATACCATAATAATGAACTAGAGAAAGCATCAAACATTATAGAATGTCAGCGCATTGAACTTGCGAATAAGCATTCTAATGAAGCACATGATGCAATTACTCATCATGCGACGGTTCCGTTACAGTCAGGTCCTGAAAAGTTCGGATTATTAAATGTTGCATCTCCTAATACGGTACGTTTTTCAGATGATGACCTTGCACTATTAGAATCGATTGCGTTCCAAATTGGTTCAGCTATTAAGCGTATTCTACTTACAAAACAAGAAAAAGACGTTGCACTTGCACAGGAACGAAATCGACTAGCACGTGACTTACATGATTCAGTTAATCAGCTACTTTTTTCAGTCACACTGACTTCTCGTGCAGGCATCGAAATGACAGATGAACCGTTAGTAAAAGAGACATTTGCAGAAATTCAGTCACTTACACAAGAAGCTTTAACAGAAATGCGCGCACTCATTTGGCAACTGCGTCCGAAAGGCTTAGAAACAGGATTACTAGAAGCACTAAAAGGTTATGCTGAAATGCTTGGCATTACACTTGATGTAAAAGTGTCGGGTGTATTACAGTTCCCTTCTAAAATTGAGGAAGCATTATTCCGGATTGCACAAGAAGCTTTGAATAATGTACGAAAACATGCAGGTGTAAAACAAGCTCAAATCATTATTCGTGTAACGCATAGTGATATTTTACTTGTTATTAAAGATGACGGTCGTGGTTTCTCAGTAGATTCGTCGATTGCACTTCCATCACTTGGTTTACAAAGTATGCGTGATCGTACAGAAGCACTTGGAGGAACGATTGACTGGGTGAGTGATATTGGAAAAGGGACGGAAATATTAATTCGACTACCTTATTAAGGAGGGGATTGCATGATTAAAGTATTGATTGCGGACGATCATCATGTTGTAAGAAGAGGATTACTTTTCTTTTTAAAAACACAAAAAGATATTGAGGTAGTGGGGGAAGCACGAAATGGTAAGGAAGCAGTAGAACTCGCTTCAGTGTATCAACCGGATATTGTATTAATGGATTTAGTCATGCCAGAGATGGACGGTATTGAAGCGACACGTCGTATTAAATCAGTGTATCCACATATTCAAATTTTGATGTTGACGAGTTTTTCAGATCGAGATCATATTTTACCAGCGATTGAAGCGGGAGCCGCAGGTTATCAATTAAAAGATATTGAACCAGATGAACTCGTTTTAACGATTCGTAAAATTATTGCGGGCGAAAATAGCATGCATCCTGAAGTGACGCATCAACTCGATCAGAACCAAGAATCAACGCAACATTTGCCGCATGTGAAAAATCCACTAACGCGTCGTGAAAAAGACGTATTGGCGGAATTAACGAAAGGGAAGAGCAATAAAGAGATTGCTTCTTCATTATTTGTTACAGAAAAAACGGTGAAAACGCATATCTCAAATATTTTTGCGAAATTAGAAGTACAAGATCGTACACAGGCAGCTCTATACGCTGTAAAATACGGTTTAACTGAAAAATAAACAGATTGGGGCATATGTGTAAAAAACACTATCCTATATGAACATAAAAAACTGGAATCGCGCCACAGTGCGGTTCCAGTTTTTCATTTTGAATGCTAAAAAAGAAATAGTCCAAGACGGTTTTATATATTATAGACGATTTTTCTTTTTATTTTTTAGCTGTTTAGATACTTGTTTCCATTTACGTGTTTCTGCTAGTTGTGCTTGTTTATTCGTCTTTTGTTCAAGATAGCGAATTTCACGTTGTAGCTTCACATAGCTGGCATAGCGTGCTTGTTCTAATGAGCCATCTGAAAGAGCTTGTTGAATGGCACAACCGGGTTCATTTTTATGTGAACAATCTCGGAAACGACATGCGTCAGCTAGTTGTTCAATATCAGAAAAACTCGATTCTAAAGCACCTTCTGTTGACCATAGTTGAAGTTCGCGCATTCCAGGTGTGTCGATGAGAATACCGCCTTTTGGTAAAACAAAAAGTTCGCGATGTGTCGTTGTATGGCGTCCTTTAGAATCATCTTCACGAATGTGTTGAACGGTCATTTTCTCTTCTTCAACAAGCGCATTCGTGAGCGTAGATTTCCCGACACCAGAAGACCCCATTAACGCAGCTGTTTTATGTGGTAGAAGTAGATTTTGTATCTCTTCAATTCCTTCTCCTGTTAATGTGCTGATTGCATAGATGGGTACGCCAATTGCTACTTGTTCTGCTTGTTCAATGAATGATGTCACATCTTCACATAGATCTTTTTTCGTTAAGATGATGACGGGAGATGCACCTGAATCCCAAGCAGCTAGTACATAGCGTTCAAGTCGACGAACATTAAAGTCGTGATTTAAGCTCATAACGATGAACACAAGATCGACGTTCGTCGCAACGATTTGTTCGTCAATTTCTACACCAGCCATTTTGCGTGAGAATGTCGAAGTTCGTGTTAAAAGTTGGTGAATTAAACAACGCTGTTCACCAGGCATTTGCTCAACTAATACCCAGTCACCAATTGCTGGATAGTCTTTACGCATGAATGCGTTATATGCGTACTTACCCGAAATCGTTCCAAGTAGTTCACCTTGTTCTGTGCGAATACGATAACTATGTTTATGTTCAAGTGTGATACGTCCAATCAAGTAGTTTTCGTGACCTGCTTGTGTTAAAAGTGCTGTAGCTTCAGATGTAAAAGGCTCTTTAAAGCCGTATTGTTGTAATTGTGTCAATGTAATTTCCTCCAATAATGTGGTAATAAAAAAAGGTTTATTGCACCATGATGGATGCAATAAACCTAACCGCACATTGAAAGAGAGCTATAACATAATTATAGCGCTACATGGCAGGAGAAAGTTTTATGCATACCAAATACGTGCGAAGTCGTCGCAATCTCATATTTATTCATCATAATACTTCACCTGCTCCCTTTATAAGTTAGACCTAGCATAACAACTTTAACAGAATTCGTCAATTTCTTTTTAAAGATTCTTCAGGCTCGATATGAACGAGCGCTACAGAACTAGGTAATACTTCAAGAATCGCTTCTTCAATTTTCTCCGTAATTTCATGACTTTCCCATACATTTAAATAAGGATTAACGGATACAGTTACATCAATTAAAGCCATATTTCCATGATAACGTCCTTTAACGTCACGCAATTCAACGACACCTTCAACATTTGATACAGTAGTGCGAATCGTCTCAATATCTGTTTGATTAAATCCGTCTGTTAACGTTAGCACACTTTCAGCAAAAATCTCATACGCTGTTTTTAAAATAATAATGGCTACAATGGCAGCAGTAATCGAGTCAATGATTGGGAAACCAATAATCGCTGCAAAAATACCAATTGCCGCACCAAAGCTGACAAATGCATCGGAACGATTATCATAAGCAGCAGCTTTAACAGCTGAGCTATTAATTTCTTTTGCCAGTCGAATATTGTAAAGATATACGCCCCACATGACAGCACCCGAAATGATTGCCACAACCGCTGTTAAAAGTGAGGGTGGCTCATGTTCATTGGCAAAAAAGCCTTTGATTGCATTAAATAATACTTGTAGACCAACAACTGCCATAATAAATGAAGCGATGAGTGAGGCAATGGTTTCTGCACGCATATGCCCATAAGCATGATCAGCATCTGGTGGCTTTTGTGATATTCGTAAACCAATTAATACTGCAACAGAAGCAATAATATCAGTTGTATTATTTAGACCATCGGCTTGTAAAGCTTCTGAATGACCGACATAGCCGACAATTAATTTTGCGAAACTGAGAAAGATGTATGTGATGATACTAAGCCATGCACCTTTTTCTCCTTTGCGTAACTTTTCATATGGGTCCACAATGTTTCCTCCTTGAAAGAAATCTAGATATACGAAAGCGACGTTACATTTTTCAATGTAACGTCGCTCGTACTATATTTCTTGTGTAAGTAATGTTGAATCAGATTCTGTTTCTAATTCAGGATGTTTGATGATTTCTAAGTAAATTAAGTGATGACCTTCTAACTCGCGCACGATAAAATCATAGCCTTGCTCAGAGACTTGGTCGCCTTTCTTCGCATCAAAATGACGCGTCATAAACCAACCGCCGATTGTATCGATATCATCATCTTCAATTTCGATGTTTAGAATGTCATTAATTTCTTCTAATAAAACTTTTGCATCTACGATATAATGCCCATCCTCAAGTTTACGGATTTCTGCAATTTCATCTGCATCAAATTCATCTCGAATATCACCAACAATTTCTTCGATGATATCTTCGATTGTTACAAGACCGGATGTTCCGCCGTATTCGTCCATTAAAATGGCCATATGAATACGTTCACGCTGGATTTTTAATAGTAAATCACTAATTGGAACGGTTTCAAAGACGCGAATGACAGGACGCATGAATGCTGTAACAGGTTTTGCTCCATTTTCTTTTGGATTTCGAATATAAGCTGTTAATAGATGTTTCATATTAACAAGACCGATGACGTGGTCTTTATCGCCGTCAATAATTGGGTAACGTGTATATTGCTCGACACCCATTACTTCAAAAACTTCTTTGAGTGTTAGATCTTTTTCAATCCCAACAATTTCAGTACGTGGAACCATAACTTCTTTAGCGATACGATCGTCAAAGTTGAAGATGTTATCCACATATTTATATTCGGATTGATTAATTTCTCCACCTTTTAAACTGTCAGATAAAATAATGCGCAGTTCTTCTTCCGTCATAGCAACTTCAGAATCATTTGAATTGCGAATACCAAATAATGCAGCTAAACCATTTGCAGATGAATTCAATAGTTTAATAAATGGATACATCACATTATGGAATAGAATTAAAAATGGTGCTGTTGTTAAAGCTACAGCTTCTGCTTTTTGGATTGCAAGTGTCTTCGGTGCAAGCTCACCTACTACAACGTGAATAAATGTGACGATTGAGAATGACACAATGAAGGATACGATAGTTGTCACACTACCATTTAGATTTATTAAATCAAAGACAGGGCGTAAAATCATGCTCACTGTACCTTCACCCAACCAACCTAAACCAAGCGATGTAATCGTAATACCTAACTGACATGCAGATAAATATTCATCTAAACTAGATATAACTTTTTTTGCTTTTAAAGCTTTTTTATTACCTTCAGCGATTAGCTGATCAATTCGAGTTGCTCTGACTTTGACAATGGAGAATTCCGTTGCAACAAAGTAAGCAGAGCAGGCGATTAAGACAGCGAATGCTGTCAACCGTATGGCTATTTCCAAAGAATCCCTTTACTCCTAGCCCAAATGAGGGGGAGAGTAAAGTGTACACCTCCTGTGTGTTTAAAAATGTTCAGTATTTTAATAATAAGATAGAACTAGAAAAAATTCAAATCATCAAACTGCTTTTATGGGATGAAAGTTGTATGTATAAAGAAAAAACGGCATAAAAAAATAATATTTACGTAAAGACTAGAAATGGTAATAATCTTTTTTTTCTAAAAATTGTTGACAATTCGGAATTCGAAATGTTATTGTTTAGAAACACGAAATGTGAAATAAAAAAATGGAGGTATGAATCATGAATAACTTAACAGTAGTAAACACAATTGCAGTAACACACAACTATTCATATGGACACATACCTTTACAAGACAACATGTAGCGATTTTGTATTTATTTGTATTGGTGTGTCACATCAATACTCTAATATAGGCGCATGCCCTTAGGGTGTGCGCCTTTTTTTGTTGTTTTTTAAAGGGATAATTTGTAAAAAGGAAGAAGGAGAAAACATGTTTTCTGTATTTACGAAACTGAAATGGTTTTTTAAAGAGAATTGGGGGAGGTATACAACTGCCGTCATTTTATTAACGGTAGCGAATATTATTGAAGTCATCCCACCTAAAATTATTGGAAATACAATTGATGCCATTCATACAAAAGAGTTAACTACTGAATTGTTATGGAATTATATCATCGCACTTGTCGCTTTATTATTTGCAGCGTATATTGTCAATTTCATTTGGCAGTACCAATTATTTGGCGGCGCAAATGTCTTGCAAAAAGACTTACGAATGAAATTAATGGACCATTTCTTGAGGATGCGACCACCATTTTACGAACGTAATCGAACAGGTGATTTAATGGCGCGTTCGACGAATGATTTACAAGCTGTATCTGAAACAGCTGGTTTTGGCATCATGACGTTACTTGATTCTACGCTTTATCTTGGAACGATCATTATTATGATGGGTGTCACTACCTCTTGGAAACTGACACTTGCAGCGTTACTACCATTACCACTATTAGCGATTGCACTTCAACAAATTGGCAAATTCATTCATAAACGTTATACCATCTCTCAAGCAGCATTTGGTGAATTGAATGATAGCGTACTAGAAGCAGTCGAGGGGGTACGAGTTGTTCGTGCCTATGTGCAAGAACGTGAAATGGAAAAGCAGTTTGCACAAAAGACCGAAGAAGTCGTTGAAAAGAATTTACGTGTATCTCGTGTAAATGGTTTATTCGCACCTGTCAGTAAATTCATTACAGCATTTAGTTATGTCATTGGACTTGGATACGGTGCGTATCTCGTATCGATTAACGACATTACAGTAGGTAGTCTTGTCGCTTTCAACGTTTATCTTGGTATGGCTGTTTGGCCAATGATGGCGATTGGTGAATTAATCAATACGATGCAACAAGGGAATGCCTCATTGGATCGTGTGAGTGAAACATTGAACGAAAAAGAAGACGTTCCGAACCCTAAAGAAAGAAAGGTCGTTCAAACACCAACGACAATTAGATTTAACGATGTAAGCTTCCAATATCCATTATCAAAATCACTTAATTTAAAGAATGTAAACATTGAATTACATCGTGGTGAAACACTTGGGATTGTCGGAAAGACAGGTAGTGGTAAAACGACGATTGTGAAACAGTTATTGCGTGAATATCCACATGGTGAAGGGGACGTAGAAATTGCGAATGAAGCGATTCAATTACAAGATAAGGAGCAAGTGCTGAATTGGATTGGCTATGTACCGCAAAGTCACATTCTATTCTCACGTACAATTCGTGATAACATTCGCTTTGGTAAGCCAGATGCAACAGAAGAAGATATTGCTAGAGCAATTCGTATGGCGAACTTTGAAGACGATTTAAAACGTCTGCCAGATGGCTTAGATACGATGGTTGGAGAAAAAGGAATCTCGTTATCAGGTGGGCAAAAACAACGGATTTCGATTGCGCGTGCATTTATTCGTAATCCAGAAATTCTTATTTTAGATGACTCACTATCTGCAGTGGATGCAAAAACAGAGAGTCGCATTATCGACAATATTCAAAATGAACGAAAAGATAAAACAACGATTATTGTGACCCATCGATTATCAGCGATTTTACATGCTGAAAAAATTATTGTCGTAGACGATGGTGAAGTCATTCAGTACGGCACACACGATGAATTGGTTGGACAACCTGGTTGGTACCAAGAACAATTCAAATTACAACAAGTAAAAGGGGGCGAATAAGATGCCCGTTCGTAAACGATTATGGCAGTATGCACTACTTTATAAGAAACCGATGATTTGGGGACTTGTGCTACTTGCTATATCAGTTGGAGCTGACTTATCAGGTCCATTAATTATTAAATATATTTTAGACAATTATGTTGCCAACATGCCGAAATCTGGATTAGAAGTAAAGCCACTGTATTTAATGTTAGGTGCCTATTTAGGAACCGTTGTTATCTTTGCGATTTTCCGATATACACAGTTTTATATGCTGCAAATCGGTTCAAATCGCATTGTTCAAAAAATGCGTAAAGATGTATATGGTCAATTACAACGTCTATCAATTAACTATTTTGACCGACTACCTGCTGGGAAAGTTGTGTCGCGTATTACAAATGATACCGAAGCAATTCGTGAATTGTTCGTAACTGTTGTCTCACAATTTGCCGCAAGTTTTATGACATTAATCGGGATTTTTATTATCATGTTCTCTTTAAACACATGGATGGGCTTCTTCGCATTAATCGTTGTCCCAATCCTCATTGTATGGTCGATTGTGTACCGTAAATATGCTTCGAAATATAATCATGCGATTCGTTCAAGACTATCTGACTTAAATGGTATGTTGAATGAATCAATGAATGGTATGACGATTATTCAAGCATATGGGCAAGAGAAGAATATGAAGAATGAGTTCAATCAAATTAATGATGAACATTTTCGCTACAATAATAAGTTATTATTTTTAGATTCTGCTACATCACACAATTTAGTAGGTGTTGTCCGTAGTATCATTCTCATTGCATTCGTTTGGTACTTTGGTTCACTTGAAGTAACAGGTACGTCGATTGCATCTGTAGGTATTTTATATGCATTTGTTGAGTACATTACACGTTTAATGAATCCAATCATGCAAATCGTCGATCAATTCTCGCGATTAGAGCGTGCAAATGTTGCAGCGACACGTGTATTTGAATTACTAGACTATAGTGGAGAAGACGTTAGCGATGAAAAAATCGCACGTTATAAAGGTCACGTACAATTCGAACATGTATGGTTTGCTTATAAAAACGAAGAATATGTATTAAAAGACATTTCAATTGATGCTAAGGCAGGAGAAACAGTTGCTCTAGTTGGACATACGGGTTCAGGAAAGTCGTCGATTATCAATCTTTTATTCCGTTATTATGATGCTTCAAAAGGAACAATCAAAATTGATGGTGAAAATATCGAAAATCATGCGAGACAGACCGTTCGTCAGCATATGGGAATCGTACTACAAGACCCGTATTTATTTACAGGAACAATCGCATCTAATATTAGTTTGAATGATGAACGCATTACAAGAAAACAAATAGAAGATGCATTAGTTGCGGTTGGTGGGGAACGTGTACTAAAAAATCTACCAAAAGGTTTAGATGAACCTGTAATCGAGCGTGGTAGTACATTATCTGCTGGACAGCGCCAACTTGTATCATTTGCACGTGCGCTTGCATTTGACCCAGCTATTCTCATTTTAGATGAAGCAACGTCAAATATTGACTCGGAAACAGAGGAAATTATTCAACATGCGATGGATGTTTTGAAAAAAGGTCGTACAACATTCATCATTGCGCACCGTCTTTCAACAATTAAAAATGCTGATCAAATCTTAGTATTAGATGCAGGTGAAATTGTAGAATGTGGAAAGCATGATGAATTACTTGCACTAGGTGGACGCTATAGTCAAATGTATGAATTACAGTCTGGGAATAAACAGCATAGTTTATAATGAACGAAAAGCAAACGAAACGGTTGAAAATCGATTCGTTTGCTTTTTTATTTAATGGTCATATACATGAAAGACCATTAATTCATGTATATCTTTTTTTAATTGTTCAGTAATGATAAAAGATTGTGGTTGCACGATTTCAATTTCACCATCTCCATGATAAAGAGCCGTCACCTTTTCTCTATTATAATAGAAAGAAAGACGCCAACCAGGCATTTCTCCTGCGTATAATCGTTCAAATGTAAAATGTTGAATCATCATTCATCCCCCTTTTTTTCAGTATAAACAGAATGAGGGAGGGAAAGCGAATTAAAACTTCTAAACGATTCATTTTCCGAACAAAGTATCCTCTGTTATAATAACGATAGTTTAAAGAAAAGGGTGGATTACATGAATACGGTCATTACAATTCTATTCATGGTTGTTATTGGTTCATTAATCGGTGGTGTGACAAATCATTTAGCGATTAAAATGTTGTTTCGTCCACATAATCCAGTTTATATCTGGGGAAAACGACTACCATTTACGCCTGGATTGATTCCACGTAGACGAGATGAATTAGCGAAGCAACTTGGAAAAACAGTTGTAAAATATTTATTAACGCCAGACACATTCCGAGCAAAGTTTTTCAATGCGACGATGCGTGAAAAAGTTTTAGAATGGTTAGGGCAACAAACAAAAGAGAAAATCTTCACAGAAGAAAAAACACTGCAGCAATGGTTAGACCAAGCAGGACTTTCACATGCACCAGAAATGATTGAGAAAAAATTAGATGATTTAATCGTTCAACAAGTAGGTCAAGTGCAAAATGTATTAGCTACACAGACAGTTGAACAGTTACTACCAGCTAGTTGGAAAGAACGTGCAGAATCAAAAATTCCAGAAATTTCACGTTACATTTTGAATAAAGGCGATCAATACTTTGATACAGTTGAGGGAGAACAGGCAATTAAAGGCTTAATTGACGGTTTCCTAAGCTCAAAAGGAACATTCGGCGGTATGATTCAGATGTTTATTGGTGATGGTTCATCACTTGTGCCTATGCTTCAAAGAGAAGTGAAGAAGTTTTTAAGCTCGGATTCGACATTCCATGTGCTTAATAATTTACTTCAAAAAGAGTGGGATAAGTTACAAGTTCAAACAGTTCCGCAATTATTAGGTGATTTAGATTTCACTTCTACAACGGAACGCATTCAAAAATATGCACGTGAACAATTAGCAATTCGAGATCGTTTAGACTTACCGCTTGTACATTACTTACCAGATGGTGCAAAATGGTTACAGGACAATGTATATCCAAAATTAGTTGAGACAACCTTTACACAAGTAGAAAATAAATTAGAAGATATTTTATCGCGTATGGATTTAGAGAATGTTGTAAGAGAACAAGTCGATAAATTCCCGGTAGAAACACTTGAAGATTTAGTACTTGGGATCTCAAAGCGCGAATTTAAAATGATTACCGTACTAGGATTTTTACTTGGTGGAATCATTGGTGTCGTGCAAGGGATTATCGCTGTCGCATTTTAAATACAAAGGAGTTTTTACACATGGTTAATATTTATGACGATTTAAACAAATTAGAAGCAACATTCCGTAAAACAGAACAATTCACAGCACTTGAATTTACAATTGAAGAAGTGAAGAAAGATGCTGATGCAGTGGCGTTATTCTCAAACTTCCGTAAAATGCAATTAACATTACAAGAAAAACAAGCGAGCGGTGAAGAATTATCAGAAGAAGAATTACAATACGCTCAAAAAACAGCTCAATTAGCACAACAAAACGAAAAAATTAATGCAATGCTATTAGCTGAAATGGAAGTAAGTGCTGTAATTAATGAAATTACAAGCGTTATTATTAAACCTGTACAAGCTCTATACGACAGTATTCCAGACGCAGAATAATGAATATAGAAATCGGGATGGGTCATACGTGTAAAAACATCATCCCATATGAGCATAAGAAAAACTGGAATCGCGCTGTGGCGTGGTTCCAGTTTTTCTTTGTGAAAGCTAAAAAAGGAAAGCGTCCCATCCTGATTTTTTAATTTACATACCAGCTAAATCTTCAGAAGATTGGTGAATACGTTCAGAGTTTTGTTGAATGGAATTCACGCTCGCTGTTAATTCCGAAACACTTTGGAATAGATGATCGTTTCGTTCAGTTAATTGATGCATATGATCGACAATATTACAGAATGAACTACCTGTTGCCATTACTTTTTCACTTGACTGATGAATTAACGATTGTAAATTTTTAGAAATTTCAGAAATGTTTTCGGTCTTATCGTAGGATTCAGATAAAATTTGATCGACCTCACTAAGCGACACTTTTGTACTTTCAGCTAGTTTTCTCACTTCTTCAGCAACAACCGCAAATCCACGTCCATGTTCGCCAGCGCGTGCTGCTTCAATAGAAGCATTCAATGCGAGTAGGTTCGTTTGATTTGCAATTTGTGTAATCATTTGTGCGATGGACGACACTTTTTTATTCAATGTGTGAAGTTGATTAACACTTTCTTGAATTGTATGCATCGTTTCTTGCAATTGTTCAGAGTTTTGCTCTGTTTCTTTTAATTGTTCTTGCTCTTTAATAGCAGCTTCACGTACTTCTTCCGCCAATGCGGAGTTATTACTCGAAAGTTCTTCAAGTTGACTTAGTACCGTCATCATATGAATTAAATCATTGTTAGTTTGATGTGTCATTTCACTTAATGAAACGGAGTTATCGCGTATTACACCCATCATTTCAGCTTGACGATTATTTTCTTGTTTTAATTCTTCTTGATGATGAATTTCATATGATTCTAAAACAATTTGCTGTTCAAAGTTTAAAATTTTAGAAACAGCTATTAACATTTTAAATTGTTCTTCAGATGGGTACAATGTTGTTTGCACCAAATTTGAAAAATAATTTAATAAGTCTTGAAAAGCACTCATATACCATTTTGGTTCTAAGCCAATGTGCGAGTGTACGGTAGCAATTCGATAACGCTTTTGTAAAAAATTCTCGTTAATAACACCATCAAACATTTCGATAATATGCTTTTTTAATGTTTGTTGTAAGCGTGTGATTGTACTATGATCACGTATGATTCTACCTAGCGAAGGTTCCTTTTCGAGATTGTCATAAAAGTTTGCTACAATATAATCGATATTGTCTTGTACGATAGGGCGCATAACGCGTAAAATAGCTAGGTCATCGACTGTCAGTTGAATCATTTGAATTTGTGTTTGAATCGAATGATTTAAATCTGAAGCGATAAGAACATATGGTATTTCTTTTGTCATATGATCCTCTAGTTGATGTGTGATTGATTTCCTTGTGAATTTTGGCATGAATCATCATCTCCTTTTGTGTAATAAAAGTATGTAAATAATTAAAAAGAAAGAAGTGCAAAATAAATGAAATTGATTGCTCTAGATCAAACGTATCCACAAGATTGGATTCGTGTTATTACGCATATTTGTAATTTATTCTTTGAGGATTCTAAAGTAACAACAAAGAATGAATCAGCAGATGTGCATGTATCGTTTATGTATGATATTTCGGAGGACTTCACAGTTTCTGCAACATCAACATTAGTAGTTGACGATAAACAGTTTGTAAGTGAATTTACCCAAACATATGAAGAGGATGCAGATAAACGTGGTGTTAATATCCGCTTGAAGCGAGCGGTTTCGCACGTTTTATTAGAAAACCTTGAAAAAATGACAAATATTTATCAGAAGTGGGGTATCCTTACAGGGGTGCGTCCGACCAAATTGTATCACAACTTTAGGAGAAATGGTCTATCTAAAGAGGAAATAAGAAACAAACTAGTGACAGAATTTAGATTATCAAATGAAAAAGTAGATTTGATGGAAAAAATTGTAGAAAGACAACTAGTGACAATCCCTGATTTAGATACAATTGGTAATGAGGTGAGTATCTATATTGGTATTCCATTTTGTCCAACAAAATGCGCCTATTGTACATTCCCTGCTTATGCAATTCAAAGTAACCGTAAAAAAGGTCGCGTAGCTACCTTTTTAGATGGTTTGCATATTGAGATTGAACGAATGGGGCAGTGGCTGACTGAAAATAATATGAAGATTACATCAGTCTATTGGGGCGGCGGGACACCGACTTCGATTGAAGCAGAAGAAATGGATGCGCTATATGAGACGATGTATCGTTCATTCCCAAATCCTGAAACAATTCGTGAAGTAACTGTTGAAGCAGGAAGGCCAGATACGATTACCGAAGAGAAGTTAGCAGTACTGCGTAAATGGGGAATTGACCGTATTAGTGTAAATCCACAATCTTATACAGATGAAACATTAAAAGCGATTGGTCGCCATCATACTGTACAAGAAACGATTGATAAATTTTGGTTAGCTCGTAAAGAGGGAATGAATAATATCAATATGGATTTAATTATTGGATTACCAAATGAGGGAATGGAGGAGTTCGAACATTCTATTGAAGAAACAGCAAAAATGCAGCCAGAATCATTGACTGTTCATACACTCTCATTCAAACGTGCTTCCGAAATGACACATAATCGTGATCGTTACAAAGTAGCGAATCGTCAAACAGCTGAGAAGATGATGAATCGTGCAAAAGAATGGACAGCTGAAAATAATTATGTACCGTACTATTTGTATAGACAAAAAAATATCGTCGGCAACTTAGAAAATATCGGCTATTCTAAGCCTGGAGAGGAAAGTATATACAATATAGCCATTATGGAAGAGGTTCAAACCATCATTGGTCTCGGTTGCGGGGCTTCAAGCAAGTTTGTTCATGCTGATACAGGTAAGATTGAACAGTACCATAATCCAAAAGAGCCAGCTGCCTATATTATGACGTATGAAGATTCAATTAATAAGAAGATTGAACTTTTAAATGATATGTATGGCGTAAAAAGTAAATAGAATCGAAAAGAAGTGATAACAAATGTTATGGCTTCTTTTTAATTTTTGCTTTTTTTAATCTTTTTTCGATACGATGGAGATATTACAAAAAAGGGGGATGGATATGAGTCATTATTTAGTTGTACCCGATTCATTTAAAGGGACGTTAAGTTCACAAGAAGTCGCCAACTTAATTGAACAAGAGATTATAAAACAAAATCCACAACATGAAGTAAAAAGGATGATTATGTCAGATGGAGGAGAGGGCTTTTTAGAGGCGATGACTTCAGAGGAAGAACGATTTCACCATACTGTACTGAATCCAATAGCCGAGCCAATAGAAGTTATGTACGGCATAAAAGATGGAAAAATGATTATTGAGATGGCGCAGTGTGCAGGTTTAATGCTACTTTCAGTCGAGCAATTAAATCCTAAAATCACAACGACATATGGTGTTGGACAACTGATTCATTTAGCAATTGAAAAGGGGTTAAGCGAAATTGTGATTGGTATTGGTGGGAGTGCAACAAATGATGGAGGAACAGGTATGCTTGCCGCACTAGGTGCAAAGTTTTATAACGCGCAAGGTGAAAAGTTGGAAATTCCTAAGCTACATGACATTGATACAGTTGATACGCACCAGATGCATATACCCACAGAGCTTCATGTAACGATTGCTTCCGATGTAACCAACCCTTTATGTGGTGAACAAGGAGCAACGCATGTTTTTTCGGAGCAAAAAGGATTATCAAAAGAAGATTTCGAAGAATATGATGCGTATATGAATCATGTGGGTCGCTTATATGAAAGTAAAACTAAAAAAAGTGTCATGAATGAACAAGGAGCAGGTGCAGCAGGAGGTATTGGGGCAGCGTTATTAGCTTTCTTCAATACAACAATGGTATCAGGTGCAGAGCTTGTATTGAAAGAACAGCAATTCGAGCAACATCTTCAACAGGCAGATTGGGTCATTACAGGAGAGGGAAAAACAGATCGTCAAACATTGGAAGGTAAAGCGCCTTTTCAAATTGCATATCAAACAAAGCTAAAAAATAAAAAGACGATGTTGATTTCTGGGAAAGTTGAAAATAAAGATATGCTCGCTATTTACTTTGACGAAATACATGAAATTATCACGAAAGAAATAACAATGGAAGAAGCTTTAAATAGACCGCAAAAATCACTTCAAAAGTGTTTACAGCAAATTTCTTTTCAATAGAATGTCATAACGTGGTGTTTAATCCAATATTTATTAAGGTATAAAGTGTTATGACTCAAATCGTAGTTTGAATCCTACGAAAAAGTGGGAGGGATCGCGCATGACAGAAGAAAGTTTGAAATCTTACTTAATCCAAATTCAACAACAAGATATTGAATGGAATGAAATAGATGTTAACAACGTTGTTCGAGAGATGTTTGATCATATACAAACAACCGATATTGAATTGAAAGAGAAGTTAATAGAACCCCTCTTGTCAGAGATGGTTCAATATCATCTAACAGAATCGGCCTTAGAAGCATTAGCAAAAAAATGTGTTGATGAAGAACATTTATATAAAGAAATCGGGGATACTGTCACACGTTATAAAATGACTCGTGCATTTTCGATGTATGTTATTAAAGAATTAGTAGAGAGAGATGTAAAAGATGTTTTTTTATCGCACGACACATTTGATTTGCTTAAAAGAGAAGTGATTCTCTACACTAATCTTGAACAAGATTATCGTTTTTATACGGAGGATATGGGATGGGTGAATAGTGTTCGTTTTAGTCTAGAAGCATTGTATGCAATTGTTCAAAATACACGTCTAGATCCAGCAGAATATACGCAGATTTTTCAAACAGTCATGAATAAAATTTTTACAGCACAGATAATCTATCAGTATGATGAAGAAGAAATAACAGTAGACTTTATTCAATTACTGTTAGAAAAAGGCTTTTCAGAGCAAAAAATCATTGATTTTTTAGAAAGAGTACCTGCATTTTTAGAAGGACAAAAAGAAAAGATGACACATATGAACTATTGGAATTTGTATAAAAATTGCAAGTCTCTTTTACGGAGTTTATATATTCGCCTCGATTTATGTGAAAACCAACCACTTTTGCTTGCTGAAGTGAAAAAGTGCTTATCTAAAATATCTTTTACTTTTTAAAAAAGACTTTATATTAAAAGTATATAGTCTTTTTTTATTTTTAGGATATTTTGAAGGCTTACTATATTGAAAAAACTAAAAAAACGTATAAAAAGAATAAAATGTGCTAAAAAAAGCATTTTTCTTAAAAATTGTGTGAGAAATCAATTATTTAAGAAAATACGAATTTTTAAAATATTCTTATAGTTTAAAAATAGATAAAAAGACACAAATTACACTAAAAAATCAATACTTTAACGAATTAGTGTACGAACTATTTTTTATCCATACAACATTAGTCTGAATAATTAAATATTTATAAATAATTATTTTATGGTATATTTATTATTTATTTGACGATTTTGAACTCTTTTTTCTAATAAAAATACAAGAGAAATTAGAATTGGATAAATAAGTATGTTAATTTAGAAAAGATATAATTGTGTGCAAGTTGAAAATATTCTTTCAACTTCTTTTTTTCTTAAAATTGTTTTGCTATAGTAATAACATGCTATTTGCGAATGGTTCTATTCTTTTTATTCACTTACTTTATACAAGTTAGTTATGCAACTTCTACATATCTATAGAGACGGATATTTTTTACATAAACGAAACGTAGATGAACGTAGTACATTTTTAACAGAAGTATAGAAAAAAGAGGGTAGTAAACATACGTGAATAATCAAAGATAATAATTTTGATTATCAAGTTGGTCGCATGGGGTGAATCGAGTGACAATGATGCGAATACATTGTTCATTGTGTATAACAACTGCTGATCATGGTAATAACGCAAAGGTTTTATGGGGACATGGAATAGGGGCTATGTCTGTAAGTGAGTGACATAATGTAAGGTCAGTGCGTGTGGTGACAGATGAACACCATACTGGGGCTGCTTAGGAGTGTTAACTTCTGAACAGCCCATCTTTTAATTAAGAAATAAGGGGAGGCTATAACATGTTAAAGTATATTTTAAAACGTCTTGGATATATTTTAGTGGCATTATTCGTAATTGTAACAATTACATTCTTCTTAATGCGTATCGCACCGGGTAGCCCGTTTGCGAGTGAGAAGAGTTTACCACCTGAGATTGAAAAAGCAATGAATGCTGAATACGGCTTAGACAATCCGTGGTATATCCAATATAAAGATTATTTAATTTCAACAGCACAATTCGACTTCGGTCAATCAATGAAGTATAAGGATCGTTCAACAAACGATATGATCGCGGAAAGTTTCCCAGTATCTTTAACACTTGGAGTAGAAGCGATGTTACTTGCAGTAGGACTTGGTGTCTTAATCGGGGTTGTCACAGCACTCTATCATAATAAATTCCCAGATTACCTCGGTACGACAATTGCCGTACTCGGTATATCCGTCCCATCCTTTATCTTGGCAGGTCTTTTACAATATTTTGTCGGTTTAAAAGCAGGTTGGTTACCGATTAGTGGTTGGAATGGCTTTGCATATAGTATATTACCAGCCCTCTCAATTGCCATTACGCATATGGGCTTCATCGCAAAATTAACACGTTCTAGTATGTTAGAACAAAATCATTCTGAATATGTGAAAATGGCGCGTGCAAAAGGACTTGGTAAATGGACAACAGTATTCAAGCATACACTTCGTAATGCATTATTACCTGTTGTTACGTACTTAGGACCACTATTTGCAGGGGTTATCACTGGTAGTTTCATCGTGGAACAAATCTTTGCGATTCCAGGATTAGGTAAGTATTTCGTAACATCGATTACAAACCGTGACTACACAGTTATTATGGGTACGACAGTATTCTATTCAATCATCTTATTACTAGGTGTATTAATTGTTGATATTTTATACGGATTCATCGATCCACGTATCAAGCTGAAAGGAGCGAAAAAATCATGACACAACCAATTCCAAAAGAAAAATTCAAAATTGTCGGTGTAGATGAAAAGAAAAGTGAACGCTTAGCCGATAAGTCGGTATCGTTCTGGAAAGAAGTATGGATTCGCTTCTCTCATAATAAGCTTGCAGTAGTAGGGATGATTGTCATTGCAATTATTGCTTTAATGGCTATTTTTGCACCGATGTTATCACCTTATAAATATGATGAAATTCTTGGTCGCTTTAATGAAGCGCCTAGCGCAAAAAACTGGTTTGGTACAGATGACTTAGGTCGTGATGTATTTACACGTATTTGGTACGGAGCACGTATTTCATTATTTATCGGTCTGGCAGCAGCAGTAATCGATTTAATTATCGGTGTTGCATGGGGCTCAATCGCTGGTCTTGTAGGCGGTAAAGTCGATGATATTATGATGCGTATTGCAGATGTACTAACAGCAGTACCTTATCTATTAGTTGTTATTATCTTACTTGTTGTTTTACAACCAGGTTTACTACCAATGATTATCGCACTGTCGATTACAGGTTGGGTAAACATGGCGCGTATCGTACGTGGTGAAGTATTATCTATTAAAAATCAAGAGTATGTTCTTGCTGCCCGCACACTTGGCGCAAGTACAGGACATTTAATTATGCGTCACTTAGTACCAAATGCACTTGGTGCGATTATCGTAACGATGACATTAACAATTCCAAATGCCATCTTCACAGAGTCATTCTTGAGTTATATCGGTTTAGGTGTACCACAACCACAAGCAAGTTGGGGAACAATGGCATCAGACGGGAACAATGCGATTGATACAGCACCTTGGCGTTTAATCTTCCCAGCAATTTTCATTTCATTAACAATCTTTGCATTCAATGCAGTCGGTGACGGTTTGCGTGATGCACTCGATCCAAAACTACGTAAATAGGAGGTGTGGAAAATGGCTGAAACCATTTTAGAAGTTAAAAATTTAAAAATAAATTTCAAAACGTATGCAGGTCTTGTACATGCCGTACGTGGTGTAAACTTCGATTTGAAACAAGGTGAGACACTTGCCATTGTAGGTGAGTCAGGTTCAGGGAAATCTGTAACGAGTAATGCATTGATGAAACTGATTCCACAACCACCAGGCATCTATGCAGATGGTCAAATTTTGTTTGAAGGTCGTGATTTAATTCCACTGACTGAAAAACAAATGTCAAAAATTCGCGGAAATGACATTGCAATGATTTTCCAAGATCCAATGACAGCACTAAACCCAACGATGAAAGTTGGAAAGCAGATTACAGAAGTTATTCTGAAACATAATAAAAATACGTCGCGTGCAGAAGCAAAAAAACGTGCGATTGAATTATTAGATGAAGTCGGGATTCCTTATCCAGAACAGCGCTTCTCGCAATATCCACATGAATTTTCTGGTGGCATGCGTCAGCGTGTGGTAATCGCCATTGCATTAGCAGCAGAACCAAAACTACTTATTGCAGATGAACCAACAACAGCACTAGACGTAACAATTCAAGCGCAAATTATTGAATTAATGAAGAAAATTCAAAAAGAGCGTAATACATCAATCATCTTCATCACGCATGATTTAGGTGTTGTAGCGAATGTAGCTGATCGTGTAGCAGTTATGTACGCTGGACAAATTGTAGAATATGGTACAGTGAATGAAATTTTCTATAATCCTAAACATCCTTATACATGGGGATTACTTGGTTCGATGCCTGATTTAGATAATAATGCAGATGAGTTATTACGTACGATTCCAGGCTCACCACCAGACTTAACAAATCCACCAAAAGGTGATGCATTTGCAGCACGAAATGAGTTTGCGATGCAAATTGATTATGAAGAAGAGCCACCAATGTTCCAAGTATCACCAACACACTTCGCGAAAACATGGTTACTACATCCAGATGCGCCAAAAGTAGAATTACCTGAAGCTGTTGCAAAACGCATTAAAGGTTATTTAGGTGAGGAGGTCGAGCAATATGTCTGAGAAAATTTTAGAGGTTAAAAATTTACAACAACATTTTGGTTCGATTAGAGCAGTCGATGGAATTAGTTTCGATGTTTATAAAGGTGAAACACTTGGTCTTGTAGGTGAATCAGGTTGTGGAAAATCAACAACAGGTCGTTCGATTATCCGTCTATATGACATTACAGGTGGAGAAATTATCTTCAAAGGTCAAAATATTCATGGTAAAAAATCGAAAAAAGAATTACAACAATTCAATAAAGAAATGCAAATGATTTTCCAAGATCCTTATGCATCATTAAATCCACGTATGACAGCAGGCGAGATTATCGCAGAGGGTTTTGATATCCATGGCATGCACAAAGATAAAAAGAAGCGTAAAGAAGTTATTGGAGAATTACTAGAGGCAGTAGGTTTAAATCGCGAACATGCGGGGCGTTATGCACATGAATTCTCAGGCGGTCAACGTCAACGTATCGGTATTGCACGCGCATTAAGCTTAGACCCTAGCTTTATTATTGCAGATGAACCAATTTCTGCATTAGACGTTTCAATTCAAGCACAGGTGGTAAACTTACTAAAGCAATTACAAAAAGAGCGTGATTTAACATATTTATTTATCGCGCATGATCTATCAATGGTGAAATACATCAGTGATCGTATCGCTGTAATGCGCCGTGGTAAAATTGTTGAACTAGGTACAGCAGAAGATATTTACTATCATCCTGTACACCCATATACAAAGTCATTATTATCAGCTATTCCATTGCCAGATCCAAAAACAGAAGCGACACGTGTACGAATTCCTTATGAACATGAGGAAGTAGGCGAAGGTGGAAAAACACATGAAGTATTCCCAGGTCATTTTGTTTATGGAACAGAAGAGCAATTAAAGAGATGGCGTCCATAAATATAACAATATAATAGTAAGAAGTCGCTTTTTAAAAAAAGTGACTTCTTCACTATATATTCTCATTATTACAATATAAATGAGAAGTTTTGTTGTGCGAAACATTAGAATGTGAAAATAAATTACCAACATACTTTTTTAATTAACTAGTTAATAGATAACTTAAAAATGGTATATAATGGATTTTATTTTCGTTTCATTGAATCAATTATCTAATGTGATGAAGTACTTTATTACTTTTGAGGATAAAAGCGCATTCAAAATAATGGTATTTTTTTGTTTTCAACTTGGTCATAGATGTTAGAAAAAATAGAAACTTACAATTATTTTAATTTTTTTGAAAAATTAAAAGATAATGTTTTTAATTTTCTATACATTTTGATATTATATTAATAGCTATACAAGGTAGCTATTTTTCTACTTGGAAGAATAATTTCAATAAAGGGGGCTTCATTTATGAAGAAAAAGTCACTACTGCTTGTATTATTATCAGCAGTAATGCTAGTCCTTGCAGCTTGCGGCTTTGGCGGTAAAGACAAAGATGAAAGCGGCGGCAAAGACTCAGACAACGGTAAGGATTCAAATGAACAACTAAACTTAGTTATTCCATCTGAACCACCAAGCTTAAATCCACAAAAAGCAACAGACAGTACATCAGGCGCAATTTTACGTTCAGTATTCGAAGGTTTAACTCGCGTTGATAAAGACGGTAATGTGCAACCAGCAGCTGCTGAGAAAATTGATGTAAGCGATGACAAATTAACTTACACATTCACATTACGTGATTCAAAATGGTCAAATGGTGACACTGTAACAGCAGGCGATTTCAAATACGCTTGGATGTATGCATTAGATCCAAAGAACGCTTCTGAGTATGCGTCAATCCTATACCCAATCAAAGGTGCTCAAGCATTCAACGAAGGTAAAGGTAAAGATTCTGATGTTGGTATCACTGTAAAAGATGATAAAACATTAGTAGTTAAGTTAGAAAATCCAACTCCTTACTTCACTGAAATTACTGCATTCTACACTGCAATGCCAGTAAATGAAAAAGAAGCTAAGAAAAATGCAAAATGGTCAGCTGAAGGCGGTAAAGGTTACGTATCAAACGGACCATTCACTTTATCTGATTGGAAACATTCAGACTCAATTACTCTTAAAAAGAACGACACGTACTGGGATAAAGAAAACGTATCTCTAAGTACTGTAGATATTAAAATGGTTGAATCAGAAGCAACTGCTAACCGTATGTTCAAGAGCGGTGACATTGATTTCTTAGGTTCTCCATTCCAAACAGTTCCACTTGATGCAATCGATGGTTACAAAAAAGATAAATCACTTAAAATTGAAGACTATGCTGCTATTTACGAGTATAAATTCAATACAAAAGGTAAATTCACTAAGAACGAAAACATCCGTAAAGCTTTAACATTATCAATTGACCGTCAAGGTTTAATCGATAACGTTGTAAAAGGTGAGCAAACACCAGCTTTAGGTATGGTTCCAAAAGCAATCAAAGGCTTTGAAACAGATCGCGGTTACATCAAAGATAACGATGTAGAAGGCGCTAAAAAAGCTCTTGCTGAAGGTATGAAAGAATTAGGTATTAAAGATGCAAAAGATATCACAATCGGTATCTCAATCAACACTTCTGAAGCACATGCTGCAATCGCACAGTACATTCAAGAAGGATGGACTAAAAACTTAGGTATCAACGTTAAAATTGATAATGCTGAGTGGCAAGTATATCTAGATAAGATTTCTTCATTAGACTATGATGTAGGTCGTCTAGGTTGGATTGCTGATTACAACGATCCTTACACATTCTTAGAGCGTTATGACACTGCTAAGAACGGTAACAACGACACTGGTTGGGAAAACAAAGAATACAAATCTCTAATGACGCAAGCTACGAAAGAAACTGACGAAGCGAAACGTGAAGAGCTTATGAAAAAAGCTGAGAAAATTCTTATGACTGAATTCCCAGTAGCACCAATCTACTACTACACAAACCTTTGGGTTGAAAAAGATTACGTTAAAGACATGGCGCCTAACCGCCTTGGTGAAATCAGCTTAAAAGATGTTAAAATTGAAAAATAATAAGTGAACCTCACTTATTAGGCTTCACACAAGAGGGCTACGCTTAGTCGAGGATTCGATTAAGCGTAGCCTCTTGTTTTATTCAAAAATAGAAGGAGGTAGAAAGATGCTTCAATATATTTTGAAAAGGTTTGCTTATATTCTTGTTGCACTATTTGTTATTGTAACAATCACATTCTTCCTAATGCGTATCGCACCTGGTAGTCCCTTCGCAAGCGAAAAAAGTTTGCCACCTGAAATTGAAAAAGCAATGAATGAAGAATATGGACTCAATAACCCCTGGTACATTCAATACAAAGATTACCTCATCTCCACTGCACAATTTGATTTTGGTCAATCCATGAAATACAAAGACCGCTCCACAAATGATATGATTGCAGAAAGTTTCCCAGTATCACTCACACTCGGCGTTGAAGCCATGCTACTTGCAGTTGGTTTAGGCGTATTAATCGGTGTCGTCACCGCCCTCTATCACAATAAATTCCCAGACTATTTAGGTACGACCATTGCTGTACTCGGTATATCCGTCCCGTCATTTATTCTTGCAGGACTTTTACAATATTTTATTGGACTCAAAGCAGGCTGGCTACCCATCAGCGGATGGAATGGCTTTGCTTATAGCATCTTACCCGCCCTCTCCATTGCGATTACACATATGGGCTTCATCGCAAAATTAACACGTTCCAGCATGTTAGAACAAAACAGTTCTGAGTATGTTAAAATGGCTCGCGCCAAAGGGATTGGAAAGTGGACAACCGTCTTCAAACACACCCTTCGTAATGCACTTCTCCCAGTTGTCACATATTTAGGACCTCTTTTTGCCGGAGTTATTACAGGCAGTTTTATCGTGGAACAGATTTTTGCAATTCCTGGACTCGGTAAATATTTCGTTACCTCAATTACAAACCGTGATTATACAGTCATCATGGGTACAACTGTTTTCTATTCGATTATTTTACTCCTAGGTGTTCTCATCGTTGATATTTTATACGGATTCATTGATCCTCGTATCAAGTTGAAAGGAGCGAAAAAATCATGACGCAACTAATCCCACCAGAAAAATTTAAAATCGTCGGTGTCGACGAAAGTAAAAATGAACAATTAGCTGATAAATCCATTTCCTTTTGGAAAGAAGTATGGATTCGCTTTTCTCATAATAAATTGGCTGTAATTGGGGTAATTATAATTATCTTGATTGCACTCATGGCGATTTTTGCACCCATGCTATCTCCTTATAAATATGACCAAATTTTAGGAAAGTTTAATGAACCACCAAGCTCAAAAAACTGGTTTGGAACAGATGATTTAGGACGTGACGTATTTACCCGTATTTGGTACGGAGCACGTATTTCATTATTTATTGGTTTAGCCGCTGCAGTCATTGACTTAATTATCGGTGTCGCTTGGGGTGCAATTTCAGGACTTGTAGGTGGTCGAGTAGATGATATTATGATGCGTATTGCAGACGTTTTAACAGCTGTTCCGTATTTATTAGTTGTCATTATCTTACTTGTTGTACTACAACCGGGTTTGTTACCAATGATTATCGCTCTCTCCATTACAGGTTGGGTGAATATGGCGCGAATTGTGCGTGGAGAAGTACTCTCCATTAAAAATCAGGAGTATGTACTCGCGGCGAGAACACTTGGCGCAAGTATAGGACATCTCATTATGCGACATCTTATTCCAAATGCTCTCGGTGCGATTATCGTAACAATGACATTAACAATCCCAAATGCTATTTTTACAGAGTCATTTTTAAGCTATATCGGTCTAGGTGTACCACAACCACAAGCAAGTTGGGGAACGATGGCATCAGATGGTAATAATGCGATTGATACAGCGCCTTGGAGACTGATTTTCCCAGCAATTTTTATTTCACTAACGATTTTTGCTTTTAATGCCATTGGTGATGGACTGCGTGATGCACTCGATCCAAAACTACGTAAATAAGGGAGTGTTTTATATGGATGAAATCATTTTAGAAGTCAAAAATTTGAAGATTAACTTTAAGACGAATGCAGGTACAGTACAAGCTGTACGTGGTGTGAACTTTACAATTGCAAAAGGTAAAACGTTAGCAATTGTAGGCGAGTCAGGTTCTGGGAAGTCTGTAACGAGTAATGCTTTAATGAAGCTCATTCCGCAACCTCCAGGTATTTATGCAGAAGGAGAAATCCTCTTTGATGGTCGTGACTTAGTCAAGTTAACTGAAAAAGAGATGACGAAAATACGCGGCAATGAAATGGCGATGATTTTCCAGGACCCTATGACTGCTTTAAATCCAACGATGAAAGTTGGAAAACAAATCATGGAAGTGATTTTAAAACATAAAAAGAACTTCTCAAAAGAGGGTGCTAAAAAGCGCGCGATTGAATTACTTGATGAAGTAGGAATTCCATATCCTGAAAAGCGTTTTTCTCAATATCCTCATGAATTTTCAGGCGGTATGCGTCAACGTGTTGTAATTGCGATTGCACTTGCAGCAGATCCAAAACTTTTGATTGCAGATGAGCCAACAACAGCGCTTGATGTAACGATTCAAGCACAAATTATTGAATTGATGAAAGAAATTCAGCGTAATAGTAATACGTCCATTATCTTCATTACACATGATTTAGGTGTTGTGGCGAATGTGGCAGATTATGTGGCAGTGATGTATGCAGGGCAAATTGTTGAGTATGGTACAGCGAATGAAATCTTCTATAACCCACGTCATCCATATACATGGGGATTACTCGGTTCAATGCCTGATTTAGATAATAAATCAGATGAGTTATTACGCACGATTCCAGGTTCACCTCCCGACTTGATTAATCCACCAAAAGGAGATGCATTTGCAGCACGTAACGAATTTGCGATGGCAATTGATTACGAAAAAGATTCACCGATGTTTGAAGTAACGCCAACTCATTTTGCGAAAACATGGCTCCTTCACCCTGATGCACCGAATGTTCCAATTCCTGAAGAGGTACAAAAACGAATTGATGGATACTTGCAGAAGGGAGAACAGTAGATGGCGAATAAAATTCTAGAGGTACGCAATTTAAAACAATATTTCGGCACAGTTAAAGCAGTCGATGATATTAGTTTTGAAGTGTATGAAGGCGAGACGCTAGGATTAGTTGGTGAGTCGGGTTCTGGAAAGTCGACAACAGGGCGCTCAATTATTCGTCTGTATGATATTACAGATGGTGAAGTACGATTTCGCGATGAGAATGTACATGGGCGAAAAAATCGACAATCACAGATGGCGTTTAATAAAGAGATGCAAATGATTTTCCAAGATCCGTATGCATCACTCAATCCACGTATGACAGCTGGAGAGATTATCGCAGAAGGCTTTGATATCCATGGTATGCATAAAGATAAAAAGAAGCGTAAAGAAGTTATTGGTCAACTGCTTGAAGCAGTTGGTTTGAATCGTGAGCATGCAGGGCGTTATGCACATGAATTCTCAGGTGGTCAACGCCAGCGTATTGGGATCGCACGCGCACTCAGTTTAGACCCGAACTTTATTATCGCAGATGAACCCATCTCAGCACTTGATGTATCGATTCAAGCACAAGTCGTAAACCTCTTAAAAAAATTACAAAAAGAACGCAATTTAACCTTTTTATTTATTGCACATGATTTATCAATGGTGAAATATATTAGCGATCGAATCGCTGTCATGCATCATGGAAAGATTGTTGAACTTGGCGATGCCGATGCCATTTACAATCATCCAATCCATCCCTATACAAAATCTTTACTGTCAGCAATCCCATTACCAGATCCAATATCCGAAGCAAAAAGAATAAGAATTCCTTATATACAAGAAGGGGTAAGTGCTGCTCAAACGACGCATGAAGCTTACCCAGGTCACTACGTATTTGGAACGGACGAACAAATCCAAGTGTGGAAAACCGAAACAGAAAAAGGACATATTATTGATTATTAATGCCTAAACGAACGAAAACGTTATTCATTAGTTTGAATGTTACGTTTTTCGTTCGTTTTTTTAATTTTATTCATAAAAATCTATTGTAATTTTCTGAATTCATGTCGTTTATATTATAAAATATAGTACAATAAAGAGAGAAAAATGAATGATATAGGGGCGTTAATATGACGATTACAACAGTTATTTTTGATTTAGATGATACGTTATTATGGGATCAAAGAAGTATTGCAGAAGCTTTTCGTTTAACATGTGAAGAAGCAGCAAAACATGTGGATGGAGAAGTGGATGTTCAGGAGTTAGAAGCGGCTGTTCGTGCGGCAGCGAGAAATTTATACGCAAGTTATGAAGTCTACGATTACACACAAATGATTGGTATCAATCCCTTCGAAGGAATGTGGGGAACATTCGACGATCCAACACCTTCGTTCCAAAAGATGAAGACGATTGTACCGCAATATCGTAAAGATGCTTGGACACAAGGATTAAAAGAATATGGTATTGAAGATGAGCAGCTTGGTGAGATGTTAGGTGAATATTTTATTGAAGCGCGTAAAAGAAGTCCTTTTGTATATGAGGAAACTTTTGAAGTATTGGAGCAATTAAAAGGGAAATACCAATTAGTATTATTAACAAATGGTGCGCCAAGTCTACAAAATACGAAGTTAGAAATTACACCTGAGCTAGTTCCATACTTTGATCATATTATTATTTCAGGTGATTTTGGTAAAGGAAAGCCAGATGCTTCTATTTTTGAACATGTATTAGAAAAAGCCAGTATTTCAGCAGGTGAGGGAATTATGGTTGGTGATAATTTAATGACCGATATTTTAGGTTCATCACGTATTGGTATGAAGAATGTATGGATTAATCGCGAACATAAAGCATCTTCTGAGACGGTTATTCCTACATATGAAATTCAAAACTTGCGCGAATTAAAAGCAATTATTGAAGCTTAATAGAAACTTTCTTTTTTGTGTCACGTTCTATAATGACATGAGGAGGAATTGGAAGAAATATGAATCGAAGTCGTAAAAAGAAACGTATTGTCTTTGTGTCGTTGTTACTTACAATTGCAGTATGTCTATATAAAATGAAACAATAAAAGATGGGGATTACGCTTATGTGTAATCCTCTTTATGATGGCAAAAAAAGAGGAGGCGCGTTATTGCGTCTCCTCTCATTACCTTTGTGAAAATGATTTATAGTGTAATTGCTTTTACTTCGAAAATATTTTTTTGTTGTTTTAAGAAGTCAACATATTCAACTACGTGGTCAACTGAAAGTACCATGATGGCATCCCCACCTTCAATTGCACGTCCAACTTGCATCGTTGCGATATTAATATTTTGATCTGCAAGTAGTGTACCAACTAAACCGATTGCACCTGGTTTATCTGTATGTTTAATGAATAAGATATGTCCTTCTGGATTAATATCTACATTATAGTCATCAATTTGTACAATACGTGCGCCAAGTCCAGCAAGTAGCGTACCTTTTACTTTATGCGTTGTATTGTTTGTTACTAACTCAACTGTAATTGAGTTTAAGAATGCTTTTGCACGTGTTGATTTATGCTCGTTAATTTTAATATCATTACGATCCGCTAGGTAACGTGCGTTTACGTTATTTACGTGATTACCTAAGTTACGCGTTAAAATTCCTTTTACTGTATTATTCGTTAATGGACGAACATCGAAGTTTGCTAAATCACCAGAGTAATAGATATTGACTTCGTTAATTGGTTCGTCTGTTAAATGAGAAACTAATTTACCAATTTTATCGCCTAGTTCGAAGAATGGTTCTACTTTTGCGACCATATCTTTAGGAACAGATGGCATGTTCACAGGATTTAAAACTGTACCATGTTTGAAGTAACTTAAAATATCGTTACTTACATCTACTGCAACTGACTCTTGTGCTTCAATTGTAGAAGCACCTAAGTGAGGTGTTGCAATGACTTGAGGCAAGTCTAATAATTTGTTTCCTACGAAAGGTTCTTCTTCCATTACGTCAAGTGCTGCGCCAGCTACTTTACCAGACTCGATTGCTGCATAAAGAGCTTCTTCATCAATGATTCCACCGCGTGCACAGTTGATGATACGTACGCCATCTTTCATAATATTAAAAATATTTTCGTTAATCATATGACGTGTAGAATCAAGTAATGGTGTGTGGACTGTGATGAAGTCAGCCACTTTTGCGACATCTTCTACAGAACCGTAATCAACACCCGCTTTTTCTGCCTTTTCAGCTGTTAAGAATGGGTCATAAGCGATGACGTTCATACGGTTACCTTTTGCGCGATGAGCCACTTCTTGACCAATACGACCAAAACCGACAACACCAAGTGTTTTATTCTTTAATTCAACACCAACGAATTTTTTACGATCCCAGCGACCTTCCATTAAAGATTGGTAAGCATGTGGAATATGACGAGCTAGTGCCATAATCATTGCTGTTGTATGTTCAGCAGCAGAGTTTGTATTACCGTCTGGAGCGTTGACAACGATAATCCCCTTTTCTGTTGCAGCTTCTAAGTCGATATTATCAACACCAACACCAGCACGACCAATTAATTTTAAATTGTCAGCAGCTTCAATAATTTCGCGCGTTACTTTCGTTTGAGAACGAACAAGTAGTACGTCGAAGTCTTTGATGATTGCTTTTAGTTCTTCAGGTGCTAAACCTGTATTACTAACGATATTTAAATCTAATTCTTGTTCTTGGCGAAGAGGGTAAATCCCATCTTCGCTTAGTGGATCGCTAATTAAAATATTAATTGCCATGATTATTTCGCTCCTTCTAATTCACGTTGTTGTGTTTGTTCAAGATATACTTGCTGTGCAGCAGCTACACCAGCACCTAATTGAATTTTCTTGCCTACTTTTACTAATGCAATTTCCATCGCAGCTAAATATTGAAGTACGTCCGTTGGTGCGCAGTAACCCATGTGACCAACGCGGAAGATTTTACCCTTTAAGTCAGCTTGTCCACCAGCAACTGTTAGATTGAAGCTTCCTTTGATTTCTTTACGGAATGCTTCTGCATCGAAGTCAATTGGTTTTAAAGATGTTACAGTTGGAGAACCATCTTCATCTTTCGTGAATAGTGGAACATCTAGTGTTTTGAAAGCAGCACGTGTCATATCGCGCATTAAGCGGTGACGTGCATAGACATTTTCAAGACCTTCTGTTTCTAAATTTTCAAGAACTTGCTCTAAGCCGAATAGTAGAGATAGAGCAGGTGTAAATGGTGTCGTATCTTTTGCTAAGTTATCGCGGTATTTTGTTAAGTCTAAGTAGAAACCGCGTTTTGGATTTGATTCGATCACTTTCCAAGCGCGTTCGCTTGCAGCTACAAAGCCAAGACCAGCTGGTAACATTAATGCTTTTTGAGCACCTGTTACAACAATATCTAATCCCCATTCATCCATCTTCGTTTCAACACCCGCCATACAAGATACACCATCAATGATGACAAGTGCTTCAGATACTTCATGTACCGCTTGTGCTAAACGACCAACAGGATTTAAGACACCTGTAGATGTTTCACAGTAAGTAGAGAATACGGCTTTAATTTCTGGGTTTGCTTGAACATGTGCTTTTACAGCCTCTGGGTCAAGTGCTGTACCCCATTCAACGTGGAACTCCTCTACATCGATTTGGTATGCTTCACAAATTTTTGTGAAACGGTTTCCGAATACACCAGTTGCAACGACAAGTACCTTGTCACCTGGATGTACAACATTGACGATTGCAGCTTCTAAACAAGAAGTGCCACTACCTGTTAACATCATGACATCTTGCTCTGTTCCGAATACTTTTTTCAGTTTTGGCTTAATATTTTGAATCATCTGACTAGTTTCGTTACCACGGTGCCCGATCATCGGTTTTGTCATCGCTCTTTCTACACTCGGTGGGATTGGTGTTGGTCCTGGAATACGTAATAATTGATAATCTGTTAACATAATGAAATTTCCCCTTTCGTTTTTGAAAAAATAAAAAGCCTTCCATCCCTGCAAAAAAATTGCAAGGGACGAAAGGCTAAATGTATACATTTAGTAACGCGGTACCACCCTAATTTACTGTCCATACAAAGAGGACAGTCTTATCTATATGCGTAACGTGCATGTGCCGGGTAAACCTACTTTTGGATGTTCAGAATACCTATTCAGAAGTGGAACTTATGTATGAAATCGCTGATTTGCACCGACCATCAGCTCGCTGTGGGATTTTCAAAAATCATAAGCATGTCTTCGTCATCATATTTGTGCGTGATTTGAATTTAAATCTATATTAAAGCTAATGTTAAGGAATGTCAACGGTAATTTTGAAAATTATTAAAAATAACCTTTTTTAAGACCTTTAAAAAGAATTAAAACGAACATTTTTAATTATTAATCATTTAAATGTTCGTTCTTTTAGAGAGGACAATGAAAGCTTTGAAATTGTATCAGAGAGTAAAAGTAAAACGCTTACAATATTGAAGGTGTAAGGTTTAGGGGTTTCCGTAAACATTAAAAGTTCTTATCCATTAGTGTAGTAAAGTGTTAAAATACGTTTTTTTCATTCGTATAAATGTTCGTAACAAAAAGAAATAAAGGACTTTTCAGATTTTTCACGAATATTAATAATGAATGACCATTCATAATATAAGGGGTGTCCATATGACAGAAAAAACAATTCTTTTTGAACAGGTAGGGCGTGTTGCAACGATTACATTGAATCGACCAACATCGATGAATGCAATTAATTTAGAAATGATGAAAGAATTAGGTGATTGTTTTGAGGAGCTTCATCATCAACATGAAATTCAGGTCGTTATTTTAAAGGGACAGGGAAAGGCCTTTTCATCAGGTGGAGATATTAAAGGAATGATTCAAGGTGATTTAGATTTGGAAGACGCTATGACGCTTGTAGCGCGTTATACGCGTTTATTATATACATTACCGAAGATTGTCATTGCTCAAGTCCACGGGGCAGCAGCAGGGCTTGGGTTGAGTACGGCGCTCGCAGCAGATTATGTCATCGCTGAGGAAACAGCTAAAATTGCGATGAACTTCATTGGTATTGGGTTAATTCCAGATGGTGGTGGGCATTTCTTCATGCAGGAGCGTTTGGGAAATGTGAAAGCAAAGCAAGCTATTTGGGCAGGAGAAGTTATGAGCGGTACAAAAGCACAGAAAATTGGTCTTGTAGATGAAATTGTAGCAGAGGGTGCTGTGGATGAATTTGTACAATCTATGGTGCAACGTTTTTCACATGCGCCACTAAAAGCGATGATTGAGACGAAAAAGATTCTAAACGAACGTCGCTTACCAGAGCTCGAATCGATTTTGTTGAAAGAGACAGAAGGTCAGAAGAAAATGCGAGATACAAAAGATCATATGGAAGGTATTCGCGCATTTGTAGAGAAGCGTAAACCAAACTTTAAAGGGGAATAGAAAAGAATAGGAATACCACACATATTCGTGGTTTCCTATTCTTTATTTTACGAATGGAAAAGAATGAGTTTTCCTTTTGAATTGACTAAGCGATGTGTAGCTTCACTTAATTCAAGTGAGGCGATTTTTTCAGCACCTGCTGTTTTAGCTTCATGATCGTTTTCGAATTCCCAATCTTCATCTAAAATGACTTCCCCAGTTGGTTGAAAAGCAGTAAAGCGAAATTTCATTATAAAGCACCCCTTTATAAAATAATGAATACTTATTCATTATAATATGAAATACGAAAAACTTTCTAGGGATAACTACGCTTTTCAGGGAATAGATAAAAAAAGTATGCACTATGCTGAAATCGAATGGATTTAAAATACTTTCTTTTTTACCAAAGTGGTACAATAAATGTTATGTAAGTATCATATTGAAGCGTTTTTTTAAATACTTCAGAGGAAAGGAGATTGATTAAGAGATGGAAGGAATTGCAACATTACGTGTTGGCGAAGCCGTCAACCAATATTTATTAATCAAACAAGCAACGAAGGGTGTTACAACAATGGGAAAACCATTTATGACCCTTATTTTGCAAGATAAGAGTGGCAGTATTGAATCGAAATTATGGGATGCAGGTGATGAACAAGTTCAAATGTATCCAGCAGGTGGCATTGTGCATATTAGTGGAGAAATTCAAGATTACAGAGGAAAGTTACAGTTACGTATTAAACAAATACGACCTGTAAAAGAAGGCGAACCAATTCAGGTGTCGGACCTTGTTCAATCTTCTGATACACCAAAAGAACAATTGTATGAGGAGTTACAATCTTATTTATTCGATATTCACAATCCAGCGATTAACCGTATTACAAGACAATTAGTGAAAAAGCATGAGATTGCGTTTATGACATATCCAGCTGCGACAAAGAATCATCACGACTATGCATCGGGGTTAATTGATCACGTAACGTCAATGTTACGTCTAGGAAAGGCAATTGCAGATTTATACCCAACAATTAATCGAGATTTATTATATGCAGGGATTATTTTACATGATATCGGTAAAGTAGTAGAGCTATCAGGACCTGTTTCAACTGTTTATACAGTGAAGGGGAATTTACTGGGACATATTACAATTATGGTGTCTGAAATTGAAGTGATTGCAGAGGAACTTGGGATTGAAGGTGAGGAAGTCATGCTACTTCAACATATGGTGTTATCGCATCATGGTAAAGAAGAGTGGGGTAGCCCTAAAAAGCCAATGATTCAAGAAGCGGAGATTTTACACTACATTGATAATATTGATGCGAAGATGAATATGTTAAAACGCGCATTATCAAAAACAGAAGCAGGGGAATTTACAGAGCGTCTGTTTGCTCTTGATAATCGTGCTTTCTACAAACCAACAATTGAATAAACAAAAAAAGCATGAGGAGAATCATAATTCTCCATCATGCTTTTTCTTTATTTATTTAGAAGAACCTAAGAATGAAGATAGAGCGTCTTTTAAATCTTTATCTTTGATTTTAATATCAGCATCTTTCATTAACTTAGCAATTTTTTCTTGTAGTTTTGTAGAGTTTGGATCTTCAGCTTTTGCTTTCTTAAGAGCAAGTGTTTGTTTGATTGCATCTTTTTCATCATCAAATGATTTACTTACTTCTTTCACACGTGTATCTTCTAATTTAATGATGTGGTAACCGTAGCTTGATTTTACTGGCTCAGAAATTTCACCTTTTTTCATTACATAAGCAGCATCAGTGAATTCTTGTACCATTTGATCTGGACCGAACCAACCAAGTTCGCCGCCTTTAGATGCTGTACCTTGGTCTGTTGAATTTTTCTTTGCAAGTTCAGCAAATTTCTTTGGATCTTTTTTCAATTCAGCTTCGATTTTCTTCGCTTCTTTTTCATCAGCTACTAAGATATGGCTCGCTTTTAATTCTTTCTTTGTGCGGTCATAGTATTCTTTCGCTTCTTTATCAGAGATTTTGATGCCGTCTGTTTGTGCTTTCTCTTGTAGAAGGTTCAGTTTAAGATAGCGTTTGAATGTATCTTCTGTCATACCTTGAGACGCTAAGTAAGTTTTTAAATCTTGGCCTTGTGCTTCGATTTGTTCTTTTTGTTCTTTGTAACGTGCGTCTACTTCTTTGTCAGATACTTTGTATTTGTTTTCAAGTACTTTTTCAATCATGATTAATTGAAGTGCTTGATCGCCCGCAGTTTCTTTTAGTTCTTTATAAAGTTGTTCTTGTGTTACATCGCCAACTTTAGAAGTGACTACCTTCTCGTCACCTGAATTACCACAAGCAGCCAAACCTAGTACTGAAGCCGCAAGTGTTAATGTTAATACTGTCTTTTTCATTATTAAATTCTCTCCCAACCTAATATCTCTTTAAGCCTAATAAACCATTGCTTTTGTAACTATACCATAGAACGATTAAAAAATAAAAAGGTTGCCTATACAACGATATGAAAAAAATACATATTTTACTATATTGTTTTTAAAAAGAATATTTATCTGCTTTTTACCCTAAAAATATGCAAATAAAAACAGAACCAGCGACGTTCGCTGCTCCTGTTTATAATCTAAGTATAAAATATACGTTTTAAGATAGAAGTGAGGCTTAAATTGAATAGTAGGTCTTTAAATATAAAGAAACTAATAAAATCGTGATTAAGATATTGATTGTTCTGTATACCTTTGGTTGTTTTTCTTCTGGAATTTCTTTTCTGGCGCATAGAGCATATGTCATGCGATTGATCTGGAATAAGTAAAAAACCGCAAATAAAATGACAATTATAATCAAGACCGTTCCCCCTTCCTATCATACACTTCAAGCATATCAAATGAACTGTTATGCTGACAAGTTTGTTCGCGTATTTGTATAAGGAACTAATATTTCAAAACCTTTATCTGTTTCTTCGACCAATGCTTTTTTAGGTGTCTTTAATAAATGTTTCGCATATAACAAGTCAATAAGACAAAGTCCACTATGATAAGCGAGTAGAATCGTAAAGTAGTGGCGGAAACTTGGTAATGTGATAGCACCTATAATAAAGATCGAGTTAATAATAATAAAAGGCATTATAAGTGAAATCAAATAGCGTGATTTCATAATTGGTTCATGAATTCTCATATTTAAAAGGGGAATAATCCCGAATTTTCTCTCGACTGAAAAGCGTAGTCGATTGCGATAACGTGCAATCGGCATAAAATGTAATAATTTATGCAAAGGGTATGTCAATAATAAAACGAGTAAAAACCATGAAAATCGTTGATCAGACATAGGACCGTGACGAAAGACATTAATTGAAATATAGAAAAACGAAAAAACAATAAAAACGAAAATCATCGAAAATAGAAAAATACGATCATGTCCGTATTGTTTTTGCACATTAATAGTTTTCCAACAATGCACTGTAAGCATCTCCATTCATTCATAACTGAAGGGCTTCCAAGTAGTAGTCCTTCCTGTGTTCAACGACGTTCCCAAAATAGGGAATAAAAATCGTCGATACATAACATAAGTCTTTTTAATGACAAAAGCAAGCACTTTTTTTAGTATGAATTTAAGAGAACGCTTACAATGTGATGGTATCAATAAATCCTCTCCAATAAAGAAATTGAAGAGGATTTTTGATTGTGTTATAACTGTTTTTCCATGTTCTCAAATGACTTTTCAAAAATATCCATGAAGTCGTCACCATAAATGTTACGGATGACAGCCATTAACTCAAGATACTGTGGGAATTTACCATACATTTCTTTTAACGGAAGCGAACCGTCGACTACAGTATGATTTGTTTTGTCGTAGTTGTCATTTAGATCTTGCAATAGTGCCTGACCTTTTTCTGTAATCTCAACGTATGTATTTCGCTTATCATCATCACGTTTAGAGAAAGAAAGTAATCCTCGTTCTTCAAGGTTTTTGGAGAAGTTAAATGCTGTTGATACATGCATAACACCAAATTTAGCGATATCTGAAATAGACGCGCCTTCTAAATTAGATGCAATACAAAGGACGTGATGCTCATTGATGTTTAAGTCATACGGTTTAATCCAGGCTTGCCAATCTTTTTCAACAGCCTTCCAAAGTGCTTTAGATAAATGGGCAATTCGTTGTGAATAAATCATGGCTTCTTTCACCGAATATAAATCTTCAGACATGCTACCACCACTTTCGCATTTTTTTTCATTATATCATTATTTCCCAAAAATATACAACGAGAAAAGAATGAAATAAATGAATTTTTAAAATCTTCATGCTCTTAGTTTGTTGAGCCCTTTTTTTTCTTCAGTGTAATTTTTTGAAGCTCTTCCATCTCAGCGTTTAATTCATCGGCTGATTTTTTTAAATCTTCAATGTGTTTCTTCAAGTTTTCTTGCGACGGAGCTGAAGTTTCTTGGAATGTACTAACAGCTTCTTTAATACCTGAAACTGCATCAGGTAGCGTGTTTTGAACTTCATATTTAATCGAATTAACCGATTGCTTAATCGTTGCAATTCGTTGCTGTAATTCGTTCTTAATGTCTGAGGAGTTATTTTTATACTGCGTTAAAGAACCCTTTAATTCCTTACCTGATTTTGGAGTTGTGAATAATGTTACGGCAGCACCTGCTACAAGCCCAGCGCCGATGCCAAGCACAAATATTTTTACATTCATATGTGAAAAGCTCCTTCCTAATGATAATATTTCCTTTTTTTATTATATTAAAACATGATTCAAGAAAAATAAAAGCGGTTGCCCTCAAAAGTCATCGTCTTTTCATCAATTTCTAATGAGTAGCGCCTAACTTTTAGTAGCAACCGACTTTCGTCTTACTTATGCATGTGACAATGAAGTATCAAACTTAGAGCGTTTTACGAGTGTTGTAATAATAGGATAAATTACAACAAACGCAATGATATTAATCGCAATTGCTGGTAGTACAACAGTTGAGAATAGTGCAATAAATGGAATGTTTGCACCAATCACTAAAATCGCTGATCCTAAAAATACACTGCCTGAAATGATTGTTCCTACGCCAACTAATATAGCTGATGAGACAAAATTCTTTGCTTGTCCTTTTAATAGTTTCACAAGGAATAATACTACGTACGCAGTTACAAACTTATCAATCACGTTCGGCACAAACCCACCAGGGAATGTAGAAAATAGACCAGATAAAATACCTGTTGTGACAGCTAATAAGAATACGTCACGAGAATTCGGGAATAGGAAAATACCGATAAACATCATCGTTAACATGAAGTCTGGTTTCATTCCTCCGTTGAATCCTGGGATGACTAAATACAGTGCAGCACCTACCGCAACAAGTAATGCCATTAATACTAAGTTTTTTGTTTTCATTTCTCATCTCTCCTAAGCTCTTCTAAAATTTTTTCGTCTCCTAACGTCTCCTCGTGAGCGTTAGCGAAACTTAGCGTAATTCTATCGTGTCAACCGTGTAAAATCAAGTGCGCTTACTTATTTAATTGTGCAGCAATTTCATCTGCTACTTGTGTAATAATATCAGAAGTAAACTCGTCTTCTTTTGTTTTCCAAATTGGCTTATATCCATCTTTTTCATCGTAACGAGGGATGAAGTGAAGATGGAAGTGGAATACACTTTGTTCCGCAGCTTCACCATTGTTGTTTAATAAGTTCATACCTGCAGGTTGGAATGCATCTTTAATCGCATTCGCAATTACAGGTGCAACAGAGAATAGATGCGATGCTGTTTCAGGAGATAATTCGAATACATTCGCAACATGCTCTTTTGGAATTAATAATGTATGACCTTTTGATAAAGGCGTAATGTCCATAAAGGCATATACGTAATCATCCTCATACACTTTTTTACTTGGAATAGAACCGTCAATAATTTTACAAAATACGCAATCAGCCATTCTATTTCACACACCTTTCATATATTTCTTTCTATTCTATCATATGACAACTGCGATATAATTGAATTTTTGATAAACTAAGTATATTCAAATAGGATGTTTCAGGCAATTGTGTCTGAGAATGGAGTGATGAAGATGTCAATATTAGAAGTATCTGCTGTAACAGGCGGTTATACACGAAAACCCGTTATACACGATTTAAACTTCAAACTAGAAGCAGGTGAGCTAGTCGGCTTAGTCGGTCTGAACGGTGCTGGGAAAAGTACAGCAATCAAACATATCATTGGAATGATGCAACCACAAAAAGGAACAATTAAAATTAATGGAAAAACGATGAAAGAGAATATGGATGTATACCGAACTTCTTTTTCATACATTCCTGAGACACCTGTTTTATATGATGAACTAACATTAAAAGAGCATTTAGAATTAACAGCGATGGCGTACGGAATCGATTTAGAAACGATGCGTGAGCGTGTTGCCCCGTTACTTAGTGAATTCCGTATGGAAAAACGATTGAATTGGTTCCCATCTCACTTTTCAAAAGGGATGCGTCAAAAAGTTATGATTATGTGTGCTTTCTTAGTAGAACCATCGCTGTATATTATTGATGAACCATTTTTAGGGCTTGATCCACTTGCGATTTCACTATTACTTGAACAAATGGATGAGAAGAAAAAAGAAGGTGCAGCCATTTTAATGTCAACGCATGTATTAGCTACTGCTGAAAAACATTGTGATAAAATTCTACTGCTTCACAACGGATATGTACGTGCATTTGGTACGATGGATGACTTACGCCAATCCTTCAACATGCCAGATGCGACGTTAGATGACTTATACATCGCGATGACAAAGGAAAAAGAACATGAATAACTTACAAGATGTTTGGCGTAAACGGTTTAATTACTATATAACAGAGCTACAAAAATATATGCGCTATATTTTCACAGGTCATATGGCGCTCGTGATTGTATTTTTACTTGGTGCTGGTGGTTATCAGTACAGTGAATGGTTAAAAGTTGCCCCGCACGATTTTCCAACGATTCTATTCGTCGCAACAGTGATGGGGATTGTTCTCACGATAAGTAAACCTGTAACGCTTATTAAGAAGCCAGACGAAGTGTATTTATTACCACTTGAGACGAAGATGCCAATGTACTTCAATCGTGTCTTAAACTACACCGTCTTCAGTCAATTAGGTGTCGCACTCGTCGTCTATCTTGTGATGTGGCCGATGATGCGACAAGTGGGCGAAATTGAGGTTTCTGGGATTGCAATCGGATTAGCTTTCACTGTATTACTAAAATGGTGGAATGTACATGTGGAATTCATGTTCCGCTGGGCGACAAAAGGTCGTTATGTTTGGCTAGACCGCATTGTACGAGGTATTCTTTCAGGTGTATTCTTATACTTCTTATTAAATCATGATAGTTTATATGCGATTATTATGATCATCATTTTGGCACTTTATCCTGTCATGTGTAAGAAAAAAACATTAGAAGAACCCTTCCCTTACGAACACTTTGTAAAATTAGAAGAAAATCGCATGATGCGTATTTACCGCTTTGCGAATTACTTTACGGATGTACCTGCTGTAAAAGGAAATATTAAAAGAAGACGTTATCTGGACTTCCTTGTGAATGGTGTACCGAAAACGAAAAAAACAACATTCGAATATTATTTAGTTAGAAGCTTTATAAGAACGGATGATTATTTCTTCCTTTGGTTCCGTCTTACTGTGATTACAGCGTTAGTAGCAGCATTTGTGAATATGCCGATTATTGTAGGGATTGTCGCAGCAGCTCTTGCTTTTGCTACAGCGATTCAATTAAAACAAGCACTAGGAAAGCCAGTCGATTTCTCCATGAGTATGCTCTATCCATTACCAGCTGATGCACGTCAAAAAGCCGCACAAAAAGTAACGCGCTATACATTAATTGCACAAGCAGTAATTGTAACGCTTGCTGGCATTGGTACACCGTACTTCTACTTACAAGGTATCGTCGTTCTCGTAGTAGGAGAAATTACATTACGCTTATCAAAATAATACGTGAAGTTTCTTTATTTGGAGAAGTCCGAGTAAGGAAACTTCATTTTTTTCTTTGAATTTGTTAGGCTAGTTTAGGAAAGAGAGGGGTAAGAGATGAAAAACGTCAAATTATCTGTATTAGATTTAGTTGCTGTAGGAGAAGGATTTACAGCAGGAGAAGCCATTCAGAACAGCGTACACCTCGCTCAAAAAGTAGAAGAATTAGGTTATGAGCGTTACTGGTTTGCAGAACATCATAATAGCGCAAGCATTGCGAGTTCAGCTACTGTATTATTGATTGGTAAAATTGCAGAACATACAAAAACAATGCGAGTAGGTTCAGGTGGTATTATGCTACCAAACCATAAGCCGCTTATCGTAGCGGAACAGTTCGGTACATTAGATGCAATGTATCCAGGACGAATTGATTTAGGTGTAGGTAGAGCGCCGGGAACAGATCCAACAACTGCAGAGGCACTTGGCAGAAGTCCATACGGCGCACCGAATAACTTCCCAGAAGATGTAGAGCAATTGCAAACATACTTAGGTGCAAATGAAGGAGCGCGTGTACACGCCTTCCCAGGTGAGAACTCGAATGTACCCATCTATATTTTAGGTTCAAGTTTATTCAGTGCAGAACTCGCAGCGCAAATGGGACTACCATATGCATTTGCTAGTCACTTTGCACCGAATTACTTAGAACAAGCACTACAACTTTACCGCACGCAGTTTAAGCCATCCGAGTATTTAGACAAGCCGTACACCATTGCATGTGTGAATGGTATGGCAGCAGATACGAATGAAGAAGCTGAGCGCATGGTAACGAGCTTGTATCAATATTTCTTAGGAATTGTAAAAGGCTCACCGAAAAAACTAATGCCTGCTGTTGATTCGATGAAAGAGATTTGGACGATGAATGAGCGCTATGCCGTATTAGAAGCACTTCGCTATACATTCAAAGGCGGCCCAGAAAAAGTGAAGAATCAACTACAAAGTTTCTTGCAAATTACACAAGTAGATGAAATTATGGTGACATCACATATTTATGAACCAGCAAAACGCGTCCATTCATATGAGATCATCATGCAAGCATTAAAAGAGCTACAAGAAAATTAAACATAAAAGAGGCAATTACACGAAAATAGACGTGTGATGCCTCTTTTTATATTAAGCATTCGTATTAAAATCAATGGCTACAGCAGCTAATGTTTGAGCGGCAGCTACCATCGCGTATTCTTCAAAATTAAATTTAGAATGATGATGTGCATAAGCTGGGCCATCTAAAGGCTTTGCACCTGTGAAGAAGAATGCCCCTGGTCGTGCATTTAAATAGTAAGAAAAGTCCTCACCAACCATGTTTGCATCCATGATTTGAGCGGCTTTTACATTGGGTACATGTTGCGCTGTTTCCAGTACATGTTGCGCCATGAGAACATCATTAATAACAGGAGGGTGACCACGCGTGTAGTCGAATGTGAAGGTTGCACCTGCAGCTTCACAAAGTCCTTTGATGATGCGCTCCATCTCAACAATTACTTGTTCGCGTACTTCTACATCGAACGTACGAACCGTTCCTTTTAGTTCAGCACTCCCTGCAATAATATTAAAAGCATCACCAGCGTGGAATGAACCAACTGTGAGTACAACGGGGCTTGTTGGATTAATACGACGAGAAGCCACTTGTTGAAGTGCCGTCACAATTTGCGCTCCGAGCGTTACTGTATCAATGGTTGTATGCGGCATTGCGCCATGTCCACCAACTCCATGTAGTGTAAGTGTGAAAGAGTCTGCTCCAGCCATCATAGCACCAGGTCGTGTTTGAATGATGCCAGCTTCGAATTGTGACCATAGATGTGTGCCGAAAACAGCATCAACACCATCTAAACAACCGGCTTCAACCATTGCTTTTGCGCCGCCTGGTGTTACTTCTTCAGCATGTTGATGAATCATTACATAGTTTCCAGCTAGTTGTTCGCGATGTTGAAATAATGTTTTTGCAAGCACAAGAAGTGTCGCTGTATGTCCATCATGTCCGCAAGCATGGCTTACATTTGGAACAGTTGATTGATAAGCAACACCTGTTTCTTCTTGAATCGGTAAGGCATCGAAGTCAGCACGTAGAGCCACTGTTTTGCCAGGTAATCCACCTTCAATGCGGGCAACAATACCATTCCCGCCAATATTTCTTTCGTAAGGAATATCAAATTCATCATAAAAGTTACAAATATATTCAACCGTTTCATGTTCTTTATACGATACTTCAGGATGCATGTGTAAATAACGTCGAATTTCTTGCATCGATGTAAATTGTTCTTCTAATTCATTCCAAATGACTTCTTTCATCTACAATACCTTCTCTCTTAAAAACGATCATCGCTATCTTCTTCTACTTCTTCAACAGGTGCTGTTCCATAGAGTTTTGTGTACGGTGCAACAGCGAGTGTTGTTGGTCTACGGTCTGTTTCATGATTCCCCATAAAGTCAAAATCCACTGCATAGTCTGCTGAATCGCGCCAAACTTGATATGAGTTTGGACCTGTCCATTGTTGGATAATCGCAAATACAGTTGACTTAATCGGCTTTAATAATTTATACGCGATAAATCCAGGTTCGTTAATAAAGTGGAATGATTTACTTTTCAGACGATTTTCAAAAGATAATTGGCTATCTTCAAAAATATCGACATACGTAATGGCATAGAAGCCACCTGGTTCAAATTCACCAACTGCTTCAACAACTTCAAATGACTGCGGTGTTGCAAATTTTGTTTTACCTTCCGTCACATGCATTAAGACAGATTGTTGTCCACCATATAGTACCGTCATATTTTCTTTTTTATATTTTGCTTGTAAATGCTCCATAAAATCGGCTGTTCCTGTTGCTAAATAGATATACATTTCAACGCCACCTTCATGTTTTAATTTTCTACTCTCTATAGTATATCCGTTTAACATAAAAGATTCACAACATTTGAAAATGTCTAGTCGTTTTTCCAAATTATTTTTACGTTATGATAGCGTTGTCAAAAAAAAGACAAGATTTGAAAAAGTTTTTTTGACAAAAAGGTTTTGAAACTATACTTTAATATATGAAAAGTCTATAGTGAAAATGGATATCAATATAGAACAGACGATTTACATGAAGTGAATCAAAAGTAAAAAGATGAACTGAAGGAAGGGCAGGCTAATCAATTGACGAAATTTAATGATACACTTTTACGCGCAGCAAGAGGCGAACAGACAGAACATACACCGGTATGGTATATGAGACAGGCAGGACGTTCACAGCCAGAGTACCGTAAAATTAAAGAAAAATACTCTCTTGAGGAAATTACACATCAACCAGAGTTATGTGCATACGTCACACATTTACCAGTGCAAAATTATGGTGTAGATGCAGCAATTTTGTATAAAGATATTGTGACACCACTACCAGGCATGGGGATAGATGTGAAGATTGAAGCAGGAATCGGTCCTGTTATTTCAAATCCAATTCGTTCTGCAAAAGACGTCGATACACTACGTGAATTCAATCCCCAAGAACATGTGCCTTTTGTATTGGATACAATTAAGCTACTGACGACAGAACAATTGAATGTACCATTAATCGGTTTTGCAGGTGCACCATTCACATTAGCAAGCTATATGATTGAAGGTGGCCCATCGAAAAACTATGCGAAAACAAAAGCCTTTATGGTGTCTGAACCACAAGCTTGGTTTAAATTAATGGATAAATTAGCAGATATGATTATTATAGATTTAAAGGCGCAAATTCAAGCGGGTGCAAAAGCCTTCCAAATTTTTGACTCGTGGGTAGGTGCTTTAAATCATGAAGACTATCAAATTTTTATTAAACCGATCATGACACGTATTTTCACAGAATTAAAAGATGAAGGTGTTCCTTCAATCTTATTCGGTGTAGGTGCAAGTCATTTAGTAATGGATTGGAATGAGCTACCTGTTGATGTAGTTGGTTTAGATTGGCGCTTACCAATTAAACAAGCCCGTCAAATGGGGATTACAAAACCGCTTCAAGGTAACTTAGATCCAACATTATTACTAGCAGATTGGTCTGTATTAGAAGCTCGTACAAAAGATATTATCGATCAAGGATTAGAAATGCCAGGTCATATCTTTAACTTAGGACATGGTGTATTCCCTTCAGTAAATCCAGATGTTCTAAAACGTTTAACAGCATTTATTCATGAATATAGCGCATCAAAGAAATAACAATAACTTTATGAGGTGATTGAGATGAAAAGAAAAGTTGGTTTATTAGTAATGGCGTATGGTACACCAGAAAAAGATGAAGATTTAATCCCTTACTACACACATATTCGTCGCGGTCGTCGTCCAAGCGATGAACAAATTGAAGATTTACGTGAACGTTATCAAGCGATTGGTGGTATTTCACCACTTGCAAAAACGACACTTGAACAAAGTGAAGCACTTGTAAATCGTTTAAACGAGATGCAAGACGAAGTGGAATATAAACTATATCTTGGCTTAAAACATATCGCACCATTCGTAGAAGATGCAGTAGAAGATATGGTGAAGGACGGTGTAGAAGAAGTGGTATCAATCGTACTAGCACCTCACTTCTCATCATTCTCAACAAAAGCATATCACACACGTGCTATGGATAAAGCGAAAGAGTTAGGTAGTTCAATGAAGTTCTATACAGTGGATAGCTGGTATAAAGAAGAAAAATTCTTACAATACTGGACTGAAAAAATTAATGAAGCTTTCGCTGATATGACAGAAGAAGAACGTGAAACAGCGTGCTTAATCGTATGCGCACACTCATTACCACAACGTATTATCGAAATGGGTGACCCATACCGTGACCAAATGTTTGATACAAAAGATATTTTACAAAAGCGTACGGGTGTGAAAAATGTAGAGTTTGGTTGGCAGTCAGCTGGTCAAACACCAGAGCCATGGTTAGAGCCAGACGTACAAGATTTAACACGCGACCTTTATAACGAAAAAGGATATCGTTCATTCGTGTATACGCCAGTAGGTTTTGTAGCAGAACATTTAGAAGTTCTATACGATAATGACTACGAATGTAAAGTGGTATGTGATGAGTTAGGCGCAAATTACCGTCGTCCAAAAATGCCAAATGCAGATCCATTATTCATTGATGGATTAGCTGATGTTGTAACAAGAAGATTAGCTGAAGCTTAAAAAGAAAGTGATGATTGATGTGACGAATGACAAGCGCAGGGTTGCAATCATCGGTGGAGGAATATCGGGATTAACCGCTGCTTATTATTTACAAGAGCAAGCAAAGTCAGCACAATTACCAATTGAGATTGTATTGATTGAAGCATCGCATCGATTTGGTGGGAAGATTCAGACCATCGTAGAAGATGGCTATCAAATTGAAAAAGGACCGGATTCTTTTACAGATCACAAAGGAACGGTCGCTACATTAGCGAAAAAATTAAAAGTTGAAAAACAGCTTGTTCGGAGTAAAGAAGAGCGGAAGTTTGTGGCGGTGAATGAAGAATTGCACGCAGTTCCAAAAGGTGTGCAATTCGGTATTCCAACAGAGATGACACCCTTTTTGACATCGGACTTGGTGTCTTGGAGTGGTAAAGCACGAGCTACATTCGACTTTTTACGTCCACAAGGAAAAATGACAGAAGATCAATCACTTGGACAGTGGGTGAGACAGCGATTAGGTGGCGAAGTACTAGAGAACTTGACCGAACCTTTGTTGTCGGGGATTTATAATGGAGATATCGACGAACTAAGTTTACAAGCGGTATTACCCTTTCTCTCTACACACAGTAAAACTTCAAGTGGCTTGATTCAAAGTATGAAGTCTTACACTCGTTCTTCGGACTATTTAACAGACGCAGAACAAAGTTTTTCGTTCGTAGGAGGACTTGAGACATTCGTTGATGCATTGATTCATGAATTAACTGAAGTGAAGCTAAAAAAGAGTGTTCGTGTAACGAATATTCAAAAAAGCAATCATCAACTCTTACTATCATTAAATAACCAAAGTTCAATTAAAGCAGATGCGGTAATTATCGCAACATCTCATACAATTGCGCAGTCGTTATTTCATGAAAAACAACTTTTACAAGAACTAGATGGTATCCCATTGAACACAGTAGCTACTGTTTCTTTAGCTTTTGATGAAACTCAAATTGCTCATCATTTTACAGGAACGGATTTTGTTGTATCACGTAATAATGATCTATCTATTACTGCGGCTACATTTATGAATCGTAAATGGCAAGGTACGGCACCAAATGGTAAAGTATTAATCAAAGCTTACATTGGACGCGTAGGCGATGAAGCCATTGTTGAGTTATCCGATAAAGGAATTGAAAAAGTCGTGTTGCAAGATTTACATCGTTTAGTGGGGATTACAGGCGCGCCTGAAAAAGTGATTGTGACGCGCTATAAAAATGCTATGCCACAATATACGATTGGACATTTAGAGCGCGTGCGAAAATCGAAAGAATCTTTATATGAAGCTTACCCAACAATTCGTTTGATTGGGAATACCTATGATGGCATTAGTATTCCAAAATGTGTTCGTCAAGCAATTGAGAGTGCGGAGCAAATTATGCAAGAGTTAAAAGATTTGCCATCCTTTGTAATCGAATAAAAGAGTCTTAAAAAAACAGGAGAGGACAGCAGAGTGTTTGCTGAAAGCTCTTGTTTTTTTATTTAGTAAATTTACGGAATGTGAACCTTATGCGAACGATTGAAAATATGAAGTACATTTCATTGTTTTTTCACATATTCCATATAAAATAAGGGACAGGAGGGTTGTTATGAAAAAAGTAGGTATACTGTCATTATTATTGTTGCTTGCTGTACTAACAGCCTGCAATCGAACAGATTACAAAGGAATTTCAAAAGATGAACCCTTTATCGCTTCAGTGAATATTGGTGAACCATCTATTGATTTTATTCGGCCTAATGGTGAAAAAATCGAAACATGGGATTTAAAAGAAGCATATACTGGAGCTACATTGGTTGGTGAACATGCAATTCTTTTATATGGTAATCAATTAGAACAAGCTGATTTAGTGAATCTTGATACGGGTGAGATTCAAAAGAAAATTGATGTATCAAAAGGTGCTACGAATGCTTACTATGATGATGCAAACAAAACTTTTTATATAGCGAATAGTGGCTTAAACGAAGTAACTGCCTATAATCAAAAGGGTGAACGTATTCAGACAATGAAAACAGGGAAGTATCCAATGGCGATGTTAGTGGAAGACGGTCATTTATACGTGGTGAATTTTAAAGATACGTTTATTTCTGTATTCAATACAACGACGAAAAAATTAGAAAAGAAAATACCAATTCCAAAGTCGTCACATGGATTAGACTTTGTTGATGGTGAACTCTGGTTAGGTGGACATGGAGCAGGTGAAAAACCAAATACACATGTATTAAAAATCAATCCAAAGACTTCAAAAGTTGTTGGAAAGATGGATTTACCAATTATGCCAATCGCTTTTGCAAAGTTAGATGAACGTGAATTTGTACTCAGTCATGGTGAAAGTATGCTCTATGAACTGAATGAGCAACAACAAATTAGTTGGGAACAAGAGATTGGCTCAAATCCATTTGCAGTCGAAGCTTTTCAAAATCAAATTGTCGTTGCAGGGTATGACGATCAAACACTTTATTGGGTGAAAGACCATCATATCGTGAAAAAAACAAAAGTAGGGCAAGCACCATTTCAACTTTTAGTAAGGGAGAATGTCAAATGAACGTATTAATTGTAGATGATGAAAAGGAAATGCGTCATCTGATTTCGATTATGCTTCACCAAGAACATATTCAAACCTACCAAGCCAGTGGCGGACAAGAGGCATATGATATTTTAGACCGTCAACCCATTGACCTCATCTTATTAGATGTCATGATGCCAGATGAAGATGGTTTTGAAGTGTGTCAGAAAATACGTAAGAACTCAGATATCCCAATTATCTTTTTAACAGCGAAAGATGCAAATGCCGATAAAGTGCGTGGACTACGATTAGGTGGAGATGATTATATGGTAAAGCCCTTCACTGCTTCCGAGTTAATCGCACGTATTCAAGCAGTTTTACGTCGCTACCAACCACAACAAGATGTAACACATACACAAATTATTCAGCGCGGTAATATTTGCCTAGATGAAATTGCGAGACGTGTGACAGTGGAAGGTAGAGAAATTCCACTTACACTAAAAGAATTCGATTTACTACATTTATTTATGAAACAACCGAATATTGTTTATACACGCGAACAATTACTCGAGAAAATTTGGTCGCTTGATTATGATGGTGGTACACGAACAGTCGATACACATATTAAAACATTGCGCTTAAAGCTTGGAAAAGAATATAGTCGTCTGATTCAAACAGTTTGGGGTATTGGCTATCGCTTTGAGGAACAACGATGAAAAAAATCTCCACGAAGATTTGGGTGTTTGTATTAGCCACAGTAGCAGTGACGGTTCTATTTATGTATGGTTTAACTAATTTTTTATACGAAAGATTGTATGTAAAAGATGCAGAAAACTCCATGATCGAAATCGGTGAAAAGCTTTCAAAGATGTATACAGGTGGTAAAGTAACAGACGAATTAATCGACAATGTAGACAGTTATAATACATATGCGAATGTCAATGTATTTGCTGTACGAAATCCACGTGAATTGAGTGCCTGTGTCCCATTTGATATTGATTATGATACGTTAATTGGACCAGACGAACGACATGAATTGTTAAAAGGGAATATCATTACGAAGCAAGGATATGAAAAGCGATTTGATCGTCAAGTGATTTCTGTTGTGATTCCGCTTGTAGATGAAAAAAGGCTAGAAGGGATTTTATATCTCTATTTCCCACTGGAAAAAATTACAGAACTTGCTTCAAAAGAAGTTGTTTTTTTAATTTGTTCCGCAATTGTCTTTTTAATTTTGATTAGTTTCATTATATTCAAAGGAATACGTGTTATTATGAAGCCACTACAATCGCTTCAATATGCAGCAAAAGAAATGGCGCAGGGGCATTATCAAACGCGTGTCATGAGTACATCAAAAGATGAAATTGGACAATTAGCACAAACTTTCAATGAGATGGCACAAGCAATTGAAGAAGAAGATCAGAGACAGCGCCAATTTTTAGAGAATGTGTCACACGAATTGCGTACACCGATTAGCTATATTAAAGGGTATGGTGAGACATTACTTACAAGTAATACATCTGAACAAGAGCGTAACGACCAACTAGCATTAATTGTTCGAGAAGCAGGACGTATGGAAAAGTTGACGAATGAACTACTACAGTTATCACGTACGACTGAACAAAAGGAAACATTGCAGCTGTATCCACTACCATTATCTGAAACGATTCGAGAAGTAGTGCATATGCTTGAGGGACGTGCGAAACAAGCTGATATTACGATTCATACGAATCTAGACGATCATGTGATTGTGAATGCAGATGAACTGCGCATGAAACAAATCTTGATTAATTTACTTGAAAATGCGATTCGCTATTCAAATGAAGGAACATCTATTTATGTACGAAGTTATGAAGTAGAGAATCAAGCGTGTATTGAAGTTGAAGATCATGGAATTGGTATTCCAGAACAAGATTTACCACATATTATGGAACGTTTCTATCGTGTGAATAAGGCGAGAAGTCGTGCAGATGGAGGAAGTGGTCTCGGTTTATCAATTGTTCAACAGTTAGTAACAGCACATGGTGGACGTGTTCAAATTGAGAGTGTTTTGAATGAAGGGACGACTATACGCATATTCCTACCATTAATGGAGGAGATGGAAGAATGAAAATTCGAATGATGTTGGCTGCATTCTTTCTCCTTCTTCTTTCGGGTTGTTCAATAGAAGAAGATCCAGTAGAAGCAGACCAGACGATTGCGGCAGTACAGGTTCAATTTATCAACCCAGATGAATTTAAGAAAAAAGAGATTCCGTTAGAAGTTGAAGTGACACAAGACAAAAAGCCTGTGGAAGATGCAAGTTTTGTACGATTTGAAATTTGGCGAGATGGTGAGCGAAAAGATAGTCGTATGATTGATGCGAAACATATAGGAGAAGGTCACTATACTGCGCAGGCTACAGTAAAGAAAAAAGGCGTATATTATGTCTATGCACATACAGAAGCACATGGTCTGCACATTATGCCAAAACAAAAAATTGAAGTACAATAGAAGATAAGAAAAAGAATATATTTAGTGCTTGCTAAATTCGTTATGTAGGTATAAAATAAATGACTAGATGACCGAAATCGGTTTCTGGTCATTTTTACTTATTATAAGGGGTGTGAGGAAATGGATCGTCGACATGAAATATTGGTCGCGGCAAATAAGTCTTTCACATTATTCGGCTATAAAGCTACAACGATGGATCAAGTGGCGCGTATGGCGAATGTTGGGAAGGGAACTATCTATACATTTTTCGAAAATAAAGACGTACTGTTTCAAGAGATTGTGATGGGTATGATTGAAGAAATGAAAAACGAAGCAGAGCGTATTATTAATCCAAATGTTAGTTTTTTAGAAAATACACATCAAATTTTAATGAAGCTCTTACAATTTAGGGATGTACATAAACTTTATGCGAAGCTTGTAGAAGAAGGTCATGCACTTCGCACACCACAAGTAGAAAATGTCCTAAAAAAAATCGAAAACGAAATCTTAACGTATATTTCAAGTAAGATTCAAATTGCCATTGATAAAAAAGAAATCAAACCATGTAATCCTGAGCATGTTGCATACTTAGTTTTTAAAGTTTATTTATCTTTTGTTGTAGAATGGCCAGAAACACATGACGAAGAACTTGATGAACATACAATTGTAGATTTATTTAAAAATACACTCTTTGGTGGTTTAACACCATAGAGTCTTTTTAAACAATGGAATGACTGTATGAGGTTTTTAGTCATTAAGTATTTAGGAGGAAAACGGAATTGATTAAAGCAGAGTGGACGAAAATATTCAAAAATAAAATGATGCTCATTTCATTAGTAGCAATTTTATTTGTTCCAATCATTTACGCTGGTATGTTCCTATGGTCTTTTTGGGATCCATATGGTCATTTAGATCGGCTACCAGTTGCAGTTGTGAATCAGGATCGCGGTGCAACAGTTGATGGGAAGAAATTAAAATTAGGCGATGAATTGACAGATGAATTACTCGATAAGAAAAATTTGAACTTTAAAGTAGTTTCTGAAAAAGAGGCTGAAAAAGGAATGGAAGATCGTACATATTATATGACGATTCGCATTCCAAAAGATTTTAGTAAAAATGCAGGTACTTTATTAGAAGATAAACCTGAAAAACTAAAAATTAAATATACACCGAATGAAGGAATTAACTTCTTAGGAAGTCAAATCGGTAAGAGTGCAATTGAAACGATTCGTACAGAGGTAAATGAAGAAGTATCAAAAACATATGCTGAGCAACTTTTTAAAAACATTGCTAAATTGGGCGATGGATTCCAAGAAGGCTCAGACGGCGCTAAAAAATTAAAAAATGGTGCCGGAAAATTAAAAGATGGTGCGAATGAACTGAAAGACGGGATTGTTAGTGCCGAAGATGGAGCAAGCCAGTTAAACGACGGGGCATTATCAGCAAAAGATGGTGCAGGACAGTTAAGTACAGGAATTGCTTCTGCTGCAAAAGGTGCAACACAGTTAGGTGATGGTGCATTATCAGCGAAAGACGGAGCAAGCCAATTAAATAATGGAATTAGCTCGGCTTCAGATGGTTCAACACAATTACAAAGTGGTTCACAGCAATTAAAAGATGGAACAGCAACGCTTGTATCTGGTTTAGAAAATAACACATCGAATATCCAAGCATTGAATAACGGTGCACAAGCAGTCAATGATGGTGTAGGTTCTCTACAAAAAGGTTTAGGTGTGTTAGCGAACGGTTCACAATCTGTATCAGATGGTGTGACAGCGCTTGTGGATGGTTTAGGAGCCTTACCACAAACTGTATCAAAACTACAAAATGGTGTATCCGGTATTAATGATGGTGCAGCAAAAGTAGCAGCAGGTACAAAAAATGTAGCAGATGGAACAGCAGCACTTGAACAACAAATTGCGGCTTTAGAAATCCCAGAAGAACAGAAGGCCGTTTTACTTGCAACAGCGAAACAAGTGAGCGCAGGTGCAAAAGCTACAAGTGACGGAGCAGCAAGTTTAAGCTCTAATACAGCAGTATTAAATTCAGAAGTATCAAAAGTACAAGTGCCTGAAGCTGGCGATTTAAGTAAGTTGAAATCTGGTGCAGCACAAGTAGCAGAAGGCGCAGCTACAGCAAGTGATCAAGTGAAAAATAAATTAAAACCAGGTACAACGGAACTAGCAGCTGGTACAGAGAAGCTTGAACAGAATTGGGGTAGCTCGGTTGCAGGTGCTAAAAAATTAGACGAAGGTGCAGGTTCATTAAATACAGGAATCTCATCTCTAAATAATGGTCTATCAAAATTACAAACAGGTTCTAATAGTCTTGTATCTGGTTTAGGTGAACTATCAAACGGAGCATTTAAATTAACAGATGGTATGGGACAATTACAAACAGGTTCGACAAGTTTAGTAGCAGGTCTAGGTAAATTATCAAATGGAACAACGTCATTATTGAGCGGTACACTAAAACTAGAAGACGGTTCAGGTCAACTAGCTGATGGTACACAAGATCTTCAAAATGGCGCGAAAACATTACAAACAAAACTAGGTGATGCTTCATCAGATGTAGCAGATATCCATGCAACAAATAAAACATACAACATGGTAAGTAACCCAGTAGAAGTGGATAAAAAAGCAATCAACCATGTTGAAAACTATGGTACAGGTTTTGCACCATACTTTATCTCAATGGGATTACTTGTAGGTGGTATTGTTGTAACAGTCATCTTCTCAATTGTTCACCCAGCTATTCGTCCAACGAACGGAACATCTTGGTTCTTAAGTAAGACAAGTGTATTAGCTGTAGTTGGTTTATTACAATCTGTCATTGTTGTAAGTCTTGTGAAGTTATTCTTAGGTATTGAAGTTCAAAACTTAGGTGCTGTGTTCTTACTTGCACTAGTCGCAAGTTATACGTTCATGGCAATCATTCAAATGTTTGTAACACTATTCAATGATGTCGGTCGTTACATCGTACTTGTTCTAATGGTTATGCAATTAACATCAAGTGCTGGTACATTCCCACTTGAATTAATTCCTGAACCGCTACAAGCATTGAATAAATTCATGCCGATGACCTATACAATCCAAGCGTTCAAAGCAGCCATTTCAACAGGTGACTTTGACTTCTATTGGAAAAACATCGCCGTACTAGGTTCAATTATCGTCGTATGTTTACTTGTAACATTCGGTTACTTCCAATTACTATTTAAAAAACGCTATTCAGGTACACCAACTGAAGAAACACAAGCATAAAAATAAAAGCGTTTCTGCCTTTATATAGAAGGTAGAAGCGCTTTTTACATATGAAAAAACGCTTAGAGATTGGTTCAGAATCTCTAAGCGTTTTTGGATTTACTCCATAAAATTAAGCGACTTTATATAGGTTCATATTCTATGGTTCAGTATAGAATATGAACGGTAATGATTGAACTAGAAATATTTTGGGGAATTTCTAGCTCAGCACATAACAGTATTGATTACAGTGATTCACAATGATGGCAAGTGTTTGAGTAGCACTCACTTTGTTCTTCGATTTTCTCTCCACATTTGGCACAGTGTTTGTCCGGCAGGTTCTTGAAAAATTCTACAACGTTTTCTAACATTTGAATTCGCCTCCTAAGCAATCTGTTATATTACTGATTTGTTATTTAACATTGTATTATAATACAGATTGAAAAGTCAATACAAAACATAAAAAATAAAGTAAAATAGATGTGAGAACTTAAAAAAGGAGCTAACGAATCTATGTTATTCATTGATAATAAAGGGATTACAGACCCACGTATAAATTTAGCAATTGAGGAGTATGCACTGACAAATTTAGATGTAGAAGAGGGCTTACTACTGTTTTACATAAATCAACCGTCGATTATTATTGGTCGTAACCAAAATACAATCGAAGAAATCAATACGGACTATGTCGAAGAAAATGATATTATCGTCGTTCGTCGTCTTTCAGGTGGGGGTGCTGTATATCATGATTTAGGTAATTTAAACTTTAGCTTTTTAACAAAAGATGAAGGAGACAATTTCCAAAATTTTAAGAAGTTCACGCAACCTGTAGTAGACGCGCTAAATCACATGGGTGTAAAAGCAGAATTATCAGGGCGAAATGATATTTTAGCAGAAGGAAAGAAATTCTCAGGGAATGCGATGTTTTCAACAAATGGTCGTATGTTCAGTCATGGTACACTGATGTTCAATGCAAACATTGAAGAAGTTGTACGCGCTTTACGCCCTAAAAAAGAAAAAATGGAGTCAAAAGGTATTAAATCGGTTCGTTCACGCGTTACGAATATTATTGATTTATTAGATGACCAAACGGTTACAATCGAAGATTTCCGTTTAGAAATTTTACAGGCTATTTTTGGTGGAGAAGATCAAATTCGTTACTATGAACTAACAGAAGAAGATTGGAAAGCGATTCATAAAATTTCAGAAGAACGCTATCAAAAGTGGGAGTGGAATTACGGGAAGTCACCGAAATTCAATACACAGCGTTCGAAGAAGTTTGCATCGGGCTTTATCGACTTACACATTGAAGTGAAAAAAGGTATGATTGAAGATATTCAAATCTTTGGCGATTTCTTCGGTGTTGGTGATATGGTAGATTTAGAACAAGCTTTAAAAGGCGTTCGATATGAAGCGAGCGCTATACGAGAGGCACTTCAACCATTTGATTTACCAACTTACTTTGGTGGCGTGACAGAAGAAGAATTTGTACAATTAATGTATTAATAGAGAAGGAGGGGACAAAATGGACAAGCATCGTATTTTAATTGTAGAAGATGATTTGAAAATTGCTTCTATGCTTGCGGATACATTGCGAAAATACCATTATGAAGTCCAAACTGTACAGGCCTTTGACCAGATTGTAGAGGAATTTAAGGCCTTCTCTCCTCATCTTGTTTTGTTAGACATCAACTTACCTTCTTATGATGGTTACTATTGGTGTCGCCAATTACGACAATTCACAACAGTACCCATCATTTATATATCTGCTCGTTCGGGCGAAATGGATCAAATTTTTGCACTTGAAAATGGCGGCGATGATTTTATTACGAAACCATTTCACTATGAAATCGTACTTGCAAAAATTAAAAGTCATTTAAGAAGAACGTATGGTGAATATGCTTCAAAACAAGAGGAGAGAACCGTACAACAAGGGCAATTACAATTATTTTTAGAACGTATGGAATTACAAGTGAAGGATGAGATGATTCCTTTGCAGAAAAAAGAATGTGTCATTTTAGAGTTACTTATGAGTGAAGCACCAAAAGTTGTCTCTCGTGAACGCTTATTAGAAGAATTATGGGACGACCAAGCTTTCGTTGATGAAAATACGCTAAATGTAAATATGACGCGCGTTCGAAAAAAGTTAGCGGATTATGACGTACAGTCAACTATCGAAACTGTACGAGGAGCAGGTTATCGTTTCTTATTGCATGAGGAGGAGGCGTAGCATGGCAGCACTTAAGCTTTTCATTCGTGACCACGCTATTTTCTTCGTGTTCGAATTGTTTCTTGTAGCATTTATTCTGCTACTTTATTGGTTAGATGGCTTTCGTAATACGAGTACAGCTATTTACTCCATCATCGTAACGATTGTGTTTACGCTGACTTTTTTAGCTTTACGTTATATGATGCGCCAAGCATTCTATAAAAAAATTGTGCATTTACCAACGACGATGGATGATGCGCTTCAAAAAAATGCGAAAACAGCAGAAGAAGTACAAGTCGAGGAGTACATGCATGAGTTATATCGTATTTATCAGCTAGAAGCGCAAGAATTATATGCAAAACAAAATCGTCATCTTCAGTTTATGAATCAATGGGTACACCAGATGAAAACACCAATTGCAGTGATGGAATTGATGTTGCAAGAAGATGAACCACTCGATAAAAAAAGTACACGTGAAGAGATGGAACGCCTAAAACATGGTTTAGAAATGGTATTAATGAATGCACGATTGGATACATTTGAAGAAGATTTAAAAATTGAGCAAACACATTTGAAACAAATCGTGACAGAAGTCGTCAATCAACACAAACGCCTTTTTATCTCGAATCATGTCTTTCCAAGTATTGATGTATCAGATGATATTGAAGTACCAACTGATCCAAAATGGCTCAAGTTCATGATAGGACAGTTTTTAACGAATGCGGTGAAATATACGTTTGAAGATGGCAAAAAAGTATATATTTCAGCGATTCAACATGAAGAAGGAATTGCACTTCAAATTCGGGATGAAGGAATTGGTATTCCAGCGATGGACTTAAAACGTGTTACGAAAGCTTTCTTTACAGGAGAGAATGGTCGTAAAACGGGAGAATCGACAGGAATGGGGCTTTATTTAGCACAGGAAATCTGCACAAAATTAGGACATAAATTGACGATTGAATCAACGGTCGGAGAAGGAACAACAATTACCGTTTGTTTTAAATACGCTTAGAATGAGGGATGAAAATGGCTTTATTGAAAATTGAAGATGTGACGAAAGTATACGAAGGTAAAGTGACGCATCGTGCTTTGAATCAATTTAGCTTTGAAGTAGAGAAGGGTGAGTTTCTAGCGATTATGGGACCATCTGGTAGTGGCAAGACGACACTTCTCAATCTTATCTCCACGATTGATCGTCCGACTTCTGGCGTGATTGAATTAGACGGTGTGAATCCACATGACTTAAATAAAACAGAGCTTGCTTACTTTAGAAGAAAAGAACTCGGCTTTATATTTCAAGATTTCAACTTACTTCCCATGCTCAATGTCGAAGAAAATATGGTGCTACCTCTAACACTTGATGGTATGAATGTAGAGGAGATGCAGCGTCGTATTGATGTATTAGCACAAGAACTGGACTTAACGAAAATTTTAGAAAAAAGACCGAACGAAATTTCAGGTGGTCAGGCACAAAAGACAGCCATTGGTCGTGCATTAATTCACCGTCCTACGCTGATTTTAGCTGATGAACCAACAGGGAATTTAGATTCTAAATCAACAAAGGATGTACTAGAGTTATTAGGACGCATTAATCAACGAGAAAACGCCACAATTGTTATGGTAACACATGACCCGATTGCAGCAAGTTATTGTGACCGCGTACTGTTCATTAAAGACGGGGAGTTTTTCAATGAAATTTATAAAGACAATCAGCGACAAACATTCTTCCAAGGGATTTTGAATGTCTTGAGCTTACTAGGGGGGAATGTTGGTGACTTTACGTCAGTTCGCCTTCCGTAATGTCATTCGAAATAGCCGTGTATATGCGGCCTTTTTTATGGCAAGTATTTCATCGGTCATGGTATTTTTCATTTATTCCATGCTCATGTATCATCCGCGTGTTGAGAATGAATTTGTAACAGAGATTGCATTTCGTGGGATGTTTATTGCGGAAATTATTTTAGTGTTATTTATGCTGTTCTTTTTATTCTATTCTGTACGTGCCTTTTTAGAAGCGCGTTCAAAAGAATTCGGTATTTTAATGCAATTAGGAATGGAAAAAAAACAGTTAAATCGTTTAGTTCTTTTAGAAATTCTAATTATTGGTATGACTTCAGTCATTTTAGGTATTCTATTTGGCTTTGTTTTTTCAAAGTTCTTTTTCATGGTTGTACGTGAAATTTTAGAGATTAAATCGCTTGCACTTTATTTTTCATGGAAGCCTTTTGCACTTACGATTGGTACGTTTATGACACTATTTATCGTCATCTCCTATGTGAGTATTTTTACGATTAAAGACGATCATGTCATTCAACTAATTAAAGGAACACAGCGAAAACCAGAAGATGTCACATTCTCATGGGCGCGTGCAATCTTTGGTATGGTATTACTGGTTGTAGGGTACGTTTTAGCTGCCAATGCGACGAAGAGTAACTTAGTGACATTAGCAGGATTATTACCACCAATCGTGACACTCGGTACGTATTTATTCTTTACAGATACAGTACAAGTCTTTTTAAAGCTCATTCGGAAAAATAAACATGTTTACTGGCGTAAATATCGTTTACTATCTGTTTCAGAAGTAGCAGCCATGTTAAAAGAGAATGCACGCATGTTCTTCATTTCGTCGATGGTATCAACGCTCGCTTTTTTAGCGATTGGCACATTGAGTTCACTATCAACATTTTCGCATAAATATCATCAACTGAATCCACTCAGTCTCGTATATACAAGTTCAGCAGACAACCCGTATGAACATCGTCATATTACGAACCTTCAACATGAACTACAAGAAGAGGGATTAAGTTATCGATTAGATCGTGTCGTCGTAAAAAGGCAGACTTCTTCTAAAACGTATGCACCTGTTAAGATTATTAGCGAAAAAGATTTGAATAATTTAGCTGTTTCGTTAGGTTATCCACTTGTCTCACTAGAAAAAGGACAGGCACTTTTCTTAGCGTATTCGGAAGAGTCATTAAAAATGCTATCAAAAGAAAATGTTTATACAACGCTACAAGAATCAAATGTGAAACTACATATTGATTCTGCCTATCCGAAAATTGTATTCCCAGCAGATAAGTTAGGGACGAATCAAATTATTGTCAGTGATGAAGATTTTAAACGTATTTATGCACCTATGACAGGCATGAATGGTACACAGTCTTCAAGTCATATTTATATTTTTAATGTCCCAAAATGGCAAGATACTAAATATGTAGGGCATGACCTAGAAATGATGATTAATACTGCTTATGCGATGGGAACTGAAGCATCATTACCTTTTTATTTTGAAAATACAGGTTTAGATTATTCGTTTATTCGTTCGACATTCGCACTGTTATTATTCATTGGTTTATTAGCTGCAGCAGTCTTTTTCCTAGCTGCGGGAAGTTTTATTTACTTCAAACTTTATACGAATCTAGAACAAGAGAAAAAACAATATGAAACATTGTATCGAATGGGTGTAACGAAAAAAGAAATTCGTAAACTCGTTAATCGACAACTCATTCCACAGTTCTTTTTACCATGGGCGATTGCGATGGTGAATAGCTTATTTGCTTTCATCTCTTTACAAGTATTTTGGCGAGGTATTGCAGATTTATCAATTATGAGGGAGATTATTTTAGTGATGATTGGCGTATCACTCTTACAATTGCTCTATTTTTATCTCATTCGCTGGCGTTATTTAGCGCATTTAAAAATAAATATTTAATTTAAAAATAAATTGGGGGATAAGTGTAAAAACATGACCCCACATGAGCATAAGAAGAACTGGAATCGCGCTATGGTGCGGTTCCAGTTTTTTGTTGCGAACGCTAAAAAAGAAGATGAACTGTTTTGTCCCAATCTGTTTTTTTCTTAACATTGTGAAATGCAAAAAATTAACATACAATGTAACGTAATAGGAGTGTGATGATATGAGTCTTTTGAACAGCTTTATTGAAAATGTGCGAAAAAATCCAACTAAATTAGCGATTCAAGCAGAACGTGAATCTTATACATACGAAGAAATGAGTCGTGTAATCGAAGGAATTCAACGAGATTTAAAGGAGAAAGGGTACAAAGCAAGGGACCATATTGCGATTATGATAGGCAATGAGCCAACCTTTATTTTTTCACTCTATGCAATTTGGGCAATGGGGGCAACAGCCATTCCAATTAATCCAAATTACACTAAACACGAAATTCAATACATTCTAGAACAAAGTGATGCAAAGACTGTACTGGTCACACAACAATATCAAGCATTAGAGGCAATAGTATGTTCTGTGGAAATAGTTGAATTATCCTCTATAAACAACTGTTTACAAGATATTCATATACATTCTATGGCAGATGTGGCTGTTATTTTATATACATCAGGTACGACAGGTCATCCCAAAGGAGCTATGTTAACGCATGAAAATCTATTTGAAAATGCTCGAGATGTAGCAGAATTTCTAGGTATTTATCATGATGATCGTATGATTACAGTATTACCTGTATTTCACGTTTTTGCATTGACCGTAGCTGTCAATGCACCACTTTTACAAGGTGCAACACTACTTCTTCAATCACATTTTAGCCCTGTTCGAATTTTCGAAGCAGCAAATGAACAAGGAGCCACTGTTATGGCGGGCGTTCCTACTATGTATAATTTTTTACTACATACAGAATCTAGTTATGAAAAGCCACTCGGTTCAATTCGTTTAGCTATTTCAGGCGGTTCATCTTTACCAAAGGCAGTAATTGAACAATTTGAAGAACGATTCCAGCTTCGTATTTCAGAAGGGTATGGCTTATCCGAAGCGTCTCCCGTTACATGTTTTAATCCTTTAGGTAAACAAAAAGTGGGTTCAATCGGGCAGAGTATCGTTCATGTAGAAAATCGCATTGTAGATGAACAAGGACTTGAAGTGCCGCGTATGAAGATTGGTGAATTAACAGTACGTGGTAAGAATGTGATGAAAGGTTATTATAAAATGTCTGAAGAAACCGCTAATGTCTTAAAAGATGGCTGGCTATACACAGGTGATTTAGCCTATATGGACGAAGAGGGTTATGTATTTATTGTTGACCGTAAAAAAGATTTAATCATTGTAGGTGGATATAATGTTTATCCACGAGAAGTTGAGGAAGTTTTATATCAACACGAAGCGGTATTAGAAGCAGCTGTTGTTGGATTAAAAGATGTAGAATACGGTGAAAAGGTATGTGCATATATTACGTTGAAAGAAGAAATTCATCCAGAACGTTTGAAAATGTATTGTGAAGGGCATTTAGTAGAGTATAAGTGTCCTACAGAAATACGAATTGTCGAGCAATTACCAAAGAATTCTACAGGTAAGGTATTGAAAAGACAATTAGCAGAGGAGGAACTGAGATGATTGCAACAATTGTTTGGGGAGCGATTAGTCTAATACTCGTTATTCTTGTGATTTATGTGATTTTCAGATATTTATTCCGACACAATAAAGCAGATCACATATATGCACCATTTGATGAGGCGACTTCAGGTACAAGACCCGATATGGATGGGCGTAATCCAATTTCACAAACGCGTGAAAAAGTGCAACAAGAACAAAAATACAATGAACAGACTGAACAAAAAAATACGGATTCAAAATAAAAAACAGGCTGGAGCATATATGCTTCAGCCTGTTTCGTATTGAAATTTAGAATGAATCGCCTTGATTCTTTTGCTTTTTGTAAACAACAAAGTAGAAGAAAATGAGTAAGGCAATCCAGATAGGACCTACGATGAGTGCAATACGTGTATCCACGTTGAAATACATAAGCACAACAACCATGAATAAGAAAGCGATTGCAAAGTAAGAACCTAATGGATAAAAAATATTTTTAAATGACAGCTTATTTACTTGATCGCCTGTCAGTGTTTTACGGAATTTAATTTGCGCAAATAATATAATGAGCCATGTCCAAATGGCACCAAATGTCGACACACTTGTTAAATAGATAAATACTTTTTCATCTACGAAGTAGTTTAAGACAACACCGATTAATAAAACAATAGCTGAGAATAGAATTGCGACAGTTGGTACACCTGTTTTTCCAACATTGTGGAAAATTTTCGGTGCTTGTTTTTGACCAGCTAGGTTGAATAACATACGACCTGTACTGAAAATACCACTGTTACAGCTTGATAAAGCAGCTGTTAATACGACAAAATTAATAATACCAGCAGCATAGCGAATACCTACTTGGTCAAACATCATAACGAATGGACTACTTTGACCGTCCATATCACTCCAAGGATAGATTGATAGAATAACGGTTAATGCACCTATGTAGAAAATTAACACACGCCATAATACCGTATTAATTGCTTTTGGTAATGTCTTTTTTGGATTATTTGCTTCACCAGCTGTTACGCCAATCATCTCCACCCCTAGATATGCGAACATAACAATTGGTAATGCGCCGATTACGCCTGAGAATCCATTTGGCATGAATCCACCATGTGACCATAAATTAGAGAAACCGGTTGCAACACCACCGTTGCCAATTCCAAATAGAATAACGGCTAAACCAATTACAATCATCGCGATAATCGCAAATACTTTAATAAAGGCGAACCAGAATTCGAATTCACCAAATACTTTTGCGGCAATTAAGTTGACTAATGTCATCGCAACAAGTGCTGCAAGTGCCCAAGCCCATTTTGGTGAATCTGGGAACCATAATGTCATATAAATACCGACTGCTGTAATTTCTGCCATACACGTTACAATCCATAAGAACCAATAATTCCACCCCGTAATAAATCCAGCTAGTGGTCCTAAAAACTGTTGTGCATAACGACTGAATGATCCTGCTACAGGAATTTCAACTGCAATTTCACCTAAAGCACGCATAACAAAGAAAATAACAAGACCGCCCATTGCGTATGTCAGTAAGACTGCTGGACCCGCAATTTTGATAGCGCCAGCTGAACCTAGGAATAAACCTACTCCGATGGCAGCGCCGAGCGACATCAATGCAATATGTCTTGATTCGAGACCTCGCTTGAGTTCTGGTTGCTTATTACTCATAAAAAACAACTCCCCTTAGTGCATTTTTTGTGTTTCCATAACATGATAGCATAATGTTTTCCAATTCGCATGATATAAATAGATTATATCTCTTAAAAATTCAGAAAATACAAGTGATTTCAAGCATTTATAATACTTAAAAAGTGTACACCGATATGAAGAAATAGGCAAGATAGAAAATTTATGTATTTTTGATTTACTTTTAAAGTATAACGAGAAATAATGTGTATTAATTAGATTTGTGAGATTTTCTATAACAGGTTTATAATGGTAGTAGAGGAGTGTGAATTAGATGAAAAAATATGTAGAAAAAGAAGATTTATTTGAATTGGTATCAGTTGCGACACCTATTATCGCACCAAATCAGTTACAGGCTGTTTTTCTGAAAACAGTAATAGACGAAAAAGAAAATACGTACTATAACTATTTGTATCAATTAAATTTACAAACACGACAGATACAACAGCTTACTTTTGGAAAAGAACGTATTTCTTCGGTTCAATGGTCTCCAAATAGCAAGATGGTTTCCTTTATTTCAACAAGGGAGAAAGAGGCAACTTTATATATTTTACCGATTGATGGCGGAGAAGCGCGAGCAGTTGTAAAGGAGTTACGTCACATTACTTCCTATCAATGGCATATAGATAATGCGACAATTTATTTTACAGCAAAAATAGAGCAAGGTTTTTTAGAAGAAAAGAAAGAGAAGAAAAAACCAGAAGCCTATCATGTCGATCGCATGCGCTATAAATTGAATGGTGTAGGTTTACTCAATACGAAACAATATGCTGCTTTTGCAAAGTTGGATGTGACAACTGGGGAAATAACACCGCTTATAAAAGACGAAACGAATTATAGTGTACAGCATGTTTCGCCTGATGGTCAGACAGTATTATTAACGAATTGGTCTACAGCAAAAGATGACGATTTTTCGATGCAACTCTTACAATATTCAATAGAAGAAAAAACAATGGAAAAAATCTTTGATATGGATGGTTCGTTAGTTGGAGCAACGTACTCACATGACGGAGCTTACATTGCTTTTGAGGTGTCGCCAAACGAACCCTATCGTAATGCCACACATAATGAAGTGTATGTATACGATGTAACACAGCAATCCGCTTGGTCATTAACCGCGATGATGGACTTACCTGTTGGAGACTATGCAATTGGCGATGTACAACAGAGTGTTCAAGCACCTTCTGTTGTTTGGACGGAAGGAAATGATCTCTACTTCCAAATGTCATCAATGGGCGATGTACGCCTGTACTACGCAACATTGAGTGGGGCAATCTATCCTGCTACACCTGAAGAAGAACATATTTACGGGTATGACATCACAAAGGATGGACAATATGCATTGATTACTTGTTCGTCACCGACAACCGTTAGTAACCTTTATTTACATGAAGTTACAACAGGCGAACGTCATCAACTTACACAATTCAATGAAAACTATGAACAAACACATCATCTAGTTAAGCCAGAAATTATTCAAGTGGAGAATGAGGGACAACTTGTATGGGGATGGTTGATGAAACCAGCTCAATACCAAGAAGGACAGAAATATCCATTGATGTTAGCGATTCATGGTGGTCCACATATGATGTATGCGAATACATTCATGCATGAAATGCAGTTACTCGCTGCAGAAGGTTATGGTGTCCTATACATGAATCCTCGTGGTAGTCATGGTTATAGCCAAGAGTTCGTAAATGGTTGTCGTGGTGACTATGGTGGCGGTGATTACCGAGATTTAATGGCAGCAGTGGATTTAGCAACATCAGAATACGCATGGGTTGATTCAAGTCGTCTAGGTGTAACAGGTGGTAGTTATGGTGGATTTATGACGAACTGGATTATTGGACATACAGACCGATTTAAAGCTGCATTGACGCAACGTTCTATTTCAAATTGGGTGAGCTTCTTTGGCGTATCCGATATCGGTTACTATTTCACACCATGGCAAATTGAAGGGGATATGCATGATGTAGACAAACTTTGGGAGCATTCGCCATTAAAATATGTCAAAAATAGTACAACACCACTGATGATTCTACATGGAGAATTAGATGATCGTTGTCCGATTGAACAAGCAGAACAGCTGTATGCAACAATGAAGTCAATGGGGAAAGAGGTAGAGTTTATTCGTTTTGAACAGGCGAATCATGATTTATCACGAACTGGTTTACCGAATTTGCGTTTACAACGATTAGAAGCCATTCAAAATTGGTTTGTTAAGAAATTGTAAATTTCTTTAAAATAGCAACTTTTCCATGATGGTGACGTTCAATTTCACATGACAGTTTATATACAAAAAGGTATGATAGACAAAGAAATCATAGAAAAGGATTGTGGATGAAAAAAGATGATTAGCATGATTGAATATATTATTAGTTTTATTGTACACATCGATCAACATCTTGTAGAAATCATTCGAGACTTTGGCAACTGGACATACGGTATTTTATTCGCAATCGTTTTTGTTGAGACAGGTCTTGTTATTTTTCCATTCTTACCAGGGGACTCGTTGTTATTCGCAGCAGGAACATTTGCCGCAATTGGTTCATTAAGCTTACCAACATTGCTTCTTGTGTTCTTCTTTGCTGCTGTAATTGGTGATTCATTAAATTATGAAATCGGTAAAAAAGTAGGGACAACGATTCGTCCAGGTACACTTATGGGGAAAATGATTAATCAAGAAAAGATGAATAAAGCAGAGGCGTTCTTTAATAAGCACGGCGGTAAAACAATCGTCATCGCACGATTTATGCCCTTTATTCGTACATTTATTCCATTCGTTGCAGGTGCAAGTCGAATGAAGTATAGCTACTTCTTAATGTATAACATCGTAGGCGCGGCGTTATGGGTGGGAAGCTGTACATTACTTGGTTATTTCTTTGGTAATATCCCAATTGTAAAAGAGAATTTCTCTACCGTATTAATTGTGATTATTTTCCTTTCGGTTATTCCAGCATTCGTTGGCTTTATCAAATCGAGAAAATCAACTACATCGTAAAATAAAAAGACTTTTGCTTAAAAAATAGCAAAGGTCTTTTTTTAAATAAATATATGTTAGAATATTCTTAATAATGAATTTAAAAGGGGTTTTTATGATGACAGAAAAAATGAATGTAGAAAGTTTTAATTTAGATCATACAAAAGTACAGGCACCATTTGTTCGCCTAGCAGGAATTAAAAAAGGGCAGCACGGAGATGAGGTATATAAATACGATATTCGCTTTAAACAACCGAATAAAGAGCATATGGAGATGCCTGCACTTCACTCAATTGAACATTTAATGGCTGAAAATATTCGTAATCATACAGATTACGTAGTAGATTTAAGTCCGATGGGATGTCAAACAGGTTTTTATTTATCGATGATTAATCATACAGACTATGATGAAGTATTAACAATTTTAGAAAATACATTACAAGATGTTGTAGACGCAACAGAAGTCCCAGCATGTAACGAAGTTCAGTGTGGCTGGGCAGCAAGCCATAGTTTAGAAGGCGCAAAACAGTTAGCGAAAGAGATGTTAGATAAGAAAACAGAATGGTCAATTATCTTTAATGAGACTAAGTAACTAATTGTTATATTAAAATAAAATAAAAATGAAAGGGAAATCGCTAAAATAGCCGATTTCCCTTTTTTTATGATAGAATAAATTTATAATATTTACCAAATAATCCAAATGATATTATCATAAAAATAATTAAATGTGAAATATTTTCTATTTATTAGGTTAGAATAACTGTATGTATGGTACAAAAATTATATATTTTATATAGAAGATAAAGACTAAAGTCATAAATATTGCTATAATAAAATGGACGAAATAGTGAGGGAGTAGGAAAATGGAGATTTTTATCGGTAGACAACCGATTTTCGATGAAAATGAAAAATTATTTGCTTATGAGCTCTTATATAGAAATGGCCAAGAACAGAATGAATATATGGCTGTAGACTCCGACTTAGCAACGGTAGAGGTCATTATAAACTCCTTCTTTTCAATTGGTTTTGATGAATTAGCGAGTGGTAAGCCATGCTTTATTAATTTTACGGATACATTATTAAAAAGTGATATTTTTGAAAGTTTATCACCGCGAGAAGTGGTAGTAGAAGTATTAGAAGATGTGCCAATCACAGCTGATTTAGTGGAGCGTGTCAAAGAGATTCATAATAGGGGGTTTCGCATTGCTTTAGATGATTTTGTTCTTCAAAATCATGTGAGTTTATATGACCAGCTCTTTCAATATGTTGATTACATAAAAGTGGATTTTCTGCTATCGACAGAAGTAGAACGACATGAAATTGAAGAGAAAGTATTAAGACATTATCCACATATCACATTGCTTGCAGAAAAAGTAGAGACGAGAGCACAATATTTAGAAGCTAGAACGATTGGGTATAAGTTGTTTCAAGGGTACTATTTTAAACAGCCTCAAATTATTAAAGGTAATGAAATTCCAGCAAATATGCTGCAATATTATAAAGTAATTGCTTTATTAAATAGTGCAGAACCAGATATTGATGGGCTAGTTGATCATATTGAACATGATGTTGCGCTTTCTTTCAAATTATTAAAGCTCATTAATAATTCTTCTAAACGAACGAAACGAAAAATCCGTTCGATTAAACAAGCAATTTTACTACTCGGATTAACGGATTTGCAAAGATGGGTGCAAATTTTAATTTATCGTGAGTGGAGTAAAAAGCCTAAAGCGGATATGTATGAAGAATTAATGAAGACATCACTTTGTCGTGCCAAATTATGTGAGCTCATGGCGAAAAGAATTGGTTATCGTAATCACTCAGAGTATTTTTTAGTGGGTATGTTCTCATTAATTGATGCTTTATTAGAAAAACCAATGAACATTATTTTGGCGCAGTTACCTTTGTCAGATGAAATTGTTGAAACGATTTCAGGAAGTGAAACAGCCCTATCTCCTGTTTTAGATATGGCAATTGCACTAGAACGTTTAGATTGGGAAGAAGTAACACGTTTAGAAGATAAGCTTCAACTAAAAACAGACGAACTATTTGAATTTGTGGAAAAAGCCAATCAATGGGTAACAAACTTCCAATTAGTTTAATAGAAAGTTCCTTTTTTCGTGATAATTGAAATCTATGTATGAATCCTGTTATTGTATAATAAGTTAGAATGAAGAAGCTTGTACTGGAGGGGAAGACATGAAAAAAGTATTTTTTGCAACCATTCTTGGTTCGGCATTACTTTTAGGTGCTTGTGGTTCAAGTGAATCAGGATCAGGTGATTCAACAAAAGTAGATGGTGAAAAGATTGCAAAACAGAAATGTATTAGCTGTCATGGGAATGAATTAAATAATGGGAATGCACCTTCAATTAAAGATATCGGTGCAAAGAAATCTGAAAAAGAGATTTTAGACATTATTGAAAATGGTCAAGGTGGCATGCCTGGTGGTATTGTCAAAGGCGACGAAGCAAAAGCAGTTGCAGAGTGGCTTTCAACTCAAAAGTAATTTAAAAAGCAGTTTGATTGTAGAAATGACAATCGAGCTGTTTTTTTGTATCGTTTTAAGGAAGAAATTCCGCACGCTACATGATAAAATAAACGTACGATTGAGAGGACGTGAACAAGTTGGAACAAGTATGTACGAGAGATATAATGGAAGTATTTAATTTGAATCTCATTTGTGGGGAAGAAGGAATTGGTCGTCACATTTTAACAAGTGATATTTCGAGACCAGGTTTAGAGATGGCTGGTTATTTCACGCACTATCCAGCAGAGCGTGTACAGTTACTCGGCAAGACAGAGTTATCATTCTTTTTAATGTTACCAAAGGCGGAAAGAATTGAGCGCATGCAAAAGTTATGTGCAGAAGATACTCCTGCTATTATTATTTCGCATAATATGGAAGTACCTGAAGAATTACGTATGGCTTCTGAAGAAAATCATGTACCAGTACTAACAACGAATCTATCAACAACACGTTTTTCAAGTAAGCTGACAACGTATTTAGAGAGTCGTTTAGCACCTTCAACAGCTGTACATGGTGTACTGGTTGATATTTATGGAATCGGTGTACTCATTACAGGAAATAGTGGTGTCGGTAAAAGTGAGACAGCATTAGAGCTTGTAAAGAAAGGCCATCGTCTTGTCGCAGATGACTGTGTGGAAATTTACCAAGAGAGTGAGAATACACTGATTGGGAATGCGCCGCCGCTTATTGCACATATGTTAGAAATTCGTGGTATTGGAATTATCGATATTATGACAATGTTCGGTGCTTCAGCTGTTCGTCGCCATAAAAGAATTTCTCTTGTCATCGACCTTGAGGTTTGGGATTCCGAAAAAACATATGATAGACTAGGAATCGAGACAGATACAATGCGTATTTTAGATACCGATTTAACGAAACTAACAATTCCTGTAAGGCCGGGACGAAACTTATCGGTTATTATTGAAGTAGCGGCAATGAATCACCGTCTAAAAAATCTTGGTGTTAATTCTGCGGAAGAATTTACAAAGAGACTAGAAGATGTAATTCAAGGACAGGGGTAAGTCCTGTACGTGGAAGGAGAAAAAGATGGATTTTTTATTAATGCAAATTGATCCGGTAGCCTTTAATTTAGGGCCTGTAGCGGTTCGATGGTATGGGATTTTAATCGCAACAGGTATTATCATTGCCTATGTAGTTGCGCAGCGTGAAATGACCAAAAGAGGTTTTAAAGACGACTTTTTAACAGATTTATTAATTTGGACGGTTCCAATTGCAATCATCTGTGCCCGAATTTATTATGTATTATTTGAATGGAGTTACTATAAAGAGAATCCAGGACAGATTGTTCAAATATGGCAAGGTGGTATTGCCATTCATGGTGCACTGATTGGTGGTGCCATTACTGTATTAATCTTCTGTAAAAAGCGTGGCGTCAACTTCTGGAAAGTAGCCGATATTCTAGCTCCATCGATTTTAATCGGTCAAATTATCGGGCGCTGGGGCAACTTCATGAACCAAGAAGCTTACGGTAGTGTCGTAGAGCGTTCATTTTTAGAAAGCCTATATTTACCAAATTGGATCATTGAACAGATGAATGTTCAAGGATTTTATCATCACCCGACATTCCTTTACGAATCAATGTGGAATATTGTCGGATTGATTGTTTTATTACTACTTAGAAAAGTGAATCTATTACGTGGGGAAATTTTCTTAATCTATGTGATGTGGTATTCATTCGGGCGTTATTTCGTAGAAGGACTTCGTACAGATAGTTTGTACATTGGCCCACTTCGTACAGCGCAGATGGTATCATTAATTGCATTAGTTATTGCGGCAATTGTGATGATTTATCGTCGTAAGAAGATGAATCCAGTTGTACGTTATAAAGATAAATAGTAGAACGCCCGGAACTACATCATGTAGCCCGGGTTGTTTTATATAAAAGGAGTGTTAGCTATGCATTATAAAGGATTATTATTTGATTTTGACGGTACATTATTAGATACAAACGAATTAATTATGGAAACTTTTTATCATGTCTTATCACCAAAATTTCCTGGGAAATATAAAAAAGAAGATATGGCTCAATTTATCGGACCTTCTTTAAAAGAAACATTTACAGCAATTGATCCACAAAATGCTGAAACTTTAATCAAAGAATATATTACGTGGAATCGTACGCACCATGACGAATTGGTCTCAGAATTTGACGGTGTAGTCGAAGTACTAAAGCAATTGAAGAGAGCTGGTTTAAAATTAGCCATTGTCTCAACAAAAAGACGTGAAGCTATTTTAACTGGTTTACATGTATTAGGTGTAGAAGAACTATTCGATGTAATTATTAGTAACGATGAGGTTGAACATACTAAACCACATCCAGAACCTGTCTTACTCGCTCTACAAGAACTTGGTTTACAAAAGCATGAAGTTATTATGATTGGAGACAACTATCACGATATTGAAGGCGGACAAAATGCAGGTGTTCATACAGCAGGTGTCGCTTGGTCGTTGAAGGGAGCAGCATTTTTAGAAGCACTACACCCAACTTATATGCTTTACCATATGCGTGATTTATATCAAATTACAGGAGTGGAAGCCTATGCGCAAAACGACACGCTATAAAGTAGAGGGAGCCTCTTCTTTATGGCAAATTTACAAGACGGTTTCTTTTTGGAAAGTGGCGAAATGTTTTATCGTCATTGAAATCGCACGCATCACACCATTTCTAGCGATGAAAAATTGGCTCTATCGCCATCTACTACATATGAAAGTCGGTGAGCGAACAGCTTTCGCTTTAAAAGTTGTTCCGGATACGATGTTTCCTGAACGAATATCAGTGGGCGACGATACGATTATTGGCTATAACACGACGATTTTAGCGCACGAATATTTAATTGATGAGTACCGATTAGGTGATGTGAAGATTGGGAGTCGTGTCATGGTTGGAGCCAATTCAACCATTTTACCAGGTGTTACAATTGGCGATGATGCAGTAGTATCGGCAATGACACTTGTGAACCGAGATGTACCAGCAGGCGCGATGGTTGGTGGGAACCCTATGCAAATTATTTATACAAAGGAACAACGAGAAAAGAAATTATCTGAAAAATCTTAATACGAAATAAAAGAAAAAAAGGCATGTTCGAGGAAATAAAGTAGTTGAAAGACGAATTATTTTACGTGAGCATGTCTTTTTATATACATGAAATTTGACGGTTATTTAGAATTGCGTTAAAATACTATACACCATCACATTAGCACTCTAGTGAACTAAAGTAACGGATAGGAAGTGGAAGTATGTCTATGATTCGCCCATTCGAAAAGCCATTAGGTATGCGTGACACATTACCAGGGATTTTTGAAAAGAAAGAATGGATACGCCAAGTCGGACGTGAATTTTTCTCTTTAAGAGGATTTGACTTTATTAAGACACCAACATTGGAATATTACGAAACAGTTGGTCGTTTTTCAGCTATTTTAGAGTCGAACTTGTTTAAATTAGTCGACTCACAAGGGAACACACTCGTGTTACGTCCAGATATGACGACACCTATCGCACGTATTGCCTCAACAAAACTATTAAAAGAAAAAGTACCACAGCGATTAGCTTATTTTTCAAATGTCTTCCGCGCGCAAGAATTAGAAGGCGGAAAACCAGCAGAGTTTGAACAGATGGGGATTGAAGTAATTGGAGATGATTCAATTTACGCAGATACAGAAGTCATTCTAACGACGATTGATTTAATGAAGCGTTTAGGTATTGAATCATTCAAAATTACGATTGGTCATGCGGGAATTTTAGAAGCGATCATTCGAAAAAATGTTCAAACAGAAGAACAGTTTACTGAATTACATCAACTACTCGTGAATCGTAACTATGTTGGTTTTGAAGAAGCAGTGGATCGTTTTGTATTAACGACTGAACAGGCTAGCACTTTAAAATCATTTATCGAAGAAGCGACATCTTTAACAAATATGCGACAAATTTCAAAATATCTTTATGAAAAAGAAGCGCTTATTTATATGGAACAACTCGCTTCGATTTTGGAAATCGCTGGCGTACAAGAATACGTGGCATTTGATTTTACAATCGCAAGCCATATGAATTATTACACAGGCATGATGTTTGAAGTATTTGCGGCGAATACAGGTTATCCAATTGGGAATGGTGGACGCTATAATGGGTTGCTTGAAAATTTCGGTGCAGATATGAGCGCAGTAGGTTTCGCACTGCGAATTGATTATTTATTAGAAGCGATGCCGAAAATAGAAGATGAAAAAGAGAGTGTCCTTATTCTATTTGTATCGACACAATTGGCACAAGCACTTGAACAAACGAAGCAATTGCGCGAACAAGGTTACCGTACGACGATGCAATCTTTAGAAGGAATCGAAAATCTAGCACAATATGAAAAGCAATTTACAAAAGTAGTACGTGTTGGACAAGGAGGTACAAGCTATGAATGAACCATTAACGATTGCGATGCCAAAAGGACGTATTTTTGAAGAAGCATATGAGCTATTAATTCAAGCGAATTTCGACTTACCTGAAACAATTGATTTATCACGTAAACTCATGTTTGAAGTACCTTCTGAAAATATTCGCTTCATTTTAGCAAAACCGATGGATGTACCAACATATGTTGAGCATGGTGTAGCAGACATTGGAATCGCGGGGAAAGATACATTACTTGAACAACAACGCCATGTGCATGAATTACTCGATTTAAAGATTAGTACATGTCATATTGCGTCAGCTGGTTTACCGAACACTGTACTAGATGAGATTGCGCCACGTATTGCGACAAAATATCCGAATATTGCGTCAGCCTACTATCGTGAGCGCGGCGAACAAGTAGAAATTATCGGATTGAACGGTTCGATTGAGTTAGCACCGATGATTGGTTTAGCAGATCGTATTGTCGATATTGTCTCAACAGGTCAAACATTGAAAGAGAATGGACTTGTAGAATATGAATATATTACGGATGTATCATCACGATTAGTTGCAAACCCTGCAAGTTATCGTATGAAGAATGAACGTATTACAGACTTAGTAAAGCGTCTAAAAGCATGTGTGAAATAGGGGTGAGTAGATGGAGATTCAAACATTAACAGCAGATATTTCTTTAAAGCGTCAACTCGAAACAGGGAATGAGATGCAGCTGCAAACAGTTCGTGCAGTTATTAAAGATGTAAAGCAGCAAGGTGATGAAGCGGTAAAAGCATATACAGAAAAATGGGATGGTTTTCGTTTAGAAAACCTACGTGTTACACAGGAAGAAATCGATGCAGCTGTTCAGGCGATGGATGAAATCATCTTACAAGACTTACGCGAAGCAGCAACCAATATTCGTCGTTATCACGAACAACAAAGTCGTTATGGATTCAAACTACCATTAGAAGATGGTTCATATTTAGCGCAGCGTATTTTACCGCTAACATCGGTTGGACTATATGTACCAGGTGGTTCAGCAGCCTATCCTTCTTCTGTATTGATGAATGTGATTCCAGCACAAGTTGCGGGTGTAGAACGCGTAGTCATTGCAACACCATGTGATGCAACGGGGAAATTACCTGATGCAGTACTTGCAGCAGCTTCGATTTTAGGCATTACAGAAATTTATAAAATGGGCGGTGCACAGGCAATTGCAGCACTCGCATATGGTACAGAAACGATTCAACCCGTCGACAAAATTACAGGTCCAGGAAATATTTTTGTAGCACTTGCAAAAAGGGAAGTGTTCGGTGATGTCGCAATTGACATGATTGCGGGGCCCAGCGAAATCGCTATTTTAGCAGATGAAACAGCCTATGCTGATGAAGTAGCAGCCGATTTACTATCTCAAGCAGAACATGATGCCCTTGCATGTGCCATCTTAATTACAACGAGTGAACAACTCGCTCAAGCTGTTGCAACACAAGTGGAAAAACAATTGCAGACATTACCAAGAGAATCAATCGCTCGTCAATCGGTTGAACGCTTTGGCCGTATTTATATAGCAAGTTCGATGGCGGAAGCAGTAGAAGCAATTAATCAGTTAGCACCCGAACATTTAGAAATTGTAACGAAAAATGCAGAAGCAGTAAGCGAACAAATTCGTCATGCAGGTGCTATCTTTTTAGGGCGCTACAGTTCAGAGCCTGTAGGTGACTATTTTGCAGGAACAAATCACGTCCTACCAACAAATAGTACAGCGCGATTTGCTTCGGGATTAAATGTCGATGATTTTATTAAGAAAACGAGTGTTGTTTATTATACAGAAAAAACATGGGAACAAAACGCACCGAAAATTGCGCGTCTTGCACGTTTAGAAGGCTTGGAAGGACATGCGAGAGCAGTTGAATCAAGAGGTTGGGAGAAGGAGTGAATAGTGATGGGAACACGTACAGCGAGTATTACACGTAAAACGAATGAAACACAAATTGCCATTGATTTCGACTTAGATGGTACAGGGCAAGTAACAGTCAATACAGGTGTACCATTTATGGATCATATGCTCGACTTATTCATGAAGCATGGTTTATATGACGGGAAAATTGAAGCGAATGGCGATGTGGAAATTGATGACCACCACACAACAGAAGATTTAGGCATTGTTTTAGGTCAAGCGGTTCGACAAGCACTTGGCGATAAAAAAGGTATTAAACGTTATGGACATGCTTTTGTGCCAATGGATGATGCGCTAGCACAAGTCTATGTGGATTGTTCAGACCGCCCACATTTAGAATTTCGCGCCACTTTACCAACTCAAAAAGTCGGCACATTCGATACAGAACTCGTACATGAATTTTTATGGAAGTTTGCACTAGAAGCTCGTATGAATGTGCATGTTATTGTGCCATATGGTCATAATACACACCACATTATCGAAGCGATTTTCAAAGCACTTGCGCGTGCCATTGATGATGCTGTTCAAATTGATCCACGTGTACAAGGCGTACCGTCAACAAAGGGGTTACTTGGATGAAAGTAGGAATCATTGATTATGGTATGGGGAACTTGTTTAGTGTGGAGCAAGCAGTTAAAAGATTAGGCTATGAAGTGATTGTTTCTTCAAATATACAAGAACTAAAGCAAGCAGATGCGTTCATTTTACCTGGTGTCGGTGCATTTGCAGATGCGATTGGTTGTTTAGAAAAGACAGGATTGAATCACTTTGTTTATGAAATAGCGGAACAACAAAAACCGCTACTCGGGATTTGTTTAGGTATGCAATTACTATTTGAAGATAGTGAAGAAAATGGTTTCTTTAAAGGTTTAGGTATTTTTAAAGGGACGATTCGTCGCTTTGATGATGAAAAAGTACGTGTTCCGCATATGGGATGGAATAACCTTACATTTACATTCACGCCTAATTGGCAAGAACCACAGGAATTAGCAGATCGTTATGTTTACTTTGTTCACTCGTATTACGGTGTAGATTTAGCACCCGAACAATTAGTTGCCTATGCAGAATATGAAGGAATTCGTGTTCCGGGAATTGTACAAAAAGGTAATGTAACAGGTATGCAATTTCACCCTGAAAAATCAGGCACTTGCGGTATGACACTATTAAAAAATTGGTTACAACAAGTAGAAGGGGAGACGCAATCATGACAGCAATTCAAATTTTCCCAGCGATTGATATGCGCGGTGGAAAGTGTGTCCGTTTATTTAAAGGGGATTACGCACAGGAGACGATTTACGGTGATTCACCATTTGATATGGCTAAAAGTTTTGCAGATGCAGGTGCGACGTTCATACATATGGTCGACTTAGACGGTGCAAAAGATGGTGAACGTGTACATGCAAAAGATGTTGTCCGCGTTGCAAAGGAATTACCTCTGCGCGTACAAATTGGTGGCGGTATCCGAACAGAAGAAGATGTGGCATTTTATTTAGATCAAGGCGTAGATCGTGTCATTATTGGAAGTCTCGCGATTCGTGAACCTGAACTTGTTGCTTCCTTTATTGAAAAATACGGTGCAGAGCGTATTGTCATTGGATTGGACGCAAAAGATGGTATGGTCGCAACGCATGGCTGGCTAGAAACATCGAATCAAACAGCGATTGAAGTTGGACAATATTTTGCAAGTAAAGGCGCAAAGCACTTTATTTTTACGGATATTGCAACGGATGGAACACTTCAAGGGCCAAATATTGAAGCAAATGAAGCATTGGCGCGTGCAACAGGTGCAAATATTATTGTATCGGGTGGTATGAGTAGTTTAGCTGATATTCAAGCAGTGAAAGAAGCTGCGAAATCAACAACGATTGCTGGTGTGATTATTGGGAAAGCTTTATACACAGGACAATTCACATTAGAAGAAGCGCTGAAGGAGGCAGAATAATGCTAACGAAACGAATTATTCCATGCCTCGATGTGAAAGATGGTCGTGTCGTAAAGGGGGTTCAATTTGTATCGCTACGTGATGCTGGAGACCCTGTAGAACTCGCGACTTTTTATAATGAGCAGGGTGCGGATGAGCTCGTGTTTTTAGATATATCTGCAACACATGAAGGAAGAGAGACGATGGAAGATGTCGTGCGACAAACAGCCGCTACATTATCTATTCCATTCACAGTAGGCGGTGGTATTCGAACGCTAGAAGATATGAAGCGTATGCTACGAGCGGGAGCTGATAAAGTATCTCTTAATTCAGCTGCATTACAAAATCCAGAAATCATTGAAGAAGGTGCGCGCTATTTTGGCTCGCAATGTATCGTTGTAGCAATTGATGCGAAGTGGAGTGAACAAGACAACACGTGGATGGTATTCACGCATGGCGGACGTAACCGACTTGATGTTGAAGCAGTTGCATGGGCAAAACAAGCTGTTGCACTTGGGGCTGGTGAATTACTTATCACATCGATGGACTCAGACGGTGAGAAAAAAGGATTCGATTTAGAACTGATGAAAGCCATTCGAAAAGAAGTCAATGTACCGATTATTGCAAGTGGCGGTGCGGGGAATGCCGAACATTTTTATGCAGTGCTTGAAGATGCGGATGCCGATGCTGCACTTGCTGCTTCCATCTTCCACTATAAAGAAACAAGTGTAGAAGAAGTGAAAAGTTATTTAAAAAATAAAGGAGTGTCGATTCGATGAAAATTCAATTTGGAGCAGATGGTTTAGTACCTGTCATCATTCAACATGCACGTACAAAAGAAGTATTAACTTTAGCCTATATGAACGAAGAATCGTATAAAAAAACACTCGAAACAAAAGAGACTTGGCTGTACTCGCGTTCACGTCAAGAGCTTTGGCATAAAGGAGCGACAAGTGGACATACACAAAAAGTCGTAGCGATGCGTACGGATTGTGACCAAGATGCGCTCGTTGTAGAAGTATTACCGAATGGACCTGCTTGTCATACAGGCGCAACATCTTGCTTCCATGAAGATGTGATTGAAAAGTCACTTGCGATTGGTTCACTCGATATTTTAGAAACATTGAAGAATGTCATTCAAACGCGCGAACAAGAAATGCCAGCGAATGCGTACACAACGTATTTATTCGAACAAGGTGTCGATAAAATCGGTAAAAAAGTGGGCGAAGAAGCAACAGAGGTTGTCATCGCTGCGAAGAATCGTGATGCAGAAGAATTGAAGTGGGAAGCAGCCGACTTGTTGTATCACTTACTCGTCTTATTACAAGAGCAAAAATTAGATTTATATGATGTATTAGGCGTCTTACAAAATCGTCATGAAAAACATTAATTCACAGTGTACTTTATTTTAACTATGTTATAATATACGGTATTATGCAAAAGCTTGGGATTGGCTTAAGGTTGGTCTTATATGTATGACGCATGAAAAACGAAAAATCGCGTATTGACGCGGTTTTTCCTTTTTGTTGTGAGCCTTTCGTCCCAAGCTTTTCTTTTCGGAGGAATATTTCTTGGAAGAATTTAACGACAAACAAAAGCCAAAACCGAATATCGTATATTTCTTGCCATCGGGAGATTTCTACTATCAAAAAGCACAGGATGTTATGGGACGTGGCGATTTAGGGAAGGCAGCGATCTATTTACAAAGAGCGATTGAGCTGAGCCCAACAGATGCGATGATTTATTTGCAGTATGCTGTTGTTGAGTTAGAGCAAGGAAATGTTGAGAAGGCACGCGAATTACTATTAGAAGCAGATCGATTAGAGCCGAGAAATCCTGAGACAGTTATCTTTTTAGCAGAGACTTCAGCAGGACTAGGCTTTTTAGAAGATGCACTTTATTACGCTAATTTATATTTAGATTTTGATGAAGGCGGCGAATTTACAGCAGAGGCAAAAGATATTTTAGATTTTGCGCATGCCACACTTGAGAAGATTCCGTCAGAAGAACCGAATGTGAATCGCGTCTATATACATGAACAAGAGCGCGCGCGTCAACTGATGGAAGAAGGACATCACGAACAAGCGATTGAGATTTTTGAACAGATTATCGCAGAAAACCCATTCTTCTGGTCTGCCTATAATAATTTAGCACTCGCTTATTTTTATCAGGGAGAGGAAGAACAGGCACGTGCCTTGTTGCGTGAAGTATTACATGGGAATTATGGGAATTTACATGCGCTATGTAACTTAACGGTTATGGCATATTATGCAAAAGAAGATGAAGAACTCGTTTATTTAGAGAGTTTACTTATTAAATTACATCCGTATAAATTCGAACATCGCTTCAAGTTAGGTGCGACACTTGCACTGATTGGTCAGTATGAGTTAGCTTATAAGTGGTTGAAAAGTTTATATAAGAATGGCTTCTCAGGTGATGGCAGTTTCTACTTCTGGTTATCACATTCTGCTTATTTTGCAGGAGATGAAGCACTATCTCGTAAAGTGTGGACACAGTTACTAGAAGTTGACCCATCAAAAGAAGGATTCGAACCATGGGTACATGCAATTGTACAAGAAGATGATTTACTTCGTGATGTGGAGTATATTCAAAGTTTATTACAACATGATGAACGCTCGGAACGTTTATTTGGCTTATTTTTATTAGAAAAATCACCTCATAAACATGAAATTTTAGCGAACCCGACGATTATAAAGGTAGAGGAATATACAGCGATTGAAAAAGTATTTCTCGCTTTTGTGTTAGGGCGTGATTTAGAAGATGAAGCAGTCTTAAAACCTTTATTTCAAATGGTCGAAGTAGCTGAAATTTTGTATCAACGAGTAGAGCCGATGCAAATTGAAGATACCTTCCCATTCCAAATGTGGTTCATCATCTGTGAAAATGCGCTAGATCAAGGTTATGCATTTAAAAATACAGTTGCATTAGCAGCAGCAGTTGAATATATGTATCGATCATCGCGTGCGAAAGTAACGAAGAAATTGATTGCGGAAGAATATCATATTTCACCGCAAACGTTGACGAAATATGTGAACGAACTTATTCCGTTTTTACCGATGTTTCGTCCATGAGCAAATAACTTGAGTAGGTATAGAAAATGCTATACCATACTAGGGTATATAGAAGTTTTTTAGTAGGAGGAGTTAAACATGTCAGAAGAAAAAATTTATGATGTTGTCATTATTGGTGCAGGTCCAGCAGGTATGACTGCAGCGGTTTATGCTTCACGCGCAAACCTAGCTACATTAATGCTTGAACGTGGTATTCCAGGTGGTCAAATGGCGAATACAGAAGAAGTAGAAAACTACCCAGGTTTCGATACGATTTTAGGACCAGAGCTTTCTACTAAAATGTTTGAACACGCAAAAAAATTCGGTGCAGAATATGCATACGGTGACGTTTCAGAAGTCATCGATGGTAAAGAATATAAAACAATTAAAGCAGGTTCTAAAGAATATAAAACACGCGCAATCATTATTACAACAGGTGCAGAATACAAAAAAATGGGTGTACCTGGTGAGAATGAATTAGGCGGTCGTGGTGTAAGTTACTGTGCTGTATGTGACGGTGCATTCTTTAAAAACAAAAACTTAATCGTTGTTGGTGGTGGAGACTCAGCAGTTGAGGAAGGTATGTACTTAACTCGTTTTGCTGAAAAAGTAACAATTGTTCACCGTCGCGATAAATTACGCGCACAAAAAATCTTACAAGATCGCGCATTTGCGAACGAAAAAATTGATTTTATTTGGAATAATACTGTAAAAGAAATCAATGAAAAAGATGGTAAAGTAGGTAGTGTTACATTAGTAAATACAGTTGATGGTTCAGAATCAACTGTCGATGCAGACGGTGTATTCATTTATATCGGTATGAACCCTCTAACAAAACCATTTGAATCATTAGGTATTACTAATGAAGCTGGTTACATTCCAACGAACGAACAAATGGAAACTAAAATTCCAGGAATCTACGCAGCAGGTGACGTACGTGATAAAACATTACGCCAAATCGTAACTGCTACAGGTGATGGTAGTATCGCAGCTCAAGCTGTGCAACATTATGTTGAAGAATTAAAAGAAACATTAGCATAAATAACCATAAGATACAGATGATACTTGTTCTTAATCATTCTGTAACCCGAATGAAACATTCAAACTGTATAGTATAAAGTGTAATAACCCTTTTTGAAATACTATTGGTGAAGATGATTCTATTCAAGTAGATGAAATCAGAATGAGAGGAAGCGCTGGCGAGCGTTTCCTCTTTTTCGTGGTAAATAAAAAGGGTGTAAATTTTTAAATTTTGTAAGAAACACCCGGAACAGTGTATAATAGAAAATAGGATTTTTTAATACTAAGAATATGAAAATAGAGATGAGGTGGCGCGTATGCAACGAATTGCAAATTTAATTGTGCGTAAAGGTGATGAAGTACTTCTTTTGAAAAAACCTAGACGTGGATGGTATGTGGCACCCGGTGGGAAAATTGAAAGTGGTGAATCCATTTACGAAGCAGCGGCTAGAGAGTTTTTTGAAGAGACAGGGACGCGTGCTGTCAAACCACATTTAAAAGGAATTTATACAATGGTCATTCAAGAAGACGGTGAATTTGTTGACGAGTGGATGCTTTATACTTTTGTAGCAAATGATTTAATTGGAGAACCCTATACCGAAACACGAGAAGGTATTTTAGAGTGGCATCCAATTGAAGATTTAAAAACATTACCAATGGCTGAAGGAGACCGTACAAATTTATTGTTCGCTGTAGAACAAAGTGGTATGCAGTACGGTACATTCACATACACAAAAGATTTCGAACTACTAGCCGAAAAAATACAGCAATCAACAGAGGAGAAATAGATCATGCCACAAACAGATGAATCAAAAGAATTAATCATCATTACAGGTATGTCGGGCGCAGGGAAATCAGTAGCTGTGCGCTCTTTTGAAGATTTAGGCTATTATTGTATCGATAATTTACCACCTGCACTTCTTCCTACATTTATTCGTTTGATGCAAGACTCGAATAAAGAAATTACACACACAGTGGTCGTAATGGATTTACGTGGTGGTGACTTCTTCGCTACTTTAATGGATGCACTAGATGAAATAGAACGTGAAGATGAAATTAAACCGTACATTCTATTTTTAGATGCAGATAACGAAACTCTTGTGCGACGTTATAAAGAAACAAGACGTGCACATCCCCTTGCTTCTAAATCATTACCGCTTGATGGGATTAAAAAAGAGCGTGAATTACTGGCAGATATTAAAGGGCGTGCAAAGCAGATTTATAATACATCGATTATGAAGCCAAAAGAATTGCGTAATTTATTACTAGAGCAGTTTTCAAGCGAAACAAAAAATACATTCTCGATTAACGTCATGTCTTTTGGTTTTAAACATGGTATGCCGATTGATGCCGATTTAGTTTTTGATGTGCGTTTTTTACCAAACCCTTACTATATTGAAGATTTACGTCCGAAAACAGGTCTAGATGATGAAGTTTCCTCATACGTATTAAAGCAACAGGACGCAAAAGCATTAATTGAGAAACTGACAGACCTTTTTGAATTTATGGTTCCACGCTATAAAGACGAAGGTAAGTCACAGTTAGTCATTGCATTCGGCTGTACAGGTGGACAACACCGTTCTGTTACATTAGCTGAGTACTTTGGACATGAATTAGCGAAGATTGCTTCAACTGTTGTTTTCCATCGTGATCTTGCGAAAAAAGAGGGCTAATGCGATGAAAAAACAGAAAAAGCGTATTGTTGTGATTGGTGGTGGAACAGGTCTTTCAACATTATTAAGAGGACTGAAAAAATTCGGTCCGGATTTAACAGCGATTGTGACGGTAGCGGATGATGGTGGTAGTTCGGGACGCTTACGCGATGATTATCAAATTCCACCGCCAGGCGATATTCGAAATGTCATTGCCGCACTTTCAGAAGTTGAGCCTCTCGTTGAAGAAATGTTTCAATATCGTTTTAAAGGACAGGGAAAAGAACATCTAAATGGTCACTCACTCGGTAATTTAATGTTAACTGCACTTACAGAGATTACTGGCGACTTTTCGCATGCTATTCGACAAATGAGTCGTGTACTAAATGTCAATGGTCGCGTGCTTCCAGCAGCGAATCAGCGTCTAACGCTATTCGCTGAATTTGAGGACGGAAAAATTATAGAGGGCGAGTCAAAAATCCCTTCATATGGTCAACCGATTAAGCGCGTATTTTCAAAGCCACATCATGTGCATGCACTACCAGAAGCGGTAGAAGCAATTGAGCAAGCAGATGTTATCGTTATCGGTCCAGGGAGTTTATATACGAGTATTATTCCGAATCTATTAGTAGAAGATATACGACAAGCCGTACTTCGTTCATCTGCTAGAAAGGTGTATATTTGTAACCTCATGACACAGCGGGGCGAAACATCGGGCTATACAGCAAGTGATCATGTGCGAGCGATTCATACACATGTAGGAGAATCCTTTATCGAAACCATCTTAATTAATGATGATGCAGATGTACCGGAAGAAGTACAAAAAGCATACGAAGAAGAAAATGCCGAGCCTGTACGCTTTGACGTCAGATTATTAGAGGGAATGGGTCTTCGTGTTGAAAAAGGTGCGATAGCTACTTTAAGTGAAAAAGGAAGCGTTCGTCACGAAGCAACGAATGTAGCGGAGTGGTTAATGTCCTATTAATTTAGAAAGGAGGGACGACGATGTCTTTCGCTTCAGAAATGAAAAAAGAATTAACGCAAATTGAGTCGAATGAAATTAATTTAAAGGCGGAACTTTCCGCAATGATTCGTATGAACGGTTCATTATCACTGACCAATCGTCAATTCAGTTTAGATGTACAAACTGAAAACGCAGCGATTGCAAGACGGATGTATACGATTATGAAGCAGTTATACGACTACAAAATTGAACTACTCGTTCGTAAAAAGATGCGTTTAAAAAAGAATAATGTGTACATTTGCCGTGTACGAGAAGGTACGAGAGAGTTACTTGAGAGTTTAGAGATTCTATCAGGTAACTTTTTAATGAACCATCATATCTCACCAAATTTAATTAAGACAGATTTATCGAAGCGTGCGTATTTACGTGGTGCGTTTCTAGCAGGTGGTTCGGTGAATAACCCAGAAACGTCAGCGTATCATTTAGAAATCTATTCATTATATGAAGAACATGGTACGGATTTAATGAACTTGATGAATTACTTTGATCTGAATGCAAAAACGATTGAACGTAAAAAAGGGTTCGTGACGTACTTAAAAGAGGCGGAAAAAATTTCTGATTTCTTAAATTTAGTAGGTGCGCATCAAGCGATGATGAAGTTTGAAGATGTGCGTATTGTACGCGACATGCGAAATAGTGTGAATCGTTTAGTGAACTGTGAAACAGCGAACTTGAATAAAACGATTGGTGCAGCGATTCGTCAGGTTGAAAATATTAAGTACATCGACAAGCAAATTGGCATTGAGCAGCTACCAGAGAAGTTGCAAGAGATTGCTAGATTGCGTGTAGCGTATCAAGATGTGACATTAAAAGAGCTTGGTGAGATGATGACAACATCTGTTTCTAAATCAGGAATTAATCATCGCCTAAGAAAAATTGACGAAATTGCAGATTCTTTACGTGCTGGTGAGAAGCTGAACATAAAATGATGTATAATAGAAGAAATAAGATAAATTTGACGGCAATTGCCATAACATAAGGAGGAAGTAAGTAATGGTAGAGCAGCAGGTGGAGGTTAAACTCAAATCTGGTCTTCAAGCAAGACAAGCCGCTCTTTTTGTACAAGAAGCAAACCGCTACCATGCGGATGTATTCTTACAAAAAGGTACGCGCAAAGTAAATGCGAAGAGTATCATGGGGATTATGAGTTTAGCTGTTGCACATGGAACAGAGATTACACTGTTTGCAGACGGAAAAGACGAGCAAGAGGCAATCGCCGGTTTACGTGCAATGATCGAATCAGAAGATTAGTAAAAATACGAGGTAGCAGCGATGCTATCTCGTATTTTTTATTTTAAAGATGTATGTTATGCATTATTCGGTATCTATTCTTTCGCGGATTCTACAAAATTAATTGAAACCGTAACAACAGATGCAAAGGGAAATGCGAAAATTGATCCGAAATATGCAACAAAAGAGTATCAAGTCAAAGTGACAGTTGGAAAAGAAACAAAAACTGTAACGATGACAAGTTGTAATGTAACGATTGATTTTAAAGCGCCAGTTACAGATGGTGAAACAGAAGAACCAACAGAACCAGGAAAACCAAATAAACCAACAACGCCAGAAAAACCATCGAAACCAGGAGTAGTCACAGGTGGCGATACGGAGGAGAATACAAATTCTTCTAAACCGTCAAAACCAGGTGTTAAACCAGGCGACCATTATGATGTATATGATAAAGATGGTAACTTAGTGGCGAGTGATGTAACAGTTGATCAAGACGGTAACATTAGCGCAGACTTACCACCAGGTGAATACGATTTCGTATCAAAAGGTGAGCATGTAACAGCTGAAGTTGGCAAAGATGGTAAACTACCACAAACAGGTTCAAGCGACTTCTTATTATACACATTAGCGGGTATTGCATTACTTGGAGCAAGTCTTGTTGTATTTGCGCGTGGACGTAAAAAGAGTGCGTAGAGCTTAAATAGACAGGAATCGTCATGATGGCGATTCCTGTTTTTATATGGTGAAAAATAGTGTGCATTATTTAACTTATTTTTCGTAAGTGTGTGCTATTTCATGTTGAATTGTTTCAAAATAAGCGACAATCCGCTTTTTGTTTACCTTGATAAATAAAATGTCAGTGCTAAAATAAGTATATATGAAGCAATTTAGGAGGCATTCATGATGGAAATTACAATCGTTGCACATGTACAAACAGAAGGTCAACCAGAACAAATAGTAGACTTAGGAATTTCAGAGTTAATCGACTTTGAACTTGCACGCGATTTCCAAGTAAAAAATATTCTGGGTCAATTAGGTTATACAGATGTACAACCATTACCAACAGAAGATGTAGATGTATTTAAAGCGAACGCACAATTAAATGGACAAGCAGTTCAACCAAAAATTTTATTCGGTAAAGCGTTAAAAGCAGGTAATGTCGGTTCAAAATCAGGTGTATCTTTTTATGAGTTGAATGAATTACGTAATGTTGTACACGCTTAATTTATAAACAAAAAAGAGGTGAGGGGTTTTAAACCCTTCACCTCTTTTGCATACATTATTTTGTTTCGTTGTTTGTCATGATTTTATCGATTAAACCGTAGTTTAATGCTTCTTCAGCAGACATGAAGTTATCACGATCTGTATCTTTTTCAATTACTTCGACAGGTTGACCTGTACGCTCTGCAAGAATTTTGTTTAGTTTTTCACGTGTTTTTAAGATGTGGCGAGCAGCGATTTCGATTTCAGTCGCTTGACCTTGTGCGCCACCTAATGGTTGGTGAATCATGATTTCAGCGTTTGGTAATGCGAAACGCTTACCTTTTGCACCAGCTGTTAATAGGAATGAACCCATTGAAGCAGCCATACCGATACAGATTGTTTGTACATCTGGTTTGATGAATTGCATTGTATCGTAGATTGCCATACCAGCTGTTACTGAACCACCTGGTGAGTTGATGTATAAGAAGATATCCTTCTCTGGATCTTCTGCTTCTAAGAATAATAATTGTGATACGATTGCGTTTGCAACGTTATCATCAATTGCGCTACCAAGCATGATAATACGGTCTTTTAAAAGACGAGAATAAATATCGTATGCACGCTCTCCGCGGTTTGTTGTTTCGATTACTGTAGGAATTAAGTTCATTTAATTCTCCTCCGTTCAATCTAGTTACTGATTAGAATCAGCTGTACTCTTATTGTACATTGCATAGTCAAAAAAGGTCAAATATATTGTGTTAAATATTGCAAAGTCTAAATCAAGTTGTCAATTGCACTTTATATTTGTATAATAATAGTCATACGCCTCAGTAGTTTAATGGATAAAACATAAGATTCCGGTTCTTAGGCTGGGGGTTCGATTCCCTCCTGGGGCATATACAAGTTGTATGAAGTCATAAACATGACAACATACAGCTTTTTCTTTTGTACAAATTCCCTTTAAAGTGATATATAAACAAAAATCAAGTGACAATATTATGAAAAATATAACAGTTAAATTACATTTAATGAATAAAAAGGGTTAAAAGAGGTAAATAACCTTTGGAAAAGGTAATATAACATAAGAGGATACTAAAGTAGATACATAGAAGGGAGTTTAATGGTTGATGAAAAAATATTTAATTCGTAGCGGTATGTTACCAACAGATGTGTTTGATGCTGCTAAAATCATTGCCAACAATTCAATTGGAGGAAATGTAGGAAACTTAATCTATGCATATAGCATTTATCGCACATTGATGACAGAAGATGTTGAATTTGTACCTGACTACTATCGTGTAAATCCAGCAGATGCGCCTTATATTAACGAGAATTATGATGCATATTTCATTCCATTAGCAGATGCCTTCCGACCAGACTTTGAAAATACATTAAAATCTTATACGAAATTAATTAATCGTTTGACAATACCTGTGTACGTCATTGGTGTTGGTGTACGCATTGACTTCGAGCCAGACTTCACAAAACAGAATCCATATGATGCAGCAGTTGTCGATTTCGTTAAAGCAGTATTAAAACGTTCAGCTATGATTGGTGTACGTGGAGAATTCACATCACGTTACCTAACACATTTAGGATTTAAAGAGGGGATTGACCATGTCATTATTGGTTGTCCGTCAATGTATGCAAATGGGCGTCATTTACGTATACGCGATACAGAAATTAATGAGAATTCCATTGTTACCATTAACTCATCTAAACTTTCTCCAAATCATGTTCTAGAATTTATTGATCGAAGTAAAAATGAATTCAAACATCATTATTTTATTCCGCAGTGGTATAAAGAATTAAAAATGATTTATTTAGGCGGTCCTAATCTTGAAAAGCCGAAGCTACATTATCAAGGGAAGACAACAGATGAACTGTATGTCCAAGATCGTGTGCGTTATTTCTTGAACGCTAAATCATGGATTGATTTTATAGGTGAAGCTGACTTTAGTTTTGGTGCTCGATTGCATGGGAACATTACAGCGACAATTGCTGGGACACCGAGCTTAATTATTCCAAAAGATGGGCGTATGCGTGAGTTAACAGATTACCATGCTTTAAATTATGTGGCTGGGAACGAATTAACAGAGCAAACACAGATTATGGACTTAATTGAAAAGAGTGACTTCCATCGTTGTGAGCATGTACATGAAGAGAATTTTAATCGTTTTATTCATTTCTTAAACCATAATGGAATTCCACATATTTATGAACAAGACCTTGATTTAGTGGAAGCGCCACTCGATAAACAGCTACAAGAAATTCAATTACTTCCACCAGTAAAAAGCTTTATTCATTGCTCGGCAGCTGAGATGGGAGAGCGCTTTGAGACGGTCATGAGTAATGTATTAGAACAAAAAAATGAACGTATTGTAAAGTTGAAAAGTCAGGTGAAAAGCCATCAAGTACGCACAAAACATTTAGAAGGTACATTGAATCGTAAGGCGGTTCGGATTGCCCTAAAAACAGCGAATTTATTTTCAAAAAAGAATTCATAAAAAAGAGGTTTGGGAATTGCTCCCAAGCCTCTTATTTTTTAAGGATACTGCCTTTATTTGCGCGTGTGACTTTCCAAATCTCATTGGCGATTTCAATTGTTTCAAGTGCGTGCTTTGAATCGCGGAAGCTATTGTAAAATTGATACGCAATCGTTCCAATAATATAGTAACGCGGTTTTTCCATCGAGAATTCTTCTATTAGACAGTCCGTGTACTCAATGCAAGATTCGGGTATATCGGATTCTAAACAACTTCTAAATCCTTTTAACTGATCTAAAATCTCATCGCGTGTAGGTACTTCATACTTCGTATTCTCGAAAATATAATTTTGTAAGTCAGGTCCCAAATAATAGTCGTTATTTTCGATTAGTGAAGGCACGATTAAGTCTAGTTGACGTAATGCATACTTTGATGTCACAACAGGATCAATTGCCTCACCAGCTGTCATGCTTCCAATATGAAGCATCTGATGAATCATCCCAAACAAAAGAATCGTGGCATCATAGCGATACGGTACAATGCGTTCACCATATACGTCTACTAACCTTCTTGATAACCATTCCATCTCTTTTAAATGGTATTCTTTGACGATTTTTTTTAGTTCTTGGTCGCCTGAATGCAGGATTGATTCAAAGATTGGTAGTAAGTCGCGTTCGCGATTCACTTGCATGATGGTCGAAATTTGGGCTGCGAGTACACTTTTATCGGATAGGTTCTTTCCGATTAATAATTCAGCCTTTCGAAGTGTTGCATCTGAACGTCCAATTTCTAAAATTGCCACTAAGCAATCTTTTTTGGACGAAAAGTAATTATAAAATGTACCTTTTGAGATATGTGCTTCATCTAAGATGTCTTGAATCGATGTACTGTGGAAGCCTTTTTTAGCAAATAGTTTAAGGGAAGCCAAGATAACTTGGCGTTTTCGATTATTCATATGTCCACCTTTAATCTTTATATTATACTGTCATTCTAACTGTAAAACGCTTTAATAGCAATGATTTTTGCGAAAACTTAATTTTCTTGTTGCCAAAATTGGACTATGAGTATATTATAGTGAAAGTAAACTTTTATACACGAAATATAAAGCAGAAGAGGGATTAATAAATGGATATGGAACAGTTACAGAAAAAGCCACCATATGCAATGATTGTATTAATGTTCATCGGTGCTTTTGTAGCATTACTTAACAATACATTATTGAATGTAGCATTACCTTCTATTATGAAGGACTTCGATGTAGATGCTTCAACGGTGCAGTGGCTAACAACAGGTTATATGTTGGTATCAGGGGTTTTAGTACCAGCAAGTGCATTCTTTATTACACGTATTAAAAACAGAACGTTATTTATTACAGCATTATCAATTTTCACAATCGGTACAGCTTTAGCAGCATACGCACCAACATTTAGTATCTTATTAACAGCGCGTATGGTTCAAGCAGCAGGTGCTGCCGTATTAGGTCCACTATTAATGAATATCATGCTTGTATCATTCCCAATTGCCAAACGTGGTGCAGTTATGGGGATTTTTGGTCTTGTTATGATTACAGCGCCAGCAATCGGCCCAACATTATCAGGTTGGATTGTTGAAACTTGGACATGGCATGTATTATTCGAAATGATTTTACCGTTATCAATCACGATTTTAATTATCGCAATCTTTAAGTTCCGTAATATTATGGATACACGCAAAGTCAAATTAAGTTATACATCGCTTGTATTATCAACAATTGGTTTTGGTGGTCTATTATACGGTTTCAGTTCAGCTTCAGGCGAAGATGGCTGGGGAGCAGTTGATGTATGGGGTACAATCACAATTGGTGCAATCGCATTAATTATCTTTGTCATCATGCAATTAAAAATGAAAGATCCAATGCTAAACTTCGGTGTTTATAAATACCCAATGTTCGCATTAGCTTCAATCATTTCGATCGTAGTAGCAATGGCGATGTTCTCAGGTATGATTTTAACACCAATTTATTTACAAAATATTCGTGGCTTTACACCACTTGATTCAGGTCTATTAATGTTACCTGGTGCGGTTATCATGGGCTTGATGTCGCCAATTACAGGTAAGTTATTCGATAAGTTTGGTCCGAAAATTTTAGCGATTACCGGTTTAACAATCGTGACAATCTCAACGTACTTCTTATCACAATTAACAACAGAAACAACATACACTTATTTAATGCTTGCTTATACAGTGCGTATGTTTGGTATGTCGATGGTTATGATGCCAATTATGACAAACGGTTTAAACCAATTACCAATGCAATTAAATCCACACGGTACAGCGATGAACAATACACTACAACAAATTTCAGGTGCGATTGGTTCAGCAGTTATGATTACAATCATGACAACTCGTACAAAGAGTGAAGCTTCAGGTGTCGAAGATGAAGTAAAAGGTCAAGTAGCTGCAAAAGTGAAAGAACGTATTTCAGAACAAGTAACACAAAAAGCAACAGAATCAGCTCAAGCAGGTACGCCAATGTCTAAATCAGAATTAGCAGCTTACGGTAAGCAACTAGCTGAAGATCCAAGTATCTTAAAATATGCAAAAGAATTAGGTCAATCATTATCGAAACCACTTGTGGATAAAGCAATGGTTGAAGGTATTAACTTCTCATTCTTAATCGCAATGTTCATTACAATTGCGGCATTAATTCTAGCGTTCTTCTTAAAACGCGTCCAAGTACCAGGTCAAAAGGTATCGAAAAAAGCGATGAAAGAAGCAGAAAATGAAATAACAGAATCATAAAATGTAGAGGAATCGTCTATTCGGACGATTCCTTTTTTGATTGAATCAGCTGTCGAAAGGGACAAATCATCGCGCGAAAGGGAATCATCGCTGTTGAAAGGGACTGAATGTCGCACGAAAGGGAATCCCCGCTGTCGAAAGGGACAAATAGTTGCGCGAAAGGGAATCGCCGTGTTTGAAAGGGACTGAATGTCGCGCGAAAGGGAATCGCCGTGTTTGAAAGGGACTGAATGTCGCGCGAAAGGGAATCGTCGTGTTTGAAAGGGACTGAATGTCGCGCGAAAGGGAATCGCCGTGTTTGAAAGGGACTGAATGTCGCGCGAAAGGGAATCGTCGTGTTTGAAAGGGACTGAATGTCGCGCGAAAGGGAATCGCCGTGTTTGAAAGGGACTGAATGTCGCGTGAAAGGGAATCCCCGCTGTTGAAAGGGATAAATCATCGCGCGAAAGGGAATCACCACCATCGAAAAAGACAAATTATCCAAATAAAAGGACGAAATAGGCTACTCGCTTTAGATTCAAATGTATTCTAACTCTCGAAAAAAAATCGGAGTTTCTTCTATTTAAATAGTGTTCAGGATATGAAGTGGGATAAAATAGTGCCCATTGTTGCAAAAGATGTCTGACATTGATATAATATCTTTAGAAATATTTTTTTACATTAGGTGGGACGAAAAATAAGTATATGGGACTTATTTTGACCTACTGATAGGAGAGTTAGCTATGTTGTCACTCACGGAGGCACAATTAAAAATGTTGCCTGAAATGGCCGAGTCGCTGCAAATTCGTTATCGTATTTTGCAAATGGTTCAGATGCTTGGGCCGATTGGACGTCGTTCTTTAGCAGAGAGTCTATCATTGCCAGAACGAGAAGTTCGAAAAGAAACAGATTTACTCAGAGAACAAACATTAATGGATGTTAGTCGTTCAGGTATGACAATTACGGAATTAGGGGTACAAGTATTAGAGAAGTTGAAGCCACTTGTTTATGAGTGGTCAGGGATTTCAGATCTCGAAACACAGCTTCAAAAATTACTTGGCATCAAAAAAGTAATTATTGTTGATGGAAACCTTGATTTAGAGCCATCTGTTAAGACGTTGATGGGTGTCGAAGCGGTTACGCAACTTGAGCAATATGCGAAACCGCAAGATATTGTGGCAGTTACGGGAGGAAGTACGGTAGCTGCAGTATCAAACGCTGTTCAAAAATCAAATCGTTTAAAGGATTTAACTTTCATTGCTGCACGTGGAGGTATGGGTGTCGAAGTACAAATGCAGGCGAATACAATCGCTTCGAACTTTGCAACGAATTCGGGGAATGATTATCGCACGCTTTATCTACCGGAGCATTTAAGTGAAGCTGCTTATAATGCGATGAAGGAAGAACCGATGGTACAAGAGATGCTTGGACTTTACGAAAAAACATCGATTGTGATTCATGGAATTGGTTCTGCAGATGAAATGTCTGGTCGTCGGAAATCATCAGAAGCAGAGAGACAAGCGCTTCAAAAATCGGGTGCTGTTGGTGAAGCTTTTGGTTATTATTTCGATGAAAAGGGTAAAGCAGTACAGAGAATAAGGACAGTTGGTTTGCAATTAGAGCAGGTCAAAAATTGTCCCACTATACTTGCAATAGCGGGTGGTACAAAAAAAGCAAAAGCGATTTTATCTTATTTCAAAAATGCAGCGAAGCAGACAATCTTTATTACGGATATGGCAGCAGCACAACAAATGTTTAAAATTATTCAAAAATAATAATGTATTTACAGGAGGAACAGATTATGACAATCAAATTAGCAATTAACGGTTTTGGACGTATTGGACGCTTAGTTTTCCGCACAGCTTTAGAGCGTGATGATATTGAATTAGTGGCAGTAAATGATTTAACTGATGCAGCGATGCTTGCACATTTATTAAAATACGATTCAGTACATGGTACACTTCCGAATAAAGTTACATCTGAAGATGACTGTATCGTAGTAGATGGCAAAAAAGTACGCGTTTATGCAGAAAAAGATCCTGTGAACTTACCTTGGGAAGCTTTAGGCGTGGATATCGTAGTTGAATCAACAGGACTTTTCCGTGATTCCGATTCAGCAGGTAAACATTTAGAAGCTGGAGCTAAGAGAGTAATCGTATCTGCACCTGGTAAAAACATGTCAACATTTGTTATGGGTGTAAACCATACTGATTATGACCCTAAAAAAGACTTTGTTATGTCGAATGCTTCTTGTACAACAAACTGCTTAGCTCCTGTAGCAAAAGTATTAGACGAAAAATTCGGTGTTAAACGTGGTATGATGACAACAATTCACTCATACACAAATGACCAAAAAATCTTAGACTTACCACACTCTGACTATCGTCGTGCACGTGCAGCTGGACAATCAATGATTCCAACAACAACAGGTGCAGCAAGTGCGGTAGCGAAAGTATTACCGAACTTAAAAGGTAAATTAGATGGTATGGCAATCCGCGTACCAACACCAAATGTATCGCTTGTCGACTTAGTAGCAGAATTAAATCAAGAAACAACAGTAGAAGAATTGAATGCAGTACTAAAAGAAGCATCTGAAAATGAATTACACGGTATTTTAGATTATTCAGATGTACCTCTTGTATCAATCGACTATAATGGTGTGACTTCTTCTTCAACAGTTGATTCATTATCAACAATGACTTTAGAAGGTAATCTTGTAAAAGTATTAGCTTGGTACGATAACGAAGCTGGTTACTCTACACGTGTTGTTGATCTAGTGGAATATATCGCAAAACAAGGTTTGTAATAAAAAAGATTAGCCATTACGTGGTAGATTGTATATAATGTATTTTGGAAAAAGGGGAGAAGTGAATAATAACTTCTCCTTTTTTTATGAAAAACACGAATATAAAATTTAAAGGAGGCTTTCTTCAAATGAATCCGAAGAAAACGATGAATGATGTAGAAGTGAAAGGGAAACGCGTATTTGTCCGTGTTGACTTTAATGTGCCAATGGAAGACGGTAAAATTACTGATGACACACGTATTCGAGCAGCACTTCCAACGATCAAGCATTTAGTCGATGAAGGCGCAAAAGTAATCTTAGCGAGTCACCTAGGACGACCAAAAGGTGAAGTAGTTGAGGATATGCGTTTAACTGCAGTAGGTAATCGACTTGCAGAACTTCTAGGAAAGCCTGTACTCAAACTAGACGAATCAGTTGGTGAAACAGTAAAAACAGCTGTTCACAACATGAATGATGGCGATGTAGTACTTCTTGAAAACGTACGATTCCACAAAGGTGAAGAGAAAAATGATGCAGAGTTAGCAAAACAATTTGCTGAATTAGCTGAAATTTATGTGAATGATGCATTCGGTGCGGCTCACCGTGCACATGCTTCAACAGCAGGAATTGCAGAATATTTACCAGCTGTATCAGGTTTCTTACTACAAAAAGAATTAGATGTATTAGGTAAAGCATTATCAGATCCAGAACGTCCATTCACAGCAATTATTGGTGGCGCAAAAGTAAAAGATAAAATCGGCGTAATTGATCATTTACTTGATAAAGTAGATAATTTAATCATTGGTGGTGGCTTAGCTTATACATTTGTGAAGGCTCAAGGTCACGAAATTGGTAACTCACTTGTGGAAGAAGATAAGATTGAATTAGCAAAAGAATTTATGCAAAAAGCAAAAGATAAAGGCGTCAATTTCTTAATGCCTGTTGATGCGGTAGTCGCTTCTGAATTTTCAAAAGATGCTGACTCTAAAGTAGTCGACATTGATGCGATTCCAGCAGACTGGATGGGCTTAGATATTGGACCAAAAACAGTTGCGTTATATGCAGACACAATTAAAAATTCAAAATTAATCATTTGGAATGGACCAATGGGTGTATTCGAAATGGAAAAATTCGCAGACGGTACAAAAGGTGTAGCTGAGGCAATGGCTGAAACAGCTGGTTACACAATTATCGGTGGCGGTGACTCAGCAGCAGCAGTTGAAAAATTCCATGTAGCAGATAAAATGGATCATATTTCAACAGGTGGCGGTGCTTCACTTGAATTTATGGAGGGTAAGGAATTACCAGGTGTCGTTGCGTTAAACGACCGATAAAAAAATTTGACAGACATAGCGAGAATTTTAGCTTGTCTGTCTTTTCAACAACATCACTATCTTAGGAGGATTTTGTCTATGCGTAAACCGATTATTGCAGGTAACTGGAAGATGTTTAAAAAGTTATCTGAGGCTGTACAATTCGTTGATGAAGTAAAAGGTCAAGTTCCAGCTACTTCAAAAGTAGATGCGGTCATTTGTGCACCATTCTTATTTTTACCAACACTTGTTGAAGCAACAAAAGGCACAGATTTGAAAATTGGTGCTCAAAATATGCACTTCGAATTAGAAGGAGCATTTACAGGTGAAGTAAGTCCATCACAATTAGCAGATGTAGATGTTCAGTATGTTGTACTTGGACATTCAGAACGTCGTGAATACTTCAATGAGACAGATGAAGCTGTTAATAAAAAAGCACATGCTGCATTTGAAAATGGCTTAACACCAATCATTTGCTGTGGTGAAACATTAGAAGAACGTGAAGCAGGTCAAACGGTTTCAAAAGTTTCAACACAAGTAACAGAAGCTTTAAAAGGTCTATCAAAAGAGCAAGTAATTCAATCTGTGATTGCATACGAACCAATTTGGGCAATCGGTACAGGTAAAACAGCTACAGCAGAAGAAGCAAACGAAACATGTGGCGAAATTCGCTCAGCTATTTCAGAAGCATTCGGTGCAGATGTGGCAGACCAAGTACGCATTCAGTACGGTGGTAGTGTAAAACCAGGTAATATTGCAGAATTATTATCAATGGAGCATATTGACGGAGCTCTTGTTGGTGGCGCAAGTTTAGAGCCAGCATCATACCTACAATTATTGGAGGCGGGCGCAAATGGCTAAAGGACCAGTAGCACTCATTATCTTAGATGGTTTTGGATTACGTGATGAAGAATTCGGTAACGCAGTAAAACAAGCACATAAACCGAACTTTGACCGTTACTATGAAAAATATCCACACACACAGATTCTTGCTTCGGGTGAAGCTGTTGGCTTACCAGACGGTCAAATGGGGAACTCGGAAGTTGGACACTTAAATATTGGTGCAGGACGCGTCGTGTATCAAAGTTTAACACGTATTGGAAAAGCGATTAAAGATGGTGATTTCTTTACGAATGTTGCCTTATTAAAAGCAATTCAACACGTAAAAGAGAACAACTCGAAGCTACACTTAATGGGCTTATTATCAGATGGTGGCGTACACAGTCACTATGAGCATCTATTCGCCCTTTTAAAATTAGCAAAAGAGCAAGGTGTGAACGATGTCTATGTACATGGTTTCTTAGATGGTCGTGATGTAGGTCCAAAAACAGCGCTAACATATGTGGAAGAAACAGAGCGTCAAATGGACGAAATTGGCGTGGGTGAATTTGCAACAATTAGCGGTCGTTACTATGCGATGGACCGCGACAAGCGTTGGGATCGTGAGAAAAAAGCTTATGATGCGATTGTAGACGGTGAAGGACTTGTTGCAACATCAGCAAAAGAAGGCATTGAAGCATCTTATGCTCAAGGCACAAACGATGAATTCGTTGTACCATTCGTTGTTGAAAAAGACGGTCAACCTGTTGCAACACTTGACTCGAATGATGCAGTGATTTTCTTCAATTTCCGTCCTGACCGTGCGATTCAGTTATCGACTGCATTTACAAATCCGCACTTCGAAGGATTTGAATTAAGTAAGAAACATCCAAAAAATATTGAATTTGTATGTTTTAAGAAGTATAGTGAAACTGTTATCGGTCACATCGCATTTGACGATGAGAACTTAAAAAATACAGTTGGTGAAGTAATTGCAGATGCGGGTTTACGTCAATTGCGTATTGCAGAAACGGAAAAATATCCACATGTTACGTTCTTTATGAGTGGTGGACGTGAGGAAAAATTCGACCGTGAAAACCGTATTTTAATTAACTCACCAAAAGTTGCAACATATGACTTACAACCTGAGATGAGCGCTTATGAAGTGAAAGATGCATTGCTTGCTGAGATTAATAACGATCATACAGATGCCATCATTTTAAACTTTGCGAATCCAGACATGGTAGGTCATAGTGGAATGCTTGAACCGACAATTAAAGCGATTGAAGCAGTGGATGAATGTTTAGGTGAAATCGTTGATGCGATTCTTGCAAAAGGTGGCGCTGCCATTATTACAGCTGACCACGGAAACTCAGATGAAGTGGTAACACTTGAAGGGAATCCAATGACCGCACACACAACCAACCCAGTTCCAGTGATTGTCACAAAAGAGGGAATCACATTGAATGAAACAGGTAAGTTGAGTGACTTAGCACCAACGATGTTGAAATTACTAGATGTGAAACAACCAGAAGAAATGACAGGAACACCATTATTTTAAAACAGTAGGGAGATTATTAAACATGCCAATTATTACAGATGTATACGCTCGCGAAGTATTAGACTCACGTGGTAACCCAACAGTAGAAGTAGAAGTATTAACAGAATCAGGCGCATTCGGTCGCGCAATCGTACCATCAGGTGCTTCAACAGGTGAATACGAAGCAGTTGAATTACGTGATGGTGACAAAGGTCGCTACCTTGGTAAAGGTGTAACAAAAGCAGTTCAAAACGTAAACGATGTTATCGCACCAGCATTAATCGGTAACTACGCAGTAACTGAACAAGTAGAAATTGATAACAAAATGATTGAATTAGACGGTACAGAAAACAAAGGAAACTTAGGCGCAAACGCAATTCTAGGTGTTTCTTTAGCAGTAGCACGTGCAGCTTCTGAAGTACATGGTCTACCACTTTACAAATACATTGGTGGCGTAAACGGTAAACAATTACCAGTACCAATGATGAACATCTTAAACGGTGGCGAACACGCAGATAATAACGTAGATATTCAAGAATTCATGGTAATGCCAGTTGGTGCTAAAACATTCAAACAAGCATTACAAATGGGTACTGAAATCTTCCACTCATTAAAAGCTGTATTAAAAGAATCTGGTCATAACACAGCTGTAGGTGACGAAGGTGGTTTCGCACCAAACTTAACATCAAACGAAGAAGCATTATCTACAATCATTACGGCAATTGAGCGCGCAGGTTACAAACCAGGCGAAGAAATCCAATTGGCGATGGACGTAGCATCTTCTGAGTTATATTCAGATGAAGATGGTAAGTACCACTTAGACGGTGAAGGCGTTGTGAAGACTTCTGAGGAAATGGTTGATTGGTACGAAGAATTAACAAATAAATATCCAATCATTTCAATCGAAGATGGTCTTGACGAAAACGACTGGGCTGGTCACAAGTTATTAACAGAACGTATCGGCGACCGCGTGCAATTAGTAGGTGACGATTTATTCGTAACAAATACGAAAAAATTAGCACGTGGTATTGAAGAAGGCGTTGGAAACTCAATCCTAATCAAAGTAAACCAAATCGGTACATTAACTGAAACATTAGATGCGATTGAAATGGCAAAACGCGCTGGTTACACAGCAATCATCTCTCACCGTTCTGGTGAATCAGAAGATACAACAATTGCTGACATCGCAGTTGCAACAAATGCTGGTCAAATCAAAACAGGTGCACCATCTCGTACAGACCGCGTAGCGAAGTACAACCAATTACTACGCATCGAAGACGAACTAGGTAAAACAGCTGTTTACCAAGGCCTAAAATCATTCTACAACTTAGATAAATAATTCAAACTAAAAAGAGGAGTGCGCATTTGCGCGCTCCTTTTTTAGTTGGATAGAAGGTGGGGGTGGGGTGATGGATTCCCTTTCGTGGGTAGAATAGTCCCTTTCAAAGTGGTAGATTCCCTTTCGTGAGTGGAATAGTCCCTTTCAAAGTGCAGGATTCCCTTTCGTGGATGGAATAGTCCCTTTCAAAATGGTAAATTCCCTTTCGCGACTAAATCAGTCCCTTTCATACAAACCTCTACCCCCTTCTTCCAATAAATTTTCAAATAAAACAAACAAATTTAAGTCTTAAAATCAATAAAAGCTAGCTTCACAGAGCAAAAAATGGTATGAATAAGTAGAATGAAAGGAGATGACCTGAATGGCATCATTAGAATATTATGTACAAGAAAGTCAAAATCTAGCTGTGTTAGGCGAAACAGCTTCTTATATCCCTGCACTTGATGAGCAGGACCCTTCTCAGTTCGCTGTGTGCTTGATTGATGAAAATGGAAATCAATTTTTAGCAGGCGACACATCAACATCTTTTACCCTTCAAAGTATTTCAAAAGTAATCTCGTTTATTTATGCGTGTGAAGAAATGACACTCGATTATGTTTTACAGTATGTAGACGTTGAACCAACAGGTGATTCATTCAATTCGATTATTCGTTTAGAAAATACGGAGTTTGGTAAACCATTCAACCCGATGATTAATGCAGGTGCGATTACCATAACCTCATTACTTCCAGGACAAAATCGTGAAGAAAAGTTCCAGCATCTATGCGACTTTATGGGGAAAATGATTGGCAAACCGGTAAAGATTAATCAAGAAGTGTATGAGTCGGAAATTAAAACAGCAGACCGAAACCGTTCGATTGCGTATTATTTAAAATCGAATCATATTTTACAAGGCGACGTGGAGAGTGTGCTAGATGTTTACTTCCGACATTGTGCAATTGAAGTAACAGTGGAGAGCTTGGCACGTATTGGCTTGATTTTGTCGAATGACGGTGTCGATCCGATTACGAATGAACGCTTCTTCTCAAAAGAGATTTCGAAAGTGGCAAAAGCATTGATGCTGACATGCGGTATGTATAACGCTTCAGGAAAGTTCGCTACATTCGTCGGTCTACCATCTAAAAGTGGTGTGTCAGGCGGTATTTTAAGTGTAGCAGAACATGAGGACTTACAAGGCTTACAAGGAAAAATTGGGATTGCGACATTCGGACCAGCCATTGATCCAATCGGAAATAGTGTGGCGGGAATTGAATTTTTAAAACGTATTTCTATTGAATATGATTTAAGTATATTCTAAATAATTTACATTTATCGCTATGTACAAAGCGAAGTTCATGTTAAAATGGAAGTATCATTGTATTCGTGTGAAATAGCAGGACATTGTCAATTGAACAATGTTGTCGTGTTTTTTGATTCAGGAGGTGGAATGTATGCATACAGCAATTCTAGTTGCATTATTAATTGTATCAGTCGCATTAATTATCGTGGTTTTATTACAATCTAGTAAAAGTGCAGGTCTTTCAGGAGCCATCTCAGGTGGTGCTGAACAACTTTTTGGTAAACAAAAAGCGCGTGGTATGGACCTAGTGTTACACCGTATCACCATTGTACTTTCAGTTATTTTCTTTGTTTTAGCAATCGCTATCGCAAAATTTTAATGAACAGATGATAACCGTCTAACCACCATGAGGTTAGGCGTTTTCTGTTATATATTGGAGGTTTGTGCTATGAAAATTTCATTACCGAAGCCATTTTTCTTTGAAGGAGGCCCACGAGCAGTCTTACTGTTACATGGGTTTACAGGGAATTCAGCCGATGTGCATATGCTAGGACGTTTTTTACAAAAGAACGGTTATACAACGATGGCTCCGCATTATAAAGGACATGGGACATCCCCAGAAGAATTAATTCATACAGGACCTGCAGATTGGTGGGCCGACGTACAACATGCTTATCAATCACTACAAGAGCAGGGATATGAAGAAATTGCTGTCGCTGGACTGTCACTTGGTGGCGTATTTTCGCTAAAATTGGGTTATACAGCTCCATTAAAGGGAATCGTCACGATGTGTGCTCCAATGTCGATGCGTACAACTGAAAAAATGTTTGAAGGTGTGTTAAAATATGCCTATGATTTTGGGCGAGCACATGCTTATACAGAAGACGAGCAAAAAGCATTACAACAGCATTTAAAAGAGCAGGGAATGCCGTCACTACAAGAATTACGTCAATTGATTATTCAAGTACGTGAACAAGTAGATGAGATTTACGCTCCGATTTTTGTGGCGCAGGCAAGTAAAGATGAGGTCATCGATATTCACTCTGCACAATATATTTATGACACAGTCGAATCCAATGACAAAACGATTAAATGGTATGAGAATTCAGGTCATGTCATTACATTAGATCAGGAAAGAAAAGAGTTACAGCAAGATATTTTGGACTTCTTGAATACATTAGATTGGTCCAAGTAATCAAATACGAACATGCTGTACAAGGAGGGAAGATTTATGAATTTTGAACAACAAATACTCACGCTGATGAAACAAGAGAACTATAAGCCTTCAACGGTTTCAGAAATCGAAGATCAGCTGGGACTAACAGATGCCGAGGACTTTAAAGAATTGGTCAAAGCATTTGTAAAACTAGAGGAACAAGGACGTATCGTTCGCTCAGGACAAGATCGCTATGGTTTACCAATTCAAATGAATCAAGTACGTGGACGCTTCATCGGACACGCGAAAGGATTCGGATTTGTAGCACCAGAAGAAGAAGGTATGGACGATATTTTCATTCCACCAACTGCCACAAATGGCGCGCTAAATACAGATACTGTATTAGTGAACATCTCGAAATTAAAATCAGGTGAGCGACGTGAAGGTGAAGTCGTAGAAATTATCGAACGCGGAAACTCAACAATCGTTGGGGAATTCCAAGCGAATCGTGGTTTCGGCTTCGTTGTACCAGATGATAAAAAGTTTGGCACAGATATTTTCATTGCGAAAAATCACACACTTGGCGCAGTAGACGGACATAAAGTAGTCGTTGAAATTACAGAATGGCCAGATGGTCGTCACTCAGCAGCGGGTATTGTAACAGCGATTTTAGGGCATAAAAATGATCCAGGTGTCGATATTTTATCCATTATTCACAAGCACAATATTGATGTGGATTTCCCACAAGAAGTATTAGATGCCGCAAAAGCAATTCCAGATACCGTTCAACCACAAGACTTAGAAGGTCGTCGTGATTTACGTGACCAACTGATTGTGACAATTGACGGTGAAACAGCGAAAGACTTAGATGACGCTGTAACAGTAACGAAAAATGATGATGGTACGTATAAATTAGGTGTACACATCGCAGACGTTAGTCACTATGTAACAGATGGTTCACCACTTGACCGTGAAGCGTATGACCGCGCGACAAGTGTCTATTTAACAGACCGCGTGATTCCAATGATTCCACACCGTTTATCGAACGGTATTTGTTCATTGAACCCGCAAGTAGACCGTTTGACATTGTCATGTGAAATGACGATTAATGCACAAGGAATTGTCGTTGATCACGAAATTTTCGAGAGTGTCATTAACACAACAGAACGTATGACGTACACAGATGTGTATAAAATTTTAGAAGAAAAAGACGAGGCGCTTATTAAACGCTACGAACCATTAGTACCTATGTTTGAACATATGAAAGAATTATCGGCTATTTTACGAAATCGTCGTGAAAAACGTGGTGCAGTAGACTTTGACTTCAAAGAATCTGCAGTTGTTGTAGATGAAAAAGGATGGCCTGTTGATGTGGTTATTCGTGAACGTACAGTAGCAGAGAAGTTGATTGAAGACTTCATGTTAGCGGCGAATGAAACAGTGGCAGAACATGTATTCAACATGAAGCTACCATTCATCTACCGTATTCACGAAGATCCAAAACCTGAGAAGTTACAACGCTTCTTCGAGTTTATTACAAACTTCGGTATCCTTGTAAAAGGTAAGGGCGACACAGTGGATCCAAAAGCTTTACAACAGATTTTAGAGTCGGTAGAAGGACAACCTGAATACCCAGTAATCTCTACAATGATGTTACGCTCGATGCAACAAGCGAAGTATAGCCCAGAATCACTTGGACACTTTGGTTTATCAACAGAGTTCTACACGCACTTCACATCACCAATTCGTCGTTACCCTGACTTAATTGTGCATCGTTTATTACGCACATATGTCATCAATAAAGACACATCAGGCAAAACAATTGCGTATTGGGGCGCACATATGGAAGAAATCGCAAACCATACGTCAGAACGTGAACGCCGCGCAGTCGATGCAGAACGTGATACAGAATCGATTAAAAAAGCACAGTACATGTCAGATAAAATCGGTGAAGAGTTTGAAGGTATCGTGAGCTCGGTAACGAACTTCGGTATGTTTATCGAACTTGAAAATACGATTGAAGGACTTGTGCATAATAGTAATCTAACAGATGACTACTACAACTTTGACGAGCGTACAATGTCGATGATTGGCGAACGTACAGGACGCATCTTCCGCATTGGTGACAAAGTGAAAGTCAAAGTACACGATGTGAACTTAGAAGAATCATCTGTCGACTTTATCGTTGTCGGTATGCCAGCGCCACGTGCGAAATCAGGCAGACCAACACGTGTCATTACAGCAGGTGGACGCGGTGCGAAGAAGAAGTCTGAAGGACAAAAAGGTAGTGGTAGCGGCAGTTCGAAATCGCGCCGTACACCGAGTGGTCCAAAAGTGAACGGTAAAACACGTAAACAAGATCGCAAACGCAGTACGGAAGGCGAACCGAAAAAAGCGCATAAGGGCAAGAAGTTCTATGAGAGCATTGCTAAGCAACAGAAGAAAAAAGGACGCAAAAAGAAAAAATAACGAGCACAACCCTCCTGACAAATTATTTGTCAGGAGCAGCTCACATTTGAGGTGGTACACATGGCAAAGGGTGCAGGAAAAGTCGTTGCACAAAACAAAAAAGCAAATCACGATTATGCGATTGAAGAAACGATTGAAGCAGGCATTGTCCTAACGGGTACTGAGATTAAGTCAATCCGTAAAGGGAAAGTACAGTTGAAAGATTCCTACGTGCTTATTCGTAACGGTGAAGCATTCATTTCAAACATGCACATTAGCCCATTCGAACAAGGGAATATCTTCAACCATGACCCATTACGCACACGTAAACTCTTATTACACCGCAAACAGATTGACCAATTAAACTTAGACGTAAAACGTGACGGTTATACAATTGTCCCATTGAAAATGTACTTAAAAGACGGTTTTGCCAAACTATTAATCGGTACAGGTAAAGGGAAAAAGACATACGATAAACGCCACGACCTAAAAGCAAAAGAAGCAAAACGAAACATGGATCGAGCAATTAAAGCGAAAAATCAATACTAACAGGCATTTCCCTTGAAGTTTGACCATTTTTGTCATATAATATTCAAGTAATCAAGCCAGTATCAGATTCGTTCTGATTCTACAGTTGCCACTTTGCAACTGTATCCCGAATGAACCTTGATCATCCAATCTGCACTCTGAGAAGGCACACGCTTTCTACTGACGATGTTGCCCATTGGATGAAAAATTCACAATCACCCAATACTAGCTGTAAGAATGGACATATGAAAAACTCGTGGTGTCATAGACATTGTGAAGAAAACATATAGAAATTTCAAGATGCAAGCAAGATGCGAAAGCCACAGAACGCACGAAGGAGTGTACGTTTGTACATGACTGAAGCAAGTGAAGGCAGCTGACAAAGCATTGCGCAGTAGATTGGAACGGACATATGAAAAATTCGTGGTGTTACCGACACAATGAAAAAAATCATATAGAAATTTCAAGATACAAGCAAGACGCGAAAGCCACAGAACGCGCGAAGGAGTGTACGTTTGTACATGACTGAAGTAAGTGAGGGCAGCTGACAAAGTATTGCGTAGTAGATTGGAATTTATATCAGGGGGACGTTACGGATTCGACAGGGATATCTCGGCTTAGGTTGCGCGTCGGAGGTCTCGGCTTCGTCACCAACGGAAGTTATATAATAACTGGCAAAACAAACAACAACTTAGCTTTCGCAGCCTAGTCTGCTGAAACTGCCTATCTACCCTATCGCCCATGTAGCGTAGTTTAGGCTCACTTATAGTGGGATACGCTGTTAGGTGCCACCTTAGTCTAACAGAAGAGATTTCAAGGTTAGCGTACACGACGCCTGTTTGTCGGCATACTGTCACGTGAACTTGCAAGTAGACAAACTACACGCGTAGAAGCTTAAGTACTGGAGTTTCTGGACGCGGGTTCGACTCCCGCCGTCTCCATAAGACGAAATCATACGGTTTCAATGAGTGTCAAAATCCTTGATATAAAAGGGTTTTGGCACTTTTTTAATTTCATGAAGTTTCAATGAGTATCAATGAGACGTAGCTAAAGACGTAGCTGCTACTATGAATTAAATACTTAAATACTCCTCAAATTTTTGAATGGCACTTTCTTTTGCTTTAGCTGTTACGTGAGCATAGATGTTCATGGTCGTTTGAATATCGCTATGTCCTAAACGATCTTGCACTTCCTTAATTTTTGCTCCCGCTTCAAATAGTAGGGAACAATGTGTATGAAGTAATCCATGTGTCGTAATTGGTTTAAGATTGTATTTCTTTTGAACTTGTACAATCCATTTACGTGTTTTTGTTGGTTGTAAAAATTCATTATGTTCATTGCTAAAGATTAATTGGCTAGGTGATTTTGTATTAAATCCTAGTTTGAAATAATCTTCTTTTTGTTGTTTACGCCATTCTTTTAAAATTTCCATTGTTTGAGGATCCATTTTGATTGTACGAGCAAAGCCTGTTTTTGGGGGTTTTAAATATAATTGATTATCTTTTCCACGTGAGATAGCTTTATTAATAACGATTTTGTTATGTGTGAAATTTAAGTCTTTCCATGTAAGTGCTAAGGCTTCACCTTTACGCATACCGCTATAAGCAAGGAGGCGAAAAAGTGTATAGGCTTTTACGTTTTTCTCTTTTTCAAAACAAGATAAAAACTTGATTAATTCTTCACGTGTATAAAAATTTTCTTCCGCTTCTTCCATACTTGCTTGTTTCTTTTTTAAAGCGACAGGCATATCTACATAATCAAATGGGTTTGTTTGAATGAATCCACGTTTAATGGCAAAATTCATTACTTTTGCAGCGTACGATTTTACCTTTTGAAAGTGTTTAAGTTTATTTGCCCATTCATCTACGTGCTTTTGACAAACATCGATTGTGATTTTTTCAATTCTGTAATCACTCATAGCAGGTAAAATATGATTTTTAAAGATACCCATTGTTTTTACAAAGGTACTTTCTTCAACCGTTTTTTCATATTGTTTAACCCAAAGGTTATAAACGTCTAAATAAGTTTCTGCAACTTGTTTAAAGAAAGTGCCTTTATCAATTTGTAATTTAATTTTTGCTAATTCAAGTTTTGCTTCTTTTTGGGTTTTGAAATTTGAACGTCTTGTTCTTTTTGGCTTGCCAGTTAAAGGATCAATTCCAATGTAAATTTGGAAGCGGTAACGTTTTTCACCATTTTTTAATTCGTATTTTTCAATCGTTGTTGTATTTTTTGTCATGATAATTCTCCTTCTGATTTGCGTTGTAAGAGCAATAAAAAGAAGAGGAATTACCTCTCATATCTATTATAACTCCGTAGATACCAAAGACAATTCCTCTTTATTTTAAAAGCTGTGATTTTCATAAAATTTATCAATTTCTTTACAGGATACACGTTTCACTCCTTCGACCTCTGCAACACGCAATCCCATTTCACGAAATTTGATAAAAGTATTGTAAGATACACCCGCATATTCTGCTGCTTCTTTTAAGGAAAGCCATTCTTTTGGTGGTTTTGTTTGTAAGGTAATAAATATTTTTTTAATTTCTTCTAGCATTGTATTATTCATTTCCAGTCCTCCCATAAATCACTGAATGAAAGTTGATGGTTTGTTTCTGTTTCGATTTCTTCATACTTTGTATTGGCAATTACTGAATGAATAAACTTACGTCCTTTTTGCGTCCAAAGAAAATCAATCTTTGAGTTTTTTCTTGTTCGAGAAACTTGATAACCTTTATTTTGATATTTAGCATAAAGTACCCAAGAAGAATTTTTTTGTTTGTTGGGTAGATGATTTTTAAATCATGAAGCTTTTTATTTAATGCATTTGGACTCATTTCTAATTCCTTAGCGATTTGAGTAGTGTTTATTCCTATTGGTGATTTCAAGATGACATCATGATATTCTGCTTTTTCTTTTAAGACATTTAAAACTTTTTGATCGATTTTTTTAAAATTTGGCATATTCTTTTTGCTCCTTAAAAATAATTTCAAGAGCGTTGTATACCAAAAAAAATAAAAAACAACCAAAATAAAAAAATTAAATCGTTTATTTTTGATTTTCTTTATATATAAAGGAGTCAATGAGACAAATTTTTAACTATATATATAATCTCGTAAATATTTGTCTCAACCATTTAAAGGAGTAGAATATGAAAAAATATATAAGCAAAGAATTAACAAAAGAAAAAATAAAAGGATTCACCAATGAATATATTTATCTGATTGGTGGAGAATGCGGAAGCGGTAAAACAACTGCTATTATGACGAATCTATACGAATATGCGGCATTGAAGGATAAACAAATTTTATATTTATGCAATCGGTCTACTTTGGAAGAACAGTTAATTGACGAACATCTAGAAGAAGTAAAAGAGCATATGGAGATAGCAATGTATCAAAGTGTAACGACTTCAATAGAGAAAAATTATTCGTTGCCATTTCATCGAATGGAATATGATTTTCTCGTCGTTGATGAAGCTCATTTAATTTTTGATTCAAGCGATTTTGATATTAACCCAGTATTATTTGTGGAATATCTCAATCATTTTAAAGGAATCATATTGGTATTAACAGGAACACCAAAAGGATTTAAAAAACTTGAGCCTTTTTTGAACAGAAAAATAAAAACAGTACGTGAAGTGAATAAAATGAATCATTGCGTTCGAAATATATACGTTACAGGAAATGAAATAGAATTCGATGAATTTAAAAGAAATTGTATAAGAAATGGAGATAAAAACTTTGAGTTGACGGATAAAGTAAAGAACTTTAAAGACTATAAAGAAAATAATATAGGAAATTCAGTGGCAAACATCGCATCAATTCATCGACAAGATTATAACCAAATTATGAATGCGTATGATAAAGCTGTAAGAAAAGCAATTGTGGGCACACAAAAAATGATTTGTGAAGCATTAATAGCCACTTCTTCGATGGAAGTAGGAATAAATATTATTGCTGAAGAAAATTATTTAGTGAGTTACAGTTATTTGCCAACGGAAAGTACAATTATTCAATTTGCAAGTCGTATCAGAGTGAAAAATCAAGATGAATTTTATGTTGATTTGATCTTTCTTATGAAAAAAACTGATAAAAAAATTATTAATAAAATGAAAGAAAGATTAAAAAAGATGAAACGCAATTATAAGGTGTATGGTGATTACGAACAAATTTGTAAAAGACACAATTATTGTATTGGAGAAAGAGATCAATTAGATGGAATTATAGCAATGAGAGAATGTAATCCAATTACAATGAAGTGTTTGGAAGAGAAAATAGCATTTCAAGAAAAATTTTATGAATCAGAACAGCTTTTAAACTCCTACACAAAATTGTTAAATGAATTGTATCCCAATGTCCCAATTATTTGTTTGGAAAAAATGAAGATTGAAAAAGAGTTGGACGTATTATTAAAGGATTCGAAAATATTCATATTAATAACAAAAGAGGAGAAAATGGAGTTTCGTTTGAAGATGAAAGAGAGCGGGATTAAGACAAGAATTAAAGATGGAATCCCTAGCATTAATTTAATTAATGATTTTTTTGAACAATACAACATTAATTATCGAATTAAGCAGCAGAGAAAACGATTTGACGGAAATAAAAATCAAACAAGATATTGGGCAGTAGAACACGTTAATTACTAACGTGTTTTTTTATTAAAATGAGAATTTTATTATAAATTGAATATTTTGTATTTTATGAATATAATTGTATTAAAATAATGATGTATGGAGTGGATTTTAAAATGACAGAAAACTTAACAGGTATAGAATATACGAGCTATCCTAAGATAGATATTATAAAGGATGGTGCCTCATTAGAATCTATAGATACATCTGTTTCAAGATTAAATCAGCCATTAGCAGATATGTTGGAATATATTGGATTACCAACTGAGGATGTTTTAGTGTCTACGGAGGAAAGGAAAAAAGTAATTTATTCATTACAAAGTACTTTAGACATACTACCTATTGAAGAAAAAGAAAAGGCATATTATTTATCTAAATTTGCAGTTGCGGTTACAGTTGGTTTATTTGACGGGGCTTTAAATTTTTTGTGGAATGAAACAGTAACCGCAATTAGAAAAATGGCTTATAAATTTGATTTACAATATTTCTTTACGATTGCTGGAGAGCTATCTAGTAAATATAAGAAATTATCAACTTACGAAGATTTTGAAGTGGTATCAGAACATGATTTACTAGAAATTTGTAGAAGAATAGGTTTGTTAAATGATATTAATCATAAAAGATTAGAACATGTAAATTATTTAAGAAATCATGCCAGTTCAGCACACCCAAATCAGAATGAGATAACAGGAATTGAAATGTTAGGCTTACTTGAAAATTGTTTAAAATATGCAATTATAGCTAAGCCAGATCATTCAGTTATTCAAATTCAAACGCTCTTGACAAATATAAGAATACACAAGATACCAACTGAGGATTATGAAATTATTACTGAAGATATGAAAAAGCAACCTCAAGAAAGATTAGACGATTTCATAATTTCTATCCATGGTCTATTTTGTGATGAAAGACAAGAACAATCGGTTAAAGATAATATCGAAGGCTTAGCTAAAGGGATTTGGCAAGCTACGTCGAAAGATGTTAAATATGCAATTGGAGCTAAATTTGGCTTGTACAGAAAAAATGGGGAAACATTAAAAAAAGAAGCAACACAAAGATTTTTAGAAATTGTTGATGGGGTACAATATAAAGATGATGATAGTTTAGCCGCAGAATTAATAGAAAAATTGCAATATTTAAGATCAGCACATTATGAATTTAATAATTTCTATAATGAGAGTGTGCATGCAAAGTCGATAGCCGATTCTTTACCTGTTAATGGTATACCAGATTCTGTAAGAAAGCTATTTGTAAAAACAATTGTAGTGTGTTATGTCGGTAATGGGAACGGTCGTAGAGAAGGGGTTGATGAAGGGGCTATTCCATATTATGAGGAATTTATTAGAAATTTTTCAATTAAAGAAATTAAGGAATTCCTCAAATTATTTGAGGATAAAGAGTTTATAGGAGATTTTCATAAAGATATTCCAGACAATAGACTTCGTAAACTTATTGGGGAATTTAAGAAAGAAACAAGCGATGTTCATTTGAATTCGGCATTAGATTATATGTTGAAATATCCTAAGAACAGAATGGATAAAATAGGGATCGATACAGGTTACAAAGATATTTTGAAGAATATATAAATTATAGTTCACTTGAATTTTAAGTTTTGGGTGATTGTATGTAAAGGTTGATTACCCTTGCTATCTACAAAGTAAGGGTATTTTTTATTTCAAACATAGCGGGGTATAAAAAAAGAAGGTGAATAATCACCTCCCAAATTGCTCTTACAACGCATATTTTTAATGTATGGTAGCTAAATTGGTAGCTAATAAATAAAATTAAGATTTGAAACCGCTCCAAAGTATTGATATATCAACATTTCTACAAAAAGCGGTTTAACTCCCGCCGTCTCCATACTACGAAATCATATGATTTCATAGAGTGTCAAAATTCTTGATATATAAGGGTTTTGGCACTTTTTTGTATAAATAAAAGAGACTAGGACAAAACCCTAGCTAAAAGCTCTTTTTGGTCGATGCTTTCAACTTTTAAAAGAGGTGAAAATAGAGATAAAGAAGCTATGAATGGATGGTATAGTAGTCTAGGTTTTATATTAGCAATAGTAACTACCTGTATTTCAATCTTTACTAATATCTATTCAGGAGATGAAGATAAAAAGAATATAGCTTTTATCATAACAAATTTTTTATTTTTAATAGTTGCAATGTATTTTGTAGTTCAACATGTTCGTATTATGAATTTAGAAAAAAACCTTAATAATAAAAGAGTTTTTTATACGTTTTTAATAAATAGGGTTTTATAAAAGACGCTAAATCGTTTACTTTAGAAGAACACCATATATTATTTTAAATAATTATAATATTAAAAGAAAAATAACAACAAATTTTGCCAACATAAAAAAATAAGAATCATTCATCCGATTCTTGTTTTTTTCATCTCCATCTACTTCACCCCCACTACACGTATCCTTTTATAATCCGCTAGCCATCTCCCGTCTTGCCACAGTACATCACGCAGGCGTTCTTCCACCTTCTTAATAATCCTGTCTTTCGCGTTCTTTTCAATTCCTTCAAATAATCCGTCCGCAAACATATACATCCAGTTGCGTAAGCCTTCGTCACCTTGGAGTGGTGTCGGGCGATTGATATGTTCGGCGAATGTGACGTGAAAACCTGCTGCTTCCATTAGTGTTGTGTATTCAGCAATACTTGGGTAATACCAGGGGAACTGTGCATCGTCAAATCGGTATCCAGCATGCCTGATTTCATCAATGATGGCATGTGTAATCGTTTCGACATTGTGCGCGCCGCCGAATTCAGCGACGAATCTTCCACCTGATTTTAAAATGGCGTACATACTTTGTAGAGCAGTGAGTGGCTCTTTCACCCAATGTAGTGTCGCATTTGAAAAGACTGCATCTACATTTGAAAAGCCTGTTAGTTGTGTTGCGCTTTGTACATAGAATGGAATGTGTGGGTACTTTTCTTTTGCGGTGGCAATCATATTTGGTGAAGCATCAATGCCAATCACATGAACATCTTGTTTTGAAAGTTCATGCGCTAAGTCTCCTGTACCACAACCTACATCTACAATGGTCTCGCCTTGCTGTGGTTGTAATAGTGACAAAATATCTTTTCCGTAGTGTGAAACGAAGGCGTGTTGCGTATCATAACGCGTCGCATTCCAGTAATCTTGTTTGGTCATCTTTTCCATCTCCTTATTGATTCGCTGTGATTCATTTGAGTATAATGGAAAAATATACCGAAGAACATTCAAGAAAATAGCGTTTTAGTATAACGATTCGTTATCGTAAAGAGGGGTTTCTATGCAAATTAAATGGCTACAAACATTTGTTGTAACAGCGAGGTGTGAAAATTTTAGGCAAGCCTCAGAACAATTATTTTTAACGCAACCAGCCGTCACAAAACATATTCAGCGTTTAGAAGAAGTCATTCATACAGCGTTATTTCATCGCACGAGTAATCGCGTCACATTAACAGCGGCGGGGAAGCGATTTTATACCTTTGCGAATGATTTACTCGCCGAATATGAAGCAGGTATGGAAGCTTTTGAATCATGGAAACAGGGGTATGAACAGAAGCTTGTTATCGTAGTTGCACCTCAAATTGCGGCATCATTATTACCGACATGGTTGGCGCAGTTTATGGCTGAAAATCCAACAATTGAGGTCATAACGAATATTGTCTCCTCTTATGACGTGGGACAAGAGGTGAGTTCAGGGCGAGCTGATCTTGGATTAGCACGTATTCTACCGATTCAACCGAGTATTGAAGCACTTCATATACATGAAGAACCGATGCTTTTAACGTCGAAGAAAAGACAAGGAGATTGGGATGAGGAGCGAGTTATGCAGACAGACCGTATTATGACACATAACCACCCGCATTGTAGCGATGCATTTTTGCAGCAACTAAAGCACGCTTATCCTCTCGTTCGAACGATGCCAGTGAATCAAATTGAAGTAACAAAACGATTCATTGAAGCAGGGCTTGGAAGTGCCTACCTACCGTATTCGATGATTCAAGAAATGAACGAAGTCATGACAATCCCAGCACAAGCCATCGCACCACCGATTTCGACGACCTATCTTTTAACCAAAGTACGCACAGTGGAAGTAGAGAAGTTTATTCAGTTTTTAACGGAAGGATGAAAGTGGATGTTACCAGACTTTGAAGTGGAATTTGTACAAGGCGAATGGAAAAAATATTATAAGTGCACATCAAAGAGTTTTCAAAAGCAGATTTCCTATTGGCGTTTTAGCAGAATGTGTCGCAGCTTTTTAAAAGGAGTTAGCGCATTAAAACGTCAATACGAAAAAAAGCTGCTTCATTCGATTCAAATTCTTTTTGTTGATGAACAGTGTGAAAAAGCAGTTCACATCATGACTGATTTACAAGGAACGATTCAGGGCTTTACATTGCGTCCTTACTATCAATTTGACACAGATCATCGGTGGACAAAAAATACATATCACATGCCTATTTGTGACGAATGGTTTATATTTTGGGGTGGTACGAATGAATTTGAAAATTACCATTATCTCTATCCTCATCAGCGCTATGCGTATGATTTAATACGTGTTGTCGATCATCAAACATTTAAAAATGAAGGAATACACAATGAAGATTATTTTGCTTTTGGAGCTAAAGTAGTGGCTCCATTAGACGGAAAAGTACTTCAAGTCATTCAGCATATTCCAGACCAACCAGTAGGTGAGATGAATGAAGCAGATTTTTTAGGAAACTATATCATTCTCGAACATGCGGAAGGAGAATATAGTTTGATAGCCCATTTGAAGCAATATAGTACCGTAGTGAAACAAGGCGATGTAGTAAAAAGTGGTGAGTTACTTGCGCTTTGTGGCAACTCGGGGAATTCTTCTGAAGCTCATATTCACTTTCAAGTAATGGATTGTCCACATATAGAGCAAGCCAATTCGCTACGCATTCGATTTGAAGGTGGAGTAGAGCCTGTGCAAGGGGATACAGTTTAAAAGAGAAATAAACATACAAAAATCAAACTCATTCAAAGTGGCTTGGTTTTTGTCGATTATTATAGCTTGAATTTCCACTTTAAGCCCAATTTTAGTAGAAAGAAATCCTTTAAAGCTCGAAAAATCCGATTATTCGATTAGTTTTAACACAATCTACAGAGCCATTTATCGAGGTGATTTAACGAGGCAAATTTGAGTCATGGTCATCGTGGTGTTACCCGAAATTTGTGTCATAAAGGGAAGCCACCTTATGAGCTCTTCTTCAGATAAAGCCTCTTTTTATGTCAATTTTATCAATCCAATAACCTTACATTGTCTTTCCAACCTTTAACAAGTAGAATGTAAATGATAATTATAATCAATTAGAGAAGGGGACATGGCGATTATGGAGCAAGTGAGTCGATTTGAAGGTGTGGAAGAGCGAATTTTAGAGGAGAAGAGTCAGATACAGTTTACGGAGGCGACGAATGTAATTTTGGTGGTAATGTCAGGAACGGCACAATTGAATGGCTATATTCCATTAATAAATACATCCATTTTTATAGGTAATTTAGGTTTGCGTATGGAATTGAAAAATAAGGAAGATCAGCCATTCGTTTATAGGATTTATCGCTTTCAACAATATAAATTGCGAAATCGACAAGATTTTCAACTTACATATGAGTTATCAAAAGAATATGTGAACTACAATGGGCTAGTTTATCATAAATCTTCAAACAAAGTGCGCAAAGTGTCAGAAGCGTTATACCAAGCGAATAAAGAAAGTGAGCAGGCACATTTACTTTATAAATTACTATTTACGATTGAAGAGGAGTTCAAATTACAAAAAAGTCAATTGACCGAAGTGACATTCCAATCGGTATTGGATTATGTGTCAATTAATTCGAATAAACCGTTGAAGCGTGATGAGGTAGCAAATCATTTCGGCTACCACCAAAATTATTTCTCAAAGCTTATTAAAGCAGAAACAGGTTGGAGTTTTTCAGATTATTTAGCGCATATTCGTTTGGATAAGGCGAAGGTATTATTGTTGGATTCGAGTTATACCATTACAGAAGTATCAAGAAAAATCGGTTATCAAGATTCATTGTATTTTAGTCGGAAATTTCGGAAACAGACGGGGCTGTCACCTACTGAATTCAGATTATTCAAAGGACAGAAGCGTATTTTTACGTTTCAATTTACAGGAGATTTATTAGCTGCGGGTATTCAACCTGTAGGCACATTGAATTGGCCGGGTAATATTCCACCTCATTTCGTCCAAGAGCTGGGTGATGCATTTCTTGTACCGCGCGATGATTATCCGACGATTGAGCAGTTGAAGGCTTTGGATGTAGATTTGATTATCGCGCCTTCTTATTTATATACACATCCGAAATTAATTGAGGAGTTGGAGAAAATTGCACCTGTCTTCATTTTGAAATGGGATCGTTGGGATCGTTTAGAAGAGGCGAAAATCATTGCAAAATTACTCGGACGTGAGGAAGAAACGGCAAGTTGGATTGCACGTTATGAGGAAAAGGTGGCGAGAGGGAAAGAATTACTGAAACCAATAATTGAAGCGGGTGAAACAGTTGGTGTATTTGAACTGCGTGAAAATAATCAGGTAGGTGTATGGCGTTCATCTGCGAGAGGTGCTTACAATATTTATAAGCAACTGGAATTGAAAGTACCTAAGTCGATTGAAGAAGATGTTTTGATGCCACATAAACATTTGGTCATCGATGAATATTTAATTTCGTCGTATGTGGCAGATCATATGTTAGTTATTGTGCATACAGCGGAACAAGGGCTACGACTGAAGGAATCGAAATATTGGGAAGCGATTCGGACGAAATATCATAGCAAAGTGTATATTTTACAACTCGAAGATTTTTGGGCAAGTGAAGGGGCTTTTTTGGAGCATCAATTGGATATTCAAGTGAAAAAACTAGCAGAGGGCGACTATATCTTATAATCGTCCATATCGTATAGCTTACATTCGACTATGTTTTTTATACTATTGTCTTGCTACAATTGAAAATGGTTATCAGTTAAGGAACAACACAAGAGATGACCGTCCTTTTAATAAAAATACATGAGGATTCTCTAAAATTTTTTTAAATGATAATGAGAATCATTATTGATAAGGTGGTTGGTTGAGAGAGTTATGGCTAGAGTAGCAGTACATATGGATGAAGTGATGGAGAAAGATCGAGAAATCTATGCAAGACCAGTTGTAGCAACGTTTGTCCTTATTTTTGGTTCAATCCTTTTGGTAATTAGTATGTTTTTAGCATTAGCCTATGGTGCAGCAGACGTCAGCTTAGCGACGATTAAAGAGGCGATTTTTAATTATGATGCGACGAATAGTAATCATCAAGTCATTCGTGATTTACGATTCCCACGAATTATCGGTGCAGCTCTAGTTGGTTCAAGTTTTTCGGTAGCAGGTGCCATTATGCAAGGAATGACGAGAAATCCACTAGCCGATTCGGGGTTACTTGGCATCAATGCGGGTGCGGTTCTCGTAATGGCAATCAGTTTCGCTTTTTTCCCGAGCTTACCTTATCATTATTTAATTTTATTTTCATTTTTTGGCGCAGCAATTAGTGCAGGGTTAGTGTACGGCGTAGGTTCACTTGCGAGAGGGGGATTAACACCGCTTCGTCTCATCCTTTCGGGTACAGCAGTGAGTGCATTATTCAGTGCATTAAGCGAAGGAATTGCTCTTCATTTTAGAGTAGGTCAAGACTTAGCATTCTGGTATGCGGGTGGTGTTGCGGGTACAACCTGGGCACAGCTTCAAGTCATGGTACCAATAGTAGTCATCATGATTATTGGCGCAATTATTTTATCGAAATCAGTAACGTTACTAAGTCTTGGCGATGATGTCGCAGCAGGTTTAGGGATGAATACAACTGTTGTAAAAGTAACAGGTACAATCATCGTATTAATGCTTGCGGGTTCAGCAGTATCGGTAGTTGGTGCAGTAGGTTTCGTCGGTTTAATCGTACCGCATTTAACGCGTTATATTGTTGGCGTGGATTACAGGTTCATCATTCCATGTTCGGCGGTTATTGGTGCAGTTCTGCTCGTACTAGCCGATTTAGTTGCAAGAACAATTAATGCTCCTTATGAAACACCGATTGGTGCATTGATTGCATTAATTGGCGTCCCATTCTTCCTTTATCTTGCGAGGAAAGAGAGGAGAGAACTGTAATGACGACAATTGATTATACAAGAGCTGACCGAAAGCGTAAGAAAAAGGCGACGGTTACACTCCTTACTTTCGCAATACTTATTTTTTTAACATTCATCATTAGTATGAATACTGGGTTTATCCGATTATCGCCGAGTGAATTGATTCAAACTTTATTTGGTAATGGTACAGCGCAACAAGATTTAATTTTATTCGAATTCCGTTTACCTCGTATTATCATCTCGATTTTAGTCGGTGCTTCATTAGCGGTGTCGGGTTGTGTTATGCAAGGTTTTTCGAGAAATGCGTTAGCAGATCCAGGGATTTTAGGAATTAATGCAGGTGCGGGGTTGGCAGTTGTACTTTATATCGCCTTCGTACCAATTGAAACAACATCATCAGTTATGTTACTACCTTTATTAGCATGGGTTGGTGCAGGTGTCACAGCGACAGTTATTTATATGTTAGCATTCAAAAAAGGCGACGGTCTATCACCGACAAGACTATTACTAACAGGAATTGCGATTGCTGCAGCAATCAGTGCAGCGATGATTGTTCTTGTTTTGAAACTATCACCAGAACAATATAATTTTGTAGCAAAATGGATGGCAGGAAGTATTTGGGGGTCAAATTGGAAGTATGTTGTATCAGTTCTACCATTCTTTCTTATCCTATTACCATATGTCATGTACAAGGCGAAAGTGTTAAATGTCTTGAATATGGGGGACCCTATTTCATTCGGACTTGGTATAAATGTGGAAAGAGAGCGTCGTTTATTATTAGCGGCAGCAGTTGGTTTAGCAGCTTCTTCCGTATCAATTAGTGGTGGAATTGGTTTCGTCGGTTTAATCGCACCTCATTTAGTACGTCGCTTAATCGGACCACAACATCAGTTTTTAATTCCTGGCACAGCATTGGTAGGGGGATTATTAGTATTGATGGCAGATACATTAGGCAGATGGATTATACAACCATCTGAAATACCAGCTGGTATAGTAGTCGCTTGTATTGGCGCACCTTATTTTTTATACCTACTAGCTAAATCGAAATAATAAGGATTGAAAGGGAGTAACGATGTTAAAAAAATTCTTTGCTTTTTATAAACCGTATAAATGGCTTTTCATAGCGGATTTCACATGTGCGATTTTAGCGGCACTTGTCGAACTGGCCTTTCCTTTGGCAGTGAATCGTGTCATTGACGACTACTTACCAACAGGTAATTGGTCCACTATTTTAACGGCATGTCTTGTATTAATGAGTATCTTCTTATTGAGCGCATTTTTCCACTACATCGTCACGTATTGGGGGCATATGCTCGGTATCAATATCGAATCGGATATGCGTAAACAAGCATTTAATAAAGTGCAAATGTTACCAAATCGCTTCTTCGATAATAATAAAACAGGTCATCTCGTATCGCGTATGACGAATGACTTAATGGATATTGGTGAAATTGCTCACCACGGTCCAGAAGATTTATTCATCGCCTTTATGACACTTATCGGTGCATTCGGTTTGATGATGATGATTAATCCACAATTGGCGATTCTAACATTCATTGTCATTCCATTCCTGCTGATTCTATCAATTTACTTTAGTAAAAAGATGTCGAAAACTTTCGACCGTTTCTTCCGTGATATTGCGGATTTCAATGCACGAGTTGAAAATAATGTAAGTGGAATTCGTGTTGTCAAAGCATTCGCAAACGAAAATCATGAAATCACTCAATTTGCAGTAAATAACGAGCGTTTTAGAACGACTAAATTAATCGCTTATAAAGTGATGGCATGGAATGCGTCGATTAGTCATTTCTTAATTAAAGGTGTGTCAATCTTTGTCCTAGCTTGCGGCACATGGTTCGTAATTAATAATAAAATGACTTTCGGTGAATTTATGGCGTTCATCTTACTTTCAAATATTTTCATTGGACCAATTAATCAAATCAATTCTGTTATTGAGACGTATCCTAAAGGAATTGCAGGCTTCAAACGATTTATGGAATTATTGGATACACCGGAGGAAATTGAAAATACGAAAGATGCCGTTACGATTGATAAAGTGGAAGGTGAGATTGCTTATAACAATGTGAGTTTCGGCTATACCGATGACAAGCAAATATTAAATAAAGTGAATTTCAAAATTCGCAAAGGTGAGTCGGTCGCATTCGTCGGACCTTCAGGTGGTGGTAAAACAACGATTTGTAGTTTATTGCCAAGATTTTATGATGTTACTAGTGGTTCGATTACGATTGATGGTATCGACATTCGCCAAATGACGCAGGAATCTTTACGGAATCAAATTGGTATTGTGCAACAAGATGTCTTTCTATTTGACGGCACAATTCGAGATAATATCGCTTACGGAAAATTGGATGCGACAGATGAGGAAATTTGGGAAGCTGCAAGACAAGCGCAGTTGGAAGAATTGATTCATGCGCAACCAGAAGGCATGCAGACAATGATTGGCGAGCGAGGCGTGAAGTTATCAGGTGGTCAAAAACAACGACTGTCGATTGCACGTATGTTCTTGAAAAACCCGCCAATTTTAATTTTAGATGAAGCGACTTCTGCACTTGATACTGAGACAGAAATGGCAATTCAATTAGCATTAAGTAAGCTATCAAAAGGACGTACGACATTTGTTATCGCACATCGATTGGCTACGATTCGTGATGTGGATCGCATAATCGTTGTGACAAAAGATGACATAGAAGAACAAGGGACTCATGAGGAACTTCTACAAACTGGCGGAAATTATAGTCGACTGTACGAAGCACAATTCCAACTCTAGGAGGAGTCAAGATGGAAATACGTTTAAAAACAAATGAATTAACAATTGGATACGATGACCATATTATCGTAAATAATCTTAATATTGAAATTCCACAAGGAGAAATTACAGCACTTGTTGGGGCGAATGGCTCGGGGAAATCGACTATTTTAAAAACAATGGCTCGACTAATGAAACCAAAATCAGGCGGGGTATCTCTTGATGGAAAAATGATTCATGAAAAATCTACGAAAGAAGTGGCGAAGGAATTAGCGATTTTGCCACAGAACCCTAGTGCTCCAGATGGTTTAACGGTGTATGAGTTAATTAGTTATGGTCGTTTTCCGCATCATAAAGGGATAGGATCATTGACGAAAGAAGATCGAAAAATTATTCATTGGGCAATTGATGTTACAGGAATGGGTGAATTCTACAACCGTGGAGTTGATCAATTATCAGGTGGACAGCGACAGCGCGCGTGGATTGCGATGGCGTTGGCGCAACAGACAGATATTTTATTTTTAGATGAACCAACGACATTTTTAGATATGGCGCATCAGCTTGAAGTATTGAAATTACTTGAACATTTGAATCAAGTGGAAGGTCGTACAATCATCATGGTCGTCCATGATCTCAACCATGCGACGAAATATGCGCATAATGTCATTGCCATTAAGAAGGGGACTGTTGTAAGTAGCGGTAATCCAAAAGAAGTTGTGACGAAGGAAGTTTTGCGTGAAGTGTTCAATATTGAGGCGGATATTCTCGAGGATCCTCGCACAGGGAAACCTCTATGTCTGCCATATGAATTAACGGAAGAGAAAAATGAGGAGCGTGTATTCGTGTGATGAGTCGTAAGAAATTCAGTTGGTTAGCGGTGTTAATTGTGGCAATTTTTGTACTTGCAGCATGTGGAAATAAAAAAGAAGAAAAATCATCTTCAGACAAAGTGGAGATGGTCGATTATACAGCGAAAAACGGTACAATTTCGATTCCTAAAAATCCGAAACGTGTTGTTATTACAGCTGATAGTTTCGCAGGATATGCATTACAACTAGGTATTAAACCTGTAGGGCTTTCAAGTTTTGCGCTTAGCAATAAATATTTTGGCAATCGTATTGATGGAATCGTAGATGTCGGTGGCGAAGAGTCGCCTGAGAAGATTATGTCGCTTAATCCAGATTTAATCATTTCATTTGCACAATCTGAAAACTTGGACAAACTTGAGAAAATTGCGCCGACTATTGCAATTCTTCCAAAAGAAATGACATTTAAAGAAGAGATGACGGAGTTTGGTAAGATTTTTAATAAGGAAGAAGAAGCTGCACAATGGATTGCGGAGTGGGATAAGAAAGTAGCGAAATATAAACCACAAGTTCAAAAAGTAGTTGGTGATCAAACGGTCTCTCTTTTAGGTGTTTATGGTAAGAATGCGTACGTATATGGAGATAACTTCAGTCGTGGCGGTGAAATTATTTATGGTGAATTCGATTTAGCGATGCCAAAAATAGTGAGAGAAGAAACATCTAAAGGAAAAGGTTATGCTTCATTTTCAGTAGAGAAATTACCAGAGTTTGCGGGGGATTATATTTTTGCAGAGTCAGGTGATGAGAAATTTTCAAAAACGAAGCAAACAGGTTTATGGAAAACATTGCCTGCTGTAAAGAATAATAGAGTATTTGAAATTGATGAAACAGATGCTTATTTCAGTGATCCAGTTTCATTAGATCAACAATTAGAAGAAATCGTAGATGTTTTTACAAAATAAAGAATCGAGGAATTTAAAATGAAAAGATTAATAATACTTTTTTGTACGATAAGTTTAATTTTCGTATTAGCTGCTTGTTCAAATAACAAGGAGAAGGATGGTAAAGCGAGTGCTAGTGAGGAAGAAAAAACGCGTGAAATTGATACAGTAATGGGAAAAGTAATCGTACCGTCTGATCCACAACGTGTCATAGTTGATTGGAACTTAGGTGAGGTAATGGCAGTGGGAATCGAACCGGTTGGTACTTCTAAAACGATTTTAGATTTCGGAGTTTTATTAAAACCATATGTAACTGAAAAAACACAGGATATCGGTGTGGATGGTCAAGTTTCAATGGAAAAAATATTAGATTTAAAACCAGATTTAATTATTACGTATGATAAAGAAGCAGTAGAAAAATATAAGAAAATCGCCCCAACTGTAGTATATGACGTATCACAATATGACACGATTCAAGAAAAAGTAATCGGTATGGGTGAGATTTTAAATCGACAAGAAGAAGCGAAAGAATTTAATAAGAAATTAGAAAAAAAAGTAGCAGCTGCGAAAGAGCGTATCGGTAAAATCATTCCAGAAGGTAAGACGATTTCAATTATTGACGTAGGTACGACAAAATCAACACTTGTTGTAGGTAAAACAGGCGAACGTGGGGGGGACACACTTTATGAACTACTAGACATGAAAGCTCCAAAACGTGTGCAAACAGATATTATCGATAAAGATGGCGATCGCCTAGATGTTTCATGGGAAAAAGTTAGCGATTACGCGGGCGATTATATCGTGAAAATTTCGAATCCAGATGTGAAAAATCAAAAACTACCTGCAATTTGGAGTACATTAGATGCAGTGAAAAATGGTCATGTTGTAGATGTAGATGTTCATTCTTATTTCATGAGTGATGCATACACAGCAATGCTTCAACTAGATGATTTAGCAGGTGCTATTGAAAAACAAATTAAAAAATAATGAGGTGTCAACATGTCTTTAGAATTGTATGATGTAACGATTGTCGGTGGCGGACCAGCTGGATTATTTACGGCATTTTATAGCGGAATGCGTGATTTGAAAACGAAGCTAATTGATTCAGGTTCAGAGCTTGGTGGACGTATGCGCATTTATCAGGAGAAAATGATTTGGGATATTGGTGGTTCAAGACCAACTTTATGCCGTGATATGATAGATCAACTAATCGATCAAGCGAATACTTTTGAACCGACAATTATTTTAAACTCAGAAGTAATCGATTACGAGAAATTAGTTGATGGTAATTTCCTTATTACGACGCATGATGGAAAGCAGCATTTATCCAGAACAGTCATTTTAGCTATTGGCTATGGCATGCTATCACTTCAAAAACTTGAAATTGAAGGCGCTGATCGATTCGAAATTACGAATCTTCATTACACTGTGCAAGAATTGGAGCAGTTCAGAGGGAAGCATGTACTCATCTCTGGAGGTGGCGATTCGGCTGTCGATTGGGCAAATGAACTTGTGCAAATTGCTAAACAAGTAACAGTTGTCCATCGTCGTGATGAATTCGGCGGTCATGAGCGCAACGTTGTGAATATGAAAAATTCTAAAGCACAGGTACTTACACCATTTACAATTAAAAGTCTTCAAAGTGAAGATGGTGAGGCGATTAATGAAGTCTTCATTGAACATACAGAAACATCGGAAGAACGTTCGATTTCAGTTGATGCAGTCATCATCAATCATGGTTTCAAATATGATAGCGGCAAGTTAGAAGAATGGGGATTGGAGTTAGATAATGGTTGTGCAGTCGTCGATCATAAATGTGCGACGAGTATTCCGGGTATTTACGGTGCAGGAGATTTCACAACATACGATTCAAAAGTACGTCTCATCGCAGGAGCATTTGCTGATGCTGTACTCGCTTTAAATAACGCCAAAATGTATATTACACCAGATGCACGCGAAGTCGCGATGGTATCATCCCATAATGTGAAGTTCAAAGAGAAAAACAAAGAACTTGGATTGGATGATTCAGACTATTATGGATAAGACTAAATAAAAAAACATCTCCGAGCGATTGGAGGTGTTTTTGCTTAATTTCACTTGAGTTATGTGTGAAAGTATAAGAATTCAGGATTATTATATCTTTATTTTTGTGTAAATCATTATATAGATTAATATTTTACATATGATACATCAAAGTTAGTTGATGTGTCTCAGCTGACAGTAGATCGTGTACCAAATGCCAATGCATGCTAACTTATAAGATAAAACACCATGTATATGTATATTTTATTAAATAATGAAAAAATAATAATTTATAACAAATTTATGTTAAAATTGTTACAGAATTAAAATATAACAATATATGGAAGGGTGTAAGTAGTGAAAAAGCTTATTTCAATATGTGTGCCGATGTACAATGAAGCTGAAAACGTCGATGCATTTTATAAGCAACTAACAACAACGATTAGACCTCTAACTCAAAAGTATGATTTTGAGTTCCTTTTTATTAATGATGGAAGTATCGACCATAGTGTGAAAAAGGTAAAAGCTTTAACATTAGCAGATGTAAGGGTGAAGTTGCTCGATTTATCGAGAAACTATGGGAAAGAAGTCGCGATGGCGGCAGGTTTTGACTATTGTTTAGGAGATGCAGTGATTACGATGGATGCAGATTTGCAACATCCACCTAAAGTAATTCTTGAAATGGTCGAACAATGGGAAGCTGGTTATCTTGATGTATATGGAAAAAGGAATGAACGAAAAGGCGAAAGTTTTCTAAAAAAGAAAATGTCCGAAATCTACTATAAATTACTCGTTAAATTTTCAAAAGTAGAAGTATTGCCAGGTGTAGGTGATTACAGATTATTAGATCGTGTATGCATCGACAGTATTAGAAAAATGAAAGAAACGCAAAGATATACAAAAGGGTTATATATGTGGATTGGTTTCCGTAAAAAAGAAGTCAACTTCGATGCGGAGGAGAGATTTGCGGGAGAAACGAAGTGGAAATTCATGGACTTATTAAAACTTGGTATTGATGGCTTAACATCGAACACAACATTCCCGCTTAAAATTGCAGGTATATTGGGCGGAATTCTCTCATTCAGTTCGATGCTTTATATGGTTTATATTCTCATAACGACATTAATTTACGGAACGAGTGTACCAGGTTATCCAACGCTCGTCACATTGATTCTACTGCTTGGTGGTTTCCAACTAATTTCATTAGGCATCATGGGTGAATACTTAGGGAAGATTTTTCATGAAACGAAAAACAGACCGCTTTATTTTGTTCAAGAATATACAGGTAAAAAAATTGAACTAGAAAAAATTCAATTATCGCAAAGATTTGCGAAAACAGAAAGTGTATAAAAAGAATGAAAAAATTATTTAAAAATGAAAAAATACTCTATCTCCTATTTGGGATTGGTACTACAGCAGTCTATTTTTTGACAAGATTTTTAATTGTAAACATATCTGAAAACTCAATGTGGGCAGTCATTACAGCTCAAATTACCGCCATATTATTCGCTTACTTTACGAATAAAATCTTCGTCTTTAAAGATCAAAAATGGAAGCCAATCGATTTATTAAAACAAATTACAGGGTTTATAGCAGGTCGAGCGTTCGTATTTGGTTTGGACTTGCTGATTACGTATATTGCAGTCGTAGCCTATTCTAAAGAAATCATTCATTTCTTAGGTTTGAATTCTATTAATTACGACCATCTTCTTTTTTCATCTTCATTAACAAAAGGATTCATTGGAACACCTGCTTTATTAAATGAATTTATTTTTGTATTTATCGTACAAATATTAGCAATTATTATAAACTATATTATTTCAAAAAAAGCCGTTTTTAAAGCGGAAAGAGTAAATAAGGAGCAGTTGCATTGATTATTACAACTTTTAAGAAAAGTTACATTTGGCTATCAATCTTTATATTCTATGCAGTGATTGCCTCATTATTAATACTGTCAGGTGATGATTGGGCATGGGGTTCTGAAGAAGGATGGTCAAGACTTGAAAATGGATTCGATTATTACAACGGACGTTACTTAGGGAATATAATTGAAATTTTTATTACGCGCTCTCTACTATTTAGAATTGCAATTTATGCTTTAGTTAATACAGGAATCGTGTATGTGACTTGGTTATTACTAAATCGAAAATTTAGCATTCCACTCATCATGTTACTTATTATATCTATGCCAATCTCAATTTATGGTGAAACATATGGTTGGTTAGCAGGCTTCGCAAACTACAATACTTCTTTATTGGCAATTTTATATATTTTATATGTTGCCAAGAAAAAACAGCCGAAAATGATTGAGTTGTTTTTCGTAGGGATCATCGCGTTTTTAGGACAATTTTTTGTTGAAAACGTATCTGTCGCTAGCGTTGTTATGGCAGTGATTGGATTGTTATTGGCACTATTCTATAAAGAAAAGAAAGCTGTATTTATTGTGTGGCTAATAGGTGCAACAGTTGGCGCTTATATAATGTTCTCTAATACGGCCTATCATACGGAAGGGAATATGCGCGAGGTTGGAGGATTAGACTTCACATTATTATTCACAACGATGATCACGAGTTGGAGTGAATTTTATTTTAAAGATAATCTCATTCTCATCGTATTGTTTACGATTGTATTAGCAATAATCGGTAAAGGGCAAAAGTATTTAGTAGGTTCTATACTAGTAATTGCCATGTATTTCATTATTAGAAATCTAGTTGGATTAAGCCCCGCATCACTACCTTATTACTTACTAGTAGTGGAATTTATTTTAATGTGTATCTATTTGATTGCATTATTAATTATAGTGGGGAAATCAAAAATTAAAAATGAGCATAAACGATACTTCTATACATATTTTTTATATGCAATCATTTTATTAGGTCCATTTTTATTAATTACACCATTTGGACCAAGAAATATGCTGTTAACTTATATGTTACTAGTCATTTGTTTATTACTAATTTGTGATGAAAAAATCGTAGGATGGCTGAGAAAAGGCAACAAGTTTGTTGTTTTAGCTGTAATTGGTTTTTGTATGACGTTCATTATAATGCATGGCGCAAATAAAATTGAAAATCATACGCGTTATGATCAATTAGTCGAGGAATATGAAGCAGGTGCTAAGTTCTCGACGTTAACGAGACTACCTTTTGAAGAAATCGGGCATGATCTAACACCGAGATTTAATAACCTTCAAAGACAGCGACAAATTGAGTATTACAACTTACCACCAGACATTCGCATTCGATTATCAAATTATGTGCATATTGAGCCAGAACCACCGTATGGTCCAATCGAACCGAAGTATTTAAGGTAGATAAATAGTTCTTAAGCATACACAAAAAGCCGAAATCGCACTTGTTGCAATTTCGGCTTTTTGTTGTTTATTTAAGATAACTTTCAAAGATTCCGCCTTGTGAAAATTCACTAAATGGAATAAGTAAGAATCGCGTATAGGGCTTTCCTTTTTCATATTCACTAATGATTGTTAAGATATTCGCATTGTAAAAATAAACATAATTTGCTCCATTTTTTGACGCTTCATATTCAACAGGCTTTCCGAAAGTTTGTGTCACTTGTTTTTTTGTGAATTTTTGAGGAGTCGAGAGCAGCATACCACGCACTTTATCCGTCGCTTTGTTTGTTTTTTGTTTCCCGTTTAAAATATAAGTAAAAATCGTATCTTTCGTTTTAAAATATCTATTATTCGCATAACCATAAACATTTAAGGACGAACCACGTTCTTTAGCATAGTAAGGCAGTCCCGCATGTTTTTTCCCTTTAAACTTCTTATACGGATCACCAATCTTTGCGATAGCATAAGGTAATTTATTTTGTGTCACTTGCTTTTTAACTTCTTGTAATGTGATGTTTTTTGTTTTTGCATCGGCATTCAGGGTAGTAAGGTTCATGATGCAGCATATGGCGATGAAAAGAACGATGATTTTTTTCATAGTAATAGCTCCTTTCCATTTAACTTCTAGCTTACTTGAAGTTGATTTTAAAAACAACCTAATATTGGAAAAAGTCTTTATAAAAGAACTAGTGTATAATGAATGAAAATACGAATGTAGGGGGAACACATGGGCATCTATTTTGAGTCAATGGAGATGTTTCAAAAAGATGGTGGTTTAAAACAAACAACGATTACAGCGAAACAATTACTACCAGCGATGGTTACACATATGAAGCGTGGCGACCGTCAGTTTTCACTCTACTTACAAGGACGTCTACCAAAGTCTGTACCAGATTTATTACAAGAAGCTTTTTCACTGCTGCACTTACAAGAGCCTTTTTATACGCAACATTGTGCGAGACAGGAGAGCTCGTTCAAATATGTATCGAAGAACCGTATTAAGATGAATTTTTCGATGACCTATCGTATGACGAGAGAAGAACAACAATGGGTGATACAAGAGATTCAATTAATTTTAAAAGACCTCATAACGAATACGATGAGTGATGTGGAAAAAGTGATTGCTGTTCATGACTATATTGTACGCAATCACCAATATGAGATGAATACGACTGGTTCACCGTTTACGGTCTATACATTTATGCATGAGAAGCAGGGCGTCTGTATGGCGTATGCACTACTGTTCGAAAAAATGATGGAGGAGCTAAAAATTCCTTGTTATTACGTTATTGGTCAAGCGGACGGTGAGAGTGATTTAGGACATGCATGGAATATGGTGAAATTGGATGACGCTTGGTATCATATCGATGCGACGTGGGATGATGTCGGTTCGAAAATGAAGAACCATGAAATTCGTTATCGCTACCTGCTCCGTTCAGATGCTTTTATGAAAAAAGATCATCAGTGGAATGAAGCGAATTACCCGCAATGTTTGAGCGAGCGTTATCAATACTTTACGAACCTTTATGATGTCGCATCACATGGTAAAAATATTTACTATCCAAAACCAAAAACTGCTTCACTCATGTCCTTCGATGTTTTATCGAGAACGGAAACACTTCATTTAGAAGAACGTGTGCAGTTTTGTACGTTTGAACAAGGGCGACTCTATATGAGCTGTGTGGACCGAGATTGGCATTTATACGCTTTTGAAGTCGATACGAAACAATTAATATGTGTCGAAGAACGCCAAGTACAGTCGATTCATCAGACGGTTCATGAAACGATTGTTCACTTCCATCAAGGAGAACCCATTTACTTAAAAGAACGTGCAACAATCGAACCAAAGCCCGTACCAGAAGCACATGAAGTCATACTTACAGGGTTCGGAAATAGCTGGTTTGGCGAATATAAAGGGAAGGCAAAACCACTTCGCTTCATTAGTGATGAAGGGTTGGAGCTACTTATTGCTGATGCCTACAAACAAGTGACCGTCGATTTCTTATGTCACGACTCGCTGCAAATTCAACTAACAGCGAATCAAAAGCCATTAAAAGCAGAACATCCTGTCATCGTGACACTACCACCCGATATTGCGACACGCGTCGGTCGAAAAGTATTAGAAATTGAAGAAGATTTTGAAATGGTGTTGTGAGATTTAATAATAGATAAAATATCTTTGCCTTCATAATAGTCGGTAAAGGTATTTTTTAATTGGTTAAATTGGTCATATTTCGTCCAATACAAACTCTATACTGTAAAAGAAGGTAGATATTACAAATAAATGAAGTGAGGTTTTTAGATGTTCGACCAATTAAAAGCAGGGTTTATGGACTTCAAAGAAAAGAAGGCAGTGGATTTACTGTTAAATGCGTCTGTGTTTGAAAAGATTTTAGAGCGTCAATCTATTGAAGGGGTAGAGGATCTTCAAGTGAAGATTGAGGAAGGGCTTCTTATTTTAGAAGGGGATACGAAAGTGAAGAAATTTGGTATATCGAAAAATATTCACTTCACGCTTTCTTTAAAGCCTGTTCATGCAGAGGGGCGTGCGCTACAGTTTGAGTTGAAAAAGATGAAGCCGCTTGATTTTAGTACAGTGCATAAAAAGATTTTTCATAAGCCGCCCGTTGTGACATATGATGAGCGTGTCATTCAGATTGACCTCAATGCGTTTGATAAAGTGAAGGCAATTCCCATTGGACATATTAAAGAAATTGCGATTCAAGATGAGCAGTTTATTGTATCCATTGGTTTATAAATAAGAGGAGGGAATTCAAATGAAAAAAATTCTAAGTATGGTATTTGTTTTAATGTTAGTTAGTAGTGTCTGGTCAACACAAGCTTCTGCGGCTTCGTATGACCGCGCTAAAACAGCAAAAACAGTAAAAGTGTATGTGAAGGCTGGTACATCTTATAAAGTAGCGTACACTGTACCAAAAGGAAAAGCAGTTAAAGTAATTGGTGGCGTAGATGTAGGTTCGGATCAATACTATTGGCCGATTGCTGATCAATTTGGTTTTTATAAAATCACATACAAAAATAAAAAGGGCTATGTGGCACAAGGTAATTTAAATTTTACAAGTGCTTATAGTTGGGTTCCAGGCGTAAAAGCAAAAGCGAAGAAATATGCAAAAAGCTACGCAGATAACGATCCATACCGTTTTGTGAAAAGTAAAAAATACGGTAAAGATGGTTACTATAGCATTGAGCACAAATGGAATGGTACATGGTACACAATCGGACGTGTGAATTGTAAAACAGGTGCGATTCATGGGTAAAAGAAAATACATTTTATTTTTCTTAATTGGCTTATTAATATGGGGAAGTGGAAACAGCACGATTTCAATTGTCGAAGCAAAAGTAAAATATAATCATGAAAAATATAAACGCTCAAATACGTATAAAACATATGTTTTTAAAAGTTATGAAAAAGGTAAAAAAGCTAAAATCGTCACACATCGGTATATGTCAAAAGGTTCTTACAAAGGCATGTGGAGAATTAATAATGAAAACTGGTATGTTGATTATGGCAGCAATTCAACAGGTGTCTATGGCACAGCTGTTTATAAGCACAAAACGGGTGAACGTATTATAAGTTCTCAAATTTTACCGCGAAATTTAAAAAAGGGTGCGAAAGGTTATATGGGTGATGCCGCTTACTATGATCGTCATAAATATAAAGTTTTATCCACAAATACAACAGTTCGAACACCAGCAAAAACTTTTAAACATGTATTGAAAATTTGGATTTCAACACCAGATTTAAGCATGCAGTCTATAAACTACTATGCTAAAGGCTATGGCATCATTAAAAGCGAAGACATAAGTGAAGGTGAAATTACAAAGTCATCTGAATTAGTAGCTTTAAAAAAATAAATAAAAAAACATCTTGTATGTGGTAAAGCATACAGGATGTTCTTTTTTTATTACAATACTTTTTCAATTGCTTGTTCTAAATCAAGGAGTGAATCAGTTGGTTCGAAGCGTGAAATTACTTGACCATTCGCATCGACTAAGAATTTTGTGAAGTTCCAGCGAATATTACGTCCGATTAAATAGTCTGGGTAATCACGCTTTACACGGTCCATGACCATCATCTCTTGCATATTCGTTTGATCGACATCGCGTACATCGACTTCGTGTTTTAAGTAATTGAATAATGGAGCAGTGCGTTCACCATTTACTTCAATTAAATCAAATATAGGATACTCCACGCCAAAGTGAGTTTTACATGTCGTCATCGTTGTGACACCATCTTCAGGGTTTTGTTCACCGAACTGATTCGTTGGGAATGCGAGTACAATGAAGTCGCGATTTTTATATTTTGCATAGAGCTTTTGTAAGTCTTCATATTGATATGTAAACATACACTGACTTGCGGAATTAACGATTAACATTGTTTTTCCACGATAAGTTTCCATCGATAAAATTTCACCGTTTGGTTTCTTTACTAAATAATTATAAATACTCATAAGTAAGTAGTCCTCCTTCTATCTAGGGGTTTTTACACTCCTATTATATAAGAAAATAAAACAAAAGAACGAATGATTTGATTTGAAAAGAAAAATTGGGATTTGTATGCAATAGTTATTTAAGATTATTTTTAAGAGGAAATAATACTGTTTTACTTATCTAACCGCTAAGATTTTTGTGAAATCATTTTTCATGTGAATCATAAATACTAAAAATAACTTTTTTTGTTGTTTTTAATTCAAAAACAGTTCGATCATTAGATATAAAGTCCTTTTTTGAGGGGAAAAATGTTATAATTATTTTAGTTATATATTTTTTGAATGGTCATATAACGACCATTGACCTATGTAAGATAGAGTGTAAAGAGGTGATGTTATGAGTCGAGAAAAAGAAACACAAATACATCGTATTTTATCGATGTATGATCGACTGGAAAAAGGTGAAAAACTTGTAAAGAAGGAAGAATCTCAAAGATTCCAAACGAGTGAGAAATCAATTCAACGTGATATTGATCATATTCGAAGATTTTTAGAATTGGAAAAAAATAATGCATACTTAGACTATAATCGTAAAGAAAAAGTGTATCAGTTGAGTATAGGTGAAGATGAAAGTCGTTTGAATAGTCAACATATCTTAGCGATTTTAAAAGTTTTAATGGATTCAAGGGCATTTAAAAAAGATGAGATGGACAGCATTGTAAGTAAGTTATTAATGCTTGTAAATAAAAAGGATCAAGAAATTTTAAAGAAAATGACAGGGAATGAAAGACTTCTCTATACCGATTTATCGCATGGGCAAGCAGTGATTGAAAAAATCTGGACGTTATCAGAGCATATCCAGAATCAACACATCATGACGATTACATATCAGCGTGAACTAGCAGACGCTGAAAAAGAGCATCTTGTTAAACCGGTTGGCATTATTTTTTCAGAGTACTATTTCTATTTACTTGCATACCCTGCAAATAAAGAAATTGATTATCCAATTATTTACCGAATTGATCGTATTAAGTCGATTAAAGCGGAACAGGTATCTTTCAAAATCCCTTATTCAGAACGATTCCAAGAGGGAGAATTCCGTAAACGTGTGCAGTTTATGTATACAGGAGATTTATTAAAAGTGAAGTTTAAGTTCACAGGAGCTTCTAAACAAGCTGTATTAGATCGTTTACCAACAGCAAAAGAGGTCATGGCGATTGATGATGGTTGGATTTTTGAAGCAGAAGTGTTCGGTAAAGGAATTAAAATGTGGTTAATGAGTCAAGGTGAACATGTAGAGGTATTAGAGCCGAAAGCATTCCGTGAGGAGTTTTTAAAAACATTTGAACATTTATATGAGATATACCAACCAGTCAAGTAAGGCGTGTTATTTATGATGAATAGGGAATAACTTGTAAAAACGAGGTGTTGCCTGTGCATCAGCGAAAAGAAGGTATTCTTAATAAAAAGTCTGTCACGATTGTGGGCATTATTGTGCTTGTATTAGCTGTGATATGGTTATTTTATTTAAAGAATACATCGTATGAAAAGCCCGAGCAGGCGATTCGTGCAGCTGAAAAGAATTTAACATTGATTCCTGCTCATCAGACAGACAACCAAGCACTGTACTTTTTTGTGAAGGATGACTATAAGTATGGTGTAACCTACGCTCAAAAAGGGATGTGGGGTTGGAAAACACGTGGTATTATTTGGACAAAAATTCATGATGATCGAAATACTTCCGAAAAGCTAACAGGTTATCAAGAATACGAAGGACAGCTCATGTATGGTCTATTGAAAAATACAAAAAATCACGCTGTCTACTTTAATAAACAACAAGCAACATTTTTAAATTTAGATGAGTTGCCAAAAGAAGTTGTAAAAAAATATCGTCTGGAAGGTATGGCGATTTGGTATTTAGAGCATGATGCGGTAATCGAGAAAGGTGTGCTTCGTCTAGTCGATACAAAGACGAATAAGACGATTCATCGGATTGTCATTAAATAGGTTACTTTGCGAATAGCTTTCAAAGCTTTATAATATAAGTAACGACTATGTTAAAGGAGTTTACGATGAATACACGTTATAAAATTACACGTTTGAATGAGCAAGAGGAGCCAATGTTAACATTGGAAGATTTGCAACAATTCTTTTCTACACAATCTGATTTTACGTATGAAGATGCATTTGTGTCACGCAATCAAGAAGGCGTTGAGATGAGGATCAAAGGTGACTTTTTTATGTGGCATGTCGATCAAGTGAAAGTACCATTTCGTTTCTTCGATGGAGAACTCTATGTAGCAATTTCCCATCCAGTCATAGAAGAAAAGATGAAAGAAATTGCGGCTGCACTTGATGCAGTATATGTAGAAGGCTAGGATAAAGAAGAGGAGGTATCGCGATGGCGATACCTCCTCTTTTTTACTTTTTATTCACTTTCAAAGTGTAATATTTATACGAACCAAACTGTTCAAATTTATAGGTGTATGTGTAGGGATTGAAGAAAGAAAGGGTTGGGCTGGCTTTTACGAATCCTTTTCGTTCAATATAGTTTTGCATTGTCTTGGCACGTTTTGCGTCGTAGAATGTGTACGTGTCAAAATACGAACCTTGGAATGCGTAATCTTTGCCTTTATGAATATTCGTAAAATAAGAACGCAATTGTTTTTCGGTCTTTCCTATATTCAAATACATAAAAGGTACATAGTATTTTTTTCCTTTATACGTAATAGGAATTAAATTTTGGGCAGAAGAAATATTTTTTGTAGCTTTTGGGGTTTCGTTTGATGTGAATAGTGTTCCTTTTTTATTTGTTAAGGTTGTTGAAGTCGCTTGGAAACTTCTCTTATGGTAACCTGATAGATTCGCTCGATCTGCATAGTAATACCATGTTTTCTTTTTTAACGCTTTGGATTTTGGGATATAACCCGTTTTTGTTCCAATCTTCACTTTGTAATAAGTTGCAGATGCTTTCGATGTTGTTGTGAATTTTTGGTTCTGTTTTAATGTAGTTAATTTCGTAGATGACTTGCTTTGTTTTGCATATAAATACGTATCAGGCTTTGCATAATAAGTAGTCGATTTGGCGTCGACCTGTGCGGAAAAGAATAAAGACCCTGCTAAAATGATGAATAGACTCCAAGTTAATTTTAATTTCATTTTGTCTAAAACCTCCAATCCATCCTATTATACCCTAATGAATACGAAAGGTAATATATGGATTAAATCCTATTTTGACATTGAATCATATTGAAAAAAAGAGTAGTTTAACGCGAAAAAATGATATTTTAATCAAAAATATAATAAATTGGATTGCTGAAGTGTGCATTAAAATGTACAGGACGAATGGTAACATTGTCTTATAGGAGGGGATTACATGCAGTCTCAAACAAAAGTTATTTATTGTGATACATGTCATAAAAAAATTAAAAAAGTTCGGATGGGCGATGTGATTTTGCCTCATCAAGTAAGTGATTTGCTTCCACAACAATGCAAAGTTTGTAAGGTGAAGGCGATTATAAAAGGCACAAAAAAACCCGAATGATGGGCATTCGGGTTTCATATATTAGATTACTTCACTCGCTAGTACAGCTTCCACCATACTGCGTGCTTCTTCAACTGACTTGGTTTGCATTAAGCTGTTACGTAATTCAGCTGCGCCGCTAAACCCACGTACATAGATTTTAAAGAAGCGATGTAGATGATTATAAGGGCGTTGTGTTTCTTCTGCATATTTTTCATATAGTTCAAGTTGTAGCAATAGAAGATTTAAATATTCTTCTACACTACGTTCGCGTGGATCTTCGCTAAATGCAAATGGGTTTGTGAATACACCACGACCAATCATGACACCATCGATACCGTATTTTTCAGCTAATTCTAAGCCGACTTTACGATCAGGAATATCGCCATTAATCGTTAATAATGTATTCGGTGCAATCTCATCGCGTAATTGTTTGATCTCAGGAATCAAATCCCAGTGCGCAGGCACTTTACTCATTTCTTTACGTGTGCGTAAATGAATCGTTAAGTTCGCGATATCTTGTTTTAAAACATGTGTTAACCATTCGCGCCATTCATTCACATCTGTATAACCAAGACGTGTTTTTACGCTAACTGGTAATCCACCAGCTTTTGCGGCTTGGATAATTTCCGCAGCTGTTTCAGGGTGATTAATCAGACCTGAACCTTTACCACGTGAAGCAACATTCGCCACAGGACAACCCATATTCAAGTCGACCCCTTTAAAGCCCATCTCTTTCATACCGATGCTCATCTCTTTGAACATCTCTGGTTTATTTCCCCAAATATGTGCAACAAGAGGTTGTTCATCTTCTGTATAAGTAAGACGACCACGTACACTATAAATACCTTCAGGGTGGCAGAAGCTCTCTGTATTTGTGAACTCAGTAAAGAACACATCAGGACGACCTGCTTCACTAATTACATGACGGAATACAACGTCTGTTACGTCTTCCATCGGTGCTAATATAAAAAATGGCTTTGGTAAATCTTGCCAAAAGTTTTCTGATTGCTTACTCATCGTATCTTCTCCTTGCATACTTCTATAAAATTTTCACTATCCTAAATAGTATCATTTATTCGCGCATCCTGCACAAAAATAATCTTCGTAAAATCAGAATTTAAAAATCTTCTTTATCTTGTTATCTGACAAGACAACTTACGTGCGATGTTTGAATAAAGGTGATATATTAATAACCATAAAAAAGGGTACTTTATTTAAAATTACAATTATTTATGATAGTAAAAATCTTACGAAATGACATTTTTTATAAAATATAAATTTTGTAAAGAGGTGTTCGATTTGGGAAAACTGAATAAAAAAATCTTTATCCCGTTATTTGTATTATTATTACTTGTCATTAGTGTAGGTGTATTTTCAATGAGGGCCGACTATACAAGTGCAGAATTATTTGATGCAAAGCACGAGTTTTCATATGGAGAACAGGCGAATCAAGACTTAAAAATTTATCAAAAAGGGTTAAAAAAAGGAGAGAAAACGCCTGTTGTACTGTATATACATGGCGGTGGTTGGTATGCAGGAGATAAAGCGAATGTAGGTAAAAAACCAGGTTATTTTAACAAAAAGGGTTACACCTTTATTTCGATGAATTATCGCTTATCACCGGTAGGCAATTATCAAGACCAAGCGAATGATGTAGCAGCTACGATGAAGTGGATTGTCGATCATGCGGATCAATATCATTTAGATGCCAATCAAATTACATTGATGGGGCATTCAGCAGGAGGACATTTGGCCTCATTGGTTGCATTAGATCCTCAATACTTAAAAGAAGTAGGATTACCACTTCATACGATACGCGGTGTTATTAATATTGAAGGACCACTTGATATGAGCGACTTTATTAAAGAAGTCCCGAAATATAAATCAGTTTACGGAAAAAATCCGAATGTATGGAAAGCAGCTTCACCTAGTACTTATCTTGGTCAGCAAGCAGTTCCGCCGATGTTAATTATCTCAAGAGAGGACGCATCAACTACGAAATTCGTAAAGGCTGCAAAAAAACTAGGCGAACCAGTTGATTTACTCACAACACATGAATTATCTCATTCGGACTTAACGGGTTTGATTGGAACGAATGAAAATGCAGAAGCGATTCAAGTAACGAATGCAGTGACAAAATTCTTGCAAACAAATCAACCAAATACATTCAAATAAACAAACATTACAGCAAACTAGTGCATACATTGTCTAGTTTGCTTTTTCATTATTGAAAAGGGTATAAGTGCAAATGATTGTAGAAGGAATCTTTATAAATCAAAGGAGGAAATTGTATGTCTTAGTCAGAATAAACGAATGAATGGATTGAAAAAAGAAAACAATATATTGTACGTGGTGTAAGTAATGGGAATTTAGCGATTGTCAAAAGGCGCAACGGTTACGGATTTAGGTGGTAAACAGTAGAGTGATTTTGTATCTATGATTGGTGTATTAAATGTTGGGCATAATCACCCGGAAGTTGTAGCTGCTGTAAAAGAGCAAGCAGAGAAGTTTTTATTACCTGGGTTTAATGTACATGAAGAAAAGTTATGTGAAAAAGGGTTGGTCATTTTAGGTCGAGCATTTGAAGAAGTGGCGAAATAATGAAAGGACACGTATAACATCAAAACGAAATCGCATTGTGTGAAGCGATTTCGTTTTTTTAAAGCCTATAGATTTATATTTAAATACAGCGCGCCAGTCGCTGAATGGCTTCGTCTACTTCCTCCATTTGAATATTTGCAAAGCCAATCACAAGTAAACGATTGCGCTGAATAAGTGGTAGTGGATTCAATGAAAAACGTTTTAATGTATAGAGTTCTAACTTCTCTTGTTGTGCTGCTTGTTCGATTTCTTCATAAGATTTTGATGTAGGTACTTCAATTAAAAAGTGAAGTCCAGCAGGAATATCGTAAATCACAAGATCACGCGTCAAATTGTTAGAGAGTGCTTCAATTAATGCGGTTCGAATCTCCTCATAATGTTTCGTCATCTTTCGAATATGTTTTTCATATTGCCCACTCTCGATAAATTCATTCAACGTATAAAGCGCTAAATTATTCGCTGGTTGAATCTCAAGTGGAAATGCTTCTTGATAAGCTGCCAATAGTTTTGTTGGAAGTACCATATAACTAATACGCATTCCAGGTAACAGTGTTTTTGAGAATGTCCCCATATAAATAACTTTTCGGTTATAATCCAAACTTTGAAGCGAAGGAACATTGTCCGTTTGGTATTTAAACTCACTATCATAATCATCCTCTATAATATAGCGCTGTTCATCGCGTGAAGCCCAGTTGAGTAATTCAACACGTCTTGAAATCGGCATAATAGTGCCTGTTGGAAACTGATGAGAAGGTGTCGTGATGATAAACTGTGCATTCGTCTGCTCAATATACTTTACATCAATCCCGTGATCATCAAGTGGAATGAGGTGTGTTTTAAACTGATGTCGCTGTAGAAGTTGATAGTATCTTGCATAGCCCGGATTCTCGACTGCAAAAGCTGTTTTAGTTGTCTGCAACATTAAGAGACGTTCCATCAACCCCTGACTTGTTGCGTGAATAATAATTTGTTCAGGTTCGCACTTCACACCACGCGTCGCATAAATAAAATTCGCAATATTTTTCCGTAGTATGTAAGGTCCCTGTGTATGTGGCATTTCACTTAATTCATCCATATGTTCCTCATAAATTTTCGCCTGACAATTCAGCCACTTACGAAAGGGGAATAATTTCGGATTTGCATTCATGTGAGAAAGCGAAATCCATCCCTCACGCGAACTTTCTTCTTCTCTTAATATTTCAGGGAATGAGGGCGTAATCTGGTCGTTAATATCAAAGCGCTGAATTTCCTCTACAAAATAGCCAAGTCGTTCAATTGTATAAATATATCCTTCAGCCAAAAGCTGGTCGTAAGCTGTCGCAACTGAATTCGTACTAACAGCAAGTGATTTTGCGAGTTCACGTTTTGGTGGTAATTTGTGATGTGCACGCACTTGATGGCTTAGAATTTGTTCTTTAATTTGACGATAAATTTGTTGGTAAATAAAGCGACCTTTTCCTTTTGAATTCACTTGAATCTGCAATCTTATCACCTCTGGTACCTTTTTTTTATAAACTTGGTGCTTTTTATTGTACCAAAAAAGGGCATAATTAGAAAAAAGAAACGAAGGAGGAAATGAAATGTTACAAACAAATCAAACAAAAGAATTAGTTGAAAAACGCAAGCAATACGTAGTGCAAGGGGTAAGTAACGGAAATCTTGCGGTTGCGAAAGAAGCAAAAGGGGCAACAATCGTCGATATTGAAGGTAATGACTGGATTGATTTCGCAGCAGCCATTGGTACATTAAACGTAGGTCATAGTCATCCGAAAGTAGTATCAGCTGTCAAAGACCAAGTAGAAAAATTCTTACACCCTGGTTTCAATGTCATTATGTATGATTCTTATATTCGTTTAGCAGAAAAATTAGCAGAAATTACACCAGGAAGTTTTGAAAAACAAGTCGTTTTATTAAACTCAGGTGCAGAAGCAGTTGAAAACGCAGTGAAAATTGCACGTAAATATACGAAAAAACAAGCCGTTGTAGCTTTTACAAACGGTTATCACGGTCGTACCAACTTAACAATGGGTATGACGTCAAAAGTAAAGCCTTATAAATATGAATTTGGACCATTTGCTCCTGAAATTTATAAAGCGCCTTATCCATACATGTACCGTAAACCAGAAGGCATTACAGATGAAGCTTATGTAGATCATATTATCGAGCAATTCCATGACTTCTTTATCTCGACAATTGCACCGGAGATGGTGGCGTGTGTTGTCATGGAACCAATTCAAGGTGAGGGTGGATTTATCGTACCGCCGAAAAAATTCGTACAAGCCGTTGCGAACTTCTGTAAAGAAAACAATATTGTTTTTGTAGCAGATGAAATTCAAACAGGTTTTGCACGTACAGGCACATTATTTGCAATTGAGCAATTTGATGTAGAGCCAGATTTAATGACGGTATCGAAATCACTAGCGGCAGGTCTACCACTTAGTGGGGTTGTTGGTCGTAAAGAGATGATGGAAGTTTCAACAGCAGGTGAATTAGGCGGTACATATGCAGGAAGTCCAGTAGCATGTGAAGCGGCACTTGCAGTAATTGATATTATTGAAGATGAAAAATTATGCGAAAAAGCACAAGTTTTAGGTGACAAGTTAACAAAACACTTACATGGCTATGCAGAAAAATATGCATTTGTAGGCGATATTCGTGGTCTAGGTGCGATGGTAGCAGTGGAATTAGTAGATGAGCATAAAGCGCCAAATAAAGCAGCAGCAACAGCAATTGCAAAATATGCAAATGACAATGGATTACTGTTATTAACAGCAGGCATTAAAGGAAATGTCATTCGCTTCTTATCACCACTTGTTATTACAGATGAAGAATTAGAAAAGGGTTTAGCGATTTTAGATCGTGCATTCGAAGCAGCAGCGAAGGAGGCGTAACCGATGACAACAATTCAAGTAACGAACCCTGCAACGGGTGAAATTATTCATACGCTAACACGAAGTGAAGAAGCAGAAGTAGTTGAAAAAGTAGATCGTTCTAAAGAAGCTTACACGTCATGGAAGAAGTTAAGTGCGCATGAACGTTCAGCTCTTTTAATGAAGTGGGCAGCGATGATTCGCACAAATCGCCAAGAACTAGGTGAACTCATCACATTAGAGAATGGAAAACCATTAGCAGAAGCGCTAGGTGAAGTAGACTACGCAGTGAGTTATATTGATTGGTATGCGGAAGAAGCGAAACGTGTATATGGACGTACGGTTCCGGCGCATGTACAAAACAAACGTATTGTTGTAACGAAAGAACCGATTGGTGTCGTAGCAGCGATTACGCCATGGAACTTCCCAGCAGCGATGATGACGCGTAAAGCAGCACCAGCACTCGCAGCAGGTTGTACATTCATTGTGAAACCAGCAGAGGAAACACCGCTGACAACGATTCGTTTAATCGAATTAGCGCATAAAGCGGGGATTCCAGAAGATGCTGTACAATACGTATTAGGTGATGCGCCAATGGTAGGCGACGTATTTACGTCACATCCAGCGATTCGTAAAATTACATTTACAGGTTCGACACCAATTGGTAAACTACTCATGCAAAAATGTGCGGATACAGTGAAGCATGCAACAATGGAATTAGGTGGTCATGCGCCAATTATTGTAGCAGAAGATGCAAATTTAGATTTAGCTGTACAGCAAACGGTTATGGCAAAGTTCCGTAATGCAGGTCAAACATGTGTCTCACCGAATCGTCTCATCGTACATGAGAATGTTGTAGAAGCGTTTACAGAGAAGTTGGTAGAACGCGTTCGTAAGTTGAAGATGGGTAATGGTTTAGAGGCCGATGTGGATTTAGGTCCAATCATTAATAAAAAAGGCTTCGATAAAATCAAACAACAAATTGAAGAAGCCACTTCAAAAGGTGCGGAAGTTCTTTGCGGTAATCAATATGATTTTGATGATGAAAAAGGTTACTATTTCGTAGAGCCAACTGTCCTAACAAATGTGGATCTATCTTCTCAAATTATGCATGAAGAAACATTTGGGCCAGTCATTCCGATTACTACTTTTGAGTCATTTGATGAAGCGATTCAAATTGCGAATGATACGCCATATGGTTTAGCGACATACTTCTTCACAGAAAGCTATAAAACAGGACTATACTTCAGTGAAAACTTACAATATGGTATTGTCGGTTGGAATGATGGTGCGCCGTCTGGTGCGCATATTCCATTCGGTGGTATGAAGGAATCAGGTATTGGACGTGAAGGTGGCGTCGAAGGAATTGAGCCGTATTTAGAAACAAAATATATCTCAATAGGCTTATAAACCACATAACAAAGAGGTCAAGGGAATTTTTCCCTGACCTCTTTTCATTTTAAACAACTTCTGTGTTTTGAACTGCTTTTTTCTCTTTTGCTTGTAATGAATCACTATACCTTTTGATGTGCTTATCAAATACAAAGTTACCAAAAGGAATAAAGGCTACTGCACCTGCAATAACACTGTAGAAAAATGCCCATTTTACACGCAATTGCACGATAAGAATTGCAATTGCATATGTAATAAAGATTGCGCCATGCACACTACCTGTAATACGAACTGCGATTGGCAGATCTGCAAAATATTTTAACGGCATCGCAATACCGAGTAAGACTAATAATGAAATACCATCCCAAATGCCCATTGTACGTAAAAATTTAATCTCTTTTCTTTCCAAACATGAACACCTCCACTTTTCTTCTAGTATGTCGGGTGAATATGAATAGAATATGAACAGAAAAAGGTTAAAAATACCAATTTAGCGAAAAAACATTGTTTTAAAAAGAAATTAGGAAGCGTTTCCAGAAAAAAATTTAATAAATATAAAAAAGATAAGAAATGTAGAATAAATAAAGCTTTTGAAGATTTTTTATGTGAGGAAAACTGACATATTAAAAAGAATATTCAGAAAAAACATTTGACTACATCGTTTTTTTCTGTAAAATATGAAATATAAAACTTTCATGTTAGGAAAACTGACATGAATAAAATTTGGGAGGTTATGCAATGGATGTTTCTTTTTTAATGAACAGTTTGTGGACAATGTTAGGTGCAATTTTAGTCGTATTTATGATTGGTGGTTTTATCTTATTAGAAGCAGGGTCAACTCGCATGAAAAATGCAGGACATGTTGCGAGTAAGACAGTCTTTACATTTGGTCTCGCTTCACTCGTATTTTGGGCAGTAGGTTACGCTTTTATATTCGGTAGTAATGCAAACTTCTTCGTCGGTATGACCGACTTCTTCTTTTCAGGTGAGCAAATTAAAGATGCGAGCCTTTCTACAACCGTCTTCTTTTTATTCCAACTTGCTTTTGCAGGGATTTCTGTAACCGTCGCACTCGGTGGTTTTGCAGAAAGAGCAAAGTTCTCTGTATATGTCATCTTCACTATTCTATTTAGCGCACTCATCTATCCTGTCATCGCACATTGGATTTGGGGTGGTGGCTGGTTAGCAGAACGCGGTGAACAAGATTTCGCTGGTTCAACAGTCGTCCATTTAACTGGAGCGATGGCGGCACTTGCTGCAACAATGCTCTTAAAACCACGTATTGGTAAATTTAATAAAGATGGCTCAGCTAATCGTATTACTGGTCATAACCAAGTTTATACAGCACTTGCTGTTTTGATTTTATGGGTAGGTTGGTTTGGTTTTAATGCAGGTTCAACTGTATCAGTAGATGAAGCTTTCTTCGGATTTGTAGCTGTAAATACGAACTTAGCTGCCGCAGCAGGTGCTGTTGCTGCAACTTTAATTTCATGGGTAGTACTTGGCAAACCGGATATTCCGTCTATTTTAAACGGAGCATTAGCTGGGTTAGTCGCTATTACAGCTGCTTGTGCGTTCGTTGACGTATATGCATCTGTCATCATCGGTTTTATCGCTGGAATCGTTTGTTTCTATAGCGCTCGTTTCTTGGAAGCGCGACGTATTGATGATCCGATTTTTGCATTATCTGTGCATGGTGTACCAGGGATTTGGGGAACGCTATCAACTGGATTATTTGCAACACCTGAATTAGCTGTAGTCGGCAAAGCGGGTTTATTCTATGGTGGTGGTTTCGAACAATTATGGGTTCAAACACTAGGTGTTGTGACATGTGGTGCTTTTGCATTCTTCGGGTCATATATCATCTTGTATATCATGAAAAAAATCATGGGAACTTTACGTGTGACACAAGAGGAAGAAATTATGGGACTTGATTTAAGTGAACATGGTAGTTTTGGTTATCCAGAACATATGAAGCGTCGTGAACAAGAAGTGTGGAGTGAAGTCGATGAGAAGCTACACAGAAATTAAAGAATGGTTAGAAGATGTTCAGCAAGATGAGCTCGGCATTCGTTCTTTAAATGGTCTATATGATCGGGCGATGATTCAAGTCATTCGAATTGCACTAAAAAAATACCCTGAGCCACCTTGTCACTTCGCATGGTTTGTAATCGGTAGTGGTGGACGCAGAGAATTAGTTCCAACAAGTGATCAAGACCACGGCATTATGTATAGAGAGGATGGACATGAGCGCTATTTTCAACAATTAGGACAAGAGATTGCAGATGGTCTACACCAAATTGGCTTTTCTTACTGTGATGGTGGCGTTATGGCGAGTGAACGTGCATGGTGTCGTTCGCTAAATGAATGGCAAAAACAACTCATGGAATGGTATTGCAGTGATGACATAACAGCGACTCGTCATTTGCAAATGCTTTATGATTTACGCATTGTCTATGGGGATAAATCATATGAACAGATGGTGAAAAACTGGACGGAACCTCAAAGTCATGAACAACTTGAAAAATATATTTGTACGACGACGTGGGTAAAAAAAAGTATGACACCATTAGGGAAATTGATTTTAGAAAAATCGAAATATTTCGATTTTAAAAATGCAGTATATGTACCTTACATCAATAGTAGAAGATTACAAAAGATGGCGGGTATGCAACAAGATTGTAAGCTATATGATGCCATTATGGAAATTCGAATGACAGAGCCTTCTTTCGTCGAAATTCAGCCATCCAATCGAAAAGCTATAAAAGAACTTGTGAAATCGGTTCGTAAATTACACAATGATGTGAGAGAAAAAATTGGAATCGGGTGTTCATAATGAATTTTTCAACCTTATTTCGTCAGCTCGTTGGGCGTGGACATACGGGACTGACGAATGAAGTCGCTTCGAAAGAGCAAATGGCTTATTTACGAAGACTAGAGAAAACGGTTCGATTAGCACGTGATTTTGACCAACCTTTTCATCAAAATGAATTTGTCATATTGGATATCGAGACAACAGGTTTTGAGGCATTAAGAGGAGATGAAATCTTATCGATTGGTGCCATTAAAGTAAGGGGAAATAAGGTAACAACGGAGCAATTTTATGCGCTGACGAAAATTCAAGGGTGGATTTCAAAAGAGGTAGAAGAACTGACGGGAATCACAAATAAAGAGATTGCAAATGCATTTCCGTTAAGGGATGTATTGGAACAATTTATGCGATTTATCGGACACCGACCTTTGATTGCTCATCATGCCCAACATGAACGTGATTTTTTAGAAACGTATTATTTAAAATGTTTTCAAAAGAAATTCCAACATCGCATTATTGATACGCATATCGCACTGCAAGTATGTGATGTAACGTCTTCTGTTATAACATTAGATGAAGCATGTACACATTATCAAGTGCCGATTAAAAATCGTCATCATGCTTTAGGAGATGCACAGTTAACAGCGCAGCTCTGGCTTGCCTTAGTCGAACAATTACAGGAATATGACATCAATACATTAGAACAACTCTATAGTCAATATATTCAAAGGTAGGTTAAAATTTGTGTTTTTTGGTTATGGTGTATACGATAAAAGGGAACTATAACTAAAGGAGAGATGCGAGTATGTATCGTAAAGTAGATGATTTTATTCGAGATTGGAACTATTCAGCAGCAGGAACTTTAAAAGCGATTGAGGCATTAGAAGATGATAAACTCGATCAAGCAATTGTTGAAGGGCATAACACATTAGGGTGGTTAAGTAGTCATTTAGTAGATGCACCGAGTTTCTTCGGTGGATTAGCAGGGCTTGATGTACCGTCTATTCCAGAAGGTGAAAAACCAACAACGGTAAAAGAACTAGAAGAAGCTTATAAGAAAAAAGCAGCGAAAGTAGAAGAAGAAGCAACAAAACTATCTGATCACGATTTAGAGCGCAGAGTAGAAGCTTTCGGAAAAAATATGCCTGTTGGACAAGTACTTCGTAGTATGATTGACCACCAAACGCATCACCGTGGTCAGATGACGGTGTTAATTCGTCAAGCTGAACTACCTGTTCCACCAATTATGGGACCAACAATTGAGCAAGCTTAATTAAAAAATAGAAGTTGCATCGATGTGATGTAGCTTCTTTTTTATTTTGTTATGTATTTAGAGGGCGCGGTAAAAAGGTATACATAAATGAAACAATTTAAACGAATCATTCGTATTACTTAAATGGAACCATTTGGATGGGTGAACCGTCCTCATATGCGGTCATATTGAATAAATCAAATGATGTATAATAGAAGCAATGATAAAGGAGGATTTACATGGATGCAGAACAGAGAAGACAAGATCGCAAAAAAATGAATAAGCGTACACGTCTACTACTAGGTGTTATTATTTTATCGTTAATCGAAATTATTTATTTCTACTTCATGGGAAAACCTTATAATTATGTGAATGGTTTAGATGATTTAATTGATTATATTATAGTAGGGAATATCGCTTTTTTTGTTGTGTATTTTGTGTTAATTGATGGGAATCAATTCCGAAAAAAATATATGTTATTTGCTGCAGCCTACGCGTTATTATTAGCAGCGCCATTCTTTTTTCATTCAAAAATGCCACAAACAAAAGTGGAAGAAGCACAAGCTCTTATTGTACGAACTGAAGGTGGTAAAGTGATTAAAGACCGAGATTATGCAAATGTGATTAAAACATATGAAGGAAAAGAAGTGTATTTAGTTGCTGTTGAAAAAGGTGATCGTGTATACCGTTATGCGTTTGACCCAGATAATCAACAATACTATTCTTTTTCTAAGTAAGGGGAGAATTAGATGACAGCGCATCGCTTTATATTGGAAGCGCAGTGGCCTGGTGGTAGAAATGAAGTGGGAACAATTTCTTCGGGTCAGCTCCAAACGAAAATTTCGATACCAAAAGAGATGGATGGACCTGGAGTGGGCACGAATCCAGATGAGATGTTGTTAGGTGCTGCAGCTACATGTTATTTGATTTCCTATGCAGCGATGTTGGAACGCGCGAAAATTATTCCTGTTGATTTAACGCTATCATCAGCAGGAATTGTCGATGTGACAAATGGTGTTTTCACATATGAAAAAATTACACACCATCCAACTATTTTGTTAGAAAAAAATACAGATGAGCGCACGCAGCGAATGGTACAACGATTAGCTGAAAAGGCCGAAAAAACGTGTATGATTTCAAAGGCGATTCGTGGAAATGTCGAATTAGCGCTAAATGTAACGATTCAATTTGCGAATGAATAGCGAAGAGCGTGTTCAAAGAAATCTTCTTTGAGCACTTTTTTTGTTATACTAGAAGAAAGAATAGAGGAGATATTACATGACACAACCACATATTATGCTTGTGGATGGTATGGCATTACTATTCCGCTCATACCATGCGACAGCACCAATGAATCAATTTTTTAGAAAAAAAGATGGTACACCAACGAATGGTGTTCAAGGATTTGCGAGACATGTGCTAAGTGCGCAATCGATTATGAATCCGACCCACCTCGCAATTTGCTGGGATATGGGTTCGCAAACATTTCGTAATGACTTATTTGAAGGCTATAAAGCACATCGTCCTGAACCACCTGAGGAGATGAAACCACAATTTGATTTGGCGCGCCAAATTTCAGATTTAATTGGTTGGAAAAGTTTTGGTCAAGTAGGAATGGAAGCAGACGATACGATTGGATCGCTCGTTGAAAAATGGAAGTCTGATGCGAAGATTACAGTTATTAGCGGTGATAAAGACTTACTACAACTATTAAACCCGAATACAACGATTGCTTTAACAAAAAAAGGTTACTCAGAATATAATCCTTACACAATTGAACGTTTTGAAGAAGAGTATGCGATTGCACCAGAACGTTTTGCAGATGTAAAAGCATTTATGGGTGATTCGGGTGATGGATATCCAGGTGTAAAAGGGATTGGACCAAAAACAGCTCTTCAACTCATTCAAAAATATGGAACAGTAGAAGGAGTTTTAGCTTCGATTGACGAATTAACACCAGGACAACGAAAAAAAATTGAAGCAGATGAAGAAATGTTGAAACTATCGCTACAATTAGCACGTATAAAAACAGATTTGATGATTGAGACAACAGTCGATGAATTAGCTTTACCAACTTGGAATGAAGAGAAATTTGAGCGCTTAATGGCAGAGGAGTATAGTTTGGTAGTAAGACATATAACATCATTAATGCGTTAGACAGGAGTGAGCAACATGAGAATTTCGGTCATGATTCTATGTGTATGTAGTGCAGCACTAGGTGTTTTCATGCTACTGACAAAGCAATTTCAATATTTACCGTTAGTCAATGTCTTTATGTGTATCGTGTTTCTTATGCTTGCATATCGAGAGTATAAAGAGCGAAAAGATTTGACGACGGTATGGATTTTGATCTTAGCGGCAGTTATTATTTTTGTTTTTACAGCAATAGGCGTATTTCTATAAAATAAAAAAACCGTTGACTACGGATTCTACAAAAAATAGAAGAGGTAGTCGAACGGTTTTTTTATGATTTAATTTGCATGCGGTCAATGACGAATTGATTAAATTCTTCTACATTGCCTTGTTCGATATCTGATAAAATATGACGTTCACCTTGGTTATAAAAAATCACTTCGTCGGGATGTAAGATGACTGCATCAATTTCATAATAATCAAATGTTAAAAATGCTGAATCATCGTGCGCATAAAAACAGATGCGTTCGTTTGTTGCAAATAAAGTCCCTTTTGTCTCCGCGTGGACATAAGCGAAATTCCCAACTAATTGCACTTGAACACGTTCATTTTTATTTAAAAAAGCATGTAAGTGTGTAGAGATTGATGTTGTATTTTCCATATGAAGCACCTCGCTTATTTTTATATTATATATCCGTATACCTTTTATACCGTCTATGTAAACCTCATATGTTAAAAGAAAAGGGACATTTAAGCCCCTGTTTCTTCAGATTCTTGTTCTTGAAATAGACGGTATGCTGATTTCTTCTTCCAAGCTGATTGAACAAATTGCATAAAATGATGTAAATTCGCTTCTTCGATATGTGAAATGGAGTATCTTTTATTTTTGGTTAAAATAATAATTTCACGACCGCTTAACACTCGATTTCGCTGATAAATAGCTTCAATCTGTTCGTATGAAATACTGCGAATCTGATAGCTTTCATCATCTGTCATGCACAAGTAAATATGTTCGGTTGTAGCAGCTACTAAAGTCGAACATTTAAACAAACGATTCATTTTCTCATCTGCATGAAGACCATTTAAAGAATATTCAATCTTTTCGTGTGGTAATAACGTTTTATAGAGCGCTTCCTGTGCATATATGTCCATAAAGGTGCACCTTCCTACATTCAATTTTAAAATTTATACCACGAAGAAAGTAAAATAAAACACTATTTTGGCCGAATTCCTATAAATGTGAGTGCATGTGCATTTGGTGCATAAGGAATTTCATGTGTTCGACTAGCTCGATTCGGTGTACCTAAATCTTCAACGATTAAATAAAGACCATCTCGTTTCCAATAGAATCCCGTCATAACCGTCCAATGATATTTAAAATAAGAAGGGCGATTTAATTTCCAAGTAAAATAGCGGTCGAATTTAACAGCTACTGGCTGTTTTTGTTGAATCCAATGTATAGCTTCAAAGAGCCGTAATGTTCGAACTGAATAGTTGCCCTGCACAGCCCTCGGTAAAAACCAATGAATAAAAGCAGCAGGTAATCCAATCTTTGTACAATGTAGTGCTTTGTAAAGTTGATTAATAGACAGAGCATCATCTTTATAAAAATGTAGAATCGAAGCAACTGCAGTAGGACCACAAGCGGAAGAACGATAAGATTTTTTAACATTTGAATCATATTGTGAATAGACGGGACAATCAAAATTAATCTTCATTTTTTAAATTCTCTGTAAAAAAATGTAGTTCTTTATAAAGATGTTCAAGAGCTAGGCGATATGTTGGATAAGTCTCCAACTGCTCATTAAAACCAGATTTAACAAAATTGAAAATCACTTCAGGTTGAAATCCTGTATAAACAACGCGAATTCCTACAACAGTTAAAGTCGTGTGTAGATTACGTAAAGCATCCGATAATTCATCGGTCGACATCATAATCGTATTTTTGTGCGAAATTCCTGTGAAGTCCATAATGACGGTTTTTACATGGCGATGTTCTTGTAAGTAGTTGAATAACTTTGCTTCAATTTGTGTAATGCGCTCTTGAAATAAATGACCACTTAAAGGCATGAGCAATGTATTGTTTAAGCTGGATTCGATTAATGGAACAGACATTTCTTTAATAATCGATTTGTACTGCGCTATTTCATGACGTAGTAAAGTAATTTGATCTTCTAAATTCTGTGCCACCCATCATCACATCCTCTAACTGATTTTCTTAAGTATAGCCGAAAAGTAGTAGTTGGGTAAATATAGTAATATGACAAATAAAAGTTTTTAAGTAGAAAAATGGATTGTTCAGAAAGAAAAAAACTAGCATGATGAAAATTCACGCTAGTTTGGAGTGATTAACTTCATCACTCATTAGATATTTGCATCTAAGTATTCAGTTACTTGTTCAGGTGATTTAGCATTTGCACTGTGTAAGTGTGCTAGTTTTTCACCATTTTGGAAGATTAGTAAACTAGGAATACCCATTACATCATATTTTTCAGCTAATTCAGGTAGTTCATCACGATTTAATTCATACCAGTCAAATTGTGTGTACTTTTCGATGATTGGATCGATGAACATGTTCATACGTGTACAGTCTGGGCACCAGCCTGCGTAAAATTTAACAAGCACTTTTTTGTCAGTCGAAATAAGTTCGTTGAATTGTTCAACAGTTGTAATTGGTTTCATTATGAAATCCCTCCTATGTATTATTATTCTACAATTTTTTAGAGAAAACGCATAGTATGTTGTACCGAGTACGGAATAAAGGACAGAAAATGTGTATAATAAAGAAAAAATATACTTTTATTAGAAAAATCGTATTTTTTCGTTGCAATCATTTTTAGATTGGCATAGAATGGGTTTATAAGCCAATGGCTATTTTTTTTAATCAAAAAATGAATGGTTATTCATTCAATGTGGAAGGGGCGAGTTGTTCATGGTAAGACGTATTCAAAAAGCAGCTGTTCTTGGTTCGGGCGTCATGGGTTCAGGAATTGCAGCACACTTAGCGAATTGTGGGATTGATACCTACTTATTCGATATCGTACCACCGACATTAACAGAAGAAGATCAGGCGAAGGGGTTCACTGTTGAACATCCAGCGTTTCGAAATAAATTTGCTAATACGGCAATTCAGAAGTTACAAAAGCAAAAACCTGCACCACTTACAACCAAGAGAAGTCTACAGAGAATTACAACGGGGAATTTAGAAGATGATGCTCATCGCTTAGGCGAAGTTGATTGGATTATCGAAGTTGTAACTGAAAATTTAGAGATTAAAAAAGCACTCTATACAAAAATCGATGCTGTTCGAAAAGAAGGAACGATTGTTAGTTCAAATACATCGGGAATTAGTATTGATACCATGGCAGATGGACGTTCAGATGATTTCAAAAAGCATTTTTTAGGAACACATTTCTTCAATCCACCTCGCTACCTAAAATTACTTGAAGTCGTACCATCCTCTTATACAGATGAGTCGATTGTTCAATTTATGAAAACATTCGGAGAAGATGTATTAGGAAAAGGTGTTGTTATTGCAAAAGATACACCGAACTTTATCGCAAATCGTATTGGCACATATGGGCTGCTAAAAACATTACAAGTCATGCTAGAAGACGGTTATTCAGTTGGTGAAGTGGATTCCGTAACAGGACCACTAATTGGACGACCAAAATCAGCGACACTTCGTACATTAGATGTTGTAGGTCTGGATACATTTATCCATGTAGCGAATACGGTGTATCACAAAACAGACGGTGAAGAACAGCGTGTATTTGAAGTACCGGCACATATGCAGAAGATGGTCGATGCAGGTCACTTAGGAGCGAAATCAGGTAAAGGATACTTTGTAAAACAAGGAAAAGAGATTTTAGAGTTGAACATTGAAACATTTGAATATGTACCAACAACTAAATTGCAAGCTCCTTCAATTGAACAAAGTAAACAACTAAAAGGCTTATCGAATCGTTTAAAACATTTAATTTATGCAGAGGATCGTGCGGGTGAATTATTATGGAAGATTATTAGTCCAACACTTGTATATGCAGCTGAAAAACATGGTGAAATTGCAGATGATATCGTAGCGATTGATGAAGCAATGCGCTGGGGGTTCGGTTGGTCGCAAGGACCATTTGAGATGTGGGATGCAATCGGTGTTGAACGCGCAGTTCAAAGATTGGAAGAACAAGGACAAAAAATTCCGACTTTCGTTCAACAACTATTAGCAGAAGGACATCAAACTTTCTATAAAGAGATTGATCATGTACTACACTACTATAATGGTGAAACGTATGTAGCTGTTCCAAAGAATGAAAAAGAAATCAATTTAAAAACATATAAAAAACAGCATGGTGTATTAAAGTCGAATGCTGGTGCAAGCGTAATCGATTTTGGAGATGGTGTATTACTACTAGAATTCCACTCGAAATCAAATGCACTCGGATTAGACATTATGCAAATGCTAACACATGCACTTGATTTATTAGATACATCAGACGATTACAAAGGACTTGTGATTGGGAATCAAGGTAAAAACTTCTCAGTTGGTGCGAACCTTGCCATGATTTTAATGGAAGCAGAAGACGATGCTCTATTCGAATTAGATTATATCGTGCGCCAATTCCAACAAGGTACACTTCGTATGAAATATAGTAAAAAGCCTGTTGTTGCAGCACCATTCGGCATGACGCTCGGTGGTGGAACAGAAGTATGTTTACCAGCAGCACATATTCAAGCGACAACAGAAACGTATATGGGGCTTGTTGAAGCAGGTGTGGGCTTATTACCAGGCGGTGGCGGTAATAAAGAATTATATATGAAACACTTAAAAGGTTTACCGAAAGATGTAGCAGTTGACTATGTGCAAGTAGCAGCATCGGTATTCGAAAAAATTGCAACAGCGAAAACATCTACTTCAGGTGAAGAAGCACGTGACTTAGGTTTCTTAAATCAAGCAGACGCTGTCAGTGTGAATCCAGATCATCAATTATATGATGCTAAACAAGCCGTACTTGGTTTAGTTCAAGCTGGTTATCAAGCACCAGTGCGAGAAAAAGTGCCTGTATCGGGTGCGCCAGGGTATGCAGCCTTATTACTAGGAGCAGATGCCATGTTGAAATCAGGTTATATCTCGCCATATGATTTAGAAATTGCGAAAAAAATTGCACATGTATTAGCAGGCGGACTCGTACCATATGGTTCTCTTGTAGATGAAGAATATTTATTAGACTTAGAGCGTGAAGCCTTTTTATCACTTGTTGCACAGCCAAAAACACAGGCGCGTATGCAACATATGTTAATCAAAGGTAAGCCACTAAGAAACTAAGAGGGGGGATCTGAATTATGCGTGAAGCAGTCATCGTAGCAGGTGCTAGAACACCAATTGGAAAAGCAAAAAAAGGCTCGTTAAAGCAAGTAAGACCAGATGATTTAGGTGGACTTGTTGTGAAAGAAGCTCTAAAACGAGCAAATTATACAGGTGAAGTGGAAGATTTAATTATCGGTTGTGCCATGCCAGAAGCAGAACAAGGGCTAAATGTAGCACGTAATATCGGTGCGTTGGCAGGATTGCCTGATACAACTTCAGCTATTACAGTGAACCGCTTCTGTTCATCAGGTTTACAAGCGATTGCATATGCAGCTGAAAAAATTATGCTCGGACATGCAAAAGCCATTGTAGCTGGTGGAATTGAGTCGATGAGTATGGTGCCAATGATGGGGAATGTTATTCGACCAAATGCGAAATTAGCAGAGGAAGCGCCTGAGTATTATATCGGAATGGGGCATACAGCAGAAGCTGTTGCAAGTAAGTATGGTGTGACGCGAGAAGAACAAGATGCGTTTGCTGTACGTTCACACGAAAGAGCGGCACAGGCAATTGCTGAAGGCAAATTTAATGATGAAATCGTACCAGTAGAAGTAACGGAACGTTTTGTAGATGAGCAAAATAAACTACAAGAAAAGACATTCACTTTCAAAATGGATGAAGGCGTTAGACAAGGAACGAGTGTTGAAACGTTACAAAAATTGCGTCCAGCCTTTCATGTGAAAGGGAGTGTTACAGCAGGGAATGCTTCTCAAACATCGGACGGAGCAGCAGCTGTACTCGTGATGGACCGCGAGGAAGCAGAGGCGCAAGGGTTACAACCAATGGCGAAGTTTTTAGGGTTTGCTGTTGGCGGTGTACCACCTGAAATTATGGGAATTGGTCCTGTAGTTGCGGTACCAAAAGCTTTAAAAATTGCAGGCTTAACGATTGAAGATATTGATTTATGGGAGATAAATGAGGCGTTTGCTTCACAGTCGATTCAAGTAGTAAAAGAGCTAGGAATTGATCTTGAAAAAGTGAATGTTAATGGTGGTGCAATTGCGCTTGGACATCCACTTGGCGCAACAGGAGCGATTTTAACATTAAAACTATTACATGAACTAAAAAGACAAGGGAAAAAATATGGTGTTGTGACAATGTGTATCGGTGGCGGTATGGGTGCAGCAGGCGTATTTGAAATGATCTAACAAACATATGAGGAGGAATTGATTATGACAGAAAACACACAAAAGCACGTAGTAAAAGGCGGTAGTTTTTTAACGGAGGATGCAGAGTTCCAACATATCTTTACACCAGAAGATTTTACAGATGAACAGTTAATGATTGCGAAAACAACGGAAGATTATTTGCATAATGAAGTGTTACCAGTCGTACCAAATCTAGAAAATCATGAGTTTGAACATTCAGTAAAACTACTGAAAAAAGCAGGCGATTTAGGTCTACTTGCTGCCGATGTACCAGAAGAATATGGTGGTCTTGGACTGGATAAAGTATCTTCAGCATTAATCGCTGAAAAGATTTCCCCAGCTGGTGGCTTCTCGATTACGCATGGTGCGCATGTCGGAATTGGTTCATTACCAATCGTGTTGTTCGGTAATGAAGAACAAAAGTCGAAATATTTACCGAAGTTAGCATCAGGTGAATTATTAGCAGCTTATGCGTTAACAGAGCCAGGTTCAGGATCAGATGCACTAGGTGCGAAAACAGTAGCTCGTTTAAATGAAGCAGGTACACATTACGTACTAAATGGTGAAAAACAATGGATTACAAATTCAGCATTTGCAGATGTTTTCATTGTCTATGCAAAAGTCGATGGTGATAAATTCTCAGCGTTTATTGTAGAACGTGAGTATGACGGTGTTTCAACAGGAGCAGAAGAGAAGAAGATGGGGATTAAATCATCTTCAACACGTACATTGATTTTAGAAGATGTTGCAGTTCCTATTGAAAACTTACTAGGTGAAGTTGGACGTGGTCATGTGATTGCATTCAACATTCTAAATATTGGACGTTATAAACTTGGGGTAGGTACAGTGGGTGCTTCAAAACGCGCATTAGAGTTAGCAATTAAATATACGAATGAGCGTAAACAATTTGGTACAGCTATTTCTTCATTTAACCTAACAAAAGAAAAATTAGCGACAATGGCAGCACAAATTTATGCGTCTGAATCATTAATCTATCGTACAGTAGGCTACTTTGAAGATCGTATGAGCCAATTAACAGAAGCAGAAATAAAAGACGGTAAAGAAGTAGCAGCTGCGATTGCAGAGTATGCGATTGAATGTTCAATCAATAAAGTGTTTGGTTCAGAAACACTTGATTATGTGGTAGATGAAGCAGTTCAGTTACACGGTGGATATGGTTATATGCAAGAATACGAAGTAGAACGTATTTACCGCGATTCACGTATTAACCGTATTTTCGAAGGTACAAACGAAATTAACCGTCTGATTGTACCAGGAACATTTATGAAGAAAGCGATGAAAGGTGAATTACCACTTCTACAACAAGCACAAGCATTACAAGCTGAGCTACTTTCAATGATGCCAGAAGAAATCGGCACAGAAACATTAGCCCAGGAAAAATATCTTGTGAAGATGGCGAAGAAAATCGCTCTTCTTGCAGCAGGTACAGCGGCAATGAAATATGGTCCAAAACTTGAAAATGAGCAAGAAGTATTAGTGAATATCGCAAATATCGCAAATCAATTATTTGCAATGGAGTCAGTAGTATTACGTACCGAAAAAGCCATTGCACGTGATGGTGAAGCAAAAGCAAATCAAAAAGTATTATATACAGAAATTTTTGTACAAGAAGCATTTGCTGAAATCGAAAAAGAAGCAAAAGAAACATTGCTAACAGCGACTGAAGGAGACGAGTTACGTATGTTATTATCGGCACTACGTAAATTAGGACGTCACACACCGTACAATATTGTCGCGAAAAAACGCGAAGCTACAGGCAAATTAATTGAAAATGAAAAGTATATTGTTTAATATTCTTAACGTAAATAGTAACCTTAGAGTATGATATCGTACTCTAAGGTTTTTTTGATTCTTTTTTCAGTAATAATTATTAATTTTTTCTCATTTTTATACTTTATCATGCTTCGAAAATCATTATTAGTGAAATTTCAGACATATATTTTAAAAGAAATTATGATAAAAGAACTAAAAAATCTATATTTTTGTTGTGTAAAAAAGTATAATGTGAATACTATAATTAATGGGGGTCTCATCTTAATGAGAGAGTTACAAGAGCGTGAACAAGTAACGATGAATGATTTATTGATGAAAGCATTAGAAGCTAATCTAGCTGTGATTCGCTTTGATACGAATCGCAATGTTACATATGCAAGTAAGCCATTTGCAGAAGCTATGGGGTATTCGGTAGAGGAATTAATCGGTAAAAAACATGCTGAGCTGTGTTTAACAGAGTTTGCAAATAGTTTTGAGTATGAAAAATTTTGGCGTAGTTTGCTATCTGGAAAAAGCTTTCAAGATAAAGTAGAAAGAAAGCATGCGAATGGAAAAAGTGTCTGGTTAGAAGCAACATATATGCCGATTCGTGATGAACGTTTTAAAGTAATTGGCATTATGAAAATTGCATTTGATATTACAGAGAGAAATAATCAAATGATTGATTTAGCAACTGCTTTAAAAACCATGTCAGATGATCTGAATGTTCTATCTGACGCAGGTAAAGATCATGTAGCTAATTTGAATGAAAATTTTCATACAGTTGTTGAAATTTCAAATCAAAATCAGCAATCTGTTCATCAATTAATTGAAAAGACAGATGCTATTCAAGAGATAGTAAAAGTGATTCAGCATATTGCGAAACAAACAAATTTACTCGCATTAAATGCTGGGATTGAAGCAGCACGTGCTGGGGAATATGGGTTTGGATTTAATGTTGTGGCGACGGAAGTGCGAAAATTGTCGCAAAGTGTCGATAAATCAATTGTGGATATTCGTACGATGATTAAAGATGTAACCAAACAAATCGAAGTAATTGAAAAGGCCGGAGATACCATTTCAAAGACAGTAGATTTGAATCAAGCATTTATTGGCGAAGTAGTGAAAGATTATGACTCTATTCAAAATCGTGCAGAATTGTTAAACAAACAAACAGTAACATTTGATGAATTTATTAAAAAATAAGTAATTAACTAGAAAGAGAATCGCATAGTATGATGTGGTTCTTTTTTTGTTGCTTTGAAGATTAAAATAGAAAAAAAGAGTTGTACGTAGTGACAAAATCATTCAGAATGTTCACAATTAGTTGTCTTGCAGTAAAAAGCGTTTTAATCAATTGTATTTCTTCTATATTATATAGGTAGAAACTCAATGATAAACATAGCTTGTCCTTTACAATTGGTAATTGTACATCTAGTATGGAATTTATAGATGAATCTGTGATGAAATAGGTTGCACCTTTTCTAATAGATTTATACAATAAGGATATTCAATAAGAATGGAGTGAATGATCGTGACAATCACTGTGTATCATTATCCAAAATGTACAACTTGTAAAAAAGCAATTGCTTGGTTAAAGGCAGAAGGCGTTGCATTTGATACAAAAGATCTTGTGACAGAAACACCAACAGCTGAAGAAATAAAAGAGATGCAAGAAAAAAGTGGTTTACCGCTTAAAAAATTCTTTAATACATCGGGTATGAAATATCGGGAGTTAGGATTAAAAGATCGTTTGGCAGAAATGTCAGAATCCGAACAATTAGAGTTATTAGCAAGCGATGGCATGTTGATTAAACGCCCAATTACGTACGATGGAGAGCGTGTCACAGTCGGCTTCAATGAAAATAAATTTATTGAAAATTGGAAAAAATAACTAAAATGACTTGTATTTGCAGAAAAAATATGTAACACTATAGATGAAATTAACATTACATATTTCATGGAGGGGTAAAAAAATGAGCATTCCAACTAATTTACGTTATTCAAAAGAGCATGAGTGGGTTTTACAAGAAGACGGTACAGTACGTATCGGTATTACAGAATTTGCACAATCTGAACTAGGTGACATCGTATTCGTTGAACTACCATCTGTAGGCGATGAATTAACAATCGATCAACCATTCGGTAGCGTTGAGTCTGTAAAAACAGTTTCTGAGCTATATGCACCACTTTCAGGTGAAGTAGTAGAAGTAAATGAGGAGTTAGAAGATAGCCCAGAGCTAGTAAACGAATCACCTTACGAAAAAGCTTGGATGGTTGTCGTAAAACCTTCTGACGCTGCACAACTAGAAGCTTTATTAACTGCTGAACAATATGAAGAAGTAGTCGCAGGTTAATAGCACCCCTTTCATGTAGGTGCGCGTTTTCATGCCGATTTGATTAGAAGACACTGATTTCAGTTGTCTTCTTTTTTTTATTTTTTGTAAAGTATGTAAAGTTTTTTCTATGCGCTTTTTTTATAAGCACTATTCCTACAAAAATATACCGAAAATATGGTATAAATAAAGTAAGAAAGAACAGAAAAAAGAATAAGGAATCAGATGGGATGGTGTGTATGAAGATTATTGAGAAAGTCCTCATTGTAGAAGGTAGACAAGATTGTTTACAGTTAAAGCCTATTTTGAATGAACCTGTTGAGATTGTCTGTACAAACGGAACCGTAAGTCCTCATCGTTTAGATGAACTATTACAACCTTATGAGAGTTGTGATTTTTATGCATTTTTCGATGCAGATGATATGGGCGAGAAACTTCGTAAGCTTGTACAACAAGAATATCCCAATACACATCATCTTTATACATTACCGCGTTACGGTGGTGTTGAACGCACGCCGCGTTATCATTTAGCAAAAGTGTTACAAGGAGCTAAATTTAAGATTAAGTCAGGTTACTTATTAGATAAAGGATGACAATAATGCAAGAATGGACACGTGAACAATGGGAAGAGCAAGTGAAGTCCCAAGAAAAAACAGCTTTTTACCTCTATACACCAATGTGTGGGACTTGCCAAGTTGCATCAAGAATGATGGATGTAACGGAGCAAGCAATCGAACATGTTTCAATGGGAAAAGCCAACTTAAATTATATGGAGCAATTAGCGTATGACTTTGAAATTGAAAGTGTACCTTGCCTTCTTATTACGCAAAATGGCGAGTTAGTAGAGAAAATTTATGCCTTTCAGTCAGTACCACATTTATTTGAAAAAATTTTAAAGAAGTATTGACCTTTCAATTTAGAAGTGATAAAGTATCTACAATAACTAAATGAACTTAATTCGTTGCTCTTATAAAGAGAGGTGGAGGGAAGTGCCCTATGAAGCCCGGCAACCATCACATTATGTGAAAAGGTGCCAATTCACGCAAGGACTGTATGGTCTTTGAGAGATGAGAGAACGGTTTAGCATATTTTATGATGTTTAAACCCTTCTGTTGTCTGACAGAAGGGGTTTTTTTATGAATAAAGTTCGAAAAAGGTGGGAAACAATTTGATTCAACTCAGCAATGTGACAAAACAATATAAAACTTCAAATGGTCCCCTCACAGCTGTCGATCAAGTAAACTTAACTATCCAAGATGGTGAAATCTTCGGTATTATCGGTTACAGTGGTGCTGGTAAGAGTACGATGATTCGTTTATTTAATGGCTTAGAGAAACCAACAAGTGGTTCTGTAATTGTAAATGGTGAAGATATTTCAAAAATTAAAGGCGCTAAACTTCGTGCAGCACGTCATAAAATTAGTATGGTATTCCAACATTTCAATCTACTTTGGTCAAGAACAGTAGAAGAGAATATCGCTTTTCCTTTAGAAATTGCAGGTATTGATTCAGCTGCGAAAAAGAAGAAAGTAGCTGAATTAATTGAACTTGTTGGGTTAACAGGACGCGAAAAGGCTTATCCATCACAATTATCAGGTGGTCAAAAACAACGTGTAGGGATTGCGCGTGCACTTGCAAATGACCCAGAAGTATTACTCTGTGATGAAGCTACATCAGCATTAGACCCTGAAACAACGGATTCAATTTTAGACTTATTACGCAGTGTAAATGAAAAACTCGGTATTACGATTATTTTAATTACACATGAGATGCACGTTATTCGTAAAATCTGTCATCGTGTAGCCGTAATGGAGCAAGGGAAAGTCGTAGAAGAAGGCGATGTTCTTCAAGTATTCGACGCACCACAAGCACCTGTTACACAACGATTCGTTCAACAAGTAACGAATACAGTAGGGCAACAAGAGTCGATTGAACAAATTAAAGAACAATACCAACATGGAAAGTTAATTAAATTATTCTTTGTCGGCTCAAAAACAGAGCAACCGATTATGACACAACTCATTCGTCAGTTTAATGTCGATGTAAATATTGTACATGGCAATATATCTCCGACAAAAAGTGGTCCATACGGTACGTTAATCGTACAACTTGCTGGAACAGATGAAGAAGTTGAAAAGGCAGTAGCTTATTTAACTGCTGAAGGAATTAAGTCGGAGGTGATGTCACATGAATAATGAGGCAACAGGATTATTCCCAAATGTTGATTGGGAAGGAATGTGGCAAGCCACGCTAGAAACACTTTATATGACAGGTGTTTCAACAATTATTACATTTATTTTAGGTCTAGTGCTAGGGATTATTTTATTCTTAACAGCACCGCACCAATTATGGGCGAATAAGGTTGTGAACTTTTTAACAGGAGCAATCGTGAATATTTTCCGTTCGATTCCGTTCGTTATTTTAGTTATCTTATTAATTCCATTTACAATTTTCTTAATGGGAACAATGCGTGGTGCAAATGCAGCATTACCAGCACTTATTATCGGTGCTGCACCATTCTATGCACGTATGGTATTGATTGCATTAAAAGAGATTGATCGTGGTGTGATTGAAGCAGCTCGTTCAATGGGAGCAACAACAGGAACAATCATTTGGAAAGTACTCATTCCAGAGTCTTTACCAGCGTTAATTTCAGGGATTACAGTGACGGCAGTTGCTTTAGTAGGTTATACAGCGATGGCGGGCATCATTGGTGCGGGTGGTCTAGGTTACCTAGCCTTCCAAGATGGTTTCCAACGTAGTCAAAACGACGTAACATTCGTCGCAACAGTATTGGTATTAGTTGTTGTATTCATCATTCAATTCATTGGAGATTTGATTACAGCAAAAATTGATAAACGATAAAGCAAAGAAAAGGGGAAATGAATCATGAAAACATCAAAAAAATTAGTAGCAGGTCTTTTAACAGCAGCACTAGCACTTAGTTTAGCAGCATGTGGTTCTTCAGAAAAATCAGGAGACGGCGATGAAAAAGTAATTAAAATCGGTGCTTCAAACGTACCACACGCTAAAATTCTTGAACAAGCAGAACCAATTCTTGAAAAAGAAGGCATTAAATTAGAAATCGAACCATACCAAGATTACATCTTACCGAATAAAGATTTAGATTCAAAAGATTTAGATGCGAACTTCTTCCAACACATTCCTTATTTAGAAGATCAAATCAAATCAAATGGTTATGATTTTGAAAGTGCTGGTGGCGTACACATCGAGCCAATCGGTATCTACTCTCAAAAGTATAAAAAATTAGAAGACCTTCCTAAAGGCGCGACAATTCTAGTATCAAACTCTGTAGCAGACCAAGGTCGTATTTTAACATTACTTGAAGCAAAAGGCTTAATCACGTTAAAAGACGGCGTTAAAAAATCAACAGCACAAGTAAAAGATATCGACAAAAATCCTAAAAATTTAAAAATCGATACAAAAACAGCTCCAGAATTATTAGTACAAATGTACAAAAATAACGAAGGTGATGCTGTGATTATCAACTCAAACTATGCAATTGATGCTGGTTTAGTGCCAACAAAAGATGCGATTGCAATTGAAGATTCAAACTCACCATATGTAAACGTAGTAGCAGTTCGTAAAGGTGACAAAGATAAAGAAGAAATCAAAGAATTAATGAAAGTTTTACACTCAAAAGAAATCCAAGATTACATTAACAAAGAGTGGAAAGGTTCAGTTGTTCCTGTGAATCAATAATGAATTAAAGGGTATTGCCAGTTTAGGCGATGCTCTTTATTTTTTTACATGAAAAAGCTCGGAGTAGCATGTGTAATGACACAGCTTTCCGAGCTTTTATTTTACATTCGGTTAATATCCCGTTTTCTAAGGTGTGTATAGATGATGTGAGGTTCGGGTATTCATACAACTAGATGAATTGTGTAAGACGTGAGAAGAAGGTGCTCACGAATTCTAAAAAGATTTTTTCAGATGGTGCTAATTCACGGTTATGTGGGAACACAACGCCTACATTACGTGTGAAGCTTGGCTCAGATAATGGCAAGCGCACCGTACGTCTCGGTGTCGAATCATAAAAGGCACTCTCAGGAAGTAATGTAACACCCATTCCAGCTGCTACAAGCCCTTTTAGAGCGTCCATATCTTCTCCTTCAGAACTAACGATTGGTGTGTACCCAACCGACTTACAAGCGTCCACTACGACTTTATTTAGAATAAAGCCATCTGGGAATAAAACAAAAGGTTCGTTACGAAGATCTGCTAGTTGAATTTCTTTTTTGGTTGCAAGTGGGTGTGTAGCAGGTAAAAGTGCAGATATTTTTTCTGTAAACAGAATTTTTGTATCAATGATTTCATCTTTTTTAGGGACAGGTCCTAAAAAAACAAGATTCAATTCACGATTTTTCACCGCATTGATGAGATAGCGATATGAACCTTGACGCAAGTGAAAAGATACATTCGGATGCTCTTTTTTAAATGCTGAAATGACGGTTGGTAATAAGAAGCTTGCAAGACTTGTTGGGAAGCCGATTTTAATTGTTCCTTGTTCAGGATCTAAGTATTCTTCGACTTGTTTGGCAGCGAAGTCGATGGCTTCAAGCGCAATGAGAGCGTGTTCTAAAAAGATTTTACCGATTGGTGTTAGTTTAACATTTCGTCCGATACGTTCGAATAATTCTGTACCAAGTTCTGTTTCTAAATTCGAAATTTGTCGACTGACTGCTGACTGTGCGACATGTAAAGATTCAGCAGCCTCTGATATGTGTTCTCTTTCCGCAACAGCTACAAAGTAGCGTAGTTGTCTTAATTCCATAGTTATACATCCCCTATTCATCTAAAAAAACGATTGATTCTATATAAATTATATATTGTTTATATGAATTTGTGAATTTAAAATATAAAATACAAGGGAGGAATCGATATGTCATTTCATTTATTACCAAAAGAGCAAGGTTTATATTCACCGAGAGACGAGCATGATGCATGCGGTATCGGTCTATATGTTAATTTAAAAGGAAAAAAAACACATGAAATCGTTGAAAAAGGATTGGAAATGTTATGTCGTCTAGATCATCGTGCGGGTAGAGGGAGCGACGGGAAAACAGGTGATGGTTCAGGACTGATGGTACAAATCCCACATGATTTCTTTCGTCAAGAAATAACTGCCTTTCAATTACCGGTAGAAGGTATGTATGGTGTAGGCATGCTATTCTTTTCGCAAGACGATGCAAAAAGTCAACAAGTAGTTGAAGAACAAATGAAAAAATATGCAGAAGCAGAAGGACAAACTGTTCTAGGATTCCGAACAGTGCCAGTTGATGCGTCGACATTGAGTGATACAGCGAAAAAGACTGCACCAGTTGTTCGACAATTATTTATTCAAGCAAACCCACAAACAGTCAATCTCACTTTTGAGCGTAAACTATATCTTATTCGTAAACAGACGGAACGATTTGCGAAAGCAAAAAACATCTCATTTTACTGTGCGAGTCTATCAAGTAAAACAATGGTTTTTAAGGGTCTATTAGCACCTGAAGAAGTAGCTGTTTTTTATAAGGACTTGCAACAACCTCACTTTACTTCGGCCTTTTCAATGGTCCATTCACGCTATAGTACGAATACATTTCCTTCATGGGAACGAGCACATCCAAATCGTTACTTGATTCATAACGGTGAAATCAATACATTACAAGGAAATGTTAACTGGATGAAAGCGCGTGAACAACAATTTATTTCAGATGCATTTGGAGACGATTTACAAAAAGTCTTACCGATTATTGATGAGAGTGGTAGTGACTCCTCTATGTTAGATAATGCATTTGAGTTCTTCGTTTTAGCAGGACGTACACCAGCACAAACAGCGATGATGATGATTCCAGAGCCTTGGACAGAAAATCCACATATTTCAAAAGAGAAAAAAGCTTTTTACAACTATCACAGTACATTAATGGAACCGTGGGATGGTCCAACAGCCATTTGTTTTACAGATGGAAAGCAAATTGGAGCGATTTTAGATCGAAATGGTTTACGACCAGCGCGTTATTATGTAACGAAAGATGACTATATGATCTTTTCTTCTGAAGTAGGTGTAGTGGATGTAAAAGAAGAAGATGTTCTGTATAAAGAGCGTTTAAGTCCAGGGAAGATGTTATTAATTGATTTAGAAGAAGGCCGCGTAATTGCGGATGATGAGCTGAAACATCAAATGGCGACAGAAAAACCATATGGCCAGTGGTTGGATGAGTCCCTTGTTAAATTGACAGCTCTGGAAGACGAAGTGCAAATAAATGAAATAAGATTACGCCAAAAAATTCATGGCTATACGTATGAAAATACGAAAAAATATCTGTTACCTGTTTTACAAGAAGGAAAAGATCCGATTGGTTCGATGGGGAATGATGCACCACTCGCTGTTTTATCGGAAAAACCACAGTCGTTATTCCATTACTTTAAACAATTATTTGCGCAAGTGACGAATCCGCCAATTGATTCGATTCGAGAACATATTGTAACAAGTACGATGACGTTGCTTGGTAAAGAAGGTGACTTATTACATCCATCGGAAAATAATAGTCGCCGCATTCAATTAGACTCACCGATTTTAACATCAGGAGAATGGCTAGCATTACAAAAGCAAAATCAATTCCGCATCGCGACAATCTCTCTTGAAATGACAGAAGATTTAGAAAAAATATTGAAAAATTTAGCAAAACAAGTAGATGAAGCAATTCAAGATGGTGCTGAAATTATCGTATTATCAGATGACCTACACACTATCACACCGACAGTACCTATTTTATTAGCTGCGAGTAGCGTACATCATCATTTAATTCGAACAGGTAGACGTACGCGTGTCAGCATAGTTGTACAGTCGCTAGAAGTGCGAGAAGTTCATCATTTTGCAACGCTTATCGGTTACGGTGTAGATGCAATCTATCCAAGTTTGGCTTATGCAACAGTAGAGGAACTAGTGCATACAGAAGAATTGTCACAAACGTTATCAGAAGCTTTCGCATGTTACCGAAAAGCGATGACAGATGGAATTGTTAAAGTAATGGCGAAAATGGGGATTTCAACGGTACAAAGTTATCGCGGTGCCCAGATTTTTGAAGCAGTAGGGATTCATACGGATGTGATTGCTCAACATTTCACAGGTACAAAATCACAGTTGAGTGGCATTGATTTAGCAACGATTCAATTAGAAGCTGAAAAACGATTCCATGAAGCAGTTGAAGCTAATTCTTTATTATTAGAATCAGGCAGCGAATATCAATGGCGTTCAGGTGGAGAACATCATGCCTTTAATCCGAAAACGATTCATACATTACAGTGGGCTGTTCGTAAAAATGATACTGGACTGTATTATCAATATGCAGAGATGGCAAATGAAGAACAAATCGGATTTTTACGCCATTTATTCACATTCAAAGAAGACTTACAATCAATTCCGTTAGAAGAAGTAGAATCAGCACAATCGATTGTCAAACGATTTAAAACAGGTGCTATGTCTTATGGTTCAATTTCTGAAGAAGCGCATGAAGCACTAGCGATTGCGATGAATCAAATTGGAGGTCGCAGCAACTCAGGTGAGGGAGGAGAATCTCCAGAACGCTTTGAAGTCGATGAAAAAGGACAATTAAGAAGAAGTGCGATTAAGCAAATTGCTTCAGGACGTTTTGGTGTTAGTTCGCATTATTTAGTCAATGCAGATGAATTACAAATTAAAATGGCGCAAGGTGCAAAACCCGGTGAAGGTGGTCAGTTACCAGGAAATAAAGTGTATCCATGGGTCGCGAAAGTACGCGGTGCAACACCTGGTGTTGGATTAATTTCACCTCCACCACATCATGATATTTATTCAATTGAAGATATGGCTGAATTGATTCACGACTTAAAGAATGCGAACAGAGAAGCAAGTATTAGCGTGAAGCTAGTAGCGAAAACAGGTGTTGGGACGATTGCAGCAGGTGTAGCAAAAGGTGCAGCTGATAAAATTGTTATTAGTGGATACGATGGTGGAACAGGTGCTTCACCTAAGACGAGTATTCAACATACGGGCTTACCGTGGGAGCTTGGTTTAGCAGAAGCACATCAAACATTGATGCTGAATCATTTACGTGAGCGTGTCACATTGGAAACAGACGGTAAACTTATGACAGGGAAAGATGTAATTCTAGCAGCATTACTTGGTGCAGAAGAATTTGGCTTTGCGACCGCGCCTCTGATTGCACTTGGATGTGTCATGATGCGTGCATGTCACTTAGATACATGTCCTGTAGGGGTAGCTACACAAAATCCAGCGCTTCGTGAAAAGTTCATGGGAAAACCAGAACATGTAGTCAACTTCATGTACTTTATTGCAGAAGATGTTCGCTTGTGGATGTCGAAATTAGGTTTCCGTACATTTGACGAAATGGTTGGACGTACAGATATACTCGAACAAGGAAAGAAAGGGCAAGAGCATTGGAAAGCACGCCACTTAGATTTATCGAAACTGCTTGTGCAAGTAGAAGGACCGCGTACGAAACAAGTAGAACAAAATCATCATTTAGATCAATCACTTGATATGCGTTCATTGTTCAGACAAGTTGATTACGCAATTCAAACAAAAACAGCCATCCAAGTCACTTCACCAATTCGAAACGTAGACCGTGTAGTGGGGACAATAGTTGGTAGCGAAATCTCAAAAAGATACGGTGCAAAAGGATTACCAGACCAACTGATTCAACTGCATTTTAAAGGAAGTGCAGGTCAAAGTTTCGGTGCTTTCATGCCAAAAGGAATGTTGATGACTGTAGAAGGTGATGCGAATGATTACTTTGCAAAAGGGCTATCAGGTGGTACAGCGGCTGTCATCTCACCATTGAAAGGGCAGGCCGAGGAAAATGTTGTTGCAGGGAATGTCTGTCTTTACGGTGCAACAGGTGGTCAAGCGCTAATTAATGGTCGAGCAGGTGAACGTTTTGCAGTTCGAAATAGCGGCGCTGATATCGTGGTAGAAGGAATAGGCGATCATGGCTGTGAATATATGACAGGTGGTCATGTAGTCATTTTAGGTGATGTCGGTAAAAACTTTGCAGCAGGTATGTCTGGTGGTGTGGTCTATATTTGCCCTACAAATCGTGAGGCATTCGAAAAAGCATGTAATAAAGAGATGATTCGTATCGCAGATGTATTAACGAAAAAAGATGAAACGAACTTACATCATTTAATTGAACAGCACTATTTGATTACAGAAAGTACAAAAGCACAAGATATTTTAAATCATTTTGAAGAAAAGAAAAAAGCATTTATTAAAGTAATTCCAGAGCAATATGAAATGATGCTACAGGAGATTCAAACATTTGAAGATGAAGGGTTAAATAAAGAAGAAGCAGCGATGCAAGCATTCATGTCTGCGACAAAATAGGAGGTGTCCATCATGGGAAAGAAAACTGGTTTTATGGAATATGAGAGACAAAAAGGGAATGAAGTTGCACCTAAAAAACGTGTGAAGAATTTTGATGAATATACACGTCGATTCGAAGATGATGTTTTATCAATTCAGGGCGCGCGTTGTATGGATTGTGGTACACCTTTTTGTCATATGGGCGTAGAAATTCGAGGAATGGCAGCAGGTTGTCCGATTCATAATTTAATGCCTGAATGGAATGATTTAGTTTACAAAGGCCAGTGGAAAGAAGCGTTAGAAAGATTACAATTAACAAATAACTTCCCAGAATTCACAGGTAGAGTCTGTCCGGCGCCATGTGAAGGAGCATGTACGGTAGCTATTCATGATCCAGCAGTAGCGATTAAAAATATTGAGCGAGCAATTATTGATCGTGGTTTTGAAGAAGGGTGGGTAAAACCACGTATTCCAAATGCTAGAACAGGTTACCGTATAGCGGTTGTTGGTTCAGGTCCAGCAGGTCTAGCAGCAGCAGATCAACTTAATCAAATGGGGCATGAAGTAACGGTATTTGAACGAGACGACCGTGCGGGTGGATTATTAATGTATGGTATTCCAAATATGAAGTTAGATAAATCCGTCGTTCAAAGACGTGTGGATTTACTTGAAGCAGAAGGAATTCATTTTCAATTGAATACAGAAATCGGACGTGACATTACAAAGTCACAGCTGCAAAAAGAGTACGACGCAATTATTCTATGTGTAGGTGCAACAGTCGCACGTTCACTTCATTTAGAAGGTAGCGAATCAACAGGTGTTATTCGAGCGATGGACTATTTGACGAAGACAACAAAAAGTATACTAGCAAATGAACCAGCACCAATTGATGTGAAAGGGAAGGATGTCATTGTTATTGGCGGAGGTGACACTGGAGCGGATTGTGTGGCAACAGCTCTTCGACAAGGCGCAAAATCAGTACATCAATTTGGGAAGCATCCGCAACTACCGATGACACGTTCAGAAGACCAACCATGGCCTGTAGATCCTAGTGTATATAAACTAGACTATGCGTATGAGGAGGCGGTTGAAAAATTCGGACAAGATCCTCGTGAATACTGTATTCAAACGAAAAAGATGGTGGCATATCCTGATGGTCGATTAAAAGAACTGCATACAATCCAGATGGAAAAGGTAATCAATGAAGAAGGATATGTCTACTTTAATGAGCTAGAAGGGACAGAAAAAGTATGGCCTGCAGATTATGTATTTGTGGCGATTGGCTTTGAGGGAATTGAAGAAGAACTCGGTGAACATTTCAATGTACGTGTTTTAAACAATCGAATTTACGCAACTAAAAAATATGAAACAAGTGAAGAAGGCATCTTTACAGCTGGAGATGCAAGACGAGGACCGAGCCTAATTGTTTGGGCGATTCGCGAAGGACGGGAAGTAGCCGATGTCGTACATGGATTTTTGAAGAAGCGCCTAGCAATCGCAGTTAGATAATTTTTTCCAAAAGGCTAAGTGAGAATTTTCTCATTTGGTCTTTTTTTTTCTTTAAAAGTTGTTATTATTAGATGAGAGTTCATTGAGTAGCCACAATTTAATCAGTTATCACTATTTCAGAAGTGAAAACAATTCTCAATTAGATTTCTTTATTGAAAATGAGAATGGAAATGTTAGAAATCCTCGGAAATAGAATAAAGTAAAGACTTTTTAAGGATTTCATAGTGAAATGATAATGAGTATCAAATGAGTTGCTAATGGCTTTTATTTGCGTTAAAATTAGAATGATAATAATTTAGGAATGGGAAACCAACCTAATAATTCAATGGAGGTAATGGAATGTCAACTTTAGTAATTAAAGATCTACATGTCTCAATCGAAGACAAAGAGATTTTAAAAGGTGTGAACTTAACACTAAATACAAACGAAATCCATGCAATTATGGGACCAAATGGTACGGGTAAATCAACACTTGCTTCTGCAATCATGGGTCACCCAAAATACGAAGTAACTTCTGGTTCAATTACACTAGATGGTGAAGATGTATTAGAGATGGAAGTAGATGAGCGTGCACAAGCTGGTTTATTCCTAGCTATGCAATATCCTTCAGAAATCGCAGGCGTAACAAATGCAGACTTCTTACGTTCAGCAATCAATGCACGTCGTGAAGAAGGCGATGAAATCTCAATCATGAAATTCATCCGTGAATTAGACAAAAAAATGGACTTCTTAGAAATGCCAGAAGAAATGAGCCAACGTTACCTAAACGAAGGTTTCTCTGGTGGGGAAAAGAAACGTAACGAAATTCTTCAATTAATGATGATTAAACCAAAATTCGCAGTTCTTGATGAAATCGACTCTGGTTTAGATATCGATGCATTAAAAGTTGTATCAAAAGGTATTAACGAAATGCGCGGCGAAGGCTTCGGTTGCTTAATGATTACGCACTACCAACGTCTATTAAACTACATCACACCAGATCACGTACACGTAATGATGCAAGGTAAAGTAGTAAAATCAGGCGGTTCTGAACTAGCACAACGTTTAGAAGCTGAAGGTTATGACTGGATTAAAAAAGAATTAGGTATTGAAGACACAGACGCAGTAACTGAAGAAGCATAAGAAGGAGGACGAGCAAGCCATGACTGTGGAAACAAAATTAGCGGTAAGCGCTCAAGACGTACGCTCATTCTCTGAAGCACATAATGAACCTAAGTGGTTAACGGAGCTTCGTGAACGTGCACTTGAAAAAGTAGAAACATTAGAAATGGTTAAGCCTGACAAAACAAATGTAGATTCTTGGAACTTCTTTGAATTCCCAGAACACAAGGTTGAAGGTAAAGCAATTTCTTCTTTAACAGAACTTCCAGCTGAAGTTCAAGCAATCGTTGATGAAAACCAACAAACACTTTACATCCAACACAACAATACACCTGCTTACTTACAAGTAGCAGATGAATTAAAAGAACAAGGTGTAATCGTAACGGATTTATTCACTGCTGTAAAAGAACACAGTGATTTAGTTCAAAAATACTTCATGACAGAAGCTGTAGAAGTAGATGAACATAAATTAACAGCGTTACATGCAGCACTTGTGAACGGTGGATTATTCGTATATGTACCAAAAGATGTACAAGTAAAAGAACCAATTCAAGCTGTATTCTTCACAGATGATGAGAATGTATCATTATTCAACCACGTATTACTTGTAGCAGATAACTTTGCAGAAGTAACATATGTTGAAAACTATATCTCAATTGGCGCAGCAAAAGGCCAAGTAAATATCGTAGAAGAAATCATCGTAAATGACGGCGCAAACGTAACATTCGGCGCAGTAGATACATTAGCAGAAGGATTCACTTCATACATCAACCGTCGTGGCGAAACAAAACGCGATGCATCATTAGATTGGGCACTAGGTTTAATGAATGATGGCGATACAATCTCTGAAAACGTAACACATTTACGTGGTGACGGTTCACGCGCTGATGCAAAAACAGTTGTCATTGGCCGCGGTAAACAAAGCCAAAACTTCACAACTGAAGTGCGTAACTGGGGTAAATCTTCAGACGGTCAAATCTTAACACATGCAGTTATGAAAGATGCGGCTCGCGCAATCTTCAACGGTATTGGTAAAATCGAACATGGTGCAACAAAAGCAAACGCTGAACAAGAATCACGCGTATTAATGCTTTCAGAAAATGCACGTGGCGATGCAAACCCAATCCTTTTAATTGAAGAAGATGATGTAACTGCAGGACACGCAGCGTCTGTAGGTCGCGTTGATCCACTTCAAATTTACTACTTAATGAGTCGTGGTATTACACGTGCAAACGCTGAGCGTCTAATCATTCACGGATTCCTTGAGCCTGTAGTAAGCCAATTACCAATTGAAGGCGTACGCAAACAATTGGTTGAGGTAATCGAAAGGAAAGTAAAATAATGATCAAAGACGACATTCGTAGCTATTTTCCAATTTTAAACCAAGAGATTAATGGGAACCCGCTAATCTATTTAGATAGTGCAGCAACTTCTCAAAAACCGATTCAAGTCATCGAATCTCTTAAAAAGTATTATGAATTTGATAACTCAAATGTACACCGCGGTGTGCATACACTTGGGAATCGTGCGACTGACGAATATGAAGGTGCTCGTGAGAAAGTCCGTCAATTCATTAACGCCAAGTCCACAGAGGAAATTATTTTCACACGTGGTACAACAACAGGTTTAAACATGGTTGCATCAAGCTATGGTCGTGCAAATGTTTCAGAAGGTGATGAAATTGTCATCACGTATATGGAACATCATTCTAACTTGATTCCATGGCAACAACTTGCGAAAGCAACAAAAGCCACATTGAAATATATTGAATTAGAAGCAGATGGCACTTTATCAATGGATGAAGTGAAAAAAGCGATTACTGATCGCACAAAAATCGTCGCAATCACAATGGCATCGAATGTACTTGGTACAATTAACGATGTAAAAGCTATTGCACAAGTTGCACATCAACATGATGCTGTAATGGTTGTTGACGGTGCGCAAGGTGTTCCACATATGAAAACAGACGTACAAGATTTAGACTGTGACTTCTTAGCCTTTTCAGGACATAAGATGTGTGGTCCAACAGGTATCGGTGTTTTATATGGTAAAAAAGAACATCTATTAAATATGGAACCTGTTGAATTCGGTGGCGAAATGATTAATTTCGTTGGCTTACAAGATTCAACATGGGCAGACCTTCCAGCGAAGTTTGAAGCAGGCACGCCAATTATTGCAGGTGCAATCGGTCTAGGTGCAGCGATTGACTTCTTAAACGAAATCGGCATGGACGAGATTATTGCGCATGAGCATAAACTAGCGAAGTATGCATTCGAAAACTTATCAACTGTTGAAGGCCTAACAATTTATGGCCCACAAAATCCAGAAATTCGCACAGGGCTTGTAACGTTCAATATCGATGATGTACATCCACATGATTTAGCAACAGCGCTAGATAGTAATGGGATCGCTGTACGTGCTGGACATCACTGTGCACAACCATTAATGAAATGGTTGAATTGTGTTGCAACAGCTCGTGCTAGCTTCTACCTATACAATGATGAAGCAGATATCGATGAATTAACAAAAGGTGTGCGATTTGCGAAGGAGTATTTTGCAAATGTCTAATTTAGATCAACTATACCGTAGCGTTATTATGGATCACTATAAAAAGCCACGTAACAAGGGAACAATTGAAGGCTCAAACGTTTCAATTGATATGAATAACCCAACATGTGGTGACCGCATCCACTTAACTTTACAAGTAGAAGATGGAATTGTTGCAGACGCAAAATTCGAAGGTGAAGGCTGTTCAATCTCAATGTCATCTGCATCGATGATGACGCAAATGGTTAAAGGGAAAACAACAGAAGAAGCTGTCGAATTAGCACATGTATTTTCTGACATGATGTTAGGAAAAGAACATGATGAAGATTTAGACCTTGGTGATGTGGAAGCATTATCAGGTGTCGCACAATTCCCAGCACGTATTAAATGTGCAACACTTGCTTGGAAAGCGATGGAAAAAGGAATTAACGAAAATAAGTAAGACAAAACTAAGCGATGAACGGAGGAGAAATGATGGCTAAAAACATGCCAGAAATCGGTGATTACGAGTTTGGGTTCCATGATAAAGATGTATCGATTTTCCGTACAGAACGTGGACTAACTCCAGCGATTGTTAAAGAAATTTCTCAGATGAAAGAAGAACCAGAATGGATGTTAGATTTCCGTCTAAAATCTTTAGAAATTTTTTATTCAAAACCAATGCCTCAATGGGGTGGCGACTTATCTGGTTTAGATTTCGATGAAATCACATACTACGTAAAACCATCTGAAGCAACGCAAAAATCTTGGGATGAAGTACCTGAAGAAATCAAAGCAACATTTGATAAATTAGGTATTCCAGAAGCAGAACAAAAATACCTTGCAGGTGTTTCTGCACAGTACGAATCAGAAGTTGTCTATCATAACATGAAGGAAGAACTAGAAGAGATGGGCGTAATCTTTAAAGATACAGACTCAGCTCTTAAAGAGAACGAAGATATCTTCAGAGAATACTTCGGTAAAGTCATTCCTCCAGCAGATAACAAATTCTCGGCACTTAACTCGGCTGTATGGTCTGGTGGTTCATTCATTTACGTACCAAAAGGCGTAAAATTAGATACACCATTACAAGCTTACTTCCGTATCAACTCTGAGAATATGGGACAATTCGAGCGTACATTAATCATCGTTGATGACGATGCTTCTGTACACTATGTAGAAGGTTGTACAGCACCAGTTTATACAACAAGTTCTCTACACTCAGCTGTAGTAGAAATTATTGTTAAAAAGAACGCTTACTGCCGTTATACAACAATCCAAAACTGGGCAAACAACGTGTACAACTTAGTAACAAAACGTACAGTTGTAGAAGAGCACGGTACAATGGAATGGGTTGACGGTAACATCGGTTCTAAATTAACAATGAAATACCCAGCTTGTATCCTTAAAGGAGAAGGCGCTCGTGGTATGACATTATCAATCGCGATTGCAGGTCGTGGTCAAAACCAAGACACAGGTGCGAAAATGATTCACTTAGCACCAAATACTTCTTCAACAATCGTATCAAAATCAATCTCAAAACACGGTGGTAACGTAACATACCGTGGACAAGTAAAATTCGGTAAAAAAGCGACAAATGCACGTGCAAATATCGAATGTGATACATTAATCATGGATAACGAATCAACTTCTGATACAATTCCATACAACGAAGTAATGAATGATCAAATCTCTTTAGAGCACGAAGCGAAAGTTTCAAAAGTATCTGAAGAACAATTATTCTACTTAATGAGCCGCGGTATTTCTGAGCAAGAAGCAACAGAAATGATCGTAATGGGCTTCATTGAGCCATTCACAAAAGAACTTCCAATGGAATACGCAGTAGAAATGAACCGCCTAATCAAATTTGAAATGGAAGGTTCAATCGGTTAATCCATTGAATACTAAAAAGCCTCCTGATTTGGGAGGCTTTTTTTATAACTTAATTTCTTGTTATTTATAATAGTTTTTAGTAAACACCCATTATTTTTATTTGTTCTAACTCATGTTCTAATAAATATTCGAGTGTTTTTCCATCAATTTGTGCTTGTTGTAAAAATTCTTTAATACTTTGAATAAAGTCTGTTAGCTCGACACAAGTATCGTCATATAAAACATCTAATAAAATAAATCCTTTTTGTTCATCCCAAGCAATAAAGAAAATTTTTCGCCCATATGAAAATTCGATTTCTTTTTTTGCTAAAAGATATTGGATAAAATTTGCTTTTGTCATTCATTCCATCTCGCATTCTGCTTTCGCTTCACTATTAAATATCCTTAAAATGGATATATTACATTATAGTTGAAAGACGAACTTTCTGCTAGATAAGGTTCCTTAAAATGAATAAAAAGACATTTTAAAAATATTTTTTTATAGACAAATGGTATATTGCTTAAATTTAAAGTCGGGCAAAACTACATTATCTATATAAAAAGAATGTATAAAATATGAATTCAACGAAATGAATACGCAAATTTCTATTTATAACATAGAAATTTGCGTATTTTTTTCATTTTTTTAACAGGAATTGAAATTGACAATGATAATCGTTATCAATAGAATGAAATGGAATTATAAAGGAGGAAACACATCATGTATATGGTTACAAATACGATTCAAGTTTTAGAAGGTTATGGAGATGCAATTTTAGAGCGTTTTAAAGTACGTCAAGGAATTGAAGAGATGCCTGGTTTTAAAGAATTAAAAGTTATGAAAAAGTTAAATATGAAAGGGTATGAGGAAGTACTCGTACATACAGTTTGGGAAGATAAAAAAGCATTTGAGAACTGGTTTGCATCACGAGAATTTCACTTAGCACACCGAAAACCAGCTATGACACCAGACGGGCAAAAGATGGTGACAGGGAACTCGATTGATCATTATGAAGTGATTGTAGAAAGCGATACATCAGAAGCTGTTGGTTATGTGGGCTAAATATATCTTTATTTTTTTATTGAGTAGTTTGTTTATGTTACCTGTGGATGCAAAGGCGCAGACGCTCGAGAATGGAACATACAAAATACCGTATGAAGTAAAAAAAAGTGGAGAATCGAGCACATCTATTGCGAATGATTACTTTCAAAAACCCGCAATCCTCATTGTATCAAACCAAAAGATGTACCTTGAAATTACTATTTTAAAAAGTCATTGGACGAAAGAAGTCACGTTTGATGGAAAAAAAGAAACACTTGTAAAAACAAATAAAGAAAAAGATATGCGAACAATTCAATTTCCATTGAAACAAATAAGTGGAAAACATAAAGGAACACTCGCTGTTTATATCAATGAAAAAGTGGATGGTGAAGATTTTTTATATGACAACCGCTATGAAATTGATTTTGTATTGGATGAAAATAAGTTAGCCAAACAATCCAATCATGTAAAAGAAATTAAAATAATCGAGAAGAAACAGACGAAAGAACAGCCAATGGGTTGGTGGGTTTATGTCATTAGTGCGATGGTGTTCTTCTTGATTGTTGCGATAGTAGGAAAACAAATAAGGAGGAGAAAAGAATGAAACCGATGAAATATTCAATTCTGTCATTAGCAGCTGCAACACTGTTAACTACATCGATGTTTTCAGTGAATACGACACCTGTAAAAGCGGCAGAAAGTAGTGCTGTAGAGCCGCAATTGCAAGTTCAGTACATGCCATTCCAAGTATATAAACATGCAGATTTACAAGAAACTTCAAGTATGGGACGTAGCATGGATTTAGTTTCAAAATTACAAGTGGAGAATGGTAAAACCTATGCATATGTCACGATTAAAAGTGCTTCTATTTGGAACTCATTTAAAACAGATGTCCATGGTGAGATGAAAGAAGTTGAAACAATCTCAACGAATGAAGTAGAAAATACACGACTTGTAAAATTTGAAGTACCTTCTACATCTCAGGCGATTCGAGCTGATATTGAAATTCAAGCAGGTCCTACGAAGATGCAACATACCACGTATCTACAATTCCAACAAGATGCAACATCCTTACGTTCTTTCCAAGTATGGAATGAGCAAAAAGATGCGATTTCTTCAGGTGTGACACGTTCAGTAGAAACACCAGCTCAAATTGTTCAAGTAGGTGATAAAACCTATGCTTATATTACCTTGAAATCAGCACAGTATTGGAAAGGGTTAAAATCACTTGTAGGCGATGTATTAACAGAAGCGACTGTTGTGGAAGAGAATGTAGCAGCGAATACACGCGTAGTACGAATCGAGATTCCTTCGTTAGATGAAGTTGTAAAAACAGAATCGCATATCCAAGCAGGTAATTACGACGCAACTTATACAACATATTTTGATTTTAATCATGTCATTGAAAATGGGCAATTCCAGTTTGTAAAAGATCAAGCTTTCCAAGTATGGGATGAAGCGAAAGAAAAAGCATCGACAATGGCAAATTATATGGGTACTCCAGCTCGACTTGTCGAAAAAGATGGAAAACAATATGCAGAAGTGACATTGAAATCAGCATCAATTTGGAAAGGATTCCAAACAGAAGTAGCTGGTCAACTTGTAGATGTTACAACTGTAAAAGAAGACAAAACAGCAGATACAAAAGTTGTACGTTTTGAAGTACCTTCAATTAATCAATTAATAAAAGCAAAAACGCATATTCAAATGGGTAATTACGAAGGAACTTACACGACATATTTTGATTTTAATCGCATAATCGACCCAACAGTTAAACCACCAGTTATCGTTGATCCAAATAAAGTCATCAGCACAACTAAATACAATTATGTGTTAAAAAATAAGACAAAAAAAGCAACATCCAAAGCAAATGCATATATGACGAAACCAGTGAAAGTTGAAAAAACACAAGCAGGTAAATATTATGCGACAGTGACTTTAAAAAATGCAGCGATGTGGAAATCTGTCAAAGCAGAAGTGAATGGTAAAAAAGTAGCTGTAAAAACAATCGCTACAAATTCGAAAAAGAAAACACGTACAGTTCGTTTCCAAGTGAAGTCACCAACAGCTACAACAAAGCTACATTTCACATTACAGACAGCTTCTAAAAAATTAGCAGGTACTTATACGGCGTATCTAGATATCACATCAAAATATGTGAAGCCAGCAACAGTTGTATCGACAACAAACTACAATTACAAAATTTTGAAGTCGAATAAGAAAAGTACGTCTGCAACAGATGCTTACGTCACAAAACCGATGACGATTACGAAGATGAGTGACGGTAAATATTATGCAAAAATGACTATTAAAAATGCAAGCTGGTGGAAGTCGTTTAAAACAGAAGTGAATGGAAAGATGACATCTGTAAAAACAGTCTCAACGAACAAAACTAAAAATACACGTACGGTTCATTTTCCTATTATATCACCTAAAAAGCTGGTGAAATCAACAGTTCATATTCAAGCAACAAAACCAAAATATGAAGGAAATTATACAAACTATATTCAAATTGGAAAAGTCATTCCTACGAAAAAAGTAGTTCAAGTTTCAAATAAAGCAAAAACAACGAAAAAATCATTTACAGTCTATAAAAATAAAACAAGTAAACGCTCTGTTATGGATCAATATGTTCAAAAACCTGCTACTATCCAAAAAGTCGGCAGTAAGACATACGTTAAAATGACGTTAAAAAATGCAAGTTGGTGGAAAAGCTTTAAAGTGAAACAAGGAAGTAAATATGTTTCTGCCAAAGTAGTCGCAAAAGGTAAAAATACACGTACAGTCCAATTCCCAGTAAGTAATATAAAAAAGGGAGCGTATGTAAAAGTACATGTAAAAATCCCTTCTATGAAATATGATCATCATTACACAACAAAGATTGTATTTAAATAGGTAGAAAATTGAGGAGGAAGCCGCATATTTGTTGCGGTTTTCTCTTTTTATAAAGGAGGTTCTAACATGAAAAAAGTCGTCCTATGCGTCACAATCTGTCTATTATTTTTAGTAGGATGTGGAAAACAAGAACAACCAACGAAAAAAGAAGGAGAACGGATTATTGCAACAACTGTTGCTCTAACAGAAACAGCTGCTAAGCTTAATTTAGATTTAGTGGGTGTACCAAATACAGAAAAGGTATTGCCAAAAAAATATGCGAAAGTTCAGGCGATTGGGCAAGCGAAGCAACCCAATTTAGAAATAGTGCGTAGTCTACAGCCAACACATCTTTTAAGTGTTACAAGTATTAAACCAGAGATGGAAAAAGCGTTAAAGGGTAGTGGTGTATCCGCTACTTACTATAATTATAATTCCATCCAGGGCATGCAAAAAGCGATTACAGAGCTAGGTGAACAGTTTCATCGTAAAAAAGAAGCGGAGCAGTTGAATGCAGTGTATGACAAACAAATCGCTACCATTCAAAAGAAAATCAAACAGAAGAAAAAGCCGAAAGTATTAATTTTATTAGGTGTACCAGGAAGTTATCTCATTTCAACAGAAAAATCATTTTTAGGTAATTTAGTTGAATTGGCAGGTGGCGAAAATGTCATTCAAGCGACAAAATCAGATGAGGAGTTTATTGCATCAAATACAGAGGCGTTATACAAAATGCAGCCAGATGTTATTTTACGTGCTTCACATGGCTTTCCAAAACAAGTCAAAACGATGTTTGATGAAGAATTCAAAACAAATACCGTATGGCGTAATTTTAAAGCAATACAAGAAGGGCGCGTCTATGACTTAGATGAAAATCTTTTTGGGATTACAGCGAATGTTAATGCAGATGAAGCCCTTCAAACATTGTATGAACTATTGTATGAGGAGAAAAAATCATGAAGAAAATCATTTGGATGTATAGCGGAATGTTAATCGTGCTCATTGTTATTTTGTATCTGTCGCTTACGTTAGGCAGTATTCCCATGACAATTAGTGACTTCGTCAAGGGGATATTTGGCCAACGTGATGGACAAATCGGCGTTATATTTGATTTACGATTACCACGTGTACTGATTGCTCTATTCGCAGGTGCTGCACTAGGACTAGCAGGAGCGCTCTTACAAGCCGCAATTAAAAATCCACTCGCAGATCCGGGAATTATCGGTATTACGACAGCTGCGATGATTGGAAATATTGTCGTTATTAATTTTCTGCCGCATCTATTCTTTTATGCACCAATTTTTGCTTTTGCAGGTGGAATCATCGCCTTCCTCATCCTATATACTGTGACGAAAAAATATCAGATGTCACCAATTTATGTATTGTTAGTTGGGATTGCATTAAATGCGATGTTTACAGCCATTATTAAAGTATCAGGCGTGACTGCGATTCATTTTACGGAAAGTACAGGACTAAGTATGAAAACGTGGGATGATGCGAATGGATTAATGCTATTTAGTGGTGTTGGAATTGTCATAGCACTTTTCGTTGGGAGTTGGTGTAATGTACTTGGGTTGAGCGAGAAAACGATTCGAAGTATCGGCTTCCCACTGATGCGTGTTAGATGGACGGTTTTATTTATATCAATTTATTTAGCGAGTGTCGCAACAGCCATTGTTGGTTCAATTGCTTTTATCGGTTTATTAGTACCACACATATCTCGCTTATTAGTAGGTTCAGATTATCGTTTTTTATTACCATTTTCAGCACTCTTTGGCGCAGCGCTTTTACTTGTAGCCGATACGATTGGTAGAACGATTATTCCGCCATATGAGATCACAGCTTCGGTTATTATGGCATTAATCGGTGGTCCGTTCTTAATCTTATTAATTCGAAAGTTTGGTGCAATTTATGGACATTAAACAACTTACTTTTTCATATAATCCAAAAATTCCTTTTTTAGCGATTGACCAGCTAATGATTCCGAAAGGAAAGGTGACAGCGATTATCGGACCGAATGGTAGTGGGAAATCGACATTGTTACATTTATTAGCAGGACTTTTAAAACCGACAAGTGGCGCACTTTTATTAGATGAGCAGTCGCTTTATACTTATACAGCAAAAGAACGAGCGAAAAAGCTTGCTGTTGTTCATCAGCAAAATGATGTACCGATGAATTATACAGTCCGTAAATTAGTAGAGATGGGGAGATATCCACATCGTAAAGGAATGATGCGATTTACGACAGAGGATGATCGAATTGTAGATGATGCTTTACGCGTAACGGACTTAATAGACCAACAACATCAGTTTATGCATCAACTCTCAGGAGGGCAAAGACAGCGTGTGTGGATTGCATTGGCACTCGCACAACAAAGTGAATATATTCTTTTAGATGAACCGACAACCTACTTAGACATGCATCATCAATTTGAAATTTTACATGTAATTGAAAAAATGAATCGAATGGAAAATCGTACGATTGTCATGGTACTACATGACTTAAATCAAGCGCTGCAATTTAGTGATGAAGTTATCGTTATGCAGGGGGGGAAAGTTGTTGCAAAAGGAAACACAGAAGAAATTTTGACAGAAACTTTGATTCAGCGCATATTTCGAATACATGTAAAGAGTATTCAAGATAGCAATTGTGAAAAACATTTCATTCATTTAAAAAAGAAGGTTTAAAATGAAAATGGGAGGGGTACTACTAATTATGCGTCTTTCTTATAGAATGATGGTCCCTTAGATAGAAAGAACATATGAGTCATTCATTGTGATGCACGCACAATATTTTCATTATGAAAGGATGAAGATTCTTAGATGTCGCCTATGCAGAATTCTGAAAAAGAAATTCTTGTATCGGATTTAGAACTTTCCGTCGATTACTACTCAACGATTTTAGGGATTCAAGGAGAAGGTTCGAAGTTTGTGGATGAAAAGAAAAAATTTGTAATCCATTTAAAACAAGCAACGGATGTCACTGAAATACACCCAAAGAAGTTACAACCAGAATTATACGTATGTGTAGATACAGTCGAAGAACTTTATTCAATGTATTTAACATATCGAAATAACGGTGCTCTTTTTGCATTCAATCCACGTGATACATATGAAGAGGGTATACGTTTCAAAGAGTTTGCAATTCGGGATTTAGATGGCTACGTAATTGCTTTTAAGACAACCTTATCTAAAGAAAATCAAGCAGTCCACTAGAAGCTTAGTGGCTGTTTTTTTAATGCAAATACCTTTATCATAGTAAGAAAGGATGTGAAGTGATGATTTATGTTGGCTTAACAGGCTGGGGAGATCACCCAGCAGCATATAGTAAAACAACGAAAGCAACAGATAAATTATACGATTATAGTGGACATTTCCCGATTGTTGAAGTGGATACATCGTTTTATGCGATTCCAAATGAAAAATCAATTCAAAAATGGCTGGATGATACGCCAACCACCTTTCGATTCATATTAAAAGCGTATCAAGGAATGACAGGACATCTACGTGAGAATTTACCATATGAAACAAAAGGTGAGATGTTCCAAGCTTTCCGAGAGGTAGCCGAAATCTTTCAGCGGGCAGGACGTTTAGCGGCTGTCCTTGTACAGTTTCCACCATGGTTTGATTGCCAATTTAAAAATGTACAATATATACGCTATGTGAAACAACAGTTAGCTGATTTTCCGGTTGCGATTGAATTTCGAAATCGTACATGGTACGACAAACCGTATCGTGAAGGAACTTTTCAATTACTCAAATCATTACAACTAATTCATACAGTATGTGATGAACCGCAAGTTGGAGAAGGCAGTGTTCCACTTGTTGCACAGGCAACATCGAATAAGGCACTCGTGAGAATTCATGGACGAAACGTACATGGATGGCGTAATCCTGGGAACAATGAACAGTGGCGAAAAGTACGTTTTTTATATCATTATAATGAAGAGGAATTACAAGAATTAAAAACTGTCATTGAGACACTTCAAAAACAAGTGCAAGATGTATATGTCGTTTTTAATAATAATTCAGATTATGATGCTTTTCCAAATGCGAAAACACTGGTTCATATGCTCGGTCTTTCTTACGATGGACTTGCGCCAAAACAGCTCGATTTATTTGGGGGAGATGACACATGACATACGCAATTATTTTATTTTTTTCACTTTGTTCAGGGATTATTGGTGCATTAGTCGGATTGGGTGGGGGCGTTATTCTTGTACCCGCATTGCTATACTTTGGTATTTCACAAGGAATGATTCCAGAGCTAACACCACAAAAAATTGTTGGCTTATCCGTCATTATGATGATTTTTATCGGCCTATCTTCAACTTTATCGTATATAAAGTCAGGTACGGTAGATTATAAATCTGGGTTCATTTTATTCGCGGGAAGTATTCCTGGTACATTCGTTGGCGCATGGATTAGTAAACAGCTAGATTTGCCATCATTTAACCTTTACTTTGGTCTATTATTGATTGTACTATCACTCATTTTAATTTTTAAAAATCGATTTAAACCGATTGAATGGTTTAAAAATCATGGTATGCAAATAACAAAAACAGATTTAGATGGTAAAAGTTATACATACGGCTATCCAATTTGGTTTGCATTCGTGATGACATTTGTAATTGGTATGATGTCAGGTATGTTTGGGATTGGCGGGGGATCTATGATTGTGCCAATGCTTGTCATTCTTTTTTTATTCCCACCACATATTGCAGTTGCCACATCGATGTTTTTAGTATTTTTAACATCACTTGTTAATTCGGCTTCACATATTTACTTTGGGCATGTTCCATGGCATTTAGTATTAGCTGTCATACCAGGAGCTTATATTGGTGCAAAAGTTGGTGCGGCTTGGAATAAACGGTTAGGGTCAGATACAGTAATTTTTATTTTAAGAATTATGCTTCTGATTCTCGGAATTCGTTCAATTGTAGTAGGATTAATATAAAGAGTAAGCATTTCACGAATACGAAGATAAGGAAGTGAATGAGATGACAACGATTCATATTTATCATACGAATGATATTCATAGTCATCTGAAAACATGGGCAAGGACGCGTGAGTATTTACAAACACAGCGTCGAATACACGAACAACAAGGAGAAGCTTGTTTTATTTTTGATTTAGGAGATTTTATTGATCGAGCGGACCTTTATACAGAAGCAACGCTTGGACGAGAGAATGTTCACTTGTTAGATGAAGCTGGCTATGATGCTGTGACAATTGGTAATAACGAAGGCATTACCTTATCAAAAGAGGCTTTAGCAGCGCTTTACGAACAGACAGAATTTGATGTGATTTTATCGAATTTAAAAGAACAAGATGATACCCAGCCTGTATGGGCATCCCCTTATAAAATCTATACAACGCACGACAGGATAAAAATAGGGGTAATTGGTGCAACAGCTCCTTTTTATGATTATTATGGCCCGTTAGGTTGGAAAGTCACAGATCCTATAAAAAATTTGCAAAAAACTGCTAAAGAAATCGGTGAAAGGACCGATATTGTAATATGTCTATCTCATTTAGGTCTAAATTCAGATGAAATATTAGCTAGTACGATTCCAAATATTGATTTAATTATCGGTTCACATACCCATCATGTATTAAAACATGGCAAGAAAGTAGAACAAGCCTTGTTAACAGGGGGTGGAAAATTTGGACAGTATATTGGTTATTCTGTTATTAAATATAGTGCAGAAAACCATAAAATCGAAAAGATTGAAACAGAGTTAATCGAGACAAGTCAATTACCACACGTTGAGGGAGAGACACGTGAATTCGAAGCGCTTCATAATTGGGGAAAAGAACAATTAAGTGTAGAAGTATTTCATGCTTCTCGCTATTGTAATTTAGAATGGCAACACGATAGTCATTTGGCACGTTTTTTTGCAGAAGCATTGATGGACTATGCAAAGGCAGATTGTGCATTTTTTAGTGCAGGTATCTTTTTAACCCCACTGAAAAAGGGTCCTGTTACTGCATATGATTTACATCAAATGCTGCCCCATCCAATTAATGCTTGTAAGATTGAGATGACAGGCACACAATTGAAGGCGTGTTTACAAAAAATAGATGAGCAAAATGCAGAATGGTCTCAAATGGAGCTAAAAGGATTGGGCTTCAGGGGGCGCATTTTAGGTAAGATGCTAAAGTATCACTGTGAGGTAAAAAAGGATGAACTTTATGTAAATGGTATGAAAAAGCAAGATGATGCGCGTATTCAAGTAGTGACACTCGATATGTTTACATTTGGTTGGTTTTTCCCAGAATTAAAGGATATGAAAAAAACATATTTACTCCCACATTTTTTACGCGATATTTTAGCAATATATGGTTACAAATATTTTGGAAAATAGGCTAATTTCCATTCTTATATTTGCCATATATGTTATATAATAAAATCAATTAAGAGACTAAACAGCAAATGGGGATTAAGAATGAGGCTAATTTCAACGAAATCGCTTAAGCCAGGTATGGTCATTGGACGCACAATTTGGAATGATTCCGGAAGACCACTTTTGCAAGATGGTGTACAGATTACGGATCGTATTATTGGGCGCTTAGTACAACTTAATATTCACTATGTGTATATTGAAGATACTATTTCAAAAGACATTGATGTCCAAGAAACTGTACCATTACAAGTAAGACATAAAGCTATTCAACAAATACAAGACTCTTTTAATAGCATTAAACGTGCAACAAGAGAAAAAAACATCACGTATTGTCTAGATGAAAATTCGAAGCAATTTGTATCAATCATTAATGATTTAATGGACTATATTTTCGAGAGTAAAGAGATTGTAACAGTATTAAGCGATGCATTCATTTATGATGAATATATTTATCAACATTCGTTGCAGGTGACCATCTATTCCATCTCCATTGCACGCGAATTAGGATATAATGCAGAGGAAATTCGTCAAATCGGTATTGGCGCGATGCTTCATGATGTTGGAAAAATGCTCATTCCATTTGAGATTTTAAACAAGCCAGGTCGCTTAACGTCAGAAGAATTCGATACGATGAAGTTGCATGCACGTTATGGTTTTGATTTATTGCGTAATCTACATACGATTTCATTACTTTCAGCACACTGTGCATTCCAACACCATGAGCGTTTAGATGGTAGTGGTTATCCACGTGGACTGGTTGATTTTGAAATTCACCCCTATGCTAAAATTATAGCAGTTGCAGATGTATTTGATGCGGTGACATCCAACCGTGTCTATCGTAATAAGATGCTCCCTTCACAAGGTATGGAAATTATTAAAGAAGGTATGGGTACATTGTATGATGAGCGTGTTGTTCGTGCTTTTGAAAAAGTCATTGCGATTTATACAAATGGTTCGGTTGTTTTGTTATCAGATGGTCGTCGAGGAATCGTGTATAAACAAAATCATGCACAACCGAATAAACCAGGTCTACGTATTTTTGAAGAAGATAATCAATTATTAAAAGCTACATATGAATATCAATTAGAAGATGATGTTGAGATTGTAAAAGTCGAATTAGATTATGTTTTAAGTGAATAATAGAAAAGAGAAATTGTACTCGTATGCAGTTTCTCTTTTTTTTTTCTGTAAAGAAGATTGAAATAATTGGTTTTGAATGTTGTAACAGTAGCACGTTTATGGTACATTGACACAAGCAAGGGATTACTTAAAATAATGATGGGAGCTGAATATTTGTGTCATCATGTAAACCGACAAATCAAAAATCAAATAAAGAAGAACATATTCGTAAACCAGATTGGTTAAAAATCAAACTAAATACGAATGACGAGTATCGTGGATTAAAAAAATTAATGCGAGAAAAAAACCTACATACAGTTTGTGAGGAAGCACGTTGTCCGAATATTCATGAGTGTTGGGGAGAGCGTCGTACAGCAACATTTATGATTTTAGGAGATGTATGTACACGCGCTTGTCGTTTCTGCGCTGTTAAAACAGGCTTACCAAATGAATTAGACTTAGCAGAACCAGAACGTGTAGCAGATTCGGTTGTACTAATGAATCTGAAGCATGTTGTTATTACAGTTGTAGCACGTGATGATTTAAAAGATGGCGGTGCTAGCGTATTAGCTGAAACAGTGCGTGCCATTCGTCGTAAAAGTCCTCAAACATCAGTTGAAGTATTACCATCAGATATGGGTGGAATCGAGGAGAATTTACGTATTTTAATGGATGCGCGTCCAGATATTTTAAATCATAATATTGAAACGGTACGTAGCTTAACAAAACGTGTACGTGCGCGTGCAACATATGATCGCTCGTTAGAATTCTTACGTCGTGCAAAAGAAATGCAGCCAGATATTCCTACAAAGTCATCACTTATGATAGGATTAGGAGAGACAGAAGAAGAAATTTATGAAGTGATGGATGATTTACGTGCAAATAACGTAGACATTATGACAATTGGTCAATATTTACAACCTACGAAAAAGCATTTACCAGTTAAAAAATATTACTCACCAATTGAGTTTGGTAAGTTACGTAAAGTAGCGATGAGTAAAGGATTTAGCCACTGTGAAGCGGGTCCGTTAGTACGTAGTAGTTACCATGCGGACGAGCAAGTAAATGCAGCAACAAAACAACGTCAAATGTCAAATCAATAATCACTCCATAAGCGGAGGACGATGAATATGATTAGTGCAGGTGGATATCTTTATACACTTGAGACAGACTATCGTGAGGCTTTTAAACTAGAAGATTTCACCAATCGTTATAGCGATATTTTAGCGAAATATGATTATATCGTGGGCGATTGGGGATATGGTCAATTGCGTTTAAAAGGTTTTTATGATGATCAAAATGCCAAGGCAACATTTGATACAAAAATCGGTACACTTCAAGATTATTTATATGAGTACTGTAATTTTGGTGCAGCATATTTTGTACTCAAAAGAGGCGAAAAGCAACCAGAAGTCGTACAAGAAGTAGAAACAGAAGTTGTAGAAAATGAAGTCAGCGAATAAAGAAAAGTAGCTCCTTTAATTAGGGGCTACTTTTTTATTAGTGAACTAATTCATATAAATATTCACGTAGTTCCTGTGCTTCTTTTTCTGAACGATTGAATACATGTTCGAGATAGCCAGGCTCATCTAAATCATCCGAACCGATGATGGCGAAACGACTATATTGCATATCCATTACGATTAATTTTCCGTAAAAACGTGTACTTTGCATGATGGCTAAATCATAGCGCTGTTCCTCGCCCATAAAGCTTACAAAGCGCGTTGATGTGTCTTCTTGGTCATCATATAAGAAAAATCTGTCCATTTTATACCTTGCCCCCTCTAGTTCCTAAAGATATGTTACTATATAAGAGAAGATTCAACAAACTTAATTCCTTGAATGGAGGAGAAGTACAAATGTATTTCATCGATAGTAAAAAAATTACGAAAAATCTAGTTTATATGGACTCTTTACTCCAAACATTTGAAACAACAGATTGGAAACAAGATACAGTTCATGAATTAGCAGCAGCTCGTATTGCCAATGTGTTGATTGAAGCAGTTATTGATGTAGGGAATACATTAATTGATGGTTTTATTATGCGTGATCCAGGAAGTTATGATGATATTATCGATATCTTAGTGGATGAAAAAGTTGTAACACCTGATATGGAAGCGCCTTTAAAAGCATTGATTAGTCACCGTCGTGTACTTGTGCGTGATATTTTAGAAGTAGATATCGATGCTCTATTAGCTACAATGAATGAAGTATTACCAAACTTAAAACAATTTAAGCCGTCTGTAGAAAAGTTTGTTGAAAGAGAGTCAGGTATTGTTGTTACTGCGTTCATCCCAGAAGGAGACTAACTATGAAAAACTATACATCGTATTGTTTTGATTTAGACGGTACTGTTTACCGAGGTTCTACAGTTATTCCGGAGGCACGTGAATTCATTCAGTTCTTACGTGCGCAAGGTATTCGTCCTTTTTACGTAACGAATAATGCGAAGATGACACAACAGCAAATTTATGAAAAGCTATCGGGTATGGGGATTGAATTAGAGCGAGATCACATCATGACATCTGCCATTGCGACAGCGAAATATATTGCGAAGTACTATCCAAATGAAACCGCTTTTATTATTGGTGAAACGGGTTTGTATGAGGCGCTTGAACAAGAGGGTATTCCGATTGTAGAAGACCATGCACAACTCGTTGTACAAGGTCTTGATACGACGTTAAATTATGAGAAGATGGAACTTGCGGGGTATCAACTACAAAACGGTGCAAAGTTCATTGCAACGAATGGAGATTTGAAAATTCCGAAAGAGCGTGGTTTCGTTCCAGGGAACGGAAGCCTTGTTCGATTATTAGCGGAAGTATCAAATGTAGAGCCAATTAGTATTGGTAAGCCTGAGCCGCATATGTTAGCAGCCTTGCAAGAAACATTCCAACTAGAAAAAAGTCGCATGATTATGATTGGAGACAATTATGAGACCGACATTTTAGCAGGAATTCATTTTGGAATTGATACATGCCATGTGAATACAGGCGTATCACCAACAGAACAAGTACGTATGCAAAAGCTAAAACCAACATATTATGTACAGACATTAGAAGAGTTGAAAAACTTTTTTGAATAGATGTATAAAAAAGAGAAAGACATTCAATATGAATGCTTTCTCTTTTTCTTATTTAAATATATCTATAAAGTAATCTCTTTACTTTGTGAATGAAGCTTTTTATAAACACCTTCAGCAACAGCTAAATCAAAATAGGCTGCACCAACTGATTTAAAAATCGTGATAGATGAATTTTTCTTTAGCTCAGAATTTGTAATAACGTCTTCTAATGTAGCATAAATGTTATTCCAACTAATTTGTCCTGATTCTACAGCTGCAATAAATTCGCCTGCTTCATGTTTTACACCCACTAGGTCATCTACAATAATTTGATTTTCTTTGATAATCAAATCTGTATCCACTTCTCTCATATCAGGTAAATAAGAGCCAACTGCATTAATATGAGTATTGGGTTTTATAGCATCTTTATGAATGACGGATGTATTTGAACGAGTAGCACAATTAATAATACTTGCTTGTCTCGTTGCTTCATCAGCACTTTCACAAATCGTTATTTCTGCTTGTAAGCCTTTTACTATTAAGATTTCTTTAAATTTCTGAGCTTTTTCGATTGAGCGATTATATAAGAAAATCTTTTCTAGAGTTCTAACTTCTGACACACCCATTACTTGCTCAAGAGCCATTGCACCAGTTCCAATAACAGCTAAACAGTTAGCGTCTTTTTTAGCAAAGCGATCCGTGGCGATAGCAGAAAGTGCACCTGTGCGTAATCTCGTCAAATATGAAGCTTCTAAAGTTGCTACATGTTGTCCATCTTTTAAGTCGGTTAGTATGATAATACCTTGTGAAGTAGCTAGCCCTTTAGCAGGGTTATTTGGAAAGACTGAAATGATTTTTACAGAAGCCATTTCAGATTGTAGATTACAACAGGGCATATATAAAGCTGAAGCATTTTGTTTTTTGACATCTAACACTGTGCGTTCAGGGCTTTCAATGAATCCTTCTGCTTTTGCTTTTAATGTTCTTTTAATATCTTGGATGGCATCGGCCATCGTATAGTGTTGTTCCATTAAGTCTGTTTCGAATATATACATAGTTAAGTCTCCTTTAATGCGATTGTTTTTTCTGTTTTCTTTGAATCTCGAATAGCCCAAACAGAAATTAATGAGATAATTGCTGTTAACATAATGTAAAGTGCTATAGGAATCCATGAATTATTAAATTCTAATAGTAAAGCTGTTGCTACGAGTGGAGCTGTTCCACCAGCTAATGCTGCACCAATTTGATAGCCTAGAGTTATACCTGTATAACGAACTTTAGCATCGAAAATTTCAGAGAACATAGTTCCTAAAACGGCAGTAATAGGCGCCCAAATTACACCTAGGCCAATAACAGTTGATATTAGTAAAGTGATGAAAGTACCTTGATGTAGGAGTAAGAAATATGGAAAAGCATAAATAAACATAGCTAAAACACCATAGATATACATTTTCTTTCGTCCAATTTTATCAGATAAGCTACCCATGATAGGTATTAAAACAGTTGTAACAACTGTTGCTACCATAACAGCTATGAGTGCTTCTACATAAGTGAAATCAAGTTGTGTAGTTGCATAAGAAATAACAAAAGTACCGAAGATGTAAAACGGAGCAGTTTCTACTACCTTTGCTCCAATTGCAATTAAAACTTCTCGCCAATGTGTTTTAAGTGTTTCGAACAAAGGTACCTTAACTACCTCACCAGATTCCTTTAAATTTTTAAAATCTGGCGTTTCATCGATACCTTTTCGAATCCAGAAACCAAATAAAACTAAAAATGCACTTAAAATAAATGGTACGCGCCATCCCCATGACACGAAGGCATCTATAGAAATAACAGATGTAATAAATGTTAAAGCACCTGTGCCTAAAAACATACCAATTGTGACACCCATTTGCGGAATAGAGCCATAAAGACCTCTTTTTTCAGGTGGTGCATATTCATACGCTAATAATAAAGCGCCTCCCCACTCGCCACCAATACCTAGACCTTGAATAAGCCGTAACGAAACCAATAATATTGGTGCAGCTACACCAATAGCTTGATATGTAGGTAATACACCCATTAAAAATGTAGCGCCACCCATTAATGATAAAGTAATGATTAACGTCTTTTTTCGTCCGATTTTATCCCCTATATGGCTGAAAATAATTCCACCGAATGGACGAATGAAAAATGCTAACGCAAGTGATGCATAAGATAGTAATAAACCAACAGTTGGATCTTCTGAAACAAAAAACACTTGATTAAAAACTAAACCAGCGACAGTTGCATATAAAAAATAATCAAACCATTCTATAGAACTCCCAACTAAACTCGCTAACCAAATTCTTCTTTCTTGCTTTTTATCCATTTGTGTCACCCCTAATTACTATGAATTGAAGTATTACTTCAATTTATAGTGTAAAGAGTTGAAAAAATTCTGTCAATTACTTTATTATAATTAATGTAAAATAAAAAAGAGGTGACATCGTGTCAACAATAGGTAAACAAATTAGAATACGCAGAAAAGAACTAAAAATGACTTTGAAAGAGCTATCAGAAAAAACAAATGTGTCCATTAGTTTTTTATCTCAAGTAGAACTTGATAAATGTAGCCCAACATTAGAAACACTTAGAAAAATAGCAGATACACTTCAAATTCATCCAAGTGCATTTTTCAGTGATACAGAACAAGAAGAATATAAATTACCTTTTATTTATAAGGATTTATCAAACGGGATTACAGATGCTAATTTTAAGCCGCTGCATGTAACCTTAAAACCATATGAAAATCGAGGAGACGAAATTCAACATTTTGGTCATGAATTTATTTATGTAATAGAAGGTGAAGTACATATAACGCTTGAAAAAAAAGATTATTTTTTGAAAAAAGGAGAAACGCTATTTTATGATGCATCTAAAGGGCATTATTGGCGAAATGAAACAGCCAATAGTTGTGAACTAATTGTTATTTCTAACATTTAAAGTTTGAAAAATAATTTATAGAATATGCATACTTAAAATAATATATTAATAAAGAAGTATTATTTAAAAAGTAACACATAGTAAAAGAGATTTATACAGAACAAAATCAGTGTATTTTAAATAAGAATAATTGAATCAATTGAACAAGTAGAAAACGACTCCTGAGGAAAGCGTTTTTCGAAGCGAAAATTGATATAAATAAATGATCCCGTATGACTTTAGAAATCATACGGGATCATTATTGCTTGAAATATTTTTGTCTCAAGCTTTTTTACGTAAACTATAGTTTTTATTATTTAAAATAATGGATTTTCTTCAATGTGTTTGTAGATTTTTTTTGTCAGTTCTTCTGGAGTTTCGGCTTCGACCATCTCACCGTCGACAAGCGCATATAAACTTTCAGAACAGCGCGTACAATAACTTAGGCAGCCATATTCGAGTACATCGATATTCGGATCATTCTCTAAAACTTCAAATGCATCTTGTGCACCATTTGCCAGGTTACTGACGCAAAATTCAACTAATGGATTCATGTTGCGTCACCTCTAAAGAGGATAGTACTATTTTTCGCGATTTTCGTCAATCAGTTGATTTTAATTGTGAAACTTCTCACAAACATATTGTGAAACTTCTCACAATCGTTTATACTCGTTAGGGATAAAGAAAATGTTACGATATTGTGAGCAGAAAAGGAGAGTTCTAATGAGAAATTTAGTCTTATTAGGTGGAGGTTACGGCAATATGCGTATTTTATTACGTCTATTACCAAATAACTTACCACAAGATGTTCAAATTACGTTAGTTGATCGCGCACCGTACCATAGTTTAAAAACGGAATTCTACGCACTTGCGGCAGGTACAACACCTGAAACACATATGCGTGTGACATTCCCAACTCATGAACGTTTATCAATTGTCTATGGTGAAGTCGTGAATATTGATCGCGATAAAAAAGCTGTGTTTTTAGAAGATGGTAAAGAAATTCCGTATGACGAATTAGTTATTGGGTTAGGTTGTGAAGACAACTTCCATAACGTACCTGGCGCTGAAGAACATTCATATAGCATTCAAACAATGGCAAAATCACGTAAAGCATACGATGCAATTTCAGCATTACCAGCAGGCGCTACAGTAGGGATTGTTGGAGCAGGATTATCTGGTATTGAATTAGCTTCAGAACTGCGTGAAAGCCGTTCAGACTTAAAAATTAAACTATTTGACCGCGGTCCTCGTATTTTGAAAACTTTCCCTGAACGCTTATCAAAATACGTTAAAAAATGGTTCGATAAACATGATGTCGATGTTATTGCAAACTCAAATATTACAAAAGTCGGTAAAGCAGCACTTTACAATCATGAAGATCAAATTGATATTGATTTAATCGTTTGGACTGCAGGGATTCAACCTGTGAAAGTCGTACGTGATTTAGAGCTTGAAATGGACTGCGGACGTGTAGCTGTGAACCAATACCACCAAACACCAGTCGATACAAGTATCTATGTAGTGGGTGACTGTGCAGCTTCTCAATTTGGACCATCTGCACAACTAGCAGAGGAACAAGGTGAGCAAATTGTTACGGTACTGAAAAAAGTATGGGCGAATGAATCACTACCTGAAAAAATGCCAGACATTAAATTAAAAGGCTTTATGGGTGCGCTTGGTAAGAAACAAGGCTTCGTTTACTTAGCAGACCGTACTGTAACAGGACGTATTGCACGTCTTATGAAATCTGGTTTACTATGGATGTACAAAAATCAAAACGGCTAAATTAGCCTTCTGATTGTACATAGCAACATAAAAAAGATCAATCTCACAATACCGAGGTTGATCTTTTTTTATATTTATTTAAAAGAGATGGGTGATGTATCCCATAGACTCTTTATTCAATCTATTCTGGTACTTTGAAACCGTATTGCTCTAGATGTGTAAGAACTGGTTTAAGCTGAATGTAACCTTCTCCAACGACTTCGTTATTAATTAATACAAGTGGATAGAAAAATTCGTCGTTTTGAACCTTCTCTGCCCATTCGGCATGGCGCTCATTCTCAATTGGTTGCTCAATATCGATGTAAGTGATATTGAAAGGTTGGTTTGGATATTTACGTCCAATCGCTGCTTTCAACCAATCATACGTATCGATGGATGACGGTGCATTCACGCAACTAGCACATTGGACGCTAGCTCCGTAGATTTCAATTTCTACATTTGTTTCTGACACTTTTAATCCCCTCACGATTTCTTTAATAGATTTTTAAGCCTATAAATATTATAATGATTTTAGAGAAAGGAGTCGATACAAATGACAGAACAAGTACAAGAAGTTTTAGATAAATTACGTCCGTTCCTTTTACGCGACGGCGGTGACTGTGAATTAGTAGACATCGAGGACGGAATTGTAAAATTACGTTTATTAGGTGCATGCGGTAGTTGCCCAAGTTCGACAATTACATTAAAAGCAGGTATTGAACGTGCATTATTAGAAGAAGTACCTGGTGTTATTGAGGTTGAACAAGTATTCTAATCAACGTATGCTTAAAAGAGCGTGTCGAACGTGACGCGCTCTTTTTTTATATGTATGGGTATTACCCAATATCTTTTTCTTTTTTCTCACGTATCTCTTGCCAAATCTCTTTTGTCATTTGAACGATGCGTGTTTCGTTTGAGGTGCGTTGTTTTTCGAGTACACGTGAGAAGTAACGTGTTGCCATATCAATATCCCCAAGTTTACGTGATAGTTCTCCAATTAAGTAGAGGATTTTTAATTCGCCCATACCAAGCCCTTGATAATCACCTTGTAAATAGCTTTCAACGTATTTATCGCGCGCACTTTCCAAGAAACGAATTTCCCAATCGGTTTTTCCTTGTTCACGGTAAAGCCAAGCCGTACGAAGAGCAAGTCCAGCAAGTAACACATTTTTTTCTTTTTTTATTTCACCGCAAATAATTGCGAGTTGATACGATTGAATAGCTTGGTTATGTGTACGTTCCCCATCAAAAGAATGCGGTTGCCAATGATCGCAAATACGTGATTGAAGCGCTTCACGCGTTCCCGGTGCAAAATAAGTAGAAAAGTCCTCTGTAAATGCCAAACCACAATGTTCACAAACGAATACATTATAGTACAGAGGATTCACACCTTCATAGATAGGATGAAAATCTGAGTCTGTTGTCACAACTTTCACTGTGCTTTTGCGAATCTTTGTAGTGTTAAATTTCTTTTGACAATGAATACATGTCATTTGTTTATCATAATAAGGAGTTATTTCCATATTAACAGTCCTCATTTCTCACGTTATGTATGAGACTATTATATCATAATTTGTCGAAAAATAGCGATGAAAATGAAAAGTTTTGTTGTTTTACTCTGATGTGAAAAATTGATATGATAAAGGAAAGAAAGAAGGTGAAGCAAATGACAAATGTCGTTCAGATAACAGAAGCAGCAGTTTTCCATATTCACGAAATGATGAAGAATAATGGAGAAGAAGCAGCGTTCTTACGCGTCTCTGTAAAAGGTGGCGGTTGTAGCGGCTTAACATACGGTATGGGCTTCGATCAAGAAAAACAAGAAACAGACGTTGAGTTCGAGGAAAATGGATTAAAAGTGATTGTTTCAAAAGAAGACGCAGCTATTTTACAAGGTACAAAAATCGATTATAAACAATCTCTAATGGGTGGCGGTTTCACAATCGACAATCCAAATGCTATCGCATCATGTGGTTGCGGTACATCATTCAGAACAGCAAAAGTTGCTGGAACACCTGAAAACTGCTAATTTCTTGAGTGAACAGTAGTGTGACATGCAAACGTATTTATAACAACTATGTGCTAGTTAGTTTTCATCACATATTTGAATATTAATGATAAAAAGCACTTTCTTCTGTATTGAAAAATAATATGGAAGGGAGCGCTTTTTTTATGACCGATATTCATGAAATGAACAGCTAAATAAAGTTCATAAAATAGGTAATAGGATTAAGATTCTAATTCGCTTGAATAAATGGTAAAATTAGTTTGATATATAAAATAATTGAAGGTGGGATTTGATATGGGGCTATTTGATGGACTAATGGGAAACGCATCCGAAGCGAGTATAACTAAATTACAGGAAGAACTAAAAGAGTTATTAATATCTGGAGAAACAATAGAGAACGCATACAAAGTTATAAGAGATACATTTATCTTTACCAATAAGCGGCTTATTTTAATTGATAAGCAAGGTGTTACTGGAAAGAAAACAGCGTATCATTCGATTCCATATAAAAATATCGTTCATTTTTCTGTTGAAACTGCAGGCACATTTGATTTAGATGCAGAATTAAAGATATGGGTTTCTGGAAGTGCCGTTCCAATACAGAAAAACTTTAATAAAGCGACTAATATTTATCAAGTTCAAAGCGTACTGGCGGGGTACATTTTATAGTAACAATATATAGACGGCCAACATTCTATTATGTAGGTCGTTCTTTTTTTTGCTGACATGCGACATACTAACAGATTGAGATTTGCAAAGTAAAATGGCTATAGTTCGTATTGTTAATGATAATTCACCAACAATCTCATGCATGTGTTTCAAGTTTATAATCAATCGTTGAAAAACTAATATATCAGACAAAATTAGCGAAATTATTAAATTTTTAGGGTAAAATAAAAAGTTCTGCGATTTACATTGTCTAATACTTAAGTAATAGGTACAATAGTCTTATGCTAACTAGAGAAATTAGACATGGAGGATTTTGCGTGAAAATTAAAGCGAAGTTAAGGCTTGTTATGTTGGTATTAACAACAGCAGTAATCATTACAGCTGGTATGTCGATTTATCAATTGAAGTCTACAAAGCAAGCCTATGAAATTATGCAAGAACACGAAGCCTTTCAGTTATTACTAAAATCAGTTCAATATCGTTTTACGGGTATTTCAAATGATGAACGTGCTTATTTACTAACAGGTGAAGAAGCATTAACTCAACAAATTGAACAGAAGAAAGAAGATATTGCGACTTATTTAAATGAGGCGAAAAAAATGCCGCATTTAGAAAAAGATAATTTACAAGGTTTACAGACAATTGAAGAAAATATGAATCAATACTTTGAGCAGTCTAAGGATATGATGAATTTTTATCAACGAGGCGATAAAAAACAAGCTTTAATGGTACATACAGGGAAACAGCGTAGTATCCGTAAAGAATTAGTAGATCCAAGTGTTGAAAAAATGACTGAGGTAGTGAATCAAGAGATTGTAGTGTATAAAGAGAATTTAGAGAGTACACAAAAGAATCAATCCATCACATTCTATGCATTAGTATTCATTTTACTTGTAATTGGACAAGTATTTGCTTATCTCATTGCGCGTTCAATTATACATCCTATTAATAGTATGACAGACTCTTTAAAAGAGATTGCGGAAGGTGAAGGTGACCTAACAAAAGAAATTCCAGTCACAACAAAAGATGAATTAGGCGTGATGGGAAAAACATTTAATCAAATGTTGGAGCAGTTACGCTCTTTAATTCGAGAAGTTAGCTCGAGTGCTGAACAAGTAGCCGCATCTTCTGAACAATTAACAGCGAGTTCAGAAGAAACAACGCATGCGACAGAAAAAATATCTACAACTGTCCAAGAAGTGGCACATGGTTCTGAAAAACAAATTCAAAGTTTACATGAGACAACTTCAACGGTGCAACAAGTAACTGCGATTGTAGATGACATGACTAAACATACGAATCAAGCAACTAAAACAGCTACAATTGCTTCTGAACAAGCGATAGAAGGCGCAAAAGCGATTAGTAATATGACGACTCAAATGGATGAAATCAATCAGACGGTAAGTAATTTATCAGAAGATGTAACACACTTAGGTGAACGTTCGAGTGAAATTCGTCAAATTGTGGATACCATTACGGCCATTGCAGAACAGACGAATCTACTTGCACTCAATGCTGCAATTGAAGCAGCTCGAGCAGGAGAACATGGGCGTGGTTTTACGATTGTTTCCGAGGAAGTAAGAAAGTTAGCAGAACAATCGGCAGAATCTGCAAAGCAAATTTCAGATTTAATTGCGACTATCCAGCAAGAGACCGCTCAAACAGTTCATTCGATGAATGCAACTACGAATAAAGTAACAGCTGGAATAGGACTTGTAAAAGTAGCAGGTACATCATTTGAGTCGATTCAACAATCGATTGCAGAAACTGCTACAAAAATGCAAGAGGTAACAAAGTCATTCAATGTAATGAATAGGAGTACCGAACAAATGGCACGACAAACATCTATTCTAGAACAAATTACAGAACAAACAGATCAAGGGACGCAAGAGATGGCTTCTGCTACAGAAGAACAATTAGCAGCAATGGAAGAAATTGCAGCATCTTCTGCATCATTATCTGATATGGCAGAAAATCTTCAAATATTGGTGAGAAAGTTTAAAGTATAAATAAAATCGAGAATTCGGAATGGACCGAGTTCTCGATTTTTTTAATGTATTAAACATGGTATGAGCGCTTTAAAATATTAAAGCAGTCCATAAACCATGAAGGTGTTTCATCTAATTGTTCTGTTTGATGGTGTTCATCATAAAAAATAATACGACTCGGCTTTTCTGCCTCTTTCGGCATGAAAATTTCACCGTAGTTTGAGGCTTGTAGTGGATTTTCTGCTAATTGAAAGCGATAATAATGACATTCCTCACTTGCTTGTAAAAGATGATGGCCGAGTTTGAAAAAAGTTAAATCGAGTTGTTTCATATAAAAACCTCCTTTTTCTTTTTACATAAAATATTTCCTTCATGATAAAAAACAAACGTCAGATTGCAAAAGTGAGAGAAAAAGGTATGAACCGAACGAATTTAAGGGAATGGTAGAGGAAAATGATTGTTCGAGAGAGGTGATACGAATGGATCCGAATGAACGTACACGAGTATGGCTTGGTGTAGCAGGACTTGTTGTGAATGAATCAGGTGAATGGCTAGTGGTTATGAAAAGATATGGTGGGTTAGATGGCAAATGGTCATTGCCAGCAGGCTTTGTACAACCAGGTGAAACAGTTGATGAGGCTTGTCTGCGTGAACTAGAGGAAGAAACGAATGTAAAACCAGCACTACAAGGATTTTTAGGATTTCGTACAGGCGTATTAAAATATGATATTAGCGACAATTTAGCAGTTTTCTTATTAACAGCACATTCAGCGCAACAACAGATTATACCTCAATTAGATGAACTATATGAAGCTTGCTGGATGTCACCAGAAAAATTGAGAGAAGATAAGCGAACTTCTTTGATGATTTTGGAATTATTAGAGTTAGATTTAATGGCTAAACCATTACGATTAGGTGAACTTGAGAAAGATAATATTTTTGGCTATACTGCTTATAAATTATATTTTTAATGCTTATGTTTCGTATTTCGAATGAATGATTGGCTTTCTATATAAAAATATTGAATAATAAAAGAGAGAGAAAAAATGAATGGGGGAATGGTATTGTATGCAATTTACACAACAGACATTAGAGAATGTAACAGCAGATTTACTTATTGTAGGAGTGTCTGAGCATCAAACAAACTTAAGTGAATGGAATACATTTACAGAGGTGTTTGGTGAACAAACAAATACGTGGCTTAAATCAGATGATATTGCAGTTGGTTTAAAAAAGAGAACAAAACTACCGACAACACTTACACGTGTACCACGTATTTTATATGTTGGTCTAGGAAACCGTAAACATTTAACACCTGAAGAACTAAGACAAGCTTTTGGGTTAGTAGGGAAAGAAATTCAACAACTTCGTCTATCAAATTTCGCAATCTGGATAGATTCATTCGTAACGGATGATATCACGACAGAAGATGTTGCATCAATTGCGATGGAAGGTATTGTGATGGGGCATTATAAAATGGACCATTATCGCACCTCTGAAAATATTCCTGCAATTTATTTAGAAGAAGTGAAGTTTATTTCGCATGCAGAAGACATCGTCATACGTGCAGCATTAGAAGTGGGTGAAATTTATGGTCAAGCTGTAAATGAAGCGAGGCGTCTAGTGAATTTACCAGGTAATATTTTAACAGCACCACTATTAGCAGATTATGCAAAAGGTATTGCGGCTACATATGATTTTGAAATAGAAATATTAACAAAAACTGAATTAGAAGAATTAGGAATGGGTGCAATTTTAGCAGTCAATAAAGGGTCACAAGAGGAACCACGTCTTATTACGATGAAATATCAACCACGAGAAGAATGGACGAATGTAACTGCCTTTGTAGGGAAAGGAGTAACATTTGACACAGGTGGTTATTCATTAAAAACGAAGACTGGTATTGTTGGTATGAAGGGCGATATGGGCGGAGCAGCAGCAGTTCTCGGTGCGATGCGTATTATCGGTGAATTACGACCAAACCATAATGTTATGGCAATTATTGGCGCAACAGATAATATGATTTCTGGGAGTGCATTCAAGCCAGATGATGTCATTACAACTTATAGTGGCAAAACGGTTGAAATTTTAAATACAGATGCGGAAGGTCGTCTTGTTTTAGCAGATGCAGTAGCTTATGCGAAACAACAGGGAGCTTCTTCAATCATTGATTTAGCTACATTAACAGGCGGTGTGATTACAGCGCTTGGTTATGATAAAACAGGTGCATTAACAAATGATGAAGCATTTTATCAAGAATTTTTAGCAGCAACTGAAGAAACCAATGAGTTTACATGGTTGATGCCACTGACAAAGAATGATTTACAGCGCGTACGTAAGTCAGATATAGCGGATTTAAATAACTCACCAGGTGGCGATGGTCATATGATTTTTGGTGGTGGATTTATCCGTGAGTTTGTTGGAGATACACCGTGGATTCATTTAGACATTGCAGGTACATCAGACGCGAATGCAGCGCATGACTTAGGACCAAAAGGCGGTACAGGTGTCATGGTACGTTCGCTTGCAACTTATATTATGCGTCAAACTGAACAAGAAATTGACATATAATAAATATCGATAGTAAAAGAGACCAAAACGAACTCTCGAGTCGTTTTGGTCTCTTTATTATTTTTTAGTCATTTGTTCTTCTTCTGCTTTTTTACGGAGATACTCTGCTTTTAAATCATCTTGTACTGTACCTTTCCATGGTTTAACACCTGAAAAGTAAGCAGCGCGTGCCATTAAGTGCCCACCCACAGGACCTGTAACGAACAAGAATAAAATCCCCAGTAGAATTCTTGGGTTATAAACGCCCTCTACAGACCAGAAATGAATGAAAGTACCAATCAAGATGAACATAACACCTAGTGTGGCACTCTTAGAAGCAGCATGAGCGCGTGTATAAGCGTCTGGGAAACGAAGTAGACCAATTGCTGTCACAATGATAAAAAACGTTCCTAGCGCCAGTGAAATAACAATTAAGGTATTAATTAGAATTGTCACGTTCGATAATATCTCCCTTCTCTAAGAATTTAGAAAAGGCTGTCGTGCCAATGAAAGAAAGAATCGCTAATAGTAATGCTATTTCCACATAAAAACTTGTTTTCACATAGATAGAAAATAGACCGACTAAAGCGATAATACAAACACCAATTGCATCAAGCGCAATAATACGATCAGGTGCAGTAGGTCCTTTCACTAAGCGGTAAATAATAGGAATCATCGTAAGTGAGATCAGAACGATGAGAATAAGTATGAAGTAATCCATCATGAGCGACTCACCTCCAAGATAGCTTTTTCAAATGATTGTTTAATTGACTCGATTGTGTCATCGACATCATCAATATCAATCGCATGAATATAAAGTGTTTTTGAATCGTCTGATACATGTACAACAATCGTACCAGGCGTTAATGTAATCAAGCTTGACAATAATGTAATTTCCCATTCTTTTTCTAAAATAGTCGGATAAGCGAAGAAAGCAGGCTCCATGTCCATTTTAGGTGCGAGTGCAATTTTCACAACTGCAATATTGGCCAACCACAATTCTTTTAGAAATAAGAATGCAAGGCGAATTGCAGACCAAAGTCGGTCGATGTAAAAACGAGAAGGGAACATGTTACGCATAATGAAGAGCATAATAATCCCGAGTAAATAGCCAATAACAAAGCCTTGGGGTGTGAAGTTAATGGATAAAAACATCCAAATGAATGCAAGGAAAAAATTCAATAGTACTTGAATTGCCATGCGTCAATCACTCCTTTAATACCGCATCTGTATAAACAGATGGATGTAATAGTACCTCTGCGGCGTCTTGCATATACGGTGTAATCCATTCTGCACCTACGCCGTATGCTACCGTTAATAAAACAAGTAGCATGCTTGGAATCAAGAGTTGTTTATAATGCGTTCTCGATTCTTTTGGAACGAGTGTTTTTGCTTCACCCCAGAAGCCGTAAATAAAGATTCGAATAACGGATAGTAGCACGATTAAGCTAGATAGTAAAATCCAAAGACTAGACCATAGATTTCCAGCTGCAAGTCCGCCTTCTACAATCAACATTTTACCGATGAAGCCACTTAATGGTGGAATACCAGCAAGACCAAATGCAGCGATTAAATAGGTCCAAGCGAGCGTTGGATAGGTGCGCATAATACCACCCATCTTTTTCAAATTGGCTGTGCCAGTCACGACAATCATAATACCAACTAAGAAGAATAGTGCGGCTTTGATGAACATATCATGAACGATATAGAACATCGCACCCATCAAGCCATCTTCATTCATTTGTGCGACACCATATAAGATAACCCCAACTGCAATCACAATATTATAGATGATAATATTTTTAACATTGAATGTCGAAAGCGCTCCAATACATCCCGCTAAAATCGTTAAACAACTTAATACGAGTAAGAGTGTATGTGTAAAACCTGTATCATGTACGAAGAATAACGTATATGTACGCGTAATTGCGTATACACCAACTTTTGTTAAGAGGGCTCCAAATAGTGCAAGAACAGGAACCGGTGGTGCAGCATAAGCACTCGGTAACCAGAAGAATAATGGGAAGATGGCTGCTTTTAATCCGAAAACGATTAAGAATAGTACGCCAATTGTTGTAATAATTCCTGGTTGATTCAGTTCGGCAATTTTCACTGAAATATCCGCCATATTCAATGTACCAACTACAGAATATAAGAAGGCTACTGTAATAACAAATAGTGCTGAAGAAATAACATTTACGAGAATATACTTAATGGATTCACGTAGCTGACCTTTCTCCCCGCCTAATACACTCAGTAAATAAGAAGCCATAAGTAATACTTCAAAGAATACGAATAAGTTGAAAATATCACCTGTTAAAAATGCTCCGTTAACACCTGTTAGCATTAAAAGTACACCAGGATAGTAGAAGAATTTTTCACGTTCAATACCGATTGATTTGAAACTATACCAAACTGTAAATAGTGCAACGATAACACTTGTCGTAACAAGTAGCATCGCGACCATATCAGCAACCATCGTAATACCGAATGGTTCCGGCCAGTTACCAAATGTAACAACTTGGATGCCTTCTGTGTGAATCGTTTGAATTAAGTAAACTGCACAAGCTGTCGTTAAAATCAAACTAACAAGTGTTACGACACGTTGATAATATACTTTTTTCGGAGCGAACATTAAAAGAATGGCTGTGAAAAAAGGAAGAATGATTGGTGTTAATAAAAAGTTAGTCATCATCTGCTAAAATCCTCCTAATTTCATCTAAGTTATCTGTTCCAAGCTCTTGATATGCACGATATGCAAGTACTAAGAAGAAGGCTGTGACACCGAAGCTAATCACAATCGCTGTTAAGATTAAGGCTTGTGGTAGAGGATCCGCCATATTTGTAACACCATCTGCTAAAACAGGAGGTGCTTCACCGCCTAGACCACCCATTGTTAAGATGAGTAAATGCGCACCATGACTTAATAAGCCTGTACCGATAATAATACGTAAAATACTTTTAGAAAGAATTAAATAGACAGCAGCCATGAATAAAAATCCAATAGCAAAGGACATGACAACTTCCATTATTCATCCCCTCCAATCGATTGAATAATAATCATTGTGACACCGACAACGACCAGATAAACACCGAGGTCAAATAACATCGCTGTATGTAGTTCTGTGTCGCCGAATAATGGTAGTGTGAAATGATCAAAATAATGTTTAAAGAACGCATCGCCCAAAAAGGCAGACGTAGCAGCTGTACCTAATGACAGGAGTAAACCAATCGCTGTCATTGTTGTGTAGTTGATTGGTAATAACTGCTGTACCGTTTTTAAATCATATGTTAATAGAAGTAACACAAGTGCACTTGCTGTAAGAAGTCCACCAACAAATCCGCCTCCAGGAGAGAAGTGTCCTGCAAAGAAGATATGAATGGAGAAAAGGAAAATCATGAAAAATACAACTTGTGTGGTTGTTTTTAAAATGACGTTATTTAGTTTCATGTGTTTTCTTCTCCTTCTTTGGACGACGTAATTTAATCATGCCAAGAATCGCCATACCAGCGATTGCGAGTACAGTGATTTCGAATAATGTATCAAATCCACGATAGTCAACAAGAATTACATTGACGATATTACCGCCACCTGCTTTTGTATAAACCGTATCTTTATAATATTGGCTGATGGATGGAAGTAATTTTTGTGACTGTGCAGATAGTGCAACAAGTGTCACCATGACGCCAACACCAAGCGCAATTAAAAAGTTATTAATTTTAAATGGCATACGTTCTTCGTGACGTGACATTTTTGGAAGATGATAAAAAGCTAATAGGAATAGCGCAACTGATACAGTTTCGATTACTAATTGTGTTAGCGCTAAGTCAGGTGCATTGAAAATAATAAAGAATAATGCAACCGAGTAACCGACAGCGCCAAGTGCGATAATTGCAGTTAAGCGTGTGCGTGCAATCAGTACCGTTAATGTACCAATAATCATGACAATTAAGGTTGCAATTTCAAAAATACCAACCTCTGCTGTATTCGCTGTACTATAGTTAAATCCATTACTCATAAACAATGTCGAAATAACAGCGACAACCATGAAAGCGAACATATACATTAAGTAGTGGCGCATCGAACCTGTCATATAAAGATTCGATAATTTCTGACTATCTACGTCCGCAAAACGCATTAAACGGTTATAAAGACCATTCAACGACCATTTTTCTGATACGAAACGATAAATGGGTTGCCATTTTTTAAGTGTTATAAAGAGTAAGAACCCGATGACAACAATACCAATTGTCATTTGTAGTTCAGTTGTCCAACCATGCCAAGCTTGTACATGAATTGGAATATCATCAATTGTTTCATAAAGCTGTGGTTGCATGGCAAGAACAGCTGGTTTAATGAAGTATTTACCGATAACATTTGGAATGAAGAAGATTGCTACAACAAGTGAAGCTAAAATAATTGGCGAAATTAACATACCAATCGGTGCTTCATGTGGCTTCTTCGGTAATTTGCTTGTATTTCCTTTGCCCATAAATGTGTAATACAAGAAGTATAGACAGTAAACAAATGTAAAAATACTTGCAACAAATGCGACCCATGGAAGAATAGGACCCCATGTTGAAAAATTGAATAGTGAAAATTCTTTTAATGAAAGCATAGAAGTTAAAAATAATTCTTTACTTAAAAATCCATTGAATGGTGGTAAACCAGCCATTGCTAAACTACCGATTGCAGCAATTGTAAAACTAATTGGCATTAAGCTCATTAAGCCACCAAGTTTTCGAATATCACGTGTACCTGTTTCATGATCAACAATTCCGGCAACCATGAATAAACTACCTTTGAATGTGGCGTGATTCACAAGATGGAAAATAGCCGCATAGGCAGCAAATGCAAAAATTGTCTTTTGTGGAGATTCTACATGGAATGCAATCCCCGCTGCACCAAGCATCGCCATAATCATTCCTAGCTGACTGACAGTCGAGAATGCGAGAATTCCTTTTAAGTCGGTTTGCTTTACAGCGAAGAATGAACCCCAGAATAATGTAATCAAACCACTTAAAACAACGAGCCAAATCCAATATTCACTCACTGCAAATAATGGTGTTAGACGTGCAACTAAGTAAATCCCTGCTTTTACCATTGTGGCAGAGTGAAGGTATGCACTAACTGGTGTTGGTGCTTCCATCGCATCTGGTAACCAAATATAGAATGGGAACTGAGCAGATTTTGTAAATGCACCTAATAGAATGAGTACAATCATCCAAATGAAGTAGGGCGAATCAGCAATCACTGAACCATTTGCAATCAATTCACGAATGGAATAGCTACCACCTGCCTGTGCAAGAAGTAAAAATCCACCGAGCATCATCAGACCACCAAAAACAGTAATCATCATCGATTTAAGCGCACCAAAACGAGATCGATCGCGATTGTACCAATAACCGATCAGTAGGAAAGATGAAATCGATGTTAATTCCCAAAATAGATATAAACTAATTAAATGATCGGATTGAACCACGCCAAGCATGGCTGTCATGAACATTAGTAAATAGAAATAAAAATTATGCAGCTGTTCTTTTTTTCGATCCAAATAAAAAATCGAGTATAAAACAACTAATGAACCAATAATGGTAATTAATAAAGAGAACAGTAAACTAAGACCGTCTAAATAAGATGTTACGGATAAGTCGAGTGACTTTACCCAGTAGAAGGTAGATGTATAAGGACCTTCTGTAATGTTTGGAATAAAGCGCGCATAGTATATTGCGAGCGTAAGTGGAACCAATAAAACAAACCAACCCGTATGTATACGTGAGAACGTTTTATAAAGTAGTGGCACGAAGAGTGCAAATAAAACGGGTAGGAAAATGAGTAGAACTTGATTCACTATAATCCCCCTTTCAAATAATAATCAATGGATTAAACAACAGTATAGCTCATAAATGAGCGCTTTGCATGGTTCGGCAAATGGATTCCCGCTTGATTGTGAATCTATTTTTCCGATATTATAAATATGAAGAAACAGACAAAAAATTACGCGAAAATCGAGGTAAAATTTTTTTATGAAGAATCCATATATCTATGGCTATCTACCGTTAATTACCATCATTCTCTTTAGTTTAACATTCGGATTGTATTCCGTAACAGAAAGTTTAGTCCTATTTAAAAAAATTGGTGTATATGCGGGGGTACGGGAGTTTCTATCTGAAATTCAACTGCGTGTGTTCCTATTAATTGTTATTGCAGCAGTTTATTTCATGATTTTTTCAGCTCTTAAATTAATCGGCGAGACCATTCACGAGATGGGCATGCTATTCTTTTCGAAAGATATGGATGGTAAAAGTTTGATTGTGATTCGTGGTGGAAATGTAATTTTCTTCTTCGGTGCACTGGTTTCGGCAGTAGGTATTTCAAATATTTATATACTTGGAGGCATATTTATTACAACTGTCTTTATTTATTTTGTTTATATTATTTATAAAATCAGTGTACATGTATCATTCGGTGCATCCATTGGTGTTATGCTTTTTGAAATTGTTGTATGGGCGATTATTTTAACGCTCGTTGTGTATGCAGGATTAAAATTATACAATGGGATTATTTCGAGTTTGCCATTCAAATCGTAAAATACAAAACAGACTGGGACGAAACATTTCACTTCCCTTTTTAGCGTTCGCAACGAAAAACTGGAATCGCGCCACAGCGCGATTCCAGTTTTTCTTATGCTCATGTGGGATGTATTTTTTGCACTTATGTCCCAGCCTGTTTATATTTTATTGCACCATTACATTGAATAATTTATGGTGGATTTTTTCTTTTTCAAGATCTTTCATTTGAACAGGTTTGTCATATCCAAGCCATACAACACTTGTATAACGACCTGTCAAACCAGCCATCCAATAATCTCGGTAGTCATTTGTTGTACCTGTTTTGACTCCCAAATAACTACTGCTCGCTTGAACACCTACACCTGTACCAGAATCAGCTGTTGCTTTCATCATTTGACGAATAGATGTGACAGTTGATGGAGCCCAAACTTGTTCTTTTTTATCTGGCCATTCATATAAAAGTTTACCACTTCTTGTTTTAACAGCACGAATCGCATGTGTACGAGAATAGTTCCCATTGATAAAAGAAGTGTAGGCATCTGCTAATTGAACAGAGGACATACCATCGGTGAATCCACCAAGCGCAGCTGTATAATACAAGTCTTTTTTCGTTGCACGATCAAATGTGAAAGGTTGCATGTAATTGAACGCTTTTTTTATGCCGACACGATCGAAGATACGAAGAGCTACTGTATTATACGAATTTTTGAATGCATTTTCTAATGAAACAATACCAACCTTTTCGTTACCATAATTTTGTGGACAATAGTCGTTTACACAATATTGGGAAGCATCAATCGTTGAATCAGGTGTTACACGATAGTTTTCAAAATAAGGGCCGTAATCTAAAATCGGTTTAATTGCAGAACCTGGCTGACGTTTTGCTTGATAAGCACGATTAAAGTCATATTTCTCATAACCTTTTCCAGCGTATACTGCGACAATCTCGCGACGCTCGTTATCAATAACAGTTCCAGCTGCTTGCAATTTACCACGACCACTTAAGATTGTATTAGCACCTTTTGTTACTTGACGTTGTTTCTTTCGATCTAAACTCGTTTCGATAATCAAACCATTGTGTAAAACTTCATTTACACGTTCTGTTAATGCTTTATTAACTGCTGCAAAAGCAGCGCCTGTCTTCGCTTGTTCAAATTGTTTATGATAGCCATCTACCTCTGAAATTAAACTTCTGAGTTCATACATAACGTATGTACTATATTCAGGATATTTTTGTGTTTTCTTTTTGATTGAAATTGAAATGGTTTCCTTTTTGAACTTCGCTGCCTCTTCTTCTGTTAAGATTTCTTTCTCAACCATCTTATCTAGTAATCGTTCTTGACGCTTTTTTGTATTTTCAAAGTTTCGAAGAGGATCATATAGACTTGGGTTATTCGGAATCGCTGCAATAAAAGCCATTTCAGCTTTTGAAAGTTCTGGTAAGGGCTTGTTAAAATAATAGGTTGAAGCAGCACCCACACCATAAACACCATTTGCAAAATACATTTCATTCAAATAATCATTTAAAATCTCATCTTTAGATTCTTTTTTCTCTAACTCATAAGCATAAAATAATTCGAGCATTTTTCGTTCATACGTTTTTTCTTGCGATAGATAGCGCATACGAACGAGTTGTTGTGTGATAGTACTACCACCTTGTGAAGTCTCACCACTTGAACGATTTGCCATGACTGCACGCATGATTGCTGTTAAATCAAATCCAATATGGTCATAAAAACCTGCATCTTCCGATAAAACGAATAGTTGCTGTGCGAATGATGGAATATCGCCTAATTTTAATGGGTCACGCCATTCAGAGTATTCTTCTGAAAAGAGAACATTATCTTGGTCTTTTAATAGTGTAGGATTAATCGGTTGTTGATCCTTAATTTCAATGGCGGAGGAGAATTGCTTACTAAAATTTTTTGCTGAAATGAGTTCTATACCAATCTTATTAAATAAAAAGATGAGCAGAGGCAAGCTACAAATAATCAGCATAATGCCGAGTGCCTTTCTCACAGTCAATCCTCCTCATATGATTTCAATGTAAATTATACCGTCATAGCATAGCATAAAAAGTAAGTTTATGACTTACCTTTTATTATATCGTCCAAATCTTGTAAAGGTTTCTTGTCTACGACGTATAAAATAATCCATGCGATGAAAAATAGTGCTGCAGTCACATAGAAAACAGCAGAGATAGAAAAAATACCACTTACAAAGCCACCGATTAGTGGACCGATAATGTTACCGAAGAATCGGAAGCTCGTATTGTAACCCATTACTTCTCCTTGGACAGTAACAGGTGCCTCACGACGAATGAGTGCTGTTGTAATCGGAATTAAGCCACCAAGTACCGTTCCATAAACTAAACGTAAAAGAATTAATTGCCATAGAGCTGTAACCCAAGCTTGTGGAATCATGAAGATAACAGCGAGACCTAGTAAGATGAACAGTACTTTTTCATAACCAATATGATCACCTAAACGCCCCCAAAAACGTGCAAATAGAATATTCCCAAGACCAGCTGCACTGAATGTTAAACCAGCTAAGAAAGTCACTTGTGTGACATCATGCGTTAAATCAGCCACATATAAAGAAAGAAGTGGTTGAATGGAGAAATTCCCGATTTGAATAAGCGATGTAATCAGCATGACATTGAATAATAAGCGGTGTTTAAAAATACCACGGAGTACTTGTCTGCGTGAATAGATTTGACGTGCTTTTTTACTTACAGCTGCGCGTACTTCTTTTACACCGAAGAAGATGATGATACCAGCGAGTAAGACAGAAGCAGATGTGATGAAGAAAGTGTATTGGAAACCAAAAGCATCGGCTAATAGCCCACCTACAATAGGACCGAATAGGGAACCAGATACACTTCCCATTTGAAGTGTTCCAAGTGTCTTACCTGCTTCTTTTTTCTCCGTTTGTGTACTAATGAAAGCGAGTGAAGTGGGGATAAATCCTGTAACGACACCCATTGCTAAACGAAGGAAGAAGAATTGCCAAACATTCTCTACATACCCCATCAGAAGAATACTAATGGCTAGACCGATGGCGTTGATGATAAGAATCGGCTTATAGCCATACTTATCTGCGATTCGTCCCCAGATAGGTGACATGATAAAAGCAGATATAAAAGTAGCTCCGAAGATTAAGCCCGACCATTTTTGAACATAGCCTTCTGAAAAATGACCGAGTGTTTCGATGTATAAAGAGAGGAAGGGCATAATCATCGTCATCGTTCCAGCGACTAAGAGATTGGAAATCCAAATGATGATAAAATTGCGTTTTTGAAGACTCATAAAATCACGTTCTTTCTATATATTAATGAAAATGTAGTTAAACACTGAATTAAAATGGTTTTTATGATAGAATATGACGGTACAATTCAGAAGGTATTTTCGCGTGTATCGCTTAAAATTCCCTTTTGAGAAAATGCATAAACTTATCGTATAAAAGGAGAGACAATTATGTTTCCACAATTAAACCAAGAAGTACAAGAAAATGAAATCCTAGTTGAAATGGATACAACAATGGGTCCAATTCAAATCAAATTATTCCCAGAGTTAGCGCCAAAAACAGTAGAAAACTTTGTAACACATGCAAAAAATGGCTACTACGACGGTATTATTTTCCACCGCATTATTAAAGATTTCATGATTCAAGGTGGAGACCCAACTGGTACAGGTATGGGCGGCGAATCAATTTATGGTTCAACATTTGAAGATGAATTCAACCCTGAGTTAATGAACTTACGCGGCGCATTATCAATGGCGAATGCGGGTCCAGGAACAAACGGTTCACAATTCTTCATCGTACAAGCGAAAAATGTTCCTTCAAACATGTTAAAACAAATGCAAGATTATGATTACCCAGAAGAAGTAATCAAAGCTTATGCTGAAAACGGCGGTACACCATGGTTAGACGGTAAACATACAGTATTCGGTCACGTTGTAAGTGGCATGGATGTTGTAGATGGAATGGCTGACGTAGAAAAAGACGGTCGTGACAAACCAGTAGAAGATATCTCAATTAAGAGCATTAAAGTAATTGAAAAATAATGCATAATAAAACTCCGATATGCCGTAGCATATCGGAGTTTTTTTTGACCTACGAGATGCTTACGATAATGCTTGAATAAAGCGTTTTACAGCTTCTTTCAAAGTTTCGCGTGTACAAGCGATGTTCATTCGAAGGAAACCATCGAATGGTGCACCGTATTTTGTACCGGGATCAAGTGCGACCCCTGCATCTAATAGTTTTTGCATCATTTCTTTTTCAGTCATACCTGTTTGGCGCATATCTAACCATAATAGATACGTTGCATCAGGATGTTTTATGTTAATTTTTGGAAGTTCTTGTGTGATGGTATCAATGACATAGCGTACATTCTCATTTAGATAATCGATTAAAGCATGTAACCATGCTTCAGATTCTTCGGAGAAAGCAGCTTGTACAGCTGTTAAAGCAAATGTGTTAAGACCCATTTGACTATGACTTTCCATTGTTTTTCGAATTATTTGACGTTTCTTTGCATCGGTTACAATCATCATAGCAGCTTGAATACCAGCGATATTGAATGTTTTTGTTGGTGCAACACATGTGATGACATTATCAGCATGTGAAGAAGCTTTTGCGAATGGAATATGTTGTGTACCGTTTAGAATTAAATCACTATGAATTTCGTCAGAAAGTACAATGACACCATTTTCAGCACAAATTGTATCAATTCTTTTCAGAACATCTTCAGACCAAACCGTTCCAGATGGATTATGTGGATGACAGAAGATGAACAGTTTAACATCATCTTTTTTAGCTTGCTCTTCAAAAGATTCAAAATCGAATGTGTAGACACCATTTTCTTCATGCAGTGGTGCATAGGCTACTTGGCGATTTAGTTTTTTAGGTACATTAAAGAATGGAGGATAGATGGGTGCATTCACAAGCACAGTATCTCCTTCATTCGTAAAAGCTTCAACAATTGTTGAAATAGCAGGCACAACGCCTTGATGATAAAGTACAGATTCTGTTGGTACATGCCAGTCGTTTCGACGTGCTAGCCATGAAGTTACAGAAGAAGCACATGCCTCATCTTCAAATGTGTAGCCGAATAGCGGGAAATCCATACGTGCTTTTAAAGCGTTCGTAATCGTTTCAGGTGCAGCAAAGTCCATATCTGCTACCCACATTGGAATAATTTTTGAAGCATCTGGAATAGAATAAATCTTCTCCATTAAATCCCACTTAAGTGAGCTTGTATTTCTACGTGAATAAGTTTCGTCAAAATTAAACATTCATACCCCTTCTTTCTGTCAGCATTTGCTCTTTTGTGCACTTTTGTTCGTAATTATGTTATCATGTCCTTTATCAAAATAAAATATGTAGGTGAACAACATGGATGTAAAGGAAATGAATAGAAAAGTGATTCACATGGTTGAACAGTGGAATCCTTTAAACCTAGAACGTGAATCCTATCAGGTAGAAGCAGAACAAGTCTTAACTACGTTGCAACAAGTAGACGATCCATCTGATTTAGGTAAAAGCATTCAAGAAATCTACCAACATTCTTTCCAACAATGGATTCCGCTCGAAAAGTGTGTGGAAATTTCATATAAATTACTTGCCATTAAATTTGAAATGAAAAGTATTTTATAAAATTTCGTATTACGAATTAATAGTAGCATATTCAAAATGTGAAATACAGTATTGTGTAGTGCGAAATGAATACATAGAAAAAGGAGTTACACCATTTAATTGGTTGTACCTCCTTTTTTGTATCTATTCATCATGTAGACCATCCACCAAGTTTGCAACAGGAATTTCAAGTGCATTTGATAACATGAGTAATGTCGGTTCAGTCGGAATTTCTTCACCTGTTTCATAACGTAATAATTTTTCAGTACCAATCCTCGTTTTTAACGATAATTCTTCAAGTGAAAGTCCTCTTTCTGCTCGACTTACTCGTAATTGGGTTGCAATCTCTTGTTGCATCATATTCAACACATCCTTTTTAAAATAAAAGTATTAATAATAATAAATTCACGTTTTAAAAAGCTTTTAAACATTATATTTCATGAAAAAGTGACAGTTTGATTACAAGGTTTAACTAAATAAAAAGAATGGGTTGGGGAATACGTGTAAAATATCATCTCACATGAGCATAAAAAAACTAGAATCACGCCACAGCGTGGTTCCAGTTTTTCGTTGCGAATTCTAAAAATGGGATTGAAATGTTTTGTTCCATCCTATTCTGGTGAGTATTATCCTTTAATCCCTTGATATAACACAATAATGATGGCGATTGGTGCAACATAACGTACAAGAATACGCCAAATAGTAAATACCCATGGTTTCACAGGTAGTTCCTCTAATTGTTCTGCGCGTTTTAATTGATAACCAGCAAATAGTGCCATTAATAAAGCACCGATTGGCATACCAATTGAGTTTGTGAAGAAATCAGCAAAATCAAAGATTGAGCGACCTAGAATTTGTACATCCGCTAGCTTTCCGAATGATAAGGCACTTGGAATCCCAATGATAAAAATACCAATTCCACATAACCAAGCGTACTTTTTACGTTTTTCGAATTTACTTCCCATTGCTGTTGCAACTACAATTTCAAGCATTGCAATAGCCGAAGTGATTGTAGCGAATAGTAGTAAGATGAAGAAAATGATTAAAAAGATGGAACCGAGTGGAATGTGTTGGAATACAGCTGGAATAATAATAAATACAAGACCAGGACCTTGGTCTGGCGAGAAGCCGAGTGCAAAGACGGCAGGGAAAATAACAAGACCTGCAAGAATTGAAATCCCAATGTTCATCCAAGCGACATTCATAGCAGATGAACCAAGACGCACATCTTTTTTCAAATAAGAAGCATATGTGAGCATTGCTGCTACACCGACACTTAGTGAGAAGAATGCTTGACCAAGCGCAAGTAATAATGTTTTTCCTGTTAAATAGCTCCAATCAGGAACAAACATGAATTTAATTCCATCCATTGCACCGTCTAATGTCATCGAGCGAATTGCTAAAATGATGAAGAACACAAATAGTAAAGGCATCATCCATTTACTTGCTTTTTCAACACCATTTTGAATCCCGCTTGAGATGATTAAGATGACGATAAGTAAGAATGCCCCTTGTGCTAATACAACTTCCCATGCATTCAACGTTAAATTTCCGAATAATTCTGCGAAGAAATTTTCGTCATTGCTTGAGAGCTTGAAGCCAATTGCACGAACAAGATAGCTTAAAATCCATCCGCCTACCACACTGTAGAATGATAAGATAATGCCTGATAAGATAAAGCCAAGCCAACCCGTTAAAAACCACGGTGTACGAGGTGCTTGTTTTTTAAATGATGTCACAGCGTCACTTTGTCCGCGACGACCAATCATAAATTCTGCGACGAGTATAGGTAAACCGATTACTAAAGTACATAATATAAATAAAATAATAAATACACTACCACCGTTAGTACCAGCCATATATGGGAACTTCCAAATAGCCCCTAATCCAATCGCACTGCCCGCAGCAGCTAAGATAAAGCCAATTTTAGAAGCAAATTGATCCCTTTTTGACACGATGTATATCCTCCTTATAAATACGATTGTTTCATTTTACAACAATATTCTGAAAAAATACATGACTATAATTGTAAAAATAGAAAATTCATATCTTCTAAAGTGGTGTGAATTGGTAGATTCTTTGCCCGACATACAGTGCTGTGCTATACTGCTAAATGAATATATAACAGCATTTAAAATTGAATAGTTAGAAAGTGGGATGACGAGATGTCAAACAAATATAAAGTAGGAGACGTGGTGACAGGGAGAGTGACAGGGATTCAACCATACGGCGCTTTTGTTTCGTTAGATGGGCAAACGCAAGGATTGGTGCATATATCTGAAATCACGTATGGTTTTGTCAAAAACATTACAGATTTCATCTCTGTCGGTGATTTAGTAAAGGTGAAGATTTTAGAAGTAGAAGATGCGAATAAGAAAATTAGTTTATCCATTCGTGCGCTACAAGAAAAACCACCGAAAAAGAAAGAATTGCCACCGCGTAAGTCATTACAAGATCGAGTAAATGAACGAGACGCTGTCGGATTTAATTCTTTAAAAGAAAAGCTCGATCAGTGGATTAAAGAATCTGGAATTGAATAACATCTCTACAACCACTTTACTCTAAAATTTTATTCGAGTTAGAATAAAGTAGTATTGTTTTTAAACAAAATTAAAAAGAAGAGTTTGAGACATAAACATTTTGTTATGTCCCGGGCTCTTCTTTTTATATGTGACAATCTGTTATTTACCGATTAAAACAAATACATTTTCATCAGGAGCCTGCATAACCGCTACATGTCCCCCTAAGTGATTGGAGAAAGGAGTGCGTATCCATATAACTTTTTCATTGTCTTTTAACATTTCATAAGTTTCTTGCACATCCGATACGATAATTTCGGTTTCAGAAAATTGTAAATCAGGATTATCTTTTAAAACGAGTTCTGAATTGCCATCAGGGAAAGTCATTCCTACAAGTCTCCACTTGTTCTGTTCATCTTGAAAAGTATCCCATGATTTAGTTAATCCGAGCATTTCATAAAAGCGAATCGATTTTTCAATATCTTGTGTATAAATTGCAACGCATTCAATCTTTCTCCACATAAAATAAAGCACCCCTTCAAATGAGAATATATGTTCTCATTTGATTATAGGGTAAAATACTTCAAAAGAAAACTAAATCCTTATTTAATTATTTTTTAATTTACGCAATCGATATTGTAAGTTTTGACGACTCATTCCAAGGGCCTCAGCAGCTTTTGTAATGTTATGACCGTATTTATCAAGTACCTTATTTAAATAATAGGCCTCTGCTTCACGTAAATAATTGTCTAAAGGCATCAGTTCTTGTTCAGCTTGGATAACAAAATCCTCTGCATGAAGGGGCGTACTATCACGATATTCTTGTACCTTTAATTTAAAATGATGTGGTAGTAAGTCATACGTAATATACTCCTCATTCGAAATCATCGTACTCATCTCATCTAATAACACTTCAAGTTCTTTCAAATTCCCTGGCCAGTCATAGTGCTGGAAAAGTTGTTCTACTTCATTTGTGACTCCTTTAATTTGACTACCGAAAATACGACGATAGCGTGCTAAATAGTCTTGAATGAAAGGTCCCATATCGCTCAAACGCTCACGTAGAGGCGGTACAGTAATGGATACAGATGCAAAGAAATAGTATAAATCTTTTAATAGCACTTGTTCAGCAATTAAATCAATGGGATCGTTGCCAACGCTTGCGATGAAAAGATGTTCTGTTGAATACGTTTCAAGTACTTGAAGTAACCCTTTTTGTTGCTCAAGCGATAAAAATTCGATTCGTTCGCAAAAGATTGTACAACTGTTATGCTCTTCTAATTGCTTTGTTAATTTCTCAACCATATGTTCATCAGAACGATTGCAATACAATGTAATAAATTCATCAGGCACTGGAACAGTTGCATAATGAATTCCTTCAGCAATCAAGTCTTTTCCAGTACCCGATTCACCAATTAAAAGTACGGGTAACTTAGCAATAGCAGCTTTTTTTGCAATTTGAACGACGCGCTTCATTTCAGGTGAAACAGCTGTAATTACATCAAATGTAATGGGTTCCCCGTAACGCTGTAAAGGTTGATTTACTAATTTCTCAAGTGTTGTAATATCACGTGCAAATTCGATAGCCCCGACAATTTCATCATGTTGTTTAACCGGATATGTATCATTGATTGTTGTAATCTCTTGGCCATTATGATTCCAATACGTTTGTTTAATATTCAACACAGGCTCACCTGTTTGCAACACATAAAGTAATGTTGATTCATCTGCATTATTAAAACGAAAAATATCTAAGATGGAACGATCTGACATATCCTCTAAGTTCAATCCTTCAATTTTTTTCATCTGTTCATTATAAATAATCGTTTGACCCTGTGCATTAATTGCATGAATCCCTACTGTCGAGTGTTCGGTTAAAAATTCATAAAATACTGTTAAATCAAGGTTTTTCTCCATATTTTCGCTCACTCCGTAAAAAAATTTGTTAAAATTACAATTTTTCTCTTGAAAAACGCAACATTCTCTTGCATTATTATAAGTGTAAAGGATAAAGAAACGCAAATATTTTTTGCGCTTTCTTTTTAACACACAAAGGAGGACTAGAAATGATTCCATACAAAACAGAACCATTAACAGATTTTTCGAAAGAGGAAAATCGTCAAGCATATAGAGAGGCCATCCAAAAAGTTCAACAAGAACTTGGAAAAGATTATCCGTTAATTATTGGTGGCGAAAAAATCGTTACAGAAGATAAAATCACTTCTTATAACCCAGCGAAGAAAACTGAAGTTGTAGGTACAGTGTCGAAAGCAACTCAAGAATTAGCTGAAAAAGCAATGCAAGTTGCAGACGAAACATTCAAAACTTGGAGTAAAGTAGATCCTGCAGTTCGTGCAGACATTCTATTCAAAGTAGCTGAAATTACAAAACGTCGTCGCCATGAAATGTCAGCGATGATGACACTTGAAGCAGGTAAACCATGGGTAGAGGCAGATGCAGATACAGCAGAAGCAATCGACTTCTTCGAATACTATGCACGCCAAATGCTTGAACTAAAAGACGGTAAACCAGTTCTTTCACGTCCAGGCGAGTTCAATAAATTTGATTACCGTCCACTAGGGGTTGGCGTAGTCATCTCACCATGGAACTTCCCATTCGCAATTATGGCAGGTACAACAGTAGCGGCTGTCGTAACAGGTAATACAGTACTATTAAAACCAGCTTCAACAACACCAGTAATCGCTTATAAGTTCATGGAGATTCTTGAAGAAGCAGGTCTCCCAGCAGGCGTAGTGAACTACGTACCAGGTTCTGGCGCAGAAGTTGGCGACTACTTAGTAGATCACCCACGTACTCGTTTTGTATCATTCACAGGTTCACGTGATGTTGGTTTACGTATCAACCAACGTGCTTCTGTATTAAATGAAGGACAAATTTGGATTAAACGTGTCATCGCTGAAATGGGCGGTAAAGATACAATCTTAGTTGATAAAGAAGCGGATTTAGAATTAGCTGCACAAGCAATTGTAAAATCAGCATTCGGTTTCTCGGGTCAAAAATGTTCAGCATGTTCACGTGCAGTCATCGTAGAAGATGTTTACGATCAAGTGGTTGAACGTGTAACAGAATTAACAAAAGAATTAACAATCGGTGATCCAACAGATGGCGATAACTTCATGGCAACTGTAATCGATGCAGCAGCATACAAAAAAATCACTTCTTACTTCGATGTAGCGAAAGAAGAAGGTCGTATTGCAGTAGGCGGTACAGCAGATGATTCAGTTGGTTACTTTGTACATCCAACAGTTGTTGTAGACGTTGCACCAACAGCTCGTCTAATGCAAGAAGAAATCTTTGGACCAATCGTTGCGATTGCAAAAGCAAAAGACTTTGAAGAAGGTTTAGCGATTGCGAACAATACAGAATACGGTTTAACAGGTGCTGTTATTTCAACAAACCGCGAACACATCGAACGTGCACGCGAAGACTTCTTCGTAGGTAACTTATACATTAACCGTGGTTGCACAGGCGCAATCGTAGGTTACCAACCATTCGGTGGTTATAACATGTCAGGTACTTGCTCGAAAGCAGGCGGTCCAGACTTCTTAACATTACACATGCAATCAAAATCAGTTTCAGAAGCATTTTAATTTATGTGGATGAGGGGTTTTTACGCCCCTCATTTTTATCCACTGTTATAAAGCGTTTACATATAAACAACAAGGAGGAAAACAAGATGACAATTACACAAAATATTATTGAACAAACAAACTCAATCGGTGCAAAAAACTATTTACCACTTCCAATCGTTATTTCAGAAGCAGAGGGTGTATGGGTAACAGATCCAGAAGGTAACAAGTATATGGATATGCTTTCAGCTTACTCAGCGGTAAACCAAGGACACCGTCATCCGAAAATTATCCAAGCCTTAAAAGACCAAGCGGATCGTGTAACATTAACTTCACGTGCATTCCACTCAGATCAATTAGGTCCATGGTATGAAGCTGTTAGCGAATTAACAGGTAAAGAAATGGTTCTTCCAATGAATACAGGTGCAGAAGCTGTTGAAACAGCATTCAAAGCTGCGCGTCGTTGGGCATATGATGTAAAAGGCGTTCCAGATGGTCAGGCAGAAGTAATCGCATGTAACGGTAACTTCCACGGACGTACAATGTTAGCTGTATCATTAACATCAGATCCTGAATATCGTCGTGGATTCGGTCCATTATTATCAGGAATTAAATTAGTAGATTACGGTGATATCGAACAACTAAAAGAAGCAATTACACCAAATACTGCAGCATTCATGATTGAACCAATTCAAGGTGAAGCAGGAATCGTATTACCACCAGCTGGTTTCTTAAAAGCAGCGCGCGAACTTTGTCGTGAACATAACGTTCTATTTATTGCAGACGAAATTCAAGCAGGTCTTGCACGTACAGGTAAAATGTTTGCTTGTGAATGGGAAGATGTAAACCCAGACATGTATATTTTAGGTAAAGCACTTGGTGGTGGTGTATTCCCAATCTCATGTGTTGTAGCAGATAAAGATGTACTTGGTGTATTCAATCCAGGTTCACATGGTTCAACATTCGGTGGTAACCCACTTGCTTGTGCCGTATCAATTGCAGCTTTAAATGTATTAAAAGATGAAAAATTAGCTGAACGCTCTCAAGAGTTAGGCGAATACTTCATGGGTAAATTACGTGAAATTAAAAACCCTCATATTAAAGAAGTACGTGGTCGCGGTTTATTCATCGGTTTAGAACTAGATGTAGAAGCACGTCCATACTGTGAAGAATTAATGGAATTAGGTCTATTATGTAAAGAAACACACGATACAGTTATCCGTTTTGCTCCTCCTCTTGTCATTACAAAAGAAGAATTAGATTGGGCAATCGAAAGAATCCAAAAAGTGTTTTCAAAATAAACCCAAAATAAGAGAAAATGGAACTAAACTGTGTTACAATATGTGCGAATCAATATGATGGGATTTCCAAAAAAATACTTTCTCATATGATTGCAAATTATTAAATAGTAAAGAGGCGAAAAAATCAAATGGCAGAAAATCTAAACCTGTTCACATCTACGCAAGAAGTAATTAAAAAAGCTCTTCAAAAACTTGGCTATGATGAAGGCATGTACGAATTATTAAAAGAACCACTTCGTATGCTAGAAGTGCGTATTCCAGTCAAAATGGATAACGGACAAGTAAAAGTATTTACAGGATACCGTGCACAACATAATGATGCTGTAGGACCAACAAAAGGTGGCGTACGTTTCCACCCGAATGTTTCTGAAGAAGAAGTAAAAGCTTTATCAATGTGGATGACATTAAAAGCAGGTATTGTAGACCTACCATATGGTGGCGGTAAGGGTGGCGTAATCTGTGACCCACGTCAAATGTCAATGGGTGAACTAGAACGTCTAAGTCGTGGTTATGTACGAGCTACAAGTCAAATTGTAGGACCAACGAAAGATATTCCAGCACCAGACGTTTTCACAAATGCTCAAATCATGGCATGGATGATGGACGAATACAGCCGAATGGATGAATTCAACTCTCCAGGATTCATTACAGGTAAACCAATTGTATTAGGTGGTTCTTTAGGACGCGATAAAGCAACTGCACAAGGTGTCACAATCGTCATTGAAGAAGCAGCAAAACGTCGTAACATTGATATTAAAGATGCACGTATTGTCATCCAAGGTTTTGGTAATGCAGGTAGCTTCTTAGCTAAATTCATGAGTGATTTAGGTGCAAAAGTAGTTGGTATCTCAGATGCTTACGGTGCACTTTATGATCCAGAAGGTTTAGATATTGATTATTTATTAGATCGCCGCGACAGCTTTGGAACCGTAACAACTCTATTTGAAAATACAATTTCAAACAAAGAATTACTAGAATTAGAATGTGATATTCTAGTACCAGCAGCGATTGAAAACCAAATTACTGCAGAAAACGCACATCGTATTAAAGCAGGGATCGTAGTAGAAGCAGCAAATGGCCCAACAACTTCAGAAGCAACAAAAATTCTGAATGAACGTGGCATTTTACTTGTACCAGATGTACTTGCAAGTGCTGGTGGCGTAACAGTTTCTTACTTTGAATGGGTACAAAACAATCAAGGTTACTACTGGACAGAAGAAGAAGTAAACGAAAAGTTACTTAAAAAGATGGTAGAAGCATTTGATAATGTTTATACTGTAGCCACTTCACGTAATATTGATATGCGTTTAGCAGCTTATATGGTAGGCGTTCGTAAAACAGCAGAAGCATCTCGCTTCCGTGGCTGGGTATAATTGTTCCCAAAACAATCATATGAACATAAGAAAACCGGAATCGCGTTGTGTCGCGATTCCGGTTTTTCATTTTACTAAAAAGGGAAATGAACTATTTTGTTATTTTTGAACAAAATAGACTTTTTGAGAAGGGAGCTCTAGACAATTCAATTGTCCACCGAAAGTTGCACCACCATCGATGCCGATAATACGATTTTCACCAAAATAAATTTTATTATTCAAGCGATCTTGATGTAAATGCTTTGTAGGGGTATGGCCGAAAATAACTATTTTTTGTCCCTCATATTTTTGGTGGAATTCATCGCGAATCCAAAGCAAACTCTTTTTCGTATTTTGATTGAAAGGGATATGTGGATCAACACCTGCATGTACGAAAATATAATTGTCTTGTTCAATCGACGTATCAAGATGACGGATAAACTCTAAATGTTTGATAAGATCTTCGCATAAAAAATTGTGTAAAGAAAAGTCATGTAAATCGCCAGCTTTTTTTAAATCTTTTTCAGTAAATCCATAACTACGCATCGTTGCCAAACCACCCGCAGTATAAAGCCAAAAATCCCACTCGTATTTATTCTCTTTTTCAAATACATCGAGCATAATTTGCTCATGATTCCCCATCAACGCTTTTGCGCCATTCTCTTTTAACGTCATAATAAAATCGAGTACCTCTTTTGAAGCAGGACCACGGTCGATATAGTCACCTAATAAAATAAGTTGATCTTTAGCATCATCAGCATCATCATATTTTACTTGTTCTAGTAGTTCTTTAAAAAGATATAACTCACCATGAATATCACTAATTAATAATGTTCGACTCATATGAACCTCCTAGTCCTTCGTTTTCAGTTGGTCAGGTCTTTCGCCAATATGTCGCCAATTTGTTACGCCATCATCTTCATCAAAAAGAATCGTGACACGTGATACTTTCTTTTGTGCGAGTAAGATCTCCATTAAGTGATCCCGAATATCATCGACATATGCAAAAGATAAAGTAGGATCAACCTCTGCCATGAGTTCCACATGTAGGAATTCACCTTCTTTAATGACTTCTAGTCGTTTAATGTCACGAATGTTTGGATCATCTGATACAAGATAAGCGATATGATTCAACATTTCTTCATCTGTTTCTCCGATTGCACCACGTGCATTTTCTAAAAATACAGTACCTACAACATAGAACATCATTAAACCAATTAAGATAGAAGCAATACCTTCAGCAGCCTCAAATCCAGTTAAGTGAGAAATCACAACTGAGATAATCGCGATGACACCACCACCTGTAGCAACAGAGTCTTCCATAAAGACGAGTTTCGTTGCAGGTTTCGCATTTTTTAAATGTTTAAGCGCTTTTGGGATAGCTGTTAGAGGATTTGTTTTCTCTCCAGCATCTTGTGCAATCTCAGTTGCAGCTTTTATTAATACACTTCCTTCTAGTATAACCCCGACTGCTAAAACCGAGATTGTAATCCATAAACCTGTAGAAGTTGTTGGGTGAATAATATGATTAATTCCTTCTACAATTGTTTCATAAGCTAAAATACCAACAATTAATACGGCACCTAGACAGACGAGATTAACAACGCGACCAAATCCAGTTGGGAATTTTGGAGTAGGTGCTTTCTTTGAAAGGGCAGAACCAATAAATACAAAAAACTGATTGGCTGCGTCTCCGAGAGAGTGCATCATTTCAGCGAACATCGCAACGTTACCTGTAAAGAAAAAAGCAACTCCTTTTACAATGCCTAAAACTAAATTGACGATAGCAGCCAGTAAAGAAGGTTTATTACCTTGTTTTAATAAATGGAATATTTCTTTCATATGAAACCTCTTTCTTCTTATAGAATAGTTACCTCAATATGATTAATAAAAGGAAGTGATTTGAATTTTTTATAAACAGCAAAAGTATCTGTTTTTTCAACGAATGAGAGTTGAACACTAATTTCATGGTAAACAACATGATCTGGATATTCTAAGTCCTTAATTTTTAACTTCTCCATAATGAACTCATTGCTTTCCAGATAATCAATCACTTTTTCGATATCTTCCATACTCTCCAAACGAATCAATACTTGGACGTCTTGCAAGCGAAGACGTTCCGGGCCGAACTTTGTAAAGATGGGTGCAATGACTTCAACTCCAAGTAAGACTACAAGGACAGATAAAATCGCAGGTATATAAAATCCAGCACCTACTGCTATACCAATACCCGCTGCGCCCCAAATCATAGCAGCAGTTGTTAAGCCACTAATTGTATCATCAGTTCTTCTTAAAATAACACCAGCACCAAGGAAACCAATACCGCTAACTACTTGTGCAGCGAGACGTAGAGGATCCATTGTAATGTTAATACCAGGAACTGGCGTTGCTTGATGAACAGCTTGTACAGAGATAATTGTTAACAGACAACTAAATGTTGCGATTACAAGTGATGTCTTTAAACCGACAGGCTTCTTCTTTAATTCACGCTCTACCCCGATGATTAAACTTAATATTGCAGCGATTGCCATTTTTAATGTAGATTCTAAAACAAAAGCTGTATCTGCAAAAAACTCCATAAAATCAACTCTTTCAAATAAGTATTTATAAAGCATCGTACAACATAACTACCTATGATATGATAGGTGAGTGTTTTAGGTTATTGTACTATAAAATGGAAAAAGTTATATAGAGGAAGTGGGTGTTATACATCATGGAGAAACCAATAGTGCATCCATTAATAGTTATTTTTATCGGTGTCATCTCTGTATCTGCCTCAGCAATCTTTGTAAAGTTAGCAGATACAACAGCTGGTACGACAGCTTTTTATCGTATGTTTTTGTCCGTATTGATTATGTTACCGTTATTTTTGAACCGTCATGTACACGAATTAAAACAGCTTGTTAAAAGAGATTGGATTTTTTCTTCGATTGCAGGCGTATTGTTAGCATTTCATTTTATCTTATGGTTTGAGTCATTAAACTATACATCTGTTGCGAGTTCAACTGTATTAGTAACGTTACAGCCTTTATTCGCTGTCTTTGGTACATATTTTTTCTTTAAAGATCGAGTAGGTGCAAAAGGGATTTTAGCAATGGCCATTGCTATTGGAGGTAGTGTATTAATTAGTTGGGGAGATTTTAAAGTAGGGGGTACAGCCTTTTACGGTGATATATTAGCTTTAATTGCATGTGCATTTGTAACAGGTTATATGTTATTCGGACAAGATGTGAGAAGACGAGTAGGTTTGACAACATACACAATGATTGTTTACACAGTTAGTACAATTACATTAGCTCTTTATGTATGGATTAAAGGGGAAACTTTTATTGTTACAAGACCAATGGATTGGTTCTGGTTTGTGTTATTAGCCATCGTACCAAATTTATTGGGGCACAACTTATTTAACTGGGCTTTAAAATATGTATCTGCTAATACGATTTCAATTGCTATTTTGTTTGAACCAGTAGGCGCATCTATTTTAGCTTACTTTATATTTGCAGAGAAATTAATCGCTACACAGTACATAGGTGGAAGTATTGTAATTGTTGGTATTCTACTTTATATAGTAGATGGTAAAAAACTTTTGAAATTATTTCAGAAAAACTCTTGATTTTCTTAACGGCATATATTATATTTATATATGTCGTTAAGACAACGTTGAAAGCAACGAAATAATACTTCGAAAATTATGTTAAAAAAGTTATTGACAACTTAGAAGCATAAATGGTAGTATAAAGTAGTTATTAACAAAACAACGAAAAATAAAAATAAAAAATATGTTGACAACAACTTGAAGTTTTGTTAAGATATTAAAGTCGCTAACACGAGTTAGTGAATGAACCTTGAAAACTAAACAAGCAAGAAGATAATCACAAACAAGTCTTATCACGTTAAGTGAATAAGCAATTGTTATCAAAAGATAACGCTAGCAAAGCAAATGAGCTTTCAAACTACTTTTATGGAGAGTTTGATCCTGGCTCAGGACGAACGCTGGCGGCGTGCCTAATACATGCAAGTCGAGCGAATGACGAGAAGCTTGCTTCTCTGATTTAGCGGCGGACGGGTGAGTAACACGTGGGCAACCTGCCCTACAGATCGGGATAACTCAGGGAAACCTGGGCTAATACCGGATAATCCTTCGAATCACATGTTTTGAAGTTGAAAGGCGCTTCGGCGTCACTGTAGGATGGGCCCGCGGTGCATTAGCTAGTTGGTGGGGTAACGGCCTACCAAGGCAACGATGCATAGCCGACCTGAGAGGGTGATCGGCCACATTGGGACTGAGACACGGCCCAAACTCCTACGGGAGGCAGCAGTAGGGAATCTTCCACAATGGACGAAAGTCTGATGGAGCAACGCCGCGTGAGTGATGAAGGTTTTCGGATCGTAAAACTCTGTTGTAAGGGAAGAACAAGTACGTTAGGAAATGAACGTACCTTGACGGTACCTTATTAGAAAGCCACGGCTAACTACGTGCCAGCAGCCGCGGTAATACGTAGGTGGCAAGCGTTGTCCGGATTTATTGGGCGTAAAGCGCGCGCAGGTGGTTTCTTAAGTCTGATGTGAAAGCCCACGGCTCAACCGTGGAGGGTCATTGGAAACTGGGGAACTTGAGTGCAGAAGAGGATAGTGGAATTCCAAGTGTAGCGGTGAAATGCGTAGAGATTTGGAGGAACACCAGTGGCGAAGGCGACTGTCTGGTCTGTAACTGACACTGAGGCGCGAAAGCGTGGGGAGCAAACAGGATTAGATACCCTGGTAGTCCACGCCGTAAACGATGAGTGCTAAGTGTTAGGGGGTTTCCGCCCCTTAGTGCTGCAGCTAACGCATTAAGCACTCCGCCTGGGGAGTACGACCGCAAGGTTGAAACTCAAAGGAATTGACGGGGGCCCGCACAAGCGGTGGAGCATGTGGTTTAATTCGAAGCAACGCGAAGAACCTTACCAGGTCTTGACATCCCAATGACCGTCCTAGAGATAGGATTTTCCCTTCGGGGACATTGGTGACAGGTGGTGCATGGTTGTCGTCAGCTCGTGTCGTGAGATGTTGGGTTAAGTCCCGCAACGAGCGCAACCCTTATTCTTAGTTGCCATCATTTAGTTGGGCACTCTAAGGAGACTGCCGGTGACAAACCGGAGGAAGGTGGGGATGACGTCAAATCATCATGCCCCTTATGACCTGGGCTACACACGTGCTACAATGGACGATACAAAGAGTCGCAAACTCGCGAGGGTAAGCTAATCTCATAAAATCGTTCTCAGTTCGGATTGTAGGCTGCAACTCGCCTGCATGAAGCCGGAATCGCTAGTAATCGCGGATCAGCATGCCGCGGTGAATACGTTCCCGGGCCTTGTACACACCGCCCGTCACACCACGAGAGTTTGTAACACCCGAAGTCGGTGGGGTAACCGTAAGGAGCCAGCCGCCTAAGGTGGGATAGATGATTGGGGTGAAGTCGTAACAAGGTAGCCGTATCGGAAGGTGCGGCTGGATCACCTCCTTTCTAAGGAATATAACGGAAAAGACCTTTGGGTCTTCTACAGATTATCTTACTTGCTGTTTAGTTTTGAAGGCTCATACAAATGATCTTCAAACCTTGTTCTTTGAAAACTGGATAAAACGACATTGAAAGTAACACAAACACAAATTTCTTTTATAGATTTTGAATTATTAAGTTTTAATTTTTTAGGCTTAATAACTTATGTGAAAATTATTTCAAGATGCAAGTAAGACGCGAAAGCAAACGTAGTGAGAAGCGGAGTGTACATACGTACATGAGCATTCGAACAAGTGTAGCTGACAAAGTATTACGCAGCAGATTGGAATCAATTAGGTTAAGTTATTAAGGGCGCATGGCGGATGCCTTGGCACTAGAAGCCGATGAAGGACGGCACTAACACCGATATGCTTCGGGGAGCTGTAAGTAAGCTTTGATCCGGAGATTTCCGAATGGGGGAACCCACTGTTTTTAATCGAACAGTATCCTAACGTGAATTCATAGCGTTTTGATGGCAGACTCAGGGAACTGAAACATCTAAGTACCTGAAGGAAGAGAAAGAAAATTCGATTCCCTTAGTAGCGGCGAGCGAAACGGGAAGAGCCCAAACCAAGAAGCTTGCTTCTTGGGGTTGTAGGACACTCTACACGGAGTTACAAAGGAATGAGTTAAATGAAGCGGCTTGGAAAGGCCTACCATAGAGGGTAACAGTCCCGTAGTTGAAAGTTCATTCCCTCCAGAGTGGA
>NZ_CP013217.1:712500-2760000 GCF_001534765.1 Kurthia sp. 11kri321
CGATCGAGGACTTAACCAAAACAATTGTGTGTTTCAATGAACCGTTTATCCAGTTTTGAAAAAATAAAAATTATTTTAGAAAAACGATTGACATTCACTCGTTAAACTGATATAATAATTCTTGTCCTTAAGAGAAATCTTAAGAAAATAGTCTGGTGGCGATAGCAAAGAGGTCATACCCGTTCCCATGCCGAACACGGAAGTCAAGCTCTTTAGCGCCGATGGTAGTTGGGGGTTTCCCCCTGTGAGAGTAGGACGCTGCCGGGCTGTTATATAATGGAGGATTAGCTCAGCTGGGAGAGCACCTGCCTTACAAGCAGGGGGTCGGCGGTTCGATCCCGTCATCCTCCACCATCAAAATATGCCGGTGTAGCTCAGTTGGTAGAGCAACTGACTTGTAATCAGTAGGTCGAGGGTTCGACTCCTTTCGCCGGCACCATTTTGAGTCATTAGCTCAGTTGGTAGAGCATCTGACTTTTAATCAGAGGGTCGCAGGTTCGAATCCTGCATGACTCACCACTTTAATATTTACTATGCGGGTGTGGCGGAATTGGCAGACGCACTAGACTTAGGATCTAGCGCCGCAAGGCGTGGGGGTTCGACTCCCTTCACCCGCACCATAGTTTCTTATAATTTCATAACTGTCAGATAAAAAATATCTAAGCATATTGCGGAAGTAGTTCAGTGGTAGAACACCACCTTGCCAAGGTGGGGGTCGCGAGTTCGAACCTCGTCTTCCGCTCCAAATATGCCGGGGTGGCGGAACTGGCAGACGCACAGGACTTAAAATCCTGCGGTGAGTGATCACCGTGCCGGTTCGATTCCGGCCCTCGGCACCATTTTTAAAAACCGTATATACTTATTTTTGCGCCCGTAGCTCAATTGGATAGAGCGTCTGACTACGGATCAGAAGGTTGTGGATTCGACTTCTGCCGGGCGCACCATTTCCGGAATGTAGCTCAGCTTGGTAGAGCACTTGGTTTGGGACCAAGGGGTCGCAGGTTCGAATCCTGTCATTCCGACCATTAACAACATACCCATTATATTGGGGCCTTAGCTCAGCTGGGAGAGCGCCTGCCTTGCACGCAGGAGGTCAGCGGTTCGATCCCGCTAGGCTCCACCAATTTAAAACTTTAACCAATATTATTATGGCGGCCTAGCTCAGCTGGCTAGAGCGTCCGGTTCATACCCGGGAGGTCGGGGGTTCGATCCCCTCGGCCGCCATATTACCTAAAGGACCTTTAGCTCAGTTGGTTAGAGCAGACGGCTCATAACCGTCCGGTCGCAGGTTCGAGTCCTGCAAGGTCCACCAAGTAAGAACTTCATATACTATCTCGGAGGAATACCCAAGTCTGGCTGAAGGGATCGGTCTTGAAAACCGACAGGCGGGTCAAACCGCGCGGGGGTTCGAATCCCTCTTCCTCCTCCATATTAACCATACAATATAAATATTATTATCGCGGGGTGGAGCAGTTCGGTAGCTCGTCGGGCTCATAACCCGAAGGTCGCAGGTTCAAATCCTGTCCCCGCAACCAATTAAAAATGGTCCGGTAGTTCAGCTGGTTAGAATGCCTGCCTGTCACGCAGGAGGTCGCGGGTTCGAGTCCCGTCCGGACCGCCATTTTTAAAAATATACATAAGTACAATCAATCATGGGTTTGTAGCTCAGTTGGTAGAGCATTAGATTGAAGCTCTAAGTGTCGGCGGTTCGATTCCGTCCAAACCCACCATGATTGCGGGTGTAGTTTAGTGGTAAAACCACAGCCTTCCAAGCTGTTGTCGGGAGTTCGATTCTCCTCACCCGCTCCAAAATGGGCCTATAGCTCAGCTGGTTAGAGCGCACGCCTGATAAGCGTGAGGTCGATGGTTCGAGTCCATTTAGGCCCACCATTTATATGATTCCGTTGTAGCTCAGTTGGTAGTAGCATCTGACTGTTAATCAGAGGGTCGCAGGTTCGAGTCCTGCCAACGGAGCCATATGGGGAAGTACTCAAGTGGCTGAAGAGGCGCCCCTGCTAAGGGTGTAGGTCGGGCAACCGGCGCGAGGGTTCAAATCCCTCCTTCTCCGCCATATTGGCCCCTTGGTCAAGCGGTTAAGACACCGCCCTTTCACGGCGGTAACACGGGTTCGAATCCCGTAGGGGTCATACTAATAATCGATTGCATATAATATGCAATCGATTATTTTTTTGTTTTTTAAATTATTTGGTAGGGTATTCTAACAAATATCTATTATTAATAGAACCATATAAAGTAAGGAGTTTTCATATGAAAAAAATTCTTTATATTTCAGTGACAGCGATTATTTTATCTGGATTCATTATTGCCGTAATGCAAGTTCAGGAGTTATTTGCTAATGAAAAAACCATACAGATTGCTATGAAAAAAAGTATAGAAGAAAAAAATAAAGCGCTACCTATTCAAAATATAAATACCTTAAAAAAGAATATTAAAAGTAAAGAAGCTCTTTTAATTAACTTAAATACGAATCAAGTACTTTATGCAAAAGAAGCTGAAAAAAGAGCCTATCCAGCATCGTTAACAAAATTAATGACTGTTATTGTTGCATTAGAAAATATACCGAATTTACAAAATCAAGTAACAGTTCCCGATTCAATTTTTGATTATATTCAACAAGCAAACGCTTCGATTGCTGGATTTAAGCCTAATGAAAAAGTGACAGTTGAAGATATACTATATGGTGTTATGTTACCTTCAGGAGCAGATGCATCTTTAGCTATTGCAAAATATGTTGCAGGTGATGAAAAAAACTTCGTTCATTTAATGAATGAGAAAGCAAAAGAACTTGATATGGATCAAACTCATTTTGAAAATGTTGAAGGTCTCCATCATGACAATCATTATTCAACTGCACATGACTTAATGAAATTGCTTCAATATGGAATGAAAAACCCAACATTTAAAGAAATCTTCTCTGCTAAACAGTACGGTGTTCAAAAAACAAATTTACGTCCTCAAGGCTTTTCATTCTCAAGCACACTGTTTAATAAAATAAGCCCTAATAAAAAGCGTTCTTTTACATTTGTAGGTGGAAAAACAGGATATACATTAGAGAGTGGGTTGTCACTTGCTTCAGTTGCTAATAAAAAGGGAAAGACTTACGCATTAATCACTCTTAATGCGAAAGGGGCTGCAAGTGGAGAACCAATGCACATTGTAGATGCAATAACATTATATTCTGCTATTAAATAAAAGTCGAAACGATGTCGTTACAGAACGATATTGTTTTGACTTTTTTCTTATATTTACTAGAACAATATCTAAAACATCTATATAGTTAAAGTAATGGAATAGTAAAACGAGGTGTAAGAATGGAAATAATTGATTTGCATTGTGACGTTCTTTATACATTATCACAAGCAGAAGAACCAATCTCTTTTAAAAACAATGAGAAGCTAGAAGTAACGTTAGAACAATTAAAAAAGACAAATACAAAATTACAAGTATTTGCGATTTTTATAGACGATACACTAAATGAAAATCAACGATATTTAGAAGCGATTCGCCAAGTAGAAATTTTTCACCAGGAAATCATAACACCTTATGAAGAAATGGTACACATTACAGATTGGAAACAATTAGAACAATTACAACCGAATCAAATCGGCGCTGTTTTAAGTTTAGAGGGTTGTGATGCGATTGGCTCAGATCTGCGAAAACTTCAAACCTTTATAGATGCAGGCATTTTATTATGTGGATTAACTTGGAATCATGAAAATGCAGTAGCTTATGGCGCTGAAGAAGATCCTACAAAAGGAATTAAACCTTTTGGTCGAGAAGTCATTGCTTTATTAAATGCACATCACATTATTATCGATGTATCGCATTTAAATGAACAAGGTTTTTGGGATACGTTGCAAGAAGCAACATATGTGATTGCTAGTCATTCAAATGCACGTACTATTCAAGATCATCCACGTAATTTATATGATCAACAATTAAGAGCAATCGCTGAAAAAGGTGGGCACGTACATTGTGTATTCTATCCTCCTTTCATTAGTAATGAAGCATCTGTGACAATTGACGATTTAGTAAAGCATATTAAACATCTTGCTAAAATCATCACACCATCTAGAGTTGGTCTTGGCTCAGATTTTGAGGGAATTGATTTGTATGTTGAAAATCTTACGAGAACAGAAGAAATACCGAATCTTTTACAAGCATTAGAGGGTATTTTTACAACAGAAGAAATAAAAGGAATTGCAGCTGAAAACTTTCAACATTTTATTTCTAAAATCGAAAGAAGCTAGGATTTATTATGTGCTGAATAGCTTATAAAGTTGTATGATAGTATATGAAGTAAGTATGTACGAGTAGATTTAGAATCTACTGACGGAGGTAATTTTGATGAATCGTAAATTGTCGACGATAAACGGCGATCTAAGTAAAACTGATCAGTCGACAGTCCACTTTTATATTGAGTCGAAAGAGTTAGAAACACAATCTACTTTAATATTTTTTGAAATCGGCGAAGAAAAGTTTAAGGGACAATGTTTTTATTGGCAAAACAAAGATAAAGATTTCACATTAGTTGGGCTAGGTCATGCTTATACAATTAAAAGTAATGATGCAGATGCTCGCTATGAAGATGTTGAAAAAGCATGGAAACATTTGATTCATTCAACATCATTAAAAGGAATTAAACAACAACCCATTTTATTTGGTAGCTTTACCTTTGATCCAAAAAAAGGTGTGTCGGATGAATGGGCTAATTTTTCACATGCGAATTTCGCACTGGCAAAACACCAATTAGTAGAGTCAAATGGACGCTTTTACATGAATACACATCTTGTATCAGAGGAAGTCATTACAAATGAAGATATTGAGCTTGCACGAGAAGAACGAGAAGCATTGCTTGAGCAAGCGAAAGGGCGTACATTAAAGACGTATATCAAACCACATGTTGTATTAACAGAAGAACCGTATAAAGAGGAATATCTTCAATCTATTACACAAGTAACAAATCAAATCAAAGCAAAACAAGCAGATAAAGTCGTGATTGCGCGCTCACTTGCGCTGACGTTTGACGAGGAAGTAAATACGTCGAATTTATTAGCACAACTTTCAGAAGAACAACCAGAAAGTTATTTATTTGCACAGGAGCAAGGGCAGGACTTGTTTTTAGGTGCCACACCTGAGCGACTAGTTTTTGTAAATCATAAAAAAGCGTATTCATCTTGTGTAGCGGGTTCGATTCGACGTGGTGCAACGGTTCAAGAAGATGAGGAGTTTGGGCGCATTCTTTTAAATGATACGAAGAATTTACAAGAACATCAGTATGTTGTAGATATGATTTCAAATTCATTTAAAGAAACGTGTGAACAGTACACGTTACCAAATCATCCAGATTTATTAAAGATTCGTGATATTCAGCATCTTCATACGCCAATTGAAGGGATTTTAAAAGAAGATGCAACAATCTTACAAATGGTTGAAAAATTACATCCAACGCCTGCGCTTGGAGGATCACCACGTGAAGTTGCGATGGAGATGATTCGCCAGTATGAACCGATGAATCGTGGTGTATATGCAGCACCAATTGGTTGGCTTAACGCAGATGGCGACGGTGAGTTTGCTGTTGCGATTCGTTCAGCATTATTACAAGATAAAAAAGCTTATTTATATGCAGGCGGCGGCATTGTGGAAGATTCTGAACCACAAAGTGAATACGAGGAAACATTGGTGAAGTTTAGACCGATGTTACGTACATTAGGAGGAAAGTTGAATGATGAATAAGCAAATTCTATCGGATTATGTTTATCGAATCATCGGCTCATTAGCAGAGTATGGCGTAACCGATGTTGTTATAAGTCCAGGATCACGTTCGACACCTCTTGCTTATGGGTTTGCATCTTCTAAAGAGTTTAACGTATTTCGACAAGTAGATGAGCGCTCAGCAGCCTTTTTAGCGCTAGGTATGGCGAAAACAAAAGCAAAGCCTGTTGCGTTACTCTGTACATCAGGAACAGCAGCAGCCAACTACTTTCCTGCGATTGTAGAAGCATATTATGCACGAGTTCCACTTATTATTTTAACAGCAGATCGTCCGCATGAACTGCGTGATGTTGGTGCACCGCAAGCGATTAATCAACCAGACTTATATGGACATCATGTGAAATGGTCTGTTGATTTACCAATTCCAGATGAATATGAAGCGACACTGCCTCATATTGAGCGTCATATTGCACGCGCTACAACGGTGTCAATGGCTTCTCCTAAAGGACCTGTACATTTAAATATTCCTTTTAGAGAACCACTTTTGATTGATTTTCAAGATGAATTACCAAAGCCAACTTTTCATCAGTCATTTACTGCAAAACTCGTACCAAGTAATGATGCACTACAATTTTGGAAAGAGGCTATTCAACAAGCCAGAAAAGGTTTTGTTGTAATGGGGGAATTAGCAGAAGGTACAGATTTAAACGAAGTTTGGTCATTTATTCGTACATTAAAGTGGCCTGTCTTAGTTGAAAGTTTATCGCAGCTACGTACCCAAGTGCCAAATGACTGTAAGCATTATGTGATTGAACATTATGATAGTATCTTAAAAAATGATGTATTTAAAAAGAACATGCATCCAGATACGGTCATTCGATTTGGTGCGCAGCCTGTTTCAAAGCCGCTAACACTATTTTTAAAAGCAGTGAAACCACGTACTTTTATTACAGTAGATGAAGATAGTTTATTTAGAGATCCGTTAGGTGTTACAACTACACACATTCAAGCAGAAATCGGTTCTTGGATGTCTGATTTTAATGTAGATGAGATGAACTATGACGCGGAGTACCAACAAATCTTTACACGAGCAAATGAAATTGCGTGTCAACATGTGAAGGTCTATATTGCTAAAGAACATGATGAAGGTGCACTGGCAGGAATGCTGTTTGAATACTTACCAAATGAAAGTGATTTAGTTGTGAGCAGCAGTATGCCAATACGTGATGTAGATACATTCTTCTACCAAACAGAACGTGATATTCGTATATTTGCGAATCGTGGTGCAAATGGTATTGATGGTGTTGTATCTACTGCAATTGGCGCGCAATTAGGTACGATGCGCGACACGTATTTATTAATTGGTGATTTAGCGTTTTTACATGATGCGAATGGTTTGCTTGCGAGTCGTTATCAAGATACACAGTTAACGATTATTGTGATGAACAATGATGGTGGTGGTATTTTCTCTTATTTAGCACAATCGTCTGTTGAAGCGCATTATGAACAACTATTTGGTACACCTACAGGACTTGGCTTTGAGGAATTGGCACGTATGTATGACGCACAGTATGAGCATGTTCATACGAAGGAAGAATTTAAGTCTGTTTTACAACAACCGAAAGAAAAAAATCTTCGAATCATTGAAGTACAAACGAATCGTGAAGATAATGTTGTCACACATCGTAAACTATGGGCAAGCATGAATGAGGAGCTTAATCAATTATGGCAAGTGTAATAACGAATATACGTGGCATTGATGTACATTATGAAGTGCACAATGCACGACAAGAACAAACAATTGTCTTTTTACATGGCTTTACAGGTAGTACACGCACGTGGGATGAAGTGATTGAACAACTTCCTGCTACACATCGTCTGATTACAATTGACTTAGTTGGACATGGTCAGACGGATGCACCGAAATTATTGCGCTATTATTCTATGCAAGAACAAGTTGAAATACTAGAAGCCTTCTTCGAATGGAAACAAATCGAACAATTCGATTTAATTGGTTATTCAATGGGAGGACGTGTGGCGTTAGCTTATGCAATGAATTATCCACAACGTATTCATACGCTAATTTTAGAAAATGCGTCACCGGGTTTAAAAACGATTGAAGAACGTGAGCAGCGTATTCAGTTGGATCATTTACTGGCAGATCGAATTGAACAGCGAGGTATTGTGGATTTTGTTGATTATTGGCAAGATATCCCGTTATTCCAAACACAAAAGTTATTATCTGAAGAAAAGCAACATGCGATTCGAGAAGAACGCTTGAACCAACAAGAGATTGGCTTAGCGAATAGTTTACGTGGAATGGGAACAGGGCAACAAAATTCATATTGGCCGGAGTTGTCAAAATTCGAGAAAAATGTGGTATTATTAAATGGAGAGCTTGACTTGAAGTTTATAACAATTTCTGAGCAGATGAAGGGACTATTTCCAAATGCTCAACAAATTGTGGTACCAAAAGTTGGGCATGCAATTCATGTGGAAAATCCACAATCTTTTGCTACAATAGTAAAAGAGCAATTACATCTATAATAGTAGGAGGAGTTCATAATGACTCGTCAATGGGTAACAGAACATGTCTATGAAGACATTAAATATGAATCATACAATGGAATCGCAAAAATTACGATTAACCGTCCAGAGGTTCGTAATGCATTCCGTCCAAAAACAACTGCTGAAATGATTGATGCTTTCACACGTGCGCGTGATGATGCGAAAATCGGTGCTATCATCTTAACAGGTGAAGGCGAAAAAGCATTCTGTTCAGGCGGTGACCAAAAAGTACGTGGTAACGGTGGTTACGTAGGTGACGATAATATTCCACGTCTAAATGTATTAGATTTACAAACATTAATTCGTAAAATTCCAAAACCAGTAGTTGCGATGGTAGCAGGTTATGCAATCGGTGGAGGTCACGTATTACATGTTGTTTGTGACTTAACAATCGCAGCTGATAATGCACGCTTCGGTCAAACAGGTCCTCGCGTAGGTTCATTTGACGGTGGTTACGGTGCAGGTTACTTAGCACGTATTATCGGTCATAAAAAAGCACGTGAAATTTGGTTCTTATGCCGTCAATATGATGCACAAGAAGCACTTGATATGGGCTTAGTTAATACAGTAGTACCTTACGAGCAGTTAGAAGACGAAACAGTGAAATGGTGTGAAGAAATGCTTGCACTGTCACCAATGGCTCTTCGTATGTTAAAAGGTGCATTCAATGCAGATTCAGACGGTCTTGCAGGTATTCAACAACTTGCAGGTGACGCAACACTTCTTTACTACACATCAGATGAAGCAAAAGAAGGTCGCGATGCATTCAAAGAAAAACGTCAACCAGACTTCGGTCAGTTCCCACGTTTCCCATAGAACTTAAATAATTATAAAAAGTAGCGTAGACCTTTGGATGGTTTACGCTACTTTTTTATTATCATAATCCCATACGTTCACGAAATGTATGCTCCGTATAAGCCTCTCTAAAAAGTCCTCTTTTTTGCATTTCAGGAACAATCATTTCAACAAAATCTTCTAAACTGTCAGGTAATGTTGGAGGCATGAGGTTAAATCCATCAGCTACGCCTTCCTTAAACCAGATCTCCATTTGGTCAACAATTTCCTTTGGTGTACCAATCAATGTACAATGTCCACCGCCAGCATTTAAGTAACCGAGTAATTCTTTCACAGTTGGATCGGTATCACGAATGATTTCTAGAATCGTTTCATAGCGTCCCACAGGTCCATTGAATGCTTCTACAGAAGGTAATGGAGGGACCTTTTCATCAATATTCCAATTTAAACAGTCTTGCTGAATAAATGAGCTTAATTGTTTTAAAGCAACTTCAATTGGGAGAGCTTGGTCCAATGCTTCTTTTTTAGCTAAAGCTTCTTCATGTGTATGACCTACATATGTTACTAATCCAGGTAAAATTTTAATATGTTTCTTAGGTTTAGATGATTTTTCAATTGCGTCATTTAATTTATGTCGAAAATTTTTAGCTTGCTTGAGGTTCCAAGAGACTGAATAGACTACTTCAGCATGATTAGCAGCTAAAGCAACGCCCTGTTTTGAAGCACCTGCTTGCATTTTGACCGGTGCACCTTGTGGACTTTTTGGTACAGTAGAAGGACCTGCAACTTGAAAATAATGACCACTGTGATTAAAAGAGTGAATATTTGAAGCATTGATAATTTTATTTTCTTCACGATTATGGACAAAATCACAAGCATCCCAAGATAAAAATAGTTGATCCATAAGTATCGAAAATTCTTCAGCTTTTTCATATCGTTGATTATGGAGAGGTAATGCTTCCATACTGTGATTACGAGCTTCATTATCACTCATTGATGTAACAAGATTCCAACCTACGCGCCCTTTAGTGAGATGATCTAAACTTAATAGCTGTCTAGAAACTGTATAGGGATTAGAAAAAGTACTTGAAATAGTGGCAACTAAACCAATATGATGCGTTACTTGAGAAATAGCTGTTAAATTAATTAGCGGATCAAACCAAAATGCAGGCATGACTTGTGCATCATTTGCTGGAAAAGCATGATGATCTGCAAAAAATACAGCGTCCAATAATCCTTTTTCCGCTAGTTGAGCTAATTCTTGATAATAAGAGATACTTCCAATATCCTCAATGCGTGAATTGTCCATTAGCCAAGCTGCTTGATGATGACCACAACCATATAGTAAAACACCTATATGTAACTGTTTTTTTGTAGTTTTTAACATGATTTACACCTCAATTTATTTGGATAGTGATTAGTTCATTGTTAAACCACCATCTACTGTAAAGTTTTGTCCTGTAATTCCATGTGCTTTTTCGGAACATAGATAAGCTACCATATTCGCAACATCTTGTGGCGTGGTTACTTTTCTTAAAGGTGTAGATTGAGAGATTAAATCGAATACTTCAGGTGTTGTAACAGCACTGGCATCTGTTGTTTTTAAAAGACCTCCTGAAACAACATTTGCTCGGATGCCATAGACGCCTAATTCTGAAGCGAGATTACGTGTGAAACCAATCAAAGCTGCTTTAGCAGTTGTATATTCATGATAAGGCACGACAGGGTTTTGAAATAAATTAGTACCAATGCTAATAATGCTACCGTTTTTTCTTTCAATAAACTGTGGAATCACACTCTGGCTTGTATTGAATGCAGCTTTTAACGTACCATCCAGCTGTTTTTGATAATCATCCCAAGAAAGGTCTTTAAAAGATTTTTGTTTAATCGGATCGAATTTAAAGTCGATTAATGCATTATTTACAACAGCGTCTATTTGACCAAAGTGTTCTGTTGCCATGTTCATTAATTGATCGACTTCTTTCCGATTCGTTACATCAGCTTGAATAGCAATCGCTTTGTCTCCACCAATTTCAGCTACTAATTTTTCAGCAGCTTCTTTACTTTGATAATAATTAATGACAACTTGAAAATCTTGTTGTGCAAGTGTTTTGACAATAACTGCACCTAACCCTCTACTTCCGCCTGTAACTACTACTGTTTTTTTCATTTAAAACAACTCCTCTTATTTATTTCAACTTAAATAAAAAATACACAACCTTCGTAGGAAAGTTGTGTATAACAAATCATTGCATAACAAAAAAGTACAGACTTTTTTCAGTATGTATAGAATTGACACTTTCCTACGCTAGTATTAACTAGTTCAGGTTCAAAGGGTTTGAGTAGGACTCATCTCAGTTAAATAACACCCCTAGTGTAGACCTATTAAGTTACATTGAATACTAACTTATAAGGTTTATATTGTCAAATTTGTTTATTATTTATATTGATTTTAAACAAAAGTTTGTTTTTATAAACATTTGACACGAGACTTAATTTTGTTTATGATGTAAACAAATAAAACTTAGGGTGATGACATTGACGGAGAGAGAACAAGCACTGATTCAACTCATTAAGGAAAACCCGTTTATGCAGCAACAAGAGATGGCTGAAAAATTAGAAATGTCGAGACCGGCTCTAGCTAACTTAATATCGGGGTTAGTGAAAAAGGGTAAGATTATAGGGAGAGCATACGTATTGCCAAAAGAAAACAAAATTATATGTATTGGTGGAGCCAATATGGACCGAAAACTTCATTTGAAGGGACAGGTTCAGATGGGGACATCAAATCCTGTAACATCTACAGAAAGTGTAGGTGGCGTAGCGCGAAATATTGCTGAAAACTTGGGAAGGCTTGGACATCAAGTGAGTTTACTGACGACTGCTGGAAAAGATTCTGATTGGCAAGCAATTGTTGCAGCTTCGAATGCTTTCATTCATTTAGAAGAAGTCGAGCAGTTGGAACAATGTTCAACAGGTTCTTACACAGCCATTATGGATGAACAAGGCGAGTTGGTTATGGCAACAGCGAATATGGACGTCTATGATGCATTAACACCACAAATTCTAATGAAGCATGAACATGTTTTATCGACTGCTCCGGCAATTATAGTTGATTTGAATTGTCCGAAAGAAACAGTTGATTATATTCAACAATTTGCAGTAACGAGAGAAGTACCTCTTATTATTGTGCCGGTATCTTCTCCAAAGATGAACCGTATGCCAACAACATTAGAAGGCGTTACATGGTTCATCTGTAATACAGATGAAGCCGAAACATTAACAAATCGTACGATTACATCAGAAGCAGATTATTTACAAGCAATTCAAGAAATCGCTCAGATGGGCGTAGAAAATGTCGTAATTACGGCTGGCGCAAAGGGAGTTTATGCTGCAAACAAGAACTTGATGCCAACACATTTTGAAGCACGAGCAGCAAATCAAATTGAGGATGTTACAGGCGCAGGAGATGCATTCGTCTCAGCAGTTGTACATGCTTGGTTAGAGAAGTACACATTTGAACAGACGATTCAAGCAGGATTAATCAATGCGAAAAATACGCTTGAATCTAAGTTTACTGTACGTCCTGAATTAACAAAACAATCGTTAGAACAAGAACTGGAGGATTAATTATGAAACAATACATCGAATTATCAAAAGAAGTACAAGAAGGAATGGACGCTGGTAAAGCTATCGTTGCATTAGAATCAACAATTATCTCACACGGTATGCCATACCCACAAAATGTACAAACAGCACGTGAAGTAGAACAAATCATTCGTGAACATGGCGCAGTTCCAGCAACAATCGCAATCATCGACGGTAAAATCAAAATCGGTTTATCAGATGAAGAATTAGAAATGTTCGGTAATGCGGATAATGTAGCAAAAGCTTCTCGTCGTGATATTCCATACTTAATCGCAACGAAAAAAATCGGTGCGACAACAGTAGCAGCGACAATGATTGCAGCTGAATTAGCAGGAATCGAGTTATTCGTAACAGGTGGTATTGGTGGCGTTCACCGCGGCGCAGAAACAACAATGGATATTTCAGCTGACTTAGAAGAATTAGCAACTTCTAAAGTAGGTGTTGTATGTGCAGGTGCAAAATCAATTTTAGATATTGGTTTAACACTTGAATTCTTAGAAACAAAAGGTGTGCCTGTTATTGGATATGGTACAGACGAATTACCAGCATTCTTCACACGTAAATCAGGATTTGATGTAAACTTCCGTCAAGATACACCTGCAGAAGTTGCAGCAACTTTACGTACAAAATGGAATTTAAATATGGCTGGTGGCGCAGTAATCGCTAACCCAATCCCAGAAGAAGATGCATTAGACCATGACTTCATTACAAATATTATTCATGAAGCATTAAAAGAAGCAGAAGAAAATAATATTCAAGGTAAATCAGTTACGCCATTCTTATTAGGTAAAGTAAAAGAGTTAACAGAAGGTAAGAGCCTAGTAGCTAACATTGCATTAGTAAAACACAATGCGCATGTCGGTGCTCAAATCGCAGTTGAATTAAATAAAACAAAATAATATACGAACGGAAACCTTTCGATTTGAGGGGTTTCCGTTTTGTATTTCACATGTTTCGTATTAGAATAAGAAAGGATGAAAACAATAGAGTTAGGGATGAAAAAAATGATACCAAACTGGATTGAGCAACGCACGTCATTAACACCTCATCGTGTAGCATTAACTTTTCAAGATGAGAAATGGACGTATGAACAGCTATCCGAACAATCAAAATATTATGCTGGTGCTATAAAAGCTGCCGGTTTACATGAAGGACAACGCGTTGCCATTTTTGGGCGGTCAACACCGCATCTTATTCGTACGATTTTTGCATGTATGCAATTGCGTATCGAGATGGTGTTATTAAACTTACGATTAACAGAAGCAGAACTTGCTTATCAAATTCAAGATGCACAAGTAGATGCATTACTTGTGGATGACGATTTAGTAGAACAATTACCTTCTACGCATAAATTGCAAATTCTATTTTCTGATTTAATGACCTCACAAGAAAAGGCAGAGGTAATTAAACATTGGTCACGAGATGAAACAATGACTATCATGTACACATCAGGTACAACTAGTCAGCCAAAAGGTGTTCGTCAAACGATTGGTAATCATATGGCGAGTGCGACCTCAGCACTTTATAATACAGGTTTAGTAGAAGATGAAGGATGGATTTGTACAGTCCCTATTTTTCATATTAGCGGGTTCTCTATGCTGTGCAAATGTATTTTACATGGTGTTCGACTAGATTTGTATGAGAAATATACAGTTGAAGAAGTGGCATTACAATTAATTGAAGGTACTGCGACTCGTATGTCAGCTGTCGCAGTTATGTTAGAGAAGTTAGTGTCTTATATTGAAGAGCAAGGACAGCGTGTATCGCCAAAGTTCCAATTACTATTAGTAGGCGGTGGTCCTGTTCCCAAAAGCTATTTAACACGTGCAGAAGCCATTGATCTACGTGTAGCACAAACATACGGAATGACGGAAACAGCAAGCCAAGTAGCGACACTATCCAGTAAAGACGCGCTTCGTAAAGTGGGTTCTGTTGGAAAACCACTGATGTTTAATGAGATTTGTATTGCAGGAGCAGAAAGACCATTTGACCATGGTGAGATTTGTGTAAGAGGGGATAGTGTTACACCAGGTTATGTTGGACAACATGCCCATATTAAAACACAGGTAGATGGTTTTTTACACACAGGAGATATTGGCTATTTTGATGATGAAGGTTATCTTTATGTAGCCGATCGTCGTTCAGATTTAATTATCTCAGGTGGAGAAAATATTTATCCAGCTGAAATTGAAAATGTATTAGCAGGGCATCCTCATATTGCCGCAGTTGGTGTATGTGGTGTCCAAGATGAGATATGGGGACAAGTTCCGGCTGCCTTTATTATGTCAAAAGAGACAACATTGAATGCAGAAACGATTTTATCCTTTTGCGAAGATAAATTAGCAAAATATAAACTACCCAAACAAATTCATTTCGTCGAAGAATTACCACGAAATGGTACAGGGAAATTACTTCGTCGTAAATTAGTTGAGTTAATACCAAAATAATATTGAAAAAGAGGAATCATTTTTATACGATTCCTCTTTTAGTATGCATTTTTTTGTTTTTTAAGCCACTCTTGCATGAATGGAATGAATTTTTTAGAAGCAGGTGACAAACTTTTTAAATCGTCTTTTGATGTAATGCCGAGTGTACGAACATGGTTTGGTTCAAGAGGTAGGCTTATCATATCATCAGCGTGGTCTTGAATGAGTAGCTCTGATAATAAAGAGATACCAAGACCTTGTTTAACCATGGCAATAATCGCTTCATCACCACGAATTTGATACGCAATATTTGGCTTAACATTTGCTTGTTTAAAAATACGTTGTACATCCTTATGTGTATCTTCATATGGAATAATGCAAGGTTCTTCTGCAAATTGCTCAATTGCAAATGCATGATTTTCTGCAAGTGTATGATTTTCAGGAAGAATTGCCATCATACGATCTTCCATGAGTGGTAAAAAATGAAATTCTTCTGGACGCTGAATCGTGCTAATCGCAAAATCAATATGGCCTTCTTCAAGCCATGCATGAATCTCATCTGAGTTCCCTTCGAATAAGTGAATATCAATTTTAGGATAACTTTTATGGAATTCCTTTAATAAATAAGGCATCCAATGAACGCAAATGGACGTATAAGCGCCAATCCGAATGGCTCCGACATCTAAACCATGAATGGCACAAACGGCTTCAGAGAGATGTTCATAGCGTTGTACGATATCTTGCATGATTGGAAGAAGCTCAAGCCCATTATCAGTGGGTGTCACACCACTTTTGCTACGTGTTAATAACGAAAAGCCATAATCATCTTCTAAAGAATGAATCATATGACTAATACTTGGCTGTGTATAATCAAGTGCCTCTGCCGCTTTCGTTAATGAACCAAATTGTACAGCTGCAATGTATGCTTTTAATTTTAAAATACTCATGTAATCACCTAACTATAGAAAAATGTAATGTTAACTATATAATAAATTCAATTTACTTATATTAAATATGAAATTACAATACAAGAGAAGCGACATTTACAAAACACAAAGGGAGATTTCAAACATATGGGGTATGTCATCCAATTCATCATTGGCGGTTCAGTTATGCTGCTCGCTACGATTTTAAGTCAGTCGAAATATTTATTCTTATCAGGAGTCATTACACTACTACCGATTTTGACATTGCTTAATTTAAAACTGCAAGTTCAACATATGTCACAAGAAGCCTTTCATGAAACGCAACGAAATGGCATTATCGGTGCAGTAGGTATGGTCATTCTGATTGTTGCAATTTATATTTTTTCGAGCCATTTCAAGCCTTCAACAGCTGTCTTAATGGGAATTGGTCTATATGTGATGTATATGTTCGGTTCGAAATTAATAGTAGCATAAAAGTGAGCTTAGGTGGGGGGAACTTAAGCCCACTTTTTTAATTTTGACTTATAGGAGAAATTTCGGTTATGGTGTAGAAAGAACGTACATTATTCAAGGAGTTGAAAATGATGTGTATCATTACATTTGCTTATAAAGTAGTAGAAAATCAGCCACTCATTGTTGTAGCCAACCGCGATGAATTCTATGAAAGACCAGCAAAAGAAGCTGCTTTTTGGGAAGATGAACCGAATATATTTGGTGGGCGTGATTTAGAAAAGATGGGTGGCTGGCTTGCAGTTCAAGAAAATGGGCGCTTTGCCGCTGTCACAAATTATCGTGACTTTTCAATGGATCCTGTAGGTGAGAAGTCGCGTGGTGAAATTGTCAAAAATTTTGTGGCAGGCACTGAATATCCAGAAGCCTTCTTGGAAGCGATTCAGCAAGAACGCACACGTTACGGTGCAATGAATGTACTTGTTTACGACGGTGAAACATTCATGCATTATAATAATATCGAAAATGTGTTACATACAATTGAACCTGGTATTCATTGTGTAAGTAATGCGACATTGAATACACCATGGCCAAAATTAGAGCGCATGAAGATGTTAGTTGCGCATCAATTAGAACAACAAGCTACAACAGAAGAACTTGCGCAGATTGGATTAGATGATATAAAGCCGAATGATGAACGATTACCTAATACAGGAGCAGGTCTCTTGTTAGAACGAGATTTATCTTCAATCTTTGTCAAACGAGAAGGTTACGGCACACGTTGTACGACTGTACTTCGTTTGATGGAAGATAAAATCGAATTTTTTGAACAAACGTATGAGCAGGGGATAGCGACAACTTGTGTGCATGAATGGATTAAATTGCGAGTAAATGCATAAAGAGGCTTTGATAAAATATTTCATTCGCTCTTTTAGGGTTTGTAACGAAAAAAAAAACGAAACCGCATTACGATGCGATTTCGTTTTTTTTATGCTCATATGAGAAGATGTTTAACACTTATTTTATTATTGTAACGCTTTTTTAAATGTTTCTAAGTTTTCTTTCATAATCGATACATAATTTTTTTTCGCAGCGATATCTTCTTTTGTTAAAACACTCAAGTTATTAACTGTTAAACTCTCAGCACCAATATCATTCTTTAATACTTCTGCAAGTTTAGAAGATACATTCTGTTCGAATAAGATATATTGAATATTATCTTTTTTCGCTTCATCTGCAATTTTTGTTAATTCTTTTTGAGAAGGTTCATCTTGTGAATTTAATCCTGCAATTGATTCTTGTTTTAAACCATATGTCCCAGCAATATAGCCGAATGCTGCATGTGAAACAAAGAACTCTTTACGTTTCGCATTGTCAGCCATTTCTTTATAGTCTGTATTTAAATCTTTCAAGTCTTTAATCAATGCTTCATAATTTTTTTCGTAATCCGCTTTATGAGTCGCATCTTTTTGAACAAGGCTATCTTTAATCGACTTTGCTAAATCTTGTGAAATAATAGGAGATAACCATACGTGCGGATCAACACCACCGTGGTCATGTTCATCTTCATGTGCTTCACCTTCATGTTCATCATGATCATGCTCTTTTGAAGCAGTACTTACATCTAAAGCGCTCTCGGGTACATCTTTTGTTGTTTCTATCATTTTAACATTTTCATTTTTTAATGTTTTTTGTGCATTACTTACAAAACCTTCTAGACCTAAACCAATATAAAAGAATAAATCTGCATCTGCTAATGCAATCATGTCTTTTTGTGTTGGCTCAAATGTATGCTCGTTTGAACCAGGTGGATAAATTGATGATACATTGACGTGATCGCCACCAATTCTTTCTGCGAAATATTGTAAAGGATACACCGTAGTATAAATTTTGATTTGATTTTTCGAAGCGTTGTTTTCTTTTTCTGTATTACCACACGCTGCTGTAAAAATAGTTAAAACAGCTACGAGTAAAAGTAGTGAGAGTTTCTTCATAATTTCCTCCTTAAATAGTAATGGTTACGATTTACTCTTATGAATATACTAGAAAAAATACTTTTTGACAATAGAAAAACCATCGAAATTATTTTTTTTTCGATGGCCATTCTTCTGGTACAGGATCATAACCGCCTTTTGAGAACGGTTGACAGCGTAGAATACGATATACAGTTAAAATCGTGCCTTTGATTGCACCATGTTTACGCATCGCTTCAATTCCATAGTTAGAACATGTTGGATAGAAGCGGCAACTAGGCGGTTTTAAAGGAGAAATCACTTTTTGATAAACACGAAATAGGAAAATAAAAATTTGTTTCATCATCAAACTTCTTTCTATTATGAACTTAGAATACCTTCTTTTAGTATACTCGATTTTTTGAAAAATCCCCAATAGAATGATTTTAAAAAAATTAAATAAAAATGTTTAGACTAGCAACTTTTAGGAAATAGATTATAGAACCTATATATGAGAGGAGAAGGGTATTATGTTTTCATTTCTTTGGTACATCATTATAGGGGGCATCTTGGGTTGGCTAGCAGGACTTATTGTTAAAAGAGATGTGCCTGGTGGTATTCTAGGAAATATTCTAGCAGGTATCGTCGGCGCATGGCTTGGTAGTGTATTACTAGGAGATTGGGGATGGCAAGTAAGTAAATTCTACGTGTTCCCAGCATTAATCGGTAGTATTATTTTAATTTTAATTGTCAGCTTTATTATGAGAGCTACAGCTAAGAAGTAATTATCCATTTCTTTTATTTAAAAACCCATTATACTCTCTAAGAGTTTGAAAAGAAGAGAAAGAGGCTAAGTTTAAAACTTAGCCTCTTTTTTTAATACGTTGAAGTAGCCACTCGGTCGATAATTGCTTCTGCAATATCATGAGCTAATTCAAGTTCTGATGTGAATCCAACACATGAACAATTCATCTCACCAAGTACATAACAATCTGTTCCATCTGGATTTGTGTCTAGAATAAAGTCCGCAGTCCAAAGTAATGGTAAATCATAACCGCCTAACTGTTTTGTAACGTCAGGTAACTGCATTAAAAATGATGTTACAAGCTCTTGCCACTCTTCTGGTGAATCATAACGATAGGCAGCACCAGAAAATAATGTAGCACTAAAAGCATCTTCATGGTCTTGAGGTTTTTTATGCACAACATTAATTGGGCGATCTTTTAGCATTAATAAACGAATTTCGCCTTCTTTAATGCGTGGTAAGAACGGCATATCAACAAGCATACCATTATCACCTGTAATATATTGTTCGCAGAAATACATAAAGTCTTTGAGTTCCCAATGTTCCACATGGTTATCTTTTGCTTCTGTACACTTAATTTTTGATTTTGCATGTGGAACTTCGCCTTCATCAACTAGTGAAACTCGCCAGATACCTTCGCCTGTAGATCCACGATTTTGTTTTAATACACGTTCTCCTTTTGCTAGTGATGAAGGAAATTGCTCGAATAGCTCCTGTAATGAATAATATGCATACGTGTCTGCTGGCACGAGTGACGTATTTGTTAATTTAACAAGGGCATCTTTTGCGCCATAGCCAATCATAGCGTCTGGATGTGGCATACCGATTATGCCATTTTCACAAAGCTGGCGTAGCATAGAAAAGTATGCTGATTCATGCTTTAAGTTACCGGGATTAATACGCGATACATATGCACAGGCATTTTCTAAAACGTCGTTTAAAATCTCTTGTTGGCGTTCAAAATCGTAGAAAACAACCTCTGCTTCAAATCCACGTTGTTGTAAAGCTTGTACCATGGGCATCGTATCTTTTCTATAACCGTCTGGACCTTTGTCGCTGCCGCCTTGTACCTCGAAAATAATGATCTTTTTCATTATTCATATAGCCTCCTTTTGCTTTTTTTCTTGCTAGATTAATATACACTGTTTATGTAAAGATGGTATAGTATATTTTGTAAAAAAATATGTATAATTAAAGACAAGGTCACGAATGTAAAAGAGGTGTAAAAATGGACGTAGCAGCAATGTCATCTGCTTTATCAGCGATGCAATTACAACAGCAAGTACAGCTTAGTGTTGTGGGAAAAGCAATGGATTTTCAAGAGCAAAATGCAACAGCTCTAATTGAAACAATGTCAGAAATTCCAGTCGCACAAGACCCGAATCGTGGTCAGTTATTTGATATGTCAGTATAAAGACAAAGTAAGAGTATGGCTTAATACGCGATACTCTTTTTTGTATCGTTGTTTCTCTATGTATTTTTCGTTACACTTTGTATAAGGGAGTGATTTTCTTGTTTAAATTTACAGATTTAAATGGTTATGGTGTCACTTTATCTTTTAAAAAAGAGGCATTTGAAATAGAACCGACGCATATTTTAATATTAGCTAAAAAACAAAATCAGTGGCTATTAACGAATCATCCAAAAAGAGGACTTGAATTTCCGGGTGGCAAGGTAGAGGTAGGAGAAACCTTAACAGAAGCAGTTATTCGTGAAGCGTATGAAGAAACAGGAGCTACCCTTACGAATATTGAGTGGTTTGCTTCTTATTATGTGCAATGTGAAGAACCTTTTGTAAAAGCAGTCTATACAGCAGAAGTACAGTTGCTAGATGAAGATTTCAAAAGATACGAAACATTAGGGGCTGTTCTTTGTCCAACAGAAGATTTAATGAATGAAGAGCATTTAAGCTTTTATATGAAAGATGCTGGAATGAAGAAGATGCTAGAGAAGGAGAGCGAACGCGTGTGAAGAATGCCATGATTGTAACGGAACGAATTTATCCATCACCTAGTCCACATATTCGATTAACAGAAATTACGTATTGGTCTGAGGGAGTTCGCGTGAAAGGAATGCTAGCAGAACCCGTACGAAAAGGCGATTATGAAGGCGTTCTTTATTTACGTGGTGGTATTCAATCAATCGGTATGGTACGTCCTGCACGAATTGCTGAAATTGCATCACAAGGTTTTGTTGTTTTTGCACCTTATTACCGAGGAAACCGTGGTGGAGAAGGCAAGGATCAATTTGGTGGAGTAGATGTATATGATGCTGTTCATGGAGTAGATGTACTAAAAAGGCGATATAATTCTTCAAAAATTCATCTATTTGCATTCTCACGCGGTGGGATTATGGCATTATGGACAGCTATTTTACGAGATGATATAACCTCTGTGGTCACATGGGGAGGTGTGTCGTCATTAGAATTAACGTATGAAGAACGAGTCGATATGCGTCGTATGATGAAGCGAGTAATTGGTGGTACACCGAGTCGTGTGCCTGATATTTATAATAAGCGCTCTGCTTTAAAACAATTAGAACACATTCATGCACCAGTCTTAGTTATTCATGGTGAAAAAGATTTGAATGTTCGAGTGACACATGCACATCTTTTAGAAAAGTTGCTAAAAAAACATCATAAAAGAATAGAGACATGGTACTATCCTGAGTTGAATCATTTCTTTCCGGGTAAATTAAACCATCAGGTTCTTGTAAAAGCACTACAGTGGATGAAAAGACAATGATGGAAGGGTGAATATGAGTGGGTTATTTTCGTGCGAAAATTGATATTAATCAAAATGGTCATACACCTTTTTCAAAAAATTATTGGTATTGGGAACGATTATGGAATCGATACGCAGTGAAATTAGCAGAGGTACAAGTACAATGTTGGAATGAAGAAACTAAGCAAATTCATGAGCTACACGCAGTAGCAGAGAATACACAACAAGAAGGACTTGTGCATATTCATTCAATTGAACTCACAAAGGAACATTTTTTATTTTTGCGAGATGATTCATATGATGGACGAAAATTAAAATGGTTTATGATGACTTTTACAGATTGTGAAGGTGTTGAAAGATTAGAGATTCGTGATTATGGTACAGAAGTGATTTTTAATCAAATATCGATTGAAGATGCACAGCCAGTCATTGAGCTTTTCCAAGAAGGAAATGCGAATGCCGTGTTTGTAAAAGATGAACAAGATTAATTAATTTTTTAAAAAGGAAGAATTATGCTTAGGCGTAATTCTTCTTTTTTAATAAACGTTTTAAATTTAAGTTTACAAATTTATAAACAAAATGTTATATTGTTTATATAAATAGGAGGTGTATGATGGAGAAAGATATATTTGAGCAGGCGACTGTCGAACAATTAGTAAAAGGTTTTATAGAAGATGAACAAAGCTATACATGTATTTTTTGTGGTGATGTTATTGAAAAGGGCATTATTTACCCACACAATGAGCGTTTATTAGAAGCACAAAAATATATGGAAGTTCATATTCAAACGCAACATCAATCACCTTTTCATTATTTTATTCAGCTTAATAAAAAAATGACGGGGTTAACAGAACAACAAAGCCATGTAATGAAAGCTTTTTATGAAGGTAAAACAGATCAGCAAATTCAGCAAGAATTAGCGATTGGTAGTGCCTCTACAATTCGCCAATATCGTTTTGCATTGAGAGAAAAAGAGCGCCAAGCAAAAACATTTTTAGCGATGATGACTTTATTAAAAGAACAGGAGGAGAATCCAGTGGAATATGTGCCAATCCATGCAACAGCTACAATGGTAGATGAACGCTATCATGTAACGCGTGAGGAGGAAGAAGAAGTACTAAGAAAACTTTTCCCGAATGGTTTAGAGGGACAATTAGTGCGTTTCCCCAAAAAACAGAAGCAAAAAGTAATCGTATTACGCGCAATTACATCGATGCTTGATCAAACGAAAAGATATACAGAGCAAGAATTAAATGCAGCGATTGCTAAATATGATCCGGATTATGTAACAATTCGTCGTTATTTAATTGAATATGGTTTTGTAGACCGAGAAAATGATGGTAGTGCTTATTGGGTGAAAAAATAAGAAAAGAGATGAATGGAATGGATCAACGAAAAATATTAAAAGAGCAGTATAAAGAAATAAAAATTGAAGCAGGTATTTATACGATTACAAATAAGCAAACTGGAGACATATATATCGGTTCATTAAATAATCTAAAACGATTGAACGGAATTATTTTTCAATTAAATAGCGGAACACATATGCATAAAAACTTACAACAAGCATGGAAAGAACAAGGCGAGTCGGCTTTTGAATGTGTAGTTCGAGAAATATTAAAAGAAGAAGTAATAGAAGAACAAGGTATGAAAGAAGCTCTGGAAAAAACGCAGGAAAAGTGGTCAAGTCAATTAGGTCATACAATTTCATTAAATTAAACAACAATAAAAGAGGCTCTCTTTGGGAAAGAGCCTCTTTTCTATTTAAACCATATGATATTTGGGTGTAACTAATCTTAAACTAAAGGAGCGCCTTTTGTTGCGATATCTTCAGCTACTTCACCGAATTTTTTGAAGTTCTCGTGGAACATACCAGCAAGTTGTGTTGCTTTGATGTCATAAGCATCTTTATCAGCCCAAGCATTGCGAGGATTTAATAATTCAGTTGGTACGCCTTCAATTGAAGTTGGAATTGCTAAACCAAAGAATGCATCTTTTTCAGTTGGTACATCATTTAATTTACCTTCGATTGCAGCATTAACCATTGCACGTGTATAAGAAAGTTTCATACGTGTACCTGTACCGAATGAACCACCAGTCCAACCAGTGTTTACTAGGAATACATTAACATTATGTTCATCAATTTTCTTACCTAACATTTCAGCATATACTGTTGCTGGTAATGGTAAGAATGGAGAACCGAAGCAAGTAGAGAATGCTGGTTCTGGTTCTACAACACCACGTTCTGTACCAGGTGTTTTTGAAGTGAAGCCAGAGATAAAGTGATACATTGCTTGTTCTTTTGTTAATTTAGAGATTGGAGGTAATACACCAAATGCATCTGCAGTTAAGAAGATGATTGTATTTGGGTGACCTGCAACAGATGGTAATACAATATTATCAATATTCGTAATCGGATAAGCAGCACGTGTATTTTGAGTAGGTGTTTCATCATCATAATCTGGGATACGTGTTTCTTCATCTACTACTACGTTTTCAAGTACTGTACCGAAACGAATTGCGTTATAAATTTCAGGTTCTTTTTCAGCTGAAAGGTTGATTGTTTTTGCATAGCAACCACCTTCAATGTTGAATACGCCATTATCTGACCAACCATGCTCATCGTCACCAACTAATTTACGGTTTGCGTCTGCAGATAAAGTAGTTTTACCTGTACCAGAAAGTCCGAAGAATAAAGTTGTATCACCTTTTTCACCAACGTTTGCTGAGCAGTGCATTGATAAAATACCTTGTTGTGGTAATAAGTAGTTCATAATACCGAAGATTGATTTTTTCATTTCTCCTGCGTATTCTGTACCGCCGATTAAGATAATTTTCTTTTCAAGTGAAACCATAATAAATGTTTCTGATTCTGTACCGTCTATAGCTGGGTTTGCATGGAATGTTGGAGCTGATACGATTGTGAAATCAGCAATATGGTTTGCAGCTTCTTCTTCTGTTGGACGAATGAATAGATTATGTGCAAATAGATTATGCCAAGCATATTCGTTCACAACGCGGATTGCTAAACGTGTTTCAGCGTCAGCACCAGCAAAACCTTTGAATACGAACACTTCTTCTTTTTCTTTAAGATAATTAATTACTTTTGTATAAAGGGCATCAAATACTTCAGATGAGATTGGACGGTTTACTGAACCCCAATCAATATGATCTTTTGAAGACGCTTCTTCAACCATAAACTTATCTTTAGGAGAACGACCTGTATATTTACCTGTGTTAGCACGTAATGCACCATCAACTGTTAAAATCGCTTCACCGCGAGATGTTGCTTTTTCAACTAATTCTGGAACAGTTAGTTGTTCTTTAATGTTATTACCTGATAGAAGTGTGTTCAGTTCATTCATCATTTCTACTGAATTCATAATGTGTATATACCATCCTTTTTTCGTATTTATTGTACCCACAAATGTGGTTAGTCATCATTTATGGAATTAGTATAACACATTAAAAGAATTAGTCTATACTAATATGATATGTTTTTTTATTTTTTTAACATTTTACCATGTTTAGGACAAATTATATATATACTTTATTTAAAACACTCTATATATAGGTATAACATTTAAGTCATATTCAGATTGAGGTTGACATCGACGTATAATTCTACTAACATAGGCTATGAACGGATACTCTTATCCCGAGCTGGTGGAGGGTCAGGCCCTATGAAACCCGGCAACCTGCATTTCATTTCACGAGATGCGCTGGTGCTAATCTGAATGCAAGGATTCATTCCTTGAACGATAAGAGTGAAAGGTGCTTACGAAATAACCCCTTTCTCTCATACTGTATGAGTGAGAGGGTTTTTTTATTTCAAAATATATGGTGGTGGAACAACTACCTTTTTATTACGTATATACTGGCACTTTCTATAAAAAATCCTCGTGTAAAAAGCAGCATAGGCTGGCTTGGAGTTTTTTCTACATTTATATAGAAGAAACACACATGGATAAAGAGTACCGTATCTTTTTTCGAGGCGATCTCGTATAGGAGGAAACCAATTATGGCTCAACGTCGATTATTTACATCAGAAAGTGTTACGGAAGGACACCCTGATAAAATTTGTGACCAAATTTCAGATGCGATTTTAGATGCAATCATCGCAAAAGATCCAAATGCTCGTGTAGCATGTGAAACAACTGTTACAACAGGACTTGTGTTAGTAGCAGGAGAAATTACAACATCTACGTATGTAGATATTAAAGGAATTGTTCGTGAAACAGTTCAAGAAATCGGTTATACACGTGGTAAATATGGTTTTGATGCAGAAAACCTAGCTGTACTTGTGGCAATCGGTGAACAGTCACCTGATATCGCACAAGGTGTTGACCAAGCTTTAGAAGCACGTGAAGGAAGCATGACAGATGAAGATATCGAAGCAATCGGTGCTGGCGACCAAGGTTTAATGTTCGGTTATGCAAATAATGAAACACCTGAACTAATGCCGCTACCAATTAGCCTAGCGCATAAATTATCACGTCGCTTAACAGAAGTTCGCAAATCAGGATTATTAAAGTATTTACGTCCAGATGGTAAAACACAAGTAACGGTAGAATACGATGAAAATAACCACCCTGTACGTGTGGATACAATCGTTATCTCAACACAACATGATGAGGAAGTAACATTAGAACAAATCAATGAAGACCTTCGTAAACATGTGATTGCGGAAGTTGTACCTGCTGAATTATTAGATGCAGATACAAAATACTTTATTAATCCAACAGGTCGCTTTGTAATTGGTGGACCAAAAGGTGATGCAGGTTTAACAGGTCGTAAAATTATTGTTGATACTTACGGTGGTTATGCACGTCATGGTGGTGGTGCATTCTCTGGTAAAGATGCTACAAAAGTTGACCGCTCAGGTGCTTATGCAGCGCGCTATGTAGCGAAAAACATCGTAGCTGCTGGTCTTGCAGATAAAGCAGAAGTACAGCTAGCATATGCAATCGGTGTAGCACAACCTGTATCAATCGCAATCGATACATTCGGCACAGGCAAAGTAACAGAAGCAGAACTTGTAGAAGCTGTTCGTGAATTATTTGACTTACGTCCAGCAGGTATTATTAAAATGCTTGATTTACGTCGTCCTATATATAAACAAACAGCAGCTTATGGTCATTTTGGACGCACGGATTTAAATGTTCCATGGGAAGCAACAGACAAAGCAGATGCATTAAAAGCAAAACTTTTAAAATAATAAAGTAAAATGGTAGGAGTCATGCAAAAACATGAAACTCCTGCCATTTTTTTATCTTTCACATCAATTTTTAGCAGTATAAAATAGTGTAAGAATGAGTTTTCAAATATACTATGCGCGATTGGTACGCATAAATATTCGTATAAAAAATTACACAACTAAGTAATTATTCGGTCGAATGTTTTTTTATAATTTACGAAAAGATCCGATTCATGCAATGAATTGGTCGAATACATTAATCGAAAAAATACATTTAAGATGAGTAAAAAGCATGCGAAAATATTTAATGCAAATGGCACAATCAATATAACCATTCGTAAAAATATATTTTATTATTTCAATTCATCTGTTTTGTTTACACTATATGTAAACAATGGTGTTGGCACGAATAAGTTGATTTACTGTGAAGTAACAGAAAAAAATAAAAAAGATTTATTAACAAATACACTTCAAAACATGTTGAGTAAGATGATTTATATAAAATATAATGTCCAACCAGATGGCTCACGTCAAACTGACCGTGTCTATTTTCCGGAAAGTGTACTAAGAAAAACGATTTAAAAATACTCTAATAGAGTAAAATCAAAGTATCTAAAATTAAATCATTTGAACATATAAAAAATAATTCAAGCTATTCTCACAACTGCTATTCGATATAGTGATAAGATTTACAATAAGCTGTTTCATTTTTTCTTGCTTATTTCTATTCGCTTTGCAAAATGAAAGTTGACACTAATGGATAGTCCCGTATGGTTACGAAAAACTATACGGGATTTACTGTATTAAAAACATTCTTATCTTACGCTCTTTTTGTATTTTGATTGAAAATTCCTAGGTGTTTTATGAGTAAAATTATGGAATAAGGGAAAATAATGGAGATGGTAAAAAATGAATAAGGAGGTATGGTCTGATATTTTATATGCGTATGAAAATAGAGGGGGGTGAATAAGAAAAATACGTATAGTAGCATATGTACTATTTAAATAGAAGAAACTCTATTTAAAAGCCAGATTTTACAGACTATTTTAGAAGAAGTTGAATTTAGAATTGAGTATTGAAGAAAAGAAGAACAATGTTATAATGGGTAAGAAGTTTTTCCTATATAATATATGAGTAAACTCCTTCAATCGAAAAGATTTACAATTCAAACGAATAGACTGTGGTTTTGTAAGGTTTATGTCGTTTGTTTGTGACTTTTTCCATTTTCAAGAGTTTTTCGTGTAAGAACGACCTATTTTTTGCAGTGTATTCTAGAATTTATAAAAAGTTGCAAAAGAAATATTGGTTTATGAAAACTAATTAAGTTATTAAAAGGTAATTATATAGTTCTAAAGTAACTAAAAAGTGCTTGAAAATTGCTAGAAATAGAAGTCGTCCACAGAACGTTCAAAAACTTTCAAAGAAAATGTGAAATTATAGATATTTTTATTCTTTTCGGTAGATATTAGGTTTATAATTCATTTGAATTGAAAAGAAGGTTGAATGCTTCTTAGTGTAAGAAGAGGGTTAGAGAGCTTGGGTTGCTTTACTCGTCTTATACTTCGTCTTAACAATCGTTTTAGTTTAACTTATTTTCGTTCTATAGCAATTATAAAAGAAATTAGAACGACTCAATGATTAAGACGAATAAGAGTAAAAAATGTTCAATCATCTCAGCAGTTCATAAACTTGCTTATTCTACATAGAATAGGTTAGGGGGAAACACTTCAATATCCATTCAACATTCTGCACTTAAATTAAAAGAAGGTTGTTTTAGAAGGGAGTACAACATGAGTAAAAAAGTGTTAATTATGCCAATCGTTGCAGGTTTGTTAGCAGTGTTTTTATCTGGATGTGAACCACTAATGGTACTAAATCCAAAAGGACCTAACGCACAAACATTATCGAACACGATCTGGATCTCTATCGGGACAATGTTATGTGTATTAGCAGTTGTCTATGTTTTATTAATCAATATGTTAGTTAAATACCGTGCTGGAAAACAAGCGGCGGACTATGAGCCACCACACGAAGCAGGTAACCACAAACTAGAAATTTTCTGGACAGTTATTCCAATCCTAACAGTTGCTTTCTTATCAGTTGTAACAATCATCACATTAAAGGATGTAGAAAGTAAACCAGAAGGTTACGGAGACAAGAAACCTCTAGTAATTTATGCGTCATCATCACAATGGAAATGGCATTTCAGTTATCCTGAAGAAGGAATTGAAACTGTAAACTATGCACATATTCCAACAGATCGTCCAATTGAGTTCCGTTTATACTCATATGGTACAATCACAAGTTTCTGGGTTCCACAATTAGCTGGTCAGAAATATGCGATGACAGACATGTTAACAACAATCCATTTAGCAGCAGACCACGAGGGAGACTATTGGGGTCGTAACTCGAACTTCAACGGTGAAGGATTCGAGGCAATGCAATTCGAAATCACTGCTCAAAAACAAGGTGAATTCGATCAGTGGGTTAAAGATGTAAAAGCAAATGAACCAAAATTAACAGAAAAAGAGTTCAGTAACTTACTTAAAGCAAGTGTTGTTGGACGTAAGAGCTTCTCTTCTACTCATTTAGGTTTCTCTTCACCACCTATGGATCACTCTAAGATGATGGATGCTGAGAAATATAATGAATCTAAAAAAGCTCAAAATGGTAATTTAGATTTAGATTCTCACGACATGGAAGAAATGGACGATATCGGTGAATAATCCGATTACATTGATACAACATGTTATTTACTAAATAGTAGATGTATGAAAGGAGTTAACCAAATTGTTTACCAAAATGACAATGAGTGAAGTATTTGCACCGCTTAAAGAACCACTGATCATGGGTACGGCGATCGGTATTTTAGTTGGTGTAATCGCAGTAGTTGCAGGTCTAACATATTTCAAGTTATGGGGTTGGTTATATACTAACTACGTAAAGACAGTAGACCATAAAAAAATCGGCGTAATGTACATTTTCGTAGCATTACTAATGTTATTCAAAGGTGGGGTTGAGGCGTTATTAATGCGTGCTCAAACTGCTGTTCCGGATAATAAATTATTAAACTCTGAACACTACAATGAGATTTTCAGTACACATGGTGTGTTAATGATTATCTTCGTAGCAATGCCATTCTTATTTGGTTTGTTCAACGTAGTTATTCCACTACAAATTGGTGCGCGCGACGTAGCATTCCCACGTCTTAACGCATTATCTTTCTGGTTATTCGCAATGGGTGCAGTGTTAATTAACGTTTCATTCATCATTGGTGGATCTCCAAACGCAGGTTGGACTTCTTATTTCCCACTTGCAGGTATTGAATTTAACCCAGGCGTAAACAATAACTATTATGCTTGGTCACTACAAATCTCGGGTCTAGGTACATTAATGACAGGGATTAACTTTGTAACAACAATCGTGAAAATGCGTGCTCCAGGTATGACATGGATGAAAGTTCCAATGTTCACTTGGTCATCATTCATCGCAAACATTATCATCGTATTTGCATTCCCAGTGTTAACAGTAGCACTTGTAATGATGACAATGGATCGCCAGTTCGGTACTAAATTCTTCGCTACAGAAGATGGCGGTATGGACATGCTTTGGGCGAACATCTTCTGGGTATGGGGACATCCAGAGGTATACATCGTAATTCTTCCAGCATTCGGTGTATTTAGTGAGGTAATCTCTACATTTGCTCGTAAAAACTTATTCGGTTATGGTTCGATGGTTGCTTCTATGATCATCATCTCGTTACTATCATTCTTAGTATGGGCTCACCATTTCTACACAATGGGTCAAAACGTAGCAGTAAACGGCGTATTCTCAATCACTACAATGTTAATCGCAGTTCCAACTGGGGTTAAAATTTTCAACTGGTTATTAACAATGCGTCATGGTCGTATTACATTCACAACACCAATGTTATATTCTTTAGGCTTTATTCCAATCTTCACAATCGGTGGGGTTACTGGGGTAATGCTAGCAATGGCAAGTGCTGACTATCAATATCACAATACATTATTCTTAGTTGCCCACTTCCACTATGTATTAATTCCTGGTACAGTATTTGGTGTACTAGCTGGTTACCACTTCTGGTGGTCTAAAATCTTCGGTTTCCAACTTAAAGATTCAATCGGTAAAGTTGGTTTCTGGTTAATTGCAATTGGTTTCAACGTAACATTCTTCCCTATGTTCATCTTAGGTTTAGATGGTTACGCCCGTCGAATGTACACGTACTCAGCTGAAACAGGCTATGGTACATTAAACATGATTTCATTCATTGGTGCATTAGTATTAGCTCTTGGTTTCTTAGCGCTTTGCTACAACATCTACTACAGTGTTCGTCACAGAGAAGAATTAAAAGTTACTGGCGATCCATGGGATGGTCGTTCACTTGAATGGGCTACTCATTCTCCAGTTCCTGAGTATAACTTCGCAGTTATTCCAAAAATTTCTCGTCTTGATGAATTCTGGTTTGCTAAAAAAGAAGGCCGCGATTTACAAGCAGGCGAAATTAAAGATATTCATATGCCTAATGACTCTGCCGCGCCATTCTGGCAATCAGTTGTTATGGGATTAGCATCATTCTTCTTCGTATTCAACGAAATTGGTATCGCAATTATCTTAGGTATTGTGACACTACTATTCATGGCTTACCGTTCATTTGAAATTGATAATGGTCGTCATATCCATGTTGAAGAAATCGAAGAAACAGAGCGTAAGCTAAAAGAAACAGAGCGTCAATTGAGAGGTGACCGATAATGTCAAAACATAATAATTCAGTGCCATTGGAGTACCAAGGTGAAGAAAATGATTTGAAAATCTTCGGTTTCTGGGTATTCTTAGGCGCAGAAATTGTTCTTTTCGCAACTTTATTCACAGCGTATTTCACATTAGTTGACCGTACAGGTTCAGGTCCAACAGGCGTTGACCTTTTTGAATTACCACCAGTAATTCTAGAAACATTCTTACTTTTAACATCTAGTTTCACAATTGGTTTAGGTGTTCACGCAATGCGTTTAGGCCGTGTTAAACCAATGATCGTATTCTACATCATTACATTAATTCTTGGTGCAGGATTCATCGCGGTAGAGGTAGATGAGTTTATCACTTATATCTATCACGAAGATGCTACGATTCAAACAAGTGCATTTACTTCAAGTTTAATGACTTTACTAGGTACTCACGGTGCCCACGTATCGTTTGGTTTACTATGGGGAATTGCGATTATTATTCAAGTTGCTAAGCACGGTATTAATAAGCGTACTGCCAATAAAGCGTTCATCTTCTCTTTATACTGGCACTTCCTAGATGTTGTTTGGATCTTCCTATTCAGCTTTATTTACTTGAAAGGAATGATGTAAAATGGCACAATTATTTCCAAAAGAACATGTCCTTGGGTTTATTGGATCAATCATTTTAACAATCGCTGCACTGTCCGTTGTGCAGTTTGATGTATCATTAACAGCAGGTTTAGTTATTCTTTGGGTAACAGCACTTGCTCAAGCTTCATTGCAACTAGTACTATTCATGCATATTGGTGAAACAGACGATAAAGGTTCAATTTACGTCATTACACTATATTCAGTAGTTATTGGTTTAGTAACAGTATTCGGTTCATTATTCGCTATGATCTGGGGATACTAATTTACAGAAGAATAAAACCAGCCTTTCGGGTATCCCCCTAGGAAGGCTGGTTTTTTCTTTTGATAGTATAAATAATAAAAAGAAGATGCTAGTTTAAGAGAAGCACCTTCTTTTAGTTTTTTTAGGAAATAGTATTTTAAATGTTAAAAAAAAGAAGTGAAGGGTATAAAAATACTAAGGTTATTTCTTTTGAACAGATTTATAGTATTGTCCTTTTTCATAATATTCGTTTAAAATGCGCTGCATATCTTTTTTATCCTCTTCATTTAATTCACGTACAACCTTCGCAGGGCGACCAAATGCAAGTGTATTCGGTGGGATCACTTTACCTTGTGTTACAAGACTACCAGCACCGATAAAAGCACCTTCGCCGATTTCAGCACCATCTAAAACAATCGAAGCCATACCAATCAAAGCCCCTTTTTTAATATGACAGCTGTGAAGTGTTACTTGATGTCCAATTGAAGCTTCGTCTTCAATAATTAATGGATGAGCTGGACTTTGGTGTAAACAGCATAAATCTTGAATATTTACCTTTTTTCCAATGATTGTAGATGACACATCACCACGAATCACAGTATTATAAAAAATAGATGAACCTTCTCCAATTGTCACATCACCTGTAATAACAACATTATCACCGATGAAAGCAGTCGGATCAATTTTTGGTTCTTTTCCCTTGTATGGGTATAACATATTCATCCCTCTTTCCTTTGAACTGTAACATAATCGTATCAAACATCATGGATTTATGGAACGAAAAAGTAGAGGAATGCGTTACAATAAGAATGAGTACTATGAAGGAGAGAAGTTTATGTGGAAATGGGAAGCAGACGGACATGCAAAAGCAGTTATTGTAATCGTACATAGTGCGTATGAACATCATAGAAGATACGCATGGTTAATTGAAAAATTTCGTGTAGCAGGTTTTCATGTGATCACAGGGGACTTACCTGGGCATGGTGAAGAAAGTAAAGTGAAATCCGCCCATGATGAATATTTAAAACAATATGAAAAATATATAAAGTTAATGATTTATGAAGCGACACAATATAACTTACCATTATTTATTTTAGGGCATGGTCTTGGGGCAACATTAGCGATGTATGCAGTAGGTGAATTTAAATATGAGATTGCAGGAGCCATCTTGACGTCACCTTGGCTACATTTACAGCATCAACCATCAAAATTCGCTGCAGCCTTAAAAGGAGTGAGTAAGATTGCAGGGAGCTTTAAAATGCATCATGAGATGAATACGAAGCTTTTATCACGTAGTTATGAGTTTTATACAGAAATGGGACGAGACCCTTATTACAACTCTAATGTAACCATTCGTTGGTACCATGATGTTCAACAATTTATGAAAGCCATTTATCAATTAGAAAATCATTTTAAAGACATACCTGTCTTAATGATGAATGGAAAGAGCGATAAAATTATTGATATTCAATACAATCGTCAATGGTTGGAGAAACAGAAATTATCTGAGTATGCTTACAAAGAGTGGGCGAACTGTTATCATGATTTGTTCCAAGAACCAGAACGTGATTTGATTTATCAATATACAGAAGATTTTATTTTGAACAGACTACGAACAATAGGGTATATCGTTTAAAAAGGAATTATGTCACGTTTTATAAGTGGCATGATTCCTTTTCTTTTTTCTGTAGTTTACTCTAGAAATACAAAAATATTAAATATATATAAAACACATAAAATAAAGGTTTAAAAATGACTTAATTGTATTCTCTGAAAGTACAATTAGAGGAAAAATGTATGAGTGAGCGAAAAAATGTAGAACTATCTCTTTAAAAAGACATAATACTTTTATATAATAGAACAATATAGTAATTGACAAAAACGTACGTTTAATATGTTTTATATTTAAAATGTTCGTATTTAGGAGGATTTACATGGAAGCAATCATTAATACCATCTATGAACTACTCTGGGGTCCGTGGATGATTTACGGTATTCTCATCGTGGGACTTATATTTACTGTGAGAACTAGGGGAGTACAAGTTCGATTCTTAAAAGATATGTTCGGTCAAATTTTCACAGGCAAAAAATCAGATGCAGGTGTTTCATCATTCCAAGCGATGACAATGGCGTTATCAGGTCGAATAGGGACGGGGAATATTGCAGGGACAGCAACAGCGATTGCTTTCGGTGGACCTGGTGCAATCTTCTGGATGTGGGCAATTGCTTTCATTGGTTCAGCCACAGCTTACGTTGAGTCGACACTTGCGCAAATTTATAAAGAAGAGAAAAACGGTGTTTATCGTGGTGGCCCTGCTTTTTACATACATAAGTTCACAGGTAAACGTTGGCTAGGTATGATTTTTGCCATTGCAGCATTAATCGCTATGTCATTTTTACAACCAACCGTTCAAGCAAATGCGATTGCTGATGCGATGTACAATGCATTTGAGTTACCAAAATGGGTTTCTGGTTTAGTAGTTTGTGTAATTTTAGGTGCAATCATTATTGGCGGTGTAAAACGAATCGCAACTGCTGCTTCAATTATTGTTCCTTTCATGGCGATTGCATATATTTTAGTGGCCGCAATCATCATTGCAATGAATATTTCAGAAGTGCCATACATCTTCGCTTTAATTTTCAAAAGTGCTTTTGGTGCTGAGCAAATGTTTAGTGGTATGGTAGGGGCTGCCATTGCTTGGGGTGTAAAGCGTGGTATTTATGCGAATGAAGCTGGTCAAGGTACAGGACCACATTCAGCAGCAGCAGCAGAAGTATCACACCCTGTAAAACAAGGTTTAGTACAAGCGGCTTCAGTTTACTTGGATACATTCTTAGTTTGTACAGCAACAGCCTTTATGATTTTGTTCACAGGTATGTACAATGTACAAGAAGATGATGGCAAGGGAACATTTATTGTAGAACATCTACCTGGTGTAGAAGCAGGAACAGCCTTCACACAACATGCTGTAGATGCAGCATTCCCAATTGCAGGTTTTGGTACAATCTTCGTAGCTTTTGCTCTATTCTTCTTTGCCTTTACAACAACGATGGCTTACTACTATATTGCTGAAACGAATGTGGCGTATTTATTTGATGGTAAAAAACAAAAAATCGGTGTGCGCGTTGTACAGATTGTTATTCTTTTAGCTACTTATTTTGGCGCTGTACGACCAGCAGCGGCAGCTTGGGTGCTTGGAGATATTGGTTTAGGGATTATGGTATGGGTGAACGTCATTGCGATACTATTTATGGCAAAACCAGCCGTTCTTGCTTTGAAAGATTATGAACAACAAAAACGTATGGGGCTAGATCCTGTATTTGACCCACGAAAAGTTGGGATTAAAAATGCGACATTTTGGGAGAAATAAATAATGAGCGAGGGACGATTTACGTAATCGTCTCTCTTTTTTTATTGTGTAATCATAGTATTTTAATATAATTTTTGAGAGAATAGAGATAGTTTTGTAAAGAAAGAAGGAATTTGATTATTATGGAAAAAATGTTCGGTACTGCCGAGTTCGCTATACAAGTTGGCGTAACGAAATCTTCACTCAAGCATTATATTTCGATATTAGAAAATAGTGGTTACCATGTAAAGCGAGATCACCGAAATTATCGTTTATTTACGGAAGAAGATGTACATGTTTTTCAAAATTATAAACAGTTGCATCAAGAAAAAGGCATGACATTAAAAGAAGCAGCAGCTGTTATTATTGGCGATGATACGATTGTGCAAGATGCAGAGATGTTACCAGCTAAACGAGAGTATCATACACAAGTTGTTGAAAAATACGATGATTTATCAAAAACAATGGAATTACTGGCAGATCATATTCAAGGTATTGAAGCGCAAAATGCACAATTGCTACAACTTATACAAATGCAACACCAACAAAATGAATGGTTAAAAGAAGAAATGAGTATGATGAAGCATCAATTAGAAGAGCCAAAAGTGGATTATAAACGCCAGTTGGACCGCGTTGAATCACAAAATAGTGCAATCATGTCAGTGTTAAATAAATTAACCGTTCAAAAATTGAAAGAAGAAGTACAAGAGGTTGAACCAGAGCCGACTGGCTTTATGAAAGGTTTATTTAAAAGAAAATGAAAAAATAACCCACGAGATTCCTTTAAAATCTCGTGGGTTATTTTGATTACATTAAAATCTTATTAAATTTATCGGAATAAATAGTTGCAATTCGAGATAATATAAACTATAGTATTTCCATAGGAATTAATTGACTGATGAATCAGTTAGGGGATTGGTGATGATGACAAAGCGGATTACGAGAGAAGAAAGAAAGCAGCAATTGATTGAGATTGCATTAGAACAATTCGCGACAGTTGGTTATACGAAGACGAAAATCTCAGACATAGTTGCGTTAGCAGGTGTATCACAGGGCACTTTTTATTGGCACTTTAAAAGTAAAGAAGAAATAGCGCTCTATATTTTAGAAAGAGGGAATCAGCAAATATTGCAAATGATTTCACTAGGATTTCAAAATACACGCGTTCCAGTAGAGCAGTCAGTGAATTCATCTACTCGATTATTTGAAGCACTGTTTCACTTTGCAGAAGAAAATCGCTTTTTTACAATGTTACTTTTTAAAGGCTTATCATCAGAAGAATTATTACAACAGCAAATTTTGCGCATTAAAAAGAATATGGAAGAAGCATTTGTGCATAACATTCAGCAAGCACAAAAATTTCATATGATAGCAGAACATAAAAATCCAAAAGTATTAGCGGTTTTTATTATGAGTTTAATTGAGGGTGTACTAAGTCGTTGGGTGGATCATGAAGCAGCATTTCAAGAGTTAACGTTAGAGGAACTCGTTCAACAGACGGTTCACTTTGAGTTTTTTGGCATTTTTGGTGTTTAAAAAAGGGAGGAATTATAGATGAAAAAATTAGGTTGGTTAGCATCACTTGTAGCAGCATCTGCATTAGTACTAGGAGCTTGTGGATCAAAAAACGATACGAGTAAAGAGGATGTATCGAAAAAAGAAGAATTAACAGTAGGGATTATGGGGACATATGCACCTTATAACTACTTAGATAAAGATAAGCAATATACAGGTTTTGATGTTGATATTGCAAAAGAAGTTGCAAAACGTTTAGATAAAAAAGCGAAGTTTGTCGCACAAGATTTTTCAGGATTGATTCCGGGCTTACAAAAAGGGAAGTTTGATATGTTAGTAAGCCAAGTAACGATTACAGATGATCGTAAAAAACAAGTTGATTTTACAGAGCCATATATTACAAATGAAGTAAAAGCTATCGTAAAAGATGATAATACAACGATTAAATCAGCAGAAGACTTCAAAGGGAAAACAATCGGTGTAGGTTTAGGTACAAACGATGAAGCATATCTTCGTAATGACTTAATGAAAAAAGTAGGCGAATTCAAAATTAATACGTATGACGATGTTATCACAACATTAAAAGATTTAAATGTTGGACGTATTGATGCAACGATTAATAACGTATTTGCTTTAAAACCGATTGTTGAAGAAAATGGCTATAAAATTAAAGCTGTTGGTGGAGCTTTAAAATCAGATAAAGCTGGTATCGCAGTGAAAAAAGGTCAAACAGAGCTAGTGGATCAATTAAATAAAGCGTTAAATGATATGGAGAAAGACGGAACATACACAAAAATCTATAAAAAATGGTTTAACGAAGAACCACCAGCAGAATATACAAAATAGCAAGGTAGGGACTAAATATGGAGCTCGTACTAGATAATTGGCGTTTCCTTTTACAAGGTGCCTACTATACATTATTGATTACCGTTGTTTCAATGTTTTTTGGTTTAATTTTAGGTTTAATCATTGCCATCATGCGTGTAAAAGGCAATACATTTTTACGTAATATTGCACGATTCTATGTCTCGATTATTCGAGGTACTCCACCGCTTGTTCAAATTTTCATTGTTTATTATGGATTGAGTGATTATGGTATTGAATTACCATCCATTGTAGCAGCTTGTATCGCGTTAAGTATTAATATTGCAGCGTATATCGCAGAAGCTTTCCGAGGTGCTTTACAGTCTGTACCAAAAGGACAATTAGAGGCAGCTGTTGCATCAGGTATGACAGAAGGACAGGCGATGAAGCGAATCATTATTCCGCAAGCAGTTCGCTACGCTATTCCACCAATTGGGAATACATTCGTCGGTATGTTAAAAGAAACATCGCTTGTATCAGCAATTGCTGTAACGGAATTAATGCGCGCGGCTCAGTTATTAGTCGCGCAATATTATGTATATATGCCGTTTTACATTATGATTGCTTTAATGTATTGGGCGATGAGTGTGTTCTTCACATTCATTTTAAACCGAGTTGAAAAACGTTTATCCGTTTATTAGGAGTGTCCATATGATTACAGTAGAACATTTATCAAAAAAATTTGATGAACTAGAAGTATTACATGATTTATCGATTACAATTCCAGCACATCAAGTAGTTGCAGTAATTGGGCCTTCAGGTTCTGGGAAAAGTACATTTTTACGCTGTTTGAATGGTCTAGAAATTTTAACAGAAGGTAAAATTACAGTCGGTCAACATACGGTTGAAGCCAATATGAATAAAAAAGAGTTAAAGCAAATGATTTATGGGATTCGTCAAGAGACGGGAATGGTATTTCAACAGTTCAACTTATATCCGCATAAGACGGTCATCGAAAATGTGATGGAATCTTTAATTGTTGTAAAAAAATTAAAAAAAGAAGAAGCGCAAGTACGTGCAGAGCGTTTACTTGACAAAGTCGGGTTACTTGAGAAATTAGATAACTATCCTTCGCAATTATCGGGTGGTCAACAACAACGAGTTGCGATTGCGCGTGCACTTGCGATGGAACCACAATTGATGTTATTTGATGAACCTACGTCAGCGCTAGATCCTGAATTAGTAGGCGATGTACTACGTGTTATGAAGAATCTTGCTGAAGACGGTATGACGATGGTGATTGTGACGCATGAGATGAATTTCGCGCGTGATGTTGCCGATCGTATCGTCTTTATGGCAGATGGTCGAATTGTAGAAGATTCACAAGACCCGAAAGCGTTCTTTACGAAACCAACAACAGAACGTGCACAACAATTTATTCGTAAAGTAAACGAATTTTAGGAGGAATAGAAATGAGAATTCAAGCAACTTGGCAAGGTGGACGTGCTTTTGAAGCAAAAGGCGATTCAGGATTTCCGATGTTAATGGATGCCACTGAAAAATATGGTGGCGATTCATCTGCACCAACACCAACAGAGATGTTATTGAGTGCTTTAGCAGGATGTATTGGTATTGATGTGACGATGATTTTAAAACCACATTTAGACCAAATTACAAAATTAGATATTACAGTAGATGGTGAACGTAAAGAGGAAATGCCAACTGCTTTTACAAAAGCACATATTACGTTCACAGTTGATGGTGATATTACAGCTAAAAAAGTATGGCGTGCGATTAAATTAGGTGAAGAAAAATATTGTGCGGTTTCCGCTTCATTAAAAGCAGAAATTACACATTCGCTTATTTTAAATGGTGAACAAGTTGAAGAAGTATAAATAAGATAGAAGGAGGCATCGCTCAATTGAGTGAATGCCTCCTTTTTATTTAGGAAATTCTTTTACTTTTTCAAGTGCGATAACGAATGGTGGATCATTTTGTTGATTGATGAATTCATAGCGCAGTACATGGACTTGTTTTTGAGGGAGAGAAGCGACGTAATCGAGTACGCGGTCACGTTCTTCTTTACCACCTTCATGTCCGTAGTAAATGACTAAGACAATCATACCGCCTACAACGAGTTGTTGAAGCAGTGATTCAAGTGCTGCCACCGTCGTAGAAGGTTTTGTAATCACATCATGTGCTGCACCGGGTAAATAACCAAGATTGAAAACAGCTGCTTTAATCGGTTTAGATACATAGTTGGCTACTTGTTCATGTCCATCAAGAATGACTTCACATCTTGCTTGTACACCAGCTTCCGCAAGACGATTCATTGTCGCATCAACAGCTTGTTGTTGTACATCAAATGCATAGACGCGACCTGTATCGCCAACAAGTTCAGCTAAGAATAATGTATCATGTCCATTACCAGCAGTGGCATCGACAACTGTATCACCGATTTCGATTGTATCTCTTAATAGAGTTTTAGCATATTGTAAAACACGTTCTAATCGCATGAAGACGTCATCTCCGCAGGTACATAGTGCTTACCTTGCCAACTATCATGTTTTGCAAGTTCTGCATCAATACCGTTTAATACTTCCCATTTATTCACTGACCACATTGGTCCAATCATTAAATCGATCGGTCCATCACCTGTAATACGCTGTACGACCATGCTTGGTGGAATGACTTCTAATTGGTCTGCAACAAGTTGCGTATAGGCATCTTGGTCCATTAATTCCAATTGGCCTTTTTCGTATTGTTTGACAAGTGGCGTTCCTTTTAATAAATGAAGTAAATGAATTTTAATGCCTTGTACATCTAGCTTGGCTACTTCACGTGCTGTTTCCATCATCATATCGTAGTCTTCAAGAGGGAGACCGTTAATGATATGGGTGCAAATACGAATACCATGTTTCCGGAGTTTATTAACACCTTCAACGTATGTTTGATAGTCATGCGCGCGATTAATTAAATTCGCTGTTTTTTCATGTACTGTTTGTAAACCTAATTCTACCCATAAATAAGTACGTTGGTTCAACTCGGCTAAATATTCAACAACATCATCTGGTAAACAGTCTGGACGCGTTGCGATACTTAGACCGACAACACCCTCACATGCAAGCGCTGCTTCAAATTTTTCTTTTAATACAGGAAGTGGTGCATGTGTATTCGTATAGGCTTGGAAGTAGGCCATCGTTTTGCCACCCTTCCACTTATGCTCCATCTTCTCTTTGATTTTAGCAAATTGTACGTCGATTGGATCTACACGATCACCTGCAAAGTCACCTGAACCAGCAGCTGAACAGAATGTACAACCGCCGAATGCTACAGTACCATCTCGGTTTGGACAATCGAACCCAGCATCAAGTGCTACTTTGAATACTTTTGAACCGAATTCATTGCGTAAGTAACGATTCCATGTATAATATCGCTTTCCATCTGAAGGGAAAGGAAATTGATTTTCTGTCATTGTTTCTGTCATCTCCTCTAACGATTTATTTTAACATGAAATGCTTTCGATATGCTAAAAAGTGTTTGTTAAAATATTTTTCGGAAATCGGAATATTTGGGGTTGTATCGAGGTGATTTCTCCTTTAATATTACGAGATAGATATCATCTCATTTTGAGATTATAGGAGGGGGTTTATGCATGAAAATGCCAAAAACAGTTTGGCTTTTAGTAATCGGAATGCTTGTAAATACGACAGGTAACTCTTTTTTATGGCCAATGAATACAATTTATCTGCATGACCACCTCGGTCAGAGTTTAACAGTAGCAGGGCTTGTATTAATGTTAAATGCAGCAGCTGGCGTAGTAGGGAATCTACTCGGCGGCTATTTATTTGATAAAATAGGCGGTTATAAAACGATTTTATTTGGTATTATTTTGACGATTGTGGGTCTCGCACTTTTAACGATTTGGCATGGATGGCCGCAATATGTATGGCTACTTGCACTTATTGGTTTTAGTGGCGGGATTGTATTTCCAAGTATGTTCGCGCTTGTTGGTGTTGCGTGGCCAGAAGGTGGCCGAAAAGGATTCAATGCCATTTACTTAGCGCAAAATCTTGGAGTAGCAGTGGGTCCTGTATTAGCAGGTGTTGTAGCTTCGTATAGTTTTGATTATTTATTTGTTGCCAACTTAATTATGTATATTCTTTTCTTAGGCATTGCATTCAAGTTCAAAAAAATCCAAACAGAAGATGCGTATGGTCCAACAGCAGCATTACCTAAAGGTGAGTTGAAAAATCGTGCACCACTCATTGCGCTATGTATTTTAGGTGTCGGCTTCTTACTTGGATGGCTTGTGTACTCACAATGGGTATCAACGATTTCAACTTATACACAAGATCTCGGTTTATCGTTAAAACAATATAGTGCACTTTGGGCTGTGAATGGCTTCCTAATCGTTCTTGGTCAGCCATTAATTGCACCAATTGTACGCAAATTAGAAGGGCGTTATAAAGCACAAATCTTATTTGGTTTATCCATTTTCATCGTGTCGTTTGTTGTATTAATTTTTGCAAAAACATTCACGATGTTTATTGTCGCAATGGTCATTCTAACATTCGGTGAAATGTTCATCTGGCCAGTCGTTCCAACATTGGCAAGTGTGCTCGCACCAAAGGGGAAAGATGGTTTCTTCCAAGGATTGATTAATGGTTTTGCGACATTCGGGCGTATGCTAGGACCGGTTGTAGGTGGTGTACTTGCGCAAGCTTATGGTATGCAAGTGACGTTTATCGTATTAATCGGTATTCTATTCCTTGCGGCAATTCCATTCTTCTTCTACGATTTTCCACTTAAAAGGAAGAAAGTAACGAGTTAAAGAAATGGACTTGTTATTTTAAGGCTTTTCAGATAAAATAAAGGCATTATACTAATAGGACGAAGATCAGGAGTAGTAGATAACGGAAGTTTTTAGAGAGTTAGCGGTTGGTGGGAGCTAATAACGGATGGAATCGAACTTGCCTTGGGAGTCTGCATAGGAATGATTGACCTACGCCGTTAATCCGCGATAAGGATTCAAGTTGAGTGTTTTCACTAATTTGGGTGGTACCGCGGGAATTATATGTCTCGTCCCTTTTTCAAGGGACGGGACTTTTTATTTTCCGTCATTGGTGAATGCGTTCTTATATTAAAGGAGGAAAAAACATGAGCTTTAATCATCAAGAGATTGAGAAGAAGTGGCAAAAGTATTGGGATGAACACCAATCTTTTAAAACAGTCAATGACGATTCAAAACCAAAATTTTATGCACTTGATATGTTCCCATATCCATCAGGATCAGGTCTACACGTAGGACACCCTGAAGGTTATACAGCGACAGATATTTTATCTCGCTTCAAACGTATGCAAGGTTACAACGTACTTCACCCAATGGGATGGGATGCGTTCGGTTTACCAGCAGAGCAATATGCACTGGATACTGGGAATGACCCTGCTGAATTTACAGAGCAAAACATTGCAACGTTCAAACGCCAAATCCAAGAGCTTGGCTTTAGTTATGATTGGGATCGCGAAATTAATACAACAGACCCTTCATACTACAAGTGGACACAATGGATTTTCATCCAATTATATAAAAAGGGATTAGCTTACATTGATGAAGTAGCTGTAAACTGGTGCCCAGCACTTGGGACAGTTCTTGCAAATGAAGAAGTCATCGATGGTAAATCAGAGCGTGGTGGACATCCAGTAGAACGTCGTCCGATGAAACAATGGATGCTGAAAATCACTGCTTATGCAGACCGTCTAATTGACGATTTAGAAGATGTGGATTGGCCTGAAAATATTAAAGATATGCAACGCCACTGGATTGGTCGTTCTGAAGGTGCGGAAGTAGACTTTAAAATTAAAGGAACAGATAAGCAATTCCGCGTATTCACAACACGTCCAGATACATTATTCGGTGCAACTTACACAGTTTTAGCGCCAGAACATGAATTTGTAAAAGACATCACAACACCAGAACAAAAAGAAGCAGTACAAGCTTACTTAGATCAAGTGAAGATGAAGTCAGATCTTGAACGTACAGACCTTGCAAAAGAAAAAACAGGTGTGTTCACAGGTGCTTATGCAATCAACCCAATTAACGGTCAAGAAGTGCCGATTTGGATTGCAGATTATGTACTTGCTTCATACGGTACAGGTGCAATCATGGCTGTTCCAGCACATGATGAGCGTGACTACGAGTTTGCGAAACAATTCGACTTACCAATCATCCCTGTATTAGAAGGCGGCAACATTGAAGAAGCGGCATTCACAGAAGATGGTCCACACATTAATTCAGGCTTCTTAAATGGACTTGATAAAGAAGAAGGCATTCAAAAAGCCATCGCTTGGTTGGAAGAAAATAAAGTGGGTGAGAAGAAAGTAACGTATCGTTTACGTGACTGGTTATTCTCTCGTCAACGTTACTGGGGTGAACCGATTCCAATTATCCATTGGGAAGATGGTTCAATTACAACAGTTCCAGAAGATCAACTACCACTTGAATTACCAAAGACAAAAGATATTCACCCATCAGGTACAGGTGAATCACCACTTGCGAATATCGCAGAGTGGGTAAATGTTGTAGACCCTGAAACAGGTATGAAAGGTCGTCGTGAAACGAACACAATGCCACAATGGGCAGGTTCATCATGGTACTTCTTACGCTATATCGATCCACACAATACAGAAGCAATCGCAGACCCAGAGCTATTAAAACGCTGGTTACCAGTTGATATCTATATTGGCGGACAAGAACACGCAGTACTTCACTTACTATATGCTCGTTTCTGGCATAAAGTGTTATACGATCTAGGCGTTGTTCCAACGAAAGAGCCATTCCAAAAATTATTCAACCAAGGGATGATTCTTGGTGAAGGTAACGAAAAAATGTCAAAATCAAAAGGGAATGTTGTAAACCCTGATGATATTATCGAATCACATGGTGCAGATACACTTCGTTTATACGAAATGTTCATGGGACCACTTGAAGCATCGATTCCATGGTCTACAAATGGACTTGACGGAGCACGTCGCTTCTTAGATCGTATTTGGCGTTTATTCATCAATGAGGAAACAGGTGAATTAGCAGATAAGATTCAAGATTCGAACGACACAACACTTGAAAAAGTGTACAACCAAACAGTTCAAAAAGTAACAGATAACAATGAAAACATCCGTTTCAATACATCAATTTCACAAATGATGGTATTCATCAACGAATGTTACAAAGCAGAAGTTGTACCAACAGCTTATGCAGAAGGCTTCGTAAAAATGTTATCACCGATCGCACCACACCTTGCAGAAGAATTATGGGCGAAACTAGGTCACACAGAATCAATCACATATGCTGAATGGCCAACATATGATGAAACAAAACTAGTAGACGACGAAGTAGAAATCGTTGTTCAAATCAACGGTAAAGTACGTGCGAAACTACTTGTAGCAAAAGACGCTTCACGCGAAGACCTTGAAAAAGCTGCACTTGAAAATGAAAACGTACAAGAACACATCGACGGTAAAGAAATTAAAAAATTAATTGCTGTACCAGGTAAATTAGTTAATATTGTAGCGAAATAATAGTGTAAAAAGAAAACCGTAACGTGTACAGAAAAACTGTAGCGTTACGGTTTTTTGATTGGATTTTGATAAAAGCAACTTTTAAAATTATGATATGGCAAAAAAATAGTAAAATATATCTATTAAAAATATTTAGTTATGTTAGAATTGTAATTAAAGAATATATTGAATACTAGGAGTGTTAACAGTGGATGCTATAAAGTATGAAAGAGAAATTGAGTACATTGAAACTACTTTAAGAGAAAAAGAAAAGCTCAGCTGGGAAGAAATAAGAAATAAATTCGGTAATTCAGGAACGGAAGAGTCACAAATGAAAATAAATGTATTAAAAGACATGTCTGTTATTAATATATCTTCTGTTGAAGAATGGGTGGAGATTGTTGATTATTTAATGAGTATTGATAAAAATTCAAGAGTAGTAAAATTAGGTGAAGCAACAAAGAATAATGTGAAAATACCTACAGAGAAATATTCTGCTTGGAAATTATATGAAAACAGTTTAAGAAATAAAAAATGGTCTTTAAAATCTATAGCAAGTATAAAACAAACATCTTTTCAAATTTTACAGCATCTTTCAACCGATACATCTGAAACAGGTGCCGTTAAAGGTTTGGTAATAGGTAACGTTCAGTCAGGTAAAACAGCAAATATGGCTGGTTTAATGGCTATGGCAGCAGATAACGGATTTAATTACTTTATTGTTTTATCTGGCGTAATTGAAAATTTAAGGCAACAAACATCAACTCGTTTATTTAATGATATGAACTCTTCTGGTAGAGGAAACTTGCATTGGATTCAAGTTGATAAACCGAGTTTAAGTTCTTCTAATCCAGGACATCAACTTGAAAAATTTCAATTAGATGTAGAAAAAAGCAAAAATAGATATTTTACAGTTAGCTTAAAAAATAAAAGTAGGTTGCAAAGCCTTATAAAATGGTTAAAATCAGATCCTAATAAAGCAAAACAAATGAAAATATTAATTATAGATGATGAAGCAGACCAAGCAAGTATAAATACTAAAAATATCGAGGAAGAGACCAACTCAGCAATTAATGAGCAACTATTAGATTTGGTAAATTCAAAAGTATTTGGTAGTGTAAATTATATTGCTTATACTGCAACACCTTTTGCTAATATATTGAATGAAACTTCTAAAGAATCACTATATCCAAAAGATTTTATTACATTACTTGAACCATCAGAAGATTACATGGGTCCGAAAGAAATATTTGGTATTGAATCTCCTGAAACTCACCCTAAAATAAATATCATTAGAGAAATAACAAATGAGGATAAAATAGATGTTGAGGAATTACAACAAGGAGAGAACTGTACAGACTTGCCACAAAGTTTTAAAGATTCGATTCATTGGTATCTTATTACAGTGGCAGGAATGAGGGCATTAAATTATAAAAAACCTATAACAATGTTAGTACATACTAGTTTTAAAATTTCTCATCATCAAATAATTGCCAAAAAAATTGAAGAATATTTAATAGAAATAAAAAATAATTTTTCTAAAATAATCAAAGATATTAAAGTTTTGTATGAAAATGAAATAATCGATTTTAAAAAAAATACGTTTATAGAGGCAATGAAAGGTTATTCAACCATTGAAGAAATACCTGACTATCCATCTTGGGAAGAAATTGAAAGATATTTAATAAGATTAGTACGATATGATGGAAAAGAGTATGTGAGTCATATTTTATTAGGAGAAGAAGGAGAACCAAAATATCATAATGGTATTCATTTAACGATTGATAATAGCAAATCTAAAGCAGACAACCAAATTGTTAGACTAGTATATCCAACAGGAAAAAATATGCCTACTCATGCACCAGCATTTATTGTTGTTGGAGGAAATACCCTTTCACGAGGGCTTACTTTAGAGGGGCTAACATCAACTTATTTTTTAAGAACAACTAACCAAGCAGATACGTTATTGCAAATGGCTAGATGGTTTGGGTATCGTAAAGGTTATGAGATTTTTCCAAGAGTATGGTTAGACGTTTCTGCGAATCAGCGTTTTGAATTTATTTCTCAAATTAATGAAGAATTAAGAAGAGAAATAAAAAATTATGAAGAAAATGGACTGACACCATTAGAATATGCTCCAAAAGTAAAACAATCACCAGATCGAAAATTAATTAGAATTACTTCAAGTAATAAGAGCCAATCTGCAGAAGAAACAGATTTTAACTTTGCAGGTTTTAATTCACAAACAATTTATTTTGAGAGAAACGAAATTGATTTGCAAAATAATTTATCACAAGCTAAGAAGTTTATGAATTCGTTAAAAACACCTAAAATTAATAATAGTAAGATGATTTGGAATAATGTTCCTAGTGAAGCGGTCAAAGAATTTTTAGAGAACTATAAAGTATGCAATATGGATATTAAAATGTCTAATTTACCTAATTTATTGAATTGGTTAGAAGAAAATGAAAATAAACTACCTTCTTGGAATGTTATTTACTCTAGTGTCGGAGAAATAAAGAATCAAAAGGCAACAGAAGAGGATAGTTGGAATATACACGGTTACTCTCCAAAAGCTTCTAAACGTACCCAATTAAAAAATAGAAGTACTGAAGAAATCTCAAATATTGGTGTACTTAGAGTTCCAAGCGATTTGCTTTCAGATATTGATGAAGAATTAACACAAGAAGAAAAAGGAAGTGCAAAGGTAGAGGATATTCAAAAGATTCGTGAAAAATACGGTTATGCAAATATTCCTCAATTAATTATCTATAAAGTGGATAAAGGTACTCTATCTAAAGAAGAATTAGCAACTATAAAGTCAAAAAATAGAGAACCACTGAATTTTACACATGATATTATTGGCTTAAATATCATGATTCCTGGAGAAACACGGAAAACCCAATTTTCAACTTATGTTTCTGCAAATATTAAAATAGCTGAAAATCAATTTATTGATGAATCAAAATATCTTGAGGAGGAAGAATAATGAAGTTAAAGATGGCACCAAATGATGTGCAAAGTATGGCACAAGATGGTGATGCAATATTACGATCTTTACAAAATAATAAATTACCTGAAATTGATTTAATGGTACGCGAGTCCTTACAAAATAGCTTAGATGCTTCGTTGGAAGAATCGGATATTACAAAGGTTGATTTTACTATTAATACTTTTGATTCCAATTTATTATCTCCACATCTAGAAAATATTGAACAGAAATTAAAAGAAAATTATCCAGGAGAACAACACTTTATTGCTATCAGTGATAAAAATACTACAGGGTTAACAGGTGATTATATATCAGACAACCAAGAAATTTTAAATGGTAGCAATTTCCATAAATTAGTTTTTGGTATTGGTAAAAATCAAAGTAAGGAAGGTGCGGGTGGTAGTTGGGGACTAGGAAAGACTAGTTATTTCCGTATGGGGATAGGTATCGTTTTTTACTATACAAGAGTCAAAAATCAAGATGGTACATTTGAAGAAAGACTTATAGCTTCTTTAATTGAAAGTCCTAAATCTAAAAATAGAGTACTTCCTGGAAGTGAACGAGGGATAGCATGGTGGGGAGAATACGATAAAACAGGTGAAAAAATACTACCAATTACGAATAGTGAAGAAATAAGTGAAATATTAAAAATTTTTAATTTGAACAATTATACTAATCAAGAAACAGGGACAACAATTATTATTCCTTATTTGAATAAATATAAAAATAATGAAAGTGGTTTAGAAGTTCCTTGGGAGAATAGTAGAGAAGATGAAGTCGAAATGGCTATTCAAAGATGGTACTTTCCAAGAATAAGTAACGAAATATATCTTGAAGAATTAGGAAACAGTAAATTATATTGTTCAGTGAATGGGAAATTGATTTCAGATGAATTTGCTCCAAATATGGAAAATATTTTTGTTTTATTTAGAGAGATATACAACTCGGCATTAAAAGGTTCTTCTACCAATGATAAAATTATTGTCAAAGAAGTAGTTATACCAAGAGAAGCTTTAAAAGCAAATGGTAAACCTATTGGTCATATTGCTTTTTCTGAAGTAAGTAGAGAAGATGCAGGGATGATACCACCTAGAAACAATCACTCTCCTTTAGCTTACTTTGGTATAAAAGATAAAAATAAAATAGAAAATCATAACTCTAAAGTAATCGCATATTGTAGAAAGCCTGGTATGGTGGTGGAGTTTAATGTGGATGGTGATTGGTCACCATCTGAAGATGTACAAAAAGATAATCATATGTTAATTGGTTGTTTCGTACCATGTTCATCCAGTGAATTATCTAAAATGCATCAAGATAAAGGATATTTAAATGTTGAAAGTTATTTAAGAGCAATAGAAAATTCAGATCATGCAAATTGGGAAGATGAGCATGGAATAACATTAATTCAAAGAACTAAAAAATATTTACTTAAAGCAATTCGAGATACCTATCAAGATAATAATGATTCAGCTAGAAGCTCGGTAACTTCAGGGTTATCAAGAAAGTTTGGTAAGCAACTAATGCCGCCTAAAAATTATGGTAAGGCATCTAGGGGAAAAAGTGGAACACGCAAAATTAATAATGAAGGAGTTACAAAATCTAAACGAAGTGAAATAGATATTATTTCAACTACTTTAATAGATACTTCTCATGTTAAAGTAGAGTTCGAAATTTTATTGAAACCTGTAAGTATTAGTAAGGTGCTTGTTCAAATAAATTCCCAAGATGGTTTTATGGATTCTATAGTTTGGAATAAAACTTTTGGAGAAAGTAATAAATTCCCTTTCTCTATTAAGGAGTTAAAGATTGAAAAAGATGTTGAAAAAAATATAAACTCATTTGATGAAACTGAAATAACTCCAGAACTAACTATTATAATCAATGAAAAAGATCAATCTTCAATCCATATTAATTATGAAGGTGAAAAGAGTACTGTTGTTAAAGGAAGTTTTATATTAGAGACACAATCAACTCAATATATTCCTGTCTTATCGATAAAAAGTGAGAATCAGGTAGGAAAGGATAATTAATAATGCAAAATTCAACAAATCAAATTTCGTTATATAAAAAATTAGATAATAATTTAGCAGAGTTAGTTAATATTCAAATTGAAAAACCGCAGATTACTTATAATTTAGATGATGAATATAGAAAAATCACTTTAGATGATTCTTATATAGATGTAATCAATGTAAATGAATATGATGTTAATTGGTCACCCACCGAACATAATATGAATATATCTCAAACATTTAAATTTCTGAAACCAAATTATTTATTTGGAGAAAATAGCTTAGCATTAGAAGGTAGTAAAATAGGTTTGGGTGTCCACTGCTACTCCAAAACCGCTAGTTTCCAAAAAACTATAGATATAGGTACTATAGAAAATCAAACACAACCGTTAAGTTTAGAATTTCAACATTCGTTTTCACAAGGCGAATTAAGAGGGAGCATTCAATTTGACTTCTTTTTATTTTTAAAAGAATTAAAGCATTGTAATCCATTACAAGCTTCGTCTGTTGGAATGGTCCTTACTTCTGATGATTTATATAGTTTTATATTGATAGTGGACGGAGAAGGTTCTATTTTTCCAATCAGTGAATTTAATGACAAAAATGGACCACTGTGGAGATTAGAATGTAACTGGGCGGATGCAGAGTATGATTCATTCGATATTGCTAATGTGAACTTAGAATTGAATGTAGGTCATTATCTATTTAATATCTTAAAAGACGGTAAAACAAGAATAGCTAGGTCTATGATGGGAGATATTATGATTCAAGCTATGTCAATAATTATTTCTCAAACTTTAATTATTGAACAAAAAAGTTTAGAAGATGTTGAAGATAGAAATGATACAATTCTTTCTGCTGTTAAATATTGGGTTGAAACATTTGAAGTCGATATATCTTCAATATCCTCTGTTTCAAACTCAATTAGAAAGTATTGGGATAAAGAAATGATGGAAGGAGAAGGATAAAATGATTAATTGGAGTGCTATTAAATACGATATAAATAGTGCGAAAAAAGATTTTGAATGCTTGGTAGTTAAATCAAAATCTGTCGAACCTATTAGTGTAAATGAAAAATTCACTGAACTTAGAGAAAGTTTAATAGCTGCAAGAAATGATATTTTTGAAGAGCACGGAATGGATAGCGCGAATAAATTAGACTATAATTTTGATTTACTATTTGGATTAAAGTTATATGAAATATTAAATGAATCTATTGGGTTTTCAAATCGAATTGCTACAGATGATGATGTTTGGAGATATTTATCAGTTTGCATAGTTCCTGATATTGTACATTCTAGGTGGTCATTAAACGCAGATCACTTTTATAAGACACCGAGAAGAATTTGGCTAAAAACAATTTGGTGGTACATTCATTTATCGTGGCAAAATGACTCTAAACAAACTTATGAAATCTTAAAAAATAATTCGACGGACACAATTCTACAGTTAGTAGAACGTCCAGGAGTAGGATATTATGTAGAGATGTATAGAGAAATAATGCTTCAATATCATAGATATGGTGATTCAGATCGAGATTTATTTAGAAATATTTTGAAATTAAATACAGCTAGAATAATGACGACTTCCCCTGAATTAGTTGAAGGTGGAGTTAAGCAATATGTAACAGAGCTTTTTGAAACAGTAAAGGGTGCATAAATGTGGCGGTTTTTTCAAAAAAATTATACGAAAATATTCTTGAAATTGAAGCAATGAATTTTAGTCATTTAGATGTAATAACAGGTTATTCATCAGGCGATTTTTTAAAAAAAGTAACGACGGATTTTCCCCTACTTAATTTAAAAGTTTTTATAGGAATGTCAACGCAAGGAATTTCACAAGAAGACCATAGAATTTATCAAAATCTAACTTTGAATAGTAATTTGGTAAAAGTGTATTATCAAATCGAAGGTGTACCAACACATATTAAACTCTTGAAATTTAGTGATGAATTTGCAGAATCTACTTATATTGGTTCTGCAAATTTTTCTTCTAATGGTTTTGGTGATCAAAAAGAAATTATGGCTAAAGTCCATTTTGATTCGCAAATATTTTTTGCTGAGCAAGAGAGAAATTCACTTTTATGTACTTCTGATGAAGTTTCAAATTATATTGATTTTTATAAAGTAGACAATCTCCCTCAGTTTATTTTTGAACAAGAAGTTAATTATGACTCACCTTCTTTAGAAAAAGATATCGAGAATACAGTTGAGAAAAATATAACATTAATTAAAAAATGGCGAAATAGTTTAAGTTATAAGCAATATAACAGTGTTGAAGTTGAAATAGTTAAAGAAAAAGAGCATGATCCACGCTGGTCGACTTCAGGGATTAATGGTATATTTGGAGATGGTGAATCTTATTTACAACAGGGTCCAGGTAAGTCTTTTTCAGAAGTATTACCATCTAAAGAAAGATTTAAGATTATCACAGATGATGGTATAACTATTGAAGCAGAATTGTTTGGAGCTTTTAGTAAAAAAATTAGGTTTATAGAATTTGACATACTTAATTATATTCGAAATAGAATAGGCATTTTTGAAAATAGACCTATTTGTAAAACTGATTTAGATTTATATGGTAGAAATACTATTCTATTTGAAAAGTTAGATGAAGGTAGATATATATTGAATTTTGAAGTTAGTTAAGTATAGTTTTTAGGAGGTTGAAGTATTCGATGTTAAGACTTATCGAAACTTTTAGTGGCATTGGAAGCCAAGTACAAGCTCTTAAGAATAGTAATATTGATTATAGTGTGGAAGCAATAGTAGAATGGGAAATTGGAGCAATGTATGCATATGACATTATTCATAATGGACCTCAAGATCTAACCCCTTATAGACATCATACGAAACTTTCGTTGATTTCTGAGCTACAACAATATAACTTATCAGGGGATGGAAAAGAGCCCCTAAGTGAAAGAGCATTAAATTCAATGAGTGTTATTCAGATGAAGTCTATACTTTGTGCAATCGAAAGAAATAACAACCTAGTAGATATCACAGCAGTGAAAGCAAGAGATTTGCCAGAAGCGGATATATTAACTTATTCATTTCCATGTCAAGATTTGTCAGTTAGTGGGCATTGGCATAAAAATACAGGTGGTATAGATCGAGATGCCAATAATAGATCAACTTTGTTATGGCAAATTGAAAGAATACTAAAAGAATTTGTGGAAGAAGATAAAGGTCTTCCAAAATTTTTATTGATGGAAAATGTAAGTAATATTCTTTCTGAAAAACATATTGGGAATTTTAATGAGTGGCAAGAATTTCTTAGAAGTTTAGGTTATGTAAATCAAATATATACATTAAACGCGAGAGATTTTGGGGTTCCGCAATCTAGAATTCGTACTTATCTCGTAAGTGTATTAGTTAGTACAAAAGAAGAAGAGAATCTAGTGAATGATTTTTTTATTGTTAATAATTTAGAATCTTTTCAACTAGATCCGACCAAAAGTAAAAAAATTAGCAAATATCTTCGTTTAGATTACTCTGTGGAAAAGTATCTTAATGAGGCAATTGATAGCACTCCAGCTTTAACTCCTTCTAGAGTAAAAATATATGAAAATAATGTTATTTTAGCTTCAGATAATAAAGCATACGATAATCTTTATGCAAGAACTATAACAACAAAACAAGATCGTCATCCCAATTCAGGTATAATTGAATATAATGAATTAGTATTGACAGAAATTAATACAAAATATAGAAACTTAACACCCAGAGAATGCTTCTTATTAATGGGCTTTAAAGAAAGTCAATTTGATTTATTAATGGAGCACAATATTAAAGTTAATGATTCAAAGTATATTTTGCCAACGTCGAAGTTAATTCGCTTAGCAGGTAATAGTATTGTGGTAGATGTGTTAGAAAGTATATTTAAACAAATTGATGAAATTGATTCTATTCTTGAATCAGAGAAAGCTAAAGTGAATTGCAATTCGAGTAAAGTCTTATAGACTTTACTCGTTTTCTATAGCTAGGAAATACAGAATAGTTTTTCTTTTTTTGATTGTGTAGATATTTTATTTAGAACGTAAGTAAAATTTAGGAGGTTTTAAGATGGATTTAAATAAAATTATTGAGGCGCAGAAAATGTTAATTAATAAGTTAGATGAAAATAAAAAAGAAGCCTTAAATATATTAAAAGAAATGGAATTAATACAAGGAAATTTAGATGAAAAATTAACTATAAAAAAGCGAATTAATGAAGATTTAATAATAAGAGTTGGATCAAAGCTGAAAACAATACGTATGGTAGGAAGTGAATTTAAATTATTTGAAAAACATGGAGATAAATTAAAGTTAATTACTAAATTTTCTAGTTTTCAAAACCATAAAAATGAAGAAACTCATTGGTTTACATTAAGAGAAAATGCAATTGAAAAAAGTGATGGAGCGATCTTTACTTTGTTAACAGATAATTCAGATTTTATACATATAGTTTTGAATAAAACAGAATTTAAAAATTTAATCAATCAATTCAATATAATGCCAGATGGAAGAGTAAACATTGGTTTTAATATGAAAAATTCAAATGAGGTTTATAGTTCTAAAGGATACATAAACTTCTCTTCTAACATCAACGATTTCTCCAAATTTGAATAGTATTGAATATAGTTTATTAAATACATTTTTTATTAGTCATTATATCAAGAGAAAAAAATAGTGTATTTTTAGTTTGAATTTTAATCTTTATTTGAAGTATATGGGTACAATATGAATAGAAAATATAACAAAACCCGTAACGATTGCAGTCGTTACGGGTTTTCTCTGTTTATGCTTTTTCTAACTCCTCCGTTAGTTCTTCCAACTGTGTAATCAGTTGTCCGATATAAGCGATGGTGTTGCGGAGTGGTTCATCTGTTGATACGTCAACGCCTGCCATTTTAGCGAGTTCTTCAGGTGTGGTTGTGCCACCTGCTTGTAGAACGCGTAGCCAGTCGTCTACGGCGTTTTCGTCTTTATGGATGACTCGTTGTGCTACTTGTGTAGCAATCGTTAAGCCAGCGCTGTATGTGTACGGATATAAGCCCATATAGTAATGTGGTTGGCGCATCCATGTGCGTTCAGCACCTTCATTGATAAGAATATCTTCACCCCAGAATTGTTCCAGCACTTGTCGTTTTAATTCATTGAGGCGTTTCGCTGTGACAGCACCACCTGCATCAACAATACGATATACTTCGCGTTGATACGCCGCTTCTAATAAGTGTGTTACAAAGTTATGGTAATACGTTTTTGATACCATATTTGAAATAATCCAGCGTTTAAAACGAAGATCCTCTTTTGTTGTAACGAGATGTTCTGCGACTAGTAGTTCATTCAATGTTGAAGGAGCTTCTACAAAGTAACGTGATACACGTCCGTCAAAAACATTTTGTTTTTGATAGGCTTGTTGGAAATGCCCCGCATGTCCTAGCTCATGTGCGAGTGTGAAAACATTACTCATATGATTATTCCATGACATCAAGATGTACGAGTTTGCGCCATAAGGGCTTGCACAAAATGCGCCTGTTCGTTTGCCTTCATTCGGTGCATAGTCAATCCAGCGCTCATCATATGCACGTTGCAACATCTTTGTATAGTTTTCACCCATTGGTTGTAATGCTTCTAAAATCATTTTTTCGGCTTCTTTTTTCGTAACAGTCGGTTCATACTCAGGGTCTAGTGAGATTTTTAAGTCAGCAAAAGTCATTTGGTCGAGTCCATGCACTTTTTGAAGTAACTTAGCATAGCGGCGCATATGCGGTGCTAATTCGTTCATAATGACATCAATTTGTCTGTGGTATAAATTTTCCGTCACCTTTTGTTCGTGGAGTAGAGAATGGAAGACAGAATCAAAACCACGTAAATCCGCCATACGTTTTTCAATTTGTACTTGTGTATCATAGGCTTTTGCGGTTGTTGCTTCATAATCACGCAATTTCCCGTAAAATGTTTGGAAAGCTGCATGACGTTTACTGAAGTCGACTTCTTGTTCCCAATTATTTTCAAATGAGCTATAGCTTAATGGGAACTGTTCACCGTCTACGTCAACATCAGGGAAGCGAAGGTCGAGTGCTTTTGTTGCATTATAGAGTGCATAAGGTGCATCAAAAGCGACATTAAGTGATGCGAATGCCTTTTCGACTTCTGGGTGTAATTGGTACGGTTGTTTTCGTAAGATGTCTTCTACAAAATGTTTTAAGTGAGGTGCTTGTTCAACTGCTTCATTCAATACGTCCTCAGATGTACTTAGTAATGTTGTTTTGAAAAAAGATGTCTTACTAAAGAGAGTCGCCGTCACTTGATTCATGCGAGAGACACGTGCTTGCGCCGCTTCATCGCCTTGGTTTGTTTCCCATGAGAGATTGGCATATGTATGCACAATCACAAATTGCTCAAAGATTTTTTCGTAATCTTTTAGTGCTTGTGCAATCGATGTAGCAGCGTTTAAGTGATCTTCATAATTTACTTGGAATTGATGTACAGCTTCTAACAATACCTCAACTCTTTCATTAAACTCATCTTCATCTTTGACTAAACGTGTTAAATCCCAAGTTTCTTCTAACGGCACAGCTTCACGAACAGGTAACTTCATATCACTTCACTCCTTATATTTAGTCTTTTCATTATATTCTAAATATTTCGGATTGTGAAGTAAATGATTACAGTCGACGAATTGAATATTTCCCGAGCAATAAATCAATGAAGTAAAGAATTGCGATACATAGATGAATACCCCACCCAAGTATAGGAATCCATGTGAAACAAGTTAAGAAAATCGCAATGATTGGAACTACTTTTGATTGGATTGTCCCCATACGAACGATGAGTACAATGGCATGAATGACAAGAGCAACCCATACAGTTGCATAGCCAGTAGCAAGTACTGTAGCTCCTCCTACAATCGGAATTGCGAGATAGGCTTCATATAAAAAAGCAATTAATGTCGTTACAAAAAACATACACATCCATCCTTTCGTTAGTAAATATACGAATGACTTTGAATTTTGTTTCAAGGAGGAAAAGAAAAAAATCGCACCGAAGCGCGACTTTTCTCTCTAACTCTTCGTTTACGATTTTGCAAAATCATCTTCTCCAGATTCGTAAACATCGTCAAATACCTCACCTTTATTTTCTTCACTTGTTGTTACATAGAGCGTACATGCTAGGTCACCTGTTGAATTTACCATCGTACGTGTCATATCGAGTAGACGATCAATACCGATGATTAAAGCAATACCTTCTACAGGTAAGCCAACCGCTGTTAATACCATAGCAAGCATGATAAGACCAGCGCCTGGAACAGCAGCAGTTCCAATACTTGCGAGTACAGCTGTTAATACGACTGTAATTAGTGCTGTAATGGATAAATCAACCGAGAAAACTTGTGCAATAAAGATTGTTGCAACCCCTTGCATAATCGCAGTTCCATCCATGTTAATCGTTGCACCGAGTGGTTGTACGAATGAACTAATTGAACGAGGGACGCCAAGTTTTTTCTGCGCAATTTCCATAGCGACAGGTAGTGTAGCACTACTACTTGATGTACTAAACGATACAGCCATTGCAGGCGAATACGTTTTAATTACCTGTACTGGATTACGTTTCGCTAAAAACTTCATAGCACCGCCGTAAACGAAGAAGAAGTGGACAGCAAGTGCCAGCAATACAACAAGCATGTATAAGAACATTGCTTTTAATGCACTAAATCCGAGTTGACCAACTGCAGAGGCGATTAAACCGAATGTACCAAACGGTGCAAACTTCATGACAAGGTTGACTAAGAACATCATAATTTCGTTTCCTTGTTCCATTAGTTTTGCAATACCCTCTACTTTTTTACCTAAATAGCTAATCGCAAAGCCGATGAAAACAGCGAAGAAGATAATTTGTAGCATTGCACCTTCTGCCATTGCAGCAATTGGGTTAACTGGAATGATACCGAGGAATGTCTCTGATACGGGCGGTGCTTTTGTTGGTTCATAGTTTAAATTATCTGTTTGAAAAGTTCCAGCAAGACCTGGTTTTAAAATCAGTGCTAAAACAATTCCGATTGTAATCGCGATAGCTGTTGTTGTTAAAAAGAATGTAATCGTCTTAATGCCAATTCTGCCCAGTTTTTTAGGATCACCAATATTCGCAACACCTGTCACAATCGAGAAGAATACAAGTGGTACAATCACCATCTTAATTAAGTTTAAGAAAATTGTGCCAAGTGGTGTAAATAAATAACCATCTAAAGGTTTAAAAATACTCGGAAAAAAGGCGTTAATGACAACACCTACAATAGCCCCTAATGCAAGTGCAATTAAAATACGTTTTGCTAATTTCATCCATTCATCCCCTTTATGTAAAAATAAAATAAGCATTACATTTCTCTATGTATGATATAAAGAAAAATAATGCTTACTGTTATATTATAATAAAACAAAAGGAAATGAAAGTGCTTTCATGCTAATAATTTGATTCTTTTGCCTGGATAATTGCGTAAAGTTTATCATTCGTTGGTGTAGCAATTTGATGTTTTACACCTAATTTTCGGATTGTTCCTGCAAAAAGTGGTAGCTCGCTTTTTCTTTTTGCGTCGACATCCTGTGCCATGGAAGGTTTTCCTTCTGGGTTAAGCGTTGCTAGAATATCAAGCCAATAAGCTAAATCTTTTTCGGATAGTGCGATTCCTTCTGCTTGTCCAATTTTGATTACTTCTCGCATGGCACTAATCATCATATCGCGCGCTTCACCTTCGATTTGAACATCATGGAATGTACCTTCAATTGCAGCAACAGTTTGGTTCACACCAACATTTAACATGAATTTCCCCCATAAGCGATGGCGCATTTGTGGATCGACTTCATAAGGGAATTCCGTTTCATCGAAGAATTTTGTAACGGTATGTAAGCGTTCAAGTTCCATTCCTTCCAAGTCTGCCCCGATGCAAAGTAAGCCTTTATTGACATAAGTCATATGGTTGCCTGTTTTTAAAGCATCCATTCCTTGTGCTACACAATATAGTGTATGTTCGACACCGAAAACTTTTGCAATTTCTTCTTCACTAATAATGCCATTTAATACAGAGAGAATAATCGTTTGTTTTTGTACGATTGGACGAATTATCTCAATGGCTTCAGATAAACCATCAAACTTTGTTGCGATTAAAATCAAATCTGCTGGTGTCGCTTGTTCAGGTGTTACATAATGGAATGTACAAGGTTTGCCATTACAAAAAATACCGTCTCGTTTATAGCGTTCAATGCGTTTAGCATCTGCAATTACTTCTACACATTCTTTTGGTAAACGTTTTGAAAAATGTTCTGCATACAGTACACCAAGTGCACCAAGCCCTACAATTGCTACTTGTTGAATTTTCAATTGACCCACTCCTAAATTATGTCATAAAAGTATCATAACAAATTTTTTGATGAAAAATGAAACAAATCGGGTATAAAAACAGTAAGTAAGGTAATGGAGGCGAACGCCGATGGAAAAACAACAATTCAATAAAGTGCTACAATTCTTCACAGTATTATGGGTTTTTACAATTATTGGATTATTAATAGGGACTGTATTACCACAAGTCTTTATATTACCACTTAGCATTGTGACGTTAATCTTACTAATTGCGATGATGTTTAGTCGTACAATGAGAAGATTAGGAAGATTCATATCGATTATTGTCGCAACATTAGTCGGTATTACATTTTATAGTGCATTAAATTTTTATCTAGGTGCATTAGGTGGAGGAGTGGTCTTACTCATTTTAGGGACGACTGCCATCATCTTCATCGCAGCCGGTTTATATGGTTACTATACAAAACGAGACTTTACGAATAAAGGAAGTATCTTATTCATCTTATTAGTTGGTTTAATCGCATTCTCAATCATCGCGATTTTTGTGAAATTCTCATCAGTTGTGTGGATTTTCGTTAGTGCATTAGGTGTCATTGTATTTACTGTTTATACAATTTTCGATATGAACCGAATTGCAAAACAACCAATTAAAGATGAAGATATACCGATGATTGCACTAAATTTATATTTAGATTTCATTAACTTATTCCAATATCTATTAAGTCTTGTGTACAATATTCGTCGCACATTTTAAATGAAGGCGAGTTGTTATAGGTCTGACAACTCGCTTTTTTCTATGAAAAAGTTGCGTTTTTTAATAGATTTCATTATTGTTTGTAATAAGGATGTTTATAGTGTGGTTGTGGAAGTGGAGGAAAGCATATGATCAATTCAAAAAAACAAAGTGTTACAGAGAATACGATTACATATCATTATCCATTTATTGATTTAGAAAAAAAGAAAGTAGAAGCGAAGGTAACGGTTGATCAGCAGATGTATTTATCTGTAGCTGTTGATTTATCAAATGGGGTTATTCAGATTGAAAAGAACGCAGCAGACTTTGAATTAGCTTTGACAGACGATCAAAAGATAATTGAACAGATTAAAACAATGGCGGAATTCATGATTTTTAATCAAATTGATAGCTATTCAAAGACGTTTTTAAGTTAGCTTGCATATATACATAAATAAAAAGGAAGATGAGCCAACGCATTGAGCGAGGTTCTTCTTCCTTTTGTGCTTATAGAAGTTAGTTCTTCGATTCATCATATTTTTGTAAGTTATACTGCTGAATCATCGCATTTAATTTTTTATTATACTTTGTGTCGGTAGCATAACTACCTGTTAATGCTTCTGTTGCTTCTTGATAGGTAGAAGCGGAAGACTTGAATGTTTTTTTATAAAATTTCTTGTTCCATGAAGTGCCGTTCTTTAAAAGTGTTGCATAATCTTTCATGCTCTCTTCGTAAGAATTGTACTTTCGAAATGCAGCATCAATGGTACGTAAATTCCCTTTACCATCATCTTCTTGAGTAGGTAGTAGAACACTTTCACCTTTATACGTTCCTTTAATTCCAAAAAGATTGTAATTGGGTGCACTAGCAAGTTCACTGTTTCCGGAGTTACTTTCGAGTGTTGCTTGTGCAATCATAACAGAAGCGTATAAACCATAGCGGTCTGCAATTTTTTGAGCAGTTGGTGCAATTTTTTTGATAAATTCTTTTTCTGTGTAACCGACTTTCTTTGATTCTACTGGTTTAGGTTGTGCTTCGTTATTAAATATAAGTGTTTTAACTAATAACACGACACAAAAAATAAAAAGACTAAGAGCAATAATAATTCCAATGAGTAATTGTGAAGCTTTTCGCATGTTGATCTCCTTTTATTTTACGCGATTACAATTAAAACGTTTATAAACATAAAAAGTTCCGTTTATTGACATTGTGCAATAGAGTCTGGCATAGAAATAATCTTCCCATTTTCCATTAAAACAAAATCATTTTTTGTTGAATGTTTTACCATATATTGAGCTTCGTCAGCATGTAATATGCAAGTATTCATATCATCTACATGTATAATAGTCTGTGAATTCCCACCAATACTAAAAGTTAAATAATCGGCAGTTTCAGAAGCTACATGTTGGATGTGGTATGAATTAATCTGGTTTAAAAATTGCTTATAAAATCGATGTACTTCATTCTCTGTATGATTTTGAAGGAGTACTAAAAACTCTTCTCCACCCCAACGTGAAGCAAATCGATTCGGACCTGCACATAAATCATGTAGTGTAGAAGCGACTTTTGCAAGTACGATATCTCCATACGCATGTCCATAGTAATCATTATATTTTTTAAAACAATCAATATCAATCATGAGCACGGTCATTTTACAAGGAAGTTGTGTTTGTAAATAATCTAAATGATGTAAATAGCCGCGACGATTTGATAAATTAGTTAATTCATCTGTATAAGCAGCAGCTCTAAGTTCTTTTGTTAACATTTTTGATACTTGCTTTTCTTCAACAAGACGTTGATTTTGCTCTAAGTGTTGTTTCATAATACGATAATTTAAGTAATTTAAAGAGAGTGTTAAAATAGTAATTAATAGTAATAAGATTAAATTAAATTGTCCGTATGTAATAAAGTTTGAGTTGAAAATAATAGCTATACTAAGTAAAATTGTGCAAAATAAAATCGGAATCATCGTTTTTCTGAGAGGTATAATTACAACACATGAACATAAGAAAGCATAGACTAAGTAAATCACAATTTGTCCATGTAATTGTTGGTCATAATTTGAAATATAGCAACTGCTCAAAAGGGTAATCCAAACGTATAAAAAGATGATCGCATTGATGTTTTTAGTTTGTTCAATCGAGATTGCCTGTTTTCTTCGATGTTTAAAAGCATAAATTAATGTAAAAATATTAATAGCTATAATAAGAATGTAACAAATAACATATCCTTTGTAGTCTTTAAAATGATATGTAGTATGTGTGTGTGCATATAAGTTAATAAAAAAAATAGCGGAAAGCATAAATAACGAAAATATCGAAACAAGAAATAATCTTTTAATATTTTGTTTGGCAAATTCACGTTGAATATAAATCGATGCTGGAGGCGAATGTGATAAATTCGCAAATAACTTTTTCATGCAATGCACTCCAATTCTTAGTTGTTTACTTATTCCTATAGAATACCATAATATAGAATTTATGTGCTTAAAAAGAATTAAAAACAATATGTTCATATATATAACGTACAAATTTGTGACAGAAATAGATTTTGGCATAAAAAATACGAATCGTATGGAAACGATTCGTACTTAAAAAACGTTAAATAGGGTATGAGAGAGAAGCTGCGCTATCGCCTGCAATATGTCCTGTGACTAGAGCTGCAGTGATATTATAACCACCTGTGTAACCATGTACGTCTAAAATTTCGCCGCAGAAAAATAGACCGTGTTTTTTCTTAGAAGCCATTGTTTGTGGTTCGATTTCTTTCGTAGATACACCACCACCTGTTACAAAAGCTTTTTCAATTGGTTGTGTACCGTAGACAGTCATTTCGAATGCGACAAGTGATTGTGCGAGCGTGCGCGTTTGCTCAGCAGATAAATCCGCTCCTGTTAATGCTTCATCGATATTTGCACGCTGCATTAAAAAAAGTAACCAGCGCTCTGGAACAATGCCTTTCCAGACGTTTTTTAACGCTTTTTTCGGCTCATCTTTTGCCAATTTAAAGAGCATTTGAAAAGCGGATTCAGCATTATGTTCTGGTAAAGCTGCAATGCGCATCGTAACAGGTTTCTGACCATTTTTCTTAAGTTCTTTTACAACATATTGGCTACAACGAAGAATGGCTGGACCACTTAAACCGAAATGTGTAAAAAGCATGTCCATTGTATGTGTTACAATCGGTTTACCATTTTTTTTAAGAATGGATACAGCGGCATCGCGAAGTGCTAAACCTTGAAGTTCTTTTGATTGGATAAAGTCATCATTTGATAGTAAGGGAACTTCTGTTGGATAGAGATCTGTTACAGTGTGTCCAGCTTTTTCAGCCCATGGATAACCGTCACCTGTTGAACCAGTTTGAGGTACAGCTTTACCACCAACTGCGACAATAACTGCTTGTGATTTGATTTCGGTACCATCTTCTAAACGAACGCCAATCACTTTTTCATCGTCCATGAGTAACTTACTTACTTTTGTTAATTTGCGTACTTCGACGTGAAGACGATCAAGTTCGCGTAACAGCGCATCTACAACATCTAGTGCGCGATTTGATACAGGAAACATACGCCCGTGATCTTCTTCTTTTAAAGCAACACCTAGATTTTCAAAGAATGCGATAATATCTTCGTTATTAAATACCGTAAAAGGACTATAAAGAAAGCGGCCGTTACCAGGAATATGTTTAACAATTTCCTCAACAGGTAGGCGGTTCGTTACATTACAACGACCACCTCCAGAAATCGCTAATTTCTGCCCTAGTTTTTTACCTTTTTCAAGCAACAATACTTTTTTACCTTTAGACCCAGCAGCGATTGCGGCCATTAGTCCAGATGGTCCACCGCCAATTACAATTACATCATACATTTTTCTAGCTCACTTTCTTTTTTTATTTTATTATACATGAAATGAAGAAACTATTTGAGTAATTGTATATCGAGTTGTAAACTATAGTTTAGGTTTTATTAGATTTGGACAGAATGGAAGGATTTTATGTCATCATTAATGAAGGGAACTGCCATTCTTACGATTGGTATGTTTTTATCAAAAGTATTAGGTCTTGTATACATATTCCCGTTCTACGCGATTATCGGTCAAGAGAATGTTACACTATATTCTTATGCATATATTCCTTATTCAATTATGTTGTCGATTGCCATTTCAGGAGCACCTGTAGCTGTTTCGAAATTCGTCGCTAAATATAATAGTATGGGTGATTATGAGTCGGGTAGAAAACTCGTCAAGTCGGGTTTAATGATTATGCTTGGAACTGGTATTTTATCGTTTATCGCATTATATTCTCTAGCAACACCGATTGCAGAGTTAGTTATTAAAGATGACGATCAAATTTTCACAGTGCCACAAATTGCGAGTGTGATTCGTTGGGTAAGTTTTGCATTAATCGCAGTACCATTTATGAGTTTATTACGTGGATTCTTCCAAGGTTATAACCATATGTCACCAACAGCAGTATCACAATTAGTCGAACAAATTGTACGAATTGTTGTGCTGTTAGTCGGCTCATTCTTAGTAATGAATGTGTTTGCTGGTCAGGCACAAACAGCAGTATCATTTGCTGTATTCTCAGCATTTATTGGTGCTATTGGTGGTTTATTATGTTTATATTATTACTGGCGTAAATTGAAGCCGGAATTTGATTTGAAGTTAGCTGAGAGTGTCCCGTCTGGAGAACTCAGCTACAAAAAGATTTATAAAGAAGTTATTACGTATTCGATTCCTTACATTTTTGTAGGGGTTGCAAATCCACTATTCCAATTAGTTGATATGTTCACGTTTAACCAAGCGATGTCGAGTATTGGTTTAGCGAAAATTTCAGATAATATTCTTGGCATGTTGAACTTTACTACACATAAGATTGTCATTATCCCTGTTATGTTAGCAACGGGATTTTCAATGGCACTTGTCCCGACAATTACACGTTATTATACGCAAAAACAGCGTGGTGAATTGATTGATGCTGTAGATAAGACATATCAAATTCTATTATTTATCACACTTCCAGCAGTTATTGGTATTTCGATTTTATCGTATGATGTGTATACGATGTTATATGAACCAGATGCAATGGGAGCGAGCGTATTAGCTCATTATGCACCAGTAGCAATCTTATTCGCATTCTTCCAAGTAACGGCTGCATTGTTACAAGGAATTGACTATCAAAAGTGGATTATTTTAAGTTTATTAACAGGGATTTTAGTGAAGTTATCCATAAACATCCCAATGATTCAATGGTTAGAAGCAGATGGTGCGATTTTAGCAACAACCATTGGTTATATGGTATCGATTGGTATCAATTTAATTGTTTTAAGTAAAGTATTAGATTACAAACCACAAGTGGTCATTCGACGTTCTATTTTAATTGTTATTTTAACAGCGGTTATGACATTGATTGTATGGCTAACTCGCGAAGGATTATCACTCATTTTACCTGAAGTAGAAACACGCTTTACAGCAATGATTTATATTATTGTCTGTGGTTCTGTAGGTGTGGCTGTTTATGGGTATTTATCACTGCGTATCGGTTTAGCACAAAAATTATTAGGTAGTCGCGTGACGAAAATCGCACGCAAACTAGGTATGTAGGAGGAAATATGCGTTTAGATAAATTATTATCGAATATGGGCTTTGGCTCTCGTAAAGAAGTAAAAGCTTTATTAAAAGGCCAAGCAGTAAAAGTAGATGGGGTTGTTACGAAAGATGTAGCAAAACATGTCGATCCAGAAAAACAAGAAGTGATGGTCTATGGTGAGCGCGTTCATTATCAAGAGTTTATTTACTTGATGATGAACAAGCCGCCGGGCGTTATTTCAGCAACAGAAGATATGTATGATCAAACAGTCATTGACTTGTTAGATCCATTTCATCAACATTTCAAACCATTCCCTGTTGGACGTTTAGATAAGGATACAGAAGGTTTTTTACTCATTACAAACGATGGTCAATTATCACACAATCTTTTGTCTCCGAAAAAGCACGTACCGAAAGTGTATTATGCTCAAATTGAAGGAGAAGTAGTCGAAGCAGATATTGAAGCTTTCGCACAAGGTGTGACATTAGAAGACGGATATCATACAAAACCAGGGAAATTAAAGATTTTAAAAGCTGGGGAACAATCTGAAATTGAGCTCGAGATTTCAGAAGGTAAGTTTCATCAAGTGAAGCGTATGTTCGAGTCAGTTGGTAAAACAGTGACATACTTAAAGCGCTTGTCGATGGGACCACTCGAATTAGATGAAAATTTAGAGCTTGGCGAGTATAGAGAATTAACAACAGAAGAAGTAGAAAAATTAAAACAAAAAGAATGACCTCGCGACGCAGCAGGGTCATTCTTTTTTTACAAGTTCATTTATAGTTGATTTGAGTAATATGAGAAGTTGGCCTCAGCATGTTATTCTTAGGGCTTGTTGGCTTCTCAATACAACGAGTCAGTGTGAGATAAAACTCATTGTAACCTTTCTAAGATGTCATTTTCACTTTTTTACGCGTCGTTGTCCATTTACCTCTAGATGGACTTTCAACTAAGTCATTAAAGGCTAACACATTCAAATCTCTTTGAATGGTGCGAGGAGTGATGCCGAATTCGTCGACTAAATCCTGTGTTGTTACAGTTCCATTATCATGGATGTATTTATACACATCTTTAATACGGTTAAGCATCCGATCAGTTGTTGGTTTCATTGGTGAACCACTCCTTCATCTTATATTCTCAAGACTAGCGGACGATAGAAATTGCGATCTGTAGGCGAAATTTATTTTGCCTTAGACATCTCCCTTTTCGGTTTTTTCGTCAGTATTATCTGACAATCATATTATAACGGATTATGCACTATTTTTCCATAAAAAAGTATAGAAAAAGCTTTTTTTACAATAGCTTTACAGTAAAAGGCGTACGATTATATATTTACATTCAATTAATGTACGTTTTATAGGTGTAAATATACTATTTTTAACGATAGAAAAGTTATTTTATTGTATAATTTAGGTAAAAATTAATATTGTAACGAACAATTATAGTGTGGATAGTGGAAAAGCATTGTAAATAAATATAGTTTGCAATAATTTTAATATAAGTAAAATATAATAGTGATAAAGAGTCCATAAGAGTTTAAGTTGTAGAGACAATATTGACGGGTTATAATGAAAGCTTTAAACTATTAATCTATCTTTAATTCGATTTTCTCGTAAAATGTTTCATGTATTTTTACATAAGGAAATGAGCATATATGAATATGATAAAGGAGAGGACAGATGACAATTCGCATCAATTGGCGCGCTATCTTTCTTTGTGTGTTCACTCTATCATTTGTTGTGCTTGTAAGTGGAGAAGTTGCACAAGCAAAAACATATCAAGTGACACCGAATAGTAAACCGCTTATTAAAACTAAAAATAGTAATCAGCACACTAAACATTATTATCTACTAAAAGGTTATTTAGAACGTATTGAAAAAGAAGGTGGAGGTAAACTTATTTTAAAAAAAGGAACGTATAAAATTTCAAATAACTTATATATTCCTTCAAATACAACACTTGAATTAAAAGATGGAACGAAAGTCCAAAAATATAACCAAACAGGTAAAGCGAATTTTAAAGCAAGTAAATCACTATTCCTTCTTGTGCCTTCTCAAACCGTTAAAAAAGGTAAACAGGTGAATGGGTATGCAGGAAGTAAAAATATTACAATTAAAGGGTATGGTAGTGCAACAATAGATTTAGGGAAAATTGAAAAAGCACAGGGGATTGTGAGTGCTCATACAAATAATGTGCGTATAACAGGTATTCAATTTAGAAATAATCACAAAGGCACATTCATTCATATAATAGGTTCAATGAAGCAAAATATTGAAAATAATCATTTTTTATATGCTACAAAGCAAACGACAACACCTGCTATTCGATTAGAATCTGCAATGAAGCATGCGGCTGTTTTGAACTATGCATGGATTAAGCATGATCAAGTAACAAATCAGTATGTAACCATATCAAACAATCAATTCGATTCACAGTACATGGCTGTAAGAACGAGTACTTACAACAAAAAAGCACATCAAACAGGAATAATAATTGAAAGTAATCAATTAAAACGTATGAACAATACTTCACTATACTTAGTTGGTTGGACCAATCCAATTATTGACCATAATCAGTTTGACGATACGATGGGGAAGGCAAACGCAACAATTGAGTTGCGTGCAGTTCAAACACCTGTTATTCGAAAAAATATGTTTATTCGTTCAAATCAAATGGTTGCATTCCGCACATTATCTGAAAGTTTACAGTTAGGTCTTTCAGCTACAAAAAATACCTTTACACTAGATAATAAACGTGATTTATTAACAAACAAAGCAAGGCAAGTAAAGCAAAATATCATCATTTTACCCTCAGGTAGCTATAATCAAACGGGAAATAAAGCAGAAATTATGGATGAAGCAGAATTTCAAAAAGACGTTTATCATGTGAATCATGATACAAAGCCATTAAATCGTACGTATGAATTAAGACCTTCTTACACATCAATGACAAAGGATTATTATGTTTTACGTTCGATTTTTGAACAATTAGAAAAGCAAAACGGTGGAACAGTTTATATTGAGAAGGGTACGTATATGCTTACGAATACATTATTTATACCATCGAATGTGACAGTAGAATTAGAAGATGGTGTTATTTTAAAAAAAGCATTAGAAACAGATGCAACAACAATGCCGCTATCTAATTCGATATTCCAATTAGTTCCACCATCTAAAGCAAATAAAAAAGCTAGTGTCCGAGAGTATGATGGTTCTCAAAATATTAAGATTTATTCACAAGGACGTGTAACAATTGATTTGCAGCATAAATATTTTAGTTTTGGTGTAATTATGGCACATACAAATAATGTGGTATTTAAAAATATCGATTTTCGTAATATGAATTCTGGGCATTTTATTGAATTAGATGCTTCTCAAGATGTATTAATTGATGCGTGTACATTTGAAGACTCTACTCCTTCTGAAAATATGGTGAAAGAAGCAATTAACATTGATACACCTGACCGAGCAACGAAAGGATTTAATTCTGAATGGAGCAGTTTTGACCGTACCCCTGTAAACCGGGTGACAATTCAAGACTCTACTTTTAAAAATATTGACCGTGCAATTGGCACGCACAAATATTCAGGAGAAGGCATAATCAAAGGAGTACATTATGAATCAAAACCTCATAAAGGCATTGTCATCCAAAATAATATATTTATGGACATTCGTAATGATGCAATTCGTGCGATGAATTGGGATGGACCAATTATTTCACAAAACTATTTTAAAAATATTGCAGTAGGACAATCTGGAAAAAGAGGTATTCTGTCGAGTGGTTCTTATGCGCCACGTTATGAACATAATACATTTGAAAATGTCGGAAGAGCAATGCAATTTCTTCCTTGGCGTAATAATGTGAACGCAGAGGAGTATGAAATTATCTATGATCGACTTGATGAAGAAGCGATTCGCGCGTTAGAAACAAATATAGGAAAAGATTTAGATGAATATTTTATTCGAATTTCTGATCAATATTTAGTTTATACAAATCCGAAAAAGGTAACGATTATAAAACAATAGAATTGACACATACAAGAACCGAACATATATGAACAACTGGCATCCATAACATGTTCGGTTTTGTGTTGGTTACTTATTTTTTATACAGCATTTAGAGATGATTCGAATCGTATCTTTCACAAAATCAAATTATTTGTCATAATAACTAAGAAGACAGAAATGAGGAAGTGGAAAGTTTTGCGTACAATTTTATTAAATAATCAAATGATACAGGCTGAAGATGCACATATTCACATAGAAGATCGCGGTTTTCAGTTTGGTGACGGAATTTATGAAGTGATTAAAGTTTATAATGGTTCGTTGTTCACAATTAAAGAACATATCGACCGTTTTTATACATGCGCTGAAAAATTACAAATCGTTATTCCTTATACAAAAGATTTACTACACAAAATGTTATATGACTTAGTTGAAGAAAATGAGTTAGAAGTAGGGCATGTGTATATGCAAATTACACGCGGTGTAGCAAGTCGTACACATTTTTTCCCGAGTGATGTAGCTCCAACATTTGTCGCATATACACAACAAGGTGATAGACCTCTACAAAATTTACAACGTGGTGTTAGAACAATTTTTGATGAGGATATTCGTTGGTTACGTTGCGATATTAAATCACTTAATTTACTCGGCGCTGTATTGTCAAAGCAAAAAGCACATGAGCAAGGTTGCTATGAAGCGATTTTACATCGTGATGGTGTCATTACAGAAGGTTCTTCTTCGAATATTTTTGGTATTAAAGACGGGGTGCTCTATACACATCCAGTAAATAATTATATTTTGAATGGTATTACACGTCACGTATTACTTCAATGTTGCGAAGAAATAGGTTTACCTGTTGTAGAAGAAGCGATGACTTGTGAACGGGCTTTAGAGATGGATGAATTATTACTTACATCGACTACTTCCGAAGTGACACCCATTATTGAAGTAGATTGTCACCCCATTGCAGATGGCTTACCAGGTGAATGGACACGTCGTTTACAGCAGGCATTTGAATTAAAAGTAAAAACAGCAGTAATGATGTAAATAAATGAGAGATTGTCCGAAATAAATAGCAGGACAATCTCTTTTTTAGAAATGAATGGATGAATGTTAAGGAGAGAATAACATGGCACAACTTATTAAATTACAAGACTATATCTCGAGATATCAAGTTGATGCGACGCGTTATCCAACACAGTATATTCGAATGAAACAGGCGAAGTGGGAACGCATGAAAAAAGAGTGGGAAACGAAACCACTTTTTGAAGAGACATGGGAAGAAGAGGAAGAAATTCTTTGGGAAGATGATGAATCAACACCTAAAAAATTCTTTAAAAAATTAAATCCGTTTAAAAAACGAAAACAAGATTTTGAATATGATGATCATGAAGAAGAAATTTTTGAAAAGCCAAAACAAGAAGAGGAAGAAGATATTGGCTTTGCTTTTGAGCCGAACCTATTGTACCGTCCGCAGACCATTCAAGATTTACGTCGCATGTATTTGGACCAGTTGTTTGGTTTTCAACTAAACTGGGCAAGTACGACGATGCGCGAAAAATCAAATATTGATCCGCGCTATCAAAGAGACGTATTTTTAAAAGAATTATTACAACAGCTACCAGATACTTTCTTTGTATTATATGAACCGATTCTTCTTGTGAAAAAAGCACCTGTAGAACTGGGTATTTTGATTTTGACACCAACAGACTGCTACTGTATTCAAGTGATTGATGCGGAAGAACGTGCGACATTCTCTGGTATTAATACAGATCGCTTTTGGGTGAAGCGAATTGGTGAACGAACAAAAAATATTGTCAATCCACTAATTGGTTTGAATCGAATGGAAAGTCTTTTAAAGCCCTTTTTTGAACATCATGATTTACATCTAGGTATTAAAAAAGTTGTTTTATCAAGACGAGGATATATTGATTATCCAGGTTCTTCGTATGGGGTGCAGTTTATTGATCGAAGACATTATGACCAGTGGTTTGAGCAATTAAAAAATCATCGCTCACCGATGAAACACACGCAATTTAGAGCAGCACAATTATTACTAGACCATATGCAAACAACGTCATTTATGCGTGCAGAATGGTTTACAGATGGAGAATAGCGATGGAAGTAGTCATTATTGTGAATGAACAAGCAGGGCATGGTCGTGCTAAAAAACAATGTGAAAAAATTACAAAAGAATTAACCGTTCCTTTTACGCTAGAGAGAACTGCTTACACAGGACATGCAGCGGAGATTGTTGAAAAGCATCTGATAGATAAGCGAAAAATATTATTTATTGCAATTGGTGGGGACGGAACGATGCATGAAGTAGTTGAAGGTGCACATGCCCATTCTCATGCAATTGTCGGTATGGTAAAAGGCGGTTCAGGTAATGATTTTAGTCGAGCTTATCCAACATTTAAAAATGCACAGCAGATTGAACAATTTCTTTTGCGCCATGAAGTCGTTCCGATGGATTTAGGAAAACTCATAAAAGGAACGAAACAGTCTCTTTTTATTAATAATGGTGGATTTGGCTTTGATGCACTTGTCACATATCGCACGAATCAATCTAAATTGAAAAAGCTATTGAACCGGTTCTCTCTCGGTAAAGTAGCTTATGCTTGGATTGTTTTTCAAGAACTAATCCGTTTTACACCATTTGATCTTACAATAAACAATGAAAAAACTTACACATCATGTTATTTTGTCGTAGTAAGTAATCAACCTTATTTTGGTGGAGGAATGAAAATTTCACCTCAATCCAAGGCAGATGATCATTTACTTGAACTAACAATTGTATATAATATTGCGAAGTGGAAATTATTATTAATTTTTGGAACTGTCTTTTTTGGCAAACATACACGGTTTAAAGCAGTACAGCAGATGCAAGCAACTTCTTTTGACGTGACAATTCACGGTGAAGTATATGGACATGTTGATGGCGAATTTATTGACAAAACTGTGTACGGTCAAACAATCCACTACGAAATTATGCCACATGAATGGCAATTAGCAGTGAACACACTTGACTAAATGAATAGTTTCTTTAAAATGAACAGATGATAAGTAAAAAAGAAATGAGGAAATACGCTTGAGACTTAGAAATAATCCAAATGCGCCACAATTTTTAGATGCGCATCCTGAAATAGTTGTACAAAATCCAGAAAATTATCGTGGACGCTGGAATGAATTATTCGGTAATGACCATCCACTACACATCGAAGTAGGAACAGGTAAAGGACAATTCGTTACAGGAATGGCACTTGCTAATCCAGAGGTGAATTATATCGGTATCGAATTATTTGATAGTGTTATGATGAAAGCTTGCGAGAAAGCATTAGATGCAGGTTCACCATCGAATTTACGTTTACTGCGTGTAAATGGTGCAGATTTAGAAAAGTATTTTGCAAAAAATGATGTCGATCGTTTATACCTAAACTTCTCAGATCCATGGCCAAAATCACGTCATGCAAAACGTCGTTTAACACATGAAGGTTTCTTAAAATTATACGAAGCGGTATTAGTCGATAATGGTGAAATTCATTTTAAAACAGATAATCGTGGTTTATTTGAATATTCATTAATTAGTATGACAGACTATGGCATGAAGTTAAAACTTGTATCACTTGATTTACATGCGGATAACCCAGCCGATAATATCATGACAGAATATGAAGAAAAATTCTCTGCAAAAGGTCAGCCAATTTATCGCGTTGAAGCACAATTTATCACAAAAAAAGATTAAATACACAGAAAATAGGTAACGTGATGAATACGTTATCTATTTTTTTTAGGCGATTGTTAACGAACTGGAGGCGTTAGTGATGTATAGGGAACTATCAGTAGAGCATAGTCTATTCATGATTGATCCTATATTGGTCGAAGAATTCCAACAGTATTCACAAGACTACCACGACTTACAACCGGCATTTAATCTGACTCATTCAGAAGTGGATACATGGGCAGCAGCTTTTAATCATTGGTTACTATTAATTAGTCAAGAAGAATGTCTCATCATCGATCATATTAAAACTTTTTCTCATACTGTGAATATTTTTTGTATTCAAGAAATTGAAAAAACCGAAATGTATTTAATGATTCTAGATCGCTTTACAAGAAAAGAACGTTTTGTTGTGGCGTGCTTTTTAACGGATTATGTACACGCTTGGAAACGTAAAATTATGGAGAAACATGCTTATGATGAGATGTTGATGAGGAATTTATGCACTAAAACGTATTATTTAGTAGAAAATATTGAACTTTCTCAGATGACACCAGAATTACAGATTATTCTAGAAAATCAGGCGAAGTTAGTGAAATTACTCGTAAAAGAGATACAAGAGGATTGTGCAATTGAGTGTTGTATTGAGAAGTCTATCATTCAAGCAAAAGCCTTTTTACGCTATCGTTCTCCAAATAAAAATGATGGTTTCACGACTTAAAAAAGAAAATAATTACTTTTTCGAGCTTTTCATGGTAAAATATAGAAGTGAAGTCGAATCATAACAAGGGGGATAAACAGATGGATTCTTACAAATTTCATGATATGACATTAACGTGGCTAAATGGTGGTGTTACATTTTTAGATGGTGGGGCGATGTTTGGGGTAGTACCAAAACCACTATGGTCTAGAAAGTATCCTGTGAATGACAAAAATCAAATTGAATTACCAACACATCCAATTTTGATCCAATATGGTGGTAAAAATTATTTAATTGATTCAGGTGTAGGTAATGGCAAATTCACAGAAAAACAACTACGCAATTACGGTGTAACAGATCAATCACATATTGAAGAAGACCTAGCAAAGTTGAATTTAACACCTGCGGATATCGATTATGTATTAATGACACATCTTCATTTTGATCATGCATGTGGTTTAACAAAATATGAAGGTGAAAAACTTGTTCCAGTTTTTCCAAATGCGACAATCTACACAACACAAGTAGAATGGGATGAGATGCGTAATCCGAATATTCGCTCACAAAACACATATTGGAAAGAGAACTGGGAGCCAATCGTTCATCAAGTACAGACATATGAAGACAAGTTGGACGTAGCTGAAGGTATTCAAATGATTCATACAGGTGGACATAGTGACGGTCATGCAATTATTCGTCTATCACAAAATGGCGAGACAATTATTCATATGGCAGATTTAATGCCAACACATGCACATCAAAATCCACTGTGGGTACTGGCATATGATGATTATCCAATGACATCTGTTTTTGCAAAAGATGAGCTTGTATCAGAAATTCTTGAGAACGGTTACTTCGTGAGCTTCTACCATGATGCACATAAGCGTCTGATTAAATGGGACCCAACAGGTAAGGAAGTCATTGACGAGCTTGTTGTAACAGAGAAAAATCCAGTTCAATAAGTGTAATGGGAGAATGCAATTCCGCATTCTCTTTTTAGTTATAAAAAAAGACGCTCATGAAATCATGAGTGTCCTTGTAAAAAATGTTAGGTTGACTAACAGCTACATATAAAAAAATTATGCGACGCGTACTAAGTCAACGATGACACCGCTTTTGCTATCAGCAGCGAATTCAAAGTTTACGCTTTCGCCATTTTCGATGCGTGAAATTCCACCCTTATAAACAGAGATTGGAATATCTTCTTTATAGAATGTTTCGGGTTGCATGAAAATCCACGAACCATCGATTGGTCCTTGTTTTTTAAACTCTTGCTTGATTTCTTCCAAAATGGCATTCGGATTGCGATTTGGATTCACTTGTTTCGTCGCCTCTTTTACGACATAAGCAGCTGCTACACCTGTAACAACACCAATTATAAAGTCACGTGCTTTCATAATTTGAATACCCCCTCATTAGTTCTATTCTTTGTTAGTGTACCATAAATAAGGGGAATTATGGTATTGAAAACAGTGTCGAATATTACGGTTTTCGAAACTATCAGTGGTTTTTTGGAAATATTAATATTAAAATAAGGGTATTGCTTATGTAATTAAGGGGGCTATTTCATTGAATCAAGACACATTACAATTATTTAAAACATTAACAGAATTACCAGGTGCACCTGGTAATGAACATGCAGTACGAGCTTTTATGCGTGAGGAATTATCAAAGTATGCAGACGAAATTGTACAAGATCAATTAGGTGGGATTTTCGGATTAAAAAAGGGTGACGATAATGGGCCACGTATTTTAGTTGCGGGACATATGGATGAAGTAGCATTCATGGTGACACAAATTACAGATAACGGTATGATTCGTTTTCAACCATTAGGTGGTTGGTCAAATCAAGTGATGCTTGCGCAGCGCGTAGATATCTATGGTGACCAAGGTGTGATTCCAGGGGTTATTAGTTCAGTGCCACCACATTTATTAACGCCCGAGATGGCGAAAAAACCGACAGAAATTAAAAATATGCTAATTGATGTTGGTGCAGATGATAAAGATGATGCGATGTCGATGGGCATTAAACCAGGACAATCGATTATTCCAGCAAGTCAATTTGTTCAAATGGCAAATCCTAAAAAAATCATGGCAAAAGCTTGGGATAATCGCTATGGCTGTGGTTTAGCAATTGAACTCCTAAAAGAAGTAAAAGATGAAAAATTACCAAATACATTATATTCAGGCGCAAATGTAATGGAAGAAGTAGGGCTTCGCGGTGCAAAAGTTTCAGCTAATATGATTAAACCAGATTTATTCTTTGCGCTTGATGCAAGTCCAGCAAATGATGTAACAGGTGACCGTAATCAATTTGGTCAGTTAGGTAAAGGTGCATTATTACGTATTTTTGATCGTACGATGGTGACACATAAAGGCATGCGTGAATATATTCTAGATACAGCAGAATCAAATAATATTCCATATCAATATTTTGTATCACCAGGTGGTACAGATGCAGGGAATGTTCATATCTCAAATAATGGTGTACCGTCTTCTGTTATTGGTATTTGTTCACGTTATATTCATACACACGCTTCAATTATTCATACAGATGATATTGATGCAGCAAAAGAATTAATCGTGACACTTGTACGTAATGCAGACCGCACAACATGGGAAACAATCCAACAAAATGGTTAAATAACTTTGAAAGAAGAAGTCGTGAACGGTTGCGATTTCTTCTTTCATTTCTTCAAGTTACATGAAAGATGCAGGAGTGATGAATGTGAAGATCGCAGTAGGAACAAAAAATAAAGCAAAATTAAAAGCAGTGGAAACAGTAGTAAATCGTACACTCATCGAAATTTCAAGTATCACTGGCTATGATGTAGACTCAGGTGTAAGCGCACAACCTTTTTCAGATGAAGAAACGCGTCTTGGTGCGATTAATCGAGCAAAGCAGACGTTACAGACATCAAGAGCAGACCTTGCCTTTGGTTTAGAAGGCGGTGTGAAGTGGATTGGTAAAGAGCTCTACTTATGTAATTGGGCAGCTCTTGCAACAAAGGAACGTACTTATACAGCAGCAGGTGCACAAATACCCTTACCAATCGAAATCGTCCAATCATTAATTGCAGGTGAAGAGCTTGGACCTGTTATGGATCGTTACACAAAAGAACAAGATACGAGACAACATGCAGGTGCGATTGGTGTATTTACAGATGGATTAATTGATCGTGCACAGATGTTTGAACCAATTGTGGAAATGTTAGTAGGTCAGTATCGTTATTGGTCGAAACAGTAGAGTTGCAAAGGAATAGATGGTACAGTTAGAATGAGGAAGTCCTATATTTGATACGGAGGTTAGAAAAATGAAAACATTACAAAGTGTAGAGCAATTTGAAACAATCAAAGCACAAGGCAAAACGGTATTTGTATTTTCAGCAGGCTGGTGTCCAGATTGTCGTTTTATCGAACCGTTTATGCCAGCTTTGGAAACAAAATTTAACGATTTTGAATTTGTATTAGTAGATCGTGATCAGTTTATCGATTTATGTATCGAACTTGATATTTTTGGTATTCCAAGTTTTATCGCTTATAAAGATGGTCAAGAAACAGGTCGCTTTGTATCAAAAGATCGTAAAACACAACAAGAAATTGAAGAATTTCTTCTTGCACAATAATGGAGTGATGACATGAAAGCACCTGAATTAATTCAAGCGTTGAAAGAACGTTTAGGTGAAGATACGTATGCGTGGGAATTAGATGGGAAGACGAATAAACTACGCATTGAACATCGAGCGTTACAAAAAGGTATGGACTTAATGCTTGGCGATGTACTGAATAAGTACGAACAGCGTCAAGAAGCTGCGATTGACGAGGTCGTATATATTATTGAACAAACTTTCGAAGCGATGTTACGTGAACAGGCAGAGGGATTTGGGCAAAATATTACGATTTATCCAGCCATTCGTTCAGGTTCATTCCCGAAGAAAACAAAAGACGGCATTCCTTTCATTACCGAAAAGCATACTGCTGAAACGACGATTTTCTTTGCGCTTGATTTAGGAAATACGTATCGTCTAATTGATGAGAGTATGCTCAGTCAATTAAATTTAACAGAGACACAAGTAAAAGAAATGGCGCGTTTTCAAGTACGTTCTTTAAAAACAGACGTCAAACAAGATGAAGTCGCTGGCAATGTATTTTACTTCTTGAATCATAATGATGGATATGATGCGAGCCGTATTTTAAACGAAGCCTTCTTACAAGAGATGGCGAATAAGGTTGAAGGTGATATGACCGTTTCTGTACCACATCAAGATGTACTCATTATTGGAGACATACGAAATAAAGAGGGATATGATGTTTTAGCACAGATGACAATGCACTTCTTCTCAGTAGGTGCTGTGCCCATCACATCATTATCATTCATTTACGAAAACCAAAAATTAGAGCCAATATTCATTATGGCGAAAAACAGTGTGAAAAAGGAGAAAGAATAAGCAATGATTGCATCATATAATAAAGAACATGTCGGTGACGTGTTACTAGTAGAACTATCAACAGAACCAGCTGTAAAAACAATTGTGGACCGTCGCGGTGACGTCGCAATTTTAACAGAAGAAGCTACTTCAGAAGTGAAGGGCTTTAACTTATTTAACGCGAGTGAAAAAATGAATTTAGACGGTGTTGTAGGGAATATTGATATTACAAAAGAGTTTGTACAATCACTGGAAAAAGCACTAACAGAAGCAGATGTACAAATTGATTTACATGTTGATTTTTCACCAAAATTCGTTGTTGGTCATGTTGTGGAAATTGAAAAACATCCAAACGCTGATAAACTACACATTACAAAAGTAGACGTAGGTGAAGCAGAACCACTTCAAATCGTATGCGGCGCACCAAATGTTGCACAAAACCAAAAAGTTGTTGTCGCAAAAGTCGGTGCAGTGATGCCATCAGGTATGGTGATTAAAGAATCTGCACTCCGTGGTGTGGATTCGTTTGGAATGCTTTGTTCAGCTCGTGAATTAGCAATTCCAAATGCCCCACAAGTAAAAGGAATTTTAGTTTTAGAAGACAGCGCACAAGTAGGTACTGCTTTTAAAGCATAAAGTGTAAAAGAGGGATTATGCACATGCGTAATCCCTTTTTGTATATAAAAGTTTTTGTCTGAGCATGCTAATTTTTATGAAAAAAAGATGAAAATTACAAAAAAGATTACTTTATTGGGAAAAAAGATGTTTAAATTCTGTGTGAACGTTGCACCATCTGCTTTATAACTGATAAAATAAAGTCAATTATTTGGAAATGAGTTGATTGGATATGAAATGGTTTAAAAACCTTTTTAATAAAGTAACAGATGAAGATGGACAAGAGATGTATGATCGAAATACATATGAAGAAGCAGAAGAAGACTTTTCTTATGAAACCTATGAAGAGCAACAACGAGAAGAACAGCCGAAAACATCTAAAGGTAACTTTCGATTCCCATTAATAGACGATGTTGTTACGGATTCTTCTACTCATTCAAATGAAGTGAATCAATTAATTGAACAACCAGCAGTTGAATCTAAACCATTACGTTTAAATAGAGGAACAACGCCAGTAAGTTCAAAAGAGCATTACTCACCTTTTACAGCGCCAGGTAATTCACAACACGTTGCACATGGTATGTCACGTGAACACTATAATCCATTTAAAAAATCAAGTACGCCTACTACAAAAGTAGAGATAAAAGACGAACCAGTAGTGAAACCACAATTAAATAAAACACCAGTGCCAATCGAGCCAGCGGTACAACCGAAAAAACGGTTTGTACCAAGTGATGTACCATCACCAGTGTTTGGATTTAAAAAGCCATCAACACTTACGCCATATGAGCGAAAGGTACAGGAGCGATTACAAGCAGAACGTAAGAAAAATCGTGGCACATTGGCAGATCAATTAGTGCAAAATCGTGTGCGTAGAGAGGAAAGATTAGAAGCGAGTCGCATGTCTGTTCCAACTACGCCAAAGCCTACTGAACAAAAGTCAGAATCTTTAACGATTAAAAAGCACGATGAAATTCTAGTGACACTACCAAAATTGGAATCTAAAGTACATGAACAGCCTAAAACAATTCAAATAGATGAAGTAGCAAAAGTCACTACAACAAATGAAGCTGTTGAGATAATCTCACCTTCTGAACAAGTAGTGGAAGAAGTAGAAGTAGCATTGCTAGTTCAAGAGAAAGAAACAATCGAGTTAGCAACAGCTGAAGTACAAGAACTTGTAACAGAGCAAGTGTCAGAGCGAGAAGAAGTAGAGGAACTGGTACAAGAGCAAGAACTAGAGCGAGAAGAAGTAGAGGAACTGGTACAAGAACAAGAACTAGAGCGAGAAGAAGTAGAGGAACTGGTACAAGAACAAGAACCAGAGCGAGAAGAAGTAAAAGAACTTGTGCAAGAACAAGTATCAGAGCGAGAAGAAGTACAAGAACTCGTAACAGAGCAAGAACCAGAGCGAGAAGAAGTACAAGAACTCGTAACAGAGCAAGAACCAGAGCGAGAAGAAGTACAAGAACTTGTACCAGCTCAGATGCCAATAGAAACTCCAGTAAGAGAAAGAAGTAAGACACCAATTAATGTGGTTATGTTGAAATCAGACAAAGAAAAGTTACAGCAAGCACAGGCGAAGGAAATCGTTCTACCAAGCTGGAAAGATTCCAAAGCACCTACAAATCGTTATGCTGTACCGTCAGTAAAGCGAACTACAGAAGATTCTGTAAAAGTAGAAGATGAGGATTCACCCACCAAAGTTTTAGAAGAGGAGTTACCCTTACCAAGCACAATTGAGGCAAATGTAATAGAAGAAGTACAAGAAAAAATCGAATGGCAAGTTTACGATGAAACATTGCAGTTATTACGTGAACCAGAATTTCAACAAGCTGATGTAGAGTGGATGGAAGAACAGGGACAGTTATTAGTTGAAGTTTTAGCAGAGTTTAATGTTCCAGCAGAAATTGAAAATATCGTACAAGGTCCAACTGTTACACAATTTGAAATTACAGTTGGTCATGGCGTGAAAATAAGTAAAATTAAAAATCTTTCGGATAATCTAAAGTTAGCACTTGCTGCACGTGATATTCGAATTGAAGCACCAATTCCAGGAAAACGTTCAATTGGTATTGAAATACCGAATGCAAAAGCAAGACCGGTTAGACTATCGGAAATTGTGGGTAATAACAGTTTTAGAGATTCTAACAAAGATTTGGAAGTAGCTTTAGGACTCGATATTACAGGTCAACCTGTAACATTTGATTTAAGTGAAATGCCACATGGATTAATTGCTGGAGCGACTGGTTCAGGTAAGTCCGTCTGTATTAATTCTATTTTAATTAGCTTGTTAATGAAGGCGAGTCCACAAGATGTCAAGCTGATGTTAATTGATCCGAAAATTGTTGAGTTAGCTGTATACGATGAACTACCTCATTTAGTGAGTCCTGTAATTACAGATGTAAAAGCAGCGACAGCCGCATTAAAATGGGCAGTAGATGAAATGGAACGTCGTTATCAATTATTCCATCATATGAAGGTTCGTCATATTACACGCTATAATGAAATCGTTGAAGAACAAAGAAGATTCTCATTAAAAATGCCGTATCTTGTTATAGTAATTGATGAGTTAGCAGACTTAATGATGATGGCTCCAGCAGAAGTAGAAGAATCGATTTGTCGTATTGCACAAAAAGCACGTGCATGCGGAATTCATTTAGTACTTGCTACACAAAGACCATCTGTTGATGTCATTACAGGATTAATTAAATCGAATATCCCAACACGTATAGCATTCTCTGTATCATCTCAAATTGATTCACGTACAATTATTGACTCACAAGGTGCAGAACGTCTTTTAGGACGCGGTGATTTATTGTATTTAGGGTATGGTAAATCAGATACGGTTCGTTTACAAGGAACGTTTGTAACAGATGAGGAAATTGAACAAATTACAGAATATATTCGTTCATTAGGCAAACCAAATTATGCTTTCGCACCAGAGGAGCTTGTTCAAAAAGTAGAACAGGCAGAAGAGCAAGATGAATTGTTTGAGGAAGTTTGTCGTTCAGTTGCAGAAGAAGGTAGTGTATCCATCTCATCTTTACAACGTAAATATCGCATTGGTTATAACCGAGCAGCACGATTAGTAGAAATGATGGATGCTCACGGCTTTGTGTCAGAAGCAAAAGGCACGAAACCACGTGAAGTATTTTTAACACCAGACCAAGTCGATTCAATCTTCCAACAGTAATACGAAAATCACTCTTATATGTTGAAAAGTTTCGCGAAATATAGGTATATGGAAGTAAAATGAACGGAAGTTTTTGAAATGATTCGTTTCGTGCTATAATATTAGATGTTTTGAAAAATCAATGAATCTATTACTGTAAATAACAATTAAGAACGATGAAAAAAAGAGAGTGAAAAACAGACTCTCAGGAGGTTTCAACATGACATTATATCATTTTACTGGAATTAAAGGTTCTGGTATGAGTTCATTAGCACAAATTTTATTTGATTCTGGTGAGAAGGTACAAGGATCTGATATAGAAAAACATTTCTTCACTGAGGAGCCACTACATGAACGTGGTATTCGTGTGTTACCTTTCGATGCGAATAACATTGAAGAAGGTATGACCGTCATTGCAGGAAATGCTTTTCCAGATGATCACGTAGAACTTGTGCGTGCAAAAGAATTAGGTGTCGAGGTTATTCGTTACCATGAATTTTTAGGGAATTATCTTGAAAAATATACATCTGTAGCAATTACAGGCGCACATGGTAAAACATCTACAACAGGTTTGATGGCACATGTACTAGCAGGTAATGAACCGACATCTTATTTAATTGGTGATGGTACAGGACGAGGAGCAGTAGATGCAAAAAACTTCGTAATGGAGGCGTGTGAATACCGTCGTCATTTCTTAGCATACCACCCAGATTATGCGGTTATGTTAAATATTGATTTTGACCATCCAGATTATTATACAAGTATTGACGATGTATTTAGTGCATTCCAAGAGATGGCACTACAAGTGAAAAAAGCCATCATTGCATGTGGTGACGATGAAAACTTACAACGTATTCAAGCAAATGTTCCAGTTGTTTATTATGGCTTTGGCTCTGAAAATGACTTTGAAGCACGCAATCTTGAAAAAGATACGACAGGTACGACATTTGATGTATTCGTTCGTAATGAGTTTTATAGTCAATTCCATATTCCATTATTCGGAGATCACAATGTTTTAAATACATTAGCTGTTATCTCTCTATGTGAGTATGAAGGTATTCCAGCTACAATGATTCAAGAGCAATTAAACACATATCATGGTGTAAAGCGTCGTTTTTCTGAAACAATCAAAGGCGAGCAAATATTAATTGATGATTATGCACATCATCCAACAGAAATTCGTGCAACGATTCAGTCAGCACGTCAAAAATATCCAAATCGTGAAGTGGTAGCAGTATTCCAACCACACACATTCTCACGTACAAAAGCGTTTTTAGAGAACTTTGCCGAAAGTTTAAGTGGAGCAGATTGTGTTTACTTATGTGATATTTTCGGTTCTGCACGTGAAAATGCAGGAGAATTAACGATTGAAGATTTAGCAGCATTAATTCCAGGAAGCCACATATTACGTACAGAAAACATTGAAGATTTAAAAGCACATGAAGAAGCTGTATTCTTATTTATGGGTGCAGGCGACATTGGTAAATTCCAAAAAGCATTCGAAGAAGTATTGGTGTAAATTAGGAGAGGTATGGAGTCATTCCAGCCTCTTTTTTTCTTTTGTATTAAATTTTTTGAAAGAATATTTGCTTACGATAATGATATTGTTGGAAGGATTTAGAGAAAAATAGTAGAATATAGATATCACACAATGTTTAGGTAACGTAAAATTGTGGAAATTTGAGTAGTATTACCATGTAGGAGGGGAAAAGCATGATTAGCATTCTCTACATCGCAGCACTTATTTTTGCGATAGCCGTATTAGTGCTATGTATTAGCTTGGCTGTAACACTAAGTTCTGTGAAAAGAACATTAACTAGTGTTGCAAAAACAATGGAAGGTATTGAAGGTCAGATGCAAGGTATTACAAAGGAAACAGAAGTATTACTTCATACAACAAATGCACTTGCAGCAGATGTTCAACATAAGTCAGAACAACTGAACTCATTAGTTGGTGCAGTAAAAGGATTTGGTGATTCTGTATCTGGTTTAAACAATACTGTACAAAATGTTACATCTACAATTAATACAAGTGTTGACCAAAATCGCGATCAAATTGCGAATGTGGTACAATGGGGTACAACCATTTTAAGTCTACGTAACAAAATGAAGAAAAATAAAGTTGTTAATTAGATAGAGGAGGAACTTGCATGTCAGGATCAAAATTAAACTATAGTGAAGTCCGTGAACAATTAGAAAATACAGGACAGTCGCTTTATTTACCCGAAACATACGTATCAAAACAAGATGCACTTTATGAAGATAACTCATCGTGTACGAGTAGTAAAGATTTTGTGATTGGCGCATTCGTCGGTGGTGTAATTGGAGCAGCAGCAGCATTATTTTTGGCACCAAAATCTGGTAAAGATTTACGTAATGACGTGAAAGTGAAAAGCTCTGACATCACTTCACAAGCAAAACAAAAATCCTCAGAATTAACGAAAAAAGTGCAAGAGCAAGCTGCACCTGTCGTAAAAAAAGTACAGGAACAAGCAGCACCAGTTGTAAATAAAGTAAAATCATTAAAAGGTAACAATGTTACACCACCTTTAGATGATGGAACGGCATTTGCAGATGGTGAAGATCAAATGGAATTCATGGAAACTGTTGAGAATACAATTCATGAATATGAAAAAACAGAAAAAGATCAACACTAATTTAAAAGTAGATTGGATATACGTATGAAATACGACTAGATCTAATTATAAGAAAAATCGGAATCGCGTTATGCGGTTCCGATTTTTCTTTACGAATGCTAAAAAAAGTAGAATGAAACGTGTTGCCTCAATCACTTTTTTATGAATTCTTCTTCAAATTTAAACGAGTGTTGTGGGAATTAATTGTAGATTAAGCGTATCTCCACCAAAAACAGGTGCATCAAATTGAGCTTTTTCACCATTTCTAAGTAGTTCAAACGTTCCTTTGAAATCACGTGGTAACGACCAATTCGTATATTTAAAAACGTCTTGGAACGTCCATTGACTATATTCGATTTGAACGAATTGAATACGATCTCCAATTGATAAGATCGTATCGAGTGAACATTCTTGTCCATTCACATAGATATTATATAGCGGTCTTTGTAAGACAATTTCTTCATGTTGGAATGTAAGTTGGCATTGATCGAGTAAAGTCATATTTAATTGCTTTGTAAAATCTTCTACTGTAGGTTTGATTGCTTCTTGTAATAGGATATGGTCACCATCTTGTAAAATATGGTGTCCTTGTACAGTTAAACCATTTACAGTTAGTTGAGCTTGAAAAGCAGTCATGTTAAGTTTTTGGTCATTTAAGTAATAATAAGTTGGTTCATTGTAATGAGCGCTATGTTCAAAACCAAACTGTTGTAATGCTTCTTCTACCGTTGTATCTGTTGAAACAAAAATGACATCGCCTTCTTGTAAAGCAGTGTCCTTATTTGCCGGAACGCCATTCACAAGAATTGTAGAAGAAATGGTATAGGTTTGATCATTAACCTTAATAACTTTATTAGATGCTTCATCTAATAAATCAGCAATTGTTGCAGTTGCAGGTTTACCATCTTGACCTTCAATCAATTCAATAAAGTCACCATTTTCAATCGTTGCCTTCATAGATGCTTCTTCGCCATTAATTAAAATACGTGTTGGACTTCCTAGATTGCCAGGTATATGAATTGTCTGTCCATTTAATTGAACCGACATCGCAAGACCTGGTTTACCATATAGTTTGGAAGCAACAATATTTGCAGCAAGTAGCGCGTCTGTTACAGTCATTTCTTTTAATTCAAAAAGACGCACAACTTGCTCGTTGACAGTAAGTGACATGTATTTAATCGGTGTATTTTGTGCAGCAATCGCAATACCGATTGGTGTCACTAACTCTGGAGTAGCTGGAATATGGTTTTCTCGTGTTAAATTTTGAATGGCATTTAAATCACGTACTGCTACACGTTGGTCAGGTAAATCAAGCGCTAGACTAATTTCTTTTGTAATATTTGGTGTTAAACTACCGCCACCAATTAATAAAACAGCTTTTGGTGACTGACCAGAGTTGAGACGTTTTATTTCCTGGGCAATATTCGTCGAGAGATGTTGAATGGCTCCCTGAATATGTGAAATTACTTCAGTTGAATGGATTTGTTGTTCAAAACCTAAAATATCTGTAATCGTAACATGTTCTGAAACAGATAGTTCTCTTTTTACAGTTTCAGCAACAGGGAAGTCTAATAAGTAATGATCACTTAAAGCCTCTGTAATCTCATCTCCAGCTGTTGGAACCATTCCGTAAGCTATAACTGTACTTTGATCTGTAATGGCAATATCGGACGTTCCAGCACCTATATCAACGAGTGCAACATTTAAACGTCGCATCGAAGGGGGAATGAGTGCATTAATTGCTGCAATCGGCTCTAAAGTTAATCCATCCATCTCTAAATTTGCACGTTTTAAAGCAGCAATCAGTGATTCAACCACTACACGTGGTAAAAATGTGGCGATGACTTCGATGGAAGCTTCTGTACCTTGTTGATCGATTAAGCTACCGATTTCCTCGCCATCTAAACGATAATAAAGAACAGAGTAGCCAACACAATAATAATGGCTCCCTTTTAAATCTTCCTTATGTTCTAGTAATTTTGCTTGTGCTTCTTGTACAGCAGCTAATTCAAGTCGGTCTATATCCGTTTCTGTTAGTGCAGGGCGATGTTGAATGGATAGCTTAGAGCTTGCTTGTTCTGTTTTTAAAGAACGACCTGCAGCAGCGACAGATACTTTCGTAAGAGGACCATGCCTTTCTTCTAATTCTGCTTTCACTTGTGAAATGACATTTGCAACATAGACAACATTATGTATTTGTCCATCAACCATTGCGCGCTCTTTATGCTCTTTAGAAATCAAATCAACAACATGATAACCTTCATCAATCTGTTCTAATATAATACCGACAACAGAACGCGTTCCGATGTCTAGTGCGAATAATTTTTCTGTCATTTTTGTTTACACATCCTTTGCTCGATTATTGCGAAATTTTGTGAAATAAAACCTTTTCACTTTTTCGCGTTGAAGCGTTAAAGAAAAAGTTCGTGACTTTTAAGAATGGATTGCTTATAATACATGTATATCATAAAATGTATCATACATTTCAGTGGGCTGGAAGTACTAGATACGTAAGGAGAGAGGAGAACGGTTATGAGTCATGAAATTTTAGAGAACTTAAGAAATCAAGTAGACGAAATTAACTTAGAGATTTTAAACTTGATTAACAAGCGTGCAGAGCTAGTTGAAGAGATTGGTAAAACAAAGGAAAAGCAAGGTGTTAACCGATTTGATCCTTTACGTGAACGTCACATGCTCGATTTAATTAAAGAAAATAATCAAGGACCGCTAACAGAAGGTGCGGTTAGTCATATATTTAAAGAAATTTTCAAACAAGCATTAGATTTACAACAAACGAATACGAAAAAAGAATTACTAGTATCTCGTAAACGTAAAAAAGAAGATACAATCGTGAATGTGAATGGAGAACCGATTGGTACAGGAGCGCCATCATTTGTATTCGGTCCATGTGCAGTAGAATCTTACGAACAAGTAGATGCAGTCGGTGCAGAAATTGCGAAAAAAGGTTTGAAATTAATGCGCGGTGGTGCATACAAACCAAGAACATCACCATACGATTTCCAAGGACTTGGGTTAGAAGGGTTAAAAATTCTAAAAGAAGTTGGTCAAAAATACGGTCTAGGTATTGTATCTGAAATTGTTACGCCAACACATTTAGAAGAAGCATTAGACTATGTAGATGTTATTCAAATTGGTGCACGTAATATGCAAAACTTTGAATTATTAAAAGCAGCAGGACAAACGAATAAACCAGTTTTATTAAAACGCGGTTTAGCAGCAACAATTGATGAGTTCATCCATGCAGCAGAATACATTATGTCAAAAGGGAATGAGCAAATTATTTTATGTGAACGTGGTATTCGTACTTACGAAAAAGCAACACGTAATACATTAGATATTTCAGCTGTTCCAATTTTAAAACAAGAAACACATTTACCTGTATTTGTAGATGTTACACATTCTACAGGTCGTCGTGATTTATTATTACCATGTGCGAAAGCAGCAATTGCAATTGGTGCAGACGGTGTGATGGCCGAAGTACACCCAGATCCAGCAGTAGCGCTATCAGATTCGCAACAACAAATGGACTTTGAAACATTCGATGCATTCTATGATACATTGCAAACATTCATGAAAACACACGATATTAAAGCATAATTTGTAAGTGGCGATTCGAAATCCTTTGAATCGTCACTTTTTTGCTTGACTAGCTGTTGAAAATCGTTGACACAATATATTATGATTAGAAGTAGTTCGAAAAAGGAGGGTCATCGGTGACCGTAACAATTTATGATGTTGCACGTGAAGCAAATGTTTCGATGGCAACGGTATCTAGGGTAGTCAATGGGAATCCCAATGTAAAACCTACAACTAGAAAAAAAGTATTAGAAGTAATTGATCGTTTAGAATATCGTCCAAATGCCGTTGCACGTGGCTTAGCAAGTAAGAAAACAACAACAGTGGGCGTTATTATTCCTGATATTTCAAATGTATTCTACGCAGAGTTAGCACGCGGAATTGAGGATATTGCAACGATGTATCGTTATAATATTATCTTATCCAATTCTGATCAAAACGAAGCAAAAGAAATTGAATTATTGGATACAATGTACGGAAAGCAAGTAGATGGGATTGTGATGATGAGTGAAAATGTATCAGAAGCAATTCTAGACAAAATGAGTCATTCACCTTCACCAATCGTTTTAGCGGGTTCTGTTGAAGATTCTAAACAGATTCCAGCTGTGAATATTGATTATGTACAGGCAGCATATGAAGCAGTGAAAAAATTGATTGATAACGGTCATAAGCGTATTGCCTTCGTATCGGGACCATTCACATCAACAATTAATAAAGAGCATAAGTTTGTAGGGTATCAAAAAGCATTAGAAGAAGCAGGTATTGCACTGGATGATAACCTTGTATTAGCAGCAGAAGATTCATATGATAGTGGTATGGAAGACTTTACGCATGCAAATGAATTAGCAGACCCGCCAACAGCTTATTTTACAGGTAGTGATGAGTTAGCGATTGGCATTATTCATGCAGCACAAGATGTTGGTAAGTCTGTACCAGACGATATTGAAGTGATTAGTTTTGAAAACTCAAAATTAGCACGTATGGTACGTCCACAACTTACAAGTATGGTATTACCACTGTATGATATCGGTGCTGTATCGATGCGTTTACTCACAAAAATTATGAACAAAGAACAGACAGAACAATTACAAGTTGTTCTACCACACCGTATGGAAGAGCGAAATTCAACAAAAGCATAAAATATAAAAGACAGGAATCACAAATACTCGTGATCCCTGTCTTTTAATTTTGGCGAATCATGTATAACGCTTTTTCAAGTGTTTGCTGATTTTTTTCTGTAATTTCTTCTTTACGTGGGATTGGTTCATATAAATCTTCAGGATCTTCCCATGTAGGTATGAGTGTAACAGGTGCTTCTTTTTGCCAATTGTCTAACCATTCTTTTGGAATAGCGCCTGTTGGAACTTGTTGATTCGTCATCGCAAGCCATACCATTGACCATGCGCGTGGAACAACGCGCCAAATATCATAGCCACCACCGCCAACTGCAATCCAGCGCCCTTCACAAAATTCATGAGCTAGTTCATGGGCGATTTTTGGTATGACTTCATATGTTTTAATTGTACTGTAAAGATGCGTAAGTGGATCAAAATAATGTGCATCTGCACCATTTTGAGTCAAAATAACATCCGGTTTAAAGTGTGCAATGACTTCTCGAATGGCTGTCTCATAGACTTCTAAAAAAGAGCCATCTTCTGTAAAAGCATCGAGCGGAATATTAAAGGAAGTGCCATACCCTTCACCATTCCCACGTTCTGTTACCGCACCCGTTCCAGGAAATAGATATCGTCCTGTTTCATGAATAGATAGTGTACATACATTCGGATCATCGTAAAAGCTCCATTGTACACCATCCCCGTGATGCGCATCTGTATCTATGTAAAGTACGCGTGCATCATATTTTTTTTGCATATATTTGATGGCAACTGTACTATCATTATAAATACAAAAACCAGAAGCTTTCCCATGAAAACCATGATGTAATCCGCCACCAAGGTTGAGTGCATGATTTGTTTTGCCTTGCATCACATAATCACAAGCTGTAAGCGTACCACCTACAAACATGGCACTTGCTTCATGCATATTTTTAAAAATAGGTGTATCTTCTGTACCAATTCCGTAAACTTCGCCCTCACCATTACGCAATTCACCATGACCTGCTCTTTTGACAATATCAATATAAGCAGCATCATGACCGAGCAACAATTCTTCATCCGTAGCAACACGAGCTGTTTTGATTTGTTCGGGTTGAAGTGCATTAATCTGCTTTAGTAAATCCATTGTTAATTGAAGACGTTTTTGATTAAAAGGATGTGTTTCTGAAAATTTATAATCAAGTTGCTCTGGTGAATAAATAAAGACTGCATCTTGTTCTAAAGGTCCATTCCTGGTGTATTTGGCCATAACACATCAAATCCTTCCTTACGTAATGCACGAATGATTGGAACAGGATTCATGCTTTTTACACGAATCGAGATTACCTGATGATTAGGAGAAATATCTGGGTGTAGTAAGATACTTAAAATATTTGCATTATATTGTGCAATCACGCCAGTAATGTCATGTAAAATCCCTGCCTCATCTTTAATTCGTATATCAATTCGTGAACTTGGTTTTGTAGCACCTGTCAATTCAATGTAATTATAAAGTAAATCACTATCTGTTAAGATTCCAACTAACTTTTTATGACTAATAATCGGTAAACAACCAATTTTGTGTTCATAAAATAGAAGGGCAACTTCTTCGACAAAATCGAGTGGATGTCCAACTAAAGGGTGTTTAGTCATAATTTCTGAAATAGGTGTTTGAAGAATCTTTTTTTCTTCATCTTGATTCAATAAATGCGTAATTGTATTTTTAATATCGCGTTGTGCAACTAAGCCAACAAGTTGTTTCTCTGTATTAATAATTGGTAAATGTCGAATCTTTTTTTCACGCATTAATTGGTTAGCATCTTGTAAAGTATGCTCAGGTGTAAGCGTAAAAACATCTTTCGTCATAATTCTTTCAACAATCATGATGATTCCCTCCTTTACTTAATACATCAAACGATTTGAAAAACGTAAACGATCAAATTTTTCAATACTTGCACGGTCTACTCGACTACCGATACGCGCCATAAGACAGTTTGCAGGATGAGCAGAAATTTCAGGGTCGTCTGTTGCATAATATTCTAGTCCGCCTTCATTCATCATTTTCTCCATAACTTTGCGATAATCCCATACATTTAACCCTGTTCTCTTTAAATCCCAATGCCAATAATATTCAGTGGTAATAATGATATAGTCTTCCATCGCGTCATCTAACATTGAAACACGTAACATTGCTTTTCCTAAACCACTACCTCTGAAGTCATTAATCACTTCGATTGCACCTAGCTCAATTAAATTTTCCATATTGCCTTCAGCCCATCGTTCAAGTGGGTCTGGGTAAACAAATGTTGTATAACCGACGACCAGCTGATCTTGTCTGCACACAATGATACGACCTTCGGGTAGCTTTGAGATGCCCAAAATAGCTTTAAATTGTTGTGGTGCTGGACGAAATGCAGCTAAATCTTCATGAAATGTCATTTTTTCTAAATTTTCAGGTAATACAGGACCTTCTACTATGACTGGGCCACGTGAGGTATCGATGATTTCAGAATAAAATGTACGAATATGTTCCAATGTCCACCGCTCCTTTTCGATACGTTTGTTTTTTATTATACATCATGTGAAAAGAAAAAAATAACGTAAATGAGAAGAAATGATAGATTAGTGCGAAAATGTGTACAAAAAAGGATATTCATTCTAAAAGTATAATTTTAACTGAAATTTGCTGTTTAAATTCGAAAAATCCTTATTTTTTTGAATTATTCAGTCAATTTTATATAATCTATTATAACACAGGTTTATCTGTTATATAATAAAAGGGTATTAATCGAACAAGGGGGTTAAAATATGAGAATTGAACCACTAGTAGCAACGAAGGGTGATTTTAATCTTGTAGATTATGACAAAGAAAAAGCCACATTCAATTGGGAGAAAGTGAATGAAGTTTTTTCATGGAGCACAACAGGTCTTGTCAATTTGGCGCATGAAGCAATCGATCGCCATGCTGATTCAGAGAAAGAAAATCGTATTGCTTTATATTATGAAGATGCACATCGAAAAGAAGCCTATTCATTTGGGGAAATGAAAAAGTTATCTAATCGAGCAGCGAATGTATTTTCAAATTATACAGATTTGAAAAAAGGGGATCGCTTATTTATCTTTATGCCACGAACACCAGAACTTTATATTGCCTTACTTGGTGCAGTTAAAAAAGGTGTTATTGTAGGGCCTTTGTTTGAAGCTTTTATGGAAGTAGCAGTATATGATCGTCTATATGATAGTGAAGCTTCTGTTTTAGTAACGACACCAGAGTTGTTACCGCGTGTTCCAGTTGATCGACTACCACATTTGAAAAAGATTTTTGTAGTAGGAGAAGAAATCGAAGAAACAGAACAAATTTTTGATTTTAATCGATTAATGGAGCAAGCTTCGGATCAATTCTCAGTAGAGTGGGTAACGCTAGAAGACGGAGCTGTTCTACATTATACGTCTGGTTCAACTGGTAAACCAAAAGGGGTTTTACATGTACACAATGCAATGATTCAGCAATATCAAAGTGCTAAATGGGTTTTAGATTTAAAAGATGATGATATTTATTGGTGTACAGCTGACCCAGGTTGGGTAACGGGAACAGCTTATGGCATTTTTGCACCATGGTTACATGGTATTTCGATGGTCATCGTTGGGGGACGATTTTCACCGGAATCTTGGTATGGTGCATTAGAAAAGTATAAAGTAACGGTATGGTATAGTGCGCCTACAGCATTTCGAATGTTAATGGGGGCAGGTAATCATGTGGTTGAACAGTATGATTTAAGTCATTTACGTCATGTATTATCTGTAGGGGAGCCATTAAACCCAGAAGTTATTAAATGGGGAAAAGAAGTGTTACATCATCGTATTCATGATACATGGTGGATGACGGAGACAGGAGCGCAGATGATTTGTAATTATCCTTCAATGGATATTAAGCCAGGTTCTATGGGAAAACCATTACCAGGTATTGAAGCGACAATTGTAGATGATCAAGGAATAGAAGTACCACCGTTCACAATGGGGAACTTAGCGATTAAAAAGGGGTGGCCATCAATGATGCGCCAAGTTTGGAATAATCCAGAACGCTATGATTCGTACTTTTTAAAAGACGAATGGTATGTTTCAGGAGATTCCGCTTATATGGATGATGAAGGTTACTTCTGGTTCCAAGGGAGAATTGATGATGTGATTATGACAGCCGGAGAGCGTGTCGGACCGTTTGAAGTAGAGAGTAAATTATTAGAACATCCTGATGTTGTGGAGGCCGGTGTTATTGGAAAGCCGGATCCAGTAAGAGGGGAAATTATTAAAGCTTTTATTGCCCTACGTGAAGGTGTTACACCAACACCAGAGCTTGAAGCGAATATTAAGGATTTTGTAAAGAAGGGTTTGGCAGCACATGCAGCGCCACGTGAAATTGAGTTTAAAGAGAAGTTACCAAAAACAAGAAGTGGTAAAATTATGCGTCGTGTATTAAAAGCATGGGAATTAAATTTACCGACAGGTGATTTGTCTACAATGGAAGATGATTAAAAAATGATATGTGTAATAATAAAAAAATCGCGATGGTGCGGTTTTTTTATTTTTTAAGAAATGAAAAGAGAAGTAGGTAGACCCCACTTCTCTTTTACTATTCTTTATCTTCTTTTGAATCATCTGGTTTTGGCTTTGGTTTTTCAGTAGATTCGTTAGAACCGCTACCTGAATTTCCACCGCCTGTACTTGGTTTTTCTTCTGTACCTGTACTTGGTTTATTCGAACTATTGCCACTACCACCATTGTTGGTAGCTGGTGGCTTATTGTTTGATTCTGGTTTTGATGTGTTATCAGAACCTGTTGAATTATTTGAACCACCAGTAGACGGTTTATTTGTTTGAGTATTATTCGAACTTGATGAATTCGAATTATTGCTAGATGATTCATTTTTATTTTTGTCTTCATTCTTTTTATCTGTCGTAGTGTTATTTGCATTTTTCTTTTCTTCTTTTTTCGCTGGTAGCGTACCACCGAATGGTGATAATAGAGAAGAGATAGTTACTGGAGGAACAGACAATGAACCATTGAATAAATCAGATGTCATGTTACCACATCCAGAATAACCACCAGTATCTGCACAGAATGAACGATTCACAACATTTGGAGGGCGTGTAAATGAGCTACCACCAGCTGTTGCAAGTTTTGGATCTGTACTATAAATCGAGTTCATAACACGTGCCCAGAATAAGTTGATACGTGTACTTGGATCGAAATAAGCGCCGTTATATTGATTTAATGTTTTTGGTTGGTCATAACCCATCCACACACCTAATGTGATTTTCGGGTTGTAGCCGACTAACCATACATCTTTATATTCTTGAGATGTACCTGTTTTACCAGCAAAATCACCACTAAAGTTTAGGCTACCTTTTGCTTTTGAACCTGTACCGCCATTGAATACATCTCGTAGCATATCTGTAATGATATACGATGTTTCTTCAGAGAATACGCGTTTCTTTTTCGACTTGTGTTTGTAAATCGTTTTACCGTTACGGTCTACAATTTTTTCAACCACATACGCATCAACGAAATCTCCGCCGTTTGCGAATGTCGCAAATGCATTGGCATTTTCTTCTACTGTTACGCCGTATTTTAAAGCACCAATCGATGTTGAGTAGTTTGTATAATCATCTGCATCTAGATTTGAGAAGCCCATTTTTTCTAAGAAGTTTGCAGGTTTATTCGCCATAATTTGAGCGTATAAACGAATCGCAGGTAAGTTTAATGAGTCTTTTAAAGCGTCACGTGCAGAAACAATACCACGTTCTTCATTCACATCAAAGTTAGAAGGTTGCCAACCACCATAATTAAATTTCACATCGGCTACAGGACTACCAGCACCAATACGACCATATTCAATTGCAGGTGCATAAACAAGTAAAGGTTTCATTGTTGAACCATTTGAACGTTTTGCTTGTGTTGCATGGTTGAGTTCTTCAAGTTTGAAGTCTCGACCACCGATGAAGCTTAATAAGCGACCTGTCTCATTTTCGATGACTACGCCACCTACTTGAACAGGATCGGCTACAGGCTTCGTTTCGCCTGTTTCAGGGTCTGTTACATTCTTCGTGTACGTAGCTCCGTAATAAGGGAATGAGTCCTTCGCTTTATCCATCGCGTCATACAATTTTTTATCAATTGTCGAATAAATTTTATAACCTTTTGAGCGTAATTCACGGTCAGCTAAAATTGTGTATTTTTCACGTAATTTGGATTCTTTATCAATACGTTTTGCTTCAATCCCATCTTTTTTCGCCAAAATTTTTGCCATAATATCTTTTGCTTGATCTTCAATTTCATATGTTACGTATGGATATTTTTCTGTCGCTTGTTTTTCGCGTGCGCGGAAATCTTTCACAATGTTATATTTAAGTGCTTTTTTATATTCTGCATCTGAAATATAACCTGTTTCATGCATACGATAAAGTACTGTTTTCATACGATTTACGCCAAGTTGTAACATCTTTTTATCTTTTAATTGTCCAGTTTGCGTATAAGGTGTATAAGCAAATGGAGATTGCGGAATCCCAGCAATATAAGCAGCTTGTGGTAAATTCAAGTCTGAAGCGCTCTTATTGAAAATTCCTTTTGAAGCTGTTTCAACACCTGCAATATTACGACCAGCCGAATTACGACCATACGGGATAATATTCAAATATGCTTCTAAAATCTCATCTTTTGTCATGAAGTGCTCTAAACGCATGGCAAGCAGTAATTCTTTTGCTTTACGTTCATAAGATACTTCATTCGTTAAGACTTGGTTTTTAATTAATTGTTGTGTCAGTGTCGAACCACCAGTTTGCATAGACGAATTCGATACATCTTGTAATAAACCACGGAATACAGCCTTTGGTACAATTCCGTTATGTTCATAGAAGTATTCATCTTCTGTCGCAAGTACAGCATCAATTACTTTTGGTGATACTTGTTTTAAAGTTGTTTCCGTTCTTTCTAAATCAGTTCGCATCTTCCCTAAATATTGATTATTAGCGAAGTATAACTGACTGGTCTCATCATAGTTAAAAATGGTCTCACGCATTTCTTGCTTTGATGAGAGCTTTTCGTCTTTTACTAGTGATGCAAAATAACCTGCACCAATAGAACCTAAAAAGACAATTCCGACAAGCATAAGCGTTAAGAATAATAAGAATAAATTCCAAATTACGCTGGATGAAATACGGAAATATTTCATAAATGGTTTGTCGGAAAATGCTTGTATATGTTGATCCCAACTCTCTAATAGCTTTTTCATGGATATCACTCGAACGATCATTTTTAAAACTCTTTTGAGAGCATTGCTACTTTAAAAATGACCTTCCTCCTTCAGTTTAAATCAGGTTAAAAAAGGTATTGCAACTATACATTTTTTAACTGGTCACAAGACTGTATAATACAATCGATTTTTCTTTTTTTTAATTATAAATGAATCGATGCAATTAGCATATGTATGAACCGTTATTAACTTTAGCATCTCTTACGTAAAAATAGTATACAATATTTTACCCTACTTATAGCAAATATATTCCAAATAATAGACGGTTAAAATTTTTGCATACATACTTAATATTACATGAAAATGACTCACTTATGTGTGAACAATTTAAACATTGACAAAAAAAATGAACTAAAGTAAAGTAACAGGTATATATTTCGTACGGAGAAAAATGCGCAGTAGAAACAAAATTCCCTGTTTAGAGAGTTAGCGGTCGGTGCAAGCTAACCATAATTTTGTTTTGAATTACACATTTGGAGTAACGACGTAGCCGCTGCGTTAAAGCGACAGAGCGGGAGAGATGACAAGCATTTCTCCAAGCCGGGTGGTACCGCGTTATTCGTCCCTAACGTCCCTGCATCAATATATGATGGCAGGGACGATTTTTTTATTATTAGGAGGAATAACAATGACAAATGCATTAATTGAAGACTTAACATGGCGTGGTTTGTTGTACCAGCAAACAGATGAAGAAGGCATGGCGAAATTACTAGAAGAAGAAAAAGTATCGTTATACGTAGGTGTAGATCCAACAGCAGATTCGATGCATATCGGTCACATCGTTCCAATGCTAACATTACGTCGTTTCCAACAAGCTGGTCATCAACCTGTATTACTAGTAGGTGGTGCAACAGGAATGATTGGTGACCCATCAGGTCGTTCTTCAGAGCGTAATTTATTAACAGAAGAACAAATTCAACACAATGTAGACTGTATCAAAGGACAACTAGGTCGTATTTTCGACTTCAAAGATGAAGCGAATGGCGCAAAATTAGTGAATAACTACGATTGGTTCGGCAATATGACAACAATCGAATTTTTACGTGACTATGGTAAATTAATTAATATTAATTACATGCTAGGTAAGGATACGATTTCTTCTCGCTTAGAATCAGGTCTATCATTCACTGAATTCACATACACACTAATTCAAGGTATGGACTTTAATCATTTATACGATCACCACAATGTACGTATTCAAGTAGGTGGCTCTGATCAATGGGGTAATATTACAACAGGTTTAGAAGTAATTCGTAAAACACATGATGAAGAGGCAAAAGCATTCGGTTTTACAATTCCACTTGTGACAAAAGCAGATGGTACGAAATTTGGTAAAACAGCTGGTGGTGCGATTTGGTTAGATGGTGAAAAAACATCTCCATATGAATTCTACCAATTCTGGTTAAACACAGCAGATGCAGATGTTGTGAAATACTTAAAAATCTTTACATTCTTAACACGTGCTGAAATTGAAGCTTTAGCTGAAAAAGTAGAAACAGAAGCGCATTTACGTGAAGCTCAAAAAACATTAGCTGCTGAAATGACAAAAATGATTCACGGTGAAGAAGGTTTAGAGCAAGCATTAAAAATTACAGCTGCGCTATTCTCAGGTGACTTAAAAGCTTTATCAGCAGATGAGATGAAAGTTGCATTCTCAGGTGTCCCATCTGTAGAAGTAACGAAAGCAGATACAAATATTGTTGAATTATTAGTAGAAGCTAAAATCTCACCTTCAAAACGTCAAGCGCGTGAAGATGTAACAAACGGTGCTATTTCCGTAAACGGTGAGAAAGTACAAGACCTTGACTACACAGTTGACGCAAAAGATCGTTTAGAGGATGCATTTACAATCATTCGTCGTGGTAAGAAAAAATACTTCATGGTGAAGTTTTCATAATACAATCTCATTTGAACGCAAAAAAGAAGGAATCGCAACTAGTCGATTCCTTCTTTTTTTATGCATGAAAAATGAGTTTCTTCCTATTATATTGTTAAAAAAGATGGGATTTCGACATGAGCATATGCCTTTGGATGAATTCGTTTGGCAAGTTGAATTGCACCAATTAAAAGACGTGGAGAGGGGCGACAGTAAAGCCATTCTTCCATTTTAAAAATACGTTCATTTTTTACAGCATCCATCTCTTGCCATCCATCACGCTTTAATACGACTTTTGGATTGATTCGTTCATAAGCTACTCCCACCCATGATAAAAAAATATAATCAGGATTTCTCTTTTTTACATCGTCAAAATCAGTCATGATACTAGCTAATTCAACATCTTCAAACGTATTACGACCACCTGCAAGTTGACTGATTTCTGTTAGCCAATTCACTTTTCCAGGTGTGAAAATAGGATTGGGCCACCATTCCCAATAAAGTGAAGGATGTTCATTGATTGATTGAGAAATGGTATGTAGTTCATGTCTTTTTGCTTCATAGGCTGTTGCAACTTCTTCCGCACGATCTGCAACACCGCAAGCTTTCCCAACAAGACGGACTTCTTCAATGATCTCATCGAGTGAATTTGCATTTAAAACGAGTTGAGGAATCCCGCGTTCTTTTAAACCGTCAACATTCTTTTCCATACCAGGAACACTGAGAGAAGATAGAACGAGGTCTGGTTGTAATGCCTCTAATGCATCTAAATCAATGGATAAATCAGGTCCTAATTTGGGTAATGTATTTACAGTCTGTGGCCAATCTGAAAAATCATCAACAGCGATGAGTGAATCAGTCAAGCCGAGTAAAGCAACGATTTCTGTATTACTTGGACAAATGGAGATAATACGCATGAAAATCCTCCTTCACATTTCTTTTCAAAAATTATAACATAGTGTATGATGAACTTCTGAATTTTAAATGCTTGACTAAATACCTTACGGGGTATATCATAGCAATATAAATAAATGATGGGAGGTAAAAATAGTGGAATATGATCAACAAGTTCGAAACAGACTGAAACGCATCGATGGACAGATTCAAGGGATTTTACGCATGATGGATGAAGGTAAAGACTGTAAACAAGTCATTACACAATTATCTGCTGCTCGTTCAGCAATCGATCGTACAATTGGCTTAGTCGTTAGTACGAATTTAGTACACTGTATCCAAGGTGAAGGGAATACAGACGATAAAACACATGAAGAGTTAATTCAAGAAGCTGTGAATCTTCTTGTGAAAAGTCGCTAAAAAGAAGTCGTTTCGTACTTCTTTTTACTATTTTTAATACCCCCGTAAGTATAAAAGAGGAGCATATAGAATGAAAACTATTACAACAACAGAAGTACAAGAAAAGTTAGCAGCAGGCGAGGAATTACATTTAATCGATGTACGCGAAGTAGAAGAAGTAGAAGCAGGGAAAATTCCTGGCATTATTCATATTCCATTAGGTTTATTAGAATTTAGAATGCATGAATTAGATAAAAATACACCATATATTATGGTATGTCGCTCAGGTGGACGCTCAGGTCAAGCGACACAATTTTTAGAGCAACAAGGTTACGATGTAACGAATATGAATGGCGGTATGATGATGTGGGGCGGAGAAGTAGAATAATCAATACTCAATTTGGAAGAATCACACAATGTTGTGGTTCTTCTTTTTTTGTAAAGTAACAATAAATGAAGGCTGTTTGTCCTAAAAGAAATCAGGGTAAATCCTAATAACATCAAAAAATTCATGTCTTATTAATTAGGAGGATGAGCATGCGTAAAAAAGTAAATCCCTTTACACATCTCTGGTTTCATCCAGTTGATACGGTGAAAAGCGTATTGATGGAACGCAGTTTTTGGGGTATATTCTTTCTTGCTTTCTTAGGTGCATGGGCAACAAGTTTATTTGGAACAATGGATCAAAAGAATATGGTGACAAGTTCAGGTGACTTACCAAACTCTTTCATCATTATATTCGCTGGAGCAGTCGGTGCCATTTTTGCTTTAATTGTAGGTAGTATTTTTACAGCATTCTTTTATTGGTTAGCGGGTAAAATTTTAAAGGGAACAGGTAGTTTTGTAGCTTTATATAAAGGTTCGATGTTCCTAACATTCCCTCACTTTTTACTTTTCCCATTTGTAATTATTTATTTAATTGCATATCCGGCTAATTTTTATAATACGGATTTAGATCAGACAGCTGGATCAGTTACGTTAGCAATTATCGTGGTTATTTTAGCGGTTATTTGTTCTATCTATACGTTCATTGTAGGGATTGTTATGTTATCGGAAGTACATCAATTCTCCAAATGGAAAGCGTTCTTTACGATGATTTTATCAGTGGTTGTCATTTCTGCTATTATATTTGCTTGTGTAGGAATCTTTTTAGGTCTTACACAACTATAGAATTTAAGCAGATTGAAACATAAGTATACAAAATATGAGTCCACATGAGCATAAGAAAAACTGGAATCGCGTTGTGACGCAGTTCCAGTTTTTTTAACCTGTTTTTTATTTATACATCCATCCAATTACTGTAGTAACCATGTTTACCGAAATCAACAAGTACATCTTCGTCAGCAGTAGGAGCAACACCATTCCAATGCGATGTGCTAAGGAGTTTCCCTTCATCATCACGGATTTTAATATGTTGGCGATTTAGTTCCACATTTTCTTCTGCGTATGACTTAGCTTCTCCAATATCTTCAAACAAACCTTCAAAAGCATTGCCTAATCCAAAGTTAATTGAGTAGTAGCGTCCCATAAATTATCTTCCTTTCAATTAAATAGATTTATTTTACTTCAATATGCCACTTATATTCTTTTTTGTCATTTATATAGGCTGGTTTATAAATAAGCTCATATTCTCCAGCACCTTCAACATCATATTGTAATACACCTTTAACTGTTTTGTTTCTATCTAAATTACCATCTAGATGATTTGTTTCACCGAAGTAACTTTCTTGTTTCTTACCGTTTTTATAAAGTGTAAATTCTGTAGAAGCAAGTAGTACTTTTTTGTCTGATTCATTTTTTGCAGTTACATCTAGTGTAAGAGCCTTGCCTTTAGGCTTTATATTTTTTTCACCATCCGATAATTTTGCAGATGTAATGGTGAAATCAACATGATCAATTTTCACCGTATGTCCTATTTCATATTTTGTACCATTTTTCGATGTATCAGTTGTTGATGAACTTTCTGCTTTTTCGCCATTTTTTTCTTCTGTTGCATTACCGCAAGCGCTTAATAAAAAAAGTGCAACCAATGGTAAAGCAACTAATGACTTACGCATAGTAAACCCTCCCGAAATAGAATTTAGACTGTTCTTTGTTTATTTGCCCTTTTTTAGTAGGATTTAATCTTTTTAAGTGAAAGGTGAGGTATGGAAAGAGAAAATATGTTTATCGATGAATGAAAATAAGTGTATTTTTGTTATAAATTATGTATTTAAACAACAAAAAAACCTTTGAAAACAACGTTTTCAAAGGTTTTTGAATCAAAAAGATTAACGAGAGTAGAACTCTACGATGTAAGCTTCGTTGATTTCAGCTGATAATTCAGAGCGCTCTGGTAGGCGAGTGAAAGTACCAACTTTGTTGTCAGCATCGAAAGTTAAGTATTCTGGAACGAATGCGTTAGCTTCGATTGCTTCGTTTACAGCAGTAAGGTTAAGAGATTTTTCACGAAGAGAAATAACTTGACCTGGTTTTACGCTGTATGATGGGATATCAACGCGTTTACCATCAACTGTTACGTGACCGTGGTTTACCAATTGACGAGCGCCGCGACGAGTGCGAGCTAAGCCAAGACGGTAAACTAGGTTGTCTAAGCGAGTTTCAAGAAGGATCATGAAGTTTTCACCATGTACACCATTCATTTTACCAGCTTTAACGAATAAGTTGTGGAATTGACGTTCAGTCATACCGTACATATGACGAAGTTTTTGTTTTTCTTGTAATTGTAGACCATACTCAGATAATTTTTTACGTTGAGTTGGACCGTGTTGACCTGGAGCGTATGGACGCTTTTCGATTTCTTTACCAGTACCGCTTAAAGAAATGCCTAAACGACGAGATAGTTTCCAAGATGGACCTGTATAACGAGACATTTAAAGTCCCTCCTATGATTTTTATTTGGCATAAAACAAAAATCAGCTGTATTTAGCAAAGCAGTTATTCTATATTCAAGTAGTTTCGTTCATGCAGCCTAAGAATTACTCCTACTCCGTCTAGCAGAACTAGAGGAACAGAATAAACGACAATACCATACAACCGCTGCGTTTATTTTACACAAACTCTATTCTATAGCGTATAGATTGGTATGTCAAGAAAATGAAAAAAATAACGGACAAATTAATTAATAAAAATAGTTTTTTTGAACTTGGTTAAATAGAAGTAGTATAAAAGAACCTATTTGTGTATAATACAGTTAAGAATCTTGTGTCTATTAAACGAAAATAGGTGATTACATTTGCGAGATCAACATATTATGGATGCAATTAAAGGGCATATATTGGACTTATGGATTGAAATTCATCGCGATGGATTTAATACCTTCTCATATTATAGTTATTTAAATGAATTATTGTATCAACAATTCCAATTAAAAAATGTAGAGTACTATTTTATAGAAGAAAAACAACTACGAAAGCTAAGACATCATCAACAAGATTTTCAATCTCATCATATTGCTTTAGATTGTATTCTCACACACATACAAAATAATTCAATTCATCATCTTGTATCAAGCGTACAAATACATCATCCAGAAGTGAATGATGCTTTAATCATTCGACAAAAAGGCGATGTAGAAGGAGTGTTGTTTTTTACTTCTTCACCTAAATGGGAAGAATTCAAACAAAGTGATTACTTTGCGGAATTAATGGAGTCATTTTATGAGTCTGCACGTACAATTAAGCAACAATATCAAAATCGTGCAGAAAATCGTTTGAATAAAGAATTGTTGAAAATGACAGAATTATTCCACTCAACAATGAATGTTGAGCATATTATAGATGCGCTTTTACAAGAATTAGAAAGTAAGTTTCCTCAATATGAACATCAATTGATTTTATCAAATGATCAAGAACATCAACTACCTAAAAATGTATCGGTATATGACTATATTAATGAAAGACCTGCGACAACGGAATCGTTTGTATCGGGTCATTTGGTGCATGAAAATTTTGAAGAACATGGACTAACATCTTTATGTGCTCCAATCAAGGGTCGTCAAGGAACATACGGTGTAATCCGCATTGAAAAGCATGAGAAATACCAATTTACAGAATATGATGAACGAAAACTAAGTTTTTTAGGCGATACATCAGGTAAAGCGTTAGAAAATGCAAAGTTATATGGGCAATCGCATCGACTTGTCAGCGATTTACAGTTTATTAATGAGTCATTTCATGATTTGAATATGAACTTATCACAAAAAGAAATGCTTGAATATTTGTCGAAACAAATTTCAAAAGCATTTAAACCTTCTGAATTGGCATTTGTTTTTATGAACCAACGATTAGAGATGGAGACAGGAACAACACCTTATTTTTACTCAAATGAATCAGCTGTTTATTTGGAGTATATTGGTGAGCACTTTTCAAGAACGAATGAGCCACTGTTTGTTGCGGATTTTCAAGAATTAATTGATTTAGAAATACCATACGCATCATTGATGGCTGTACCTATCATTATTCGAGAGAAAGTGCATGGCTTTGTGTTATTAGTACATGAAGAAGCTTATTACTTCTCCTTTGATAGTTATAAATTGATTCAATCGATTATTCGTCACTCTTCTTTGGCAATTTCAAATGTTATTTTACGTGAACAGCTACAGGAGATGGTAAACCGCGATAATTTAACCAAACTTTTTGCGCGCCATTATCTAGATAGCTTTGTTGAGAAGGCGATGCACATCGATAGACAAGGTGTTTTTGTATTATTTGACATTGATGACTTCAAACAAGTAAATGATAAATTCGGTCATCATCAAGGAGACCGTGTTTTAGAGCATGTAGCAAAAATTATTCAAGAAGAAGTAGGGGAGTGTGGAATTGGAGCGCGTTGGGGCGGGGAAGAACTGGCTGTTTATCTACCGAATAATCAGTTGCTGAATAGTCAACAAATCGTAGCGCGTATTTCACAACGTATTGCTACCGAGACAGTTCCTAAAGTAACAGTTTCTGCAGGAATTTCTTATTGGAATCATCACCGAAAGCATGTAACATATCAAAGTCTATTTAAAGAGGCGGATGCAGCGTTATATTTTGCAAAAGGTAATGGGAAAAATCAAGCTCAAATATACACGAAAAAGATGGAAATTAAAGAGAGTCTTTAATAGATAAAAAGAATTGAAAAAAAGAGAAGTCCCATTATTTTTAAAGGGATTTCTCTTTTTGTGTTTGCTTATACTAAGAATTTTTGAAGTGTTTCGACAAATAGCTCAATACCTTCTTGGTCTTCTTCTGAGAAGCGATTTTTGATTGGGCTATCAATGTCAAGTACGCCGTATAGTTCTCCGTTGATTACAATTGGTACGACAATTTCAGAATTGGATGCAGCATCACAAGCGATGTGTCCTGGGAAAGCATGCACGTCTTCTACACGATATGTTTTTAATTCGCTTGCAGCTGTACCGCAAACACCACGACCAAGAGTAATGTGTACACAAGCTGGTAAGCCTTGGAATGGACCTAATAATAACTCGTCATTTTTATATAAATAAAAGCCACACCAGTTAATTGTATCAAGCGCTTGGTTTAATAAAGCTGATGCATTACTTAAAATAGCGATGTGATCTGTTTCGCCTTCTGTTAATGCTGCTAGTTGTTTTGATAACATAACATATTTTTCTTTTGATGAACCTTCAATATTTTGAGGTGTAAACATATAAAGCCACTTCCTTTTCTATAAATACGGTTGTAATTCCTCAAAGAACTGGTCAAAGTCTTTTGCTTGATGAGCATCTGAACCAAAAACGAGAGGAATTTGTAATTGTTTTGCGTGTTCGATATAACGAATAGGTGGGTAAGATTCTAAACAAAATTTCTTAGCATATCCCGCACTATTTACGTCAAGCTCATAGTTATGATGCTTGATGGATTGTAAAACATGTTCAATCTGTTCGTGATCTTCAATCGTTTCGTGATGAGCATGTTGAAATTTATGGATGAGTGTTGGATGTCCAATTCTCTTTGGTTTAAAAGTCCCTAAATCGGCTTCAATCGACTGCTGAACTGTATCATAATACATATGATATAATCGTTCAACTGAGCCGACTTTTTGAACGGTATCCATAAAAACACTATCTGAGTAATCAATACAAACATACTCTCCGTTAATTTTTAAAAAATGAACAGATAAAATAGCGTCGTCTATTACAGGACCATATGTATGTAACCATTGTTTTGTTTCTTCTTCATATCCCATTATATAATCAACTTCAAAACCAATGCGGATTTTTATGTTGTTCGCATATTGAACTTGTAAGTTTTGCAATGTTTTAATATACGTATCTACATCTTTTTGTTGCATACCACTATCTTGTAAAGGTGTTGGATCTACAAAATTTGTTGGTAAAGGAGCATGTTCTGTAAAAGTAATATCTTCAAAACCTGCTTGAATTGCCTGTTCAATATATTGCTCGAAAGAATCTTTCGTGCCATGTGGGCAGAAAGGTGTATGAATATGTCCGTTCCTTTTCATGAGAAAACCTCCTAATGGCTTAAAAAAAGTACAAAAAATTGAAAAAAACACAAAATCGCATACAAATGGTGAACAAAAAGAAATGAAACATGGTAATATTAAAATAATATAAGTAGGCAGAAAACCTGATAGAAGAGATAGGGGGCATATGATGTACAATTATATCATTCCAATTGTCATCGTACTATTGATTTTTGTGGTCGTACTTTTTGTGTACCGCAAAAAACATCATACTGAGATTAGTAGATTGGATCAAAAAAGGTTAGACCTTCAAAACAAACCAGTTTTAGAGGAATTATCGAAAGTGAAAAAGTTAAATATGAGTGGTCAAGCAGAAGAAATGTTTGAGAGATGGCGCAATAAATGGACTGACATGATGGATGATGACTTAGTTCAAATTGAACAACAACTAATCCAAGCAGAAGAAACTGTAGATAAGTTCCAATTTAAAAAAGCTACACAAATTGAAGAAGAAGTGGAACAGCGCATTGATGCTTGTGATGGTGAGCTCGAAAACATTCTAACAGAACTAAATGATTTAATTGAAAGCGAAAAGAAAAGTCGTGTGGAAATCGAAAATTTAAAATTAGATTATCGTACATCACGCAAGACTTTACTCGCACATCAATATTCATTTGGGGAAGCGGGTAATCTACTTGAAAGTCGTTTAGCTGTATTCCCAGAAAAATTTGAAGCTTATGAGCGACTAACAGCAGAAGGTAACTATTTAGAAGCGAAAGAAATTGTGAAAGAGTTGGATCATGAAGGTAAAGAAATTCTACGCTTAATTACGGAGATTCCAACATTGTTGACAGATGTGCAACATAAGATACCAAATGATTTATCCGACTTACGTAATGGTTATCGTTCGATGGAACAGCAATCATTCTTCCTCTTACACTTAGAGTTGCCAGAAAAATTGGATGCAATTGAAGCGCAATTACCTATATTAAAAGAGCAGTTGGTGCAGTTAGAAACTGAAGTTGCAATTGAACAAGTAGAACAAATGAAAAAAGATATTGATGCCTATTATGAAGCACTTGAAAATGAAGTCCATGCAAAACAATTTGTGGATTCTAATTTTACAAAGTTAGGCACACGTTTAGAAGATTTACTTTTAGCTGTAGATGAAATGCAGTATGAAGCAGAAGTTGTTCAAAAAAGTTATCATTTAACAACACAGGAACTTGCAATGCCTCGTCAATGCCGTTCAGCTTTAAATACGTATAAGCAACGATACGATTTATTATGTGTAGAAGTAAAAGAAGAACAATCTGCTTACTCTATTCTAAAAGAAGAATTAGAAGATTTAGATAAGCTTGTTGAAATTAAGAAAAAAGAGATTGAAGAATTTTCTAAAAAATTAGTAGACTTACGTGTTCATGAAAATGAAGGACGCGAACAGCTAGAATCATTTGAACAACGACTTCGTTTACTAGAACGTAGAATTCAAAAAGCGAATATGCCAGGTATTCCAGATGAGATTATTGCTCGCTTTAAAGAAGCTGATCAGCAATTAGATGTTGTGAAGCAAGAATTATTAGAAGTACCGATTAATGTAGGTGTGATTGCCGCAAACTTAAAAAAATCAAATGAATTAATTACTGAAGCAGAAGGAGTAATTGAAGAAATGTTAAGTAATGTTCAGTTGATTGAATTATTGATTCAATATGGTAATCGTTACCGTACTTCAAAACCTGGTATGGATGAAAAATTAACAGAAGCAGAACTAGCTTTTACTAATTTACGTTATACGAAAGCTTTAGAAGTGGTTGCGACGGCAGTAGAAGCAGCTGAACCGGGTGCTTTAAAACGAATCGAAGGTTTAGCGAAACAAACGGTGACACGCGTTTAATACACATTTAATTAGAGGTTGGAGCAAATGTCTGCTCTAGCCTCTTTTATATTGCAAGAAAAGGTGTAAGACATCTGTTATTCTTTTTGATATAATAATTGAATATGTACGATAGAAGGAAGGGTCAATATGATTTATTTAGACAACAGTGCAACGACGAAGCCAGATGAACAAGTTATGCGCGCGTTTATTCAAGCGAATGAACGTTTTTACGCAAATCCAGCTTCATTGCATGAAATGGGTGTCGAAACAAATAAATTATTAAGTCGTTCTCGCCAACAAGTAGCCGATGTTTTTGGCACAACAGCTGAACAAGTTGTATTTACTTCAGGTGGTTCAGAATCGAATAATTTTATTATAAAAGGCATTGCACGAGCAAATACACATCGAGGGAAGCATATTCTAGTTTCAACGATTGAGCATGCGTCGGTATTAGAAAGTGTACGTGCTTTAGAACAAGAAGGATTTACAGTTGATTATGTGGACGTCACAACAACAGGTATTGTCGACTTAGAAGATTTACAGCGAAAATTACAAAAAGATACGGTACTTGTGAGTGTCATGCATGTGAATAATGAAGTGGGTGCGATTCAACCGATTGAACAAATTGCACAAATTGTTCATCGAGAAAGTCGTGCTTTTTTCCATGTAGATGCGGTGCAAAGTTTTGGTAAGTTACCAATCCGTTTTGCAAGTGAAGCAGGGCCAGATGCGATTACAATTTCCGGTCATAAATTACACGCACTAAAAGGAACAGGTGTAGCAGTTTTTCGTAAACAAATGACACTTGAACCACTTATTCATGGTGGTGGTCAAGAGATGGGATTGCGCAGCGGTACAGTAGCGGTTCCTCAGTATGTGGCATTATCAAAAGCGATTCGTTTAGCTGCTGAACAGCAACAAGTGAATGCGAAGAAATATAGCATGTGGCGCAATGAGCTACATGAATTTTTACAGCAATTTGAAGCAATTCGTGTACTATCAACGAATCATGGTGCACCTCATATTGTTAGTTATGCAGTTTCAGGTATCAAAGGTGAAGTGATGATCAATGCGATGCAAGCACATAATGTCATTATTTCTACTTCAAGTGCTTGTCATTCAAAAGATACAAAGGTTAGTCATGTTGTATCTGCGATGAATGTACCACATGAATATGCACGTGGTGTTGTGCGTATTAGCTTTGGGATGTTTAATACAGATGAGGAAATTCAGCAAGTAAAAGACATTATAGAACGCGTGATTCAGCAAGTTAAGGGAGAGGTCAAAAAGTATGAAATGGCATGAAATTTTAATTCGTTACGGTGAAATTTCAACAAAAGGAAAGAACCGTAAACAATTCATTAGTCGTCTACGTGAAAATCTACGTTTTGTTTTTCAAGATGTAACAGATTTACGTATTCGTTCAGAGCATGATCGTATGTATTTAAGAAGTAGTCATGAACATGAGATGGCAATTTTATTAGAACGTTTACCACGTGTTTTCGGCATACAATCATTTAGCCCAGTAGCAGAATGTAAAACCGATTTAGAAGAAATGAAAGCACTCGCTGTAAAGATTGTTGAAGGAATCGATTACAAAGGTAAAACATTCAAAGTGAATGTACGTCGTGCTTATAAAAAATTTGAATTAGACACATATGAATTAAATCGTGATTTAGCAGGACATGTGTTAACGACACTGCCAGGCATGACGGTTCAAATGAAAAATCCAGAAATTGAATTAGTTGTGGAAGTACGTGAAAATGGCACATATATGATGGTGGAGAAAATTCCAGGTGCTACAGGTTTACCAGTTGGTTCAAATGGTAAAGCACTTCTATTATTATCAGGTGGGATTGATAGCCCCGTAGCAGCGTACTTCATTATGAAGCGTGGTGTGCGAATTGAAGCGATTCACTTCTTTAGTCCGCCATTCACAAGTGACCAATCACTTGAAAAAGTTAAAGATCTTTGTCAACAAATCAGTCAATTTGGTGGTAAAGTTCGTCTACACATTATTCCATTTACAGAAATTCAGCAAACGATTCAACAAAATGTACCGGAGAATGTAACGATGACTTCAACGCGCCGTATGATGATGAAAATTTCTGATTTAGTTCGTAAAGAAATTGACGCAAAAGTCTTAGTGACAGGGGAGAATTTAGGACAGGTAGCGAGTCAAACATTAGAGAGTTTAGCAGCTATTAATGATGTAACAACAACGCCTATTTTACGTCCGCTAATCACATATGATAAGCTTGAAATTATTGATATCGCACAAAAAATTGGTACGTATGAAACATCGATTCGTCCATATGAGGATTGCTGTACGGTATTTACACCAGCAAGTCCAAAAACTAAACCTAAGATCGACAAAATGAATTATTATGAAAGCTTTACAGATTTCGATGAAATGATTGAACGCGCGATACAAAATCGCGAAATTCATGACTTCCCACGTAAAAAAGAAGTAGATGCGTTTGACGATTTACTTTAAATAAAAAGCGAAAAATCCGTATAATTTTTTATGCGGATTTTTTTGTACTGAAAAATCTTTTAGTTAAGTAAATAAATTGTTTTTAATTGTTTATTTATTGATGAATACATCAGAATTCAAGAATCTAAAGTTACATGAAATAACTACTTTGAGTGTTTAATGCTCGTCTTTTGAATAATTTTGTTGAAAAACACACTTTTCTCTATAGTTTATAATGGTATTTTACTTTTTTAATATGTTATAATTTTGGGAATTATTAGGTAATTGAAAATATTTTTCTTTTGATATTAAGACCTAGTAATAATAATAAGTTATAGTAATAGGTTGTGCAATCGGGAGTGCTTAGTTATAATAATTAAGCAGAAATCTTAAATTTAGGGGGAGTTCGTTATGAACAGAGAGGATTTATTAGCACCAGAACATTATAACTTGGTATCAGAGTTTGAACAGTTCGCAACAGGTGAAGGTGCCATAGCAGTCAAATATGAAGACGTAGAAGGACAACACAAAGAAATCACATACGATGCTCTCATTCAACAAGCGAATCAAATGGCCAATGTGTTTCAAGCACATGGACTAAAAAAAGGAGACGTTATGATTGTCATGGTTCCACGTTTAATTGAAGCATATGTTACGTATATTGCTGCGATTAAATCCGGAATTATTGTGATTCCAAGTTCTGAAATGCTACGTACAAAAGATATTGAATACCGTATTGAACACAGTTCAGCAAAAGCGATTGTGTCATACGAACCATATATTGATCAATTCGATCAAGTACGCAATTTAGAAGGTGTAAAACAATTTGTAATTGGTCATGCACATACACCGTGGGTTCCTTTATTAGAAGAGGTAAAGGAAGCTTCTACATCATTTGAAATGTGCGATACGTTAAGTACGGATACAGCATTCCTATCTTATACAAGCGGCACGACGGGTAATCCAAAAGCAGCTGTTCACACACATGCATGGGCTTATGCGCATTTACGCACAGCTGCTTCTCACTGGTTAGGAATTCAAAAAGGTGATTTAGTTTGGGCAACGGCAAGTCCAGGATGGCAAAAATGGATTTGGAGTCCATTCTTATCTGTATTAGGTAGCGGAGCAACAGGCTTTGTTTATAACAGTCGTTTTGATGCACAAACATATCTGTCACTTATTCAAGAACATAAAATTAATGTATTGTGCTGTACACCGACTGAGTATCGTGTTATGGCGAAAGTTGAAAATTTAGCCGACTTTGATTTAAGTAGCTTACACAGTGCAGTATCTGCTGGTGAACCATTAAATGTTGAGGTTATTAATAAATTCCAACAGACATTTGACTTACAAGTACGCGATGGTTATGGTCAAACTGAAAACACATTACTAATCGGTACAATGAAGGGCATGGAAGCAAAAGCTGGTTCGATGGGTAAACCAACACCAGGAAACATGGTAGTAGTGGTCGATGAGAACGGTAAACCATGTGCGCCAAATACAGTAGGAGATATCGCCATCCATAAAACAACACCTGCATTATTCAAAGAATATTATCGCGATCCTGAGCGTACACAAGGTCAATTTAGAGGCGATTACTACATTACAGGTGATCAAGCTAAAGTAGACGAAGATGGTTACTTCTGGTTTGAAGGGCGTAGCGATGATATTATTATCAGTTCAGGCTATACAATTGGGCCATTCGAAGTAGAGGATGCACTTGTGAAACACCCTGATGTACAAGAATGTGCAGTAGTTGGAAGTCCAGATGAAATTCGTGGAACGATTGTTAAAGCATATATCATCTTACAAAACAAAGAACGCGCTAACGAAGAAGGATTTATTAAAGAGCTACAAAGCTTTGCAAAAGAAGCAACAGCTCCTTATAAATATCCACGCGCAATTGAATTCGTTGATGAATTACCAAAAACAGCTTCAGGTAAAATTCGCCGTGTAGAATTGCGCGAACGCGAAATGAAAAAAACAGTGTAATGAAATAGAACAAATAAGCCTGTATGCAGTAGTAGATGCATGCAGGCTTATTCATATTTAAAACTTTCGTTAAACGAAGAAAAAATTATTTACATATGCAAACAAATATTACTATACTATAGAAACACTAGAAAGAAGAAAAGAGATGAAACGAGAATGGATTCAACAAAAAAAGGTATTTTGTCCGCAACGTTTGCGTATATTATTTGGGGACTTGTACCGATTTATTGGAAACAACTAGACATGGTGAGTAGTAACGAAATTATTACGAGTCGTATTATCTGGTCATTTATTTTAACGCTCATCTTTGTCGTAGCCATTCGACAAGGAAAAGATTTATTACAAGATGTTCAAACACTGTGGCAACATCAAAAATCATTTTGGTCATTAGTTGCAGCTTCCTATTTAATATCAGCAAACTGGTACATATTTATTTGGGCAGTGAATCATAATCATATTGTAGAGACAAGTATGGGTTATTATATTAATCCATTAGTTTCTGTATTACTAGGTGTTATTTTCTTGAAAGAGCGTTTATCAAAGGCGCAAGTTTTAGCGTGTATCATTGCATTTGCCGGTGTAGCAGTTCTCATTATTTCAAATGGAAAGTTCCCATTTGTAGCACTTGGACTTGCTTTTTCATTTGGTATTTATGGGTTATTAAAGAAACAAATCAAACTAGATGCCACACGCGGTTTAGTAATTGAGACATTATTCATCTTGCCGCTAGCACTTGGATATTATATTTACCTAATTGCAAAAGGTGAATCGGCAATGTTCCACTTAGACTGGGTAACAACATTACTATTAATTGGTACAGGTGTCATTACAGCAATCCCATTAATCTTATTTGCAGTAGGTGCACAAAATATTCCACTTTATTTAGTTGGATTCTTCCAATATATTGCGCCAACTATGACATTGTTAATCGGTACATTTATTTATCATGAAAAATTTGGACTTCATGATTTCATTGCATTTGGCTGTATCTGGCTTGCCATTATTGTTTTCTCATATGCTACAATTGTAGAGGCGAAAAAATCAAAAAATTTAGCCTGAAAATGAAACATTTGGAAAAATAATGCGTATAAACAGTCAGAGGAGATGAGTTTATGAATGCAAAAAGATGGATTGCACTTGGAATAGCAGCCTTTTTACTGGTTGGTTCTACGGTAATTAGTGGCTTGATTAATTTTAGTAAAGTAAAATTTTCTGATGCTATGGTGCAAGTAATGGGTGAAGAATCTTCACTTGAACGTACAACAGTACAAGAAGGAAAAGAAACATCACAAATTGCAGTTTTAAAAGTAGATGGAGCAATTCAAGATACAGGTGAAGCTTCAGCGTTTACAGGGTCAAAGGGATATAATCATAAACAGTTTTTAAAACAGTTAGATGATGTGAAAAAAGATACAACTGTAAAAGGTGTTGTATTATATGTGAATTCACCAGGTGGTGGCGTTGTCGAGTCAAAACAAATCTATGAAAAAATCAAAGATATTCAAAAGACGCGTAATATTCCAATCTATACATCAATGGGATCAATGGCCGCTTCAGGTGGTTACTATATCTCAGCGCCAACAGATAAAATCTTTATCGATGAAGAGACGTTAACAGGTTCAATCGGCGTTATCATGCAGTCAATTAACTACAGTAAATTAGCTGATAAATACGGCGTGAAATTCGAAACGATTAAAACAGGTCCGTATAAAGATATTATGAGTGGCTCTCGTGAGATGACAGAAGGCGACCGTAAAATCTTACAATCAATGGTTGATGACTCATACCAACGTTTCTTAAAAGTTGTAGCAGATGGTCGTAACATGCCGATGGAAAAAGTTAAAAAAGTGGCAGATGGTCGCGTATATAATGGTTCACAAGCTGTAAAAGTAGGATTAGCAGATGAATTCGGTTATACAGAAGATGCGATTGCTGCAATGAAGAAAGAAAAAGGTTTAACAGGTTCAAAAGTATATGAATACAGTACAAGCGATTCCATCACAAGCTTATTTGCAACAAAAGTGCAGTCGTTATTAGGTGGTGGCTCAGTTGATGCACAAATGGTTCAACACATTTTATCAAATGCAAAAAATGGCCCACGTCTCATGTATATGTATGGTGAAGAATAGGAGGTTTTCGCATGACACAATTTGCAACGCAAATCGAAATGCAAGAATCCGCTATTTTTGAACATAAATCAGCGGGATTTTGGGTTCGCTTTTTCGCTTTTTTAATTGATGTATTATTAGTAAACACTGTCCTAGTCGGTCTGCTGTTACAAAACATTATTCCCAAGTCGATTTGGGAAAATGAATTGATTTTATATATCTCGATTTCAGCTGTTTTATCAGGCGTGATGTTTTACATTTACTTCATCTTGATGACAAAATTTTTAAGTCAGACATTAGGTAAGATGATTTTTGGTTTAAAAGTCGTACGAGATGATGGTGAACCTCTTTCATGGTCTACTGTGCTATTTCGCGAAGGTGTAGGGCGCTTTATTTCGATGACAGTGAAAATTTTATATTTAATCATTCCATTCACACCAAAGCATAAAGCTGTCCATGATTTCATTGCAGATACACATGTTATCCATGAAAGAGCATATAGTAAAAAAGAACAAGTAGTATCGCAAACAGTCGAAGTATAAAGAATTAAGGCTTCATAGTTGCGTAGTAAAGTGTAATTTTAGTAGAATTGGAAGTAGAAATTTTGAGGAGGCGTTTTGAGAATGGCAAATGTAACATTTATTAATAATCCAGTAACACTAGTAGGCGAAGAAGTAACTGTAGGTTCAAAAGCACCTGATTTTAAAGTTGTAGATAACGGTTTAGGTGAAAAAACATGGAAAGATTTCGCTGGTAAAAAAGTGTTAATTTCAGTTGTACCTTCTTTAGACACAGGCGTTTGTGATGCACAAACACGTCGTTTCAATGAAGAAGCGGCATCATTCGGTGATGATGTTGTGGTACTGACGATTTCAATGGACTTACCATTCGCACAAAAACGTTGGTGTGGCGCAAACGGTATTGAAAATGTTATTACATTATCAGATCACCGCGATGCATCATTTGGTGAAGCTTATGGCGTATTAATGAAAGAACTTCGCTTATTAGCTCGTTCAATCTTCGTAATTAATGAAGCTGGTGAAGTCACTTACACAGAATATGTTCCAGAAGGCACAAACCACCCAGATTACGATCGTGCTTTAGAAGCTTTAAAAGCACTTTAATTAAAAACATGAACGTTAGGGCCTGTCCTGTAAAGGATAGTCCCTTTCGTGTTTAGGAGTATCAAATGGAAAAAATAGAAAATATTTTCACTTATTTAGATGAGCAATCTAAAAAAGTAAGCAAAGAATTTGATGTTACGTATTTAGACGGTCTTCTATCTACTCTAACGCAATTAGTGGAAGAACCTGAATCATCTATTCTAAAAGAAGTATCAAAAGAGCAAGTGAGAAAGGCAATTCAACTCGCTTTATTAAAAGGCATGCGTAAAAATGTACAGCCAAATCATCAAATGACACCCGATTCTCTTGGTTTTTTAGTAGGTTATTTTGTCGAGCAGTTCTTTGAAAAGCAATTAAAAGAGCAAGAGAAGGTTACATTACTTGATCCAACCATTGGAACAGGGAACCTAATGATGACTGTGATGAATCATTTAGACGGTAAAATTGAAGGAATTGGTGTAGAGATTGATGAACTATTAATTCAACTCGCTGCAGTTTCAGCTGATTTACAAGAGCAACCGGTTGCTTTATATCGTCAAGATGCGTTACAACACCTTTTAATCGATCCTGTTGATGGAGTAATTTGCGATCTACCTGTTGGATATTATCCAGATACAGAATATGCAGAGAACTTTGAAATTCATAAGGAAGATGGTATGACGTATGCACACCATTTATTAATTGAGCAATCAATGAACCATACGAAAGATGGTGGCTACTTATTCTTCTTAGTACCGAATAACTTATTTGAATCAGAACAAGCACCTTTACTTTATAGTTATGTGCAAAAACATGCGTGGATTCAAGCGGTTGTCCAGTTACCTGAAAATCTTTTTAAACAAAAAGAAATGGGAAAAAGCTTATTCATTTTACAGAAGAAAAAAGAAGGCGAACAAGCAGTTAAAGATGTGCTACTCGCGAAAGTTCCAAGACTAGACAATATTCAAGCACTCGAAACTTTCTTCGCACGCGTACAAAATTGGAAGAAAGAAGAGAAGAAATAAATTGAATCCACAATATAAACAATATGAAAACACAGAATTATGGGCAACCATTTGGCAATCACTCGATGAATTAGTTGAGAATGGTGACTTAGAAGAAAAAACACCAAGAGGTCATATTGTTGGTTACCTGTGTGAAAAGCTCACTAAAGAGCAAGAACAAGAAAAGTAATAGAAAAAGAGAAATCGCATTGAATCGCGATTTCTCTTTTTTAATTGGTGATTATTCAGCTGCTGGTGTACGTACAACTAATACGTCACATTTTGCAGAGCGTACGATGCTTTCAGATACACTACCGATTAGGAAGCGCTCTACAGCATTTAGACCAGTCGCACCACATACGATTAAATCAGCTACTGTTTTTTCAGCAACGTCTTTTGTAATCATTGTTTTTGGTGAACCGTATTCGATTAATGTTTTCACTTCTTTTACGCCATGTTGTTCAGCAATTGTTTTATATTCGTTTAACTTTTCTTCAGCAAAGCTTTGAGCGCGTTCAGCGATTGAGCGATCATACGCTTCGATTGCTGCGAAAGAACGTGTATCGATGATGTTTACTAAGTGTAAAACCGCATCGTTACGTTGTGCTACCTCTACTGCTTTGTTGAATGCGTATTCTGCTTCTGCAGAACCATCTACTGCTACAATAATGTTGTTATAAGTTGCCATAATAAAATTCCTCCTCTTTGCTTTTATAAGCATATTATAACATTCTATATCAATTCACAAATCCCTCTTTTTTAAATGGAATTGGAACAAATTGTGAATTTTTCATCAAAAAATTAATTAGAAAAATCAAAAAATTTAATATAATTAAATAGCGTATTTTGTTATTTTTACATAAAAAAAGAGTTTATAATCCTTTTGTAAACGCAATTATTTGGAAAAAAGAAAAAAACTTGAAAATTATTTTGCAAAAAGTCGTAAAAATCTGTTAAGATAGATTTGTTTGAAGAGATAAGTTTAACTTCATATATACTTTTATCTTTAGGAGGATGGGTCATGAAAATTGGTATTCCAAAGGAAATCAAAAACAATGAAAATCGTGTAGCAATTACACCAGCAGGCGTTGTGAACTTTAAGGTATCAGGTCACGATGTTGTCGTAGAAAAGGGCGCTGGTATTGGTTCAGGATTTACAGATGAAGAATATATTGAAGCAGGGGCAGTAATGGTAGACCAAGCAGGTGCTTGGAATGTTGATATGGTCATGAAAGTTAAAGAACCAATCGAATCAGAATACAGCTTCTTTACAGAAGGCTTAATCTTATTCACTTATTTACACTTAGCACCAGAACCAGCTTTAACAAAAGCATTAATCGATAAAAAAGTGACAGCGATTGCTTATGAAACAGTACAATTACCAAACCGTTCACTACCATTATTAACACCAATGAGTGAAGTTGCAGGTCGTATGGCAACACAAATCGGTGCACAGTATTTAGAAAAACAAGAAGGCGGTAAAGGTATTTTACTAGGCGGCGTACCAGGGGTGTCACGCGGTAAAGTAACAGTAATCGGCGGTGGTATGGCTGGCGCAAATGCTGCGAAAATCGCTGTAGGTATGGGTGCTGATGTAACAATTATCGACTTAAGCCCAGAACGTTTACGTGAATTAGATGATCAATTCGGTACAGATGTTCATACACTTATTTCAAACCCATATAACATTGCAGAGTCTGTAAAACAATCTGATTTAGTAATCGGTGCTGTATTAATTCCAGGTGCTAAAGCGCCGAAATTAGTAACAGAAGAGATGATTAAATCGATGTCACCAGGTTCAGTTGTTGTTGATATCGCAATCGACCAAGGTGGTATTTTCGAAACATCAGATCGTATTACAACACATGATGAGCCAACTTATGTGAAGCATGGTGTGGTTCACTATGCAGTAGCAAATATGCCAGGTGCAGTACCACGTACAGCAACAATGGCTTTAACAAATAACACAGTACCTTACGCAGTACAAATTGCGAATAAAGGTTATGTAAAAGCATGCTTAGATAATGAAGCATTACGTAAAGGTTTAAACGTATTAGATGGTCATGTAACGTTCGATGCAGTTGCAGAAGCGCTTGGTTACGAATACGTTCCAGCTGACGCGTTATTACAAGCAAAAGCATAATCAAAAATGATTCATACAAAGGGAATCAGGGGTCAGTTTGTTTGTGAGTAGATAACGTATAAATAGAGATTGATATAAGTCAATCCATTGTATAAAAAAAGAGAAATTCCAAAGCCGATTGGCAGCGGAATTTCTCTTTTGTTTTTTAACACTTATTTTGGTTCAACAATGTGTAACTCTTTAGGGAATGACGTTAGAATTTCAACACCATCTTTTGTCACAACAACATCATCTTCGATACGTACGCCAGCTGTGTCACCTTTATAAACACCTGGTTCAATCGTGAAAACCATACCTTCCACTAAAGGCAATTCATTTGAACCGTGGATAGAAGGAATTTCGTGTAAACCAATTCCAAGACCATGTCCTAGACGGTGTGTGAAATATTCACCAAAACCAGCATCTTCAATTTTTTGACGCGCTGCACGGTCTAAGTCCATTGTACGAACACCTGGTTTAACTAAATCAATTGCGGCTTTATTCGCGCTTAGTACAGCATCATATACTGCTTTTTGCTCTACATTTGGTTCACCGAATGCAACTGTACGTGTGATATCAGAACAGTAACCTTCATAAACAACACCTAAATCAAACAGTACTAGGTCACCTTTTTTAATTTTTGTGTTACCTGGCGTGCCATGTGGAGAAGCAGCATTTAATCCTGTTAATACCATTGTATCGAATGACATATAGTAACCTTTTTGAAGGATTGCAGCTTCGATTGCCGATAGTACTTCAAGTTCTGTTTTACCTTCAGCTAATTCATCGCAACCTACTTGAATCGCATAGTCAGCAAGTTTTGCTGCTTCACGAATTTTTTCCACTTCATCAGCAGATTTAACAATACGTAAATCTGTTAATACTTGATCAATTCCAACAACTGAACTGTTCGGATAGAAGCGTTGTAAAGTATCTAAACGTTCTACTGTTAAATGTGATTTTTCAATTGCTAATGTTTGAATGGCACTAACAGATTGAGCTGCTTTATTTGCAAGTACTTCAAAAGCATCTTCCTGATCGTCGTGACCTACTACATCGTATGTCCAGCCAGCTGCCTTCGCATCAGGAACCTCCATTTTTGGACAAATCATAAATGGTGCAGCATCTTTAAAAATAAGAATGCCTAGTAAGCGCTCATGTGGATCACTTAAAAATCCTGATAGATAAAAAACATTTTCAGGAGTTGTGATGAATGCAGCATCAATGTTTGCTGCTTGTAAATGATGTTGAATTTTTTCGATTTTAGATGACATAATGTCGTCTCCTCTCAAATCTCTATAATTGAATTTCGTCTGACTTGGGTATAGAACAAACGTAAGAAAAAATGTGTGTACTAGTTATCTTAGGTTTCCATTTTGTAACAGAATATGTTACAAATGAAATACGTACATTTCACATGAAGTCACGTCAATCTAAAACAAGTGTAACGCTTTACCAGTGTATCAAAAAAACAGCATTTGTGTGTAATGTAATCCATATTTTAAGGAGGATTTTTCAATGCAAATATCATTTCATGGACATTCAGTTGTAAAAATCAAAACGAATGACAAGGTCATTTTAATCGACCCATTCATTAATGGAAATAGCCAAACCGATTTAAAAGTAGAGTCAGAATCACCAGATGTAATCTTACTAACACATGGTCACAATGATCATGTTGGTGATACAGTTGAGTTGGCGAAAAAACATGATGCCCTTGTGGTCGCTCCAAACGAATTAGCAGATTATCTATCTTGGCAAGGTGTACGCGTTCATAATATGCATATTGGTGGCGCTTATACATTTGATTTTGGAACAGTCAAATATACACAAGCATTTCACGGGTCTTCTTATGTAACAGAAGACAAACAAATTATTTATACGGGCATGCCAGGTGGTATTTTATTTACAGCAGAGGATAAAACAATCTATCACGCAGGTGATACAGCGCTGTTTAGTGATATGAAATTAATTGGTGAACGACATCCGATTGATGTTGCGTTTGTACCGATTGGTGACAACTTTACGATGGGACCAGAAGATGCTGCGACGGCAGTAGCGTTTTTAAAACCAAAATTAGCTGTACCGATTCACTACAATACATTCCCCGTAATTGAGCAAGATCCAACCCATTTTGCAAAATTAGTTGAGGGAACAGAAGTATTAATTATGTCCGCAGGGGATGTAATCGAACGCTAGTTTTATGAGAAATCCACTGAAAACGCTAAATTTGTAGCAAATTTACTGTACTTTTGTTTTAAAAAGCAGCACGACAAAACAGGAAATATGGTACACTAGGGGTAGAATGAAGTTGGAAAATAGGTGATTCTTTGGCTACTAAACATGAAAAGATAATTCAATACATCGAGACTTTACCTGTAGGTGATAAAATCTCTGTACGTCAAATTGCAAAAGATATGGCAGTAAGTGAAGGAACAGCTTATCGCGCGATTAAAGAAGCAGAGACACGTCGCTTAGTTAGTACGATTGAGCGTGTAGGGACGATTCGTATTGAGAAGAAGAAAAAAGAGAATATTGAACGTTTAACTTTTGCTGAAATTGTTAACATTGTAGATGGACAAGTATTAGGTGGTAAAAGTGGATTGCATAAAACATTAACGAAATTTGTTATTGGTGCAATGAAGTTAGATGACATGATGCGTTATACGGATGCAGGCAGTTTATTAATTGTTGGTAACCGTTCGAATACGCATTTGAATGCTTTAAAAGCAGGAGCTGCTGTATTAATTACAGGTGGTTTTGATGCGGATGAAGAAGCGCGTCGCTTAGCGGATGAACTTGATTTACCTATTATTTCTTCAAGTTACGATACCTTTACAGTTGCAACGATGATTAACCGTGCTATTTATGATCAGTTAATCAAAAAAGAGATTCTATTAATTGAAGATATTGTTGTACCAATTGAAGACACTTCATATTTAAAATCAACTGACACAGTACGTGACTTTAATGAATTAAATTCTCGTACAACGCATGGTGGCTATCCAGTTGTTGATAAACAGAAGAAAACAGTTGGTATTGTGACATCAAAAGACGTAATTGGTAAGCAAGAATCAGACTCGATTGATCGTTTGATGACACGTAATCCAATTACAGTTACAATGAAGACGAGTGTAGCAACAGCTGGACACCGTATGATTTGGGAAGGAATCGATTTATTACCTGTTACGGACGAACATGGCGTGTTACAAGGCGTTGTAAGTCGTCAGGATGTATTAAAGGCGATGCAAATGGCTCAGCGTCAACCACAGCATGGCGAAACGATTGATGACCTTGTGAAAAATGAGATGAAGCTTGAAAAAGACGAAGACGATTCAACGGTTGAATTTACGGTAACACCGCAAATGACGAATCAGTTTGGTGCGATTTCATATGGAGCTTTCACAACATTACTAGTAGAAGCAGGGGCAGCCGCTTTGAAAAAAACAAAGCGAGGCGACAGTGTGGTTGAAAATATGACCATCTATTTCATGAAGCCTGTGCAAATGGAAAAAACCATTCAAGTGTTACCGAAAATTTTAGACATGAGTCGTAAATTTGCGAAAATTGATTTTGAAGTTTATAGCGATGAAATATTAGTATGTAAGGCACTTGTGACATTCCAAGTATTAGAACGATAAAGAGTATTGGGCGATTTTGTTGCCCAATACTTTTTTTATTTACGATTTCAGATAAAATAACTCAGAAATAAATACACCTCATGTAAAAACTGTTAAAATAGAAAGTAGTATTTTCGTTAATTTATTTTAAGGGAGCGATTTAGATGAAACAACAAATTATTGAATGTATTGAAAAGTATCAAACGATTATCATTCATCGTCATGTACGTCCAGATGAAGATGCCTATGGTTCGCAAATGGGACTAGCTGCACTCATTCAATCAAATTATCCCGAAAAAACAGTGTACACACCTGGTACACATGATCCGGCACTTACATATTTAGGTGAACCCGTACATGTGGAAGATGAAGCATATAATGGTGCTCTAGTGATTGTCACAGATACAGCGAATCAAGAACGTATTGATGATCAACGTTATACAATGGGTGAGACATTAATTAAAATAGACCATCATCCAAATGACGATGCTTATGGTGACATTACATGGGTAGACACATCTGCGAGTTCTTGCTCAGAATTGATTTATGAGCTATATGAATATGGGGAAGAACATCGTGCTTGGGGGCTTCCTGCACAGGCAGCACGTTATTTATTTGCTGGAATTGTAGGCGATACAGGACGTTTTAAATTCCCAAGTGCAACAGAAAAAACATTTAAAACAGCAAGTAAATTAGTGAAGCATGACTTTGATCGCTCTACGCTATTTGATGGTATGTATGAATTGAGTAAAGAATTGCTACAATTACAAGGCTACATTTATCAAAATTTCCATATGAACGAAAATGGTGCAGCTTATATTAAGTTGCCAAAAGAATTACTAGAAGAATATGGAGTCACAGCGCTCGAAACAAGTGCGCTTGTCAGTTCTTTAGGAAATGTAAAAGGAATTCGTGCATGGGCTATTTTTGTTGAAGAGCCAGATCAAATTCGTGTTCGTTTACGCTCGAAAGGTTTAGTTATTAATACGATTGCTAAACAATTTAGAGGCGGCGGTCACCCATTTGCTTCGGGGGCTACAATTTATGATTGGTCAGAAGCAGATGATTTAATCGCACAATTAGATGAGGTTTGTGCGCAATAGAAAGGAGAAGAAATGAATGGATGCTCATTTTCCGCAAATCGTAACGTCTGCAAGTATGCTGGATAGTATTGTGAAAATCGAAGAATTATCAGCTGCTTTACAATCGTATGAGCATGCAACAGTTGCCATTACAGACCGTAAGTTGTATGGTTTACTTCATTTCAATCAAGTTATGAAAAAAGCACACATACAACCAGTCTTAGGACTGACAGTAGATCTTGTGTGCCAAGAAAATCTCACGATACCACTTGTTTTATATGCAGCGAATCAACAAGGTTACCAACATCTAATCAAAATTTCTTCTGCGATTTCATTAAGAGAGCAAGAAGATTTACCGTTAAAATGGTTACTTGGTTATCAAAAGGGGCTAATTGTCATGTTACCTGTTGCAATGACACATCATTGTGATGAAGTCATACAAATGGTTCAACAGTTACATGAACAATTAGAATATTTCTATTTAGGGATTGAGCGAGCGAATGGAATCATCCACGAACAAGAATCACTGTGGCGTGATGTTGCACAATCTGAAAAACTAAAAGTGATGGCAACCCAGCGCGTCCATTTTTTAAACGAAGAAGACGTGGAGGCCTATACAGTAGCGAAAGCGATTCAGCAAGGTGTGCGTGTAGAGGACCGTGAACCGCTTAATCCTATAGAACGTGCACATTATTTACCGACAATGTTGCAATTAAAAGAGTGGTTTCAAGATGTACCAGAATGGTTAGATACAACAACGGAAGTATTAAATCAGTGTAAAGTTGAGTTAACGTATGAACAGCATTATATGCCGAAGTTTCAACCATTAGAAGAAGGAAAGACAGCCGAAGTTTTACTTGCGGAGCAATGTAAAAAAGGTTTACAAGAGCGTGGTTTTACAGGACAACAAATATATGAAGAGCGTTTGCAATATGAACTACGTGTCATCAATGATATGGGTTATGCAGATTACTTCTTAATCGTAGCAGACTATATCGCTTTTGCGCGTTCAAAACGTATTTTAACAGGACCAGGTCGTGGTTCGTCTGCGAGTTCACTCGTTGCGTATTGTTTACGTATTACGAATGTTGACCCGATACAGTATGATTTATTATTTGAGCGTTTTTTGAATCCAGCGCGTATTACATTACCTGATATTGACGTCGATTTTGCAGACGCTAAAAGACAAGAAGTGATTGAGTATGTAGCGAAAAAGTACGGAGCCTCGCATACAGCACAAATTATTACATTTGGTACATTATCAGCGAAAGCAGTAGCACGCGACGTCGCACGTGTTCTAGGCTTTACAATGGAGGAGATGGCTCAAATTTCTGCGCTCATACCTTCAAAGCCAGGAACAATGTTACGAGATGCTGAGCCAGCATTTGAACAGTGGATTGGTACAGATGAGCATAAGGTGAAGTGGCTACAAATTGCGAAACGTTTAGAAGGTTTACCACGTAACGCTTCGACTCATGCTGCTGGTGTGATTTTATCACCGATTGCTTTACCTGAAATCGTTCCAATTGAAAAAGGTAGCGATGACATCTATATGACGCAATGGCCGATGAAAGAAGTTGAAGCGGTTGGATTATTGAAAATGGACTTTTTAGGTTTGCGTAATTTATCCATACTCGACCATATTCGATATCTTATTTATGCAGGTGAACGACGTGTACTAGATTTTGAAAAAATTCCTTTAGATGATGTGAGAACGTATCAATTACTACAACAAGGTGATACAACAGGGGTATTCCAATTGGAGTCGGCTGGTATGCGACAAGCTTTAAAAGAAGTATATCCAACTAGCTTTTTAGATTTAGTAGCAGTAAATGCGTTGTATCGTCCAGGTCCGATGGATTTTATTCCTGTTTATAGTAGAAGGAAGCATGGACAAGAACAGGCCGTTTTACCTCACCCGATACTTGCGCCCATTCTTAATGAAACGTACGGTGTTATCGTCTATCAAGAACAGATTATGCGAATCGCTTCTGTTTTTGCAGGTTTTACATTAGGTGAAGCAGATGTATTAAGACGAGCAGTTAGTAAAAAAGAAAAAAATATATTAGATCAAGAACGTCAACATTTTGTACAAGGTGCTCTACAGAATGGGTACGCTAAAAATGTAGCAAATGAGGTATATGATTTAATTGTTCGCTTTGCGAATTATGGTTTTCCGAAAAGTCATGCTGTTGCGTATAGTTTAATTACGTATCAAATGGCTTATTTAAAGGCCAATTTTGCACCGTATTTCTATGCGGCGCTCTTAACAAGTGTTATGGGAGATCGAGAAAAGCAGTTGAAAATCTTGCAAGAAGTACGTGCAAAAGATATTCCATTACTACGCCCCTCGATTCAAAAAAGCGGAAAGAGTTACCGTGTTGAAAACGGTAGTATCCGATTAGCATTAGGAGCAATTCGTGGCGTACCCCAAACTTTTTTGAAAAAATTACAGCAAATGCAGCAAGAGAAAAAAGAGTGGAAAAGTATTTTTGATATGGCATTAAGTATATCAGCACAACATTTTAAAGAAAAAACAATCGAAGCTTTAATCAAAGCAGGCGCTTTAGATGATTTTGAACAAGACCGACAAACACTTCTAGCTACTGTTAGTCGTGCTGAAAATCTTGCTAAATTGTATGCGCCTGATGAAGAAACGACTGTGTTGTATGACACGCGAATTTACGGTGTACCGAAACATGCCGAAGCAGAACCTATGCTTGAAAAAGAAAAACTACAAGGTGAAAAAGAAGTTCTTGGTTTCTATATTTCCAAGCACCCTGTTGAGCAGTTGAAAGCGAAAATGGGGCAACCAGTAGTTCCAATACATCGAGTTTCTTCTATTAAAATAGGTGCAACGATTCAAGTCATAGCAGCGGTTCAAAACATAAAAGTAATTCGTACAAAAAATGGCGAGCAAATGGCGTTCTTAACAATCGAAGATGAAACAGGGGCACTATCCGTTACAATTTTCCCGAAGGTGTTTGAACAAATCAAGTCCTTATTAGAGGAAGATTCTATTTTATATATTGAAGGAAAAGTAGAATCGCGTCAGCAACAAGTACAATTAATTGCTCAAAAAATACAAGATATGAAGTCATTATAAGAAGTAAGTGGCTGTGTTTTATAACAAAGCACACCTACTTACTTTTTGTGTTTTATAATGAAAACGTTAAAAATCAATTCAAAAAATGAATGAGTAAAAAGTCTAGAATTACATGATTTTACTTTACTAACTAAAAAAACTTTTGTATGCTATAAAAAGTGGTCAGACCACTTTTACGAAGATAGGGAGTTGAAGCGATGAATGTAGAGAAGTCCGCGCCAAAAAGATTTATTCAAATAGTGAAAGAGCTTCGAGAAATTATTCGAGTTGAAGAAATTGGACCAGGTGATAAACTGCCTTCAGAACGTGTATTGGCAGAAAGACTAGGTGTTGGGCGATCTTCTGTACGTGAGGCTTTACGAAGTATGGAGCTGCTAGGCTTAATTGAAACCAAACATGGTGGTGGCACATTCCTATCCGATTTTAGAAATCATAAATTAGTAGAAGTATTATCTACATTTGTTTTACAAGAAGAAAAAGATTTAGTAAATGTTCATCACACACAACAAATTTTAGAGCGCGATGCGATTGTTGAAGTTGCAACAGACGAAAAGCTTTGTAAATTACCTGTGTGGGAAAGTTTACTACATATGTTAATTATTGAAGGTCAAATTGAACGAGAAATTTTAGTTCGAGAATTGATGGTATCATCACATAATCGATTAGTATTTAAAATTTGGATGATTTTAAATCAATTCGGTAAGTCACCGTATCGAGGACAATCGACTCCAGCGGAACGAGAAGTACTAGCGACATTTATAAGTGAATTAATTGCAGGGAATCCTGCTCAGGCGGTTCAGGCCTATGAGGTATGGATTGATTTGTTAACTGAAGGGGAGAATATGGAATGAGTATAAAAAATATATTTTCAAAAACAAAACCGAATAAAGTAAAAAAAGCACAGGTTCAAAATGATATTAAAGCAGGTGTTATGCATCAATGTTCAGAATGTAAGCATGTAATGGTTACAAAAGAATTACAGAAGAACTTATATGTTTGTCCAAAATGTAATTATCATAACAAAATCAATTCACAACAACGAATGAATCTAGTGATTGACGAAGGTACATTCCAATCAATTGATGATAATTTAAAAACAACGAATCCACTTGGCTTCCCAGGATACGTTGAAAAAGTACAAGTAGACCAAGCGAAGACTGGTTTGAATGAAGCAGTGTTAACAGGTATCGGCCAAATTGATGGTCAAACGATTGTGTTAGCAGTTATGGATTCGTTCTTCCGTATGGGATCAATGGGGTCAGTAGTCGGTGAAAAAATCACACGTGCGATTGAAAAAGCAACGGAATTAAAAGTACCATTTATTATCTTTACTGCAAGTGGTGGCGCACGCATGCAAGAAGGTGCATTATCGCTAATGCAAATGGCGAAAACATCTGTAGCACTTGAAAAACATAGTCGTGAAGGTCAGTTATATGTATCGGTTATGACACACCCAACGACAGGTGGCGTATCAGCGAGTTTTGCATCTGTAGGTGATATCAATTTAGCTGAACCACAAGCGTTAATCGGCTTTGCAGGTCGTCGTGTTATTGAACAGACTGTACGTGAAAAATTGCCGGATGATTTCCAAACAGCAGAGTTTTTATTAAAGCATGGTCAATTAGATAAAATTGTCCCTCGACATGAGATGAAAGATACATTAAGTACGATTGTTCGTTTACACACGAAGGGAGACAACTAATCATGGAACAAACATTACCATTTGAAAAACCATTAATTGAACTACAAGCTAAAATTGCTGAGTTAAAATCAGTAACGGAGAGCGCTGACATTGATTTTACAGAAGAAATTAAGCATCTTGAAACGAAGTTTGAAACACTTCAAAAAGAGATTTATTCAAACTTAGAACCTTGGGATCGTGTTCAAATTGCACGTCACACTATGCGTCCAACAAGCTTAGATTACATTCACGCCATCTTTGATGATTTTATCGAACTTCATGGTGATCGAAACTACGGAGATGATGAAGCTTTAATCGGTGGAATTGCAAGTATTGATGGACAAGCTGTAACTGTCATAGGACACCAACGAGGTAAGGCAACGAAAGAAAACATTCGTCGTAATTTTGGTATGCCACATCCAGAAGGTTATCGTAAAGCACTTCGCCTAATGAAGCAGGCAGAAAAATTCAACCGACCAATTATTTGTTTTGTTGATACAAAGGGAGCTTATCCTGGTAAAGCAGCTGAAGAACGTGGACAAAGTGAAGCAATTGCCCGCAACTTGGTTGAGATGGCTGGTTTAACTGTTCCTGTTTTATCTGTTGTAATTGGAGAAGGCGGTAGTGGTGGTGCGCTTGGTATTAGTGTAGCTAATCGCATTTACATGCTTGAAAACTCAACATTCTCAGTTATTTCACCAGAAGGTGCGGCATCGATTTTATGGAAGGATGCTTCACTTGCAAAAGATGCGGCAGAAGCAATGCGAATTACAGCTCCTAACTTAAAAGAAATGGCTGTAATCGATGAAATTATTCCTGAAGTTTTAGGTGGGGCACATAAAAACCCAGAGGAGCAGGCAGAATTTGTCGCAGTATCAATTCGTCAAGGGTTGCAAGACTTTAAGGACTTCTCGAAAGAACAATTAGTGAATCAACGCTATGATAAATTCCGTGCGATTGGCTCGTTCGAACAATAAAAATTTGTAAAATATATTTCCAAAGTAAGATTTAGCAGTTATGATAGGGTATAAATAAAGAGGAGGGCTGTTTCGAAGAATAGAGTATATTCATCGTAACAGCCTCATTCTTTCAACACATAGCTGCTTAATCTGTATTCATTATGCTATTGTGTAAAGTGTAAAAACTTGCAGGAGGGGAAAACATGAAAAAAATCGGAGTCTTAACGAGTGGTGGCGATTCACCTGGTATGAATGCCGCAATTCGAGCAGTCGTACGTAAAGCGATTTATCATGGTTTAGAAGTTGCTGGTATTTTTCATGGATATCAAGGCTTAATTGATGGAAATATAAAGCCATTAGAACGTGGTGATGTTGGTGATATTATCCAACGTGGCGGAACAATGCTTTATTCAGCACGTTGTCTTGAATTCAAAGAAGAAGCGGGACAATTAAAAGCCATTGAACAATTACGTGCACATGAAATTGATGGCTTAGTTGTCATTGGTGGTGATGGTTCCTATCGTGGTGCGAAGGCATTAACAAAGCGAGGAATTCCATGTGTCGGTGTTCCAGGAACAATTGATAATGATATTGCAGGAACAGACTATACGATTGGTTTTGATACAGCGCTTAACACGGTCATTGAAGCCATTGATAAAATTCGTGATACTGCCACATCCCATGATCGTTCTTTTATTATTGAAGTGATGGGACGAGACGCAGGTGATTTAGCACTTTGGGCAGGATTAGCAGGTGGAGCAGAAACAATCTTAATACCAGAAGAGCCGCATGATTTAGAAGATATGGCGGAACGTCTGAAACGTGGTCGAGATCGCGGTAAAAAACATAGTATTATTATTGTGGCAGAAGGTGTGATGTCAGGACAAGATTTACAGGTGAAATTGCTTGAGATGGGAATTGAAACACGTGTATCTGTACTTGGACATATTCAACGAGGCGGTTCCCCAACAGCTAGAGATCGTGTATTAGCTTCTCAGATGGGTGCAAAAGCAGTAGAGTTACTATTACAAAATAACGGCGGAAAAGCTGTTGGTATGCGTAATCACGAAATTGTCGCACATGATTTTGAAGAAGTGTTTGAAGAAAGTCCTGAATTTGATAACGAGATGTACAAGTTATCGAAAGAACTATCGATTTAATAAAATTGGAGTGGTCGTGTAATGAGAAAAACTAAAATTGTTTGTACAATTGGTCCAGCAAGTGAATCAAAAGAAACATTAAAAAAATTAATTGCATCAGGTATGAATGTTGCGCGTTTAAACTTTTCACATGGTAGTCATGAAGAACATGCGGAACGAATCAAAACAATTCGCGAAGCAGCAGAAGAAATGAATAAAATCGTCGCGATTTTACTGGATACAAAAGGTCCTGAAATTCGCACGCACCAAATGGAAAATGATGCAATTGATTTAGTTACAGGTCAAAAAATTGCGATTTCAATGACAGAAGTACTTGGTAACCAAGAAGTCTTTTCAATCACATATGACAAATTAATTGAGGATGTATCAGAAGGCTCGATTATTTTATTAGACGATGGATTAATCGAATTACGTGTAACATCTATTGATTCAGAAAAAGGATTAATTCATACAATCGTTGAAAATGCAGGAACACTTAAAAATAAAAAAGGCGTAAACGTACCAGGCGTATCTGTACAGTTACCAGGTATTACGGAGAAAGATGCAAGCGATATTTTATTCGGAATTGAACAAAAAGTTGATTTCATAGCAGCTTCATTCGTTCGTCGTCCAAAAGATGTTTTAGAAATTCGTACGTTACTTGAGTCGAATGATGCTGGTCATATTCAAATCATTCCAAAGATTGAAAATCAAGAAGGTGTCGATAACATCGACGAAATTTTAAAAGTTTCAGATGGTTTAATGGTTGCACGTGGAGACTTAGGTGTAGAAATCCCAGCTGAAGAAGTACCAGTAGTTCAAAAAAGTTTAATTAAAAAATGTAATAAACTAGGTAAACCTGTTATTACAGCAACACAAATGCTAGACTCGATGCAACGTAACCCACGTCCAACACGTGCTGAAGCATCTGATGTAGCAAATGCGATCTTAGATGGTACAGATGCAATCATGCTTTCAGGTGAAACAGCGGCGGGGCTATATCCTGTAGAGTCTGTTGCAACAATGGCGAAAATTGCAGAGCGTATCGAAAATACATTAGATCATAAAGCAATTGTACGCGCGCAAAGTAAGGAACAAGGTATTAGTATGACGGATTCAATCGCACAATCTGTAGCATATACGTCAATTAATTTACAAGTATCTGCGATTTTAGCACCAACAGAGAGTGGTTATACAGCGAAAACAATTGCGAAATATCGTCCAGGTGTAGCAGTTGTAGCGGTGACATCCTCTGACATTACTGCGCGTAAACTAGCGCTTGTTTGGGGTGTTATGCCAATCGTTGCACAAAAAGTACGTAACACAGATGGTATTTTAGAATTAGCAGTTCAAGAAAGTTTAAAACATCATTTTGTCTCGTATGGCGATGTAGTTGTCATTACAGCAGGTGTACCAGTTGGTCAAGCAGGTACAACAAACTTAATGAAAGTACATGTAATTGGCGATATTTTAACAAAAGGTCAAGGAATCGGTAAATCAGTTGCGAATGGCCAAGCAATTGTTGTAAAAGATGCAGAGGAAGCAAATGCAGTCGATACGACAGGACGTATTATTGTCACAATTGGTTCAGATCGTGACATGATGCCAGCAGTGGCAAATTGTGCAGGGCTGATTACTGAAGAAGGTGGATTAACTTCTCATGCGGCTGTTGTTGGACTATCACTTGGTATTCCTGTTATTGTAGGAGTGAAGGACGCAACAAAATTAATTAAATCAGATCAAGAAATTTCAATGGATGCAACTTCAGGTGTGATTTATCACGGCTATTCAAGCATTCTTTAAAATAGCGTCGCCCTTCAATTGAAGGAGGAAAAATAATGCGTAAATTTTTATTTATACTATTACTTGTACCGATTGTCGAGATTGCATTCGTTTTACTATCAGGTAAGTTAATCGGTGCATGGTGGACAATTGCTTGTATCTTGTTAACAGGTGCTTTGGGTATTTATTTACTCAAAAAAGAAGGTCTAAAAGCAAAACAATCTTTTCAACAAAGTATGCGACAAGGGCAACCACCCGGTTTTGCGCTAATTGATGGAATTCTCGTCTTAGTTGCAGGAGTTTTATTAATCTTGCCAGGGTTCTTATCAGATTTACTGGGCATCTTATTGATTTTAAAACCAGTTCGTCATGCATTAAGACCTCTGATGATTCGCTGGCTAAAGAAAAAATATCAAACAAGTAACGTAGTAGTGTACACGCATGATGCATAAAGAGTAAAAAAACGGAAATTAGAAGGGTAAAATGACCTCTAATTTCCGTTTTTGATTGGAAAAAAAACGATATTTATGTGTCATTTTCTTGATGTAAAGTAGCAACTTGATTTTAGTTATAAGTTTTAAAGTACCTTTTATTTCCATAAAAACATGATTTTTGCCGAGTATTTAGAACAAAATAGTAAAAAATAGTAAAATTTAGGATAAAATGAACCTTTTTGGCTGCTTTGAAATTCATCATTTTTCTGTTTAATGTATGGAAAATACTATAAAAAGTGGTGTTTGCATAAAATGATGTCTTTTCATTCACAAAGCCGTCAAAATTGATTATAATGTTTTATGTAAGCGATTTACTTATAGGTTCATATGATATTTTTGGGGTAGCCTTTCTCGTTTTAGGGAATGGTTACAAAGAGAAATGTAAAAAGGAGAGATATATTATGGCATCAACTAAAGGTTTAGAAGGTATCGTAGCTGCAGAAACGAAGATTAGTTCGATTATCGATGACACATTAACTTATGTAGGTTACAACATCGATGACTTAACAAACAATGCAACATTTGAAGAGGTAGTTTTCTTATTATGGCATACACGTCTTCCAAAAGCTGACGAGTTAGCTGAACTAAAACAACAATTAGCTGATAACATGGAAATTCCTTCAGCAATCGTTGAATTATTCAAGTCTATGCCTCTAAAAACAGTACATCCAATGGCAGCTCTTCGTACAGCTGTATCAATGTTAGGTACTTTTGATGATGAAGCAGATGTTATGGAACCAGAAGCGAATTACCGCAAAGCAATCCGTCTACAAGCGAAAATTGCTACAGTTGTTACAACTTTTGCACGTGTTCGTAACGGTCAAGAACCAATTGCTCCAAAACCAGAACTTGGTTACGCTGCAAACTTCTTATACATGCTAAAAGGTGAAGAGCCAGCTCCAATCGAAATCGAAGCATTCGATAAAGCTTTAATCTTACACGCTGACCACGAATTAAATGCATCTACATTCACTGCACGTGTATGTGTTGCTACATTATCTGATGTTTACTCTGGTGTTACTGCTGCAATCGGCGCTCTTAAAGGTCCATTACACGGTGGTGCAAATGAGCAAGTTATGAAAATGTTAAGCGAAATCGGTTCAGTTGATAACGTTGAAACATATATTCAAACTAAATTAGATAATAAAGAAAAAATCATGGGCTTCGGACACCGCGTATACCGTAAAGGTGACCCACGTGCACCACACTTACGTGCAATGTCTGAAAAATTAACAAAATTAACTGGTAAACCAGAATTATATGATATGTCAGTTAAAATCCATGACATGATCGTAACTCAAAAAGGTCTTCCAGCTAACGTTGACTTCTTCTCAGCGTCAGTTTACGACTCTTTAGGTATCGAACATGACCTATTCACACCAGTATTCGCAGTATCTCGTACTTCTGGTTGGGTAGCTCATATCTTAGAACAATATGCTAACAACCGTTTAATCCGTCCACGTGCTGAGTATGTTGGACCAGGAATGCAAACATACGTAGCAATTGAAGAAAGATAATACTGACTTCTTGATTGTTATGTTATAATATAAAAGTCATAGGGCGGGGCTGTTATAGCACTAGCCCTATGATTATGAATATAGTAGGAGGCGCAATTCATGTCTGAAAAAATCGTAGTAGAAAATGGTGTTTTAAACGTACCAAACAATCCAACAATCCCATTCATCATCGGTGACGGTATCGGTCCTGATATCTGGCACGCTGCTTCACGCGTTATCGACGCTGCAGTAAACAAAGCTTACAATGGTGAAAAGAAAATCGAATGGTTAGAAGTTTTAGCTGGTGAAAAAGCATTCAACCAAACAGGCGAATGGTTACCACAAGAAACTTTAGACAAAATTAACGAATACTTAATCGCAATCAAAGGTCCACTTACTACACCAATCGGTGGCGGTATCCGTTCATTAAACGTAGCATTACGTCAAACTCTTGACTTATATGTATGCTTACGTCCTGTTCGTCACTTTGACGGTGTTCCTTCACCTGTTAAAAAACCAGAAGATGTTGACATGGTAATCTTCCGTGAAAACACTGAAGATATCTACGCTGGTATCGAGTACAAAGCTGGTTCAGATGAGCAAAAGAAACTATTAAACTTCTTACAAAATGAATTAGGCGTTAACAAAATTCGTTTCCCAGAAACTTCAGGTTTAGGTATTAAACCAGTTTCTAAAGAAGGTACAGAGCGTTTAGTTCGTGCTGCAATCAACTATGCAATCGAACACAAAAAACCTTCTGTAACATTAGTACACAAAGGTAACATCATGAAATTCACTGAAGGTGGATTCAAACAATGGGGTTACGATTTAGCTGCTAACGAATTCGGCGATCAAGTATTCACTTGGGCTCAATACGATGCAATCGTAGAAGCTGAAGGTAAAGAAGCTGCTGATAAAGCACAAGCTGAAGCAGAAGCTGCTGGCAAAATCATTGTAAAAGATTCAATCGCTGATATCTTCTTACAACAAATCCTTACTCGTCCAAATGAGTTCGACGTTGTTGCAACAATGAACTTAAACGGTGACTACATTTCAGATGCACTTGCTGCACAAGTTGGTGGTATCGGTATCGCTCCAGGAGCTAACATTAACTATGTAACTGGTCACGCGATCTTCGAAGCTACTCACGGTACTGCTCCGAAATATGCTGGTCAAGATAAGGTAAACCCATCTTCAGTATTACTTTCAGGCGTATTAATGCTTGAACACTTAGGATGGCAAGAAGCTGCTGACTTAATTACTAACTCAGTAGAAAAAACAATCTCTTCTAAAGTTGTAACTTACGACTTCGCTCGTCTAATGGACGGTGCTACAGAAGTGAAATGTTCAGAGTTCGCTGATGAACTAATCAAAAACCTTTAATATTTAAAGGCTTTTATAACCCGTTGGGATCATTTGATTCTAACGGGTCTTTTTTTATGTAATTTACAAAATCGTGACATATCTAAAAGGATTAGCGATTGTTTTCCGTTTTTGAAGGGTATAAAAAGAGGGAATGAAGTATAATAAAGGTATTCGTCACCTAACGAAAATAAGAAAAGTATGAGGAGTGTTTTACACATGTCTTTAAAACGTAAAAAGATTGCTGTTATTGGTAGTGGTTATACAGGAGCAACGGCTGCATTTTTAATTGCACAAAAAGAATTAGCAGATGTGGTAATTGTCGATCTTCCGAAAGTAGAAAACCCAACTAAAGGGAAAGCACTTGATATGTATGAGGCATCACCAGTTCAAAATTTTGATGCACGTGTAACAGGGACATCAGATTATGCGCGTATTGAAGGTTCTGACGTGATTCTAGTTACTGCAGGCGTAGCACGTAAACCAGGAATGAGTCGCGATGATTTAGTTCAAATTAATCAAGGTGTTATGAAATCTGTTGCGAAAGAAATTGTAAAACATGCACCAAATGCTGTCATTATTGTTTTAACAAACCCTGTTGATGCGATGACATATACGATTTTTAAAGAAACAGGTTTCCCGAAAAATCGCGTAATTGGTCAATCGGGTGTACTTGATACAGCCCGTTTCCGCGCATTTGTAGCAGAAGAATTGAATGTATCTGTTAAAGATGTATCAGGCTTCGTATTAGGAGGTCACGGAGATACAATGGTTCCTTTAACGCGTTACTCTTTTGCTGGGGGGATTCCGCTTGAAACATTAATTCCAAAAGAACGTCTGACAGAAATCGTCAACCGTACACGTACAGGTGGAGCAGAGATTGTCAATTTATTAGGTGATGGGTCAGCTTATTATGCACCAGCCGCTGCTATGGTTGAAATGGCAGAAGCGATTATCAAAGACCAACGTCGTATTTTACCATCTATTGCTTATTTAGAAGGTGAGTATGGCTATGAAGATTTATATTTAGGTGTTCCAACATTACTTGGTAGTAATGGAATTGAGAAAATTTATGAACTTGAACTAACAGAAGAAGAAAAAACAGCGCTCGATTATTCAGCAGAAGCTGTTCGTGATGTAATGAAAGCGCTAGTGTAATAAATATAAAAAGAGGGATGTTGCGGAAGCAGCGTTCCTCTTTTATTTTGGAAATTATAAAAGTCCTGTTTCTTTTACGAATACAACTCGATTTTTCATACAATTCTTGATACTATAAATATATGGTAGATTACAAAGGGGGAATTCTGTGTTACTAAGCAAAGATTATAAAGTGGGTAAAACATTCGATCAAATCGATGTTGGCACATCTCTGCAAATCACAGAAAATATTGAGAGTAAAGATTTATTGTTATATTTAGGGTTAACGAATGATCAGAACCCGCTATATATCCAGCAGGAATATGCAGCACTTACTACATATGAAAAGCCTGTTGTACCAGTTATTATGTTATCGGGTATTGTAACATCTGCGATTTCCAAATACATGCCTGGACCTGGTTCGTATATATCAGCTATTTCACTACGTTATCCTAAACCATTGCATCACTACGAAACGCTACATCTATCGTTAAAAGTAGTAGTAAAGAATGCAGAAATGAATGAATTACATTTACAAGTAGAAGGAAAAAATAACGAAGAACAGATTGTTGTATCTGGCACTGTAAACGTTATACCACCTAAATTGTAAGATTATATGCACGAATGTTTGAAATGGGGGTTTCAATACATTAGCGGAGGCATAAACATGACAAACACAATCTTAGTAGTAGAAGATGAACTATCGATTGCGACTTTATTACAGTACAATCTTAAGCAAGCAGGGTATGAGGTAATGATTGCGAATGACGGTGAAGAAGGGCTTCAAAAAGCAATCGAACATCGTCCAAACTTGATCTTACTAGACCTCATGCTACCAAAGAGAGATGGTATGGAAGTGTGTAAAGAGTTACGCATTCAAAAAATTGATACACCAATCATTATGTTAACAGCAAAAGATGATGAATTTGATAAAGTATTAGGTTTAGAACTTGGTGCAGACGACTATATGACGAAGCCATTCAGTCCGCGTGAAGTCATTGCACGGGTGAAGGCAGTCTTACGACGTTCAAAAGTAGTAGAATCTGCACAAACAAATGATGAGAAAGAAAAACTTTCTGACTCTGAAAAAACGTATCATATTGGTCCGCTTAGCGTATATCCTGAACGTTTTGAAGCATCATTAGACAATAAAGAGCTTGAATTCACACCGAAAGAATTCGAACTACTAGTTTATCTATTAGAGAATAAAAACCGTGTGTTAACGAGAGATCAATTATTAAGTGCCGTTTGGCATTATGATTTTGCAGGAGATACACGTATTGTAGACGTGCATATTAGCCATTTACGCGATCAAATCGAAGAAAATAGTCGTAAACCGAAATATATTAAAACGATTCGTGGTTTAGGTTATAAGTTTGAGGAGCCTAAAGGGTCATGAATACATTAAAAGTACGCCTATTAATTGCATTTGCGTGCTTGTATGCCGCAATTTTAGCTGGTCTTGGCTTTGTATTAGGCCAGCTTTTTCCTGTTTATATGGAAAATACAGTGCGTTCTAATTTACAAGAAGCACAGCAACATTTAAGTGACTATTTTACTTCTGAAAAAATTCCGATTACGGATAAACAACAACAAGAGCTAGTGAAGCAACTTCCAGATAGTTTCTTATCAAATGATTTAATTACAACACGCTGGCATTTTTGGCTCATCCTCGTTATTGTGCTATTTATTGCGTTCGTCTTACTCATGTTCACAACGAATCGACTGTTAAAGAAATTATCGCTATCTGTGGAACATGTAACACAGACCGCTTTAGAATTAGCGCAAGGGAATTACCGTGCACGTGCATACGAATCATCTGATGTAGCTACAACAGCACTTAGTAAGTCGATTAATGTTTTAGCGCGTAATCTACAAGATATGACAATGATTCGTGAGATTGAGCAAGAGCGTCTCAAAACCCTTATTAATAATATGGGAAGTGCCTTAATTATGATTGGACGTGAAGGTGAAATTTCTGTTGTAAACGATGGTTTTTTAAAGTTATTCAATAAAAATCATGATGACGTTAAAAAACATGTTTTTCGAGAACTTGGTGTTGATGAAAATTTAGAGGAGTTTGTCGATCATGTTTTTATGACGGAAACACCGTATCGTAAGCAAATTGAAATAACCGTTCATCAACAAATTAAACATATGGAAGTGTATGGCGCGCCTGTTATTGGAGCGCATGGTCATTGGCTAGGTGTTGTAATTGTCATGCACGATATTACGGAACTGAAGAACTTAGAACAAGTGCGAAAAGACTTCGTTGCGAATGTGTCACATGAGCTAAGAACGCCGATTACATCGATTAAAGGCTTCTCAGAAACACTTCTAGATGGTGCTTACCAAGATGAAGAAACATTGTTATCGTTTTTAGAGATTATGTATAAAGAAAGTAATCGACTGCAAATGCTTGTACAAGACTTATTAGAGCTGTCGAAAATTGAAAAAGAAGGATTCAAAGTTGATGTAGCACCAACTTCTTTCAATGCAGTTGTAAAAAGTGCGATGGAAATGGCGCATATTCAAATTGAAGAGAAGAATATGGATGTACATTTAGAAGAAGAAGGAGAGGTTCGTGTACTTGGAGATGCGAATCGCCTTACGCAAATTGTTGTCAATTTACTTGCGAATGCCGTATCCTATTCGAAACCAGACAAACGAATTGATTTAAAAGTACTAACACATGGTGAATACGGTGTAGTCGAAATTGCTGACCAAGGAATTGGTATTAAACAAGCAGAAATTCCGCGTATTTTTGAACGATTCTACCGTGTAGATCGTGCGAGAAGTCGTAATTCAGGTGGAACGGGTTTAGGGCTTGCAATCGTAAAACATTTAGTTGAAGCACATAATGGTCGAATTATTGTAAAAAGTGAAGAAGGTGTAGGAACGACGATGCGTATTTATATTCCGTTAGCATCGTAATTTACATGGAATTTACAAAAGGCTAATAGAAACTTCATAACGACTTGCTATACTAAACACATGAAACCCCCTTCATAACATGAATCCAAAAAGAAAGACCCCTTGTATACGAAAGAAACTCAACCTTCCCTAAAGGTGAGTTCCTTTCGTTTTTTTTATTTTGACTGCATAGCATGATAGAATAGAGAAGAAGAAAATACGAACAGGAGTGTGAGGGAATGACACAAAAAAAATTACTGTTGCTAGATGGAAACAGTTTAGCATATCGTGCGTTTTTTGCTTTACCCCCATTAACAAATCATCAAGGGATTCATACGAATGCAGTGTATGGGTTTACAATGATGTTACAAAAAATTCTAGCAGAGGAACAACCAACGCATATGCTTGTAGCATTTGATGCAGGGAAAACAACGTTCCGTCACAGTACGTACACCGAATATAAAGGTGGGCGTCAAAAAACACCACCAGAATTATCAGAACAATTCCCATATGTCCGAAAACTTGTATCGGCTTATAATATGAAGCAGTATGAATTAGAAATGTATGAAGCAGACGATATCATTGGCACACTTGCGAAACAAGCAGAAGAAGCAGATATGCAAGTGGTTATTATCTCAGGTGATAAAGACTTAACACAGCTGGCAACAGACAAAACAACCGTCTACATAACGCGTAAAGGTATGACGGATATCGAACACTATACGCCAGCACATATTTTAGAAAAGTATGGTTTAACACCTGAACAGATTATTGATATGAAAGGTCTTATGGGCGATTCATCTGATAATATTCCAGGTGTGCCAGGCGTAGGAGAAAAAACAGCAATTAAACTATTGAAAGAATACCCAACAGTAGAAGAGATTTATGCGCATGTAAGTGAAGTGAAGGGTGCAAAGTTACAAGAGAAGTTAGTTGCAAATGAAGAACAAGCGAAAATGAGTAAACAACTTGCGACGATTGAAGTAAATGCACCAATTGAAGTGGTAGTAGATGAACTTGGTTGGGAAGGTCCAGATGTAGATGCCCTATTCGCTTTATGGCAAGAGCTTGATTTTAAAACATTACTTGAAAAAAGCGAATATGAATCGGAAGCACAGGAAACAACCGTACTCGAACATCAAATTGTTTCGAATTTAACTGCTGAACAGCTCGTAGATGGTATGGCCATTCATTTGGAGATGGAGAATGCGCATTACCATACGTCAAAAGCACTTGGACTTGCATTCGTTACGGATACAGCTGCTTACTATATGCCATATGAAGATGTACTCCAATCGGAAGAAGTAAAAGCTTATTTACAAGGTGAAGCAAAGAAAAAATATGTATTTGATTTGAAAAAACATCAAGTTGCGTTTGCGCGTGATCAAATTGAATTAAAGGGTGTTGAATTCGATTTATTACTAGCTGCATACATTGATGATCCAGCTTTTGCCTCTGAAGATATTGCGTCTGTTTCACGTGCATACAACTATACAAATGTACAAACAGAAGAATCTATTTATGGGAAAGGCGCAAAACGAGCAGTACCATCAGAAGAAGTATTAGCAGAACATGTATGTCGCCAAGCGTTAGCCGTTTATACGACGCGCGAACCATTGCTTTCGAAGCTAAAAGAAAATGAACAATATGATTTATATACAGATATTGAACTACCGCTTGCACATATTCTCGGGAAGATGGAGACATGTGGTATTCGCGTTAATAAAGAGACATTAGCTGATATGGGCGAAGAATTAACTGAAAAACTACAAGCAATTGAGGCGACAATTTATACGCTTGCAGGGACAAAATTTAATATTAATTCGCCTAAACAACTAGGTGTTGTTCTATTTGAAACACTTCAATTACCAGTTATAAAAAAGACAAAAACCGGTTATTCAACAGCAGCAGATGTTTTAGAAAAGCTAGCACCTGAACATGAAATTATCGAACACATCTTACAATACCGTCAATTAGGGAAGTTACAATCGACTTATATTGAAGGGTTAATGAAAGAAATTCATGAAGATGACCATAAGATTCATACACGCTATCAACAAGCTTTAACTGCAACAGGTCGTCTAAGTTCAACTGATCCAAACTTACAAAACATCCCGATTCGTTTAGAAGAAGGACGTAAAATTCGTAAAGCCTTTGTACCTGAAACGGAAGGGTGGCAACTATTCGCAGCCGACTATTCACAAATTGAGTTACGTGTACTCGCGCATATGTCACAAGATGAGAACTTGATGCAAGCTTTCTTAAACGGATTAGATATCCATACGAATACAGCAATGAACGTATTCCATGTAGAAGAAGATGAAGTTACTTCGTCTATGCGACGTGCGGCGAAAGCAGTTAACTTTGGGATTGTCTATGGAATCAGTGACTACGGTTTATCTCAAAACTTAGATATCTCGAGAAAAGAAGCAGCAGAGTTTATTGAACGTTATTTCGCAAGTTTCCCAGGTGTTAAAACATATATGGATGATATGGTGAAGATGGCAAAAGAAAAAGGTTATGTCACAACGCTATTAAATCGTCGACGTTATTTACCTGATTTAAAGTCAAGTAACTTCAATTTACGTAGTTTTGCTGAACGTACAGCGATGAATACACCAATTCAAGGTAGTGCAGCAGATATTATTAAAAAAGCGATGATTGATATGGATGCAGCTTTAAAAGAGCATCAATTACAGGCGAAAATGTTATTGCAAGTACATGATGAATTGATTTTTGAAGCACCAGAAGAAGAAATTGCAATTTTAGAAAAGCTCGTACCAGAAGTGATGGCGAATACAGTGAAGTTAGATGTGCCGCTGAGAGCAGATTATTCTGCTGGTTATACATGGTACGATGCGAAATAGGAAGTGAAATGATATGCCAGAATTACCAGAAGTAGAAGGAGTCGTACGTTCACTACAACCTACTGTAACAGGTAGAACGATTGAACGTGTGACAATTTCGCCGACGATTTATACAAGCCATGAAGCAGGTAAACAAAGTATTATTAAAGGGTTGCAGCCGGATGAGTTTGTAGAAGCTGTGACAGGAATGACGATTCAAGATGTTGCACGTCGTTCGAAATATATTTATTTTACGTTAGAGTATGCGGGTGTCACGTATAAGTTAGTGAATCATTTGGGCATGAGCGGTGCATTTTTTGATGTACATGATGTATCGGAAATTCCAGAAGAAAAGTTCCGTAAACATGCCCATGTGACATTTACACTTGATAATGGAAAGAAGCTGATCTATTCAGATATCCGTCGTTTTGGTGAGATGCGCTTCTTACAAAAGATTGAAGATCATCCGCCATTAATGGCGTTAGCACCTGAGCCATTCGATGCTATTGCGAAAGACCATTTTTTAACATATTGTGCGTTACCGAAGTACAGTAAAAAAGAAATTAAGGCGGTCATTATGGATTCACATGTGTTATGTGGCTGTGGCAATATCTATGCAACGGAAGCTTTATTTCGAACGAAAATTAATCCGGGACGAATTACATCCCAATTAAGCGGGGCGGAGAAAGAACAGCTATTTGACGAGATTGTTGCAGTTTTGAGCGAAAGTATCGCATATGGTGGGTCATCAATCTCAGATTATCGAAATATTAATGGTGAAGCAGGCGGTATGCAGGACCGTTTACAAATGTACGGGATGAATATTTGCCCAATGTGTCATACTAATTCAGAACAGAAAATCATAGCAGGACGGAATTCGTATTACTGTCCAAATTGTCAAAAATAGGGGATGTCAAAATGATTATTGGATTAACAGGAAGTATAGCAAGTGGGAAAAGTACAGTAGCGAAAATGCTCGAAAAATATCGTTTTCCAATTGTCGATGCGGACCAAGTAGCACGTCTTGTTGTAGAACCAGGGGAGCCAGCACTGACAGAAATCGTAGCTGCTTTTGGAGAAGAAATCTTATTAGAAGATGGTTCATTGAATCGAAAGAAATTGGGCGATCTCATTTTTCATGACCCATCAAAGCGAGCTATTTTAAATGGAATTATTCATCCGGCGATTCGAAAAGAGATGTTGAGACAGCGTGATGAATGGCTTAACAACGGGGCTGAAGTCGTTATTATGGATATTCCATTATTGTTTGAAAGTAAGTTACAACACTTTGTTGAAAAAATTCTTGTGGTATCGTTATCAGAAGAAAAACAGCTGGAGCGCTTGATGGAACGGAACCAATTGAATGAGGAAGAAGCGCGAGCGCGAATTAGCTCGCAACTCCCTCTATCTGTGAAAGAAGAAGGTGCCGATGCGGTCATCTACAATGAAAGTACATTGGAAAAAACAGAGCAGCAGTTGAACTATATTTTAAAAGAATGGGGTTTAGTATAAAACATAAAAGAATATCAAAAAAGTGATAGAAAAAAGTTGTCAGAAAATAAAAACTTTTGTTTTTGTGTGTAAATATGTTCTACTTCCAGATAAATGTGTTATACTAATTCTCAAATAACACATTTAAAAGAATTTCTTTTAAAACAGGAGGATATATTTCATGACAGTTTCTATTGCTATTAACGGATTTGGCCGTATCGGACGTATGGTGTTCCGTCAGGCGATACTTCAAGATGATTTAAACATCGTTGCCATCAATGCGAGTTACCCATCGGAGACATTAGCTCATTTAGTAAAATACGATACAAACCACGGACGTTTCGAAGGTACTGTTGAAGCGGTTGAAGGTGCACTAATTGTAAACGGTAAACGTGTACAACTTGTATCAGAGCGCGATCCATTAAAATTACCTTGGAAAGAACTAGGTGTGGATATTGTAATCGAAGCAACAGGTAAATTTAACGCACGCGACAAAGCTGCTTTACATCTAGAAGCTGGTGCGAAAAAAGTTATTTTAACTGCACCTGGTAAAAATGAAGATATTACAGTCGTTATGGGTGTAAATGATGACAAATTAGATTTATCAAAACATGATGTTATTTCAAACGCTTCATGTACAACTAACTGCCTTGCTCCTGTAGCAAAAGTTTTAAATGACAAGTTCGGTATTGATAACGGTCTTATGACAACAGTTCATGCTTATACAAATGACCAAAAAAATATTGATAACCCACACAAAGATTTACGTCGTGCACGTGCTTGTGCGGAATCAATTATTCCAACTTCAACAGGTGCTGCAAAAGCATTAGCACTTGTACTACCTGAATTACAAGGTAAATTACATGGTATGGCTCTACGTGTTCCAACACCAAATGTATCACTTGTAGATTTAGTAGTAGACTTAAACAAAGATGTAACAGTTGAAGAAGTGAATGCTGCATTCATCGAAGCTTCTCAAACATCATTAAAAGGTGTATTAGATTTCACAACAGAACCTTTAGTATCTGTAGATTTCAATACAAACCCAGCTTCAGCAACAGTTGATGGTTTAACAACTATGGTTATGGGTACACGCAAAGTAAAAGTACTTGCTTGGTACGATAACGAGTGGGGTTACTCAACTCGCGTAGTAGATTTAACACAAAAAGTAGCGCGTGAATTAGCAGCTGTACAAGCTTAATTTAATCGCAATAATTTAAACTGTAAGTAGAACGATGCAAGTCGTTTTGCTTACAGTTTTTTTATTGTTCTGTATTCAGTAGTATTTCCCTTAAAAAATATAGGGATTGTTCGGTACATCACACGTTTTTTTGTTATAATAGATAAACTAAATAGTATTTAATTCAGGAGAGAAAAATTATGAGATGTCCAAGTTGTCAGTACAATGGAACAAAAGTGATTGATAGCCGACCTGTCGATGATAATAAAGCCATTCGTCGTCGCCGCGAATGCGAATCATGCGGGTTTCGCTACACCACATTTGAAAAAGTAGAAGAGATGCCGCTAGTTGTCGTGAAAAAGGACGGCTCGCGTGAAGAATTTAGCCGCGAAAAAGTGTTGCGCGGACTTATTCGTGCATGTGAAAAAAGACCAGTTGCATTAAGTGAGCTTGAAGATGTTGTCTTTGCAATTGAACAAGACTTACGAAGTGCCGGTATTGCGGAAGTTAAATCAGAAGATGTCGGTGAAAAAGTAATGGATCGCTTAGCAAAAATTGACGAAGTATCTTACGTGCGTTTTGCTTCCGTTTATCGTCAGTTCAAAGATATTAATGTATTTATTCATGAGTTACGTGAGTTAATTGAGCGACAAGAAAGTGAATCGGACTCAAAAGAAGATTAAACAAAAGAGGAGGAGTTTGAATTGAAACTAAATAATGAACTACATTCTGTAGACCGATTTACAATTCACATTCCATTTCCTCTTTCAAGTTATGAAAGAAAGTTAATTACGCTACTTTATCAGCCTTTAATTGGACCTGAACCAATTAGTCTGTATTTTTTGTTGTGGGCTGAAGGGGAAGATGAAGAAGGTAGAGACTATACACACTACCATTTGATGAATGGACTTGATATGTCGATTGGAGCTATTTTCAACGCACGTATTGCGCTTGAAGCGATTGGATTATTACGTACGTATAAAAAAGAAACAGATGATTTACATTATTTTTCGTATGAAATTTTACCACCTTTAGAAGCAAGACGTTTCTTTGAAGATCCACTTCTATCGATGTTTTTATTCAGTAAAATTGGTGAGAATGCATATCGCCGTTTATTGCAGCGTTTTACACCGAAACGTGTAGCAATCGAAGGAATGACGGAAATTTCACGTCAATTTACAGATGTCTATCAACCGATTCAACAACATATGCCAAAAAATATGATGGTGCATGATATAGCTGAAAAACCATCGAAAATACCATTTTACTATCAATCCTTTGATTTTCCGTTACTGATGTCTGGGTTATCTGAAAATATGATTCCACATCGTTTGATTACCGCTGAGATTAAAGAAACGATTGCAAAAGTTGCATTTATGTATGGTTTATCAGCAATTGATATGAAGCATGTACTCATGATGGCGAATAGTGATGATGAATTAACGACAGATGCGGTGCGTAAATCAGCGAGTGAATATTATAAATTGACGATTTCCAAAACACCACCAGCTATTTCGAAAATGCTGCCACCTGAACAAGCACATGAGCAGGCGAAGGAATGGAATAGTAAACAAGACGAGTTGGTACAGTATTTTGAACAAGCTCGACCAATTGATGTTTTAATCGCTGTGAATGACGGGAAGCAAGTATTTGACCATGAACTTGAAATGTATGAAAGTTTAATTACACAATATGATATTACACCACCTGTTGTGAATGTATTAATTCATTATATCTCGTTGAATAATCCAGGTCATATTAGTAAAAAGTATATTCAAGCGATTGCAGCAGATTGGCGTAAAAAAGGAATTGAAACCGCTACGCAAGCGATGAATGAGGCACGTCAATTCATGGATCAAAAAAATCCAACAGTGAAAAAGGCGACTACAATCGAAGATATGCATGCGGAGTTTGAATTGCTTCAGGCGGCAGCTTACGTTCTTTATCAATTTGAACCAGGTAAAGCAAGTGCTGCTAAACTAAAAAATATCGAAGAGACCTTCAAAAGTTTAATGAAAAAAATTGAACCACCTGTTCTTCTTCAAATGTTGGCAGATGGCAAAGAGCCTTTTGCACATGAATTAAAAGCAGTGACGCAGTTTGCTTCGATGTATGAATGGGAACGACCTTTATTAAATACGTTAATTCATTATGCTCATTTCTCAAGTGAAGGGAATTTGAATTTACCATTCTTAGAGGCGATTGCTTCAGGGTGGCGTAAACAGTCGGTTCAAACGATTGAAACAGCCATTCAATATGGACAAAATTATCGAAAGTCACGCGCTCAAAAATATAGCCGTACGACTTACGGGAATCCTGAGAAAAAAGAATTACCAGCATGGATTAATTCATCAGAGAAGCCAAAAAGTCAGGCATCACTTGAAGAGTTAGAACGTCAATATCGTATGAAGAAGAAATCCTGAGGAGGTGTTGTACGTTGAAACCGATTCAAAATGAATTACAAAAACAAATGGATGCCAAATTTCAAGAACGTCTACAGTCGATTCAAGAAGAACTTTTAAAAGACCCTGTTATTCAGCAATTTTTTAAAGAGAATGAAGGTGCGATTACACGCTCTGTTTTAGAACGTGGATTAGGCAAGTTGTATGAATTTAAAAATCAACAACAAGATTGTTCGAAGTGTCCTTCTGTACAGCAGTGTGTGAATACAATCAATGGCTTTACACCAAAATTATCGCTAACACGTGGTTTAATTGATTTAGAATATACACCTTGTCAGCAAAAACGTATTGAAGATGAACGCCGTCATACGGAGAAGATGATTGCGAGTATGCACATGCCAAAAGATGTGTTACGTGCGACATTATCAGATGTACGCGTCTATAGTGAAGATCGTGAAAATTTATTGCAGGCAGCGCAAAACTTTGTTGACCAAGTGAAGCAGACGGGGGAATTACCACGTAAAGGATTTTATTTATATGGTGATTTTGGTGTCGGGAAGTCCTTCTTAATTGGAGCGATTGCGAATGAATTAGCAGCTTTGCAAATTCAATCTGTCGTTGTCTATGTACCTGAATTTTTACGTGAATTAAAAAATGCGATTGGTACACCACAATTAGAAGAAAAGTTTGATTTTGTGAAAAAAGCACCTGTGTTAATGCTTGATGATTTAGGAGCTGAACAGTTATCAGAATGGACGCGAGATGAAATTTTAGGGTCTATTCTGCATTATCGTATGGCAGAACAATTGCCGACATTTATTACATCGAATCTTGATTATAGTGGTCTTGAAGTATTCTTTACTCAGACTGCACGTGGTGGACAGGACCCAATTAAAGCGAAGCGAATTATGGAACGAATCAAAGCAATTACAGAACCAATTCAAGTGGAAGGCTTAAATTTACGCGATTTAACATAGAAGTGCTTGAATTCTAAAAAATAGTTGCGAGTTCGATTCTGAAGTTTTATAATAGGTTACATTAATATGTAAATGCACAGATAAGGACAACAATGATTAGTGCGACTTTCAGAGAGGAATACAGTGGTGCGAGTATTCTAGTGACGGCTAATGATTTACCACCTTGGAGCAGCGACAGTGAACGAATAGTAATTGTCGACGGTAGCGGCCCGTTAGCCGATCGAGAGCTTCGTCTTTGCAGGTTTTTTTCTGCATGGAAGGAAGAAGGGTGGAACCACGAGCGCAAGCATCGTCCCTTTAGGGAGGATGCTTTTTTGTATGCAAAAAATCTCCCGTTTGTGGCCCGTAGCTTTCGAAATAATAAAAAGGAGAGAATGGATATGTCAGAAATGATTCAATTAACATTCCCAGATGGGTCTGTAAAAGAGTACGAAAAAGGAATTACAACAGATGCAGTAGCAGCGGCAATTAGCCCAGGATTACGTAAAAAAGCAATCGTTGGTAAATTCAATGGTGAGTTAGTTGATACAAAAACACCTCTAAATGAAGATGGCACAATCGCGATTATTACACCTTCAGATGATGAAGCATTAGAAGTGTTACGTCACTCAACTGCCCATTTATTAGCACAAGCAGTAAAACGTCTATTCCCAGATGTAAAATTAGGTATTGGTCCTGTAATCGAAGGTGGTTTCTACTACGATATCGATTCGAAAGAACCAATTACTTCTGAAGATTTCCCTAAAATCGAAAAAGAGATGAAAAAAATCATCGCAGAAAACTTAGAAGTTGTACGCCATGATGTATCTCGTGCAGAAGCACAACGTCGTTTTGAAGAAATTGATGACGAATACAAATTAGAATTACTAGAAGCAATTCCAGCAGATGAGCAAGTGTCAATCTACGAACAAGGCGAATTCTTCGACCTTTGCCGTGGTGTACACGTACCATCAACAAATAAAATTAAAGAATTCAAACTTCTATCAATTGCAGGTGCATATTGGAGAGGGAATTCAGATAACAAAATGCTACAACGTATTTACGGAACTGCATTCTTCACAAAAGAAGATTTAAAACATCATCTTCAAATGTTAGAAGAAGCAAAAGAGCGTGACCACCGTAAAATTGGTAAGGAATTAGACATCTTTACTTCAAGCCAATTAGTAGGTCAAGGTTTACCATTATGGTTACCGAACGGTGCAACAGTACGTCGCACAATTGAACGTTATATTGTAGATAAAGAGTTAGCATTAGGCTACAAACACGTATATACACCTGTTTTAGGTTCAAAATCATTATATGAAACTTCAGGACACTGGGATCATTACCAAGAAGATATGTTCCCACCAATGGAAGTAGATCACGAAACATTCGTACTTCGTCCAATGAACTGTCCTCACCACATGATGGTGTACAAATCAGCAATGCGTTCATACCGTGACTTACCACTTCGTATCGCAGAACTTGGGACAATGCACCGCTACGAAATGTCAGGAGCAGTATCAGGCTTACAACGTGTACGAGGTATGACTTTAAATGATGCGCATTTATTTGTTCGCCCAGATCAAATTAAAGATGAATTCAAAAAAGTAGTAGAGTTAATCCAAGCGGTTTATAAAGACTTCAACTTAGAAGACTATGAATTCCGTTTATCATATCGTGATCCAGCAGATACAGAGAAATACTTCGATGACGATGAAATGTGGGAAAAAGCACAAAGCATGTTAAAAGAAGCGATGGACGAGCTAGGATTAGATTACTATGAAGCAGAAGGCGAAGCTGCATTCTACGGTCCAAAACTAGACGTACAAGTAAAAACAGCGATTGGTAAACAAGAAACATTGTCAACAGTACAATTAGACTTCTTATTACCAGAACGCTTCGACTTAAACTATGTAGGTGAAGATGGTAAACAACACCGTCCAGTCGTTATTCACCGCGGTGTTGTATCAACAATGGAACGCTTTGTAGCCTTCTTAATTGAAGAATACAAAGGCGCATTCCCGACTTGGTTAGCACCTGTTCAAGTTCAAATTATTCCTGTATCAAACGATGCGCACTTTGACTATGCAAAACAAGTTGAAGAACGTTTAATCGCTGCAGGTGCACGTGTAGAAATGGATTACCGTGACGAAAAATTAGGTTACAAGATCCGTGAAGCACAAATGCAAAAAATTCCTTACATGCTTGTATTAGGGGATAAAGAAGTTGAATCAAATGCAGTAAATGTTCGTCGTTACGGCTCAAAAGATTCAGAAACAGTTTCTTTAGACGAGTTTGTGGATGCAATTACAAAAGAGATTACAGTAAAATAATAAGTATTCAAATGAGAAGTCGTATTGTCTAGCGGCTTCTCATTTTTTGTCTCGCGCAATCTTTTTTCTTCTATATAAAATATAAAAGGAGATGAAGAAGATGGGGTATATCGTTGATTTTTCAAAATGGCAAAATCGTGTGAACTATGAGGAGCTTTCGAAAGTATGTGATTTAGCCATTTTACGTGTACAGGATGGTTCGTATGTAAAAGATGTTTTATATGAACAACATGCGAAAGGTTGTAGTCAATTTGCTATTCCGTATGGTGTGTATGCATTTGCGCGTTTTACGTCTGTTAAAGACGCTGAAAAAGAAGCACAAGACTTTTACGAGCGTGCAAATCGAGTAAAGCAGCCTTTGTTTTATGTGGCCGATGTTGAAGTGGAGTCGATGTCTGATATGCGTGCAGGGACGAATGCTTTTATTCGTACACTAAGGAATTTAGGTGCGAAAAAAGTAGGTATCTACATTGCGCATCATCTATACTATACTTTTTGTTTAGATCTAACAAAAGCAGACTTCATATGGATTCCACGCTATCATCTAGATGGCAAAACGATTTTAAAGCCGAAGTTCCCGTGTGACTTACATCAGTACACAGAACGAGGACGCATAAAGGGAATTGAAGGCTATGTCGATTTAAATCGTTTGAATGGAAAGAAAAAATTAGCATGGTTTATAGCAGAATAATGTTTGACTTACCTAAAAAAAGGTGATATTATAATTGAGGTAAACAAATACAGAGTTTGTGGTTGAAGTAGAGGCTGCCCGCTTCTCACCTGAGAATCGATCCTTTTAGAAGGTATTGACAGGTTAATTGATGAATCGAACATGCATATTTCGCATGTCAACATATACGCGGGCGGACATTTCGACTAATGTCCGTCTTTTTTTATGGACATCGAAATATCTGTACCGAACAGGGCTCCTTGCCCAAACGCAGTATTTTAATACTACTTGGAGGTGGATTGTTATTAGCAAAGACATGTATGTAAACGAAGGTATCCGTGCTCGCGAATTACGCGTAATCGATCACAATGGCGATCAATTAGGTGTTAAAACTCGAAACGATGCACTGCAACTTGCAGAACGTGCAAATTTGGATCTTGTCCTTGTGGCTCCACAAGCCAAGCCACCAGTTGCTCGTATTATGGATTACGGTAAATTCAAATTCGAACAACAAAAGAAAGATCGTGAAGTTCGCAAAAATCAAAAGATTATTGCACTTAAAGAAGTACGACTTTCACCATCGATTGACGAGCATGACTTCCAAACGAAGTTACGCAACGGAATCAAATTCCTTGAAAAAGGAGATAAAGTAAAGGCATCTATTCGCTTTAAAGGTCGTGCTATTACGCACAAAGAGATTGGTCAACGCGTATTAGATCGCTTTGCGGAGGCTTGTAAAGAAGTAGCAACTGTTGAACAACGTGCGAAAATGGAAGGCCGCAGCATGTTCTTGATCTTAGCACCTAAGAACGAGAAACAATAATTATTAAAGTTATGAGTAATAGGAGGAAATCCAAATGCCAAAAATGAAAACACACCGTGGCGCTGCAAAACGCTTCAAAAGAACTGGTACTGGTAAATTAAAACGTGACCGTGCATACGGCTCTCACTTATTTGCTAACAAATCTACAAAAGCTAAACGTCACCTACGTAAACAATCATTAGTATCATCTGGTGATTACAAACGCATCAAATCTTTATTAGCTTACATGAAATAATAAGAAAACACACACATATACTATTTATCAGAGTGATAAATACAGGAGGTAATGAACTATGCCACGCGTAAAAGGCGGTACAGTAACGCGCAAGCGTCGTAAAAAGGTTTTAAAATTAGCAAAAGGTTATTTCGGTTCAAAACACACACTTTATAAAGTAGCGAACCAAGCAGTAATGAAGTCTGGTCAATATGCATACCGTGACCGTCGTCAAAAGAAACGTGATTTCCGTAAATTATGGATCACTCGTATCAACGCAGCTGCTCGCATCAACGGTCTTTCTTACAGCCGTTTAATGCACGGTTTAAAACTTGCTGAAATCGAAGTAAACCGTAAAATGTTAGCTGACTTAGCTGTAAACGATGCAGCTGCATTCGCTCAATTAGCAGACGCTGCTAAAAAAGCAATCGCAAAATAATTCATACATTCAGGTATGATGAAAGAGTCGAGTCTTCGGACTTGGCTCTTTTTTTATATGCAACAAAAAAAGAAGTGATGGAATTTATTCCTATCACTTCTTTTTGTACATATAAATATTTAATCCTCAAAAGGAAAGGATGCTGTATATTAAGAATCAAATAATAACGCAGCTAATTTTTCTTTTGATGTTAAAAAATCACTTAGATGGTATTCATCAAGTACAGCAATATATGCATGTAGTGCTTTATTTAACGCGCCTTTTAAATTACAAACGGGTGAAATAACGCAACCAACAGATTCAGGATTAAAGCAATCGACTAAATAAAAATCTTCTTCTGTTTGTCGGACGAGCTTCCCAATATTAATTTCTTCAGGTTGCATAGCGAGACGAATACCACCACCACGACCACGGATTGTCTCGATGTACCCCATTTTTCCTAATTCATGTGTCACCTTCATTAAATGATTTTTAGACACACCATAAGCATCGGAAATATCTTTAATTGTCGATAATTCATCTGGCTTTTTTGCGCCAAGATAAAGCAAAACGCGCAGAGAATAATCTGTATATAGTGTCAACCTCAACAGAATTCACCTCCAACTCCTTTTATTATAGCATGTAAAGAAAATAATTTATAAATTTTAAAGATGTATTTTAAATATGTCTTTTTTGTTAAAGATGTATTTTGTATATTGCTTTAAATGAAAAATAGGATTATTCTAAGGGTGTAAAAAAAAGAGAGGATGATTCACATGTTATCTCAACACACAATGGACGTCGTAAAATCAACTGCACCTGTATTAGAAGTACACGGAGTAGAAATTACAAAAACTTTTTATAAAAATTTATTTGAAGCAAATCCAGCTTTATTAAACATTTTTAATCACGCGAACCAAGAAAAAGGTCGTCAACAAACAGCTTTAGCAAATACAGTTTATGCAGCAGCTGTACACATTGAAAACTTACCTGCGATTATTCCAGTTGTAAAACAAATCGCACAAAAGCACCGTAGTTTAGGTGTATTACCAGAGCATTATCCAATCGTAGGAGAATTTTTACTACGTGCAATTAAAGAAGTATTAGGTGATGCAGCAACAGATGAAATTATTCAAGCTTGGGGAGAAGCATATGGTGTAATCGCAGATGTCTTTATCCAAGAAGAAGAAGCGCTTTATCAAGAAGCTGAAAATAAACAAGGTGGATTCCGTGGATTTAAAGACTTTAAAGTTGTGAAGCGTGTAGCTGAGAATGCACTCATTACATCATTCTATTTACAACCAGCAGATGGTTCAGCATTACCAGAATATTTACCTGGACAATATATTACGGTACAAGTAAAAGATCCAAACGAAGAATATATTTTAAATCGTCAATATAGCTTATCAAAATCATATGATGGTGAAAGCTACCGTATCTCTGTTAAACGCGATCAAAAAAATACACCAATCGGTAAAGCATCGAACTATTTACATGACTATGTACAAGTTGGCGATACGCTATCAATTAGTGCACCAGCTGGTTCATTTGTTTATGAAGCAACAGAAAAACCAGTCACATTCATCGCAGGCGGTGTTGGAATTACACCATTAATTAGTATGTTTGAAAAAGCAGCAAGCGAAAATAAAGCCGCAGTGAAATTGATTCATAGTGCATCCCACTTAAATGAGCATGCATTTGAAAAAGCGTTATGCCGTATTGCCATTCCTGAAAATGTGACATATGTACAACACGCTTCAGATGTAGCAGGGAAAATTACGAAAGAAATGTTAGCTGAGCAAGTTGATTTAACAGGTGAAGTATATTTATGTGGACCTGTAGGATTCATGCACGAAGTGATTGCTTCTCTAACTGAACTGGGCATGAGTCGTGACCAAATTCATTACGAATTCTTTGGACCAGCAATGAATATTTAATTCGATTTAACATGGAGTTGTATCGGGTTTGAAAAATTAAATAACACAAGCTAGAACATACGTGTAAAAATAATACCTCATATGACCATAAGAAAAACTGGAATCACGCTGTGGCGCGGTTCCAGTTTTGTGTTGTGAACGCTAAAAAAGCGAAGTGAAATTTTTGTTTAGCCTACTTTTGATTCCATTATTATGACTAATTCTTAATACTTATTTTGATTGAACTTTCTTTTGCTTTTTTAGGTATATACATAGTAATTTTTAATATTATTTCACGTAATAATATTAAAATAAGGTTTTATGGATAAAAAAATAATAAAAAATAAAATGTTATTTGTTTGTAATAATAATTCTTTCTTCTTATACGATATAATAAAAGAAGAAAGAATAGAGAGAACGTGAAAGGAAGGGAAAGATGAAAAAAGTTTATGGTTTAGCCCTATTACTTGTTGTATTTAGTCTCTTTGGATTCTCGCAAAATAGTGAAGCCAAGACACATAAAAATACTGCAAAACCTGAGAGTGTTGTGAAATGGGAATACCCAGCCAATGCAAAACTTGTAAAACAATCTGCAAATGATCCTGTTATTGCAGATATTTCAAAATGGCAAGGTAATATTGATTGGTCAAAAGCATCAAAAGCGCTTGATTTAGTGATTATTCGTACACAAGATGGAAAATTAGAAGATTATATGCATCGTACATATGAATCCAATGCTAAAAAATACAATGTGCCATTTGGTGTTTATTCTTTTGTAAGAGCTGGTACACCAGCAGAAGCACGTGCAGAAGCGCGCTCATTCTATAATCGTGCGAGTAAAGATACAGAATTTTATGTTTTAGATGTAGAAGTACAGACGAATAAAAAAGGGTACTCTATGCGTACTATTATTAATGAGTATATGAAGGAAATGCGTAAATTAACGAATAAAAAAATTGGTTTATATGTAGCGCACCACAAGTATTCATCATTCAAATTAGATGCAAGTAAATTTAATTTTGTCTGGATTCCACGTTATGGTTATTCAGGCCCCATTTATAAACATCAACTTTGGCAATATACTGATAGCGGACGCGTTCCAGGAATCAATGGAAATGTTGATTTAAATCGTTTAGCAGGTGGAACAAAGTTAGAATACTTTACAAATAAAGTAACAACAATTTCAAACTCAGAACTCGTTAAAAAATATTATGTAACGAATCCTAAATATGTTCTTTTAAAGAAACCTGTAAATGTTTATAAGAAAACAAGCTTTGATAAAAAAAATAAAAAGAAAAGCTACAAAGAGGGAACACGTTTAAAAGTTAAAAAGGTAGTGAAATCTTCAACAGGTATTCCACGCCTTCAACTAGCAGATGGTTCATATATTAGTGCTAGTAAAAGTTTAGTATTAAAAACTTCTGCTACGTCGAATTTCTATACAACAAATGATAATGTAAAACAAGTCATGACAATTCGTAATTTATATTCATATCGTTCATCAACAAGTAATACATCACCAGAGTTTGTTCCAGCGAATACGATTTTTAATGTAAGTCGTGTAGTTTATAATGGTTCAGGCGAAAATCGTTTTGCAATTATTAATGGCAGATTTATCTCAGCAGATAAAAATGATGTAGTCGAAGTACCAGCAACTATTCAAAACTACTTCTTAGAATATGATTCATCTTTAAAGTTACGTACACAAAAAGTAATTTATAAATACGATACATTACTTTTCGGTGATCAACAAAAAGATCCAGAGATGGTTCCAGTCGGTACAGTACTCGATATTCAAGACGTGGTTTATAATAAGTTAGGCTATCCACGATTCAAATTAGCAGATGGTAAATATGTCTCAACTAAAAAGACATTATTTAAACAAATCCCTTGGTATGAACAATAATAATAGAGAAGAAGTTAGGTTTTAGGACCTAGCTTCTTTTTTTGATTCATACTAAAAAATGAGGAAAAGCGTATATAAAATACGCATTTATTTCAAAAAGATAACCAGATAGAAGAAAAAGAGTATGGATATTACAAGGTGAAATAAAATGTAATATTATTTTAATATATGAAATTAAAATGACGCGTAAAAGTGTCATAAGTAAAGAGGAAAATTTGTTATGATTTGGATAGTCAATTCAGGCTATAAAATCCTCAAAAATTTGAAAAGGAGAGTGGAAAATGAAAAAACAATTGAAATGGTGTCTATCACTTTTATTTGCGTTATTTATAGTAGTCGCATGGCAAAGTAATTCGGCTTCTGCAGTAGAACAAGATGGGACGTTAGCACCAGCAAATCCTGATCGTAAAATCGAATGGGAAGGCACACCATATGTCACAGATACAAACCCGGTGAACGCTAAAAGTCGTACACTAAGCACAAAATCATACACAGATCCCGTTATTGTCGATATCTCGCATCACCAAGGGAATATTGACTGGGCAAAGGCTTCAAAAGTTATTGATTTAGCGATTATTCGTACACAATATGGAAGTGTATTAGAAGATCGTTGGCATAAAAGTTATGAGGCAAGTGCTAAAAAATATAATGTGCCATTTGGCGTATATGCGTATCATTTAGCAACTGACACAGCAGATGCTAAAGTAGAAGCGCGTGATTTTTATAACCGTGCAAGTAAAGATGCAAATTTTTATGTGATTGACGTAGAAGAATTCACAAGTGAATCTGGTGAGAGCATGCGTGCAATCGTCAATTCATTCGTTGCGGAATTACGTAAATATACAGATAAAAAAATCGGCTTATACATAGCGAATCATCTATATGATAAATTAAATCTTGATACATCAAAAGCAGATTTTGTCTGGATTCCACGCTATGGTTCAACTAAACCAGCATATCCACATGCATTATGGCAGTTTACAGACCAAGGGAAAGTAGATGGAATTGGTACATATGTTGATTTAAACCGTTTAAATGGTGTAAGCCTAAGTTACTTCACGCAATCAACATCAAAACCTGTCTCAAATCCACGTTACTATACAAGTAACCCTAAAAAAATTGCAACAAAAACAGTAGCATATGAATATAATTCACGTACTTTTAAAGAAAGTGCGAAAGTAAAACGTCACCCTAAAAATATGCTATTAGATATTGTAGCTGTTGAAAAGAGTGCATCTGGAACACCACGTTTAAAACTAAAAAACGGTAACTATATTACAGCAAACCGTACCTATGTTGTGAAAACACGTTCAGATATTGATGAATATATCACAAAAGTGCCGAAAAAAGCGTTGTTACGTGTGACACAAGGTTTATACAAAAGTACGACATTTAGTACATCGACAAAATTAAAAAATTACAGCACAAATAGCGTATTCACGATTAAAGACATCGACTATACAGATGGCGGAACACCACGATTAAAAACATCAACTGGTTATTATGTGAGTGCAAACAAAGCTTATACACGCTCTGTTGTAAATAATATTTCAGATTATTATTATGTAAATCCAAAAACGATTCAAACAAAAACAAATGTAGGTGTTTATACATCTGTGTCATTCGCTAATAAGACACGTACGATTGCAAAAGGTAAAAAACTTCAAGTGACAGCAGTTACATGGAGCGCTGCAGGAACGCCACGTTTAAAAATTGGTACAGGACAATATATTAGTGCGAATAAAGCCTATGTTGTGAAAAAATAAAAATAAGTAAGAAGAAGGGCGCAAACGAAGCGATTCCTTCTTCTTTTTTTGTTATACTAATCAAGCGAATAGAAATGAGGTATATATGGCTATTTGGATTATTGTATTATCAGTGATTGGTTTTATTGTGATGGGCATTGATAAAAGTAGAGCCATTCGTCACAAGTGGCGTATTAGAGAGCGTACACTATGGATTTTAACAATTGTCGGTGGTGGACTCGGTACATTTTTAGGTATGATGATTTGGCGACATAAAATAAGAAAGCTTCATTTTGTTATTGGATTTACAATCTTCGCTCTAATAGATGGGTATTTTTTATTGTCAGCTATTGATCACTTCGATACTATACATATGAAAGGATGATGAACGTGAATTTACAACAATTATTTACAATGCAAAAAGAATTAGATGCATTTATCGAAAAGACACAGGGGATTGATTTTGATGTCTTTCGTGAAAAAACATTAGCGTTATTAGTAGAATTAGGAGAACTTGCGAATGAAACACGCTGTTTCAAATTTTGGAGTACAAAAGGTCCTTCAGAAGATGCTGTTATTTTAGAAGAATTCGTAGACTCAGTACACTTTTTATTATCTCTTGGTATTATGAAAGGTTTTAATGATTTAACAGAATGGCCAACAGATGCACGTGATGCTTCTTTAACAGAATTATTTTTACAGACACAACAAGCGATTATCGTGTTTGGAAATGAGCCGGAACGCGAAAATTATGAAGAGATTTGGAAGTGCTATGGTGCGATTGCACGCACATTACAATTCGATGCACAGCAAATTATCGATGCATATATTTCGAAAAACGAAAAAAATTATGAGCGACAACGTACAGGATATTAAAAGCTGTTGTATAATGGAAGTATTCTTCAACAAGGGGGATTTCTCAAGATGAAATTAGATCAAACATTAACCATGCTAAAAGATTTAACCGATGCACGTGCGATTGCAGGTAATGAAAAGGAAGCGCGCGATGTCATGAAGCAATACATTGAACCGTATGCAGATACAATCGAAACAGATGGTCTCGGTTCATTAATTGCAAAAAAAGTGGGACAAGAAGATGGTCCGAAAATTATGGTAGCTGGACACTTAGATGAAGTGGGCTTTATGGTGACACAAATTGATGATCGTGGTTTTATTAAATTCCAAACAGTTGGCGGTTGGTGGAGCCAAGTAATGTTGGCACAGCGCGTTCAAATCGTCACACGTTCAGGTGAGACAGTCACAGGTGTTATCGGTTCAAAACCACCGCACATTTTACCAGCAGAACAACGTAATAAGCCGGTTGACATTAAACAGATGTTTATTGATGTTGGTGCAACTTCGAAAGAAGAAGTAATGGAGTGGGGGATTCGCCCTGGTGATATGATTGCACCATACTTCGATTTTACAGTGATGAAAAACGATAAATTCTTACTAGCAAAAGCGTGGGATAACCGTATCGGTTGTGCGATTGCGATTGAAGTATTAAAAGGCTTAAAAGATGAACAACATCCAAACGTTGTTTACGGTTGTGGTGTTGTACAAGAAGAAGTGGGCTTACGTGGCTCAAAAACAGCTACGCATCAAATCAATCCAGCGATTGGTTTTGCAGTAGATGTCGGTATTGCAGGAGATACACCAGGAATCTCACCTTCAGAAGCAGCTTCTAAAATGGGTGAAGGTCCACAAATCATTGTCTATGATGCATCAATGGTCGGTCATAAGGGGTTACGTGACTTAGTCGTTGATACAGCAGAAGAAGCAGGAATTCCATATCAGTATGAAGCAATTCCAGGTGGCGGTACGGATGCAGGTTCTATTCACATTACAGCAAACGGTGTACCAGCAATCTCGATTGGTATTGCGACACGTTATATTCATTCACATGCAGGTATTTTACATCGCGATGACTTTGAAAATACAGTGAAATTAGTGATTGAAGTGATTAAAAAGCTAGATGCTGAAACAGTACAACGTATTACATTTGAATAAACATACAAGAGTTCGAAGCGAATATGCTGCTTCGAACTCTTTTTTTATCTAATCTTACTAGAAATGATAAAATAGTCAGATAAAACATAAAAATTCATTTGACAGAATAAATATACATACATATAATGAGAATTAACAATTAAACGTACAGGAGCGATGCAGTGTGAAATTATTAGAAGAGGTACAATTACAAATTGTCACAAGCTTAAAAGGAAAAGATCTATTATCATTAGTGAATTATTCAAGTGAAGAAGTACAACAATTAATCGACTTAGCGATTCAATTAAAAACGATTACAAAAGAAGGTAAGTGTCCGAAACTATTAGAAGGTAAAACACTTGCGATGATTTTTGAGAAAAATTCAACACGTACACGTATTTCGTTTGAAGTAGGTATGCACCAATTAGGCGGAAAAGGTATGTATATGAATGCACGCGATTTACAAATCGGTCGTGGTGAGTCGGTTTATGATACAGCACATGTATTATCAGGATATGTAGATGGTATTATGATTCGTGCAAATTCACATGCGATGGTGAAAGAATTAGCAGAACATGCATCAATTCCTGTAATTAATGGTTTAACAGATATCTCACACCCATGCCAAGCTTTAGCTGATCTTGAAACAATTAAAGAAGTAAAAGGGCACTTCAAAGGATTGAAACTAGCGTATATTGGTGACGGAAATAATGTAGCACATTCACTTGTGGTAGCAGCAGCACATGTAGGAATGGATGTCGTTGTAGCAGCACCAAAAGGATATGAACCATCCGAACAAGTCATGTTAAAAGCAGCAACAATCGCAGCACAAAATGGTAGTACGGTATCATTTACGAATGATCCAATTGAAGCGGCAACAGATGCAGATGTAATTTACACAGATGTGTGGACTTCAATGGGCCAAGAAGAAGAATCAGCAAAACGCCTACGAGACTTTGAAGGATTCCAAATCTCTTCTGAACTTGTTGCATACGCGAAACCAGATTATATGTTTTTACACTGTTTACCAGCACATCGTGAAGAAGAAGTTGCGACAGCTGTTATTGACGGCGAAAACTCATATATTTTCCAACAAGCAGAGAATCGTCTACATGCACAAAAAGCAGTACTTGTATCCGTACTTGGATAAAACGAGAACAAAAAAGAGAAGTGAGAGATTAACCTCCCACTTCTCTTTTTGTTATGCATGTTTCTTTTCAATTGAAACTTGTTGCTTTGATTCATTTGGAATCGGACGACGTGCCCAGTAACTTGCGATAATTGGTCCTGAAATATTATGCCATACAGCACCGAATGCACTTGGAATAGCAGCAAGTGGTCCTAAGTGTGCTGTAGCAAGTGCTACACCTAAACCAGAGTTTTGCATACCGACCTCGATGGAGATGGCACGTTGGTCTGATAATGAAAGTCCGCACATCTTTCCTGCGTAATAACCTAAAACTAAACCAGCTGTATTGTGTAAGAATACGGCTAAGAAAATAATTAAGCCAGCTGTTGCGATTTTCTCTTGATTCCCTGCAACTACTGCACCAACGATTAAGATGATGGCAGCAACTGAGATTAATGGTACAACCGATACACTGCGGTCGATTAAGTTTGGTGCTAATTTACGAACGATGATACCAAGTGCAACCGGTACTAAAATAACTTGTACAATCGACATAAACATCGAAGACATATTAACAGGCATCCACTGTCCAGCTAAGAAGTATAAAATCACCGGTGTAAAGAATGGTGCTAATAATGTGGATACAGATGTCATTGTAATTGATAAAGGAACATTTCCTTTTGCTAAATAAACCATTACGTTTGAAGCAGTTCCACCTGGTACGGATCCAAGTAATACAAGTCCTGCCGCTAATTCAGGTGGCAATTGTAGTAAGTACGCAATACCAAGAGCTGTTAGTGGCATCACTGTAAACTGTGCAACAATCCCAATCAATACGGGTAGCGGCTTTGTTAAAACTAATTTAAAATCTTTTGCACTTAATGTTAAACCCATTCCAAACATGACAATCCCTAACATGATTGTAATATAGCCTCCGAATGGTAGGAATGCTGTCGGGAAGAAGAATGAGATGACAGCAACTCCGAGTACAAGAAAAGCAAAGTACTTTCCTGTAAATGAACTAATTGATTCTAAAACTTTCATCATATCCACACCTTTTAAAAAATTCTGATAATTTCAAGTATATATAATTTTCTTAAAATAGCAATATAAAAAATGATATAATGAATAAATAAACTAAAAATGAAGGGAAGAATGTCAATGAAAGCGGTTTATGCAGAAAAAAACGAAATTCACGTAGGAGAAAGACCAGAACCTATACTAAAAGATGGAGAAGTACTCGTTCGTATTCAAGCAGCGAGTGTTAATCGTCGGGACCTTTATACACCGAATCGTTTAGCGAAAGATGCGGCACCTTTAATTTTAGGTTCAGATGCAACAGGTATTATTGAACAGGTATCAGCAGATATCGAGAGTTGGCAAGTCGGCGATGAAGTTATTATAAATCCTTCTCTTCGTTGGTTCGATAATACACCTGCTCCACCTGAGGACTTTGAAATTTTAAGTTTACCAGATCAAGGGACATTTGCAGAAAAAATCGTCATTTCAGCAGAACAAATTGAACGAAAACCGGACTACTTATCAACGGAAGAAGCAGCGACGATTGGGATTGCTCCATTAACAGGTTATCGTGCACTCTTTACAAAAGGACAATTACAAAAAGGGCAGACGGTATTTATTCCAGGTGGAAGTAGCGGTGTTGCGACATTTATGATTCAATTTGCGAAGAATATAGGCGCGCGAGTTATTACGAGTTCACGTTCAGAAGAGAAGCGTGAAAAAGTACGACAACTCGGTGTAGATCTCGTAATTGATACAGCAGAGGACTGGAACGCGGCACTTCAGCATGAGACAGTCGACCTTGTCATTGATAGCGTTGGTGCAGCAACTTTTAATCGTTCATTGGCTGTTTTAAAAAAGGGTGGTACACTAGTAACATTCGGCGCAACAACAGCAGATGAAACAACGATTAATTTACGTGACTTTTTCTACGGTCAGTACACATTACATGGGACGACAATGGGGAGTCGAGAAGAATTTCGTGCATGTCTTTCTTTCATGGAAGCACATCACATTCGCCCAATCGTTGAACAAACATATGCCATCGAACATGCGACACAAGCATTTCAGCAGTTGCAAGAGAGTACACAGTTTGGCAAAATAGTATTAACGATGTAAAAAGGCGGTTTATGAATGAAAAGAATTGAATCATTATCAAATTCATTAGTGAAATATTGGAAAAAATTAGCAACAACACGCAAAGAACGTGACCAATCTGGTGAGTTTTTAGTAGAAGGTTTCCATTTAGTAGAAGAAGCACTTCAAGGTACAGATGTTTTAAACTTAATTGTACGAGAAGGTGTTGAAATTCCTGCTACATGGAATATTGACAACATTTATATGGTAGAAGTAACAGCGGCAATCGCAGCAGAATTGGCAGAGACAGAACGTACACAAGGCATTTTTGCACACTGCAAACAACCTGATTTTGAAGTAAAGTCTTCATGGAAGAAGTTTTTACTGATTGATGCTGTACAAGACCCCGGTAATGTCGGTACGATGATTCGAACAGCAGATGCAGCGGGGATGGATGCTGTTATTTTAGGAAAAGGTAGTGCAGACCCATTCAATCCGAAAACAATTCGATCAACACAGGGTTCTATTTTCCATTTACCTGTATTGCGCGGTGAGCTAGTAGATTGGGTAGAACAATTACAAGAACGTGATATTCCGATTTATGGAACAGCACTTGATGCGACATCTGTGGTATATAACCAAGTACAAAAGACACCTTCATTTGCAGTCATTATGGGGAATGAAGGTAGTGGTATTTCAAAAGAATTACTAACAAAAACGACGAAGAATGTCATCATTCCGATTATGGGTGGCGCTGAGTCATTAAATGTAGCAGTAGCGACTGGAATTGTTCTATATCACTTTGCAACTGCCGAGTAACACTTGAAGTATGGCATTAAAGCGTTTATAATAGTTGAGTATGAACACATAATTCAAATGCGATGATCGGGAAAAGTACGCTATTATAAGCAATTAGGGAGTGTCCACCATAGACTGAAAGTGGAGATGTGCCTCTATAATAGAAGAAGTTCACCCCGTTAGCAGCGTCCGGGACCAGCATTAGCTGTAAAGGTACGCCGGCAAATGAGCCGTTAATTCAACGAAGTGATTGCATGAACGTATGCAATAACTAGGGTGGTAACGCGATATAATCCTCGTCCCTTTTTTAAGGGGCGATTTTTTTATGCTTACAACAGGTTGATCATCCAATAAAAGGAGGAATTTTACGATGGAAATGGCTGCACAATTAACACAGTTAAAACAAGAAGCATTGGATCGTATTCAAGCAGCAACAAATACAAAAGAATTAAATGATGTACGTGTTGCTTATTTAGGTAAAAAAGGTCCAATTACAGATTTATTAAAAGGCATGGGTAAACTTCCTGCCGAAGAACGCCCAAAAATGGGGGCTCTTGTGAATGAAGTACGTGGCGAAGTACAAGAAGTATTAGAAGCACGTATGGTTGAATTAGAAGAAAAAGCAGTGGAAGCACAATTAGCTCAAGAAACAATTGATGTAACACTACCAGGTCGCACAATTAAAGTAGGGAATGCACATCCATTAACACGTGTAACAGAAGAAATCGAAAACTTATTCATCGGTATGGGCTATGAAGTAGTAGAAGGTCCAGAAGTAGAAAAAGATTACTACAATTTTGAAGCATTAAACTTACCAAAAGGTCACCCAGCGCGTGATATGCAAGATACATTCTATATTTCAGAAGAAATCTTAATGCGTACACATACATCACCTGTACAAGCGCGTACGATGGAAGAGAAAAAAGGTTCTTCAATCCGTATTATTTGCCCAGGTAAAGTATTCCGTCGCGATAACGATGATGCAACACATTCACACCAATTCAATCAAATTGAAGGTTTAGTGATCGGTGAGAACATTCGTATGAGTGATTTAAAAGGAACATTAGATGTATTTGCGAAGAAGATGTTCGGTGACGAACGCGAAATTCGTTTACGTCCAAGCTATTTCCCGTTCACAGAGCCATCAGTTGAGATGGATATCTCATGCTTCAAATGTGGCGGTTCAGGATGTAATGTATGTAAAAACACAGGTTGGATTGAAATTCTAGGTGCAGGTATGGTTCACCCGAACGTACTTGAAATGGCAGGATATGATCCTAAAAAAGTAACAGGCTTTGCATTTGGTATGGGACAAGAACGTATTGCGATGTTACGTTACGGTGTAGAAGATATTCGTGATTTCTATACGAATGACGTTCGTTTCTTAGAACAATTCCAAAGAGCAGAAGATTAGGAGGAATAACGCATGTATGTATCATTAAAATGGTTAGCACAGTATGTTGACATTTCAGGTTTTGAACCAGCAGAATTAGCAGAAAAAATTACACGAGCAGGGATTGAAGTAGATGGCATCATCGACTTATCAGCTGGTCTTAAAAAGCTAATGGTTGGAGAAGTAAAAGAAAAAGAAAAACACCCAGAAGCAGATAAATTAAATATTTGCCAAGTTGATTTTGGCGAAGAAGAATATTCACAAATCGTTTGTGGTGCACCGAATGTAGCGGTAGGACAAAAAGTCATTGTTGCACGCCCAGGCGCACATTTACCAGGCGGAAAAATTAAAAAAGCTAAATTACGTGGACAAGTATCAAACGGTATGATTTGTTCACTTCAAGAACTAGGTATCGAAGGTAAAGTTGTACCAAAAGCATATGCTGAAGGTATTTACGTATTACCATCAGATACACCAGTAGGTTCAGATGCAGTTGAAGTATTAGGTTTAGATGATGTGGTATTAGAATTAGGTCTTACACCAAACCGTTCAGATGCCATGAGTATGTTAGGTGTAGCTTATGAAGTAGCGGCAATTCTAGATCGTGAAATTCACCTACCTGAAATCAAGTATGAAGCAACAACGAAAAAAGCAGCAGACGTATTAAATGTACGTGTAGAAGCATTAGAACAAAATCCACTATATGCAGCGAAAGTTGTGGAGAATGTAAAAATTGCGGAATCACCATTATGGTTACAACAAGCATTAATGGCTGTAGGCGTTCGTCCATTAAATAACGTAGTTGATATTACAAACTATATTTTAATGGAATATGGTCAACCGCTTCATGCATTCGATTACGATGCACTAAAAACAGGTGAAATCGTTGTTCGTTTAGCGACAGAAGGCGAAAACATTAAAACACTAGACGGAAAAGACCGCACATTAAAAGCTTCGAACCTTGTAATTACAAATGGTGAAGAGCCAGTTGCAGTAGCAGGTGTTATGGGTGGATTCGATTCAGAAGTAACAGATAAGACAACAACCGTTGTGATTGAATCGGCTTACTTTGAAGGGTTATCTGTTCGTTACACATCAAAAGATTTAGGCTTACGTAGTGATGCGAGTGCGCGCTTTGAAAAAGGGATTGACCCGAACCGCGTATTACCAGCAGCAGAACGTGCAGCGCAGTTAATGGCTGAAATCGCTGGTGGAACAGTATTAGAAGGAACAGTACTTGTAGATGAATTAGATAAAACTTCAGCTCGCGTAGCTGTGTCACCTGACTTCATCAACTCACGTCTAGGTATGAAAATCTCATTAAATGAGATGGTATCGATTTTAAAACGTCTACGTTTTGATGTAGAAACAGCGAACGGTTTATTAATCGTAGATGCGCCAACACGTCGTCAAGATATTAAAATTGAAGAAGATATCGTAGAAGAAATCGCGCGTATGTATGGTTACGACGAGATTCCAAAAACAATTCCTGTAGCAGAAACATCAGTAGGTGGCTTAACACCATATCAAGAAAAACGTCGCGTAACACGTCATCATTTAGAAGGCAGTGGTTTATTCCAAGCGTTAACATACTCATTAACATCAGATGAATTAGCGCAAAAATACGCATTAAAAACAGAAGAAACAACACGTCTTATGATGCCAATGAGTGAGGCACATAGTACATTACGCCAAAGTTTATTACCACATTTAATCGAGGCAGCAGTGCATAATGTATCACGTCAAATTCCATTAGTCGCATTATACGAAATTGGTTCTGTATTCCTAGGTAAAGGCGAAGATGGCTTACCAAATGAAGAAGAACATCTATCAATCGTTATGACAGGTAAATGGCTTGAAAACGCATGGCAAGGCGAACATAAGCAAGTAGACTTCTTCGTGTTAAAAGGTGTAATCGAAGGGTTACTTGAAAAATTAGGTCTATCTGCGCGTATTCAGTACGTAACTTCAAAACAAGAAGGTATGCACCCAGGTCGTACTGCATCAATCGTATTAGATGGTGAAGTAGTAGGTTTCTTCGGACAATTACACCCGAAAGAACAAAAAGCACTTGGCTTAAAAGAGACATATGTAGCAGAGCTAAACTTTAAACAATTAGCTGGAGCAGAAGTGGAACCTTTAGTTTGTCAACCAATTCCACGCTTCCCATCCATCTCACGTGATATTGCATTAGTTGTAGATCGTACATTAGAGGCAGGAACAATTGAAGCAATTATTCGTGAAGCTGGTGGTACATTATTAAAATCAGTACATGTATTCGATTTATATGAAGGTGCAAACATGCCAGAAGGCAAAAAGTCACTTGCATTTACATTAACGTACTTTAATCCAGAGAAAACATTAACGGATGAAGAAGTCGTAGCAGTGCATGATGAAGTAATGGCAGCGTTAAAAGAACAAGCGAATGTAGAGGTTCGATAATTTAAAATGCTCGTTAAACCACACAAAATTCTATTTTGTGTGGTTTTCTTCTTCTTTTTTTGGAAAAAAGTATATGTTATATGTTATTGCTATGCTATAATGCAAAATATAGGAAATGGATTTACATAAAAGTAAACTCAATTTTCTCGTTTTTAAGAATATTTTAAAAATTTTTTACAAAAAATAGACAAAAAATTAAAAATTGTGTTATATTAAGACAAATAAAACATATTTCCCTTTAAGAAAATTCCGATAATCGGAATTTATGCATGAATTGCATAAGGGAATTTATTTTAAAAGTCTAATTGTTTCGGTATTCGAAATTTATACATCGTATGTATAAAAAGAATCATACGCTTTGAATAGTTAGAATATTCGAGCTAGATTGGAAAGGGGCAATATTTTGAATACATCAAAAGAATTACTAAAAATTGAAAACTTACATACAAGTTTCCGAATCAAAGATCAGTATTATGCAGCAATTGAAGATATCAATTTAACACTACGTGAGAATGAAGTGTTAGCAATTGTAGGGGAGTCAGGTTGTGGTAAAAGTACGTTAGCCACTTCTATTGTTGGTTTACATGTGGCAAACAATACAAAAGTAGATGGTCAGATTTTATACAACGATCAGAACCTAGCGACATTAAAAGAAGACCAACTGAATAAAATTCGAGGAAATGACATTGGCTTCATTTTCCAAGACCCACTTGCAGCCCTTAATCCACTCATGCGTATTGGCGATCAGATTGCCGAAACATTAAAATACCATACAAAATTAAGTGAACAAGAACGTCAAAAACGTGTTTTAGAATTATTAGATCAAGTAGGTATTAGTCATCCAGAACGTGTTGCAAGACAATATCCACATCAATTGTCAGGTGGGATGAGACAGCGTGTTGTCATTGCGATTGCGATTGCATGCAAACCGAAAATTATGATTGCGGATGAACCAACAACTGCTTTAGATGTAACGATTCAAGCACAGATTTTAGATTTATTAAATGACTTACAAGAAGAAACGAATTCGGGAATTATTTTGATTACACATGATTTAGGTGTAGTAGCTGAAGTGGCTGATCGTGTAGCAGTTATGTATGCTGGACAAATTATTGAACTCGCATCTGTTGAAGAGCTGTTCAGCCATCCAAAGCACCCATATACACGTTCATTATTAAATTCAATTCCACAAGTGGATCACGACCAAGATCGATTAGAAGTTATCCATGGAATGGTTCCAACATTAACGAAAATGCCAAGAACGGGTTGTCGTTTTGCACCACGTATTCCTTGGATTGATCCTTCTAAACATGAGGACAATCCATCACTACACGAAATCAGTCCAGAACATTTTGTACGTTGTACGTGCTGGAAAGACTTCCATTTTGAACATGAGGAAGGAGGACTAAATCATGAGCTTCATACAAATTAAAGATTTACATGTACATTATCCAATTCGAGGTGGCTTCTTTAATACAGTAGTAGACCATGTCTATGCAGTAGATGGTGTATCGATGGAATTTGAAAAAGGCAAAACTTATGGTTTAGTCGGAGAATCAGGTTCAGGGAAGTCGACAACAGGAAAAGCAATTATTGGACTCGAAAAAATTACATCAGGTCAAGTGATTTATGAAGGTGAAGATGTAACGAATAAACGTCGTACACGTAATAGTGCATTCACACGTGATATTCAAATGATTTTCCAAGATTCAACGTCAGCGATGAATCCTAGAAAACGTGTACAAGATGTATTAGCAGAGCCGATTCGTAACTTTATGAATCTATCACCAACAGAAGAAAAGCGCCATATGATTGAGCTGCTTGAAATCGTTGGGATGTCAGAAGAAGCTTTATTAAAATATCCACATGAATTCTCTGGTGGTCAAAAGCAGCGTCTAGGAATTGCGCGTGCAGTAGCGTGTAAGCCGAAGATGATTATTGCCGATGAACCTGTATCAGCGCTTGACTTATCAGTACAAGCACAAGTTCTGAACTTTATGAAAGATATTCAAACTGAATATGGGTTAAGTTATCTATTCATCTCGCATGACTTAGGTGTTGTTCGCCATATGTGTGATCATATCTCTATCATGTATAAAGGACGTTTTGTTGAACAGGGAACGAAAGAAGATATTTATAAACATTCAAAACATGTTTACACGAACCGTTTATTATCTGCAATTCCAACAATCGAACCTGAGACACGCTTTGAACGAAAAATGGAGCGTCGTGCAGTGGAACAAGCTTACCGTGAAAATGCTCAAAAGTACTATGATGCAGACGGAAAGGTTTACCCACTTCAAGTCATTTCAGCTACGCATAAAGTAGCGATGTCAGCAGCTGAGAAGGAGGCACAATAGTATGTGGAAAACCATCGTCAGACGAATCTTAATTATGATTCCTCAACTAATTGTATTAAGTTTAATCATTTTCTGGTTAGCTAAATTGATGCCGGGCGATCCATTAACAGGTCTTGTAACACCTGAAACAGACCCGAACCGTATCGAAGAATTACGTGAGTTAGCAGGCTGGAATGATCCATGGTATGTACAGTATTGGAATTGGATTACGAATGCACTTCAAGGGGACTTTGGAACAAGCTATGCATTCAAAGATAGCGTATCTAGCCTAATCGGAGAACGTGCATTAAATACACTTTGGTTATCACTATTCAGTGTCATTCTTTTATATTTAATCGCGATTCCACTTGGAATTTATGCAGGTCGTTATCAAGGTACTTGGTTTGATAAAGGAACAGTATTATATAGCTTCATTACATATGCGATTCCGACATTTGTACTTGGCTTAATTTTCTTATTCTTATTTGGTTATAAACTCGATTGGTTCCCAACTAGTGGAACGGTCGATGTGAAATATGACCCTGGCACATGGGATTATGTATGGAATAAAATTTATCATCTTATCTTACCAGGTATTACATTCGCTTTATTAGGTACAACAACAATCATTCAATACTTACGCTCAGAAGTAATCGATGCAAAAACACAAGATTATGTAAAAACAGCGCGAAGTAAAGGTGTACCGATGAAGGTCATTTATTCAAAACACATTTTCCGTAATTCATTATTACCAATTGCAGCATTCATTGGTTTTACAATTACAGGTTTACTTGGTGGTTCCATCTTTATCGAAACAATTTTCGGTTATCCAGGAATGGGGCAACTATTCATTCAATCATTAGGGCAGCGTGACTATTCTGTTATTACAGCGCTCGTACTATTATTCGGATTCCTATCTTTACTAGGTAGTTTAATTTCCGACATTGTAATGAGTATCGTTGATCCACGAATCCGTATTGATTAGGACATAATCGAAAATAAAGAGGTGAGAAAGATGCAACAAATTGAAGAAAAAACACTCTTACAACAAGATGAAGGAACGCCCGCAACTGGATTAAAGGTTGTATGGCGTGAGTTTAAAAAAGATAAATTAGCGATGACTTCACTCATCGTATTAGTCGGTATTATCGTTGTCACATTCGTTTGGGCATTCACGATTGACCGAGAAGAATTAATGCAAATTAGTCTATATGATGAATTTGCACAACCGGGAACGAATGGTTTCATTCTAGGGGCAGATCAGGGTGGTAGTGACATCCTAGGTCAGTTAATTCTCGGTACACGTAACTCGTTAACGATTGCCATTGCGATTACGTTAATTACAGGTGTACTTGGTGTTGGTATTGGTTTAGCCGCTGGATACTTTGGCGGAATCGTTGATGCCATCATCATGCGTATTATGGACTTCTACATGACATTACCAACATTGATGATCATCATCGTGTTCGTAACGATTGTTCCAAAATATAATGTCACCACATTTGTACTCATCATGAGCGCATTCTTGTGGGTAGGAACAGCGAGGTTAATTCGAAGTAAAGTGCTCTCCGAGGGGAAACGTGATTATGTAAGTGCCTCTAAAACGATGGGGACAGGCAATTTTGCCATTATGTTAAAAGGTATTTTGCCAAACATTAGCTCATTACTAATTGTTGAGCTGACACTGAACTTTGCCGGAAATGTCGGCATTGAAACAGGTCTTACGTATTTAGGATTTGGTCTACCGCCAAATGTACCGAGTTTAGGGACATTGGTAGGGGCTGCAAGTAACCCAGTTGTTCTTGAAAACAATTGGTGGGTATGGTTACCCGCGTCAATACTCATTCTCGTATTGATGCTGGCAATAAATTATGTTGGACAAGCTTTACGTCGAGCAGCAGATTCAAAACAAAGATTAGGTTAAAAAAGGGGAGGAAATGAAATGAACAAAAAGAATTGGCTATTACTAACAGTTCTTGCGGCGATCATGCTTGTATTAGCAGCATGTGGCGGCGGCGACAAGAGCGGCGAAAAAAGTAACCAAAAAGAAAAAGTAGATACGTCAAAATTCCCGTTACAAACGACGAATAAAGACGAATCAATTAAGGGTGGTACATTAAAAGTAGCATTACAATCAGATGCACCATTCAAAGGTTTATTCCTTTACGAAGTATATGAAGATGCATATGATGCAGAAATCTTAAGCTATACTTCAAACTCAATTTTCACAACAAAAGAAGACTTCTTAATCGATAATGATGGTCTTGCAAAATTAGATGTAGATACAGATGCTAAAAAAGCAACAATTACAATCAAAAAAGACGTTAAATGGTCAGATGATCAACCATTTACAATTGATGATGTTATCTATCCTTACTATATCATCGGCGATAAAGACTACACAGGTGTACGTTACGATACAGACTTCCAAAATATCGTAGGCGCAAAAGAATACCATGACGGTAAAGCAAAAGACATCTCAGGTATTAAAAAGATTGATGATTACACAGCTGAAATCTCATTCAAAAAGATCTCACCAGCAATCTACTCTGGCGGTGACGGTTTATGGGGTTACGCAGCTCCAAAACATCAGTTAGAAAAAATCGCTGTAAAAGATTTACAAAAATCAGACGCAGTACGTAAAAACCCTGTAACATTAGGTGCATTCGTTATTAACAAAATCGTTAAAGGCGAATCAGTAGAATTAGTAGCGAACAAAAACTACTACAAAGGTCAACCAAAATTAGACAAAGTAGTTATCGAAGTTGTTCCTTCAGCTTCAATGGCAGCAGCATTAAAAGCAGGTAAATACGATGTTTCAGTACCAAACTACCCAGCAAATGATTACGCTTCAATCAAAGACTTCAAAAACATTGAAATTTTAGGTCGTCCAGAATTAGCTTACTCTTACTTAGGTTTCAAACTAGGTAAATGGGATTCTAAAAAATCAGAAGTTGTAGTAGATGAAAATGCAAAAATGAACGATAAACAATTACGTCAAGCAATTGCTTACGCAATGAATATCGAAGAAGTAGCAGATGTATATTATGATGGTTTACGTACACGTGCTAACTCTTTAATTCCACCAGTATTCTCGTCATTCTATGATGATTCATTAAAAGGCTACAAATACGACAAGAAAAAGGCTGAAGAATTATTAGACGCAGCAGGTTATAAAGATACAAACAACGACGGTTACCGTGAAGATAAAGACGGTAAACCACTTACAATTAAGTTAGCAGGTATGGCTGGATCAGATAAAGATGATAAAATTGTACAATTCTACATCCAAAACTGGAAAGATGTTGGTCTAAAAGTAGAATTATCAACAGGTCGTCTAATTGAGTTCAACTCATTCTATGAAAAAGTAAAAGCAGACGATAAAGATATCGATATGTATATGGCAGCATGGGGTACAGGTACAAACCCATCACCAATCGGTCTTTACTCAAAAGCAGCTCAGTTCAACTATAGCCGTTATACTTCACCCGAACTTGAAAAATTATTATTAGACATCGATTCACCAGAAGCTTTAGATCCAAAATACCGTGCAGAAGCATTCAGTAAGTGGCAAGAATTCATGTCAGATAACGCAGCAACAGTTCCAATGTACTTCCGTACGGAAATCATTCCTGTGAACAAACGCGTTAAAAACTGGACAATTGATTACTTAGCAAAAGATGGTATCGAAAAAGTAGAATTAACTGCTGACGAACCAGTAAAAGGCGAATAATCAATCGAGCATAAGAAAAGGAGGAATTCCATTATGGGGGAATTCCTCCTTTTTGTTGTATTGATTAAATGAGACGTTTTTTAGAAGCGATTCGAGAAGCTTTCGTCGTGTTCGCAAAGTGCCATTTCGTCACTTCATAAAGTGCGTCCTCACCTTGCGTCAATAAAATTTGCGCAGCAACTTCATCGACCTTTGCACTAGCTCCTTTTGGTAAAGTCACACCGACTTCTTTTGATAGACGGTCCATCTCACGTAAAAAAGCATAGCGTGCAATAATCGAAGCGGCAGCTACAGAGAGATGAAGTTGTTCAGCCTTCGTAGCAAATAACACATTTTCGCGTACGATTTCCTTTTCGTTTTTCAAATGATTATAATACGTATTACGCTCAGCAAATTGGTCAATTAAGATGGCTTCAGGTTTTTCAGGTGCAATTTTAGCTAAGACTTTTTTGAGTGCCTGATTGTGAAGAACGGCTTTAATTTTCCCTTGAGACCAGCCCTTCGCTTGCACTTCATTATACTTTGGATTGTGTAAGATGAGTAGTGAGTACGTAAGTGTCTTAATCAAATCAGGTGCAATCTTTCGCATGAAGTCATCTGTTAGCATTTTTGAATCTTTCACGCCAAGTTCTTTTACCAGTTCAATTTGATGAGCAGGAACATAGACAGCTGCAACTGTAATCGGGCCAAAGTAATCACCCGTACCTGTTTCATCTGAACCGATGACAGACTTTGATGCAAAATCTTCAGGCAACGTATCGCCCTTCGATGACGTCACATTCTTTGATGGGTTTGGTATACCGAACTGTTGCGCTTCTTCTGCCGCACGTCCACCCTGGAACATAACTTTTCCAGAGCGATAAGACGTGATCGAGACTCCATTTGCTTTTGCTGCAAATACAACCCCAGGTGCATTACGCTCGACTTTATAGGGTGTGTAATGCGCGTGAACTTTCTGTTGTGCTTCTTTTGTTAGTTGAATGACAATATTAGACATATTTTTAACACCTTTCGTTGTATCATTATTCACAGAATGAATGATTTCATGGTATGATGAGAATGAGATTTTTAAGGGAGGGATACTGTTGGGAGATTGTCCGAAAAATCGCATTGCCATTGAAATATATGGTCAAACATACAATATGGTTGGACCAGAGTCAACTGCTCATATGCGTGCTGTCGCTGCCACAGTAGATGAGCGTATGCGAGAGATCAAACTTGCAAACCCTGTGCTTAGCAGTACCCAACTCGCTGTACTTACTGCTGCCAACGCAGTAAATGATTTAATGAAGCTGCAACAAAAATATGAAGCCTTAGAGGCGGAACTGAATAAACAAAAGGATGAAGTGAATGATTGACCTACTTATCATTATATTATTTATAGCAGCACTTGTATCCGGCTATAAAAAAGGGTTCATCACGCAGTTGTTGAACTTGGTCGGTCTACTAGTTGCGCTAATCGTGGCTTATATTTATTATAAGCCTTTTGCAGAGAAAATCGTACTATGGGTTCCATATCCAGCAGTTACGGAAAATACGGCACTGAAGTTTGCCAATGACGCACTTGATTTGAATTTAACATTCTATCAATTGCTTGCATTTGCTATTATTTTCTTTGTTATTAAAATTGTATTAAGCATCTTATTCTCAATTTTTGATTTCTTAAAGGATGTACCAGTACTCGGCGTATTCAATCGCTTCCTCGGTTCATTACTTGGTTTTGTACAATGCTATATTATGTTATTCATCATTTTATATGTGTTAGCATTACTACCAATCGATTCGATTCAAAAATATGTAGAAAGCTCAATTTTAACGAAAGTCATATTGGAATTTACACCGATTTTATCATCGATGTTCCAAAAGATGTGGTTCGTGTATTTACAGTAATTACATACCACCAACCTAATCAAAGAGAGCTGCTCCGTTTTTCGTGAGTAGCTCTTTTTTTCAGAAGGAGTTTGAAGAACATGAATAAAAAAGAAGTTATCAAAGTACTAGAAAAGATTGCTACCTATTTAGAGTTACAAGGCGCAAATGCCTTTCGAATTTCTGCCTATCGTAAAGCAGGTGCAGCACTTGAAAACGATCCGCGCAGTATGGAAGAAATAGATGACGTAACAGCTTTAAAAGGAATTGGTAAAGGAACGGCTTCCGTTATTACGGAATTGCTTGAAACTGGCGAGTCATCTGAGTTGAAGCAATTACAACAAGAAGTACCTGTAGGACTGCCACCTTTATTAAAAATCCCAGGACTCGGCGGTAAGAAAATTGCAAAATTATACGCTGAACTCGGCATTGATTCAGCTGAATCGTTAAAAGCAGCTTGTGAAGAAGGGCGTGTACAGCAACTTGCTGGTTTTGCTAAAAAGACCGAAGAAAAAATTCTCACTGAACTTGAAAAGTTGGGTAAGCGTTCAGAAAGTCATCCGCTTTGGCAATTAGAAACAATCGTGCCGAAGTTAGATGCGATTCTTGCTTCAATTGAAGAAATCGATACGTTCTCAGTGGCAGGTAGTTATCGACGAATCAAAGAATCGAGTAAAGATGTAGATTATATGATTGCGACAAATGAACCGACTGCTGTAAAAGAAGCTATTTTAGCGCAAGTAGAAGCAGCAGAAGTAATTGCAGCTGGCGATACAAAAATATCCGTTGTTTTAACAGGTGAAGATGCACCGAATGTCGATTTTCGCATTGTAGAACCTGAACAGTATGCAACAGCACTTCACCACTTTACAGGTTCTAAAGATCATAATGTGCGCATGCGCCAAATCGCAAAAGAACGCGGTGAAAAAATTAGTGAATATGGTGTGGAATTAGCAGATGGTACGATGCAAACTTTCCAAACCGAAACAGAATTTTTCGCACACTTTGATTTACCTTTCATTCCACCGACTTTACGTGAAGGAAAACGTGAGTTTGAAAGCTATACGGATATACCAAAGCTTGTTACAATAGAAGATGTTCGCGCAGATTTGCATATGCATACGACATGGTCAGACGGTGCGCATACAGTCGAAGAAATGGGACGAGCTTTAATCGAGAAGGGATATACGCATGGTGTGATTACCGACCACTCGCAATATTTAAAAGTAGCGAATGGTTTAACACCAGAACGACTGCTACAACAACAAGAAGAAATCTTCACTTTTAATAAACAAGTAGAAGGCTTTCACTTATTACGCGGTACAGAGATGGATATTTTACCAGATGGCACACTTGATTTTTCAGATGATGTACTGGCGAATTTAGATTTTGTTATTGCGTCGATTCATTCAAGTTTTAGTCAACCACAAGAACAAATTATGGAACGATTGCATACGGCGATGAAAAATCCACATGTTGACATGATTGCCCATCCAACAGGACGGGTTATTCATCAGCGTGATGGATATAATCCAGATATGGAACAATTGATTGCATGGGCAAAAGAATACGGTAAGATTTTAGAGCTGAATGCCAATCCGTATCGACTGGACTTATGTATCGAACATTTAGAAATGGCTGCAAAAGCAGGTGTGAAAGTTGCGATTAATACAGATGCACATGCTATTGAACAGTTACGTTATATGGAGATCGGTACAAAATATGCGCAAAAAGCATGGCTTCATAAAGATTTAATTGTGAATACATGGTCATTTGAGCGCTTTATGGAGTTTTTAACGAATAAATGAGGAGGTGTTTTGAATGATTGCAGAACGCGCATTGAAAACACTAGAATATGAAAAAATTATTGAACAGGTTGCTAATTACTGTACGAATTCAATTGGTAAATCAACGATTGAACAATTAAAACCAGAAACAACTTTAGAAGAAGTAAATCGTTTATTAGATGAAATGGACGAGGGACTTGCCATTTTACGTCTTCGCTCGAATGTACCACTTGGTGGCATTTTTGATATTCGTCCAAGCGCGAGACGTGCACAAATTGGCGGTGTACTTAGTCCATCAGAATTGATGGAGATCTCGTCAACTATTCGTGCTAGTCGTATTTTTAGAGAATTCATCGAAGAAATAATGATAGACGAAGACTTAGAGATTCCTTATTTTGAAGAGAAAAAGGAACAACTTCCGATTTTAACAGGACTACAACATGAGATTAATAGCTGTATTGATGATAATGCTCATGTGACAGATTCAGCGAGTTCAGCACTTCGTACAATTCGTCAGCAATTACGTATGCAAGAAGGACGTGTACGTGAACGTTTAGCGAGTTTAACGCGTGGCACGAATGCTGCAAAAATGTTATCAGATTCGATTATTACGATTCGTAATGACCGCTTTGTAATTCCTGTAAAAGCTGAATATCGTAGCCACTATGGTGGTGTTGTGCATGACCAATCTTCATCTGGTCAAACACTTTACATTGAACCTGATTCAGTCGTGCAAGCGAATAACGAAATTCATAGTTTAAAAGTGAAAGAAAAAGCAGAAATCGAGCGTATTTTAGGTGTACTATCAGGTATGGTACAAGAAGTGGCGCATGAATTATTCGTCATGGTACAAGTACTAGGTCAAATCGATGTCATTTTAGCAAAAGCTAAATATGGACAAGCGAATAAATGTTCAAAACCAACAATGAATGCAGACGGCTATATTAAATTAACTGCAGCGAGACACCCGCTACTTGATCGTGATATTGCAGTTGCCAATAATATTGAATTTGGTCGCGAATTTACAGCAATCGTGATTACAGGACCAAATACCGGTGGTAAGACGGTTACTTTAAAAACAGTCGGTCTATGTACATTGATGGCGCAATCAGGTATTCCAGTACCTGCATTAGATGGTTCAGAGTTAGCCGTATTTGATCAATTATTTGCAGACATTGGTGACGAGCAGTCAATCGAACAAAGTTTATCGACATTCTCAAGTCATATGGTAAACATCGTAGATATTCTACAAAAGTTTGATGAGAATTCACTTGTCCTATTTGATGAATTAGGTGCAGGAACAGATCCACAAGAAGGTGCCGCACTTGCTATTTCAATTTTAGATGAAGTACATGGACGTGGTGCGCGCGTTATGGCAACAACACATTATCCGGAATTAAAAGCTTATGGATTTAATCGTCCAGCTGTCGTTAATGCAAGTGTGGAGTTTGATGTCGAAACATTAAGTCCAACATATCGCTTATTAATCGGTGTACCTGGACGTTCAAATGCCTTTGAAATTTCGAAACGACTAGGTCTACCTGAACACATCATCGAAACATCACGTTCTTACACAGGAACAGAGACACATGAAGTTGAATCGATGATTGCTTCATTAGAAGAATCTCGTTTGAAATCTGAAAAAGATGCGGAAGAAAGTGCGCGACTATTAGAGGAAGCACGTATTTTACAAGCAGACTTAGATGCACGCTTAAAAGAATACGATGAGCTAAAAGAACAATTAGAAGCAAAAGCAAAAGAAAAGGCGAAGAAAATTGTAGAAGAAGCAAAACGTGAAGCAGAATCTGTAATTGATGAGTTACACAAAATGCAGATGAATGCACATAAAGTTGTAAAAGAACATGAAATTATTGAAGCGCGTAAACGTTTAGAAGATGCTGCACCAGCAGAAAATAAAGTGTTGAAAAAGCAACGTCAAATTCAAGAACGTGCACAGCAACTGCAAAAAGGTGATGAAGTCAAAGTAACAACTTATGGTCAAAAAGGTGTATTAATTGAAAAAGCATCGGATCATGAATGGGTTGTACAGATGGGTATTTTAAAAATGAAGCTAGATGAAGCAGATTTAGAATACATCAAGCCTGAAAAAGTAAAAGAGTCTGTTAACGTAACGAATGTACGTGGACGTGAAGCTGTGAAATTAGAGCTTGATTTACGTGGTGAGCGCTATGAAGATGCGCTATATCGTACAGAAAAATATATTGATGATGCCTTGTTATCGAACTATCATCGCGTATCCATCATTCATGGTAAAGGAACCGGAGCATTACGAAAAGGTGTACAAGATTTATTAAAACGTCATCCACGTGTAAAATCATATCATTTCGGTGAAGCGAGCGAGGGTGGGTTCGGTGTTACAATCGCCGAATTAAAATAGATAGAAGGACGGAGGTTTTCGTTCATGGATGCGTTTTGGCAACATCCTGCTGTTATTATGACAGGATATTATAGTGTGGTTGTCCTTTGTTTAATTGTGTCAATGGCTATTTTCGAAGCTGTTACACGCTATAAAAATTGGCAAGAGATTAAAAATGGTAATATGGCTGTTGCTTTTGCAACAGGAGGTAAAATCTTAGGGATTTGCAATATTTTTCGCTACTCGATTGAGAAGAATAATTCACTCCCAGAAATGCTTGGGTGGGGACTATTCGGCTTTATTCTCTTAATTATTGCTTATTTATTATATGAGTTTTTAACACCTTCATTTAAAATTGATGAAGAGATCGCAAAAGATAATCGTTCAGTTGGCTTTATTTCCTTTGCTATCTCCATCGGTTTATCTTTTGTCATCGGTGCGAGTATTTCTTAATGAAAATCAGTGTGATGTAAAAATCACGCTGGTTTTTTTATTTTTTCATAAATAACATAGCGTATTCGAGTGTAAAAAGAACATGAAAGACAATTATTTATAATGAAATAGAATTTTTCTGAACATTTTCTATGAATAGTCATTCATTTGTGTTAAAGTGTTGGTATATAGGAAAATGTGAAAACTTTGTATGTTTTGTTTCGTTTTTGTTGGAAAAATGCATTTTTTTCTTATTCATCATTTGAAAGCGTTCACAAACTTCTATATAATAAGAAGTAATATTTAACAAATTTTATAAGGAGTGGATTGAAATGACTGAGAAGGTTTGGTTGAAGCATTATCCAAATTATATTCGTGCAAATTTGGATTATGAAGAAATTCCGTTACAACAGTTTTTAACAAATGCCGCAAGGAACACCCCTGAAAAAATTGCTATTCACTTTATGGGAAAAGACATTAAGTACAAAGAGTTACATGAATCTGCACTAAAGTTTGCCCAATACTTACAACAATTAGGTATTGAAAAAGGAGACCGAATCGCGCTTATGCTCCCGAATACACCCCAAACGGTCATCTCTTATTACGGCGCACTTTATGCCGGTGCAACAGTTGTCATGACGAATCCGTTATACACAGAGCGAGAAATTGAGTATCAGCTAAAAGATTCAGGTGCAAAAGTAATTGTTAGCTTAGATATTTTATATCCACGTATTATGAAAGTATTTAAAAATACGGCACTTGAAAATGTCATTATTACAAGTATTAAAGATTACTTACCATTCCCTAAAAATTTGTTATATCCGTACGTGCAGAAAAAAGAACAAGGTGTGCAAGTCCACGTTGCCCATAGTGGAGTTAGCCATCAGTTTATGGAGATTTTAAAAACGTCACAAGCGATTGAACCAACGATTGATTTTAATTTTGAAGAAGATTTAGCATTGCTTCAGTACACAGGCGGTACGACAGGTTTTCCAAAAGGAGTTATGCTGACACATAAAAACCTCATTGCGAATACACGAATGTGTGCCGAATGGTTAACAGAACCGAATGCCCAAAGTGAACCTCCTGTTATTTTAGGAATTTTGCCAATTTTCCATGTATATGGTATGACAACCGTTCTACTGTATACAGTCATGCAAGGTGGCAAGATGGTGCTATTACCGAAGTTTAATGCAGAGATGATTTTAAAGACGATTCAAAAGCAGCGTCCGACATTATTCCCAGGCGCACCAACAATTTATATTGGCTTAATTAATCATCCGCAAATCAAAAAATATGATCTTTCTTCTATTAAAGCATGTATTAGTGGTTCGGCTCCGCTACCAGCAGAAGTACAAGAACAGTTTGAAGAATTGACAGGTGGTAAATTAGTCGAAGGTTATGGTTTAACAGAATCATCACCTGTTACACATGCTAATCTCTTATTCGAGAACATTCGTCAGAAAAATTCAATCGGTATTCCATGGCCAGATACAGATGCCATGATTGTTGATGGGTCAATCGAACGTCCAAGAGCGAACGGCGAAATCGGTGAACTCGTTGTAAAAGGTCCACAAGTTATGAAGGGATATTGGAATCGTCCAGAAGAAAATGCGATGACATTAGAAGATGGGTGGCTAAAAACAGGCGACCTTGGTTATATGGATGATGACGGTTTTTTCTATGTAGTAGACCGTAAAAAAGATGTGATTATTGCAGGTGGTTATAATATTTATCCGCGTGAAGTCGAGGAAGTATTGTATGAACATCCAGATGTAGTAGAGTGTGTAGCAGCCGGCGTTCCAGATCCATATCGAGGTGAGACGGTTAAAGCATATATCGTATTGCGTGAAGGTGCGACAACAACAGAAGCAGATTTGAATAAATTCTGCCGTGAGAACTTAGCTGCGTATAAAGTGCCGCGCATTTACGAATTTAGAGCAGAGCTACCAAAAACAGCAGTTGGTAAAATTTTACGTCGCGCTTTAATTGATGAAGAAAAAGAAAAACAGCAACAATCACGACAAGAACAGGCATAATGACAGAGAATGCTTGACATTATTTTCAATGAATAATATCATAACACTATGAATGAATAACCATTCATTATTGTTTGGAAAAGTGGTGTGATTTGTATGAAAAGAGAAAAACCGAAGTATAAGCAAATTATTGATGCCGCAGTTATTGTAATTGCAGATAATGGCTATCATCAAGCGCAAGTATCTAAAATTGCAAAACAAGCTGGTGTAGCAGATGGCACAATCTATTTATACTTTAAAAACAAAGAAGATATTTTAATCTCGGTGTTCCGAGAAAAGATGGCTGTATTTATTGAAAGCTTGCAAGAAGTTAATCAAGAAAATACGACAGCGGCTGAAAAGCTCGAATTTATGATTACGAACCATTTCCGCGTGTTGTCGAATGATAAATATTTAGCGCGTGTCACACAATTAGAATTACGACAATCGAATCGTGATATTCGCCTAAAAATCAACGCCGTATTAAAAGAATATCTTGAACAACTGGATACCATTTTAGAAGAAGGGGTAAAAGCTGGCGAGTTTGATGCCAATATGGATCTTCGCTTAGCACGACAATTGATTTTTGGAACAGTTGATGAAGTGACGACATCATGGGTTATGAAAGATCACAAATTCGACTTAACTGCACAAGCACCAAAAGTATATCAATTGTTATTAAATGGTATTAAAGGTTAAAATGAATATAGGTAAGTTTTTCCACTTACCTATATTTCTATAACAACATATACGAAAAGGGGTAAGAACATGGAATTTCTAAAGCTAAACAATGAAGACGGTGTCGCAATCGTTACAATCGTAAGACCACCAGCAAATGCAATGAGTCAACAACTTGTAAAAGAGATTGCAGAAGCACTTGATCAAATTGAGAAAAACCATTCAACGAGAGTTGTTGTAATCCATGGCGAGGGAAGATTCTTCTCAGCCGGCGCAGATATTAAGGAATTTCTATCCGTTCCAAATATCACAGCACATGTTTCTGAAGCACAATCTATTTTTGAACGTCTTGAAACGTTCGAAAAACCTGTCATCGCTTCGATTCATGGCGCAGCTTTAGGAGGCGGTTTAGAATTGGCGATGAGCTGTCATCTTCGCTATGTTTCTAAAACGGCAAAGCTTGGATTACCTGAGCTCTCATTGGGACTAATTCCTGGCTTCGGAGGAACACAGCGACTTCCGCGGTATGTTGGCTCAGCGAAAGCTGCTGAAATGATGTTTACAAGTGATCCAATCTTAGGAGAGGAAGCTGTAAACTGGGGCTTAGCCAATGCGGCATTTGAAGAAGAGGAACTGTTGGGTAAAACACTCGACATTGCGAAAAAGATCGCACTAAAAAGTCCAATCTCTTTGAAAGCTACAATAGATATGCTGAACTTCTCAAAAACAGATCGTTTTTACACTGGAATTGATGAAGAAGCACAAGCATTTGGTCGCGTATTTGCAACAGAGGATGCGAAAGAAGGAATCACAGCCTTTGTTGAGAAACGTCAAGCAGTATTTAAAGGAAAATAATACTATTTAGGAGGTTTACATTATGAACATCTATGTATTAGTGAAAAGAACTTTTGATACCGAGGAAAAAATCGTCATCTCAGGTGGCGCAATTCAAGAAGACGGCGCAGAATTCATCATCAACCCGTATGATGAGTATGCGATTGAAGAAGCGATTAAAGTGCGCGATAGCGAAGGTGGGACAGTAACAGTTATTACGGTTGGTAATGACGAATCTGAAAAACAACTTCGTACAGCATTAGCGATGGGTGCAGATCAAGCAGTACTCATCAACGCAGAAGAAGATGTAGAAGACTTAGATCAATTCTCTGTCGCAACAATCTTAGCAGCTCACTTAAAAGAGCAAGATGTTGATTTAATCTTCGCAGGAAATGTTGCAATTGACGGTGGCTCAGGTCAAATCGGACCACGTCTAGCAGAATTATTAGATATTAACTATGTAACAACAATTACAGGTTTTGAATTAAATGGACGTGACGTGAAAATTGTGCGTGATGTAGAAGGTGACTCAGAAGAGATTACAACATCTCTACCACTTCTTGTAACAGCACAACAAGGACTAAACGAACCACGCTACCCTTCATTACCAGGTATTATGAAGGCGAAAAAGAAACCTTTAGAAGAATTAGAATTAGATGATTTAGATTTAGATGAAGACGATGTAGAACCAAAAATCAAAACTGTAGAGGTATTCTTAGCACCAGAAAAACAAGCTGGTCGAGTTCTCGAAGGTGAGATTCGTGACCAAGCGAGAGAATTAATTTCGTTATTACGTTCAGAAGCAAAAGTCATTTAACAAACGATGAAAAATTGATTGGAGGAAGAACATATGTCTAAAAAAGTAGTTGTATTAGCAGAAGCACGTGAAGGCGCATTACGTAATGTTTCATTTGAAGCAATTAGCGCAGCGAAGAAAATTTCAGATGGTGGCGAAGTAGTAGTAGCGCTATTTGGTCAAGATGTTTCAGGTTTAGCCAATTCATTATTCGAGTACGGCGCAGATCGCGTTGTTTTAGTGGAACATCCACACTTGAATTTCTATACAGCAGATGGTTACAGTCAGGCACTACTTGCAGTTGTAGACCAAGAAAAGCCAGAAGCAATTGTGTTAGGTCATACAGCTCTTGGTAAAGACTTATCTCCAAAAGTGGCAAGTCGTTTACAAACAGGCTTGATTTCGGATGTAACGTCAATTGAAGGAGAAGGCGACGATGCGCAGTTCATTCGTCCAATTTACTCGGGTAAAGCTTTTGAAAAAGTGGAAGCAGCAAGCGAGCCGTTATTCGTAACGGTTCGTCCAAATAACATTGAACCACTTGAAGCAGAAGCAGGCAAAACAGGTACAGTCGATACATTATCAGTAGATATTACAAATTTACGTACAGTTGTTGAAAACGTAATTCGTAAAGCAACAGATGGTGTAGATTTATCAGAAGCAAAAGTCATCGTATCAGGTGGTCGTGGTGTGAAAAGCGAAGAAGGTTTTGCTCCTCTAAAAGAGTTAGCAAACTTACTTGGCGGTGCAGTTGGTGCATCACGTGGTGCATGTGACGCAGAATATTGCGATTACTCATTACAAATCGGTCAAACAGGTAAAGTTGTAACACCTGACTTATATATCGCAGTTGGTATTTCAGGTGCCATCCAACATTTAGCTGGTATGTCGAACTCGAAAATTATTGTAGCGATTAATAAAGATCCAGAAGCGAATATTTTCAAAGTAGCAGACTACGGTATTGTTGGTGACTTATTTGAAGTGATGCCGCTATTAATTGAAGAAGTAAAAGCATTAAAAGCGAGCGTATAATAAAAAGAACTGTTCCTTTGAATTTCAGAGGAACAGTTTTCTTTTGTCAAAAGTGAAGCAGAAAGATTGGCAAGTTAACTCTTTTTTTAATATAATAAAATAAAATCATGGATTTGAAATATAAAATACAAGATTTTTGTATGAAAATGAAGTAAGAGACGATTATGTAGGCATATTTATACGAATTCAAGTCGTTCCATGCTATAATTCAAACATATCGTTTATATAAGAGGAGGAAATAAATTATGGCAATTGTATATTCAACAGACGAATCATTCCAACAAGACGTAGCAGAAGGTGTAGTACTAGTAGACTTTTGGGCTACTTGGTGCGGACCTTGTAAAATGATTGCGCCAGTTCTTGAAGAACTAGATGCAGACTTAGATGGTAAAGCAACAATCGTAAAAGTGGACGTAGACCAAAACCAAGAGACAGCTGCTCAATTTGGCATCATGTCAATCCCAACACTACTTGTTTTCAAAGATGGTAAACCAGTAGATAAAACAGTTGGCTTCCACCCGAAAGAAGCTTTAGCAGATTTACTAGCTAAACACATGTAATCGTGAATTAAACTTGAATAGAGGCTGTCCTGCATAACAGGTACAGTCTCTTTTTTTGAAGGTGATGAAATGAACGAAATCAAACAAAAATTAGCTGTTCTCCCTGACCAACCAGGTTGCTATTTAATGAAGGATCGTCAAGGAACAGTCATCTATGTCGGTAAAGCGAAAGTACTGAAAAATCGTGTGCGCTCTTACTTTACAGGCTCGCATAATGAGAAAACAGCACGCCTTGTTTCAGAGATTGTCGATTTCGACTACATTGTAACATCTTCTGATTTAGAGGCTTTTTTACTTGAATTGAACTTAATTAAATTACATGATCCAAAATATAATATCATGTTAAAAGATGATAAAACGTATCCTTATTTGAAAATAACAAATGAACCGCATCCACGTTTGTTAATGGTGCGAAAAGTTAAGAAAGACCGTGCAAAATATTTTGGACCCTACCCGAATGCTTATGCAGCAGCAGAAACGAAAAAGTTATTAGACCGTATCTATCCACTGCGAAAATGTGATGTCATGCCTAATCGTGTCTGTCTATATTATCATATGGGACAATGTTTAGCCCCTTGTGTAAAAGATGTACCAAAAGATGCATATAAAGAGATGATTCAAGAGATTACAGACTTTTTAAATGGCGGACATGAGCATGTAAAGACGGAACTAGAGGAAAAGATGTATAAAGCATCTGAAGCACTCGATTTTGAACGAGCAAAAGAGTTACGCGATCAAATTGCGAATATCGACCAAATTATGGCGAAACAAAAAATTACGAAGACGACGGACTTTACGAATCGTGATATTTTTGGTTTTGCAGTGGATAAAGGATGGATGTGTGTTCAAGTATTCTTTATTCGTCAAGGGAAGTTGATTGAGCGCGATGTATCATTATTCCCTTCATATGGTGAACCACTAGACGAATTTACAACTTTTATTGCGCGTTTTTATGAAGAAGCGAACCATTTAAAACCGTCTGAAATTATCATACCAAAAGAAGTGGACGCAGAGATGTTGCAACAGGCTTTAGACATTAAAGTACATGCGCCACATCGCGGCTATAAAAAAGAAATGCTCGATTTAGCAACACAAAATGCGCATGTGAAAATTGATGAGAAATTTAATATGCTACAGCGCCAAGAAGAGCGAACAATTGGTGCATGTGAAGAATTAGGTGATGCGATGAATATTCAAACACCACTTCGCATTGAAGCATTTGATAACTCACATATTTTCGGTTCGGATACGGTATCTGCGATGGTCGTATTTGAAGATGGTCGCCCGCGTAAAAAAGACTATCGTAAATTTAAAATTCAAACAGCTTCTGCGCATGATGATTACGGTGCGATGCGTGAAGTATTAAGAAGACGTTATCAACGTGTTGTAAAAGAAGGACTACCACTTCCAGATCTACTTGTAACAGATGGTGGGAAAGGACAGATGGAAGTCGCGCGTGAAGTACTTGAAGATGAACTAGGCCTTGATATTCCGATTGCAGGTCTTGCAAAAGATGATAAGCATAAGACAGCCCAGTTACTTTATGGTAATCCGCCACAAGTTATTCCACTGAAAAGAACGAGTGAAGGGTTCTATTTGCTGCAACGTATTCAAGATGAAGTGCATCGATTTGCGATTAATTTTCACCGTCAATTACGTGAGAAGAATGCACTCACTTCGCAACTTGATGACATTCCAGGTGTTGGGCCAAAGCGGAAACAGCAAATGTTAAAACACTTTGGTTCGATGAAAAAAATTAAAGAGGCAACAGAAGAAGAATTAATTGCTGCTGGATTACCGAAAAATCTGGCTAGTGCCGTAATTGCGCATTTTCTGAAAAAATAATTGTCTTTTGCCAAATATTGTGATAAAGTAACGTTAATTAAAAATCACTGAAAAAGTGATGATAGAGGAGCAGGTGTCAAGAGTAGCCTTTTTGAGAGTGTAGTAACTCAGTGAAAGAAGGTGAAAGGGGAAACTGCCGAAGTGATGAAGGAACTACGACTTCATTGCTGGTTCTGTATTGAATAAATGCAGAATTGTCAGAGTGTACACTCTGGAGGGCTATCTCACATGAATGTTCATTTTTGAATAGACATGCATAAGCAGCCCAACATTTCGATGTTTGGCTGCTTTTTTTATTGAGAGAACCCACATTACAATATGTAGGGGGAGAACGTATGGGAACTTATGTTATGAAATTTGGTGGCACATCGGTGGCAACACCGGAACGTATTCAAAATGTAGCGAAAAGAGTTTTACAAGAAGTGGAAGTGGGGAATAAAGTGGTTGTTGTCGTTTCAGCGATGGGAAAAACGACAGATCATTTAGTCGAGATGGCGAACCATGTATCGACACATCCATCAAAACGTGAGATGGATGTACTACTATCTACAGGTGAACAAGTTACAACAGCTTTACTGACGATGGCGCTTCACCAATTAGATGTACCTGCGCAGTCTTTTACAGGGTGGCAGGCAGGTATGATGACCGATGATGTTGCGAGTAATGCACGCATTGAACAGATTGATTGTGAGAAAATCACGACCTGTTTAAATGAAGGGAAAGTAGCCGTTGTAGCAGGTTTTCAAGGGATTGATCATGAAGGTAATATTACGACACTTGGTCGAGGTGGCTCAGATACAACAGCTGTCGCGATTGCAGCTGCGATTCAAGCAGAACGCTGTGATATTTATACCGATGTTGATGGGGTTTATACAAGTGATCCACGCTTCGTACCAAATGCACGTAAATTAGCAGAATTAAGTTATGATGAAATGCTCGAATTAGCACATTTAGGAGCAGGTGTTTTACATCCACGCTCTGTTGAATTAGCGAAAAATTATCAAATGCCCATGTCTGTTCGTTCAAGTTATGAACAAGTAGAAGGAACCGTTTTAAAGGAGGAAGTTCAAATGGAAAAAGATTTAGTTGTACGAGGAGTAGCATTCGAAGGAGAAATCGTTCGTTTAACAGTTTATTTTAGCGAAGCATATATGGGGTCATTAGCGAACATCTTCACAACATTAGCGAAGCACCATATCAATGTGGATATCATTGTACAATCCATCATTCCAAACGCATCACCAACGGTATCATTTTCAGTGAAAAAAGAACAATTAGAAGAAACATTAAATGTGTTAAAGGAATATAAAAATACATTAGGTTATGATTATATTGATCATGAACTAGAACTTGCAAAAGTATCGATTGTCGGTTCAGGTATGGCATCCAATCCAGGTGTTGCAGCGACGATGTTTGATTGCTTATTTAGATTAGGCATTCCGGTGAAGATGGTCAGCACATCTGAAATCAAAGTATCCGTCGTTGTACCACAAGAAGAGATGTTTAAAGCGGCGAATGCCTTACATGAACAGTTTGAATTATCAAAAGCAGCAGTGGCAATAGAAAATTAAATGGATAAAACAAAAAGTCCCTTGCGAATTTGAAGGGGCTTTTTGTATGTACGCATTATTTTACTTCTTCTTGATGAATTGGATCTTTTAAATCCCATTTCACTTGGAATGTTACGCGACCTTTTTTTACATCTACTTCTTCATAACATTCTGTTAAGAAGCCATTATGTTTTTGAATTTGTTCAGCGATGAAACCAGATTCAATTCGGAAACAGCGTTGTTCAAATTTTAAAATATCTGCATCGCCTGTTAAGACATAGATAGCTTCAGACTTACCTAATTTCGTTTGCTCGAGAACACCCCATGACGCCTCAGCGAAAAAGGCAGGTAATTCCTCAATTTCAAGTAGTGGGAACTTACGTGCAGTTTCTTTACCGCACCAGTAGAGGATATCCGCCTCATTTTTACCAACAATTGTTGAGAGAATATGGTCGCGAATAATTTCGTAACCAAAAGCTGTAACATTTTTCATTTCCATTGTAGACATGTGTAAATCCTTCTTTCATATTTTTTGTCGAATTTTTGTCCTTTTTAGAAAAAAACGCTTTCAAATAGCGAAAAATCGACTTTGATACTATTTTTTCGGAGTAATTGATACTGCTGAAAAACGTTGGTAACCTTGACGTTCATTGGGAGTGGGAGTACAATGAACTTGTCATAATATTGTACCATGATAAAGTAAACAGTCAAAGAATGTCAGACAAATTAGTCGTGAAGTTTTTGACTTGGATTTACTTTAAGTATTAAGGGGGGTAACAGTCTTGTCGAAAGATCGAGAGTTTTACTGGCGTCGTCTACATTCTCTACTAGGTCTAATTCCTGTAGGTCTATTCGTGACGGTCCACTTGTTAATCAACTATTCAGCTACAAACGGTGAAGCAGCATTCAACAAAGCTTCAGCTACAATGGAAAGTCTTCCATTCTTACCAATCGTTGAGTGGGTAGTAATCTATATCCCATTAATGTTCCATGCATTCTATGGTGTATACATTGCGTTCACTGCGAAACCAAACTTGAACCGTTTCGGAACAACTCGTAACTGGTTCTTCATGTTACAACGTGTAACAGGTATTTTCCTTGTGATTTTCATCGCTTGGCACATCTTCCAAACACGTTTACAAAAAACAATCAATGGTGCCGAAATTGATTACAACTTAATGGCTGACGTTGTATCAAATCCAGGAATGCTTATTTTCTACATTGTTGGTATCATTGCAGCTACGTTCCATTTATCAAACGGTATTTGGTCATTCTTAGTAAGCTGGGGACTTATTCAATCTCCAAAATCACAAAAAGTTACAACTTACATTACAATGATTTTCTTTGTACTGTTATCAGTAGTTGGCGTAATGGCGATCTTAGCTTTCGCATAATTAACTCTTATGATGAAAGTATGAAAGCGCTTGACTACTAATTGAACGAGGAGTGAGAGGAAAATGGCGAAAAGTAAATTAATAGTAGTTGGTGGAGGTCTAGCAGGTTTAATGGCTTCTATGAAAGCTGCTGAGCTAGGCACTGAAGTTGAGTTATTCTCATTAGTTCCTGTTAAACGCTCACACTCTGTATGTGCGCAAGGTGGAATTAATGGCGCTGTAAACACTAAAGGTGAAGGGGATTCTCCATGGATTCACTTTGACGATACTGTTTACGGTGGAGACTTCTTAGCAAACCAACCACCAGTAAAGGCAATGTGTGATGCTGCACCTGGTATCATCCATCTATTTGACCGTATGGGCGTTATGTTTAACCGTACACCAGAAGGTCTTCTTGATTTCCGTCGTTTCGGTGGTACACTACATCACCGTACTGCATTCGCAGGCGCGACTACAGGTCAACAACTTCTTTACGCACTAGATGAACAAGTTCGTAAATGGGAAGTTGAAGGTCTAGTTAAGAAATACGAAGGCTGGGAATTCCTAGGTTTAGTATTAGATGAGAATGGCGTATGTAAAGGTATTACAGCACAAGATTTAACTACACATGAAATCAGAGCATTCCGTTCTGATGCTGTAATCATGGCTACAGGTGGCCCTGGTATTATCTTTGGTAAATCAACAAACTCAATGATCAACACAGGTTCTGCTGCATCAATCGTTTATCAACAAGGCGCTAAATATGCAAACGGTGAATTTATCCAAATCCACCCAACTGCAATCCCTGGCGATGATAAACTACGTTTAATGTCAGAATCAGCACGTGGTGAAGGTGGCCGTATTTGGACATACAAAGACGGTAAACCTTGGTACTTCCTAGAAGAAAAATATCCAGCGTACGGTAACTTAGTTCCTCGTGACGTTGCAACTCGTGAAATCTTCGACGTATGTATCAACCAAAAACTTGGTGTCAACGGTGAAAACGTTGTATACCTAGATTTATCTCACAAAGATCCACACGAGTTAGATATTAAACTTGGTGGTATCATCGAGATCTATCAAAAATTCGTTGGTGACGATCCACATAAAGTACCAATGAAAATCTTCCCAGCTGTTCACTATTCAATGGGCGGTCTATGGGTAGACTACGATCAACAAACAACAATTCCTGGATGTTTCGCTGCTGGTGAGTGTGATTACTCTCAACACGGTGGTAACCGTCTAGGTGCAAACTCTTTACTTTCTGCAATCTACGGTGGTTCAGTAGCAGGTCCAAAAGCAACTGAATATATTAAGAGCCTAGATAAGCACGTTGAAGATCTTCCAGAAGAGCTTTACGCTGCAGCAGTAAAAGAACAAGAAGAGAAATGGGAAGAAATTCTAAACCTTAACGGTACAGAAAATGCTTACCTATTACACAAAGAACTTGGTGAATTAATGACTGAAAACGTAACAGTTGTACGTCATAACGACCGTTTAGAAAAAACATTAGTGAAGTTAGAGGAGTTACAACAACGTTGGAACAACATTAACATCAATGATACAAACAAATGGTCTAACCAAGGTGCTCAATTCACTCGCCAATTGAAAAACATGCTTGCTCTTGCGCGTGTTATGGCTAAAGGAGCATTATTACGTGATGAGTCTCGTGGTGCACACTACAAACCAGACTTCCCAGAACGTGACGATGAAAACTTCTTAAAAACAACAATTGCTCAATTCACACCTTCATTCGATCCAATCATCACCTATGAAGAAGTAGATTGTTCAATGATTAAACCACGTAAACGTGACTATACTGGAGGTGCTCACTAATCATGGCAGAACAAAAAATGTTAGATGTTGAAGTACAACGTCAAGACAGCGCTGATTCTCAACCATATTGGGAGAAATTCAAAGTACCATACCGTCCAAATATGAACGTAATTTCGGTATTAATGGCGATTCGTGAAAACCCTGTAACTGCTGATGGTAAGAAAACAACACCAGTAACATGGGACATGAACTGTCTAGAAGAAGTATGTGGCGCTTGCTCAATGGTAATCAATGGTCGTCCACGTCAATCTTGTTCAGCACTTGTTGACAAGTTACCACAACCATTAAAATTACAACCAATGAGCACATTCCCTGTAATTCGTGACTTACAAATCGACCGTTCTCGTATGTTCGACTCACTTAAAAAAGTAAAAGCATGGATTCCAATCGATGGTTCTTACGATTTAGGTGAAGGTCCACGTATGCCAGAGCGTAAACGTGAGTGGGCTTACGAACTTTCAAAATGTATGACTTGTGGTGTTTGCTTAGAGTCTTGCCCTAACGTAAACTCTCACTCTTCATTCATGGGACCAGCTCCATTATCTCAAGTACGTCTATTCAACGCACATCCAACAGGTGCAATGAACAAAGACGAACGTTTAAATGCAATCATGGGAGACGGCGGCTTATCTAACTGCGGTAACTCTCAAAACTGTGTAGCAGCTTGTCCAAAAGGTATTCCTTTGACAACTTCTATCGCTTCACTTAACCGTTCAGCAACAGTTCAAATGTTCAGAAACTTCTTCGGTTCTGACCATATGGTTGACTAATTTAATACGTAAATTTACGTTATAATTCGAAGCAGGAATCGCCTATAAGCGGTTCCTGCTTTTTGATTGTTTCGTCAGACGAAAGGCTATTCTTTTTCAAAGAACTTGAAATTTGTTACAATATGAATAACTATTCAGTTTGGAGGGATGAAAGATGAAAGAGAGTTATATTCAAGATTTTGAAGCATGGCAAAAAGAGTTTACATTTTCAATTGATATTGAGGTGCGCTTTTCAGAAACCGATTTATTTGGACATTTGAATAATACGGTTCCATTCGTCTATTTTGAGCAGGCGCGTATTGCTTTAATGAAAGAATATGAATTAGTAGGAGCCAATCTTTCACCTGATTCACCGATTGTTCCTGTTGTAGCTGATTTACAATGTGATTTTTTAAAGCAAATTTTCTTTGGAGAGACCATTCAAATGTTTGCGAAATTTGCAAAATTGGGTAGTTCATCAGTAGACATTCATTATATGGGTGTTGTGAATGGAGAAGTACGTCTAACAGGACGTGGTACACTCGTTCAAATGAATGCACATACTGGAAGGGCAGAGAAGTGGTCCATGCCACAAATCCAACGAATTCATTAAGTTTTTTAAGAATTTATACGAGATGGCTTGCCAATTTTCAGAAATACATTCACAATATAATTAATGATCATTCGTATATGGAAATACTATGTACGAAATAGGAGTGAACTAAATGGCTGAAGAAGGTTTCGATGTAAATGCACAAAATATCTGTATACTAGAAAAAGACTTAAGACACATTGCAGCGATTATTAAACAAAAGGGACGTGAAATTTTAACGAATTACACGATTACCCCACCACAATTCATCGCTTTACAATGGCTTGATGAATTAGGCGATATGACGATTGGAGATTTATCAAATCGTATGTATTTAGCTTTTAGTACAACGACAGATTTAATCGATCGTATGGAGAAGAATGAACTTGTACAACGAGTTCGTGACACAGCAGATCGACGTGTCGTGCGCATTCATCTTTTACCAGAAGGCGAAAAGATTATTCGAGAAGTAATCGAAAAAAGACAATTATATTTAGTTGATATTGTAAGTGATTTTGAAAATGAAGAAATCCAACAATTATCGGAACTATTACAAAAATTATACGTTCGTATGAATGAAGATTAACAATAAAAGATTAGAGGCGGTTAGTGTGAATGCTCCCATCGGTGTGATTGACTCGGGTGTAGGTGGATTAACCGTTGCAAAAGAAATGCTTCGCTATCTACCAAATGAGACGATTTATTATATTGGCGATACAGCCAGATGTCCATATGGGCCACGAACGGCAAAACAAGTAGTGGAGTTTACAACACAGATGGCACAGAAGTTAAAAGAGATGGGAATCAAGATGCTAGTTATTGCTTGTAATACAGCAACAGCAGTAGCGCTTGAACCACTTCAAAAAACCTGTGACTTTCCTGTGATTGGCGTAATTAATGCAGGTGCTATGGCTGCAATGAAAGAGACAAAAACCCATCAAATTGCGGTCATCGCAACAGTGGGGACAGTAAAGAGTGGCGCGTATGAGGAAGCGATTGGTTCGCTTTATTCTAAAAGTCAAATCTATTCGCTTGCATGTCCACCCCTTGTACCTATGGTTGAAAGTGGTCAATATGAAGGGCCTTTTGCAGAAAAGCTTGTAGAAGAAGTGCTATCTCCGTTGAAAACAATCTCTTATGATACGATGATTTTAGGCTGTACGCATTATCCAATTATTCAACATCTCATTGAGAAAGTAGTAGGAGAAGATGTACATGTTGTGTCATCCGCAAAAGAGACGGCGCTCCATGCAAAAGATTTACTTGCATATTACAGTCTAGAAAACAAATCGACACATCATGCGAAGCATCGTTTTTTTGCAACAGGATCTGTACCGATGTTTCAACAGATTGTAGATGACTGGCTACAGCTTCCTGAGCTGCAAGCAGAGAAAATTGAATTATAATTGCATACATATATGCAAAATAAAAATATGCTGGGACATAAGTACAAAAAACACATCCCATATGAGTATAAGAAAAACTGGAATCGTGCTGTGGCGTGGTTCCAGTTTTTCGTTGTGAACGCTAAAAAAGGGAAGTGACCTGTTTTGTTCCAGCATGTTTTTTCGTGTCTATGCACCGTTTATGCTAAAATAGACATACATTGTACAGGAGGTAAGGAAGAATGAAAAAAGTAGTAATTGCCACAAAGAATAAAGGAAAAGCAAAAGATTTTGAAGTAATCTTTGGACCACTTGGTTATGAAGTCGTAACGATGTTTGACGTAGCCCCAGATATGGAAATAGAAGAAACAGGAACAACATTTGAAGAGAATGCCATCTTAAAGGCAGAAACACTCTCTAAAGCGTTGAATCTTCTTGTAATAGCAGATGATAGCGGACTGATGATTGACGCGTTAAACGACGAGCCAGGCGTGTATTCAGCACGTTATGCAGGCGACCATGACGATGCTGCAAATATCGAAAAAGTATTAAAGAATTTACAAGGTGTACCGGAAGCAGAACGCACAGCACGCTTTGGTTGCTGCTTAGCCATCACAGGTCCAGATTATCCAACACAAACAGTATTCGGCACATGTGAAGGCATTATTTTAGAAGAACGTCGCGGCGACAATGGCTTCGGTTATGATCCAATTTTCTACGTACCTGAAAAAGGACTAACAATGGCACAAATGTCACCAGCTGAAAAAGGCGCAATCTCACACCGCGGTAATGCACTCAAGCTATTACAAGAAAAAATCAATCTCTAATTCGATAAGGTGGTTGGCTAGATGAAAGTGGTTGTGTTAAGTGACACACATGGTAATGCAGAAATCATTGAACAAGTATATGAACAAGAACAGGGAGCAAATGCTTTCTTTCATTGTGGCGACAGTGAGTTAAGTTATGATGATCCCCGTTTTCACGAGATGTACCGCGTAAAAGGGAACTGCGACTTTGATTCCGACTATGTAGATGAACTCGTTGTACCGATTGGAGAACGCCGCATCTTCATGACACATGGACATTTATACAATATTAAAATGACGCTGACACCGCTTGATTATAAAGCGCAAGAAGTAGAAGCAGACATCGTATTATTCGGACACTCGCACGTACTCGGCGCACAACAAGTAGGACGCACACTCTTTTTAAACCCAGGAAGTCTCCTGTTACCAAGAGGCGGCAATCCGAAGAGCTATGCAACAATTGAATGGGAAGAAGATCAAGACGAATTCACAGTCACATTCAAAACACCCGACCAACAAATCATTTCACAACACTATTTTTCTATACCAAAAAAATAATGTTGACATATTATCTAGCTTTGTCTATAATAAGTATTGTCCTTGAGAAATTCACTTTTCTCAAGCAACACTGTCTCAGTAGCTCAGCTGGATAGAGCAACGCCCTTCTAAGGCGTCGGTCGGGGGTTCGAATCCCTCCTGGGACATACAAGTTAGAGAGTTTAAATCCTTGGTGTATAAGGATTTGTCAAACGTGAAGGGATTATAACGGGGATTAAAAAATGTAGTGAAATCCTTAAAATAATCCCTTCTTACTTTTTTGAAATGGATTATAATAAGAATAAGTTTATGTAATCATCTTCCTAATATATTAGGAAGATTTTTTTGTATGACTAAAAGTAAAGGAATTATCTGAAACAAAAATACTCTTTTTTTCATATTTTATTTAAATCAACCTATAATTATAGTTAAAGGTTGATTTGGTTTTGAAAAAATTAACAAAAAATCGTTATAAAGATGGAAAATTGAATACCAGAAGGTACTACGGGAAAAACTGACATAGATATATTATGTAAATCATGGTGATCCTAAAAAGCATGCTCATCTCCATAAATGATAATACGATTTTAATAGGTACTAAAATAATAAAAGTGAAGAGGTGAAAGAAGTGAGCGAAAAAGAGTGGAAAGAATTTAAAGAAGGAATAGTAGATGAAGAACAGGAACTAAGCTTTTCCTATAAATCAGAAGAATGGTGGATAAGTCGACTATACGGTAAAGAAAAAAGCTATTTATTAACACGTTCTAAGGATTCATACACACAAGAGTTCCTAACAGCTGAAGAATTATTTACGAATGGAATTATTGATGGGAAAAAATTTATTGAAAGAGTACCTGATTTAGAATGGTAATTAATAGAATACTATATAATGCTAGAAATTATCGAAAAAATGGTAGAAAAAGAAGACTTTGAACAGATGATACGAATGATGTTAACACTTAAAAAATACGAGAGATTACGTAGATTATCAAATGTATAATATTCTTAAATTTGATGTGCTTATTAAATACATAATGTAGTACCATAGTTTTGAGTAACCGACATAGACTCGGTCTGTTTTAGAGAAGATACCTATAAAAATAAGTTCTTTATGCAAATTTTACACTAGCTTGTACAATTTAGAACACTATACGAGTATCTTTTTTAATTCTTACAATACCGTTATAAAGTTCTTTTATCTTCAAGTTTATTTTATTAAGAGATATAGTATGTCAAAAGAATTAGTTAATACAATTTTGTATTAATATAAATAACTAAATTTTATTTTAATTTACAATCAGTTGATGGAATATTCTTATTAAAATATAGTAATAAACCGATTAGGAGAGAATAATTGATGACAAATTTATATTTTGTGAGGCATGCTCATTCTATTTATACTGTGGATGAATTAAAAAGACCTTTATCCAGCCAAGGTATAATTGATGTAGAAAGAATTACAGAGATACTTGAAAAAGAAAATATTGATTATGTAATATCCAGTCCATATAAAAGAGCAGTGCAAACAATTGAGAGGATTGCTCAATTAACAGATAAAGAATTAATAATTGAGAGTGACTTTAAAGAAAGAAACTTGTCTGAAAAGCCAATTGAAAATTTTGATGAAGCAATTACAAAAGTATGGGAAGATGAAACATTTTCATGGGAAGGTGGAGAGTCTAATCTTATAGCTCAAAAAAGAGGCGTTAAGGCAACGATAGAAGTACTAGAAAAGTATGAGGGTAAAAATATTGTAATAGGAACACATGGTAATATTATGGTTCTAATTATGAATTTTTTTGATAAGCGGTATGGATTTGATTTTTGGAAAGAGCTTGGCATGCCAGATATTTATAAATTAACTTTTGAAAAAACAAAACTTAAAGAAGTGAATAGAGTTTGGAAAAGATAATATAAACTTTGATTATAAAGAATATAAAATTATTGAACCTACGCTATTTCTGTCAGAGTTTGATGAGAAATATTATAGGAAAGAAGCAGGAGACCATTCATGATTCGTTAGGTTAAAGTTTCTAAGACTACTTCTGTTTAAAGTATATTCTTATAGAAGATTTATATTGTAAAGATAAAATAATGAAAAAGGAGAGAAAATTTAATATCTCTCCTTTTATACTTTAGAATCATAACCTTTTCTTTTACAAACTTAGGCGGCTATTCATAAATCTTATAATCACTTAGTAATTTTTCTAGCTGATTATTATCAATTCCATATTTGGTAGTAGCAGCATCTAAATTTTTGCTTTCACCTTTGTTCTCCATGAAAACAAGGACCGCATTCATGTAATTTTCAAAAGAATATTCAATGTTTTGGGTAGCGTTCAATATAGCTTCGTCAGCTGGGGTATTTGTTGACCAAAGTAAGTCATTACTTACTTGATCCCATTTCTGTTTGTAGATTAGTATATAATTTAATTCGTCAGAAAAAGTTTGAGCTTGTTCATCTGTTGTTGAACGGTGTATAAATAAAACTTCACGTAATGATTTGTCAAAAGTAGTGGATGTTTCTTTGTATATCGAATGCCACTTTTTAAAAGATTCGTAGAATTTCGTACTTACAGTTCCGTCTTTAACCCCTTCTGGATATGCATTTTCTTCAGCACTTATAATCTCTTGCTTACTAATAGTAGAGCTATTTGTACATGATGATAGTATAAGTAATACAAATAATATAATAAGAGTCTTTATAACCTTCATTTTAAACCACCTTTTTGTATTTATGGTTAAATAATCCTTTAAAAGTGTATAAATGTATATCAAAAATTTGATTTAGATTTTATTATAATTAATTTGTATGATAATGTTTAAATATTACATATAAGATAGAGGTCTATTTTGAAAAAAATAATTGCTTTTATTTTATTTTCGCAGCTATTTTTGTTGACGGCTTGTGAAAATACGACGATATTTAGTGGAGAGTCGAAAGATTGGAAGAATAAATATGTGTCTTCTGATAATGATCAGTCAGGGGATTTTGATTTAGTTATTATGTACATAGGAAAAGAGCCAGCACCTGCAAAGATTAACTACGAATATTCGCTTGCAAATAAATTCAATAGAAAAGCTGAGAATTTAGAGTTAAAAGATAATAAAGTTCAATTTGAAAAGGTTGCTTGTGACGACTGCGGTATTACAGAAGATTCAACTATTCCATTTGGAATCCAATACAATAATAAATCTGAGATTATTGAATTAGAGCCAAAATAAAGGACAAGGCATTTTCAATCTATTTCTAATATTTTATTCAAAAAATTCAAAAAACTATTTGACAATTGAAAATGAATGGGTTAAGTTAGTTACTAATTTCAATTTCAAAAGCATTGAAGAGGATATGAGGCGTTTGAGCGAAAATCGAAAGAGAGGGGAATCACCGGCTGAAAGTTCCCTGATTGGACCAATCGTTTTACTCCCTTGGAGCTGTACTAGGAAACTAGTAACGTAAGACAGGCGTTAACTGCGACAATGAGCTACTGCTGTAAATGGCGGTAGGAATTTGGGTGGAACCACGGATATGAGAGCATCAATTCGTCCCTTTTGGGATGGATAGGTGCTTTTTTATTTTATAAAAAAGAAAAGGAGAGATCGTATGTCAAATCAAGAAGTAGTTATTCAGTTTCCAAATGGCGAGCAAAAAAGCTTTGCCAAAGGTGTAACGCTAACCGAAATTGCTAAGTCAATTCGTCCGAGTTTAGCGAAAAAATCAATTGTAGGTAGTGTGAACACGACGACAACAGATTTGACAGAGCCGATTCTTGTGGATGCCGAAATTAGGTTGTATGATGCGGAGTCACCAGAGGGATTGTCTGTATTGCGTCATTCAACAGCTCATTTGTTAGCGCAGGCAGTAAAACGTCTGTATCCAGATGCTTGTTTTGGAGTGGGGCCTGTAATAGATTATGGTTTTTATTATGATATCGAGTTAGCGCATACGCTTATACCAGAGGATTTAAAAAAGATTGAGCGTGAGATGCATCGAATTGTGAAGGAACAACTAGCAATCACACGAAAAGAAGTGTCGCGTGAGGAAGCGAAGCAATTATTTAAAGAGGATGCATTAAAGTTGGAGCTGCTTGATGCCATTCCAGAAGGTGAAGTAATCACGATTTATGAACAAGGAGAATTCATCGATTTGTGTCGTGGACCACATGTACCGACAACACAGAAATTACAGCATTTTAAATTATTGCATGTTTCAGGGGCATACTGGCGTGGTGATGTGAATCGTCAAATGTTGCAGCGAATTTATGGTGTGGCTTTTGCGTCAAAAGAAGATTTACAGGCGCATTTCAAATTTTTAGAAGAGGCAGAAAAGAGAAATCATCGTAAGCTTGGAAAAGAGCTTGAGTTGTTTATGTTTTCAGAGGAAGCACCGGGAATGCCTTTTTACTTAGCAAATGGTAAAGTCATTCGTCGTGAACTAGAACATTTCTTGCGTGAGGTTCAGACAATGTATGGCTATGAAGAAGTGGAAACACCGCTTATGATGAATCAGCGTTTGTGGGAGCAATCGGGACATTGGCAACATTATCAGGAGCATATGTATGTGACACAAGTGGATAATCAACAGTTTGCATTGAAGCCGATGAACTGTCCAGGGCACATGTTAATTTATAAGAATACGCTGCGCTCTTATCGAGATTTACCGATTCGTATGGCAGAATTCGGTCATGTACATCGACATGAGTTTAGCGGTGCATTGAATGGTTTATTGCGTGTTCGTTCATTTTGCCAAGATGATGCACATCTTTTCGTTAGACCAGACCAAATTGAACGAGAGATTGAGCTGGCACTTCAAATCATTGATCATGTGTATCGCGTCTTTGATTTTGATTACACAATTGAACTTTCGACACGTCCAGAAGATTATATGGGAGACTTAGAAGTGTGGGATGAAGCGGAAGCAGCTCTTTCGCGTGTGTTAGAAAAACGAGGTGTCGCTTATACAGTGAATGAAGGAGACGGTGCGTTTTACGGTCCGAAAATCGATATTCACATTCAAGATGCGATTCAGCGTAGCCATCAATGTGCAACAGTACAACTCGACTTCCAACTACCTGAAAAGTTCGACTTAACTTATGTAAATGAGCAAAATGAAAAAGTACGTCCTGTTGTGATTCATCGCGCTGTCTTTGGTTCACTGGATCGCTTTTTAGGGATTCTTATTGAACATTTTAACGGAGCATTCCCGCTATGGTTAGCTCCCATTCAAGTTCAAGTCATTGGAGTCGCTGATACACATGCAGCGTATGTAGAGGAAGTAGCGAATCAATTGCGACAAGCACATATTCGTGTAGCAGTAGACGAGCGTAACCAGAAACTAGGGAAGAAAATAAGAGAGGCGCAGATGAAGAAAATTCCTTATATTCTCGTACTTGGTGATGAAGAGCAACAACAAAATAGCGTAACAGTACGTAGATATAAACAAGAGGGATTAGAGAAATATACAGTTGAAGAATTTTTAGCGTATATTCAATATAATATGGATATAAAATGATATATCTCTTGAATTTTCTGACAATTCATCTATAATGAATGGAATATGTCGGAGAGGGGAGAACGTGTTGGAAATTGTACAATCGAAGCAGCGAAAAATGTATGTAGTGGGGATTGTGAGCTTATTAGCATCGGCTATTTTAACATCGATTAGTCAGGTCTATTATGCGAATAAAGTACAACTCGTTCATCCTTTTCTATTCACAGGTATTAGTTTTTTCATAACCGCTATATTTTTTCAAATGGTGGCGATGAAACAACGTGTGCAAGTCGAGTGGAAGCGAGCTTTTTTGCCATTATTAAAATTAAATCTAGCATCTGTATTGGCATTTATGGGATTTTATTTTGCATTAAAATATATTGAACCAGCGATTGTCAGTTCTTTGGAGATGGGGTAGGACCGCTATTTGTTCTTGTTATTGCACTTCGAACGCGCGTTCATATTCCGCGCATACAGTGGTGGATTGCACTTGGTACACTTGGAGCTTGTCTATTACTCATCTACGCCATTTTTTCAGGGAATTCAGGCGTGACAGAATGGCGCGTTGAAAATAGCTGGGGAATCGTTACGAGTATTTTTTGTGGCTTAGGAGCTGTTCTTTGTACCATCTATTCAAAACAATTAAGTACACTTGGTTGGAGTAGTTCGATGATTTTGTCGAAGCGTTTTATCGCTATTATTATTCTGTCGTTTATCGCTACATATGATACATTGATACTTTATTTTCTCGAAAATATCGCGTGGATTATGATGGTGACCATAATGGAGGTATTAATTCCCATGTATCTATTACAGAAAGGCATTCAATATTGTGAGACGTTCATCGTCATGATGTCGCTGTGCTTCATTCTTGTCTTCACTTTCTTTTTTCAATTACTCGACCCGAGATTAACATGGTCATCTTTGACATTCACAGGTGTTTGTTTATTATTAATACTCGGCATTTTAAGTATGTGGCAAGAGCAAAAGAATGTATAAAAAAGAGGCTTAGGGAGTTATCCCAGAGCCTCTTACTTTTTATTCAGACCATTCATGATCTAACACGAAATCCTGTCCTTCTTTATGGAATGTAGATTTCGCTATTTTTTGATTGGAACCTTCACGATTCCAAAGAATAATCACTTTACGTACATTTGCATGTTCTTTTCGTACAGATTGTACGATTTGATCTGCTTGTTTTGAAAAATCAGGTGTTTCGGCTGATTTTGGAACTTCAACAAACACTTTCGCTGCATTTCCATCAATCGTCATATTCTGTGTAAGCTTCTCTGTTTTTTCATACTCTTGCACAGTTCCTTCTTTAGGTGTAATGAAAAATAGACTCATCATAGAAGCAATTCCAATACCTGAAATGACTAATAAAACGATAGGTAAGATGAATTTTGTATTGCGTGTTTTTGGACGGATAATGGCTAAAATTAGTAGGATGACACCTGATAACGCCATAATACCAAATAAAAATAATGCCATAACTGTTAGAAACATCATAAACGGTTCACTCCTTTCTACTAGTCTAACAAATATTCCATCATCTGTAATGAGAAAACGGTATAATATGACTTTAGTAAGGGAAGTTTTTCTTTTTAAAATATATTATATAAAAAAGGAATAAACTAAATAAGAAAAATAGAAAAGAACCGATTATGCCAACTAGCCGCAATGAAAACAGAGTAGATAAATATCCAAGAGTTAATGTGAAAATAATGATTCCAATAGCTTCTACAACCCCAACGATACTTTGAAATCTTCCTAAAATAGAGGTAGGTATATTGTTTTGATAAAAAGTTATAAAGCCTGTTTGTGAAAACGGAAGACAAAATCCAATGAATAACATACTAATCAAAACATGTGAAAAGTTGAAAGAGCTATAATAACTGATGTATCCAATACTTGTCGTTAACGTACCTATACCAATCAAAAAAGATAATGAAAAATATTTTGCAAATAACGTATTAATAAGAGAACCTAATAGAATACCAGTTCCAAAAATACTAAGTAAAAACCCATATTCTGCATCTGTTAAATCAATTACGCTTTTAGAAAAAGCAGCCTCAATGGAATCAATCGCTGTCATAAAAATAGTCATACCTAAGAAGAAGCAATAAATAACGAAAATAAAGTGATTTTTTTTACTATACATTACAATAGTGAGGAAATCTTTTTTAATTACCTTGAAAGATAAATCTGTATTTTCTGTTTGAGATATTTGTACGTTTGGCAAAAAGTAGATAATACTAGCAGAGAAAAGTAAAATGCATGTATTAAAATAAATTGTTTGATTTGTAGATATAAATAATAATAAGACACCTGCTATAATTGGACCTAAAATAGCACCACAAGATTGAATAAGAATTTTGAGTGAATTAAACTTTTGTCGTTCATTAACGGGAATGAGTTTTGTAATATAAACAGTGGAAGCGGTTGTGAAAATAGCGTTACTAAGTTGTACTAAAAAAGATAAAATATAAATACCGATTAGTGAATTCGTAGTTGGAATGAATAAGATACAGATAGCGCGAAAACAATCTAAGAAAATCATCATTTTTCGTATATTTAGTCGATCAATGAGTGACCCTGCCCAAAAGCTAACAACTAGCATAGCGACAGGGGAAAGGGTATATAGAATAGCAATAGATAATGCAGATTGAGTTTGATTAAAAATTTTTAAATTTAATGCAATTAAATAAATCCATGCACCAATATTTGAGATACCAAGACCTAATAGTAATAATAAAATGTATGTTTTTTTCAATGTCAGCACCACATTTCTATAAATTATATGAAATAAAAAAGTTCACCCCCAAGAAATGAATCTTGAGGGTGAACTTAGTCACGGTGCCACCTCAGTTTATTCCATATATCACTATAGGAATCTTATCAAGTACGACTAAAAAATAGTGATACTCTATCTCAGTAACGTGAGAATCCGTTGTACCATCATGTTAAATCCGATACACAGCTCCAAGACTTGGTTCAATAAAGTATAAAACCCTCTTTTTCAGCTAATAGAGGTCTCTGTAGATTTATACAAAATTTACTCTTCTTTTCATCGCCTTTATAATTTTTAATAGTTTACCTCACTTTGAAGAAAACTACAAACTGAAAAAAATGTATATGTTATGATTTTTCATTGTATAATAGAATCATTGAAAAAAAGTAGGTGAGTTCAATGGGGAAATATCAATTAGATACAAAAGGGCAAGCAGCGGTGACAAAATACCACGAAAAGCAAAAGCCAACACGCACAAACCAACAAGAGAAGATGGAGAAGATGCGTGAATTATACTTGAAGAAAAAACAAGCTAAAAAATCATAATAATAAAAGACTGTGACAGTAAATTGTCGCAGTCTTTCTTTCATTCCTCTACTTCACCGACACGTCCTTCAATCATCTCATCATTAATCATCCAATCGTACTCACGAACAGTATAAGAACGATTTTTTAAACCATTTATAATCAGAAAAGGTTCACGACCTAACTCAGCGTCTATTTCTTGAAAATATATTAAACCATCATATGCCATATTAATCTTTAAAGTCTTTTTGAGTACGACACATTCGCCAATCCTATACATACGATTTGTCATATAGTTTCCTCCTAGAGCAACTATTCTATGAGGCTCTATACCCGTTGTAATGACTTCACAATCGTTTATTTCCTGGGGAATATTACAGTCTTACTTGAATGACTGTGCCGTCTTTCGTCGAAAGGTCTATAAGATGTAACCCTTTATATTTTTTACAATGTCTAACTAAATATAAAATAGTATCAAACTTTGGCAGCATCGGTATTTTTCTTTCAATATAGGATGCAGTGCGCGTGATTTGTGCCGCTTTACAGAGAGTTGTCATACATAAATAGGGAATCGGGAGTCGCAAATTATAATCAGTTGTTTGAATATGAATACGCATCATTGTTCTTCAATAAAGATGGAAACATAATCACCATTTGCGGATTGAATGTCAACAATCGTTCCAGTTAATTCATGTTCAACAGCATAGCTCAGTTGTGCTAAGTCGATTTGTGTCACATAGTCCTTCAATTGTGGTATGTTCGGTAAAATTTGTTCGCTCGTTTGTAAAAGTATTTTTGCCAGTGTGATTGGTAAATTCACTTCTACTTTTTCAGTTTGATCGGACTGAATACGAACACGTAGTATTTTGTCAGTGGATTCCTTTAGAGGAGGAGTTTTTAATAATTCGATTAATTCAGTTCCTTGTTCAACAGAGATTGTACCATCTTGAACCATTGTTAAAATACGTGTTAAATTCTCTTGCATTATTTTTCTTCCTTCCATGTGCGAATTTGTTCAATACCTTCATCTGCATCTATTTTTTTATTTTGAATATCCGTTAAAACATCATGTGTATGTGTATCCGCTAGAGATTCCACAATGGCATCTAAGCGATTTCGAACAGTTGGATATGAAATCTGTAGTTTCTTTTCCATTTCTTTAATATTTCCTCGACAAAGTAAGAATGTCTCGACAAAATGTAGTTGTTCTTTTGATAAGGTCATCAGTCGTGATAATGAAAAGTTATTTTCAATTATTGTATGGCAACTCTCGCAATGTAGTTTTTGAACAGTTAATGTTTGATCACAGATGGGGCAATGGGTTAATAATTCAACCAAATTCGTCACTCCTTAAAATTCATATTAAATATTTTAATTTTAATTATATGATAAATCAATTAAATTAATATAAATTTTAATAAAATAAAAGCAGCGAGAATTATCTCGCTGCTTTAAAAAGTGTTATTTTTTCATTAAGCCATCATAAATTTGGTCGAAATTCCATTTCATCATGTTGTAGTAACTATCGCCATGATCGCCTTTTTCAGAAATAGAGTCTGTAAAGATTTTTGCATGAATTGGAATACCTGTTTCTTTTGAAATGGTCTTCATTGGGCGATCATCTACGCTACTTTCAACGAATAGGGCAGGTACTTTTGATTTACGTAATTGATCAACTAAATTTTTAATTTGATCTGGTGTACCTTCTTCTTCTGTATTGATTTCCCAGATGTAAGCTGAAGGAATTTGATATGCAAGAGAGAAGTATTTAAAACTACCTTCACTTGTGACAACCATACGCTTGTCTTTTGGAATCTTACTAAATTTTTCTTTCGCTTCTTGGTGTAATTTCATTAGTTTTTGCGTATAATCTGCAGCGTTTTTAGCATAATAGTCTTTATTATCCTTATCTAATAACACTAATTTTTGTGTAATGTTATTCACGTAAATCATACCGTTTTCAAGACTTAACCATGCATGCGGATCTTCTTTACCATCTGCATTTTTACCTTCTAAATAAAGAGGTTCAACACCTTCTGATACAGCAAAGTAATCGCGGTTTTCTTTCTTATTTGCATTGTTCATCAGTTTTGTGAACCATGCGTCACCACCTGTTTCAAGGTTTAAACCGTTATAAAGAATTAAGTCAGCATCCGTTGCTTTTTTAATATCTTCTGGTAATACTTCATAGTCATGTGGGTCTTTTCCGACAGGTACAATACTATGTACATCGACTTTATCACCTGCAATTTCTTTCGTCATATCATATAGAATCGAGTTTGTAACAACAACTTGTTTACGATCTGTCTCTGTTTTTTTTGCTTCGCCGTTACCACATGCAGCAAGAGCGATGGATAAAATCAATATAAGACTCATCCAAATGGTTGATTTTTTCATGAACGAAGAACCTTCTTTCTTAAATGAATTTGTTTTGGTGATACTAAAAAGCTAATTAAAAAGATACTAGTAGCGGTTAGAACAATTGTCGAACCGACTGCTAAATTGAATGAGTAACCAATGAATAAGCCGATTACTGAAGCGAGCGCTCCGAAAAAGGCGGATAAGAAAATCATGTTACGTAAACTCTTTGTATAGAGGTAAGCAGTAGCAGCAGGTGTTATGAGTAGAGCTACGATTAAAATGGTTCCGACACTTTGCATCGCTGTAACAGATACAACAGTTAAAAGTGCCATTAGTAAATAATGGTAGGCATTGACGCGTACACCGAATGCTTTCGCCATATTTGGGTCGAAAGAGGTGAGTAGTAATGGTTTGAAAAACAGCCATACAATGATAAGTACAATCGCAGCAATACCAATAGTTAACCACTTATCAACATCTTGAACAGCTAAAACATTTCCAAATAAAATGTGGAATAAATCTGTTGAACTGTTCGCAAACCCGATTAAAATAACACCTAGTGCTAGGAACGAACTAAAGGTGATTCCAATCGCTGTATCGCCCTTTATTTTACTATTGTTCGAAATGAATGTGATAATGATTGATGCGAAAAGACCGAATAAAATAGCGCCAATAAAGAAATTGATACTAAAGATATACGAAATGGCGACACCGGGAAGTACTGCGTGTGAAATAGCGTCCCCCATAAGAGACATTCCGCGTAAAATAATAAAGCAACCAACGACACCAGCGACGACACCAATTACAATCGATGTGACCAGTGCATTTTGTAAAAACTCATAATTAGTTAGTCCATCAATAAAGTTTGAGAACATGTTATAACACCCCTAATCCAAGTGCAGCACCATATGTTTTAGCAAGCTGTTCTTTTGTAAATGTTTCTTTTGTGGGACCTTTAGCAATAAGATGTTGATCCATCATAAGAATTTCATCAAAATAATCATCGACTTTACTTAAGTCATGATGCACAATTAGAATCATTTTTCCCTCATCGCGCAGTTCACGAAGTAGAGACATGATGACTTGTTCACTTGTCGCATCAATTCCTACAAACGGTTCATCTAGAAAGATGAATTTTGCTTGTTGTACAAGTGTTCGAGCGATTAATACGCGCTGGAATTGACCACCAGATAACTCACCAATTTGATTGTTTTTGTAAGACAACATATTTACTTTTTCTAAAGCGGCATCGACTTGTTCCCACTGTGTTTTCGAGATTTTTTTAAACCAACTCATTTTAGGGTAGAGACCTAAAGAGACACATTCGCGTACGGTAATAGGAAATGTATCATCAATCGCACTTTTTTGTTCAACGTAAGCAATTTCTCGTTGTATTTTACTGAATGGCTGTTGATTGAATAAGACAGTTCCTTTACTCGATACTAATTTTAAAATACCTTTGATTAATGTTGATTTGCCTGCACCATTGGGACCAAGTATCCCGATGAGTGCAGGTTTTTTAATTTCAAATGATACGTCTTCAACAGCTGGACGATTACCACTATAAGAGACGGTTAAGTTTTGAACAGTTAACACTTTCCCACAACCCTTTCTTTTTCTTATATAAAATAATATTCACCTTAACTAAAAATGTTTCCTTAAAGAAACTTTAATCATATGATACAGGTTCTCATTTAATTTGTAAATAGATATACTACATCGAGTAAATTGTTTTTTCAGAAAAATAATAGATTGCATGAAGTAAGAGCGTAAAAAAGCGTTTACAAAGAAAAAAATTTGTTGTCTTTGAAAGCTAGGTGTATCAAGGATTTTAGAATAATTTTTTTCTTTTTCTTTTTTTAAAAATAAAAATTGTTCTTTTAATTTCGAAAAATATAGTGTTATAATCTCGTTGCAAACAAATTTAGGGTGTTAGGGAGGAATTTTCATGGCATTACGTGATGTATTTATGTATTTATCTGAAAATCAAGTATTAAACGGAATGGCTCAAAAATATGGTTTACGTATGGGGGCGCAAAGTGTTGTAGCAGGTACAACAATTCCAGAAGTAGTTAAAACAATTAAAGAATTAAATAAGGCGAACATTTCATGTACAGTAGATAATTTAGGGGAATTTGTATTTGAAAAATCAGCTGCAACAGAAGCAAAAGAGAATATCTTAAAAGTGATTCAAGCGATTCATGATGAAAACTTAGATGCGCATATCTCACTAAAACCATCTCAATTAGGTCAAGATATCGATGTTGATTTCTGCTATGAAAACTTAAAAGAAGTTGTAGCCTTAGCACATCAATATGGTATTTTCGTAAACTTCGATATGGAAAACTATGCACGTCTTCAAAGCTCATTCAGCTTACTTGAAGAACTACACAAAGAATATGACAATGTAGGTACTGTAATTCAAGCGTACTTCTTCGAATCAGAAGCAAACATTGAAAAATATAAGAATTTCCGATTACGTATTGTAAAAGGTGCGTACAAAGAGAGTCCAGAAGTAGCGTATCAATCAAAAGAAGATATCGATCAAAACTATTTACGTCTAATCGAACAGCATTTATTAAATGGCAAGTTCACATCGATTGCGACACACGATCATAACGTAATCAATCATGTGAAAAAATTCGTAAAAGACAACAATATTCCAAATAGCAAGTTCGAATTCCAAATGTTATACGGCTTCCGTAAAGAAATGCAATACGATTTAGCACGTGAAGGCTATAATTTCTGCACATATTTACCATTTGGTAATGACTGGTATGGATATTTCATGCGTCGTTTAGCAGAACGTCCACAAAATATGGCACTTGTAACGAAACAAGTATTCAATAAAAAGACAAATACAGTTCTTGCAGTTGGTGCAGCAACATTCTTACTAGGCCGCTTATCAAAAAAATCGAAAAAGTAATCAAAAAAGGAGTCGCACATGATGGCGGCTCCTTTTTGTATGCAATTTTTTAGGTGAGTGACCTATTTCCGCTCTCGAATGTCCCATTTCGATCAACGAATGCCCCGTTTTGCTGTACGAATGTTCGAATTCACATGAAACTAGTCAATTGAAGTCTTCTTATTACTCAAAACCTTATTACTTCACAAACTGTTTTGCGTCAATTTGAAAATTTTTCATGCGATATTGGAGGCTTTGGCGACGAATGCCAAGTGCTTCGGCTGTTTTAGAAATATTCCCATCATGCATTTCGAGTGCTTTTGTAATGTAATATGCCTCAACTTCTTTCATGTAGTGGTCGAGGGGGCGAAGGTCGTTCGAGTTTTCAATAATAAATAACTCACTTGAATTTTGTTCTTCTGTCGGTAAGCTATTTTGAATTTTCCACTTGAAATGAGGTGGGAGTAAGTTTACATCAATGACGGTTTCAGTTGTAATGATGTTCGTCATTTCATCAAGAAGAACTTCAAGCTCTTTTAAATTACCAGGCCAATCATAATTTAAAAATAATTCCGTTACTTCAGGAGAGAGTGCCTCGATTGATGAACCGTATTGATCGCGATGACGCTGGAAATAATCGTTAATGAAAGGCATAATATCTTCTTTTCGCTCGCGTAGCGGCGGAATATAGATTGTAATTGATGAAAAAAGACGATACAGGTTTTTAGAAAGTGCCTGTTCCTGAATTAAATCAATGGGATCTTTACCAACACTCGCAATCATCATATGTCCATGATGTGGATGTTGTTCAAATAAAGCTACAATTTTTTCCTGTGCCTCAATAGATAAATATTCAATGCGCTCAGCGAAGAACGTAATTTGTTCTTCTTTTGCGATATATTTTTCAAACTGTTTTAAAATCGTTTCTTCATCGCGACGACAAATCATCGTAACAAAAGCTTGGTTTGGTTGCTGTAAATCATGATGAATACCTTCCGCAATCATATCAATTCCTGTTCCAGATTCGCCAATGAGTAGAACAGGCATCTTACTTAGTGCTACGATTTTCGCTTTTTGAATGACATCTTTCATGACAGCAGAAACCGCTGTAATAATATCAAATGTTAGTGGAGCACCGTACCTTCGAAGAGGACGGTACATCATAAATTCGAGTTGTGTAATATCGCGTGCGAATTCTACTGCTCCGATTAATTCTTGTTGTTCATGTAGGGGATAGATGTTGCTAATATATGTGACTTCTTGATTTTTCTTATTCCAAAACGTCTTTTTATGGTTGATTAATGGTTTTTCGGATTGTAGTACATGATAAATTTCACTTTGTTCATTTTCAAAATCTATAATTTCATGGGCGCGATAGTTTTCAAAGTCAATCGTATCGATGCCTTCAAGCTCACGCATCTTTTGATTATAGATGATGAGGTTTCCTTCTACATCTACAACACGGATTCCTGTATCGCCTTGTTCGATAATGTATTGATAGATATGTAATAGTTTTTGCTTTTCCATATGTTCCTCCTGTACCGCGCTTCTTCCCTTTATTTTACCATCAGTTTAAAAATTTTGAGGGAATTTTAAAAAATTTAGAAAATTCCTATTGATTAATGCTAAATAATATTGCATTATATACTTAGTTGAGAAATTTATGTGCAAAATAATTTGGCACTTCAAAAACAAGGGGGAAATATACATGATTCCATACAAACACGAACCATTTACAGATTTTTCGAAAGAAGAGAATAAAGCAGCGTACTTAGAAGGATTAGCAACAGTAGAAGGTTACTTAGGTCAAGCATATCCACTCATTATTGGTGGCGAACGTGTAACGACTGAAGATCAAATCACTTCTTACAATCCAGCAAAGAAAACAGAAGTAATTGGTACAGTTTCAAAAGCAACGAAAGATTTAGCTGAAAAAGCGATGCAAGTAGCAGATGAAACATTCAAAATGTGGAGTCAAGTAGAACCAGAAATTCGTGCAGATGTATTATTCAAAGCGGCATCAATTATTCGTCGTCGTAAATTTGAATTCTCAGCACTATTAACACTTGAAGCAGGTAAGCCGTGGAATGAAGCAGATGCAGATACAGCAGAAGCAATCGACTTCTTAGAGTATTATGCACGCCAAATGCTTCGTTTAAAAGACGGTCAAAAAGTAGAGAGCCGCGTGGGCGAATACAACCGTTACGACTACATTCCTCTAGGGGTAGGGATTGTAATCTCACCATGGAACTTCCCGTTCGCAATCATGGCTGGTACAACAGTGGCAGCAGTTGTAACCGGTAACACAGTATTATTAAAGCCAGCTTCTACAACACCAGTAGTTGCTTATAAATTTATCGAAGTATTAGAAGAAGCAGGTCTTCCAGCAGGCGTTGTGAACTATGTACCAGGTTCTGGCGCAGAAGTAGGTGACTACTTAGTTGACCACCCACGCACACGCTTCGTATCATTCACAGGTTCACGTGATGTAGGTTTACGTATTAACCAACGTGCTTCAGTACTAAATGAAGGACAAATTTGGATGAAACGTGTTATCGCTGAAATGGGCGGTAAAGATACAATTGTTGTCGATAAAGAGGCAGATTTAGAATTAGCAGCGCAATCAATTGTGAAATCAGCATTCGGCTTCTCAGGTCAAAAATGTTCAGCATGTTCTCGTGCAGTCATCGTAGAAGATGTGTACGATGAAGTAGTAGAGCGTGTAGAAGAATTAACAAAAGAATTAACAATTGGTGATCCAACAAACCCAGATAACTTCATGGCAACAGTAATTGATGAAGCGGCGTTTAAAAAGATTACTTCATATATCGAAATTGGTAAAACAGAAGGTAAATTATTAGTAGGTGGAACAGCAGACGATTCAGTTGGTTACTTTGTACACCCAACAGTATTTGCAGATGTAGCGCCAAGTGCACGTATTATGAAAGAAGAAATCTTCGGACCAGTAGTAGCGATTGCAAAAGCAAAAGACTTTGATGAAGCAATTCAAATTGCGAACGATACAGAGTACGGTTTAACAGGTGCAGTTATTACGAAAAACCGTTTAAATCAAGAAAAAGCACGTAAAGAATTCCATGTCGGAAACCTTTACTTCAACCGCGGTTGTACAGGTGCGATTGTAGGTTACCAACCATTCGGTGGTTTCAATATGTCAGGTACAGACTCAAAAGCAGGCGGACCAGATTACTTACAATTACACATGCAAGCAAAAACAACTTCAGAAATGTTCTAATCATGTAACTAGCATCGTATTTTTACGATGCTAGTTTTTTGTATATATAATAGGAAGAAACTCAAATTAATCATCTTTAAATAATAATGATAATCATTTTCATTGACAGTCATTCAATTTATTTAGTAAGATAAAGATAATTGGAAAAGAAGGGAAGATTACATATGATTGTACAATTACGTCGCTTTACAGTAACAGAAGGAAATGGCCATCTTGTAGTTGAAAAATTTAAGCAGGGTGGGGGATTAGTGGAGCAACAACCTGGCTTTATTGATAAAACTGTTCTTCAAAAGAAAGTACGTCGTGGTGAAGAAGAAGTCATCATGATGGTACGTTGGGAGTCAGAAGAAGCATGGAAAGCGTGGGAGAAAAGCCCAGAACATATTGCAGGGCATCGCAATAATCGTGGTAAAGAAAAGCCAGAGTATATTGTGAACGTAGACGTTTCGATGTATGAAGTAAAATAAAGTACATAAAAAACAAGCTGGGACAAGACATTTCACTAGCGTTTGTAACAAAAAACTGGAACCGCACCACAGCGCGATTCCAGCTTTTTTATGTTCAAGAGATTTTAGTATGGATTTGTACCTAAAATTGTTGCTTGTTTTACATAAATACGGTTTGGTAATGTTAATTGGTTAACAATTACTTCTGCAAAGTCTTCAGGATGCATCATGCGATCTACTTTTGACTCATCAATTAAACCAGATTCGCGTGCTAATTCTGTTACAACCGTACTTGGTGCAAGCGCTGTAACACGAATGTTATTACGGCGTACTTCTTGAGCTAATGACTCAGTTAAGCCGATAATACCGAATTTAGCAGCTGAATAAGCAGTAGATGTTGCAGCGCCGTTTAGACCATTTGTAGACGAGATATTAATAATATCGCCTTCATTTTTCTCGATTAATTGTGGTAATACTGCATGTGTTACATGGTACGTACCGAAAATGCCTGTATCAACAATTTTCTTCCACATTAATGGATCTTGGTCTAACAGTGTACCGAACTCACCAATTCCTGCATTGTTAATTAGAATATCTGCTTTACCTGTTTGTTTTGTTAGTGAATCAATTGCTGCATCGACTTCTTCTAAATTTGTCACATCTGCAGTTACAAAAGCAGCTTTACCACCATCAGCGATGATTTTTTCAGCTACCTCTTTCACTTGTTGTTCTGTACGAGCAAGTAGCCCAACTGTTACACCTTGTTTTGCTAATGCTTCTGCTACAGCACGACCAATACCTCGTCCTGCTCCTGTAATGAATGCTACTTTACCTTCTAATGATTGTGGCAAATTTATCAATCCTTTCGATTCTGTTCTACATTTAGTAGTATATGCTTTTTTGGAAATAGAAAAAAGAAATATGCTTATGAATTGGCATAAAATACACCATTAATCCATACCCGAATTCAATATGACTACACAAAAAATCGGAACCATATGTGTATATGATTCCAATCATGCTTATTTAAAGTTTTGAATAAAACGTTCGATTCGTTTTAAAGCCTCTTGTAATTGTTCAAGTGAAGCAGCATATGAACAACGAATATGACCTTCGCCACTTTCACCAAAAACATCACCTGGTACAACAGCTACTTTTTCTTGTTGTAAAAGTTGTGCAGCGAACTCCTGTGATGTTAGTCCAGTAGATTTAATTGAAGGGAATGCATAGAATGCACCGCCTGGGTTATGGCATGAAAGCCCCATATCATTGAAAGATTGGACGATGAAATTACGACGGCGACGATAGCTTTTTACCATCTTTTCAACTTCTGAACGACCATTTTTCAACGCTTCGATAGCTGCATATTGTGACATCGTAGAAGCACACATTAATTGATATTGGAAGATTTTTAGCATTGCTTCAGCAATTGGTTCAGGCGCGCAAACAAAACCTAAACGCCATCCTGTCATTGCAAAGCCTTTAGAAAATCCGGATACTAAGATCGTACGCTCATGCATTCCAGGAATGGCTGCCATACTTGTGTACCCTTCATCATAAGCGAGTTCAGCGTAAATTTCATCGGCGATAATTAGTACATCGTGTTCAATCGCAAATTGTGCAATGGCTTCAAGCTCAGTTTTATTTAACATTGTACCTGTTGGGTTATTAGGAGAGCATAACATAATCGCTTTTGTACGCTCAGAAACGACTGCCTCTAATTGACTCGGTAAGATTTTAAAATCATGTTCTTTTGTTGCTTGAACTGTAATGGCTTTACCACCAGCAAGTTCGACCATTGGAACATAAGATACGAAACATGGCTCAACAACAATGACTTCGTCTCCGGGATCTAAAATGGTACGCATCGCAATATCGATTGCGGAGCTTGCGCCAACTGTAACGATAATTTCATTCTGAGGATGATATGAAACATCAAATTCTTTTTCCATATAATGTGCAATTTCTTGACGTAATTCAAGTAGCCCGGCATTTGGAGTATAGGCTGTGTAACCCATCTCAAGCGAGCGAATGGCTTCTTCACGCACATGCCAAGGCGTAACAAAATCAGGTTCACCTACACCGAGTGAGATGACACCTTCCATACTTGCTGCAAGGTCAAAAAAACGGCGAATACCTGATGGCTTAAGTTCATTCACCATTTTCGATACGTAAGATTTTTTGGTTAATGTCATTAAGGTGACACCACGATTCGTTGATCTTCTTTACCCGTTTCTAAAACAGTGCCATCATGTTTATATTTTTTTAGGATAAAGTGTGTTGTTGTTGAAATAACAGAATCAAGTGTTGAAAGTTTTTGTGAAACAAAGTTTGCAACTTCGTTCATTGATTTACCTTCCACTATAACAGATAAATCATAGACACCTGACATAAGATAAACCGATTGAACTTGGTCAAAACGATAAATACGTTCTGCGATATCATCGAAGCCCACACCTTGTTTTGGCGTTACTTTCACATCGATCATTGCACGCACACCCGGGTGTTCTTCAACCTTTGTCCAGTCAACAAGTGAGATGTAGCGAACAAGGATTTTCTCATCTTCTAATTGCTTGACAATCGCTGTTGTTTCTTCTAAAGAGAACCCCACCATTTTTGCCACATCTTCTAAAGGCATACGTGCATCTTTTTCTAAAATTTCAATAATCTCAATCTGTTGAGCATTTAGTTTCATATAAAATCTCCTCATGTATAACATTTATTTTTTATTATTATAATACAAGAAAAGCTTATAGGAACATAAAAAATAGAAATTTTCTAAAATTAGTCTATCTGTTATAGAGCAGTGGTAATTTGTTGGAAAATAAGACGTTATACCTATGTGAATTTATATCGTTATATAACTTTAATTGCTACATTTCATAATAAATTTAAGTGAAAAAATAAGGTCATTGAACAAACTTGATGAACAGTCATTCAAAAAATGAATGTCTATTCTTCGCTTTTTATCACATTTTTTCCATTATATATTCACAATTTATGTTAGTTAAATGGTAAAAAAATCTATGTTATGTATGTTTTTTGTTGATTCTTGTTCACAGAATTATCACTTGTTTCGGTCTAGTGTTATTCTAAAAATAATTGTGATACACTAGGAAAAGGATATTTTTGATATTGAAAATTGTATGCAATGTAGTAAGTATGTAATTTGTTAAGACCCTTTGTGTTAGCGCATACATTTTTTCGGCAAAATTTAGTATATAAGGATGGTAAGCATGAGTAACAAACAAACTTCGACTGACGTTATTTTAGTTGGTGCTGGTATCATGAGTGCAACTCTCGGTACAATTTTAAAAGAATTAGCACCAGACTGGAACATTAAAGTATTTGAGAAACTTGATAAACCAGGCCTTGAGAGTTCGAATGAATGGAATAATGCGGGTACAGGTCACTCGGCATTATGTGAGTTAAACTACACGCCTGAAAAAAATGGTGTTGTTGAAACTTCTAAAGCAGTCAACGTAAATGAACAATTCCAAGTGTCACGTCAATTTTGGTCTTATTTAGTGGAAAATGGTCATATCCAAAACCCAGAAGAATTCATTAAACCAATTCCACACTTAAGTATGGTACAAGGCGAAGATAATGTAGCATTCCTTAAAAAGCGTTTTGAAGCACTGTCAAAAATCCATTTATTCGATGGAATGGAATACTCAGAAGATCAAGAAACATTAAAACAATGGATTCCATTAATCATGAATGGTCGTACAAGTAGCGAGCCAATCGCTGCAACACGTATTGAATCAGGTACAGATGTTAACTTCGGTTCATTAACACGTATTTTAATGTCTAGTCTTGAAGAACAAGATGGTGTAGAAGCAACTTATAATGCTTCAGTTGAAAACATTAAACAAAATGCTGACGGTCGTTGGGAAGTAAAAGTGAAAACAGCTGATGGTAAAATCATTACGCAAACAGCGAAGTTTGTATTCTTAGGTGCTGGTGGCGGTAGCTTACACTTATTACAAAAAACAGGTATTCCTGAAAGTAAACACATCGGTGGTTTCCCTGTAAGTGGTCTTTGGTTAGTATGTAATAACCAAGAAGTAGCAGATCAACATCACGGTAAAGTGTACAGTACAGCTGAAGTAGGTGCTCCTCCAATGTCAGTACCTCACTTAGATACACGCTATATCGATGGTAAAAAAGCTTTATTATTTGGACCGTTCGCAGGATTCTCTCCAAAATTCTTAAAAACAGGTTCAAACTTAGACTTATTCACATCAATTAAGCCGAATAACATTTTCACGTTACTTGCATGTGGTGCAAAAGAAATGGGCTTAACAAAATACTTAATTCAACAATTAATGTTAAATAAAAAACAACGTGTGGAAGAATTACGTAAATTCGTTCCACAAGCAAAAGATGAAGAATGGGAAATCGTTATCGCTGGTCAACGTGTTCAAGTAATCAAAGACACAGACAAGGGTAAAGGTACACTACAATTCGGTACAGAAGTAATCACTGGCGCAAATGGTTCAGTAGCAGCTTTATTAGGTGCTTCACCAGGTGCTTCTACAGCTGTACAAGTTATGCTAGATGTAATTAACAAATGTTTCCCAGAAAAAATGAACGAATGGGAACCAAAAATTAAAGAGATGATTCCTTCATACGGTAAACAATTAGTGGAAGATGAAGCTCTATTCAAAGAATTACATGCATCAACTACAAAATCTTTAAAATTAGAAGACTAAAAAACGAGGTATCGCGATTAAGCGGTACCTCATTTTTATTTTAAAATGCATGAATCGTATCATTTAGCTCTTTAGCTGAATTTCGTAGTTCGCTTGAAGTGGAAGACATGGAAGAAATACCGCTTGCTAATTCACTTACTTGTTCGCCGACTTCCTTAATATCACCAATCGTTTTTGTAATATTACTTGAAATATCATCAAAGGATTCTTTGAGCACTTCATTTTGTTCTGTACCTTGGATTACAAGTTGTTGGATTTGATGAATCACTTCCACAACTTCACTTGTTACTTCATTGGATTCTTCTATTAAGAGAGCAATTTGCTCAACAGATGTTTTTGTTTGATCGGCTAATTTACGTACTTCTTCAGCAACAACTGCAAAACCTTTTCCATGTTCTCCAGCACGCGCAGCTTCAATTGCAGAGTTAAGTGCTAGTAAATTCGTTTGGTTTGCAATTGATTTAACCATTTCAATCACATCTTTCATTTCAGTAGAAGAATTATTCAATGCCTGAACCATCGAAGTCATTTCATTTGTCTTAACATGGATTGCCTCAGTTTGTTCACTTAGGTGCTGCATTTGTGCAAGTCCTTTATCAGATGCTTCTTTCGTATCTAAAGATTCCTTTACAGTTGTTTTCACGCTATTTTCTACACAGACAGTATGATTCATTAATTCATTTACAGCTTCTGATGTATGAGATGCTTGCGTATTTAAATGATCAGCAACAGAGCCTAAATCTTCTCGTACTTTCCGGTTCACTTCTTCTCGCTGTTGTTCAATTAATTGATCGGAATAACGATTGTACTCTTCTAAAACGAGTTGTTGTTCAAAACTAGAGATTTTACCGAATGCATCGATTGCTTGGAACTGTTCATGTATAGGTATTGGAAGCGTTTTTATAATTTGGCGTACTTCATATTCCAATTTTTGAAAAGCACCTAAATACCATTTAGGATATAAACCAATTTTCACATGGGCATGTGCTACTTGTTTTCGTGCTTGAATATATGCCGCATCAATTTTACCAGCAAACATTTGCTCAATATGACCATAAAGTGTTTGGCTTAGTCGTTCAACTGAGCTATGATTTTGAATCATTTTAGCCAGATGCGGTGGAGTAGAAATCGCTTTATAAAAATGTTCTACAATTTTTGGCATATGCGGCAACATATAAGAATGAAGTGCCTGAACGATTTGCAAATCATGTTTTTTTAAATCAATCATATCGAGTTGTAACAGATAGTCTGAATCGGTTAATGAAATACCAACATGCTCTACATTCGTTTGCAATGTAGCTGTGGCTGCTTTTGATTTTAAGAAAAACATGGAAAACACCCCTATTTTTTATATTTGTATCTATAGTACCATTGTTGAATGTAAAAATCGTGTTTAAAATACTGTATTTATGTAATTTTTTTTAAAAAATGAATAAACATGTAGATATTTTTGTAAAAAAATACACATAAATTTAAAAGAGTATATAAATATTAGTTCAAAAGAACTTTATTTTTTCAGTTTTACACTTTTTAAATAGTGTAAAATATTTTGTTTTTACAGAATAATTAATTATGTAAAAAGAAAAAACGAAAAAAATATATTCTAATATAAAAAATAATCTATAAAACTTAAATTGTTTATGTTAAACTGTATTCTATGAGAATACATTGTGTTTTCTCAGGTGGAAAAATGAATTTATTATTTATATTTGTATAATTTTGGAGGAAAAAATATGGGGAATTTATTTCAAAAGTGGAGTGATACAAGTCTTGTTCTACGTATCGTTATGGGGATCATCCTTGGTGCAGTTTTAGCAGTTGCCTTTCCAAGTGCAACTTGGTTAGCGATGCTTGGTACATTGTTTGTAGGTGCATTAAAAGCAGTAGCACCAATTTTAGTTTTTGTATTAGTTATTAATGCATTAGCAAGTCATGTAGGTGGACAAAAAACAAATATGAAGGGCATTGTCTTCTTATATTTATTTGCAACGTTTATTGCAGGTGTTGTGGGGGTTATTGCCGCTAAATTATTCCCTGTAAAATTAACATTAAAAACAGGTGATACAGATTTACAACCACCAGAAAATGTGTGGGGCGTTATGCAAACACTTTTAAATAATATTGTATCGAATCCAGTAGATGCATTAATCAATGCAAATTACATAGGTATTCTTGCATGGGCAGTTGTTTTAGGACTAGCATTAAAAGCAGCAAGCAGTACAACAAAAACAGTAATCACGAACTTATCAGAAGCTGTTTCAAAAGTAGTTCACTGGGTAATCAACTTAGCGCCATTCGGTATTATTGGAATTATGTATAATACAATTGTTACGAGTGGTTTTGGAGAATTAAAGCATTACGGTGTGTTGATTGGTATTTTAGTTGGCTCAATGTTATTAATTGCGCTTGTTATCAACCCGATAATTGTTTTTGTTGTAGCGCGTCGTAATCCATATCCATTAATATGGGCTTCATTAAAAACAAGTGGTTTAACAGCATTCTTCACACGTAGTTCAGCAGCGAATATTCCAGTGAATATGGAGCTTTGTGAAAAACTTGGTTTAGATAAAAACACATATGCGATTTCGATTCCGTTAGGTGCAACAATTAATATGGCAGGTGCAGCAGTTACAATCTCTGTCTTAACGATGTCAGCTGCTTATACATTAGGTGTTAATGTAGATATCGCAACAGCAATCATCCTAATGGTTGTCACAGCGATTTCAGCTGCTGGTGCTTCAGGTATTGCAGGGGGGTCACTATTATTAATCCCATTAGCATGTGGTTTGCTTGGTATTCCGAATGATTTAGCTGTTCAAGTAATTGGAGTAGGTTTAGTCATTAGCGTCATTCAAGACTCTTGTGAAACAGCATTAAACTCTTCATCAGATGTTGTATTTACAGCAACAGCTGAATATGCAGCAGAACGTAAAAAGTAATAGAATTATTCTTGAAAGCTTTAAAAAAGAGGCATATACTTATCTGTTGTATACTGTCTCAGTAGCTCAGTAGGATAGAGCAACAGCCTCCTAAGCTGTAGGTCGTAGGTTCAATTCCTATCTGGGACATTTAGAAAAACAGGTTGGGACATACGTGTAAAAAACACCATCCCACATGAACATAAGAAAAACTGGAATCGTGCTGTAGCGCGGTTCCAGTTTTTCGTTGCAAACGCTAAAAAGGAAAGTGAAATGTTTTGTCTCAACCCATTTATTATGGCTATTTTATTGATCGAGTTGACGATAGAGCGTTGATTTTGAAATACCTGTTTCTTCTTTAATTTGGTGTAATGTATATTGTTTACTATAATACATTTCAATTGCACGTTGCATCTGTACATCTGACTTTTTAGGTCTCCCAATAACAGTTCCGCGTTTTTTTGCCTCTTGTAATGCGAAAGTTGAAGCATGGCGTTTAAAGATAGATTGTAATTTTGAAAAGTAACGTAAACCATCTAATAATGATTTTTTAAATAATTCTGTTGAACACATACATTCATCCAAGAAAATAATTGTAAATTCATCTCGTTCAGCAATTTGTAGGACGTCGATTAATTGTTGTGTAGAATCTGCCAACACCTCAATGTTTTGAACATATAACTCATCCTCTGTTGTTAATTGCATGAGAAGTTCTTCAAATACCTCTCTATTTTTTGCTAAACCGTGCTTCTCTTCATGTACATCATCCAAATTTACTTGTACCAACTGTTGTGTAACGTCGTTATCACAAACAGTTGGTCTTTTATAACCATATCGCATAATAATCTCCTTCCCAAAAGTATATACTTATGAAACTTTTTTTGTTACGATTACTTCTATTGTACGCTATTTTTATTCCATATGAGAAAGGTGATTTTTTTGCAAGTTATAAAAGAACAATGGTTTTCATCTATTCGTGCTGATGTTTTAGCAGGGATTGTAGTAGGTTTAGCGCTAATTCCAGAAGCTCTAGCCTTTTCGTTCATTGTCGGTGTCGATCCGAAAGTCGCACTCTACGCTTCATTTACAATGGCTGTCATGACGGCTTTTGTCGGAGGAAGACCCGCAATGATTTCTGCAGCGACTGGAGCAATGGCGCTCATACTCGTCACGCTAATGGCGAATCACGGGTTACAATATGTACTTGCTGCAACAATTTTAACGGGTATTATACAGTTTTTTATGGGGATTTTTGGAGTTGCAAGACTAATGCGCTTCATACCTAATTCAGTCATGTTAGGATTCGTTAATGCACTAGGCATTATGATTTTCTTAGCGCAATTACCATATTTAAAGAATGGTTCAGTTGCAACTTATGCTTTTGCAATCGTTACATTGATTCTAGTTTATGTGATACCAAGATTTATTCGAATAATTCCAGCACCACTCATTGCGATTGTTATCATGACATCGCTCGCGATATTTGGGAACTTTTCATTACTGACAATTGGTGATTTAGGCACAATGCCAACAACATTACCGACATTCTTCTTACCAGATATTCCTTTGAATTTTGAAACACTCCAAATTATTTTACCGTATGCTTTAGCACTGGCAGTTGTTGGATTACTTGAATCTTTACTTACTGCACAAGTTTTAGACGGTTATACAAAAACTACGTCAAATAAAAATAAAGAATCACGCGGTCAAGGAATCGCAAATATTGTAAATGGCTTTTTCGGTGGTATGGCTGGTTGTGCTTTAATCGGTCAATCTATCATCAATGTAAAGTCAGGTGGTCGAGGTCGACTATCTACATTAACAGCAGGTGTCTTTTTATTATTTTTAATATTGGTTCTTGGTGATGTCGTCTCTAAAATTCCGATGCCTGTTTTAGTAGGAGTTATGATAATGGTGAGTTTTACGACATTTGACTTTAAAACGATTCGCTTCATACGAAAAGCACCAAAATCAGAGAGCTTCATTATGATTACAACTGTAATAGTGATTTTGGCAACGCATAATTTAGCGATTGGTGTAGGTGTGGGCGTGTTGATGAGTGCGATTCGTTTCATGGTGAAAAGCGCAACGCCGACTTTTTTACTAACAGGTGAAACATGCACAATTACAGGTCCACTCTTTTTTGCCTCAGCTGAAAAGTTAGCACCTATTGTAGAAAACTTTCAAGGAAAGAAGTTAGAATTTGATTTTTCAAATAGTCGTATTTGGGATGAAACCGCAGTGACGAAAGTTCTTGAAATAAAGAATCAATTGGAACAAGAAGGAGTACATGTCACGTTTACGGGTCTCGATTTACAAAGTCAGCAATTACTCGAACGACTTACACCGATTAAATAAATATCAACTATTTTCAGTCACGAAAGAATGTGATAACGTAAAAGTTGAAAAGAGGCGACGAGATTTTGAAACTTCAAAGAATTTTACTTACAGCAATTGTCGGCATATGTGGAGGATTACTATTTTCAAAACTTCATATACCTGTACCGTGGCTACTCGGACCATTACTCTTTGTTTTGATAGGTAATAGTTTACGTTCAGAATGGTTTTATTGGCCTAAATCGTATAAAAGTATTGGAATGGTGTTAATTGGTTATACAATCGGTCAAGCACTTACAGGAGAGGCTGTACGAGAGATTGGCAGGCAATTACCATATATGTTTGGCATGACGACTTTACTTATTTTACTTAGTGCGGGCATTGCATGGGTTGTATCAAAGAAGTCAGCAGTGAACTACCCTACAGCACTCCTAAGCAGTATTCCAGGCGGTATGACGCAAATCATTATGATGGCTGAGGAAATGAAAAGTGTGAATTTAACTGTTGTCACGGTGACACAGACAATTCGTTTATTATTTATTGTCATTGGAATGCCACTACTATTGACAACGTTTCATTTAACAACAGTCCCGACACAAACAGAGCATGTATCGGAATGGATGTCATTTGAAACAGTGCTCATTCTACTTATTTGTATATTATTAGCCTTTATAGGTAAAAAATATAAATTTCCGACTGCTTTTTTACTTGTACCAGCGCTCGTTACCGCTATTTTACAAAACATAGGCGTCGTAGGAGTGGAATTAGCGAATCCGATTTTGTCATTTGCACAACTCATGATTGGGATTAATATCGGCATGATGATGAAACCGAGGGAGTTAGAGCAAAAAGGACGGACGATTGCGCTCGCTGTAACAAGTGCAGCTGCATTATTTATTGTAGCGATGCTACTAGGTATTATTTTTGCACAAGTAAATCATTTAGATTACGCGACAGCACTTTTGAGTTTAGCGCCAGGTGGTATGGATCAAATGGGGGCAATTGCGCATGCGATTCATGCAAATTTATCAATTGTTGCGGGATATCAAGTATTTCGTGCTTTTTATATTTTATTCGTTATTCAACCGATTATTGCCTATTTTTTACGCAAACAAATTATTAAATAAAGTAAGAAAACTTTCATCTGTGTATGGAAGTTTTTTTATAGTATTTAAACACATTTTAACATTTCAGAATGTTGAGAATACAAGGTTTGTATCACTTTTTTTAATGAAAAAGGCAAGTGACATTTTTGTGTAAGCTTTATAAGATATATACATGTTTTCTTAGGGAAAAGGGTGAGAAAATCATTTAGAACGTCTAAGATTCTTTAATGATAAAATATTTTTTTAAGAATAAAAAGTGGCGTGAAAACGCATGGTTGTGAGGATTTGTGAAACTTTGAACAAAGTCATAGAATAGTTGAGCGAAAAAAAGCTTTCAGTTCTATTGGAATTCCTGAAATTGAGGTGTATAATGCAACATGGAAGCTATAAATGAAGTGAACACACTATAAAATTTAAGTTCGAAATTCTCTTTCTTTTATATGAATTTTTCTCATTTTTCAATAAAAATACGTCATATATTTTTATGATAAATCGAAAAAGGGTATTAAAGAAATATGACAGTATAGTCCTTTAGTTTATAGGTGTTTAAAAGCAATAAATATGTCTAGAAAACAGATGTTGCAGTTGCTACCATTACATGGCATCATGTAATAGTAAGATGAGAATTGTATGAATAATATGACTCTTATGTAAGTAAAACGTTCGGGAATTCCCGACAGAAGAAATAGCTATTGTAAAGGAGAATTGGATATGTCAGAACAGACTACTCAATCAGTACAACCGGCAGTAAGCCAACAACAATTAGACGTTTTAGATCAATTATTAAAACCTGAAGTACAAGAATCACTAACTCAACTAGTGGACCAATTACCAAAGTTAACAGAAATGGTAACAACTTTAACAAAAGCATATGACGTAGCACAAACTTTAGCTACTGATGATGTATTCCGCAGCGATGCTGTTGGTGCTGTAACAGAAATGGCTCAACCAGTCGTAAACTCTGCTAAATCACTTGCTGCTACTGCAATTGAAGCAAAAGATCGTGCTGCTGAAAGCAACGAAACAATCGGTTTATTCGGTATTTTAAAACTGTTAAAAGACCCACAAGTACAGGGTGTCTTCCGTTTCGCAAACGCATTCTTAGAAGTTTCAAAAGAAAACAAAGCTTCAAAATAATTTTTAAAACACTTAGTAACATGGAGGTTTAACTATAATGTCAAAAAAAATCGTCATTCTAGGTGCAGGTTATGGCGGCGTATTATCTGCATTAACGTTACGTCAATTTGCAACTAAAGAAGAAGTAGAAATCACAGTTGTGAACCAATTCCCAACTCACCAAATCATCACTGAATTACACCGTTTAGCTGGCGGTACTATTAAAGAGAAAGCGGTAGCATTCCCACTTTCTAAACTTTTCAAAGGAAAAGACATCAACATTAAAATCGCAAAAGCTGATGCATTCTCAGCTGACGACAAAACAGTTAAATTATCAACTGGCGAAACTTTAACTTATGATGTATTAGTAGTAGCTGTAGGTTCTAAAACAGGTTTCTTCGGTATCCCAGGATTAGAAGAAAACTCAATGGTTCTTAAATCAGTTGAAGATGCAAACAAAATTCGCGAGCACATCATTGGTCGTATTAAAGAATACGCAAAAACTCGCAACGAAGCAGATGCTACAATCGTAATCGGCGGCGGTGGTTTAACAGGCGTTGAGCTTGTTGGTGAAATCGTTGACCACATGACGAAAGAAGCAATTAAATACGGCGTACAACCAGCAGATTTAAAAATCAAGCTAGTTGAAGCAGGTCCAAAAATCTTACCTGTATTACCAGACGAGTTAATCGAGCGCGCAACAAAATCGCTTGAAAATCGTGGTGTAGAGTTCTTAACAGGCCTTCCTGTAACAGGTGTTGAAGGTAACGTGATCTCTCTTAAAGACGGTCAAACAATTACTGCAAACACACTTGTTTGGACTGGTGGCGTAGCTCAGTACCCAATCGTAGAAGAATCAGGTCTTGTATGTAACCGTGGTAAAGCAGTAGTAAACGACTTCCTACAATCAGAATCACATAAAGATGTATTTGTAGTAGGTGACGCTGCAGCTGCATACCCTCCAGGTGCAAACAAAGAAACGGATCGTCCATACCCTCCAACAGCTCAAAATGCTTGGCAAATGGGCGAATTAGTTGGATACAATGTATTCGCATACTTAAAAGGTAGTGAAATGAATGACTTCACTCCAGTTAACTCTGGTACATTAGCTTCTTTAGGTCGTAAAGATGCTGTAGCAACTGTCGGTGGAAGCAACACTGAATTACGTGGCTTACCAGCAACATTGATGAAAGAAGCTTCAAACATTCGTTACTTATCACACATCAAAGCATTATACGGTATCGTATACTAAGCCGAAATGAATAAAACGACTTCATGAGAATGTTCTCATGAAGTCGTTTTTTGTTGTTTCAATACATTTGTTGAGGCAAAATAAAAATGCTTTAGAGGACGTTGCTTCTCCTAAAGCACGGGTGGGGACTCAGGTATTACATCTGAGTAAAGTTTTGGGGAATAGATTCTATTTATATAGAGGGTCTATGTAAGCTCACTCAGAAGGGGAATGCCGAGTGAGCCATTGGGGTTGAACACAATCTCATTTCACCAATAAGGGAATTTCTAATAATAAAATACCCCGACGAAAACGTTGTAAACCTACCAACATGAATTGTTTCATGATTTTGCGTGTTCAGTAAAAGCACATATGATAAACTATGGAAGAATGGGGAGAGTGACGAAGTTGAAAAGAAAACAGAAGATATATCAGAACGAAAAAATCGTCATGTTTCCTGGAACGGTGGAACGACTTCTTCAACAGGGTCACGCGCATGCTGAGAAGTTTGAATATCATGAGGCTATTCAATGTTTTCAAGATATTCTTCAATACGAGGAAATGGATGAACATACGCTTCATGTGTACGCCTACTGTTTACACGAAACAAGACAATTTGAACAGGCTAGAGAAGTAGTGGAGTCTCTATTAGCACAAGGACCAAGTCAATATATTGAAACAATGGAGCTGTACTTATCAATTTGTATGGAGCTACGCGATTTTCAGCATGTACAACAGATTGTTCGTTCTTTATTGGAAGAAAATGTTGTGCCAAACTCTTCAATTGAACGTTTCACAAGTATTTATAATTTGAGTGAAAAGTTATTAAAGTTATCGCATTCGGAACAAAGTATAGAGGAAGAAGTAGCAGAGGTCGTGTTATCATTAGATGTTTTTTTACACTTACCTGTATACGAACAGCTGCATCGTCTTCAATCTTTATCAGAAATGAACGTTCGACCTTTAATAGATGAAATTCGCACAATCATTGAAACGGAAGAAGTACATCCGATTGTTCGCAGTGTGGCACTTTGCTTATTAGTAGAGCAAGAGGTGAATGGTGACTTAACAATTCGTAAGTTTGAGCAAACACTTACAGTTAATCCAATGACATTACCTACTCCAGATGAGCTGCCTGTCACACAATCTGTAAAAAAAATCGTAAATGAACGGCTAGAGAAGGAAAGTAGCACATTAGAAATGGTACAATATGTTTTGACACGTCACATTTTAGTTACTTATCCTTTTGAATGGTTTGGGGCTTCTGCTGAAAAGGTATCAGAGGGATATATTCATTATGTTCATTCTTTATTAGGACAAGAAATATCCGATGAAAGTGAAACAGATAACAAGGTGATGGAACTCATCCAACAACTTGAAAAATTTTCAGATATACCAGAAGTATGAAATCTGTTGAAACTATGTAGAACTATGATATACTAAAACAGTTGTCAAAGTCGTAATAACGAACGCTTTTAAAGCACTTTGAATTTATTTTTGGAGGTTATATTCATGTCAGTTAAATTTGAAAAACAAGAAGGAAACAACGGTTTATTAACAGTTGAGCTTCCTGCTGAAACAGTAAATGCTGCATTAGATCAAGCATTTAAAAAAGTAGTAAAACAAATCAACGTACCAGGTTTCCGTAAAGGTAAAATGCCTCGTGCAATGTTCGAGAAAAAATTCGGTGTTGAATCTTTATACCAAGATGCACTTGAAATTTTAATCAACGAAAACTACCCAACAGCTCTAATCGAAGCAGGTGTTGAGCCAGTAGATCAACCAGAAATCGATTTCGAAAAAATCGAGAAAAACGAACCATTCACATTCACAGCTAAATTAGTATTACGTCCAGAAGTTGAACTTGGCGAATACAAAGGCTTAGAAGTGAAAAAAGGTTCTACTGAAGTAACAGAAGAAGAAATCAATGCAATCATCGAAGGTCACCAAGCACGTCTTGCTGAACTTGTAGTTAAAGAAGATGCTGCAATTGAAAACGGCGATACTGCTGTAATCGATTTCGAAGGTTTCCACGAAGGTGAAGCATTCGAAGGCGGAAAAGGCGAAAACTACGCACTTGAAATCGGTTCTGGTTCATTCATCCCAGGATTTGAAGAGCAATTAGTAGGCGTAAAAGCTGGCGAATCTAAAGATATCGAAATTACATTCCCAGAAGAATACCATGCAGCTGAATTAGCTGGTAAACCAGCTACATTCAAAGTGACAGTTCACGAAGTAAAAGCAAAAGAACTTCCAGAGCTTAACGATGAATTAGCAACTGAAATCGATGCTGAAGTAAAAACTTTAGATGAATTACGTACAAAGTTAACTGAACAAGCGAAAGCTGAAAAAGAAATGTCAGTTGAAACTGCATTACGTGACGAATTAGTTGAAAAAGCAGCTGAAAATGCTAAAATCGACATTCCAAACGGTATGATTCAAACAGAAATCAACCGTATGTTACAAGAATTCGAACAACGTTTACAAACACAAGGTATGAATCTTGATCTTTACTACCAATTCTCTGGTCAAGACGAAGCAGCATTACGCGAGCAAATGAAGTCTGACGCTGAAAACCGCGTACGCGTTTCATTAGTACTTGAAGCAATCGCAGCAGCTGAAGCTCTTGAAGTAACAGAAGAAGCTCTTGAAGCAGAATTAGAAAAAATGTCAGCACAATTCAACATGGACGCTGAACAAATCAAAGCTGCTTTAGGCGGTACTAGCATCTTAGAACACGACATCAAAATCCAAAATACAGTTGAGTTCTTAGTTGACCAAGCTAAAATTTCTGAGTAAGATTTAACAAGTTCGTAAGTCGAATTTGCTTAAATACGATGCACGAATGGAGCAAGGTATGGACTTCCCATACCTTGTTTTTATCATAGTTAAAAAATAACCTGTACATAACACAGAAAAAAAGAGTTAATAATAGACAAGCAAGACGTAATGTTTGATAATATTAATAGAGTCTTGTAATATTGTTGCTTGAATAGGGGTGAAATAATTGTTCAAATTTAATGATGAAAACGGTAATTTAAAATGTTCATTCTGTGGGAAACCACAAGAGCAAGTACGTAAACTTGTAGCTGGTCCTGGTGTCTACATCTGTGACGAATGTATTGATTTATGTTCAGAAATCGTTGTAGAAGAGTTAGGAACAGAAGAAGAAATTGAACTGAAAGACATTCCAACACCGAAAGAAATTTTAGGTACTTTGGATAGTTATGTAATTGGACAAGAGCGTGCTAAAAAAGCCCTATCTGTTGCGGTATATAATCACTACAAACGCGTCAACTCAAAAAGTAAAGTGGACGACGTAGAATTATCTAAATCAAACATTGTTTTAATCGGACCTACTGGTAGTGGTAAAACATTACTAGCTCAAACACTTGCACGTATTATTGATGTGCCATTTGCCATTGCAGATGCGACTTCATTAACAGAAGCAGGTTATGTTGGGGAAGATGTTGAAAATATTCTTTTAAAGTTAATTCAAGCTGCGGATTATGATATCGAAAAAGCAGAGCGTGGCATTATCTATATCGATGAAATCGATAAAGTCGCACGTAAATCTGAAAATCCATCAATCACACGTGATGTATCTGGTGAAGGTGTTCAACAAGCCTTACTAAAAATTCTAGAAGGTACGGTTGCAAGCGTTCCGCCACAAGGTGGTCGCAAACATCCACACCAAGAATTTTTACAAATTGATACGACGAATATCTTATTCATCGTAGGTGGAGCTTTCGATGGAATCGAGTCAATTATTAAACGTCGTATGGGTCAAAAAGTAATCGGCTTCGGTACTGCGGATAAACAAGAAACAGATGATAAAAACTTAATGAAACATCTGATTCCTGAAGACTTATTAAAATTTGGTTTAATTCCAGAATTTATCGGTCGTTTACCAGTATTGGCAAGTTTAGAGCAATTAGACGAAGATGCACTTGTACAGATTTTAACAGAACCTAAAAACGCATTAACAAAACAATATGAAAAAATGATTGAATTGGATAATGTACAATTAGAGTTCGAAAAAGATGCATTATACGAAATTGCAAAACTTGCGATTGAACGTAAAACAGGTGCTCGTGGATTACGTTCGATTATTGAGAATGTAATGCTTGATGTGATGTTTGAATTACCATCTCGTGATGACATTGCGAAATGTATAATTACGAAAGAAACACTTACTGAAAAGGCTCATCCAAAACTTTTATTAGAAGATGGCACTGAAGTGAAAGATTCAGATAACGAAAAAACATCAGCCTAATTTAAAAGGATTTTAGCTGACTTCGATGGAGTGCTTATATTGCACTGTTTTGAAGTCAGTTTTTTTAATGAATAAAGTGTTAAAGTTTATGTGGAGGTGCAAGTTTGCATGACAACAAAATTGAGAACGTATCGAATTCCATTGCTGCCTCTAAGAGGTCTAGTAATCTATCCTAAAACGCTGTTACATATTGATGTGGGTCGTGAAAAATCAACTGCAGCTGTAGAACAAGCGCTAAATGATGACAGTATCCTATATGTTGTAACACAAAAAGAAATTGCAAAAGAATCACCAGACTCAGATGATTTTTATCGTATGGGCGCACTCGTGAAAATTAAGCAATTAATCAAGCTACCAAATGGCGCCTCACGTGTATTAGTAGAAGGTATTTGTCGTGCGCAAGCTATTGATTATATCGAAGAAGAAAAAATGACGGTAGTTGATGTAGAAGTATTTGAAGACGATCCGACATTAACTGTTGAATTAGAAGCGTTGATGCGTACTTTATTAGATGCTTTTAAACGCTATGTGAAAGCTTCAAGCAAAATTTCTCCTGAAGTCATTGAAACATCAGAAGAAATTGAAGAGCCTGGTCTACTAGCTGATACTATTGCAAGTCATTTGCCATTGAAAATGGTTGCAAAACAAGAAATCTTACGTACAATTGACGTTCAAAAAAGATTAGAAATTCTTGTTCAACGTATTTTTAATGAACAGGAAATTTTAAATGTGGAGAAAAAAATCCATACAAAAGTGAAACGTTCCGTTGAAAAATCTCAAAAAGATTTTTATTTACGTGAGCAAATGAAGGCGATTCAAGATGAATTGGGTGAAACAGAAGGTAAAATATCTGAGGTTGATGAATTAAAGAAAAAAATTATCGAAGCAAAAATGCCTGAACATGCTGAAAAAGCAGCACTAAAAGAGTTGAAGCGCTATGAACGTTTGCCAGCACAAGCAGCTGAAAGTGGTATCATTCGTAACTATTTAGATTGGTTGATTGATTTACCTTGGTCTAAAAAGACAAAAGATCGTAAAGATATTAAAAAAGCAAAAGATATTTTAGACCATGATCACGATGGTCTTGAAAAAGTAAAAGATCGTATTTTAGAATATTTAGCAGTGACACAATTAAAAGATTCACTACGTGGACCGATTCTTTGCTTAGCTGGACCTCCAGGAGTAGGTAAGACATCATTAGCTAAATCGATTGCGACTTCTTTAAATCGTGAATTTGTGCGTATTTCATTAGGTGGCGTACGTGATGAATCAGAAATTCGAGGTCACCGTAGAACGTATATTGGTGCTATGCCAGGACGTATTATTCAAGGAATGAAAAAAGCAGGAACGATTAACCCTGTATTTTTACTAGATGAGATTGATAAAATGTCGAATGATTTCCGCGGAGACCCTTCATCAGCGATGTTAGAGGTGTTAGATCCAGAGCAAAATAACACATTTAGTGATCACTATATTGAAGAAACATACGATTTATCAAATGTTTTATTTATCGCGACAGCAAATGATTTAAGTAGTATTCCAGGACCGCTTTATGACCGTATGGAAGTCATTCAAATTGGCGGTTATACAGAACAAGAGAAAATTCAAATTGCGAAAAACCATTTAGCACCTAAACAAATTGAAGAAAACGGTTTGAAAAAATCACAAATTCAATTTAGAGAAGATGGTTTAACGGAAATCGTTCGTTACTATACGCGAGAAGCGGGTGTTCGAGGGTTAGAGCGTACACTTGCATCCGTATGTCGAAAAGCAGCGAAGCAAATCGTCATGGAAGAAAAGAAACGAGTTGTTATTACAGCGAAAAATGTAGCGGACTACTTAGGTAAACGTAAAGTGTCGCATGGTCAAATGGAAGAAGAAAATCCAATTGGTGTAGCAACAGGTCTTGCTTACACAACAGTTGGTGGCGATACATTACAAATCGAAGTATCGATTACACCAGGTAAAGGAAAACTCATCTTAACAGGTAAATTAGGTGATGTGATGAAAGAATCTGCACAAACTGCTTTATCTTTTGTCCGTTCTAAATTAGACTTATTAAAGGTAGAGCAATCTTACTTTGATGAGCATGATATTCATGTTCACGTACCAGAAGGCGCTGTACCAAAAGATGGTCCATCAGCAGGTGTAACGATGGTAACAGCTCTTGTATCAGCGATTACGGAAACACCCGTCCGTAAAGAAGTTGGTATGACGGGTGAAGTGACACTTCGCGGACGTGTTCTACCAATCGGTGGTTTAAAAGAGAAGTCGTTAAGTGCGCACCGCGCTGGTTTAACAACGATTATCGTTCCAAAGAAAAACGAAGCGGATATTGAAGATATACCAGAGAGTGTACGAAAAGAGCTAACATTTAAGCTAGTGTCAAGCGCTGACGAGGTATTGAAAATAGCGTTAGACGGAGGGAAAGAATAACATGAAAGTCCATAATGTCGAGATGGTCATCAGTGCAGTTCGACCAAATCAGTACCCAGAGGACGGGTATCCAGAATTTGCACTTGCAGGTCGCTCAAATGTCGGTAAATCATCTTTTATTAACAAGATGATTGGTCGTAAAAGTTTAGCACGTATTTCATCAAAACCAGGTAAAACACAAACACTAAACTTTTATAAAATTGAAGAACAACTATTTTTCGTAGATGTTCCAGGCTATGGTTATGCGAAAGTATCAAAATCAGAGCGTGAAGCATGGGGAAAAATGATTGAAGAATATTTTACAAGTCGTGAAATATTAAAAGCGGTTGTGCAGATTGTTGATTTACGTCATGAACCAACAGACGATGATTGCATGATGTACGATTTCTTAAAGCATTACAACATTCCTTGCATTATCATTGCGACAAAAGCAGATAAAGTGAAAAAAGGAAAATGGGCGCAACATAAAAAAGTGGTAAAAGAGACACTTGATATGGACCCATCTGATCCACTCATTCTTTTCTCATCTGAAACAGGTATGGGATTTGACGAAGCATGGGCAGAAATTGAAAAACGTATGTAAAGAACAAGCAGATGAAGTGATACCACTTGATCTGCTTTTTCACATCTAAAAAGGGGATTGCTATGGGACAAATACCAATTTATTTGAATAGTGAACAGATTCGCATTTTAATTGTGGGCGGTGGTAAGATTGCTTATCGAAAATGTCGTACACTTGTAGAAGCAGGAGGACAAGTTACGGTGATTGCGCAACAACTATTACCTGAATTTGAACATTATTTAACGGAACAACAAATATCATTACATAAAAGATTGTATGAATTAGGTGAGGCAGCACAATATGAATTGGTGATAGCTGCAACGAATCAAACGACAGTGAACGAACAAATTCAACAAGATAGCCAAGCAATTATTTGTCGAGTAGATGACGCAAAAAAAGGGAATGGAGTACTACCGGCAGTTGTACAGCGTGGTGATTTTGTTTTAAGTATTGGAACAAACGGTGCAAGTCCAATTTTTTCTAGGAAAATCAAAAAGCAGTTGTCACAACAGTTTGATGCGCATTATGAAAGCTACATTGCTTTTTTACAGCATGTACGCGTGCAGTATAAAGGACAAAAAGAAGTACTTGAAGAAGTGACGAATGAGATATATGTTCATATGACAGACGAAGAGAGAAACGAGACATTACAACAATTTGTAAACAACCTGTTTGAAGAACGTAACTGAATTTGTTAAAATGATTCTGGAAATATGCTGGATTGTATATAAATATGACAGTAATCGCAATTATATAAGACTTTGTAAATATAAAGTGACAGAGTATGGTATAATCATAGACGATAATTATAGAACGTGAGAGGTGTATGACGTCATGCATACAATTGTAGTAGGCTTGAACTACAAAACAGCTCCTGTCGAAGTTCGTGAAAAATTCTCAATAACAGAAGAAGCACTAGCTGAGGCAATGCGAGCATTACAAAATGAAAAAAGTATATTAGAGAATGTAATTGTTTCGACATGTAATCGTACAGAAGTGTATGCTGTCGTTGATCAACTACATACTGGTCGTCATTATATTAAACAATTTTTAGCGAATTGGTTTAATATGCCGGTTGCAGAATTCGAAAATCATCTTTACATTCGTGAAAATGATCAATCGATGCAACACTTATTCAAAGTGACTTCTGGAATTGATTCAATGGTTCTAGGAGAAACACAAATTCTTGGTCAAGTAAAGCATAGCTTCTTAGAGGCACAACAAATTGGCACAACAGGGACATTGTTTAATCGTTTATTTAAACAAAGTGTAACATTTGCGAAAAAAGCACATGGCGAAACAGCGATTGGTGAAAATGCAGTATCTGTATCGTATGCAGCTGTTGAGCTTGCAAAGAAAATTTTCAATACACTGGACAAAACACATGTCGCAATTCTTGGTGCTGGTAAGATGGGCGAACTTGCTATGGAAAACTTATATGGTAGTGGTGTAGGAAAAGTAACTGTTGTCAATCGTACGATGGAAAAGGCAGAAACACTGGCTGATAAATTCCAAGGTACAGCGAAGTCGATGCAAGAATTACAATGTACATTACTTGAGGCAGATATTTTGATTACATCAACTGGTGCAAAAGATTATGTCATTGATTATGATTTAATGCGTTATGTGGAGAAGATGCGCAAAGGGAAGCCTCTATTTATGGTAGATATCGCAGTACCACGTGATATTGATCCGAAAATTAGTGAACTTCAAAGTGTTTTCTTATATGATATTGATGATTTACAAGGAATTGTCGAAGCGAACCTAGCAGAACGTGAACGTGCTGCTAACGAAATTACACAGATGATTGATACAGAAATCCATGAATTCAAAGATTGGATGGGAACACTTGGCGTTGTTCCAGTTATTTCAGCATTGCGTCAAAAAGCGGCGACAATTCAAGCTGAAACAATGCAAAGTATTGAAAATAAAATGCCGAATTTAACAGATCGTGAACGAAAAATTTTAAGTAAGCATACCAAATCAATCGTCAACCAATTATTAAAAGAACCAATTCTACAAGCAAAAGAATTGGCAGGTTCTCCAAATGCAGCGAAGCAATTGGAACTGTTCCAACGTATTTTTGGGATTGAAGAAGATACACAGGCTCAAATTGAGCAACAGCAACTACAATCAGAAGAGCGCTATCAAAAACGAGTAGCAGAAGAAGTCGTTGCAGAACCTAAATTTACTTTTTAAGAGCTGATTTAAGAACGTTTTCGTATCTATGTGTTAAAATATAGATGCGAGAGCGTTTTTTTCATGATATATAAGGAGCGTCGTATATGACCGATTTAGCAATGACCCGATTGCACGAAGCAATCGTTGTGCTATACGCAATCGGGATAATTTTTTACTTTGTAGATTATTTAAAAAAAGATGCAAAGTCACGTCGAATCGCTTTTTGGTTTGTTTCGGTTGTTTGGATTTTACAATCAGTTTTTTTAATTGTATATATTATTCAAATGCATCGATTCCCGATTCTGACACTATTTGAAGGGATTTATTTTTATAGTTGGTTATTAGTATCCATCTCGATTTTACTGCATTGTGTTTATCGAGCCGATTTACCTGTATTCTTTATTAATATTCTCGGGTTTATCTTTATGGTTATTCATACATTTGCACCAAACCAAGTGGCGCAATCACCTGTAGGTGAGAATTTAGTTTCTGAGTTATTATTTATTCATGTGATGTTTGCGATTTTGTCTTATGTTGCTTTTTCATTATCTTTTGTCTTTTCGACATTGTACGTTATTTTATACAATGTATTAAAAAAGAAAAAATGGACGAAGCAGTGGACGAGGCTACCATCGCTTGGACAAGCAGAAAGTAGTTCAAATTGGGCAATGGTAATTGGGATTCCCATTCTTTTTATCAGTCTGATTTTAGGGTTTATGTGGGCTTATATCACCGTCGATAATTTAAATGTATTTGATGTAAAAATCATCGGTTCATTTATTACATTGTTTGTCTATTGTATGATTGTGTTATTGAATCGTCGCGATCAACTACATTCAATTCGATTGGCATGGGTCAACATATGTGCCTTTTTATTGGTTATTATTAATTTCTTTTTAGGAAGTAGCTTATCAGGTTTCCATTTTTGGTATTAACAGAAGGGTAGGATTATTTTGCGTAAAATTATTGTTGGTTCAAGAAGAAGTAAGTTAGCCTTAACTCAAACAAATTGGTTCATCGAAGAATTAAAGAAAACAGGTGCACCGTTTGAATTTGAGGTCAAAGAGATTGTGACAAAAGGCGATCGTATTTTAGATGTACAGTTATCAAAAGTTGGCGGAAAAGGTTTGTTTGTAAAAGAGATTGAACAAGCCTTATTCGACCAAGAGATTGATTTCGCTGTACATAGTATGAAAGATATGCCAGCGGTTTTACCAGAAGGTTTAGTTATTGGATGTATTCCAAAACGTGAAGATGCGCGTGATGCCTTCATCTCAAAAAATCATGTAAAATTCATGGATTTACCAGAAGGTGCGGTTGTCGGTACATCAAGCTTACGTCGTAGTGCTCAATTATTAAAAGCACGCCCAGACTTAACGATTAAATGGATTCGTGGAAATGTAGACACACGTTTAGCTAAATTAGAAGCTGGCGAATATGATGCGATTATTTTGGCTGCTGCTGGTTTAAAACGACTTGGTTGGTCAGATGATGTTGTAACTGAATATTTATCAACTGATCTTTGTGTACCTGCTGTGGGACAAGGGTCGTTAGGAATTGAATGTCGAGCAGATGATGCCGAATTGTTAGCGGCATTAGCAAAAATGACAGACCAAGCGACTTGGGAAACAGCACATGCAGAACGTGCTTTTTTAGCAGCGATGGATGGTGGATGTCAAGTGCCAATCGCTGGATACGCAACATATGAAGCAGGGCAATTACATTTTGAAGGACTTGTTGCTGCACCAGATGCTTCTGTCTTCTACCATGAAAAAGCCACACACACAGATGCAAAAACAGTAGGAGAAGTAGTAGCAAAACAACTGACTGAGCAAGGTGCGTATGAATTGATTCAAAAAGTAAAAGCGGAGCAAAATGAGCAATAATCAACCGCTTCAACATGATACCATTGTGTTAACAGGTACCTCGATTACAGGTCAAGCTCAGTCACAAATCGAGGCGCTAGGTGGAGAAGCACTTCATTTACCTTTGATTGAAGTGGCCGATGTACAGTCAAATGATGATGGCTTATTTTTGCAGCGTAGTCAGCAAGTAGACTGGCTAATTTTCACAAGTCAAAATGCAGTACACGCATTCATTAGAAAAATGGAACAATACGAACAGGATGCAAGTTTGTGGATAGAACAGCGAATTGCAGTTGTGGGTGAAAAAACAGCCGAAGCTTTAGAAATGGCAGGTTTTTCAATTCACTTTGTTCCGACAACGTATAGTGCAGATACAATGGTGAAAGAGTTTAATCGTTTTTTACAGCCTGAAACGACCTGTCTATTTATGCGAGGTTCGATGGCGAAAGACACGATTCCAAATGGTCTCAAATGTCGAGTAGAAACATGGACAATTTATGAAACACGTCCAACAAAAAAGTCAATTCCAGAATTGAAAGAGCAAATTCAACATAAAAATTGTACGGTTGTTTTTGCAAGTCCCTCGGCTGTGCGTGTGTATGCTGAGGAAATATTACCTCTACACGATTGGGAACAAATCCAAGTGGCAGCGATTGGTCATGTAACCGAAAAAGCATTAATCGCACTTGGTGCATGGGATATTATCCAGCCAAAAACATACACGATGCAACAGGTAATTGAAGAAATCGCAAGAAGAAAGGAATCTTAATATGACAAACTTACAATTTAAAAGACACAGACGTTTACGACAAAATGCAACGATGCGTGCAATGGTAAAAGAAACGTATCTACATAAAGAAGATTTCATCTACCCTATTTTTGTAATGGAAGGCGAGAATGTTAAAAACCCTGTCGCTTCTATGCCGGGAATTTATCAATTCTCATTAGATCGTTTACATGAGGAAATGGATGAGGTTGTTGCCCTAGGTATTCCTTCTGTTATTTTATTCGGTTTACCTGCTGAGAAAGACGCAGTTGGGTCAGAAGCTTATCATGATCATGGGATTATTCAAAAAGCGATTCGCTTTGTAAAAGAGAACTATCCTGAAGTCATGGTCATTGCAGATACATGTCTATGTGAATATACATCGCATGGTCACTGTGGTGTTGTGTCAGAAGATGAACGTATTTTAAATGATCCTTCACTTGATTTATTAGCACAAACAGCTATTTCACAAGCAAAAGCAGGTGCTGATATTATCGCACCTTCAAACATGATGGATGGTTTTGTTGCGGCGATTCGTAAAGGATTAGATGAAGCTGGATTTGAAGATACACCGATTATGTCCTATGCAGTAAAATATGCTTCTGCTTACTATGGACCTTTCCGTGAAGCAGCAGATGGGGCACCAAAGTTTGGTGATCGTAAAACGTATCAAATGGACCCATCAAATCGTTTAGAAGCGATGCGTGAAGCAGCTTCAGATGTTGAAGAAGGCGCTGATTTCTTAATCGTTAAACCAGCATTATCGTATTTAGATATTATACGTGATGTACGTAATAACCATGATATGCCAGTTGTTGCTTACAATGTATCAGGCGAATATGCAATGGTCAAAGCAGCAGCATTAAATGGTTGGATGGATGAAAAGCAAACGGTTTTAGAAACATTACTAAGTATGAAACGTGCAGGTGCAGATTTAATCATGACGTACCATGCAAAAGATGCGGCACGTTGGTTGGAGGAGAAATAGAGATGACACGTTCTTTTGAAGAATCACGTAAAGTTTTTGCAGAAGCAGTAGATTTAATGCCTGGTGGCGTAAATAGTCCTGTTCGTGCGTTCAAAGCTGTTAAACAAGAGCCAATCGTTATGGAAAAAGGTCATGGAGCGATTATTACAGATGTCGATGGCAATGATTATATCGACTACGTTTTATCTTGGGGTCCACTCATTATCGGTCATACACATCCAGACGTAGTAGCAGCGATTCAACGAGTTGCTACAACAGGTACATCATTTGGTGCGTCAACACGTATTGAAAACGAATTAGCGAAAGAAGTGATTCGTCGTGTACCTTCTGTTGAGATGATTCGTATGGTATCGTCTGGTACAGAGGCTACAATGTCTGCCATTCGTGCAGCACGTGGTTTCACAGGTCGCGATAAAATCTTGAAATTTGAAGGTTCATATCATGGACATGGTGATTCACTATTAATCAAAGCGGGTTCAGGTGTTGCGACACTTGGTTTACCAGATAGTCCTGGCGTTCCAATGTCAATTGCACAAAACACATTAACAGTTCCTTATAATAATTTAGAAGCAGTTCAACAAGTATTTGAAGCATTCGGTGAAGAGATTGCAGCAGTAATCGTTGAACCGGTTGCTGGAAATATGGGCTGTGTACCACCGCTTCCAGGCTTCTTAGAAGGTTTACGTGACTTGACGAAAAAAGCAGGTTCTCTATTAATCTTTGATGAAGTCATGACTGGTTTCCGCGTAGGCTACCATTCAGCACAAGGTTACTACGGTGTAACACCTGATTTAACATGTCTTGGTAAAGTAATCGGCGGAGGACTACCTGTAGGTGCTTTCGGTGGTCGTCGTGATATTATGGAACGAATCGCACCAGCTGGTCCAATCTATCAAGCAGGTACGCTATCAGGTAACCCACTTGCGATGACAGCAGGACTTGAAACGATTCAACATTTAACAGAGGATTCATATAAACACTTTGAAAAATTAGGGGATCGTTTAGAAGCTGGTTTTAGAGAAGCAGCTGAAACATACAATATTCCACATACAGTGAATCGTGCAGGTTCAATGATTGGTTACTTCTTAACAAATGAAAAAGTAATCGACTTTGATACAGCGAAAACATCTGATTTAGAATTATTCGCTGAATACTATGGTTTAATGGCACAAGAAGGAATCTTCTTACCACCATCACAATTCGAAGGTGTATTCGTATCAACAGCGCATACAGAACAACATATCGACCAAACAATTGCAGCTTTCCAAAAAGTATTTAAGCAATTACGTCGTTAATTTTTAAGAGATACTTCGGCACAGTATATGTGTCGAAGTTTTTTTATGCACTGTATTGCTAAAAGCTATAAATTCAGATACAATTAGCTTATTCAAATAAACAATTGCAATGATTGGGAGGAGTAAGCATTTTTACTTGTCGAGAGAGGAAACGGTTGGTGAAAGTTTCTCAAGTAGATGTCTGAAGGTAGCCCATGAGCAAATTTCGTGAACAGATTTTAGTAGCGAAATTCGGTTTAGAGACCGTTATCCAATGAAGTGCCAGTCAACTGTGCTGGAATAAAGGTGGTACCGCGAATTCTTTCGTCCTTTTTTTAAGGATGTGAAGGATTTTTTTTATGCCCAAAATGGATGGTCAAGAAATGAAGGAGGACGAAAACATGTCAGAACAAGAAATTTCAATGCCAACGAAGTATGACCCACAAGCTGTTGAAACAGGTCGCTACGAGTGGTGGCTACAAAAAGATTGCTTTAAAGCACAACCAGAGAGTGATAAAGAACCGTACTCAATCGTAATTCCACCGCCAAACGTAACAGGTAAATTACATTTAGGTCACGCTTGGGATACAACATTACAAGATATCTTAATTCGTATGAAGCGTATGCAAGGTTATGATGCATTATGGTTACCAGGTATGGACCATGCTGGTATTGCAACACAAGCAAAAGTAGAAGCAAAATTACGCGAACAAGGCGTATCTCGTCACGATTTAGGTCGTGAAAAATTCCTAGAGAAAACATGGGAGTGGAAAGAAGAATATGCTGAAACAATTCGTGCGCAATGGGCGAAACTAGGTTTAGCATTAGATTACTCACGCGAACGTTTCACATTAGATGATGGTTTATCAGATGCGGTAAAAGAAGTATTCGTAAAATTATACGAAAAAGGCCTAATCTACCGCGGTGAACGTATTATCAACTGGGACCCAGCAGCACAAACAGCACTTTCAGATATCGAAGTAATTTATAAAGATGTACAAGGTGCATTCTACCATATGGAATACCCAATCAAAGATAGCGACGAAAAAGTAGAAATCGCTACAACACGTCCAGAAACAATGTTAGGTGACTCAGGGATTGCAGTAAACCCGAATGATGAACGTTACGCACACTTAATCGGTAAAACGGCAATTCTACCAATCGTAGGTCGTGAATTACCAATCGTTGCAGATGACTATGTAGACATGGAATTCGGTACAGGTGTTGTAAAAATGACACCAGCACATGACCCGAATGACTTTGAAGTAGGTAATCGTCATAACCTAGAGCGCATTATGGTGATGAATGGCGACGGTACGATGAATGATATGGCTGGTAAATATGCAGGTATGGACCGCTTTGAATGCCGTAAAGAAATCGTAAAAGATTTACAAGAACAAGGTGTATTAATTAAAATCGTCGATCACTTACATTCAGTAGGTCACTCAGAGCGTTCTGGTGCAGTAGTTGAACCATATTTATCAAAACAATGGTTTGTTAAAATGGGACCACTAGCAAAAGAGGCACTTGATTTACAAGCGAAAGAAGACGAAAAAGTAAACTTCGTGCCACAACGCTTTGAAAATACGTACACACGTTGGATGGAGAATATCCATGACTGGTGTATTTCACGTCAATTATGGTGGGGACATCAAATTCCAGCTTGGTATCATAACGAAACAGGTGAATTATATGTAGGTACAGAAGCACCAGCTGATGAAGAAAACTGGACACGCGATGCAGACGTATTAGATACATGGTTCTCATCTGCATTATGGCCTTTTTCAACAATGGGGTGGCCAGACGTTGAATCAGAAGATTTCAAACGCTACTTCCCAACAGGTGCACTTGTAACAGGTTATGACATCATCTTCTTCTGGGTATCTCGTATGATTTTCCAATCACTTGAATTCACAGGAGAGCGTCCATTCAAAGACGTATTAATTCATGGTTTAGTACGTGACGGTGAAGGTCGTAAGATGTCGAAATCACTTGGTAACGGTGTTGATCCGATGGACGTCATCGCAGAATACGGTGCAGACTCATTACGCTTCTTCTTAGCAACAGGTTCATCACCAGGTCAAGATTTACGTTATACAACTGAAAAAGTAGAAGCGATTTGGAACTTCTCAAACAAAATTTGGAATGCTTCACGTTTTGCATTAATGAATATGGAAGGCATGACATATGATGAGATTGATTTAACAGGTGAAAAATCAGTTGCAGATAAGTGGATTTTAACACGCTTAAATGAAACAATCGAAAAAGTAACAGAGCTTGCTGAGAAGTATGAGTTTGGTGAAGTAGGTCGTTACTTAAATAACTTCATCTGGGATGATTTCTGTTCTTGGTATATCGAGATGGCGAAATTACCATTATACGGTGAAGATGAAGCAGCGAAGAAAACAACTCGTTCAGTACTTGCTTACGTATTAGATCAAACGATGCGTCTATTACACCCATTAATGCCATTCATCACAGAAGAAATCTGGCAACACTTACCACACGAAGGCGACACAATCGTAAATGCAGCATGGCCAACAGTACGCGAAGATCTTCACTTTGAAGAAGAAGCGAAAAACATGCAGTTATTAATGGATATTATCCATGCAGTTCGTAACATTCGTGCAGAAGTAAATACACCAATGAGCAAACAAGTACCAATGTTCATCTCAGCAAAATCAGATGTAGAATTAGCTGTACTTGAAGCGAATAAAGGATATATCGAAAAATTCTGTAACCCAGAAACATTAACAATTGGCTTAAACGTAGAACCAGAAGGTAAAACGATGTCAGCAGTTATTTCAGGAGCAGAGTTATTCTTACCACTAAAAGGTTTAATTAACTTAGAAGATGAGATTGCACGTCTTGAAAAAGAGTTAGACAAGTGGAATAAAGAAGTAAAACGTGTTCAAGGTAAATTGAACAACGAGAAATTTGTTTCAAGCGCACCTGAAGCAGTTGTTGCAGCAGAGCGTGAAAAAGAAGCAGACTATCTTGAAAAACAAGCAACTGTTCAAAAACGTATTGCAGAACTAAAAGAAATGTAATAAAAAATAGCCTGGGACATATGTGTAAAAACACCGTCTCATATGAGCATAATAAAAACCAGAATCGCACTGTGGCGCGATTCTGGTTTTTTGTTGCGAACTCTAAAAAGAAAATGAAATGTTTTATCTCAGTATCTTTTTTTAATAAATTGTTACGTTTACATAATGATTCACTAAATAATCCATCAGTAAATCAGGTAAATATTCATCGAATAAATCATAGAATGAACGAGCACCTACAGGGTCTTCAATTTCATTCAATAGCCATGTACCGTCTTCTAGTAGTAAGAAGTCCATACCGATATAATCGCTACGAATGGCTTTTTGCATCGCAAGTACATGGTCCATTTGAAGTGAATCAAGTTCATATTTTTCAATCGAACCACCTAATGTGACATTCGAACGAAAATCAGCACGACCTTGACGTTTAACCGCACCAATAATACGGTTACCGAGCACCCAAACGCGAACATCTGTCGCATTGGATTCAATATAAGGTTGAACCAGTGTTAAACGATTTTCAAACTGTTTTTGACAAGCATTTAACTCTTGTTCATCCTGACAAAGCATGACTTCTGAGCCACCATGTCCATCAATTGTTTTAAATACAAGTGGATACTCGTAATCTGAAGCTTGTTGATAGAGTGGAACAGTTGGAATGCCAAGTGTTCGAGCAAATTGTAAAGTCATATATTTATTATTTGCGAGTGCGTTTACGTGACTGCTATTTACAACCGGAATATTTGCTTGTTCCAATGAAGTAACATAGTCACAGTTACGTGCACGATAAAATACAAAACAAGCATCTTGGCAATGTTCGACTAATTCTGGAACAGAGAAGTCATTTAACAGCACAAGTTGCAAGTCAATCATCTGTTTTTTTGCAGATACGACGAGCTGATTGATAAAGGCCATATTCACTTTTGCATCAGCTGCGTCATATACAAGATATGCGCGTTTCAAAATCTTCTCATCCTAACTTTTTTAAAATATGCTGAACGAATGCATCGCCCACGTGAATACCTGTTACATTGTAAATGTTTCGAATATGTGAAGCTGCGTTGACTTCACATACAAGTGGCTGGTCTTGTTCATCAAACAGTAAATCAACACCAGCGAAGTCAGCACCAACAGCTTTGGCTGCTGCGAGCGCTAATTGTTCCTGTTCTTTTGTTAATGTAATCGTTTCAGCTTTACCACCATTTGTAATATTCGCTCTGAAATCTGTTTCAGAGTGACGATACATCGCAGCGACGACTTCATCACCAATCGTATTGACACGAATATCACGTCCATAGCTTGATGCGATATATTGTTGGAAGATGAAGTCAACACCACGTAGTGTATCTACCTTTTCGAAAAAGTCTTCTTGTGTTTCAATTAAATACACTTTCATACCAAATGAACCATGCGCCTCCTTAATAATAAGGGGTAGTCCAAGTTCTTCTAATACACCTTCAAAATAACCACTTTCACGAATTGTGAATTTAGGGTAGACTTTCGGCGCAATAATCGTTTTTGGCATACGAATATTTGCTTTGGCTAATTGTATGTATTGCTTTGCTTTATTGTCACATGTTTCAATCACTTCAGGGTCATTGAAAACGGGAATTCCTTGATTTTTTAAATACGTAGCAAGCAAAATATCCTTATCTAAAAAGATGACAAAATCAGGTGCTTGTTCTAGCTTTTTAGCGGAATGCATTTGAATTTCATAATTTTTATAAATAAACGGTTGAACGCCATGATTTTGACAGGCTTCAGCCATGAGTCTTGCTTGATCTAAAAATTTATCCGATACAAGACTACCATTGTAAATAATCCAGCATGTCTTCATACGTTCAAACCTCCGAATAACAGTGTTATAATAAAAACAATCAATACAAATTTTAGCACGAATTACGTAGAAAATGAATAGGTAGGGAAAATTCCATGATTCCAATGTTTGAAGAATATCAAAATACATATAAAATTGAGAGTGCAAATGAGATTAAGCCTGGTCTTGAAGCGATTCAAGTAGCGATGGAGAAGTTAGGTAATCCACAACTTGCTGTACCAACCATCCATGTCGCAGGTACGAATGGCAAAGGTTCTACAATTCGCATGATCGAACGAATCGCACAGGAACATGGTTTGACGACTGCAACATTTATGTCACCCTGTATCGAAAATGTCCACGATCAAATTCGGTTGAATGGACAATCGATTACACCTGAGCGGATGAATCGAGCGTTCGAAGAAGCGAAAGAAGCAGGGCTAAGTGGCTTATTGACAGAATTTGAATTATTAACAGTTATCGCTTTTATTGCCATTCGTCAAGCTAAACCAGACCTTGCGATGATCGAGAGTGGTATGGGTGGGCGTTTTGATAGTACGAATGTGGTAGAGCCCATTGTATCAGTCATTCCAAGTATTGCATTAGAGCATACGAATTTTTTAGGTGATACACTAGAAAAGATTGCATGGCATAAAGCTGGGATTATTAAAAAGAATGGCTATGCTGTAATAGGTGAAATGCCTGAAACTGCACAAAAAGTAATCGAAGAAGAAGCGCATATGCAACAAGCAACGATTAAAATAAATGGCAAAGATTTTAAAGTGTTAGATGATACGTGGTCGAATGAAGTAATCTGTATGTCAGGATTACATCCAAGCTTAAAAGGCGAACACCAAAAAGGGAATATGGCACTCGCGATTCAAGCATTTATAGAGGTGGCGAAAGTACTGCATATTGAATTAGTAGAAGATAGAGTTCAACAAGCTGTAGCAACTACTAATCTTGAAGGGCGTTTTGAACAACTTGCTTCACATGTTTGGTTAGATGGAGCGCATAATCCAGCAAGTGCAAGGAGCTTGCGAAAAACCATTCAACAAGTATTGAAAGGCGAAAAAGTGACGATGGTTGTTGGGATTTTAAAAGATAAGGATGTAGAAGCGGTATTGCGTGAACTTGAACAAGTGTCAGATGATTTTATCTTTGTAGCAGTTGAGCGTGAACAAGATCGATTAATGCAACCAGAAGAATTAATGAAGTTAAGTCATGCAAAGCACAAACAAATTGCATCATCTGTTTTACAAGCTGTTCAAGAGAAGCAAAAAGAAGGGTCTGTAGTCGTAACAGGTTCACTCTATCTTTTAGCGCAGTGGCGTTCGATTTTACAGCAAGTATTAGAATGAAGAATTTTATTCTAACTGAATGTAAGAAAAGCCAACATCACGCTTGTAGCACGATGTTGGCTTTTTGTCTTTTATTCAAACTGTTTAATTTGTCCGTACAAAGCAAAATGTTTCGGTTTATCATATACTGCATATTGAATCGGAATATTAACATTGTCTTTTAACGGTTTATGCTGCACATTTGAGTCTGTAACGACAATGGCTTGACCAAGAATAGAACCTTTAAAGTTTGTCTTGTCTTTCAATTCAATATTCGCTTTCGGTGCGAGTAATAATTTTCCTATATTTGTTTTCCCACCATTCATGACTACACGTTTACCACCCGATAAAATATTGCCTTTATACGTGTTTGCTCGTAAAGTGACATCTGCTTTTTTAGTATAAATAAAACCACTACTACGGAAATTTTTCGAGAATTCTAAAGCAGCATCCCCATCAAAATAAGTAGCGACTTTTGCTTCTTCTGCTATAATCTTACCTTCAGATTCACCCATTTTTTGAATGAATAATTTGAGTGTTCCACTGCCTAAAATATGAAGTTTTGCGCCACCAGTTAAATTTAGTGTATCTAATCGTAAAGTTTGTACACCGTCGCCAATATCAATATAAGTATCTACACCGTCCAGTGTTAACTCTTGAAGACGTTCTTCAGAAGAAGTGAATTGATAAGGTGTTTCGATTGAGAAGTCTTCTTGCGTTTTATCGGTTACGGTTAGGACACCATTTTGTAAGTAATAATACTTGATTTTTTTATCTTTTTTTTCAGGGTCTGGATTAGGGATAATTTCAGTTACATATTTTTCTTCTTCATTATATGGCTGTTCATCGATTGTTTTTAATTCATTCGTTGGGAAGGTTGGTAAAAAATTATTGAAATTTTGTTCATTCCAAATTTTTAAATCCGATGCTTCTGTATTCCCATCGTTAAAACATTCATTTAAATAATTTGTTCTGGTCATTTCATATTGGCAAGAAGAACCATCTATTTGAATATTGCGTGGATTTTTACTCGCCATTAATCCCCAAACCTTTGAAGCATTCTGGACAACAATTTCCTTAGATGCATGAATGGCATAAGGTGGCTCATAGCGACCTTGCCTCATCGTTGTATCAATTTCTAAGTCTAATTGAAGGGATTGCTTTAATTTTGTCTGCTCTCCACCGATACGTCCAGTCGATTGAATTGTATATTGATTTGGTTTTGAATCTTTTATAATGAGTGTGGTAGAGGTCGGCTGTATATCATCTACTTTTTGATGTGTGTCCCATGTTTTCGGGATACCTGATTTACGGTTTAATAAAGTTTGAATTTTATAAAGAGAAATTTCTTTTACATCAAAGGCTGCTTTTTCAGATGGACTTAATCGCTCGTATCGTTTTTGAACATCTTGATAAATTTTTACCATCTGTTGTTTAATTTCTAGTCGTGCATAATCTAATCCTTCATTTGCAACTAGATAGCTTCCTTTCGTATCTTTTGTTGTGACAAGAGGAATTTGTTTTCCTTCCACTGCTTTGTTCACAATGAAGCCAGAAATAATGAATAGACTAATTAATAAAATTGCAATGAGCGACCCATTCTTTTTTTGTAAAGGTCGCTTGTTTGTTTTTCTCACGTAATTCACCCCGGTTAATCAATTTGATTTCTGTGTATGTAAAAAGTCATGTTATTTATAATATACCCATTTTTTTCTATTTTAGCTCTTTTTTTGATGTATTATAGTAATAATCGTTTTTTTAATGTAATTATCATACAATTTACAAAAAGTGTACTCAATAGCTATCTTGTTAATTTTTAGGGCAATATATTTATTTTACAAACTAAAAGTATTATAATAAAAAAACGTATGAAAGAAAAAAATAAATTCTATCTTTTTCCTTAAAATGTATTTGTTATGTAAAAAAATAGGGTATGTATCCAAGTAGTAACATGTGGAATGTATAATTAAAAGAGAGAAAAAGAGGAGGTACCCAAAATGTTAGGCAATAAGAAAAAGACTTTGTCTATTGTTTATAATGACTTTATGGTAAGTATGTTAGCGGTTGTAGGAAACGATTTGAGGAAGGGAATTACATATCAGATTCCTCTACAGGAAGGAATCGTACAACATGGACGTATTTTAGATCCAGATTCTTTTTATCGCGCTTTAAAAACCCCTTTAAAAAATTTAAAAATTAAAAAGTATCATGTACGTGTTATTGTACCGAATCATGATGTTGAAATGAAACAAATTATTATTCCAGAGAATTTAACAACATTTGACGAAGTTGATGATTATATATTTAAAGAAATTGGTAAATCAATTCATTTAGCATTCGAAACTCCTGTTGTTGATATTTATGATGAAGATCCAACGGATGGTGAGGCGATGCTTTTTGCAACAGAGCGTAATGAAGTCGATAAAATTATTGAAGTTGTGGAATCACTAGGTCAAATACCAGAAGTTGTCGATATTAAATCTTTAGCAAACTTACGTACATTAGAAAAAGTAATGCCTTCTTATACTGAAAAAACATCGATGATATTAGATTGGTCCATCAATGAAGTGACAATGTCGATTGTTGAAAATCATCATGTCAAATTATTGCGTACGCATACAATTCCAACAACACAGTCAGATTGGATGTTAAAAGAACAAGAAGCACACAGTTTTACACATACATTGTCTAATCATATTGAAATGTATATGGATGAACTCAGCCATGCATTCGTTGAAATTCAACATATATGCCAGTTTTACGAAATATCTTTAAATAAAGGAATGAAGCAAGTTCAACAACTCATTGTATTAGGTGATCATCCAATGTTGCCAGAGATTACAGAGTTATTGCGCGTGAAATTCCCATTAGAAGTAGTTCAAATAACAGATGAACAAGTAGGGGAAGTTTTTGCAACGTATCAATTAAAACATTGTAGTTTACTTGGATTAGAGATGAAGGAGGCTTCGATGGTATGATTCCAAATATTAACCTCCTGCCGCAAGATCAGTATCAACCCAAAAGAAAAAATAGTTTAATGAAACTAATCATCATTATTTTATTGTTTATTGTAATTATTTTTTATGGTATTAACTATTATTTGTTAAGTAATGATATTGCGAAAATGGAGAAGAAAACTGATCAGTTAGCGACACAAATTCAAACAGAAGAAAAAACGTTAACACAAGTACAAAGTAATCCATCTTATGCGATTGCAACGTCTGTACAATTTGCTGAGAAATACCAAACACCTATATCAAATATTATTGAAGTCGCTAATAAATATATGACAGGTTCTGGTGAATTAGCAGGGTTAGATTATAAAGATGGCCAGGTTGAATTTATCGTGTATTTTGATAATTTAAATGAAGCTTCGACATTTGTTCGTAATTTAGATAATGAGGCAATCTTCAAAACAGTAAAACTTGATTCAGCTTCGACTTTTACAAAAGTAGATGTGGATAATGTTGGTGAAGAACAGACATTGAATGAGAATGCACAGTACAAAGCGATTATTCTTACGACATTAAATCCATCAGCAACTATTAAAACGGGGGGTGCGAAATAATGCGTGCAAAAAAGAAGAAAAATAATTCATTTGTGTACACATTATCCATTCTCCTCGTTATAGCGATTGGTGTGGGATTATACTACTATGTGTTGAAACCAGAAATGGTTTTATACGATTCACTTAATCAAAAATATACTGAACAACAAAAGTACTTAACTAAATTATCGACTGAACAAAGTCAAGCAAAAAAAGAAGTTGAACGTGCACGTACGATGAAGTCACTTGAATCGAAAATTCCTGCAAATGCGGATTTACAAAGTATTGTAGATGCTTTAGATGAAGTGGAGTATGCAAGTTCAGCAGCTGTAACAAATATTCGTTTTAATAACTATGAAGAAGAGACCAAAGAGGTGCTTGATGAAAAGAGCACGAGTCTAACAGAAGCAGAGCTATTCCAAGTAGATGGGAATGAATTACCAATTTCTCCGTTAGCAAATCAGAAAAAGCCAGAACACTTGAAGTTAATAACAATGGATTTATCTGTGAGTGCATATGATGTAAAAGATTTGAATCGCTTTATTAATAAAATAGAAAAATTGTCGCGTTTGTTCATTGTGGATGCAGTTAAGTATGAAAATACGAATGAAAAAGAAGGTTTAGTTACAGCGAAAATACAAGCGACAACATTTTATGTAGAAACAAAAAGTAAAAAAGAAACAACTAAAGTAGCGAATGAGCAAAAGACCGTGAGTAAATAATTGATGTTATGCGCATTTATAAAAGTACACCCGTCATTAATCTAGATGATGCAAGGGTGTACTTTTTTTGTGAAAGTCGCTTTATTTTAAATCTAAAAAGAAAAATGAGTTTTTTTATAAAAAAAGAGTTAAATAAAGGATTGTTTTTGGTAAATAAAGTGAATAGTACAAAGAGTCCTTTTTAACCATACGCTATAATTTATGGAAAAAGGAGGAATTATATGAACCCCACACCAATCCATATTATAAGTTCTAACCCTTATGAAAAGGGGATATGGCAAAAATATTTTGAATATATGTCATATCAAACATTTGAATTGCCTAATGAGTATATACATGAACATCAACAAGTAAGTGAAGTACATCTTTATTTATACCAATTACTAACAGGTATTTATGATGTATATCGTTTAGCCTATCACCACTTTTTTGAAGTAGAAAAGAAAAAGCTTACGTATGAACAATGGTTATTTTATGTAAAAAAACATCCTTTTGCAAAAACAAAAGTAACGACAATGATTTTACTTAAATATCGTCAATATATTTTAACTGATGTTTATGAAACGCCTGTTCGTTCTTTACAGCCGCAAATAAAAAACCTTCAAAAATATATTCAAACTAAGGAACCTTTTTTAGATGATGTTAGTTATAATAGGGTAGGAGAAGGGCAAACTTGTAAAGACGGTAGTGAATATATTTTCACGCATGCAATTGAGTTGCCATTCCAAAGGGTTGAAATGATGTTGAGAAAGTTGGCGGAAATGGAACATCTTGATGAGGTGATGTCATGATGAAAGAAGTCAATCATTGTATCCAACAAGTAGCAACACAAGAACGACCGAGAGAACGATTGGTTTTGTTTGGTGCAGAACAACTTTCGAATCATGAGCTATTAGCGATTTTAATTGGCTCAGGAACGAAAAAAGAATCTGTTCTTGATATTGCAACACGATTATTAAATCAGTTTGAAACATTACTCAATTTGAAGCATGCCACAATTGAAGAACTGCAAGCAGTTGATGGAATTGGTCGCGTTAAAGCGATGTATTTATTGGCGGCTTTTGAACTAGGAAGAAGAAGTCATCTTCCGAATCGTTTAGAGCGAACGGTTGTGAAACATCCAGATGATGCAGCAGACTATCTAATGTCTGATTTAGCACAGTTAATGCAAGAGCATTTTGTCGTTCTATTTCTCAATGTGAAAAATGAAATCATACATAAGCAGACGATTTTTATCGGTAGCTTAAATGCGAGCATTGTTCATCCGAGAGAGATTTTTCGTGAAGCAGTAAAGCGCTCGGCAGCATCAATTATATGCGCGCATAATCATCCGTCAGGAAATCCAACTCCAAGCCCTGAAGATATAGAAGTAACGAAGAGAATAGCAGAAGCCGGAGGAATTATTGGAATTGATTTACTAGATCATATTATCATAGGCGATTATCGGTATATTAGTATGAAAGGAAAAGGTTTCTTCTGATACTGTTCCTTTTTATATTTTTCCGTTATAATGAAACGTATGATTTTATGACAGCTAGTTATTATAAACGGCTAAGGAAAGGAAGAAATTAACGTGTTCGGATTAGGTGGAAAAGATGTCGGTATTGACCTTGGCACAGCAAACACACTTGTATTTATTAAAGGGAAGGGTGTCGTACTACGTGAACCATCTGTTGTAGCGAAAAATACGCAAACAAACACAACAGTAGCAGTAGGTAACGAGGCTAAAAATATGATTGGTCGTACACCAGGATCAATCGTAGCAATTCGTCCAATGAAAGATGGCGTTATTGCAGATTTTGATATCACAACGACAATGATTAAGCATTACTTACAAAATGCTTTAAAAGTAGTAGGTAGTTCATTCAAAAAACCAAACGTTGTTATATGTGTACCATATGGTATTACGTCAGTAGAAAAGCGTGCAGTAATTGATGCAGCACGTCAAGCGGGTGCTCGTGAAGCGTTCGTAATTGAAGAACCATTTGCAGCAGCAATCGGCGCAAATTTACCAGTATCAGAACCTACAGGTAGTATGGTTGTAGATATCGGTGGCGGTACAACAGAAGTAGCAGTAATCTCACTTGGTGGTATTGTAATCAGTGAATCTGTACGTGTAGCAGGTGATGCAATGGACCAAGCGATTATTGCATACATCCGTAAATCATATAACCTAACAATTGGTGAGCGTACAGCTGAAACAATTAAAATGGAGATTGGTTCTGCGACAAGTTCAATGGATGAAGAGCAAAAAATGGAGATTCGTGGACGTGACCTTGTAACAGGTTTACCAAAAACAATCGAAATTTCTTCTATTGAAATTGCAGATTCATTACGTGAATCGATTTCAGCAATTATTGATGGTGTAAAGAAAACTTTAGAACAAACACCACCAGAGCTTTCAGCTGATGTTATGGAGCGCGGTATTGTCTTAACAGGTGGCGGAGCATTACTTCGCAACTTAGATAAAGTAATTAGTGATGAAACAAACATGCCTGTATTTATTGCAGAAAATCCATTAGATTGTGTAGCGATTGGGACAGGTATGTCATTAGACCAAATCGATACATTAAAACAACAGCAAACAATTTAAGGGAGGGGAATCGGCAATGCCACAATTCTTATCGAATAAACGATTAATATTTCTTCTTATCGGAGTCATTCTGTTAGTGGCATTGATCAGTTGGACCTTAAGCGATCGCGATAAGGTATCACTCCCTGAACAAATTATTAAAGATACAGTCGGCTTAGGACAGAATATTGTTGCTAAGCCGGCTGGTTATGTTACAGGGCTTATTAATAGTGTAGATGACTTATTGAACACATATGATGAGAATAAGCGTCTTAAATCACGATTAGAAGAATTTGGTACACTTCAAGCAGAAGTAAATGAATTAGAAGTTGAAAATAAAAAGCTTCAAAAGTTATTAGATAAAAAAACGGATCTTCGTGTATATGATCCAATTCAAGCGAATGTTATCGCGCGAAATCCTGACCAATGGGAAGAAAAGTTAATTCTAAATGAAGGATCTTCAAATGGCGTGAAAAATAACATGGCTGTTTTAACATCTGAGGGCTTAGTTGGGAAGGTTGTTCAAACAACACCTTACACATCAGAAGTAGAATTATTATCAACGAATAATACAAATTACCGCGTATCGGCTACTGTCTCAAGTAAAGGCAAAGAAGCGCGTGGTTTAATTGAAGGTTATGATGCAAAAAGAGGCGAATTAATGCTAAAACGTATTGATTCAAAATTGAAAATTAAAAAAGGTGATAAAGTAACAACTTCTGGTTTAGGGGGTATTTTCCCTAAAGGTATTTTAATTGGAGAAGTAACAAAAGTGACAACGGATGATTTCGGTCTAACAAAATTAGCGTATGTTAAACCAGCAGCTGATTTCCAAATGATTGATCACGTAGTTATTGCAAAACGTCAAGCAATCCAAGTGGATGGTTCAGACGGTGATGCTACGAATAAAAACCTTTCTTCAGAAGGGAATGACAAGTAATGGCGAAGTATTTAATTCCTGCTGTCGCCGTCATTCTATTCTTCTTAGAAACAGAATTCTCACTTTTTTCACCGATTGATATTAATGGTCAACGAGAATATTTAGTTCCTCGCTTTGTTATTCTTTATTTAATTTTCCTCTCTATCTATTATGATAAGAAGCGCGCAATGATTTATGGACTTGTTTTTGGACTCGTGTACGATATTTTTTACATTGATATTATCGGTTTGTACACTTTCCTTTATCCGTTCATTTGTTTTATTGCTGGTTCTACAGTAAAATATATACATCAGCATCTAGTTGTCACAACAACATTATCATTATTGCTCGTAGCACTTCTGGAAATTGCGTTGCATCAATTTTTCTTACTCATAGGTTATACTGATATTTCTTTTACAGAATTTTTAAATCATCGTTTAGTACCGACAATGATTGCCAACTCTGTATTTTTAATTATGCTTGGTTGGACGTTTAAGTACTTACTTGAAGCAAGGGTTCTAGAAAAAGCAAATCAGTCAATAATTTAATGGAGTGAGGTGGCTTTTTTGACAACGAAACAACTTGTCAGTCTAAAGGGGACAAAAGAAGGTTTTGTCCTCAAATTAGACGACCAATGTGGCTATGAGGAATTATTGCGTGAATTGGAAGGAAAGCTTGCAGAAGATCGTCTTGATGAACAAGTAGAGGTCCAGATTGCAATCGGAAACCGTTATTGTACAGATGAACAAATGAATGAATTGCTTCAAGCAGTACAGGAAGCATTGAATGTTCGCGTATCGAAAGTGAAAAGTGACGTCATTACGATTGAAGAATCGAACCAGCGTATAATGGAAAGTCAGTCTTCTACATATATTGGCATCGTACGCTCTGGTCAAACTGTCAGTTCAGAAGGAGATCTTGTCATTGTTGGAGATGTAAATCCGAATGCACAAGTTACAGCAGGCGGAAGTATTTATGTCTTAGGAAAGTTAAAAGGAAGAGCACATGCAGGGAAAAATGGCAACTGTGAGGCAGTTATTGGAGCGTCATTTTTATCCGCTACACATTTAGCAATTGGTCATGTTCTTGAAATCATGACGAATGAAAAGCAAGAGTTGGCTGAAACACCAGAAATGGAATGTGCTTATTTACTTGATGACGAGACAATTGGCATTAAAAGGCTTCAAGAACTGCGTATTATTAGACCGAATTTGTCTACGTTTAAGGGAGGAAGCTAATGTGGGAGAAGCTATTGTAATTACTTCCGGTAAGGGTGGAGTTGGTAAAACAACAACCACTGCCAATCTAGGGACTGCATTGGCACTGCAAGGGAAGTCCGTCTGTTTAGTCGATACAGACATCGGACTACGTAACCTAGATGTTATTTTAGGGTTAGAAAATCGTATTATCTACGATTTAGTCGATGTGATTGAAGGACGATGTAAAGTTCATCAGGCACTTGTAAAAGATAAGCGATTTGAAGAATTACTATATTTATTACCTGCTGCACAAACAGCGGATAAGAATGCGGTTAACCCGCAACAAATGAAAGATTTAATCGATGAGTTAAAAGAACAATTTGACTATGTTTTAATTGACTGCCCAGCAGGAATTGAACAAGGTTACCGCAATGCAATTGCGGGTGCTGAACGAGCGATTGTTGTGACAACGCCAGAAATTTCAGCTGTTCGAGATGCAGATCGCATTATTGGCTTATTAGAGCAAGAAAATATCGAGCCACCCAAATTAATTATTAATCGTATTCGTACGCACCTGATGGATCGCGGCGAAACACTTGATATTAATGAGATTACAATGCATCTATCACTCGATTTAATTGGTATTATTCCAGATGATGATCGCGTTATTACATCTTCGAATAAGGGGGAACCGATTGTGTTAGAACCATCTACACAAGTGGGGAAAGCTTATCGTAATATCGTGAGACGTGTAATGGGTGAGTCTGTACCATTAATGACACTAGAAAAAGAAAAGCAAGGAATCTTCACTAAATTTAAAGCTTTATTTTCAAAATAAAGATGCGAGCGAATTTCACCGTTTTAGGTTTAGAAATTCGCTTTTTTCGTACAATAAAAAATTTTAGTTGTTATAAATAGAAGAATATACGTTATTATACGAAAGTAACTTGACGACTTTAAAACCGTATGGTATTATTTCATATGTTATGTAGCACCCGTGCTACAACCGCACTGACGAGGTTCAAGTATCTTTTAGATCACCTTTGAAGGCGAGTCTGAGTCTATTGAGGAGGTGCAGTTATGTACGCAATTATCGAAACAGGTGGTAAACAAATCAAAGTTGAAGCGGGCCAAGAAATCTACGTTGAAAAAATCAACGCTGAAGCTGGTGAAGTGGTAACTTTTGACAAGGTTCTTTTCGTTGGTGGTGACGACGTTAAAGTTGGAGCTCCATTCGTAGCTGGTGCAACAGTTACAGCTAAAGTTGAAAAACAAGGTCGTCAAAAGAAAATTACTGTTTTCAAACTTAAAGCTAAAAAGAACTACCGTCGTAAGCAAGGTCATAGACAACCTTACACTAAACTAGTAGTTGAAGCTATCAACGCTTAATTATTAGTGAGGTGAAAAAGTTATGATTACAGTAGAAATTCATAGTAATGAAAATCGAGAATCATATGGCTTTGAAATTTCAGGACATGCCTATTCAGGTGAACCTGGTCATGATTTAGTTTGTGCAGGCGCATCTGCTATTGCCTTTGGTAGTGCAAATGCGATTGGACAACTACTTCAAATTACGCCGGGAATCGAGCAAGGTGAAGAAGGCGGCTATTTATCAGTCGTTGTGGATCCTGCCGATTTAACTCCTGAACAAGACGCAAAACTGCAAACAATTCTTCAAACAATGGTAACCCAGTTTTATACGATGGTTGCTAGTTATGGAGATTATATCGAATTAAAATATAAAATGCTGTAGGAGGTGGAACATTATGTTATTGAAATTAGACTTACAGTTCTTCGCATCTAAAAAAGGTGTAGGTTCTACAAAAAACGGTCGTGATTCAGAGTCAAAACGTTTAGGCGCTAAACGTGCTGACGGTCAATTCGCTTCTGCTGGTTCAATTTTATACCGTCAACGCGGTACAAAAATTTACCCAGGTGAAAACGTTGGTCGTGGTGGCGATGATACTTTATTCGCTAAAGTAGACGGCATTGTTAAATTCGAACGTTACGGTCGCGATAAGAAGAAAGTTAGCGTGTATCCTGTAGCACAAGAAGCTTAATTTAAAAGTTAAGGACTGCAGTAATGCAGTCCTTTTTTGTGGTGAAAAAACGGTGTTTGCTTCAGATGCAAATACCGAATTTTTTTCGCTCAATAGAGAAATTTTCATAAAAAATTGTTATACTAACAACAAGAACATCTCGCTAAAGGAGTGTTTACTTGTGATAGATCAGCCACTATCCGTAAATGAAGTGCTTCGGCACATTCAACATGATTTTTTAAATCAATTACAATTAATCAAAATGAATCTGGCTCTAGACCATGTCGAAGAAGCCAATCAACTTGTTGACCAACTCTCAACAAAATATCAACGATTTTCAATTATAAATGGACTGAAATGTGCGCATTTAATCGAATGGCTTCAGACATGTCAGTGGCGTTTTCCTTCTATAACGATTACAATGGAGAGCGATATTTCCGATAGCGCTCCAACAGAGTGGGACGTTCCTCTGCGTAATTATTTAGAGAGCTCGCTACAGTCTGTACATGAAACAATCGACCCGTTTGTTGAACAAAATTGTCATATCTATGTGATGTCTACGAAACAAAAAGTGGAGATTGCAGTCGAGATGAAGGGACATTTTGAAAAAAGCGATTTTTCAATCCCGATTCAATCAGAAGATTTAAGTGTAATCCATGAGGAGTATTCAGATACAGTGTGGCGTTATCGTGTCATAGGAAGTAAGGAGGGAAAGTAAATAATGTTTGTCGATCACGTAAAGATTTATGTTAAAGGCGGTGACGGTGGCGATGGTATGGTCGCGTTCCGTCGAGAAAAATTTGTTCCAAATGGTGGACCAGCAGGTGGCGATGGTGGTAACGGTGGAGCCGTTATCTTCAAAGTAGATGAAGGACTTCGTACGTTAATGGATTTCCGATTCAAACGTCACTTCAAAGCTGAACCAGGTGAGAACGGTATGAGCAAGAACGCACATGGTCGCGGTGCAAAGCCAATGGTTGTTAGCGTGCCACCAGGTACAGTCGTAACAGAAGAAGAAACAGGTCGCGTTATTGCCGACTTAGTAGAACACGGACAAGAAGCAATCATTGCACGCGGTGGACGCGGTGGACGTGGTAACTCACGTTTTGCAACACCTGCAAATCCTGCGCCAGAACTTTCTGAAAAAGGAGAGCCAGGACAGGAACTTAATGTTATATTAGAGTTAAAGGTATTAGCTGATGTTGGTTTAGTTGGTTTCCCAAGTGTAGGTAAATCTACTTTACTATCAGTCGTATCTTCAGCAAAACCAAAAATTGGTGCATATCATTTTACAACGATTGTACCAAACTTAGGAATGGTTCAAGTCGGGGATGGCAAATCATTTGCAATGGCTGACTTACCAGGATTAATTGAAGGCGCTTCTGAAGGTGTGGGCTTAGGACACCAATTCTTACGTCATATCGAACGTACCCGTGTTATTGTACACGTAGTTGATATGTCAGCGATGGAAGGTCGCGACCCATACGAAGATTACCTAACGATTAATCGCGAGTTAGAGCAATATAATTTACGCTTAACTGAACGTCCACAAATTGTTGTAGCCAACAAAATGGACATGCCAGATGCAGAAGAAAATTTAGCTGAGTTTAGAAAGAAAGTAGGAGAAGATATTCAAATCTTCCCAATCTCAGCTGTTTCACGTCAAGGTTTACAAGAACTACTTTATGCAGTGTATGAATTACTAGAAGTAACACCTGAGTTCCTACTACACGATGATGAAGAGGAAGAAACAGATGCTACAGTACTTTACAAACATGAAATTAAAGGACCAGATTTCGTTGTAACACGCGACGATGACGGTGCTTTTGTATTAAGTGGTGACACAATCGAACGTCTATTCAAAATGACAGACTTTAGTCGTGAAGAATCAATTCGTCGCTTTGCACGCCAAATGCGTGGTATGGGTGTCGATGATGAGCTTCGTGAACAAGGTGCTGAAAATGGCGATACCGTTCGTATCTTAAAATTTGAATTTGAATTTGTAGAATAAACGATTCAGGGGGGAAAAAGATGAAAAATGTAGCGGATCAAAGATATTATTTAGTTCGTGAAGATGTTTTAACAGATGCGATGCACAAAACGTTGCAAGCTAAACATTTGCTACAATCAGGAAGCGTCTCATCTATCTGGGATGCTGTGAAACAGGTTGATTTATCTAGGAGTGCTTTTTATAAGTATCGAGATGCTGTTTTCCCCTTTCACTCAATTGTTCAAGAACGCATTTTAACAGTGTTCTTGCAATTAGAGGATCGTAAAGGTACATTAGCTAGACTTCTTTCTACAGTTACCGATACACATTGTAATGTATTGACTATTCATCAAACAATTCCGATTCAAGGTAGAGCCAATGTAACATTGTCCTTAGACGTGACTGCAATGGATGTTGATTTAGACGACTTATTACAAAGTCTGAAAAAACTTGATTTTGTTGAATCAGCAGAAGTGATTAGTTCAGGCGCGTTATAAGAGGGGGCTTTTGTGTTGGAATCAAAAGAGTGGGAGAATCGGGTGGCTTATCTAGGCCCAGAGGGTACATTTACGGAGTTGGCGACAAAAGAATTGTTTCCAAACGATTGGACAATCCCTTTTAAGACAATTCCAGAATGTATTGAAGCAGTTGACTCAGGACAAGTTGATCGTGCAGTGGTACCCGTAGAGAATGCTTTAGAGGGTACAGTACCACTGACGATTGATTATTTATTCCATGAGGCAGATTTGTATATTGCGGCAGAGGTCTTGTCGCCGATTGAGCAGCATTTAATGGTACATAAAGATCATGCAGCGCATTATGGTGAGATGGAGCGCGTATATTCGCACCCACACGCCCTTGCGCAGTGTCATAAATTTTTGCATTACCATTATCGTTCTGTACCACTAAGTCAAACGACTTCAACAGCAGCAGCGGCACAATATGTGTCAGAACATCCAGAGAATAATATCGCAGCAATTGCGAATATTGCAGCGGCGAAACAGTATGATTTGGCAATTGTAGAACAAAATATTCATGATTTCCATTTTAATCATACACGTTTCTTTGTATTATCGAAGCGTAATGACCGTATTGAACGTGAAGCGGATCAGGGACCAATTAAAACAACGTTGATGATTAAGTTACCAAATGATCGTTCGGGTGCATTGCATCAAGTATTATCTGTGTTTGCATGGCGTCAAATCAATTTAAGTAAGATTGAATCTCGTCCATTAAAAACAGGACTTGGTGATTATTTCTTCATCGTTGACTTACTAGAAGACGAGCATGCACCTTTAATGATGGGTGCGATGGAAGAATTGAGAGCGCTTGGCTGTTCGGTTAAGTCATTAGGTAGTTATTATACGTATCAACAAAAATAAAAACGAGGTAGAGTGGAAACACTCGCCTCGTTTTTTATTATGCTTCAGGTAATAGATAACCCTTTAGATGTAATTGTTCAATCGCTGCATCTAATTTTTTCTCATCATCAGCTGAAATCACGTGTAGATGAGCACCCTCTGTTAAATTCATTAGAAGGCTTGCTTCAGTTGCGGTCACTTTTTGAATAAATTGTTGCACATCATAACGACTTGATACCATAATCGATGCCGTAATTTCACCATATACGGGATGTTCTACCGTTACATTTTTAACCGTTACCCCTGCATCAACAAGTGTATTCAGTTCATCTTCTGCTTGTTCCGGTGTATGGAAGCTCGCAATCTCGCGTTCAAACACACGATGATTTGGATGTTCAGATAAATAGACGTAACCTTGACTTGTCGCCATGATTGGTTCGTCCTTTGCTTTTAAGAGCGCCATGTCATTCACAATCACTTGACGCGATACATTTGTTCGTTTCGCAAGTGCTGTCCCTGTGACAGGGCGTTGTTCATTTTTCAGAATCGTAATAATGGCTTCACGACGTTCTTCACCTAATAATTTTTTCATATGATTAACACCTCGATTGAATGCTTTTACGCTGTTAATCATATCATATATTTTTAAAAATGAATCACCTTATAATCGTTCGAAAGCATTCGTGAATTGTGGTATGATAGCTACTATGGGAATGTGTGTTTGTTTTTAGCACACGACGGATTATGCTATAATGCAAAAGGCTATGAAAAGGAGAATTCGTGTATGTATGATTATATAAAGGGACCTGTTACGCGTGTAACACCCGAATACATTGTAGTGGAGGTGACAGGTGTAGGCTGGCAATTGAATACACCAAACCCTTATGCTTTTCATGTATCAAATGAGGAAATTCAAGTATTTACACATCTAAGTGTAAGAGAAGATGCACAGCAACTATTTGCCTTCACGTCACTTGAACAGCGTGAGCTATTTCGTAAGTTGATTCAAGTGTCAGGGATTGGACCAAAAGGGGCACTTGCGATTCTTGCAAGTGGACATCCATCACAAGTAATCACGGCGATTGAACAAGAAGATGAAGCTTTCTTGATTAAGTTCCCAGGTGTCGGTAAGAAGACAGCACGTCAAATGATTCTGGACTTAAAAGGAAAGTTAGATGCATTACTTGAACATGTAGAATTACCAAGCACAGAAGATGAATTACCGTTATTTGGCGTGAATCCGAATAAACATGAACTTGAAGAAGCGATGCTTGCTTTAACAGCACTTGGTTACTCAGAGCGTGAACTTGCAAAAGTGAAGCCACAACTAGATGAAAATGAGCAATTACATACGACAGAAGCTTACATGAAGGAAGCGCTCAAAATATTATTAAAACAAAAATAGGAGGTGCAGATTGATGGAGGAACGGATTGTATCAGGTGAGTCTACAGAATTAGATGAACAATTAGAACTTTCATTAAGACCTCAAACGCTTGATAGTTATATTGGACAACAAAAAGTAAAAGAGAATTTACGCATCTTTATTGAAGCGGCAAAAATGCGTGAAGAATCGCTCGACCACGCACTATTATTTGGACCACCTGGACTTGGGAAAACGACGCTTGCGGCAGTTATTGCACATGAGATGGGTGTTAATATTCGGATGACGAGTGGACCGGCAATTGAACGACCAGGAGATTTAGCTGCGATTCTCAGTTCATTAGAACCGGGAGACGTGTTATTCATTGATGAGATTCACCGTCTACCGCGTGCGATTGAAGAAGTGCTATATCCAGCGATGGAAGATTTTTGCCTCGATATCGTAGTTGGAAAAGGTCCGACAGCGCGCTCCATCCGCCTTGATTTACCACCATTTACATTAGTTGGTGCAACAACGCGTTCAGGCGCATTATCTGCACCACTTCGCGACCGTTTTGGTGTATTATTAAGGTTGGACTATTATGATGAACCCTCACTTGCCGAAATTGTAAAAAGAAGTGCGGACTTATTTGGTGTTTCCATTCATGACCAAGCAGCGAACGAACTAGCCAGACGCTCGAGAGGAACACCGCGTATTGCAAACCGTCTATTAAAGCGTGTACGTGATTATGCACAGGTTTTAGGAGACGGTGAGATTACGGTATCACTCTGTCAGACTGCTTTAGAGCTTCTACAAGTCGATCCACTCGGTTTAGATCATATTGACCGCAAATTAATCGAGGGAATGATTGACCGCTTTAGAGGAGGTCCTGTAGGCTTAGATACGATCTCTGCAAGTATTGGGGAAGAATCTATGACGATTGAAGAAATGTACGAACCTTATTTAATGCAAATCGGGTTCATTCAACGAACACCAAGAGGTCGTATGGTTACAGCACTTGCTTATACACATTTCGGATATGCGTATCCAGCAGAAACTTAATGAAAAGAAGGAAGTAACGATGAAATTAGAAGATTTTGATTATGTATTACCAGAAGAATTAATTGCACAAGTACCACTTGAAAATCGTGCTGCAAGTCGATTGATGGTATTAGATAAAGAAACAGGTGAAGTAGAACATCATCACTTCCCGCATATTGTGGAAGAATTAGAAGCAGGAGACTGCCTAATTTTAAATGATACACGCGTACTACCTGCTCGTTTAATCGGTGAAAAGAAAGAGACAGGTGCACATATTGAAGTGCTACTCATTAAGCAAACAGCTGATGACGAATGGGAAACATTAGTGAAGCCCGCTAAGCGTATTAAAGTGGGAACCGTTGTCACATTTGGTGATGGACTATTAACAGCTGAATGTACAGGTGAGTTAGAGCATGGAGGTCGACTTTTCAAGTTTAATTATGAAGGCATCTTCATCGAGATTTTAGAAAAGTTAGGTACAATGCCTCTACCACCTTATATTCATGAGAAGTTAGATAACCAAGAGCGCTATCAAACGGTTTATTCAAAAGAACTAGGTTCAGCAGCAGCACCGACAGCCGGTCTGCATTTTACAGATGAAATTTTAGATGCCATTCGTGCAAAAGGTGTACAAGTTGCTTTTGTAACTTTACATGTAGGGATTGGTACATTCCGTCCTGTAAGTGTTGAAACGATTGAAGAACATGATATGCATGCGGAGTTTTATAACTTACCAGCTGAAACAGCTCAAATCATCAATGATACAAAAGCGAACGGTGGACGTGTCATCGCAGTAGGTACAACATCTACACGTACACTTGAAACAGTCGCGCAAAATAATAATGGTCAAATTATCGCAGAGTCAGGTTGGTCAAAAATCTTTATCTACCCTGGTTTTGAATATAAAGCAATCGACGGAATGGTTACAAACTTCCATTTACCAAAATCATCTTTAGTGATGATGATTAGTGCATTAGCAGGTCGTGAAAACGTACTGAATGCTTATAAAATCGCTGTTGAAAATAAATACCGATTCTTCAGCTTTGGTGATGCGATGTTCATTCGTCCACAAAAGAAAGGAAATTAATTTATGTCAGAACAACCAATTCGCTACGAACTGATTAAAACATGTAAACAAACGGGAGCACGTCTAGGGATTGTGCATACCCCACATGGTTCATTTGAAACACCAGCTTTCATGCCAGTAGGTACACAAGCAACAGTAAAAACGATGGCACCAGAAGAAATTAAAGAAATGGGCGCAGGAATTATTTTAAGTAACACTTATCATTTGTGGCTACGCCCAGGACATGAGATTATTAAGGAAGCAGGCGGACTTCACAAGTTTATGAACTGGGACCGTGCGATTTTAACGGACTCAGGTGGTTTCCAAGTATTCTCATTAAGCGATATGCGCAAAATCACAGAAGAAGGGGTACATTTCCGCAACCACTTAAATGGTAGCAAAATGTTCCTTAGTCCAGAAAAAGCAATGGAGATTCAAAATGCACTTGGTTCAGATATTATGATGGCTTTTGATGAATGTCCTCCATTCCCAGCAACATACGAATACATGAAAGCTTCTGTTGAACGTACTTCTCGTTGGGCAGAACGTTGTTTAGAAGCACATGAACGTCCACAAGATCAAGGACTATTCGGTATTGTACAAGGTGGAGAATTCGAAGAGCTACGTAAACAATCTGCAAGAGATTTAGTCTCTATGGACTTCCCAGGGTATGCAATTGGTGGTTTATCAGTTGGCGAACCAAAACCAATTATGAACCGCATGTTAGAATATACTACGCCATTACTACCTTCGCATAAGCCACGTTATTTAATGGGTGTTGGCTCACCAGACTCATTAATCGATGGTGCGATTCGTGGTATTGATATGTTTGACTGTGTATTACCAACACGTATTGCACGTAACGGTACGTGCATGACAAGCCAAGGTCGTGTTGTCGTGAAAAATGCAAAATATGCAAAAGACTTTACACCGCTTGATCCAGAGTGCGATTGCTACACATGTAAAAACTATACGAAGGCATATATTCGTCACTTAATTAAGGCAGATGAAACATTCGGTATCCGTTTAACTTCGACACATAACTTGCACTTCTTGCAAAACTTAATGCGTCAAGTACGTCAAGCAATTCGTGAAGACCGTTTAGGAGACTTCCGCGAAGAATTCTTTGAACAATACGGGTTTAATAAACCGAATGCAAAAAATTTCTGATTCTTGTATAATAATGAATGAGAAAGAGAAAGGGGGAATAGAAGAATGGATTTTGGAGCTTTAGGTAACTTCTTACCATTGATCATTATCATTGCGTTAATGTACTTCATGTTAATCCGTCCAGCGTCAAAGCAGCGTAAAAAGACAGCAGAAATGCAAGCAGCTTTATCACGTGGGAACAAGATTATTACAATCGGGGGACTACATGCAACGATTGATGCAATTGACGATAAAACAGCAGTAGTTGTATTAGAAGACGGTACAAAAATGCGTTTTGAGCGTGCAGCAATTGGTCGTGTTGTAGAAGACGACGCAGCTGAATAATCAGTGTATAAAAGACAGGCTGGGACATAAGTGTAAAAACACTATTCCATATGAGCATAAGAAAAACTGGAATCGCGCTGTGGCGCGGTTCCAGTTTTTCGTTGCAAACGTTAAAACGGGAAGTGAAATATTTTGTCCCAGACTGTTTTTTGTTTGAATAAATTGGAATTAAAGGTGTAATATAATAAAGATGGTATAAAGGTCATAATAGATAGGTCATGAATCGCTTTTATCTGAAAAATGTGAAATAATAGAATCAACTCACGTTTGAAGGAGCGAATGTTTTATGCCTACAAAAGATGAAAGACCACGAAAGATGGCGGATAGCCAAACCTATGCAAAAGTTTCAAAGTCTGAAAAACGTTTACGCTTTTTAGGCTATGTGATTATGACCATATTAATCGTGGCAATGCTTATTTGGACAGTCCGTGTATTTCTAATGTAGAGGAGGCGCATTTTACATGATGCCATTCGAATCATTGTTTCAGAAGTTGCAAACGGTTTTAAATATGAAGTGTGAAGATTTACAGGCTCAAGGTGTGGAGCAACCGAATCCATCTGTTATATGGCACTATTTTGTTCATCAACAATGGTGTGATGTGGAATCAGAGGAAGAAATGCATATTCACCAGATGGTCAGTGATTTACTAGCTTTAACAAAACAGCAATATTGTACATATATTGAGCAAACATCATATAAAATGACACCATTTGCTGAATTAGAAGAAGAAGAAATTGCCGCATTGCTCGAAAGTTAGAAAAAATTTACTGAGAAGGTTTGACAGCAGGAAAGCACTGTTTCATAATAGACCTGTTACGAATAACGGTGACAAATTGACGTTATTCCATTATAGTAATAATATATTGGTATTATATTACTGCATTTAAGAACAAGCGATGTGTTAAATGTTCAGGGAGGATTTATACATGAAATTGAGAAGTCGAATTGTTGCTTTCTTCATTGTTGTCATTGCATTATTTGCAACAATGGGAGCGACAACAGAAGGCATCGTAAAGAACATTAATCTAGGTCTTGATTTACAAGGTGGATTTGAAGTTCTTTATCAAGTAGAACCTTTAAAAGGTGCTAAGCCCATTACAGAAAAAGATTTACAAGCCACTGTAACGGCCATTCAAGAACGTGTCAACGTGCTTGGAGTGAGTGAGCCAAGTATTCAAATTGAGAGTGGTAATCGCATTCGTGTGCAGTTAGCTGGTGTTAAAGATCAAGATGCCGCACGAGAGCTATTAGCAACACAAGCGAACCTAACATTCCGCGACGTTAATAATAAGCTATTATTAGATGGTCGCGATTTAAAACAAGGTGGAGCAAGTGATGGCTTCGATTCTCAAACGAATCAACCAATCGTATCATTAAAATTAAAAGATGCGAAAAAATTCAGCGAAATCACAACAGACCTTTCACAACGTGGACCTGGTCAAAACTTAATGGTCATCTGGTTAGATTACCAAAAAGGTGATACGTATGAAAAAGAAGCCAAAAAAGAAGCTGCTGGTCAAAAGCCTAAATTTATCTCAGCTGCGTCTGTACAAAATCCTCTGAACACAACAGATGTTCAAATTTCAGGTAACTTTACTGTACAAGAAACAAAGGATTTAGCAGGTATTTTAAATGCAGGTTCATTACCTGTTCAATTAAAAGAAGTGTACTCAACATCAGTAGGGGCGCAATTTGGCCAAGATGCTTTAAAATCAACAGTACTGGCTAGTATCATTGGTGTTTTAGCTATCTTCTTCTTTATGTTAGTTGTTTACCGTTTACCAGGTGCTGTCGCAATCGTGACATTAAGTGTCTTCACATTCATCACATTATGGATTTTAGACATGATTAATGCTGTATTAACATTACCAGGTATCGCCGCTTTAGTATTAGGGGTAGGTATGGCAGTCGATGCGAATATCCTCATGTACGAGCGTCTAAAAGAAGAAATTCGTGTTGGTAAGTCTGTAAAACAAGCGTTCAAAGCAGGTTCGAAAAACTCATTCTCTGCAATCTTTGATGCGAACATTACAACATTATTAGCAGCAGGCGTATTATTCATCTTCGGTGTAAGTACAGTAAAAGGTTTCGCAACAACATTAATCATTACAATCTTAGTCAGCTTCTTAACAGCTGTTTGGGGTACACGTGTATTACTTGGCTTACTTGTAAACAGTGGTTACTTAGATAATAAGAAAACATGGTTTGGTGTGAAAAAATCAAGTATTCATGGCATTGAAGAAGGCTTTGATACACTCGATTTAAAAACGAAATTCGACCGATTCGACTTCGTTCACACACGTAAGCGTTTCTTCACGATTTCAGCTGTTCTTATTTTAGCTGGTTTAGTCGTTCTAGGAATCTTTAAACTAAACTTAGGGATCGACTTCTCAAGTGGTGCGCGTGTTCAATTACAATCTGAACATAAGTTGACAACACAAGAAGTAGAGAAATTCTTAGATAAAACAGGCTTCCCATCTAAAAATATTGTCATTAGTGGTGACAAATCAGAATATGCAGCTGTTCGTTATGATAAAGACTTCTCAAAAGAAGATGTCCAAAAAATGAACGCAGCCGCAGACAAAGCATTTGGTTATAAAGCTTCTGTAAGTTCTGTATCGCCAGACGTAAGTAAAGAGATTGCACGTAATGCGATGTATGCACTTGCGATTGCAGCAGTCGGAATCATTATCTATGTAGCAATTCGCTTCGAATGGCGCATGGGTATTGGTGCGATTGCCTCACTAATTCATGATGTATTCTTCATGGTAGCGATCTTCAGTCTGTTCCGATTAGAAGTCGATATGACCTTTATCGCAGCAGTTCTAACGATTGTTGGTTACTCAATTAATGATACGATTGTTACGTTTGACCGTATTCGAGAGAACTTACATCGTGCAAAAGTTATTAAAACACCAGATGATTTAGCTAATATTGTCAACAAATCATTACGTCAAACATTAGGTCGTTCGGTTAATACTGTAATGACAGTCATCATTGTTGTGGTATCATTATTAATCTTTGGTGCACCGTCAATTGAAAACTTCTCAATCGCGTTACTAATTGGTTTAGTAACAGGTATGTATTCATCTATTTACATCGCAGCACAGATTTGGTATGTATTAAAAGTACGCCAAATGAAAAAGCATGGCGGTAAAGTGAATGTAGAGAAGAAAAAACGTCAATGGGGTTCAGATGAACCACAAGTATAATATTTAGACTAAAGCACTAGCTTATGAAAATAAGTTAGTGCTTTTTGTGTAGAAAAATATATTCAATTTATCCATCTGATGATATAATTCGGATAGAGAAAGGGGAGATTCAAGTGAAATATACAAAAATTCTAGTCGGCAGTCTCTTTCTAGCATGGCTTGGTTTTCAGCCAATTTCAGCCCATGCCGCAACAGAGGTAGAACACGTATCTGTTTTTTATAAATCAGAAGCAGGGAAGGAACTAATTTTAGATCAAGTGGAAGACGCAAAAAAATTAGATGCGATTGATGCAGTAGTGGGAACATTTTCAAAAGAAGAAATTAAAAAATTAGAAGCTTCTAAACAAATCGAGGTTGTACATACAGGTACACGAAAATTACGCACACAAGATGTTGGACTTCCTGTACCATTCGCAAATTTCACAACGAATTGGAACCAACAATTAATCACTGTTCAAAATGCATGGCAAAAAGGACTGGATGGTCAAGGCGTTAAAGTAGGAATTATCGACTCAGGTATAGCCAATCATGCAGCCCTTCCAAAAGTGCAGCGCAAAACGATTATTTCTGACTCAAGTCAGATTACATACGCATCGAGTGCTACATCACATGGTACATTTGTTGCAGGTATTATCGCAGCACAACCAGGAAAAGCGGGCAATGTAATTGGTGTGGCACCTGGTGTTGAATTATATAGTTATAATATTGACGGAAAAGACGGAGCCGATTTAATCGACTTCATGACAGCAATCAACTATGCAATCCAACAAAAAGTCAATATTTTAAATATTTCGATGGGAATCTCTCAAGCGGATTTATTATTACCGAATGAAAAAGTAAGCGACAATCCATTATATATCGCAGTGAAAAAAGCATTGGATGCAGGTGTAATGGTCGTTGCAGCTTCAGGGAATGACGGGAAAAATCAAATTGATTATCCAGCTGCGATCCCAGGTGTTGTAGCAGTTGGTTCAGTTGAAAAGACGAAAAAGTTGTCTTACTTCTCCAATACGGGGAGTGTATTAGACCTTGTAGCACCGGGAACGGATATTACATCACTTGCATACAGTGGCGGTACATCTACCGGCTCAGGCACATCGTTTTCAACGCCACATGTGACAGGTTTACTCGCATTATTAAAACAAGCGTATCCAAAAGAATCTGCGAAACAACTAGAAAATCGCCTCTATGCAAATGCAATAGATTTAGGCGTAAAAGGACCTGACTCAATATATGGTTACGGACTCGCACAATTTTCGTCTAAAATTTTAACAGCGAGTGTACAACCAGTTGAATCAGCAGCCGCTAAATATGTTCGTGTGAATCAATCCAAAATTAAAACAATCGTTCAAAATATGAATAATAAAAAAACAGTTCATTATGTAACGGAATTTATTCCACTCTATACCGTTACAAATCAATTAACGAAAGCACAAAAAACAAGTGTTGAAGTATACCGTAAAAAAGTCGGCGCAACGATTGTTTCAAGTACTCAAAAATCAAGTCGAATCAAAGCAACGAATTATACAACATTGAAAACTAAAAAAACATCGACATGGATATGGGCAACACCAGTGAAAAAGTCGACAGTTCGTACATCGGCATATGCAGTATATAAAGACGGTGCGAAAGTATCAGGCTTCACCTTCTCGACGAGTGCCTCAGGTAAATATACAACAGTGAAAGCGACGAAAACACTCGCAAAAGGCACGTATTACATGACACTTGATCCGAAAAATGTACGCACAACGAAAAACAAAACAGTGAAACCCGTCATTGTGAAATATGTAGTGAAATAAAAAATCGACTTCGGCATGAGATGCTGAAGTCGGTTTTTTTGATATGAAAAAAGAAGAAACCTCGCTAGGAGATTTCTTCTCAATTATTTAAGGATTATTAACCTCGACTGAACCACTATCAGAGTTTGGTGTTAAAGAGGAGTCGATTTGACCATTTGCCCCCCCACCTGTACCAGAATTATCATTATCTATATTTGGTTTTTGATAAATTACTTTAGTACCACCAGACATAGTTATATTGTTCCCTATAAGAGCCCCCGTAATTTCACCCCCACCACTTACATTAATATTAAATTTTGGAGCATAAAAATAAAGGGGAGTTTTTGTAGAACTTCCTCCACTGATTCTAACATCTTTTTTAGCGATATCATTATCTCCTCGTAATATAATATTCCCAGAGAGCTTTATCCCTCCATTTATATCAATAGGCGCATATAAAAAATCTAAATTAACAGCATTTTCAAAACCACCATTTATTGTAGGTTTATTATTTCCAGTATAGTAAATATTAGTTTCTTTACTATTTATTGTAGTAGTATTATTTAATTTTAGAGAGTCATATGCAAAAATATTTACTTTTTCTGTCATATTCATTGTGGAACTAGAGCCGAATGTAACTTTATTAGAATATATATTTAAATTTTTAGCATTAGATATATGACCACTACCTGATTGAGAAAATTCATCTGCGGAATAAATATTAATGTTATTCGCTGATTTTAAAATTGCAGAACCGGAAAGAGAAAAGTTACCTTTTGTGTAAATATTTATTGAATTGCCAAAGAAATTTATATTACCGCTACCCTTGGAAAATGAATTTGAAAAAATAGAAATATTTCCTTCACCCTCAATATTAATATCTCTATAATCAAAATCTGCTTTTTCAATGTAAAAATTCACATTATTTTTACCAATATTCAAAGAATTTTTATAAAAATCTTGGGTACTAACTTTGTAATTTCCAGAAGGAATAGGATTTTTATTAGGGATACCTTGTTGAATATTATTAGGTAAATTTGGGTTTGTAATGTCATTTAATGAAATAAATTTATTTATTGGAAAGTCAGGGATTTTAGGCATTTTAGAATCATTGAAAGTGACATCCTTATTTTTTATTGCAGTTGAAATTCCTTGATAAGAAGAGTCCCCACAAATATTGTTCTCTTTCCACCAGCTACAAGGTCTGTAAGTAGTGCCGGATGTTGAACCAGTATAAGAAACGCTTCCTGAATTACTTGTAAATGGATATTTAATATCTGACGGCTGAGGACCAGAAAAACCTAAATTGCCTATAATGCTACCATTTGATAAGTCTAAATTATTTATAGCATGAATGGCATATTTAGAAAAACTAAATTCTTCTTCGGCTGGTTTTTCAGTAATTGTTAACTTATAACTATCCACCGACTGAACTGTTCGTTTCTTTTCGTTTGTGGAATCGTTTGATTTGATAATTCCTGTTGATGTAATCGTGAATTTAAGTTCAGTTTCTGAAACGGTCATTACTGTTTTCACATTTGCTTTCGCGTTCTTTCGTTTGAATAGATCTGTACCGTACTCAACTGGTTTTAATAGATCTGAGAGTCGTCCTTCCACAAATGTTCTTAATTTGCTGACAAACTGCTCTTTCGTTAATTTTTGGCCTTTTACTTCCGAAGAATTAACAAAATCATCATAAATCACTTTCGCATCCTTCAATTCCTCTTTCTTCTGATTCAGTCCTGCTTCCGCAATGTAATATGCTGTTTGGTCTTTACTTTCTTCTTCCGATAATTTCTTCGATGAGCTCGTCGTTGTTAAAATACCGAGTCCGAGTACAGTGACAACGGTAATAACGAGTAGGGCAATGACAAGGGCATAGCCATCATTCGATTTTACATATTTTCGCATCGTTTATCCTCCTCTAGAATAAAGTGTCGTTTCCACTCTTTTGCCGTTCGTATTTTCGATATTTAAATAGATTCCTTCCTGTGCACTCGGTGTTTTTGATGTACTCAGGCAGTCTGGTGTTCGTTTTGAAGGTTCTTTCGTACTTTGAACACAGAATGAACGAATCTTCGTTTGATAAGGTGAGCCGTTTTTACTTAATGTATCGCCTGTTTTTGTGTAGGTCGCAATGACTTTTTCTTGATTATTTTCTTTTGTTTTAAATACAACCTGATTATTTTGAATGTCGACAATTTTTGTTTTTCTAAAATCGCGTGTGATTTCTTTCATAATAAAAGAGAGTTCATTCAAATTCGTTGTATCGTCTACTTGTGATTTATATTCTTTGTTGGAGGAGGTGAGCAAGTTGAATAGAATGGAGCCGACAATCGCCAAAATGACAATCACTGCTAATACTTCGACAAGTGTAAAGCCTTTTTCATTTTTCATATTAATCACCTGCTCTCATAATATTCTCCATCTGTGCTTTCGGATTCACTTTTGATTGGCATGGATCTGTCACTTTTTTCTGGTCATATACCGACACCATCACATTGCGTAATGTATCAATTTTTGCGTTTTTAAATACTTCCACAACGACCACTTCATTTTTATATTTTGTGTTATTTGTGTAAATCGTCTTAGATGGGTTTGTACAGCTTTTCATTTGGTATTGTAATGTAGATAAAATGTTTTTCATGCTTGCATTAGAAGCTTGTTTCGTTGTTGCATAAATCGACTCCATCTCTTGTTGTGCAGTGTATGTAGCGTCAATTGTCTTCTTCGACTCGACCGTTGTTTCTCTGCCTTTAAAGAACAGTGTAAAAAAAGAAATCAAAATGATACTAATTAGTACAAAAGCAGCCATTACTTCTACGAGTGAAAATCCTTTTTCATTATTATATGGCATCTTAATTCCCCCAACATGTAGTTTCCTAATATATCCTTATTATTATAGTGTGTAATAAAAATATAGTCAAAAAACACTATTCGTTTTCGTATTTTGTCACAAAAAAATTTAAAAATATGCTAATAGTTATGGAAGTTTCCATTTTTTTGAGTTATATTATAATTATTAAAGCAAATATTAGTTATATTTTCCATATAAAAAGCATTTAAAGGAGATTCAACATGAGTCTATTTAAGAGAATCGTCATATTTACGATTTTAGGTACTATGACGCTATTTTTCATACATACATTATCAGTACAAGCGAGTGGTAGTCAGGCGAAAATTGGTCCAGTCGATGTAAGTGGGATGTCGCAAAAAGAGATGCGAAAAGAAACGCAGAAAATTGTGGATGTGTGGCAAAAGAACGATATTATCATCCAGATTGGTCGAAATGAAGTGACGGTGTCGGGCGAAGATTTTAATTTTGATGTACAGCAATCTGTTAATGATTTATTGAAAAAGATTGATAAACCATGGTATGACTTTTGGTCTCCTACACCAAGTGCGTCTGTTGACCTAGTAGTGAACGAAACAGAAAACTTACGTCAAAAGCTACAGCCGATTTTAGGGGACGAAACGGATTTACAAATGAAAGAGTTGCTGAAACAAGTTGCGCTTTTACCGAATCGACCGTTAAAAATTGAACGAAAAGATTTTTCGTTTGAAGAAGGTATTGAAATCTCATCTGCTTCTATCAATTTGAAGGAAGATGAAGTAGAGTCGATTACGCAAATGACGAAAAATGTGAATGGTGTATTAGTGAAGCCAAATCAGGAATTGTCATTCTTCCAACAAGTTGGCGTGCCAGAGAGTATTCGTTTAGGGAGTATTATGGCATCTGCACTTTATCAAAATGCATTACAATCAGGATTTGAAATTGCGGAACGTCATCAAGCACTTTTACAGCAAAACTATACAAATCCAGGAATGGAAGCTGTTATTAAACCGTCTAAGCAGTATGATTTAAAGTTCATTGTGTCACGTGATTCTTCGATTAAGATGCGTGCAGAAGTAGAAGGAAATACATTGAATGTGAAGTTTTACATAGCAGCAGGAGAGAAAAAGGCAGATGTAAAAGTATACACAGCAGACGAGGAATCGATTCCGAGTGGTGTGATTTATCGTTATAACGAATCGCTAGGAGCAGATGTGACAGAGTCTGTGCAACAAGCGAAAGATGGATTAACAATCTCTGTATATCGCCAAATTCGAACAGAGAAGGGCGAAACAAAACGAACATTAATGAGTAATAATTATTACGCGCCAATCCATGAAGTGATTGAAACGTCGAATGAAGAAGTGATTGTGGAAGAATCAGTGACACAGAATCTGACAGTGGATGGTTCATTTGAAGTAAATGAAGATATAACAGAAGTACCGACAGAGGACGATGTAGTAACACCAACGCCACCGCCGAATGAGCCAACAGCAGATGAATTGAAAAATGCGACTGTGGATTATTCAGAAGATGAAGATTATTACTATTACATTTATTCCGTTGAAAAATAGAAGGGTGGGCGCAATCAGTGAAACAAGGAAGAAAGCGACTAGGTGATTTACTTGTCGAAGCGAATGTATTAACGGAAGATCAATTACAACACGCACTTACAATCAAACAACCGAATGAACGACTGGGTGATGTATTGATTAAGGAGCAGCTCGTAACCGAACAAACGTTAATCGAAGTCCTTGAATTTCAGTTAGGAATACCTCATGTGAACTTGGGGCAGTTCCCTATTGATTCGGAAATCATACAATTAGTACCAAAAGAAATTGCGAAACGTTATTTACTCGTTCCTTTACGAAAAGAGAAAAACAAATTATTTGTGGCAATGGCAGATCCAATGGATTACTTTGCGATTGAAGAATTGCGTATGTTGACAGGGTTCCGTATTGAGCCTTGTATCGCGACAAAACAAGATTTAAATAAAACGATTAGTAAATACTATGAATTACAAGCAACGATGGATGCGGCACTCAGTGATTTAGTTGGTACAACGGAAGAAGACAATTCTGACATTGTGGCAGAAGATTCACCGATTGTTGTACTTGTGAATCAAATCATTAACGATGCAGTTGTACAAGGGGCGAGTGATATTCACTTCGACCCGCAAGATAACGAATTCCGCATTCGCTTTCGTGTAGATGGTATGTTGAAAACAGAACGTTCATTACCGAAAAGTATGCAAAATATGGTCATTGCCCGTTTAAAAATTATGGGGAATTTGAATATTACGGAGAGTCGTTTACCACAAGATGGGCGTATTCAAATTCAAGCGCAAATGCGAGCGATTGATATCCGTCTATCGACATTGCCAACCATTTACGGCGAAAAAGTTGTAATGCGTGTATTGGATACGAAGAATGCACAAATCTCAATTAGTGGTTTGAAATTCTCGGAACAGAATCAACAGAAGTTTGAGCGTATGATACGTAAGCCGAATGGTATCGTTCTTATTACGGGTCCAACAGGTTCTGGTAAATCATCTACGTTATCGGCAACATTGAATGATTTGAATGATGAAGCGCTAAATATTATTACGGTTGAAGATCCGGTGGAGTATCAATTAGAAGGTATTAACCAAATTCAAGTGCGTGAAGAAGTCGGGTTAACATTCGCAGCTGGTTTACGCTCCATCTTACGTCAAGATCCCGATGTCATTATGATTGGTGAGATTCGTGATACAGAGACAGCTCAAATGGCGACACGTGCTTCATTAACAGGTCACTTAGTATTTAGTACGCTGCATACGAATAGTGCAATTGAGTCGATTGATCGTTTAAAAGATATGGGGATTGAGCCTTATTTGATTACGTCTTCACTTGAAGGCATTGTAGCACAGCGTCTTGTACGTCGTGTTTGCCGAGATTGTGGTCGTACACGTAATGTCACTGCAACGGAACAAGCTGTGTTATTAAAATATGGTTTCCATTCTACACAGGTGCATGCAGGAGCAGGATGTCCAGCATGTAACCATACAGGCTATCGTGGTCGAATTGCGCTACATGAAGTATTTGAATTAGATGAAGAAGCGAAACAACTCATTTTAGTAGGTGCCGCTTCAAATGAAATTTTACAAAATGCGATGAAAAAAGGATATGAGCCACTCGTACATGATGGCTTACAAAAAGCATTGAACGGTTTGACAACCATTGAAGAAGTCATTCGCGTCGTCACAGATTAAGTAGGAGGGTGCAAAGATGTCTAAAGACATGATTGAATTATTAACGAAAGCTGATGAGATGAATGCATCCGATTTACATATTACAGTCGGAATTCCACCTACTTTTCGTGTGAATGGAAGACTACAAGCTTATGGAGAAGAAAAGTTATTGCCAGATGATTTAGAGCGTATGGTGAAATCTGTTATTCCTGAATTTCGACTGGCGGAATTCGAAGAGCGTCGTGAACTCGACTTCAACTACTCACTTCAAAACCGCTGTCGTTTTCGTATGAATGCCTATCATCAACGCAATAGTTTGACGCTTGCTGCACGTAAGATTGACTCAACGATTCCGACGATTGAGCAATTAAATATGCCGCAAGTATTATATCGCTTATGCGAAAAGCCACAAGGACTTATTCTTGTAACAGGTCCAACAGGTTCAGGTAAGTCGACAACACTTGCTGCCATGATTGATTTTATTAATAAAAATCAAGCGAAACATATTATTACATTAGAAGATCCAATCGAATATTTACACAGTCATCAAAAATCCATTGTCAATCAACGTGAAGTTGGTTCAGATACGAAAAGTTTCGCCAATGGATTAAGAGCCGCATTACGTCAAGACCCCGATATCATCTTAGTCGGAGAGATGCGTGATTTGGATACGATTTCAACAGCGATTACAGCTGCTGAAACAGGTCACTTAGTTATGGCGACGCTTCATACGAGTAGTGCACCGACAACAATCGACCGAATTATTGATGTCTTTCCGCCACATCAACAAGGACAGATTCGTGTTCAATTAGCCAATGTCTTACAAGGAATTGTATCGCAACGTCTATTCCGTCGTATTGATACGGAAGGGCGTATCGCAGCGACAGAAGTGTTAGTTCAAACCCCTTCTGTTGCGAACTTAATTCGAAATGATAAAGTTCACCAAATTTCGAATATTATGCAGACATCGCGTTCGCTAGGGATGCATACGCTTGATACATCGATTCAACAATTACTGACAGAGCGTAAAATCGACTTCGAAACAGCGCAGACGTTTATGCGTACAGGTGATTTAGGATGACCGTTTATAAATATTCTGGGCGCTCAAAACTTGGTGAACAAAAGAAGGGCTCAGTGGAAGCAGAGAGTAAAACACAGGCAATCGCGAAGATTCGTGATTTAGGTATTAGTCCGCGTGAAGTGAAAGAATCGAGCAGTATTCTTCATCTGGATTTAACCATTGGAAATGCAGTTAAAATGGAGCACTTTGTTATCTTTTGTCGTCAGTTTGCGACCTTGATACGTGCAGGTGTCTCGATTGTCGAGTCGATTCATATCTTGGCAGCACAGACGGAGAGTAAGGCATTAAAAAAAGCACTCTATACAGTAGAAGACGACCTTCGTGCTGGTATTGCCTTTTCAACGTCTGCTGTCAAGTTCCCGAAAGTATTTCCTACATTATTCGTCAACATGATGAAAGCAGGGGAAGCGACAGGGAACATGGACGATACGTTAGATCGCTTAGCAGGCAGTTATGAAAAGACATTCAAATTAAAAAAGAAAATCCAATCAGCCATGATGTATCCGATTATGCTCATTATCTTAATTTTAGGTGTTGGTGCATTCATGTTGTTATGGCTTGTACCACAGTTTACACAGAACTTTGCGAGCTTTGGTGCTGATTTACCACCGATTACTGTATTCGTACTCGGACTGAGTGATGCCCTAAAAGCGTATTGGTGGCTATTTTTAGGAATTCTCATTGCAATCATCGCAGTGTTCAGTTTCCTATTTAAAAATAACAAGCAATTCTATTTTGGTGTGTACTATGTGTTACTGAAAACACCGATTTTCGGACCTGTATTACAAAAAGCCGCGATTGCGCGCATGACGCGTACACTTGCCTCGCTCTTTAGTAGTTCTGTACCGATTTTAAATGCACTGACGATTGTGGAGAAAATTTCAGCCAATCCAATTATTGAAAAAGTATTGCGTGAGGCGAAGAAGTCGCTTGAAAGCGGAAGTTCACTCGCAGAACCATTAGAAAAAAGTTGGGTATTCCCACCCCTTGTAACACAGATGATTCTCATTGGTGAGAAGACAGGTTCACTCGACTATATGTTAGAAAAAGTAGCTGAGTTTTATGAAGATGACGTGGACCGTACGGTTGATGCCCTAAAGTCACTCATTGAACCATTAATGATTGTTTTATTAGCAGGGATTGTCGGCTTCATCGTCGCAGCGATTATGATGCCAATGTTAAGTCTATACGAACAAATCTAAAATAAATGATCACCTTGAAGGGAGGTGAACGTACAATGACAAACGAACGTACTTTCAACAAGGGTAAAAAAGCAAGAGGAGGAATTTCGTTGAGAAATTTATTAAATAAGAAATTAAAAAATGAAAAAGGTTTAACGCTAATCGAGCTACTAGCCGTAATCGTTATTCTAGCAATCATCGCATTAATCGCTATTCCAGCAATCGGCAACATCATCTCGAATTCAAAATCAAAAGCCATCTTATCTGACGCAACAACAATTGTCGCAGGTGCAAAAACAGCAATTGCAGACGGTGCATGTACAGCAAATACATGTACAGCAGATCAATTAAAAGATTATGTTGAAGGATTAAAAGTACCAATGAACGATGGTACTACTACTGGTGATCAAGTTGTAAAATCAGGAGATACTTATACTATTACTTACGCTCCTCTTGCAACATTAAATGAAAAGTATACAAAAATATTAACTAAAGCACAAAGTGGGACAGAATCTACTACAGGAATTAAAACTGCTTCAAATAAAGCAATTGCTAAAGCAATGGGTGGAGAATAAGAATTTATTTCACCTTTAATAGTATGATTGAAAAGTAAAATTTATCGGAAGAAGGTTTATTCATTGAGAAACTTACTAAATAAGAAATTAAAAAATGAAAAAGGTTTAACGTTAATCGAGTTACTAGCTGTTATCGTTATTCTAGCAATCATCGCGTTAATCGCAATCCCAGCAATTGGAAATATCATCTCGAACTCAAAATCAAAAGCTATCTTATCTGATGCAACAACAATTGTCGCAGGTGCTAAGACAGCAATTGCCGATGGTGCATGTACAGCGAGTGGTACAACAGCAACATGTACAGCAGATCAATTAAAAGATTATGTCGAAGGTGTAACTTTAGATACTAGTGATAAAGTAGAAAAATCAGGTGCAACTTATACAATTACGTATGCTAACCTTTCTGGCTTAAATAAAAAATATTCTCAAGAACTATTTAAGCAAGATACACCAAAAACTACAGCAACACAGGCTGATATCGCTAAAGCTATGGGTAACAAATAGTAACCAGCCTTTCGTTTAGAAGCCGTCCTTAGACGGCTTCGTGCCGAAGTGTTGGTTTGATTTAGAAAAGTAGGAGGCAATCATGATGAAATTGGGCTCGAAGAAAAAGGTTGCGTTGACATATAATGATTATAAAATCCAATTATTTCAATATCATGAGCAAGATTTAACGAAAGCAATCTTAATTGAGCAAGACTTACCAAAAGACTTGATTCGAGACGGCGCAATTGTTGATGAAGTCGGTGTATTTGAATTAATTAAACAAATTGTAAAAGAATCTAAATTAAAAGGGCAATCGGTTATTTTTACGGTGCCTGATAATGCATTAACGATGCGTAAAGTCGATTATCCACTTGATTTAAGTGGTGCTGCGATTAAAGAATATTTTGAACTTGAGATTGGGCAGTCGGTACATTTGCCATTTGAAGAACCGGTCATTGACGTGGTCGATTTACCAGAAGAAGGACAGGCACTATTATTTGCGACAAACGGCATCGAGATTCGAAAAATTCAAGGGATTTTATACGATGCAGGATTAAAGCCAATCGCTGCCGATGCACGCGCACTTGCGACATTGCGTATGGTAGAACAAATCTTCCCGGAATTTGTGGATCGTATTACGATGACCGTTGCAGTATCGATTAATGAATTATCGCTATCGATTTATGATAAGGGTGTACTTGAATTCATTCGTTATCATACGATTGAAACGGAATTAGTACAGTGGGAGCCAACAGAAGAAGGCGACCATCTAACATTTACGTATAAGGGAAGTACAAGTGAGTATCAAATGGATTTAATGGAAGCCTTAGCTGAAATGAATCGTATTATGAACTTCTATCGTTTCTCGATTAATAAAGATCAACAGAATGTCGAGCAAGTTATATTACTAGGGGATTGTCCTGAAATTACATACATAAAAAATATGTTAGAGAGTCAGATGGATGTTCCGATTTATACATTGGAAGATAGTCGCGTTAAAGAACAGTTCCCAGCACTACATGCGAGTAATGCGGAAGTAGTTGGCTTAGCATTAAAAGATGAATTATTATCAGCCATTCCAAACATTAACTTACTTCCATCATTCAAAGCTGAAGGTAGTAAGAAAGTGTGGATTTGGGGAGCAGCAGTTGTCGTGACAATTTTGATTGCGAGTATTGCGATTTGGAATGCATCCATCTCGAAAGAAATTAAAGCATTAGAGCAAGAAAAAGCAGCGAATCAAGCGATTGTTGATGATGAAAAAGCAAAAGTAGCAGCTTATGAACAAGAGAAGCAAAATTCATTGGATGCGGCAGTAAAAGTGATTGAACGTCTTGCCTATCCTGTGACGCCGGTCATGGATGCCATTCGAAAAGATTTACAGCCGTATGAATATGAGCTGAACTTTACATTTAGTGCAAATCAAGCGACTGTCGATATTCAATATGAAACATTTACACAGGTCGCAAATTATGTCGATCAGTTACAGACGAATCCGTTATTTACAGATATTAAAGTCACAACAATTGAAGTGAATCCAGTAGCATTACCGAACGCTGCGACGAGTGTACCGCGTCACAAAGCGCAGTTAACGCTTGATCTAAACTTAGCCAAATTAATTGAAGGAGAGAAGGAGTCATGAAAAAACAGTTAAACAGACAGCAACTCATTCTCATCCTTCTTGCAATCTGTCTAGTAGGCGCAGTTGTTTATGGTATTTATGCGTATATATTAGAACCAAAATGGTCGGAGCGAGATGCTTTAAAAGCTGAAAATGTACAGTTAGTAGATGAAGCATCGAATTTACGTATTCAATTGCAGCAAGATCAAAAGAACGCGGAAGCATCAAAAAGAAGCGATGCGGAATTGCGTATGAAAGTACCAAAAAATCGTGATATTAGTCAGTTGATTCGTATGCTAGAGCAGTTTGAAGGACAAACAGCAACAGAAGTGAGTAGTGTCGCATTTAATAACTACGATGCTTCTGCAAAAGATACGCTTCAAGGTGATGCATCAAATGAAGAAAATACGTCTAATCCAAATACGCCGACAAAAACAACCGAAGAAGCTGAAAAACAAGTAGAAGATGAGGCGAAAAAAGAGGAAACAGACGAAACGAAGACAGAAACACCAACATCTGACCTTGCCAATGGAGAAATTCTTGGTAACATGGAGTTAATTACTGTGTCGTTCACTGTATCGGGTGAAGATATAGCAGATGTGCGTCAATTTTTACAAAATATCGAGCGCTATCCGCGTTTAATGAAGATTGACTCGGTTGATTATGAGATTGCGAATCCAGAAGCGGCTGTCGAACAGCAAACAACGGATCCAGCAACCAATTCAGAAGATACACCTGCTGAATACCCTGTACAAGCAAACGTACAGATTACGACATTTTATGCAAAAGATCAGAAATAGTAGGTGATGAAGTTTGGAACTGTATTACACAATCGTATTCGCTTTAATCGGGTTAGTATGTGGTTCGTTTTTTAATGTAGTTGGTATGCGCTGGCCAAAAGGGGAGTCGATTGTTCGACCAGGGTCGCACTGTGAAAGCTGTCAGACACCTCTTACTGCGCGTGATTTAGTACCTGTTTTTAGCTATCTCTTTTTACGTGGGAAGTGTCGTACATGCGGTGCAACATATGGACCTTTTCACGTCATTATTGAAGCATTAACGGGTGTTCTCTTTGCGTATGCTTATGCGCAACTTGGGTTTTCAAAAGAACTGGTTGTAGCACTATTACTGATTTCATTATTAGCGATTATTACCGTATCTGATTTACTCTATACGATTATTCAAGACCGCGTATTATTAATTTTTGGTACTTTAATTGCCATCATGCGCATCATTTCACCATTACAACCGTGGTGGGATGCTATCTTAGGTGCTGTATTTGGTTTTAGTTTATTATTGTTACTATCCATTCTTTCAAAAGGCGGTATGGGTGGTGGCGATATTAAGCTGTATTTTGTGCTGGGATTAGTTTTAGGGCTTAAACTAACATTCTTATCTTTATTCTTTGCAGCACTTATTGGTCTCATCGTCTCCATCATTTTACGACGTGGATTCGGTAAGACGATTCCGTTTGGACCATCGATTGCGGTGGCAACATTAATCGTTTACTTTCATGGTGAGGCCATTTTCAATTGGTATTTACATCTATTTACATAATCGTAGCGCATCGATTCTTCGGAAAAGATGCGCTCTTTTTATATCAAATGGTATCTATTCGTCCATGACTTTCGTTATAATGAGTAGATGAGGAAGTGAGAATATGACAAATAAAAGATGGCGCATTCAACAGCCAGATGAACAATTAGTGACGTTATTTCAACAAGCTTTACAGTTACCGACACTTGCGGCCAAAATTTTAGTGGCACGCGGCTTTCAAACAGTCGAGGAAGCACAAGCTTTTTTACATATGGATGAACAAGTAGTACACGATCCTTTTCTAATGCATGGTATGAAAGAGGCAGTAGAACGTATTCGACAAGCTATTGAGCAACAACAGTCGATTCTCGTATATGCCGATTACGATAGTGATGGTATTACGAGTGCGACGGTGTTAAAGAGCGCTCTAGTCGAGTTAGGGGCAAATGTTACACATGTGATTCCGAACCGTTTTATCGACGGTTATGGGCCTTCAGAGCGATTATTTAGACAGGCGGCAGAAGATGGTATTCAACTCATCATCACAGTCGACAATGGGATTGCGGGGAATGGTCCGATTGCTGTTGCAAAAGAACTAGGGTTAGATGTTATTGTGACAGATCACCATGAACCAGCAGGAACTTTACCAGAAGCAGATGTCATCATTCATCCGCGTATTCCAGAAGGGCAGTATCCATTTGGTGAGTTAGCAGGTGTTGGTGTCGCGTTCAAACTAGCGCATGCCTTACTTGGACGATTCCCAGAGCATTTAGTGGAGTTTGTAGCGATTGGTACAGTAGCCGATTTAGTACCACTGCATGATGAGAATCGCTATTTAGTGAAGCGTGGGTTAGAACATTTACAGCGCACACAGCACGTATCGCTACAAGCATTAGCGAAGGTATCAGATGTTGCACTTGAAGAAATTACAGAGGAAACGCTCGGTTTTTCATTCGGTCCTCGCCTAAATGCGATTGGTCGATTAGGCGATGCCACAGAAGCAGTCGACTTTTTAATGACGCAAGATGCCGACACTGCGATGCAAATGGCGACATTGCTCGATGAGAAAAATAAAGAGCGAAAAGATATTGTGGCAGATATGACGAAACAAGCGATTGATATGGTTGAAAATATCGATGAAATTCGTGACTCACGTGTCCTCATTGTCGCAGAAGAAGGATGGAATCCGGGGGTAGTAGGAATTGTCGCTTCTCGTTTAGTCGAGCGCTATTACAAGCCAACGATTGTGCTTGGTATTGATCTAGAAAAAGGAATTGCGAAAGGTTCAGCACGTAGTATTGAAGGATTTAATATGTATCTAGAACTCGACAAAAATCGCGATATCCTTCCTGCGTTTGGCGGACATCCGATGGCAGCAGGTATGACACTTGCGATGGAAGATGTTGATGAATTACGTGAACGACTTCATGAGCAGGCAATGGTCTGTCTAACAGAAGAAGACTTGATTCCGATTTTAGAAATTGATGTTCCTGTCGATGTGTCAGAAATTGATGTTTCAGCGATTGAGGCAGTTCGCACACTTGCTCCGTATGGTGTTGGATTTACAAAACCAATGTACGGTATTCCGAAAACGTCGATCCAATCCATGCGTAAAATTGGTGCGAATGAAGACCATGTGAAGATGGAGCTTGGCGATGGTAAACATACACTGGATGCAATTGGTTTTCATAAGGGGTATTTAGCAGATGAATTAACAAAAGGAATTGAGCTATCATTTGCGGGCGATTTGCAAATTAATGAGTGGAATAATCATAAAAAAGCGCAGTTATTAATCTCAGATGTACACACAGATGATTGGCAATTATTTGACTTGCGTGGTGGTAATAAAATCTCAAAATGGCTTCAAAAAATGCCGATTGAAGAAACAACATTTATCGCGTTCAAGCGTGAAACAGTCGACTATTTTACAACACTTATTCCAAAAGAAATTGCGCTTTATGACGAGGAAGAAGAATTATCTACGTATACGTCATATATTGTCTTTTTAGATTTACCAAAGCATGAACAACAAGTGAAGCATATTTTACAAACGGTTCAACCGATGCGTGTGTATGCGCATTTTCATGTAGCGAATTCACACCTGTTTGAAGGGATGCCAACACGTGAACAATTCATCTGGTACTATAGTTTTTTGAAAAAACGTCGTGAATTTCATTTACGTCAACATCTAAATGATTTAGCTAAACATAAAGGTTGGAGTCGTGCGATGTTGATTTTCATGACACAGGTGTTTTTTGAGCTGAAATTTGTTACAATAGAGAATGGACTTGCGAAAATTATAGATAATCCAGATAAGCGTGCAATCGAGTCTGCAACAATCTATAAGGAACGCAAGGAACAAGTAGCTTTAGAACAAAAACTCTTGTACGCCCAATATATGGATTTAAGAGATTGGTTAGACTTGTGTAGACAAGAACAATCAGTTTCTGAGGAGGAATAAGGAAACCATGGATTTAAAAAAATACGTAACAGTTGTTGAAAACTGGCCAAAAGAAGGCATTTCATTCAAAGATATTACAACAATTATGGATAATGGCCCAGCTTACAAATATGCGACAGACCAAATTGTTGATTATGCGAAAAAAATGGGTGCTGAACTAATCGTAGGCCCTGAAGCGCGCGGTTTCATTACAGGTTGCCCGGTTGCCTATGCTTTAGAAATTGGCTTTGCTCCTGTTCGTAAACCAGGTAAGTTGCCACGTGAAGTGATTTCACAAGAGTATGACTTGGAATATGGTACAAATACATTAACAATGCATAGTGATGCTGTAAAACCAGGTCAAAAAGTATTAATCGTTGACGATTTACTTGCGACAGGCGGTACAGTAGAAGCTTCAATCAAACTAATTGAACAATTAGGTGGCGAAGTTGTCGGTTGTGCATTCTTAATCGAATTAACAGAATTAAAAGGACGCGAAAAAATCACAGGATATGACATTTTTTCTCTTATGGAATACTAATATTTACGTCTTTTAAAAAAATCCGTTCAAAGAGTTTCGACTTTTTGAACGGGTTTTTCACTATTCGGTGAAGGAGCAAGGAAATTCATGTACTTAACCTTTACAAGATAGGTAGTTATTTTATACAATTATTCTTATATCTTAATCGGTAAATTTATGAAATAGGGTGAGCTGAACATGGCGAAAGATCGAGTGATGACAGTGGAAGAGGTTTTTGAAACGCTTACCTCTTATATGAACGAAGAACATGTGGCATTTGTAAAAAGAGCATATGATTTAGCGGAGGAAGCACATAGAGAGCAATTCCGCAGTTCAGGAGAGCCGTATATTCTTCATCCTATACAAGTTGCAGGTATATTAGCAGAGCTTCAAATGGATCCTGAAACTGTCTCGGCTGGTTTTTTACATGATGTTGTAGAAGATACGAATTATACGCGAGAAGATTTAGTGGAGCATTTTGGTGAAGAAGTAGCGATGTTAGTGGACGGTGTAACAAAGCTAGGGAAAATTAAATATAAATCAAAAAAAGAACAGCAAGCAGAGAACCATCGCAAAATGTTTGTAGCGATGGCGCAAGATATTCGTGTCATCTTAATTAAATTAGCTGACCGTTTGCACAATATGCGTACGTTGAAACATCTACCGATTGAAAAACAGCGCCGCATTTCAAAAGAAACACTTGAAATTTTCGCACCGCTTGCACATCGTTTAGGGATTTCGACAATTAAGTGGGAGCTAGAAGATACAGCACTTCGCTATCTGAACCCACAGCAATATTATCGTATTGTGAATTTAATGAAGCGTAAACGTGTTGAACGTGAACAATACTTAAATTCAGTAATGGAGGAAATTGGCGATCAATTAGATGATATTCGTATTGAAGCGGAACTTTCAGGTCGACCAAAACATATCTATAGCATTTATCGTAAAATGGAGATGCAAAATAAGCAGTTTAACGAAATTTATGATTTATTAGCTGTTCGTATTATTGTAGAGAGTATTAAGGATTGTTATGCAGCACTTGGGATTGTGCATACATTATGGAAGCCGATGCCAGGACGTTTTAAAGATTATATTGCGATGCCAAAACAAAATCTATACCAATCATTACATACGACAGTGATTGGCCCATACGGCGATCCACTTGAAATTCAAATTCGTACGGTTGAGATGCACAATATCGCTGAATACGGGGTAGCAGCGCACTGGGCTTATAAAGAAGGAAAAAGTGTACAGCCGGAACAACAAAATATTGATAGTAAATTATCATGGTTCCGTGAGATTTTAGAATTCCAAAATGAATCATCGGATGCGGAAGAATTTATGGAATCATTAAAATTCGATTTATTCTCTGACATGGTCTATGTATTCTCACCAAAAGGCGATGTATTAGAATTACCAGCCGGCTCTGTACCAATTGACTTTGCGTATCGTGTCCATTCTGAAATCGGTAACAAGACGATTGGTGCGAAAGTAAACGGTAAGATGGTACCTTTAGACACGCCACTACACACAGGTGATATCGTCGAGATTATGACGTCAAAACAGTCATTCGGTCCATCGCATGATTGGCTGAAAATTGCCCAATCTTCACAAGCAAAACATAAAATTAAGCAGTTCTTTAAAAAGCAGTCGCGTGAAGATCATGCAGAAAAAGGACAGCGCCTAATTGAAGAAGAGATTAAGGCACAAGGCTTCGATCCAAAAGAGGTACTAACGTCAGAAAACTTCAAACGTGTTTGTGAAAAATTGAACTATGCGACAGAAGAAGACTTAGTTGCAGCAGTTGGTTTTAATGGTATGACAGCACAACAAGTTGTTAATCGCCTAGCAGAAAAAATCCGTAAACAGCGTGACCATGAAGAACAGATGGAAAAAATCACGAAAGAGATGAACACGCCAAAAGATACGAAGCCAACTGAAACGGGTGTTGTTGTCAAAGGTTTGGATAATCTATTAATTCGTCTATCGCGTTGTTGTCGTCCCGTACCAGGTGATGAAATCGTTGGTTTTATTACAAAAGGACGTGGCGTATCGGTTCACCGAGCAGATTGTCCAAATGTTGCGACAGCAGATGAACAGGACCGCTTAATAGAAGTAGAGTGGAGTCAGGCATTACAACAAGACTCTAAATTATATTCGGTGGATATTGAAGTAACAGGTTATGATCGTCCAGGCTTTATTGCTGAAGTAATGGCAGTTGTATCTGAAACAAAAACATCCATTCTTGCAGTGAATGCACGTGCAAATCGTGATAAGATGGCGACGATTCATTTAACGTTACAAATTCGTGATATTCATCATATGTTAAAAGTAGTTGACCGAATCAAGTCGATTCAAGATATTTATTCGGTACAACGTGTGAATAATTAAGTAGGGAGCTGTTAACAGTTGAAGGTTGTATTACAAAAAGCAAAACAAGCTTCAGTGACAGTAGACGGTCAAATTGTTGGACAGATTAATCGTGGATACGTATTACTTGTTGGCATTACAGCAAGTGATACAAAAGAACAAGTAGAGGCATTGGCGAATAAAATTGTGAAATTACGCATCTGGGAAGATGAAGAGGAGAAGATGAATCGTTCCATTGTTGATGAACAAGGTGCGATTCTATCTATTTCACAGTTCACGCTCTATGCCAACACGAAAAAGGGGAATCGTCCGAGCTTTACAGAAGCTGCACGCCCAGAAATTGCAGAACCTCTATGGCAAGAATTCAACGACACGCTTCGCCGCTTAGGTATGCATGTTGAAACAGGTATTTTTGGAGCGATGATGGATGTTCAATTAACGAATATTGGACCAACAACGATTCTGCTAGAAGCATAATAAAAACGAGGTTTGAGCATATGCCCAAGCCTCGTTTTTTCATACATATTATTATTCACCGAAGTAGTATTCCAATACGCCGTTTGCAATACCTTCTGCAATCGTTGCACGGTATTTATCTGTGTTCATACGTGTTAATTCAGTTTTATTAGAGATAAAACCAAGTTCTACTAATGTAGCAAATACTGTATTTTCACGTAATACCATAACATTTTGGAATTTTGGACCGCGGTCTTTAATACCATTATATTCTTCTTTAAGAGCTTCCATTACATTTTTATGAATTGTACTTGCGAATTCTTTTGAATCGGCTTTGTAATAAAGTGTTTCGATTCCTTCAGCAGCAGGTGTTGCTGAATTATAGTGTAAGCTAATAAATGCGTTTGCACCGTATTTTGCTGCCGCTTTTGCACGTAAACCTAAATCGGTTACTTTGTCAGAAGAAAGTGCACCTGTACCTGTACGTGTCATAAACACTGTGCCGCCAAGTGATTCGATTTTAGATTGTACTGCTTTTGCCGATTTTAATGTTAATTCAGCTTCTGTTACACGTTTACCATTTAAGTCTGTACCAACAGCACCTGAATCGTTACCACCATGTCCAGCATCGATTACGAATTTCAAACCTTTTAATGGTTTGCTACTTGGGTTACCAACTTGATCGATTTTATCTGTTAAAATACTTAAATCTGTATTAGCAGATACCCAACCGCGTTTACTATTGCTATATTCAATTTCAACCCAGTTATTATTTGATGTACGAAGTACTTTACCTGTGAAGCCAATGCCAATAGATGCTACTTTTGGAGCTGCTACATTTGGCATTTTACGTACATTTAATGAATTACCTTTCATAACAAGGTATGTTGTTTTTGTCACCTTCACTGAAGTGAAAGCGAAACTTGTTGTTGATTTAAAACCATAAGCTGTATGGGCATTAATCCAACCTGTTTTACCTTTGTACGTAACTTGAATCCAATTATTTTTGTTTTCTTTTAGGATTTTTACTTTTGCTTCAAAAGGAACGGTTACACCTAATGATTTGTAGTTTACGCCAGCACCAGAACGAAGTGATAGACCCGTTTGTTCTGTTACATAGAAGTATGTAGTTTTTGCAGGTGTAGAAGATGTAGATGTTTCAGATGATTTAATCGCAGTTAAATATTTAGAAGATACATAACCTGTCTTCGAACCATATTTAATTTTGAACCATGTACCGCTTGTTGCTTGCTTTGTTACGACTGCATTCTTTTTCAATGTGAACACGACTTTATAATTTGTTGAAGGACCAGAACGGGCATTCAAGCTTGAAGCATTCACCTTGTATTGTGTTGATGTTGCAGAACTTACTGTTACTTTTTTCACTGCCGTTAAGTACTTAGAAGAAACATAGCCAGTCTTTGAACCTGATTTGATTTTAAACCAAGAACCCTTTGTTGCTTGTTTCGTTACGACGGTGTTTTTCTTCAACGTGAAAACGACTTTGTAATTCGTTGAAGGACCCGAACGAACATTTAAACTGGATGTGTTAACCTTGTACTGTGTCGTTGTTGCGGCAGAACTTGTTGCTGGTAACGCGGTTAAAATTGTTGCAATTAGTAGCAACAGAGCGATACCTAATTTTTTACTTTTTTGAATAAAGTTGACCATAATTCTCCTCCTTTCTTACATTGTATATGCTTTAGGTACTAAAAAGCTATAATAACTTTAAAAAAATGTATTTTTAATAATATTTTTTATGTATATATTCAAAATTAGGTAAATAGCTTCACTTTATTGCTCTTTTTATTTAGGAAATTGGGGATTCGTCAGATAAGTCAGTTTATATTTACGTAAATAGATGTTGACAGAAGGTAGGGAAAACTCTATCATATTAGTTAATCTGAAATGAATTATATATCACCTATGACCGAGCAAGTAGTCAACTCTATAGACTGTTTTAGAGAGAAAAAGACGTGGCTGAAATCTTTTTCAATAGTACGAGTAGATGAATAACACTCGAGAGGTTTCTTTTCGAAATGAGCAATCATAGTAGGGGAGAACGGAGTCGGCCGTTATCCGAATTTGAGAGGATTTATGCGATTTTGTATAAATCAACTAGGGTGGAACCGCGGAAGCTTATACAGCTCTCGTCCCTTGCGTAATGCAAGAGGCGAGAGCTTTTTATATTGCGCACAATCATTCAGGCAAAATGAAGTGAAAGGAGTTAAATCGTATGAGTTTTAAAGTACCAAGAGGAACACAAGATATACTTCCAGGTGAAGTGGAAAAATGGCAAAAAGTAGAAGGTGTTATGCGCCATCTAACAAATGTCTATCGTTATCCAGAAATTCGTACACCGATGTTTGAATCAACAGAATTATTCCAACGTGGTGTAGGTGATTCAACAGATATCGTGCAAAAAGAAATGTACACATTCGAAGATCGTGGTGGTCGTTCAATGACATTACGTCCTGAAGGAACTGCATCGATTTCACGTGCATATGTGGAACACAAGATGTTTGGTAATCCTGACCAACCTGTTAAAGTATCTTATTTAGGACCAATGTTCCGTTATGAGCGTTCACAAAAAGGTCGTTATCGTCAGTTCGTTCAATTTGGTGTAGAGGCGATTGGCTCAAAAGACCCGGCAATTGATGCGGAAGTTATCGAATTAGCGATGCGTGTCTATCAAGAATCGGGATTAAAGCATTTAAAATTAGTCATTAATTCACTTGGAGATCAAGAAGTACGTCAAGCACATCGCCAAGCATTAATTGATCACTTTGCACCACATATTGGAGAATTCTGTTCAGACTGTCAAAAACGTTTGGAGCAAAATCCACTACGTATTTTAGATTGTAAAGTAGATGCAGAGAATCCATTAACTACTTCAGCACCTAAACTAACAGATTATTTAAATGAAGAATCTGCCACATATTTTGAACAAGTGAAAATGTACTTAGATGCACTTGGTATTGACTATGTTGTTGATCCAAATTTAGTGCGCGGATTAGATTATTATAATCACACAACATTTGAAATTATGAGTACAGCAGAAGGCTTCGGTGCGATTACAACACTTTGTGGTGGTGGTCGTTACAACGGTTTAGTTGAGGAAATTGGTGGGCCTGAATCACCAGGTATCGGTTTTGCGATGAGTATTGAACGTTTATTACTTGCTTTAGAAGCAGAGGAAGTAACACTTGATACAGAAAATGCACTTGATTTATATATCGTGACAATGGACGATGCAGCGAAACTAAAAGCAGTTGAATTTGCAAGTTCATTCCGCGCGCGTGGTATTTCAGCAGATATCGACTATGCAGGTCGTAAGATGAAAGCACAAATGAAAGCAGCGAATCGTCTTGAAGCAAAATATGTGATGGTTTTAGGAAGTTCTGAATTAGAAGAACAAGCTGTCAACATTAAAAACATGGAAACAGGTGACCAAGAAAAAGTACCATTCCATGATGTTGTCAATTACTTATTAACACATAAACAATAATTGGGGGATAAAATAATGGCTACAAGAACACATGAATGTGGCGTACTACGTGCAGAAAACGTAGGCGAACGCGTTGTATTAAAAGGTTGGGTACAATACCGTCGTGACTTCGGTGGATTAATCTTCATCGACTTACGTGACCGTACAGGTTTAACACAGGTTGTATTCACACCAGAGAACTCACAAGAAGCACTAGATCTTGCTGATTCATTCCGTAGTGAATATGTTATCGAAGTAGAAGGTGAAGTGCGCGCACGTACACCAGAAATGGTGAACCCGAACTTAGACACAGGTGCGATTGAAGTGTATGTTGACCGTGTAACATTAATCAACAAAGCAAAAACTCCACCATTCCAAATCGAAGATCGTATTCAAGTAAATGAAGATTTACGTTTAAAATACCGTTACTTAGATTTACGTCGTCCAGTTATGTATAACACATTCAAACTACGTTCAGACGTAACGAAAGTGGTACGTAACTTCTTACAAGACGAAGGTTTCCTAGAAGTTGAAACACCAATCTTAACAAAATCAACACCAGAAGGCGCACGTGACTACCTTGTACCTTCACGTGTACATGATGGTGAATTCTATGCTTTACCACAATCACCACAATTATTTAAACAATTATTAATGGTGTCAGGTTTCGAGCGTTACTTCCAAATCGCACGCTGCTTCCGTGATGAAGACTTACGTGCAGACCGTCAACCAGAATTCACGCAAATCGATATGGAGATGAGCTTCTTAGATCAAGAGCAAATCTTAGAAATCAATGAGCGTTTAATTCAAAAAGTAATGAAAGAAGTAAAAGGCATAGACATCCCACGTCCATTCCAACGTATGAAATACGATGAAGCAATGGCACGTTACGGTTCAGATAAGCCAGATGTTCGTTTCGGTTTAGAATTAATCGAGTTATCAGATGTTGTAGATGGTTGTGGTTTCAAAGTATTCGCACAAACTGTTGCAGATGGTAAACAAGTAAAAGGTTTAAATATCAAAGGTGCAAACGACAAATACTCTCGTAAAGACTTAGATGAATTAACAAAATTTGTTGGTCGTTACGGTGCAAAAGGTCTTGCATGGATTAAAGTGACAGAAACAGGTGTTGAAGGCTTAACAGGTCCAATCGGTAAGTTCTTCCAAGACGATTACGGCGTAAAATTAATGGAACGTATGGGTGCAGAACCTGGTGATACATTAGTATTCGTAGCAGATAAGCCAGCAATCGTGGCAGATGCTCTAGGCGCCCTTCGTAAAAAATTAGGTAAAGATTTAGAGTTAATCGATGAGTCTAAATTTGCATTCCTATGGATTACAGACTGGCCATTACTTGAGTATGATGAAGAAGCAGGTCGCTACACAGCAGCACATCACCCATTCACTCGTCCATTCGATGAAGATTTAGAATTAATGGATACAGACCCAAGTAAAGTTCGTGCACAAGCATACGATATCGTATTAAACGGTTACGAGCTTGGCGGTGGTTCATTACGTATTTATGAAAAAGAATTACAAGAAAAAATGTTCAAATTACTTGGTTTCACAGAAGAACAAGCACAAGAACAATTCGGTTTCTTAATGGATGCATTTGAATTCGGCGTACCGCCACATGGTGGTGTAGCATTCGGTCTTGACCGTTTCATCATGCTACTTGCAGGTCGCGATAACTTACGTGATACAATTGCATTCCCTAAAACTGCATCAGCAAGCTGCTTATTAACAGATGCACCTTCTGATGTATCAACTGCACAATTAGATGAATTACACATCCGTGTAAAAACATTAGCAGACGAAGATTAATTAAAAATGAGAGGAACTTTGGTATGAATTCATGCCAAAGTTCTTTTTTAAATTCTAGACTTTTAATCACTTACTAAAGTATATACAATATTGTTTTGAAGACATAAAACAGGGAAATAAATAACTATAGTTGAAGTATGAATTTATTTTGAATTTTTAAAAGGAATTATTTCCCTTTAGTACTTATAGTGATATAATAAAGGGATAAAATGGAACAGATAGAAGATGCTTATGATTTGAAATATACAGATTGCTTATGTTATATTATCTGTAATACAAATCCTGATGTGTTCGTCACACATACATCAGTTTTAACCGAACACTAATGATAAGGGAGTTTTATATTCTTTAGGAAAAGGTATGTCTTTTCGGAGAACATGATTTTTCTAGAGTGCGAACACCCACCTGCGGAGAGCGGGTTCAAACGATGCATTAATGGACGGCACAATCGGGATTTGTATTTAATATTGACACATTTCAAAACTCTGATTCCATATTGAATCGGAGTTTTTTTATTTATATTGAATAAATGGGAGGATGTGACTTACGTGGCATACGAAGAACTACTATGTCCTTGTCAGAGTGGCAAGAAAGCGAGTATGTGTTGTTTCGTTAAAAAAAATAATACACTTGAAAAACATTGGACAGCGATTAAAGGCCGAGTTGTTCAAACTTTTCTATCTGAACATCCAACTGCAGAAGAACTGATTGCGCTTCAACAGTGGGTTGGTATAGAGCGTCTTCAATGTTTTAAAGAGCAAATTGATTCTGCCACACTCCAACATTTATTGACGGATCTTTATTTCTTTACTGAGAATCGTTTGGAGTGGGGGTATCATCTAATCGAGCAGATGAAAGCGATTGTCCAACCAAAAACACATCTCATTTTATCTAGTTGGCAAACACCTTATTATTTTGTTGGTCGAATGAAGTTTTTCTATGAAGACTATGTGATTGCTGAACATATTTGGACAGGTGAATGTATTTATTTAGCCGATGTTGATTTGGAAGATCAAGTAGAAGGTAATTTGATTTTAGGACATGTCGTACCAGGTGTAAATGAGCGTTTTTATGGACTACTAAGTAGTGCTATTATTTTAGAAGCTTCTCAAGAGATTTTGTTAGATAGTTGGTTCCATCGCTTCGAACAATCGAAGCATGAAGAATTAGAAGCTTTTTTTAAAGAAAGTTTATTGGATTGTCTATTAGACTTGATTACAGAAAACCCAGTATTACAACCAGATGAAAAAGGAATGAATGTTGAAGTACTTCAGCTTATTGTTAATTTAGACATGTTATTTCTTGATTTAGATGTAAAGAGTGATCGTTTGACATGTCTATTTTTCAACTATCTCATGGAAGAACAGCGTATTGAGCATGTGCGAAAAAAACAGGCATTAATTGCAGCAGTTCTTGATTTTGGTATGCGCTACGACTTTGTTCCACGTGTCATCACACAAAAAAGACTTGGTACGATTTTTGATGTATCACCAAGTACAATTGCACGTTATAGTAAGAAAATTTCGATGTATTTTGAACAAGATTTTGATGTTTTTATGTTTGATAAAATTCGACAAGCTATTTATTTTGTTGGTACAGACGCAACAATGGATGAATTCAAACAATGGCAAATGCATAAACATTTAGAAAAAATGATTTTTACAAATGATTTAGATGAAAAACGTATGGAAAAAAAGCTTGAACATATTCCATATAAACCAATTAAAAAACATGAAAAAGCACAAAAGTATGCATACGAAGCTTTTTTAGAAGATGGCGAACGTAAGAGATATGAACTAGCACGTTTAGCATTAAACTATGACCCGAATAATCATGATGCCCAAATTATTTTATCGGAATATGAAACAGCTGATGAACGTTTAGCTATTTTACAAGACTATCCAATTACAATGTTGAATCGCAATCGGATTTATTTACTCAAAACTACATTATTATATCAACAAGGACGTTTTGAGGAAGCGTTAGCCATTTTGTCAGACATTCCATTCAATGAGTTAAGGCAGCATACAATACTATATTATTTCTATGCGTGCTTACACTTTTTAATTGATCAACCAAAAATTTTAGAAGATTTATTACAAACAGCCATTGAAGACACGGCTTTGTTTAGATGGTTAACATGGGTTTTCATGTTGGCATACCAACTGGATGAAGAAGAGTATGCGATGCAAGCAATTCAAGCAAATCCATTCGTTCAGAAGTATATTGAAATGCAGATGGAACCCTACTCCTTCCCAACGCATCAATTTTGTGCAAAAGGTGATCCGAATGAAGCGAAGATGATTCACTTCGTTATTCACCCGCTTTTACAAAAAATTCAAAAATAATTTTAACTATACAGGTTATCGAAAAAAGCTATTTTAGCAACGATAATCTGTTTTTTTGTTTCATACCAATTATAAAGGGAAAAGAACAATTATATAAAGGGGTTTTCAAGTCTGTGAAAACGCTTTATAATTGGTATAGACAACTATACCAAGAAGAAAATTTTAACAAAGGAGTGGGATAAACATGTTGGCTTTTTTACAAAAAATTGGTAAGTCTTTAATGTTTCCAATTGCGACATTACCAGCTGCTGCAATACTAGTACGATTCGGCTCGGATGATATGTTAGGGCATATCGACATTGCATGGATTCAATACGTAGCTGCTATTATGGTAGCTGCAGGTAATGCAATTCTAGGCAATCTACCCATTATTTTTGCTGTTGGTATTGCGATGGGATTAGCTGTTGACGGTGCAGGTGCTGCGGCTTTAGCCGGTTTGATTGCACAGCTAGTACTTGTAGCTGTTTTAGGGTCCGTTAATGACAAACTAGATATGGGAGTGTTCGGTGGTGTAATTTCAGGGGTGACAGCAGGTCTACTTTATAATAAATTCCGTAATATTCAATTCCCTGAATGGCTCTCCTTCTTCGGTGGTCGACGGTTTGTTCCCATCATTACATCGATTGTCATGGCAATTTTAGGGGCAATTTTAGGTGTGTTATGGGGCTACCCTCAAGCACTACTGGATAGTGTAGCGAATTGGATGATAGGTGCAGGGCCTCTTGGTGCAGGGATTTATGGTTTTTTAAATCGATTATTAATACCAACAGGCTTACATCATGTTATTAATACAGTCGTATGGTTTGATTTTGGAACATTTACGACAACAGCAGGAAATATTGTAAAAGGTGATATTCCACGTTTCTTAGCAGCGGATCCAACAGCAGGACATTTCCAAGCTGGTTTCTTCCCGATTATGATGTTTGGTTTACCAGCTGCATGTTTAGCGATGTTCTTAGCAGCAGAAAAGAAAAGACGTCCGCTTGTAGCAGGTATGTTCTTATCGATTGGTATTACAGCATTCTTAACAGGTGTAACAGAACCAATTGAATTCTCATTCATGTTCTTATCACCAATCTTATATGGAATTCATGCCGTATTAACAGGTATTTCACTTGCTGTTGCTTACATTGTAGGCTTCCGTGATGGTTTTGGTTTCTCCGCTAGCTTTATTGATTATCTTTTAAATTATAGGTTAGCTGAAAATCCATTATTACTGATACCTCTTGGTTTAGTCTTCGGTGCACTTTACTTTGTTATTTTCTACTTCTTAATTCGCAAACTGGATTTAAAAACACCAGGACGTGAAGATGAGGAAGAAGAAGCAGATATGGTAGGTATGTCTGGAGATGAAGTATTAGAAGCCAAAGCGTATCATACTATCGAAGGATTAGGTGGCGTAGATAATATTCAACAAGTTGATTATTGTACAACGCGTCTTCGTATGACATTAAAAGATTCAGAAAAAGTAGATGAAAAAGAATTAAAAAAATATGGCGCACGTGGTGTTATGAAAATTAGTAAAACCAATGTACAAGTGATTATTGGAACATCTGTTGAGTTCCTAGCAGAAGCAATTAAAAATCGAATAAAAGCTGGGAATCCACCATTAAAAGATGAATCTATTGAAATTACAGCATTAAAAGAAGATGCACCAACAGAGAATGAAGCGTTCATTCCAGGAGATTTTGAAATGCCGATTACAGGTAAACTTTTACCACTTGCAGACATTCCAGATCAAGCATTTGCGTCTGGAGCAATGGGACCTGGATTTGGTATTGATATTCAAGACGGTGTTATTCAATCACCGGTTGACGGTAAAGTCGTGATGGTATTCCCAACAAAACATGCGATTGGTATTCAAGCAGATAATGGGATGGAAATTCTCATTCATGTTGGTTTAGACACTGTAAAATTAAATGGTGAAGGATTCGAAATATTTGTAGAAGCTAATCAATTTATTCAACGAGGCGACAAATTAATGAATGTGGATATTGAAGCGATTCGCTCACAAGTTCCATCGCTCGTAACGCCAGTTGTCTTCACAAATTCACAAGGAAAAGAAGTTACGCTGAAAAAATCAGGATATCAAGAAGCAGGTACAGCAAGTATTATTGATGCAAAATAATTAATCACTACAATGCGGGAGAAACTTCTCCTGCATTGTCCTTTACTTAAATAGAAAGGATGATAAAGCACATATGTCTACAGTCAAAATAAAAAACGTGCATATTGTCAATGCCGATCAGTCATTTGAAAATCAAGATGTAGTGATTCAAGAGGGAAAAATTATAGCTATTGGTTCATCTCTAACGCAACAAACAACTGAAGAAATAGATGGAGAAAATCAGTATCTATTTCCAGGGTTCATCGATTTACACATCCATGGGTCTGCCGGTGTAGATACAATGGATGCTACCGAAGATGCTTTGCATACGATGGCAAAATCACTCGTCAAAGAAGGGGTTACAAGTTTTTTAGCCACAACAATGACACAAAAAATAGAAGCCATTGAATCAGCACTACAAACCATTGCACATTTTGAAAATACAGAAGATGAAGCAGAAGTTTTAGGTGTCCATGTAGAAGGGCCATTTATATCCATTCATCGTGTAGGTGCACAACCAGAAGAATATATTATTCCACCATCTATTGAACTCTTTAGAAAATGGCAGCAACTAAGTGGAAATAAAATAAAGGAAATTACGGTAGCACCAGAGGTAGAAAATGGTTTTGAATTTGTGAAGGCGGTCTCAAAAGAAGGAGTCATTGTATCGATTGGTCACTCTGATGCAACGTACGATGAGGTGGAACAAGCAGTAAATTATGGTGCGACACAAGGAACACATCTCTATAATCAGATGCGACCATTCCATCACCGAGAACCTGGTGTGGTGGGAGCAAGTTTATTACTGGATGCGATTAAAGTCGAGTTAATTGTCGATTTTATTCATAGTCACGAACAAGCAGTTAAATTAGCATATCGTATGAAAGGTGCATCTGGCATTATTTTAATTACAGATGCAATGCGTGCAAAGGGTGTCCCTTATGGTGACTATGATTTGGGTGGTCAAACAGTACATGTAACAGAAACAGGAGCACACCTTTCAAATGGTGCTTTAGCAGGCAGTGTGCTCACAATGGATGCAGCTCTTAGACATATGAAACAATTAACAAACTGTACAATGGAAGAACTTGTAGCTATGTCATCAGCAAATGCAGCGCAACAGTTGAACGAATTAAATAAAGGGAAAATCTGTGTTGGTGCAGATGCAGATTTTGTCTTATTAGACCAGGATTTGATTGTACAAAAGACTATTAAAAAAGGTAAAGTTGTCTTTGAAGCGCACAAAATGTAAAGGATGATGTATTTTGGTAAACAAAAGTTCACATATTCCAATCTATGTCCAAATTGAAGAAGAACTAAAAAGACGTATCGATTCGGGTGAATATGTAGTGGGAGAGCCAATTCCTTCAGAAAGAGAATTATCTGTGATTTTTGGAGTAAGTCGTATGACAGTGCGCCAAGCAATCACAAATCTTGTATTAAATGGCTTATTGTATCGTGAAAAAGGGAGAGGTACTTTTGTATCAAAACCTAAATTAGAACAGCCATTGAACGGTTTGACGAGTTTCACAGAAGATATGCGTGCGAGAGGTTTAGTGCCAAGTAATAAATTAATTAAGTTTGAAAAACAACAACCACCATTTGATATAGCACGAGATTTACTATTAGAAGAAGGCGAAGAAGTATATTTCATCGTGCGAATTCGTAATGCAGATGAGCAACCGATGGCAATCGAACGTACGTATATTCCAGTTAGAGCTTTACCTAATTTAACAGAAGAATCATTTAATGGTTCGCTCTATCGTTTGGTAGAAGACACATATGGTTTGAAAATTGGGAACGCGATTCAGCAGATGGAAGCTTCTATTGTAGCAAAAGAGGATAGTAAGTATCTTCAAATTGATCCATCTGCAGTTGTACTAATGATTAAGCGTATTAGTTACTTAACGGATGGAAGACCATTTGAATTGGTACGTTCTTCTTATCGAGCAGATCGTTATAAATTTATTAGTGAAATTCAGAGGTGAAAGAATGAGCATCTATTTGCAAAAAGTGGCGAATCTTCTTCAAGTACTAGAAGAACAAGAGCAACAAGCAATCGAACAAGCTGCAAATATAATTTATCAGTCTATTGAACAAGGGGGCATTTTGCAATTGTTTGGTTGTGGTCATTCGCAATTAATTGCTCAAGAGGCTTATTACCGAGCAGGTGGTTTAGTACCAGCTAAAGCTGTATGCATCGAACCACTCATGTTGCATAAAGGTGCAGAAATATCTTCAGAAAATGAAAAGGACCTTTCGCACATCGAAGAATATTGGTCGCATTTTGAATTTCAATCTCATGATGTACTTATTGTTATTTCAACAAGTGGAAAAAATGCTGTACCGATTGAGATAGCTTTACGAGCAAAAGAAAAGGGTATACCTGTGATAACACTGCAATCATTAGCATATTGTGAACAATCTTCTAAACATCCAACAAAAAAAAGATTAGAAACCTATGCAGATGTGGTATTAAATACACATGTACCACTTGGTGATGGTATTATGGAGCAAAACGGTTTGCGTTATGGTCCAGTATCAACTCTTGCAGGCGTTACATTATTAAATGAAGTCATTGTGCGCGTTGTGCAATTATTTCACGATGACAAAAAAACGTTTCCTATTTTTGTGAGTAATAACGTTGAACAAGAAGGAAATACAAATGCATTTTATATGAAGCAATATGAACACCGTATTAACTTTTAATTAAATGGAGGTTTTTAGAATGGAAAAACAATATAAAATTACAAGCTCAGAAGGCTTACATGCACGTCCATGTACACTATTAGTATCAGCGGTAACACCGTTCTCATCGGATGTTCAATTAACATATGATGGTCGTTCAGTAAATTTAAAATCAATTATGGGTGTTATGGCATTAGGAATTCCAGCAGATGGAATTATTACAATTTCAGCAAATGGTAGTGATGAAGAGGCAGCGGTAGAAAAAGCAGGTGCAGTAATTCTAGAAGAAGGTATTGGAGTAGAGGTATAGTATGTTGGAGATTAAAGGAATTGGCGTTTCAAATGGTATTGCCGTTGCTAAAGCCTACCGCCTTGTAGAACCAAACTTAACCTTTGATAAGTACGAAATAAAAGATTTTTCAGAGGAAAAAGCACGATTACAGCGCGCAATCGATCTTGCAAAAATCGAGTTAGAGTTGATTCGTAATCACGCTATTGAAAAGTTTGGAAAAGAAAATGCTGAAATTTTCTCTGCACATCTACTTGTTTTACAAGATCCAGAAATGCGTATGACAATAGAAAGTAAAATTGATAAAGGTGTAAATGCTGAAGCTGCACTAGATGAAGTGGCTTCCACATTTATAGCTACTTTTGAATCAATGGATAATGAATATATGAAAGAGCGTGCTGCCGACATTCGTGATGTCTCGCAACGTATTCTCGCTAAGCTACTTGAAGTTGATTTACCAGATTTAACCACTATTGCAGAGGACGTCATTATTATTGCAGATGATTTAACACCATCTATGACAGCACAATTGAACAAACAATTTGTACAAGGTTTTATAACAGATATCGGTGGACGTACATCGCACTCCGCTATTTTAGCACGTACGCTTGAAATACCTGCGATTGTTGGTACAAAAATCGCGACCACATCTGTTGAACATAATGAAATGGTTGTATTAGATGGTTCAACAGGTATTGCAATCTTCAACCCGACGCAAGAAGTTGTAAACGAATATGAGCAAAAGAAAGAAGCCTTTGAAGCAGAACAAGCGGCGCTTCGTGCTTATATTGACCAACCAAGTGTAGATCGAGATGGTCATCACGTCGAAATTGCAGGGAATATAGGTAGACCAGATGATGCGGAGGTTGTGAGAGCAAATGGTGGGGATGGTGTAGGTCTATTTAGAACCGAATTCCTATACATGGACCGTAATGATTTTCCGTCCGAGGAAGAGCAGTATATAGCATATAAAACAGTTCTTGAGAAAATGGAAGGGCGTAAGACAGTAGTTCGTACACTTGATATAGGTGGGGATAAAGAACTGAGTTATTTAACGCTTCCAGAGGAAATGAACCCCTTCTTAGGATATCGTGCAATTCGTCTATGCTTAGAAGAGCGCTCATTATTCCGTGTGCAATTACGTGCATTATTACGCGCAAGTATTCATGGGGATTTAAAGATTATGTTCCCAATGATTGCGACACTCGATGAATTCCGTACAGCTAAAAACTTTTTAATGGAAGTAAAAGCTGAATTAATTGAGGAAGGGTTCGAAGTATCAGATGATATTGAAGTGGGTATGATGGTAGAAATTCCTTCTGCTGCAGTCATTGCAGATTTATTTGCAAAAGAGGCTGACTTCTTATCGATTGGTACGAACGATTTAATTCAATATACATTAGCTGCTGATCGTATGAACGAAAAAGTATCTTATTTATATCAACCTTACCATCCAGCAATCTTGCGTTTAGTTAAAAATGTAATAGATGCTGCACATGCAAATGGTAAATGGGTTGGCATGTGTGGTGAAATGGCAGGAGACGAGATTGCCATCCCAATCTTGCTTGGTTTTGGTTTAGATGAATTCTCGATGAGTGCTTCATCTATCTTACATGCACGTGCTCAAATTTCGAAGTTATCAAAAGCTGAAATGAAAAAACACATTGATCATATTTTAACGTTAACGACATCAGCTGACATCGAAAATTATGTAATTGAAAATCTATTATAAATTAAATAAAAGCTATCTTGAAAATAGGGTAATTGTATCGCTATTTTCGGATGGCTTTTTTTAAAACATCGAGGGGGTTTTTATAGAAATTTACACTTTACAGTCCATGATTACTATTCAGTAGAAGAAGCAATTTAGCGTTATGTTTTTTCGCATGCCTCTAGTATTGATAAAGTAAGAGGTGTTATATCAATAGAACAGAAATTTATGTTGTCATTTACTAAACCACAAATTAAACAACAACGAAAACGAGAAACGATGCTCCGTATTGTAGATGTATATGCTTTTTTTACATAACTGACATTACCAAAAAAATATTTCTTTTTATATACAAGTTCTGGGTACATTTGCACTTTGGAATGAAGGTGTTTTTCCTATCCATAAAGGATCTGTTGAGAAATAATAATAAAACCTACTACACGCTTATGGACGATTTCAATCCAACATTTGGCTTCTTTAGTTGCTGGTTATGACCCAATTGAACAACTTCTTTATCGCCAATGTGTACAAGTAGATGGTGAGATTATTTCAGAAATAAATCAACTCTTTCCGAAAAGTAATTGTCTTTTCAATGAGTATTTTAAATAAGGAGAAAATTGGACTATACCACTTAAATTCAAAGCTTTGATAGTATTATTTTATCTAAATGTACCAATGCAATTAATAGTTAAAATGTGAAAAAAGTTGTGGTATATATCAATAAATGCTATGTTCAAATCAAGAAAACGTTTACATTTCAAAGGGGAGTTGCACAGTGAAAACGATTATGTTGGTATGCGTAGCAGGGATGAGTACAAATTTACTCGTAACGAAATGTAAAAAGTAGCACAGAGACAAAATATGGAGGCAGATATTTTTGCCATTGCAGAAAATGAAGTAAAAAAACAATGGACAACAAATCAATTGATGTCCTGTTACTTGGACCACAAGTCCGTTACTTAAAATCATCTTTCGATAAAAAGTTAGCAGGTACAGGTATTCCGCTAGATGTTATTAGCATGTCCGACTACGGTATGATGAACGGTGAAAATGTATTAAATCAAGCACTTCATCTAATGAAGAAACTTTGTGAAAATTAAATCGTCACATGTTAGAGTTGACAGTTAAATTTCCACTTTTTACAAGAGCGAAATCCTGTTGTTTTTCATTTAGTTAAAAGTTATTTTGCTAGGCATGTTGGAGTAATGGAAATGGGATTAGAAAAAAGTGTCTATTCTATTTTCAAAAGGTTTTATGGTGATGAAGTTTCGATTATAATAGAGAGTGACGCGTGTATCGCTTTATATGCAGATACACTTCGAAAACTAGGCATTGTACATATTGCAAGAACGAGGACCTGAAACGATATTGACAACAAAAGTTTTAAAGCATTGTGGTGTTGAAAATGTGCCCGAATTAGTCCATTGTGTTTATTCACAAGAGCACCCACGCACATATATTGCTTCTTTAAGTCGATATGTGGAAGAATCTGCACTTCAAAAAGATTCAATAGCTAGAGAAATTATTGAGACATCTTGTGCTCAATTTATTGAGGCAATCGAAGCGTGTCGAAAACAAACAGAATGGCAAAAAGGAATGTTTATTCCCGTTGTACTAATGGGTGGCGTTTTTACAAATTTTGAATTATATGAGGAGTTATTGTCAATTATTATTGCGAAAAAACAATTACCCTATGTTTTTATTGCACCAAAAGTCTCGCCCGTTGGAGGTGCGGTTATTGGCGCTTTGCAAAGAATTGAACGTACACTTGCTTATACATTTCTGAAACAGTTTTCGCAAGAGTTAAAAACACATTAAAAGGAGTAAACTATGTCAATCAAATTAGAAGTAATTTCGAATTTAGATGAATTATACACAAGAGGTATGGAGCTTTTTAAAGAAGCAAAAGAAAATGGCGCAAAAACATTTGGTTTGGCAACTGGAGGAACGATGATTCCTTTATATGAGAAAATTTGTGCGAGTGATTTAGATTTTTCTACATGTGAAAGCTTTAATTTAGATGAGTATGTAGGATTACCTGCGACACATACAGAGAGTTATGTATCTTTTATGAAAAAGCATTTATTTAATCAAAAGCCATTTGCAAAATCGACGTTACCGAATGGTGAAGCTAAAGATGCAAAAGCAGAAGCTAAAGCGTATGAACAAAAATTGCAAGCAACAACACTTGATTTTCAACTACTAGGAATTGGAGAGAATGGGCATATTGGTTTTAATGAACCGGGGACGCCATTCGATGCGCCTACACATGTTGTAACATTGACAGAGTCGACACGTGAAGCGAATGCACGTTTTTTCCATTCGATTAATGAAGTACCAACAGAAGCGATTACGATGGGGATTTCATCTATTCTTCGTGCGAAACAAATTGTACTGATTGCAGTAGGTGAAAAAAAACGTGCTGCACTTGAAGCATTTATTCATGGTGAAAAAACAATCGATGTTCCAGTTACAGCATTACAAGAACATGCAAATGTGATTGTCTTAACTGATTTAACGATTTAAAAAGAATCCAAACAATTCGTTATGCGTTCGAGTTGTTTGGATTTTTACTTGCAATTACGTGCGTTACATTGTATATTTTTTTCAGAGTAATTAAGTAGGAATACTTACAAAAAACATATCGGAGTGGGTTATTTTGTTACATCAATTTTCTCGTAATGAGTTAGCAGTGGGTACAGAAGGTATTGAGTTATTAAAAAATAAGACAGTCGCTATTCTAGGTGTAGGTGGAGTAGGTTCATTCGCAGCAGAAGCCATCGCACGTTCTGGAATTGGTCGTATTATTTTAGTAGATAAAGATGATGTGGATATTACAAATATTAACCGTCAGTTAGTCGCATATATGTCAACAATCGGACGCTCAAAATCAGCAGTCATGAAAGAACGTATCGCAGATATCAACCCAGATTGTGAAGTACATGATTTACACATGTTTTATACAGAAGAAACATATGAAGAATTTTTCAGCTACAAGCCAGATTATGTTATTGATGCATCAGATACAGTAATATATAAAATTCATATTATGAAAGAGTGCTTAAAGCGTGATATTCCAATTATCTCAAGTATGGGTGCTGCGAATAAGATGGATCCAACGCGATTCCAAATTGCAGATATATCTAAAACACATACAGATCCACTTGCAAAAGTCATTCGTACAAAACTTCGTAAAGAGGGGATTAAAAAGGGCGTGCCTGTTATTTTCTCAGATGAAAGCCCGATTGTGATTCGTCCAGATGTTGTAGGAGAAGTTGGGAATCCAGATGCAGCTATTCGTAAAGCGAAAATGCCACCATCATCTAATGCATTCGTTCCATCATCTGTAGGTTTGATTGCAGCGAGTTGGGTAGTACGTGATATTTTATCACCGATTCATATTGCAACAGTAAAAAATCAATAAATTATAAAAAGTTTTCGACGAATAATTCAAATCGTCGGAAGCTTTTTTTGATTTACTGTAAATAAGACGAAATAAATTCTTTTTAAGGAAATAAGTGGTACACTTGAACAGTATGAGTCTTTAATATTTGTAAAAAAATTTCATAATTAATTGAAAGAATTGTTTTTGGAAGTATGATTACATGAAAAAACAATCTTTTTTGTATAATTAAGGGGTATATGTATAAATATGTACATATCTTTTATGTCTTTTTCTTTATAACTGAATTAAGGACTAGAGGAATTTAAAAAGGGGTACGTTTTAAAGAGTAAGAAGAATGAGGTTGTGTGCGTGTGGAGCGAAAACTAGTCGAATAGATAATTGAATAATACGTTATTTTGTATTATACAACTTACTTGAGCAAAGGTTGGACAAAATAGTTTTATACCATTACATACGAAGCAGAGAAAATGTAAATAAAAATCGAACCCTCTAAGAAGATTCGATTTTTAAGAAGTAGTCTTTTTTAATGCATTCCAAATCGGTTCAAGCGTATGTGTAATCGTAATGGTTGTCAAAGGTTTTCTTTCAATCAGTTGATTAGCACCTGTACCACCTAAGAAGAAAGTTATTTTTGGACGCCTTTTGGCGAACTCATCCAATTCATATAAATAGTTTGGCTGATCCAACGGTATATGAGTTGTAGCTGATAATAGTACAACAGTTGGGTGTAATTTATCTACAAAGTCCTCGATTGTACCTGCTGCTGGTGAACGTCCAATTAAAAATACGCGATAACCTTTTAATAGAATTTGTAAGAGTAGAATGTGCAAAGGTAGTTCATGGTTTTCGTATGGTAAGCAAGCGCCAATCACCAGTGGTGCATTTTTAGAAACAGGGATTTGTTGTTTCACTTCAACAAGATGATTTTGAATAATTGTAGATACGAATTTTTCTTGATATTCGGACCATTGTTTTGTCATCCAACGCCTTCCAACCTCTTGTAAAAAAGGTCGAATAAGTTGTTGCAAGTAAACGGTCAAACCAAGTGTTTGACGAGCTTGATGTAATGTGATGGAAAAAGCTTCTTCGTCACATTCTTCTCCATAGGCGAGTAATTGGTAAAGAAAAGGTTCGACAAGAGAAGGTGTAGATGGTCTTTTTTCAGTTTGCTCAGTTGCATACTGAATAGATTTTTTTAATGAAATGCCTTGTTGCAATTGACTTTGTAATAAACATAAAAACTCTACTTGTTGCTGTGAATACTGACGATAACCATTCTCTAGTCGTGTCGGATGTAAAAAGTCATAGCGTTGTTCCCACTTACGCAATGTTTCTTTTTTAATCCCAGTAATCGCTTCAACGCTAGATATAGAGTAATTTTGAGAAAAATCATCCATGGAATCAACTCCTCTCACAATGAAGTATGTACTAGTCATTATAGACGCTTTTATAACTTTGTCCAACCTTTTATTAAATAAGGTTTGACAAAAATGAATTAACGGTATAAATTTAATTATACTTACTGGTATATTTAATACAGTAGGAATGATATGTAAAAATGCTGCAATTATACTCAACTAATCCTTTACAGGGGGAAATATAAATGAAAAAAATTTATGTAGTCGGTGCAGGTCCAGGGGGCCTAACATCAGCCATGTTATTAGCGCATGCAGGATATGATGTAGAAGTATTTGAGAAAGAAAACTTTGTTGGTGGACGTACAAGTTCTATCCAATTAGGTGATTATACATTTGATCGCGGTCCAACGTTTTTAAATATGATGTACTTAGTACGTGAAATTTTTGAATTAACAGGTCGTACATTAGAAGATTATGTAGAGCCAGTCGCACTATCACCTCTTTATGAGTTGGTTTATGCGGACAAGCGTTTTACTGTAAGTTCAGATTACGATCAAATGATTGAAACAATCTCAAAAACCTTCCCAGGTAACGAAGAAGGTTATACACGCTATTTACAAGAAACACATAAAAAGCTAGAAGCACTTGCGCCACTTTTACAACGTAAGATGGACAGCGTGACGGATTTATTAGCTCCTGAAACATTAAAAGCGCTACCAGAGTTAGAATTTGGTAAATCTTTAATGGATAAATTAGGAAAGTATTTTGATGATGAACAATTACAGCTAGCATTTACATTCCAATCAAAATATTTAGGTATGTCACCGTGGAATTGCCCTGGTGCATTCTCGATTCTTTCGTATATCGAACAAGCTTACGGAATTTATCACTTAAAAGGTGGTTTAAATCAATTAACAAAAGCGATGGCGAAAGTATTGGAAGAACAAGGCGTAAAAATTCATTTAAATACACCAATTAAAGAAGTTGTACAGTATAAAAAGCGCATTGAAGGTATCCGTTTAGAGGATGGACAACTCCTTCATTGTGACGATGTAGTCATCAATGCTGACTTCGGTTATGCTTTAACAAAGCTATTAAATGTACCGAAAAAACGTCAGTGGTCACCACAAAAAATTGAGAAAAAACAATATTCTTGTTCAACATTCATGTTGTATCTAGGAATCGATACACAATATGATTTACAACATCATACAATCCTATTTGCTGAAGATTACCGCAAAAACATGGAAGAAATCTCTGGTACAAAAGTGATTTCAAAAGATATGTCAATCTACGTTCAAAATCCAGTGGTAACAGACGATACGCTAGCACCAGCTGGTAAATCGACATTGTATGTATTAGCACCTGTTCCAAATAACTTCAGTGAGATTGAATGGAATGAAGTGAAGCAACAATACCGTGATTTATTAATTGCAACACTTGAAGAACGTCTTGGTCTAACAGATTTAGCTTCACACATCGAAGAGGAATTAATCTATTCGCCAATCGATTGGGAAGAAAAAATGAATGTGTATAAAGGTGCAACATTTAACCTTGGACACCAATTAAATCAAATGATGACATTCCGACCTCACAATCACTTTGCACCATACGAGAATTGCTGGTTAGTAGGTGGCGGAACGCACCCAGGCAGTGGTCTACCGATCATTATTGAATCCGCACGTATTACAGCGAACTTAATGTTAGAGCGAGATGGACAAAAAACATTCCCAATCAAGCCGCTACCACAAGAATTAGATTATCGTATTACGGAATTGAGTCATGCTAGTTTATAGGCTATATCTAGTTTGGTTTACAATTGGCTGTATCCTCGTTGGATTCAGCCTCATTCCACCATGGTTGGAGTGGGCAAATAGTGTATTCTTAATTCTTGCTGGCTTAATTGCAGTTCGCTATGCAATGCATGCTTTTGGGAACGGAAAAGGTTTACTCATTTCCATCTTTATTTGGATTGTTACGTTTAGTGTGGAAGGATTAAGTGCCTATTTTAATGTCTTTTTTGGTAATTATGATTATACCGATCGTTTTCCACCATTATTATTCGGTGTTCCAATCGGCATAGGGTTTGCATGGATTGTTATGGTTATGGCAGGTCATGCTTTAACGATTCGTCTAAAACATCGTTTTTCTCGCGCTTTCTTTGCAGCTCTCTATGTCGTTCTTTTAGACTTAATTCTTGATCCTGTTGCTTTCGTTGCAAAGCAGTATTGGATTTGGGAGGACAATAGCGCGTATTATGGAATACCAGCGAGTAACTTTATTGGCTGGTTCGTCGTTGCTTTTATTTTACAATTATTATTACCACGTACGCGTAAAAACGAGCCGAGCGTCAACATGATTAAACAAATGCGTGTCGTCTTTTGGACCATCGTTATTTTATTCTTATGGATTGCTATTTTATCCAAACTATACTTAGCATTTTTCGTTGGAGTGATTGGTTTTTTACTACTCCAATTTATAAGGGGTGCTGCAAATGATTCGCAAAAAATCTAATTTATTATTCTTTCAAATTGGTCAGCGCTTCATGATGCGAAGAATGTTTCAAACGATGAAAGTCAATCTGACAACGATTCAAGAACCGTGTATGGTCGTTGTCAATCATAGTAGTTTTTATGATAGCCTCGTTCTTTTTGAATTATTCAAGCGAGGCTATTTGCCTTCAAACATTGTCGCAGGTATGAGTGCAGAGGGCTTGAAAAAGTTTCCTTTGTTTAAGGGGATTGGAACATTTCCTATCTCAAAGCCGATTAAAGTATCTGAAATCAAACAGATGTATGCACTAGCTAAAACGAATACGATTACACTTTTTCCGCAAGGTGTAGAAGAACATCAGGAAAAGCGACCTTTGACGATTCAACCAGGTATGGACAAAATAATAAGTAAATTCCCTCAACATGGGATTTTATATATTTCAATTTACTATTCATATGCAGACGGTTTAAAAGGTGAAGTAGCTTGTCGGATGGATTATCAACCGGCAAGTAAGCGAACATCGATTCAAGAAGGTATGACATATTATTTAGATTGTTTAAAAGCACAAGTAATTGCAAAAGAAGAAGAAGGGTTTGTACGCTTATGGTAATAACCATACCTTTTTTAATCGGACTTATTTGGCTGATTTTCAATATTCAATTTTTGAAGAAATTACGAGTAGCACAGCATAATGATTTAAAAATAAGTGTGTTAGTGCCACTACGAAATGAAGAAACACATGTACATGAATTAATGATGAGCTTGAAAAATGTAACGTATAAAAATGCAGAATTTATTCTATATGATGATGATTCAACAGATTGCACAGCGCAGTTAATCGAAGAGCGATTACATGAAGATACACGCTTTCGCATGATTCGAGGAAAAGCTTTACCAGAAGGATGGCGTGGTAAACCACATGCATGCCAAGTATTAGCAGATGAAGCAAGTGGTGATGTACTCCTTTGGATTGATGCAGATGTAACGCTTCAAAAGAAAACATTAGAAGCAGTGGCAACGATGTTTACACAACCGATTGATGCATTAACGGGTTTTCCTCGTTTTAAAGCGAGCAATGTGTTGGAATGTCTGTTAACGCCATTGCTTCATTTTTTTGTTTATTTCCATCTACCAATCGCACTTGCGAATCATCAACGTATGGTAGCGGCAACCGCTGCAAGTGGTGCATTTATTGCAATTCGAAAAGAAGTGTACGAAGAAATTGGAGGACATGCTTCTGTAAAAGATGCGGTAGTAGAGGATGTGGCATTATTTCGTATTTTAAAGCATCATGATAAAAAAGCCATGCTCTATAATATTACCGACTTCGTATCTTGCGCGATGTATGCGAATCGCCAAGAAACATGGCAAGGGTTTCAAAAAAACTGTTTTAGAGGAATTAATCATTCTTATCTAACAGGCATTTTTTTAGTCGTATTCTATTTTCTTTACTTTGTCAGTCCAGTAGGTTTGGCAATCTATGGGGTTTTTATAACAAAGTATGTATTATTAGTGCCGCTCGTTTGTATTACACTCATGCGTTTAATTAGTGATTTACTTGCGAAAAAGTTGAATATCTATACGCTACTTATGCCTGTTAGTGCCATCGTTTATTGTGTATTACTCATCACAACAATGATTCGAACAGTTAGACAAAAAAATACTTATTGGAAAGGACGTATATTATGAAGCCGACAGCGATTGTTGTGGGGGGTGGTTTAGGTGGTTTAGCGACTGCACTCACATTAAGTACGCATTACGATGTGAAAGTTTTCGAAAAAAATAGTTGGTTAGGCGGCAAGATGCAATCAATTCAACTCGGTGAGCATACATTTGATTTTGGTCCCAACACGCTTACAATGCCACGTTACTTTTGGGATGTACTAGCGCCTTTTATACAGCCAAAAGAAGCCTTACCATTTCAGCGAGTGGAACAACCGACTGCACATCGCTTTAAAGATGCCACAATCACATTTACAACAGACGTAGCGGAGATGCAGCGTCAAATTGCGCTTATTGATCCAGTGAGTGCAGAAAATTATCCAGCTTTTATTTTAGAGATTACACGTCTATTTCATCTAAGTGAAAAAGCTTTTTTAAATAAAACATTCTTTAATGTAAAAGATTATACAAAGGCTTCATTAATGAAAAATTTAATGGCAGCTCGTCCATTTCAAACATTAGATGCATTTTTAGGTCATTATTTCCCTAATAAGAAAATTCGACAGTTATTCAATCGCTTTGCGACATATATCGGTTCTTCTCCATATGAAACGCCTGCGACATTTGCGATGATTGCCTATTTTGAGTTAGTTGAAGGAACTTATTTTTTAGAGGGTGGACCACCGAATATTGCGGCAACATTTGAACGTGTATTACGCGAACAAGGTGTTAAACTTCATCTAAATGAACCAGTTTTGAAATTCGCGATGGACGGCGATACAATTCGCTTTTGCGAAACAGAAAAAGGGCGTTATGAAGCGGATATTTTTGTGAGTGATATGGATTATGATGTCATGCAATCTTTACTAGGTCGAAAAATACCGAAGCGAGAACTTTCAACTTCTGCTTACGTAGAACTCATCGCGTTAAAAGAGCCGGTTGATTTACATCATCATAATTTATTATTTAGTAATGATTATGTAGCCGAATTTAAGACATTACGTGAAGGGAATTATGCGCGTAAGCCGAGTGTCTATGGTTGTTATCCATATGCATCTGATTCGAGTCGATTACCAGCACTGTTCGTTTTGGTTAACGCACCCGCAAATCTTTATGCCTCACAAGATGGCTTAGTAGAGCAAGTGGATGATGCCCTTCAGAAATGGGGGATTAAAGAAGAACAAATTGTTGAACGAAAAGCTTTGCCACCGCATTATATTGCGGACACATTTGCTGTTAGACAAGGAGCAATTTATGGACAAGCTTCGAATACATGGAAGGGAAGTTTCTTTAGACCATCGAACCACGATTTGAAACTAGATAACCTTTACTATGTAGGTGGAACCGTTCATCCAGGTGGTGGTTCACCAATTGTTGTAAAAGGTGGTTATGAAGTAGCGAAGCGTATTATACAGGAGCGACAAGAAGTATGATGTATAAAGTGGGATATCGTAGTAAACGGTGTCCTACTTTTTATTTTTTACAACCACGTTGGAAATAAATGAAACTTTTTACTTATTTATTCTGTATAATAAATAGATAACATGAAAAGGAGTGTGTTCCATGACACTAGAAGTGAGACAGGTAACAAAAAAGTATAAAGACTTTGTTGCTGTCAATGCACTAGATTTCACGATTAATGAAGGAGAAGTCTTCGGATTAATCGGTCAAAATGGTGCAGGTAAAACAACGACTTTCCGTATGATTTTAAATCTTCAAGATACGACAGAAGGAACAATTTTATGGAAAGGAAAATCGGTACATAAGCTAGAGCGGGATTTTTTAGGTTATTTACCTGAAGAACGTGGCATTTATCCGCAAATGAAAGTAGAAGAACAGCTTTACTTTTTCGGTATGTTAAAAGGGAAATCAAAAAAAGAATTAACGACGGAAATTCAGTACTGGTTAGAACGATTTGAGCTGACAGATAAGCGAAATGATAAAGCAGAGACACTTTCAAAAGGGAATCAACAAAAAGTACAACTGATTGCGAGTTTTATTCATAAACCAGAATTTTTAATTTTGGATGAGCCGTTTAGTGGGCTAGATCCTGTGAATCGTCAGTTATTAATGGATGCGATTTTAGACTTAAAAAAGCAAGGAACGACAATTTTATTTTCAAGTCATCAAATGGATAATGTCGAAGAACTATGCGACCACTTATGTATTTTAAAAAGAGGTGCTTCGCTTTATACAGGTGGGTTACAAGAGTTAAAGGCGCTATACGGAAAAATCAAACTGAGTATTCGTACGGCGAAAACAAAACCAGAGCTTGAAGTATTGGAAGGTGTCGAACGTGTGGAGCAGACGAGAGATGGTTACACGTTATATCTACAAGACGAAAGTTATGGTGAAGCATTATACCAAGCGATTAGTGAAGGTTCTTATATGGACAAATTCAGTATGGACTATTTATCGCTCGATGAAATCTTTAAATTGAAAGTAGGTGCGCCAAATGAATAAACTTGGACTACTCATTAAGCAACTTTATCTTCAAAAGATTAAGTCGAAGTCCTTTATATTATTAACGCTTTTATATTTAGCTATTATTGCAGTAGCAGTGAACTGGTCAAGTATTAAAGGGATTTTTACAGATGACAATAAGTATGTAACAATCGCACTGGTAGATGATACAAAACTTGATTTAGCAAAACAATTCCCTTCGGATAAAGAAGTGAAGTTCAAAGTTGTCAAAGAATCGAAAAAAGAAGTAGATGCACTTGTCAAAAAGGAAAAATACGATGCAGCAGTTTATTTAACATCAAAAGATCAACAATTAGCTGTTGAACTTGCAACAGCGAAATCACTTGATTTACAAGTTCAATCTAAAATTGATGCACTTGCTGAAAATGCAGGAAAAGTATATAGTGTACAACAATTAAATTTATCAGCTGAGCAAGCAGCGAAAATTTTACAGACGAATACAGTTGTAAAACAAGTCGATTTACAAGAGAAAACATCGAATAAAACAGCTGAAGAAAAGTCAGCAGGTATTCTAATTGCATATATTATGGGCTTTTTAATCTATTTATTCGTCACAAGTTATTTATCAATGATTACAACCGATATTGCTTCTGAAAAAGGCTCTCGTGTATTAGAAGTATTAATGGCGAGTGTTAAGCCATCTACACATTTATTCTCTAAATTAATTGGTGTATTTTTAACAGGCTTAACGCAAATTGCGATTTTAGCAGTCGGTGCATATATTCTCATTCAATTCACAGCGAAGAAATCAGTGACAGATGGTTTACAAGAGATGCTCGGTCAACTACCAGCTACTTACTTTATCTATGTCATTCTCTTCTTCTTATTATCAATCATCCTGTTCTTATTAATTGGTGCGCTTGCAGGTTCACTCGTATCAAAGGTAGAAGAAGCTTCACAAGTAATGATGCCAGGCGTATTCATTATGTTAATCGGTTTTTACGTGATGCTTTCAGGTATTTCGAATCCAGATTCTTTACTTATTAAAGTATTCTCGTATATTCCATTTACATCAGGTATGCTTATGACATTACGTTTAGGTGCGACGGATATTTCAACTGTATCGGTATGGATTTCACTCGCTATTTTATTCGCTACAGTTGCACTACTCTTCACAATTAGTGTGACATTCTATAAACGAAGTGTTCTCACATATAGCTCTGGTGGGATTATGCAAAAAATTAAAACCGTCTTAAAAGTAACGACATAAGAAAAATGAGAAGCAGCGCATGGCTGTTTCTCATTTTTTCTTTTTGAATGATTTTAATTTATCGTAAATGGTAGCCATGCGTTGTTCTTTACCTGCGATAACAGGTGTGTAGTATTCGCGTGTTACGAGTTCGTCAGGTAAGTATTGTTGATTCACCCAACCACCGAATGTACCGATTGGTGTATTATGCGGGTACTGATAGCCGACATTTCCAAGTTCTGCTGCACCGCTATAATGTGTGTCACGTAAGTGCATAGGAATGTCGCCGGTTTTGCCTGTATGGATATCATGGATTGCGGCGTCAATGGCACTTATCGCAGAGTTTGATTTTTCAGCGAGGCACATTTCGATGACAGCTTGCGCAAGTGGAATGCGTGCTTCTGGCATACCAAGGCGTTCAGCCGATTGAACAGCTGCTAACACATGAGGTCCGACTTGTGGGTCAGCTAAGCCGACATCTTCGTAACTAATGACGAGTAGTCTTCGGTTCACTGCGATTAAGTCGCCATTTTCTAAACAGTGCGCTAAATAATAAAGTGCGGCGTTGACATCACTACCGCGAATGGATTTTTGTAAAGCGGATAATAAATTATAAAATTGATCACCTTTCGCATCTCCATATAAACCAATCTTTTCAGCGAGTTGTGCGACTAATTTATCTGTTACGATTGCTACGTCATCTTCTTCATCAGCAGCGTAGTAAACAGACTCTAATAAATTTAATGCTTTTCTCGCATCTCCATTCCCAGCCTGTGCAATTTGGTGAATTTGCTCTTCTGTGATTTGAATGTTATAACGCCCAAGCCCACGCTTTTCGTCTTGTAATGCTTGTCGGATTAATTGTTCTAGATTTTTAGTTGTCAGTCGTTTTAATTGTTTAATCTCACCACAACGAGAACGGATGGCGGGATTCACGTCGTGAAATGGATTTTCGGTCGTTGCACCAATTAAAATAATCGAACCATTTTCGACATGTGGCAGTAACGTATCTTGTTGTAATTTATTAAAACGATGAATTTCATCTAAAAATAAAATCACTTGACCTGAAAAATGAGCTTCCGCTACAATTCCTTCGACATCTTTTTTTCCAGCGCGTGTGGCGTTTAATGCAAAGAAAGGAATAGATACACTTCCTGCAATAGCATAAGCAATTGATGTTTTGCCAATACCTGGATTTCCGTAGAGGAGCATAGACGGTACATGTCCTTTTTGAATCATTTTATAGAGATGCGTGTTAGGTCCAATCACGTCTTCATGTCCAACAATTTCTTCTATATTTTGTGGTCGCATACGGTAGGCAAGCGGTTCATTCGGCATAATCATCTGCTCCTTTCCTTAAATAAGAATGTTACATAATAAATAATAGTATAGCAAAACCAAGTACGATGGGTGGTAATATGTTATAATTTAACGATAAAGAATTTATAATTTAGATGAGGTGCATACGAGTGAAGATCTCAACAAAAGGCCGTTATGGGCTTACAATTATGATTGAGTTAGCAAAACAGTACGGACAAGGACCAATTCCACTGCGTCAAATCGCCGCAGATAATCATTTATCAGAAGCTTATTTAGAGCAATTAGTATCACCACTTCGTAACTCGGGTTTAGTCAAGAGTGTACGTGGTGCTTACGGTGGTTATATGTTATCGAAGCCACCACATTTGATTTCAACAGCAGATGTGATTAAAGTATTAGAAGGCCCGATTCAACCTGTAGAAGGAATCGAAAATGAAGCACCACCACAACGTGAGTTATGGATGCGTATTCGCGATGCTGTAAAAACAGTTTTGGATACAACAAGTCTGGAAGATTTAGCGAAATATACAGACGAAAACACAGATGAAAACTTTATGTTCTATATTTAAAGGAGATTTTTTTCATGAACGAAATCTATTTAGACCATGCGGCAACATCACCGATGCATCCACAAGTGATTCAAGTGATGACAGAAGTGATGTCAGAGGTATTTGGTAATCCATCAAGTATCCATCAGCTTGGTCGCCATGCACGAAAATATTTAGATGATGCACGTCATGTGATTGCAACATCTATTCAAGCCAAAGATAATGAAATCATCTTTACGGGTGGTGGCTCGGAGGCAGATAATTTAGCGATTCGCGGAACAGCCTATGCGAAAAAAGCGCAAGGTCGTCATATTATTACAACAGCAATTGAACATCATGCGGTATTACATCCATGTGAACAGCTTGAAACAGAAGGTTTTGAAGTGACCTATTTACCTGTTAATGAACAGGGAGTTGTATCAGTTGCAGATGTAGAACAAGCACTTCGCGCAGATACGATTCTCGTTACGATTATGGCAGGTAATAATGAAGTAGGTTCTATACAACCAATTGCAGAAATTGGTGCATTATTAACTGAACATCAAGCGACATTCCATACGGATGCAGTGCAAGCATTTGGACTTGAAAAAATCAATGTAGACGAGTTAAAAGTTGATTTATTATCTGCTTCAGCGCATAAGTTGAATGGTCCAAAAGGTGTCGGATTTTTATATCAACGAGAACATACGCCTTTGCAACCACTGATTTTAGGTGGGGAGCAAGAACGTAAACGTCGTGCGGGTACAGAAAATATTCCAGGGATTGTTGGGTTTGCTAAGGCAGTCGAAATTGCACAGGCAACAATGGATGAAAAACGTACACAGTTGAAAAAATATCAACAAATCGTAGTAGACATCTTTACAGCGAGTGGGATTCATTTTAAAGTTAATGGGCAAGTCGAAAATGGTCTACCGCATGTATTGAATATAAGCTTTGCAGGAATGGATGTAGAGTCATTCCTTGTCAATTTAGATATGGCTGGTGTTGCGGTATCAAGTGGTTCAGCATGTACAGCAGGTTCAATTGATCCATCACATGTTTTAGTTGCGATGTTTGGAAAAGATTCTGCAGAATTGCGTAATTCGATTCGTTTTAGTTTCGGATATGGGCTAACAGATGATACAGTAGCAGAAGCTGCAAAACGTACAGTAGATATTGTACAAAGATTAGCGAATGTATAGAAATCAGGTGAGAAGAAAATGAATGAAGTAAAAGACCCCTCAAAAACACGTGTTGTCGTAGGGATGTCGGGTGGCGTTGACTCGTCTGTAGCAGCGTACCTATTAAAAAAACAAGGCTATGATGTTATCGGTATCTTCATGAAAAACTGGGATGATACAGATGAGAATGGCGTATGTACAGCAACGGAAGACTATGAAGATGTCATTAAAGTATGTAATCAAATTGGGATTCCCTATTATGCTGTCAATTTTGAAAAACAATACTGGGATAAAGTATTCTCATACTTCCTAGAAGAATATAAAGCAGGACGTACACCAAATCCAGATGTAATGTGTAATAAAGAGATTAAATTTAAAGCCTTTTTAGAACATGCATTAAAGTTAGGTGCAGACTATCTTGCAACAGGTCACTATGCACGCGTTGAACAAACAGAAGATGGCGTGAAAATGTTACGTGGTGTGGACCATAATAAAGATCAAACATACTTCTTAAATCAATTATCACAGGAACAATTATCACATGTTATGTTCCCAATCGGTGATTTAGAAAAACCGCGTGTACGTGAAATTGCAGAAGAAGCAGGACTTGCGACAGCGAAGAAAAAAGACTCAACAGGGATCTGTTTCATCGGTGAACGTAACTTCAAAGAATTCTTAAGCCAGTACTTACCAGCACAACCAGGTAATATGGAAACATTTGATGGTAAAGTGATGGGTAAACACGACGGTTTAATGTATTACACATTAGGTCAACGTCATGGTTTAGGAATCGGTGGAGACGGTGAGCCTTGGTTTGTAGTTGGTAAAGATTTAGAGCGTAATGTTTTATTAGTTGGACAAGGTTTCCATAACGACTTGTTATATTCAACAAGCTTAACGGCTGTGAAAACAAGCTTTACAACGAATCGTACATTCGACAAGCACTTTAGCTGCACAGCGAAGTTCCGTTACCGTCAAACAGATGTGCCTGTAGATGTAACATTACTAGATAATGGTGATTGGTCTGTGACATTCTCAGAACCAACACGTGCAATTACACCAGGACAATCGGTTGTATTATATGATGGTGATGAGTGTATCGGTGGCGGTACAATTGATGAAGTATTTAAAAACGGTGAAAAATTAACATATGTAGGGTAATAGGAGTTGGATTTTTGTGAATCATAATGAAGAAGGCATCAAAGCGATGCAAGAAAAGCGTTTTGAAGATGCAGCAAAAGCATTTACTGAAGCAATCGAAGCAAATCCTGAAGAAGCGATTGGCTACATTAACTTCGGTAATCTACTCGCTTCAATGGATGATACAGAACGTGCAGAGCGCTTTTTCCAAAAAGCTATTACATTGGATGAAGATGCAGCGACTGCTTATTATGGTTTAGCGAATCTTTATTACAATAATGAGCGTTTTGAAGAAGCGGCAAAAATTTATGAGCGTTCAATTCGTAAAGGCATTGAAGGGGCAGATGCTTACTTCATGCTTGGAAAATCACTTGAAGCAAGTGGGAATACGAAACTAGCACTTCCTTATTTACAGCGTGCAGCAGAATTAGCACCAGAGGATTTACAAATTCGTTTATCATTTGCGATTTTAATGTGTTCATTAGAAATGTTTGAAGAAGCAGAAAAAGAACTGCGTCATATTATCGATGAAGATTGGAATAATGCAGATGCACATTATAACTTAGGTGTATTATTTGCAGTTTCTACAGATAATATTAAAGATGCACAGTATCATTTAAAACAAGCTTACACATTACAACCTGAATTTGATCAAGCGCGTTATATTTACGATATGCTTGAGCAAAAGAAGAATAACCAATAAAAAAGGAGGGGACAGTGTTGACTGAAAATCTTTCACTATTTGCGAATGAACCATTTTTCGTAGTAGGTCGACCTGTCGTCTCTATTTTTCATAATGCAGAAAATTTATTTTCAATTGTGAAAGTGAAAATTCAAGAGACGAATACAGATTACCAAGAAAAAGAAGTGATTGTCGCTGGATATTTTCCAAAGGTAGTAGAGGATGCGCTCTATCGTTTTACAGGGCGTATGACAACCCATCCGAAATACGGCACACAATTCAAAGCAGAAACATTTGAAAAAGAGATTCCTGCAACTGAAGCAGGTGTCATCTCGTATTTATCAAGCGATTTATTCCCAGGAATCGGACAACGAACAGCAAAAATCATTGTCGATCAATTGGGAGCGGATGCAATTAAGGTCATCATTCAAGATCCTTCATCTTTGGATGGTATTCCGCGTTTAAATGAAGAAAAGAAAGAGACATTGCGACTTGTACTCCAACAAAATCTAGGGATGGACCGTATTATGATTAAATTAGGCGAATGGGGTTTTGGCGCACAATTAGCAATCAAAATCTATCAGCTCTATTTAGATGATACACTTCAACTCTTACAAGAAAATCCGTACCGACTCATTCAAGATGTAGAAGGAGTGGGTTTTCAGCGTGCAGATGATTTAGGCGCTATTTTAGGAATTGAAGGAAAGCATCCAGACCGTATTGAAGCAGCAGTGTTACATATTATTAATCAAGCATCGATTTCAGAAGGACATACCTATGTCTCTGCTGAACAGGTTATTCCACAAGCAAAAGCTCTTTTGGAACAAAGTCAGCCTATCCAACTCACTTACGAAGAGATTTCACAAGCGATTATTCGTCTTGGTGAAAATGGACAGTTATGTGGTGAGGAGACACGTCTCTATTTACCGTCTCTTTATTATTCAGAGGTGGGAATTGCGTCAAAGATTTTGCAGTTAAAAGAGAAGAATGAGCAACAATCAGCATTTCCACTTTCTGAAATTCGCACATGGATTGGTGACGCAGAGGAACGCTTTGGTGTGACCTATGCGACGACACAAATCCATGCGATTGAGACAGCTATTAATAGTGCGGTTATGATTTTAACAGGGGGACCAGGTACAGGGAAAACAACCGTTGTACGTGGGATTGTTGATGTATTTGCAGAGTTACATGGATTATCACTTGATCCGAAAGAATATAGTAAAAAAGACGAAGAATTCCCCATTATTCTTGTTGCACCAACAGGTCGTGCCGCGAAGCGTTTAAGTGAATCGACAGGCTTACCTGCACAGACGATTCACCGTCTACTTGGCTTTAATGGACAAGATAAAGACGAAGAAACAGAACGAGAAATCGGTGGTAAATTAATTATTGTCGATGAGATGTCGATGGTTGATACGTGGCTCGCACATCAATTACTACGTGCATTAAATGACCACTGTCAAATTGTATTCGTTGGTGACCAAGATCAGCTACCGCCTGTAGGTCCGGGGCAAGTGCTAAAAGATTTACTCGCTTCAAAAGCGATTCCAACGGTCGAATTAACCGATGTGTATCGTCAAGCAGATGGCTCGTCTATTATTGAGTTGGCGCATCAGATGAAAATGGGAGAGCAACCGACGAATTTAACCGAGAAAACAAAAGACCGCTCCTTTATCCCTGCCTATACGAATCAAGTTGCGAGCGTCGTTCAACAAGTGATTGGTTCCGCGCTTAAAAAAGGATTCTCAATTCACGATGTCCAAGTACTAGCGCCGATGTATAGAGGAGATGCCGGAATTGATGCATTGAACAAAATGATTCAAGAGTTTGTCAATCCGAAAAAGAATGCGAAGACGAAAGAGATTGTCTTTGGTGACACAACGTACCGTATTGGCGACAAAGTGTTGCAACTTGTCAATCAGCCGAATAGTAATGTCTTTAATGGGGATATGGGCGAAATTATTTCGATTTTAAAAGCGAAAGAGACGACGGAAAAACAAGACGTTGTCATCGTGTCATTTGATGGTATTGAAGTAACGTATGAACGCTCCGATCTAAATCAAATTACACTTGCCTATTGTTGTTCGATTCATAAATCACAAGGTAGTGAGTTCCCAATGGTCATCATGCCCGTTGTAAGAAGTTATGCCAAGATGTTACGAAAGAATCTTCTTTATACAGGTCTGACACGTGCGAAAAACTTTTTGATTTTGTGCGGAGAACCCGATACATTTTTACGTGGTATTCAAAATGATGCAGATGTTTTAAGGCAGACAACACTTGCGATGCGCCTTGGTGAAACATCTGAACAAATTGCTGAAAAAGAAGCTACTGAACAAAAAGTAGAAGTAGAAGAAACGAATGATGAGATGATTCAACGCAATACATTTGTTCTAACGATGGACAATTTTATGGACATCTCGCCAATGATTGGTATGGATGGTTGTAAACCAAGTGATTTTTTAATTGAAGTACAACAAGAGTTACTAGAAAATGAATAAATTGAAGAACGCCTAAGTTGATTTGTTATAAATCGATTTAGGTGTTTTTATTTCCATTTTAATCCATGTGGTGATATAATCGTTGGAACTTTAAAAGGGGATGATGAAATGATTCGACAATTGACAGAACAAGACCATCAACAAGTACTGCAGTTGATTGGAAAAAAGCCAGCAGAGAATTTATTCATTATTGGTGACTTGGAGGCGTATGGATACGACTCTGACATACAACAACTTTACGGGGAATTTCAAGATGAGCAGTTGATTGCACTGCTTTTAAACTACGACCATATGTATGTGATGTATGCAGAAGGAACATATGATGTAGAAGGCTTCGCTCGTATTGTGAATACAGATGAACAACTGTTAGGTTTATCTGGTATGTACGATATTTTAACGTCTTTATATCCTTTAATTGAAAAAACGCCTAAACGCTCAGGTAAGATGCACTATGCAAAATGTACAGCACTAATCGGAGAAGCACCACCACACCGTTTTACAATTCGTAAAACAACTGTAGAAGATATTCCACAGCACCGTGCATTATTACAACAAATACCAGAGTTTGCAAATAGTACGACAACAGAGGAACAAATGGTTCGAACGATTGAAAATCAAACAGGTCGTACGTATGCGCTTTGGGAAGATGATCAAATTGTTTCGGTTGCCTCAACGGCAGCGGAAAATTTACAGTCAGCGATGATTGTCGGTGTAGCGACGCATCCTGATTATGTAGAAAGAGGATATGCGACAGCACTTCTTTATAGAATGTGTGAGGAATTACTAGCAGAAGATAAGGTAGTTTGTTTGTTCTACGATAACCCGAAAGCAGGAAAGATTTACGAGCGCATTGGATTTGAACCGATTGGTTACTGGGGAATGCATAACTTTTAATAGGATGCGGGCATTGACAGGTTAAGCGACTTTATTTTATAATCAGCAGTAGAATAATTGAACACGATGACGGAAAAGAGTACGTTATACTGATTGTGTTAAGAGAGAGGTTTCATGGCTGAAAAAACCTTCACGATTGATAACGGAAAGCTATTCCAGAGTGCAGTTAATCCCTGCCGTTCACTACGTTATAGTGCTAAGAGATAAAAAGTGTTGCTTGATACTTTTTATAAATTAGGGTGGTACCACGAAAACGAATTGACAGTTCTCGTCCCTTTCCATAGGGATGGGGACTTTTTATTTTGTTTGAAAAGCACTTCATCGCATTTAAATTTTAGGAGGAAACACACATGAAAGCTTCAGATATTCGTCGTAAGTATATCGAATTCTTCGTTGAAAAACAGCACAAACAAGAACCAAGTATGCCACTTGTTCCAATTAATGATGCGTCATTATTATGGATTAACTCAGGTGTAGCTACATTAAAAAAATATTTTGATGGCTCGGTTATTCCAGATAACCCACGTATCGTAAATGCACAAAAAGCGATTCGTACAAACGATATTGAAAACGTTGGTAAAACAGCACGTCACCATACATTCTTCGAAATGTTAGGGAACTTCTCAATCGGTGATTACTTCAAAAAAGAAGCAATTCATTACGCATGGGAATTCTTAACGTCAAAAGAATGGTTAGGGTTCGACGGTGAAAAATTATCTATTACGATTCACCCTGAAGATACAGAAGCATATAACATTTGGAAAGACGAAATTGGCATTCCAGAAGAACGTCTGATTCGTTTAGAAGGAAACTTCTGGGATATCGGTGAAGGTCCATCGGGTCCAAACTCAGAAATTTTCTATGACCGCGGCGAAATGTACGGAAACGACCCAAAAGATCCAGAATTATATCCAGGTGGCGAAAACGAACGCTACTTAGAAATCTGGAACTTAGTATTCTCTCAATTCAACCATAATCCAGATCACACATATACACCACTACCAAAGCAAAATATTGATACAGGTATGGGTTTAGAGCGTGTTGCGTCGGTTATGCAAGATGTTCCAACAAACTATGACACAGATTTATTCATGCCAATCATTGAAACAATTGAAAAATTCGCAAACCGTCGCTACATGCGTCCTGGCGAAATTGAATTAAGTGAAATTTTTGGTACAGAAGAAGATGTAAATACACCATTCAAAGTCATCGCTGACCATATTCGTACGGTTGCTTTCGCAATTGGTGATGGCGCACTTCCATCAAATGAAGGTCGCGGTTATGTATTACGTCGTTTATTACGTCGTGCAGTACGTTATGCAAAACAAATCGGTATCGAAAAACCGTTCATGTTTGAATTAGTACCAACTGTTGGTGAAATCATGCAAGATTTCTACCCACAAGTAAAAGAAAAAGAAGCGTTCATTCAACGTGTAATTAAAAATGAAGAACAGCGCTTCCACGAAACATTAAATGATGGTTTAGCAATTTTCAACGAAGTTGTTGCAACGCAAAAAGAAAAAGGCGAAATGGTTATTCCAGGTGCAGATGCATTCCGTCTATATGACACATACGGTTTTCCAGTAGAATTAACAGAAGAGTACGCTGCTGAAGTTGGGATGACAGTGGACGAAGCTGGCTTTGAAGTTGAGATGGAAAAACAACGTACACGCGCACGTGAAGCACGTCAAGATGTTGACTCAATGAAAGTACAATCAGAAGTGTTAGCAAACTTAAAACAAGCTTCTACATTCGTAGGTGGCGATACATTACAAACAGAAACAGTTATTACAGCAATCGTTGCAAACGGCGAAGAAGTAAAAACTGTTTCTGAAGGTGAAGAAGCACTTGTGATTTTAACTGAAACACCTTTCTATGCAGAAATGGGTGGACAAGTAGCGGACCACGGTACGATTTCAAATGATGCATTCACAGCGTTTGTAAAAGACGTACAAAAAGCACCAAACGGTCAGTCATTGCATACAGTTGTAGTAGAGTCTGGTGAAATGAATGTAGAAGATGAAGTGATTGCAAGCGTAAATCGCGAAGAACGTAACTTAATCGTGAAAAACCATACAGCGACACACTTATTACAACGTGCATTAAAAGATATTTTAGGTGACCACGTTAACCAAGCAGGTTCATATGTAGGTCCAGATCGTTTACGTTTTGACTTCTCACACTTCGGTGCAACAACAAAAGAAGAAATTGAAGCAATTGAACGTGCAGTAAACGAAAAAATTTGGGATGATATCGAAGTAATCATCGAAGAAATGCCAATTGACGAAGCAAAAGCAATGGGCGCAATGGCATTATTCGGTGAAAAATATGGTGATGTTGTACGCGTTGTTCAAGTATCAGATTACTCAATCGAATTATGTGGTGGTATTCACGTAAAACGTTCATCTGAAATTGGTTTATTCAAAATTGTTTCAGAAGGCGGTATTGGCGCTGGAACACGTCGTATTGAAGCTGTAACAGGTCGTGCAGCATACTTTGCAGTGAAGGAAGAACAACACACATTAGAAGCAGCAGCACACGCTTTAAAATCAAATCCAAAAGACGTACCAGCACGTATTGAATCATTACAACATGATTTAAAAGATGCACAACGTGAAAATGAATCATTATCAGCGAAGATGGCAGCAGCACAAGCAGGTGATATTCTAGCGAATGCAAAAGACATCAATGGTGTAACAGTATTATCAACACGCGTAGAAGCGAAAGATAATAACCAATTACGTCAACTAATGGATGATTTAAAAGCGAAAATGTCAAATGCGGTGATCGTTTTAGGTGCAGTAGCAGACGATAAAGTAATGCTATGTGCAGGTGTAACAAAAGAAATCGCAGGAAAAGAATACCATGCAGGAAACATTGTCAAAGCAGTAGCAGAACAATGTGGTGGTAAAGGTGGCGGTCGCCCAGATATGGCGATGGCTGGTGCAAAAGATGCGAATCAACTGGATGCAGCACTTGCATCTGTTTATGAAACATTAGCAAAATAATTAATGAATAGAAGAAGTCAGTTCTTAGGCAACTGTTTGAGAACTGGCTTTTTTCTATGATGTAGTAAAAACAGATGACGTTATAAAAATAAGTAGCCAAAAACGGTGGAACAAACAGGAAAACAATGCTTTTTAAACCTTATTTTCTTGCCACTAGTAATTATTTCATAGCGAATGGGCAAAATGAGTTTCAAACGAACAGGGAATAAGTTATACTAGTTGAAAGAGTAGTACACTACTTAACTTTACTGTGAGGTGCTTAGCATGAGTAAGTTTGATCAAACGATGAAATTTAATTTTCCCGAAGAACCTATGGAACAAGAAGTTCGCGAAACGATGCTTCATGTTCATGCAGCACTAGAAGAAAAAGGGTATAACTCAATCAATCAAATGGTGGGTTATTTGCTTTCGGGCGATCCGGCATATATTCCACGTCATCAAGATGCTCGTACAAAGATTCGCAAGCTTGAACGAGATGAAATTTTAGAAGAGCTTGTGAAATTTTATATTAAAAAGAATAACGAGGCAAAATAATGAGAGTAATGGGTTTAGATGTCGGTTCTAAAACAATCGGAGTAGCTGTAAGCGATGCACTTGGCTGGACTGCTCAAGGGATTGAAACGATTAAAATCGACGAAGAGAATGAAAAGTTTGGTATGGAACGAATTCGTGAACTCGTAAAACAATACGATGTGAAGGAATTTGTCGTTGGTTTTCCAAAAAACATGAACAATACAGTGGGTCCGCGTGGAGAAGCATCACAGCGTTATGCTACACTGTTAGAGCAGGAGTTTGGATTTCCCGTTACACTATGGGATGAAAGACTGACAACGATGGCCGCAGAACGCGTGCTAATTGAAGCGGATGTTCGTCGTAAAGATCGTAAAAAGGTCATTGATAAGATGGCTGCAAGTATGATTTTACAAGGATATTTAGACCGCAAATCTTTTTAGAGGAGAATGAGAGTATGACAAATGAAAAACAAAACACAATTACAGTAGTAGACGAGGAAGGGAACGAAATTCTTTGTGAGATTCTTACAATCGTAGAATCAGAAGAATTTGGTAAAAACTTCGTATTATACAGCGAAATCGGTTCAGAGGATGAAGAAGGTTATGTACAAATCATGGCTTCATCATTCACACCAGCAGAAAATGGTGAAGATGGCGAATTACAACCAATCGAATCAGAAGAAGAATGGGCTTACTTAGAAGACATTCTTGAGCAATTAGACGACGAAGAATAATTCACTATTTCAACAACCATAAGGGAGGCTTTTAATATGTCAGAAGAACACAACCATGAACATATTGTAGCAATTGATGAAAACGGAAACGAAATCGTATATGCTGTCATCACACGCGTATACTCAGAAGAATTCGAAAAAGAATACGTTCTTTTTGCAGAACATAGCGATTCAGACGAGCCTGTAGAAGTACAAGCAGCAATCGTTGTAGAAGACGAAGAAGGCGACCGTTTAGTTGGAATCGAGAGCGATTCAGATGCAGAATGGGAATTCATCGAGAGCGTCTTATCTGAGCTAGCTGACGAAGAAGAATAGTCCTTACAAAACGAGGTGAATGTTCATGTCTCAAGATTATAGTGGTCAATTCTTTACGGAATTAGATGAAGATGGCAATGAGGTTGTCTATACGATTCTAACGCGCATTGAACCAGACGATTCAGATTCAACGTATATCGTGTTTTATGAAGATACAGAAGAAGACGATATTCAAATTGAAGCAGCAGAAGTCATCGAAAATGAAGATGGTAGCGGCGAGCAATTATACGAAATCGAAACTGAAGAAGAATGGGCAATGATTGAAGAAGTAGTCAATACAATTATGAGTCTGTAAAAGAAAGTCCGTCCAATATTGTTTTGTGCTTATGAAAAGTGCAGATAATAGGGGCGGATTTTTTGAATCGTATAAAATATTTTTGAAAAAAAAGAGAGAATCAAGTAATATGAACATGTTGTGACTTTACATAAGAGTCAGGATGAGAGTGATATGAAGGAGGATTATGTGTGGATCCAAAATTGCCCGATGATCAATTAAAGAGATTACAAGAGCAACGCCATGAAAAAAGAATAGTCCGAAAAATTGTGATGTACGTGGGAATCGCTATTATTGCTATTGCATTAATTGGGAGTATTAGTAGTTATTTTTATATTTCAAATGCTTTAAAACCAGTAGATCCAGATAATAAAAAAGCAGTAAAAATCGAATTGCCAATCGGTTCGAATATTGATACGATATCACAAACTTTAGAAGATAAAGGCGTTATTCGTAATGCGAAAATCTTCAAATATTATACAAAGTTTAAAAATGCTTCTGGTTTCCAAGCTGGAACGTATCAAATTCCACCATCTATGTCGATTGATGATATTATCAAATCGTTAAAAACGGGTAAAGTATATCGTAAAGCAGATTTACAAATTACGATACCAGAAGGATTAACGCTCGATCAAATTGGTAATATTATCGCGAAAAATACAGACTATACATCAAAAGAGTTTATGAAACTCGTAACGAATGAAAAATTCATTAAAGAGATGAAAGCGAAGTATCCAGAAACAGTAACGAAAGATATCAATGGAAAAGATATTCGCTACAAGTTAGAAGGTTACTTATATCCATCTACGTATGATTTCTTCACGAAGAAACCAACTTTAGAAGAAATTGTTGAAAAGATGATTGCACAAACAGATGCGATTGTTCGTTCATATGAACCGCAATTAAAAGAATTAGGCATGACACCGCACGAGTTCTTAACATTTGCTTCACTTCTTGAACGTGAAGCGACAGCACAAACAGACCGTGAAACGATTGCAAGTGTATTCAATAACCGTATTGAGCAAGGTATGCCACTTCAAACAGACCCAACCGTTTTATATGCGCTTGGTGAGCATAAAGACCGCGTGCTGTATAAAGATCTAGAAGTGAAAAACCCGTATAATACGTACTTGAATAAAGGTCTACCACCAGGCCCAATTGCGAATGCAGGACGTGCATCACTTGATGCAACGGTTGACCCTGCGAAAACAAAATATCTATACTTTGTTGCAGATAAAGATGGTAATAATCACTTTGCTGAAACGTATTCAGAGCATCAAAATAATGTAGCCAAGTACATCAAATCGCAAAAATAATGATGCTATTTTAGCCTCATAGATAGCGTTAATATAAAAATCTAGATGATGAATGAACATCGTCTAGATTTTTTTAATGTTGTTTTCTTTTCAAAACTTTGTCGAAAAAGCATGAAATTATGGATTTGCAAGGTTGAAATCTAGATTTTAAAATACTTTTATGTTAGGATAAAGTGTGTTTTGTATATAATTAAGGAGGAATAGCAGATGGAAATTTCAGATGCCTATATTCAATCCTTCATACCTAAACGAGATGAACTTTTAATTGAAATGGAACAGTTTGCGGCTGAAAATTACATACCGATTATGCAGCTTTCAGCGATTGAAAACTTATTACAGTTACTAAGAATTCAACAACCGAAATCAATTTTAGAAGTAGGTAGCGCGATTGGTTACTCAGCAATTCGTATGGCACAAGCTGTACCAAATGTTGATATTGTAACGATTGAAAGAGATGAAGCACGCATTGAATATGCAAAAGCATTTATCGGACGTTCCGATGTAAAAGAAAATATCACATTAATCGAGGGTGACGCGTTAGAAGTGGACATTGCAAGCAAATATCCATCTTTTGATGCTGTTTTTATTGATGCGGCAAAAGGCCAATATCAAAAATTCTTTGATCAATATAGTCCACTTGTCAAACAAGGGGGCATTTTATACATTGATAATATGTATATGCACGGTCTATCAGATTTAGACATGAAAGATGTACCAAAACGTAAAAGAACGATGATTCGAAACCTTCATCAATTTGCGGAATGGATTATTCAAAATGAGCAATATCAATCAACTTTCTTCCCAGTAGGCGATGGTTTATTGATTTGTATTAAGAGGTGACCAACATGAAAAAACCAGAATTACTTGTAACACCCCATTCAGTTGAACACGTAGCACGTTTGATTGAAGCTGGTGCAGATGCTTTTTTAATTGGTGAACAAAAATTTGGTTTGCGTTTAGCAGGCGAATTTTCAATTGAAGAAGTAGCAGAAGCAACAAAAATGATTCATGCAGCAGGCAAAAAAGTCTATGTTGCAATGAACGCGATTTATCATAATGATCGTGTCGATGATTTAGCTCCTTATATGGAAAAACTAACGGAATTACATGTAGACGGTATCGTATTCGGCGATCCAGCTGTTATTATTGCACGCCGAGAAGCAAATTGTGAAATTCCACTTCACTGGGATGCAGAAACAATTTCTACAAACTGGTTCCAAGCGAATTACTGGGGTAAACGCGGTGCAACACGCGCGTATTTAGCTCGTGAATTAAGCATGGAAGAAGTTGTAGAGATTAAAGAAAACGCAGAAGTTGAGATTGAAGTACTTGTGCATGGTATGACATGTATGTTCCAATCAAAACGTCCGCTTTTAGGCAACTACTTCTTATTCCAAGATAAAGCGATGGAAGTTGAAAATCGTAAAGAAGCGAAAAATATGTTTTTACATGATAAAGAACGTGAAAATAAATACCCAATCTATGAAGATTTAAATGGTACACACATTTACAGTCCGAATGATGTATGTATTATTGATGAACTGAATGAATTATTTGAAGCAGGCGTTGATTCATTTAAATTTGATTCGGTTCTATGCTCAGATGACTATGCAGTTGAAGTAACAGCTTGCTACCGTCAAGCGATTGATGCGTACATGGAGTCAGAAGATGCATACGAAGATATGAAGCAAGACTTACTTGAAAAAATTGAAGAGATTCAACCAGAATTACGTCCGTTAGATACTGGATTCTACTTCAAAGAAACAGTTTATTAGGAGGAGACGTAACATGACGACTATTATAAATGATCGTATTTCAGAAATCATTGATGGCAAGCGTGTCATTACGAAGAAACCAGAACTGTTAGCACCTGCTGGGAATCTGGAAAAATTAAAAATTGCCGTACATTATGGAGCAGATGCGGTATTTATCGGTGGACAAGAGTTTGGACTACGTTCAAATGCAGGGAACTTCTCAATCGAAGAGATGGCAGAAGGTGTTGAATTTGCTAACCGTTATGGTGCGAAAATCTATGTAACAACAAATATTTTTGCGCATAATGAAAATATGGACGGTTTAGAAGATTATTTACAAGCATTAGAAGGCGTTGGCATTACAGGAATTATCGTAGCTGACCCATTAATTATCGAAACATGTAAAGAAGTCGCACCAAAGCTTGAAATCCATTTAAGTACACAACAATCTCTATCGAACTGGAAAGCAGTTCAATATTGGAAAGAACAGGGCTTAGAACGTGTTGTATTAGCACGTGAAACAGGTGCTGAAGAAATTCAATTAATGAAAGAAAAAGTAGATATCGAAATCGAATCATTCGTACATGGTGCGATGTGTATCGCTTATTCAGGACGTTGTGTATTATCAAACCATATGACAGCGCGTGACTCAAACCGCGGCGGTTGCTGCCAATCATGTCGTTGGGATTATGATTTATATGCAGTAGAAGATGGCGAAGAAAAGCCGTTATTCGAAGAAGGAAAAGAAGCATTTGCGATGAGTCCAAAAGACTTAAAATTAATTGAATCGATTCCAAAAATTATCGAACTAGGCATCGACTCATTAAAAGTAGAAGGTCGTATGAAGTCAATTCACTATATCGCAACAGTTGTAACGGTGTATCGTAAAGTAATTGATGCTTATTGTGCAGACCCAGAAAACTTTGTCATCAAACGTGAATGGTTAGAAGAATTAGATAAATGTGCAAATCGTGAAACAGCTTCTTCATTCTTCGAAGGCGAACCAAGTTATGAACAACAAATGTTTGGCGTTCATGGTAAACAAACAAACTACGACTTCTGTGGTATGGTACTTGATTACGATGAAGAAACACAAATGGTTACATTGCAACAACGTAATTACTTCAAACCAGGCGACGAAATCGAATTCTTCGGTCCAGCGATTGAGAACTTTACAATCGTTGTAGAAGAAATCTTTGATGAACAAGGCGAATCATTGGATGCAGCAAGACATCCACTACAAATTGTTCGTTTCAAATGTGAGCATAAAGTGAATGCACATGATATGATTCGTAAGGAGATGCGCTAAGATGACAAAAAAGAGACCGGTTGTCATTGGAATTGCAGGAGGTTCAGGCTCTGGTAAAACGAGTGTGACACACGCAATTCATGAAGTATTTAAAAACCATAACCTTGTCGTGATTGAACAAGATTATTATTATAAAGATCAAAGTCATTTGGAGTTTGAACAACGTCTTGAAACAAACTATGACCATCCAAATGCATTCGATACCGATTTATTAATTGCAGATATTGAAAAGTTATTGAATCGTGAGCCAATTGAAAAGCCAATCTATGATTATGCTTTGCATACACGCTCAAAAGAAACAGAGCATATTGAACCACAAGACGTAATTATCTTAGAAGGTATTCTTGTATTAGCAGATGAACGTTTACGTGACTTAATGGATATTAAATTATTCGTTGATACCGATTCAGATTTACGCATCATTCGTCGTATTTTACGTGATATTAATGAGCGTGGTCGTTCAATTGATTCAGTTGTTGAACAATACCTATCAGTTGTTCGTCCAATGCATAATCAATTCATCGAACCGACGAAGCGTTATGCGGATATTATTATCCCAGAAGGCGGTCAAAATGAAGTCGCAATCGATTTAATGGTTACAAAAATAAAAACAATTGTTGAATCTGACACCATTGTGTAATATCATGGTAATGATTAACAGAAGTTAATGAGAAATCACTATGTCGCGTTCGTTACGAATGGCGACATAGTATTTTTATATCGTACTTAAGGAGTGGATTGTATTGTCTAACGAAAAACAATACCCAATGACAGCAGCGGGTAAGCAAAAATTAGAAGAAGAATTAGAGTACCTAATTACGACAAAACGTAAAGAGGTTGTAGAACGCATTAAAATCGCACGTGGTTTCGGTGACCTTTCTGAGAACTCGGAATACGATGCAGCAAAAGATGAGCAAGGTTTTGTAGAAGGACGTATTTCTTTATTACAAACAATGATTCGTAATGCGATGATTATCGAAGAAGGTTCAGATGCACGCGATACAGTAACAATCGGTTGCACAGTAAAATTCGTAGAACTTCCAGACGAAGATGAAGAAGAATACACAATCGTTGGTTCAGCAGAAGCAGATCCATTCGAAGGACGTATTTCAAACGATTCACCAATCGCTAAAGCTTTACTAGGTCGTAAGGTTGATGATGTAGTAAAAATCAATACACCTGGTGGCGATATGGACGTTCGTATCGTATCGATTAAATAAGAAGTAATAGAAAAAAGACTGGGACAAATTGTGTTTTATAACACATAGGTCTCAGTCTTTTTTAATAAAGAACTCTTTATCTAAAAAAACGTCTTATGAATGTAAAATATGTTATGCAACCTTTAAAATATTTCAATTTGCTAACAACGTATTCAAACAGAAAGCATATTTTCATTAAATATGCTATTATGACGGTAACTAAGAGGTGAAAGTATGGAAGAACAAAGAAGATATCGTTCAAAAAAACATATGACGAGTAAACAAAAAGGCGACCGTATTTTAAATTATTTAATCGCACTTGTTGTCGGTTTAATTATTTTAGTAGCTGGTATTATTTTTTCGGGCGGTGAAGAACAACAAAAGGCGAAAGAGCCAGAAAAAGAAGCTGTAACAGCTCAACCCCAAAAAGAGACGCCTAAAGAGGAAGAACCTGTTAAAAAGAAAAAAACAGTTAAACCAACTGTCGTAAAAGATGTGGAAGAACTGAAAAAAAGTGATACGGTTAAAGTATCAAAATCAGATGAGGCAATTGTTGATGAAGTAATTGAAGATAAGGAATGGAAGCCATATAAAACAGCGCAACAAGATGATGGTACAACAATGCACGTATCAAGTTATAGTGCGGGTACAGTTGACTGGAATGAAAAATTACAAGCTGTTCAAAATATTACAGGTCTTAAAGAAGAAGACTGGATTCTTTGGTATGCGAAAGGTAATGGATCAGCAGATGCATCAATTATCACAGTATCTTCAAAAGATCAAACGAAAAAATATCGTGTATCTTTAAAATGGGTAGCAAAAAAAGGATGGAAACCAGAAAAAGTAGAAGTGCTAAATCAACTACAAGGTGCTTATTAATTGGCATTGACGGATTTTCAAATAGTCTGTAATGTAAGATAGAACGTATTTTTTCTATGGAAGGCGGAACAAACGATGAAAATTGCCGTAATCGGTGCAATGGAAGAAGAAGTGGAGTTACTACGTGCAGCCATTTCAAATCCAAAAACAACAGTCATTGCAAACTCAGAATATACAGAAGGTACATACGAAGGTAAAGATGTAGTCCTTTTAAAGAGTGGTATTGGTAAAGTGAATGCAGCCATGTCTACAACAATTCTTTTACATGAGTTCAAACCAGATGTTGTCATTAACACAGGTTCAGCTGGTGGATATGATGAGAATTTAGAAGTAGGTGCAATCGTTATTTCAGATGAAGTACGCCATCACGACGTTGATGCAACAATCTTTGGTTATGAGATTGGTCAAGTACCTCAAATGCCACCTGCATTCAAATCAGATGCAAACTTAATGCAAGCAGCAGAATTAGCAGTTCAAAAGATTGGTGAACACCAAGCAGCGACGGGCTTAATTACAACAGGTGATGCATTCATGAATGATCCTGTACGTGTGGAAGTCGTTCGTAAGCAGTTCCCAACAATGAAAGCTGTTGAGATGGAAGCAGCAGCAGTTGCACAAGTATGTTATCAATTCGGTACACCATTCGTTGTGATTCGTGCGTTATCGGATATCGCAGGTAAAGAATCGAATATTAGCTTTGATGAATTTTTACCAGTAGCTGCAAAGCATTCGACACAAGTTGTATTAGAAACAATTAAAAGTTTATAAGATAATGGGGTCACGTACTGAAAAGACGTGGCTCATTTTTTTGTGAACTTTCATGAAACAAATTCAATTTTCTTTCGTATAAATAATGGAAAGAAGATACAATAGAATAGTATAACAAAAAAACGAAAGTCACACCTAAGAGGCATAACTTTCGCTTTATTTACACTTTCTTCAATGAGAAATTACTAATCATTAAAATCGCAAGTAATGGGAACAATACGACATAGAAAGCCGTTGATAACCATGGCGAGAAGAAAAACGAGATGGTTAAGATTGCTCCGGCAGCCGTAATCGGTAGTCCAGTGAAATAACCATTTGATTCAGTAACATTGAATCGAGCAAGTCGGAATGCACCACAAGCGATATATAATACCGCGATGACCATGCCTAAGTTACCGTAAGCGGTCAATTCAACTTCATACATTAATACTGCAGGTGCTACACCAAACGAAATAATGTCGCTCATCGAATCGAGTTGTTTACCAAGCTCTGATTCTAGATTATATTTTCGTGCGACTTTACCATCGTATCGATCCAGCAAAGCAGCAATAAGAATAAATAAGACCGCGTAACCGTATGATTCATTGATTGTAGCCATTAGCGCTGCACCACCGAATGAGATGTTTCCAAGGGTGATGAGGTTCGCTAGATTTGCTTTCATCTTCTTTACTGTGATATCCACCATATTCAATGGACAACACTCCTTTAATTTTATTCAATATTAGACTATTATAAGTCTTTAAGATATCAACTGTAAATCATTAAAAAAATCGGAGGCATAATTATGCTCAAAAAGAAACTGTACCAAACTGCGATTGAACTCACGAATAAGAAGTGGTCATCGCATCTTTTAAAAACAATGATGAACTCCAAAATTAGCAAACGATTCATCCAGTCATATATCCATATATACGATATTAATACCCAGGAAGTTTCAAAAAAAGTCGATTCTTTCCCAACTTTACAACAATTTTTTACGAGAGAGCTAAAATCGAGTGCTCGTCCGGTTGATGGTCGCTTAGATGTGATGACAAGTCCAGCAGATTCTAAAATTGAATCATTCGGTGTTATTACACAAAATACATCCATTACTGTAAAAGGGCAGGTTTATCAATTAGATGAGCTTCTAGGTAAACATGACAATGCACAGCGCTACAAAAATGGGCAATATATTGTATTCTATTTAAGTCCTGCAGATTATCACCGCGTACACAGCCCTGTAGATGGTCAAATTGAGCGCCAATACATTTTAGGGAATAATAGCTATCCTGTAAATCAAGCCGGTTTAAAGTATGGTAGAAAGCCGATTTCAGGAAACTACCGTATGGTCACAGAACTAAAAACAAAATATGATGATACAGTGGCAGTCATTAAAGTAGGTGCGATGTTCGTTAATACCATTCAATTAACCAATACATCTACTAGATGGGCAAAAGGCGAAGAGATTGGTTATTTTGCATTCGGTTCAACCGTTGTAATGTTATTTGAAGAAAAATCCGTTGAATTTTTACCAAATGTTCAACAAGGTGCACATATACAGGTGGGAGAAGCCTTTTGTAATATGTTATAATCTTATGAGGTAAAATGAAAAATCAATTGAAAATGGAGAGAACATCATTTGTATAAATTAATTATGCCAAAGGAATTTGTCGGTTCTGTTTTAGATTTAACACCTGAAAAGTTACAAGCTTTAGGTATTAAAGGAATCATTACAGATTTGGACAATACCTTAATTGAATGGGATCGTGCTTTAGCGACGCCTGAAGTCGAACAGTGGCTGAAAACAATGAAAGAAGCAGGCATTCGTGTCATCATTGCTTCAAATAATGCGGAAGATCGCGTGAAAAAATTTGCAGAACCGCTTGAGTTGCCTTATATTTACCGTGCGCGTAAGCCATTGACAGGCGCTTTTAAAGAAGCATTATCTACTTTACATTTACCCGTAAATCAAGTATTAATGCTAGGAGATCAAATGTTAACGGATATGATGGGCGCAAATCGTATGAAAATTTATACGATGCTTGTCAAACCAGTCGCGAACTCAGATGGTTTTGTGACGAAGTTTAATCGTGCGATTGAAAAAAGAGTCTATAAGTATTTAGACAAAAAAGGAATACCAACTTGGGAGGAACAATCATAATGGAAGAAAAGTTACACTGCATTGGTTGCGGAACAGAAATACAAACAGAGGATCCAAAAGCACCGGGCTATGCACCTGCATCTTCATTAGAAAAGGAAGACGTAATTTGTAAACGCTGTTTCCGTTTGAAAAATTATAACGAAATTCAACCTGTTTCTTTAACAGATGATGATTTTTTACGCATTTTAAATGGCTTAGGTACACAGAATGGTCTAATCGTAAAAATCGTTGATATTTTCGATTTTAATGGTAGTTGGTTACCAGGTTTACACCGATTCGTTGGTTCGAATCCAGTATTATTAATTGCGAATAAAGTGGATTTATTGCCGAAGTCTGTGAATAAGAAAAAAGTGGTACATTGGATTAAGCAAGAAGCGAAGAAGTTAGGCTTAAAACCAGTTGATGTATTACTTGTGAGTGCACATAAAGGTCTTGGTATGGATGAAGCGATGGAAGCAATCGACACATACCGACGTGGAGAAGATGTATATGTGGTAGGTTGTACGAATGTAGGGAAGTCAACATTCATTAATCGCATTATTAAGACGGCTACAGGGCATGGCGATGTGATTACAACATCACACTTCCCGGGAACGACGCTTGATATGATTGAAATTCCACTGGATGACGAAAAAGGAATCTATGATACACCAGGAATTATTAATCATCATCAAATGGCACATCATTTAGATTCATCTGAATTAAAATATATTATGCCAAAAAAAGAAATCAAGCCGAAAACATTCCAGTTGAATGCAGAGCAAACATTGTTTGTAGGTGCATTAGCACGTTTTGACTTTATCAAAGGAGAGCGTTCAGCCTTCACAGTTTATGTAGCGAATGATTTAACAATTCACCGTACAAAATTAGAAAAGGCAGATGAATTGTATGAGAATCACAAAGGTGAATTATTAGCACCACCAACTGCTGAATTCATCGACCAACTTCCTCGTTTAGTACGTCATGAATTTTCGATTAAAGAAGGTAAAACAGATATCGTCTTTTCAGGTTTAGGTTGGATTACTGTACAAGATCCAAATGTCGTGATTGCAGCTTATGCACCAGAAGGCGTAGAAGTACAAGTTCGTCCGTCACTCATTTAGGGGGTATTTTGACATGAAAAAGTGGTACGCAGTCATTGGAGATCCAATTGGACATTCTTTATCGCCAATGATGCATAATGAATGGTTTCAACAACTCGGAATCGACGCGACTTATTTGCCGATTCATGTGAAAGAAGAAGATTTAGAAGCGGCTGTTGCTTCGATGAAATTACTTGGAATTAGCGGTTTTAATGTGACGATTCCACATAAAGAAAAAATTCGACCATTTTTAGATGCTTTAGATGAAACAGCTGAAAAAATGGGCGCAGTCAATACGGTTGTTCGCTTAGAAGATGGACGTTTAAAGGGCTACAATACAGATGGTTTAGGATTTGTTCGTTCGTTAGAAGAAGTCATTGGCGATGCGAAAAGACATAAAAAGGTATTGTTGATTGGGGCTGGTGGTGCAGCGCGAGGAATTGCGTTTGCACTTGAGTCAATAGGCTATACAGATGTAACGATTTGTAATCGTACAGTTGAAAAAGCACAGCAAATTTGCGCTGAATTAACAATTCCAGCACAAGCGATTTCGTTAAATACAGCAAGTGAACAATTGGATGAGTACGCGATTCTGATTCAAACAACACCTGCTGGTATGAAAAATAGTCAGGTGACGATACCTTTCTCACTTGAAAAGTTAAAATCATCAGCAATTGTTGCAGATATTGTGTATAATCCATTAATGACGCCTTTATTACAGGTAGCACAAGACAAGGGTGCAACGATTGTATCGGGTTTAGGTATGTTCATTCATCAAGGTGCCCTTGCCTTTGAATATTGGACGAAGCAAAGTCCCGACCCAACAGCTGTGAAAGAGCAGTTGTTGACACATTTAGGAGGAAATTAATTATTATGTTAACAGGTAAACAAAAACGTTTTTTACGTGCAGAGGCACATCATTTAGACCCGATTTTCCAAGTAGGTAAAGGCGGCGTAAATGAAGCGATGCTCGTGCAAATTACACAAGCTTTACGCGTACGTGAGTTAATTAAAGTGCGTATTTTAGATAACTGTGAATTCGATAAGCGCGATGTAGCAGCTGAATTAGCAGAAGGAACAGATGCAGAATTAGTTCAATTAATCGGTTTAACAGTCGTGCTTTATAAAGAAGCACCAAAACGCGAAAACCGTCGCATTGAATTACCAAAAGCAAAGTAGGGTGAAGATGATGAAGAAAATAGGAATTATGGGAGGCACGTTTAATCCACCACATGTTGGACATTTATTGATGGCGAATGAAGTATTACAAGCACTTGACTTAGACGAAGTACGTTTTATGCCAAATGCGATTCCGCCGCATAAAGAAGAACCGAATGGTGCGACAGGCGAACAACGTTTACACATGACAGCCCTTGCCATTGAAGATCATGCCAAGTTTAAACTTGAACCGTATGAAATTCAAAAAGGCGGTAAGTCGTATAGCTTTGAGACGTTGCAAGTTTTAAAAGAACGCGAGCCAGATTGTGATTTCTATTTTATCATCGGAGGCGATATGGTCGATTCGCTTCATACATGGTATCGCATTGAGGATTTACTTAAACTCGTTCATTTTGTTGGTGTTGATCGCCCAGGAACAGAGGGTAAAAGTGAATTACCAGTCATACATGTAGCAGCGCCAATTATCGATGTATCATCTACTCTTTTACGTAGACGTCTAAAAAATAATCAGTCCGTTCGTTATCTGTTACCACAGAAAGTCGAACACTATATACGAGAGGAAGGGTTATATGGAACGACAACAGCTACTAGCAGCCATTAAAGACCGTATGCCTGAAAAACGTTATATTCATACGATTGGTGTGGCTGATACGGCGATGAAACTCGCAGCACGTTTTGGTGAAGATGTAAAGAAGGCAGAGATTGCGGGTATTCTACATGATGTATGTAAGTATGCCAACCGCGATTGGATGAAACAGGTGATTGAAGAACAGCAAATGGATCCTACATTGTTAGCGTATCATCATGAATTATGGCATGGGCCTGTTGGAGCTTACGTGGCAAAAACAGAATTTCATATTGAAGATGAAGATGTGTTGCATGCGATTCGCTATCATACGACAGGACGAGCAGGTTCAAGTAACTTGGAGCGCATTATTTATATTGCGGATTTAATTGAGCCGAATCGTAAATTTCCTGGAATTGATGAACTGCGTGAAGCAGCAGAAGTAGAGAATCTACATGATTTATCACTGCGCTCTGTTCGCCACTCTATCGCCTTTTTAATGAAGCAACAACAAGCAGTATTCCCAGATTCTTTTAAATTTTATAATGACTTATTGTTATAGGAAAGAGGTTACGAGTTAATGGAACATGAATTATTAAATCTTGTTTTTAAAGCAGCAGATGATAAACGAGCAGAAGATTTGGTCGTATTAAATATGCAAGGAATCTCATTACTAGCAGATTATTTTGTAATTTGCCATGCAAATTCAGACCGTCAAGTACAAGCAATTGCACGTGAAATTCAAGAGAAAGCACATGAGGCAAACTACACAGTAAAACGTGTAGAGGGCTTTGACGCAGCACGTTGGGTATTAATTGACCTAGGTGATGTAGTTGCACACGTATTCCACCGCGATGAGCGTAGTTATTATAACTTAGAACGTCTATGGGGCGATGCACCAGAGCTATATGTAGAAGATGACACACATGAATAGTTACGGACGTTTTGCAGAAGTTTATGATCAATTAATGGAAGATATTCCATACGATCAATATGTTGAATGGATTACAAAACATGCACCTGCAACAACGCATTCTAAATTATTAGATGTAGGATGTGGAACGGGTGTCATGTTATCCATGCTTTTACAATCGGGTTATGAAGCAGCTGGTCTTGATTTATCAGAAGAGATGTTAATGATGGCTAATACACGTCTACAAACACAAGGCCAACAAGCATTGCTCGTCTGCCAATCGATGGACGAGTTAGATGGCTTTGTGGATCTAGATGTTGTCTGTATTCCGATTGATTCCATCAACTATTTACAAGAATGGTCGCAAGTAAAAGAGACGCTAAAACGCATTTACGAATCACTTCGTAAGGGTGGTCAACTCTTTTTCGATGTGCATTCACTTTATAAAATGGATACGATTTTTATGGATGGACCTTTTACATATGATGATGGAGAAGTCACATATATTTGGCATACGGAAGCTCTTGAAACACCGCACACTGTCGAACATGATATGACATTCTTTGTTGAAGTAGAAGAAGATCTTTTTGAGCGCTTTGATGAACAACATATTCAACGTTCGTTTGCGGTAGATGATTATGTTCAACTGTTGCAAGAGATTGGTTTTACAAACATTCATGTAACTGCTGACTTTAGTGAACAAGCACCAACAGCAGAATCAGAACGTATTTTTTTCCATGCAGTAAAATAAAGACTTCCTATTTTTGGATAAATAAGATAAGATGGCATTAGCTCATGTGAACTTCCTCGAATGAAAGGAAGTCAAGCAATGCCATCTTTTTTTATACAATATAAAAAACATCTTGGCATACTCCTTCTGGTGATTGGTGCAATCAGTCTTTATCTTTGGACGAAAAAAGAACCATCACTACAAGCGACACAAGAGCCAACCTCACTTATTCAACCTGTGGAAGTACCCCCAACTTCTACTGAAACCCCCAACAAGCAAACGAATAGTACACAACTTACGTCAACAGCGATTATTGTCGATGTAAAAGGTGCTGTTAAAAAACCAGGTATTTATCAGTTAGATGCGGAAGCACGTGTTATGGACGCGATTCGTGAAGCAGGAGGCTATAATCAGTCTGCAAATCCGAAAGCAATTAATCTTGCAGAGAAGTTGAAAGACGAAATGGTTGTCTATGTACCGAAAAAAGGTGAAAAGACGGACCATAATTCTGTGAGCACACCGTCCTCTGCATCAACTGCACAAGGAAATACAAGTAGCTCGACAGAACAAACAGTACTTGTAAATTTAAATACAGCAGATGAAACACAACTACAAACTTTAACAGGTATTGGTCCAGCGAAAGCAAAAGCCATTATTGCATACCGCACAGAAAGCGGTCTATTTCAAACCATTGATGACTTAAAAAAAGTAACGGGTTTTGGTGAAAAAACATTCGAAAAGTTAAAATCATCGATTACTGTACAATAATATTTACTATGGGCAACAACTCATACATCATGTAGAATAAAAGTAAACACGCAGTGCGTAAAAGTAAAGAATCGAGGGATTTCACATGGAGCGAATAACTTGGAATCAATTTTTCATGGCACAAAGCCATTTACTAGCATTAAGAAGTACATGTACCCGTCTATCTGTAGGTGCGACAATTGTTCGTGATAAACGCATTATTGCTGGCGGTTATAATGGTTCAATCTCAGGAGATGATCATTGTATTGATAAAGGTTGTTATGTTATTGACAATCATTGTGTCCGTACAGTACACGCTGAAACGAATGCATTATTACAATGTGCGAAATATGGTACACCAACAAAAGATGCGGATTTATATGTAACGCATTTCCCATGTTTACCATGTACAAAGTCAATTATTCAAGCGGGCATTAAAAATTTATACTACGCAACAGATTATAAAAACAATCCATATGCGATTGAACTTTTTGAACAAGCGGACGTTAATATTGTCCACGTACCGTTTGAAGAACAAAAAATTGATTTTTTACGTGATGAAAAATTAAAACTTAATTTAGAGATGTTAGCAGAGCTTCGTGCTCGTGGCGTTGAACCAGAACAATTGGCTCCATTTGAACAAAGGGTGGAACAATTATTTGGATTAAGCGTAGCCTCAATGAAGTAATCTATATTGCCTTGTCAGTCCTCCTTGCCATTCTTTCTGCAAATGAGACGACAAGGCTTTTATTTTTATATATTCCGTTTTTTATATGGTTAATTTTTAGAAAAACAGCTTGGTCTACGATTGTGTTTACGGTAATCGCGAGTCTATTCTTTTTCGTGTACACAACAGAGAAGCTAGACGTTCCGAAAGAATTACCACAACAGATGATCTTGAAGTGGACATCAACTGTGAAAGTGAATGGTGGTCGTGTGAGAGGGTTAATGGAAGATGTGAATGGACAAAAAATTTATGTTGTTTATACCATTCAACATGAAGAAGAAAAGAAAATGCTCGAACAGCAAACATTGGCGAAACAAACGTTTCATGTAGAAGGTGAATTAAAGCCTGTAACAAAGCCACATCACGCATATGCATTTGATTTTCAAGATTATTTAAAAAGTCATCATGCTATCGGTATTTATGAAGTTACGAAGTGGCAACCATTGAAAGTAAATGTACCATTCACTGCTTTTTTATGGCAACAACGTGTAAAACTCGAACAGCATATTGATAAAATTTTCCCAGAAGAACTTCAAGCAGAAGCGAAAGCCTTATTAATTGGGCAACAAGATGATGTGGAAGCTGTCGATACAAGAGCTTATCAGAAGCTTGGCATTACGCATCTTTTCGCTATATCCGGTTTGCATGTCGCACTGATGAGTCTTTTATTTCAACAAGTGCTACTGAGAATGGGTGTGCGAAAAGAACATGTCTTTTATACATTATGGATTGCGCTCCCAACCTACGCTATTTTAGCAGGCGGAGCACCTTCTGTTTGGCGTTCAGTCATCATGGTACTCATCTTATATGGCGCGCTTCTCTTTAATCATCGTCTAAAAGTAGAAAGTGCGCTTGGACTTTGTTTCCTTCTTTTCGTTCTAATTGAACCAAATATCATCTATCAAGTAGGCTTTCAACTTTCCTTTTTAGCGACGAGCGCCATTGTCTTATCCTCCGAATATTTAGCCCGTTGCAAAAATTGGCTGACACAGTCACTGTGGATTACGATTAGTTGTCAGTTACTCGTTCTACCATTACTTCTCTCTCACTTTTATGAAGTATCGACTGCTAGTATTGTTATGAATTTAATCTTCGTACCTCTTTTTTCGTTTGTTATTCTACCAGCGAATTTGGTGCTATTATGTAGTAGTTTTTTACCACCTTTCGTCTCACAACTTTTATTTAGTCTCTATGAACCATTTCGCGTATTTGTTCAAGATTTTATTTATCTCTGTCAGAAGATTCCATATCAAATGTGGAATCCCGGAAAACCTGCTATTTGGATGCTTTGCTTTTTATTTTTAGCCATTCTCTTCTTTTTTTACACGATGGAACAAAAGCGTTATCGTCTTGTGAGTATAGGTATCTTTTTTTCATTTACTTTTTATATAACAGAACAACCAAAACATCATGAAGACGTACGTGTCACATTTTTAAGTGTAGATCAGGGTGATTGTACCATTATTGAGTTACCAAATCGGCGGGGTGTTTATATGATTGATAGCGGTGGGTTGCTGCGATTTGGCGGTACAACATGGAAACAGTCCAATAAAGTATATGAAATTGGCAGGCAAATTATCGTTCCTTATTTAAAAGGACGGGGGATTCAGAAGATTGACCGCCTTATTTTGACACATGCAGATGCGGATCATGTAGAAGGCGCAGAGGAAGTTATGCAAGAAGTAAAGGTGAAAGAAATTCATATTACACCAAGTTCAGCTCAAAAAGCGGTCATGCAAGATGTCCTACATGAAGCAGAAAAACAACATATTCCCATTCAGGAACAAATGGCAGGAGCAGCCTGGCAACAAGGTGCTTTTCGCATGGAATATGTTATGCCCTACGATACAGTTTATGAAGGAAATAATGACTCGATTGTCATCGTGCTTACGTATGAAGGCAAAAAGATTATTATTCCAGGTGATTTAGAGGCAGCAGGAGAAGCAGAGTTAGTTGAGAAGAATCCAGATGCTTTGAAAGGTACGACGATTTTAAAAGCAGGTCATCATGGCTCAAAAACATCCACATCAGATTTATTTTTACAAGCTGTAAAGCCGCAGCTCGTCATCTATTCAAGTGGACGGAATAATCGTTATAATCATCCTGCAAAAGAAGTAGTGGAGCGTGTACAACAAGCACATATTGAAGCACTTAATACAGCGGAGGTAGGAACGATAGAAGTGCGCATGACAAAAACAACAATTGATTTACAACCATGAAAACGTCATACAACCTTTCACGAAAAAATGCTATACTGAAAAAGATGTGAAAGGTAGGCGGGATATATGTTCCAACAACTATGGAAAGAAATGAATCAAGGGAAAATCGATCCTGTTTATGTACTTTCAGGAACCGAAACATATTTTATTGATGAAACGATTCGTCGTATGAAGCAGGCACTTGAACAAGCAGGTGAAATCGAAACGACGATTTTTGATTTAGAAGAAGTACCTGTCCAACATGTTATGGAGGAAGCCGATACAATTCCTTTTTTCTCAGAAAAGAAGTTAATTATCGCAAAAAATGCATCCTTTTTAAAAGCAACAGACAATTCAAAAGAGAAAATTGCACATGATTTAAAAGCATTAGAGTTATGGCTACGTCACCCATCTGATTTCTCCATTACACTCTTTATTGCGCCCTATGAAAAATTAGATGAGCGTAAAAAAGTGACAAAGCAGATGAAGGAATTAGCACATGTTGTGCATGCGGAAGCACCAAAAGAACGCGATTTAGCAGTTTGGATTCAAAATGAAGTATCCTCACGTCAAAAACAAATCGACGAACAAGCGATACAGAAGCTAATTGAACTTGTAGGGCTAGACATGCTGCATTTGCAAATGGAAGTAGATAAGTTATGTCACTATATTGGCGAAGAAGGAACAATTCAATTAGAGGATGTAGAGGAACTCGTTGCGAAAACATTAGAACAAGATGCTTTTAAATTGTTAAATGCTTATATTGCAGGTGATGTTTCTACTGCAATCTCTATTTATCATGATTTAATTCGCCAAAAACAAGAGCCGATTGCACTCGTTGCGTTGCTTGCTTCACAAGTCCGCCTCATGTCGAATGTGTATTATTTACTTTCTAAAGGTTATCATGCACAGCAAATTGCAAAAACCTTAAAGGTGAATCCATACCGCGTAAAACGTATTGTAGAAGACCGTCGTGGTGTAAAGGACACGCATCTTTTAAAAGCATTATACGGTTTAAGTGAAGTAGATCTTCAATTAAAATCAATGAGCGGTAGACGCGAACGCTATTTAGAACTGTTTTTAATGAGACCATTATCCAATTAATTAAAAGGGAAATTACTATTCATAGTGATTTCTCTTTTTTTGTATTAAATGGAATTTTTTTATTGAAAGAGGGTATAAGTTAAAAGGTATAGAAGGGGGTAAAAAAAGATGAGTAAAGGATGGCGTGTAACATGGATTGTACTAGCAGTAGTTGTCGTCGGTTTATGGATTGTAAACTACTATACAAGTAATCCACTTGCAAAACATCGTGCAGCAATTGAATTAGAGACATACTTAAATAAAAATTACCCAAAAGAAGCTTTAGAGGTACAGGATGGAAAATATGAGCGGAAACGTGATATGTATGAGTTTACTGTGAAAAATCGTGATGATGCGAAACAAAAATATACGTTTCAAATTCAAAATGGACGTGGGTATGAAGTATTGAGTGATACATTAAAAGAACAGAGCTATGATCCACAACAAAGTAAAGAAGTATCTGTTCAAATGAGTAATGAGTTGCAACAAACGCTTGCAACGAAGGTTCCAAATGTTAAGCATGTTTCAGCTACTATTCGTACTAAAAAGGAGACCATTCAATTAAGTTCGAAAGAGGAACAGTTAGAAGAACCAGCTGTTATTGCGATTGATATCGATATGACGGGCATGTCGCGGGAAGATTTATATCAAATTGCGCGGGAAGTATATGAAGAACTGGCACGTGAGCAAGTTCATTATGAAAAAGTAACCATAGCAGGATATGAATTGAAAGGTGAAGTAAATCAAAAGAAATGGCATTATATCTATAAAATTCAATTTATGGAAAATCAACCACCTGTGAAAGAAGGAATCACACACACAATCTAAATTAAAAAAGGGCTGATGCGATAAGCATCAGCCCTTTAAATTCTACACAAGGTAGAATTAAGCTTTTTTCATTAAACGAGCTTTCGTACGAGAAGCAGCGTTTTTGTGGATTAAGCCTTTAGAAGCAGCTTTGTCTAGAGATTTAACTGCAGCTGATAATAATTCAGCAGCGTTTTCTTCTTTAGCGATTAAAGCAGCATCAGCTTTTCTCACAGCTGTACGCATTGCAGATTTGATTGCGATGTTACGAGCTTTAGCTTTTTCAGTCGTTTTAACACGTTTGATTGCAGATTTAATATTTGGCATGAAATTCACCTCCTATAAAGATTCGAGATGAGTAAATTCTCAACTGTGTCTGTATCTAATACAACAAGCATCATTATAGCAAACAAATACTCCTGAAATCAAGAGAGAAATGGAAAGAATATTTACTTGACAAGCTTTTTTTTACAAATTTTCTACATAAATTTAGAAAAAGAACCCGAACTAACTATTATTTTGAAATAACTTATAAATAAAAAACTTTATTTTCACAGTAGTTCACGAACTTTCATTGCCAATATAGCCTTTTGACTGATATAATTCAAATAGTTTAAATAGGAGTGGAATGCATGAATCGAGAAGAATTATTAAAAAGACAAGAACATATTCGAAATTTCTCTATTATTGCGCATATTGACCACGGTAAATCTACATTAGCTGACCGAATTTTAGAACAGACGCAAGCATTAACTGCGCGTGAAATGAAAAATCAGTTATTGGACTCAATGGATTTAGAACGTGAGCGCGGTATTACGATTAAATTGAATGCAGTACAATTAAATTATGTAGCAAAAGATGGCGAACAGTACACATTCCATCTAATTGATACACCTGGACACGTCGACTTCACATATGAAGTATCACGTAGTCTAGCAGCTTGTGAAGGCGCCATCTTAGTCGTGGACGCAGCACAGGGAATCGAAGCGCAAACATTAGCTAATGTTTATTTAGCGCTAGATAATGATTTAGAAATTTTACCTGTTATTAATAAGATTGATTTACCTTCTGCCGATCCAGAACGTGTACGTGGTGAGATTGAAGATGTAATCGGCTTAGATGCTTCAGAGGCTGTTTTAGCTTCTGCAAAAGCAGGTATTGGAATTGAAGAAATTTTAGAACAAATCGTTGAGAAAGTACCAGCGCCACAAGGTGATCCAGAAGCACCGCTACAAGCGCTAATTTTTGACTCTGTATATGATTCGTATCGTGGTGTTATTATCTCGATTCGTATTTCAGAAGGTACTGTAAAACCTGGTGATAAAATTCGTATGATGGCAACAAATGCTGAATTCGAAGTAATCGAAGTAGGTGTTCATACACCACATATGACGCCGCGTGATTTCTTAACAGTTGGTGATGTAGGCTATTTAACAGCTTCTATTAAAAATGTAGGAGATACACGTGTCGGTGATACGGTTACATCAGTTAAAAACCCTGCGTCAGCACCATTAGAAGGTTATCGTAAATTGAACCCGATGGTATATTGTGGTCTGTACCCAATTGATACAGCGAAATATGTTGATTTACGTGAAGCACTTGAAAAATTAGAGCTAAATGACTCAGCACTACAATACGAGCCTGAAACATCGCAAGCACTTGGTTTCGGTTTCCGTTGTGGTTTCTTAGGATTACTACACATGGAGATTATCCAAGAACGTATTGAACGTGAATTCAATATCGACTTAATTACAACAGCACCATCTGTAATTTATCATGTAAAGATGACAGACGGTACAGAAGTACAAGTAGCGAATCCATCTGAAATGCCAGATCCGCAAAAAATCATGTCAATTGAAGAGCCGTATGTAAAAGCAAGTATTATGGTTCCGAATGACTATGTAGGTGCAGTAATGGAGATTTGCCAACGTAAACGTGGTAACTTCTTAACAATGGATTATATTGATACAACGCGTGTAAATATTCTGTATGAACTACCATTATCTGAAATTGTTTATGACTTCTTCGATCAATTGAAGTCATCAACAAAAGGTTATGCGTCATTCGACTATGAATTGATTGGTTACAACCCATCAAAACTAGTGAAGATGGATATCTTACTAAATTCAGAACAAGTCGATGCACTAAGTTTCATCGTGCATAAAGACTTTGCTTACGATCGTGGTAAAGTCATCGTAGAAAAATTAAAAGAATTAATTCCACGTCAACAATTTGAAGTACCTGTTCAAGCGGCAGTAGGACAAAAAATTGTGGCACGTTCAACAATCAAAGCAATGCGTAAAAACGTATTAGCAAAATGTTACGGTGGAGATATCTCACGTAAACGTAAACTTCTTGAAAAACAAAAAGAAGGTAAAAAACGTATGAAACAAGTTGGATCGGTAGAAGTTCCACAAGAAGCATTCATGGCTGTATTGAAAATGGACGACGACCAACCGAAGAAATAAACTAAAACAGCGAACACCATTTCATATAAAATGGTGTTCGCTGTTTTTTTAAAAAAGAAGAAAGGTGAGGAGCTAATGAATAAAAATAAGTATCCGAAATGCCATATTTATGCCCAAAATAGTTGGCATGATGAAGCGTATATTATAGGGAACCGACAAGGATTAGAAAAGTTGAGAGATGCACTTACGCTAACATTAGAGAAGGGAAATACTAAAAATAATTTTTGGCCGAAAGATTTAGAAGGATATGACGTATTAATTGCTTGTGTGGAAGACGCGGAAATGAATGATTTGGAATTACCTTATAGTTCAGAGTTCTATGAACGCTTAGATGATGAAAAAGAGGCGCATACCGTTTTTAAAAAACCATATCATACATTAAAAGATTGAATGTGCATCTAATAATTAGAGAGAGCTACTAATTGTTAGATGTATTTTTTGATTTTTTTAAACTTTTTCACTGTCTATTTCGTCTAGTAAGCAGGTGAATTTCCAAATAAATAATAATTGAATTCATCTATTATTGTCGAATTGGAAATCAGACTATAGATATAGATGAAAATGTATTTTTACAGAAAGTGAAAATAGAGCTAGTTAAGATGTCTTTAGATGGAAAAATAAAGCAATATCTTTTTTACCAATTATCTTAATAAAAAAAGTTGGATGTTGCATAAAAAATAGTATGAAAATAAGATAGTACTAGAACTAAAAAAACAAAATCATTTTTTTGAAGAAAATGGTTTGAAAAAATGTAGCTAGGGTAAATATTTTATGCGGTAAAAGACGACGCTTATAGTAAAAATAATTTTACAAATTAAGACATAAAATGTTATTATTTATTTAAAGTACTTTACACTAATGATATAAAATTTGCATATTCTTAACGAAATGTCGACAAAAATACGCGAAATTCGACAAAAAATGTCGAATTATTCTTCGGCATATATACAGATAAGATAAAATCTGTTAAAATATATTTACACTATATACATAATGTAAAGGTAATTAAAGAGAGGTGGTTTACAATGAAAACACATGAAGATCAATTGGAATTGTTAGTTGCACGTGTAGAAAAGCGTCTGTCTGCATTAGAAACCAATGTATCGCATATGAAAAGTAAACTTGCCGAATTAAGTGAAATGCAAGAGGATTTAACTGGAATGGTATATGAAAGATATCACCAAGCGGTTTAGCTCCATTTTAAACAGATTCGTCAATGAGCTACAGGTGATAAGTAGAAAAATTCAAATAAAGAACTACCTGTAAACAGAGGAGAGGTCGTGTCAGTACATGATCTCTCTTTTTTTGTTTGTTCTTCATATAAAAGCAGGTGTTTACTGTATGTTTTTGTGTAAATCAGCTAAACTAAAAAAAGTGTTACATGTAGAGAGGAAGTTGAACTATGACGACAGGTGTATATATACACATTCCATTTTGTCATCAAATTTGTAATTATTGCGATTTTAATAAAGTATTCTTTAAAAATCAGCCAGTTGATGAATATATTGAAAGTCTAGGAAAGGAGATGGCATTAGCTGTTTCAAAAAATCCAGCTGCTTATAAAGAAATTCAAACGATTTTTTTAGGTGGTGGCACACCGACAGCGTTATCCGCTGAGCAGCTAGAACGTTTATTAACTTTAATTCAGACGCATATTCCAATGAAACACGTAATCGAGTTTTCAACAGAAGCAAATCCAGATGAGTTAACTATTGAAAAATTACGTGTATTAAAAGCATTCGGTATTAATCGTTTAAGTTTAGGTGTGCAGTCATTTGATACAGAACTTCTGAAAAAATTGGGTCGTACGCATGCACCTGAGCAAGTTATTGAAACTATTCGACAAGCAAAAGAAGTTGGATTTACGAATATTAGTATTGATTTAATGTATGGTCTTCCGGGGCAAACGATGGAACAATGGCAAAATACATTGAATCAAGCTTTTGCGCTCGACTTACCACATTATTCAGCCTATTCATTAATTGTGGAGCCAAAAACGATTTTCTTCAATTTAATGAACAAAGGTAAATTACCGTTACCGGGAGAAGATTCTGAAGCAGCAATGTATGCCTTATTAATGAAAGAAATGGAGAAGAGAGGTCTTCATCAATATGAAATTAGTAACTTTGGACGTACAGATTTTGAGTCGAAACATAACTTGATTTACTGGGATAACGATGAGTATGCAGGTTTTGGTGCAGGAGCAAGTGGCTATGTAAGTAGTACGCGCTATACGAATCATGGTCCTTTAAAAAAATATATGGACTGTATCGAAGCGGGCGAATTACCTATTCACCATGAACATGATGTGACTGAAAAAGAAAAAATAGAAGAAGAATTATTTTTAGGTCTTCGTAAAACAGCAGGAATCAATAAACAACATTTTTATGAACGATACGGAAAACAAGTGCATGATGTATTTGAAAAGCAAATCAATTCTTTAACTGAAGCAGGTCTTTTAATAGAAGATGAACAAGCGATTTACTTGTCACATCAAGGGAAATTCGTAGGGAATGAAGTGTTTCAAGAATTTTTAATAGATTAAGTGCTTTTCCGTTGACATAAAAAAAGAGTTTTGATAAATTAAGTATAGTGTTAGCACTCGATATGAGTGAGTGCTAAAAATGAGGTGATGATCATGCTAACCGATCGACAGTTGCAAATTCTTAAAGTAATCGTCGATGATTTCATTTCGTCTGGTCAGCCGATTGGTTCACGTCAAATTTCGAAACGTGAAGAAATATCATTTAGTTCTTCTACAATTCGAAACGAGATGGCTGATTTGGAGGAGTTAGGGTACTTAGAAAAGACCCATACTTCATCAGGTCGTATTCCATCGGAAAAAGGTTATAGATTCTACGTGGATCATTTGTTAAAACCTCAGGTTATTACGAACCATGATATGAAGGTGTTGCGCTCTGTTTTTTCAGAGAATGCCTATGAAACGGAACAAGTGATTCGTAAATCAGCCACTATTCTATCTGACCTAACAAATTATACTTCGATTATTTTAGGACCAGATGTACAGTTGCACAAAGTGAAGCGATTCTCAATTGTTCCGCTTAGTGCAAAAAATGCAGTAGCGATTATTGTGACGGATAACGGTCATGTGGAAAATCGAGTTGTCGATTTACCTGAGGGCCTACATCCAAGTGATTTTGAAAAAATGGTTAATATTTTGAATGAACGTTTAGTCGGTATTCCAATTGTTCAAATTCCATATTACCTAGAACGTGAAGTGTCAAACATTATTCGACAACACGTTGGGGCATATAATGGGCTTTTAAAGTCGATTTTTACGGGAATAGAACAACAGAGTGATAGCAAAATCTATTACGGTGGTAAGACGAATATGCTAAATCAACCTGAGTTTCATGATTTAGATAAGATTCGTATGCTTATGGAAATGATGGAAACCCAAAGTCAGATTCAAGCATTGTTACATCGTGATTCACCAGGAATTCAAATTCGAATTGGTTCAGAAAATGAACTGAATGCAGTAGAAGATTGTAGTATTATTACAGCGACCTACTCGACAAACGAAGAACAAGTTGGATCGATTGCTATTATCGGTCCGAAAAGAATGGATTACCAACGTGTCATTACGTTATTAGATCATATGAGCGGAGACTTATCAAAACTCATGCGTAGAGAATGGTAATGTGATGTGTATAAAGGAGGATTTACTGTGTCACAAGAAAAAGAACAAAAAGAACAAGTGACAGAAGAAGTTGTGGAAGAAACAGCTGAGCAAACAACTGAAGAAGTAGAAACAGTTGAAGCTGAAGCGGAAGCAACAGAAATTGCAGAAGTAAATGAAGTAGAAGAATTAGAGAAGAAGTTGCAAGATGAAGAAAATCGCTATTTACGATTGCGTGCTGATTTTGATAATTTCAAACGTCGTACGCAAACAGAGCGTGAGTCTGCAGCGAAGTATCGTTCACAAAGTCTACTAACTGATTTACTACCTGTGTTAGATAACTTTGAACGTGCGCTACAAGTAGAAGCGACAACAGAAGATGGTCAATCGATTAAAAAAGGAATCGAGATGGTTTATCGCTCTTTAGTAGAAGCGACTGCAAAAGAGGGGTTAGAAGTTATTGAAACAGTAGATCATCCATTTGATCCAAACGTCCATCAAGCTGTGATGCAAGAACAAGACGATTCAAAAGAAGCTGGTGTTGTATTACAAGAACTACAACGCGGGTATAAGTTGAAAGATCGCGTATTACGTCCAGCCATGGTAAAAGTGAACGAGTAATTCATTTTATTACAAATCGTATTAAGCGCATTTAGCGTTTATATATCTTAGGAGGAATTTTATTATGAGTAAAATTATTGGTATTGACTTAGGTACAACAAACTCTTGCGTATCGGTTCTTGAAGGTGGAGAACCAGTAGTAATCGCAAACAAAGAAGGCGCGCGTACAACTCCTTCAGTAGTCGCATTTAAAAACGGCGAACGTCAAGTTGGGGAAGTAGCAAAACGTCAATCAATTACAAATCCAAATACAATTATCTCAATCAAACGTCACATGGGTGAAGATTACAAAGTGACTGTAGAAGATAAAACATATACACCACAAGAAATTTCAGCAATGATTTTAACACACTTAAAAGAGTATGCTGAAGACTATCTTGGTGAAAAAGTAACAAAAGCTGTTATTACAGTTCCTGCTTACTTCAATGATGCACAACGTCAAGCAACAAAAGACGCTGGTAAAATCGCTGGTTTAGAAGTAGAACGTATCATTAACGAACCAACAGCTGCAGCATTAGCTTACGGTTTAGAGAAAATGGATGTAGACCAAAAAGTATTAGTATTTGACCTTGGTGGTGGTACATTCGACGTATCAATCCTTGAATTAGGTGATGGCGTATTTGAAGTACTAGCAACAGCTGGTGATAACAAACTAGGTGGAGATGACTTCGACGAAGCAATCATCGACTACTTAGTAGCAGAATTCAAAAAAGAAAACGGCATTGACTTATCAAAAGATAAAATGGCAATGCAACGTTTAAAAGATGCTGCTGAAAAAGCGAAAAAAGAACTTTCAGGTGTAACAACAGCACAAGTTTCACTGCCATTCATCACTGCAGGTGAAGCAGGTCCATTACACTTAGAAATGTCAATCTCACGTGCAAAATTCAACGAAATCACTGCTGATTTAGTAGAACGCACAATGATTCCAACTCGCCAAGCATTAAAAGATGCAGGCCTTTCAGCTTCTGAAATTGATCAAGTAATCTTAGTTGGTGGTTCAACTCGTATTCCAGCAGTACAAGAAGCAGTACAAAAAGCAACAGGCAAAGAGCCACACAAAGGCGTAAACCCAGATGAAGTAGTAGCAATGGGTGCAGCTGTACAAGGTGGCGTATTAACAGGTGATGTAGAAGACGTTGTATTACTAGACGTAACACCATTATCATTAGGTATTGAAACAATGGGTGGCGTATTCACGAAATTAATCGAGCGCAACACAACAATTCCAACATCTAAATCACAAACATTCTCAACAGCTGCAGATAACCAACCTGCTGTAGACATTCACGTATTACAAGGTGAGCGTCCAATGGCTGCTGATAACAAAACATTAGGTCGCTTCCAATTAACAGATATTCCAGCAGCACCACGTGGTATTCCACAAATCGAAGTAACATTCGATATCGATAAAAATGGTATTGTAACTGTTAAAGCGAAAGACTTAGGTACAAATAAAGAACAAAATATTGTGATTCAATCAGATTCTGGTCTATCTGAAGCAGATATCGAGCGTATGGTAAAAGAAGCTGAAGAAAATGCAGAAGCGGATAAAGCACGCAAAGAAGAAGCTGATTTACGTAACGAAGCAGATCAACTTGTATTCCAAACTGATAAAACATTAGCAGACCTTGGCGAACAAGTAACAGAAGACGAGAAAAAACCAGTAGAAGAAGCAAAAGAAGAATTAGCAAAAGCTATCGAAGCTGGCGAAATTGAAGGCATTAAAGCTGCAAAAGAAAAACTAGAAGGTTTATTACAACCACTTGTAATGAAAGTTTACGAACAAGCAGCAGCGGCTCAACAAGCTGCACAAGGTGGAGAAGCTGGCGGCGCTAAAGATGATGGTGTTGTAGATGCTGATTTCACTGAAGTAGACGACGATAAAAAATAATCGTTTTTATGAATGATGAAAAGTCAAAGACCAATCGTTCCTTAGTAACGTGAACATAACATGTACATTACGTCCGTTCACAGTGGTAGCTAAAGACCGTTATAGGGCTTTGGCTTTTCTTTTTCAAAAGAGAATTTCAGTTACATTCTAGGAAATAAGATGATACAATTGTATTTATGTGAAAAGAGCGGAGTTGAAAAAAAGTGGAAAAACGCGACTATTATGAAGTTTTAGGAATTGAAAAATCTGCAACAGCAGATGAAATAAAAAAAGCGTACCGTAAATTATCAAAGAAGTACCATCCAGATATTAATAAAGAGGCAGATGCAGATCAAAAATTTAAAGAGATCTCAGAAGCTTATGAAGTGCTAAGCGATCCACAAGCAAAAGCACGCTATGATCAATTTGGACATCAAGATCCAAACCAAGGCTTTGGCGGCGGTGGATTCGGAGGCGGCGGTTTCGGTGGTTTCGAAGATATCTTTAGTTCATTCTTTGGTGGTGGCGGAGGCGGTCGTAGACGCGATCCAAATGCACCACGTAAGGGCGATGATTTACAATATCGTATGACAATCAGCTTTGAAGAAGCTGTGTTTGGTGCGGAAAAAGAAGTTGAAATTACACATGACGAAACATGTGAAACATGTTCAGGTTCAGGTGCGAAACCAGGTTCTTCAAAAGAAACATGTACAAACTGTCATGGTTCAGGACAGATTGAAGAAGTAGTGAATACACCATTTGGTCAAATGGTAAATCGTCGTACATGTAATGTATGTCATGGTGAAGGTTCAATCATTAAAGAAAAATGTTCAACATGTCATGGTAAAGGTACAGTAAAACGTCGTAAAAAAATTAAAGTAACAATCCCAGCAGGTATCGATCACGGTCAACAAATTCGCGTAAGTGGACAAGGTGAAGCGGGTGTGAACGGTGGCCCAGCAGGCGATCTTTACATCGTATTTAGCGTGCGCCAATCAGACAAGTTCGAACGTGATGGCGATGATATTTACTACGAACTTAAAATCACATTTGCACAAGCTGCATTAGGTGACGAAATCGAAGTACCAACTGTACAAGGTAAAGTAAAAATGAAAATCCCAGCAGGTACACAATCAGGTGAGCGTTTCCGTCTGAAAGGTAAAGGGATTAAAAATGTTCAAGGTTATGGTACAGGGGACCAACATGTCATTGTTAAAGTTGTAACACCATCAAAAATGACCGAAAAACAAAAAGAATTACTACGTGAATTTGCAAGTATCTCAGGCGATATTCCAGAGGAACAAGGCAGTTCATTATTTGATAAAATTAAGAAAAAATTTAGAGACTAATATTGGAGTTGATTGTAAGTGAAATGGTCAGAATTCTCGATTCATACATCAAACGAAGCGGTGGATGCAATTTCAAACATCTTGCATGAAGCAGGTGCAAGTGGTGTAGTAATTGAAGATTCATTAGAATTAGAAAAAGTAAGAGAACAAGAATTTGGCGAAATTTATGCGCTAGATCCTGTAGATTTTCCAACAAAAGGGGTTATTATTAAAGCGTATTTACCACTTAACAGTTTCTTAGGAGAAACTGTTGAAGAAATTAAACTTGCAATCAACAACCTCGCTTCGTTTGATATTGATTTAGGTGAAAATAAAGTCTCAACATGTGAAGTAGATGAACAAGACTGGTCTACTTCTTGGAAAGAATATTATCATCCTGTCAAAATTTCAAATCGCTTTACGATTGTTCCAACATGGGAAGATTATCAACCTGTTGAAAGTGATGAATTAATTATTGAATTAGATCCAGGTATGGCATTTGGAACAGGTACACATCCAACGACAGTTATGAGTTTACAAGCGCTTGAGAAGCATGTAAATGATACGGTGAATGTTATTGATGTTGGTACAGGCTCAGGTGTTTTAGCGATTGGTGCAGCTTTATTAGGCGCAAAACATGTACATGCACTAGATTTAGATGAAGTAGCTGTACGTTCTGCAATTGAAAATGTAGAACTAAACCATGTATCAAGTCAAATTGATGTTGTGCAAGGTGATTTACTTGATACAGTGAAAGAACCAGCTGAAGTCGTTGTAGCGAATATTTTAGCTGAAATCATCTTAACGTTCGTAGAAGATGCCTACACAATTGTAAAACCAGGTGGAATTTACATTACATCGGGTATTATTGAAGGACGTAAAGAAGATGTGAAGCAAGCTCTAATTGAAGCCGGATTTGAAATTGATGAAGTAATGATGATGGAAGATTGGGTAACCATCGTTTCAAGAAAGCCAGTCTAAGAGGTGTAAATATGCAAAGGTACTTTGTAGAAGATGTATTCGAAGAAAATCAAATCACGTTATCAGGTGAGGATGCGAAACATATCGCAAAGGTCATGCGTATGCAGGTGGGCGACGAGATTATCGTCGTCCATTCGCGTGTAGCCGACCAATGTAAAATTGTAGAACTTGGCGATCAAACCGTAACTGTTGAAAAAATCGGACATCAAATTCCATCAAAAGAATTACCGATTCACGTGACAATCGCTTGTGGTCTACCTAAAGGAGACAAACTTGATTTAATCGTTCAAAAAGCAACGGAACTAGGCATGACAAAGCTTATTCCCTTTGAAGCTGCACGTTCGATTGTGAAGTGGGATCATAAAAAAGGCGAGAAAAAGCAACAACGCTTACAAAAAATTGCCAAAGAAGCAGCAGAACAATCGCATCGCTCTGTTGTACCGACAATTGAAGCACCTCTTTCTTTTAAACAGTTACTTGGACTTGCATCTACGTATGATGCAGTTCTTTTAGCAGATGAAGAACATGCAAAGAGTGAACAAAGAACTTCTTTAAAAGAGCGTTTAAAGGGTTTACAGGGGCTTCAAAATGTTTGTGTAGTATTTGGTCCAGAAGGTGGTATTGCGCGTGAAGAAGCAGCAGCGCTTCTAGAAGCAGGTGCTCATACCATTGCGCTAGGTCCACGTATTTTACGAGCAGAGACAGCACCTTTTTATATTTTATCTGCTATTTCATATGAATTTGAATAATGACGAAAGGGTCGCACAATGAAGTGTGACTCTTTTTTTGTGCAAAAATACAAAAAATTGACATATATATAATGATTATGTGTTTTTCTTTCATTTAAAATAAAAGAAAGGAAGGGTGTGGAGAGATGGAACAAGTTCAAAAAAGACCGATTTGGCTTCTTTTTTTCTTGATTGTTTTAAGTAGTAATGCTGTATTATATCAAACGCAATTAAGAAATATAGTACTAACAGAAGAAACGAAACAAGTTGTAGTAGGTTCGTTAATTGACTTAGTCATTGTATTACCTGCTTGTTGGATGTTGTATCAACGGAAATTAGCCATTAAAACGGCAATCTTTTTAGGAGCATTTGGCTGTTTATTAGCTCGCTTCTTAATACCAAATACTTATTTAGCACCATTTGAATGGTTTACAATTGTTGGTCTTAGTGCTGAAGTATTCCTATTGTTATTCGAACTTAGTTTAGTGTTAATTTGTATAAAGTATCTGCCGAACATGTTACGTGATATCAAGCAACAAAAGTTACCTATTCCTTTTTTAATCCAAAAATCAGCGCCATCAATCGCTCAAAAGTATACCATTGTGCAAGTGTTTTTAACGGAAATGCTTGTCGGTTACTACGCTATTTTTTCATGGAGACAACGAGCACGAGAGGGCATCACACTTCATAAAAAATCAGGTTATATCGCCATTCAATTAATGATGATTCATGGCATTGTAATTGAAACAATTGGGATTCATTGGTGGTTGCATGGTCAGTCGATGTGGCTATCACTCATTTTATTGGCATTTAACATATATTCTGTTTTATTTCTTTTAGCTGATTTACAAGCGACACGCCTGAATCCAATTTATCATACAAAAGACATGCTTTATCTTTCTTTAGGATTAATGAAGAAGGTAGAAGTGCCATTTCATCAGATTGATCAAATCAATATGTCAATCGGTGAAGTGTCTAAAAAACAAAAGAAGGAAATTTTTTATTTGGTTGCGAATGACTTCATTCAACCAGAGCCTGATTTTTATCTAATTTTGAAAGAGCCTGTTATAGCTACTTTATTTTTAGGGAAGAAAAAACAATATACAAAAATAGCGATTCGTTCTGATGATGCAAGACAATTACAAGAAATAATTGAACAAAGAATGAGTGGCGTGAATCAGTCACGTTAGTAGATTGAATAGCGAGAGTATGGTATCATAATGCCTATCGGTATTTTTTAGTGGATGTAATGAAAGGATGAAATAAAATGAGCAATAGTCTTTCAAAATCCGTAGCTTTCCATACATTAGGATGCAAAGTCAATCACTATGAAACAGAAGCTATTTGGCAATTATTTAAAGACGAAGGTTATGAAAGAAAAGATTTCGACCATCAAGCAGATGTATATGTTATTAATACATGTACCGTAACGAATACAGGCGATAAAAAGTCACGTCAAGTAATTCGTCGTGCGGTACGTCAAAATCCAGATGCAGTGATTTGTGTAACAGGTTGTTATGCACAAACATCACCAGCAGAAATTATGGCAATTCCAGGTGTTGATATTGTCGTAGGTACACAGGATCGTTCGAAAATGCTTGGTTATATTGAGCAATATCGTGCAGAGCGTAAACCAATTAATGCAGTACGTAATATTATGAAAAATCGTGTATATGAGGAATTAGATGTGCCTTATTTTACAGACCGTACACGTGCTTCTTTAAAAATTCAAGAGGGTTGTAATAACTTCTGTACGTTTTGTATTATTCCATGGGCGCGTGGTTTAATGCGTTCACGTGATCCGAAAGAAGTCATCAATCAAGCGCAACAATTAGTCGATGCAGGGTATTTAGAGATTGTGTTAACAGGTATTCATACAGGGGGTTATGGTCAAGATTTAAAAGATTATAACTTAGCGCAGTTATTACGTGATTTAGAAGCACAGGTAAAAGGCTTACGTCGCTTGCGTATTTCATCAATTGAAGCGTCTCAATTAACAGATGAAGTATTACAAGTATTAAAAGAATCAAAAGTCATTGTGAATCACTTACACATTCCAATTCAATCTGGTTCAGATACGGTTCTAAAAAGAATGCGTCGTAAATATACGATGGAATTTTTCGGTGAACGCTTAGATCGTTTGAAAGAGGTATTACCTGATTTAGCAATTACTTCAGATGTAATCGTAGGTTTCCCAGGTGAAACAGAAGAAGAATTTATGGAAACATATAATTTTATCGCTAAACATCAATTTGCGGAGTTACACGTATTCCCGTTCTCAAAACGTACAGGAACACCTGCAGCACGTATGGAAGACCAAGTGGATGAAGAAGTGAAAAATGAACGCGTTCATCGCTTATTAACATTAAATGATCAACTAGCAAAAGAATATGCTTCTCGTTTTGATGGAGAGTTACTAGAAGTGATTCCAGAAGATATCACATCAGAAGGTGAGCATGCAGGGATGCTTGTTGGGCATACAGCGAACTATTTAAAAGTTGTATTTGAAGGTACGCCAGATATGATTGGTAAAATGGTTCGTGTAAAAGTTACAAAACCAGGATATCCAAAGACAGAAGCACAATTTGTGCGCATTTTAGAAGAAGTCGAAATTTAACGAAAAAACTGTCTCTTTTAAAAGAGATGGTTTTTTTTACGTAATTGAGGTATAAAATAGAAGATGTACTTTTAAAAGGAGGAGTTTACAGTTGGATATTTTGAGCAATTGGATTGATCAGTTAAATGGATATTTGTATTCATATATACTCATCGTTCTACTATTATTTACAGGAATTTTCTTCACAGTTAAGTCAAAAGGGGTTCAATTTAGATTATTCCCTGAAATGTTTCGAGTATTAACAGATAAAGCGACAATCAGTGGTGGTAAAAAAGGTATTTCTTCATTCCAAGCATTCACGATTTCAGCTGCATCTCGTATTGGTACGGGGAATATTGCGGGTGTTGCGACAGCGATTGCAATCGGTGGTCCTGGTGCAGTATTTTGGATGTGGGTAATGGCATTAATCGGTGCCGGCTCATCATTCGTAGAAAGTACACTTGCGCAATTATACAAAGTAAAAGATGGTCATACGTTTCGTGGTGGTCCAGCCTATTACATTGAAAAAGGCCTAAAGAAACGTTGGTTAGGAATTATGTTTGCGATTGCGATTACGTTTTGTTATGGCTTTGTATTTAATGCAGTGCAAACGAATACAATTGCTGCTTCTTTCTCAACAAGTTTTGGAATTGATAAAGTATGGGTGGGTGTATTCGTAGCCGTTCTAACAGCAATCATCATTTTTGGTGGCGTACAACGTATTGCGAATGTAACACAAGTGATTGTGCCAATTATGGCCATTGCTTATATTTTAGTTGCACTTGTGGTTGTCGTGTTAAATATTACAGAAATTCCGAGTTTAATTACGTTAATTGTAAGTGATGCATTCTCATTACAATCAGGTATTGGTGGTTTAATTGGTGGAGCAATCATGCAAGGATTCAAGCGTGGTTTATTCTCGAATGAAGCAGGTCTTGGTTCTGCACCGAACGCAGCTGCAACAGCGAGTGTATCGCATCCAGTTAAACAAGGTTTAATTCAAACATTAGGTGTATTTGTTGATACGATTTTAGTATGTACAGCAACAGCGGTTATCGTACTATTAAGCGATGTTTACAAAACAGCTGGTGAAGATTCTCGAATTGATATTACACAACAATCTCTTGTAAATCAGCTTGGTGATTGGGTAGGTATTTTCTTAACGATTGCAATCTTCTTCTTTGCATTTAGTTCTGTAATTGGAAATTACTATTACGGTGAAACGAATTTAGAATTTATTAAAAACTCTAAAAAAATGATTTTCATTTACCGAATTGCAGTAATTGGTTTCTTAATTTTCGGAGCATATGCAAAAGTTGCGCTTGTTTGGAATTTAGCAGACCTATTCATGGCGATTATGGCACTTATTAACTTGACTGCGATTTTATTACTTTATAAAGTAGCTTTCCGACTATTAAGTCACTATACTGCTCAACGAAAAAAAGGCAAAGACCCTGTATTTTATGCATCAGATATGCCTGACTTAGATGAAATTGAATGTTGGGAAAAGACGAAAGAAAAAGAATAGTTTTTTACTTTACCTCTTAATCTTATAGTGTTAAAATATTCGATGATTGTAATATTAGGAGGAATTAATTATGGGTCGCGTAGAAAATAAAGTAGCATTAGTAACAGGAGCAGCATCAGGTATTGGTCTAGCTTCTGCTCAATTATTAGCAAAAGAAGGCGCTAAAGTAGTTTTAGCAGACTTCAACGTTGAAGGTGCAAAAGAAGCAGCAGCAGAATTAAAAGCACAAGGTTTTGAAGCAGAAGGTGTATTTTTAAATGCACTTGAAGAACAATCAATTAAAGATGCTGTTGAATATACAGTAGACACTTACGGTAAATTAGATATTCTTTACAATAACGTAGGTGGCACAAACTTACACAAAGACTTAGATGTTGTAAACTTAGATCTTGCTGAGTGGGATCGTTTAATGGACTTAAACTTAAAATCAGTGCTTTTAGGTTCTCGTTTCGCTATTCCACACATGCAAAAAGTTGGCGGCGGCTCAATTATTAACACAGCTTCAATGGCTGCGTTCGCTTCAGATGCAATCCGTTCAGCATACGGAACTTCAAAAGCTGGAGTTGTTCACTTAACAAAATATATTGCAAAACAATACGGTAAAGATAATATCCGTTGTAACGCAATCGCTCCAGGACTAATTTTAACTCCAGCAGCGAAAAATAGCTTACCACAAGAAATGCTTGATATTTTCACAAAATACAATGCATTACCTTACAATGGTGAAGCAAATGATATCGGTTATGGTGTTGTGTACCTGGCGTCAGATGAATCTAAATTCATGACAGGTCAAACATTAGAAATCGAGGGTGGACACTACCAAGCGAACCCAACAACTGCAGATTTAGCAAAATTCACTAAATAATATGTAGTATTGTAAAAAGCACTTCTAGATTGAAACATCTAGGAGTGCTTTTTTCATGCGAAAATATAAACTGTACATGAAATTTTAGTCTAAAAAGGCTATACTAAGAATATCTCAACAAAAAGGATGTGTTGTATTGAGATATTTAAGGATGTTCATTGTGGCAATTGCACTCGTTATACCGCTCATTTTTTTGTTTTTTGGACAAACGTATTTAAAGAAGCATATGGAAGCTTTACAATACATACCGCCTAAACCAACAATTGTGGAAGAAAAAGAAGTTGTGCAAAAAGTGCAACCGAAAAAACAAGTAGTTGTGAAAAAACCAATGGAACAGCCCGTACAAGTAAAAGAAAAAGAGAAAAAAATAATTGTTATTGATCCAGGGCATCAACGTTATCGAGATCAGCGTTTAGAGCCAATTGGACCAGATTCACATACATGGAAGCCTAAAATGCCTGCAAGTGCATATGGCGTATCTACAGGACAAGCAGAGTATGCATTGACGCTACAAGTAGCAAACCGTATCAAAGAGCGATTAGATGCTTCAAAATATGAGGTCAAATTAACACGTACAGAACATGTCATTGCCAAGTCGACAAAAGAGCGTGCAGAATTTGCGAATAAACAAAATGCAGACCTTTATATTCAACTACATGCAGATGGTGCAAAGGATGCAAATGGGCGTGGTATGTACATTATTATGGCGCATGAAAACAATCGTTATACGAAAAAGTTGACGGAAGCGAATCGAAAAGTTAGTCAAGTGCTATTACATGAAATAAAATCGGCAAAACTGGATACTCATAAAAAAGGTTTATTATATGCTGATCAAATGACAGCACTTAATTGGCCCAATATGCCATCTGTAATCGTAGAGTTAGGCTATTTAAATGATCGTCAAGATGACGAAAGACTAGCAAAAACAGCTTATCAAAATCGTATAGCAGAAGCTTTAGCTAGAGGAATTGAAAAAGCGGTAGAGAAGTAGAACGTGCGCATGCGTTCTACTATTTTTTTGTGTAAAACTGGGCTTTTCATTGAATTCATGCTATGCTAATAAAGAGGTACGTACAACTTAAAAAAGGAGCTATTTTATGACAACAAATATCGCATCACTTATTGATCACACATTATTAAAACCAGAGGCGACAGCGGCACAAGTAAAAGAGTTATGCAAAGAAGCGAGAACCTATGACTTTGCATCTGTGTGTGTTAATCCATATTTTGTAAAATTAGCAGCTGAAGAATTACAAGGAGCAAAATCAAAAGTATGTACAGTAATTGGTTTCCCATTGGGTGCATCAACAGCTAAGACAAAAGCTTTTGAAACAAAAGATGCTATTGCGAATGGTGCAGATGAAATTGATATGGTTTTAAATATCGGTGCATTAAAAGCGGGACAATATGATGTTGTGTTAGAAGACATGAAAGCTGTACGTGAAGCAGCGGGTGAAAAACTTGTAAAAGTTATTTTAGAAACATGTTTATTAACAGACGAAGAAAAAGAAAAAGCATGTGAATTAGCAGTAGAAGCAAAATTAGACTTTGTAAAGACGTCTACAGGCTTTTCAACAAGCGGTGCAACAGCTGAAGATGTTGCACTTATGCGACGTATTGTAGGCGCTGAATTAGGCGTAAAAGCTTCAGGAGGAGTTCGTAGCTTAGAAGACGTTGAAAAAATGGTAGCAGCAGGTGCAAATCGCATCGGTGCAAGCTCAGGTGTAAAGATTATGAATGGTTTATCATCAGATTCTGAATATTAATGTAACACAATGCTTGACCATTATACGTATATAGGATATAATCTTGTAGTAAACAACGATATGTTATTCATATTGGTTGTGCTTTGACGTGTGTCGGAGGGAGGGAAAGAGAGATGTCAAAAACTGTCGTTAGAAAAAACGAATCGCTTGAAGATGCTCTTCGCCGCTTCAAACGTACTGTTTCTAAAAGTGGTACAATTCAAGAGGTAAGAAAACGCGAATTTTATGAAAAACCTAGCGTAAAACGCAAAAAGAAATCAGAAGCTGCACGAAAACGTAAGTGGTAATTTAATTCCTAGACAATCCCTACGTTCAAAACACGCACTATCATGATTTATTTAACTTGCAAATGAATGAAAGCCTGAAAATCCTTGAGATTTTCAGGCTTTTTTAATGCGTATCAAATAAAAAAAGTGGTAGTACATTTGAATTATTTTTATAAAAATATTTTTTTCGTAAAATGAAAAGCAAATTATCTTTTTTTGAGAAAAGCTGAAAGAATGAGGTTTTATGCATAGAAAACTAGCATTTAAAATAAAAAAACAACAGTGAATAGCAAAAAAAATTTGCAGTGCAAAGAAATTTTCCGTATTGCCATTTTGTATAAGATAAGATAATTTAGTCTTAACGAACTTTTTGTGAACATTTTAAAAATATAGAAAATGTATAAAAAGAAATTTCAGAAAAATTTTTATACTTATAAGAAATCGTTTACAAACAGTAAATTTAGTTTTTTTCAACTAGGGGGAGACAGGATGGGGAAACAAAATGAATTACAACGTTCGATTAAAAGTCGACACATGTTCATGATTTCACTTGGGGGTGTAATCGGAACAGGCTTTTTCTTAAGTACGGGGAATATTATGCATAACGCGGGCCCTTTTGGTACGCTTTTAGCATATGCTGTTGGTGGTTTAACAATGTTTTTAGTAATGCTATGTTTAGGAGAGTTAGCAGTATATAATCCGACTTCTGGATCATTCCATGAGTATGCGACACGTTATATTAGCCCAGGAGTTGGTTTTTCAGTTGGTATTATTTATTGGTTAAACTGGGTAGTAACAGTTGGATCTGAATTTACAGCTGTTGGATTATTGATGCAAAGATGGTTCCCAGAATCGCCTGTGTGGGTATGGAGCGTTATTTTTGGGGTAACAATATTTGTCTTTAATGCTTTATCAGTAAAGTTTTTTGCTGAGTCAGAATTTTGGTTTGCTGGATTAAAAATAATTATTGTTATTATATTTATCTTTTTAGGTGCTGCAGCAATTTTTGGCATTGTACCAGTTACTGGACATGAGCATGCACCATTATTATCGAATTTCACAGGTGAAGGTGGATTACTGCCGAATGGTTTTGCACCTATCTTAATTGCGATGGTATCAATTAGTTTTGCGTTTTCAGGAACAGAGTTAATCGGGATTACAGCAGGGGAAAGTGAAAACCCATCTCGTGATATTCCACGTTCGATTAAAAACATCGTATGGCGTACATTATTCTTCTTCATTGGTGCAATTATTGTTTTAGGTGCATTATTACCTTGGGAAGATTCAAGTGTATCGCAAAGTCCTTTCGTTACAGTATTTGACATGTTAGGTATTCCGTACGCAGCAGATATTATGAACTTCGTCATTATTACAGCATTATTATCTGTAGCAAATTCAGGTTTATATGCTTCGACACGTATGCTTTGGTCATTATCAAAAGAAAAAATGGTGCCAAAAGCACTTGGTACAATTAATAAACGTGGTGTTCCAATGAACGCGCTCATTGTTTGTATGTTAATCTCTTGTTTATCACTATTATCAAGTATTATTGCGCCGACAACAGTTTATGTGATGTTAGTTGCTGTAGCAGGATTCGGTGTAGTGGTTGGTTGGATGGGAATTGTGGTTTCACAATTTATGTTCAGAAGACAATACTTGAAAGAAGGCGGGAAATTAGAGGATTTAAAATTCCGTGTAAAATTATATCCACTTGTACCAATTCTAGCATTTTTACTTTGTTTAGGTGCAACACTTGGTCTATTATTAGATCCTGAACAACGTTCTGTTTTATACTTTGGTGTCCCAGCGATGATTGCATGTTATTTCTGGTATCATATTCAGAAAAAAATAGCGGATAAGCGTGAGGCGCGATTAAGTGAAACAGTAGAAGAAAAATAATACGCATTAAATAAGAAAAAACTCGTATGAATTGTCAAACAAATCATGCGAGTTTTTTGTTGTCTAAATTCGTTAGCACAAAGAAAATAAAGGGAATAAAACCAAATGATAGAAATAATCCGAAAAATAAAAAAACTTCTTACAGTTGTATGTAAGAAGTTTCACAATCAATCCATAGATTGTTTTTTACCAAGCTCGATTCCTTTTAAGATGTACCAGATAATAATACCCAACATAATAAAGGCTAAAACTGATGTAACAGGATTCGGCTGAACGAATATTTTATCTATAAAGCTCTTGAAAGCTGGTACACTGGTAATTTCAAAAAATGCAGCGATGGAAGTAATCCAAATCCCAATACCGAGGAAAAAGATCCAATTTTTTCTCATTTATAATACGCCACCTTTATAAAATTGATATATTTATTTTACACCCATAAACTTACTTTGCCAATCATTATGATTAAAATAACATAATTGTAACATTCGTTATAAAGGAAAATAGTTTTAAAGGAAAAATTTTGTGAAATATGTTTCAATATAAAGTAGTGGGAGGTGAAGCCAAATGATCCAATTTTTGAGTTGGTTTATCCAATTTACGCTTGTGGGAGTTTTAATTTATTTCTTTACAGGCAGATTAATCGGGACGCGTTTAAGTATTTTCAAGCGTTTATTTGCAGTTGGTTTAAGTGTAACGATTACGTCGGTTATTTATTGGTATATGTTTATCCAACACCGTAAAGATTACTATACTCCAATTGAAGATGAGTCGATGTTTTTTAGTACACTCATATGGTTTGCGAGTCTATTATTGATTACGATGTTGTTGCATCTTGTTTTAGAATTATTTGAGCCAGTTCATATTAGTAGTGCTGAGCAAGCGAAACAAAATATCTTTGCTAGAATTATGACAAGATGGCGCTTGCAAAGACGTTTGACTTCAGTACTTCGAATTGCGTTTAAATATGGAATCGGTCGCGCGTTTGGTATTTGGCGTACATCAGAAGCCGAGAGAAAAAATGCACATTCGTTTCGTATGATGTTAGAAGAATGTGATGGAATCTTTATTAAATTTGGTCAGATGCTATCTACTAGAAAAGATTTATTACCAGAGGCATTTACAACGGAGTTAGCAGAGCTACAACAAAATATTAAACCAATTCCGAAAGAAGCTATATCCATGCGTATGCAATCTGTATTAGGTGAAGATTGGGAGAAAACTTTCGATCGATTTGATTTTGAGCCGCTCGCTTCAGGTTCAATTGGTCAGGTTCATCAAGCTACGCTGAGCGGAACGTATGAAAAAGTAGTTGTTAAGATATTACGTCCAGATATTGCAGACTTACTACAAAGAGATTTAGATTTATTAATTAGTTTTGCGCACTGGCTTACAGAGGAATCGCAGTGGGCTGAGAATTTAAATTTTGCAGAACTTGCACAAAATTTTGCAAAAGGAATGCGAGAAGAAATTGATTTTTGTATAGAGCTTAAAAATATGGAGCAAATTACGAATTCTACTTTAGATAGTAAGTATCCTGTTGTCATTCCTAAGGTGTATAGCCATATGAGTAATTCTTCAGTGCTAGTAATGGAATATATTGATGGTGTGAAAATTACAGAAGCAGACGAAACATTATATCGTAATGGCGTAACGAAAGAAGAGGCGCTTACGCAATTATTCGGAAGTTTTTTATCTCAAGTTATGAAGGCAGGGATTTTTCATGGGGATCCTCATCCTGGAAATGTCCATATCGTAAAAAATACAGGACAAGTTGCGCTTTTAGATTTTGGGGCTGTTGGACGTATTAGTAAAGGGCAACAGCAAGGAATCAAAACATTATTTTTAGGTTATCATCGTGGTAATGCAAGAATTGTTGTCGATTCATTGAAACATCTTGTGGAAAATGACGAACATGCGAAAGATCCAGGTTTTGAACAATCTGTAAGTCAGTTACTTGTTGAAATGGCTTATTTAGATCACATTTCGACGAGTCAAGTCGTACAATCTCTCTTCAAAATTGTTCAAAAACATCACATGAGACTTTTTCCAATGGTAGGTATTGCACTAAGAGCACTTGTAACATTAGAAGGAACGATTCAGAGTGTTTCAAAAGACTTCGATGCCTTTAAAGAAGCAAGCGATTTTGCAAAAGATACAGCTAAAATACATGAGCCAATTGAAAAAGTAAAGTCGCTCAAACAACTAGCACAAGAAGAGATCTTCCTTGCATGGCCAGTTATTAAAGAAATACCATATCGTGTCGATCAGATTGCACGAACAATTGAAAAAGGTGAAGTGAAGGTGAAGATGGACTTCACCTCAAGTGAAACAAACAAAGCTTTTTTAGTGAAATGGTTGTCACAATTTTTGTTACTACTTGTCGCGATTACATTCGGTGTTTTATCAGTTGGTATTTTAGCAGTAGCACAAATTATTCAAAATAGTTATGTCGTTTATTTGAATACAGCAGCTTATTTAGGTCTTTTTTTAAGTCTGCTTCTACTCGTGAGACTAGCACTTCAAGTTATTCGAGATTCTAAAAGAAATATTTGAAAAATAAATTTTATGAAACCATTTTCATATTCATTCGTAAATACCATTATAAAGACACGAACCCTATAAGATTGGAGGTGCCTGCATTATGGGAGAAATAATACAATTTCTAACGAATCCATATGTTGTACTCGTCATGTTGCCCATCATTAGTTTGTTATTTGTCGGTGCTTTATTTTCATCTGGAGTGAATACAAGTGGTATAATTGGTGTAACACTCGTGCTGATTTTCTTTATCGCACATATAATAGCAGGGTATGCGACATTCGGTTTATTACTATTATTTGTTGCAGGGTTTATTTGTATGCTTGTCGAGTTAGTGGTTCCTGGTATGATTATAGGTATTACAGGTCTTGTGTTGATTGTTATTAGTTTTTTATATGCTGGCGCGAATTTTACGTTCATGGCATATGCTGTTGCAATCGCACTAATCCTCGCGATTATAGGGATGGTGGTTATGATGAAATTCTTTGGAAAGAAGCTATCTGTTCTAAATCGAATGGTATTATTCGATTCAACAGATACAGAAAGTGGATACGTGTCAAATATCAACCGTACAGAGTTATTGCAACAAACTGCTAGAACAGTTACAGCATTAAGACCGTCTGGTGTTGTGATGTATAACGGGGAACGAATTGACGTTGTATCAGAAGGTAATTTTATCGATGCAGACAAAGAGGTCATCTTTGTCAAAGTAGAAGGTTCACGGATTGTTGTGCGTGAGAAAAAAGATTAAACAGGGGGTTTTAAATTATGGGAACAGCAGCGTTAACAGGTAGTGCCATTAGCATGATTATTGTCATTGTTGTAGCGGTAATTTTATTAGCAATTTTATTTACATTTGTACCCGTAGCACTATGGATTTCAGCTTTAGCAGCAGGTGTAAGAGTTAGTATTTTCACATTAATCGGTATGCGTTTAAGACGTGTTATTCCGTCACGCATCGTTAATCCTTTAATTAAAGCACATAAAGCAGGATTACAAGTGTCGATTAACCAGTTAGAGAGTCACTATTTAGCCGGTGGTAATGTAGATCGTGTTGTCAATGCATTAATTGCAGCGCATCGTGCAAACATTGAATTAACATTTGAACGCTGTGCGGCAATCGATCTTGCAGGTCGTGATGTATTAGAAGCTGTACAGATGTCTGTTAACCCGAAAGTAATTGAAACGCCATTTATCGCTGGTGTGGCAATGAACGGGATTGAAGTAAAAGCAAAAGCGCGTATTACCGTTCGTGCGAACATCGACCGTCTAGTTGGTGGTGCTGGTGAAGAAACAATCATCGCTCGTGTAGGTGAGGGGATTGTATCCACAATTGGTAGCGCGAAAAGTCATACAGAAGTATTAGAAAATCCAGATATGATTTCACAAACCGTTCTAGCCAAAGGTTTAGATTCTGGTACAGCATTCGAAATTCTATCGATTGATATTGCGGATGTTGATGTCGGCAAAAACATTGGTGCAGAATTACAAATTGAACAAGCAGAGGCAGATAAAAATATTGCACAGGCAAAAGCAGAAGAACGCCGTGCGATGGCTGTTGCTAACGAGCAAGAGATGGTTGCTAAAGTACAAGAAATGAAAGCAAAAGTTGTGGAAGCGGAAGCAGAAGTACCACTTGCACTAGCAGAAGCGTTCAAATCGGGTAATTTAGGTGTCATGGATTATATGAATTATCAAAACGTACAAGCAGATACAAGTATGCGTCAATCAATTAGTAAGATGGATCAAAATCACGCAAAAGGTGAGGAATAGGCATCTGATTTGCTAAAGGAGGATGGCATATGGAAGGTCTGATTATATTTCTCATTATATCAGTAATCAGTGCTGTCATTGGTCGTTTAGGTTCAAAAGAGGAAGAGAAATCTGCAAAGAAACAAATGCCCTCTATGGGACAAGGACCAACACAAAAAAAGACATCTACATCTAAAGCACTTGGTGATTACGCAAAGAAAGTTTCACAAGAATTAGATCGCCAATTAACAGAAAACCCAAAAAAGAAGCAGGTTAAGAGAGAAAAGCGTGTTACGACACCTCGAAATGTTACGACCGACACTATCGAATCTTCTCGCCCATTTAAAAATGCAGCAGAACGTCCGAAAGTGGTTGCTGCAACAAATAAAATGGTTGCGAAAAGAAAAGTTGCATCTAGTCAGTCGGTCTTACCACGTACACAACGTGAGTTAGCTCAATCGATTATCGTATCAGAAATTTTGGCGCCACCTGTTTCAAAAAGAAAATAAATCAAAAAGAGATTTTGAAATCAAAAAGACTTCAAAGTCTCTTTTTATATGTCACGAACTCTTCACTCTTTTTTCGAGAACTTTTACGGAAAAACAATAAAACTTTTGCACGCAAACAAAGAGAGTGATAAGCTAGAAAAAAGTACAAGTGTAGACAGGTACTAGTATGTTTAGACTTGTAATGAAAGTAAAAAAATAAAAAATATGATGTACGTTAAGGAGAGCTCAAATGACAGAACAACAACCTATTCAGCTAACGTTAAAAGATCCAAATGAAGCCGTTATGTTACTTGGTATTTCAGATGCAAATTTGAAGCTAATCGAAGAGACATACGATATTCAAATGATTACAAGAGGCGACTCGATTGTCATCGTCGGCAATGACGAACAAAAGGCTGAAGCGGCTGCGCTGATCGAACAGTTATTAAAAGTGATTCGCAAAGACATTAACATCAATCAACGTGATGTAGTTTCCGCAATCGAGATGTCAAAAGCGGGGACGGTTGAATATTTCGCAGAATTATATGATGAAGTGATTGCGCGAAATACAAAAGGGAAAATTATTCGTGCAAAAACAATTGGGCAACGCAATTATATTAAAGCGATTCGCAATAAAGACCTTGTATTTGGAATTGGACCAGCTGGAACGGGTAAAACATACTTAGCGGTTGTTATGGCTGTTACAGCTTTAAAAAATAATGCGGTGAAGCGTATTATCTTAACACGACCTGCTGTTGAAGCGGGAGAAAGTCTAGGCTTTTTACCAGGGGATTTAAAAGAAAAAGTAGATCCATACTTACGCCCTCTATATGATGCTTTGCATGACGTATTAGGGTTAGAGCAAACAACACGTATGATTGAGCGTGGCACGATTGAGATTGCGCCACTAGCCTATATGCGCGGACGTACATTAGATGATGCCTTTGTTATTTTAGATGAAGCGCAGAATACAACAAAAGCGCAAATGAAGATGTTTTTAACACGTCTTGGTTTTGGTTCTAAAATGGTTATAACAGGAGATAAAACACAAATCGATTTACCGAGGGGTGTAGCTTCAGGCCTTACACATGCTGAATATATCTTGCGTTCAGTGAAAGATGTGTCTTTCCAAATTTTAGAAGCGGGAGATATTGTTCGACACCCACTCGTAGCGAAAATTATAACGGCATATGATGATGAAAAAAGTGAAGCATAGAACAGGAAATTCGAGAATGCAAAAAGGGTTCTCGAATTTTCCTATGAATCTACATAAAAGAAAGGTAGGGTGAAGATGTCAAAGTTTATAGAAAAAATAACGAAAATTGTACGTTTCCCCCTGCTACTAGCTGGTATATTAATTCTAACAGGCTTTTTTCAATATTTATTAATGATGAAAGATGTACGAGGTGAACATTACGATTTAAAGTTGTTCCAAGTGTCCCCAGATACGATTCGTTCTGTTAAAACAGTTGAAGATACAGAAAAAACCGAAAAAGAACGAGAAGAAGCAGCTTCTGAAGTAGAACCTGTTTATACGTATTCAGAAGAAAAAGGGAAAAATACAATTTCAATGTTGAATACATTGTTTGATGATTTAATTGACCGACAAAAAAAGGTAGCTGATACGAAAGGAAAAGAACGCTCAAAAGCATTAAATGAACAAATCAAAAGTATGCAGTCAGATTTAGCTAAAATTACAGACAACGAAAATAAGATTGAGCTAAATGAAGCGGATTTAAAGTTACTATTAACAAGTAGCGAATCCGAATTAAAAACAGCGCAACAAGATCTTGTAAAGGCAGTAGAACGTCAAATGTCTTCACCTATTCGTGAAGATCGTCTGATGGAGGCGCGAGCAAGCGTAGAGCGTACAATTCGTTATAGCTCAACATTCCCAAGTAAACTTCAAGGTGTGGGTATCCGTATTGGACGAGCTGCTTTAGTCGTGAATGAGACAAAAGATGAAAAAGCGACAAAAGAGCGAATGGACTTAGCACGAGCGAGTGTAGATCCAACAAAGATTTTACAAGGACAAATTATCGTACAAGAAGGACAAGTTATTGATCGGAACATTTACCGTCAACTTCAATTGACTGGTTTGTTAAGTGATGATGCGTCCATTAAGCCAAAGCTTGGTCTAGGTATTTTAATTTTGCTACAGATGCTATTCTTCTATGCAAGCTTTGCAGCGAATAAGCGAAAAGCTGATACAGAAAAAACACGTGACGTTCTGATTACATCTCTTATTTATTTACTATCAATTATTTTAATGCAAATTTTAAATTTAATTGATGGTGAGTTTGATGTGATTGTCGGATTCTTATTCCCAGCTGCTGTCGCACCGCTATTACTCCGAATATTAGTGAGTGAACGAGCCGCTATTTTAGCGACAATCATGCTAGGGTTATCAGCAGGTGTCATCTTTCAAGAGGGATATTCGACTGTTATTCAGATGGAATTGGCGCTTTATATGATTATTAGTGGTTTAGCAAGTGTTGTATTTACGAGAAGAATTGAAAATCGCTCGAAGATTTTAACAGCGAGTTTTCAAGTAGCAGGAATTAATGTTTTGTTTATTGCATTCTATTTATTGTTAACGCAATCTAATTATACGTGGAATGAACTCTCATTCTATTTAATTGCAGCATTATTTTCAGCGATTCTATCGGGAGCGCTTGCGATTGGTTCGTTACCGTTTATTGAATCAGGTTTTGGGATTATTTCAAGTTTCCGTTTGATTGAATTATCGAATCCAAATCACCCGTTATTAAAGAAAATTTTAATGGAAGCTCCTGGAACGTATCATCATAGTTTGATGGTCGCAAATTTAGCAGAAGCGGCTTGCGAAGCGATTGGTGCGAATGGTTTATTAGCGCGTGTCGGTTGTTATTATCATGATATCGGGAAAACAAGAAGACCTGGATTCTTCGTTGAAAATCAAATGAACGGATTGAATCCGCACGATCAGTTGCCACCAGACGCATCTAGCGATATAATTATTGCCCACGTTGAAGATGGTGTGGAAATTTTAGAGAAGCATAAAATGCCGAGAGAAATTATTGACATTGCACAGCAACATCATGGTACGACATTGGTGAAATTTTTCTATTACAAGGCAAAAGAATTGGATGAAAAAGTGGAGGAAGAGCAATTCCGCTATAGTGGTCCAAAACCGCAGTCAAAAGAAAATGCGATTATTTGTATTGCAGATAGTGTAGAAGCAGCAGTACGTTCGATGAAAGAGCCAAGTGCAGAAAAAATTCGTGATCTCGTTCACGCCATCGCACAAGATAAATTAATGGATGGTCAGCTGGATGAATGTGACCTTTCAATTAAAGAACTTAAAATTATTGAAAAAGTTTTTTGTGAGACACTAAATGGAACATTCCATTCACGCATTGAGTATCCGAAGCAAGACAAAGCTTAGGAGGGCATTATATGCTATTAGAAATTGATTTTTTAGATGAAACAGAAGAGGTTCAACAAAGTGATATAGCACTTGTTTCCTCTTTACTACAACATGCTGCAAAAGTAGAAAATATTGAAGAAGGCACAGAATTATCTGTTACGTTTGTGACGAATGAAGCGATTCATGAGATTAATAAACAGTATCGTGATAAAGATGCACCAACAGATGTCATCTCATTCGCTTTAGAAGAATTAGGTGAAGGTGAGACAGCGATTATTGCTGAAGGAATGCCGCGTGTATTAGGAGATATTATTATCTCAATTGATCGTACGCGTGAACAGGCAGAGGAGTTCGGTCATTCATTTGAACGTGAACTTGGTTTTCTCGCGGTTCATGGCTTCTTACATCTACTAGGTTATGACCATATGACACCAGAAGATGAAAAAGTTATGTTTGGAAAGCAAGATGAAATTTTAGAGTCATTTGGTTTGTCACGTGACAAAAATGAACGTGATTAAAAAGTTTTTTAAATCATTTATGTATGCTTTTGCAGGGGTTCGGGCAGTATGTAGTGAACGGAATTTTCGATTTCACTTATTTGCGATGGTTGTCGTTATAATAGCTGGGTTTTTAACAGGAATTTCAGCAAATGAGTGGACAATTCTACTCCTTGCAATCGCAGCTGTGTTATCATTAGAGATGACGAATTCCGCTATCGAGCGCGTAGTAGATTTAGTGACGGATGAATTTCATCCCCTTGCCAAACGAGCGAAAGATTTAGCAGCAGGAGCTGTATTAATCGCAGCAATTTTTAGTGTGATCATTGGCTTAATTATCTTTTTGCCAAAATGGTTTGAATTCTAGTAAATAGAATGGAGAGAGTATATGAATCCAACACAACTGATGGAAGAAGCAAAAAAAGGGCGTTCATTCGCCTATGTACCGTATTCAAAATTCCCTGTCGGAGCCGCATTATTATCAAAAGACGGCGAAGTATTTCATGGTTGTAATATTGAAAACTCGGGTTATAGTTTAACAAACTGTGCTGAACGAACAGCGATTTTTAAAGCTGTATCACAAGGTACAAAACAATTTACAGCACTTGCGGTTGTAGCAGATACAGAAGGTCCTGTAGCTCCATGTGGCGCATGCAGACAGGTGATTTCAGAATTCTGTGCCCCTGATATGCCCGTATATTTAACAAATTTAAAAGGCGATGTACAAGAAACAACGGTAGCAGAATTACTACCAGGAGCCTTTACCCCGGAGGATGTATTACATGCAACAGAATAAACAATTTAAATCAGGTTTTATCTCAATTATTGGACGTCCGAACGTCGGAAAATCAACATTTTTAAATCGTGTCATCGGTCAAAAAATTGCGATTATGAGTGATAAGCCACAAACAACACGTAATAAAGTACAAGGTGTATTAACAACAGATGATGCACAAATGATCTTCATCGATACACCAGGTATCCATAAACCAAAACATAAACTTGGCGAATTCATGTTAAAAGTATCAAAAAATGCTTTACGTGAAGTGGAAGTCATTATGTTTATGATTAACGCAGAACAAAAATTAGGACCTGGCGACGAGTATGTAATGGAGATGTTAAAAGGTACAAAAACACCTGTATTTTTAGTTGTAAACAAAATTGATGCTATTCATCCTGATGAAGTGTTAGCGAAAATTGAAGAATACCGCACTGCATTTGATTTTGCAGAAATTATTCCGATTTCAGCACTTCAAGGAAATAATGTCGATCGTCTATTAGAAACGATTAAAAAATATTTACCTGAAGGTCCACAATACTATCCAGCAGATCAAGTAACGGATCACCCTGAACGTTTTATCATCGCTGAAATGATTCGTGAAAAAGTACTTCACTTAACACGCGATGAAGTACCACATTCAATCGCAGTTGAAATTGAAAAAATTCGACGTGACGAAAATGAAAAAGTACGTGTTACGGCATCGATTATCGTTGAACGTGATTCACAAAAAGGAATCATTATCGGTAAACGCGGTGCGATGTTAAAAGATATCGGAATACGCGCACGTAAAGATATCGAAAACTTACTTGGCTCAAAAGTCTATTTAGAACTATGGGTAAAAGTACAAAAAGATTGGCGTGACCGTTCATCTCAATTACGTGATTTCGGTTATCGTGACGACGAATACTAGAAGGAAGTGAAAGGCATTGCTCAGTAAACTAGAAGGCATTGTCTTGAAAACTCGTGCATACGGTGAAACGAATAAAGTCGTTATTTTAATGACGGAAGAAGCAGGGAAGATTGCAGTAATGGCTAGAGGTGCTAAAAAGCCCTCTAGCCGTCTTTCTGGTGTGACACAGCCTTTTACACATGGAAACTTCTTAGTGGCGAAGGGGAAAGGTATGGGAACGCTCCAACAAGGTGAAGCCATTTCGACGATGCGTCATATCCAGCAAGATATTGAAGCAACAGCCTATGCAAGCTATGTTATGGAGATGGTCGACCGATTAGTTGAAAATGATCGCCCAGAACCTGGTGTATTTCATATGTTAAGACAAGCACTTCATGCAATTGAAGAAGGTTATGATCCAGAAGCGATTTCTTTATTTGTTGAATGGAAGATGCTGCCCTTTACAGGTGTACAGCCGACATTATCGCATTGTGCAGGTTGTGGCAGTGTAGAAGGGGAGTTTGCCTTTTCATTTGGTCAAGGTGGCTTTTTATGCCATCGTTGTTTTCATATGGATCCTTATATTATTCGTTTAACGCCAACACAATTAAAGTTAATTCGTATTTTTTATAATATGCCAATTGACCAAGTGGGGAATTTGACATTAAAAAAAGAAACGAAACGCTTTATTAAAAATATTGTGAGTACGATTTATGAAGAACAATCCGGCATGCGTTTTAAGTCGAAAAGTTTTATAACGCAGCTAGAGCGCACGCCACTGTTATTCAATCAAACAGAAAAACAGCCACCTGAGGAATAATCAGGTGGCTGTTTTTTATTCATATAAAAATTCTTCGCCGTCTAAGTCATTCATTTCATGATACATCGAAGTATCCCAGAAAATTTGACTCATAACGATATTTTGTTCATATGGTAACTGTGCTGCATCGATTTGCATGTTTTGTTGATTTAATATGTGCGTGTTCATATCATGTATTTGTCGCGGTGTATATTTGCGATCAGCTACATAAGAAAACACTTTTGATACTTCAACGTTGAGAATATCAGGATATGTTGGTGAGATGTTCGCACTAATTACTTTAAGTGGTATATCAAATTGTCCATTTGACACTACGAGTTCATCATCTAAAGCAAGTCCAACGGTTAAAGCTTCATCGAATTTAATTGCGAGCGTGCCATATGAAAAGATGCGATGTAGTTTTTGTTTCAAAACATCAAGTCCTTTCAAGCTTGTACTATATCTTTCATTATAAGCTACTTTAAAAAATAAAAACACTTTTATACATAGAAGAAAAAAATGAAAAATATTGATTTTATGGTTATATATGTCATAATTAAGTGAGTTCGTAGTGTTTTATGGATTTAATATAAATTCTACATAAACATATGAAGAAGGAGCTATTAATGAAAAAATATAAATGGTTTTATATCATCGGAAGTATTTTAATTGTCATTGCGACATCATCTTACTTTTTACCACGTCTTATTGTTTATATGGCGTATTCTCCTCATTTAGAAGAAAAAGAAGTGCAGCTTATAGAAAATATCCCTAAAGCAACGAACACATTAAACATGAAAAATGGCAAATATGTATTAGCCTTTTCAGAGTTAAGAAGTATGAATGAAGCGAATACAGGCGCATTTTATGTCATTGACGAAGCAGGGAACTTTTTATCGCAAAGCACTAAACAAGATTTAGCGGAACCCATTAGTATGACATCAACGAACAATCAAGCGTATGTCGTAAATAATCGATCTTCCCAACGTTCTTCAATCGATTTAAAAACCGGTAAGATTGAGTCTATTAATTTAAATAAAAATGCAAGTCATTCATTTTCAATTCAATCGAATGATGATTATGTGATCTATGATATTGCAGGAGATTTAAAAAATGGTCAAAAACTTGTATATTGGCAACGGAATCAACCAAGTAATAAGAAATCTCTTACAATCCCACATGGTTTTACACATTCTATACATATTGAAAAAGATGCCGCATACATTACGACAGCTGACCCTGATGCAATCGCTTATATCCATCACATTGATTTAAAAAGCGAGGAAGTTGTTTCTTCAAAGAAATTAGAGTTAGATGATGAAGAATACTCAAAATCTGGCTTACCAGGTAATCCAGCATTAGTCTTTTATAAAGGTTATTTGTATTATGCAGTCAATCAAGTGAGAACGGGTGCGGATGATCATACAGTTATAAACGCAGGAAAGCTGGTTAAAATTGATCCGAAAACATTGGAAATCGTTAAAAAAATACCGATTGGTGATGAAAATTTCAACCCGGACTCGCTTGCAGTTGTCAATCATCAACTTGTAATTTTAAGTGGGTATTTAGAAACGTATGTGATGAATGAACAAGAACAAATTCAAAAACGTACGTTCAAAATACCGAAGAATCAACGTTCAGCCCTCGATCAAAAAAGTACACTCACTGAACAAATAACGGTTAAAGGAAATAAAGCCTATATTTTTACGATGTACGATCTTCGTAACAGCAAAGATGATGAAAATATACGTGGTGAAATAAATGAATTTAATTTAGAAAATGGTGAACAACTTTCTAGAACAATCATCCATATGCCTGTATCTTCCTATTTGGTTATGACTTTTGCTGTTATCGAATAAGGTTATAAAAATAGCCAACGAACCGATTGTTACTTCGATTCGTTGGCTTATTTTTTTCATACAGTCATTTAGATTCAATCGCTACATCTTCACACCACTTCGGTCACTCGGTGGAAAGTAAAGAGCTACTTTCCATTCGTGCCCTGTAGTGTTGCCAGATGTGACGAGCGATTTCATCTTTCTATATTAAAATTCTAGTGTTTTTTCAATGAATGCTTTTACGTCTGCAATTGGCATGCGTTCTTGTTCCATTGTGTCGCGGTGGCGTACTGTTACCATGCCGTCTTCAGCTGAGTCGAAGTCGTATGTGATACAGAATGGTGTACCGATTTCGTCTTGGCGGCGGTAGCGTTTACCGATTGATTGTGATTCATCATAATCAACTGGGAAGTGCTTGCGTAATTCAGCCCATACGTCATGTGCACCGTCAGATAATTTTTTAGATAATGGTAATACAGCTGCTTTGAATGGTGCTAAAGCAGGGTGGAAGCGTAAAACTGTACGTGTGTCGCCGCCTTCTAATTCTTCTTCTTCGTAAGCGTCACATAGGAATGCAAGTGTTACACGGTCAGCACCTAATGATGGTTCGATACAGTATGGTACATAACGTTCGTTTGTTACAGGGTCGATATATGTGAAGTCTTCACCTGAATGTTCCATATGGCGTTTTAAGTCGAAGTCTGTACGAGATGCAACACCCCATAGTTCACCCCAACCGAATGGGAAGCGGAATTCGATGTCTGTTGTTGCGTTTGAGTAGTGAGATAATTCATCTTCTTCATGGTCACGTAAACGCATTGAATCTTCTTTCATTGAAAGGTTTAATAACCAGTTTTTACAGAATTCTTTCCAATAAGCATGCCATTCTAATTCTTCACCTGGTTTGCAGAAGAATTCTAATTCCATTTGTTCGAATTCACGTGTACGGAATGTAAAGTTACCAGGTGTGATTTCGTTACGGAATGATTTACCTACTTGTGCAATACCGAATGGTGTACGTTTACGCATTGAACGTTGTACATTTTTAAAGTTAACGAAAATACCTTGTGCTGTTTCAGGGCGTAAGAAAATTTCATTTGTAGAATCTTCTGTTACACCTTGGAATGTTTTGAACATTAAGTTGAATTGGCGAATATCTGTGAAGTCATTTGCACCACAGTTCGGGCAAGTTACATCAAGTTCTACCATTTTTTCTTTCATTTGATCAAAGCTCATACCGTCTACGATAATTTCTTTGCCTGTTTTTTCAAGTGAAGCATCTTCGATTAATTTATCTGCACGATGACGTGCTTTACATGATTTACAGTCGATCATTGGATCGTTGAAGTTACCTACATGGCCTGAAGCAATCCACGTTTTTGGGTTCATTAAAATCGCTGCGTCTAAACCAACATTGTATTCAGATTCTTGAACGAATTTATCCCACCATGCTTTTTTTACATTGTTTTTTAATTCAACACCTAGTGGACCGTAATCCCATGTGTTTGCTAAGCCGCCGTAAATTTCCGAACCAGGAAATACGAAACCTCTGTGTTTTGCTAAACTTACAATACTCTCCATTGATTTTGTCATAAAAATGACCTCCTCTAAAAAATAAAAATGAAAAAAGTACCCGTCTCCGGGCAAACTTTCTGCCCGGGGACGAGTACTTAACCCGCGGTTCCACCCCGATTGGCTATACAAATAGCCCTCTTTAACATAAAATGGCTCCCGAATGCCTTTTCTGTGTTCGTGTAGGCTTTCACCAACCCCTACTCGCTTTTAAATGACCACATACTTATATTTCGTTCATCGCCTATATTGTTTGAAGATATTGTATCACGCAATACTTTTCTTAGCAATCTTTAGAAAAATAGTATATAATAATTAAGAATTAAGTATAACACTTTTGGGGCGGTGAGTGATATCGAACTCAACAAACGTCAGGAAGAAATATTGGAAATTGTCAAGAATAATGGACCAATTACAGGAGAGCAAATCGCAGAGCGCCTGTCCTTAACACGTGCGACGTTACGACCAGATCTCGCTATTTTAACGATGGCGGGCTTTTTAGATGCACGTCCACGTGTTGGGTATTTCTATTCTGGTAAGAAAACAGGACAAGCAGTTGTTGAAAGCATGACCAATATGAAGGTAAAAGACTTCCAGTCAATACCGATTGTTGTAGCAGAGGATATGTCAGTTTATGATGCCATCTGTCAAATGTTCTTAGAGGATGTTGGAACACTTTTTGTCGTTGATAAAAATGCGTATTTAACAGGAGTTTTATCTCGAAAAGATTTACTACGTACAAGTATAGGGAGCCAAGATTTGAATCATATTCCCGTACATATTATTATGACAAGAATGCCGAACATTGCTTTTTGTTTTAAAACAGATGGACTGATTCAAGCTGCAAATAAGTTAATTGAAAGACAAATTGACGCATTACCTGTGGTGGTAGAGCACCCAGATGGTTATGAGGTTATTGGAAGAATTACAAAAACAAATATTACGCGTGCGTTTTTATCGCTCGCTGAAAATCATGATTTGTAAGGTGGTGCGTTAAATGGATAAAATTTTAGTATATGTAGTCTCAGATTCTGTCGGAGAGACGGGGGAGTTAGTAGCGAAAGCAGCTGTTAGCCAATTTAGACCAGGTTTACAAGATGTAACATTTCAACGCTTTCCACATATCGATAGTAAGGAACAATTAAGGGAGATTGTTCAAATTGCGGTAAGTCAACAAGCGATGATTGTTTATACGATTGTCCAAGAATCGCTTCGCTACTTCTTGCACGCAGAGTGTGAAATGTATCGTATTCCACACAATGATTTAATGGGTCCTTTAATGGAAATGTTAAGTGATTCTTTACATTTAGAGCCGATTGAGGAACCAGGTCTTGTAAGGAAGTTAGATGATGATTACTTCCAAAAGATTGAAGCAATCGAATTTGCGGTGAAATATGATGATGGACGAGATCCACGTGGTCTATTAAAGGCAGATATTGTTCTAATTGGTGTGTCACGTACATCGAAAACACCATTATCACAGTTTTTAGCACATAAGCGTTATAAAGTAGCCAATGTACCACTTGTGCCCGAAGTAGAGCCGCCGGAAGAATTATTTTTAGTACCACCGGAAAAATGCTTTGGTTTGATTATTTCGCCTGAGAAACTGAATGGTATTCGAAGAGAACGCTTAATCGCACTTGGATTAAATGATGGTGCGAATTATGCAAAGTTCGAGCGCATTGACGAAGAAATTGAACATTTTAAACGCATCGTTGATCGAATCGGTTGTCCGGTTATTGATGTGACGAATAAAGCAGTAGAAGAAACTGCAAATGATATTATTCATCGACTGCAAAAAAATCAATAAAAGTCCGTCTAATTCCTCTTACATGATTACGAGGATAGACGGACTTTATTTTCCTTTTAAGTCAATAAATTGTTTTCTTAGAAAAAGAAGTCTTTACCACGTTGTACTAAATGGAAAATAAAAGATGAAACTTTTTTTGGTTGAATTCGTCAAATATACTAGATTTAAAGGTACAAATGTTTTACAATAAAAAATTGAGGTAAAAATAAGAGTAATAACTTTTAATTATTTTAGATATTTTAAAATAAAATGTCTCATATTAGAAGGATATTAATTGATGGATATAGAATGTAACCTATAGCAAGTATAAAAGATGGTGATGAAATGGCTCAAAGAATCCCTGAGGAGTTAATTGAAGAAATTCGTTCTCAGGCAGATATCGTAGACGTAATTAGCAGTTATATGCAGCTAACGAAGCGTGGACGCAACTATTTTGGATTATGTCCATTCCACGGTGAGCAGACACCGTCTTTCTCTGTTTCTACAGAAAAACAAATTTTTCATTGCTTTGGATGTGGTGCAGGCGGTAACGCGATTACATTCCTTATGGACATTGAGAATTTGAGTTTTCAGGAAGCGGTTCGTAAATTAGGTGATCAAGTTGGTGTACATGTTGAAGTGTCATCTTCTGAAGCGCAACATAGATTAACAACCGAAACTTCTCCAGAAGAAGAGAGAATGAAGGAAGCGCATATACTTGCAGCACAGTATTTTCAACACTTATTGTTGAATACAGAAGAAGGTGAAGAAGGCTTACGTTATTTAGAAGGACGTGGCTTTACGCAAGAAATGATTAAGACCTATGGCATCGGATTTAGTATGCCACACTGGGAATCGCTTACTACTTTATTACATCAAAAAGGATTTACGTATGAAGAGTTAGAACAAAGTGGCTTATCAATTCGACGTGAAGATGGCTCAGGCTACTTCGATCGTTTCAGAAGCCGAATTATGTTTCCAATTCGTGATGATACGGGGAAAATTATCGCCTTTTCAGGTAGAATTTTAGAAGCAGATAAAGAACAGGCGAAATACATGAACAGCCCTGAGTCGCTTATATTCCGAAAGAGTGAAGTATTATATAACCTAGATCAAGCGAGACCCATCGTTCGGAAAGAAAGAAAGCTCATTATTTTCGAAGGATTTATGGATGTACTTGCTGCTAAGAATGTCGGGGTTCATCATGGTGTTGCCACAATGGGAACATCATTGACACCGCAACATATTCAAAAAATAAAGCGCATCACGAATCATATTATCGTTTGTTACGATGGTGACCATGCCGGTTTTGAAGCTGCAAAAAGAGCTGCAGAAATGTTACATGCAGAAAATTTAACCGTTGAGGTTGCAACTTTACCAGCAGGTATGGACCCGGATGAATATATACGCAATAACGGAGCGGAAGCGTTCCAGAATCAAGTCATTGCTGAGCCATTATCTTATATTAGTTTTATGATGATGTATGCGAAGCGTAACAAAAACTTTCAATACCCAAATGATGTCCAGCAGTATGCGGATGAAGCTTTATCCTATCTTACAAGTGGTGTTTCACCAATTGAAAGAGAACTGTATGTCAAACGTATTTCGGAAGAAACACAAGTTTCAGTCGAAACCTTACAAAGTCAATTGCGTCTTAAAGAAGCACAAAAACAAGAACGCTCACAGACAAATCTAAATATGCGACATGAACAAGAACAACCGATGCAACAAGCGGTTCAGCCAAAGCGTGTTTATACAGCAATTGATCGAGCAGAAAGGTTGTTATTAGCCCATTTACTTCATAGTATTGATGTGGCAGATGACTTCCGCGAACATCAAGAAGGAGCACCTTTTGTAAGAGAAGACTATTTGGCTATTTACGTCCATCTCATGGGCTTTTATGAATCGCATGAAAAAGCAGATTATCAGCGTTTTGCTGAAATTGTCGAAGATAGAGAATTGCGTAAAATTGTAATGGAAGCTGCACTAGTTGATCGAGATCCAGACCATAAAGATGAGGAAATTGCCGATTGTCTGAAACAGGTTAAAAAGTTTAAAATCCAGCAACAAATCGCAGACAAAACACATGCATTGCAAGAAGCAGAGCAACTGCATGACTTAAAAAGTGCAATTGCGCTTTCTCAAGAAATAATTGATTTAAAAAAATCACTAGCAGTCTTTTAAAGAATCTGACTGTTAGGAGGAGGAAGACAACTATGGCAGAAAAACCGAAAAAAAGTAAAAAAGCTGTACAAGTAACAAAAGTGGAACACGAGCACACATTAGAGGAAATGAAAAAAAGTTTACTTGAAGCAGGTAAAAAATCAGGTGAATTAACGTATAAAGAGCTAGCAGACAAATTAAGTTCTTACGAAATGGAAGCAGACCAAGTCGAAGAATTTATCGATAAATTAGAAACGAATGGTATCGAATTAGGCGGTAAAGCAGGCGATGAAGAGAATTTAGAGCGTCTTTTAAAAGCAGGCGATAACTCAGCAGAAGTATTCGACCTAAACGATTTAAGTGTACCACCGGGCGTTAAGATTAATGACCCTGTACGTATGTATTTAAAAGAAATCGGTCGCGTAGACTTATTAACAGCTGAACAAGAGATTTCATTAGCTGAACGTATTGAAGCAGGCGATGATGAAGCGCGTAAACGTCTTGCTGAAGCGAACTTACGACTTGTAGTAAGTATTGCGAAACGTTATGTCGGTCGTGGGATGCTATTCCTTGATTTAATTCAAGAAGGTAACATGGGTCTAATCAAAGCAGTTGAAAAATTCGATTACCGTAAAGGCTTCAAATTCTCAACTTATGCTACATGGTGGATTCGTCAAGCGATTACACGTGCGATTGCTGACCAAGCGCGTACAATTCGTATCCCAGTACACATGGTCGAAACAATTAATAAATTAATTCGCGTACAGCGTTCATTATTACAAGATTTAGGTCGCGAACCATCTCCAGAAGAAATTGGTGAAGAAATGGATTTAACACCTGAAAAAGTACGTGAAATCTTAAAGATTGCACAAGAACCCGTATCATTAGAAACACCAATCGGTGAGGAAGACGATTCGCACTTAGGTGACTTCATTGAAGATTCAGAAGCACAATCACCTTCTGATCACGCAGCTTATGAATTATTAAAAGAACAATTAGAAGATGTACTTGATACATTAACAGACCGTGAAGAGAATGTACTACGTTTACGTTTCGGTTTAGATGATGGCCGTACACGCACACTAGAAGAAGTAGGTAAAGTATTCGGTGTAACACGTGAACGTATTCGTCAAATTGAAGCAAAAGCACTTCGCAAATTACGTCATCCATCACGTAGTAAACGTCTGAAAGACTTCTTAGAATAGGATTATAATTACGGTATATGGCTTTTAACAAGAGCTATATACCGTTTTTTTGTTCCTGCTAAATTAGACTTTACATAATTGGTTTTAGTCCGATAATATGTATAGATCTGGTAGTTGGAGGAGCGGCGTTTATGGACAATGAACAAATAAAGAAGAAGCTGATTATACGAGAGATTTCTTTTTGGAAGAAGAATCATTTATTACCTGAACATTATTGCGATTTTTTAATGCAATTATATACAGAAGGGGAAGCGCTTCTTGAAGAACAAGAAGAAGAATTATCGAAACAAGCTGTATTGAAGAAAGACTCTGCACCGATTATTAAAGTAGTACAGATGCTCATGTTAGCATTAACGACATTAGCGATGATTGTACTCATGTTTTTATTTGCACAAAAATATGCAATCATTCTCATCGCATTAAGCTGTATTATTTTCATTGCACTTGTGTACTATTTACTGAAAACAGCGAATAATCGGACTTTAACAAATACGCTCGTTTATGCAACAGCAGCACTGTTACTGTTTGCAATCTCCATTAAAGTATCCACTTTATTAGCGCCAGGACATTCGCTCATTACGCTTGGTGTACTCTTAATAAACTGCATACTTTGGATTATTGTAGGAGTTCAGAAAAAGCTCATTTATTTCATGATTTCTGGTATTTTAGGTATTGTTTTAATGTTGGGCTATTATTTTATTTTTTTATAAGGGATAGAGAGGCGAGGGATTTAACTTAAGCCTCTTTTCTTTATTCAGGGAATTCGCTACAATAGGATGGAAGGGAGGGCACGTGATTTATGAATGCCCAGAAATTATCAAAAAGACTACAAACAGTTGCGGCGTATGTGCCTCAAAACGCAGTAGTAGCTGACATCGGGTCAGATCATGCGTATTTACCATGTTATCTTGTACATCAAGGAATCGTCCAAAAAGCAATTGCAGGTGAGGTTGTTAAGGGACCTTATGAATCTGCATGTAAAGAAGTAAGAACAGAACAATTACAAGACAAAATTACGGTTCGTTTAGCAGACGGTATGGAAGCAGTAGAGCATGAAGATGGTGTAACTGCTGTAACGATTGCTGGAATGGGCGGCCCGCTAATTGCCTCTATTTTAAATAAGGATTTAACACGTTTACACACTGTTGAGCGTCTTATTTTACAGCCGAATATTCATGCAATGGCTATTCGTGTGTGGGCAAAGCAAAATGGTTGGAAAGTGATAGATGAAGCGATTTTAAAAGAAGATCGTAAAATTTATGAAGTACTCGTATTAGAACGTGGGACAGAAAATTTAACAGAAGCAGAATTATTAGTTGGACCTTACCTTATGCGTGAAAAAAATGATGTATTCGTTGAAAAATGGACAGGTGAAGTCAAACAGTGGCAACAAATTTTAGCTTCGATTGCAGAAGTTGAGCAAACAGAAGCTATTCAAGAAAAGCAGAAAGAGTTACACGCAAAAATAGCGATTGTAAAGGATGTGTTGGCATGAAAGCAGTAAGTGGTCAAACAATTATTCAATTATTTGAATCATGGTCACCAAAAAAATATGCAGCAATGGAAAATGATCCTATCGGTTTAGCAGTTGGAACACTAAATAAGAATATTACAAAAGTGTTGGTTACATTAGATGTGAATCATGCAGTGGTAGATGAAGCAATTGAAAAAGGTTGCGAATTGATCATTGCGCACCATCCACCAATTTTCCGTAAATTAGCGCATTTACGTACGGACTCTCCTCAAGGTCAGTTATTTGAAAAACTCATTAAACATGATATTGCAGTTTATGCAGCGCATACGAATTTAGATGTAGCTGAAGGTGGCGTGAACGATTTATTAGCTGAGGCACTTGAATTACACGAAACAAAAGTATTAGTGCCAACGTATAAAGAACACTACTTTAAACTAGCTGTCTATATTCCTGAAAGTCATGCAAAACAATTGCGTACAGCACTTGCACAAATCGGTGCAGGTCATATTGGTGATTACGATAGCTGTAGTTTCCAAACAGCAGGTGAAGGGCGTTTTAGAGCATTGGACGGTGCGACACCTTTTGTTGGTGAAAAAGGTGAAGTACATTTAGAGGCTGAAGTGAAAGTGGAAGTTGTGATTCCAGAATCCTTACAGAAGAAAGCCATTAAAACAATGAAGCAAAATCATCCGTATGAAGAAGTAGCTCATGACTTATATCGTTTAGAAACAGTTTCAAAAGAGATGGGACTAGGACGTTTAGGTTTATTAGAAAATCCAATGACCCTAAAAGAATTCGCAGAACATGTTAAACGCACATTACATGTACCAGCTGTTCGTGTAGTAGGTGACATTACCTCAACTGTTCAAAAAATTGCTGTACTCGGTGGAGACGGTAATAAATATGTAAGTGCTGCAAAATATGCAGGAGCTGATGTTTTTGTAACAGGCGATCTATACTTCCACGTTGCACAAGATGCTGAAGCGCTCGGTTTATCGGTTGTCGACCCAGGGCATCATGTTGAGAGTGTGATGAAAGAGGGCGTCGCTAAAAAGATGACAGCCTTATGTGCAGAACAAAACATTCCATGTGAATTTATTGTAAGTGAACCATCAACAGAGCCTTTCCAATTTATTTAATAAAAATGAGGTATCGCAATTATCGCGACACCTCATTTTTGTTATTGTGCTTCGTATGGTTCAATACGTACAACCGGTTTAGGTTCTTTAATCTTTGGTAAGATTTTATCAAGTGTAACCGTGCGGACGATTTTATGTGTTTCAGGATTGTCGTGTTCATACTGCTCTAAAAACTTAATGACTTCTTTTACAATCGGTGTTGGTGTAGAAGCGCCTGCTGTTATGCCGACAACATCAATACCTTCAAGCCATTCTGTTTTTAATTCAGATACATCTGAAATACGATATGATTTTATATTCGCAATTTCTTCAGATACTTGTGTTAAACGGTTCGAGTTGTTACTTTTCGGATCACCAACAACGATTAGAAGCTCAGCTTGATTTGCTTGTTTTGCAACAGCTTCTTGTCGCACTTGTGTAGCTAAGCAAATTTCTTCATGTACTTCAATATGTGGATATTTCAGTTTTAGCGCTTCCATTAAAGAATGAACATCCCACTGTGACATCGTTGTTTGATTCGTTACAAGCAACTTGTCGTTTTGTAAGTCGAGTGCCTCGATATCAGGAATATGTTGTACAAGATGTACATGGTCTGGTGCAACACCAATCGCACCCTCAGGCTCTGGATGACCCTTTTTACCGATATAAATAATATCGTAACCTTCTCTTGTTTTTTCTTCGATTAAGTCATGTGTCACCGTCACATCTGGACATGTTGCATCAATCGACACAAGCCCTTTACGACGTGCCAATTCACGTACTTCTGGTGAGACACCATGAGCAGTGAAAATAACAGTTCCAGATTCTACTTTTTCTAAAATATCTAAACGATTTGCACCATCTAATGTAATAATTCCCTCAGATTCAAATGCATCCGTTACATGCTTATTATGAACAATCATCCCTAAAATATAGATTGGACGAGGTAAAGTCTTATCTAATGCCGCATTTCGTGCGATAACCATAGCATCAACAACACCATAGCAATAACCACGAGGGGTAATCTTTACAACTTTCATTCGTTCAAACTCCTTTCAATACCAGTACTTCTATTATAACGAAGTCCCAGCTGTTATACAATTCACGCGTATAGGAATGAAGAAATTGTTACAAAAATCAATTGACAGAGTATAAATTCATTCGATATGATAACGAAATGTGCTACTTGAACGGGAATCATGTTACAATGTAGAAAGCATGTGAGGAGTGACAAAATGTCAAAATATACAGATTATAATTTCCAACCTTTCCTTCGTGAAGCGATTGGAAAGTTAGGTTTTACAGAACCAACACAAATTCAAAAAGAAATGATTCCTTTAATTTTAAAAGGAAAAAGTGCCATTGGCCAATCACATACAGGAACAGGAAAAACACATAGTTTCTTAATTCCAATTGTGGAGCGTATGAACGCAAAAAAAGAAGAAGTACAAGCAGTAATTGCTGCGCCAACTCGTGAGTTAGCACAACAAATCTTCATTGAACTTGGTAAGTTAATTGAAGGAACAGAGATTCAAGCCAAATTATTTATTGGTGGAACAGATAAACAACGTTCAATTGATAAATTAAAATCACAACCACAAATCGTTGTAGGTACGCCTGGACGTATTCGCGATTTAGTAAATGAACAAGCATTACTTGTTCACACAGCACAAATGCTTGTAGTCGATGAAGCAGATTTAGCATTCGATATGGGATTCATTGAAGATATCGATCAATTTGCTTCTCAAATGGGTGAGAATTTAGAGATGTACGTTTTCTCAGCAACAGTACCTGAAAGCTTACAACCATTTTTACGCAAGTACATGGCTTCTCCAGTGCATGTACAAATGAATGATAAGCGTCCGGTCGCAGAAAACTTAGATTTCTATTTAGTACCAACACGTAGTCAATCAAAAAATGAAAAATTACTTGAAGTGATTAAAGCGATTAACCCGTATTTATCCATTATCTTTGTAAATACACGTAAGCAAGCAGATTATGTAGCTGATTTCTTAGCGAATAATGGTATCAAAACGGGTCGTATTCATGGGGATTTAACACCACGTGACCGTAAACGTATGATGAAGCAAATTCGTGATTTAGAATTCCAATATATCGTAGCGACTGATTTAGCAGCACGTGGTATTGATATTCCAGGTATTTCGCATGTTATTAACTATGAATTACCACAGGATTTAGAGTTCTTCATTCACCGTGTGGGTCGTACAGCACGTGCAGGGAACAAAGGACAGGCGATTACAATCTTTGAACCATCCGAAGAAGATGCATTAGCTCGTATTGAAAAAATGAACATCTCATTTGAAATGAAAGACATTAAAAATGATGAGCTAGTAGATATGAAAGAGCGTCACTCACGTCAAAAACGTGATGGTGCGAAAAAAGAGGACGAGATTGATCGTATTGCGAAATCGCGTGTTCGTAAACCGAAAAAAGTAAAACCAGGTTATAAACGTAATATGCGCTGGGAAATGGACAAAATTAAAAAGAAAGAGCGTCGTAAACGCGCACGTTCTCGAAATAAAAAATAGGTGGGATTGAGAAGATGCTATTAGGTTCACATGTTTCAATGAGTGGAAAGAAAATGCTACTTGGCTCAAGTGAGGAAGCAGCTTCATACGGTGCCACAACGATGATGATTTATACAGGTGCGCCACAAAATACACGTCGTAAAGCAATTGAAGAATTAAACATTGCAGCAGGACGCGCGCATATGGAAGCAAACGGTATTTCAAATATCGTTGTACATGCACCGTATATCATTAACATTGCCAATACAACAAAACCTGAAGTATTCCAACTGGGTGTTGAATTTTTACAAAAAGAAATTGAACGAACAGAAGCACTAGGCGCAAAACAGATTGTCTTGCATCCAGGTGCACATGTTGGAGCAGGTGCTGATGTAGGAATTGCTAAAATTATTGAAGGCTTAAATGAAGTGTTACAAGTCGATTCACCTGTGCAAATTGCTTTAGAAACGATGGCAGGTAAAGGTTCTGAATGTGGTCGTACATTTGAAGAATTGGCGCGTATTTTTGATGGTGTTGTCAATAATGAACGTCTATCTGTTTGTTTTGATACATGCCATACGCATGATGCGGGTTATGATATCGTTCATAATTTAGACGGTGTACTTGCTGAATTTGACCATCATATTGGCTTGAAAAACATTAAAGTATTACACATTAATGATAGTAAAAACCCAATGGGCGCTCATAAAGATCGCCATGAAAATATTGGTTTTGGTCATATTGGTTTTGAGCCATTACATCAAATTGTTCATCATGAAGCATTTGTAGACGTACCGAAAATTTTAGAAACACCATGGGTAGGACTTGATAAGAAAAAGTCAAAAGCACCATATAGTTATGAAATTGACATGTTGCGTTCAGGTGTATTTTCAACATCACCAATCGCTGAAATGAAGGAACAATAAAAAAATCTCTCGTACATATTGTGCGAGAGATTTTTAATTATGAGTAGTAGGCAAAAATCCTTTACATTCATACATTCTTCTATTATAATTTTAGTTTGTAAATCGTAATGATTCTGAATTAGAAAGAAGCGAAGTATATGGAGAAGCAACCCCTCATTGAGTTGCAAAATGTTTCATTTCAATATGAATATACCAATGTATTAAATGATATATCACTGACAATAAATGAAGGTGATTTTTTAGCATTATTAGGGCCAAATGGTTCAGGTAAATCAACAATGTTAAAGTTGATTCTTGGGTTATTAAAGCCAACAAGTGGACAGGTGAAGTTATTTGGACAAGATGCAGCTAAGTTTAATCATCGAGAATGGATTGGCTATGTATCGCAAAAGTCGAATTCATTTAACTCAGGCTTCCCAGCAACGGTCTGTGAAGTCGTAGCAAGTGGTTTAACGAAGAAGCTAGGTCTATTTAAGCGTAAGTCTAAAAATGAAGAAAAACTCGTTTTAGAAGCACTACAGTCGGTAGGAATGGAAGCGTTCATTCATCGTAATATCGGAGAGCTTTCGGGTGGTCAGCAACAACGTGTCTTTATCGCACGCGCATTAGTCGCCGATCCAAAGCTTTTAATTTTAGATGAGCCAACAGTAGGGATTGACTATGAAAATGTGCAAAGTTTTTATGATTTAATGGCACATTTGAATCGTCGTCATGATATGACATTATTATTAGTAACGCATGACGTGGATATTGTCTCAAGTAAAATCAGTCATGTTGCATGTCTGAATAAAACGATTCATTTCCATGGTTTTAAAAATGACTATATGAACTTGTCAAAAGAACAGTTGAATGAATGGTATGGCTATTCCGTTCGAAAAATTCATCATCACAAGGAGGATGAGACATGTTAACATCCATCTTGCATTATGAATTTTTACAAAATGCCTTTTTAGCAGGGATGATTATTGGATTAATTGCACCATTACTCGGTGTCTTCATTGTTGTACGTCGTCTATCATTAATTGCAGATGCTTTATCGCATGTGACACTAGCAGGGATTGCAGGAAGTCTTTATTTAAGTCAGAGTGTTGTTGGGTTAGCTACATTGAATCCACTTTACTTAGGTATTGTTGCAGCAGTTGGTGGGTCGATGTTAATTGAAAAATTACGTCGACTGTATAAGCATTTTGAAGAATTATCGATTCCGATTATTATGTCAGCAGGTCTTGGTTTAAGTGCTATTTTTATCTCACTGGCACAAGGGTTTAGTACGGACTTATTCAGTTATTTATTCGGTTCTGTTTCAGCTGTAAGTCGACAAGATTTATGGATTGTTATCGGGATTGCAGTAATTGTACTTGTTTTTATCTTTTTACTATATAAAGAGTTATTCGTTCTATCATTTGACGACGAATATGCAAAAGCGAGTGGCTTACCTGTTAAAGTGATTCATACCATCTTTATGATTATTACAGCGCTTGTCATTGCTGCTTCAATGCGTATTGTAGGGATTTTATTAGTGTCGTCACTGATTACATTACCGGTTGCGGCGAGTATTCGTATTGCAAAAAGCTTTAAACAGACGATTGTGTATGCGATTGTATTTGGTGAATTAGCAGTGATTGTCGGATTGGTAACTGCCTTCTATCTAAATCTAGCACCAGGTGGTACAATTGTGATAACATCAATACTTATTTTATTAATTGTTTTAATCGTAAAAAAAATCATGAATAAACGTGCGGCAAGTGTAAACTAAGAGAGGAGTCGTGGTTTGAGATGAACGTCCATCGAGCTTGGGAAATTTTAAAAGATAAAGGTTTTAAGAAAACAGATAAACGCGAACAGATTTTAGCGCTTTTTAGTGAAAGTGAAAAATATTTAACAGCACGTGACTTATTGGATGTTATGAAAAAAGATTATCCTGGTATGAGCTACGATACGATTTATCGCAATCTATCGACCTTTGTAGATTTAGGCATTTTAGAGTCTACTGAATTATCAGGAGAACGTCATTTCCGTATGCAATGTGAAACAGCACATCACCATCATCATTTTATCTGCATGGATTGTGGCAAGATTAAAGAAATTCATCATTGTCCGATGGAGATGCTAACGGAACAATTACCTGGTTATGAAGTCGATCAACATAAATTTGAGATTTATGGAAAATGCCCTGAATGTGTTACGCACGCTTAATGACTATATAAAACAAAGAAGCCTGTAGAATGTAGCGATACATTTTACGGGCTTTTTCATAATATATTAGATAAATATGAAATGCTTCTACAAAAATATCTGAAAATTGTTTATAATCAATCAAAGAAGGAGTGGGTTAGATGCAAGAAGTATGGATGTTTGCGGTAGTTGCGCTATTAATTGTCATGGTTCCAGGAGTAGATTCATTACTCGTATTAAAAAATACGATTTTACATGGCAGAAAAGCGGGTATTTTAACGATGGTAGGTATTATTTTAGCACTCATCGTCTGGACGACTCTAGCAGTACTAGGACTCGCTGCAGTCATATCGAAATCATTATATGTTTTTCTATTCATCAAATACGCAGGGGCGCTTTATTTAGTATATTTAGGCATTCAATCATGGCGTGCACGCGCTCAAAGTGTGACGTTACAAGAAGCAGCTATTCCTGAAAAACAGCCGTTTAAAAATACGATGTTAAATTGTATGATGCAAGGTTTGACAACGGACTTATTAAATCCTAAAACCTTATTGTTATATGTCACATTGATGCCTCAATTTATTCAACCAAATCAAGCAGCGAATATACAGTTAATTATATTAGCAAGTGTACTAATGATTATCGCTATTTTTTGGTTAGGAATTGTTGTATTCATCATTAATATGATTCGTCAGTGGTTCTTACAGCCGAAGATTCAAAGTGCATTCAATAAAGTCACAGCACTTGTTTTAGTTGGTTTAGGTGTACGAATTGCGACAGAAAAAATCTAGTTCTATATTGTTCACAGCATGCTAATATTTTGACTACCGAAACTATGCTATACTGATATCAAAATAGATAGATGAAGGTGACGAATGTGAAGCATATGAAATGGATAGTTCCAACAGTAGTAATTATTGTAATTGGTTGGGTAGCGATTTATGGTTATGTTGCAAAAAATGTACCTGTAGAAGATTTAACGAATCTACAACTATCTGAAAAAGATGGCTATTTACATGTAACAGGTGATTTTAAAAATGCTTCAGATCGTTATGCAGGATACAATTATACAATTGTAGACGGTAAAATGTATTTGTCAATTAAAGCTGCTAAATTTACAGGTAAAAAGGGCGGATATGATTTTAAAATCCATGAAAATCATGCAAGAGAATTAAAAGAGGTAACACTGCGTGGGACGAATGAAAAGGATCAACGTGTTGTACCGATTAAACGCTAAAAAGAAAAGCACTCTGGTATATATTTATATGCCAAAGTGCTTTTTATTTTCATGGAATTTTTCGAATATGTTTCATTGTGAACGCACTATAAATAAAATGATTCAAAAGACTTTTTATTAGGTAAAACAATCATTTCATAAGCATTATGGTTTTATTTTGCGAAAAATATCGAAAATATAAATTCAGAATAGAGTCTTTAGTTTATAAAAAAATAGAAGCTATAACATTTTTTTGATAAATAATACCTTTTTTATAAAAATAAATATATCGTTAAAAAAACATTAAGTAAAATAACTATACAACCTCTTTTTAGGTCTATTGACTCTTTTATTTATAATATATATATTAATTCTAAAGTTATATTTAAAAGAAAAAAATAGTTCTATAGAAGTTGTTATACATGAGATTAAAGCAAATATTTCTTTTAGTTATGAGTGGTTTTTTTCTTTTCATGTTACAACCATTTACAGAAGTAAAAGCTACTAATTTAGTAAAAGTAGAAAATATAGAAGAATTAACAAAAGAAGTAACTAGTAGTTTGAAAAATTTAAATACAGAAAAGATTATTCAATATGTAGGAGAGACAGAAAATATTACGCAACAAGTGAAGAAAATTATTCCTGAAATAATTCAAAAGCACGATGAAGTGGCTGGGACATTAAAGTCGTATAAGTATCAAATAATGTATACACAAGATAATGCACAACTGACATATTATTTTACATATTATACATCTAAAGAAAAAAGTCAAAAGGCCGGTCAATTATTAAATAAAGTGGCACAGCAAATTATGAAAACGAATAAAACAGATTATGAACGTGTCAAAGCAGTGAATGATTATGTTGTATCGAATACTCAATATGGCGGGAAAACTCAAGATCGTTATACAGTGTATGGGTTACTTACTAATAAACAAGCGGTTTGTCAGGGATATGCTTTAACAGTTTATGATTTACTAACACGTATGAAGATTCCAGTTCGTTATGTAGTAGGAACATCATTAGGACAAAATCATGCTTGGAATAAAGTAAAAGTAGATGGTAAATGGTATAACTTAGATTCAACCTGGAATGATCCATTGCCGAATAGACCAACAGAAGTAAATTATAATTATTTTTTAATTAGTGATCGTGTATTTTCGAAAGATCATACATGGAAAAAAGAAAACTATCCTGTAGCAATAAGTACCAAATATGATTTTTTGGCAGATACAGGTTCAGCTATTCAAGTGGGTAATCTATTTTATTATTCGAATAGTAAAGATCAACATCGTTTATATGCATATGATATAAAATTAGCTAAAAAAACTAAGCTTTCTAATGTACGTGTACAATATATTACGTATTCAAAAGGAAAGCTGTATTTTAGTAATTATTCAAATGGAGCATATTTATATCGTATAGATACGAGTGGTAAAAATCTCAAAAAAATAGCAACACGAGCTGCTAAAAACATTGCAGTAAAGGGGAGCTATATATACTATCAATCAGGTGCAAAAATGTATAAAGTAAAAGTTTAAAATAGTAGTAATATATTATGCTATTTGGCATTAAAGTACTTCTTATTTAAGAATAAATTTATTGTTGTTTTGTAAAAGAGCTAGTTAATTTAATAAAAAGGTTTAAGATAATCATATAGAGGTAAAGAACAGTACCCATTAAAAACGTCCAATTATATTATTTTTGTCACTTTTCATTCATAATATTGTTAAATTTTTTTAATGAAGTGAATAAAATGAATTTATATAGTATAAAAGATTCTCTTTAAATCTTTGTAAAAATTTATTTATTTTAAACAATGACTGTTAGTAAACTCCACTAGCAGTCATTTTTTTGTGCTTAAAATACTTCTTAGATTGTAAAAAAACAACCAAAAAGTACATAGATAAAACGGTAGAACTATAAAATGATAAAATTTAATATTAATAACTTATTATTAGTTATAAAATACTATTTATAGATTAGATTATATTGATTTTAGCTTTTTTTGAGTTTAAAATAGGTACAAAGACTAATTTTTAACTTGAAAAATAATATATATATGATAAAGTTTTGATTGTAAGTAAAGGAAAGTAAGGAAAAAATAAAAAATATTCTTACATAAGTTCTAAAGTAACAAAATGTTTTTATTGAAAAATAAAATAGATATAAAGAAATGTTAATTTAGAAATATAAAAACAAATTAAGAAAATAATAAGTCTAAAGATATATCTAAAAGTAAATATGAGGAAAAAGGGAGAAGATTAGATATGGTAAAAAAAGCAGTTGCAGCATTTTTATTTGGTATGATTGTAGTGTTTGGTAGTTTATTCGGAGTAAATATAGAAGAAGCGCACGCAGCATCAAACACAGCAAAAAATATGACACAATATAATCAAGTATTAAAAAGTAATTTAAAAAATTTAAATACGAGTTTTTCAATCACATACACTGGTAATCAAGCAACTTTACGTAAAGAGTTACCGAACTTAGTCAAAGCACAACAAAAACAAGAACCATTAATCGCAGCAAACTTAAAAACATACCGTTATAAAGGTAAAACAGTATCAAATAAATTAGTTGTAACATATCAAGTAACATATTTAGCAACAAAAGCACAGGAAAAATATGCACAAACAGAATCTAAAAAAATTGCTCGAAAAATTAAAGCAAGTAACAAAACAAACTTTGATCGTGTCAAAGCAGTAAATGATTACATTGTAGGAAAAGCGACATATGGTGGTAATACACAAACAAAATATACAACATATGGCGTATTAAAAAATCGAGTTGCTGTATGTCAAGGATATGCAATTACAGCTTACCGTATGTTTAAAGAAATGGGTATCCCAGTTAAATATGTAGAAGGTCGCTCAAAAAATGTTGGTCATGCATGGTTAAAAGTAAAAGTAAGTGGACAATGGTACAACTTAGATATTACTTGGAATGATCCACTACCAAATAATAACTATAAACGTAGCTACAAGTATTTCTTATTAAGTGATAGTGAATTACGTAAAACGCATTCTTGGAACAACACAGGTTTACCAGTAGCAAAATCAACAAAATTCAACTTCTTTAAATCAACATCTTCAGTTACAATAAACGGTTCAACAATCTACTATGCAAATGATAAAAATCGTCAACGTCTATACAGCTATAATGTATCAACAAACAAACATAAGAAAATATCAAATACTCGTGTACAATACTTAGCTTATAAAGGTGGTAAAATTTACTTCAGTAACTATACAAATCATGGTGAGTTAGCCGTGATGAAGACAAACGGTAAGGGGCAAAAAAATCTTAATCGTACATTTACAAAAAATATTTATGTATCAGGTAAATATGTGGTATATCAAACAAATAATAAATACTATAAACGCGCAGCATAACGAATAAAATAGCTTCTTTAATAATTTGTAGACATAAGTTTATTTTGTATAACTTATGTCTATTTTTTTAAGAAAAATAAACGTAAAAAAAGTATTTTAAGGAAAAATTTAGACAATACGTGTTTTTATTTGACCATTATATTCCATAATAGGTATAATCATGATTGTAAATGATGCGATTTATCATTTTATGTTTCACCAAAAAATTGCCCACTATGGAAGGAGAAATGTTTAAATGAAAGCAGCAGTAGTCGCAAGTGATAAAACAGTTAAAATTGAGGATCGTGAATTACGTCCGTTAAAGCATGATGAAGCTTTAGTTAAAACGGAATATTGTGGTGTATGCCATACAGATTTACACGTAAAGAATGCTGACTTTGGCGATGTAACAGGTGTTGTATTAGGTCATGAGGGTGTCGGAAAAGTAATTGAAGTGGGAGAAGATGTGACAACTTTAAAAGTTGGAGATCGTGTATCAATTGCTTGGATGTATGAAAGTTGCGGACATTGCGAATATTGTACAACAGGTCGCGAAACATTATGCCGTGACGTGAAAAATGCTGGTTATACAGTAGATGGTGCGATGGCTGAAGAAGTAATTGTAAAAGCAGATTATGCAGTAAAAGTTCCAGATGGTTTAGATCCAGCAGCAGCTTCATCTGTTACATGTGCAGGTGTTACAACATATAAAGCAGTAAAAGAATCTCATATTCGTCCTGGACAATGGATTGGTGTGTTCGGAATTGGTGGTTTAGGTAATTTAGCAGTTCAATACGCGAAAAATGTATTCGGTGCTAAAGTAGTCGCATTCGATATTAGCGATGAAAAACTAGCATTCGCAAAGGAGCTAGGTGCAGATGCAACAGTGAACTCACTAAATGAAGATCCAGTTGAAAAAGCAAAGGAACTAACAGGTGGTAAAGGGTTAGATGCTACAGTTATTACAGCTGTTGCCAAAACACCATTCAACCAAGCTGTCGATGTTGTAAAAGCAGGAGCACGTGTTGTAGCAGTAGGTTTACCTGTAGATAAAATGGACTTAGATATTCCGCGTCTTGTACTAGACGGAATCCAAGTAGTAGGTTCTCTAGTTGGAACACGTCAAGATTTAGAAGAAGCCTTCCAATTTGCTGCTGAGGGTAAAGTAGTACCGAAAGTAGCACTTCGTCCAATTGAAGATATTAACGATATCTTTGAAGAGATGGAAGAAGGTAAGATTACAGGACGTATGGTAATTGACTTTACAAAATAAACAAAAAAGGAGAGATTTCGTCATAGCGAAATCTCTCTTTTTGTAATTAAATACCAAATTCTTTTTTAACCCAGTTTTCTGCCTCGCGCCAAGTATCAACACGTAAGACATTACGAGGAACTGCTTCACGATTATACGGTGCATCGAATAAAATAACAGGTATATCTAATTCCTCAGCTAACATGACAGCATTCGAATGTTTATCTTCAAAAAATAATTCGACACCTTGTTTTTTGGCTGCGATGACTTTACTTGCATTGCCAACAATCTCAAGTGCATCAAACGGAATATTTGAAGATTGTAACCACGTTTTTGTGACATCTGTGGCATTCGTTTCACGCGCTGTAATAAAGTTTAGCTTCGTATGTGGATGCCAATTATTTAAAATGCGTACAACATCTTGTTGAAGCGGTGGGTTACGATACATCTCAAGCTCTGTTTCCTTAAACCATTTATAAAAATCATTCGGGTCAACAGGTAAAGCTTTCGATAAATCATATTCCAAAATATCATCTAGCATTAAATTTGTTTGATACTGTTTATTAATAAACGGAAGCAAGAACTCTTGTGCTGTAATTGTACCGTCAATATCAATTCCAAAACTATATTCCTTCAATTGTCTTGCCTCCATTGTAACTTATTGTTTTTTAAGAGCTTCTTTTTCAGCCTCTTGTTTTGCATAATATTCTTCAGCAAGAATATTAATCTCTTTTTTCAATTCTTCTACCATTGTTTCCTCTGGTACTTTACGAACTGTTTTACCGTGACGGAATAATAAACCTTCCCCACGTGCACCGGCAATACCGATATCAGCTTCACGTGCTTCACCAGGACCATTTACCGCACAACCAAGTACAGATACTTTAATTGGTGCTTTAATTGTTTGTAAATATTCTTCTACCTCATTTGCAATTGAAATCAAGTCAATTTCAATACGTCCGCAAGTAGGGCACGAAATTAATGTTGGAATATTTGAAGCAAGACCGAATGATTTTAATAATTCGCGTGCTACTTTAATTTCTTCTACTGGATCTGCTGAAAGTGAAATACGAAGTGTATTACCAATCCCTTTTGAAAGGATTGCACCAAGACCAGCAGATGATTTAATCGTACCTGAGAATAAAGTACCTGACTCTGTAATACCTAAGTGAAGTGGATAATCAAAAGCTTTAGCTGCTTTTTCATATGCTTCAATCGCTAAGTTTACATCAGAAGCTTTCATTGACACGATAATATCATGGAAATCTAAGTCTTCTAAAATTTTAATATGGTGTAATGCAGACTCAACCATACCATCTGCAGTTGGATAGCCATATTTTTCAAGAATTTTACGTTCTAATGAACCAGCATTTACACCAATTCGAATTGGAACGCCTTTTGCTTTAGCTGCATTAACAACAGCTTCTACTTTTTCTTTACGTCCAATATTACCAGGGTTAATACGAATTTTATCAACGCCTGCTTCAATTGCTTTTAAAGCTAATTTATAGTCGAAGTGAATATCTGCTACTAACGGAATATTAATTTGCTTTTTAATATCCGCTAATGCATCAGCTGCACGTTCATCTGGACATGCAACACGCACAATTTGACAACCTGCTTCTTCTAAACGATGGATTTCTGCCACTGTTGCTTCTACATCATGTGTCTTAGTTGTTGTCATACTTTGAATAATTACTTCATTACTGCCACCAATTGTTAAGTCTCCAACACGTACTTTACGTGTTTTGGAGCGGTGTGTTATTTCGCTCATCAAACTCTCTCCTTCATTGGCTGATCTAGTAGCCTCACTATCCCTATTCTATCAGTCTTTGAAACTAATTTACAAGGGAGAAACATTGTATAAGATAGGTTCTACCTATTTTCGTGTTGAAAAATACGTAAAAAGGAACGAAATAAGAAAAAACAAGTTGCACAGAAAGGGAGAAACTATCAAAAAAACCATTTTAAGCCAATATAGGGTGTTTACAATTCTCTTTTTTCATGTTCATAATAGAGGTATTAACTCAAGAAGGGTATGTTAATGTGAACATGAATTGGCAAGAGATGATGGTACAATTTGCAGGCGGCTTAGGTCTGTTTTTATTTTCAATTAAATATATGGGAGATGGTTTACAAAAGTGGGCGGGAGATCGTTTGCGGGACGTCTTAGATCGCTACACGACCAATCCACTTTCAGGTGTACTTGTAGGAATTATCGTAACCATTCTCCTTCATTCAAGTGCCGCAACTGCGATTATTACAGTTGGTTTAGTTTCAGCAGGCTTTCTTACGTTAAGACAATCAATTGGTGTCATTATGGGCGCAAATGTAGGAACGACGTTAACTGCATTTTTAATTGGATTTAATTTAGGGAACTACGCATACATATTAGTAGCAGTTGGTGCATTATCTATTTATTTTGTAAGAACGCCCCTATTTCAAAATATAGGACAATTATTATTTGGTTTAGGTGGCATGTTTATCGGACTGGATCTCATGTCAAATGGTATGGCGCCACTTGCCAACTTGAATTCTTTTGTCGAGTGGTCGATGAAAATTAGCGAGTTCCCTCTATTTGGTGTGCTGATTGGTATCATGTCGACATTCATTGTTCAAAGTTCGAGTGTGACAGTCGGTATTTTACAAGGGATGTTCGATGAAGGAATGCTACCAATTCATACAGCTCTACCTATCTTATTCGGTGAAAATATCGGGACAACTCTAACTGTTATTTTGGCATCGATTGGAACAACCGTTATGGCAAGAAGAACAGCAGTCACACACCTACTTTTCAATTTAATTGGAACAGTCGTATTTTTAACGTTCGTTAATTTCTTTACGCTCTATTTGGAATGGTTGATGAATATCTTCAATTTACAGCCACGTATGGTGATTGCATTTGCACATGGTTCATTTAATATTGGCAATGTCATGTTACAATTACCATTTATCGGTGTAATGGTATGGCTTGTCACAAAGGTTGTACCAGGCGAAGATAGTACTGTACAAATTCGCGCTAGTCAATTGGACGAGCAATTTATTAGTGCCTCACCCTCGATTGCGATTGGACAGGCAAAAGAAGAGGTTGTTCGCATGGGTGATTATAGTATCGAAGGATTGAAAAAGACTTGGGCTTATTTTGAAACATTCGATCGTCAAGTAGGGAATGAAGCTTTAAAGATAGAAGAAGTTATTAATAGTATGGATCGTAAAATTACAGACTACTTAATTCGAGTATCCAGTCAATCGTTGTCAGATACAGACTCCGCACGTCATCATGTCCTACTTGAAAATATTCGAGATATTGAACGAATTGGTGATCATTTTGAAAACATCGTTGAATTAATTGATGATATTGTCGCCAATCGTGTACAATTTAGTGCAATCGCAAAACAAGAATTAGCTGAAATGTATGAACTCGTCTTACAAAATGTTGAAGCTGCGCTCTATGTATTGAATACGAATGATTACAAGGATATAGAGCAAATTGAAAAGCGAGAAGAACAAATTGACCAATTAGAGCGCGTATTACGTAAAAAGCATATTCATCGTTTGAATAAAGGATTATGCACAGCTTACTCAGGTATTATTTTTACAGATATAATGAGTAATTTGGAACGAATTGGTGATCACGCCGTCAATCTAACAGAGAGTACATTACAAAAATAAGGAGTGATTTGGATGAGTATACTTGCATGGATTTTAATTATTCTCAGTTTCGTTATCGCATTTATTGGTTTAGTCTATCCGATTATTCCTTCCGTTCTATTTATATTTTTAGGCTTCATATTCTATGGGATTTTTTATGAATTTGGTGACCTTGCTTGGTGGTTCTGGGTTATTGAAATACTTTTAACCGTTTTATTATTTAGTGCAGATACGCTATCGAATATTGTCGGTGTGAAAAAATTTGGTGGCTCCAAAGCAGGAATGTGGGGGAGTACAATCGGTTTATTGATTGGACCGTTCGTTATACCTTTTGCTGGCATCATTTTAGGACCATTCTTAGGTGCGGTCATTGCAGAGTTGATTGTGACGCGTAGTTCGATTAAGAATGCTGTACTATCAGGAGTGGGTTCATTAGTTGGCTTCTTAACGTCCATTGTGACAAAGGGAATTATTCAAGTTATTATGATTCTCCTATTTATTTTTGCAATATAAAAATTCCGTCTAAAGACTGAAAAACGTATGGAATAGGCATTTTCATTTGAATAACGAATCATTTTTTGTTAATCTAAACGTGTAGTAAATAATAGTTATTCCAAGGAGGAATTTGAATTATGGCTTTTGAATTACCAAAATTACCTTATGCTAACGACGCACTAGAACCACATATCGATGCAAGAACAATGGAAATCCACCATGATCGTCATCACCAAACATATGTAACAGGTTTAAACACTGCTTTAGAAGGCAAAGAAGAATTTGCAGGTAAAACTGTAGAAGAAATCATCGCAAACTTAGATGCTGTTCCTGCTGATGTACGTACAGCTGTACGTAACAACGGTGGTGGCCACGCAAACCACTCTCTATTCTGGCTTTTATTAACTCCAAACGGTAAAGGCGCTCCAGAAGGCGAATTAGCGGCTGCAATCGATGCAAAATTCGGTTCATTCGACGCGTTCAAAGAAGAGTTTGCTAACGCTGCAAAAACTCGTTTCGGTTCAGGCTGGGCTTGGTTATCAGTAGTAAACGGTGAATTAGAAATTTCTTCTACACCAAACCAAGATTCACCAATCATGGAAGGTAAAACACCAATCCTTGGACTAGATGTTTGGGAGCACGCTTATTACCTAAACTATCAAAACGTACGTCCTGACTACATTGCAGCATTCTGGAACGTAGTAAACTGGGACAAAGTTGCAGAATTATACGCAGCAGCAAAATAATTTTGTAATTTCGGAACAAAACACGCCAACTTCACGTCATGAAGTTGACGTGTTTTTTCTATGTAAAAAAAGAAGAATGGGTTCTCTAGAAAACAGGACTTTTTATGTAAGATATTGGGTACATGAAAGAGAGGAAACGAACCCATAAAGAGTAGCATGAGACTGTTTTTTACATAAAAAAATGTTATACTACTATTTATGAAAAGGACAGAGGGAGGCCCACTGATGAAGCGAAAGAATAAAGGTAAAACTAAGCGCTCCTCCAACGGCAATGCAAAGCAGAGAGCCAATCTTTCCCTACGAATGAATATTTTGTTTTTTACAATTTTTATCTTATTTACAGTGTTAGTTATGCGGTTAGGATATGTTCAAATTGTAAAGGGAGAAGAATATGCTCAGCAACTTCAAAAAACAGAAGAAGCAACAGTGAATACAAGTGTGCCGCGTGGGCGCATTTTTGACCGTAATGGGAAGGTTTTAGTAGATAATAAGCCGAAAAATGCCATTACGTACACAAAGTATTCAACGACTACTTCGGAAGAAATGTTAAAGATGGCGAAAAAGTTATCAAAACTGATTACGATGGAAACAGATCGTATTGCAGAGCGTGATAAATTGGATTATTGGATGATTAAGCATCCGAAAGAAGCGAAAGCAAAAATCACGAAAGAAGAAGAGAAAAAAATCTTAGAGAATGGTAAAAAAGCAGGCGACCAACAAAATGAGATTGATCAAATCATTCGTGAACGTATTACAAAAGAAGAATTAAATTCTTTAACAAAAAAAGATTTACAGATTGTAGCGATTTATTCGAAAATGGTCGCAGGGTACAATTTATCGCCTCAAATTATTAAGAGTGATAATGTATCGGATGAAGAGTTTGCGGTTGTATCTGAACATCTAAGTGAATTACCAGGTGTGAATACAACAACAGATTGGCAACGTGAAAAGAAATCGGATTTAAGTATTCTTGGTGCCACAACAACGCCAAAAGAAGGGATTCCGAAAGATAAATTAAGTTACTTCTTAGCGCGTGACTATTCACGAAATGATCGTGTCGGTAAGTCGTATTTAGAACAAGAATACGAACCTATCTTACAAGGGGAAAAGTCTGTTGTTAAATCAGATACGGATAGTAGTGGTAAAGTAGTTGATACGAAAGTTGTAAAAGAAGGGAAAGCAGGTAAAGACCTTGTTTTAACAATTGATAGTAAGCTACAAAAGGAAACAGATAAAATTGTAACCGAACAATTAATGATGGCGAAGCGTACAGGTGCTTCGAGTTTATTAGATCGCGCTTTCCTTGTGATGATGGATCCGAATACAGGTGAGATTTTATCAATGGTAGGTAAGAAGATTGAAACAGACGATAAAGGAAAACAACAAATTACGGACTACTCAATTGGTAACTTTACAAGTTCATATGAAGTAGGTTCGGTTATTAAACCAGCTACGTTATTAACAGGTTATCATTATAATGCGATTAATATAGGAGAATACATTGTCGATTCACCTGTTAAATTAGCCGGTACAAGACCGAAATCTTCTATCTTCAACCGTGGTGGTTCAATTTCTCTAAACGATACAACTGCAATTGAACGTTCATCTAACGTTTATATGTTTAAAACAGCGATGAAAATTGCTAAATTACCATATATTTATAATGGACCACTTCCAACAACAACTGAAGACTTTAACCGTATACGTCGTTACTACGCACAGTTCGGTTTAGGGGTAGAAACAGGTATTGATTTACCTGGAGAATTTACAGGGGTTAAAGGGTCTGAAACAATCGGTGGTAAGTATCTCGACTTAGTAATCGGACAGTACGATACATTTACACCGTTACAATTAGCACAGTATGTCTCAACAATTGCGAATGGCGGTAAGCGTATTGCACCTCGTCTTTTAAAAGAAATTCATGAACCGTCACAAGATGGTGAAAAAATCGGTGCTTTAGAACAAGAAATTCAACCAAAAGTATTGAATACGATTGATAACTCTGAGCAAGAGATTAACCATGTGAAAGATGCAATGAGCAAAGTGTACTACGGTTCACAAGGCTCAGGTGCAAGTCAATTTAAAGATTCGAAATTTAATGGTGCTGGTAAAACAGGTACTGCACAGGTAGTATACTTTGGACCACAAAAAAGTCGATATGGTACAGAAACATTAACGGTTACACACGTTGGTTTTGCACCGAAAGACAATCCTCAAATAGCTTATGCGGTCGTTGTACCTTGGATTACAACATCAGAACAATATACGCCGATTAATAATATTATCGCGCGTAAGTCAGTTGATAAGTACTTTGAGCTGAAAAAGAAAGAAACGAAAAAAGATAAACAAACAATCGGTACAAAAATTCAATAGTTCTTATAAGCTGTATCTCTTTATAACAAGAGGTACAGCTTTTTTTGTTTTCATATACAGTCTTTACATACGTTTACAAATCATTAACAAAATGAACATACCTTCTTACAATTCATTTATATGTCCTCAATAATCATTCTTTATAGTAAGTGTTGTAAGAAATAATAAACAGAACGCTTAGGGGGAAAAACAATGAAAAACTGGAAGTACTTTATGATGACATCAATCGTAGGCTCGGCATTAATCTTAGGAGCGTGCGGCAATAACAATAACGAATCATCAAAAGGATCTTCAACAACTTCTCAAACAGATGCACAAGCAGGTGAGAATGAGAAGCTAGAAGGTAAAATTTCAGGAGATGGGTCTTCAACTGTTGCACCAATCATGGAAGCAATCGTAGAAGAATATTCAGCAGTACAACCGAAAGTGCAAGTATCAGTGGGTGTGTCAGGTACTGGCGGTGGATTTGAAAAATTCATTAACGGCGAAACAGACTTCTCAGATGCTTCTCGTCCAATCAAAGAAGAAGAAGCAGCGAAGTTAAAAGAGAAGAACATCGACTACACAGAATTAAAAATCGCATTTGACGGCTTATCAATCGTTGTAAACAAAGAAAACACATGGTTGAAAGATGCGACTGTTGACGAAATCAAAAAGATCTGGCTAGAAGATGGTAAAGAGAAAAAATGGTCAGATATCAACCCAAAATGGCCAAACGAGAAAATTGTTTATTATTCACCAGGAACGGAATCAGGCACGTATGACTACTTTGTAAATGATATTTTAGAAGGTAAAGACATCGTGAAATCAGCTACTTTATCAGAAGATGATAATGTTCTTGTAAAAGGTGTTGAATCAGATAAAAATGCAATTGGCTACTTCGGATTTGCTTACTATGTAGCGAATAAAGATAAGTTACAAGTGGTAAAAGTTGATGGTGTAGAGCCAACGCATGACACAATTGAATCAGGCGAATACACACCGCTTTCACGTCCACTATTTGTTTACGTGAAAAATGAAGCAGTGAAAAATAATCCTGTAATGTACAACTTCACAGAATACATGGTGAAAAATGCAGGACCGATGGCTGAAGCAGTTGGTTATGTAAAAGCACCAGAAGATGTTTATAAAGAAGATCTAGAAAAAGTAGAAAAATTAAAAAAATAAGGTGTCACAATTGAAGGACTGACCTACCAGTCACCTGCCATTAGCAGTTGCATAGGGCAGTCCTCTTTTCTTAAAGGAGTGAAAGACGTTGTCTACAAACAAGGCAGGAGACAAATTGAATGTTCAAAGTATGATTGAACAACATAAAAATAAAGGTATGAAAAAGTTCGTTGAAAAATTAATGCCTAAATTATTGTTTATTACAGCGCTTGTGTCTGTATTAGCAACGATTGGTATTGTTTTTACGCTCATTTTTGAGACATTTGAATTCTTTAGAAGAGTCCCATTCTTCGATTACATACTCGGAACAGAGTGGCTTCCATTCTCAGGGACATCTCCGAGTTATGGCGTATTACCACTTATTATCGGTACATTAAAAGTAACAGGCATCGCGATAGTTGTAGCAGTACCACTTGGTTTAGCGGCTGCCATTTATTTAAGTGAATATGCATCAGATAATGTACGTCGTGTTGTCAAACCGATTTTAGAGGTTTTAGCAGGCGTTCCAACGATTGTTTACGGCTTCTTCGCATTAACATTTGTAACACCTCTTTTACAAGAAGTGATTCCAGGTTTGAAAATCTTCAATGCGATTAGCCCAGGGATTGTTGTCGGGATCATGATTCTTCCAACCATTGCTTCTTTATCAGAAGATGCGATGTCAAGTGTGCCAAGATCGATGCGTGAAGGTGCATTAGCACTTGGTTCGACGAAATTAGAAGTAGCTTTAAAAGTTGTTTTACCAGCAGCACTATCAGGAATTTTAGCATCTGTTGTTCTTGGAATCTCTCGTGCGATTGGTGAGACGATGATTGTATCTCTTGCAGGTGGTTCAACACCAAAGTTTGACGGGGAAATTACAGACTCCATTCAGACAATGACAGCATATATCGTACAAGTATCAACAGGTGATGCAGGTTACGGTACAACGATTTACTACTCAATTTATGCAGTTGGTTTCACATTATTCATCTTTACATTACTCATGAACCTTCTAGCTGGCTATATCTCTAAAAAGTTTAGGGAGGAATATTAATGAATTACATCCATCACGATACGGTAGTCAAACGTATGTCAAAACGTCTACTTAAAAATAAAATTTATAAAACGTTGTTTTTAAGTGCGACATTATTAGCTTTGCTCGTTCTAGCTGTTCTTGGCTACCGCATGATTACACAAGGTGCAGGTTATCTCAACTGGGATTTTTTAAATAACTTCTCATCTCGATTCCCACAAAACGCAGGGATTAAAGCAGCGCTTGTCGGTTCGCTTTGGTTACTAGCTGTTGTCGCACCTGTATCACTGATTTTAGGTGTTGGTGCAGCCGTTTATTTAGAAGAATATGCAAAAAAGAATCGTATTACAACGTTCATTCAAATGAATATTTCAAACTTAGCAGGCGTTCCATCAATCGTATTCGGTTTACTTGGATTAACCATTTTCGTTCGTATGCTTGGCATGGGTAAAAGTGTACTTGCTGCTGGATTAACGATGAGTCTTCTGATCTTACCCGTTATTATCGTTGCAGCACAGGAAGCCATTCGAGCTGTTCCGAATGAATTACGTGAAGCTTCTTATGGAATTGGTGCAACAAAATGGCAAACGATTTTAAAAGTTGTCTTACCATCAGCCATTCCAGGAATTTTAACAGGTGGGATATTAGCGCTCTCTCGTGCAATCGGTGAAACAGCACCACTTGTTGTCATCGGTATTCCAGTAATCATTCACTTTTTACCTGAAAGTATCTTTAGTGAATTCACAGCACTTCCAATGCAAATCTTTGACTGGGCAAAACGTCCACAAGAGGAGTTCCAGTATGTTGCAGCAGCAGGAATTCTCGTATTGATGGCAGTTCTCGTATTTATGAACTCAATCGCAGTAATTATTCGAAATAAATTCTCAAAACGTTATTAAAATGGAGGCAATGAACATGGTTAAAAAACCAATCGTTGAACAAGCAATGCAAGAAAAGAAACAAGATTTAAAAGTGATTACACCGTCTGAGAAGGCGAGTATTTATAAGACTGAAAATTTAAACCTTTGGTATGGCGATAAACATGCATTGAAAGACATTCAATTAGACATTAAACAGAATGAAGTAACAGCGATTATTGGTCCTTCTGGTTGTGGGAAGTCAACGTATTTGAAAACATTAAATCGTATGGTTGAGTTAGTACCTTCTGTTCGTACAACAGGAGAAATTCATTATCGCGATCGTAATATTTTAGATAAATCGTATCAAGTGGAAGAACTACGTACAAAAGTAGGCATGGTATTCCAAAAGCCAAATCCATTCCCAAAATCAATCTACGATAATATTGCATACGGTCCACGTATTCATGGGATTAAAAATCGTAAACTCTTAGATGAAATTGTTGAGAGAAGTTTACGTGGTGCAGCGATTTGGGATGAGGTAAAAGACAGACTACATGAAAATGCGTATGGTCTATCAGGTGGTCAGCAACAACGTATTTGTATCGCACGCTGTTTAGCGATTGAACCAGACGTTATTTTAATGGATGAACCAACATCTGCACTCGATCCAATTTCTACTTTGAAAGTAGAAGAATTAGTACAGGAATTGAAAAAAGATTATTCGATTATTATCGTGACACATAACATGCAACAAGCAGCGCGTATTTCTGATAAAACTGCATTCTTCTTAAACGGGGAAGTAATCGAGTACGACGAAACAGATAAAATCTTCTCGAATCCAGTAGATCAGCGTACAGAGGATTATGTATCGGGCCGTTTTGGATAAGGAGGAGAAGAAGATGGTAGTACGTGAAAAGTATGAGCAACATCTAGTAGATTTAAATCAACTATTAATTGATTTATGTGAAATGGCGATTCGTGCATTTGATAAATCAGTCGATACTTTTTTAGAAAAAGATATTAATCAAGCAATGATGATTTTAGAACAAGATCAATTTATGAATCGTCTAGAGCAACATATCCAAGATGAAGCGATTCTCTTAATTACAAAGCAACAACCTGTAGCAACTGATTTACGCCGTATTATGATGATTGTTAGCGCAGCTTCTGATATGGAACGAATAGGTGATCATGCGGTGAATATTGCAAAAGAAACCATTCGTTTAGGAGATGCGAATCTGCATTATTCAGTAGAGAAAGTGGAGAAGTTACGTTTATTAACAAAAACGATGTTGGAAGATATGTTAGCGGCTCTTGCAACAGAAGATTTACCACTAGCGAAAGCTATCTCTAAAAGAGATGACGAAATCGATCAACTCTACGGTGAAGCGATTGTAGAACTAGTGGAATCAGCGAAAGAAAGTGGTGCAAAACTAGAACAAATTATTCAACTGAGCTTTATTTGTAAGTCGATTGAACGAATTGGTGACTACACAACGAATCTAGCTGAAGGACTTTTCTTCTTATTAAAAGGGACACATCGCGAACTGAATAGCTAAGAAAGTAAGAGCATGAAAATATACGACAAAAAAACGGAGACAAAAGTATTTTCAACATAGCAAATCCCGTATGATTTTGAAAAATCATACGGGATTTGTTCGTTCAGATCAATTTTCGCTTCGAAAAATGAATAGAGGTAGGCAAGAAAAGAACGCAACGTCCTGTTGCAAATCTTGCCCCACTACATCACGTAGCGTTCGGGCATGGCTTCAAACTCCTCGTCACTGCGTTCCTGTGGGGTTTTCAGCACATGCTATTCCCACAGGAGTCGTTTTCTACGCGTTCAATTGATTTGATTATTCGCATTTGAAACATATTATTTTGTTCTGTCCAAGACGCTTTTATTTTTTATTGCCTCTATACGTATAATTGGCACATAATCTAACTTCATTGCTTTTTGCCATAAGCTTGTCCAAACAGCTTATGTAAAATAATGTTCATTTAATTTAAAATAAGCTATTTCAACATGGAGCAATCAAAGTACTGTAGTTAATTTAGTGTTGAATAAATTGGAAAATTTAACTACAGTTAAAAGAAGTGTTAAATCTAAAACTAAGAAGCCAAAAGTGAAATTGAAAAATATTACAAAGGCTCCTTATAAAAAAGGTGGAGGTAGTATGAAAAAAAGATTTTATTAATGCTTATACATACTAATTTAAAAGTAATTTGAGTATAAATGCTTCAAAAATAGTTCATCATAGATTTATTGTAAATAATGGAGAAAGTAGTAAAAGGAATTAATTTCCTTTGGATTTTAAAAAGAGATAATAAAGTAAGAGGAGAGAGTTTATGATAGAAAAAATTAAAACTGAAGTGGTTCTTGATTTTAATTTAGGTAATGAAGAAGATTTAAAAGATACGATTGATGAAATGAGAGCTTATACTAAAGAATATGAAAATGATAAAGTGAGTTTGTTATCACTAAAAGAAATTTGTCATGACTTAAGTAACAAAAAACGATATGAAATTATTCTTGAAATAGAAAGAGATACTGAAAATCTTGGGCGAATCTATGAGAGTGAAGAAGAAAAATTATTTGGTTTTTATGAGGATGATGAATAGAAAAGTGAGTTTGAGATAAAAGTATTTTTAACAGAGTAAATCCCATATGGATTTTTAGTGAACACTTCAATCATAGTAAAAGTAATACACATTTTTTCCTTAAAAAATATACCAACGGATTATAAAGTCGATAAAGGTAATACAATAGCAAAATAAAAAGATGGGCTACTTGAAAAGCCCATCTTTTTATTTTCTTAATTCATGAACTTTTTTCCGTTCTCAGGATGTTTATATTCATTTCTAACTTCCAAGTCTTTTACAACTTCTAAATCATTTTCTAAATGACCAGTCAGATAGTCAGAATCTTTCACCGAATATTTGTCAGTTTCTTTCATCGTTTTTTATTTTGGTGTTGTAATTGCAGTTAAAATCTCTTTTTGTGACATCTCTGAATTTAGTTTGTTCTTTCCAAGTTGAATAGAAGAAGCTTTGCCTTCATTAATGATATAGCTTTCGAAGTCACTTGCACTCTTAATCATACCTGCTTTTTCAAGTGCCTCACTTACTTCAGAAGTACCCATGCCTGAACGAACATCTAGCGTATAGGTTTTCACTTCTTTTTTTGCTTTAGAAGGAGTAGCATCTTTCTTTTTAGCCAGTACAGCGTTTTCTTCTTGGAGTTTCGTAATTTGTTGTTGATACTGTTTAATATCACTTTTTTTAACGACGACTTCATCTTTAGCGGGTGTTGTTTTTCCGTCTGCTTCTTGCTTCATCTGTGTTAAACTCATCGTTGCGCCTGCTACAAAAATACTGATTCCAATTGTACGAATAACAGACTTTACACTCATCGCTTCGTCACCTCGTTTTGTAAGATGGTAGCGATTTGATCATAATCAAGCGAAGAGCGTTTTGCAATTTCTTGAAGATTAAAGCCTTGGTTATGTAATGCAAGAACTTGGCTCACTAAAATTTGATTCACATGAGAAGCAGAAGGAGCCATTTTTTTAGCTATTGGTGGCATATTTTTTTGAGATAACATTAATTCTTCTTCAATTATTTTTAAACGACGTTTTAATTGATTGTTTTCTTGATAAAAAGACATCGATAATTCTTCTAATTCTTTTTCAGTTCGTTTTTTTGAATTACCTGTAAAAAATGAAATGATGACAATGAGAATACCTACTCCCATTAAAATAACGGATAAATCCATCAATCTTCCTCCATAAAATGTAGTTATTTTTAACTTATTGTAACATATGCATTTCTATATAGAAATGATAGTAGATTTTTTAGACATTTGTGTTATAATGGTTTAGTCGTATAAATCATGCTCACTAAGACATTTTATTCTGTATATAGAGTGGGAGGGGTAACCATGCGCGTTAATATTACATTAGCTTGCACTGAATGTGGCGATCGTAACTACATTTCAAAGAAAAACAAACGTAACAATCCAGAACGTCTTGAATTGAACAAATATTGCTCTCGTGAACAAAAGATGACACTTCATCGCGAAACGAAGTAATGCTCATTGCCAAAACCTATTGTAGGTTTTGGCTTTTCCATTTTAATAAGGTAGGGTGATTTCATTGGATAAAAAGAAGTTTAGAACTGATGTCAGAACAAAGCTTGTAGCACTATCTCAAGAGGAACATAAAAGAAAATCGTGGATGATACATAATAAAGTGATTAATTTAGACGAAATAAAAAATGCACAAACAATTGCCGTCACGATTTCAAACTTTCCAGAAGTGGATACCATGCATTTAATTGAAGCTTTATGGAAGATGGATAAAAAGGTTGCAGTGCCTCGCTGTGACCCGAAAACACGCACCATGACATTTTACATCTTTGACAATGAAGAACAGCTAGAAACCGTTTATATGGATTTAAAAGAACCAATTCCTTCTAAGACAAAACAAGTACATGCTGAGGAAATTGATGTCATTATCGCCCCAGGTATTGTATTTGATCGAAGTGGATATCGCATTGGTTATGGTGGGGGGTATTATGATCGCTACTTAGCGCAATTTAATCGCACTGTTATTGCGATGGCATTTAACATGCAGATAGTTGAAAAAGTACCGACAGATGCGTATGATTTACCTGTAGGGAAAATAATTACGGAAGAACACATCATCTCCTGTAAAGAGGCTCGAAGGGAAGAACAATAGAACATTATGGAAAATGTATATGATATTCGACAATATTTAAAAAAGTTTGGTACCATTATTTATACAAAAGATCCAATCGGTGATTTGCACTTAATGGCAGAGGACTTACAAGAATTATATAAGGCGGGAATTCTACCAATTCGAGATTACCAAGTAGCACGTCATATACTTCGAATAGAAGAAACACGTATTAAACGACAACGCGGTGATTTTTAAGTAATGTATGCAGTCCTACAAATCAATCGTGCATTTGTAGGGTTGTTTTATTTTTTTAAAAAAAGGTAAAGAATATAAAATGAAAGAAGGTGGGAACATGATTCAGAAAAGTGGAAAATATACAGCGTTACTTGTTGTAGTGTGCACCATGTGGATTCAAACATATCTTACATATAAAACGAGTTTTGATTTGAAAGTCGAAAATCTACTTCAAGAAATTATTTTATTCATTAATCCGTTACCGTTTTTACTATTAATTTTTGGTGTGGCATTATTTTTTAAAACGGCTAAAAAGCGAAATCGCTATTACCTTATTGGAAGTGGAATTTTAACATTTGTTCTCTATGGAAATGTTGTATTTTATCGTTTTTATAGCGACTTTATTACATTACCTGTTCTCTTTCAAACGAGTAATTTTGGTGATTTAGGTAATTCAATCACGACATTGATTAGTCTGAAAGATATTTGGTACGCAACTGGTTTTCTCATCATCTATATTACATTGAAAAAAATACATAGCGTAAAAGAGTTCCAATTGATTAAAAAAGAAGAACGCCGTACGTATTTTATTTTCAGTGTGGCGGTTTTATGTTTCAACTTAGGATTAGCTGAAATTGAACGACCGCAATTATTAACGCGCAGTTTTGATCGCGAAATTCTCGTGAAAAGTATTGGTACATTTGACTATCATTTATATGATGCCTTCGTCCAATCAAAATCACATGCACAACGTGTCTTAGCAGATGGTAGTGAGTTAACAGAAGTATCGAACTATGTAAAATCGAATCAAGCAGAACCGAATCCCTCATACTTTGGATTAGCGAAAGATCGAAATGTCATTATTATTTCACTTGAATCCATGCAAAACTTTGTCATTAACAATCAAGTGAAAGGACAGACCATTACACCTTTTTTAAATGAGTTAACAAAAGACCCTGATACATTTTATTTTGATGAGTTTTATCATCAAACTGGTTTAGGTAAAACATCTGATGCAGAATTTATTGTAGAAAATTCAATGTACGGGACAGGGCGAGGTGCAGTGTTCTTTACGAATGCAGGTAATACATTTGAATCAATGGCGAGTCGTTTGAATGACACAGGTTATTATACATCTGTTATGCATGCAAATAATAAAAGCTTTTGGAATCGTGATTTAATGTATGAGTCGCTGCATATTAAAAAGTTTTTTGATGTAGCATCATATAATGTGACAGAGAAGAACTCAGCAAACTGGGGCTTAAAAGATATTCCCTTTATGGAGCAGTCTGTTAAGTTGATGGAAGATTTACCACAACCATTCTATACAAGAATGTTGACGTTATCGAATCATTTCCCGTTCACATCAGATGAGGAAGATCAGTATATTAAACCATATGATTCTGGTGATGAAACGGTAGATCGCTATTTCCAGACAGCACGTTACACAGATGAAGCAGTAAAAGTGTTATTCCAGCGCCTCAAACAGAGTGGCTTATACGATAATTCTATTATTGTGATGTATGGCGATCATTATGGTATTTCAGATAATCATAATAAAGCGATGGCGAAGTATTTAGGTAAAGATGCGATTACACCGTATGATGCAGCAAAATTACAGCGCGTTCCGTTTTTCATCCATATTCCAGGCTCAAATAAAGGAAAAGTAATGCATGAAGTAGCTGGAGAATTAGATATTCGCCCAACGATTCTGCATTTACTTGGATTGAATACCACACAAGATGTACAATTTGGACAAGATTTATTATCGAAAGAACATCAAAACTTTACTGTCTTTCGAGATGGACGTTTTGTGACAGACCGCGTTGTCTATGCAGCAGAAACATTTTATGATGCACAGACAGGTAAACCAATTCAAAATACGCAACCATATGAAAAATATATTAAACAAGCAAATCGTAAATTAGAAGTATCCGACCAAGTTATTAATGGAGACTTACTTCGATTTTATGATAAACAGACAGGGCAAATTACAGAGTAGATTTGCTCTGTTTTGCTTTTTTCATGCGAGAACTTCTAAAACTACGTTATAATAGCAGAGAGGTGAAGATGATGTTAAATATTAGAAAATATGCATTAGGACCTGTTCAAACAAATTGTTATATAATCGCGAATGCAGCGCGTGAATGCCTGATTATCGATCCAGGTGAAGAAGGAGAATTTTTGATTCGTGAAATTCGTAAAGCGAATTTAAAACCGCAAGCAATCGTATTAACACATGCACATTTTGATCATATCGGTGCAGTAGATGATTTACGTGATGCTTTTCATATTCCGGTTTATATGCACAAGAAAGAAAAAGAATGGCTAGGTAATCCTGGATTAAATGGTTCAGGAAAATATGCGCAATTACCAGATTATTCTATTCGTCCAGCAGATGCCTTTTTAGAAGCAGAAAAAGCAACGACAATTGGGAGCTTCCAATTTGACGTGGTACATACGCCAGGACATTCACCAGGTAGTATAAGTTTGATTTTTGAACAGGATGGTTTTGCTGTAGTAGGAGACACACTATTTAAGCGTAGCGTAGGACGTACTGATTTAATTGGTGGCGATTCTAAATTATTATTAAAGAGTATTCATGATCATCTATTATCATTAGATGAAGAAACAGTAATTTATCCGGGGCATGATGAGCCAACAACTGTCGGTGAGGAAATTGATCAAAACCCATTTTTAAATGGATTTTAAATATTAAAAATCATTCAACATTTTTCTATAAAAAGAGGAAGAAGCATTTTAGCTTCTTCCTCTTTTTGTTAACCATTCGTTTGAATACGATATGAACAGTATTTGCAACCATCTGTCATATTTTCAAGTTTAACAAATTCATCTACTTCAAATAGATAATCAAATTGTCCTTTTAAGAATGACTCATGCAGCGCACAAACTGTTTCTGAATGTTGATCAATCTCGTTATGATAAGGGCAATTATAAACAGCGAAACGAATTGAACGCTCTTCTTGACCTTCTTCTTGTTTAACAAGAGGGATATAACCGATTAAAGAAGCTGCTTTTGTAATACAATCTACTTTTTCGTCAAATGTTAAAAGTGATGCCTCTGTTTTTTGTTCTTGTAGCATATGACGAATTTCAGTTTGACCTTTTTGATAACAAATACGCGTCCCAACTTCTAAAGCTTCTGGACCTAATTCGTCTAGAATTTCAAGTACCCAATCGAGTAATTCTTCATAATTACGTTTTGGGAAAGATAGTGAAATACCATTTTCAACTGCGCGGTAAATACGTCCTGGACGACCGCCTTTACCTGTTTTTTCATATTCAGCAGAAATTACGTTAATTTCGCTTAGTTTAGTTAAATGCAAACGAGCTACATTCGGATGAATATTAAATTTGTCAGCAATATTTTGTACAGTGAAGTTTTCTTTCTCTTGTAACATATATTGATAAATTGAAAAACGTGTTTCATCCGCAAGTGTACTCGTGATTTTTAAAGAGTTTTGCATAGTTGTCACGCACCTCCGATACATAATACTTCCATTATAAAGGAAAAACGGTGAACAATCAGTAAAATAAGCAACCTTTTATATTTATTTGTATAATATCAAGTTTTTTGGAAACACAATCAAGCAAAAAGCTATTTTATTAAAATATTCAAAAAGAACAGTTATTTTGTTAAAACATCGTTTTTTTTACCTATCTTTTTAAAAAATCGACTTTTGAAATCTATGAGAACAAAAGAGCATACTAAGAAAAAATGAAGGGAGTGGAATGGATGGAACTAGAGAGTTTGATTGAAAAAAAGTGTATGCAGTTATTGAATCAGGCGCTAGAACTAGAAGCCTCTGATTTACACATGTTACCGACAAGAGAACATTATCAGCTGTTTTTTAGAAAATATAATCGTTTGATGGCAGCAGGTGAAATCCCACTAACGCTCGGTGAGAAAATGATTTCGCATTTTAAATATCAATCTGTATTAGATATCTCAGAGAAAAGACGCCCGCAAAGTGGATCATTTGAATACATTACAGAACAAAAGCAAATTGCTTGTCGTGTATCAACATTACCTTCTTCCACGATGAAAGAAAGCATGGTTGTACGTTTAATGATTCAAAATGTAGCAAAGCCATTACAAGAGATCGTACTTCAGATAGAAGCAGCGAAACATTTAGAACAGATTGTACAAGCGAAACAGGGAATTGTCTTATTTTGTGGTCCAACAGGTTGTGGTAAATCGACAACGATGTATGCACTTTTACAATACTGCTCAAAACAACTTTCGAAGCATGTTATTTCGTTAGAGGACCCAGTAGAGAGTCAACAACAGAATATGTTACAAATTCAAGTAAATGAACGTTCAGGTGTAACGTACTCTGCGGGTTTAAAAGCGATTTTAAGGCATTCTCCTGATGTTATTATGATTGGCGAGATTCGTGATCAAGAAACAGCGAAAATTGCCATTGAAGCAGCTCTTACAGGTCACCTCGTTATCTCTACAATTCATGCGAAAAATAGTTTTGGTTGCCTGCACCGTTTACTCGATCTAGGTATTTCAAAAGATGAATTAGAGCAAACGATTTTATCTATTACGACACAACAATTAGTTGTGGAAAATACAGAACAGCAACCGCTAAAGGCTTTGTATGAATTTTTGGATGCAGCACATTTACAAGACGCGTTTGACGCATTAAAACAACAACAAAATTATCAATTGCCTCTTCAAGAGACCATTCGATATAAAATGATGCGCGGTATCGAGGATGGGGGAATCCTACCCAATGTTCTTACAACGTAAAAAAGCAATCTTATTACGAAGAGATCAGCCGAAATTTTTAGCTAAATTAAGCACGCTCTTACAAGAAGGTTATTCATTGAACGATTCATTACGCATGTTAATTCCACATCATTTAGCGCATATAAATCAAATTGAAGAACGCGTTCATATGAGTTTACTTGAAGGGAAGGGTCTTTGCGATATTTTACGCATGATAGGGATTTCAGAACAATATATTATCTCATTATATGTGGCAGAACAAAGTGGTACGACAGTGAATGCCTTACAAATGATTGCACAAATGATGAATAAAGAAGCAGGGAATAAAGAACAAGTTTTAAAACTAGTATCCTATCCATTATTCTTATTTGTTTTTCTAGTCGTTCTATTCATCTGCTTTCGTACTTTTTTCTTGCCAAATATGGAAGCGATGATGTTACAAAAGCAGCAAACGAATCAAATTCAGTTAACCATCTCTAAAATTCTATTGCATTTACCAGACTATTTAATTGGTTTTGTCATTGTCATTGTGATAACAATTCTTTTGTTTTTACGTTATACCAAGCAAAAGAAAACAGGCGAAAAGTTACTTTTATATTTTAAAATTCCGATTGTGAATCAAGTGTTGCGTTTGCAATTAACAAAGCAGATTGCTTTTGAATTAGGTTCTCTACTAGAAGCAGGGTTTACATTACAAGCTTCTTTACATCTATTAGCCAATCAATCACATCAAAAAATGATTGCATATATTGCACAGGATTTACTCAATGAGATTGCACAAGGAGAATCTTTATCTGTGGCAATTTCATTGAATCCATATGTACATAAAGAGTTCTATGCTTTTGTCGTACATGGAGAACAAGGCGGGAATCTTGGTAAAGAGCTTCAAATATTGAATGAGTTTATGAATGAGCGAATGGGCGAGCGAGTAGAACAAGTCTTAAAGTTTATGCAGCCCATTCTTTTTGGGATTATCGCGATTTGTATTTTGGGTGCATACATTTCGATTATGCTCCCTATGTATAAAATGATTGATTATGTATAGGAGGAACAACAGTGAAAATAGAAGAAAAAGAAAAGAAAAATGGTTTTACTCTTATTGAGATGTTGATTGTACTATTTATCATCACAGTAGTGATATTAAAATAAAAATACGCAAAGTATTACGATTCCTTGCGTATTTCCATCGCATATCTTCTTGCTGTTGACGGGTCCATTTCTAAGATTCGTGCCATTTCAGCATAACTAACATTTACTTTTAACATATCTCTTATTTCGTTCATTCGTTGTTCCCTTATTTCTGGATCACCTTTCTTATCTTTCAAACCTTCTGGTCGTCCGTATCGTTCTAGATCTCTTTTAACTGTAAGTGCATTATAACCACTCAAGCGAGTAAGTTGCTTTTGTGTGCAATTTGGATTAGCAGCTATGATTTGTTTATATTCTTCGTAGCGTCTCACCGATGCAGCAGCGACTTTATCATGCAGCAATTGACGACTATCTTCCAACTGCACTGTAACATCAAGTTGTGCATCGTTTACGAGTGCGTGAAACGTCATTTCTTCTTTTGTAAAGTTGTAAGTTGCTTGTGGGAATAAGTCACCAAGAACGACTTGTAAATCACTCTCATGCAAACTATCTAAGTCATCCACAACAGAAAAATAACTTAAAATGACATCATATGTTATTTTGTTTTGCGTAACAGCTACAAACTGACGTTTTAATTGTTCGAGTTCATCTTTTAACACTTGTATATCCATTTCTATTTTTTGCTTACGTTTTTTTAGTTGCTGTTTATTAAATTCCCCATCTAAGTACAAATCAATCAAGTTATCGAGTTTTGTTTGTGCTTTGTTATAACTTTTTTGAGTTGCTTCAATTCGTTTTTCAAGTGTACTCGTATCTGTATCATCACCTTTAAATTTTAGAAACTTTTGCGCTGTTTCTTCACTTGATAAAATTTCTTTAATCTTATCCAAAAGAGGGCGATACACACGCTTTGTATTGATGTAATCGTGATTGTAACAATCGCTTGTTGATTGCTTGAAACTTGAATGCTGGAAGTAATAATTATATTTATTGCGATGCTTGGTGCTGCCAGTCTGTATGCCGAGTGTATATCCACAATGTGCACATTTAATTTGTATATCTCGTAAAAAATGTGGGTGAGCCGTTTCTCGTTTTTTATGACGTTTCGTCATTTCATTTTGTATTCTTAAATAGGTTTCTTTCGTGCGCAGCGGCGGAAAAAAATCTTCTACAACAATCGGATCATAGTTTTTAAAGTTACGTACCAGTTCTCCATGATATGCAGGATTTTTAAGTACATTCATAACCGTTACGCCACTCCATCTTTTTCCGCGCGGCGTTGAAGTTATTTCATTTAACTTGTTAGCTATCATTTTAAAACCAAGACGTTCTTCTAAATACATTTCATCGATTTGCGTTAAAATCCAACTGTATTCTTCATCTATATAAACTTGTTTTTTTAATTTATCGTATAAATAAAACGTTGGTAACTTCCCGTAAAAATTCCCTTCACGCACGTACTGACGCAATCCACGCATCATGCGTCGTACAACTGTACGTTTTTCTTTCTTCGCGATTAAATTCTTAATGTCCGAAATGAATTCATCGTTTTCATTTGTTAAATCTGTCAATACACCTGGTTCGGCGATTTTAACTCCGTTTTCACGCAACGTTTGCTTTAGCAATTCCCATTCGATTGTATCTAATCGTGAAAGTCTGTCTTGATCCATACATAAAACGACATCTACTAATCCATCTTCGATGCACTCCATCAATGCATTTAAGCCGACTTTATCAAACTTACCACCACTATCGACATCTTTAAAAATATCGATAATCTTCCAGCCTTTTTCATTTGCGTATTTTTCCAACTCCAATTTTTGAGATGATAAACTAAACTTATCTTCTTGGAGTCGAGTTGATACGCGAATATAAATTGCCACTTTCATTTATAAAAACTCCTTTCACTTTTATTTAAGCGATTATAAAAATGATTTAATCTATTTTGCGCAAACTTTTCTGTGACCATGAAAATACTCGCAACATATCTCGTGTTATTTAGAATGAACTCTGGCAATTGCTCTAATAAATGTGTAGGCATTGTGAAGTACATAGCAAATAAATCCGCTTGATATTCACGATAATCTATATACATTTTATTCATAGTTTGAACACCATCATCGTATAGTATGTGTGACAGTTCGTGAGCAATATGTTCCCATTGTTTCGTCAATGTAGCGTGTTTATTCAGAAAGATAATTTTACCTGCACGAAAAGTATGAGTGGATTCGATTACTTTTAAATCAAATTTTTTTATGACAGTTAGCATATTCAAAGTTTCAAAACTATGCAAGTCATTCGCGAAAAGTATCTTGTTTACTCTATCTTCTAAGTGTGTTGTTACATACATAATATCCCTCCAGTGTAATAAAAAGAGAACTCTTGTTCGGTTTAATGTTAAAACAAAAAGCACTGAAAAGAAAGTGCTTTTTGTTTTTAGACTGCAGTAGATAATTTATTTCTAATAGTTAGAGTTTCTCTATACTCTTCAGCAACAGCAGTTTTTTTGAATTCGACAGTTTTATCAAAATTATTTGATACAACATTTTCAATTTCATCTAATGAAACATTAAAAAACTCTTTTCGGCTATTAACCATGTTAACTTTTTTATGATCAAATTCTTTATGGAGTATTGATTCAAGAGCAGGTGCATCTTCACTAAAAATAAAAGCGTGTACATCGAATTTGAACGGTACTGACGCATCACCTAATTCGTTAACTCTATCCATAGGTTCTAATCTTCTTGTCATACCGATTTTATAAATATTCTCACCGAATGAGCCTATATTTGAAATTATATAAACATATCCAGCGCGTGTATTTTGTTCACGATAATGTATCAAATCTTTTTGCCTAATCGTTTCAACAAGCTGTAGTTCCAGTTCTTTGATTTTTTCTTCTAATGCAGTAGTATCTTTACTTTGAGATTGAAGTAGTTGTTTTTTCAGTTTTTCAAGAGCATTATTGAAGTGAGTTTCTTCTTTTGTAACTTTTTCAATTTCTTTTTCAATTTCTTTTCTCGCTTTTTCTTCCTCTCTCATTTGCTCACGTATTTGTCTTTGCTCTTCTTTTTCATCCTTTACTTTTATAGCATATTCCAAAGCAAGATCTAATTCAGCTTGTTTTAATTCAAGATACAAACCTTCAATTGAAACCATATTTTTTTCATTAAGTTTATTGATTTGTTCAAATGACTTATTTATTTTTTTTCTAGAATTTTCATAGTTAGATACAGTTACTTTATTGATAGTTACATCACATTCATTGTTAAATGACCTAATCGCCATTTTTATAGTGTTAGCATTCATTTTCTTACCTTCAGCAGAACTGCCGTTGACAGTCCAACCCGAATAATAAGAAACAGCAGTTTTATCTTTTACGGCAATTTTTTGGTCATTTCTAATATCTTTCAAACGTTCTTTATAGGCTGATGAATTTTCAAGGTCATATTTAGTTTCATAAAAACCAAATGATTGTAAAAGAACTTCTTCATCTAATTGAATAATTTCATCATTTAGATTAGCTATTTTTTTTACAAGATCGCTTTTTTCATTTTCTTTTTCATTTAATTCGTTTTGCAGATTAAGAAGTGTATTATCTAAATTAGCTGTAATTTTAGCTTCTTCTTTTTTAGCATTTTCGATAATAGTGTTAGCTGAAAGTTTTGCATCGGAAATAATTTGTTCTTTTTCCACGTCTATTTCCTGTCTTAACATGTCTATGAAATTTTCTTTTTCAGATTCAAAAAATTGACTTCTGTTTTCAATTTTAGAATTTAAATCAAAAAGGTGACTTTCTAATTTTTCTTTCTCACTTAACTGATAGTAAAACAATGTTATTTTTTTCTCTCTGAACCTAGCAGCTATAGAAATGATTAACGCTGGTAAACAAATTCCTATAGTTAATAAACTCAAAAACGATAATAAAATAATCATCCATATTTGGGTGTACCAGGGATACTTTCTTTTTTGGTCGTTATTCAACGTAGTTCCTCCTGTTAAAAATTATTTTGTGGATATTAATCTCTTTAAATAGGAGATTAATATCTATTGTCGAAAAATGTCGTAAGCAATATTACCTACATAGATTCCAAAAAATAAGAGACAATTAATTGTCTCTATTTTTTCGTTCTTGCTGAGCTTTAATGATTTCGTAATAAACTTCGAAATCTTCAAGCATTGAGCGTAAATCATCTGGTTTGTCTTTGAAGTTAACAATCGGTGACTTGTCGAAAAACTCTAATACTTCTTTTTGGTAATCTGTGAGTTCAACATTGTTCTCGGCAGATGCTTGTTTTTTATCTGTTTTTCCTAGTAAATAATCGGTTGAAACATCAAAGAAGTCAGCTATCTGTTTAAGCGTTTCAAAATCAGGCTCACGTGTACCTTGTTCATAATTAGAGATTTTTCCACGAGAGAACCCTAGTTTTTCAGCTAAGTCATATTGACTTAAATTACGTTGCTTTCTTAAATCAGCAATTTTTTTACCAAACATCAAAATCACCTCTTGTTTAATAGTATATAGGTAGAAACTCTGTGTTTCTACTTTTTCTTCTAGTTAGAAACAAAAAGTTTCTTAAAAACGTTGACAGACACAAAATGTTTCTGTTATAGTTCATTCAAGGAAACAAATTGTTTCTTTTAAAGGAGGTGGGAAAATGAGTAATAAACGTGAAAATTTAATAATTTTACGAGGTGAGAAATCAAGACGAGAAATAGCGGCTATATTAGAAATCACACCACAAATGTTAGGCGCAATAGAAAGAGGTAGTAGAACACCATCGCTTAATTTAGCTAAAAAAATCGCGGATTTATATAACAAGCCTATTGATGATATTTTTTTTAATCTAAAAGGAAACGAAATGTGTCTACTTTGATTACCAATAAGTAAATTCCCTAAAATACAAAACAATAAACGAAAGAAGGAATACGTATGAATCAAATTTCATTAGTAAACGAACAAAGCATGAACAATTTAATGACCAGCTTAGATATTGCTGAATTAACTGGCAAAAGACACGCAGACGTGATGCGTGATGTAAGACACGAGATTGAAGAATTAGGTGTTGAAATAGGTGAACGCATTTTTGCTCACACCTCATACAAGGATAAAAGCAATCGCGATTCACCTTGTTACAAATTCGGTAAAGAAGGCGCAATGCAATTAGCACTTAAATACGATGCAAAAACGCGTTACAAAGTTATCAAACGCATTGAAATGCTAGAACAGCAACAAAATACACATTCATACATGATTGAAGATCCTGTTGAACGAGCAAAACGATGGATCATCGAACAGCAAGAGAAACAGTTGCTAATTGCTGAAAACAGCGTGAAGGACCAATTGATTGGTGAATTAAAGCCGAAAGCTGACTATACAGACAAGATTCTTCAAAGCACTGGTTTAATGACTATCACACAAATTGCCAAAGATTACGGCATGTCAGCACAAAAGATGAACGCGATTCTACATGAATTGAAAGTGCAGTATTCGCAAAATAGACAGTGGTTACTCTACAGCAAGTATCACGCAGAAGGTTACACGCACAGCGAAACGATTCCAATCACGCATTCAGATGGTACGCCAGGCACTAAACTCAACACGAAGTGGACGCAAAAGGGGCGTTTATTCTTGTATCAACTTCTTAAAAAGAACGGCATTTTACCGACAATCGAAAAACGAAACGAGGTGTAACACATGAATTTTCATCACATCAAGAAATTAGCAGAGTATAACGGTCAGTTACCGAAGTTGATTTCAGAAATTTCAAAAAAAGATGCACAGAAAGCTTTCGCTTTATTGGAAGATTGGGCGAATCATAAACGTCCACTCAAAGAAATTTATGACGAAGCACGAGGTGAACTAGCATGACAGTAAAAGACATGTACGACTTACAACGTCATACAGCGATGATTGATTTGCTATCTGTTGAAATCAACGTAGCGATGCAGCGCAAAGAGTATTTAAAAGTCGAGGATCTACTCAACATGCAGTTGCAAGCAATCAGAGAAATCAAACGCATACGCAATCGACAGCAGTACGCGATTACCATGCACGACATGGCTCGACGGTTGAGTGAAAAAGGTATTGCAGCAGAGGTGGTGAGGAAACTTGAATGAATGGTTTTTAGCAGCACTAGTCATTGTGTATGTAGCAACAGTATTAAAAATAGATGCAGATATGGAGGAATGAAAATGAAGAAACTAGAACGTCACGAATTAATGTTAGCAATAATTGCCGAGCGTGAAGGTCATGGCATGGCACAAGCGCACGAAACAGAAAAGACGATGATTGAGTTAGAAAACTACTTCGAACAGCACTACAAAGTTTTCGAAGCAGACGCACCAACGCACGAAATCATTGAAATCGCACTCGATATGATGGGCGAATCAGCTTTCATCGAAATGTTAGAGCGCAACGACTTCTCGGACATCTTTGAAATGCTGGCAATCGAGGGTTATGTCACACAAGTCATGGGCGTGTGGGTGGTATCGATTGAACACGCATGGCTCAAACACCAAGAAATTGCATAAAAAAATGCCCATTGCAAGTGGGCAAAAGAAAAAATAAAAGTTTCGTACAGTATATCAAATAATCGGGGGTTAGACAAATGACAACATATCAATGTAACACTGTGACAACAGCGCACGAATGCGAATACTGTCACGCAGAAGTCGCAGAAGGCTTCGTGTATCGAGAAGAAAGCTATTTCTGTGACTTAGATTGCTTCACAGAAAAAATGCTGTCAACGGGCGTATTAGAAGAAATCGAAGGAGGAAATGGCAATGACAATGACTAATGTAAATGAAGCAACGAATTATGTTGTGTACGATATCGAGCAAGTGAGCGCGATCATGCGCGAAGTGAAAGAAATCGAAGAACAAGTGAAAGAAGTAGAAAAAATGCGCGATGAAGCAATTGCACACGCAAACGCTTTTTACCAAAAACAAATGGAAAAACTAACAAAAGAACGTGAGTGGAGAGAGTCGCAAGTGATTGACTACCATCAGCGTTTATTAGCCGAAAATCCGTCACGTAAAACGATTGAAACACCATTCGGGAAGATTAAGTCCACCACGCGCAAAGCGACGTTTAAAAAGCCAGATAACGACGTTTTACTAGCTGTCTTGGAAACGAACGGGTACGACGACTTAATCAAAGAAAAAGTGACACGCACACCAGATTGGGCGAATTTTAAAAAGTCGCTAAAAATCATGGACGAACGTGTAGTAGATGAAAATGGGTTGATTATCGAAGATGTCGAAATTGAGCCTGCGGCAGTCACTTTTAAAGTTGAGGTGGAGTAAATGAAGAAATCAGAATCAATTGGCGAATTAGCAAAAGCATTAGCGAAATTCCAAGCGAGTGTGAAGCAACCGTTAAAAGATGCGAATAACCCATTTTTCAAAAGTAAATATGTACCACTTGAAAATGTCGTTGAATCAATCACAGAAAGCGCTGGGGCACTTGGTCTTAGCTTCATTCAATACCCAGTAAATGCAGACAATCGCGTTGGCGTTATCACTATTTTAATGCATGAGTCAGGCGAATGGATTGAAACGGAACCGATTTACGCAACGCCAGCAAAACAAGATCCGCAAGCTACTGGTTCGGCTATCACGTATCTAAAACGATATAGCTTATCAGCAGTGTTCGGTATCACGTCTGACGAGGACGACGATGGCAATAGCAATGCACAACAAAGCAATCAAAATAATTATCGTCAACAACAGCCACGACAACAAGCAAATAGCAATAACATTTCAGACGCGCAAATTAAAGCGATGAAGGCTAAGTTAAACAACTTAAATAAGCATACAGGTATCGAAATGCAAACGATTTATGTTGATACGTTGAAACAATGTAATATCCCAGAGCAAATCGCTACAAAAGATTTAAGCAAAGCGCAAGCGATTAAAGTCATCACAGCACTAGCGGAACGCGAAGCAGAGTTTGTTTAAAAAAATAGGGGATGAACTTTCGTCCCCTTCTTAAAAAGAGGTGAATCAAATGCAAATTCATACACATCATCTTGAATTTTTACAAGAAGCGCAAGAGGTGTTTCGTGAAAACTTGAAACAAGTGACATACATCAATGACGATGGTGATTTAATCGCATTATGTTATCGCTATGCAGATGAAACGGTGCCATCAATAAAAATATTAGAACTTGGCCCCGAAGTCGCGTTCTTCGCAAATATCCTAGATACACAAATAAAAATCGACTAACAGCGAGGGGGTTATGAGATTGGAACAAAATGAATTGCGTTTTAAAAAGAGAAAGAGAAAATTTACGCAAGTTGATAACGAAATTGTTAATAATGCCGAACTATCGTGGCAAGCAAAAGGTTTGATGTTGTATTTAATCAGTAAGCCTGAAGGTTGGCAATTTTACGAAACAGACATCGAAAAAAGAGCTTCCAACGGTAAGAGCAGCGTGAGAAATATCATTAAAGAATTATTAGATGCGGGATATCTAGAACGTGGCGAAAGAATGCGTGATGACAAAGGTTATTTACGAGGTTATGTATATAGCATTGTGGAGTATCAATTAGATGATTATGACGGAAAGTCCTACATCCGTTTTTCCAAAGTAGGAAAATCCAAAATAGGAAATTCCAAAGTAGGATTATCCAAGGTAGGAAAATCGGACACTAGTAATACTAAAAGTTCTAGTAATACTAAAAGTTCTAGTAATACTGAAAAAGACAACAAGACTAATGGAAAAAATAAGTCGTCGTCATCTGAAATCTTCAATTTTTATGAATCTGAATTTGGACCACTATCCAATTTTATCGCAGAAGAAATCGGCTACATGATTGAAGATACAAACGAAGAACTTGTACTCGAAGCACTCAAGCTATCTGTACGAGCAAATAAACGCACAATCAAATATGCAGCAGCTATTACTCGTAATTGGCGTAACGAAAATATTAAGTCAATCGATGACTTACGAGCAGCGGAAAAAGCGAAAGGACGTGGACGTGATGACAAAAACGATGGAAGAAGTGTTCGAAGCGTTGAAGAAGAAGATTACTATAGTCGACTCGCAAACTTCTCAAGTGACGACTTATGACTGTGAAAAGTGCAAGGATCAGTTCGGATGGATTGAAAAGCGTGAAGCAGATGTATTTGGCAACGGTCAATTAGTACGCGAAGAAGAAGTTTGGGTAACATGCACATGCGTTGAACAACGACGAATTGAACGACTAGCAAAGCAGTCGCAGATCACCGAGAAATTTTCAGAAAAGAAATTTAGCAACTTTAGTTCCGATGTGAGCGATGAAGTAAAATCACTCGCACGATTAGCAAAGAAATACTTCGATGATTTTAACGACATCCGACACAATCAGCAAAACAGCATCGCGTTACTTGGACAGCCTGGTATTGGTAAGACACATCTTTTAATGGCTGTTAGTAACTTGCTACTTGCGAAAGGTAAACAAGTGATGTACTTCCCGTATGTTTCGACTTTAAAAGCAATGCAAGCGAACAACTTTGAGAACGATGCACGCATTACAGAGAGCGCTTGTAAAGCAGAAATTCTATTTATTGATGATTTATATAAGCCGGTTGACAGAAAGCCACAGGCGAGCGAATGGCAGTGCTCAAAGATGTACGACATTATCAATCATCGTTACTTAAACAACTTACCGATTTTGCTAAGTAGCGAATTAAATTTCGGTGAAATGTTAGCGGTAGATGAAGCGATTGCTTCACGACTTTTTGAAATGTCTAAGCAGTACACGAAGTCGATTAATAAAAACGCAAAATTGAATTATCGAATGAAAGAATTGTTCGGGGGTGCGCAATAGTGAGATGGGAATTTGAATCATTTGAAATTGAAGCCATTAATAAAAATAAGACTTTGGCATTCATGAATATTCGAATAAACGGAATCGAACATTGTCTATTTGTTGTTAAAGAGAAAAAAGGTATTCGTATTGATAGATTCTTTTCAAAAAATACAGAATTAAAAGCTAGTCATTATGAAATGCTTTTTATGCTTTGGTGGTTAGATGAAGTTTTCAAATACAAGTCTTTGCCAGTTATTCATAATTCAGAAGAATTAAGATACTACTTTACGGGTTTTGTAACTGCAGAAGGTTTGGAAGAGTTCTTTGAATTTAGAGAAGTCCCTAGTAATCAAACAAGTGGTTTATCAATTACTGATAGTAAAGGTAGTACGAAACATCTTTCTGGAATGAAGAACTTGCAATTGACAACAAACATTTTCGAAATCGTGCCAAAAGAAATCGAAGAACTGGTAAAAGAAATCGAACTACAAACAGCGATCAACATTGCGTTGGATAACAACGACAAAGAAACGTTCATGCTACTAACTAATCAGGAGGTAACGACATGAAACCAATCTACATCAGCAATGACATCAAAGAATCATTCACAGAACTTCGCATCACGAACTTAGACACCGGCAGGCAACACAAGCACATCTGTTACGACTATGACGAGTTAGTTTATCGTCGCAGTCAGTACACAGATAAAAGCAAGTGGCACGTCGAGGAAAGGGGTTATGCACCATGCAGCGCAACAAAAATGGCATTGTAGTGGATATTCGCAGTAGTAAGTTGTCGAGTGCGACAGTGTTGTCGCAGGACTATGAAATGCTCGAACTTGATTTTGTCGAATTACAAAAGTTTGGATTGCATATCATCGCGCCTGCGGACGATCCGGAAGTTCCAGAATACATGGCAGATGGCTACACAGAGATTTCACGTTTCAAAGCCAATGTGGCAGTACCAAAGCGGAAGGAGGTGCAAGTATGTCAATCAAACAAAAAATTGCGCAAGACCAAATCTTGTCAGCGATTCAAGCGAAATTCGAAGCGCAGACGCTCAAAGGTGTAGAAAAATACGGTCAAACGGTTGCAGACAACGATTTAACAGCAATCGAATGGATTGACCATGCGATTGATCACATCGTATATCTAGAGTGCTTGAAAGCGAGGTTACTACAACATGAGTCTTAAAAAGCGTTACATCGTGTTTCAGGATTACAACTTAGATTTTACTTATCAGCAAGTGGCGCAGTTTAAAAAGTTATGGAAACAAGGCTATTCAACAAGTTCTATCGCTAAAAAGCTATATTGCAAAATCGTAGAAAGTGACTTGTTAGCGATGGATTTATTGCTGCATGGCAAAATTAAAAATCGTCCAGGTGGTCTTGCCGGTACGAAAGAAATTGAAGATAACAAAATACGGATTGAGGTGTAGAACATGTATGGGCGTAAAAAGATTGATCGTAAAGTACTTACAAGTCACAACGAAGTGTATGTTAAACAAAAATTACAATCTGCATTAGAACGCGGCTGGGAGCAGATTAGCGATATTCAATACAAAAACGGGATTTACGGTGTGTGCTTACAATTCGATATCGCTAAGAATTCAAGAAAAAATCAGATAAAGAAAGAGGTAAGAGCATGACAGATAAACAACGATTAGCAGTGCTGGTGCAATTAGCAAACAGCGTGCATGAATATAGTCATATCATTAAACCAGAACAGTACAAAGAAATGGAAAGCTTCCAGCAAGTTGTTTTCAACGCTTTACATTCATTTTTCGAATGTGATTTAGAAGAAAATTCGGAAATGATTGAAGATGAAATGGAAGTTGCAGCAGTTGAATATATGTTTGAAGAAATGAAGTATTTCACAGAGAAATACGGAAAAGAGGAGAATTAATTTGAATAATGTATCACTTATCGGAAGATTAACAAAAGATCCAGAGCTTCGTTATACGCCATCTGGTGTAGCAGTTGCACGTTTTACACTTGCTGTAAACCGTACATTCTCGAACCAACAAGGCGAAAGACAAGCAGACTTCATTAATATCGTAACATGGCGCAAGACAGCCGAAAACACAGCTAATTTCCTTCGTAAAGGTTCTTTAGCAGGCATTGTTGGGCACATTCAAACAGGGAGCTATGACGGTCAAGACGGAAAGAGAGTATTTACCGTTGAGGTTGTCGCAGAGAATGTACAGTTTTTAGAGCCAAAGAGTACGCAGAGCGCACCGAATGGCAATGGCAATACAAATGGGTATCAGCAACAGCAAAACGCACCACAGAGCAATTATGGTGGTCAAGAAGCCTTTAATCAGAGCGTGAAGATTGACGAAGATGATTTGCCGTTTTAAGACGGATAAGAAACATAATGTGAATCAAAAAGGAGGAAAATTAATGGGAACATATTTTGAAACGAAACACGATACTTTTAATCTTAAATTCAAGGAACATGAGGTATTCGATGGGAAGATGGTAATAGTCGATGAATCAGATGATCCATATCTTTGGATTGACAAAGAATCTGGAAAAGTCAGTTTCGGTGGAAAATACTTCTTACAATACAAAGAACAACGATTATTAGAAACGTTATTAGAATTTGTTTATACGACACATAAATTAATTGATAACGTTGATATTGACGAAGTGAAAGCCGATTTCGTAAAAAACCTTATTAAATTTGAAGAAATTAATAATGACTTTGCATTAAAGTAACTTGCACATCACGACCAAAAAGCGTAATAAAAGGGGGGAGTCAAATGTCTAAAATGAGAAAGGTTTATGCGCTATATAAAGGTGAGAATCTTATTGCAGATGGAACAATTCAAGAGATTCATGAGCGTACTGGCAAGAAGGTAGATACACTTTTATTCATGACTTGCCCAGTATATAAAAAACGCATTAAAAGCGGAAAGAACAGGCTGACTATGACGGAATTGGAGTGAATTGAATGACTGCATGCAAATCATGTTTAACGGAACAACACAAACGACTTCAAGAGATTGCGCATGGACAAGAACGATACATCGAAGAACTACAAGATCAGCTAGAATCGACAAAAGAAGAATTACGCAAAGTTAGCAGAGATTTAGCGAGTTTGCAATCAGATATACGAGCGACGCTAGAAACGATTTAACTAAAAAATAAGAGTAGTGCAGCACGTTGTTACATACTTAAAACATACTACTCTTATTTGTTTAATAAGTTATGAGGTGAGGAAATGGCTCGACAAAAGATTGAAAATACTAATTATCAACCTCTGTTTCAGCTCTATATAGATATTAATAATTTTAAAATTGGTGACTTGGTTGATTTAAACGATTACATGATCTGGGCAAACGAGCATTCAGAGCGATATGTAAAAGAACACTTAGATGGTAAGGTGCGATTCCTCAAACACAATATCGAAGGATATTTGAATTATTTAAAAGCACTTTACAAAAAGAACGAGCAGCTAGAATTGCAAATTTAAATGTGGCGGTGATGGATATGCAACTTTCTTTATTTGACACAAACGAATATCGAAGTATCGTGATTGGTCGTGAAGATGTCACGTGGAAGCCATCAAAAATGAAATTCCCTTATTTGATTGGCATAGCAGATGTTTTTTATCACAAAGACAAACCGTTATTTCAGTTGCAAATGCAAAATGATTCGTTGAGTTTTTGGTCTATCAGTGGTAAATCATGCACTAACTACAAAACAGATGATATAGAACGGACATTGAATCGAAATATCGATTTATATATAGAAATGAGGTGCAAGAATGAACACAATTCCAACGATTGAAGAAATCGCAGATACATCAAATAAACATAAATACTCGCGACGTTGTAGCTGCAATGTAAAGTGTGACAGATACTATCGCGTGAATGGTTTTGATGTGTATTGTCGTGGTGGCTTAGAACAACTGTCGATTGATATTTTAAACAAGATCAATGGCACGAACATTGCACAAGGTAATAAAAATAATCGCGGGTGGACCACAAAGCAAGAGAAAGAAATCATTAAGTATATCGAACAGAACGGTGTGCAATTCGGCACTTATCGAATACTTGGTGAAATGCTTGGTAAACCACGTGAAGCGGTTAAACGACGTGTGTACGTGTTAGAAAAAGAAGGGAGATTGACGAGGGAATGAGTAACGTCATCGACATTTTAGTAAGTCTTGTTTGCATCGTAATTGCGGCGTTTTTATTCGCGAATTACGTCGGCTGGGGAATCTTAAAGTTGCTTGAAAAACTAAAAGAAAGATGGGGAAATGATGAAAATTAATTGGCTGAACTTAATTAGTGCATATGTGCTGTTAGTAATCGTGTTTAAAGATAGCGCAACGATTGTATTAGATGTCTTTTCGTTAGTTGTTGCTACATTGCTAGTGTTCACAGGAGTTAAGAAAGAGAAAAAAGAGCAACATTAAAAAATAATAGGAGGTTACGAAATGTTTAAAACGCTAAAAGAATTGCTTTTTAGTGAGTTGGAAATAACGATGCCTTTTTACGGTTGGATTGGAATTATGTATATGGTGGCGCAAGGTCTTTATTACACATTTTTTTAAAAGAGAAAGGGGAGCAATAAGATGAACTTACAAAAATTATTTGAAGCGCAAGCTGAATTGGATGCATACATCGAGCAACAGCATCCGACATTGCCAGGTGAAAATCGTTTAGAGAAGAAAGTTTTAGCTTTACTAGTTGAACTCGGTGAGTGTGCAAATGAATGGCGAGGTTTTAAGTTTTGGAGTAATCGTCAAACAGCGAACGATTTAGAATGGGTCGATAAAGAATGCAAGTCTTGTAAAGGTACGGGTATTGATGTTGAGGGTGTAGCATCGGGCAATCCTTACCCTTGTATCGAGTGCCAAGGAGAAAGTTTTGTAGCTTATCCTAAAAATCCACTTCTTGAAGAATACGTGGATGTTCTTCATTTTAGTTTAAGTATTGGTAATGATGTTTTTGGCGAATTAAGTGATGAAAACATCAAAGAAATTTTAGAAGATTCAAGAAAAACTGATGAAGCAAGTTCTGTTATTACAACTTTTATCATTTTAAATTCATGCGCAACAGTTTTAGCAGAATATGAATTTGAATACGTTGATTACAGAGATTTCATGACGATTCTTTTAAACCTCGGTCTTTTACTCGGTTTCGCAGAAGAACAAATCGAGGAAGCTTATTGGAAAAAGTACGAGATCAATAAGCAACGTCAGCGCGATGGCTACTAGCTTATATCAACAGTATAAGTCGCTATGTCGTGAGCATGGAGTATCGAGAGATAACTTCAGAAACAGAGTAAGAAATGGGTGGTCGCCAGAAAAGGCGGCTACTACACCTGTAAAGAGAAACACTGTGAGAGAAGAAGATTTGGAGGTATAGCGTATGGAAATGATAGAGATTAGTAAGCGGAGATTTGAAGAACTTGAGCAATGCGAAATGGAACATTGCATAAATAAAAGACTTTTAAAAATCTCGGTAAAGACCAACAAGGATTACTTATGAAATTAGAAAAATATGAAAGAGCATTAGAAGTTATTGCATGGAGCAGTGATGTCAATCCGCTTGCTACGAGAGCAAGAGAAACTTTATATAAATAGGAGGTATAGCGTATGCAACAGCTAGATGTATATGACGTACTACACACGCTTGATGATTTAGCGATTATCGAGCGTGACATATATAAGTTACGAGCAAATCAAAAAGTCGTTACACGCACAGCAACAGTCGTTAAAACGCATATGTATTTTGATGTATATATTGACTGTATTCGAGAGTATTTCATGTTTCCAGACGAAGCGCTAAAGTGGTTGAAAAAGTATTGTGCGAATTATAAATAGACGAGGTGAGAGAGTGGGGAATTATCGAACGGGGGATAAAGTCGTGATCCGGAAAGATTTGATAATTGATAAATGGTACGACGGTCTGGTTTGGTGTAAGTGGAAAGAACATTTGAAACACTTGGATTACGCGGTCATTGTAGATGTTTACGGAGATGGAATATATATGATCGAAAATGGGTGGGTTATTTCGGAATTAATGATTCATCAAGATAAATAGAGAACAGGGGAGTTGTGTGTATGTCAAAAACAAAGTCAATTACGAGCGAATGTATTTTAGCAGCAATGCACGACTATAACATTGTAATACGTCAGATTGAAAAAATCAGAGCAGAATTGGACGAAGCGCACGCTGGAACAGCGCAGTATGGATTACAAGCGAGTATGCCAAAAGCGAGTGGTAAGAGCGACGTATTGTTTAGTGAGTATTTACGACGTGAACGTATGCATAAAACGCTCGACAGAATGAAAGAGAAAGTGACGATCATACAGATGTTTTGTGATGATGTAGCGTATGACCGACTGTCGTTTAAAGATAAATTAATTCTGGAGTACACGTTGATTGGTATGACGCAGAAGGAAATTGGGGAGAAAGAAGAAATTGAATTGAAGCAATCAGCTGTATGTAAAAGACAATGCAAGATCGCAACAAGTATCGTAAAATTTCATGAACATCACATTAAAGAGATGAATATTTCTTAGGAATACTTGGAATGAATGGAATAATAGTAATGTAATTTTGAAAAAAACAAAAAAATCTGTATCATGGAAGGCAGGTTCGGCGAGTTGTATCCTTTGGTGCGTGGAATATATTACGCTACAAGTTTACTACTTGCGGGCCTACAAACCTTCGGTTTATTTTTACCTCAAAAAAAATAACTTGCTGGTTACAATTTAATAAGAGTGAGCCTACGAAAGACTATCAGCGGATTGGTAGTCTTTTTCCTAAAAAAATTAAAAAGTCTTTTAAAAAACGACGACGACGCACTGTAATAGATTAATTGTACAGATGCATCATGCTAAAAAGTCGTACACTTTGCACGGCATATAACGAGCGACAAAACAATGTACGCTTATGCGAGCGCTAGCTGTTGTATGTTGTGTAGTCTGTATGACTAACTCAAACCCCCTTATTGAGTGCCTGTACTTCGGTGCAGGTGATACATATATTTAAAATGTCATAAATGTAATATTGAACCAAAATTTGTTATGATAAGATTGTAATGAGTGGAGGTGATTGTTATGGAATGTTCAATTTCAATTTATGATTATAATGATAAGAAACTTAAAACTTATAACCTTCTGATGAAAACAGCGGAAAAGCTGATTGATGAGATCAGAACAACTTATAAAGAAGTTAAAACAGAAGGAAGTTATATCATTTTAATCTTAAGTGTTTCTGAAAGTGGATTAATAGGCTTTGGGAATGAATCTATTAATAATTTATCGAATCAAGATTTTCCAAAACATTATTTTTTCTCGCCGAGTGATTTAGATGGAATTCTTAAAATTCTTGAAAAGTAAGAAGTGAAGCACCCTTTGTGGTGCTTTTTGTTTGCTAAATACATAATACATACATCATATAAGTAGTAGACATCTTCCTTACAATTGTATTGGGAGGTTGGAAAATGAATTTGCATAGAGAAATAAAATTAGCTGAACCTAAAATAGTGAGGAAAGAGCTGGACGGAATAATACAAACTAAGCTTTTCGCTAAGTATAATCATTTTAGAGAATGTGAGAAGGAAATTTTATTGCAAAAATGGGCAACGGACTTATCGAGAAAATATTCTAATAAAGAATTAAAAGTAATGTTAAGTACGCTTGAAAAGGAAGAAGCAAGAGATTCTGCGGGTATATCTAAATGGTTAGGGTACTTTGCTGTATATGTAGCAGTGGTTTCTATATTAATTAATTTGCTTTCGTTTTTAGATATGAAAAATTTTTTTAAGAGTTTTTATGCCATACCTTTTCTTCTTGTATTAGTTATGGTTTTGTTTTACTTATTTAGAACTACTTTCTTTTTTAAAGAAGAATTTGATAACTATAAATCAAAGGTAATCTACATGCCTATCATACAAGTAGCTTTAAAATGTAAGTGTAAAAATAATTAAGAAAAGAAGATGATGTTATGAGTAAATACAACAATAAAAAAGTAGTGTACGCTGGCATTACTTTTGATTCCAAAGCAGAACGAGATTATTACTTATACTTATTAGATTTAAAGCAAAGAGGGATTGTGACTGATATACAGTTGCAACCTTCTTTTTTGTTGCAAGAAAAGTTTCGCAAAAACGGTAAGTTATATCGTGAGATTACGTATAAAGCAGATTTTGAAGTGACGTATGCAGATGGTCATATCGAGATCGTGGACGTGAAAGGCATGGTGACGAAAGACTTCGCGATTAAACAAAAGCTGTTTGAATACAAATATCCAGCGTTGCGATTGCTGTTGATGGCATATAGCAAAATGGACGGTGGTTGGATTGAATTAAGTGAATTAAAGAAAGCTCGTTCGTCTAGAAAAAAATTAAAAAAGCTCTAGCGTTTACTAGAGCTTGATAGTTTACTCTTCTGTGTACTCGTACAAATCATCGACTTTTACATCTAATTTATGAGCCAATTCAAATAATTTAACAGCAGTGGGGTAACTAGTACCATTAATCCAATTGGATATAACAGTAGGGGAAGTACCTAATAAATCAGCTAATTCTTTGTTTTTTAAACCCTTCTCAGCCAGAATAATTTTAAGTCTACTTTTCAACATAATCACCTCGTTTTTTATAAGTTTAGTATAACACTTAATCAATTATAAATAAATTAATTCAAAATAAATTAAAAAAATTTAATAAATATTGAATAAAAGTATTGTGCAAGAAGATGATAGATGTTATAATTAATATAGAAAGAAGGACAGGAGGTGACAAAGTGGATTACGATAAGATATTAACTTATCTGATTGGTATCGCAACAGTGATAAACTTACTGACAAGTTCAGCTAAGAACATCAGCGACATGAAAGATAAGCAAAAGAAAAAGCGACGCTCAACCGCTAAGAAGAAACGTCGCAAGTAACATGAAGAAGGGAGGGAAACCTCCCAACTTCTTATAATCTTATCATATCCATTTATATTATGAAAATACAAAATATCATCCTATTTATGGTAGTTCTTAGTTTTGCGATTTACTTTTTTGTAAATACAAACTGGGATAATGCTACATGGAGCGACTGGGGATTAGTTATTTTATTTGGTATATGTTTAATCCTCTTTATCTTCAATATCATTACTTCATTTATGTTGAAGAGAAAAAAATAATATTCTATTACCCATCTTATTTGAGGTGGGTTTTTGTTTGAATAATAAAAGGAGCGATTAGCGTATGGGTGGTGATAACCATTGAAACAAAAGAAATTAACGCCAAAACAGCAAGTTTTTGCAGAACATTATATCGAGAGTGGTAATGCAACAGAATCAGCAGTGAAGGCTGGTTATAGTAAAAAGTATGCGAACACGAATGCAAGCAAGTTACTACAAAATACTACAATCAAGTCTTATATAGATGAAAAGCTATCTGAAATGTCATCAGAACGCATTGCAAGCGCCACAGAAGTGCTTGAAACATTAACAGCTATTATACGTGGAGAAAGTCGTTCAGCAGTTTTGAGAGGTCTTGGAGAAGGTTATCAAGAGATTGACGAAAAAATGCCACCAACAACAACTGAACGAATAAGAGCGGCTGAATTACTTGGTAAGCGATATAAATTATTCACTGAAAAAGCAGAAGTCGAAGTGAGTGGAGCGGTAGAATTTATTGATGACATTGGAAGTGATTTAGATGACGAAGATTAAGTTATCTGAACTGATCCCGAAAGGCTTTCATAGTGTATGGAGAGCAGCAGTAAGCAAGGATATTTTAAACGTCGTATGCAAAGGTGGACGTGGTTCTGGGAAGTCGTCTGATATTGCACATATCATCGTGCAGCTACTTATGCGATATGCTGTCAATGCAGTGGGTATTCGTAAAATAGACAACACGATTGAGTTATCTATTTTCGAGCAAATGAAATGGGCTATTGCAGAGCAGGGTGTAACACATCTGTTTAAAGTCAATAAAAGTCCTATGCGAATCACGTATATCCCGCGTGGCAATTACATGGTATTTCGTGGTGCTAGTGAACCCGAACGTATTAAATCATTAAAGAGTGCGAACTTTCCTTTTGCGATTGCTTGGATTGAAGAATTAGCAGAATTCAAAACAGAAGATGAAATCACGACGATCACTAACTCGCTATTACGTGGCGAACTCGGTGATGGTCTTTTTTATAAGTTTTTCTATTCATATAATCCTCCGAAAAGGCGACAATCTTGGGTGAATAAGAAGTATGAAAGTTCGTTTGTAGCAGATAATACATTTGTTCATCATTCGACTTATCACGATAATCCATTCATCTCAAAGCAATTCATTGTTGAAGCAGAAGCGGCGAAAGAACGAAATGAAATGCGTTATCGGTGGGAATACCTTGGTGAAGCAATTGGCTCGGGTGTTGTTCCATTTGATAACTTAAGGATTGAAAAAGGCTGTATCACTGATGAAATGGTTGCATCGTTTGATAATATTCGTAATGCAGTCGATTTTGGGTACGCTACAGATCCGCTCGCTTTTGTTCGATGGCACTATGATAAAAAGAAGAATATTATTTACGCAATTGATGAATACTTCGGTCAAAAGATTAGTAACCGAGAGTTTGCTAAGTGGCTGCATAGTAAAAGTTATCAATCCGATGAAATCTTTGCAGATTCAGCAGAACCGAAGTCTATTGCAGAACTGAAGAATGAGCATGGCATTAAACGAATCAAAGGTGTGAAAAAAGGTCCTGATAGTGTGGAATACGGCGAAGAATGGCTGGACGATTTAACAGAGATTGTTATTGATCCGTTACGAACGCCGAATATCGCTAGAGAATTTGAAAATATTGATTATCAAACAGATAAAGACGGCAATCCAAAGCCACGTTTAGAAGATAAAAACAATCACACGATTGACGCGACACGCTATGCATTCAGTGAAGATATGAAGAATAAAAAAGGCTTCACATTCTTAAAGTAGGAGGTACAGCATGAACATATACAATTTTGACGCAACGATTACAGACGAATTGATTGCACAAATCGAAGCGAATGCACCGAAACAAATCGATAACGTGAAAAAGCTATACGATACATTTCGGACGGATAAAATGCTACAAGGTGTTAATTATTACTTAGGAGAAACGGATATCCTTAAACGCGAAATTTATACGTATGTAAATGGGCAACGAGTAATAGACCATACAGCAACAAATAAACGACTGGCAAGCGGTTTATACAAAATGCTCGTAGACCAAAAAGTAAGTTATTTAGCAGGCGAACCAATGACTTGGTCGAGCAAAACGGATAATAAGAAACATCTTGAAATTATCGAGCAAACAATTGGTAAACGATGGGGAAGTATTTTACCTCGTTTAATTAAAAACAGCACGAACAAAGGTATTGAATGGTTAATGCCCTACATTGATGAAGAAGGAAACTTCGACATTATGACAGTTGGCGGCGAGCAAGTCATTCCAATTTATGACGCGAAGAACCGTTTTAAGTTAACTGCAGCTATTCGTTTTTATGCAGTTGGTAAAGAACATATTAAATTGGAATTATGGACAGATTACGATGTCACATACTACGAAATCATCAGTAACAAAATTTATTTAGATGTGACCTACGAAACAAATCCAGCGCCGCACTTTGCGAACATTGAAGGTACGGAAGGTAAGTCCTGGGGTAAGGTGCCATTTATTAAGTACGCTAACAATGACGAAGAAATTAGTGATTTAAAAATCATTAAACCATACATTGATGAATATGAGGAATTAACAAGTGACGCGCAGAACACATTGAGTGATATGCAGTCACTTATTTACGTTTTAAAAGGATATGAAGGCGAATCATTATCAGAGTTCCAAGAGAATTTAAAACGCTATAAAGCTGTGAAAGTCGATGCTGAGGATAATGGTGGCATTGATACATTAACAGCGGAAGTTCCTGTACAAGCATATCAAGCGCAAGTTGAACTACTTCGGAAAGGTATCATCACGTATGGCCAAGGTGTAGATCCATCACCTGAAGTTATTGGAAACAGTCCAAGCGGCGTGGCATTGAAAAACTTATACAATTCACTGGACCAAAAAGCATCGCAACAGGAACGAATTTTCGAAGACGCTAACAAAGAATTATTGTACTTCCTTCAAGTTTATTGCGAAGAGTCGAATTTCGGTGAATTTGATGCCGAAGATATTAATTGCTCTTTCAATAAACTCACGATTACGAATGAACAAGAAATCATTACAAACCTTATCCAGTCGGTAGCAAGTGGCATTATGAGTATTTCCACAGCGGTTTCACAGCATCCTTACATTCAAAACGGCGAGGAAGAATTGAAGAAGCTAAATGAACAGAAAGAAACGGAATTAAGTGCTTATAGCGAACGATATGGCACTTTAGATGAAGGAGGAAATGAAGATGAATAGAATTAATATCGCAACCGATATTCAGATTAACATTACCCCTAATCTAGAACCTTTCGGCAGAGAAATGGTTGTTATTGGGAAAGACAACGGAAAGCCGATAATTCGTTACAAAGATGATTTGCTAAAAGAACTTAAGAAGCCTTTATACGAAAACTTCGGTAGGTGATTAAATGCCTAATATTCATAACCAACTCGACATTATCGAGCGTGTAGACAAGTTGATTGAACAGGCTGAAACAGAAGTCGACGAACTGCTGGCGAAACGTTTAAAAGAGATTCTCGCAAGTTTGAGCGTCATGTATAACAAGTTTGTACAGAGTGACGAAACAAGCTACACAGACTTGAATAAATACAATCGATTATCAAAGGAATTAGAGCGCATTGCGGACCAATTAAACGCAGACTACAAACAAATTGTGAAGATGATTGAAAACTCACAACAACGTATTTATATAGAGCAGTATTTAATGTATGCGTACTTGTTTCAAGTGTATCAAGGTACAGAAGATGGCTTCAGCATTCCGACAGAAGAAACAATTGCCGCAGCTCTTGTAAATCCTATTGAATATTTAGGGTTAGCGCCAACTTTAGAAAATCATCGCAATGAAATCATTCGTAAACTGCATATTGAAATATCCTCATCGTTGCTATCTGGCGAAGGTTATTGGAAGATGGCTGAACGTATTGAAAAAGCTGTTGGATTTAGTAAACATAAGGCTCGTACTGTCGCGAGGACAGAGGGCGGCAGAGCGAGAAGTTTGTCAGACCAAGCAGTAACAGAAGAAATGAAGCGGTTTGCAGATATTACAGACGTGTGGCTTGCAACACTTGATACACGCACACGACATGAACATCGAAAATTAGACGGTCAGAAAGCTGATTCAGAAGGTTATTTTTATTACAAAGGCATGAAAGCGAAAGGTCCTCACCTTTGGAATGTGGCGAAGATGGATATTAATTGCCGTTGTGTGAAGTTGAAACTCATAAACGGTCAATTGCCTGCTGTAAGACGTGGACGTGATTATCGTGACGCAGATTATCAGCAACGATTAGCAAATAAGATTGATTCATACATGGAAAATGGTGACACATATGCCCAAGCTTATAAAAAAGCGGATAAACGTGTGTTACCGCCGAGTAATGTGGTCCTATTCCAAAGTTATACAGAATGGGTAAATACTAAGATATAAAAATAAAGTTAATTCCTCTATAATGTATTAATAAAGGGAGGAATAATAATGAAGAAAATTATTTTATCAATCATTTTATGTTTAGGTTTATCTTCGGTTTTTATGGTTCAAGCTGATGCCAAATTGAAGGATAGTCCTACAAAGGGTTATTTAACTTATTTAAGTAACGGGAAAGTAATAGCTTATACCAAACCTAATGGAAAAAAAATAGAGGTTATCCCAACGGTGTTTAATGCAACCAAAAAGCCTTATATTCCATATGATAATCAAGTAAAGATAGTTAAATTCACCAATGAAAAATGGGTGAAGGTAAAATACGGCACAAAACATAATAGTTCAAAAAACACTGTAACAAGAAATAAAACAGGATATATAAAAGTAAAGCATTTATTCCCTAATATGAATAGCGCTGATTACGCTATAGTGAATGTTAATGTGTTAAACTTACGTTCAAAACCCAACACTAAATCTAAAGTTGTTAAAAAGATTTCTTTAGGAACGCGATTAAGCTTTGATTACAGTAAAGGTTATCCATTCAAATACTTAAATACTAAGAAGAATACGGGTTGGGTTAAAGTGAAATATATTAAAAATGGAAAAAAATATAGTGGCTACGTGAATTACAAATATGTTAATTAGTTCATGAAATATCGTCTTTGAGCAATAGACGTTAAACAGGCTTATTTTTTATGCCCAAAATCATCCTCGAAGATGTAAAACTCGAAAGGAGAGCATGTAGATGAATAAAGATCAATTAGTAGCACTAGGTTTAACAGAAGAGCAAGCAGATAAAGTTGTAGAAGGGTTTGGCAGTATGGTGCCGCGTACTCGATTAAATGACAAAATCGAGGAATTAAAAGATTTACAGGCACAGTTAAAACAACGCGATGAACAACTTACTGAATTGCAAACTAAAGCACAAGGTAACGAAGAACTGCAAAAGCAGATTGAAGCGTTACAGCAACAAAATGAACAGGCTCAAACGGAGTATCAGCAACAACTGCAGCAAAAGGAATTTGATTTTGCGTTAACGGAAGCGCTACGTGATGCAAAAGCGAAGAACCCGAAAGCAGTAAAAGCGTTGCTCGATACTTCCACAGTTAAGTTTGTGGACGGAAAGTTAATCGGCTTAGACGAGCAATTGACAGCGTTAAAAACGTCTGATGATTATTTGTTTATGTCAGATAAGTTAAAAGGCGGAACTCCACCACAAGGCGGTACACCACCAGCAATTACAAAAGAACAATTTGCTTCAATGTCATACATGGAAAAAGTTGATTTGTATAACAAAGATGTAGAGTTGTTCAATAAATTATCGGAATAGGAGAGATACACATGAAACAAGTATTTAAACCATTAAAATTAGATATTCAATTCTTTGCACAAACGAAAGCGGCGGACTTAATCAACCCACAAGTTTTAGCGCCAGCTATTTCAGCGCAGTTGGATAAAGCGATTCGTTTCACACCTTATGCAACGCTTGATAATACGTTAAAAGGTACATCGGGCGATACAATTACACGTCCAAAATACGCATACATCGGAGCAGCGGCAGACTTAACAGAAGGTGTGCCAATGAATACTGATAAGCTATCAATGACAACTACTACAGTGACTGTCAAAGAGGCGGGTAAAGCTGTGGAAATCACCGAAAAAGCTATCATCACAAACGTAGAAGGTACAGTTAATGAAGCTACTAAACAAATCGGTATGGCAGTGGCAGATAAAGTGGAGATTGATTATTTAGCAACGTTAGAAAAATCTTTACTAACAGCACCTGGTTCACCAACTTCTATTGATTCAATCTTAGCTGCAATCGATGTATTCGATTTAGAAGATGAAATGGATATGGTTTTATTCGTTAACACCAAAGATTATACGAAATTAGTTAAGTCGCTATTCAATGTCGGCGGAACTACTCAACAAACAGCAATCACAAAAGCGCAAGTTGCAGAGTTACTTGGCATTAAAGATATCGTCAAAACAAAACGTGTTACGGAAGGTAAAGGTTATTTACAACTTTTCGGAGCAGTCGAAATTGTGAAGAAAAAAGAAATTGAATTAAAAACAGATCAGGACATTTTAGCACGCACAATTGTATTGGCAGCTAATACTTACTACACTACGAATTTATACAATGACAACGGTGTAGTGAAATTTACAGGATTGTAGAAGGTATTTATTTACCTTCTTTTTCTTTTGAATGGAGGGGTTAAACATGATGTTACGAAGATACCATGAACAAAAAGAATCGAATGAAGTTGAAGCAGTCGATTACGAATCATTGAAGGTCGATGAACTGAAACAGCTATTAGATCAACGAGAAATCGCATATACATCTGAAATGAAAAAAGCTGATTTAATCGGATTGTTAGTCGGTGAAGAAAATGCTACTAACTGATGAACAAGTGACTAAATTAATGATGATCAATAACGAAGTAATCACCACAGAAAAAACAGAGCATTACAAAATGTTAGCGCCAATTTATTTTGACACAGCTGTTGAGTATTGTAATAATCCAGCAATCACGATTGATAACGCATTAGTATTTATTGCTAAAGCGATTCAGTATTATACAAATCATGCTGGATTAACTTCTAGAAGTGGTGGAACCGTCAGTTACGCTTACACGACCGATTTACCCACAGCAGTTTTATTACCGTTAAAGCCATTCAAAAAGTTGAGGTGGTAACTTGTGTATAGTGAATACCCACACGAAATTAATGTAATACGTCAAGGTGGATTAATCGAAGATGAATCGGGTGGTTTCGTAGAAAGTGAGCCTGTTAAATTATTCGGCATGAAAGCTTTCGTTGATACTCCTTCGTCTTATGAAGAATATGTGGCTATGCAAAAACAAAACCCATTCGACCGTTATATGCTATATCCATACAGAACGGACATCACAAGCGATATGTATATCGAATACGAAGAAGTATTGTATGAGATTGTGGGAAAACCTCAAGACCAAGGTGGGTGGCACGAGGTAATGAGAGTAAAGTTACGCGAGGTGAAGAAATGAGTATTACTCGTTTTGGTAGTCGTGCATTATCATCAGCGTTACGTCGTTGGGGAAATCAAATAGAAGATGAAATTAAACGGATTGTTGTGGAAACAGCAGCAGTTATCCAAACCGAAGCACGAGCGAGAGCGCCTGTTGATTCAGGTTATTTGCGCCAAAGTATTGAAGTTGAAGTGCTTCAAGGAGGATTAACAGCAATCGTTACTGTGGACGCAGATTACGCAATTTACATCGAATATGGCACAGGTATTTATGCGAAGAATGGTAACGGTAATAAGGACGGTTGGGTTTTTTACTCCGAAAAATACGGTCAATTTATATTTACAAGAGGGATGGAAGCGCAGCCGTTTTGGGCGCCAGCAATTGAAGTAGGCAGGCAATACTTTAGACGTGAAATGCGTAGGTTAGGTAGGTGATGATATGTCACTTGTTTTTGGAGCATTACAAAAAGCGATATTAGACAGGCTACGGAGTGATGTAGCAGTCACAAGTCTATTGAATCAAGAAAAGAATACAAAAGGCATTTACGATTACGTCACTGAAAGCACTGTATATCCATATATAGTCATCGGTGAACCACGCGTAGATGCCTTTTCCGTTAAAACGGAGGACGTGAAAGATTACTCTGTAACACTTCACATATGGTCGAATTACAAAGGTAATAGTGAAGTATATAAGATACTTTCAGCAATCTATGAATCACTCAAATACAAATTAAAAATAAGTGGATATACCACAGTCAAAACATCATGCAATGATACGCGTGTCTTTACGGACATCGATGGTATTCATAGGCATGGTGTTTTTACTTTGAAAATTTCACTACAGAAGGAGAAATGAAAATGAGTTTAAAAAATGGTAAAGACACAATTATGTTAGTACAGCCAGTCGATGCAGAGCATGGAACAGCGGCACTTGTTATTGCGCAACAAACGGAGTCGACTTATTCGATTGAAAACGATGTGAAGGACGAACAAACCAAATTCGGTCGTATTGTCGGATATGGTAACAACTCGGAATCATTCGAGTTTAGTGCATATGGTGCTAAAAACGACCCTGGTCAAATGGCAGTATTCAAAGCAATTGAAGATAAAAAGCAATTAAAAGTGTGGGAAGTCGACACAACTCTTGATGAATCAAATAAACATGATGCAATGTTTGCATATGTGATTGTTGAATCAGCAGAGCGTTCCAATGCACAAGATGGATACGAAGAAATTAGCGGCACATTCCAAGTCTACGGTAAAGCTCAACGTGGCAAGATTGATAAATTGCCAACTGAAGTTGTTGAGTTTGGACAATACGGTTTTGAAAAACCTGGTGAATACAAAGGTGAAGCAGACAATCGTGTTCAAGCCCCATTAGTACCTTAGTAAAAATGAGAGGGGCATAACGCTCCTCTTTTTCATTTCTAATACTTATAACAGGAGGTCATTTATATGACATTAACATTAACAGTAGGTAAAAAAGAATATACAGCAAAGGCTTCATTTGCATTTTTAAAATCAATCGAATCACTCGGTCAGTTTACAGAACAGACAGGCAAAGTTGAAGGTGGACTTGAAACACTTTTGCAAGGTTTAGTACAAAACGAACCAACATCATTAGTCGACTTTTGGGTTGCAGCTACTGCCCACAATACGAAAAAAGAAATTCCATCACGAAGTGAAATCGAATCAGCGTTAGAAGAACATATCGAAGAAAATGGTTTAGATGAATTATTTAAATCAGCTTATAACTTCATGCGTAACAGTGGTTTTTTCGCGAAGAAAGTCAAGACATTCTGGGAAATGTTCGAGATGGCAGAAACGTTGGGTCAGACGGACGAGGAAAAAGAGCAGAACAAATCAATGGTCGAATACATGATGAAACTGAAAGCAGAAATCGAAGCGTAGTCGACTTTAATCAGTTAGAAATCGATGCAGTACAGTATCTCAATATCACTGATTTTGACTATCTGTACTCACTAGATTTGCGTGAGTGGGGAAACATGCTGAAAGGCGCTATGTTGCGTGATATTAAGCGTTACGAAGATATGGCAGTACAAGCTATCATGCACGCGAGAGCCGCGAATGAAAAGCGTGTGGACGTTAAAAAGCTATTCAATGCGGATAAGGCAAAACGTCAGATACTCAAGCAAGAAGAACCAGAGAAAGACTTCACTCGTTTTGATAAAGCTCAAAAAGCAATGCAAAACTTTGTGATTAAAAGCAGTTAAAAAAAGGAGGGGAACATATGGCATTTGAACGTTTTACAGCAATGGTCGGCGCAAATATTCGTGAGTTTACTCGTAAAATGCAACAAGTTGATGCGAATATACGCAAAACAGCTAGTGGTGCAAATGTAAATATCGGCGCAAATGTTCGCGAATTTATGCGAAAGATGATTCAAGTACGTGCGCAAACGAATTTACTTAAAGCAAGTAATGCAGAAATTAATATACAGGCTGATACAAGTCGTTTTAATCGCACTGTTGCGATGTTAAAGGCTAAGATGTTAGCTTTATCAGCTAGTAAAGTTGTTATTACAATTAAAGCAGATTACAACAATGTTAAACGATTTTTTGGTGAGTTAAAGCAAGGCTATCAAGCGGGTCAAGCGATGATGGGGAAAATCGCAACATCTATGCGTAATTTCGCTGAACTTGTGGGCACATCTTTACAAGGTGCGTTTATGTCAGTGTTGCCAGCTATTAGTCCGATACTTGCCAATGTCGGAGCATTAATCGGTAATCTCGGTGTCATGATTGGGGTTATGGCTGGGCAAGCGACAGCGTTTGTATTTGGAGCAGCTACAGCATTTGCTGGGTTTGGTGCTTCATTAGCGCTTGTCATTGGTAATGTTAAGCAACTATACGATAAAAATGCGAAGTTAAATGCGCTTCAAAAAGAAACGAAATCGGCTATCGACGGTATTAAAACAACTTTTGATGGATTAGTTAAATTAACACAAAAACCGATTTTACAAGGTGTCAAAACAGGTGCGCAAACAGCGTCGTCTTTATTAAAGCAATTACAACCACTTTTTGTTTCATCGGCTAATGCTTTCAAGCAACTTATGTCCACACTGAAACAATCACTCGGTACACCACCTGTTCAACAATTCATTCAATACTTAAATAAAGAGGGCGCACCAATGATGGTGACGTTCGGTAAAGCGGTCGGTAATATTTTTAAAGGCTTAGGTTCAATGTTTGTCGCATTTGCACCGCTCACTAAAACGGTGGCGCAAGGGTTTTTAGAAATGACACAATCGTTTGCAAAATGGGCCCAAGGATTACAAAAGAGTGAGAAGTTTAAATCATTTATTTCGTATGTACAGGCTAATATGCCGAAGATTAGTAGTATTTTCGGTAATGCGATTGTCGGTGTTGTAAATTTCTTCAGTGCATTTAGTGGATCAGCAAGTGGTATGATGACGAGTTTACAATCTTTAATGCAACGTTGGAGAGCATGGAGTGCCGCACTTGAGGAAAACCAAGCATTCCAAAACTTTTTAAACTACGTTAAAGCTACAGCACCATCTGTTATGGCTTTGATTGGTAATCTAACAACATTTTTAGTCAATCTCGGTATCGGTTTGGCACCACTTGGAGCAAAAATTTTAGAGTTAGCCAATAAGTTTTTACAGTGGACTAACAATATGATGAAAAGTAATCCTGTCATCGGACAAATCATTGCTGTATTGGTATCTCTTACAGGTGCAGTCATGGCAGTATTACCATGGATATTAACATTCGGGACAATGTTTGTGCGCATTATTCCCACAATCACGAGATTTGCTACTAGCGTATCCGGTATCATGCCTAAAATAACAAGTTTAGGTTCTAGCATACTAAACGTCGCTCGCTTAGCGTTGCCATGGCTTTTAAGAGGTTTAGCATTACTTACAGGTCCGATTGGTATTGCGATAGCGATTATTAGTTTGCTCGTCGCAGCAGGTATTGCGCTTTACCAAAATTGGGACACTGTAAAGCAAAAAGCAGCCGAATTAGCGACATGGATTGCAACGGGGTGGAGCCAAGTGTTAAGTAGCACAACAGCTTTGTGGAATGCTATCAAAACAGTTCTATCGGTTGTTTGGAATTGGATTAAATCAACAGCTACTTCAATTTTCAATAGTTTAAAAGCTTCTATTTTGACTGTGTGGAACAACATTAAAGCGAATGCGAGCAGTGCATGGAATAGTATTAAAACAGTCATCATCGCAGTTATTACAGTATTACGCGCTGGCATCACAAGTGGTATTAATGCGATTCGTACCGTTGTATCGAGCGTGTGGAACGCAATTAGAAGTGTCTCAACAAGCGTGTGGAACGCAATTCGTAGTGTGATTACATCAGTAGTCAATGCGATTAAATCACGTGTCACAAGCACATTCAGCGCTTTACGTTCGAGTGTATCTTCTATATTTAGTGCAATTCGTACCGTTGCGAGTAGTATTTGGAATGCAATTCGTTCTGTGATTAGCAGTGTTGTAACAAGTATTAAATCAAAAGTAACAAGTACGTTCAGTGCTATGCGTTCGTCAGTTGCTTCAATTACAAGCGCAATTCGTAGTGTAGTTTCAAGTGGATTTAATGCGATGCGCTCGGTTATTTCTTCTATTATGAGCAGCATTCGTTCAGTTGTTTCAAGTGCATGGAATGGTATTCGTAGTGTTGTATCGAGTGCTGTGAGTTCCGTTCGTTCGGTCGTATCGAGTGGTTTCAACGCTTTAAAATCAGTCGTTACAAGCGCAATGAGTAATGTTGTGAGTGCGATTAAGAGTGGATGGAATAATGCAGTTTCATTTTTAAAAGGCATTAATCTAACGAGTATTGGACAACATATCATTCAAGGTTTAATCAATGGGATTAAATCAAAAATTAGTGCAGTTGTGAGTGCAGCTAAAGCAATTGCTGATAGAGTTAAAAATACAATTAAATCAGCGATGGATATTCATTCTCCTTCGCGTGTAACAAAAACTTTAGGTGAACACACAGGACAGGGTTTCGCAAATGGTATTAAGTCTAAAACATCAACTGTGGAAAAATCAGCAAAAGCAGTAGCAGCCGCGGCTAAAAAATCTTTCTCTGATGGCATGAAAGGTTTGGATTTAAAACTAAGTGCTGGGACAATTAGTACAGCTAGTTATGTAAAACAAGCGAAAGCACTTGGACAAAAATACAAGTCGGTTACAAATGCACAAAATACCGTTAACGCTAAAATCGCTAAAGCTACAACTAAAAAAGCACTAGCAACACAAAGAGCACGTAACGCTAAAGTAATTGCAGACCAAAAAGCATTCAATCTAAAACTTGCTAAATACGATAATCAGTACAATGCGAGTAAAAAGACAACGAGTGATACAAATAAATATGTCGCTAAAGTTAAAGTGTTAGCTAGTCAATACAAGCAAAATGAAGCGATTCAAAACAAAGCGAACGCAAAAATTATTAGTGCAAATAAAAACGTAGCGGCCAATCTTTTATCCACACGAAAAAACACTGTAAGTAAGCTATTATCTAGCAATAAGATACTTACAGATAAACAGTTACAGTCGATTTCTAAACTTGCGAAAGAGTACCCGAAAAACTCGAAAGAACGTATCTACTTTGAAAATCAGTACACTAAAGCAGTTAAGCAAAATGCTAAATTGCAGTATGAAGCTAATAAAACCAAAGTAGAGAATATCTTAGCGAATGAAAAATTAAGCGCAGCTCAACAAATCGCTAAAATTGATGAGATTAGCAAAGCATACAAAAAAGGTTCAGCAGAACGTGCGTATTTTGACCAACAAGCAGCTAAGAAGAAAAAAGAAATCTATGATGGTCTAATCGCATTAAACGAGAAGTACACAAATGCTATTCAAGAAGCTAACCAAAAATTAATAGACGGTGAAAAAGCGTTGAATGCTGAATATGAAAAAGCAGTAGCAGATCGTGCTAAAACTTTGAGTGGTTTTACATCGCTATTTAGTGAAGTACAAAAGACAGCAGACGTTACTTCTACTCAAATTAAGAGCAATTTGCAAGACCAAGTCACAACACTTAAAGAATGGGCGAGTAATATCAACTCGTTAGCTTCAAAGGGTGTCGCTGGTTCATTACTTGAAGAACTTCGCCAACTTGGACCAGGCGCATCATCTGAAATCGCCGCATTAAATACAATGTCTGAAGCAGAGTTAAAAGAGTATATTGCATTGTGGGAAGAAAAGTCGAAATTTGCAACAGATGTAGCAACAGCTGAATTAGTCGGATTGCGTAAAGATACAGACGAACAAATCACAGCTTTGCGTGCCGAAACAGCTAAGCAATTAGCTCAATATAACGCAGAGTGGCAGGCAGAAATTAAAAATTTAACAGGTCAAACGACTAATAAATTTAACGCATTAACAGCGAGTATGCCAGCTATCGGAAAGAATGTTATTCGAGGTATGCAAAATGGTTTAACATCTATGACACCAGCGTTATTGGCGCAAGCAGAGTCTATCGCAAATAGTATCAAATCGACAATTCAAAGTGCATTGGATATCCACAGTCCTTCTCGTTGGGGGGATAAATTCATCGGAAGAAACTTGGTTCTCGGCATGATTAATGGTATCAGTCGAATGAAAAATCAAGCAGTTGCGACAGCTTTAGACCTAGCCGAATCGGTTAAATCTGAAATGGCAAGTGGATTAAGTGTAGCGACTGGTCTTGGTACAGTAAGCGAAATGAAATCGTCAATCAGTAAAGAACTTCAAGTAAAAGTGAAGGTTGAATTAGACGGTAACGGAACAGGCAGTAATAGCAGTGTCGTAATCAATAATAAATACGATACGAAACATTTATCTGAAGCTGAATTAGCACGACAACAGAAACGTCAAATGCAGTCATTGGGTCTTAAATTTTAAGGAGGTTATTAAATGGAAACAGTCGAATTTACTAATAGTTTGGGGCAGTCAGTGAAGTTTGCTGACGCTCCATTTTTTATACAATCCGTTACAGGTCTTGGTGATGTATCAGCAAATATACAACTTCAAAAATCAGCTTATAATGACGGTTCGTCTTTTATCGATGCGTTATTAGCTGAAAGAGAAATCGGATTAGAGTTTTTAATCGTGGCAAATGCCGAAGCGAAAGAAACGTATGGTGATGTATCACGTATGCGAGAACACGTTGCAAGCGTGTTAAACCCGAAGTTAGGTCAAGGTGTTTTAAAGTACGAAAACGAACGCATTGTACGTTTAATTACTTGCATAGCCGATAGTGTTCCACAATTTAATGACGGTGGAGATAGAACAGAAATGATTCAAAACGGTTCTGTTAATTTTATTGCTCCTGATCCGTATTGGAAAAGTACGAAAATCGAAGAAGAACCAGCGTTCAAGCCATTATTCCAATTTCCGTTTTCAGGACCATTTCAGATGGGACTACAACAAGACAAGAGAATTATTAATAACGACGGAAACGCACCGACACCAATTTTTATCGAGTTTCATGGTCCAGCGACCAATCCGAAAATTATCAACAATACAACGGGCGAATTCATTCATGTGAAGCAAAATTTACTCGAAGGCGAACGTATGATTATCGACACATCAGCAGATAATAAAACAGTTCATTTTGTATCGGAAGATGGAACTTCACGTAACGTATTTCATTGGATTACGCTTGATTCAACTCTTTTTAATCTATGTATTGGTGAGAATGAAATCGAGTACACAGCAGATAACGACATACAAGGTGCAATCGTAAATATCAGCTACAGTAAGCTATATAACGCGGTATAAGGAAGGGTGATAACATGGCAGAAATATTCAAGTTTTTTAACAGTGCGCCAGGAGATGAAAGGTGGCATTATGCGTCAGATTTCGCAGACTATTTTGGTTCTGTCTTATCAAGTGGACTAATCTCAAACGGTGAAGCAGTCGGTCTACAAGTTACTGTGAATGCAGGGACAATGACAACGAGCGTGAATGTGGGCAGAGCATTAATCAAAGGCTACAGCTATGAAAATACAACACCATTAACGCTCACACATTCTATCCCTGAACAGACTTTAGATAGAATTGACCGAATTGTATTACGACTAGACTTAAAAAATGCTAGTCGATTTATTAAGGTGTTCGTAAAAGAAGGTGTATCGGCTTTAGAACCTATCCCACCGACTTTACAACGCGACCAATACATTTATGAATTATCACTAGCACAAGTGCGCATTCGTAAAAATACTTCATCTATTGTGGTAAGTGACATCAAAGACGAGCGAGCAGATGAAAACTTATGTGGTATTGTACAGTCTTTAATCACAGTGCCGACGAGTGTATTTCAGCAACAATTTGATACGTGGTTTGCTTCAATTGCAGATGTGACCGAACAGTCTGTAACAGATTGGCAGATTGCACAACAACAAGCGTTTACGATGTGGTTTGATAGCATTAAAGGTCAATTAGATGGCGATGTCGGAGCTAAACTTGCGAGTGAGCTTACGACACATAAGGCAGAATACGCGCAATTTAAAAGTGCAATCGAAAAAGAAGTTGCAGAGTTACAAAATGCAAATGAATTATCGATTGTAAAAAGCTCTAAGGACAGTGAAGGGATTTTTACAACTGTCACGTATAAACGTAAATCAGATAATACGATTTTCGCTAAGTCGGTATTAAGTGGTGGAACAAGTCCGCAATACAACACTCGCACACTGACGTTTTACAATGCAGACGGTATTACAGTAAAAGCTACAAAAATATACTCGCTGTCTTATGATGTAGATGGTGATTTAGTGAGCGAGGTGTAGAGATGTTTGAGATACAAAATCATGGTGGTGCATTCGGAAACAAATCAAAGAGTGATAAAGCTGTGAAAGCTTTTATGAATCTACAACACCCGTATAAAAATTTAGATTGGGTAACGTTAAATAACTATGATTGGACACAATCTATTGCTAAAAAATATGATAAAACAGGGAATTTATTGCGTACATCTATCGACACATCTACATTAGGTAGAGGATATATTCGTAATGTTGTAAATGATAAAATTTATTTTGCTCCATCAAACGTAGAAGTTTATGATTTTAACGGTACTTTAATACAACGGATACCTATCACAGGATATACAACTCAACAAACTTTTTCATTTGTTGACGAAGGGAGAGGTATATTAAAGGCTTTTATGTTCGAAAACCCTGATATTATACATTACCGCGAACAAGAGTTAAACGGAACAATTTTATTGGATATAAAAATTTCTAATTCATCGATACCTCTAGGTGGAGGAATATTCGAAACAATTACTGGTGGACTTTTTTATGGATTAGGAGGAAATAATCCAGTCTATACAGACGGTAAAACTCTAGAAATTTTAAATATAAATACAAAACGGTTTAAACTATCAGCATTGCTAGTAGGAGGGAAATAATATGAAATACTTAAAAATTATTAACATCAATCCAAAAGGCGTGATTGATTATAAAACGTTAGATATCAATCAATTCGTAGTAGGTACACAAGTCTATGATTTAGAAAAAGGTGTATGTTTAGTACAGACATCACAAGTTAATTTTGAACCACATAGTGATATCATGGAATTAACAGTAGATGAATATAATACACAAGTTGATATCATCAATGCTATGTCACCACAAGTTCAAGAAAAAAATGAAATTGACGAATTGAAAGTAGAAAATGAAGCATTGAAAGCATCACAACTTGAACAAGACACGTTAATCATGGAATTAATGTTAGGAGGTGCAGTGTAATGGCGAAATCACAGGCAGTTTACAATTTATTTTTACGAAATTGGCAGAACCGAGTAGCAACAGAAGTCGAATTAGACTTAGCAATCGCAAAAGGTTTTTTAGATGAAGCAGACAAATTAGCGATTATGGCGACACCTCAAATTCCTTTAACACAACAGGAACATAACACTCTGTAAACGCAGTCAATCGACTAGCGTTATTTTTATGTCAAAAATAGCGTAAAGCTATCATGTTAATATTTGCCACTTCTTTGTATGATTGTATACAGAGGGGTGGTGATATTGGTGTTGATGAAAGAGAATAGAGAGTGGATAGATGAAATGGGAAGAGAATTAATTATTAAATTCGAAGAATTAGAGAAGTTGCAAAATGAAATTCAAGTTTTAGATGAACGTGTTTTCTTAATAGAATCTGCTATAGAAAGAAGTCTAGAAGATTCAGATGTATTTTTGAGATTACAAAAAATGAGAGAATCTTGTGTAGAACAACTCGAAAAGAAAAAAGCTGAAGAAAATTCGTGTTCTATTGCACACAAAAACTTGAAAGCAGAATTTGGCGTTTTGAGAATCGGTATTTTCTAAACACTCCTTCGGGGGTGTTTTTTCTATTGTGGAAAGAAGGTGAAATATGCTACGAATAATCGACAGAGAGTTTAATCTTATCGACGAAATCTCGCTTTACGAATCATTACAAATTACACGCAAATGGCACTCAATTGGTATGCTTGAACTTAAAATCAATCGGTATCAACATGGCGCAAATGAATTGATAAAAGACCATATTGTTTTTCCCACAAATCAATTGCAGAAGGGTCACGTTATCCTGCATCGAGAAATCGAACTAGATGAAAATGGGAAAGAAACAGAGAATTGGCTTATCAAAGCATTATCACTCAAAACATGGCTGTCACAACGTATTATTATGCCACCAAGTCATACATCACACGATACTAAAAGTGGTAAAGCTGAAACGGTCATGAAGCATTATGTTAATGTATCAGCAGTCAATCCAGTCGATTCAAAGCGTATCATTCCCAACTTAATCATAGCACCCGATTTACAACGTGGCGATACGATTAGTCGTTCAGCACGTTTTGACACGCTATCAGACGAGTTACAGACGATTTCAGAACTATCTGGTCTTGGCTGGAACATTACAATTGATATCGTAAATAAAAAATTTGTATTTGACGTATCAGAAGGACAGGACTTAACAGCGTATCAACGTGTTAATAATCCTGTTATTTTTTCGCCTAAATTCAATTCGCTCAAATCATTGGAATTTACAGAATCATATCTCGACTATAAAAACATGGCTGTTGTGGCAGGGCAAGGCGAAGGTACAGCACGTAAGATTGTGATGATAAACGATACAAACGCAGGTTACGAACGACATGAGTTGTATGTAGATGCTCGTGATATAGCAGATACGAATACAGACAATGAAGGTAACGAAACAACACGTCCACCAGCTGAAATTGAAAAAGATTTAACGGATCGTGGGAATGAAAAGTTAGCAGAATTAGCAGCGGAAATTTTCATGAGTGGGCAAATCTTAACAAAGTCACCTTTTAAATATGAAGAAGATTGGGATATTGGCGATATCGTCACACTCCAGCACGAAGATTGGGGTATCACATTAGATGCGCGCATTACAGAAGTTAAAGAATCGAATGAAGCAGGCAACGCTTATGAAATCGAAGTCGTGTTTGACAAAGACAAGCCGACACTCATCGACAAAATCAAACGTGAGTTCAAAAACCTTAATCCACTTGTAAAAGCATAAATTTACGATTCCTTTTTATTTACATTTATTGTAAAGTTGTTAAAAGGGGATGATAATATGGATGAGAAAGAAATGCTTAATGCACTGATTGGTGGCAGTTTTGAAAAGGGTATTCGTATCAATGCTTTAGTTGAAATACTTACTGAAAAGGGCGTTCTAACAAAAGAAGAATACGAAAGTGCATATGAAAGAAATATGCAGAAAGTTTATGACGAAATAAATGAGCAGGCTTCAAAAATATAGTGATGTAAGCACTCTTAACGGGGTGCTTTTTTATTGCTAAGAATAGAGAGTTGGTGGGATTGTGGAAGAAAAAGACGTGATGATGAGTATTTTTGAACGACTCGGTGGTATCGATGCAAAATTGGATGGCGTACAAGAAATTAGAAAAATGGCAGAAGCAACAGAGTTAAAAGCAGAAGAAGCGCAGCGCATTGCAGATATCGCGAATGAGAGTACAAAGTCAGCGCATAAACGTTTGGATAAACTCGATAAAATCGTTTGGTGGGTGGCTACAAGCATTATCGGGGCAGTAATCGTCGGTTTAATGGCATTAGTAATTAAAGGAGGTCAATAACATGACAGCAGACAAATTAAAACAATATATCGGACTTTTTGGAGGGTTGCTTGGAGCAGTCCTTTTATTTTTGCAAACACTTGGAATTAGCTTTGTGTGGTTTACAGACGACAGCATTAATGCTTTTACAGAAGTATTAGTTAAGGCAGTGCCATTCGTCCTCGTAGCATATGGGGTGTACAAAAATTCGTACATCATAACTAAAAAAGCAAAAGAACAAGAAAATGAGCTAAAAGAGAAGGGATTGAAGTAATATGGTAACAATCGATAAAACATATATGCTTACAGCAGAAGAAGCGAAAAAAGTGACTTACGGTACAGGGAATACAAAAGAGTTTCTATGTATCCACACGACTGACAACTACAAAGAAGGGGCAAAAGCTTTAAATCACGCCTTACTACAAAAAAACGGTAATAGCCGACAAGCATCTTGGCATTACCAAGTCGACGATATTAAAGCATATCAATCGTTTCCTAATAACTACCGATGTTGGCACGCTGGTGTAGGAAATAATAAATCAATCGCTATCGAAATTTGCGTAGATAAAGGTAGTGATTGGAATAAAACAATGCGTAACGCTGTACAATTAGCAGCTAAGATTTTAAAAGATGAAAAGATTCCAATTAGCAAAATGGTTCAGCACAATTACTTCACAGGAAAGAACTGCCCACGCGATATTAGAGAGGGTAAAGGTGGCTGGACGTGGAAGAAATTCGTAGCAGAAGTAAAAAAAGAATTAAACAAATCATCTGTTACACAAGTTTCTAAGCCAAATAAGCCAAGTAAACCTACTCAACCGAAAGTTATTGGGACAATCAAAGTTTTAGTTGATGATCTAAACTATTACAATGGTCCACGTTGGTCTAAACCGACTGGAACAGTAGACAAAAATACTGTACTAACAATTGTAGATAAAATAAAAGTTGATGGAGCATATCAATACAAAACGATTGTTGGTAATTACATCACAGCATCGAGTAAGTATGTGAAGTTCACAGCTAAGTAAAAAATAACCCCTGTCCTTCCACAATTGTGGAGAGATAGGGGCTTTTTTTATGTTATAGAGAAGTTATTTTACCTTCAGCATTTCCATCTACAATACGCTTTAATTGTCTGTAGAACGCAGAGCTTTTATTTATAATTGAATAGTCTGTGAAAGCTAGAAGTTTATCTTTTCCGTCAGATGCTTGATAAGCAATAATCAAATGAAAGCGATTAGCTTTGCTGGTTTTTTGACCGATACCACTAGCAGCGCCGACTATTGCTCCAATACCACCTAATAATAAACCACCAGCTACAGCACGACCGATTGGCGACTTATCGCTACTTAAAGTTTCTATACTCATTGTGTGCGCTAGGTCGGTTATTTGTGAGTATTTTAGTGTACGAATAGATTTATCGTGAGCTATAATTCTCAAGTGATCTTGTTGTAACTCTAATGTATGTGTTACAAGTGTTTCTTTGTCAGCTAATTTAACGGAAGGAACTTGTGTTTTTGTATCTTTACGAAAAAACCCCATTACTATGCTCGCCGCCTTTGTACTGAATTAATATTACTTAACTGAAATCTTCCATTTGATTTCTTTAGCATCTAAAGAGAAGGTAGGTGTGTAGATTAATTCATATGTGCCAGGTCCTTCGACATCATATTGAATGACACCACTAATCGTTTTCCCTTTGTTCAGATCAGCACCGATATGTGCTTTATCAGCAAAGTAATTTTCTAATTGCTCATCGCCTTTAGATAAATTAAATTCACCAGATGAAATATATACTTTTGAATCAGATTTATTTGTAGCAGTAAGGTCAATTGTTAAAACTTTACCTTTTGATGGTTCAACATATTGCTGACCGTTTGATAATTTAGCTGATTTAATTGTGTATTCAACGTCGTTAATTTTTACAGTATCGCCAATTTTATAAACTTGGTCTTTCTTTTCTTCATCTTTTTTCTTTTCAGAAGCAGCAGGAGTTTTTTCCTTATCTACTTTTTCCACAGCAGTTTCCCCACAAGCACTTAGTAGCAATGCAGCTGCAATTGGTAAACCTAATAATAACTTTTTCATACATACAACCTCTTTCTATTATTTTACAATTACTAATTCTATCATTAAAGCAATATATTGTAATTAATAAATAAATGAGATTTTTAATAATAAAGTCAAATAAAAATTTAATAGTAATACTATGAGTATTGTAAATAAAGATTAGTGTACTCATTTTGATTGCGATCCCTAATATTACGAAACATTTCCAAACTGTCGATGACAAAGGGTGCAATGCTTACGTGAAGATGGTTCAAGGGCAAGTAGAAGCATATAAAATTGATAAAGGCATATATCCAACAACGATTGAAGTGCTTGAAGCAGAACATTATTTAAAGGAAGGCTCAAAAGAAAAAAGCTGTAAGGCATATGAAGTGACGATTGAACAAGGTGAAGTTAAGTCGAATGCACCGCAGTGAGCAAGGTTTTACATTTGTTGAGATGTTGCTCGTTCTTATGATGACACTAATCGTAGCTAGCATTGCACTTATTTATGGTACGAAAGGCATTCAAGAAAAAGAAACGCGTTTTTTCTTTGAGCAACTTGTCAGTGACGCAGTTTATATTCAGCAATATGCTAAAAATCATCGTGTAAAAATGGATTTAATTTTTGATGAAAAGACACATTTGTATTCAGCTAAAAAAAGAGAAACCAATAAAAAGATTTTTGTTCGAACGATGCCGAGTAGTATGAAAATTAAGAGAGGATCAACACTCTATAAAATCGGCTTTAACGAAAATGGCAATGCATCGTATGTAGGGAGGCTTACTTTTCTGTATTTTGGAGGCGAACAAGATGTCTATGTTTATCTGGGGTCGGGCCGCATCACGGTCAAATAATCAAAACGGATTTTCGATGATGGAAACGATGTTAGCTTTATTCTTTTTTAGTTGTATTTTTTTAACGATCATTCCGATGACGAATGATTTATATGATCAAATGCAAAAGCGGCGAATGAGCTTGCATGCTATGCATGTAAACTATGAAGCAACAAAAATATATTTGAAAAACCCTCATCAAGTACAAGGGGAAATACAAGTAGACCGTAGTTTTTATCAATGGACAATTGCTGCGCAACAAGTATGTACAACCTACTTATACAAAGAGGAGCGAAAATCTTCATGTGTAAAGTACAAGTAGATCAATCTGGCTACACATTGTTAGAAGCACTACTACAACTACTGTGCCTCTGTATGGTTGCAGCAACCATACCACTCATCATTCCATGGTATGAGAAGACTAAAGAATTTATGATTGGAACAAATACAGCAGAGTTTGAAGTATTTTTGAGTGAGTTTAGAGCGGATTTACAAAAATCCGAAGCAATTTATGTAGTGAATGATCAAGAGATTCAATTAGAGCAAGCAAACGAAACGAATCCAGAGAAAAAGTATTTATCCACATATCGTTTTTCTAAAAATCGTATTATCAAAACATATGGATTAGGGGATGGAACAGATATTAAATTAGTCGCTGTTACAAAAGTTCATTTTTCTTTAGAAAAAGAGCTTTTCATAATTCAATGTAAAATGGGAAACGACACGATAAGGAGGAGAACTTTTGTTTTATCGCTTAAATAATGAGCAAGGCTTTATGTTACCTATACTCTTTATTTTACTTTTATTTATTTCGAGTTATGTATTAACGTTATTTCAATCATACGAGACGAATATGCTTTTGTATGAAGAGTTAGAGCAGCAAACCATCAGTGAAATTCAACAAATGTACACAAAAAAGCAAGATTAACTTATTTTTCTATAAAAATCTAAGCGGATTAGTCGACAGTTATTGGAATCACGCCACGTTCATGCTACTATATAAAAAATGAGTTAACGGTTAAAAGGTTGTGTGAGTCGTAACTGGAGAAGGTGAAAAGATGCGAAAGATTTACTTAGTGGGTTATATGGGTAGCGGTAAAAGCGCAATCGGTCGTCGCCTAAGCTTTTATTTAAAATTACCTTACTATGATATGGACCATGAAATTGTTCGACGAGAAAAGATGACGATTCCAGAAATTTTCGAAACACATGGTGAAGATTATTTTCGACAAATCGAAACCGATTTCTTACGTACATTTCGCGATGAATATTGTATTATTTCAACAGGTGGCGGTGTAGCGGTTAATCCAGAAAATCGTAAAATTATGCGTGAAACAGGACTCGTCCTATTTTTAGATGCTACATTTCCGGATATTTGGAAACGAATACATCGTGACAAAAATCGCCCTATTGTACAGCGCTCGACAAAAGAAGAATTAGAGCAGTTATACCATGAAAGAAGAAAAGCATATAAGCAAGCAGCTCACATTACAATCAAAACAGAAAACAGAACACTGAGACAGATTGTGGAGTACGCGGGATTCCAAGTGAATCGTTTAAAAGGCGAATGATTTGGTGTTTATCTTAAAATAACGTTCGTTTTTTAAAGTTTTTCAATAAAAATATTGCGGAGTATGAGGTTTTAATGTTAGGATATATGCAAGAAAGCCTGTTATAATACATTGACAATACTTACAAACGAATCGATCGAGATAAAACTCGCGCGGGTGAATGTACGGGGAGAGAACGTAAAGTTACGTCGCCGAAGGAGCAAGTAGTGAAAAATCACTATGAATCTCTCAGGCAAAAAGACTCGTACAGGACGCAACTCTGGAGAGCGCTGCTTCGTGCAGCCACCAAAGGGGAAAGCCATTATTGGTCAAACTTTCAGGTGCAAGGACAGAGAAATCCTAAATAAACAGGATTTCTCTGTCTTTTTTTATGAAATAAAGGGGGTTACACAATGGCAAACGCATTAAAAAGAACACCATTATTTGATACATATACTCAATATGGTGGCAAAACAATTGATTTCGGTGGATGGGATCTACCGGTACAATTTTCATCAATCAAAGAAGAACATGAAGCTGTAAGAACAAAGGCGGGTCTTTTCGATGTATCACACATGGGTGAGATTTTCGTAAAAGGTTCAGAAAGTTTAGCTTATTTACAACAACTTGTAACAAATGATGTATCGAAGCTAAAAGTAAACCAAACACAATACACAACAATGTGCTATGAAAACGGTGGTGTTGTGGATGATTTACTAATCTATCGTTTGGATGAAGAAGAATACCTATTAGTTGTCAATGCCGCAAATATTGAAAAAGACTTCGCATGGATGTTAGAACATAAAATCGATGGTGTTGAAATTACAAACGCTTCAGATGATTTTGCATTAATTGCTCTGCAAGGGCCACTTGCAGAAGAAGTGCTTCAAACACTAACAACAGCTGATTTAAGTGCAATCAAGCCTTTCCATTTACAATCAGATGTAGAAGTAGCAGGACATAAGTCAATTATCTCAAGAACAGGTTATACAGGTGAAGATGGTTTTGAAATCTACGCTTCAAATGATGCCGTTGTAGAACAATGGAATGCCATTTTAGAAGCTGGAAAAGACAAAGGTGTCATCCCATGTGGTCTAGGTAGTCGTGATACATTACGTTTCGAGGCTTGTCTACCACTTTATGGTCAAGAATTATCTGATTCAATTTCACCGCTTGAAGCAGGAATTAACTTCGTTGTGAAATTAAACAAAGAAGAAGATTTTGTTGGGAAAGCAGCATTAGCAGCTCAAAAAGAGCAAGGCGTATCACGTAAAAGTGTTGGGATTGAAATGATTGATAAAGGGATTCCACGCCATGGGTACAAAGTATTCGCAGGTGATCAAGAAATCGGTGAGGTAACAACTGGTACACAATTACCAATGACAAAACGTAATGTTGGTTTAGCTTTAATTGACGCAAAATTTGCTGAATTAGGGACAGAACTAGAAATTGAAGTGCGTAATCGTCGTAGTAAAGTATCTGTTGTCGCAACACCATTCTATAAGCGTTCAAAATAAAACAATAAAGAGAGGTTTTTACCTATGAAGCATCGTTATTTACCAATGACGGAACAAGATCAAAAAGAAATGTTAGACGTTATTGGCGTTTCATCTGTAGATGAATTATTTGCCGATATTCCGGAAAAAGTTCGTTTTAAAGGTGAGTATAATATTAAACCAGCTAAATCTGAAACAGCTTTATTAAAAGAATTATCAGCGTTAGCAAAGAAAAATGCGAGCCATGACGAATATACGTCATTCTTAGGTGCAGGTGTTTATGACCACTACAAACCAGTTATTGTGGACCATGTGATTTCACGTTCAGAATTCTATACAGCTTATACACCTTACCAACCAGAAATTTCACAAGGTGAATTACAAGCTATTTTTGAATTCCAAACAATGATTGCTGAATTAACAGGTATGGATTTAGCAAACTCGTCAATGTATGACGGCGGAACAGCATTAGCAGAAGCTGGTATGTTAGCTGCTGCACATACACGCCGTAAAAAAATCTTAGTTTCTGATACAGTAAACCCAATTTCAAAAGACGTTGTTACAACATATGCATACGGTCAATCGATTGAGGTAGTAACTGTTCCTGCTAAAGATGGTGTAACAGATATGGAAGCTCTTGAATCATTAATCGATGATCAAACAGCTGCTGTATTAGTTCAATATCCAAACTTCTATGGTCAAGTAGAAGATTTAGGTAAAGTATCAGAACTAATTCATGCAGTAAAAGGTTTATCAGTTGTATCATCTAATCCATTATCACTTGCAATCCTAACACCTCCAGGTAAATTAGGTGCAGATATTACAGTTGGTGATGCACAGCCATTCGGTATCTCTGAAGCATTTGGTGGCCCACACTGTGGTTTCTTTGCAACAACAACAAAGTTAATGCGTAAAGTACCAGGTCGTTTAGTAGGGGAAACAGTTGATTTAGAAGGTCGTCGTGGTTATGTATTAACATTACAAGCACGTGAGCAGCACATTCGTCGTGAAAAAGCGACTTCAAATATTTGTTCGAACCAAGCCTTAAATGCATTAGCTGCTTCTGTAGCGATGACAGCTCTTGGCAAAAAAGGTATGCAAGAAATGGCGAAACAAAATATTTTGAAAACACACTATGCAAAAGAAGCGTTTGAAAAAGCAGGCTTCGATGTAACATTTAAAGGTGCTCATTTCAACGAAATCGTTGTAAATACAAAAGTAGATGTAACAGAATTGAATAAAGCATTATTTGAAAAACACATCATCGGTGGTTTTGATTTGAAACGCGTAAATGAAAACTTAGCAAAACATTCATTAATTTGTGTAACAGAACAACGCTCGAAAGAAGAAATCGACGAATTAGTCGCTGAAACGAGCGCAGTTGTTGCAGAAATGGAGGCTCAACATGCATAAGGATAATCAACCATTAGTATTCGAACTTTCAAAAGAAGGTCGTACAGGATATAGCTTAACAGAACTAGATGTACCAGAAGTAGATTTATCAGAGATCCTTCCTTCTTCATTAATTCGTGAAGAAGCAGCTGAATTACCAGAGCTATCAGAATTAGATATTATGCGTCACTATACAGCATTATCAAATCGTAACCATGGTGTAGACTCAGGGTTCTACCCACTTGGTTCTTGTACGATGAAGTACAATCCGAAAATTAATGAAGCTGTTGCGCGTTTCTCAGGGTTTGCAAACATCCATCCATTACAAGATGAGTCAACTGTTCAAGGTGCAATGGAGTTAATGTATGATTTACAAGAACATCTTGTAGAGATTACAGGTATGGATGAAGTAACGCTTCAACCAGCAGCTGGAGCACATGGTGAGTGGACAGCATTAATGATGATCCGTGCATTCCACGAAGCAAATGGTGATGTACAACGTACAAAAGTACTTGTTCCAGACTCAGCGCATGGTACAAACCCAGCTTCTGCTGCAGTTGCAGGTTTTGATACAGTTACAGTTAAAACAGCTGAAAATGGTCTTGTCGATTTAGAAGATTTAAAAACAAAAGTGGGCGACGATACAGCAGCACTTATGTTAACAAATCCTAACACACTTGGTCTATTTGAAGAAGATATCCTTGAAATTGCAGATATCATTCACTCAGTAGGTGGTAAAGTTTACTATGATGGTGCTAACTTAAATGCTGTAATGTCTAAAGCGCGTCCGGGAGATATGGGCTTTGACTGTGTACACTTAAACTTACACAAAACATTCACTGGTCCACATGGTGGCGGTGGTCCTGGTTCAGGTCCTGTAGGCGTAAAAGCAGACTTAATTCCATTCTTACCAACACCTGTATTAGTTAAAACAGAAGAAGGATTTGCGTTTGATTACAATCGTCCACAAACAATTGGTCGCGTAAAACCTTACTATGGTAACTTCGGTATTAATGTACGAGCTTACACTTACATTCGTACAATGGGTCCAGACGGCTTAAAAGCTGTAACTGAACAAGCAGTTGTAAACGCAAACTATATGATGCGTCGTTTAGAACCATACTTCGAACTTCCGTACAAACAACACTGTAAACATGAGTTTGTATTAAGTGCGAGTCGTCAAAAGAAATTAGGTGTACGTACACTTGATATCGCAAAACGTCTGTTAGACTTTGGCTACCACCCACCAACAACTTACTTCCCATTAAATGTGGAAGAAGCATTGATGATTGAGCCAACTGAAACAGAATCAAAAGAAACATTAGATGAATTCTGTGATGCAATGATTCAAATTGCAAAAGAAACAGAAGAAAATCCAGAAATCGTACAGGAAGCACCACATACAACGGTCATTAACCGTCTAGATGAAACACGTGCTGCACGTAATCCTGTATTACGCTATCAAAAAGCATAAGTACAAAAGAAGCTAGGGAGACATCCTTAGCTTCTTTTATTTTGTATAAAAGTGTTCAAATTTTGATAATATTGTTAAATTTAGAACGGAGAGGGTATAGATTGAACAGAGAATTGAAATAAAGGAGCGATGTGCTGATGATGGAAAAAGTAAAAGCAGAATGGCAATTGGATCAAAATAATCCATCACAATTGCTAGAAGATGGACGAACAGTCGACATGTTATTGAAAGATTTTGAAGGCGAAGCAAAAGTTATACGCTACCCACAAGTAACACAAGATGCTCATTTTTTAGGTGTATTTATACAACATCACGCATCACAACATCTGATACAATTACTTGTAAAAGCGAGTATATCAGTTTTTGAAATTATAGATGCAACAATCCAGTGTGAACTGCCTATAGATGATGCCTATCTATTAATCGACCTTCATTTGAATGAACCAAAAAGTACGCTATCTTCAGAGTTTTGGACAGCTTTTTATACATTACCTTCTAGTGAAAGCGAGCAACGTATTTTAAAGAAGTTAAATAGCTGGTCAACATATATTGATTATTTAATGGAACAAGCTCATTATCCGTATAGTGTCGCTTCAATTGAAAAAGCACAAGAAGTTTTAACAATTACGTTATATGAAACACCTCTCACTTCGAAGCAACAAAAAGGTCAAGAAGTGTGGAAGCGTATTGGAGATCAATTCGAAAAAATTGCTCGATGTGATGAGATGAATGTAGAAGAAAATCGTCTATTTTTACAAGATGCAACAGTTGTTTTTGGTGATTCAATTGATACAGTTTATTTATACAAAGAAAAAGAATATAATGAATTACTCATTCTACGAGGACGTTTGCGAGCTATACACGATGCACATATGCATTGCCCCCAAATTCACCATCCACTATTAAATCCATACCATACCCAAACCAACTTTTCAGGTCTTACGATGATGAAAGATGATATAGAACAAGGTATTCAACATATGGTGAATCAACTTGTTGATAGTCATGAACAATTGACTTTATCGATTCATCAATATGATTTGGCACAAAAATTATCTGAAAAATATGTTCATTTACTACCGATTCATGCAGATGGTCGAGCAGATAAGGCAATTCAATATGTAAAAACACCATTGATTGAAAAAAATACAGTAGAAATCACGACAGTATCGAATGCATTAAGTGAACGTGAAGAAAAAATACAGCAAAAAGCGTTGATTCACTATAATGAAAAGTTACAACAAAATATGCAATATGTAAGTAGAGTTGAACAAACACAGCAGTATTTAAAAGAAGAAGAAGAAAAAAATCTTCAAAAAATCACCCAAATGCAAGAAGCCATCACACAATATGAACAGGAACAAGAGCGATTAGCTTTTAAAAATGATCAATTAATGCAAGAACGTTTTGAATTAGAAGATGCATGGCATGAGCAACAGCAGCGTGTAAAAGATTTACAACGCGAAAAAGAAGAAAAAATTCAGTATTATCAAGATTTAGAGCAAGAATGGTTAATTTTTAATCAAGAAATTCCTTCTTATACAGATAATATTGAAGCAGTGAAAAAAATTGAAAGTTCACAAATAATTATCCGAGATTGTGAACTTAAAATTGAACGTATTCAAACAGATCAGCATACTGGAAAAAAATATGTGGAAGACATGATAACAGAACACCAATTATTTTTGACAAATCAACAAGTAGAGCATGTTCAAGCATTAATTCAAAAAGTTAAAAAAACTGCTGAATTTTTAGATATCCCAATGGATTTACAATTTGCAAGTTCTTATGCAGAACTAACCCAAATTTATTTAGAAAAATTTAATGGTATTGAAGCAGTTGAAGAGCGTTTAAATGACCAGTTCCCATATGTAGAAGATGAATTGAAAAAGGTTGGAATTTCATTCGTGATTCCAGATGAGCCGAACGCACATTATGATCGTCATTATGCAGAAGATCAATTAACACAATTATTGGGTTTACTCGATAATAAACCACTATCATTAGGGATTAACTACAAAGCAAAAAATCGTTGGAAAGAACATGTTGTGGAAAGTGTCCGTAAATTAACATATGCTTTAGCAGGTATGAAACAAGAAAAAGAAAAACTAGAACAGAAATTAATGATACAACTAGATTATGCGGAACGTATTGAATTTCGTTTTGACCAAGATGTGCGCATGCTGCAAACAAAAATGGATGATTTTATTAATCGTTTAGAACAAGCAAAAAAAGAATATGAAGGCGTCATCGAAACAGCGAATCAAGATATTTCAGCCATGCGTAAAACCGTGAAGCTAAGTAAACAAACAACTTCTGGTCGTAGTCAGCAATATGATACGTTAGAGGATTTAGAAAATGCTCGGAAACAATATAAAACGGAATTGTTATCAAAGTATGATGTACTTGAAGAACATGAGCGCATGGTAGAAGAAGCGGAAACGTATGTTTTATCTTTAGCGTCTCAATATGAAGAAAAAACAGCAGTTGTGATTAAAAACAAAGAAGAGATGAACATACAGATGGATTTGTTACAGCATGATATTGTAAATTCGAAAGCGGTAATTGAACAATTCAATCAAGCAAATCACGTTATTCATATGCAACAAGAAGAATTACAACAACAATTGAAAATTTTCAAAGCACATCACCAAGTATTATTTAAAGAAGCACAAAAAATCCAAGTAGATATTGAAAGAAAAGCAATGAATAAAACACGTCATCTAGAACAGCAACATGCAATGCAAGTATGGCGAAATCAATTGACTTTAGAAGAATATGAAGGACGTTGGTATCAATTGATTACACAAAAAAGTCGTTTGCGTTTTACAGCAGAACTTCATTCGAAACAATCAAGCGATCTCTTCTTGTTTGAAGATGTTCAATATACTTGGTTGGATATGTTATTACTATGTCAACAACATAGACATATAGCTTTTGTTACGACAGATTTAAGTGAGCGCTCTTTAGTAGATTTAGAGATGTTTGAACAAAATCTACGTTTACAAGGTTTTAGTTATATAGAAAGACAAGAGATTTATGAACATTTACAGATGAACCCTCTTAAAGATTATGTAGCGATTTATGAACAAGTAGAAAAACCTTATGTAATCGACTGTGAACAAGACCAATTATCTGTGTAAGGAGGTAACTAGATGAAATATACACTAGACGTGATGTATGAATTATTAACTGAAAAACAAATGGCAGATTTATATAGTATTCAAAAAATTACACCATACGAACTGCCGATTAATGCATATCAAGTGACAATTCATTTTCAAGCGAAAAAAAAGTATTCGATTTTCGCCGAACAAATTCTTCGTTTTTTAGCGCTATCATCATTAAATGAAGATTTGTTACAAGATATGCTTGGTTTTCAAGAGGAGGATTTACGAGAAAATATTGCGTTGTTACTAGCAGACGGGGCAATCATCGTAAATCAAGAACAGTATGAATTAACAGATTTAGGTAAAGAAAGTGCAATTGATGGCTGTGCTTCCTTACAACACCATATCAAAACCTTTACTTGTTATTGGGAACCTGTGACAGATCAATGGATTGAAGAAGTCAATCAATTCTTACCTCGTGAGCACTTGATTCATCCAGCTGTAAGTAAACAACAAAAAATGGATTTCTCTCATTCGTTTTTGGAAAAAGGATGTATTCAATCATTTTATACAAAAGTAACAGGAGAATCATTAAGCAGTCAGTATGAAGCGATTCAAATTGAAGATGTTGTTTACGAAATGAATACAACGAATAAAGTATTATCTGTTCAAGAAGTCTGTTTATTAAGTCGTGATCAAGGGACTGAAACGTATTCTATTTGGAATCCACTAGCGAGTCAGTTTGTTCGTTTAACTTAAAAGGAGAGAAGCATAATGAAAAAGAATGTATTTATTATTTTTTATATTGTAAATTTAATCGTTCTACTGCTCATTATGCTTCCAATTCTTTCTAAAAGAGACTGGTGGATGTTATTATTAATGTTATTATATGCAGCCATCATCGCAACACTTTACTTTAGTACATTATTTGGTGTTAAAAAGGGACTGTTATATGCTTTATTTGTATGGATTTCAGTATATAGTATTATGTCTTACGGAAGCCTTCTTCCTTTCATCAAAAGTGGTGGTGCATATGAACACTTATTATACATGGCAATTGCTAGTTTATGGCTTGTGAGTATTGCAATCATACAAGCTTTTACATATCAAATGCCTCTCGCTATGCGCACGGTTTTTAGCTTTTTTATCATTATTGTTATACATTTTTTTATCATTCCAATTTTTGCATTGTTTAATCGCTATTATATAGGTGATTTTTCATACTATCATTTTGAAATTCAATTAAGTGGGTACTTTATTATTATTGGGTTTTCAATTATTTATTATATCATCTTATTATTTTTAGAAATGATTTGGCTTGTTAAGTATTCGATCACATTGCAGAATTATATGATTGGAGTTTTTGTTTCGATTATGAGTATACCAATCATCATCGCTTTACGCGTAGGTCTTTGGGAAACCGGTGTTGTTGCTTTTTTTATCATGATGAGCATTATCGTCGTTTCAAAAACAAAAGTAGAGGAGGGCAGCTGATATGAAAAAAGTATCGATTATTGGTGCGGGGTTAAGTGGACTAACAGCGTCCATTCTACTTGCGAAAGAAGGTTTCGAGGTTACCATCTATGAAAAAAGTAAAAAAGTAGGTGGGAATTTTACAGCATTACAGTTTGAAGATCATCTTTTTGAGTTTGGCCCAACTTTTTTTACGATTCCAGAATTACTTGAAAGTATCTTTCTAATGGCAGGAAAAAATATAGAAAATTATCTTGATTTGGAAATTTTAACACATCATACACATGTCTATTTTGAAAATGGCGATAATTTTTGCCTTTCTACAAATGTGGAAGAAATGATTGAACAATTAAAAAAAGTAGATGCTACAGGTGCTGAAAACTATCACGATTTTTTAGCAGAAATAAAACGACTATATTTTGAAGTGAATGAATTATCAATGAATTTACAAATTACAAATTGGTCAAAATTAGTAAAGATTCCTATTCGTAATTTGATTTTAAAATTACGTCCTTTTCAAAGTTTGGACCACTTTTTACGTAAATATTTTGAGAATGAACAAATTATTCAATTACTTGCGAAATACGCAAATCGTGGTGAAATGTTAGCGAGGTCTACACCTGCATTTTTTGCTGCTTTTCTATATCCCATACTAACGGCAGATGTCTTTTATGTGAAGGGTGGAACAAGGGAGGTACCTTGTGCATTAAAAAAGCTAGCTATCGAATTAGGAGTTAAAATTTATACCGAAAAAGAAATTACAAAAATACATTTGAAAAATAATCAAGTAGAAGGTATCCAAATTAACGAAAATCTGAGTATTGAATCAGACTATGTATTAATTAGTAGTGCGCAACTATTAAATAGCGATACGCTCTTATCCGATTTTACAGTTGTGAATGAAAGAGAAAAATTCATTGTAACAGGAGAAAGTAATTTATCTCAATTTGTTTTACTACTTGGATTAGATCGCTATACGAACTTAAAAACACATACTGTTTTATTTTCAAGCGATGTGGAAAGAGAAGTAGAACAAATTTTAAATGGAGAATTTGCTGAAAATCCGACCATTTATATTTATAATCCTGCTTTTCAAGAACCTGAGCGTTTTAAATCGGGTGATTGTTTAGTGCTGATGGTGTCAATTCCAACAAATGATTTATACTCGACTTCTTATCGAGCGAGCATTGCTTCTTACCGGCATCATTTAGTGAGCGAATTAAAAAAATATGGTTTTGACTTAGAAGAATCGATTGTAGAAGAAAAAGTCTGGACATCCAAAGATTTAAAAAATCGATTCAATTCAACGAAAGGTGGCATACATGGAGCTATTTCGAAAACGTTCGCGGCTGCCTACATTCGTCCACCTGTTAAAAGTGATGAAATTAAAGGATTATACTTTACATTAGTGGACACAAGTCATCCCGCAGGTTCAACAGAAGCATTAAAAAATGGCATTCATCTTGCTACGAGTATTATTGAAGAAGCACGTGAAAATCCACTAATTTAAAAAAACTGCTGAATGGCTTAATGCATCATTCAGCAGTTTTTGTATAGATTAAAATCCGATTGTATGTTCGTCTTCTTCCCATTCATTTCGTTCCGTATTTTTACGTTGTTTTTGAAGGTCTGTAATGACTTCTTCGTAGTTCAACTCTTGGTCATAGTGCCAGTTAAGTGCTACAGAAATATAGAATTCATTCAATTGAGACATCGATAATTTTTTCGATAATTTTGCAGCATGTTCAAGTTGCTCCTCTGTGAAGATATGCTGTTGATCAAGTTTTTGTAAATAATGCAGGCGCATCTCTTTATTTGGGTTTTTAATTTCGTAAGCTCGGTCAAAACGTCCAGCACGATTGATGAGAGCTGGATCAATGCGTTCAGGATAATTTGTTGTCCCAATGACGAATACACCATGACGCGACTGTGCTCCATCTAGTGCATTTAAAAAGACAGAGCGTGCATATTCAGGCATTGATTCAATATCTTCAATGACAAGAATTGCAGGAGACAGTGAGCTAACTAAACGGAAAACTTCTTGAATCGATTCACTGTCTGTATGCTCCGTAATCTGCCAATAAACAACAGGTGCATCGACAGAACCAGTAATTGACTTTACAAGTGTTGTTTTCCCATTACCTGGTGAACCATATAATAAAATACCACGTTTATATGGAATGTTGTAGTGCTTATAAAACTGTCCGTCATCTTTAAAGAATTCATCAATTGAACGGAAAATATTACGCTTTAATTGCTCATCTAAAAATACATCTTCGCGTGAAATATCACCATATTCGCCTAAATTACTACGGCGTAAACCATCGTCTGTATCGACTAAATATGATACTTGAGACATAAGCACATTACGCAATTGTTTATTCACGCCATCAATGAACTTCTTCATATGTTCAGAAGACGGAGCGAAGTAACAGATTTCTTCTTCTCGCCATGAGTCCTCACAAAATAGTGTTGCTGGTGCAATGGCTACTTCATAATTAGGATAATAAATGAGTTTATTATCAAATGTAATAAATTCATGCAGTGCATCATCTTGTTGTAACCACGATAATGGTTCTAAATTATAGGTTGGTTCTGCTTCATATAAATAGGTAAGAACTTCGAATTTTAGTAAGTCTTTATGCATTAATTCGATAATATGTTGATCGAACTGAGAATTATTTAAAACTAATTTTAATGGTCGCCATGTTGTTTCAATGCGCTCATTTAAAATATGTGTAATACGTTTAAAGAACGAAGCATATTCTGCATAGTTCGGTAACTCTTTTGAAACATCTTCAGTAAATGGATATAAATAAGAATAAATCACAAACTCCTCCTAATAAAAGAAATACATCAATATTTTAACATAAAAGTTAAAAGTAAATCAAAAAAGAGACTTTGACAATTTTGCCAAAATCTCTTTATACATTATTTACGTGAATATTTTACTTTACCAGACCATTTTTTGAAGCCGCCTTCAAGTTGATAAAGGTTTTTGTATCCTTTACCTTTTAAGAAAAGTGCTGCACGTGCACTACGACCTGCATTGTCACAGTACAAGTAAATTGGAATGTCTTGACGCAATTCTTTGTAGCGTGTACGAAGTTGTGTAGATGGTAGATTACGCGCACCTAAAATATGACCATCTTCAAATTCTTTTTTCTCACGCACATCAATTAGTTGCGCTTTGCGGTATCCCGCCTTGAAATCTTCTTCAGATAGTGTTGTTACAGCTCTTTTTGAACGGAAACCATTAATCAAAATGAACGCAACAAGCACGACTAAAATAATGATAATACTGTATAACCAGCTCACGAGTAAATTCCCCTTTCTTTCTACAATACTATTATAAGAGAATGAATCAAATTCGTCTATGATGTTCCGTGGTAAAAGAGGAATTGTATAGTAATTACCTTAATTGTTTGATAAAATGAGTAGGCTAAGATTGGAAGGGAGAGATATAAGTGACAAAACAATGGTATTTCATCAATTCAGGACCATGTGATCCTGCATATAATATGGCTTTAGACGAGGCGTTATTACATTGGCATGCTGAAGAAAAGTTACCGCCGATGATTCGTTTTTATGAATGGAACCCAGCGACATTATCTGTTGGCTATTTCCAAAAAGCAAAGAGAGATATTGACTTCGATCAATTAGAGAAGTTGAATTTAGGATTTGTTCGTCGACCAACAGGGGGACGTGCCGTTTTACATGAACATGAGCTTACATATAGTATCATCGTATCTGAAAACTATCCAAATATGCCAAAGACGGTAACCGAAGCATATCGTGTACTGAGTGAAGGCCTATTAAAAGGTTTCCAAAATCTCGGTTTAGATGCTTATTTCTCAATACCTGAAACCAATGAGCAAAAAGAAGCGCTCGCAAAACCGAAAAGTGCCGTATGTTTTGATGCACCGAGTTGGTATGAGTTAGTCGTAGAAGGAAAAAAAGTAGCAGGTAGCGCGCAAACACGTCAAGAAGGTGTTATTTTACAACATGGTGCCATTTTAATCGATTTAGATGCAGAAAAATTACTATCTGTTTTTAAATTTAAAAGTGATGAAGCGCGTGAACGTATGCGTCATAAATTACCTGAAAAAGCCGTAAGTATTAATAGTTTAGCCAATCGAACTGTAACAGTTCAAGAGTGTATCGAAGCATTCTATAATGGATTCCAAGAAGCGCTTGATATTGAGTTAGTACCATACGAATTAACAGCCGAACAGCAGCAATTTGTAGAACAATTAGCCGAAACAAAATACCGTTCAACTGAATGGAACGATAAATATTAATATAGAAGGAGAAAATCGTGCTGTATAGCGCGATTTTTTTCTATAAATCATACGCTTTTTTTACAGCAATTATTCTTCTCATGAAATAGATTATGGTATGATAAAAAACGTAGAAATAAAGGAGTGAATAAAGTTGAATTTGAACAAGTTGGCAGCTTATTTCTTGCCTGCCTTTGCGATGTTTTCAATTAGTGCCTTAACGATGTTTGGTGCATTCGGTACAGATAAAGAAAACCTAGCGATTTTTAGTTTATCATTGATTATTGTGTATCCGATTACATTTATTATACAAGGTGTATCTTGTGCGATTCATCACTATTCAGTGATTCCAGCAATCGGGATTTCATTGATTGCATTCATTATTATTTTCTTCGTTGTCATTGGTGGAAATAATACGATTTATGGTGTGTATTACTTTGCTTTATTCGGTGCAGGGTATGGGATTACATATATGCTACGTCGCATGAAAAAATAGAGCTAACTACAAAGGTCGTAACATGGCGTGTTTGATACACGTACGTTACGACCTTTTTTGTTGATTCGTCTAAGGTGTTTAATTGATTTAGCGTGATTGCTTTAGTTCTTCAAGTAATCTTTTATAGACTTTATATGTTTGGAGTGCGGTCACTAACATGAACAGAAGTAGAATAGGTACTAGCACGTATAAAATGATTTTTCCACTTACGACATCCATCATATAAAGCACAAGAGCAATAACGCAGAAAAAAAGCATATTAAAGCCGAGTTTCCTCATAATAAACACCTCATTTTAATTAATTCGAATCTTGATTCATTGTTTGGATGATTTCAGGATTTTGCTCTACTTTTTTTAATTTTTTAAATGAAGCAATTGCTACTTCTACTTGATCATCTTGTGGTTCTTTTGTTGTTAAAAGTTGTAACCATAAACCTGGATATCCTAAAAAGCGTAGTATAGGAATATCACGGCAAGCATTTGTCGCTTGTAATACTTCAAAAGAGATACCAAGTACGACAGGTATTAATAAAATGCGGTCTACTAATCGTAACCAAAGTGGATCCGTTGGTACAAAGAAATAAAGAACCATCGCGACAAATACAGTAAACAGCATAAAACTTGAGCCACAGCGATAATGTAAGCGAGATTGCTTTTGTACATTTTCAACGGTTAGTTCTAGGCCGTTTTCATAACAATTAATGACCTTATGTTCAGAGCCATGATATTGGAAAACCCGCTTAATAATCGGTGTTAGTGATACGAGATAAATATAGGATACAAGTAGAATGAGTTTAAAGCCACTCTCTACTAGAATTTGTGCTGTGTCACTAGGAAAAATACTTTTTAAACTATTTGCTAGAAAAATTGGAATAAGTGTGAAAATAAATTTTCCGAATAAGAAAGAAAGAATACCAATCGCTGCTACACCGAGCCAAAGCTGTAACTTCGACATGTTCTTTTCTTTTTCTTCTTTTGACAATTCTTCCCCTGGTGTCACATCATATCGATCGCTCGCAAACTGTAAATGTTTCGATCCGTTTGCAGCTGATTCAATCAGTGCAACAATGCCTCTAACAAAAGGGATTTTCTTCATTTTTTGATACGTTGGATTTTTTACGCGCTTAGCGTAATAGTAATCAATCGAACCATCGTTTCGACGAATTGCAGAAACCGTATGTTGTCCACCACCCATCATGACACCTTCAACGAGCGCTTGACCACCATATACAGTTGTATTTTTTTCTTGATTCAATTTCACACCGCTCTCTATGTATAAGATTAAAACTTCTTCAATTGTACTAAAAAATGATGATAAACTCTAGAAAAATCCTTTACATCGTTGAAAAACCTACGACTTACGAAATATATGATAGAATGAATACAATCAATTAGGAAAAAAGGGGAGATTTTTCATGCATTACCTATGTTTAAATGGTCCAAATCTAAATCGTCTTGGTAAACGTGAACCAGCAATTTACGGATATGAGACACTTGCGGATCTTGAGTTAAGTTTATCAGAAGTAGCAGTAGCTAAAGGAGCGACAATTGAATTAAAGCAATCGAATCATGAAGGTGAGTTAATTGATTGGATTTATGAAGCAGAGGACGGCGAAGTAGACGGTATTATTTTTAATCCAGGTGCTTATACACATACAAGTGTTGCGCTTCGTGACGCCATTGCAGGTGTAGAAGTACCTGTGATTGAAGTGCATATTTCAAATATTCATCAGAGAGAATCGTTTCGTCATCACTCCTATTTAGCGCCTGTTTGTGTAGGGCAAATTAGTGGTCTAGGCTTATACGGATATGAAGCGGCACTACGCACGTTCTTATCGAAACAAAAGGGGCAAAAATAAATGAATCGTTTAGAAAAGTTGCGCGCATTAATCGCTTCACAAAAAGTAGATGGCTTTTTAATTACGAATCCATATAATGTACGCTATATGACAGGCTTTACAGGTTCGACAGGTATTGCGCTCGTAACAAAGAGTGAGGCGCTGTTTATTACGGATTTTCGGTACATTGAGCAAGCAGAAAGAGAAGTCACCGATTTTCATGCTGTCCAACACAAAGCAACTTTAGTAGAAGAAATAGCGTCATATGTACGTAATTTAAACATTCAAACACTTGGTTTTGAAAAAGAACATATTACGTATGCACAGTTTTTATTATACGAGAAATTTATTACGAAGAATTTAGTAGGTCTTGCAGATGTGATCGAAAAAATCCGCTTGATTAAGACGCCTGAAGAAATTAGAATAATAAAAGTCGCTTGTGACATTGTAGATGCAGCATTTGAGCATATTCTACCGCAAATTCGTCCGGGCGTAACTGAGCTTGAAATCGCGAATGAATTGGAGTTCTTTATGCGTAAATCAGGAGCAACCTCTTCTTCATTCGATACGATTGTTGCATCAGGTGTTCGCTCGGCATTGCCACATGGCGTAGCAACTGATAAAATAATTGAGAAGGGCGACTTTGTCACTTTAGACTATGGTGCGTTATATAATGGGTATGTGTCGGATACAACACGTACAGTAGCAGTCGGCCAGCCATCGCAACAATTAAAAGAGATTTACGAAATTGTTTTAGAAGCCCAGTTGGTGGGTGTCAAAACCTTTAAGCCGGGAATGACGGGTGTGGAAGCAGATGCGGTTGTACGCGATGTGATTCGTTCGCATGGCTATGGAGAAGCATTTGGTCACTCTACAGGTCATGGAATAGGTTTAGAGGTACATGAAGGACCAGGTTTATCTCATCGCTCCAATCATCGATTAGAGGCTGGGATGACTGTAACTTGTGAACCAGGAATCTATTTACCAGGTATTGGCGGCGTACGCATTGAAGATGATTTGCTTATTACAGCAGATGGGAATGACGTATTGACGCATGCGCCTAAAGAGTTAATTATTTTATAAATTAGTATTTGGAGGAAAAGAAACATGATTTCAGTAAACGATTTTAAAACAGGATTAACAATCCAGGTAGACGGTAACCTTTACCGCGTAATCGAGTTCCAACACGTAAAACCAGGTAAGGGTGCTGCATTCGTGCGTTCAAAATTACGTAACTTACGTAATGGTAACGTAACTGAAAAAACATTCCGTGCAGGTGAAAAAGTAGAAAAAGCACAAATCGATAACCGTAAAATGCAATATTTATATGCATCTGGTGATCAACACGCATTCATGGATATGGAAACATATGAACAAATCGAACTACCAGAATCTCAATTAGAGTATGAATTAAAGTACATCCTTGAAAACATGGAAGTACAAATTGTATCATTCGAAGGCGAAGTATTAGGTGTATCTTTACCGAACACTGTTGTACTTGAAGTAACTGCTACTGAACCAGGAATCAAAGGTGATACAGCAACAGGTGGTTCAAAACCAGCAACAATGCAAACAGGTCTTGTTGTAAACGTACCATTCTTTGTAAACGAAGGCGATAAATTAATTATCAACACAGAAGATGGTTCATACGTTTCACGTGCATAATCATAAGGATTAACCTCTCTTTTCGAGAGAGGTTTTTCTTTTAAAATAATTTAGTACCTACTAATAACATGAGTCGTAATTACTAAGTGCTTTAGCTGTGCTAGTACAGAAGATGTTCACTCTAAATGTCTAAATAGTGTAATCGTTTACAGTATTTTATTTATGGTTAACGCTTCAAACTTTTACTTAATTCGTAAAAAAAAGATTGTATTTCAAACGGAATTTATCTACTATAAATATAGAAATTGCTATTTTTCAATAAAATGTTTCAAAAGTTTGAAAAAAGCGATAAAATAATATGTGTATTATAATACACACAAGTAAGGGGAGTTAAAGTATGTTAAAAATTCAAGAAATTCGTGAGATTATTAAATTGGTGGATTCATCTTCAGTGGATGAATTTGTATTCGAGCAAGATGACACAAAATTAAAACTTAAAAAGCACAACGGTCAAACGGTTGTAGCGCAAGCTCCTGTAGCAGTTCAAGCTGCACCAGTAGTAGAAGCACCAAAAGCAGCAGCTCCTGCACCAGCAGTAGAAGCACCAAAAGCTCCAGAAGCACCAAAAGCTGAGAAAAAAGAAGTTGTGGCAGATGCAAATCTACATAAAATCACTTCTCCAATGGTTGGTACATTCTACTCTGCTCCAAACCCAGAATCACCTGCGTTCGTAAAAGTAGGCGATCAAGTGGGCGAAGAGTCAATCGTTTGTATCGTTGAAGCAATGAAATTATTCAACGAAATCGAAGCAGAAGTAACTGGTGAAATCGTTGAGATTCTTGTTGAGAATGGTGAATTAGTGGAATACGGCCAACCTCTATTCCTAGTTAAAGAAGCGTAAGGGGGGTCCTACTAATGAAAAAAGTACTAATTGCAAACCGTGGTGAGATTGCAGTACGTATCATTCGTGCTTGTAAAGAATTAGATATTCAATCTGTGGCTGTTTACTCAGAAGCAGATGCTGAAGCATTACATGTTCAATTAGCAGACGAAGCATATTGTATCGGACCGAAGTTTTCTGCAGATAGTTACTTAAAAATTGACCGTATTTTAGCGGTAGCAGAAAAAACAGGTTGTGATGGAATTCACCCTGGATATGGTTTCTTAGCTGAAAATGCTGCCTTCGCAGAAGCTTGTGAAGATGCAGGTATTACATTTATTGGACCAACTTCAGATGCAATTAAAGTAATGGGTATTAAAGACGTAGCGCGTGATACAATGGAAGCAGCAGGGGTGCCACTTGTTCCAGGTACAGGAATTGTTCCTGATATCGAAACAGGTAAAAAATGGGCTGCAGAAATTGGATACCCTGTTATTATTAAAGCTACTGCCGGTGGTGGCGGTAAAGGGATTCGTGTTGCACGTACGGAAGAAGATCTTGTAAAAGGAATCGAGATTACACAAAATGAAGCAGCTGCTGCATTTGGTAATCCAGGTGTATACCTTGAGAAGTTCATTGAATACTTCCGTCACTGTGAAATTCAAGTATTAGCTGATAACTACGGTAACGTAATCCATTTAGGTGAGCGTGATTGTACAGTGCAACGTCGTATGCAAAAACTAGTTGAAGAAGCGCCATCTCCAGCACTTTCGGAAGAACGTCGTGCGGAAATGGGTGCAGCAGCAGTTAAAGCAGCGCAAGCATGTTCATATCGTGGTGCGGGTACTTGTGAATTTATTTATGACTACCGTGAAGATAAATTCTACTTCATGGAGATGAATACACGTATCCAAGTAGAACATCCTGTAACAGAAGCAATTACAGGAATCGACCTAGTTGCGCAACAGTTAAAAGTTGCATCTGGTGAAGAATTAGCTTATAAACAAGAAGACGTGAAATTAAATGGATGGGCAATTGAATGTCGTATTAACGCAGAGAACCCTTACAAAAACTTCATGCCTTCAGCAGGTAAAGTAGATACGTATGTAGCACCAGGTGGTATTGGTGTTCGTATTGATTCTGCTATGTACCCAGGCTATTCAATTCCACCATATTACGATTCAATGGTTGCAAAATTGATTGTTCATGCAGATACGCGTGAAGAAGCGATTGCAAAAATGAAGCGTGCATTAGGTGAGTTTGTTGTTGAGGGTCCTGGTATCCATACGACAATTCCTTTCCATGAAAAATTAATGAGTAATGAAGTTTTCAAATCAGGTAAATTCAATACGAAATTCCTAGAAGAAAACGACGTTATTAATTCTTAATAAATGAGAGGGGCAAATTCAATGACAGAACAAAACATTCAATCTTTACAACAACCGACACCGCAAGGAAAAGAGGCGCTTGGAAAGATTGAAGTAGCACCTGAAGTAATTGAAGTGATTGCAGGAATTGCGACGAATGAAGTGGAAGGCGTTTCGGGAACGAGAGGTTCTTTTGCATCGGGCGTTGTAGAAAAATTCGGCAAAAAAGTTCATGGCAAAGGGATCAAAACAGAATGGATAGAAGACGGTTTAATCGTCGATGTATATTGTTTTGTGCAATATGGTGCATCCGTTGCGCATGTTGCCAGAGAAGTACAGCGTCAAATTCGTGAATCGATTGAAAACATGACGGAGCTTCAAACGAAAGAAGTGAATGTTCATGTTACGGGGATTCAGTTTGATCAGGCTACAAATTCAAAAGTTGAATAAAGCCCTGTAAATAAGCGTTTTGAGGTTTTTTCCTCAAAACGCTTTATTTTTTCGTTTGACATAAAAGCGAACGTTTTATATACTGTGTATTGTAAACGTTCGCTTATATTTTTGTTCGCACGAAAAAGACAGATTTTTTAAAACTTGTCGTAAAGCGTATGATGACAAGGGAAAGTGTGATAAAATAAACTTCATATGAAAATAATTGTTATAGCTAACAAGTGAAATAAGACAGCTATTTAAAAGGAGTTATTAAGAATGAAGCGACGTGAAGCGCGTGAAAAAGCGTTACAAACACTTTTTCAACTAGAGAATACTGAATTAACTGTAGAGGATGCAATTGAGCATACACTTGCAGAAGAAAAATCATCGGCATTCTTTGAAGAATTAGTATACGGTACACAGAATCACTTAGAAGAAATTGATGCATCATTAGAAAGTAAATTAGAAAATTGGTCATTAAGCCGCTTAGCGAAAATTGAACGAACAATTTTACGTCTAGCAGCTTTTGAATTAATGTATATGCCAGAAACACCGAACAATGTTGTCATCAATGAAGCAGTTGAGATTTCAAAAGTCTTTGGTGATGAGAAGTCAGGTAAATTCGTAAACGGCGTATTATCAAAATACTAGATCGTTAATAGGACAGACGGAAGGGATTTTCTCTTCCTAACACCCTGTTGACGCATCAAAGCTGAATTCGGGAGTGTAGAAAATGTCAAGTCAACTAATTAACGGAAAAGAAATCAGTAACACAATTCGTACAGGTATTCAAAAAGAAGTACAAGATTTAATTGCAAAAGGAATTACACCAGGATTAGCAGTGATTCTAGTAGGTGAGGATCCTGCGTCACATACATATGTAGCAAACAAAGAAAAGGCTTGTAAAGAATTAGGAATTTATTCCAAGCTTATTAAATTACCAGAAGATACAACAGAAGAAGATTTACTAACGCAAATCAAACAATTAAATGAAGCATCTGAGATTGATGGTATTCTAGTCCAGCTGCCATTACCAAAACAAATCAATGAACAAAAAGTAATTGAAACCATTTCTCCATTAAAAGATGTAGATGGTTTCCACCCAAATAGTGTTGGGAAAATGCTTCTAGGACAAGAAACATTTTTACCATGTACACCACATGGTATTATGAAGTTACTCGAATATTCAAATATTGAAGTTGCTGGTAAACATGCAGTAGTTATTGGGCGTAGTCATATTGTTGGCGTACCAATGGGGCAACTACTATTACAACATGATGCAACAGTGACATATTGTCACTCGAAAACAAAAAATCTTCAAGAAATGACAAAGCAAGCAGATATTTTAGTTGTAGCAATCGGACGTGCGAAAATGATTACAGCCGATTACATTAAAGAAGGTGCAGCGGTTATTGATGTCGGTATGAATCGCGATGAAAATAATCACCTATGCGGAGATGTTGATTTTGATTCAGTTGTTGAAAAAACATCTGCAATTACTCCTGTTCCAGGCGGCGTTGGTCCAATGACAATCACAATGTTGATGTATAACACAGTTCAATCAGCAAAAACAAAGCTAGCATAAGACAAATGAAGCTGATTAAGGTAAAATAGAATAGACAGAAAGCTGTTTTTCTGCGGAAAAACAGTTTTTTTTATGGGCGAATCATAACGTCAAAAAATGTGTAGAGGAAACACATCCTTAGAGGAGATGAATTAATGGTCATTCATTATTTATCTGTGCAAGCATTGACCAAATATATTAAGCGGAAATTTGAAGCAGATCCTCATTTACGTGAAGTATATGTAAAAGGTGAACTGTCCAATGTGAAACTACATAATTCAGGGCATATTTATTTCACATTAAAAGATGAACATGCACAAATTCAAAGTGTCATGTATAAGATGCAAGCGAAACAACTTGCTTTCAAACCTGAAAACGGTATGAATGTGCTGATTCGTGGAGATGTGAATGTCTATGAAGTGGCAGGACGCTATCAAATGTACGCGAAAGAGATGCAACCAGATGGTGTTGGGAGTCTACATGTAGCATATGAACAATTGAAAAAAGAGTTGGCAGCACGTGGTTATTTTAAACCAGAATTTAAACAGTCGATTCCAAAGTTCCCCAAAAGAATAGGGGTTATTACAGCAAAGACAGGTGCGGCGATTCGAGATATTTTGTCCACACTAAAAAGACACTATCCAATTGCTGAGGTAGTAGTTATTCCAACTGCTGTTCAGGGAAAAGTAGCTGCGAATAATATTGCACAAGCTATCGCTTTAGCGAATCAGCAAGGGAATATCGACACACTCATTGTTGGACGAGGTGGCGGTTCGATTGAAGATTTGTGGGCATTTAATGAGGAAGCGGTCGCGCAAGCTATTTTTGAAAGTCGTATTCCTATTATTAGTGCAGTTGGGCATGAAACAGATACAACGATTGCCGATTATGTAGCGGATTTACGTGCACCGACACCAACAGGCGCAGCGAAGATGGCTGTACCAGACCGTTTCGAATTACTACAGCATGTTGAATCACTCCGTACACGTCTTATTCAACAGACACAAGCACAATTAAAGCATGAACGTGCTCGTTTGACACGTGTGCAGTCCGCATACCCTATGCTATATCCTGAGCGCTTATATCGTCCTTTTGTTGAACAATTGGCGCAATTAGATGATCGTATGCAGCGTGCAGCCGTGCAAGCAATGGAGCAGCAACGTTATAAGTGGCAACATCTTGAACAAAAACTTCAAATTTATAATCCTTTAAAAGAGATTGTATATGAAAAGAAGCGTATTGAGTCGATGCAACAAGCCTTAACGAGAGCAATCGCTCAAAAATTACAGCAAGAACGACAACGTTTTACGGCAGCTGTTCATACACTTGAGATGTTAAATCCTTTATCCATTATGACACGCGGATATGCAATTGCTTATGATGATCAAAAAGTTGTAAAATCGGTAGATTCATTAGAGGAAGGACAAAAAATAGACCTTCAATTTACAGACGGTCGTGTTCAAACGATTGTGCAGTCCATTCAAAAAGAGGAGGAGTCCACATGACAAAAAAACAACAATCATTCGCTGAATCGATTGAACAATTAGAAGAAATTGTTCGCTCACTTGAAAAAGGCGATGTTCCATTAGAAGATGCCATCTCTTTATACCAAGAAGGGATGAAATTGTCACAAAGCTGTCATACACAACTTGAAAAAGCAGAACAGCAATTGGTGAAAATGATGGATCAAAACGGAAATGAAACGGAGTTAAATTTACAGAAAGAGGCGGAATAAATAATGACAAGTACACTAAAAACATTTATGGAAGAACAATTACCAATCATTGAATCGCATATGTACGAATTTGTAGAAGATTTAACAGCACCCACTTCATTAAAAGAAGCGATGTTATATTCTTTAAAAGCTGGTGGGAAGCGTGTAAGACCACTTTTTGTGATTGCAGTAATGGAGTATTTAAATAATCCAACAAAAGCAGGGTATACAGTAGGGGCAGCGGTAGAAATGATTCATACATACTCGCTAATCCATGATGATTTACCAAGTATGGATAATGATGACTTCAGACGTGGTAAACCGACGAATCACAAAGTATTTGGTGAAGCAGCAGCGATTTTAGCAGGTGATGCACTGAATACACTACCATTTGGCATTTTAGCGCGCTTAGAAAATGTGTCAGCTGAACAAAAAGTAGAATTAATTCGCCTTCTAAGTGAGACGGCTGGAGCAGAGGGGATGGTTGGCGGACAAGTACTCGATATCGAAGGTGAAAAACGCCAACTTACTTTAGATGAATTAGTACGTGTTCATGAAAATAAAACAGGCGCCATTTTACGTTTTAGTATTGAAGCAGGTGCGATTTTAGCAGGTGCAACACAAGAGCAACGCAACTTATTTGTCGAATATGCGTACCATATTGGACTCGCATTCCAAATTAAAGATGATATTTTAGATATCGAGGGCACAACAGAAGAATTAGGAAAAACAGCTGGGAAAGATGTAGCGAGTGAAAAAAGTACGTATCCGGCACTCTTAACATTAGACGGAGCTAAAGAAAAATTAGCAGAACATGCGACAAAAGCACATGCATGTTTAGAGAAAATACCATCGAATAGTAAATATTTAGCAGATTTAACGGACTATATTATAAATCGTAACAAGTAATCAGTTTAAATGCTTTCTGTTCGACTTAATGACTGTTATAATAGTGAAAAAAGTCGTGTGAGTAAAATCAATGATAAAAGTAAAGGTGTGTGATGGTGGTGGATTTAAACACAATATCTAGTCCATCCTTTCTGAAAAATTTGAATAAAAAACAATTGCAAGATTTAGCAGTTGATATTCGCAAATTTTTAGTTGAAAAGTGTTCTGTAACAGGTGGACATATTGGACCAAATCTAGGTGTAGTTGAATTAACAATTGCACTACATCGAGTATTTAATAGCCCGCAAGATAAGTTCTTATTTGATGTTGGGCATCAAGCATATGTGCACAAAATTTTAACAGGTCGTGCGGATCAATTCGATACGTTACGTCAATATAAAGGTTTATGTGGTTTCCCAAAACGCAATGAGAGTGAGCATGATGTATGGGAGACTGGTCATAGTTCAACTTCTCTATCAGCGGCGATGGGCATGGCAGCTGCACGTGATGTTCAAGGAAAACATAATCATGTCGTTCCGATTATTGGAGATGGTGCATTAACAGGTGGAATGGCACTTGAAGCACTGAATCATATCGGACATGAAAAAACAAATATGACCGTTATTTTAAATGATAATGAAATGTCCATTGCACCGAATGTAGGCGCTTTACACAATATGTTGTCTCGTATGCGTACAGCGACACCTTATAATCGTGCAAAAGATGATTTTGAAGGTTTATTAAAGCGTATTCCAGCAGTGGGTGGACGTTTAGCTTCAACAGCAGAGCGTGTAAAAGATGGTTTGAAATATTTAGTTGTACCAGGCATGTTCTTTGAAGAATTAGGTTTTACTTACTTAGGACCAATTGACGGTCACGATTTTGAAGCACTTGAGTCAACATTATTAAATGCGAAACGTACTGAAGGTCCTGTAATCGTTCATGTGATTACGAAAAAAGGTAAGGGCTATTCACCAGCGGAAAACGATAAAATTGGAAATTGGCATGGTACGGGTCCTTATAAAATGGAAACAGGAGATTTTGTTAAATCGTCTGTTACAGCACCAGGTTGGTCAAAACTAATTGCAGATACTGTAACACGTATTGCGCGCGAAGATGATCGTGTTGTAACAATTACACCTGCGATGCCAGTTGGTTCGAAATTAGAAGGATTTGCTAAGGAATTCCCGAAACGCTTCTTTGATGTTGGTATTGCAGAGCAACATGCAACAACGATGGCAGCAGGGATGGCAGCAGAAGGTTCAAAACCGTTCTTATCAATTTACTCGACATTTTTACAACGTGCATACGATCAAATGTTACATGATATTTGTCGTCAAAACTTAAATGTATTCGTTGGAATTGACCGTTCAGGCTTAGTAGGAGCAGATGGCGAAACACATCAAGGTGTATTCGACATTAATTTCCTTCGCTCAATGCCAAACATAGTCATTATGATGCCGAAAGATGAAAATGAAGGCCAACATATGGTGCAAACAGCTTTAGCATATGATGAGGGGCCAATTTGCTTACGCTATCCACGTGGTAATGGTTTAGGCGTTCCAATGGATGAAGAATTAAAAACATTACCAATCGGTAGCTGGGAAGTATTAAAAGTAGGAACGGATGCAACGATTCTAACATTTGGTACGACGATTCCGATGGCAGAAGAAGCAGCAGAAAAATTAGCCGAACAAGGTATTTCAGTTGAAATTGTCAATGCTCGCTTCATTAAACCAATGGACGAGGAAATGCTACATCGCATTTATCAAACAGGTCGCCCTGTTTTAACAATTGAGGAATCGATGCTACAAGGTGGATTTGGTAGTGCTGTATTAGAGTTTGCGAATGATCATGGCTATGACACAAATCAAACAGAACGTATGGGTATTCCAGATGAATTCATCGAACATGGAAGCGTTGATTTATTAATGCGCGACATTCATTTAACAGCAGAAGAAGCTGAAAAACGCATTACAAAGCTCGTACATCAAAAAAGAGAACAAGAAGGTCTAAAATCATAATGGCAGACAAAGTACAAAAAGAGCGCGTAGATATTTTACTCGTTCAACGCGGTATGTGTGAAACACGTGAAAAAGCAAAACGTTTAATTATGGCGGGACAAGTTTTCTCTAAAGAAGTTCGCGTCGATAAAGCAGGAGAGAAAATACCAGCAGACCAAGATTTAACAATTAAAGGTCAACAACTGAAATATGTCAGTCGTGGTGGTCTAAAGTTAGAAAAAGCACTTGAGATTTTCGACTTTACGGTGGAAGGAAAACTGATGCTAGATATCGGTTCTTCAACAGGTGGTTTTACAGATTGTGCGTTACAGAACGGCGCGCGTCATTGTTACGCTTTAGATGTTGGTTCAAATCAACTCGCTTGGAAGATTCGTTCAGATGAACGCGTTACGGTAATGGAGAAAACCAATTTCCGTTACGTAACTGCACCTGATTTAGTCGAGGGTTTACCAGAAGTGGCAACAATCGATGTATCATTCATCTCACTCGAACTAATTTTACCTGTATTAAAAACATTATTGATGCCTGGTGGCGATGTGATGGCCCTTGTTAAACCACAATTCGAAGCAGGTAAAGAAAATGTCGGTAAAAAAGGTGTCGTACGCGATGCGAAAATTCATTTAGAAGTACTTGAAAAAGTAGCGGATTTCGCAGAGGAATTAGGGTTTGTTTTAAAAGATGCTTCTTATTCACCAATTACAGGTGGAGAAGGAAATATCGAATTCTTATTCCATCTTTACAATCCGCATACTACTGAAGAATTAGAACGTTCGTGTGATTTACAAGCAGTTGTAAAAGAAGCACATGCACAATTAAAATAAAGTAGCTAAAAATCGAAAAACACTTTCAGAGAATCAGAAGGTTCTTTGAAGGTGTTTTTCCATGAATAAATGCCTAAATAAAAGAAGAAGAAAATAGATAAAAGATTCGTTTTTTCTTGTTATTTCATTGAATAGATGATAACTTTAGGTTGACAGGCATAAATATGCATAGAGGTGAATGATATGAATAAAAGTCAAAGACATATTCGTATTCGTGATATGATTGCGAATCGAGAAATTGAGACACAAGATGAACTAGTCGACTTATTAAAAGAAGCAGGCTATAACGTGACACAAGCAACAATCTCACGTGACATTAAAGAATTACATCTAATCAAAGTACCATTACAAGATGGACGTTATAAATATAGCTTACCAGCAGACCAACGTTTTAATCCTGTACAAAAACTACATCGTGCGCTAGCAGATGCTTTTGTATCGATTGATGGGGCAAGTCATTTCCTCGTTATGAAGACATTACCAGGCAACGCACATGCGATTGGCTCATTATTAGATCACTTAGATTGGACGGAAATTTTAGGTACAATCTGTGGAGATGATACAATCATGATTTTATGTCGTGAAGAATCAATGCGTGAAGTAGTGAAAAATCGTTTACTAGAGATGTTATAAGAACTGCTAGAGAGAAGTATTGAGGGGTGTGACACATCGTGTTAAAAGAATTATCCATAAAGAATTTTGCCATCATTGATGCATTAACCGTCGAATTTCAAGAAGGATTAACTGTATTAACGGGCGAAACAGGTGCGGGTAAGTCAATCATCATTGATGCGGTACAACTTTTAGCAGGAGGTAGAGGTTCTCAAGAGTTTATTCGCCATGGTGCTAAAAAGGCTGAACTTGAGGGCCTTTTTACGTTGCCTGAAGAACCGCATCCTGCTTATGATAAGTGTAAAGAATTAGGAATCGAAGTTGATGAAGGTGTGATTATTTTACGCCGAGATTTAAATGATACAGGAAAGAGTGTTTGTCGTGTTAACGGTAAAATGATGCCACTGAATATGTTACGTGAAGTGGGCTCGACATTGATTGATATTCATGGGCAGCATGAATCACAAGAATTAATGGACGATAAACAGCATATCTATTTACTCGATCAATTTGCGGGTGATGCGATAATCGGAGAAAAAGAGCGATATACATCGCTATATGAACAATATCGTACATTGAAAAGCGAATTAGCAGCACTATCACTTGGTGAACAGCAAATCGCTCAAAAAATTGATTTATACTCATTCCAAATTAAAGAGATTGATGCATGTAAGTTTAAAGAGAATGAAGAAAATGAATTGATGGAAGAACGTCGTCGTTTAAATAACTTCCATAAAATCTTTGAAGGTAGTTCTCACGCACATGAAGCGATTCTTGGTGAATCTAAAGGGCTTGATTGGATTGGTCAAGCGATGTCTGATTTAGAAGATGTTGCGAATGTAGATGAACAGTTCAAAGAACAATCTATGGCCGTATCAGATGCGTTCTATGTTTTGCAGGAAGCTGCTTTTTCATTAAAGAATATTTTAGATGAGATGGAGTTTGACCCAGAAAGATTAAATGAAGTAGAGCAACGCCTCGCACTCATTCAAAATATGAAGCGAAAATATGGCCATAGTTTAGCGGATATTTTAGCGTATCGCGATCAAATTGGTAAAGAATTAGAGACGCTTGAAAATAGCGACGAGAATATTCAAAAGAATGAAAAACGCTTAAAAGACTTAGAAAAACAACTAGCTGAACAAGCAGAAAAGCTAACAATTATCCGTAAAGAATATGGTGTTCAATTAGCTGAGAAGATTATGACGCAATTACAAGAGTTGTATATGGAACGTGCAACACTGATTGTACAAATTACACCGTCACATACATTTGATGCGATGGGTAGCGATGAAGTTGTCTTCTATATTTCAACGAATGTAGGGGAGCCACCAAAGCCACTGACGAAAATTGCGTCTGGTGGTGAGCTATCGCGTATTATGATTGCTCTTAAAACCATCTTTTCATCTACAATGGGAATTACGTCCATCATTTTTGATGAGGTTGATACAGGCGTAAGTGGTCGTGTAGCGCAAGCTATTGCGGATAAAATTTCACTAATCTCTGTAAATTCACAAGTGCTTTGTATTTCGCATTTACCACAAGTAGCGGCGATGGCTGACCATCATTATTATATTCAAAAGCAAGAAGAAGATAATCGTACGTTCACATCGTTATGTGAATTAGTAGAAGATGATCGAATTGACGAGATTAGTCGCATGATGTCAGGTGAAGTCGTGACGGAAAAAACATTCCAACATGCAAAAGAACTGGTTGAAATTGCAGAAGAACATAAACAACGCCGTATCATATAACTACTATTAAGACATTGTAAACAAGTACGAATGAATTGTTTGCAATGTCTTTTTTATCTGAAAAATAAACAAAAGTTTCATTCAACACGCAAAAAAAGTGTTATAATACATATAAATTACATGAAAATAAAACAATTGTTTTATAAGAAAATGGGTAATGACATTTTGTTTTGAAATGAATTTTGATACAATAAATGCATTGTGAAATGTTGAGTGAAAACCTAAGGAGGAAAAAAGATGACGCAGATTAAGGTAGCCATTGCAGATGACAACCGCGAACTTGTAGCCACATTAGAAAAATACTTGCAAAAAAATGAAAGAATACAAGTAATTCATACTGCTTCAAATGGTAAACAGTGCTTAAAAATGCTGGAGGAAGAAATCCCTGATGTGCTAATTTTAGATATTATTATGCCTCACTTAGATGGTTTAGCTGTTTTAGAAGAGATACATAAAAATGAGCAATGGAAAACGATTGAAGTGATTATGTTAAAACCTTTTGAGATGGATCGTTTAGAGTCGAAGATTATTCAATGTGCAGAACGTGCAAAAATGAAACAAACAAAAGCACGTGAAATTATTGAAATTGATTTACCTGAGACATCAGATAAGCATACATTAGATGCACGTATTACATCTATCATTAAGGAAATAGGTGTACCAGCTCATGTAAAAGGATACGGCTATATTCGTGAAGCTATTCAATTAGTCTATAATAATCCAGATTTATTAAGTTCAATTACAAAAGCGTTGTATCCAGCTATTGCAGAAATATTTGAAACGAAACCAACACGTGTAGAGCGTGCCATCCGAAATAGTATTGAGATTGCGTGGGGACGTGGAAATCATGACGCCGTATCCAAGCTATTCGGTTACACATCACACCATATGAAACAAAAACCAACAAATTCAGAGTTCATCGCCATGGTCGCAGAAAAGTTACGCGAAGAATTAGTAGAAGTATAAGTCATCTTATGAAAAAGCAGCAGAGTCGTTTCAGTATGAACTGCATGCTTTTTTTTGTGAATATAAGTAAGGAAAGAGGAGAGATATGTTTTATATTAGTTCGCTAGTAGGTTTAATGGTACTTTTGTACAGTATATGGAAGCGTCATTCTTTAGGGATTTATCTTGGTTTTGTTATCGCGCTTACAACACTTTTTTTATGGATTTGGGGTGCAAATGTCTTTTTATTAGCTATATCTGTTCTTTCAATGATTAGTAAAGAGGCTATAGAGAAAATACAAGATAAGAAAAACACAACACACTGAATATAGGTCTAAAAGCATCTATTATTCAGAAATAGTCATGAAAAATGTATTAGTTTTTTGCGAGGTGGGTATGATAAAGATAGTTAGGTTTTTCTATGTTATTATATACGGAAAATACTTACAGACTACATTTGGATAATAACAACCAATAAGAATAGTAAAAAACTAGGACTATTTAGTCAAATAAAACTAAATTTGAAAAAAATAAAAAAACAGATAAGCATATGGAAACATTCTAGTGTAAAGGTCTTTAGAAGTTAGATAAATGCACGATATTAAGCATACGGACTTTTACACAAGGAGAGGGTGAACAACATGGAACTTTATAAAGATCAGCATATGGAAATCATCTCAAGAGACAATAAAGTTTTTGTGAAAAAACATCGAGAAGATTATACAATGAAGGATTTCGAGACTTTATTAAAAGAATTTCCAAGAATTAAACTGACAAACTTTATGGAATTAAAAAACCTCTTCAATCAACAGAATGGTGATTTTGTAGAAATAGGTGTTTTATTACCTGAAATGGATATTCAAATCTCAAAAGATGCAATGACTGCTAATATTTTATTTTACGAGGATCCGAAAAAAATTAGTAACTCTGAAGATGAATTGAATCTTAAAATTAAAGAAATTGCTGCATCTATTGGGATTGAGTACGGTCTGAAACGAATCTTATGGGAAGAACTTGAGAAGAAAAAACATGTGATTGCGGAAGGGAAAGAGCCTGAAGATGGTGTGGATGCAAAAATCACGTATTTTCAAAACCCAACGCGCAGACCAAAAATTGGTTTAGATGGTCGAGCAGATTTTTCCGATATGAACTTTATTTTTGAAATTGAAAAAGACGCTTGGCTAGGTGAGAAAATACCGGCATCTGAAGGAATACCGGGTATGAATGTATTGGGAAAAGAGATTCCCGCAAAAGCAGGGAAAGACCTTATTTTAAAATATAATCCAGAATCTGTTTATGAAAGTGAAGAAAACGGAAAGATTATTATCCGTTCTAAAACAGCAGGTGTATTAGATGATTCAAATGGTTTAATTAGCATTTTGCAACATCTCGAAATTAAAACAGATATTGGGGTAGAAACAGGTAATATTGAGTTTGATGGTTCTATCGCAATTAAGGGAACCGTTTTACCAGGCTATTCGGTAAAAGCAACAGGTGATATTTCGATTGAAGCAAAAGAGGGCGTATCTGGTGCTGACTCGATTGAATCAACAGGTGGCGATATTTATATTCGTGGTGGTGTATTTGGTCATTCAAAAACGATCATTCGAGCAGGTGGAAGTGTCTTTTTAAAACATGCGAATGAAGCAACGATTTATGCTGAAAATGAAATTTGTATCGAAATGTATGCAATCGGTTCGAATTTATCAGGGAGAATTGTACGTTTAGACGGTGTGAATGGGAAAATTATCGGCGGTGTGACAGAAGCAACATCGTATATCCATACAGCAATCGCTGGAAATCAACACGAAAGACGTACAGAGTTAATTATTCATACCATTGACCAGAAAGAAAAAATGGGTGAAGTACGCTATAAAGCAGGGAAAATAAAAGAAATTGAACAAGAGATGGGTGTGCTTGAAAGTCGTGTCATTCAATTACAACCATTAACGAAACAGATGAACGCACAACAACTAGAAGTATTTGAAGATACAAAATATAAATATGAATTAAAAAAATCAGTTGTAATCCAGTTGAATTATGAAATTCAAACCATTTTAAAACAATTAAGTGAGATTGAAAAAGAATGTGTGGAAGTAACAAAAATGGCATTTGAAGGAACGATTATTAAGATTGGTAAACGGTCATCTATGTTAAAAACACGTACAAATGGTGTATTTAAAATGGAGAATGGAGAGTTGAATGTATAGATTGCCTATTTATGCACATCGTGGCTGGACAAAACATGAACCAGAAAACACATTAGAAGCGATGAAGGAGGCCATGATACAAACCGCAGCAGATGGAATTGAGTTTGATTTGCAGCTGACGAAAGATCGCATTGCAATTGTTACACATGATCTTAATTTAAAACGAATGTTAGGTATCTCTAAATGCGTAAATGATTGTACACTCAACGAAATAAGAAGTCAGAAGATTAAGGGAAGTCGTCATTGTATTAATACATTTTCAGAATTATTAGCATGGGCTATCCCGAATAAAGTACCAATGAATATTGAACTCAAAGAATCGTTTATTGGACGAACTGCTGATCTTGAGATTGTTGTAAAAAAGACGCAACATTTACCAAATGTACATTACTCCTCTTTTCATTTAGAAGTGTTACAACAAGTAAAGGTAATGAAACCAACAGCAGAAGTAGCGTTTATTCCGAAGCGCAAATTTGATTGGACGCGCTTAAATGATTTACCTTGGATTGATGCATTACATGTGAATAAGCATTTTTTCTATAAAGAAAAATATTGGAATATGGCACAGGATTTAAATAAAGTTTTACGTTTTTATAGTATTACAGGAAAAGAAAAGTGGCTTCAAAAACCACAGCATCCAAGTATTGTTGGATGGATTACAGATGAACCGAATCGAGTCGCAGATGCACAAAGATATGTTGATTCATATGTAGAAGAATGAATCAACTATTTTTGTGTAGAGATAACTAAATCGAATATACATAGAATAAATGAGAAACGGTATGTTTACAGAGTTTCTCATTTTTTGTTTATATAAAGCTTTAGATTAGGATGAATAAAGAATTTTCCTTATAATGTAAAGTGACAGAAAAACTTCTTTTTCAACAAAATATGTCACAAAATAAAGTTAATAATTGTCAAGAACACAGTTTTTAGTTAGAATTAGAACAAGGAAGAAAATATGTGTGTAAAATAGAAAAAATAAGTATTTAAACACAATTTTCTGACAATTTAAGAGCGGATAATGATAAAAAATTAAACGCAAATACAAGTAAGAATGTTTTTTTATCAGGTATATTATAAATGTCATATCATGTCATATGACATTTATGATAGGAAGAATAAGTATTATTATGATATAACAGATAGTGAAGGTATTTGACCTAAAATGATAAAAAAGCAGTTGTGACAAGAAGTGAAAATAATGATTTTATGGAGGTATGACATATGGCAAATGAATACGATTTAGTCATTTTGGGCGGCGGACCTGCGGGATATGTGGCAGCCATTCGTGCAGCGCAATTAAAGTTAAAAGTGGCGATTGTCGAAAAAGAAAAACTAGGTGGAACCTGTTTACATAAAGGTTGTATCCCGACAAAAGCGCTATTAAAGAGTGCCGAACAATTACGTTCTCTTAAAAAAGCGCACGATTTCGGAATCGAATTAACATCGTATGGATTCAATTATCATATCGCACATGAAAGAAAAAATGCTGTAGTCGCACAATTAGAAGCAGGTATTCAAGCGTTAATGAAAAAAGGGAAGATTGATGTATATACAGGTACAGGTCGTATATTAGGTCCTTCTATTTTTTCACCACTTCCTGGAACTGTATCTGTGGAATATGGTGAAGATCTTGAAAATGATATGCTCGTACCGAAAAATTTATTGATTTGTACAGGCTCGAAACCACGCACACTACCGTCTATGCCATTTAATCATACGACGATTTTAAGTTCAGATGATTTAGTTCTACTTGATACATTGCCAAAGAATATGGCGATTGTTGGTGGCGGTGTAATCGGAATTGAATGGGCATCTATGTTACATGATTTAGGTGTAGAGATTACAATCTATGAAGCATTTGAACGTATTCTACCTTCAGAAGATGAAGAAGTAGCGAAAGAACTTGTGAAAAATTTTGAAAAACGTGGTATTCAAGTTGTGACGAATGCGAAAATTTCAAATGTGGAAGCAACAGATGAACAAGTGACATTCCATGTGAATGAAGAAGTAAAAACATTCGAAAAAGTGCTAGTCGCAATTGGAAGACAAGCGATTACAGAACAAATTGGATTAGAAAATACAGATATCCAGTTAGAACAGCAGTTTATTAAGGTAAATAAACATATGCAAACAAAAGAAGCACACATCTATGCAGCAGGCGACGTAATTGGTGGTATTCAATTAGCACATGTAGCATCTCATGAAGCCATTCATGCAGTTGAACATATGGTAGGTTTAAAACCAGATACACGTGTCGTGCATATGCCAAGTTGTGTCTATAGCTATCCAGAGATTGCACATATTGGATTAAATGAAAAACAAGCAAAAGAACAATTTAATAAAGTTGTCGTCAAAAAATTCCCATTAAAAGCAAATGCAAAAGCACTGGTTAATGGTGATGATTTCGGTTTTGCGAAGATGATTGTAGATGAAGAAACAGATGATGTACTAGGCGTCCATCTAATTGGTGACCATGTGACAGAATTAATCGCTGAGTCAAGTTTAGCCTTTAATCTAGATGCTTCATCATTTGAAATCGGACATACTGTACACCCGCATCCAAGCGTGAGTGAAGTGATGCAAGAAGTCGCACTGGCAATTAAAAACGAAGCAATTCATTATTAGGAGGTTTTGATTATGACAGTTTCACATAAAGAAGCAAATTTAACAGATCAACAAGCATTAGATATTTATTTCAGTATGTTACGTGCAAGACGTGTCGATGAACGTTTATGGCTATTAAACCGTTCAGGTAAAATCCCATTTGTTATTTCGTGTCAAGGACAAGAAGCTGCACAAATCGGTGCTGCATATGCACTTGATTTAACGAAGGATTATTTAGCGCCGTATTACCGTGATTTAGGTGTGGTATTAGAAGCGGGAATGACAATTCAAGATGTCATGTTAAATGCTTTTGCGAAAGCAGAGGATCCAAACTCAGGTGGTCGTCAAATGCAGGCACACTGGGGACAACGCAAAAATCGTATTTTATCAGGTTCTTCGCCTGTTACAACACAAGTTGTACATGCAGCAGGTGTCGCACTAGCAGGACGCATGAAGAAAGATGACTTTTACACATTTGTTTCACTGGGTGAAGGTTCATCCAATCAAGGTGATTTCCATGAAGGTCTAAACTTCATTGGTGTGCATCAATTGCCTGTTATTACATTTGTAGAAAATAATCAGTATGCGATTTCAACACCATACGATCGTCAAGTAGCGAGTGCAACAGTCGCACAACGAGCAACAAGTTATAATATGCCAGGTGAGGTAGTAGACGGTACAGATCCAATCGCTACGTATATTGCTGTGAAAAAAGCACGTGAATCAGGTAAGCCAGCATTGATTGAAGCGCTTTGCCAACGATTGACGCCTCATTCATCAGATGATGATCACCGTATTTATCGTACGACAGAAGAATTAGAAGATGATAAACAAAAAGATGGTTTACATCATTATGAGCAGTATCTAGTGGAACAAGGCCTGTTAACAGAAGAATTAAAAGCAGAAATGGAAGCGACATTAAAACGTGAGATTAATGAAGCGACTACGTATGCAGAACAAGCACCATACGGTTCAGTAGAAGATAATCTACGTTATGTCTATGCGGAAGGGGAGAAGCTATAATGAGAACGATTTCCTATATTGAAGCAATTAATGAAGCGATGCGCGAAGAAATGCAGCGAGATGAAAATGTATTTGTACTAGGTGAAGATGTTGGGAAAAAGGGCGGTGTGTTCCGTGCAACAGATGGTCTTTACGATGAATTCGGTGAAGACCGCGTTTTAGATACACCATTAGCCGAGTCAGCTATTGCAGGTGTAGCAGTGGGTGCGGCAATGTATGGTATGAAGCCAATTGCAGAAATGCAGTTTGCGGATTTCATCTTACCAGCAGTTAACCAAATTATTTCAGAAGCAGCAAAAATGCGTTATCGTTCAAATAATGATTGGAGTTGTCCATTAGTTGTTCGTGCACCATTTGGCGGCGGGGTACATGGTGGTTTATATCACTCGCAATCAGTAGAGGCGATTTTTGCTAATCAACCAGGTTTAAAAATTGTTGTTCCTTCAAACCCAGCAGATGCAAAAGGACTTTTAAAAGCCGCGATTCGCGACCCAGACCCAGTTCTTTATTTCGAACATAAAAAAGCATATCGCCTACTTAAAGGTGAAGTGCCAAATGAAGATTATGTTGTGCCAATCGGTAAAGCTGACGTAAAACGTAGTGGTGATGATTTAACAGTTATCACATATGGTTTAATGGTCGACCAAACATTAAAGGTGGCAGAACAGTTACAAGAGGAACAAGACATTTCTGTACATGTTCTCGATTTACGTACAATTTATCCGCTTGATCAAGAAGCGATTATTGAAGCAGCACGTAAAACAGGTAAGGTCTTATTAATTACAGAAGATAACAAAGAAGGAAGTATTATTGGAGAAGTCGCAGCGATTGTTGCAGAACATTGTCTATTTGATTTAGACGCTCCAATTAAGCGACTGGCAGCACCTGATGCCCCATCGATGCCGTATGCACAGTCTTTAGAAAAAGATTTCATGGTAACACCAGACCAAATCGAAGCAGCAATTGTCGAATTAGCTGCATTCTAAGGAGGAAGAATACATGTTAGAGTATATTAAAATGCCACAACTCGGTGAAAGTGTTACAGAAGGAACAATCGACCGTTGGTTAGTAAAACCAGGCGATACAGTTGAACAGTATGATTCCATTGCAGAATTAACGACAGATAAAGTAACTGCTGATCTTCCTTCTCAATTATCAGGAACGATTCAAGAGATTTTAGTTCCTGAAGGTGAGACTGTTGCAGTTGGTGAAGTCGTATGTTCGATTGTTGTTGCACATGGGGAAGCAGCAACACCTGCTGAGTCACCGTCATCTTCATCAGAAACAACTAAACCTGTAGCAGCAGCGCCACAAGCTGCTCCAAAACGCTCAGCTGATCAGAAGAAGCGTGTGTCACCTGTTGTAGGTCGTTTGATTGACGAATACCATTTAAATATTGATTTAATTGAAGGAACAGGTGCAGGTGGACGTGTGACACGTAAAGACGTGTTGCGTGAGATTGAATCGGGCATTATTTCGTCACAATTAACGCATGAAGAAAAGCCAACAACACGTGATACACAAGTGAAAGAGGCAATCCCAGAAGAAAATGGTGACGTGATTATTCCGGTATCTTCGATTCGTAAGACAATTGCAAAACGTATGGTAGATAGCGTGACGCAAATTCCACATGCTTGGATGACCATTGAAGTTGATGTAACAGAATTAGTTAAATTACGTAATGCACATAAGAAGCAATTCAAAGAGCAAGAAGGATACAATTTAACGTATTTTGCTTTTTTCGTAAAAGCAGTTGCACAAGCGTTGAAAGAATATCCAATGCTTAATTCTGTTTGGAAAGGCGATACAATCGTTCAGAAGAAAGCAATTAATATGTCAATTGCAGTTGCTTCAGATGATGAGTTATTCGTTCCAGTTATCCAAAACTGTGATCAATTGTCCATTGCAGGCATCGCAAGTCAAATTGCAATTTTAGCTGAAAAAGGACGTAAAAAACAGTTGAATGTAAAAGATATGTCAGGTGGAACATTTACGGTAAATAATACGGGTTCATTTGGCTCTGTCCATTCAGCAGGAATTATTAATGCACCACAAGCAGCTATTTTACAAGTAGAATCAATTGTTAAGAGACCTGTCATTGTGGGCGATGGTATGTTCGCTGCACGCGATATGGTGAATTTATGTCTATCTTTAGATCATCGAATTTTAGATGGAATGATTTGTGGGAAGTTTCTAGCTCGTGTTAAAGAATTGCTAGAAAATATGACAATTTCAAGCACTTCTGTTTATTAGGAAAAGTCAGAAAACCGAATTGTTGCGGTTTTCTGATTTTTTTTTACTTTTCCGTTCACCTTTTCTTGTGTAAAATGGAAGATAGAATCATTGAAGGGGGGAAGCGTCAACGCGTCCATATGACAAACATGAGAGAAGTAACATTTGAACAAGCAACTTATGCTGACTGGAAAACGGCAGCAGAAGGAGCATTAAAAGGTAAACCATTTGAATCTTTGTTGACTAAAACAATCGAGGGGATTACACTCGAGCCACTCTACACAAAAGAGAGTTTGTTTGAAAAGATTGATGGTAAACTGGAGGAACAAATTTCGACGATTCGCACAATGAAAGCTGAAGGTGCTTTTGGGGTAGCACAGGCAGCCTATGGTGAGAATATTGAGGCATTCATCGCACAAGCAAAAGATGCGCTTCAACGTGGAAATCAATATGTAACAGTTGGAAAAGTAGCATTTGAGTGGACAGAAGATGCATTAAAGCAATTAGGTGCATTACTATCAGCTCACCCATTCCGTTTAAATATAGAAGATGAAGCCGTACTTGGTGTGTTCGAATTCATCACAAATAAAGAACAAGTAGGTTATGTACAATCAACACAACCAATTGACTTACCTGATTTTCCGAATGTTCGTACATTCAATGCAAATGTATTATCAGCACATTATGAAGGTGCAACATCTATACAAGAATTAGCGATTGCACTTGCACAAGCAGCAGAATTTATGAAAGGTGCATCTTTTGAAGAAGTAGAGAAAAAGTTCTTCGCTTCATTTGCTTTAGATACACACTTCTTTATGGCAATTGCTAAAATCCGTGCTTTCAGAGTATTATGGAAAGCGTTTGCAAAAGCGTACGGTGTTGAGACACCACAACCAGTTCATATCGCTACGGAAACATCACTTCGTTCATTCTCGAAGTTAGACGTTTACGTGAATTTACTGCGCGCTGGAAATGAAGCGTTTTCAGCAGTAATCGGTGGAGCAGACTTACTAACAGTTCATCCACATAACATTTTAACTGCACCAACGAATCAATCGGTTCGTATTGCACGAAATGTTGCACTTGTAATTAAAGAAGAATCACAAGTAACGAAAGTAATCGATCCTTCAGGTGGTTCATACTTTATCGAAACATTAACGCATGACCTTGTAAAAGAAGCATGGGCTTACTTCTTGAAAATTGAAGAAGCAGGTGGCTACGAGGCAGCAAGCGAGATGATTGAAGCGGATCTTCAAGCTTCATGGTCTGAACGCATTGAAAAAGTGAAAAAGCGTAAAACGGTATTAGTTGGTACAAATAATTATGCAGATGCAACAGAAGAAGTACCTGCTGAAACGTTTGTAGAAGTAAATCGTTTAGCACAACCATTTGAAGAGTTACGTGTGACATTCAAAGAACATCCGATGAAGGCACAAATCTTAACATACGGTGAGCTAAAAACGACAAAACCACGTACAGACTTTGTAAAAGGTGTGTTAGCAACGGCTGGTATCGTACCAGAAGTAACAGAACCAACAGCCGATTTAACAGAAATCGTGCATATGTTAACGACAACAACAGCAGACTATGTTGTCCTTTCAGCAACAGATGAAGATACAAAAGCAGTTATGGAAGCATTACTTGCTGCAAAACCTGAACATGTCATCTTTGATGTGGCGGGTAAGTTTGATGCGAACTGGACGGAAAAAGGCTTAAATGGCTATATCTTTGCAGGGTTGAATATTTATGAAAAACTAACAACTGTTCACGCAAGCATGAAGGAGGTTCAACGATGAGCAATCCAACATTCCACAAAATTGACATCGATGAAGTATTAACGAAAGAACCATTTGAAACGACGCAAGAAACATTTATGACGAATGAAGAAATTCCTGTAAAACCTGTTTATACAGCTGTAGATAATGAAGGTTTACAACATCTAAATGATGTAGCAGGGATTGCACCCAATACACGTGGACCATATCCAACGATGTATGTAGGTCGTCCATGGACGATTCGTCAATATGCAGGTTTCTCAACAGCGGAAGAATCAAATGCTTTCTACCGCCGAAATCTTGCGATGGGACAAAAAGGTCTTTCAGTTGCCTTTGACTTAGCGACACACCGTGGTTATGACTCAGATCATCCGCGTGTAACAGGTGATGTTGGTAAAGCGGGTGTTGCAATTGACTCGGTTGAAGATACAAAAATCTTATTTGATGGCATTCCACTCGATCAAATGTCTGTATCGATGACAATGAATGGTGCTGTACTTCCAATTCTTGCGTTTTACATTGTAACAGCAGAAGAACAGGGCGTTACACCAGACAAATTAGCAGGTACGATTCAAAACGATATTTTAAAAGAGTACATGGTGCGTAATACGTACATCTACCCACCTGAAATGTCGATGAAAATCATTGCAGATATTTTTGAATATACGTCAAAATTCATGCCGAAGTTCAACTCGATTTCAATTTCGGGCTACCATATTCAAGAAGCTGGTGCGACGAATGATATTGAGTTAGCTTATACATTAGCTGACGGTTTAGAATACGTGCGTACAGGTTTAAAAGCAGGAATCGATATTGATAAGTTTGCTCCGCGTCTATCATTCTTCTGGGCAATCGGTATGAACTATTATATGGAAATCGCTAAAATGCGTGCAGCACGTCGTATTTGGGCACAAATGATGTCAACATTTAACCCGAAAAATCCAAAAACATTGGCGCTTCGTACACACTCACAAACATCTGGATGGTCATTAACAGAACAAGATCCATTCAATAACGTGACACGTACGTTAATTGAAGCGAATGCGGCAACAATGGGACATACACAATCACTTCATACGAATGCATTAGATGAAGCGATTGCATTACCAACGGACTTCTCAGCGCGTATTGCACGTAATACACAGCTATTCTTACAAGAAGAAACAACGATGACAAAAGTGATTGATCCATGGGGTGGTTCATACTATGTTGAGAAGTTAACAGATGAACTAACACAATCAGCATGGAAACTAATCAATGAAGTTGAAGAACTTGGTGGTATGGCGAAAGCGATTGAAACAGGCTTACCGAAGATGAAGGTTGAAGAAGCTGCAGCGAAACGCCAAGCAAAAATCGATTCAAAAGCAGAAACGATTATCGGCGTAAATCGTTACCGTTTAGATGAAGAAGAACCAATTGAAATTTTAGATATTGATAACACATTAGTACGTCAATCACAAATTGACCGTATTAATAAAATGAAAGCAGAGCGTGACGAAGCAGAAGTGAAACGTCATTTAGCACGTTTAACAAAAGCAGCAGCAGATGGTAGCGAAAACTTATTAGCTGTAGCAGTAGATGCAGCGCGTGCGCGTGCGACATTAGGTGAAATATCAGATGCGATCGAAGAAGTATCAGACCGTCACAAAGCAGTTATTCGCTCAATTAGCGGTGTATATGCTTCAAACTATTCAGATGCAGATGCCATCAAAGAAATTAAAGAAATGACAGATGAATTCTTAGAAAATGAAGGTCGTCGTCCACGTATTCTTGTAGCAAAAATGGGACAAGATGGACATGACCGCGGTGCAAAAGTTGTTGCAACAGCGTATGCTGACTTTGGTTTCGACGTGGATATTTCACCACTGTTTATGACACCAGAAGAAGCAGCAATTATGGCTGTAGAAAATGATGTTCACTGTGTTGGCGTATCGTCATTAGCAGCGGGACATAAAACGCTTGTACCTGAATTAATTGCAGAGCTTAAAAAATTAGGTCGTGAAGATATCGTTGTCATCGTTGGCGGTGTTATTCCAGCACAAGACTATGATTTCTTATATGAAGCAGGAGCAGCAGCAATTTTCGGACCTGGTACGGTATTGCCTATTGCTTCTCAAAAAATGATTGAAATCATCTATGAACGTTTAGGTTACGAAGAAGCATAATGTCTGAAAAAGAATCAGCGCTTTTTGTACAACCAGGTGTAAAAGCGAGTCATGACGGGATGCAAAAATCCAAACGACGTAAATTTGTTAAAAAACGTAAACCGATTGCGATTGACGAATTAGCTACAGACGTACGAAGTGGTTCGAAATTACATCTTGCTAAGGCCATTACACTACTTGAGAGTGCAAATATCGATGATAAAGCAGAAGGACAGGCGCTATTAAAAGAACTGCTTCCACATACAGGGAAGTCGATTCGTATCGGCATCACGGGTGTGCCGGGAGCAGGAAAAAGTACGTTCATCGAAACTTTCGGCAAGATGTTAATTGAACAAGGCCATCGCGTAGCGGTACTTGCGATTGATCCGAGTTCTTCGATTACAGGCGGGAGTATTTTAGGCGATAAAACACGGATGGAAGAATTGTCGCGTGACTCACGTGCTTATATTCGACCATCTCCTTCTGCTGGAACGCTTGGCGGTGTGCATAAAAAAACACGTGAAACAATGTTACTTTGTGAAGCAGCAGGGTATGATGTGATTTTAATTGAGACCGTTGGTGTTGGTCAGAGCGAGACTATTGTACGTGGTATGGTGGATTTCTTCTTGCTTCTTGTATTAACAGGGGCAGGAGACGAACTACAAGGTATGAAAAAAGGAATCATGGAATTAGCAGATACGATTGTCGTGCATAAAGCGGATGGTGATAATGTACGAAATGCGCGTAAGACCGTTGCAGAGTATAAGCAAATCTTACATTTACTACAACCTGCAACGCCGCATTGGACGACAAAAGCGATGTCAGCTTCCTCTTATGAAAATAAAGGGCTCGACAAAGTATGGGAGACGATTGAAGCATTCAAAGAGCAAGCACTTGAAAATGGTGTTTGGTTGAATCGCAGAAATCATCAAACAACCGATTGGTTCCGCTCCATGATTTTAGACCGTCTTGTAGATGATTTTTACGGTACGCAAGGCAAAAAAGAAATCGTACAAGCCTTAGAAAAAGAGATTTTAAAAGGTGAATTAACCGTTTCGCAAGGAATTGAAACACTTTTTAAACCATAGTAAAAAGCAGTGATGTCACAGTGCATCACTGCTTTTTTGATTTAAAAAATGCCACACAACAAATGTAGTTGTATGGCATATTGTTATAAATTATTCAATTGGAACCCAAACCTCAATTTGGTCTAGCGCTTTCCCTTTATACTTTTCGAAACTAATACCTGGACGATGGATGTAGTCTTGGTGGCTGCTTAATTCTCTGAATGCTTTTTCAAGGTCATTGATTGAACTGAGCTCCCCAACGAGGTATTTACCGGATGCGATGGATACACTTTCAGTTGGTACGTCCTCAGGCATATAATCTTCTTTAATACCTGCTAAATAACGAATACCATCGTCCGTTAAATCGACAAAAACACCGTATAATACGTCATGTTGTACGTCGTAATCTTCCAGCACTTCTGCAAGTTCTTCCCATTGTTCAGAAATATCGTCCGTTTTACATTCATGAATCTTTAAACCCGAAATCACAAAATCCTTTACTTCTTGTACACGTGTTTGCATTGGCTGGAACCTCCTCATATTCAAATAGTAGGGTGTAACTAACTCTATTATATACACGTATTTCAAAATAGCCAAACATTTTATTTGAGATTTAGGAATATTCTCATAATTATTCTTGTAAATAAATTAATTTAGTTAAAACCGATTCGGACGCTTTGAATTCAAAAGAATCTAATGTATGATAGTAAGGAGCTAATTGTGAAGGGAGTTATTTGAATATGAATGACTATGATTTATTTTATCAAGATATGTTAAACCAAGCGCGTGGTGAATTATCGGGCAATGGTTATGAAGAATTAAAAACAGTGGAAGCAGTAGAAGATGCTGTAAAACGTCAAGGAACAACATTATTCATGGTGAACTCTGTATGTGGTTGTGCAGGCGGTATTGCACGTCCAGCAGCAGTACATTCGATTAATTATCCAAAACGTCCAGATCACCTTGTAACTGTATTTGCAGGACAAGATAAAGAAGCAACAGCAATGGCACGTGCTTTCTTCGGGGAAGATCACATTCCATCATCACCATCATTTGTTTTAATGAAAGATGGTCAAGTAGTGGCAGAAGTTCCACGCCATGAAATCGAAGGTCATGAACCAATGGCTGTTATTACACATCTTCAATCGCAATTTGAAGATTTCTGTGAAGAAGTTTAATACGTTTTAAAGGGGAGGGATTGCACTAAGCAGTTCCTTCTTTTCAATTATGTAAGAATTTTGTAAAAAACGTTTTCTAAACCAAATCTGTGGTAACCTATTATGTGAGGAGGCCATGTATGAAACTTAAAAAAATCAAGCGCTTTTCAATTGGCTATCGTACATTAAAAACAGCTGTCGGGATTGCGGTAGCAATTGGTATTGCATCATTTCTCGATCTCGAATACTATACATCCGCAGGGATTTTAACCATCCTGTCCATTCAGACGACAAAAAGAAAGTCTGTTCATGCGATTTATACGCGTGTAGCCGCAGGATTATTATCCTTATTACTTTCCTATATTTTATTTTCAATTGGCGGATATAATGTCATTACGTTGGGGGTTTTAATTCTCTTATTTTTACCACTCCTCGTCATGTTCCATATTACAGCGGCCTTCGTATCAAGTGTCGTCATCGTCCTACAAATCTTTAATTCAGGGGAATTTACATTACCTCTCTTATATAATGAATTATTATTGATGCTTGTTGGATTTGGTGTAGGATTTTTAATCAACTTTTATATGCCAGATATTAGTAAAGGTTTGAATAAGCATCGTATTGCGATTGAAGAAGCATACAGTGCTATTTTTCATGAAATTGAAAAGTATTTACGAACAGGTGATACATCTTGGGATGGTAAAGAACTACTAATTGCTGAAAAAAGCGTAGCGAAAGGGAAGTCACTTGCCTACATGGACGTCGAAAATCACTTAGCACGTAAAGAAGATGTATATTATCGTTACTTTGATATTCGTGAAAAACAGCTTGAAATTATCGAGCGCGTCCTACCTAAAATCACAAGTCTACCTGCATCTGTTGCACATTCAAAGATTGTGGCTGATTTTGTAGGAGAACTATCTGAGAACGTACATTCAGGTAATACTGTAACAGAGAGTAGAAGGAAGTTACAACGTGTACGAGAACGTTTTGAAGAAATGCCAATGCCTAAAAATCACGAAGAATTTTTAGCCATGTCTGCGCTTTATGTCTTTATAGAAGAAATGGATGAATATTTAGCCATCAAACAAAACTTTGAAGGACTTAACGTGAAAAAAGGACGATTGAAAAATCATAAATAAAATAAAAAATACCTATGTGATTATGTTTTATATCATACATAGGTATTTTTATTCGACATTAAAAATGATTAAAATAGCTTTAATTAAACATAAAGTAGCGTAAAATGCTTTTTTAATTTACAATACGTCCAATATAGAAACGTTAGAATCATGTAAGATAAATATACAAATGTTGTACAAATTTGGAAAGCAGGTGTTAAAAGTGAATCAACTTTATTATAATGGTGAAATTTTAACAATGAATAACACGAATGAGATTGTAGAGGCGATTTTAATTAAAGATCAAGTAATTGAAGCGGTTGGAACATACGAAGAATTACGATTAAAGGCCGACAAAATAACCGCTGTAGAAGAAATTAACTTACAAGGTAAGACACTTATGCCAGGAATTATCGATGCACATTTACATTTTGTTATGTATGGTGTAACAAAAATAAATATCGATTGTAAAAGTCTGAAAATTAAGAATTTAACTCAATTATACGAAGCAATTCAAAAAAGAGTTCTAGAAACAGAAGAAGGGCATTGGGTTCGAGTAAATGGCTTTAATGAATTGAGTATGGATGAAAAATGTTATCCATTAAAAGAGGATCTAGATGTCATTTCAACAAAACATCCGATTATGATTACGCGCACATGTGGTCATATTGGTGTAGTGAATAGTCTAGGGCTTTTAATGGCTAATATCGATGAACAGACACCTAACCCACAAGGTGGCGAAATTGAAAAAGATCAAACTGGAAAATTAACTGGAAGGTTATTAGAAACAGCTTATATGCAATTAAATGAGCAAGCAACTTATACAATGGAAGAATTAGAAGAAGCTATGCAACTAGCGCAACAAGATTTTTTCAAAGTTGGCATCACAAGTATTCATGAAGCAGGAACATTTAATGCAGATAGTTTTCGACAACTGCAATTAGCTTCTCATGAAAGACGAGTCAAGTTACGAATTTACGCTATGATTGGTAGTTTAAATAATTGTTATGATTTTACAACAACAATGATGAAATCCGGAGTTGTGACAGGAACAGGTGATGCACATTTTAAAATTGGTCCAGCGAAGCTATTTGTAGATGGAAGTAGTACAGGACCAACAATTGCGACGCGCGAACCTTATACAAGTAATCAAAATGATTACGGTATGTTTATTTATACGGAAGATGAATTATACGAAGTATTAGGAGATGCACATGCAAAGGGTTATCAAATTACGGTACATGCACAGGGAGATGCAGCGATTGAACGTTATTTAAATGTAATTGAACGTGCTTTAAAAGAAAATCCTAGACCACATCGCCATCGAATTGAACATGCAGGTATTACGACACCTGATTTACAAGAAAAAATGAAAGCGCTTCAAATTATACCTATTCCAAACCCACCATTTCCTTATGAATTTGGCGAAAGTTATGAAAAAAATTACGGTGAACGTATCGATTATATGTATCCAGTTGCAGATTTTTTACAGCATCAATTAATAGTAGCTGCTGGATCAGATGCACCGATTACAACCGTTAATCCATGGGTTGGAATTCATACAGCTGTTAATCGTCATACAGCGCTTGGGCAACCGTTTGGGATAAGACAATCAATTTCTTTGATGGAAGCATTAAAAATCTATACGTATAACGGTGCATATGCGAGCTTTGAAGAACATCAAAAAGGTAGCTTAGAAAGCGGAAAATTAGCAGATTACATCATTTTAAATCAGGCAATTACAAAAACAAATAGAGATGAATTAAAAAATATAGAAGTTGTACAAACTGTGATTGGGGGAGAAGTGGTTTATAAAGTATAGAGGAAGGAGTGAACTAAATGAAAGTAGAAGTGAGTAGTTGTCAGGTCGCCATGCAAGAGTGTAAAGTATTTTCGGATTTTACGAAGCAAATGGATTTTCTATTCCGTAAAATCCCATCTACGAGTCAATTTGTTTTATTACCAGAACTTGTAGGACTGCACTTATTAACGATCAGAGAAGATTATTCATATTTAAAAGAGAGTCAAATGGATAGACTATCTATATTTATAGAAGATTATATAAGCTATTTTTCCAAAAAAGCTTTTGAAAGACAGCAATGTATTATCGCAGGTTCTATGCTGGAAGAAAGTGATGGTATTTATAATACAGCATATATTTTTACAAAAGAAGGACAATTCTTAATGCATCGAAAAACACATATTTTTCCTGCTGAGAGTCATTATGGAACTTTAGAAGGGGATGATTTGAATATTTTTGAAATAGATGGGATAAAAATCGGTATCGCGATTTGTTATGAAATTGAAATTCCTGAAATTGCTACTATGTATACAAAAGCAGGCGCAGATATCATTTTTTGTCCTTCTTATACCATTACACCACATGGGTTTTATCGTGTACGAAATTGTGCATTAGCGCGGTCTATTGAAAATCAAATATATGTTCTACATGCTCCTATAATTGGAAAGTTAACAGGTGTGATACAGGAGGGCTTTGGTCATGCAGCAATTATTGCTCCTTCAGAGCCACCTTGGTCTATTAACGGTGTTCTTTGTGAAGTAACATCTAATGAAACAGATTGTGTCACAGCAACATTAGATCTAAATCTATTATATGAGAAAAGAAAGAATGGGGCAGCAACAACATTCTTAGATCGTAAAAGAAGAGCACATCTGTACCATATTTAAAAGGGGGAGAGAAGATGAAGTATTTAAAATTACTATTGATTATACCTTTTATTGGTATGGCAGGTTGTATTTCATTTGCCAATCGCATTGAGCCATATGTTTTAGGGTTACCTTTTTTATTATTTTGGATTGTTTTATGGATGGTTTTATCATCGCTCATTTTGTATATCATTTATAAAGTAGACCCTGAAAATAAAGTAGGTGAAAACGAATGAATATAGCATTAATCATTATTTTTGCATTTGCAATTATCGCGTTGTATTTAGGAATTCGAGCAACCCATGGTAAGAAGATGAGCATGGATGAATTCGCAACAGGTAATAAAGGTTTTGGAACGCTCTTCGTTTTTTTACTAACTGCTGGTGAAGTATATACAACTTTTAGTTTTTTAGGAGGAAGTGGTTGGGCTTATAGTAATGGTGCAGCAGCATTCTATGTTCCAGCTTATATTACACTTGCCTATGTATTATCGTATTGGATTGCACCAAAAATTTGGCGCTTTTCAAAAGAAAATTATGTCATTTCACAGCCAGCATACTTTGCAGCAAGATATAAAAGTCCTGTGCTAGGCTTAGTCGTTTCTTTTTTAGGTGCGATTGCGATGATTCCTTATATTGTTATTCAATTAAAGGGTTTAGGGATTATTGTTTCGGAGGCATCATACGGTGCAATTAATTCTGTTGTAGCCAGTACAATTGGCGCCATTATTATCACAATCTATGTAATTATTTCAGGGATTCATGGTTCTGCGTGGACAGCTATTTTAAAAGATATCATGATTTTAATCGTCATTGTTTTTTTAGGTGTATATATTCCATATCATTACTTTGGTGGAATTCAACCCCTGTTTGAAGCGGTGCAACAAGTACGACCTGAGAGTCTTGTGTTATCATCAACAGGTTTGAGTATACCTTGGTTTATATCTACTATCTTACTCAATGCTTTTGGTTTTTATTTATTACCAAATACATTCAGTGTGACAATTTCAGCATCGGGTACAAAAGCGCTAAAACGTAATGCCATTACATTACCACTTTATACATTGTTATTATTATTCGTATTCTTTATTGGTTTTGCAGCTATGATTCAAATTCCAGGATTACAAGGTGCTGAAGGAGATTTATCTCTTTTACGTTTAACAATCGATACATTTAATCCGTGGGTTGTTGGAATTGTAGGAGCAGCCGGTTTACTGACAGCACTAGTTCCAGCATCTGTTATGCTCATGTCTGCTTCGATTGGTTTAATGTCTGGCTTTTATAAATTAGTAAGACCTACAGCTACAGATCGCCAGCAGTTAGCAGCTTCTAAAGGCTTTGTTTTAATTATTATTGCAATCGCTTTTATTTTCACCATTACAGGTGGAGATGCGTTAGCAATTTTAAATATTATGTCATATGCGTTAATCTCACAATTAGTACCAGCACTTATTTTTAGTTTTTATGGTACAAATATATTGAATAAATATGGCGTAATGAGTGGTATTGCAGTAGCAGTTTTCTATATTGCCTATATGACGATTACATCATCTAAATTAAATACATTCTTTGAAAATATCCCTTCACAAATTAATGATTTGAATTTAGGGGCAGTTGCCTTAGTGCTTAATTTAATTGTTGGTTTAATTGTAAGTGTATGCACAAAATCAATCGTTAAAAAAGAACAACAAAAGGTATTAATAAAGGAGGAGATTATAAATGAAGTGTAACTCAACTAGTTTAGAAGAAAAAATCACATCGTTTCGTCAATTTGGTAAGACTGCTAAAAATGGTGTTTCACGTCTATCTTTATCTGAAGAAGATTTGCAAGCAAGAGCTTATTTTAAAAAGCGCTGTGAGGAACTTCAAATGACAGTAACAATTGATGACTTAGGTAATATGTATGCTTTAAAGATGGGGAAAAATCCTGATTTACAACCAATTGTAATCGGTTCGCATTTAGACAGTGTTTTAAATGGTGGAGCTTATGATGGCGTATTAGGTGTTATTGCAGGATTACAAGTAGTTGAAACACTACGAGATGAAAATATCAAGTTAGAACATTCATTATTAATTGTGAATTTTACAAACGAAGAAGGTGCACGTTTTGATCCAGCCATGATGTGTTCAGGTATATTGGCTGGGAAATTCTCTGAAGAAAAAATGTTGAAAGTACGAGATGAGGAAGGGACGACATTCGAACAAGCTTTAAATAATGGTGGAATGAGAGGTAAAAAAGAACAGCGCTTACGAGAGGGCGCAGGTTATTTTGAACTGCATATTGAACAAGGTCCTGTTTTAGATAAAGAGCAGATTGAAATTGGTGTAGTAGAAGGTGTAGTAGGTATGGTTTGCTATGAAATTAATATATTTGGACAAGCAAATCATGCAGGAACAACACCCATGATTTATCGACAAGATGCATTACTAGAGGCAGCACGTTTGATGATTGATTTAGAAGATCAGTTGCTGTTTTTACCAGAAGATTTAGTCTTTACATTTGGTCGAATTTATAATGCACCAAATATTCATACAGTCGTTCCAGGACATGTGCGCTTTACATTAGAAGCAAGACATAAAGATGAAGAAGTTTTACAAGAGGTTCGAAAAATTATTCAGCAAACAGTTGAAAAGCCTTGCAAATGTAAACGAACTTACGAAGAATTGTGGTCGAGAGAAACCGTTTATTTTAACTCGGAATTAATCTGCACTGTAGAAGATTCCGCTAAGGCACTTAAAAAATCATATAAAAAAATGTATAGTGGTGCAGGGCATGATGCACAATTTATTGCAAGTTTGATTCCTTCTGTTATGATCTTTATCCCAAGTTTAGATGGCATTAGTCATAATGAAGCAGAATATTCTAGTTTACAACAATGTTTAGATGGAGTGAATGTTTTATTAAATGCTGTATATCAATTTGATTGTAAAAAGAAATCAGCTAAATTCTACAGTTAATAAAGAAAAATATGCGGTATTTTATACAATAAAAAAACCAAAACCACGCTTCAACGTGATTTTGGTTTTTGTTATGTTATACCTTACTTTAACACAACTGCGTATAGCACGATTGTTTTGCACGCGGTGGTTCACGCAAAGGTATTAAAGCTTTTTGTATAGGAATCCATCCATATACAGATAATTGATGTAAGTATTGTGAAATTTGCGGCTTATTTACACGCCATAATTCGTTCCAATACATTGGACGTTTTTTTCGAATAGGCTTGCTACCGCGCATATTCAATTGCAAAACTTGAGGTTTGTGCAAGTTGTAATTGTGGCGGTGTTTTATGCTCAGTGAAAAAACTTGCATAATAGGCGTCCGCAATCGTTACAACATAACTCATCATCAATAATAGTTTCATTCAATTCATTAAGAAATCATTTCTCCTTCAAATTACGATATGAATATAGTACGTTCGAGTGGGGAAAAGGTTTCAATATTACGATAATATAATAGATAAACCAAACATAACCGTTGAAATTAACATAATTCCAATCATAGTCATGACAACAGCTTTTTGAAATTTCTTATTGCTCACGTTGATTCTCTCCTTGTTTGCATCGTTACTTCATTTTAACAAATCCCTTGTATTCGAGCAAAGGAAAATCATAAAAGAGCGAATTTTCTTTTCGAAACTACTATATAACACAGATTATTTAATGAAAAAATAAAACACAACCATTTGAATGTTTTGAAAACTCACTGAACAATGAATCCTTGTTTTTATTCCGTAAAAATCGAAATTTTGAACGTTTTTACGTTTATTTTCTCGTAAAAACGTATTTCCTTGATTTTTTGTTTCCTTCATTTACTATTAGAATAGGCTGATTGTTCAGAAAAGTAATCGCTATCATTGGAAAAAATTATTATATAGGTAGAGTTTTACGAAAAAATCAGTTACAATTGTGTTATACAACAAAAAGGAGTTGGGGACTCGTGGAAAATGTTGATCACATTGGCATCGCTGTCAATAATCTCGATGAACGTATTACATATTATACAGATGTACTCGGTATGAAACTTCTAAATGTCGAAGAAGTTGCTTCTGAACAAGTACGTGTAGCATTCATTGATGCAGGTAATACACATATCGAATTATTAGAACCACTTAGTGAAGAAAGTGCCATTCACAAGCACTTAGAAAAGCGCGGTGAAGGAATTCACCATATCGCATTACAAGTCGTTGGAATTGAAACGGAGATGGAACGTATGAAAAATGAGGGAGCCCGTCTATTGTCTGAGCAACCAAAAATTGGTGCTGGCGGTGCAAAAGTTGCCTTCATTCATCCGAAATCATCTTTTGGTGTACTTTACGAGCTAGTTGATCGAAGCTAATACAAAGGGGAATCGTAAACAATGGATATGTATGATAAAATAAACGAATTATTTGACAAAAAGCGTGAAATCGAATTGGGCGGTGGTGACGCTCGTATCGAAAAACAACATGAAAAAGGTAAATTAACAGCGCGTGAACGTATTGATTTATTATTAGACGAAGGTACATTCGTTGAAGTAAATCCATTCGTAAAACACCGTACTGTTGACTTTGGTATGGCTGGTAAAGAAGGTCCTGGAGATGGTGTTGTAACAGGTTACGGTAAAGTAAATGGTCGTCCTGTGTACTTATTCTCACAAGACTTCACAGTATTCGGCGGTGCATTAGGTGAAATGCATGCGATGAAGATTGCGAATGTAATGGATTTAGCAGCAAAAACAGGTGCACCATTCATCGGTATTAATGATTCAGGTGGCGCGCGTATTCAAGAAGGTGTACTTTCATTAGATGGTTATGGTGAAATCTTCTACCGTAACTCAATCTATTCGGGTGTCATTCCACAAATCTCTGTAATTATGGGACCTTGTGCGGGTGGTGCAGTTTACTCACCAGCTATTACAGACTTTATCTTAATGGTTGAAAAAACATCTCAAATGTTCATTACAGGACCAAAAGTAATTGAGACTGTAACAGGTGAAAAGATTTCTTCAGAAGGTCTTGGCGGTGCAAAAGTACATAACGCAATCGCAGGGAACGCACATTTCCGTGCACCAAGTGAAGAAGAAGCAATTGAGCAAATCAAACAATTATTAAGCTACTTACCACAAAATAATACAGAAAAAGCACCGATGGTTGAATTTAACGAAGAAGACGAGTACCGTTCAGAATTATTAGACATCGTGCCAATCGACCAAACAAAATCATATGATGTACGTAAAGTAGTCGAGCAAGTTGCGGACCCTGGTACATTCATGGAAGTTCAAAAAGACTTCGCTAAAAATATCGTTGTTGGTTTTGCGCGTATTAAAGGCGAATCAGTTGGTTTTGTATGTAACCAACCAAAAGTACTTGCAGGTGGCTTAGATATCGATTCATCAGATAAATTAGCACGTTTTGTACGTACTTGTGATGCATTTAATGTTCCAGTTATTACATTTGAAGATGTAACAGGCTTCTTCCCAGGCGTTAAACAAGAGCATGGTGGAATCATTCGTCATGGTGCAAAAATCTTATTTGCTTATTCAGAAGCAACTGTACCGAAAATTACAGTTATTCTACGTAAAGCATACGGCGGTGCATATGTAGCGCTAAACTCAAAATCAATTGGAGCAGATATGGTATACGCTTGGCCAAATGCTGAAATCGCAGTAATGGGTGCAGCTGGTGCAGCGAATATTATTCATGCAGGGGAGATTGCAAAATCAGATGACCCTGAAGCAACACGCGCACAAAAAATCGAAGAGTACAAAGAAAAATTCGCAAATCCATATGTAGCAGCTTCTCATGGCTTAGTTGATGACATCATCGATCCACGTGAAACACGTCTAAAGCTAATCCAATCATTAGAAATGTTACGTAATAAACAAGAAGATCGTCCGAAGAAAAAACATGGTAACATTCCATTATAATTTTCCTTTAACAATGTAGAAGTGTGTCACGTCTTATAAAGAGACGTGACGCGCTTTTTTTATTGCTTTGAACGAGTTTTACACGAAAAATTGAATCATTTGTAGTAATATGAAATAAAATAAAGATTTTAGGAGGTTCGATGTATGCCGATTATTGAACAGCTTCAGAAAAAACAACCGTATTATTGGGAAAACCCGCATCGCTTACGATGGGAAGAAGCAGAAAAGCAGTTATCGATTCAGCCGACATTAATTGATGATGCGGAAGCACGTCTACAGCGTTTTGCACCATACTTCATGGCGATCGAACCAACAATGAAGGAAGCGAATGGATTAATAGAATCGCCTATTCAACAGGCGACTCTATTACAAAAAAGATACGTGCATGAAAATGAGCAGTTATGGTTAAAGCGAGACGATATTTTACCAATAGCAGGTTCAATTAAAGCACGAGGTGGTATTCATGAAGTATTAACCATTGCAGAACAGTTGGCAACTTCAAATGGACTCATTGAGTCAACAAAAGACTATGCTCAGTTTACAGAACCAGCATTTCATGCGCTATTTTCAAAATATACGATTGTTGTTGGTTCAACAGGGAATCTAGGATTAAGTATCGGGATTATGAGTGCTAAATTAGGATTTCGTGTTGTCGTGCATATGTCGCACGATGCGAAACAATGGAAAAAAGATTTATTACGTGAAAAAGGTGTCACAGTTGTAGAGCATACGGGTGACTACAGTAAAGCAGTAGAACAAGGACGAAAAGAGGCAGAAGCAGATTCATTCGCCTTCTTTATCGATGATGAAAATTCGCAAGCTTTATTTAGTGGTTATGCAGTTGCCGCACGTCGTTTAAAAAAGCAGCTAGAAGAAGCAAATATTCATATATCAATTGAAAATCCACTGGCTGTTTACTTGCCTTGTGGTGTTGGTGGCGGTCCTGGCGGTGTTGCATATGGTCTAAAAACAATTTTTGGTGATGCTGTACATTGTTATTTTGTAGAACCTGTCGAATCACCTTGTATGTTACTTGGTATGGCGACTGAACAGCATCATGATATTTCGGTACAAGATATCGGTTTATCGAATCAAACAGCAGCCGATGGTTTAGCAGTAGGTCGTGCTTCTAAGTTTGTAGGGCAGTTGATGATGCCGATTTTACATGGCATTGTCACAGTGACAGACAATCAACTATATCGTATGGTATATGAGTTAAAAGAGACAGAAGGATTACAAATTGAACCGTCAGCAGCAGCAGGACTTGTTGCAATTGGTTTAATTCAAGCACCAGCAGCCTATCATGTAGCATGGTTAACGGGCGGTGGTATGGTGCCACAATCCGAATGGCAGAAGTTTTACGAGAACGGAGAGAATGTGGATGTTCAAACGCAGAAAGAGAAGTAATACAGAAGTAATGGAACCAGTAGAAGAAGTAGAAGTCGAGGAACACCCTTTAGAAATAGAAGTAGAAGCACCACTTGAAGATATGCAACGTGCCATTCATGTGGACCGCGAGTACATCGACATTCAAAAAGAAAGTCTAGCAGTTGATGTCATTGAGATGCTTCATTTCTTTAATGAGTTACCTTCTACATTACCTAAAACATTACTACAAAAAAATGAAGAAGCGATTGATTATTTTAGAACATTAACGGGTGTTTATGTAGGAACACCTTATGATTTTTACCAGACAATTGTTCTATTCTATTATAAAAATTGGCATCATACAGCCTATCCTTTTAAAGGGAGCCAGTTAGAGTTTGTTTTTTCAAAAGTAGCACATGTCATTTTGGAAAATTTACAACAAGATGTGCACCAATCATATGGGCAAGTGTTTGATATAATCGAAGGAAATCCGAAAGCGTTCTATTTACATGAAGATCAAATTGAACGAACAGCCAATCGCTTTATTCGTCGTATGGTGACCCAAGTCCCTGAATTAGAAGTAACAGCTTTTTATACACCGATTGAAGGAGAGTTTGTTACATTAGCGAATGAGATTTATCGTGATCTTCGCGAAGTAATTTATACGATGGAGCATCAAGACTTTTATGACTATGATACGATGTATCGCTGGTTCTCTTATAATGATGCTTTATTTGAAACACCCGATTTATTAGAGGTGCGTGCATTTTATTATTATCCTATCAAGCATGTAGAAATTATGCGTGTGCTTCAATTAATTCGTTTTGATTATTTACAACAACTTTGGTTACAAGTGCTTCATTATGAATTATCAACGCAAATTCAATCCATTAAGACAGTTCGCATGTTGGAATACTATTTAGGTGCAGCCAATGATGCGATGTATTCGCAAAATGAATCACTTTATTTTACAAATCAGCGTTTTTTAAATTTATTTTTTGATCATTATTATTTTGAAAAAGGAATGTTAGAAGATGAAGACAGCCCGAAAGTAAGACACTGTTTAAAGCAGCTATTAGAACACGTAAATCAAGCAAAAGCCAATGAAGAATTCACAGGTGAGTTAGATATTCTCATCAAAAAAGCTTATTACGATCATCAATTACTAGCTGGTGATTAGAAACGCTTTGTTGATTATGTTAAAATAATAATAGATTTATATAAAAAGGAGTTTTTTACCATGACAAGTCGTGTAGTAGAAGAATTTTTAGAATTAGTTCAAATTGATTCAGAAACATATCATGAAGAAAAGATTTCACCTGTTCTACAAGAGAAATTAAAATCACTAGGTTTTGATGTATATGTAGATGATGCACATACACGTAACGGGCATGCATCAGGTAACATTATTGCGACATTAAAAGGAAATGTAGAAGCGGACACAATTTACTTTACAACACATATGGATACCGTTGTACCAGGTGTAGGTATTAAACCAACAATTAAAGAAGATGGTTATATTTATTCAGACGGTACGACCATTCTAGGTGCAGATGACAAAGCGGGAATCGCTGCATTACTTGAAATGGCGAAACGTATTCAAGAAGAAAAAGTTGACCATGGTAATATCGAATTCGTTATTACAGCAGGTGAAGAATCAGGTTTAGCAGGTGCAAAAGAATTAGATCCAGCGAAAATTACAGCGAAATATGGTTTTGCTGTTGATTCAGATGGCAAAGTAGGTGGCATTGTTACAGCAGCGCCATTCCAAACAAAAGTTGTCGCGACATTAACAGGTAAAACAGCACATGCAGGGGTAGAACCTGAAAAAGGAATTTCAGCGATTACAATCGCTTCAAAAGCGATTGCAAATATGAAATTAGGTCGTATTGATTCAGAAACTACAGCGAATATTGGTCGTTTTGAAGGCGGTAAAGCAACGAATATTGTATGCGATGAAGTGCATATTTTAGCAGAATGTCGCTCATTAAATGAAGCAAAATTAGAAGTACAAGAGCAACATATGAAAGAAGCGTTTGAACAAGCTGCGAAAGACATGGGGGGTAGTGCAGAAGTTGAAATTACACGCATGTATCCTGGATTCAGCTTCACAGAAGAAGATTTAGTTGTACAAGTTGCGAAAAAAGCAGTTGAACAAGTAGGTCGTGAGCCGAAAATCATGCAATCAGGTGGCGGTAGCGATGCGAATGTCATCGCAGGATTTGGTATTCCAACAGCTAACTTAGCAGTTGGTTACGAAAATATTCATACGACAAAAGAGCGTATGCCCGTTGAAGAATTAGAAAAATTAGCAGATTTACTTGTAGAAGTTGTGAAAGTATCTGCAACTATTTCATCAAAATAATCATTTTATATAAAGAGAATGTGATGTATTCTAAAAACAATTCTCAATCTAAGTATAGGAAAGGTCGAAATGTCGCTGCTTGGCGATATTTCGGCTTTTTATATGTAAAAAATGTTAAAAAAAGAAGTGTTTATAAGAAAAATACGAAAGTACGATATAAATAGGTATTTTTGTTTTGTATAAAAAAGGGAATATGCCATAAGTATCATTAGTCCTTTCGGTTTAATAATCATTTTGATTTCATGCCCTTTTTACTATATAATGAATAGCACCATGTCATACATAATAAACATCAAGATAGATAATGGAGGTAAATTCAATATGACAAATTCTAAAGTAGTCGTATTTCGATGCGGTCAAGAAGAATATGCGGTATCAGTCGATCATGTGATTTCAATTGAAAAAATTGAAACGACAAATCGTATTCCACATTTACCAGACTATGTCGATGGATTAACGAAAAATCGTGGTGAATTAGTACCGATTTTAGATTTCGAACGTATTTTATATGGTCGTAGCGGTGGTGGCGATTTAAGTCGTTTACTCGTACTGCATGTCGATGATTTCACATTTGCATTAAAAGTATTAGAAGCAAAAGAAATTTTAGATATTCCAACAGAACAATTGAATCAAGTAGGGCTTGTGAATTATGCACGTACACGTTATTTCACAGCTGTCGCTAACCTAGATGAACGAATGATTACACTCGTATCACCATCTGTATTAGTAGATTCATTAGAAGGCATTAAAGAAATTAAACAATATATGGTTGATTTAAAAAATAAAGAAGCAGAAGCTGAATAAATAAAAGTGGGTTTGAACATGCGTAGGAAATTGCGCTATGTTCAAACCTTATTTTTTTAGATTGTTTAAGTAACATAGATGGTATGCAAGTTCTAAACATATTATAATAAGAACATATGATTGGGAAGAGGTGAGGAAATGACACAAGCGCGTATTATTTTTCATTTAGATATGAATTGTTTTTATGCTTCAGTGGAGCAAGCATTGAATCCGATGCTAAAAGGAAAAGCGATTGCGGTAGCTGGTAACCCGAAGGAACGTCGTGGAATCTTAGTTACCTGTTCCTATGAAGCGAGGGTAAAAGGTGTATATACGACGATGCCTGTATGGGAAGCAAAACAAAAGTGTCCTGAAATCATTCTCCTCCCGCCTAATTTTGATGCTTATAGACGGGCTTCAAAATCGATGTTCGATCTATTAAGAAGCTATACACATCTTGTTGAACCTGTATCCATTGATGAGGGATATATGGATGTGACAGAGATTGTGCATGGAAGTGAAGCGATTCAATTAGCTGAAAAAATTCAAATGCAGTTAAAAGAAGAACTCGATTTACCTTGTTCCATCGGGATTGCACCGAATAAGTTTTTAGCGAAAACGGCTTCCGATATGAAAAAACCGATGGGCATCACTGTGCTACGAAAAAGACAAGTGCCACAGATATTATGGCCTTTAAAAACGATTGAAATGCATGGAGTAGGCGCGAGTACGGCGAAAAAGTTAGCCACGTATAGCATTGAAACGATTGGTGATTTAGCACAGAAAACGGAAAAAGAAATGCATCAATGGATGGGGAAAAATGGGGTTCGTCTATGGGAAAAGGCACATGGTATAGATCGTAGACAAGTAGACCCAGAAGCTATTTACGATATAAAATCGGTTGGTAATTCGATGACTTCCGCTGTAGACTTAGTAGAGATGCGTGACGTAGTAGAGATGGTTCAAAAATTAAGTGAAAAAGTAGCAAAACGATTACGTGCGAAAAATTTAGCTGGTACGACTTTGCAAATTCAAATGCGAACATCAGATTGGCAAAATAAAACGCGTTCTATAACATTTAAAAATGGCATCTATGAGCAGCAAGATATTGAACGCGAGGCACTTAAATTAGTGCGCAAACATTGGAACTTTGAACCGTTACGCTTAATGGGCGTTACGGTTAGTCATGTATATAATCGTAGAGAAGCGGCTGAACAACTTTCGATTTTTAATTATGCAGAACATGCAAAAGAAGAACCGGTTTTAAAGTTGGTAGAACAGTTACAACGAAAATACGGGAAAAATAGTCTTCAAAAAGGTGTCTCTGTAGCTAAAAATCCTGATTACACAGCGCAGACGAGTTTTAGTAAAGATTTTTTAGACGATCATTAGGAGGAAATGAAATGCAGATTCAGTTTTTAGGGACAGGGGCAGGCATGCCATCTAAATTACGCAATACATCTTCAATTGCGCTAAAGTTATTAGAAGAATGCGGTAAACTTTGGTTGTTCGATTGTGGTGAAGCAACGCAACATCAAATTTTACATACGGCGATTAAACCAGGTAAGATTAATAAACTCTTTATTACACATTTACATGGGGATCATATTTTTGGCTTACCAGGTTTTTTAAGTTCACGCTCTTTTTTAGGTGGGAATGACCCACTAACAATTTATGGACCCAAAGGATTAGAAGAATGGGTTCGCATGACACTGAATGTCACGAAGACGCATCTAACATATGAGCTGCATTTTGTAGAAGTAACAGAAGGTTTGTTATTTGAAGATGATCAATTTCAAGTATATGTACGTCAATTAGAGCATGTGATTCCTTGTTATGGTTATCGAATCGTCCAAAAAGATTTGCCAGGTAAGTTAGATGTAGAAAAAGCGCGCCAACTTGGTGTACCAAATGGACCGCTACTAGGACGCTTAAAGAATGGTTTTGATGTACAATTAGAGAACGGGGAAGTTATTTCAAGTGAACAAGTTGTATCTGAACCAATCAAAGGCTTTACTGTGACGATTTTAGGTGACACACGTTACTGCGAGGCAGCTATCGATTTAGCAAAAGATGCAGATGTAGTCATTCATGAAGCGACTTTTGATGAAGGAACGTCGGAGCTTGCTGCTATTTATGGTCATGCGACGAATGAAGAAGCGGCGCGTGTGGCACGAGAAGCGGGCGCAAAGCAGTTATTCATGAATCATATTAGTGCTCGTTTTTTATCACATGACTTACAACGCCTTGTACAGCATGCAAGAGAGACGTTTGCAGAAAGTTATATTGTGAATGATTTTGAACAGTATGCGTGGCATAATCATACGTGCCAACTTATAGAAAAGGAGGAATGACATGACGTTTAAAGTTATATTAGTGATTATTATTGCGCTTCTCATTTATTCCGCACTTGTTTTTTATGTTGGCTGGAATATACGTGTACTGATGAAAAGTTTCGGTTTGAAGCGAGGGAAAGTAGCGTTTTAGATTATTTATGCCTTCATTGCGTATTCAATTATGTTGACGCGATTCATCCCGCTCGATTTTTTGAAAATACTAAGTGATTATTGGTTATTTGCTTTTTCATATGGACTTATTTTATGTATCGTTTGTAATATTTTATCGCTTATTTTAAGACGACGTTATACACGAATTATTGGAAGTAGCGCCATTGTAATATTACTAATTTCTGCCGGTGTAGGTACATATTATGCTTATACACCAATCGTTCATCATCAAACCATTGAACGACCTGAAAAAGCGAATGGTCAACAATTAAAAGTAGTTGTCGCAAGTGATACACATTTGGGACTACTCTCGAATAAAAAGCACCTTTCACGTTTTGTAGAACTTGCAAATAAAGAGAAGCCAGATGTTGTTATTTTAGCAGGAGACCTTGTAGATGACTCACCAAAGTGGTTTAATGAACAGCAGATGGAAGATGAATTGAAGAAACTACAAGCAACATACGGTGTTTATGCAGTTCTCGGTAACCATGAGTACATTGGAGACGAGCTTCCAGCTGTAAAACAAGCCATGAAAAACGCGAATGTGACATTGTTACAAGATCAAACGGTCACAATTGCAGGTGATATCGCATTAACAGGACGTGATGATGCAACAAATAAAAAGCGTGCCTCTTTAAAAACGTTACAAAAAGACGTAAAATCAGGGCAACCATGGATTGTGATTGATCATCAACCAAGTAAAACAATGAATGATCCGGGTGTGTCGTTTATGATGTCCGGTCATACACATGCAGGTCAGATTTGGCCTGGAAAATGGATGACAGAATTTATTTATGAGTTAAATTATGGACATGAAAAACGAAATGGTACGGATTATCTCGTGACATCAGGATATGGTTTCTGGGGTCCACCAATGCGAATTGGTACACAAGCAGAACTTTGGTCTGTCACCCTTCAATTCAAGTAATAAGCAACTAGAGGTGGGAAAATGAACACGTTACAAGATGTAAAACATTTAAAGGACTATGACAATACGCTCATTGTCGACCAACATGGTCAAACTCTATTTTTTGATATGGCGGATTTACAAATTTTGACGAACTTAGGTTATACAATGGATCAATTTGTCGGTCGAAATATTACAGCGGTATATGATAATTTAACGTTAGAAGATAGCACATTAATTACCGTTTTAAAAACAGGGAAGCCAATGGAGCACGTAACCCAACAGTTACGTGCGAAAAATGGCTTTACGTATATTTCGAAAAATTCAACGTACCCAATTTTAGATACACAAGGGGTTGTGAAAGGTGCGATTGAATTCTCAAAGCATTATTATGAAAAGCAGGATATACATGTTTTAAAAGACTATCCGCAACATAAAAATTATCGGAAAAATAATACAATTCACACAATCGAAGATGTTGTAGCTGTAAGTGATCAATCCATTCGCGTACAAGAAAAAATGAAAAAATTCGCTAAAACCGATTCCACATTGATGATTTTTGGACGCACAGGAACGGGAAAAGAATTGGTGGCTCAAGCGATTCATAATATGAGTAATCGTTCATTATCTCCATATTTATCTATCAATTGTAGTGAACTAACAGAAGAAAAAATCCAAAAACAACTCATTGAAGAAGGATTATTAGAAAAAATAAATGGTGGCACATTGTTTCTAGATAACTTACAAGCATTGCCTCTAGAAGCACAATATCCACTTTTACGCATTATTGAACAACAAAAAATTTACAATCAACAAACGGATAGTTTCGTACATATTGATTTACGAATAATGGCCGCAACGAATATACCGCCTATGGAATTATTGACGAATGGAGTCATTCGAGAAGAATTATTTTATCGTCTACATATTTTAGAACTAACAATTCCATCTTTAAAAGAGCGAAAAGAAGATATCGAACCACTCATGTATCATTTTATTCATTTTTTTAATGCGCATATGGATGTAAGCATTACACAGATTCAAGAAGATGCGATTAAAGCATGCCAACAATACGATTGGCCTGGGAATGTACGTGAGCTGAAAAATGCGATGGAATCTGCTTTTCACCAAGCAGAAGGGCATGAAATCACGATAGATGATTTGCCAGATCGTTTACAAGCGCATCATTCAGTAGATATGCATGAGACCTACCATTTAAAAGATGAGGTCGATCAATTTGAGCGGATGTTAGTGAAAAAGACCTTTGAACAAACAGGGGGTAAATTAGCAGAATCTGCACGTAGACTGGGTATCTCAAAACAATTGTTAAAGTACAAATTAGCAAAATATGAATTAAGGTAAAAAATTTTTTACGGTAGGAGGGAAACTTTTCCCTTCTTTTTATTTACGCAAAATTCCTATAATATGTTGATTACTAGCTAATCAATACCATTTTCTCAAAGGGGAGAAAAGGCTAGTGAAACAAAGGGGGACAATCTATTGAAAACAATTCAACACACAGTCGTTGTGGGACTCGCATTATTTGCGATTTACTTCGGTGCGGGCAACTTAATTTTTCCGCCTACAATCGGAAATCTATCAGGAGATAATTGGATTCTCGGTTTAACAGGCTTTACGATTACAGGAATTGTTTTACCGTTATTAGCGGTGGTAGCGATTTTAAATGTAGGTGGGCGCTTTGAAGATTTAACAGCACCCATTAGCCCATGGTTCCATAAACTATTCAACTTACTATTAATGGTTGGAATTGGTATGCTTGTGACGATTCCACGTATGTCAGCAACAACACATGAACTTGGCGTATCAAAGTTAATTCCAGGAACACCAGCCATTGTCACAATTATTATTTTCTTTGCGGTTAGTTATTTCTTTGCGATGGATCAATCAAATGTAATTGATAAATTAGGGAAATATTTAACACCTGTATTAGTCATTGTACTTTTATTCATTGTGATAAAGGGTTTAATTACACCTGTTGGTAATCCAATTGCAGCGCGTATAGATGGTGTTTTCTCAAATGCCTTTCTAAGTGCTTATCAAACAGGAGATGTGGTAACAGGAATCTTCTGTGCACCGATTTTCTTAGCAGCAATTACAGCATATGGTTACAAAGGACGTGCAGCGAAAAAAGTAGCGTTTAGTGGTGTTGCCATTGCAGGTATTGGTTTGTTTGTAATTTACGGTGGTTTACTGTATTTAGGTGCTTCAGGTAGCGGTTCTTTTGCACAGGATATTGGTGATACAGCACTTGTATCTGAACTCATTGAACGTATTTTAGGAAATGCAGGTAGCGCTTTATTAGCAGTAGCGATTGCACTGGCATGTTTAACATCTGCGATTGGCGTTATTGTTGTCATTGCACAATTTTTAACAGACCTAACTCATAACAAAATCGGCTATAAAGTATGGGCAGCGGTGGTATGTATTGTCGGTATTTTAATTGGTTCTCTAGGTGTAACGAGTATTGTAACGTATGCAATGCCAATCTTTACAGCACTTTATCCAGTAGCCATCGTTCTTGTATTACTTGGAACATTTGCTAAATGGATTCCAAATGGTGGTTCGTATCGCGGAGCTATTTTATTTACAGCAGTTGTAAGCGTTTTCGAAACGATTGGTAATTTAGGGCTGAAAGTACCATTCTTATTTGATGGTATTCAACAGCTACCATTAGCAGCAGATGGTTTTTCGTGGGTGATTCCAGCGATTGTAGGCTTTATTGTCGGAACATTCTTATTTAAATCCAAAACATCAAAAGCGACATCGGACAAAACGATTCAAATTTAAGGTAGGAGGAAGACACGTGAAAATATTTAAAAATGGTTTGATTTATACAGCAAATCCTGAACAACGTCATGCGACAGCAATGGCTGTAGAGCATGGCAAGATTATCTATGTAGGTGATGAAGCAGGCTTACCAGAACAAGCTTCAGAAGTAATTGATTTACAAGGAAAACGTGTCATTCCGGGAATCATTGAATCACATATGCATCCCATTATGTTTGCAGATTCTGTTAAACAAGTGCAATGCTCACCGCCAAAAGCGTATTCGATTGCGGATATTACAGCAGGTATTACAGAACAAGTGGAACAAGCAGAAGACGCGCATAGCTGGATTGAAGGCTGGGGCTATGATGAAGGGAAGTTAGCAGAAGGACGTGCGCCGAATCGACACGATTTAGATGCGGTATCAAAAGAACATCCAGTCGTTCTACATCGTTCTTGCGGACATATCGTGACAGCGAATAGTCGTGCTTTAGCGCTCGCAGGTATTACAAAAGATACGGAAGACCCAGCAGGCGGTAAGATTGACCGTGATGAGAATGGCGAGCCAACAGGAACATTACGTGAAAGTGCACGTGTACTAGTTGAAAAAGTCATGCCAGAATTAACATTAGAACGTGGTTCAGATTTATTAGTGGAATTAGATCATACACTTCATCAATATGGTATTACAGGGATTACGGAAATGATGGCATTACGTGAACCAATTGATTATTACAGTATTTTTAAAGAAGCAGTTCGTAAAGGATTTTCACAACGTACAGCGATTTATTATTTATGGAGTGAGATCGAAAACGAAGAATTTATTACAAAAGAAAATTCAAATCCAGAAGATCAAGTATTCGTGGCAGGTATTAAAGCGTTCACAGACGGTAGTGTGTCAGGACAAACTGCTTGGGTAGATACACCATTCTTAGGTGATGATTCAAACTACGGTATCTCAACAATTTCAATTGATACACTGCAACAAGCTGCGAAAAAAGCAAAAGAATATGGTGTACAGATGGCGGTTCATGCAATGGGTGAACAGGCAATCCATCAAGTGATTGAAGCATATGAGCAGGAAGAAAATTGGATGCAAGATGCACTGACTTTCCGTATTGAGCATGTAGCGATGCCAAGAGAAGAAGATATTCAAAAAGCAGCAGAGAAGCAAATTGCTTTTAATACGCAACCCATCTTCTTATATGCTGAGATTGAAACATATTTGAATAACTTAGGTGAAGAACGCACGAAAAAAACATATCCTGTAGAGAAGTTTTTAGAGGCGGGTGTTTTAACAGCTTTATCTTCTGATGCACCAGCAACTGCATGGGCCGATCCTGTTAATCCATTCGTGGGTATTCAAGCAGCTGTTACACGCACTTCTTATGACGGGACAGACCATGGTCAACAATCTCGAATTAGTGTCGAAACAGCGATTGATGGTTATACACGTGCAGCACAGAAGTGTGCCAATATTCCATTAGTTGGTCAATTAAAAGAAGGATATCACGCAGACTTTGTCGTACTAGAACAAGATCTTTTCACCGTTTCACCTGAAAAAATCAGCGAAACAACAGTGAAAGAAACATATGTCGCAGGTCAATGCGTTTATCAAAAATAAAATCATACATCTCTCCCCAAAATGAGATGAAGCGTCATTGCAACCCCCAATTGCAATGACGCTTTTTTGTCTTATTCTAAACTTGTTGATTCAACAGCTTGTGTTGTGGGACTCTTTTGAAAAAGTAAGCCGACACGCAAGAGAATGAGTGCAAACAAAATGATGATGGATGCAAATACAAGCGCAGCATTGTAACTTCCATATTGCTTCACTAGAATTCCAGCTGCAATGGGTCCGATGATTTGTCCAATTGCATAGGAAGTCGTTAAAATCGATACGACACTGGCACTCTTTTTCGGGAAAAGTTGTCTTCCGTAGCTTGTTGACATCGCAACAAGTCCGACAAACGTAGAGCCAAATAGTAGCGCTGATAGAAGTACCGTCCAAATATTCGTCGTAAGAACAGGTAGAATGACCGCTACAATTTGAATGATATATGCAATGGATAAAATCGTCGTTGGTTTATAGGTTGTCATGAGCCAAATCCAGAGCGGTGCAGACGGAATGGCACCTAAACCGACAATGACCCAACTAAAGCCAGCATATTGTTGAATGCTCGGAATACTATGTACCAAGTCAACTAAAAATGTACCTGTAATGATGTATCCAAGTCCTTCTAAACCATAGGCAATCGTCAGCCAAACCATAAAACCACGCAGTACTTTATCTGATTTTGGACTTTTAATATGTGGCTCTGCACGTAGATTACGCCATAAAATGAATGTAATGACCATACAGAAAGCTGCGATGGCTGTTAAACCGAAATAAGCAATCCGCCAATTCCCGTATGAAACGAAAAGCGGTACAACTAATCCAGAAATCGCAATACCAAGTCCGATTCCGCTAAATGTATAGCCAGACCATTTGCCAAGCTGGTATTTGGCTAAATAATCCATTAGCATGCTCGACGTAAGTACGAAAATAATACCACCTGTAATACCACTAACAATACGCAACGAGAACCACATGCTCACATGATCGGTTACCCCCATGAAAAACACCGATAAAATGCATAAAAAGACATTTAATCCTAAAATACTCTTTTGATATTTCACAATCCAACCAGCCGCAAAAGCACCGACTAAGTAGCCAATATAGTTCCCAGCAGCAATTACACTACCTGTTTGAACGGATAAATTCTCCGATTCCCGTAAAAAAGGAAGAACAGATGTGAAAGAGAAGCGACCAATCCCCATTGCGATTGTTAAAAATAAAATAGCGCCAATCATAATACTAAAATGTTTCCTATTCAACGGAAAACGCCCCCTTTTGTAGAAAAAAGCATGAAAAAAGAAACCTAATTCAACTATACAGAAAAGTGGAAGTGATTACCAATACTATTTATTTTCAATCGTGTTATACTGTAAAGATAAAGGAAGTGAAGTCAATGCGTTACCATCAAAATCAAATGCAAAAATTAGTCAATACGACTCCTCAATTGAAAAAAGAATTGAATGAGATTAAACAATCCATGTCTTTAGAAAATGATTACGCGCTAAAAGCGTTATATCATGCAGCTATAAAAGACGGCGGAAAATTCCAACAAGCGTACCAAGCGCTAGATGTAGAATTTAAAAAGCAATCATAACAACAAGAGCCTCGGCATTTTTTATGCTGAGGCTCTTTTCGATGATTACCGATATTCCGTTTAAAAAAATCAATCTTGTATGATAGAGTGGAAGAAGTTGGATAGGTGAATCGTTACTTCTTCTGTTTCTTGTTCGAAATAGTCCATCTTACTGAAAAAACTATGAATTAAGCCATCGAGAATCACACGTTCTGCTTGAACGCCTGCTTGTTGTAGTTCCTCAATAAACTTTTCGCCTTCATGATTTAATACGTCGTAAGCAGCACTCACAATAATCGTAGGCGGAAGTAATGCCTTCTTCTCATAAAGAGCAGGTGAGACATAAGGATGCGTAAGACGTTCATTCCCTTGTACATAATAGCGGTAATAAAGGTCTAATTCATCGTCATCTAAACCATATTGTTTGGCGAATTGAAGGTCCTCTTTTGCTACAGTAGCAGTGGCATCCAGAGCAGGATACGTAAGTAGTAAAGCTTGAATGGTCGGGCCTTGTTCTTCAATCGCTCGTACGGCAATCGAAGCAGCGAGGTTACCTCCTGCGCTGTCACCAGCTACAGCGAGACGTTTTAAATCAATCGGTAGTTGTAATGGATTTTGGTAAATCCAGTTTAGTGCATCATACGCATCTTGTTGCGGGATAGGGTAGGGATGTTCAGGCGCTAAACGATAATCCACATTCACAATGATCGCCTGACTATGTTTAGCCAGATACTGACACCCTCCATCCATATAATCTAAATCACCGATTGCCCAACCACCACCATGAAAGTATAAAATGACAGGTAGAATCGCCTCATCTGTATGAGGTGTATAAATACGAATCGGAATTTTAGTGCCGTCTTTAGCTTTAAAATATGTGTTTTCTATGGATTTTATGTCAGCTAATTGAATATGTCGTTGTAAGAAGGGTGTTCGTTCAATTTGAATTCCTTGTTCATTTTCTGTAAATGGATTGTAGCTTCCATGATTTTGAATGTAACGTTTTGCTTCAGGCTTTAATTGAATGGATGTCATATAAAAACCCCTTTCCTGTCGTCTATTATTCGAAGTATAACATAGAAATTACTATTCCGATAGTATTAGTTGGTTTTAAGGGGCATATAAATGAAAAAAATAATAGTATACATCTGTGCAATTGGAGCGATTTATTCCATATTAGTAGAGCAATCTCAAAATTCTTGGTTACTCTATGTAGTAATCCAAGTGTGTCGCTTTGTTTTTAGCTTGTCCATACTTCTGTGGACTTTCCGAAAAATAGATGCTTATTTTCATCAAAAAAGGGAGCAGTAATCATTCAACTACTCCCTTTTTTCTATTTAATAATTTTACTTACTTGTTTGAACGCGTCGCCTTTAGCTACCTCTAGCAGTTCAAATAAAGCCATCTCGACTGTTGTTAAAGGAATGTTTTCTTGTTCAAAACGACGCAATGCGATTTCGCGATCAAGTTCGAAGCGAGAATCAACAGCATCTGCAACCACTTCTACATGGAACCCAGCTGCTTTTAAATCTTTTGCAGTTTGATAGACGCAAATATGCGTTTCAATACCACATAATAAGATTTGTTTTTTACCCGAAGCAATTAGTGCCTCTTTAAATTCATCCGTTCCCCATGCACTAAATGTTATTTTTTCAATTGGCTTTGTAATTGGTGATAAAATCTCTGCAAGTGAATCGACTGTAGGACCTAAACCTCTTGGGTATTGCTCTAACCATAAAATCGGTAGTTCAAGTGTTTTTGCGCCTTTTAAGAGTTGTTCTAATTTACGAAGTGTTTCTTCATGACGGTTCATCAATGTAGCAAGGCGACCCTGTACATCGATTAATACAACTGCAGTTTGTTCTAAATTCATCGAATAAGACCTCTTTTCTTTTCATTAAGTATCAATTTTCTTCCATTTCATCGTATCGTATTTTATGTCTTTCTGCAAAAATCTACAACAATCTAAAAAGAAAATGGAAAATACTGTTGACTTCTCTGCGTTACAATACTAAAATAAGTCCAATAAAACAATTCCTATAGAGTTACTTAGGATTGAGAGGGATGATATTGTATGACGAATTTAATTGAAGAACAGCACTTATCGGTTATTGAAAAAGCGATTCAAGAAATTCAATTTGGTGAAGTACAAATAACGATTCAAGACGGTAAGATTATTCAAATCAATCGCTTGGAAAAACATCGTTTTACACAAACAAAAACAAATAAACCATCGAAACTAACAATTAAGTAAATATAAAAGAAGCTGACTAGACAACTAGAGGCTCTTATTTTTACGGTTCTTCCGTATGAATAGGAGTCTCTTTTTCTATTCAGAAGGAGGAATGACATATGTCAAAAGTATATATTGTCGGTGCGGGACCAGGAGATGTGGAATTGTTAACGGTAAAGGCGCTACGTGTCATACGAGAAGCAGATGTAATCTTGTATGATCGCTTAATTAATGAAGATATTTTAAACGAAGCGAGAGCAGATGCAGAGCTTGTCTTTTGCGGAAAGCTTCCCGGAAAGCATGCCATGATTCAAGAGCATATCCATGCACAACTTGTAGAATATGCGCTAAGAGGAAAAGTGGTCGTTCGTTTAAAAGGTGGTGATCCATTCGTATTCGGACGCGGCGCAGAAGAAGCTGAAGTCGTTGCGGCTGCTAATATTCCATTTGAAATTATCCCCGGTATTACATCAGGTATCGCAGCAGCAGCTTATGCGGGCATTCCTGTGACACATCGTGATTATGGTTCTAGTTTTGCGATTGTAACAGGACATATGAAGGAAGGTAAAGATGATTCGATTAAGTGGGAGAGTCTTGCGACAGGTATTGATACAGTCGCGATTTATATGGGGGTTCAAAATTTACCGTATATTGTCAAACAATTGACGACACATGGACGTGCAGTTGATACACCGGTTGCACTCATTCATTGGGGAACATATGACAAACAACGCACTGTAACGGGAACACTTGAAAATATTGAACGCATTGTCGAGGAAGAACGAATTGCCAATCCAAGCATTATTTTAGTTGGTGAAGTGGTTAAATTACGTGAAAAAATTGCTTGGGTACAAGAGGCAGCACTAGCTTATTAGGAGGGATTCGAATGCGAGCGATTTTATATGTAGGACATGGAACGCGAGTGAGAGAAGGCGAGAGACAGGCGATTGAATTTATTGAACGCGTTAAAAGTCAGATGGACGAACCAATTCAAGAGATTGCCTTTTTAGAGATTTCTTCACCTTCTATTGAAGAAGGTGTTGCCACATGTGTAGCAAAAGGTGCAACAGAGATTATCGTCATGCCATTACTGTTATTGACAGCGCAGCATGCGACGACGGATTTACCAGAGATTTTAGCAGAGGTAGGACCGAAATATCCAACTGTGACGTTTACACTCGGTCAGCCAATTGGTGTAACGCGTACGATGATTGACGCAGTCATTGAGCAACTAAGTACACAACCCATTCCAAAGAATGCACAACTGATCATTGTAGGACGCGGTAGTTCAGAACCTGCCATTCAGCAAGAATTTGCGGAAATCGCCAGTCGGCTAAAATTACGCACTGCGATTCGTTCGATTGATATCGCCTTTTTATATGGTTCAGGACCAAAAATTGAAGATGTTTTAGCGCTGCATCAAGAGAGAAAAGAACCAGTCGTTCTCATACCCTATCTATTATTCTCGGGTTTACTCATGAAACGACTGGAAAGACTTCAACAAACTGAAAAAAGAGAGGTGATTTTGACAAAGCGATTAGGAGAAGTTCCGAGTACGGCTCGTGCTTTTAAAGAAGCTGTAGAGAAAAAAATGCAAAGTATCGAATTAAATGGGGTGAGTATATGAAGAAACAAGACCATTTACAGCAATTGCGTGAGAAGTTACATGAATATCTACCAGCAATTCAAAATGGTTCGATTCGCATCATTGTACAAGACGCTCGCGTGATTCAAATTGAAAAAGTAGAAGCTTTATATCATACAAAATAGTCGAGGTGGCATACATGGTATTACAAGTTGTGAATAGTCCTTTCACAGAACAACAAATCCAATTATTAAATGAATTAGTACCCAACTTATCAGCAGAACAAAAAACATGGTTAGCAGGATATTTAGCTGCGACTACACAACATGGACAAACGAACCAACCAGCTGTAATTGTCGAAGAAGTACAGGCGCCAATCAAAACCATTACAGCAAGTATTCTTTACGGCTCACAAACAGGGAATGCGAAAAATTTAGCGACGCAATTTGCTGAAGAATTAAAGCAAAATGATGTGCAAGTAGAAGTTTATTCGATGGCTGATTTCCCTGTGAAAAAATTAAAAAAAGTCGATAATTTACTGATTGTAACGAGTACACAAGGGGAAGGTGAAGCGCCAGATAACGCCAAAACATTCTATGAATTTTTACACGGTGCGCGTGCGCCAAAACTAGAGAATCTACAGTATAGCGTTCTTGGTCTTGGTGATACATCATACGATTTATTCTGTCAAACAGCGATTGACTTTGATACACAATTACATAAGCTTGGCGGGGTAGCACTAGTACCACGAGTGGACTGTGATTTAGATTTCCAAGAAGATGCAAGCAATTGGTTTACAGCTGTACAACAAGCACTATTGCAACAGTCGGGTGTCGGTGCCACAATTGCACAGAAGAAAGTAAGCTCTACACAGGAAGTAACCACTTATTCAAGACAAAATCCATACTACGCAGAAGTACTAGAAAAGATTAACTTGAATATGACAGGTTCAAATAAAGAAACATATCACGTGGAATTATCACTTGAAGGCTCGGGAATCTCATTTACACCGGGAGATAGCATCGGTATTTATCCGAAAAATAATACAGCGCGCGTCCAAGCGTTACTAGAAGCGTTAGCGATTGATGCAAATGACCATGTCACAATTCAACAAGAAGAATTAACAATTCAAGAGGCGTTAACACATCGTTTAGAAATCAGTGTTTTAACAAAGCCGCTACTTGAAAAATTAGGCGTATCACCACTTCCAGAAGCAGCATGGCGTGAAGGTCGTGATTTAATCGATCTTGTAAAAAGCTATGATGTAAAGTTAGATGCACAAACATTAGCTGATACATTACGTAAATTACCGCCACGTCTTTATTCGATTGCGAGTAGTTATGATGCAAACCCAGATGAGGTGCATATTACAGTCGGACTTGTACGATATGACATCGAAGAACGCCATTATGAAGGTGTAACGAGTGGATGGATTGCTAGTGAACTGGAGATTGGCGATCAAATCCCTATTTTCATTCAAGAAAACGATCACTTCCGTTTACCAAAAGACGACGAGCCAATTATTATGATTGGTGCTGGTACAGGAATTGCACCATTTAGAGCCTTTATTGAACAACGTGATGAAACAGGTGCAACAGGCGAAAGTTGGTTATTCTTCGGTGAACAGCACTTTGTGACAGACTTCCTCTATCAAGTGGAATGGCAACGTTATTTAAAAGAAGGCACATTAACAAAGATGTCTGTGGCGTTCTCACGCGATCAAGCTGAAAAAATTTATGTACAACATCGTATTTTAGAAGAAGCAAAGACATTCTATGAATGGCTAGAAAAAGGTGCAACTATCTTCATTTGTGGTGATGAAAAGCAAATGGCAAAAGATGTAGAAGCAGCGATTTTACAAGTCATTCAAGAACAGCAAAATACAACAGAACATGAGGCGCGCGCCTATTTAGAGCGTTTAACACAAGAAAAACGCTATTTACGTGATGTCTATTAAGGGGGAAACAACATGACAAAGAAAATTGTGCTACCACCACAAGAAGGTACACCAGCAGTTAACGAAGGCATTAAAAAAGAGAGTAACTATTTAAGAGGTACACTAAAAGAATCAATGAAAGACCCACTAACAGGTTCAATTGGTGCAGCCGATCAAAATTTAATTAAATTCCATGGTAGTTACATGCAGGATAATCGTGATGAGCGTGACGAGCGTCAACGTAAAAAACTAGAACCATCTTACCAATTCATGATTCGTGTACGTACACCAGGCGGAGCAGCGACAAGTGAACAGTGGCTCATGATGGATGAAATGGCACGTACGTACGGGAACGGTACTTTGAAAATTACAACACGCCAAGCCTTTCAGTTACATGGCATTTTAAAATGGAATGTAAAAGCCTATATGCAAGAGATGAATCGTGTCTTACTTGATTCGCTCGCTGCATGTGGTGATGTAAACCGAAACGTGATGTGTAATGTCATTCCTACGACATCAAAAATTCATGAAGAAGTGTATCAATGGTCTGTGAAAGTCAGTGAACATTTACTGCCGAAAACACAAGCTTACCATGAGATTTGGTTAGATGGTGAAAAAGTACATGATACACCACAAGTGGAAGAAGTGGAGCCGATTTATGGTGAGTTATATTTACCGCGTAAATTCAAAATTGGGATTGCGATTCCGCCAAGTAATGATACAGATGTTTATTCACAAGATATCGGTATTATTGCGATTGTAGAAGACAATGAATTAAAAGGATTTAATATTACAGTTGGTGGCGGTATGGGAATGACACATGGTGATGATGAGACATACCCACAACTTGGTCATTTAATTGGCTTTGTGACACCAGAACAATTACTCGTAACAACTGAAAAAATTGTGACAATTCAACGTGATTTCGGTAATCGAATTGAGCGTAAAAACGCACGATTCAAATATACAATTGATCGCTATGGAATCGAGTGGTTTAAAGAGGAGTTACACAAACGTCTCGGTTTTGAATTAGAAGAAGCACGTCAATTCCATTTTGAACGTACAGGTGACGAATATGGCTGGGTAAAAGGTGAAAATGGTAATTGGCACTTTACATTATTTGTTCAAGGTGGGCGTGTGAAAGACTTTGAAGATTATCCACTTATGACAGGTCTACGTGAAATTGCGAAAGTGCATGAAGGTCGATTTTTCATGACACCGAATCAAAACTTAGTCATTTCAGATATTACGCCGACTAAAAAGCGAAAAATTCAATCGCTGATTACAAAGTATAAGTTAACTGATGGCAAGCATTATTCAGCGCTTCGTCGTAATTCAATCGCCTGTGTATCACTTCCGACATGTGGTTTAGCGATGGCAGAAGCGGAGCGTTATTTACCAAGTTTAATTACAAAAATTGAAGAAATTTTAGATGAATCTGGCTTACATGAACAAGAGATTAACATTCGTATGTCGGGTTGTCCAAACGGTTGTTCACGTGCGGCAATTGGTGAGATTGGTTTTATTGGAAAAGGACCTGGTAAATACAATATGTATTTAGGTGCAGCATTTAACGGTTCACGCTTAAATAAAATTTATAAAGAGAATGTCGATGAAGCGACGATTCTGCAAGAGTTACGTACGATTATTCCGCAATATGCAAAAGAACGCCTTGAAGGAGAACACTTTGGCGACTTTGTTATTCGTGCAAACTATGTAGAGGCAACAACGGACGGTACAAACTTCCATACGAAATCATCTGTGTTACGATAATTGACAAAAATAATTGGGTAAAATAGGTATCTTATAAGCGGAAACAGGGTATAGTGGAAGGGAAAGAAGTTGAGCAATGGCTCGATAGAAAAGGGGTAGATGTACGATGTTCACAAAAAAAGTCGTAGTTGCTTATAATGATACAGACTTATCCAATGATGTACTTGATTATGTTCATGAGATTTTAGAAATGCATGCAGAAATTGAGTTAAATATTGTGTATGCTTACGAACACCCACTTGAAAATCCATCACCATTTCAACGAAACTATGATGACGGTGCGCCAGAGATGCTTGCCTATGCAGAGCAGATTATTCAAAAAGCAAAAAATCGCTTCGTTGACTTACCAAATCATGTAGAGGGTTTTGTCTATGATACAGGCCCAGCAGCAGCAATTTTAAGCCATGCGCATGATCATCATGCAGATTTAATTGTCATAGGTAATAGAGGAACAAGAGGGTTACGTGAACTCGTATCAAGCGTCAGTCGAACAATTCAAACGAAGTCACATATACCTGTCTTAACCTTCCCTAAATTTGTTCAAGAAGAATTTGAAGAAGAATACCATAAGTGAAAAAATCACCTCAAAAGTATAGAGCCGTATGCTTTTGAGGTGTTTATTTATTTTAAAAATTCAAAATTTTCACAAATTATAAAGAGTTTGAACACGTTATACTAGTGAAAAGACATATAGGAGGTTGATGGAAAGTGGCGAATCAATCAAAAGAAAATTGGTATGGTCGAATAGATCTCCCTACGACATTCGACAATTTACGCTATCATCAAGTCGTTGCATGCCATGAAGAAGTAAATGAATTAGCTTTTGTTCCAACGATTGGACTCATTGGATTTTCATGTGATGAAGGTGTCAAAAGATATCAAGGTAGAGTAGGTGCAGCTGAAGCACCAGCCGCCATTCGACGTGCGCTCTCTAATATTCCTTGGCGCGCACCACAACCTTCTAAATTAAAAGATTACGGTAATATTTTATGTGAAGAATCACTCGAAACTTCTCAAAAAAAATTAGGTGAGAAGGTCTATCATATTTTACAACATAAAGAGCGTGCCATTATTTTAGGTGGTGGTCATGAAACATTATATGGACATTACCTCGGTGTACGCAAAATGTACGGAGCGGATGTGAAAATAGGTATTTTAAGTATTGCGTCGCGCTTTTCGCTTCATTCGTATGATCAACATACAACCTCAATGTCTGTTATGAAGCAGATTTTAGATGAAGATGATCACGTTACATGTTTTGCCTGTGGGATTGGGCGTTATACGAATACGAATGAATTATTTCAACGAGCAGAAGCCTATGGTGTTGCGTATTTATGCGAAGATGAGTTAGCACGTGGTGAACTTCAAATGATGATGGACGAATTTACGCAAACATGTGATGTCATGATGATATCTTTATGTATGGACGTTTTAGACGTTGCCTATGCACCAGGTGTAAGTATCCCAGCTGTTTGTGGATTAGAACCAAAACAAGTACGTGAAATTTTACAAGTCGCAACGCGTCAACCGAATGTCGTTAGTTTTAGCGTATGTGAAGTAAATCCTGTACATGACCAAGACCACCGAACAGAAAAATTAGCAGCGCACTTAACGAATATTGTCATGGTGGGCTTATTACAAGCCTTTTAGCGGACATAAAAACACGAAATAAACAAACTTATTCTCCAGTAGTTGCCAACTGAAACCTCCGCTCGTTAAAATGAAAGAGAAGTTCGTAAAGAGAGGGCGTTTCACATGGCAAAAGAAGCACGTTCATATGTTTTAATGTTAATCGGTACATTTATTTTAGGGATTTCCTTTAATGCCTTCTTATTACCTGCAAAACTTGCAGCAGGTGGCGTTGTCGGTATTAGTACGATTTTATATGAGCTTTACCAATGGAATCCAACCATTGTTCAGCTATCCATTAACATTCCATTATTTTTTGTAGGGTATGCTTTACTTGGGAAAAATTTCAGTGTGAAGACATTAGTGGGGACAGTGATGCTACCATTATTTATCGCAGCAACTGCACATATTCCATTCAAAGTACATGATCCCATGCTTGCATCCATTTACGGTGGTATTTTAACAGGTGTTGGGCTAGGTCTTGTCTTTCGTGGAAATGGTTCAACAGGCGGTACAACGATTATCGGGCAATTATTAAAAAAATATTTTCATTTTTCCAGTGGGTTCGCTCAATTATTAATTGATGCAGCAGTCGTTATTGCAGCGATGTTTGTATTCAATTTAGAGTTAGCACTGTATGCGATGATTGCCATCTTTATTACGAGTAAAGTCATTGACTTGGTACAGCTTCGTACATCGTCATCTAAACTTGTATTAATTATTACCGATCAAGAAGAAGAAGTACGCCGTTTAATTCATCAGGAAATTAACCGAGGCTTCACAAAAATTTGGTCTGAAGGTGGCTATTCAAAACAACAAAAAGCGCTATTGTTTAGCGTTGTTGAGCAGTCAGAAGCCGTCTATTTAAAAGAATTACTCCAAACACAAGGAACCGATTCCTTCGTTATTTTCTTAAATGCCTCGGATATTATGGGACGTGGCTTCTCACTCCCAAAAGATTACATGCGTGGCGAATAGTATATCGAATAAATTCAACTCTCGTATGATGTGACAATCAAACGAGAGTTTTTAGTTTTGGATTGAAAACGAACATTCGCGCCTCAAAAAGGGCCACTCGCCTCCAAACTCAATCACTTTAGTACTTTATTGGACAGTTCTATAAAAGAATATTAAGATAGTATATAAGGTTCAAGGAAAATATGCTTTCTTTATATAGTAGAAAGACTTGCCATACATAAAAAAACATAAGACAGTGTGTTAATAATTGTCAAAATGGTGGTATAGATGTATTTGATGGACCAAATAAGAGGAGTGGAATTATGACAAAGCAACAGTTAGAGTTGCGTGAGATCCAAATTGAAGAAATGGATCAATTTATTAAACTTTTAAATTATGTATTTCAAATTAATGTATCGATGCACAAAGATCGTGTATTCATTAATGCGAAATCAAAGCAATTCCGTGAGGGGACTGCAATGGGCTGGTTCGACAAAGACCATTTGATTTCTCAAATATTAAATTTACCGTTTCAAGTGAACATCCACGGTAAAATTTATGAAATGGGGGGAATTACAGCAGTTGGCACGTACCCAGAGTACTCAAGCCACGGTTTAATGCATAAGCTCATTTTAAAAAGTTTAGAAAATATGCGTGACGAAGGCCGTTCAATTTCATACTTATTCCCATACTCAATTCCTTATTATCGTAATAAAGGTTTTGAAATTATGAGTGATATTGTTGAATATCAAATGAAGGATACACAGATTCCTTACTATGACCAAATCGAAGGACAGGTGCGCCGTGTGCCACTTGAACATGAACATATTAAACAGATTTATCATGAATACGCACTTGAAAAGCATGGGATGATGGTGCGTAATCCAATCGCATGGAATGAAAAATTCCAAGAAAGTTACTGGGAAGAGAAGTTTGAAGGAAGTGATACACAACTTCAAACAGCTGTTTACTATGAAGCAGAAACAGACGAACCAGTCGGCTATCTTTTCTATCGTATTATGGAAGAAAACTTCTATGTGGATGAATTAATCTACTTAACGAATGAAGCGCGTAAAGGACTATGGAACTTCATTCATGCACATAAATCCATGGTTTATCATGTATTTGGAAAAACGAGTGGAACAGAATCCATCGCCTTTTTAATGCAAGATAGCGAAATTAAGCAAAGTTTATCGCCGTACTTTATGGCACGTATTGTCGATGTGCAATCATTCATGGAACAGTTCCCGTTTGAACTACCTGACTTCACATTACGCATTGCGGTGGAAGATCGTCTTGCAAAGTGGAATGAAGGAACATTCGAAGTGACATCTGCTTCTGGTCGCGTAACGGTGACAAAGTTAAGTGATGATTTAGTAGATGATGCAGTGCACGTGACCATCCAAACATTAACCACGATGTTACTCGGCTATTTGCGCCCGCGTTATTTATATAGTATTGAACGAATTACAACACCAACTGAAGAAATGGTTGAACTACTTGAAGATTTAATTCCAAATCACATTCCAAGCTTCATCGATTATTTCTAATATTTGTTGGGAAGGCTACTTCTTCCTCTTGTTCGAACAAGAACGAAGAAGTGGCTTTTTTTATTCAATTACTTTTAAGTTTTTCAAAAAGAGGTGATAAAGTGAAAAAATTTTTAAGTTTATTTCGTTTTATTAAGCCATATTGGTTTATTACTACACTTGCGCCTTTTTTTATGTTAATCGAAGTAGGTGCTACACTTTTCCAATTATTATGCGTACAGTATGTAATTGATCATGGAATTAAGCAGAATGAACCGAAAACCGTAATATTGTATATTTTTTATATGATAATCTGTACGTTAATTGCTTTGGCTGCAGGGGTTGCATGTATTTATTTCGGTACAAAATCAAGTGTGTACGCGGCAAATGATTTACGTTCAGCACTTTATATTAAAATTAGTTATTTTACAAAAAAGCAACGAGAAGAAGTAGGCGTAGGAAGACTAATCACGAATCTAACAAATGATGTAAACGTTATTCAGCAAGCATTTACACAATTATTAATGGTCTTAATTAGAGGGCCATTTATATTTATAGGAGTAATTTTTGTTGTTTGGTTTACAGCGAATCATTTGTTTATAATTCTCATCTGCATGTTAATTTTATTAGTATGTATCGTCTTACTATTTTCAATTTATGCCTATTTTTTATATGGTCATGTTCAACGTGCATTAGATGCAGTAAATACATTATTATTTGATTCATTATTTGGCATGTATATTATTAAAGCTTACCATCGCCTAAAAGAACAAATTCAGCGCTTTAAAAAAATTAATGGAAATTATACGCAACAAAATAAAAAGACAGCACAAGTCATTGGTTCCCTTAACCCACTTGTCATGCTCATTATTAATTTAGGAATTGTTAGTACGCTATGGATTGGTCTTTTAAAAATTGATATAAATCAGATTCAAGTAGGGGCTGTTTTAGCCTTTATCAACTATTTGAATTTAATTTTCAGCACAGTAACACTTAGTATCATGGCACTTATGCAATTAGTGCGATCTCTTCCCTCCATTCAACGCCTTTCTTTTATTTTCACTCTTCCAAAAGATATTTCTCTAATTGAACCTAAAAGTCATTCTGAAATAGGGGACATTACTTTTCAAAATGTTACATTTTATTATAAACAGCAAATGAAACCTCAATTAAAAAATCTTAATTTTCACATTCCTTTTGGTCAAAGTGTAGCAATAATTGGCGATATCGGCTCAGGGAAAACGACTTTACTGCGCCTCATTGCACGACTACATGCTTTTCAAGAAGGTGATATTTTAATAAATGGACAATCTATTCAACATTTTGAAGGTGAAGAACTTCGGCAACAAATTGCATTTGTACCACAGCAAGCATTTTTATTCTCAGGTAGTGTTGAAAGCAACTTGAAATATGGAAATATAACAGCAAACAAAGAGAGTTTAAAAGATGTACTCAAACAATTTCACATTTGGTCAGGAAAGCAACATATAGAATCTTTATTAGAAAGTGATATAGATACATTATCTTATGAGCAAAAGCAACGTATAGCGATAGCACGTGCCTTGATTCGAGAAGCAAAAATGATTGTAATCGATGATTTAATACCTACACGTGACTTTTTAAAAGTAAATCATATTCAATCATATATCCAAAAACATGCACAACAACAAACACTCATTATTGCAACATCAAATTTATCGACTGTTCAAAAAGTAGATCAACTCATTTTATTAAAAGAGGGAGAAGTAATAGCGAAGGGTACACACGAAGAGTTATTACAGCAATCAGCATATTATAAACAGATGTACTATGCGCAACAGGAGGGGAAATAGATGATGAAAGAATCAATACAAACAAAACATCAAGCATCTAAAGCAGTTTTATTGCGATTAACTAGGTATATATTACGAGATCGTCTTAAAATTTGTATTGTTTCAATCTCCATTCTCCTGTCAACAATATTAACAGTTTACGCGCCGACGCTCTTAGGACATATTGTAGATCGATACATTTTAAAGAGAGATATTTCAGGTACTTTTGAGCATTTACTTTATTTAGCGCTTATTTATTTAGTTGTAAGCGCATTAGCATGGGTTGAGACGTATATGATGATTCAAGTTTCAGTAGGAGTTGTGAGAGCGTTACGGTTAGAGATGTTTGAAAAATTTCAAGTTTTACCCCCCAGTTACCATAAAGAACATTCGCCAGGAGACTTAATGAGTAGGCTAACGAATGATTTAGATAATTTAAGCACTGCATTGAGTCAAAATGCAGTTCCACTGATTTCATCCATATTAACAATCTCAGGTACCATTATTGCTATGCTGCTTCTGTCATGGCAGTTAGCACTTATTAGTTTTATTATTTTACCGTTTTTATTATATGTTTCACGAAAAATTGTCATGCGCTCTAGTACAGATTATGTAGCAAGGCAGCATGCGCTTGGAAATATGAATGCACATATTAATGAACATATATTAGGTGCGGAGGTAGTGACATTGTTTAATCAAGAGAAGGAACAGTGGCATACATTCAATACAAGAAATCGATGTTATAAAAAGGCAGATTTCCAAGCAGAAGTTGTTTCAAGTTCTTTAGCACCATTAAATCGTTTTTTTAATAATATGGCACTTACACTGATGGTGGGAGTAGGTGCAATTATGACGGTATATGGTATGGCAACAATTGGAATGATTGCTTCATTTAGTGCTTACTCACGTCAATTTTTTAAACCGACTGAACAGTTATCAAATGCATTGAATTCATTACAAGCTGCATATGCTGGTGTGAAACGTGTTTTCGAAGTGTTAGATGCACCCAATGAATTTACTAAAGATCAAGAAAAAATATCTTTAAACGAAATTAATGAAGACATCATTATTGAAAAAATGTCTATTGAAAATTCAAAAGGTGAGATGGTATTAAAAGAGATTTCGATGCAAATACCGCTAGGAAAGCGAGTGGCAATCATTGGTCCAGCTGGTTCGGGGAAAACAGCATTATTAAATTATTTAAATACATTTTATGATTTAAAAAGTGGACGCATCTTAATAAACAATGAACTAATATCTAATTATAAAAAAAGCCAACTGCGTAAATGCATTAATAGTGTTCCGGAACACATGTATCTATTTACAGGAAGTATTCTAGAGAATATTCGATTAAGTAATCCATCAGCCACAGATGAAGAAGTTATACAAGCATCTAAAAAAGTACAAGCACATAAATTTATTAATCGTTTACCTGAAAAATATGAAACGATGCTTTATTCGAATGGTGATAATTTAAGTCAAGGAGAGCGACAATTAATTACTATTGCACGAGCTGTTTTAGCGAATCCAGATGTTCTTATTTTAGATCAAATAATAGCTGAGTTTAACATGTCAATTAACTTACACATTCTAAAAGCACTTCAAGAAGCAACGAGAACAAAAACATTAATCTTCACAACGCATAATATAGATGTATTACATGCTGTGGATTGGATTTTTGTTTTAAAAGAAGGGCAACTTATTCAACAAGGAAGACATGCCGATTTAATAAAAGAAAGTGGTTTTTATCGAAGTTTATATGAGCCGGTTCAAAAATAAAGTATGAAAAAAGACATAAAAGCATAGTAAATTGAAATCATTGAATTGAAATAGGTATAAAAGTAATAGGAGAAATGAAAAAACAAGTCGAAAAGCGATGATTTTTTTGAAAAAAATAATAAGTAAATAGTAATTGTTTGTAGTGTTTTTTCACATATCATGTATACTAAAGATATGTAGAAAAGGGGTTTGTGACATATATGGAAAAGAATAATCATACACAATATGAAAAACGAATCCAACAAATCGAATGTAGCGGACAACCTGTACTAATTGGTGAGAAGCAACAGTTACAGAGGATTCAATTTTTACTTAGTAAACATATGAGTACGCGTATTACAGCTCGGAAATTACGTGAGCTGATTGCCGATTCAAAAGACGATTTAAAACTGCTCGTTATTGGTGATGTATATGCAGACAAAGCAACGTTTATTAATACGCTATTGAATCGCCATGTTATGCCAAGTGAATACCATGGTGTGTCGTATGTACACACAATCATTCATTATGGTGAGGAAGAAAGTGTAACAGCTCACTTTTTAGATGGACAAGTTGCACAGTTTTCTCTTGGTCAAGTGGAGCTATTTGCCATATCGGATACATTTAGTTCTCAAATGATGCGAAGTGGTTTAGATTATGTTGATATTGTTTTAAAACATGACTTATTAAAAGCGGTGACAATTTTTGATACACCTTCGTATCAAAAGTCTGTTTTTGTTAAAGAGAGTTTTTTAAAGCGAAGCCAAGCAGTTGTATGGCTCGCAAATCATCAGTTTAAAGGATTACCTTCAGAACGTGCATTACTAGCACGAATTGGTCAAGAACAGAAAGAAATGCTGTTTTTACTAAATGAAGATCCATATAATTTATCATCTGAAATTTTAGAAAAACAAGATTTTTTCGGTGCTTTCAAACAATTATCGGTTTCTTTTCAAGCATTGCAAGAAGCAGTTGAAAAAGACGAACATGCATTATATCAGTCCTCAAATTTTGATCAATTGTTTGCGTATATTCAGATGTGTCGTTTAGATAATGAAGCTTTTTCAAATCTGATTCACCAACGGTTCTTTGAATGGGTGGATCGATTTATTTTAGAAATTCGTTCATTGGTACAGCGCGATCCATATTTAGAAGCTTATAGTATGTTGCGTGAATTTATGGATGAGAGTGATGATGCTGTTTATCAGTCGAAAGAACAAGAGCATAAAATTCATGAATTAGAAAAGACATTTGAACAACTAAAAAAAGAATATCATCAATTAGAAACGTCTTATCAATTGGTTGAATTTTTAAAAGCACATACAGCTGAATTACCTAAGAGTAAAAAGTTAATTCAGTTATATACAGAATATGCAAGTTTTGTTCAGCAATATAAAAGAGGCGTTTCACAACAACTCTTTACAGACCCAGAACCAAAAAGAGAAGAAGTAGTTCGATATGAGCAACAATTTATAACATATTTTAAAGAACAAAAATCGGCTCTTTTACATGAAATTCAACAATTATTTATTGAAATTGAAAAACAAATTTTAGAAATTGAAAATCAATCAGAATATCGTGTCGTACGTTTAGAAAAAGCAGCCAAGCGACTTCAAGCTTTTGACCCGATTGTACAAGCAAAAACAGAAATTACATCAATATTAGAGCAAAAAACGATGTATGAAGATGTACCACATTTGTTAAAGCGAATCAAAGAGATAAATATGGATTACGCACCTGTTATTACGTACTTTGAAGAAAAGAAAAAACAACTTGCGGTAGAAGATGTCCAACAAAAACAAGCAGTTTACCAAGATATATTGGATGAATTACTGTTAGAAATGACCTATTAAAGATTTAATTCAAAAGAAGTATATTTCCTTCTTTTGAATTGATTCTTTCTATACGATTAGTGCCAATTTTTTTTGTGGAATGTGAGTGTTATCACTCATGCGGGATTATATAGTTATTACTATAATAGAACAGTACCGTAAAAGAAGTGAAAGGAAATGGACATCGTGCGTTATACTTGCGAATTTCACAAGAAAGAACAAAGTAAAGTATTACAAGAACATAAGATTGTTTTATATTGCCCAGATTGTGCAAAAGAGCATATTTTATCGATTATTCAAACGGAAGATCGTTTAAAAGAAAAGTATGCACAACATCATCATGAAAAGATTGAAAAAAATAGGCAACGTTTAATTCATCAACTGCTACTAAGTTGTCTTGTTGCGTTCTATTTACAGTTAACACCGTGGATTTTTGCACCTTTTTTCTATGATACGCAAACGATTCAACAATATGTACAAGCTGTAGGTTACACGTATCGTTGGATGTGGACGGAAGCATGGATGGTTCTCATTTCATCTATTTTACTCGGATTAGGTATTTATTATATACAAGATGCAATCCGAAAAATAAAAAAATTACCGCCATTACATTCAAAACGAACGTATCATAAGAAGAAAGATCAAGTGCATGCCGTCAAACGTTTTCAGCAATCAAGTAGGCTAAAAAAAGCACAAATCTATATTAAAAAATTACATAAGCGATTTATTGAAGAAAAAACAACGATTAAACCTGTCGAATTAATGACAGAATATGAATTAATTTTATATTATGCAAAATTAATTCAACATATGGCTTATAAAGATGTACAAATCATTGTACCTTCTGAAAGTTTTGGGGTGGCCATTATTGCACAACAACATGGTGTAAGAACTGCGATGATGGTATGTAAAGAACCTGAAAAGCTCACACCTGAAATGATGAATCATTTTGCAACAGGGCGTGCATATTACGATTGTGAACGTGCGATTTTAATGACACCCACAACACTTTGCCCAGATGGTAAACAATTCGCAGAGGAACTGCACATTACGTGTTGGAATATGAAAGAAAAAGAAGAACAATTAACATATGATGAATCGGAAGCGTGGCAAGCATACTTAGACCCTTACTTGATTAAACATGACCAAGATTTGAAGCAGTATGCAATTTACGAAACACATCGTTTATTAGAAACATATGATGCATAATAAAAAAGACAGAGGGATGGATAGTATCCAGTCCTCTGTCTTTTAATTAGTCTTTATAAAACACTTTATCAATGTTATGTTTTGCACGTAATGTGTTAATCATATATGTTTCGTAGATTTCACGTTCCATTGGATCTTCTACTACGAATACTTCAATCTTCGCAACTTCTTCACGATGATTTTTTAATGGTGATACTTGGTCTTGGAAATGTTTTTTCAAACGAGGGCGTAATTTACGCGCTTTTCCGACAAATAATAATTCATTATCTTCGTTGAAGAATAGAATTAAGCCGCCTTTATCACGAGGTACTTTATGGAAGTCGATGAAACCATAAATTGATGGAATCGGTACTTCACCATCTTTTAGTTTTTGTTCACGTTGACGAATGACTACGTCTGGTTTTGGCATTTCAATTTTAATCAAAAAAATTCACGTCCTTTATTCATATACACTACAATATACCATACTTTTCAATAATAATCGACCTTTGTTTCTGTTCACAATTGTCACAATTATTTTAGTAGTTTCATGATAGAATTTTGAAAGGATATTTAATCATCGGTATAATGTATGTAGGTGTAAAGACAATCCAGATGCAATTCATAAAATTGTCATATGATGATAATTATTTTAATGGAAAAGACCTTTTAACAAAATAGTATGATAAAATATTGAACTTGTAAGAAATAGATTTTATACAATTTAAATACATAGTTTGATTTTTTAGAATTAACTATAAAAAGAACTAAGCAAAAACAAGGAGGGTATTTTGAATGAATCATTGGCCAGAGGGAGTAGCTCGACCTGCGATTCGTGCATTACACACTGCGGAATTGTATACGTTAGAGGACTTGCGTGAGATTGACGTAGAGAGTCTAAAACGTCTACATGGTATTGGCCCAAAAGCTTTCGCTGCTTTATCAAAAGCGATGGAAGAAAAGGGTTATGAATTTAAATCAGTAGAAGCAGAATAAATCATGAAAAAAGCACAGTCGTTTGGGGGACTGTGCTTTTTTATTATTCCTCCTTTGAAGAAGGAATTGCTATCTGTTGGAGTGCCGCAAATAATTTTGTTGTTTGTAAGGAGCGATAGTCGTAGGCAGCATCCTCTTGTTGATTTTTCAGAATATTAACTTCCTCATTTAATTTCTCCATTTTCTTATCGAGAAGGGCGGCTGTATGTGCAGCTTCTACGAGTTGATTAGATAAATAAGCGGGGATGTCTTTATTATATTTATAGTAAATTTTATGTTCTAAACTTGCCCAAAAATCCATCGCAATCGTACGAATTTGCATTTCAACATACACATTCTCCGTACGATCAGACAAAAAGACAGGTACTTGTAAAATCAAATGCAGGCTACGATAACCTGATTCTTTTGGCTGTTGGATATAATCTTTAATTTTAACAACCTTTAAATCTTCTTGTTTACAAATCATCTCTTGTATACGGTAAATATCTGATTCAAAAGAACAAGTGATGCGAATACCAGCAATATCTTGAATATTTTCTTTTATAGAAACTAAATCAAGTGGTATTTGTCGTTTTTGAATTTTAGCAATAAGACTTTCAGGTGATTTTAAACGTGTGTTAATATGTTCAATTGGATTATACTCGTGAATGAGATGAAATTCTTCTTTTAAAATTTTTACCTTTGTTTCAACTTCGTCTAAAGCAAAACGATAAGCCATCATAAAACGTGTTAATTCAACTTTTAACTGCTTTGCTTGTTGTTCAAATGATGGATCTAACGGCATATGACCACTTCCTTTCGCAGTAAAATGAAGCATCCCTAAAAAGGAATGCTTAGAAAGTTTTAACGCCCAAAATCAAAAACGGTTGGTTTTGGACCGTAGTGGAAATCCTCATTTAAAGCGTCGATTTTTTTCATATCATCTTCTGAAATCGTAAAATTGAATAAATCAAAATTCTCTTCAATGCGTTTTGGTGTCATTGATTTAGGAATCGTAACAACATCAGATTGTAAATCCCATCGTAAAATAATTTGTGCAGGTGTACGTTCGTACTTTTCAGCCAATTCGATGATTGTTTCGTTTGTGAGAAGTTCACCATTCATAAGAGGAGACCAAGCTTCTACAACAATATTATGTTTTTTACAGAATGCACGAACCTCTTCTTGTGTTAATTTTGGTGATAATTCAATTTGATTAATGACAGGAACAATATCTGTATGTGCAAGTAAGTGTTTTAAATGAGGCACTTCAAAATTGCATACACCGATTGCGCGAACACGCTCTTCTTTATACAACTGTTCAAGTGCCTTCCAAACGGTTACATAGTTTTCATCTAAGCCTGGCCAGTGAATTAAGTATAAATCAATATAATCAAGCCCAAGACGCTTTAAAGAGTCCTCATACGCTTGAATCGTTTCGTCAAATGATAAGCCATCATTCCACACTTTTGTTGTAATAAATAATTCCTCGCGTGTCACAAGACCTTCTTCAATTGCTTCTTTAATGCCTTGACCGACAGATGTTTCATTTTGATAAATAAAAGCTGTATCAATACTACGATAGCCAACTTTGATCGCGTGTTTGACGTTTTTTGCTAAATCGCGACCTTCTTCCGAACGGAATGTACCATAACCAAGACCTGGCATTTTTACGCCGTTATTCAATGTAAAGTGCATCATATAATCTCCTCTTTCTTTCTTAAATTACGGAAAAAAACCGTCAATTTATTATTCAATAGCTTTTTTAAAAAGTACAGTCAAAACTATGTATGTAACCATACCCGTCCAAGACGAAGAAAAACAGATGCCACTACATGACATCTGTTTTTTGTTTAAGCTGTAATATCTTTTTTTGTAAAGACAGAGAAGCTAATCACTAAGAAAATAATCGCATATACAGCCATGACTGATAAGGCAAACCCGATTGTTAAGTCAGGTAGAATCGTGTAGCCTTTTTCGATTCCATTCAAATCTGTTACGCTAAACCAGAAATACTTGATGAACTCGTATTTTTGAAGTAGTGCAACAAGTGTAGCAGAAGTAAATGTAATGAATAGTGTTAGACCAATCGCTAGTGAACTTGAACTGAATAATGTACCAAGCATGAAGGCGAAGAAGATACTCATCGAAATATCACCATAACTTAATAAGTAACTATATAGTGTTTGTCCAATAAGGTTGACTTCTGTTACTTTGCCATCTTGTATTGTAAGTGATGTACCAGCAGAATCAAAGAATACATAGCCTAAAAGAGCACTTAATGCAAAACCAACTGTAGTTAATAAGATTGTAAATAAGAAAGTTGTAATTAGTTTTGATAGAAGAATTTTCCAACGAGCAATCGGACGTGTTAATAACATTTTAATCGTACCTGTGCCGAATTCGAACGATACAATTCCTGCTGCAACGATGACACCGAATAATGAGATAAGAGATAGGGCGCTTACACTACTTTCAAGGAAGCTCGCTGTTGAATCAGAAGCAGGTGGTTCTACATTATTCTTTAAACGATATTCAGCAATCTTTATTTCATTTTCTAGACGTTCTTTTTCTTTTGTTGTTAGATTTTCTTCAGTGAGGAAGGTTTTATTGCCTTCAATCGTCATTTGTTGTTGTTCTTTCCAAGAAGTTGGTTCCTCATCTCCATTCACTAACTTATCGAATGTTTTTAAACCTACTAGCATTGCAACAATAACTGCTAATGTTAGAATTAACATGACCCATGAAGATTTTTTTGACCATAATTTAACCCATTCATTTTTAATTAGTTTGAGCAATTTGTCCGCCTCCTGTCATCGCTAAGAATTGATCTTCAAGTGATTCGTGGAATGGTGCAACTTGATATACTTGTACATTGGCATCCATTAATTGTTGTAGTAGAGTCGGAACGTTTTGACGATCAATTTCTACTTTGAATAGCTGTTCATTTTGTGTGAATGTATAACCATGTGTTTGCAGACAACCTACTGCGTCACCTTCTAATTCAAGTTGATAGTAAGATGTTTCTGTTTCATTCATTTCACGAATATTTGTTAGTACACCATTTTGAATAATCGCGATTCTATCACACATCAATTCGATTTCTGATAGTAAGTGACTTGATACAATAATTGCCACTTGTTCTTGTTCCGCAATTTTACGTAAATGCTGACGTAAATCACGAATACCAGCTGGATCTAATCCATTCGTTGGCTCATCTAAAATTAAAAACTTAGGACGATGTAGTAATGCCTGTGCTAAGCCAAGGCGTTGACGCATACCAAGTGAATACGTTTTTACCTTTTCATGAATACGTTTTTCAAGTCCTACTTGATGAATCACTTCATTAATACGCTCTTTTGTAATATTTGGATGCATATTCGCGAAGTGTTGTAAGTTTTTATAACCTGACATAAATTTATACATTTCAGGGTTTTCAACAATTACACCAACATTTGAAATCGCTTCTTCAAATTCTTTTGTAATTGATTTCCCTTCAATTAGTACGTCACCAGATGTAGGTTTCATTAACCCTGTCATCATACGAATTGTGGTTGTTTTACCAGCACCATTCGGTCCTAAAAATCCTGTAATCTGTCCAGCGTAAAGAGATAAGTTGACATTTTTAATAATTTCTTTGCCTTTAATCGTTTTCGATAGTTGTTGCAATTCGACAACTGCTTTCAATGTCTTCATTCCTTTCGATATTGTTTTTTCATCCAAGAAACAGCATCTTGCTGCCATTCCTCTCGAATTGTTTCAAGCGAGTGATAGGAGATGACTTCACCATTCTTTAGTAGAAGAAGTGCATCTAAAATCGGTTCAACTTCATATAATTCATGTGTCGATAACACAATCGTTTGTGTTTCAGCATCTGTGAAGCGAATTAATCCTTTAATGAGTGAATCACGTACCATAGGATCTAGCCCAGAGAACGGTTCATCCATAAAATAATACGTGGTTTCACGCCCGAGAGTCGCGGCCATTTTTAAGCGTCCACGCTGTCCTTTTGAAAGTGTTTTAATTTTTTGTTCAATATTAATGTCTAAAAAATCAGCTACTTCGAGTGCTTTTAGGAAATTAAAATCTTCAAATTGCGTTTCATAAAATTGAAATAGTTGTACACCTGTTAAATAACTATAAAAATCATCCGTATCAGGTAAATAGGCGAAGCGACTACATGTTCGATGTGTCAATGGTTGATGATCTAATGTAATCGTGCCGTCATCAGGATTTTTAATACCAGCAAGTAGACGCAGAAGTGTAGATTTACCTGCACCATTTTCTCCAGCAATACCAATAACCTTACCAATCGGAATTTGAAAAGAGACATCGTTTAGAACGGGACGGTTGCGATGTTTATAACACACTTTCTTTACGTTAATCATGTGTATCAGCTCCTAACCGTTTAATTTCTGCCAGTACTTCTTCCTTTGTAAAACCAAATTCGTTCATATTGTGAAAAAATTGCTCGACAATGCGTCTACGTGTTTCTTGTCGAAGTAATTGAATACGTGCTTCATCCGTTGTAATGAATGTACCTTGTCCTCTTTTTGTTTCCGTTAGTCTCATCTGTTCTAACTCCTTATAAACACGCTGAACTGTATTGACATTAACACCCACTTCAAGTGCATATTCACGTACAGACAACATTTTCATACCAGGCGCCAAACGATTTTTAATGATGTCGCTGCAAATTCGTTCGACTAATTGTGCATAGATGGGTTTTTCACGATTAAAATCATTATTCATCTTTTTAACACCTTCTCTAACGAATATGTACTGATGAATAATAGTAAAACGAATAAAATAATCCCAAAATAAATTTCACGTACATACAAAAATTCATGTATCACATCATATAAACCATCTACGAAATTGCTAGGCATAGGAATCCAAGAAGCAAGGTTGTCACCTGTATACATCAAGTTTTTATACCATGTGAATTCATAAAGCAATACGTTAAATCGCATAAATAAGATGAAGAGAATAATTGTTATAAGGTAACTAAATCGACCAATGTAGCGTTTGAAAAAGAGTAAAATGCCAAGTAATAGCGCAAAAAATGGTAGATTGAAAATAACTGACTCAAACATTTTATAACTTAAAAAGAAAATGATGGGAACAAAGGATGTAAGTGACGTGACATTCAATTGTGCAAGACAGATGAATGTGCTAATGACCATTAGTACAACTTGAACAAGAGTTACAAGTAGATAATAGATAGATTTAACAAAAAGAAGTTGCCAAAATGGTGCTTCCGTATGTAGCCATAAATCTAATTGTTGGGTCTCTTTTCGAATGCTATTGGCAAACAGAAAAGGAATGAGAAATACATAAAACATCGCCGTAAAAACGAGCAATCCAAGTACGAGTTCATAAAATGAAAAGATAAACACCTTTCGTGTTAAGAGCGGTAAAAACCAAATGATCAATATCGTACTTAATGTTAAAAGGTAAAATTCTTTTGTATCCCGACGCCATTCGCGTTGGAGTAATCCAAAAAAGCGAGCAAACATAAAAGGAAATCACCTCAATTTGTTCTAGTGTACTAGTAACATATTACACTAGAACATCCTATACGACAAGTACTTTTTAGCATATAATGGATAACGGAGGTTGTAATATGAAAACATATCATTATTTATTATTCGATTTAGATGACACATTATTTGATTTTCAATTAGCAGAGAAAGAAGCGCTAACACGTATTATGCGTGAATTAGCACCAGAAGATAATCAGCAACAATTGATTCAAACTTATAGAAAAATTAATCAGCGTCTTTGGGCACAATATGAATGCGGTGAAATTTCAAAAAATACAATTATTCATACACGTTTTGCCTTAACGTTTAAAGAATTCGGGAAAGAGATTGATGGGGAGAGAGCAGCAAAACACTACCAACAATATTTAGGTGAGGGAACACAGCTACTTGACGGTGCGCTTGAAACATTGAAACTTTGCAAATCACTCGGTTATCGAATGTATGCTCTAACAAATGGTTTAGAAAAAACGCAAAATAGCCGTTTAGATGGTTCGGGTATTCGTTCGTATTTTGATGCGATTTATATTTCAGAACAAACAGGCTCACAAAAGCCACAAACAGCATTTTTTGATTATGTTTTTGCACATTCGACAGAGATTATACCTACAGAAGCATTGATGATTGGTGATTCTTTATCTTCTGATATTCAAGGTGCGCAAAATATAGGAATTGATAGTTGTTGGTATAATGGCGCGAATAAGGAGACAGCTCATCAAGCAACATACGTGGTGCATAATCAAAAAGAATTGCACCAGCTACTTGCACAAGTCCCTGTAAAATAATAATGAGGTGATTTTTTGACGAATATCAAATTAATTGCGATTGATTTAGATGGAACATTACTTAATTCACAACATGCAATTCGTCCACATACGATTTCAGTTTTACAACAAGCTGTAGAAGAAGGAATTCACGTTGTCGTTTGTACAGGAAGAGGCATTTCACGTATTCGTCCATATGAAGCATTGATGGAATTAAAGCAACCTATTGTAGCGGCGAATGGTGCGGATGTGTATTATGAGGCAGGGCATGTAGGAGAGAAAGCTTATATCGATCTCAAAACAGCACAGCATATTTTTAAAACGATTGAGGACATTGGCATACCTTTTTGGGGTTTTACAGATGCAGGTGAATTTATTGATGGAATACCAAATAAACAGGAGATTGCGCGCTGTTTAAAAATTGGCGTACAATCTGAAGATCCGAAGCAGTTACAAGCTTTTTATGAACAAGTAAAAGGGTGGCAAGATATCGAACTAACAAGTTCTGCTTCAACGAATTATGAAATAAATCAACTAGGTATTTCAAAAGCATATGGAATTGAAAAGTTGTGTCGTCATTTACACATTTCTTTAGATGAAGTGATGTGTCTAGGTGATAGTGCAAATGATTTGGCACTTTTCCAAGTAGCAGGTTTTCCTGTCGCAATGCAAAATGCCATTTCAGATTTAAAAGAAATTGCAAAAGCAATGACCACATCGAATGACGAAGAAGGTGTTGCAAAAGCAATTGAGTGCTATGTGCTAAAAAAATAGAGAATATAGCGAATAGGATGTAGTCTTTAACAAGAAGAAGGCTGCATCTTTTTATGAGCAAAAATGCATAAAAAAACAATGTTCCACATAAAAATTTGTGTTTTCTTCTAAAAAAAACCGTTAATGTACACATTTATTTGTTTTTTCTAAAAATTTATGAATCGAAGGTTGTATTTATGTTAGAAGTGAAATATTATGTATATAAAAGAAAAAATGATACATATTATACGCAAAATAATACACAATGTAGAAAAGGGGAAGGGCATGAAAATTGAATTTATCTCCAATGCATTTGAACATTTGAAAACAGCTTATTATGAAGATTTCTTTTTTCAAGATGTAGAAGTAAGAGATTTAGAAAATGATCGAGTATTATTAACTTCTGATTTTCAAGGTAAGTTTCTGCAATTAATTTGGGATGTACTAATTGAGTTTGAATCTCAAAACACTGTAAAAAAAGTAAAACAGTATGGTAAGAAGAACTTCTACTTATTTGAGCGTGTGGACAATCATATTTGCATTGAATTAAATGGTGAACGTTTTGTGGATGAAGATTATGCAATTTTCCATGAAGCATACTATGAAGCAACTAAACATTATTTACAGTTTATACGAAGAGAAAATCCGCGTGTGGCATTACAAGAAAGTTTCCAACAATTAGCCGCAAGTTGTTCCTATTTTGAACGTCGATTTTAAGTAGTAGCCATTTTTTGAAAAAATAGTTATGATGAGTTGAAAACTATTTTTTTGGAGGCTATACATATGAACTTTATTGAACAGGCAACAACACTTTTAAATGGTGGCCCTACAATTCAACGTCAGTTTTTTTTAGAACCTCAAACTGAATTTTTAAATGACATGATCCAGCATCTAGGTGATGCCGATCCTCAAGTGCGTGATGAATTAAATTATCGTTTATTAATTGATTTAGTACAGTATCATATTTTATCAGATGAGCAAAAACAACAATTAATCGACGAGATTGTATCACAAAATCTACTATTAGGTACAGTAGGAAGTAAACATGAAACTACTGTATTTCAGCGTGCGCTTTCAACTGAATGGTTACGCTTACTTCTAACAGAAGATCAAATGAAAAGTGAATTAGGAAAGAAAATTTTAGAAGATGCACTTTTATTAATGGAACGTGAACATGACTTGCGTGCGTACACAGAAGAGGGGTTTGCTTATTCTGTTGGAAATGCTGCTTTACTCATCTATGTCCTCTTACAAGAACGTCAGGAATATACAGCGTATGCAGCACCTGTATTGATGGCGATTCAATCGAATTTTTGGAAAGAGCATGTTTTTACAGATGATGAAGAAGAACGTTTTTTATCATTAATTGAGCTATTACTGGCGAATGGTATAGAAGAAGATTTACTTGTAGAATGGATTGAACAAATCTTTGATCGCTTAGAGATGATTTCTCAATATGAAGGATTTAGCGCACATTTCTTAAAAGGACGTACAGAAGTATTACAATTTATGCGTGCTTTCTATTTCACATTGAAATTCAAAAATAATTACAAAAAATTGCAGTCTACAATTTCGATATTTATTCAAAAATGGTATAAAATTTAGTTAGTTTTGTATGAAAGAGACTAGACACAATAAAATCAATATGTCTCAAATATGAATAGTTAAATCAATTGTATGCGTAGAAAAACACTCTGCGGGAATAGCATGAGCTAGAACCCTACATGAACGTAGTGAAGATGCGTTTGAAACCATGCCCCTATGCACTTGGTGTAGTGGAGCAAGATTTGAAACAGGACGTTGCGTTCTTTTCTTGCCTACCTTTATTCGTTTTTCGAAGTAGAAATTGATTTGAACGAACAAATCCCGTATGATTTGAAAAATCATACGGGATTTTCTATGTTGAGCATATTTTTTCTGATGTTCTTTATTTTTATTGATTTTCTTTTTAAAATATAATTCGTTTTTACTATGTTTATAGTGAAAAAGTATTGTTTTAAAAAGAAGATGTTTATAAAAAATAATAAGTCTTTAGAAGTAAAATTTAACTATTTTGTAACAAAAAAGAGTATTAAATAACTAAAATTGGATTTTAAGGTAATTTTATGATGAAATAGTATGTTTAAAAATAGGAAATAAAGGTTATAATTTGACTAGGTATGTATAATGAACAAAATAAACATTGGAGATATTGTCCTAATTTTAAAATTTATTAACATTATCTTATTGAGGTGAAATTTGTGCAATATACATTAACTAAAGATGCATCGCTGTTTTTCATTGATGACAGTCAAGTACAAGAATTCACAAACTTATTTCATGAGCATTGTCACGACTTAGAATTTGAAAAAGGTTTGCTGAATGAAAAAGACGTCATACATAATTGCCTAAATCTTTGGTTAATGATGCGGCGTTTATCAAAAGACGTTATGGAATCAATGGAAAAAACAATGTATTATACAGGAGATTTTTTAATTTTTGATGCAATACGAAAAAATAAATTTTTTCAACAAATAAAAAATACTCTTGTAGATGATCAAATTCGCCAATGCCAAGTTGCGAGTTGTTTAGCGAATCAGTTGAATGTCTGGCTCTACGAGAAGGTGGGATCTCTAAAGTCGCTTACATTATTCAATGATCCAAATCAACCGTATTTTTTACTTCATCGAAACGCACATTTATGGGAGAATCGTGATTTTTTAGATGAAGTCGCTATGTATACAAAACGTGTCACAAACGCTTTAGCAGATCGTGAACGATTTGGGCAAATTTTTAAACATGCATTTCAACAACTTGACCAATTTGAAGTGCAAGAAGAGAAAATTTAATCAAATCACGTGCATATAGTGCGAATAATTAAATAGGAAAATTAATCAAAAAATGGGTTCATTTTGGTGAAGGCTAAGGGGAAATCCCTTGCCTTTTTTCTTATGATTTATTATAAAATATCATAAAAAAAAGAGCTTCAGCATACGCTTAGGCTCTTTTTTGTCTTACTTTAAAATATAAATCGAATCGTAGCCATACATATGACACCAACAATGACCGTAGTTGATAAACTTTTCGTCCAAATGGCAATGAGCACGGTTGGTATAAAAGCAGCTAAAATCGGCCAATTGAATGTCACGTAAGAGCCACTTGCATCAAAGAGGTTCGTCATAACGAGTGCACTCAAAATACAAACAGGGATATAAGCTAACCATCTCAAAATAATAGGTGGTAATATCATATTTTTAACGAATACAAAAGGTAGTATACGCGGCAACCACGTAACAACTGCACATCCAAGTAATAACCACATCATAGAAGACGTTATCATTTTTTCTCCGTCACCACCCCAATTGTCGCGACAACCACTGTACCGACAAGTACTGCAATATGTGTGGATGTGAAATATAAAAGAAAATAAATAATTACCGCCATATAGCCAATCAATTGTAAATAATGCATGATTTTTGTACGGTTTGCAGCGGTGATAGATAGTACAAGTAAAGCAACAAACATAGCAGTGAGTGCAAAATCTAAGCCGAGTCTTTCAGGATTTGGAATCCATTTTCCAATTAAGGCACCGATAATGGAAGCTGCAATCCATGCAAGATAGGCCGTTATATTTTGTCCGTCCATCCATCTCGGTCCAAGTGCTCCAGTTTGCGCTCTTTTTGTAACAGCTACTCCAAATGTTTCATCAGTTAAAAGAGAACCAAAACCTATATTGCGTAGAAGGCTTTGGTTCGTAAAGCTAGGAGCGATTGTTAGAGACATTAATAGATGGCGTAAATTCACAATGAATGTCGTTAAAATAATAATTGAAGCAGGCGTTCCGGCAAGATATAGTCCACAAAAAATAAACTGGGCTGCACCTGCATAAACAAGAATTGACAGCAATGTAATTTCAAATGTACTTAAATTTGAAGCGATTCCTACAACACCGAATGCGATTCCAATACTTATATAGCCGAATAGAGTAGGAAGACTATCTTTTACGCCTTTTATAAAGTGGTCTTCTTCTTGTTCACCAATCCTATCTGTTTTAAGCATATCCTAACTCCTTTCGTATGAATTATAATAATTCGGCACGCAATTGTTCAGGTGTTTTAGGTGAGATAGCACTGAACGGTACATCAAATACAGAAAGCGCACCAACATGACCTTTTTGAGATAGGCGATAGGCTGCACGAGCATATGCAACTAATACGCTTGATGTAAAGTAAGGGTTACTCTCCAACTTAAGTGAAAACTCAAGAATTTGTTTATGACCAGCATCCGATTGACCAGAGCGAATAACAAAACCACCATGTGGCATGCCCGTATGATTCGTATTAAAATCATCTTCTGAGATAATATGAACTGTTGTATCGTAGTCTGCAAAATAGTTTGGCATCGTTACAATTTCTTCGGTAATCTTCGCCGCATCAGCACCTTCTTCTAAGACGATATAACATACGCGTGTATGCTTTTCACGTGTTGATAGTGCAGGTGCATCACCGTTACGTACTTTTTCTACTGCTTCTGGAACAGGTAGTGTGTATTGAACAGCATTTTTTACTCCAACAATACGACGTACCGCATCTGAGTGACCTTGACTTAAGCCATCACCCCAAAATGTATATGTATCCCCCTTCGGTAAAACAGCTTCTCCGAGTACACGATTTAGCGAGAATAAACCTGGGTCCCAACCTACTGAGATAATAGAAGTCGTATTTGATTTTTGATTTATAGCATCTACTGTTTCAAAGAATTCAGGAATTTTTGCATGTGTGTCAAAACTATCAATCGTATTAAACCACTGCGCAAAGTGAGGAACTTGCTCGGGAAGATCTGTAGCAGAACCGCCACAAATAATCATCGTATCAATTTTGCCGATGAATTTTTCTGCGTCATCTACGTGATGAATCGCTGCGTTCGATTGGATTTTTACCGTTTCAGGATCGCGACGTGTGAATACAGCCACTAATTCCATGTCTTCATTTTGTGCAATGGCACCTTCTACACCCCGTCCTAAATTTCCATATCCAACAATACCAATTTTAATTGTCATACAAAACAGCTCCTTCTAAAAAATACAGTTTCTATACAGTCTAATCTTAATTTGTAAAATTCACAATATTTTATTTAGAAATATAATTTATTTTTTCAGAATAATCAAAAGGCGAAATATCAAAAAAATTTATGAAAAAGCATATTTTTATTATGTAATATTTGTTAAAATAATAAACAAATGATTAAAGAGGTGTATAAATGAAATTAAATTATCAAAAAATAAGTATTGCGTTCATCGCTTTCTTATTGATAGTTAGCGGAGCCTTAAGTGTGAATAATTATTCAGCACAAGCAGCACAAGGAGACTCTGTTAAACTAGGAACGGTTGTTAAAAGAACGCTAGATGCAGATGGAATGGATTATTTCCAATTCACATCTACAAAAAAGCAAACAATGAAATTGTCTTTTAAAGATGCAGGTAAAAAAGCAATTGGTTTAGCTGTAGTGAAAGGATTAACAGCAAAACAAATTGAACAGTTAGAGCAAGAAACGATTTCAGATGCAGAATTTGAAAAATTATTAGATGAAGTAAAAGTGGTCGCTTTAATTGACAATATGAAGGGCGAAGACTCAATCGGTCAACACACAGCATATGTAGGTTTACAAAAAGGTACATATTTCGTTATGGCAATTGGTGAAGCTGCGGAAGTGAAAAAATATGGTAACGCATATAGCGTATCTTTAGCAAAATCAACAAAAAAATACGTTGAATATGAATCAAATGATACACGTGCAAAAGCAACAGCAATGCAGCGTAGCAAAGTGTACGAAGGGTCACTTGCATTCTTATTTGACGATGTCGATTATTATAAAGTGCAAGTGCCAACAACAGGTAAATTGGTATTGAAAGCATCAACAAAAAAACGTGCAGACTTTTCAATGAATATTTACGATGCGAAGAAAAAGAAATTAAAAAAGACAACAACGAAGTCAGGTAATCATTATGTGACAACAGCATCTGTTAAAAAAGGTACGTATTATGTACGTGTTAGCGGAGATGCTTATGATGAATTTTTATTACATTATCAATTAAAAGCATATGTGAAAACAGCAACACCAAAAGCAAGTGTCGCGAATAAAAAGGGTACAAAAAACGACCGCATAAAAGTGACAGGTGTGAAAAAGGGTGATACAGTCATCGTTTATGCAGATGCTAAAAAGAAAAAAGTAATCGCGAAGAAGAAAGCAACTTCTTCAACGGTAACTTTTAAAACAACAAAGTTGTCAGATCGCGGTGGTAAAGTATATGTGACAGCTAAGAATAATGTACTTTATACAAGTTCGACAAAATCTGTAACATACAAAAAAGTAAAATAATAAACAAAAAGGACTTCAACCGATTTTATGGCTTGAAGTCCTTTTTATATAGGATGACCGAATTATTCTGATTTTTCTTCTTGGAACCAAAGAGCGTCTTGGTCATCAATATCACCATTATAATTAATAAATACTTCTTCACCTTGTTTAATATCTTTATAAGCAAAGAAATCGAATGTATGATTATCAAAATTAATTTCGTAGTCTGCATTCGGAGTATAACTATGATTGAATAACATGCCATATCCAAGTAGAATTGCTGAACGTCCAATGCCATATTCGAATGCATAGTCTGCTAACAATGTTTTTTCAATGTGTTCATGTTCTTCGTTCGGATAAGCAATTACAGGTGCTTGATGAAAAAGTGTTCCTTTTTTTATGTCGACACTTGCGAAAACACCACGGTTAAATTCTCCATCACTGATGGGAGATACTTTTACTTCAATCATTTTTTTCCCCTATTCACGTCAAAATTTTTCTCTTTAACTATAACACTCTTTTAACTTTATGTTAATGGGCAGAATTTACAAACAATTCATATCATCTTAATTGAATGTCATATAAAAGACCTATATAATAGAAGTAAGTAACAAGCACAAGTCTCAGTTATGGACAGAGATTTAGAAGGAGGATACGCGATGATTTTATTTATCATGATATTACTCATCTCTTTAATTACGATGAAATGTATTCGTCTTTATCACGAACATCCTATGACGTATGAACAATTACTGAGAAAAGGACTTGTGATGGAACTACTATTCATGGAGAATCGAGCAGTTGATGTTTATGAGAGGGGATTACGCGAGCTGGATTTAACAGTAGACGAAGAAAATAATGTGCATTATTTAGTTGGCATGATCCAACAAAAATATCATAAGCAGTCAAAGCAAGCTGTAGCGCATTTTGAAGAAGTTTTTAAAAAGGAACCAGAATATTTAGCATACCGTAAAGAATATCAGCATATTTTAGACGCATATGAATCATCTAATCGAGAAGAATTACCGCATATTGCAAAGATGCTCAAAAAACAAAGTCAGCACGATCACCGATTTTTAAAATTAAAATACCCAGAATAGAGGTACAGCCATGTTTGAACAATCAAACAAATAAGGTAGTGATTTATGCAATCCAAACATAAATCACTACCTTTATTTGTGTTTAACCTAAACGAACAAAACGATACCGATCTTTAATGAAGCGCTTAAAATAAATGCCCAATGACTCTGCATCTAAAAATTCCTTCACAATTCGTTCAGGGACACCATAGTATTCGAAAACACCATCTTTTAAAAACTCAACACGTAAAATCATAGCGCTCGCGTTATAGCCAATCGCCTGAATTTTTGAAGAACGAACTTGTTGCATAATCATGAGTCATCACTCCAATCGTAGTAGGTGAAAACGGTTTCATTTAGTGAATTTAATATACTATTAAACGAAAAGAATGTCAACGAAATGAAGCGAAAAAAAGAAAATACGAGTGAATCAATACCAATGAATTAATATGTTAATGTAATAAATAAATGTATAAAAAGAGTGCTCTACATGCAACGTAGCAGAACACTCCTTTCTTATAGCTCGCTTATTTTAATACACGATCTCGTGCAATGACCGCTTGTACCGCTTCGTAAATTGTACTAGCGAAATGATTGTTTTGAAGTGATGTCACACCTTGAATCGTTGTACCACCTGGTGAGCAAACTTGATCGACAAGCGCCCATGGGTGTTCATTCGACTGAAGAACCATTTCAGCACTACCGAGTACAGCACTTGCAGCAATTTGGAGAGCAGTTCCTTTATCCATACCTTCCATCACAGCAGCACGTGCTAATGAATCGATATATAAATACGTGAACGCTGGAGAAGCGCCAGCAATTGCAGAGAACACATCGAACTGTTCTTCTGGAATTTCGATAACAGAGCCAACTGCTTCAAACATCGCTCGAACAGCTTGTTTCATGTCGTTTGTTAATTCGGGTGCACTCGCAAATCCTGTTGTAGAAGCGCCGACAATCGCATTAATGTTCGGCATGATACGACAGACAAGTTGGTGATTTAATCCTTGTTGTAATTGTGCGATGGTTTTACCAGCAGCCATCGATACAACAATTTGATGTGGCTTTAATTGTCCAGCAATCTGTGCATAAACAGCTTCTAACTGCTGCGGTTGTACACCTAAAACAATCACATCTGCATCAAGCAATTCCTCTACAGAATGACATCCTACAATGCCATACTCTTTTTCAAAACGTGTTACTTTTTCCTGTGAGCGATTATATGCTAAAATTGTTTTTGCATCATAATTTTCAGCGGCAAGCATCCCTTTAATAATCGCTTGCGCCATATTTCCTAATCCAATCCATCCATACATCATGTATAAAACTCCTTTCAAACTAGAAGTTAATTATAGGGTGTATCGTACGGAAAGAAAAGGATTGTGCTACATAAATATGAATGTTGTATATTATGTGAATTTCAATAGAAATGGTATGTAAATAGTTAGAAGTTTGGTATGATAGAATTATTGCAATTTGTATAACATTATACGATTCGTACTTATTTTCTAGCTTATTGCTATGTAAAGGAATGAAAAATCAACCAATGCAAAGTGAAAAAAATCTAGAGCAAGAAACAACTGTCGAAATCTTTCAGGGAAGCAAGTCACAGTTATTAGCTCAAACCGTTAAAACAGGTATTATTAAGTCGAACTTAATTCCGATGTTCGCTGGTTTGACATTAGCGCTATACAAGTATGAATTAAATCCAGTTGATTTAATTATGAATATTGTTGCGGCAACAGTTGGTTCAGCAGCCGTTATCGCGTCAGCAGGTGCATTTAATAATGCATATGATCGTGATATTGACCGCTTAATGGAACGTACGAAGAAGCGTCCGACTGTTACAGGTGAAATTTCTGTGAAAACGACGCTTATTTTAGCAACTGTATTAGCTATTTTTGGTGTAGGTATGTTGTATGTTGCTACGCCAATGGCAGCATTACTTGGATTCGCAGGTCTATTCCTATACACAGTTCCTTACACAATGTGGACGAAGCGCCATACAGTTTATAATACGGAAGTTGGAAGTTTATCAGGTGCGATGCCACCGTTGATTGGATGGGCAGCCATCAATCCAAATATTTTAAACCCAGCTATTTTAAGTTTATTTGTCATTACACTGATTTGGCAGATGCCACACTTCTATGCAATCGCAATTCGTAAAATGGACGACTACAAGGCAGCGAATGTTCCGATGTTACCAGCAGCGAAAGGTATGCGTCGTACATACATTACAACAAATGTTTACCTCGTTCTACTAATCATTAGCTGTATTCCACTTGGTACATTGAGCTATGGATTAATGTCAGTTGCCATTTTACTAAGTATTGCTTGGCTCATTATGAATGTTTATGGCTACCACAAAAAAGATCCAAAGAAATGGGCGACATTATTATTTGTCTACTCATTAATCCATATGACTGTATTATTCTCGACAGTTATTATTTATTCGTTAGTCGGTTTATACTTCAATTTACATTAAAATTTTTAAACACAATCAAAAAGACTTTGGAAAGTTTAGGCTTTCTAAAGTCTTTTTATATGATTTTAAATTTATGAGAGATCGGGTCGACTAATAAAGATTGGAATAATATCAAAATGAATATGCTCAATTTGATAATGATTTAAGACGAAATTCGTAATGTCATCAATAATTTGATTCAGATGATGTTCATTCCCTTGAATTACTAATTCGCATTTTACACCGAAAAGTTGTGGTGTAATTGCCCAAGCTTGTAACTTTTCCACCTGTTTGACAGATTCAAAAGAGTATAAATCTTGACTTAACTGAACGAGGTCTAGACTGTTTGACGCACCATAAGAGAGATAGGTGCTGCCTGTTTTAATTAATGACCAGCCATTTTTGAAAAGGTAAATAGCGATGATACAAGTAGCTAACTGGTCAATTAATAAAGTAGTGGTCACATCATAGACGATATTGGCTGTAAATACAGCTAGAATTGGTAAAAAGAATAGTAACGCGCGTTTGATAAATTGTTTTCTCGTTTGTATGTGCGTTGCACGTTTTTGCAGTTGAATAAAAGCATATAAAACAAAGAGAGCGCTCATAGTAGTTAATGTATATACTGCATTAGGATTAAGTGGTAATGTAGGTTCTTGTAGCATGAACCACAGCATGTAGACACCACCAATCAACCATAAAAAACCAGTGAATAGAGGGAATAGAATGTGTAAATTGGGTGATGTTTGTTGTTTTTTACTATGCTGTCGTTTTATAGGGCGTTGAGCTGAACGCTCTAAGTAGCATATACAAGCACATGAGGCAAAGAGAAGGGATAGTGCTAATTGTGATGAACTATGCGAACGACTAAAACTAAAAAGTTCGATAAAAGCAGCTGTTATAAAAATAAGCATAGCCGTCTTGAGATAGGGATTCATACGTGGGTTTTTCGTTTGAATAATTGAGCCGAGCATATCGTTCACTCCTGACTTTCTTCGGTAGGTGATTGTTTACGACAAACGATATATACTAATAATGTCAGTAAAACAATCGGAATGACATAAATTTGTGCAATGATTAATTTTGAGGAGAAGTTATGGTACATACTAGAAGTTGGTAGAAAGAGGGCAATACACAATCCGCCCATGTACATAAAAAAGGCTAATTTGAATGCATTCATTTTCGTAACACCTCATTTCAGACTATTAACATACTACCCAAGTTTTATAGAAAATAATCGACCGATTAGCGGAAAAGGAGCAAATAGATAATGTATGATTTACATATTATAGGTGATCAAATTGTACGAGAACTTGGACAACTCATTCAAGAGCAGATTATCGTAACGAATCAACAAGGGATGATTAAAGCGAGCACAGAGCCAGAGAGAGTTGGTTCCTTTCACGAAGGTTCACTTCTTGCGATGCGTAAAAAACAAATTTTGCATATGAAGCAATCTGAAGTAGAGAAACTACAAGGGGTTCGCCCAGGCATGGTGTTTCCAATTATTATTCAAAATGAGCCAATTGGCGTTATTGGGGTAACGGGCGATCCAAAGCATATCTCGCAATATGGAATGCTCGTAAAACGTTTAGCTGAAATGCTGATTTCTGATTTTATTCATCAACGCGATCATGTTCAAAAAGAACAGTTTTTAGCTCAATTATTACAAGGGATGAGCGAGAAAGAGGTGCGACGTGGTGCAAAAGAGTTGAAAATGGAAGCAGCGCAACTGTATCGCATTGTCATAGTAGAGGATGTATTACGTGAGTGGATGCATGAACACGTTAAAAAAGAATTATTTACAGCTATTCATCAAGGGCAGTATGCAATATTATTGCCAGCTGACCAAGAACTAACATTTTTATATGATTGGCAGCAAAAAGTAGGGATTGGTGGTTCGTATTTATTAGAACAAATCAAAACATCTTACGAAGAAGCAAAAACAGCGTTACTCTATTGCTCAAAAGAACGACCTGTTGTGCAAGAAAAAGAATTAACGATGGAATTGATTGTTGCAGACATTACGAGAGAGCGTGCGATGAAGTTTGTATCGCGTGTATGTGGTTCGCTTGTAAAAGATTCAATTTTATTTGAACATATGTATTTGAGAATTATGACGGATTGGACATTGAATGAACTAGCAAGTTACCTTCATATTCATCGCAATACATTAAATTACCGCTTAATGAAAATTGAAGAAAAATTAGGGTATAAATTAACAGATGTAAAAGGAAGAGCAAATTTATATATGAGTTGCTTACTCATTGAAAAGTTCCAATTATATGATTTTGTGCAAATGCACAAATAAATATAAAAAGATTTGGATAACAGAACGATACACGAAAACTGCGCAAAACTCTATAATAAGAAGAAGGGGGGATTCGGAATGAATGCACAGTTTTTAAATGAATTGACAGAATTATTAGGCAAAGAGAATGTGAAAACAACACAGGCACAATTACTTGCGTATTCGTATGATGCGACAGCGAACTTTCAGGCTTTACCAGACGTGGTAGTTAGCCCGCGACATACAGAGGATGTTGTGGCAATCGTGAAGTTATGTGACCGTTATGAAATGCCGATTGTACCAAGAGGGTCAGGGACGAATTTAGCAGCGGGTACTTGCCCGACACAGGGTGGTCTTGTGATGTTATTTAATCATATGAATCAAATTTTAGAGCTAGATGCGGATAATTTAACACTAACCGTTCAACCAGGTGTGATTACACAAACCATTCATGAATATGTGGAATCAAAGGGATTATTCTATCCACCAGATCCAAGCTCGATGAAGATTTCTACAATCGGTGGGAATGTGAATGAAAACTCAGGTGGTTTACGTGGTTTAAAATATGGTGTGACAAAAGATTATGTGCTTGGCTTGACCGTTGTTTTACCAAGTGGCGAAGTTTTAACATGTGGTGGAAAGTTAGCGAAAGATGTGGCAGGTTATGATTTAAAAGCGATGCTTGTTGGTTCAGAAGGTACGCTCGGGATTATTACAGAAATTGTTTTAAAATTGATTCCAAAACCAGTCGCACAAAAAACAGCGATTGCGCATTTTGATTCATTAGATGCAGCAGCCGAAACGGTATCACAGATTATTGCTGCGAAAATTATTCCAGCAACACTCGAATTTTTAGATAATGGTACGATTCAAGCGGTAGAGGAGTTTATGCATTTAGGTCTACCACTTGATTTACAAGCCTTTTTACTAATGGAACAAGACGGTGAAGAAGCACAAGTGGAACGTGATGTAGCACAGATGATTGAGATTGCAAAAGAGAATGGTGCAATCTTTACAGCAGTTGCGGAAAGTGAAGCAGAGGCGATGAAGTTAAAAACAGGACGACGCGTGGCATTATCAGCACTTGCAAGAAAACGTCCGACAACGATTTTAGAAGATGCGACAGTTCCGCGTTCAGAGCTTGCGACAATGGTTCGTGCAATTGAACAAATCGCACGTGATTATCGCGTTCAAATTTCAACATTTGGTCATGCGGGTGATGGTAATTTACACCCAACTTGTTTAACAGATGTACGTGACGCGGAAGAAATGGAACGCGTGGAACAAGCTTTTGAAGCCATTTTCGATGCATCTCTTAAATTAGGCGGTACACTAACAGGTGAGCATGGTGTAGGCGAGATGAAATCACCTTACTTAGCTTGGCGACTAGGAGAGGAAGGCATGTTTGTTATGCGTGCCATCAAACAGTCTATTGATCCAAAGAATATTATGAACCCGAATAAAATCTTTGCAAAATCACAAAAATTAAGAGTGGTGATTCATCATGGTGAATAATGCTGAGTTAATGCAAAAAGCATTTGAAAAAACAGTTGATGAAGATTTATTACTCGATTGTATGCGCTGTGGCTTCTGTTTACCAGCTTGCCCGACTTATATACACACGAATGCAGAAGAAGCACATTCACCAAGAGGACGTATTGCCTTAATGAAAGCAGTGCGTGATGGAAAAGTGGTATGGGATGCAAGTATTGAAGAATCGTTCAATATGTGTCTAGGATGTCGAGCATGTGAACCAGCTTGTCCAGCAGGCGTACAATATGGTCCACTCATTGAACAAACTCGTCATGCGATACAGCTTGGTAAAACACGTAAGCCACTTGAAAAAGCTGTACGTGGTGCAACATTCGACGGGTTATTTGCGAACCAAAAAGCGATGACAGGAGCGGTTAATTTAATCCGCTTTTATCAAAAGTCAGGTTTGCAAAAAGTAACGCGAAAAATCGGCTTCCTAAATTTATTCCCACCGTTTATGAAAGAGATGGAGGGCGTGTTACCAGAACCAGCGAAGAAGTCGTTGCCAGCACTTCCACAGTTACCGAAGAAGCAAATGCATGTGTCATTCTTTTCGGGGTGTTTGATGGATACTTTATTTTTAGAGACGAATCGTAAAACGATTGCATTACTTGAGATGCTCGGTGCAAAGGTAACAATTCCAAAACAACAACAATGCTGTGGTGCGCTACATGGACATAGTGGTGAGATGGATAAAGCAAAGCGTAATGCACGTGCCAATTTAGATGTTTTTACAGATGATTCCGTTGATTATATCGTGAATAATGCAGGTGGCTGTGGCGCATTCTTAGCAGAATATGACCATCATTTAGCACATGATCCCGTATATGAAGAACGTGCGAAAATCTTTACAGAGAAGCAAATTGATTTATCCAGCTTGCTTGTAAAATTAGGCCTACCTGAATTTTTACAGACGCTTCAACCAGCAGCACGTAAAAAGATTACGTATCAAGATTCATGTCACTTACGCAATGTAAATGGTGTAAGTGAAGAACCACGTCAGATTTTAAAGAGTATGACTGGATTTGAATATGAAGAACTAGTTGGTGCAAATATATGTTGTGGCTCAGCAGGTATTTATAACATCTTACAACCAGAGATGGCTGATGCGATTTTAGAAACGAAGATGCAACATGTACAAGACATCAATCCAGATATTGTTGTTACAGCGAACCCAGGTTGCTTAATGCAAATGCAAAAAGGAATTCAGTCGACTTGCTCACATCACGGTGATCAAACAGCGACACATATTGCCGATCTAGTATTTGATTATATTGTAGAAAATACATCTGTCTAACATGAAAGAGCCTGGGACAGAACAAAATAATATGGCTCAAATGCGAATAGTCAAATCAATTGAACGCGTAGAAAACGACTCCTGCGGGAATAGCATGAGCTGAAAACCCCACAGGAACGTAGTGACGAGGAGTTTGAAGCCATGCCCGCGGAAAGCGTTTTTCGAAGCGAAAATTGATCTGAATGAACAAATCCCGTATGATTTTGAAAAATCATACGGGATTTGCTACGTTGAAAATACTTTTGTCTCGGTCTCTTTTAATACATCTGACGGAAAGAGGGAATTACGTTATAATATAGAAAAAGGAGGGAATCTGATGTATGATGTGAAAAAGATGAAGCAATTTGATGTTCCTTTTACACCGATGGAACGATTATATACACGTTTAACCTTGCTTATTTGGGGTGTTTTAGTCATCTATATTGCGATGGTTTGGCAAAAGATTCCAATCGAGATTCCACTACATTATAATGCGCTAGGTGAACTCGATTCGACAGGTTCTAAATGGACGATGTTGACGATACCGATTGTTACATACTGCTTCTGGTCGTTAATGAATTTTATGATGAAACATCCAGAGTGGGGGAATTATCCTGCACGATTAAATGAACAGAATGCAGAAGCTTTTTATACACATAATCGTAAACTAATCGTTGTGTTACGAAATGGAGGCAGTCTATTTTTTGCTTTCGTATTAGCTGAGATGGTGTTTGTATCACTTGGTATAATGGCATCACAAGGTATTACAACATATGCCACTCTACTCAGTATTTTTGTTATTTTACCGCTCGCAATTGGCGTCGTACAAAGTCGTAAGATTCAATAGGAGGATGAAGGATGGGACTAGTGACATATTTGGGAAGTAATGTACCGTTAGAGGAACTACAAAAAATGACGCAAGGAGCAATTCATTTTACAGAACAGACATCTGACCGTTTAGCGCGAACAACTGTCCAACATCATCATTTGCAAACGCACTATGTATACGAAATTGAATTAAATGGTCAATTAGATGATTTAAATCCACAATCAAAAATCGAGACACCTGTTCATTATGAGCAGGCAAGAATCGCCTTACAGCAACTTCATACAGCTTTGAAAAAAGTCATTCCAACAGGTGATATAGCTGAAGTCTATATTTGTTGGTTTGGTGATGAGGAAGAAGATGCGCTAGGAGAAGTAACGCTCCCTTTACAAGAAGATGATTTACCAGAAGTGCATACAGAAGAACGCTATTTGATTCGTTTTACAGCGTAAAATAAAAAAACTCATCCGATTTTACAAAAGTCGGATGAGCTTTTTTCATTACTCATTATTTTTTATCATCTGTTCCATCAACCAATTATACGTATCACAAATCCATTGTTTTTCAGCAAGGGGTAGCATGATTTTTTGTTCTTCATATGCACGCAGAATCCATTTTTTTGCTGCTTCCATTTGACCAAGTTCAAATAGTGTACATGCATAATAGGCGAGCCCTTCTTGAAAACGAGCCGTATTAAATGGATGAACACCATTCCAATTGCGTTCCGTCTCAAAAAAATGAAAAGCTTCACAGGCTTCTTGAAAACGCCCTAATTTATAAAGTGCTTTCCCTGTTTCCACTTCAATATATGGTAAAGTTTCAAAAGCTTCATCGGATTCTTTCATTATACGTGCATGTTCCAATACTTTTAAAGGCTTACTGTCATATGTGTTGTAATAAAATAAGTAAAATACATGTAAATAGTACTGTGTATTTGGATGTGTATCAAAAGCCGTATATTTTTCTAATCGTTCACGATACATTTCCACTTTCTCGGGTTGCTGTAAAATCATGGCTGCATAAGCTGCCATCCGAATAATATGCGCATAAAAGTGAAATATTTTCTCTTCGTGACATGTTTTAAGCAAGTGTTGTAAAACTTGATCGGCTTCATCCAAACGATTCGTTGCATAACAAAATGATGCCATATGGTACGATACGTCAATTCGTGTAATCGGATCAATCGTATAGTAAGGTGATTGAACTAATTTATAAGCAACTTGAATCGTTTCATACGCCTGTTCAAATTGTAACTGATTAAAATAGAAAATCGCTTGTAATGTATAGGTTGTAGCGAGTTCTTTATATAGGGCGAGTTCTTTGAAAAAGACAACCGCTTTTTTAGCTTCTTCAATCCCTTGTTCGAACGCCTCTAGTGGCGGAAATACTTTTAAATAATATAAGTAAATTTGAGCTGCTTCATAATTTGCTGGTAGCTCAGAAATAATCGGTTCAACTAAATTTTTTACTTGAATGGCTTGAGATACATCGAGCCATTTTTTATTTTGAACAATTTGATGAAGGTCATCAATGATTCTTCTTAGTTCAGTAAGTGGGAATGGGTCAGTCAGTACACTCACTTCTACGTGTAACTGATTTGCAATGTATTGTAAGTTTTCAATAGATGGCTTCGCTTTATCGTTTTCAATTAAACTAAGCATCCCTTTGGTCATTTGTTCACCTGCAATATCAACGAGTGTCATCTTTTTTGATTTACGCAAAGAGCGTATTCGCTGTCCTAAAGTTTTCATTTCAACACCTCTTGTTTAATTATATTAAACTTTTAACTTGTGGGCAAGTAAATCATCCGTTATAATAAGTTTAATTATATTAAACTTTATAGGAGGGCTAGAGATGACTTCTGAACAGTCTTTACGAAAAGCAAGTTATCACATAGGTATTTTTGCAGTTAGTAAATTTGTTTCGGTTATGGGAGCAAATATCGTCGCGTTCGGGATTTCGTTATATATTTTAAAATTAACCGGTTCAGCAACTAGTTTTTCAATTAATATTCTTTGTTCGATTGTGCCACGTGTTCTCTTTTCGCCACTTATCGGCTATATGGCAGACCGTTATAATAAAAAGGTATTAGTTATTAGTTCGCAAATTTTAACCGTTGTAACGGTTGCGATACTGTTGCTTTACGCGAATTGGCAAGGAATGTCCATCATGGCGATATATATCATGATGGTGTTCTATACTATTTTCACATCGTGTAGTGGAATTACATTAACCGCTTCAATTGGACAATTAGTCGACCAAGACCGCATCCAAAAGGTCATGAGCTTGAATCAATTATCTATGTCACTTGCTGCAATTAGCGCACCGATGATTGGTGGTATTTTGTATGGTTTTGTATCGATTGAAGTATTTTTAATCATTCAAATCATCGCGTTTAGTATAAGTACATTGTTAGATGCAACGATGAATTTTAATCTTTATAAAACAGAAAAAAACCATGCACAAAAGTCAGAGCCTTTTCTAAAGAGTATGAAATCTGCCTATCACTATATTAAAAATCGAAAGACACTTAAAACAATTATTACACTCGCACTTTGTTTGAATCTTTTTTTCTCCGCATTTGCAGTTGGTATTTCGTATGTTTTAGTGGAAGTCGTGCAGTTTAAGTCACTTCATGTCGGATGGATTGAATCGATTGGCGCAGTGGGGATGTTACTTGCTTCCATCTATTTAACAGCACGTAAAAATTTAAAAAATCCGATTTTATTCTCAAAAAGAGCGCTTTTAATACTCAGCACGATATTTTTCTTATTTGCATTACCACTTATTCTTTTTGAATTAACATATATACAACTATTTATTTATTACGGAATTACATCATTTTTAATGACGATGACAGAAGTATGTACGAATGTCCCAATTGGTGTGATTTTACAAAAAAGTATAGAAGAATCTTATAGGGGGCGTGTGTTTGCTTTATTTGAAACACTTGCTATGGGGATGATGCCTTTTGGCATTTTAATATACGGGTTTTTATATGATTATTTCGGTGCGCCATCTGTTTTAATTGGAACTGGTATTATTGTGATTTCTCTCACGCTATATTTGTTGCGTAATTCTGTTTTAAAGCAGATGAAAGAGGAGCAATTAAATGAAAATTCACAAGAAGATAAGTTTGCAGAAGCATAAATAAGGAATAGAAAAAGGATAAACCCATGTGAGCGGGTTTATCCTTTTTATTATGTGAGTGGAGCAATAATCTTTTTCATCGAAACAACTTCGATTGGTACACCTTCATCTGTCATAACGGTTTCTTGATCGTAGATTGAATAACCTTTTGATTGATAAAGCTGAAGATTACGTAACACGCTGACACGTACACGACAATAAATCGTATTTAGATTAGCAGTACGTGCAATTTGTTCTAACTCATTAATCAATTGTTTAGCAATCCCTAAACCTTGCATTGTAGGTAATACAGACATACGGAAGAACTGAAGTCCGTTATCGTGAATTTTATAACGAACACATGCAATTGGTTGTCCAGCAATCGTTCCTACAAGTGCTTCTTGTCCGTTTAAAAGTGCTTCTTTTATAGACGAAACCGTCTCAGATAAAGCGCTGGAAGGTGCAGCATCATGTGCATATTCCTCGTACGCTTTCATCATAATTTTATGGATGACTTTTGCATTTGTTGATTTTTCAATTTGAATATTCATATAAGTGCCTCCTGACATCCTTCTCATTATAATGTATAGTCATGCGAAAATGGAAGAGTATGTGAATGAGATTTTAAAAATACTCATTTGTCTATCTTAACTTTTTGTGTTATTTCTGGTTAAAAAGTGTATTATTTAATAAAGAAAATAAGAGAATATGAATTTGAAGAAGGTGAAAAGTAGAATGAGACATCGGAAAATAGTAATTTTAATGATTATGTCTCTTTGTTTATTGGGATGTCAATCAATAAAAAATACGCCAAAAACAGAAACTATTCGTTACACAGAAAACCAAAAATCACGTTTAGCGACTGTGATTTTTCAAGAATTCGCTTCTAAAAATGGTCTTCTTTCTACCAATTTAACGAATCGAAAAAATGAGTATTTAGCAGAATCGATGGGGCTTCTTATGCTCTATTTCATTCAAACGAATGACAAAACAAACTATATGAAAAGTTTTCAAGCAGTGAAACAATCGTTAATTCTTCCAAATCACCTCATCTCATGGGAAATCAAAGAAGGTAAACGCTCTGATACAAATGCATTAATCGATGATTTACGTTTGATTAAGGCATTAGATTTAGGGGCTAGAAAATGGGGAAACAAAGAAGTAAAGCAATTACTTTCTAAAACGATTGATGCCAATAAAGCATACACCATGTATGAAGATTATTTTGTTGATTTTGGTAGTGAGCAATCTGAAAACCGTGCAAAAGAAATCACGTTAAGTTACGCTGCACCAAGTTACTATAAGCGTATGCAATTAACACCTGAAATTTTAGAAAAAAATGTTGAGGTTATTCGAAATGCACCACAAGATGCCAATGGACTTTACGCTAAAAAATTTGATATCCAAACGAAAACCTATCAATTTGATGACACAGTGCATATGATTGATCAATTATTAACAGCGCGAAATGTGCAAGAAATTAAATCTACATCTAAATTTCATCAGCTATTAAAAGAAAAGATGAAAAAAGATGGTAAATTATATGGTCAATATAATCGAAAAACATTACAACCTGTTGTGCGTTATGAATCACCAGCTGTTTATAGCTATGCTATCTTTTATAGTCAAGCTGTTAAAGACAAAACACTTGAAAAAGCAATCAATAAGCGCATGAATCAGTTGAAAAATCACCATAAAAATACGCAATACTATGGCTCTTATATTGCAAAAAATGGTGAAACACATATTTTTGATAATTTACTACCTTTACTAACTAAAGGAGGGTGGGTACGATGACAAGACATCAAAAAACAGCAAGTTTTTTAACAATTGTTCTGCTTTTATTAGTCCAGCTACCACTGTATATGGTTTATTTAAAAGGCAGTCAAGGTATTTTACTTGCTTTATTTTTAATCTTATTGGTAGCAGTATCTCTTTACTATGGTGCTGTACTTGGATTATTGCTTAGTTTGATTTATCTTTTTTTAATCGGAACAATCATTTTCTATTTACAATTAACAGAGAAAACAATGGTCTTCATGCCATTCGATTTACAACTAACTGAATTTTTCATCTATGGTATTGCGATTCTAATTTTAGTTTTAATCTCTGGAAGGATTCATGAGTTGACAGTTGAAAGTGCTAAACAAATCCATATGTTACAAGGGAGCGTTGAAAAATACGTGGCGACAGATACGGATAGTGGATTTGATAATCGTATTCGTCTTGAAAAAGCCATTGTTGAGGAAGCAAGACGTTCTGACAGAAATGAGGACCCTTTTGTTTTTTTATTAATTGAAATACAACATTTTAAGAACTTTAGAAATTTATATGGTGAAAAAGAAACACAGTATCTCATTTCACAATTAGCTGAAAAAATTAATGGCATTATGCGCTTGACAGATCGAAAGTATCGTTACGACGAAAATCATTTTGCGCTTATTTTGCCCGAGACACCGAGTACCTACATTCAAGTTATTTATGAAAAATTATCAGAACATTTAAAAGAACATCAGTTACTATCGGGAAATTTAGTGACCCTTCAATTTAAAGTAGGGCATTATACGTATACACCTAAAACAGAAGTGAGCTTTAACGATATGGTTGAAGTCGCTCAAAGTGAGTCATTAATTAATGAAATTTAAGGGTGTTCTTACTTTCTTTGCTTTTTTGCTTGTTGTTAGTTGGATTCCCGAGACAACGCAGGCGCAAAGTCAAAAGAAACCTACTATTTTAATCGTATATAATGCTACGACACCTATGGAAGAAAAGACAGTTCATCGTGTAGATGCCCTTTTTTCATCGTATGGCGACACAGTCGTTGAACCGATTAGTAAGATTACAAAACAGCAAGTGAATGAAGCAACCACTATTATTTATATTGGTATGAATGAAGCTGACATTTCAAGACAACCACGTGAATGGATTCAAAAATTCCCACGTCAAAAGCTATTCATCGGTTATAATGCTAATCAGTTCGAAGCTTTTCGAGATTTAAGAATAGAAGGAATGGGTGATTTTGTACAAATCGACTCAAAAACTTTAACAACTAAAATTCCCTTTTTAAAAACAACTTCAAATTATAAAGAAGTAATTAAGGGAAAGACACTCCATCGTACGTATCCCATTCTTCTTAAACACAACAAAGATTATTATTTATCATTGAATAAATGGACAGACGAATTTCAATTATACCTACAGCCGTTTATTGCAAATAAGACAACATGGTATCAACCACCCAAACACCGCGTTTGGATGATTATTGATGGGATTCGACCATCGACATCGCCTAAACAATTAAAAACATTAACAGACCAATTAAAAAGAGAAAATGTGCCATATGCATTAGCTGTTTCGGCAGTTGAATATACAGCAAATCGTAAAAGTATTAATCAACTAAGTGAGGCAAAAGAACTTCGTGATTTACTTCAAGAAGAACAGGCAAAAGGAGTTGCTATTATTGTCAATGGTTATGGATTATCTTATCGCCAAGAAGATCAAAAACAGCATGAGTTTTGGGATGACAAGTTGAATCAACCGATTACAGCGCTAAATAGTGCGCAAGCTAAGCCATTTTATAGTATAGAAGAATTTTCATCAAAAGAAGCTTTTCAAGAGGCAAGGAAAAAAAATGGACAAATTGAAAAACAATATACAAAACAACGTATTCAAGAAGCAGTGAGTGCTTTATCAAGAGCAAAATTATATCCAATTGCTTTTACAATTGAAAATGGTCAAGCAAGTTCTTATGTATATGAAGAAATCGCACAACATTTCAGTACGTATTTCGGGACATTACAATATAGTGATGAGTCGAGTGAGTTTAATGGCGTACAGCCACTTGTTACAAAACCTTCTTACATGTATCACTTACAAGTCTATTCAACAAATCTCACACCTATCACGAGTAACTTAGAAAGTGAACCTATTTTAATACAGCAACTAAAGAATTTAACGACGATTCAAGGTTCTATGGCTGGTATAAAAATCAATGTACAACAAAAACCTGAAGAAATTGCTCGAACTTTATCTATTTTAAATACTTTTCCACAATTTGAATGGCTTGATTTGCGTAAAATTAAGGCAAAAGTACAAGTGACAGATTTGACGATTATACAATCGGATACGGGAAAGTTGGCAGTAAAACAAGAAAATCGTTATATCGATTTAATCAAGTATAAATGGGAGACGAGTCCATTCGAATTCTCACTTTGGGTCTTATTTGGAATTGTCTTATTATTCGTAGCACTCTTTTTCTTAAATGTTCTACGACTACGATTTACATTAAAAAAACGTTTATTTGAGGAGAGGAAACCAAATGGCTAACACACTCTTTTTTACCGCGTTGATTTTAATTTGGGTTATGCTCCTCTACCATATGTTTTTAATGCAGGGGGGATATCGTCACTATCGTACTTATGAGCGCGTTATTCCTAAGTGGGAAAAAAATATGACAGATTTACCAACTGTCAGTGTATTTATTCCTTCACATAATGAGGAAGTAGTCATGGCACAAACTCTTACTGCTATGTCGCGACTATATTATCCAAAAGATAAGCTTGATATTATCGTCATTAATGATAATTCATCAGATCGTACAGGTGAAATCGCACAAGAATTTGCGGATCGCTATCCATTCATTCGCGTATTAGAAACAAAACCACCGAATAAAGGGAAGGGAAAGTCTTCTGCATTGAATGAAGCCTTAGCGAATTCCAAAGGTGAAATTATTTGCGTATATGATGCAGATAATACACCAGAAAAAAAGGCTGTTTGGTATTTAGTAATGGGTCTCATAAATGACCCAAAAGCCGCTGCAATGGTAGGAAAGTTTCGTGTAATCAATGCCGCAAAAACATGGTTAACCCGATTTATTAACATTGAAACGATTTGTTTTCAATGGATGGCACAAGGTGGACGTTGGAAATGGTTTGGTGTCGCAACTATTCCAGGCACTAACTTTGCGATTCGTCGCTCAGTTATTGAAGAACTTGGCGGTTGGGATGTAAAAGCGTTAGCAGAAGATACGGAATTAACGATTCGTGTTTACAATCTTGGCTATCATATTCGATTTTTCCCTAAAGCTATTACATGGGAACAAGAACCCGAAACACTCGGTGTATGGTGGAAACAGCGAACACGCTGGGCACGGGGAAATCAATATGTTGTCTTAAAGTTTTTACGGCAATTCGCAACATTAAAGAGAAAACGAATTATTTTTGATTTATTTTATTTCTTTTTCACGTATTTTCTTTTCTTCTTCGGAGTTATTCTTTCGAATGGTTTATTTATTGTAAACCTATTCTATGATTTACAATTATCCATTGGAAATGTTGCGATTGCTTTGTGGATTTTAGCTTTCTTACTATTCTTAGGGGAAGTAATGATTACATTAAGTATTGAAAAAAATGAAATGAATCGAAAAAATTTTTTCTACGTAATTCTTATGTATTTTACGTATTCACAAATGTGGATTGCACTCGTTGTATATTCACTCTATCAAGAAATAAAACGTGCCATATTTAAAGAAGAAGTCAAATGGTACAAAACAGAACGTTTTAGCCAGAAAGATCAAGGAGGTAAAAAAGATGATTAAACAGTTCTTCGGATTTGTAGTACTCACCTTCCTATCGTTTATGTTGTTTAATATAACCGTTTCAGCAAAGGATATTAAAAAAGAACCAATTACAACTACCGCGATTAATTTACAAGGTGTATCTGATTCATTTACGTATAATTATTATTTATCGGAAGATGCACAAAAAGGAAAGAATCAAATTGTTTTAGATGTACACCACAGTTCGCTGCTCATCTCACCATCATCTTTAACGATTCGAGTAGATGGCGAAAATCAAAAAACAGTGAAATTAGAAGGAAATAAAGATAAAACCACTGTTCAACTAGATTTAAAAGGAAAAGCGCTAAAAAAAGGTGCACACGAAGTAACAATTATTTTTTACGGAGTTATTAAACAAGGTGTCTGTGTTGAAAATAATACATCAGGAAACTGGTTACGTATTAATCCAGCTTCATACCTTCAAATTCAAGGAGATGTCACAGCAGGAGAGTTAATGCTACAAGACTATCCATCTAAATTTACATCATTCCAATCAAAAACAGATGTCGTTATTCCAGATGATGCAAATGTCGAAACAATGGATGCAGCTTTAAAAATAGTTAGTTATTTAAAAAAACAAGTAGCAAATCAAAATCAAATTGTATTAGTGAAAGAGAAAGATTTTGAAAATCGTCAAACCAATAAAATTCTTGTAGGTGTTATAGGAGATTTTAAAACAGCGCCAGTTAAAAATCTTTTAAAACGTATGAATGTCAAAACGACAGAGAATACAATTCAACTTCAAACAGCACAAGAAAAAATTAAAAATACAAAACGAAATGTTTTAGTCGTAACAGCTAAAAAATCAACAGATTTGGATGGGAAAATTGCAGTTGTATCGAATCAAGAGTTCGTTTCACAATTAAGTGGAAAAGCAATAACGATTGGGGAAGAGCCAAAACAACCTTTACGTGAAGCAGGTATTGTAACTTTTGAACAGATGGGAATTCAAAATCTCGAAATTTCAAATGCAGTATATGAATCAGGACATTACTTTTATTACTTACCGCAAGATTTTGATGTAGATAAGGCTATTACAGCAACATTGAAACTAAAAAAATCGTCTATTTTAGATGCTAAACAAGCGGAGTTAGTAATGGAAGTAAACGGAATTCCACACGCTATCACTTTAAAAGAAGTAAAACAAGATAAAGGCTTTTTTGAAATCAATGTTCCAATAGAAAAGAATGCATTGAAAAATAATCATCTACTAGATATCCAATTTAAATTAAATGGCTCTAATACGAATAATCCATGTACAACGAATGATCAGCAGAAGTGGTTATTCATTTCAAAAGAAAGTACATTAAACTTTTCAACTACAGAGAATAACCAACAAGCTGTCGCGAGTTTAACGAGTTATCCAGGAATCTTCACAAATACACGTCAAGGAACATATGTTGTTATTGACAGTATAGAAAATGTAGCATTAGAAGACTTAAATGCACTGTACACGTCTTCGGCATTAAGTGCTTCTGCACCAAATTATGAATTAAAAACGGTTGACGCAATTCAAAAAGAGAAGTTAAAAGGACGTCATCTTATTTTTGTTGGTGAAGCGGGTACGTTACAAAAAGATTTGAACAAGAAAAGTCCATTAGTAATGAAAGATGATAAACCGGATTTCGCAGAAGATGGTTTTATAAAAGAGACAATTATGCGCTATGCGACGATTCAAAAGAATCCATGGGATGATGCTTATATCGCATTACAGTTTAATCGAGAGGGAAGCAGTCAAAATCAAATTACGCCAAAATTCTTACGCCAAATTCAAAATTTATCAGCTGATGCATCAGTTGCTGTGCAAAATAAAGAACAACAAACATTCACAAATCGCGCACAATTCAGCATAGAAAAACAAAAAGAAGCAGCACCTAAGCAATCTCAAAGTGCATTAAAATGGTCTTCTGTTTTAATGTTTATTGGTTTACTTGCAGTGATTGGTGTCATTTTATATCTCGTGTTCAAACGTAGCAAAAAGAAATAGATTTTTAAGTAAGTGAATAAATATAAACAAAGTAGAAATTACAATAAAATGTAGTTTCTACTTTTTATAGTTTAAAGAGATTTTTATGGAATGTGTTGGGAGTTTCAATTTGTCTTGTCAGTGGAATGTGTAAGTAGTTGATGAAAAGGGAGGAAACATCTGTGAACTTAACACAAGGCAATAAAATTGTTTTAATTGGTGCTGGAGCAGTTGGCTCAAGTTATGCTTATGCAGTAGTCAATCAAGGAATTAGTGATGAACTAGTTATTGTGGATGCAAATGAAAAAAAAGCGACAGGTGATGTATTAGATTTACAAGACGGTATCGTTTATGCACCATCCTCTATGAAAATTCGTTTTGGAGATTTTGATGAATGTGCAGAAGCGGCGATTGTTGTTATTTGTGCAGGAGTAGCCCAAAAGTCAGGTGAGACACGTATTGATTTGGTACACAGAAATATAGCAGTATTTGAAGAAATTGTCTCAAAAATTATGGATACAGGATTTAATGGCATTATTATTGTCGCAACTAACCCAGTAGATATCTTGGCATATGCGACATGGAAATTTTCTAAATTACCAAAAGAACGTATTTTAAGTTCAGGTACTATCTTAGATTCCGCTCGACTTCGCAATATATTAGGTAGAGAATTTCAAACAGCACCGACTAGTATTCATGCATATATTATCGGTGAACATGGTGATACACAATTACCTTATTGGAGTGCAGCTACGTTATACGGTCAAAAAATCGCATTAAAGTTATCAGATGAACGAAAAGAAGCGATAGGTATTGAAGTACGTGATGCGGCTTATAAAATTATTGACTCAAAAGGTGCAACCTTCTACGGTATTGCGATGGGGCTTGCGCGTATTACAAAAGCCATTTTACGCAATGAACAAGTTGTTCTACCTGTAGGCGCGTTACAAAGTGGGGAAAATGGACATGAAGATGTATTTACAGGTGTACCATGCCTCATTAATCGTCAAGGTGTTGAGAAAGTATTTACATTAGACTTAGATGCAGATGAACGTGAAAAATTTGATGCATCCGTTAAAGCACTAAAAGATATTCAAGCATCTATTTGGTCTTCATAAAAATAGGGTAGGTGAACGCATCGTATGTTAGTCGAACAATATAACCCTTTTGGTCAAATTGGCATAACCGTTCTCGTATCGGTTATTCCTATCCTTTTATTTTTAATCTGTCTAACCGTTTTAAAAATGAAAGGCATTACAACAGCTTTAATTAATCTAGTTGTGACCTTTGTGTTAGTATATGGTTTCTTTCATTTATCTTTTGGAAATGGCGTCGGAAGTATTATTCAAGGTATCATTCAAGGGCTTGTACCAATCGGTTATATTATCGTTATGGCTGTTTGGCTGTATAAAATTTCTGTGAATTCAGGAAAATTTGATGTTCTCCGTAGTTCGATTGCTGGAATTTCACATGACCAACGTATTCAATTACTACTCATTGGCTTTTGTTTTAATGCCTTTTTAGAAGGTGCAGCAGGCTTTGGTGTTCCAGTTGCAATCTGTGCAGTACTTCTCATGTCACTCGGTTTTAAACCACTACAAGCAGCTATGCTTTGTTTGATTGCAAACGGTGCTTCAGGCGCTTTTGGTGCAATTGGTATTCCAGTCGGGATTATCGATACATTTGATTTACAAGAAGGAATCTCATCTTTAGATGTATCACGTATGACAGCTTTAACACTACCTCTGATCAATCTCTCCATCCCATTTTTAATGGTCTGGCTTGTTGATGGATTTAAAGGTATTAAAGAAACCATGCCAGCCATTTTAACAACAGGTATCACATATGCTGTATCACAAGCACTATTTACCATCTTTTTAGGACCAGAAATTGCGGATATCGTACCTCCAATTTTAGCAATGGGCGCACTTGCGTTACTTTGTAAAAAATGGTCACCGAAAAACACATTCTTCCTCAGTGGACATGACTTAGAATATGAAAAACATACAGCAAAAGACATCATCAAAGCATGGTCACCATTCTATCTCCTTACACTTTTCATTTTAATTTGGAGCTTACCAGCCTTTAAAGGTCTATTTGCTGAAGGTGGCGCCTTATCTTCACTTGTTGCTAATTTTACCATTCCGGGTTCTGAAATTAATATGTCACTCGACATTATTGGGGCAACGGGCAGTGCGCTCTTAGTTGCAGTCATTGTCACGATTCTCACAACCAAAAACATGACATTCCAAACAAGTGGTCATTTATTAAAAGAGACGGTTAAAGAGTTCTGGGTACCCATTATTATGATTTGCGCGATTATCGGTATTGCCAAACTCATGACATATGGTGGTATGACGATGGCGCTCGGTGAAGCTGCAGCAAAAACGGGAAGTGCTTTTCCATTCATCTCACCAATATTAGGATGGATTGGCGTATTCATGACGGGTTCAGTAGTAAATAATAATACGCTATTTGCGCCGATTCAAGCCACAGCAGGAGCAGCCTTATCAACTAATTCGACGTTACTCGTTGCAGCGAATACGGTAGGTGGTGTAATTGCCAAACTCGTATCACCACAATCAATCGCCATTGCAACAGCAGCCGTAGGACAGCAAGGAAAAGAATCGACATTAACGAAGATGACCTTAAAATATAGTTTAGGCTTCCTCGTATTCGTCTGTATTTGGACCTTTATTTTGTCGCTTATTTTATAAATGAATAACAAAAAAGAGATTAGGGCGTATGTGTTTAAAACACAATATGTCCTAATCTCTTTTTCATGTAAAAAAGAATTTTTAAATTGAAAAAATAACCATTTTTAAATTTTTATGTGCTATAATTCTCGCTGTGATAAATATCTAAAGGAGTTAATAACAATGAATAAAATTAGGATTATTTCGTTTCTTTTATTGATAGTAGGAATTATAAGTGTAATAACCATTCAACCAGAAGAAGCAAATGCAAAGACCTACACGATCACACCGAATAGTAAACCACTCGACCCTATGTTTCAACGATACGGTACGTATAATCAATATACGAAACACTACTATTTATTCCGTTCTTATATGAACGAATTTGAAAAGAAAAAAGGTGGCAAACTCATTATTAAAAAAGGAACGTATAATATTACAAATGCGATTTATGTTCCATCTAACGTAACATTAGAATTTCAAGACGGTGTCAAAATGGTCAAAACGACAAAAACAGGAACAAACATCATCACACCATCTGCTTCGATGTTCCAACTCGTATCACCTTCAAAAGCATTAATTGACGGTGCATATGGAAAATACAACGGTGAGAAAAATATTAAGTTTATCGGTAAAGGAACGGTCACGTTTGATATGAAATATGTTCCAAAAGGCATTACGATTATTATGGGACATAATCAAAACGTTCTTGTTGACAATATTCAATTCCGAAACTTCAATTATGCGCACTTCATCGAACTGGACGCATCGAAAAACGTAACGATTCGCAATTCAACGTTTAAATCAGCTAATGACCCTCTAATGTCGGTGAAAGAAGCAATTAATATCGATACACCCGACCGCGAAACAAAAGGGTGGAGTCAACGCTGGAGCAAGTTTGATGCACAACCAAATACCAATGTATTAATTGAACATAATACATTCGAAAATATTCCACGTGCTGTTGGTACGCATAAATACTCAGAAAAGAAAATTCATAAAAACATTACGATTCGAAACAATACAATGAAAAACCTACGAAACGATTTTATACGCGCGCTTAATTGGGAAAACGCCATCATTGAAAACAACACATTCACACTCGAATCAACGGATCCACGCAATGAAGTTGTAAAAGGTATTTCAGCGAGTGGTGTAAAAAATATACGTATTAAAAATAATACATTTGACCATATGGCAATTGCGATGATGTTTTTCACATTCGCTAACTCGGGTGGCGGTTCAACAAACCCTGTCTATGCTGATTTAACAGAACAAAATAAAATAGATTTATTATCAAATACATATCTGAATTTGAATACACCGTATATTCAAATTCGTGATAATTTACAAAGTGATGGTACGCGTAAAACAGAAACGATTAAACTAGACGAGCAAACACTTCGTCAGGCGAAGTAATAACTGTATATAAAAAGAGGAATCGCTTGTAAAGCGATTCCTTTTTTCATTATGAATTTATGATTTTTGAACGATTTCAGCATCTTTTAAAATAGTAGCGAGACGTTTAATACCGTCGCGAATTACTTCGGGTGCTGAGTTTGTGTAGTTTAGACGCAGTGTATTCACATCTTTTTTCGATGTATAGAATGGATCGCCTGGTACGAATGCTACGCCGACATCCATCGCTCTTTCGAAGAATTCCATCGCTGTCATACCATTATTTAATGTAGCCCAGACGAACATGCCACCTTCAGGACGTGTGAATGATACATTCTCAGGGAAGTGTTCTTCTAAAGCTTCCAACATCACTTTTGACTGTGCATCGTATAGTTCGATGATTTTTTGAACATGTGTATCGTATTCATTATGCGTTAAATATTCATAAATTGCATATTGTGAGAAGATGTTGGTGTGTAAGTCAGATGCTTGTTTTGCTGTTTCAATATGACGCATCAATTCTTTATTTTTTGAAATAATAAAGCCTAAACGCATACCTGGTGTAACGGTTTTTGAGAAACTACCAAGTAACACACTATTTTCTGATTTACCAGCCGCAATATAAGGTAATGAATCACCTTTGAAACGTAGCTCACCGTATGGATCATCTTCTACTAAAATAATATCGCGGTCTTTAATTAATTCATATACTTCTTTACGACGCTCTGCTGTGTACGTAAGACCTGTTGGGTTTTGGAAGTTCGGCACTGTATAGATGAATTTTACATTCGGCTGATCGAGCGCAACTTTTAATTCTTCAAGGTTTAACCCATCTTCTTCTAATGTAACAGGGTAGAATGACGGTTCACTCATTGTGAAGGCCTGAATCGCACCTAAATAACCAGGTTCTTCAATAATAATGCCATCCCCAGGATTAATTAACACTTGAGATAATAATGATAGTGCTTGTTGTGAACCTGTTGTTAATAGGATATCATCTGCTGTAATACCTAAGTCATGCTTACGATTATATTTATCTGCAATATATTGACGTAGTGGTAAGTAACCATTCGTTGAAGCATATTGGAAAATTTTGCTTCCATTCTCATCGATTGCACGATTGATTGCTTCTTGTAAATTTTCAAGTGGAAAAGAAATCGGATTTGGTAAGCCACCTGCGAAAGAAATGACGTCTGGCGCGTCCGTAACTTTTAAAATATTTCGGATGAATGATGAGGGCGTATTTAATACGCGGTTAGAATATTGCATGTGCGATTCTCTCCCTTTTTCTGACTTTTTTTAAAAGTATAGCACTCTAATGATTGAATCACAAGATATAAGTCTGTTTTGTAAACAAATAAATTTAAAAAAATAGCTAAAATAATACTTAAAGTAGAAAAAAAGGACAAATAAACGATTTAATAATTCTGATAATTCTAATTATTTTAATAATTTATTCGATAAATTGATATGCATTGCATAATGTTACATCGTTCGTTATCCTTAATTTATTGTTGAAATAAAGGATGAATTCAATATGAAGAAACTAATTAAAATAATTGGTGCACTTGTTGTACTTTTTGTTTTTTATATAGCTAATAATCAATGGCTACAATTATCAAAACATACGTTACAAGTAAAAACATTACCAAAAGAAATGAATGGTTTAACAATTGTTCAAATTTCAGATTTGCACGATGCGAAATTTGGTCGTCACCAACAACGACTAATTGAACAAGTAAAAAAGCAAAAACCCGATTTAATTTTTTTAACAGGCGATTTAATTGATCGCAATAATTATAAACTGGGAAGAAGTCTAGAAGCAGTTGATGGTTTTACAAAAATTGCCCCGACTTATTTTGTCGATGGTAATCATGAAATTTCAATTAATCGAGTTAAAGAGATTCATACAGCACTCCAAAAAAGGGGCGTGCATGTTTTAAATAATGAAGCAGAAACATTCCATTATAATGGTGCGCGTATTCAACTTATCGGTATTAGTGACCCTTTATCCGGCGAAACAACAGAAGATATGCTAGCAAAAGCGCTGGTGAATGTTCCACAAGATCAGTTCAAAATCTTATTAGCACACCGTTCAGAATTTGGAGAAAAATACGCACAAGCTGGAATTGACCTTGCATACACAGGACATGCACATGGCGGACAAATTCGCTTACCATTTTTAGGTGGGTTAGTCGATCATGATGCCTCACTATTACCGAAACATACAGAAGGAATTGAACAAGTGGAACAGTTGCAACACGTAATTAGCCGTGGTCTAGGAAATAGTCTCTTCCCACTACGTGTCTTCAACCGCCCAGAAATCGTCGTTACAACTTTAGAATCGAAATAAGTGGACGAGTGACCCATTTTCGCCTTCGAGTGGCCCGTTTGAACGAGCGAATGTCCTAAATCAATCAGCGAGTGACCCGTTTCGCCAGTCGAATGTTCGAATTCACACGATCCCAGTCAATTTAAGTCCCTCTCGAATCACTCAAAAGCCACGTAATCATTCGTGGTCTTTTGAGTTTTTTTGTAAAAAATCTAGTTTTCTGAATAAATTAGTGGTATGGTATAGCTACAATTAAAAAAATCTTCGGGGTCGGGTGAAATTCCCAATCGACGGTGATGCGCGTTAGAGCGATAAGTCCGTGAGCTTTTCGGAGCAGGAGCTGGTGAGAATCCAGGACCGACAGTATAGTCTGGATGAGAGAAGATGCAAAAAATTTGTTTATGATGTGAAAAAATCATAGGCTTATTTGAACATACCTTTTTCATCGACCTCATGTAAATGAAGGTCTTTTTTATTGTGACAACAGAATCGTCTTCGGGGTCGGGTGAAATTCCCAATCGACGGTGATGCGCGTTAGAGCGATAAGTCCGTGAGCTTTTTGAAGCAGGAACTGGTGAGAATCCAGTGCCGACAGTATAGTCTGGATGGGAGAAGACATGTAAAAATTTGTTTATGATCCGAAAAATCATAGGCTTATTTGAACATACCTTTTTTCAGCGACCTCATGTAAATGAAGGTCTTTTTTGTTGTATCAAACTGAATAATCCTTCGGGGTCGGGTGAAATTCCCAATCGACGGTGATGCGTGTTAGAGCGATAAGTCCGTGAGCTTTTCGGAGCAGGAGCTGGTGAGAATCCAGAACCGACAGTACAGTCTGGATGGGAGAAGGATGTGTGAACAAAACTTGTTAAAAAGACGTATGTCAACAGGTTTATTTAGACATGAATTTTAATCATTCTTCCATAAAACTACCCTGAATTGTTTCATCAATCGAGGGTAGTTTTTTATTTTGGGAAAGGAGTGGTTCGTATATTTACAGGGATTGTAGAAGAAGTTGCGACAATTCAATCGATTCGACAAGCGAATGAAAATATGGTGTTGCAAATTCAAGCAGAAAAAATTTTACAAGATGCGAAACTGGGTGATTCGATTGCAGTAAATGGTGTTTGCTTAACAATTGAAAAATTAGAGCAGTACGCTTTTCATGCGACAGTTATGAAAGAAACCTTTCATACAACAACACTACATCGTCTACAGCTACGTGAAAAAGTGAATGTTGAAAGGACTTTACAGTTGCAAGGACGATTAGGTGGACATATTGTGACAGGACATGTTGAAACAGTCGGGAAAATTCAGAGAATCTTAAAAACATCGAACGAAATTCGCTTAACGATTGAAACAGAACCGAAATTCATCAAACAGATGGTGCCAAGAGGTTCTGTGACATTGGACGGGATTAGCTTAACGATTTTTGCGTTAAACGCGCGGACATTTGAAGTTTCGCTTATTCCGCACACATATGAAACAACGATTTTGCATATGAAAAAAGTACGTGATGTCGTCAATATCGAAACGGATTACATCGGAAAATATGTACAAAGCCAAATGGCGACAATTTTAACAGAAGATTTTTTACGAAAAAATGGATTTTGAGGTGAAAGAACATGCAAGAAATAGAAGAAGCACTTCGTGTTTTACGAGCTGGTGGCATGATTATCGTGACTGATTCTGAAACACGTGAAAATGAAGGGGATCTCGTTGCATTAGCAGAAACGATTACACCTGAACAAGTAACATTCATGGCAATTGAGGGGCGTGGATTAATTTGTACACCTATTTCTGAAGAAATGGCGACACGCTTAGCATTAGCGCCGATGACAGAAGATAATACGGATAATCATGGAACAGCCTTTACAATTTCGATTGACCATATCGATACGACAACAGGTATCAGTGCTTATGATCGTGCATTAACCATTCAAGCTTTAACAAGTGAACAAACCGTAGCACAAGATTTTCGTCGTCCAGGACATGTGTTTCCGCTTATTGCAAAAGCTGGTGGTGTATTAGAACGTGATGGGCATACGGAAGCAGGAGTGGATTTGGCAAAGTTATGCGATAAAAAAGAAGCAGCAGTAATTTGTGAAATTATGGGTGATGATGGACATATGCTGACAGGTGAAAAGTTGACCGCATTTGCTAAAAAACACGTATTACCTATCATTTCAATCGAAGCATTAAAACAATATATTGAACAAACAAAAGGAGCGTATTCAAAATGAACATGATCGAAACAACATTAATCGGAAAAGACTTAAAAGTTGGGATTGTATTAGGAAGATTCAACGAATTCATCACAAATCGTTTATTAGAAGGAGCAGTAGATGGTTTAAAAAGACATGGTGTAGCAGAAGAAAATATTGACGTCGTAAAAGTACCAGGTGCTTTTGAAATTCCATATATGGCAAAACAATTAACAGGTTATAAAAAATATGACGCAATTATTGGGCTTGGAACGGTTATTCGTGGTGCAACAACTCATTATGATTATGTGTGTAATGAAGCGGCAAAAGGAATTGCTTCAGTATCACTTGAAACGAATGTGCCAATTATTTTTGGCGTTGTCACAACGGAGTCAATTGAACAAGCTGTAGAACGTGCAGGAACAAAAGCAGGGAACAAAGGTTATGATTCGGCTGTAGCAGCAATCGAGATGGCAAACCTTCATCGTCTATTAGAAAAATAGACTAGTGTAGATGACCTAGTATGTTTTATGCCAATAGATTGCTAGTTTCAAATCGTATAAAATGACTTGAAACCTATACTCATATAATAAACCTATATCTTTAGTTCGAAAGTCGTTGTTTTGTATAGTCAGCCTATTGAATGACAGTTATAATACTCATTTGGAAAGAGTATCCATGTTTTCAATATAGGAGGGACTATAGGGTGAGAAGAACAATAATGATTGGCGCAACGCTTATGTTAGCAATTGGAATAGGTCAAACGCCAACGATTGAAGCATCAGCAGCTACACAAATAAAGTATGTGAGTATAACAAATGGTAGCAATCTAAATGTTCGAAAAAGTGCGTCAACAAAAGCAACAACATTGGGGAAATTGCAAAACAATACGAAAGTAACCGTCATTTCAACCAAAAATGGCTGGTCAAAAATTAAGTATAAAAAAGGTTATGGTTATGTAGCAAGTAGTTACTTAACAAGTAAAAAGCCTACTTTAAAACCATCTTCAACTGTAACGTATTATGTCAGTACACCAGGTATTGATTTGAATGTTCGAAAAAGTCCATCAAGTCAATCACAAAAGCTTGGTACAATTAAAAATAAAAGTAAAATAGATGTCGTAAGCTATGGAAAAGAATGGTCGAAAATTCGTTATAAAACAGGGTATGCCTATGTGGCAACCATGTATTTAACGAAAAATAAGCCAGCACTTCAACCGTCCACAACAACGGTCTATTATGTGAAGACAAATGGTGTTGCATTAAATGTTCGAAAAAGTGCCTCTAGTACATCGACAAAATTAGGTTCTTTAAAAGACCAAACAAAAGTTGATGTCGTAAGTTACGGAAAAGAATGGTCAAAAATTCGTTATCAGTCAGGTTATGGCTACGTAGCAAGTTCGTATTTAACAAAGCAAAAGCCTGTGAGCGAATCATTTCAACAAATGACAGGAACGTACTATGCGAACCCAGGTTTAACAACAAATTTGAACGTTCGTACAGCACCATCCACAACTGCAAAAAAAATAGGTGAAATCAAGCAAAATACGAAACTACATGTTTTAGCGCAGTCAGATGCTTGGGCGAAAATTAATTATAATGGTAAGACAGCTTATGTTAGTAAAGATTATGTATCAAAAGAAGTAAAAACGAACTTTTTACGTAATCAAAATCGTTCATATGAAGTATATGATGTGGAAGAAAACGGAACGATTGAAACGATTTATCAAAAGCAGGAAAAAGGAATTGTTAAGTGGGGAAATGTGAATCGAGGTTTTACACATACCGAAACAGCGACTTCTAAAAGTTATACATTCTTTAATTATCATACAGGATACGGATTTGCAATCAACACACCAATCTTTAAAGGTGCAACATCTGGTAGCCTGACAAAAGGTTATAGTAAGATTACATCAGTTAGTTATACAATGACCGTAAAAGCAGGCACATTTAAACAAGTAGTTGTTCAAAAGTTCTATAATTCAAAAGGAACCAATACAAAAATTGTCTATTATGCACCGAATGCAGGTGTGATTAAAGCAGTTGAAAATGGTCACACAACATTTGAATTAGTCGATGTAGATTAAATTGAATGATCTCGTATGATTTCTGAAAATCATGCGAGATTTTTTGTATGCAAAGTACTTATATATTAAATTCTATTTAAAATAAATCTCTCTAGTCTATATATAAATAAAATAAAAAAAGTTGACAAGAGGCTGAAAACATGAGATGATATAAATCTTGATAAAAAGCTAGTTGAAGAAATTGGCAGTTCACAATTGTTTTTGAAGATACTTATTCACACTGGCGTGACTATGGGGTCACAAGGACGTAAAAGAAGGTAGGGTTTACGTTGCTTAGGTTAGAGAATAACAGTGTAATTTTTACCGCGGCAAGTAAATAAAGAGAGTAGTACATTCCCCGGAAGATCGGGTTGAGATAACATACAATTAGCAATATCATGAAAAAAGAGGGGTATAACCAACTATGGTTATACCCCTCGTCCAATTTAATGGGAAACATCTGAAACATTAATGCCTGTGCTTGATTTTACTTGAATTTCTTCATATATTTCTAAGTCTACTTTACGACTTGATAATTTAGAGCCGAGATAGCCTGCTAAGAAACCAAGTGGAACAGTGACAATTGCAGGGTTTGTCAATGGGAATAAAGGTGTTCCAACAAAAATAGCATTTCCTGTAGGACTCCAGATATTCGGACCAATTGCACCTAAAATGATACAAGAAATTAAGCCTGTAGCTGTCGCTGCGATTGCACCTGTTGATGTGAAGTTCTTCCAATAGATTGTATATAAAATAACTGGAAGGTTTGCGGATGCTGCGATACAGAACGCAAATGATACTAAGAATGAAACGTTTAATGATTGTGCACCTAATGCAAGAAGAATTGATAATACTGCAATTGAGATTGAACCAATACGAGCAGCTAATACTTGTTGTTTTTCAGTTAAAACGCCTTTTTTAATGATTTCACCATAGATATCGTGAGAAATAGCCGAAGCACCTGTTAATACAAGACCAGAAACAACTGCTAAAATCGTTGCGAATGCTACTGCACAAATAAATGATAGTAAAACATTACCACCTAAGAATTCAGCTAATAATGGAGCGGCTGTATTACCTGCTGCGTTTGCTGCAATAATTTCTTTGATTCCAACGAATGCTGCAGCACCGAAACCTAAGAAGATTGTTAGAGTAAAGAAGATTGCTGTAATCCATGTAGCCCATGAAATCGATGTACGTGCTGTTTGTGCGTCTTTTACAGTGAAGAAACGCATTAAGATATGTGGAAGACCACCTGTACCTAAAACAAGCGCGATTAACACAGAAATTGAATCAAAACCATTTGTATATTTTAAGCCAGGTACCAAGAAACTGTCGCCATAGCTTGTAGCTGTTGCCATCTTGTCAAACATCGTGACAATGCTGAAGTCGAATTGACGTAATACTAAAAACGACATTAAAGCTGTACCGAATAATAGTAAACAAGCTTTAATAATTTGTACCCATGAAGTCGCTGTCATACCACCGAATAATACATAAACCGTCATCATCGTACCAACGATTAAAACAGCAATCCAATAATCAATACCGAATAATAATTGAATAAGTGCACCTGCGCCAACTAACTGTGCAATCATATAAAGAATAACAATTGTAATCGTACTAATTGCAGCCATTGCGCGTACTTTCTTTTCATTAAAACGAGCTGTAATCATATCAGCTAATGTATATTTACCTAAATTTCTAAGTGGCTCTGCAATCATGTAAAGTACAACTAAGTTTGCTACTACATAACCAACTGAGAAGAAGAAACCATCAAAACCTGATAATGCGATTGCACCCGATACACCTAAAAATGCAGCGGCTGATAAGTAGTCACCTGAAATCGCCAAACCATTTTGCCAACCTGTTAAGCCACCACCAGCTGTATAGAAATCTTTTGCATTTGATGTCTTTTTAGCGGCAATATATGTAACTAATAAAGTTAGACCTACAATTCCTAAAAAGAAACTAATCGTTACAATATTCATTTAAAAACCCCCGTCTTTCAACTTTTCAACTAATGCCTTCATTTCACGATCAAATCGTGTTGCCCCTTTAATGTAAAAGCTACATAAAACAATCGTCATAACAAATAACGATAGAGCATATACCCAAACCCATGTAATCTCTCCATACATTTTCTGATGTAGTACAGTTGTGAATGAAGTTAGAATTGGTAAGGAAATATATAATGCTAGGAAAATAAAAGTTGTTGAAAATAGAAATGTTCTTCTTTTTTTAACGAGTGCTTTAAATTCTTGATTTTGCCCAATTCCTTTCAAAACTTTCTTTTGTGTCATTTCTTGTTCTGTTTTTTGCTCGATAATTTTATCGGAAACAGAACTCCCCTTTGTTGGCAGATCGATTTTTGTCGTCATGCCAAACCACCTCCGATGTTGCAAATTTCTACCTTATTCAGAAAAATTCTCGTTCGTTCACAAGGCATGAAACTATTGTATTAAGGCAGAGAGAGAAAATCAACAACATTTTTTCGGAAAATTCTAAACGGAATTTTTAAAATTTGTAAAAATAAATATATTCTGACTTACATGAAAAAAATTCCTTTTAAATTAAAAAGTAGCAAAAAACCGAATTCAAAAGAAATTGAGCGTAAATAACTAAAAAAATCACTTTAAAAACAAAATAATAATTTAAAAGAGAAAAAAATCGAACGAAAAAGAAATCTCTATTATTATTTTAAGATAATTAAATTGTATAAAAATTTTCAAAAAATTGTTGTATAACAAAACAGGGTTTTTGATGTAAAAGACAATATTTTTCTGTTTTCAACATATAATACAGAATATATTGACAAAAAAGTTCTTATCGGGAATAATGAATTTAATATATTAGCGTACGGAAGAATAGTATGTGTGTGACTGTTTGAAAGAGAGATTTCCTCACCGGCTGAAAGGGAAATTCAAATAAGGCATGCGGAACCTACTTCCTAGCTCCTATGAAAACATAGGCGCATACTCCAGCGTTAACGGAATCGAGCGGAACAAAGTATGACTTTGTTCAATTAAGGTGGTACCGCGAATGAGCCCTTTTCGTCCTTAAAATATTGGATGATAAGGGCTTTTTTATATGGAGGAATACAAATATGTACCAAAATCGAATTGTTGTAAAAATCGGAAGTAGTAGTTTGACGAATAGTAAAGGTGAAGTAGATTACGAAAAGCTACAAGAACATGTAGCAGCGATTGCCGCTTTAAAACAAAAACACTATGATGTTGTACTCGTTTCATCAGGGGCCGTCGCTTGTGGATTCCGTCAACTAGGTTACACACAACGACCAATTACTGTAAAAGGAAAGCAAGCAGCTGCTGCAGTTGGTCAAAGTTTACTGATTCAAGCCTATACAAAAGCACTTGCACAGTACGGTTATGTAGGGGCACAAATCTTATTGACACGCGCTGACTTTCAGTCGAAACATCGTTATCAAAATGCGCATGAAACAATTGAGGAACTATTAGAACGAAATGTTTTGCCAATTATCAATGAAAATGACACCGTATCATTACAAGAATTAACGTTTGGTGACAATGATTTATTATCAGCACTTGTAAGTGGTTTAGTTCATGCGGAGCAGCTCATTATTTTAACAGATATTAATGGTTTATATACAGCAAATCCTAAGAAGGATGCTACAGCAAAACGTTTTGATTATTTAACAGAAATTACAGATGAGTTACTTGGATATGCAACATCAGAAGGTTCAAATGTAGGCACAGGTGGCATGCAATCTAAATTACAAGCAGCTAAAACCGCTTACGACTTAGGTGTCAATGTGTTCATCGGTAAAGGGGAAGGTTCAGAAAAGCTCATCGAAATTATAGAAAAGCGTGGAGACGGTACGTATATTGAGCGACAAGTTCCGCAATCATTATCTTCTAAAAAGCAATGGATTTCACTTTTTTCTCAAACACAGGGAGCGATTTATATTGATGAAGGTGCAGAAAAAGCGATTTTAGAAAATGGGAAGAGTTTATTACCAGCAGGTGTATATCTGGTTACAGGCAACTTTGAAGCAGGTGATGTAGTCGATGTCTTCAGAGAACGTGATTTAATTGGTAAGGGTGAAGTTTTATATAGCGCGGAAGAGTTGATGCAAGCTATGGGAAAAAGAACAGACGAATTAGCACATGATCATGTAGTGATTCATCGTGATCGCTTTGTAGCAGTAGTAAAGGAGGAAATTTAAGATGTCAGAGGTAATTGAAAAAGGAAAACGTGCAAAAGTAGCGAGCTTTACGATGATGGAGCGTACAACAGAAGAAAAAAACGCTGCATTATGTGCGATTGCAGCACAATTATTACAAGATGAGGCACATATTTTACAAGAAAACGAGCGCGATCTAATAGAAGGAAAAGAAAAAGGGATTGATTCGGCTGTCCTAGATCGTATTATGTTAAATCACGACCGTCTCGTTGCTATTCATGATGCTTTATTACAAGTAGTAGAATTACAAGATCCGATTGGTGAAATACTTGAGGTGATTGATAAAGAAAATGGATTACATATCGAAAAACGTCGTGTACCTTTAGGGGTTATCGGTATGATTTATGAAGCGCGTCCTAATGTAACAGTGGATGCCGCAGCCTTAACATTGAAAACAGGAAATGCAGTCATCTTACGAGGAAGTTCAAGCGCAAAATATTCAAATCAAGTATTAGTAGAAAGTATTCACCGCGCTTTAGAAAAAACAACGATTCCACAAGATGCAGTCTTATTAATAGAAGATACAAGTCGTCAAACAGCGAGTGAACTTTTTACAATGAAAGAATATTTAGATGTTTTAATTCCACGTGGTAGTAAAGCGTTAATTGATACAGTTGTAGCGAATTCAACTGTTCCTGTATTAGAAACAGGCGCAGGGAACTGCCATATTTATATTGATGAAGTTGCAAATCCACAGATGGCTACACAGATTGTACTTAACGCAAAAACACAGCGTACATCGGTATGTAATGCGGCAGAAAGTTTATTAATTCACCGAAAATATGTAGAAATACATGGTGAAGAATTAATTCAGGCATTGCTGGATGCAGATGTTACATTATACGGTGATGAAGCAATTTGTAACATGGATTCACGTATTTATTCTGCCACAGATGAAGATTATGCCACTGAATATTTAGCAATGTCACTAAGTATAAAAACAGTAGACTCGGTAGATGAGGCTATTCAGCACATTCAAAAGTATGGAACAAAGCATTCAGAAGCTATTGTTACGGAATTACAAGATAATGCAAAGAGATTTCAACAGTTAGTGGATGCTGCAGCTGTTTACCATAATGCCTCGACACGTTTTACAGATGGTTTTGAGTTTGGCTACGGGGCTGAAATTGGTATTAGTACACAAAAGTTACACGCAAGAGGACCTATGGGGCTACCAGCTCTAACTTCTGAGAAATATTATATAGATGGAGCAGGGCAAATTCGTCAATAATTCAAACAAATATGCCCATCGTTTGTAATTTTAAGCAAGCTTGTTATAATAAAGTGAACACTAGCATAGCTAGATTTATTCGTAAAGATAGGAAAGTAGGGATTTAGATGGCAACAGCAACACACACAACAACTGTAAAAGCAGGACAACAACAAGTATGGGCATTTGTAAGTGATATGGAGAAGTGGGCAAAGTTAGTGCCTGGCTACCGCAATCACGAAATGATCAATGAAAAGCAGTCGAAATGGATTTTCGCTGGGAATGTAGGCGTGTTAAAAAAATCAGTTGAAGTGCAAATAGATATTACAAACTGGGAAGAACCATCTAAAATTTCATTTGATTTAACAGGTCTAACAGATAAATTTACAGGTTCAGGCTACTTTACAGCAAAAGAAATCGATGCACAAAATACAGAGATGTCAGGATTTTTAGAAATTAAAGCAGGTGGTATTGTAGCACCTGTGTTAAATCCAATTTTTTCAGCTGTATTACCAAAAGCAACATCAATGCTAACAGAACGCGTAGCTAATAAAATTCAATCTGAAGCAAAATAATTCATACACCATAAATTGAGAACTGCACCTTTTAATGACGGGTGCAGTTTTTAGTTTGATTTCTCTATTTAATTCCCGTATGGTAAAGGAATGAACAGTGAAATAAGGAGCAGATTTATGCAAGCATACTATTATGAAATTCCAGCACATTTACAACATACAGAAAAAGAAGCAATTATTTGTGACGAACAACAAGTCGGAACGATTCAACGTGTTTATTCAAATGGTTTAAAAAAAGTAATTGATCGCATGTTTGATCAAAAATATTTTGTTCAAATTGACACAAAAATTGAAGGTTTTGCACCTGTAACATGTAAAAAAATTCAACGTAAAGGTAAAATTTATTACGATGCCATCGAGGAAGGGCAACCACTTTATCGAATTGCTTATATCGGTTGGAAAGAGTTGATTCCAGATTTGATGATTTCAAATAAAAAAGAACAGATGACACTAGAGATGAATCGAGAAGACTGGTCACCATTTCTTTATGATGAAAAAACAATTGCCCGTTGGCGCGCAGATTATATAGAAGAAAAAGATACATTCCGAATTACGTTTGAGATGTTAGAAGACAGCCCATTCCAAAACCCAGCACTCTTTTTAGCGATTGCACAAGCCGCACTCTTTATCGGCGCTTAATTATGGCAAAAACATGAATTTTTCATGTTTCTAACGAAAAAAGTGGTTTTCTATCATGCAAGATTCTGTAAGCTAGTCTATAATGAAGGGGTATTCTGAAATTAAGGGTTAGGAAGTGTTGGTCATTAAAAAGTTAATCCCATTCGCTATTATTATTTTACTCGTATTAAGCGTTCTATATGTGATTTTCTCTGGGAAATCAGAAAAAACAATGGAAGTACCAAGCGGTAAAGAATTCATTTCTGTACAGGTTCAAACCATTGAAAACAATAAAGAAGTGAAGTCAAAAACAGTTACATTAACAGACAAAGAAAAAATGGATGAGATTTTACGTGCAGTAGACGGTTTAAAAACAAAACAAAGTACAATTACGAATACAGAAAAAGAAATCAAAGACGTTGATTCGTATTTCTTCTACTTTGAAAACAAAAAAGAACGTGATCCACGTAAACCATTCCCTTATAGCTTCTTTATTACAGAAAAAGGCTACATTTACTACACGCATAATGCAATCAATAGTCTAGATACACCACAACGTACAGTTGAAGCGCATCCAGATGTATTGAAAAAGCTAAAAGAAATTACAGGTGTACAATAAACTTTAACGATAAAAGAGTTTCAGCACATAAAATGCTGAGACTCTTTTTAGTATTTATAAGAAAAAGTTGGAAAGTAGCTTTCATGTTTAATAGAAGGAAAATAGAGTAAGGGTAGCATGTAAAAGCTGTTCTATGCTATGCTATGAATGGTTTTAAGGGGGGAAATGAATTGAAAATAATGAGAGAATTAATTGCCTATATTTTAGTTCTTGTATTACTATGTATGGATTTCTTTAGTAATTGGCATATTTGGACGGTTGTTCCAAAAACAGTGATGATTATTGTGTTTATTATTGGAATTATCATCTGTTTCACACCGACAAAGAAATTAAATTTAGAACAAAACTTTTGGTTACAAGTACGTGTTATTGCAGCCATTCTTATTTTAATTTTTGTCTTACCGTTATTTGGAGGACATTCAGAGCTTGGCTTATCCGTAACACAACCATTCTTTATTATTATTTTAGCGTTAAGTGCGCTTCAACTTCGTATGCAGTGGAAACGTGTACAACAAGAAAAAGCAAAGGAAGAAGAATTAAAAAAGCAACAAGAAAAGTTGAAGGGGAAGCGTAAATAATGCATGTATATGTAGTCGATTTTGCTTGGCATGGTAATCAAACACTCTTTATCGAACTAAAAGGCACAGATTATAACCGAAAATTTGAAGGAATGGTTCGTGTTGTAGATGGAATCATTTATGGGGATTTAGTCCATCCTACGAAAAGTACTTTATCAAAAGAAGCGATTACATACATAAAAAATTATGTAAGCGAGCAAATTTCAGCGAAAAAATTTTAATCTTAAAAAAAGTAGGAATTTATTTCCTGCTTTTTTATTTTTAAATCTCTAAAAATAGGTATAAATAACCATGCGAAAAGTCTTGTTGCCATGTAATATAAGTTTTATCAACAAATATTTTATATGCAGATGGGGGAAAAAAATTGTCTATACAAAAAAAATTAAGTTTAGGCTATATTACATTGTTGGTTTTAATGATTATTATGATGGTATTTACATATAATCGATTAGATGCAATTGAAAAAAGTTTTGAAGATGAAGTACAAGGAAGCTTTGATAATATTAGCTTAGTAACTGATGTAAAATATTTGATTGCGATGCAAGGAGTTCAACTTCGTGATTATGTTCTGACAAAGTCAGATACAGCGAAAATTTCTTTAGAGAGTGTACGTGATGAAACGACAGCTCAAGTACAAAAATTACAAAAAATCACAAAAGATGATTCAGATATTAAGAAAAGTGTAGAGTCGATTACAGCACGTGATCAAGAATTTAATGATGTAAGTGTTAATTTAATTAAAGCAGTAGACGATAATTCAGATGAATCAGCTATTTTTGCTGAATTAAATAAAGCAAAATCGATTAATGTTAGTGTTATGGAATCAGTTAAACAAATTGAGAAAAAAGAGCGTGCAACATTAGAACATGCAAAATCAGATTTGCAACGTACAGCGATAATTTCAAAAATATTATCAGTTATTGTTGGGATTTTAAGTGCAATTATAGCTATTTTCTTTGTTCTTTATATTAAACGCTCAGTCGTAAAACCAATTTTAAGAACTGTTCAAAATGTGAAAGTATTAGCTACTGGTAATTATGCAGAGCCAGATTTAAAAGTAAATACAAAAGATGAAATTCAAGAATTAGCAGATTCAATTAATGAAATGAAACATAATACAAAAAATTTAGTACAAGGTATTTCGGATAATGCCGCGCAATTAAGTGCTTCAATTGAAGAATTATCTGCAAGTACACATGAAGTTTCAAAAGCAGCAGAAGAAGTAAGTTCACAAGTAGAACTAACAGCATCTGCAGCAACAGACTCAGCAGCAAATGCGCAAGATAGTGCAGAAGCAATGCAGGAGACAGCGGTCGGCGTACAGCGTATTGCGCAGTCATCTCAACAATTATTTGACCATGCAAAAGAAGCAAATGCTTTAGCGATTAACGGAGCAGATATTTTAAAAGTAGCTAAAAACCAGATGGATACAATTGCAAGTTCTACAAATCAAACGAATGAATTAATTCATCGTTTAGCAGAACAGACAAGTCAAATCCAAAGCATGTCAAAAGTTATTACAGATATTACAGAACAAACGAATCTACTTGCACTCAATGCCGCGATTGAAGCAGCTCGTGCTGGTGAACATGGCAAAGGGTTTGCAGTAGTGGCAGAAGAAGTGCGTAAACTAGCAGAAGAATCGAAAAGATCGGCAAGTCAGATTGTTCAATTAACTGCGACAATACAAGAAGATACAGAAGTAGTAGCAGAGTCTGTACAAACAGGATTAAAGAATGTAAAAGAAGGTGTTTACATTATTGAGAATGCAAGTACAGCATTTGGCAGTATTGAACAAAGCGTAGGTCAAATGACGACGCAATTAGAAGATGTGACAGCAACGTCAGAGGAATTATCTGCTGGAACAGAAGAAGTAACAGCTTCTGTATCTGAAATTGCTTCACATGCAAGTGGTGCGGTAACAGCAACAGCAAGTATTACAGCAGCAGCAGAAGAACAAACTGCCACACTACAAGAAATTAATAGCGTTGTAGCAGAAATTTCTTCACAAGCGATTGAATTGCATGAATTAACACAATCGTTTAAAGTATAGAAATAACGATTAGTAAAGAAGGAGAAGGGGTTGCTTAGAGGGCAATTCCTTCTTTTCAATTAGAAGTTTAAATAGATATGATAAAATAGAGTATGAGGTGAATTCAATGGATATTCGCTTAATTGCCATTGACTTAGATGGAACATTATTAAATTCTGAATTGCAAATTACACATCACACAATTGACGTATTAAACCGCGTACCGTCCAATGTGGAAGTGGTTATTTGTACAGGAAGGACGATTGCAGAATTACCAGAAGAACTACAATATATACCGAATATACGTTATATCATTACATCGAATGGTGCAGCAGTTTGGAACCGTCAAACAAAAGAAAAGCTATCTGAATGTGCGCTTACATCAACAGAAGCTATTACCTTAATGAAAGGTTTTCAACAATTTGACGTACGTATGGAAGTTTTTATGCTAGGAAGAATCTTAGTAGAACCTTATTATTATGAACATTTTGAAGCATATGGTGGTAGTCAGCATACAGACTTTTTAAAAAAGACCCGTACACCAAAAGAAAATGTTTTACAATACGTAGAAGAATTATGCGAACCTGTTGAAAAATTTAATTTATTTTTTAAACATGAACATGAACGTTATACAGCAATTCAACAATGTATTGAAGCAGGATATCAAGTGACAACTTCTTTTGCGCATAATGTAGAGGTAAATGCAATGTGTGCAAGTAAGGGGCGCGCACTACAAACACTTGCGGAAATACTAGGTATTCATCAGCAGTATGTTGCAGCAATTGGTGATCAAATTAATGATTTATCGATGCTTGACTATGCAAATTATCCGATTGCGATGGGGAATGCAGTAGATGAGGTTAAGCGTGTTGCCGTAGTTGAAACATTAACAAATAGAGAAGACGGTGTAGCCGCTGCAATAGAGCAGTATATTATTAAAGGGGAAAAAAATGAACATTTATTCTTTTAGTGGACCAAGTGGCACAGGAAAAAGTTCCTTTGCACTTGAGTTAGCACATCAATTAGAGGTAGATGCAATTATTGATGATGGTTTATTCATTATGAATGGTTGTCGAAAAGCAGGAACCTCAGCGAAGTTTGAAAAAAGTGCATTTAAAGCAGTGAAACGTGCGATTTTCTCCGATGATGCACATGTAGAAGAAGTGCGAGTAGCTTTACAGGAAGTACAACCAGAAAAACTCATGATTATTGGCACATCGGATCGTATGACAATCAGAATTGCAGAGCGTTTAGGCGTAGGGGAGATTGAACACTTCTATCATATCGACGAATACCGTACATCGAAACAAATGAAAATGGCGAAGTTTATACGAAAAACAGAAGGAAAGCATATTATGCCTGTTCCGTTCGTTGAAGTGCAACAAAATTTCTTTAAACGGTTAGTGATGAAAGGGTTTGAAATTTTCTCAACGAAAAAAGAAAAAATCGGTGAAACAACGATTGTTCAGCCTGATTTTCATGAAGATTTACTGGTTTATAAAACAAAAGACTTTACACAATGCATACGTCAAGTATGTGAAGATTCTCCATATATTATGGATGTAACAAAATTACAATTCACGCTATATCCACTACCAATTGCGAAATTAGTACTTGTTTATTCAAGTAATGAGACAGAGCGTATGGATGAAAAATTATACATGTTACAACAGCAAATTAATCAAGCTTTTGACGAACAATTTGAAATTGAGTTTGACACGATTGATCTTCAAGTCGAGCATTTAGCTTCGCAAAAAAAGCCATTAAAAATAAAAAAACAAGCTGCAGTAGTTGAACACTAGAGCAGCTTGTTTTTTATTGTTCTTCTATTTTACGTGTAAATCTAGCAGGACGTTTTTCGACAAAAGCACGTACACCCTCTGGGAAGTCATGTGAATCAACAAATGGTGTTGAGCCTGTCCATAGACTTGGAGCAGAATCCACACACTCTTGTACCGATTGTTTGACTGCAAGTAGAGAAGCTGGAGACATAGAAGCAACGAGCTTCCCAATTCGAATCGCATAACGGTCTAAATCTTTTTCCGCCACTAAATAATTAAGTAAACCAAGTCGATCGGCTTCTTCTGCTTTAAGCATACGCCCTGTATACACTAAATCTTTCGTCATAGATGGTCCAATTAATTGAACAAGTCGTTGTGCAAACTGATTATTCAATGTAATACCTAACTTCCCAACAGGAATACCTAACTTAGCTTGATCGCTACCGATACGTAAATCACATGCAAGTGCTAATTCAAGTCCAGCACCCATTGCAGGTCCATTGATAACCGCAATTGTTGGAATGGCTAATCGCTCGATTGTTGAAATCGTTTTTTCCATGTGAACAAAAGCTTGTTCAGCTTCTTCTAAAGAGATGGAATTGAACTCTTTAATATCCGATCCAGCTGTAAATTGATTCCCTGATCCACGAATTAATAATACTTTATTCTTTGGATTTTTAAGTACTTGTAGCGCAATTAAACGTAGCTCATTCCACATATTTGCGGTTAATGCATTTTTAGCTTGTGGTCGATGGATTGTAATAATCGCGAGTCCTGCCGTTTCTTGATAAACAATTTTTGCATCTTCTTTTTCTAATCTTGTTGTTGAAACTTTCATGTTGTACTCCCCCTTTGTGTATCCAATATAACTATTATAGTACAGATTTTACTTTTAGAGAACTGATCTATAAAAACGATGCATGAAAAGATCTATGATAAATCTTAATAGGGGCTATAAAAAATGTTCGTGTATCATTTAGGAAAGCAAAGGAAGCTCATACACGCTTACCTTTTTCGTGAAAATTTATTTTTTAGAATAAAAATAGGTGTTATGATAGAAAAATACTAAAAAAAGAGGTATTTATGAGTCTTATATACGCTAAATCAACATTTGAAAGTAACAACTTATCAATATGTTAGAGGTTTTAGTTCAAAAAATAATGAAAAATAAGTGAAAATAGTAGACAAAATTTAAAGTGTGTGAAAATATTCACGAACGTTGATATAACAGGATTTCTCGAGATTTCAAGACATCATACCTATTACAAAAATGCATAGAAAATAATAAGCTAATATACTGTACATTATGGAAATGTGGTGTTAGAGTATATGTAAGTTAAAAATGTGAACAAAATTTGAGCGAACAATAAAATTAATAAATTTTTAAAAAAAGTGATTTGTTCAAATTAAGAAAAAAAGGAGCCACATAAAATGAAATTACTTGCACCAAAGCCATTTACAATTGAAGGCGGAAAAAGAGCAGTCCTCCTACTTCACGGGTTTACTGGTAGTACGAAGGATGTAAAAAAATTAGGACAATTTTTAAATAAAAAGGGATATACATGTCACGCACCAATGTATCGTGGTCACGGAGTTAGCCCTGAAGAAATTCTTCGTTACGGCGCAAAATATTGGTGGGAAGACGTAACAAGCGGCTACCATCATTTAAAAAGCTTAGGCTATGAAGAAATCGCAGTAGTCGGCATTTCATTAGGTGGCGTGTTTACATTAAAAGTGGGCGCGGAATTCCCTGTTAAAGGTGTTGTATCAATGTGTGCACCAATTAAACGTCGTTCAAGTGACGGTTTATTCGAGCGTTTATACAAATACGCTGAAGTGTATAAAAAATTCGAAGGCAAAGACGAAGAAACAATTGCTAAAGAATTAAAAGAGTTAGAAAACATGGATCGCCACGCAATTATGGAAATTCAAAAAATGATTGAACATACAAGCGATGAAATCGGTGAAATCGACACACCAACACTTGTATTACAAGGTAAACTAGATGATGCACTATACCAAGAATCAGCACCATTCATTTTTGATACAGTAGATACAACAGAAAAAGAAATCATTTGGTATCCAAACTCAGGTCACATTATCACTCTTGGTCAAGAACGCGAACAAGTATATCAAGATACATTAGAATTCTTAGATCAATTAGATTGGCAAGCATCAGCAGAAGCAACAAACTCATCTGTACAAGCACTATAGTACATAGTCAGTCATCAGAAGATTTGTTGAGAGAATAAGCTGAATTATATTTGTAATATAAAAGTGAGACATATTGTATGTCTCGCTTTTTTTATGTAAAATAGGGCGAATTTCTGACGAAAATAGCATAATTGACCTAATTAACTAAAAAATCCTTTATAATAAAAGAGAAGAAAAAAGAAAGGGTGAGGAATTTGGCAAATATCCCAAATTGTCCACAATGTCAGTCAGAGTATGCATATGAAGATGGAAATCTTTTCGTCTGCCCAGAGTGTGCGCATGAATGGACAGCTGAATCACAAAAAGAAGCAGAAGAGTCTGCGAAAACACGCGATGTCAACGGAAATGAACTACAAGACGGTGACATGGTAACAATTATAAAAGATTTAAAAGTTAAAGGTGGTTCAGGACCTTTAAAAGTTGGCACAAAAGCGAAAATTCGTTTAGTTGATGGTCCAAATGGTCATAACTTAGAAAGTAAATTTGATGGTATTGGTACACTTTATATTAAGTCTGAATATGTGAAAAAAATATGATTGTACTTTTCCTTGTTATTCTTTTATTTCTAGGATTAACGATTGTTTTTGCTCTTGGAAAAGGTGAGATGCTCATTGCAGGCTATAATACAGCTTCAAAAGAAGAAAAGGAAAAAGTGAATACTGTACGCATGTGCAAAGACTTTTCGAAAATGACAGGTGCGATTACACTATCCCTTGTCCTCTTTCTTCCGGGCGCATTATGGAATCAAGAGATCTACTTTATTTTAGGAACAGCTGGCATTATTTTAGCGACAATCATTGGATTAATTTATATGAATACAGGTAATCGCTACGAGCGAACATAATAAGGAATTGTAGAGAGGTTAGGGAATGAACTAGCCTCTTTTTTCTTTGTGTTGAAACGGTAATGAATTTATTTTTTTAACATGATAAAATAATAAGGAGAAGTTTTAAACTCGCAATCCTTTGTATTGCTGAGCTGAGTAGAGTAATGGAGGCATTTGAATGAATGAGAGAAAAGGACAGTGGTCAACAAAGTTAGGCTTTATACTGTCATCAGCAGGAGCTGCGATTGGTTTAGGCGCAATTTGGAAACTACCTTATGTAACAGGGACGAGTGGAGGAGGAGCATTCTTCTTACTGTTTGTCTTGTTTACACTGGCGATTGGTTTACCGATGTTAATTGCGGAATTTATTATTGGACGTGGTACACAGAAAGAAGCAGTATCAGCATATAAAAAGCTGGCACCGCGAACAGCATGGACATGGATTGGGCGATTAGGCGTCGTTGGTTGTTTCTTGCTTTTATCCTTCTATAGCGTCATTGGTGGTTGGATTGCCGTTTATACAGGAAAAGCATTAGTCGGTCAAATCATCACGCCATCTTTAGATGCAAGTGCTTTATTTGGAGAAGTAACGGGTTCACCGATGATGACAATTATCGGATTAATTATTTTTACATTGTTTAATGTACTTGTAGTAGGATTAGGGATTCAAAATGGTATTGAAAAAGCAAATAAAGTAATGATGCCATTACTATTTATTTTCTTTGTTATTTTAGTCGTACGTGCACTGACATTACCAGGTGCGGTGGAAGGGGTATCCTTCTTCTTAAAGCCTGATTTTTCAGCGATTACATTCCAGTCAGTTTTATATGCATTAGGACAAGCTTTCTTTGCATTAGCAGTTGGATTTTCATGTATGGTGACATATAGTTCGTATTTAAAAAAGAATGAAAGTCTACCTTATGCAGCAGGTTCAGTTGTATTAATGAATATTTTCGTATCTTTATTAGCAGGTCTTGCAATTTTCCCAGTTGTGTTTTCTTTTGGATTAAAAGCATCTGAAGGCCCAGGACTATTATTTGTTGTATTACCAACTGTTTTTCAACAGTTACCATTTGGTGAGCTATTCTTTGCACTATTTTTATTATTATTCTTGTTTGCGACATTAACATCATCGTTTAGTTTATATGAAATTATTGTTGCAGCTCTGCAAGAAAAGTATCCGAATGCACGCAAGAAAATTACATGGTTTTTAGGTGTTATTGTAATTGTAGCGGCAATTCCAGCTGCTTTATCATCAAGCAAATTAGCTGATTTTCATGTTTTTGGTAAAACAGTCTTTGATGCCACTGACTTTTTAGTGAGTAATGTATTATTACCATTAGGAAATCTCTGTATCGCACTATTTATCATGTATAAAGTAGACAAGAACTTTACAAAACGTGAATTTTTAGCAAGTAGTCAACTATCGACAGGTTGGTATACATTATGGCGCACACTGATGTATACAGTTGTACCAATTGTGATTATCATCGTCATGTTTTTCTTAATCAAATCATAATGAAACAGGTTGGACAAAACATTTTAATTCCCTTTTTAACATTTGCAACGAAAAACTGGAATCGTGCCACAGCGCGATTCCAGTTTTTTTATGCTCATTAAGGAATTAGATTATTTGAAAGGGACAAAATTGCGCGTGAAAGGGAATCGCCGCCGATGAAAGGGACAAAATTGCGCGCGAAAGGGAATCGCCGCCGATGAAAGGGACAAAACCGTGCGCGAAAGGGAATCGTCGCCGATGAAAGGGAAATGTCGCATTTGAAAGGGACAAAACTGCGCACGAAAGGGAAGCGCCGCCGATGAAAGGGACAAAACCGCGCGCGAAAGGGAATCGCCGCCGATGAAAGGGACAAAATCGCGCGCGAAAGGGAAGCGCCGCCGATGAAAGGGACAAAACTGCGCGCGAAAGGGAATCATCGCCGTTTAAAGGGAAACAGGGCATTATTAGCTTTCCGTTTAGAGAAGCGTGCGTGCTGTTAATTCGTACAATAAGATCAACCTTTTTTCTTAGAAAAAAGGTTGGATAACATTTACAACAAAAAACTGAAGCCGCACTACAGTGCGATTCCAGTTTTTATGCTCATACGAAAGGTTGTTCTTACGCGTATATCCCATTCTATTTGTATTAATTCATCTCTAATTGATTTAATAGATTCGTTAATTTATTTAAACTTTGCTTTAATTCTTCGCGTTGTTTTGGTCGCTTATTCGTTGCAACATCGACAACTGCTTCAATTTTTTCGTTATTTTTTAAATAGATTTGGTACGTCACATAGCCTACGTGATTTTTGAATAATTTTTCGATTTTTTCTGCATCGAGTTGTACATGATCGCGTGTTTTTTCAAATACGATGGTTTCATCTGCTGTTGCTTCAATGCGTTCTACGTCTTGTAAGTTGAACTGATGATTGTGAATGCGACTAATAAATTCATTATCTGTTGTAACGTAAAAATCAAGGTTTCCATTTTGATGATAGAAAGCCAACTTAATATTTGATACAGGTTTTGCTGTTTGGTCTGCACGTTTAATAATGAAGAACACAAGCAAAATAAGCAAAATTAAAGCCGAAAGAGCAAAAATGAATATGTACATAGAAAAAACCTCCATTATTCGTAATCTTTTACTTAGTATATAATAAAAAGAGAAAGAGATGTACAAAAAAATGCACAAACTACATGATAAACTAAATAAAAATAAAAAAAGGAGTGTTTTCTTTGAAAATTTTACACACAGCTGATTGGCATTTAGGTAAAACTGTGCAAGGAACATCCATGTTAGAAGATCAAAAATATATATTACAACAATTCCTTCGAGTAGTTGATGAACAACAACCCGATGCGATTATAATCGCAGGAGATTTATATGACCGTTCCGTACCGCCTGTAATAGCAGTTCAACTATTAGATGATGTCTTTGAGGAGATTGTAAAGAATCGTGAAATTCCTCTTTTAGCAATCGCAGGGAACCACGATAGTACGAGTCGTGTTGATTTTGGCTCGACTTTATTTAAAGAAAGTGGCTTATATGTAAAAGGAAAACTAGCAAAAGAAATGACACCCATTCGTTTAGAAGATGAACATGGAGCTGTTGATTTTTATCTGATTCCATTTGCTGACCCACAAGAAGTTCGCTATGTATTTGAAAAAGAGGATGTACATACGAATCAGCAAGCAATGGAAACAATTATGGAAGCAATTCAGCCTACAACAAATCGTTCAGTTTGCATCGCCCATGCTTTCGTTACAAAGAATGGTGAACAACAGGAGAATCCAGATGAAGGAGAGCGCCCATTATCAATTGGTGGTTCAGAATGTATTGATGCGAGTTTATTTGAAAAATTCAACTATACGGCACTGGGTCACTTACATCAAGCGCATTTTGTTGCCCATGAAAAAATACGCTATAGTGGTTCACCGCTTAAATATAGTGTATCTGAAGCAACCCATCAAAAAGGTGTTCTCATGCTGGAGTTAGACGCTAAAGGGAATGTAGCGATTGAAAAGATTCCTTTAGAACCGATTCGTGACTTACGACGAATCGAAGGATTTATGGAAGATTTATTAAAGTTAGCTGCAAGTGAAGATTATGTGTATGTGACATTACTAGATGAAGCACCAATTCTTTCACCAATGGAGAAAATTCGTACGGTCTTTCCGAATGCGATGCATATTGAACGCCCTATTATAAAAGGGGCATTAGAAGTAGCACCTGTTGAAAATAAGCGAGCGATGGATACGGAAACCTTATTCCATTCCTTCTACACTGAAATTACAGGTTCAGAGCCGAATGAAGCGATGACTCAGTTATTTCAAGAATTAGTAGAAGAAGAACTGCGTAAAGAAAGAGAGGCAGAATAATGAAGCCAATTCGTTTAAGTATGACTGCATTTGGTCCATATAAAGAGAAAGAAACTATTGATTTTACGAAACTACAAGGTAATCAAATTTTCGTCATTTCAGGTGCGACAGGCGCAGGGAAAACAACGATTTTTGATGGGATTTGTTTTGCACTCTATGGAAGTGTAAGTGGTGAAGAGCGTGAAAATGCGAAAACACATCGTAGTAATTTTGCGGCAGATGATACGCATACAGCGATTGAATTAGTGTTTGAAATGAAGGGGAAGACTTATCGTATTTTACGCCAATTAGCCCATGTAAAAGCAGGAAATAAGACAGCTACAGGTGAGAAAACGGAATTTGTTGAGATAACAGATGAGGGTGAGATTCCTGTACTTGATTCGCATCGTGTACGTGATTTGAACGATCGTTTAGAGGAGATTATTGGCTTAACAAAAGAACAATTTAAACAGATTGTTATGTTACCGCAAGGGGAATTTCGTAAACTATTAACGTCCGATTCACGCAATAAGGAGCAAATCCTGCGTAAAATCTTTAAAACAGAACATTTTGAAGAAATGACAAAACGCTTAAAAGATAAAAAAACAGAAGCTGAAAAGCAATTACTTGCGTTAGAAACAGAGCGTGCAACATTTATTCGTCAAATAAAAGAAACATTACCAGAAGCGGATCGCCCACTATTTCATGTATTTGCAAAAGAGTATCAATCATCTGTACAAATCATTGAAGGGTTACAACATGAACAAGTGTACTATGAGGCAGAAGAAAAGAAAGTACAAACCGTTCATGCAGAGAAACAACAGCTATTTACAGAGAAACAACAGATGGTACATGCGGCAGAGCAGTTTAACCTAACATTAGAGGAATATCAAAAAGTAGCAGCGAAGTATAAAGAGCTTTTACAACGCGAAGCGGAAATAGAGTCGATTCAACAGCAGTTGAAACAAGCGGAGCGAGCAGAGCATATTATTCCGTATGAGCAAGCTTTTCGTGAACAACGAAAACGAACGGAACAATTAACAGAGCGTGTTGCGTTTGCAAAACAACAATTACAACAAGCGATTGAAAAAAGAAATGTAGCAAAAGAAGCACAGGCGAATATAGAACAGCAATTGCCTCTTTATGAAAAACAAAAAGAACAATTACGTGAATGGCAACGTATTTTACCATTTTACGAAGCGGTTAATCAATTAGAACAGCAGTATAAAGAACAGCAACATCAATTAGCGAAAGCAACAACAAACAAAGAACAATATGATATCCAATTACAACAAGCAATCACGCGAGTAAAGCAAGCAGAGGAACAGTATGATGTATTGATGAAGCAGTTGATTGACGAAACAGCTTACTACGAACAGTTAACACAGCTAAAGCAAGTAGAACAACTATTATCTGCACAGCGAGAGCAGCGCCATAAACTAAAAGAGTTAACAACACAACATGACATGGCCAGTACGCAGTTACAAGAGCAAAATACAAAACTACATCAAGTAGAAGAACAATGGCTTGCTAATCAAGCGTATGTCTTAGCAGAACAACTAGTTGTAGGCGAAATTTGTCCCGTATGTGGAAATACAGTGAAAGAAAAGATACAACAAACACAAACAGGGAAAATCACGAAAGAAATCGTTGAGCAAGCTAAAATAACACAACAACAAGCAGAGCAAAAAGCACGTCAGATTCAAACACAAGTAGATATTTTAAATAGCGATATGCAAAAAACGGCGGAGGCATTACAACAAGTAACGGTTGCATATGATGAAGCAACAAATGTTGAAACAATTCAAAAACTTGAACAAACTCTTAATAAGAATAACCAACAAAAAATACAGGCGCAGGAATTACAACAACAGTTAACGCAATTCCGCAAACAAGTGGAGCAATTACGTGAACAACAGCAAGTATGTTTACAACAAGTAAATCAATTCCAAATGACCGTTCATACAACAGAGCTACAATTACAGGACAAAAAGCAACAATTACCCGTGGCATTTGCGACGAAACAACAAGTTGATGAAGCGATTCATGAAATTACACAGCAAGTAGCGCTATATGAGCAACAAACAAAACAAGTTAATGAAGCATATGAAGTAGCGATGCAACAACATACAACGCAAGAAGCAAATGTGCAAAATATGAAGCAACAGCATGTAGAAGCACAGGAGCAGCTATCACAATTGCAACAACAACTACAAGAAAAAGTATTAGCAGCAGGCTTCCAAGACGGAAAAGAATATACAGCCGCACGTTTAGAAACAGCTCAAATGAATGCACTTCAAGAACGAATTACACAGTATGAAAAAGAACGCTATGCGACGGAAGAATATTTAGAAAAACAACAACATTTAGCACAGGCAGAGAAGAAGAATGTTGAGGTGCTAAAAGAAGAACTACTTACTATAAAAGAACAAGTCGATTTATACGTGAAGCAACTTCATCAAATTGAAAGCTATCGCCAATCTATTACTCGCTTTATTCGTTATTTAGAACAGGCGCAAGAGAAGTCAGCGCAATTAGAAGAACGAGCAAGTCAAATTATTCAACTATATGACTTAATGGCGGGGAAAAATGCACAAAAAATTTCGTTTGAGCGTTATTTGCAAATTGAATATTTAGAGCAAATTATACAAGCGGCGAATGAACGATTAGTGCCATTAACCAATGGACAGTATCGCCTGCTTCGTAGTGAGCGCGTCGATTCGAATGGTAAGCAATCTGGTTTGAGTTTAGATGTATATGATGCTTATACAGGTCAAGAACGTGATGTTAAAACATTATCAGGTGGCGAACAATTTAATGCATCTCTTTGTTTAGCACTAGGTATGAGTGATATCATTCAAAGTTTCCGAGGGAATGTCCAAATGGATACGATGTTTGTAGATGAAGGCTTTGGTACATTAGATGAAGAAGCACTTTCAAAAGCAATTGATACATTAGTCGATTTACAAAAAACGGGGCGTATGATTGGGATTATTTCGCACGTTGCAGAATTAAAAGAAACGGTTCCAGCCACACTTGAAGTTCGTAAGACAAAAGAAGGATACAGTCATACAACGTGGAATATAAAATAGCCATTTAATATACTGTATACAAAAAGAATCGCTCAATGAGTGGGCGATTCTTTTATATTAAGCATCAAATATATTGTTTGGTTGTACTACTTCACGTGCAATGGCAATCGCGCCATTTTTACGTAAATGAAGAATCGCTTCATCACTTGCATTTAAAATCTTATCGATGTAGTAATCTTGTTTCGCAGGATCGATGCCCATTCCTTTAAACTCATCTCGAAATGCATACGTATAGACACTTTTTTCTTGTTCTGTTAATTGAATATCGTTCTTTGAACCTTCCATAATCTAACATCCTTTTGTATAATAGAGTTAGTTTTATTATAACGTGTTCTGAATCATAGTGAAACTTAATTGCGAGTCATTCGTATAAAATAGAAAAAGGGTGTGATTCAATATGATGTGGGTAATGATTATTATCGTGGCTTGTGTAGCAATCGGTAGTGATGTCTATGTCAAGCGTTTAAAATTTAAAGAACGCACAATGAAAATAGAGCAGCAAATGCTTGATAAACAGTTAAAGCTGGAGCATGTAAAGAATGAAAACTTTAAACTTGAAACAGAGCGTTTACGTTTAGAGTTACAACAAGATTTACAAAAATCACCATCAAAAACAGAACTACTTGGTTTAAAAGAAGATTGAATTTTCATGAGAAAGAGACTGTAAGTGTAAAAATATAGCATAAGAAAAACTGGAATCGCGCTGTGGCGTGGTTCCAGTTTTTTCGTTGCGAACGCTAAAAAAGTTTTGTTTATTTAAATTGTTGCATTGCTTCACTCATAAATTGTGTTAACCCTTCACCATACACATCAATCTGTGACTTAAAACGAGGGTCTTGTACATATAGCTGACCTAAACCGCGAAACGCCTCTTTTGAATAGTTCCCAAAATATTGATTTAAAAAGTAATAGAACTCTTTCATCGCTTGTTGAACAGTCGGAGAGTCAATAACTTCATGGCGAATCGCTGCTAGGCGCGTCCATTGTTGTTGCCACTTTTCTTGTAAGGCTTCATCATTGAATTGTGCAATCTGTTCTTTGGATTGATTGACTGCTTCGTCTCCCCATTTTTCACGTGCTTCTTGTTCATATGGATTCTTTTTAAAATCTAATCCATTAAATTTTTCTTCATTTGTCATATGAATACCTCCTTCTTTTGCTTCAATCGTTTGCTGAATCGTTTGCGCCATACGTTCAAACTGTTTTATTTTTTCTTCGACTAATTGTTTTTGAAAATATAAAGCTTCGAGTTGATTGTACGCGTCTTGTGTCATCATCTGTTGAATTTGCTTGAGTGAAAATCCAAGTGTTCGAAAAAATAAAATTTGTTGTAATCGATCAACAGCATCATCGTTATAAAGTCGATAACCTGCATCATTTTCAGTTGTAGGTGGCAATAAACCAATAGCGTCGTAGTGATGAAGAGTACGAACAGATACACCGACTAAATCAGCTAATTGTTTGATTTTATAAATTATCATCATCTCCTTTCTAAAACCACTATAAAGTCTAACGTAAAAGTCAATATATATATCGAAAGTGACGTGTATTTTTGGTATGAAAGGGTATAAAAGGAGAGAGTTGTAAGAACGCTCGGTTAATATAAAAAGTGAGGAGAGATTAGAGTGGAAAATATTGTTGTTAGTTATAATAAGGTAGAGAGTGAAGCATATCAAACATTTACACAATTAAAGCAACGTGAAGGTGTTATTGGGAGTACAACGATTTCCAATGCAATTTTAATTAAGCGCAATGGTGTACAGCTTCAAACATTAGATGATTATATGACATCGAATGAAAATGCATTAAAAGGTAGCTTAATTGGTACTTTGATTGGTATTTTAGGAGGTCCAATTGGCATGTTGCTCGGTTTAGGAGTAGGTGCAATTGTTGGCTCGATTTCAGAAATGGATGAGATGGAAACGGACTCATCATTAATTGGGGCGATGACATCACGTTTAGAAGATGGAGATGTAGCCATTATCGCGCTCGTACAAGAAACAGATGAAAAGTTCTTAGATGAACTACTAAATGAGCATGAAACACGTATTGTTCGATATGATGCAGCTTTAATAACTGAAGAAGTTGAACATGCACAACAATTACAAAAAGATATGGAAAAGCAAACACGTCAAAAATTATCAGCAGAGCGTTCAGAAGAGCGTAAAGCAAAGGTAGCTGCGTATAAAGAAAAAATTAAGAGTCAATTTGAACATTTAAAGAAAAATAAAAAGCATAAAGATGATTCACAGTCAGAAGCATAAAAGAAAAGCAAGTGTCGTTAATTTTCATGACACTTGCTTTTTATTATGAAAATTTTGGTGTTTTGACTTCAAATACTTGTTGAATTTGTCCATGTTCATCGAGTAACACACCATTCAACTGTCCACCGAATACAGCGCCACCGTCAATCCCTATGTAGCTTTTTTGTTCATTCGTCCAAATAGAATGCTTTTCAGCCTCATGTATGTAATGCGTTGGTGTATGGCCAAATACATTCACATAGGGCGTTTGATTTTGCTTTTTAAAATGTTCTCGAATCCAGATGAATTCATCTTCTGTTGTATGTTGGAAATCTGCAAAGTCACTATTAAAGCCTGCATGCGTGAATAACACTTTTCCAAATATAAGAAAGTAGCGACTATTTCGTAAAAATGTAATCTCTTTTGCATAATGTTCTTTTAAGTAATTGGCAACTTGCGCACGCGACCAATTCGTAAAATCGACTGAAATAAGTGATTGTAATGTCACGTCGCCGCCATTACGTAAAAAGCGTTCGGGCTTTTCTTTTAAATCAATATAATCTAAAAACATCTGATCATGATTTCCTCGAATAAGACGTACATTATATTGTGTTGAAAGTTCATATGCTCTTTCTAATACATGACGTGAACCCATACCACGGTCCATTAAATCCCCTAAAAGAATGAGTGGCATTTCGTGATCCCATTTTTTAAGTAGTGTTTCAAAAGCATCATCCATCCCATGAATATCACTCATTACAAAACATGTCTTCAATTCTGTCATCCCCTTTTGTGAAAATAGAAGAAAATGAGGCTACAAGAACCTCATTTTCATAATTGTTTATTTTTTCTTTGGAATCGATTGTGTTTGCCAATCTTCCTGTAATTGCATTTTTGCAACATACATCATTTGCGCGATATGCCCAGCATAATGCACAAGTTGTGTCATTAAAGCAGCCATCGCGGGTGTTTCTTTCCCTTTTACCGAAACCATTTGGAGTAAGTCTTCTTGTGAAAGTGCATGAACAGTTTCGTAAAAAATCGCCCATGCGTCTTCCCATTCTTGCATAAGTTCTTCTTTTGAAAGTCTGTGATGAGTGAATTCTGCATCCCGATCACGCGACGGTTTTTCACCGTCTGTTGTGAGGAAATCAGTACTACGTGAGCGCATATTACCAGCGATATGTTGAACGAGTACAGCGATACTGTTTGACTCTGAATCAGGTGCGAAATACAATTGTTCTTCCGTTAATTGCACAAGTGTACCATCACCTTGTTTTTTAATTTTATCCATTTCTTGTAACATTGCTTTTAAAAAAATACTCATGTTGACCAGCTCCTTATGATGTCAGTATAACAAAACTTCCGTTTATTTAAAAAAGTAATCATATGTATTTTTAGCTAATAATACGACGGTTACAATAATGAAAAGAACACGAACATAGCCAGAGCCTTGACGAATAGCAAAGCGAGAACCAACAATCGCACCGAATACTTGAGCAATCGCCATCGGAATACCGTAAGTATAATTAATTTGACCGAGAAAAGCGAACATGAACAGTGCAGCAAGATTACTCCCGAAGTTCATCAGTTTTGCATTACCCGCAGCTTTTAAAAAGTCATGCCCCATTGTTAAAAAGGCGAAGATTAAGAAAGAACCAGTCCCAGGACCTAAGAAACCATCATAATAACCAATTAAAAATAAGATGATGACGAATGTAAACATTTTTTGTTTGGAATGTTGCGCGATTTTTTCCATTGTACCCCAATCTTTTTTGAAAATGGTGTAAACGAGAACGAGCGCCAACATAATGAGCATTAAAGGTTTTAAAAGTTCTGGATTCATTAAATGAACGGAGAAAGCACCAAGTAACCCACCAAAGAATGTCAGTGGGAAGTATTTTAATCCGGCTTTAATGTCGAGCTTCCCAGAACGATAGAATGTAATGGTAGAAGTAAGAGAACCGACCATGCCAGCGAGTTTATTCGTCGCGACAGAAGTAGCAGGACTTAATCCTAAATACATGAGTGCAGGTAAACCGATTAAACCGCCACCGCCAACAACTGAGTCGATAAAGGCAGCGGCGAAACCTGCGATGAGTAGCATAAGTAGTAGTTGTGGATCTAAATCAAATGGCATAAAAATAAGTCCTTTCATTAGTTACTATCACAATAGTAACTAATTATGGTATACTTGTAAATAAAGAATTCAGAAAAAAGAGAGGAGTGGCAATATGCAGAGAATTATTGAGATTTTAAAGCAAAGAGGTTATACAGAATACGAATCGAAAGCGTATTTAGCGCTCATTCAAAATGGCGATGTGACGGCGTATCAAATTAGTAAAGATTCAGGAATTCCACGCGCGCGTATCTATGATGTGTTGAATAGTCTTGTTGAAAAAGGAATCGTATCAAAACAAGAAGCAACGGATAAAGTCCGTTATCAAGCATTGCCTGTCGAGGTATTTTTACAAAAGACAGCAACAAGTTGGCAACATGAATTTACACAACTATCGGATACATTAAAAGAATTGGAAGAAAAAAAGCAACAAGAAAAACCGACCGTTCTTCATTTACAAGAAGAAGAAGCGATTCTCAGTTACTGTCGTACGTTAATTGGACAAGCAAAGGAGAAAATTTTAATTTCGCTGTGGGATGATGTTTACGAGTTATTACGTCCTGTATTAGAAGAAGCAGCGAAAAAAGTAACGGTGCATGGCATTACGCTACATGTAGAAAATGGTTTACCGACAATTGACCGTCACCGCGCGACCTATTTTACAGAGAAGCCAACAGCGAGTCGCTGGTTTATTGTATCGGTTGATAGTACACATATGATTTATGGCCCTTCACTAAAAGAGCGACCACTTGCCTTTTATACAGATGACCCTATACACATTCGTTTATTAGAAGATTACATATGGCATGATGTCCTCGTAAACCGTTTAGTACACCGTAGTCAAGATACACTAGAAGAGTGGGTGAAAGAACAGCGCGCAGCATTTTTCCTACAAGGATACTGAACACGTAGAAAATTTGCCTCTATAAAAAATGGTATATTAATAACAATAATACCTATTAATGGTATTATAGTGAGGGTATTAAAATACGCGTTCTTTTTGAAAGGGGATTGCCATCCATGAAGGGTACATATGGTAAAAAATCGTGTTCAAAGATTCTTTTGTTACTTTCTATTTTGAGTGTTTTCATGATATTAAGTGCTTGTAGTAATAAGCTAGGTGAAGTAAAACAAGTCGATGTGTATAAAATGGAGAGTTTTGATCAAGTTCAAAAAAATTCTGTCGTTACGTTTAAATCAGATGAAGAAATAAAAGCTTTTGAACAGGCTTTTACGCATTTACAAAAGCAAAAGGGAAAAGTCGATATAATGGACCCTGAATATAAAGTGGAGCTAGGAGATAAAAGCTACTTTATGTGGTTAAATCAAGAGAAAGTAGCTGTTATGGATACAGAAGATACAGAGACTTTATATCTTTTAACAGAGGATTATTCAAAGCGTATAAAGAAGATCATGGATTCAACTAAATAATGTGCTTGTCCCTTTTATTTTAAAAATAAGAGGGACTTTTTTGTGAAAATAGAAAAAAAGAGCCTGAAAAGACTCTTTTTATAGGCTAGATGTCCATATTAAACTTACGTAACATCTCCATTAATTTTTCTTTTTCTTTTAAATATTGTTCTTCTGTGACAGTTTTGTCTTCTAGCATTTTTGCTAACTCTGCTAGCTTGCGCATAAGCATCATGCGATCTAATTCATTCATTTGTGCCATCTATGCCGACTCCTTTAAACATAATCCTCTACAGTGTACTATTTAAAGGGCTTGTCGCACAACATTTTTATAATACTGTGTCGTTAAAAGGGCGAAAATAGAATAGAGTAAAATATAAATTCCCATCGTCATAAAGAGTGGTGTATAAAGTTCTGTACCAAAGAACATCCATCCGGATTTGACCGCAAAGTAACTGTGCAATAGACCAATTACGAGTGGAATACCAAAATTAAATAGTTGCTTCATATAGATGCCACGCATAATCTCTTGTTCAGAGAAGCCGATTTTTCGCATCGTTGTAAACGAAGTTCGTTCTTCATCTGCTTCTGACATTTGTTTAAAGTATAAAATACTACCAGATGTAAATAAGAAAGCAAGACCGATAAAACCAGCAATAAAAATAACAAGCCCCATCTGTTCTTGTAGTGCCTTAATTAAAATGGCTTTTGGTTTTGGATGCAGTTCTTGTTTTTTCGATTTGAATGTGCCATCATTTGTAGTTTTAAAGTAAAGCTCTGTAGCCTGTTTGATGTCCTGTTCTGGAACTGTATAGCCTGTGAATGAATGCCAAGCGGTCATTTTTTGAACTTTTTTATTTTCTTGTAGCTGCTTAAATAATGCATCTGAAACAACGACTGCTGGAACGCCCGATGTTAAATACGAAGGGACAATTGCTTGCTTTTCAATTGTTTTGACTTCTAAATTTTTTGTAAGACCAGGGAGTAACACTTGAATGGTACGCCCGCTTTCAAGTGGAATAATACTCGCCATCATTTGACTATAGCCTGTTAAATAAGCTTCATCATCTGTTATGTTAATGGAAGGGAATACTTTTTTAGCGTCAGAGAATGCGACAACTTGTGTTTTGTTTGAAATGTTTTCAAGTGCATCATCTGTAGGTTTTTCTTTTAATAAATTTTGTGTGTCGATATCGGCACTTACAATCTGGAACGTTTGCTTTTTAAAATCAATCTGTTCCTTTTTTAATTGCTGTTCAAAAGAACCTTGATTGTTGAATGTAACAAAGTCATACGATGAATTTTGATTCGCTGTAGCATGTACGCCATAATAAGCGATTGAGCCGAGTGACAAAATGCCAAGTGCAAGTGCGGTTAAAATCGTAATAAGTGATAGCGAAAGTGAACTTGAACGAATACGGTGAATAATTGGTGTTACTGCTACAACATCTGTGATATTAAGATGTCCTTTTTTACTCGAGCGGATGACGTTGAATAAAAAAGAAACAGAGTAACGGAAAAATAAAAATGTTCCAATGATAACAGAGAATAAAATAATTGCCATCGCAATAAATAAGTCATTCAATGTAATCGTATTTTTTACTTCAAATAAAATGCTCGAACGGTAATAGCCGAAACCAATCAATACAATGCCAAGTAGTCCGAGAACGAGCTGATAAGGCGCGATTTTTTTGATTTGTTGTTCGGACTTACTTTCAGCTTGGAAAAGATCTAATAGCTTTGAACGGGCGATCAGCCACATTGTTTGTAATAAGATAAAACCAAAAATAATCGCAAAAACAACAAGTGTTTGTACTAGTGCATCTGTCGAAAAGTACATTTCCACAAAATCATCGCTACCGATGACTTTTAAAAAGGCCATTGTGAAAAAACGTGAGAAGAAATAGCCAATTAACACGCCAAGACTAACTGCGGATGTGAAAAGAATAAAGTTTTCAATACAAATCATGCTATTAATTTTTGATTTTGGCATACCAATGAGTTGATATAAGCCAATTTCACGACTGCGACGCTTCATAAATAGGTGGTTGGCATAAAAAACAAAGACAGCCACAATGATGATTAAAATAATCGAACCTACTTGGAAAGCAGCTCCCGCTTTTAAATCGGCGTTTCGCATATGTGTGACATCATCATTTGACGAAATCGTTGTGAATGAAAAGTAAAGTGTAGCACTAAAAATTAAAGCGAAGAAATAAAGATAATAGTGACGAATATTTTTTCGCATACTTCGAAAGACAAGCGTATTAAAGCTCACGTAAATCACCGCCTAATACAGCTTGTGTATTCATAATCTGTGCAAAAAACTGTTTATGTGTTTGATCCCCTTTATATAATTCCGTATAGATTGAACCATCTTTTAAAAAGAGTACACGATTACAATAGCTTGCGGCTACAGGGTCATGTGTGACCATCATAATTGTTACACGATAGGCTTTGTTTAATGCTTCTAAACTTTCAAGTAGAGATGTTGCAGATTTTGAATCAAGTGCGCCTGTTGGTTCATCTCCAAAAATAATCGATGGTTTCATAATTAATGCACGTGCAGCAGCTGTTCTTTGTTTTTGACCACCTGAAATTTCATTTGGGTATTTATTTTTTAACTCTTCAATCCCAAGTTGTTTCATCAGTGTCACACAGCGAGACTCTGCTTCGTCTTTTTTAATTTTATTCACAGCGAGCGGTAGTAGAATATTTTCTTTAACCGTCAATGTGTCTAAGAGGTTGTAATCTTGAAAGATAAACCCCATCTCTGTTCGACGCAATTGTGCTAATTTTTTCGACGATTGCTCATGTAACGCATGTCCATTAATTTCGACAATGCCGCTAGTCGGTGTATCAATCGAGCATAAAACATTCAATAATGTCGTTTTGCCAGAACCCGACGCGCCCATAATCCCCACAAACTCACTAGCTTGTACATCTAAATCAATCCCTTTTAATACTTGTTGTACGTTTTGTTTTTTACCATAACTTTTTGTTAGTTTACGTGCTTTTACAAGATCCATTGTATATTGCCTCCTTCAAGTCTTATATTCATCTTAAAGCGAATCGATGTGACAATCGTTCGTTTTACGTGACATTTTTGTCATATTGCTTGAAGGTCGACAAATGTATTCGGGTGAGGGAAATATAAGCGAACGGTTGTCCCTTGTTTGACAGTTGAATCTACTTGTAGTTGGATTTTTAGTTTACGCGCGATATTCTGTGCTAAATAAAGACCCATCCCTGTAGCCGCCTGCTGTTTACGTCCGTAACCTCCTGTGAAGCCACGTTGAAAAACACGTGGTAGATCATGTTGTTCAATCCCGACACCTGTATCTTGAACGGCTAAAAATGTATGCCCATCTTGTGATGTCCCGCTGTAAATATGGATAGATTGACCAACGTGACTATATTTAATCGCATTCGATAAAATTTGACGCAAAATAAAACGTAACCATTTTGCATCACTGTAGATGGAAGTAGAGAAGTCGTCTAAATTAATTTCAAGCTCTTTTTCTAAAAACCAGCTTCGTAGCTGTTTGATTTCTTCTATTACAAGTGGACGGAGAGAGACCTCTTGTAAAATTAAATCTTGTTCTAGGCTTTCCATGCGTAATGTATGTAATGTTTGATCTAATAAAAAATGCAAGCGATGCCACTCTAAATCAATTTGCTGTTTTGCAGGGGACGGGGGGAGTGCATCAATCATGAGCTTTTGCGCAGTTAACGGTGTTTTCATCTCATGAATCCAACGTATTTGTTCATCAGCCTGTTCTTGAAACTTCGTGAATAATTGATTTTCAGCTTGTTTTAATTCTACACGTAACCGCTCATATTCTTTTTCATAAAGCCCCATAACAGAAGAAGCATGATAAGAAGAAAAGGCCTGTTTTTTTAATTGTTTTCGCCACCATAGGGCATAAATACTTACAACCACTACTACAATAAATAATGATGTTCCATTCAAATAAATAACAGAAACAGTCTGTAAGCCTGTATCTAATATAAATAAAAGATTCATCCAAAGAAATAAAACAAATAATAATAAAAACCAGATGAGATGATCTTTGAAAAATAGTTTCATCATGTTGCCAGGTTTCCTTTCGTCACTGCTACATAACCTAACCCCTTTTTCGTTTCAATGACATCATCTAAACCGATGTCACTTAATTTATGGCGTAAACGGTTCACGTTTACGGTTAATGTATTGTCATTGACGAAGCGCTCATCATCCCACAATCGACGCATTAAATCGTCTCTTGAAACAATTTCATCCGGTTTTTCTAGTAATACTTTTAAAATAAATTGCTCATTTTTCGTCAGTTCGACTTGTCGGTGATTGCGTAGGAGAACGCTTCTTGCATAATCAATTTGAATGCCATTCCATTGATGTACCGTTTCTTTTTCAACCTTTGTATACTCATAAGTTCTTCTTAAAAGTGCTTGGATTTTAGAGAGTAATACATCCATGTGAAAAGGTTTTTGTACATAATCATCTGCTCCTAATTGCATCGCCATAATGGAATCCATTGGTTGGTCGCGCGAAGATAAAAAGATAATTGGAATTTTCGACTCTGCGCGTATTTCTCGACACCAATGAAAGCCATCGTATGCGGGTAATTGAATATCAATAATAACGAGAGCTGGATCTACACTACGCACCTCCTTCATAATTTGTTGAAAATCGTTTGCGATAGTGGTCTGTAAACCCCAATGCTGAAAATGCTGTTGAATTTGTGTGGCGATGGCTTCATCGTCTTCAATTAAAAAAATGCGTTGCATCTCTTTACTCGCTCCTTTCATCTACATGAATCATACGATAACCTACACGAATATGCGTTTGAATTAACTTAACATGTGGGTTCTCCAATTTTTTTCGAAGAGTTGTCATAAATACACGAAGATTTGGTAAATCTGTTTCTAAAGCATCTTGCCAAATGGACTTTAACAGAAAATTGTGTGTGAGAACTTTTCCAACATGCTTACTAAAGGTCTCTAATAAAATATATTCATTAGGCGTTAAATGAATTTCTTCCTCATATAAAAAGACGCGATTAGCATCATAATGAATGGTTAATGGGCCATTTTGAAAAGTCGGCTGTTCTTGTACATGTAGCGGATGTTGTACTCGGCGAAGTGCTACACGAATACGCGCTAATAATTCATCCATACTAAATGGTTTTGTCACATAATCATCTGCTCCAGCATCCAATACTTGGATTTTATCGTGTTCTTCACCTCTAGCACTAACAACGATGATGGGAATAGAAGACCATTGACGCGTTTTAGTGATAATTTCCTGTCCATCCATGTCAGGAAGTCCTAAATCTAAAATCATCAATATAGGCTTTGATGTAAGGAGTTTTTCATAAGCTTCTTTACCAGAGCGCGCATGTTCAAAAGGGTAGTGCTGTAATTCAAGTGCCATTTGTATAAAATGCGTAATAGCAGGATCATCTTCTACGATTAAAATAGGTTGTGTCATCATATACCGCTTCCTTTCTCTAAAGAAAATGTGAAAATAGCGCCATGTGGAATCGCATCTTTTACGTGCAATTCACTTTGATGAATCTGTAAAATATTTTGACAAAGTGATAAACCAATCCCTAAACCACGTTTTGCATCATGTTGTTTTAAGTGATAAAAAGTAGTGGGGTGGAAAAGAGCCTCTTTTATATTGGGAGAAACACCTTGCCCATCGTCACGTACTTCAATCCAAATCAATCCGTTTTCTTTATAAGCTTTTAAGTAAATATGGCAATGTGGCTCGGTATGTTGAATGGCATTATCAAGTAAATTATAAATCACCTGTCTAATCAGGCGGACGTCCATTTTCGCACTTAAGTTTGGCTCTTGTATGTCAACCTGAATAGATCGCTCTGAATGTTTCGCAATTTGCTCTAAACAATCTTGAAAGATATCTTCAATTAATTCTTCATGTATATGCAATGATAACTGTCCATTTGAAATTTTAGAAGCCGCTAATAAATTTTCAACTAATTGAATGAGTCGATTCGCATTATAATCTAAATCTTCGTATAGAGTATATTTTTGTTCGTTTGTTAATTGTGTCCCAGCTGTTTTTAATAAAGAAGCATGCCCAGAAATACTAGTGAGTGGTGTTCTTAAATCATGTGAAATAGAACGTAATAAGTTCGACTGAATTTGTTCTAGTTCTTTTTCTTTTGCTACTTTCATATTTTCTTCTAGTAAATAGAACTGTTCGTATGAAAGCATAAGTTCATTTAAAATAGCATACATAATTTGTTTTTCAAACTTTGAAAAAGGTTGTTGTTGTTTAAATGTAATCGCTAGTACTACTTGTACTTCATCATGAAAAGAGAAGGGAACATAATATGCAAAAGCGTCTTTAAAAATATTCGTTGTCTGACCAGCGGCTTTTTGATTATAGATACACCATTGTACAATTGCTTGTTCATTTGAATTCATTAATTTTTTTTTCGCATGCTCATTTTGTTGTGTCGTTAAATGTGAGCAAGGGAAGTAAGCTGCATTTTGTATCTTTTTTTGTTCAATCGTATAAAGCATAATGGGTGCTTGCGTATTTTTAATCATTTCTTGACATCCAATGTTCATCAGTTCGTCCACATTTTTGGCACTTTGTAATGTACGGTTGGCATCTAATAATGTTTCGATTCGGTAACTATTATAAATCGCTGTTTGCTCTTGTTTGCGAATCTTTTTAGCTAAGCTACTTGTTAGAAGCCCTGCTAAAAACATAATAAAAAATGTCATGGGATAGTCTTTATGATAGGCTTCAAATGAAAAAATAGGTTGTGTAAAAAGAAAGTTGAATTCTAAAACAGCAATAGCAGAACTAATAATGTTCATAAGCCAACTAGTAGTCCAAATTGCTACGATTAATACACCTAAAATAAAGATGGTAATAATGTTAGATTCACTTAATCCGAGGTACTGAAAAAACATGCCGAGTAAAGCGACGCATGTAAAGATACAAATCATTTTAAGAAAGTCCAGCCATTGTAAGGAAAAATCAATTTCTTTTCTTTTTGACTTTTTTTGCGCATTTTCATAATCAGGTACAATGTATAAATCAATTGATGGTATGAAAGCATTGACAGCATCTGTTAATTTTCGTCTTGTAAACCATGTTGTTTTACCCATTGTTTTACCTAGAACGACTTTGGTTACACCACTTATTTTTGCATAATTCGCGATTGCAGCAGATGGATTATTTTCTCGTAATATAACGACTGTGCCTCCTAATTGTTCAGCTAATTCGATATTTTTCTGTAGTCGTTCTTGATCCTCTGCTTCAAGTTCATTCGAGTCATCCATTACATACACACAAGAAAATTCAGCATGCAGTGATTGAACAAGACGAGCTGCTGTGCGAATAACCTTTGCATTCGTAGGTGAGCTACTAATACCGACAAGAATATGTTCTTTTGCATGTTCGAGTGGAATCCTTTTATGCACACTATCAGCGATTCTGCGCAGTGCGATTTCACGTAATGCAATTAAGTGTGGTAAGGTGAAGAAATTTTGTAATGCTTGTTTAGCTCGCTCAGGCGCATATATTTTCCCGTCCTTTAGTCGTTGAATAAGTACACTTGGTTCTAAATCAACTAGTTGAATTTCATCGGCGCGGTCAATCATCCAATCGGGTACACGCTCATTTACAGGAATTCCTGTAATACTTTCGACTAGGTCATGCAAACTTTCAATATGTTGAATATTGATGGTTGTATATACATCAACCCCACGATTTAATAATTCCTCTATATCTCCAAAACGCTTTTCATGGCGTAATCCAGGTGTATTAGAATGAGCTAATTCATCAATGACGACACATTCTGGCATCCTTTCAATAATTGCATTCAAATGAAGTTCTTGAAATACGCGACCTTTATAATGAACATCGATTGTTTTGATACATTCCAAACCATCTATCAATCTCTTTGTTTCAGGTCGGTCATGCGGTTCTATATAACCAACAACGATGTCTTTTCCAAGTGCAAGTTGTTCATGTGTTTCTTTGAGCATGGCATATGTTTTTCCTACACCTGCTGCGTATCCTAAAAAAATTTTTAATTTCCCTCTTTTTTTATTCATTCGAATAACACCACCTTTTCCTCATTATAACCATTTTTTATGAAAAAAAAGCGAGCTCTTTACATCTTAATGCCATCTTAATATTTCTTGGCGAATCTAAATGTCACCTTAATTTTTTTTATTTTATAGTAGTTTTACACAAGAAAGAAGGTGACGGATATGTTAGAACTTTTCATGATTGCTCTAGTTTTCAGTAGTTTCGGCGTGTTATTTGCTTTTACACAATGGTGTAATCATAAGTCGAAAAATCAATAGGAGAAATAACATGCTAGAGTTGTTTATTGTATGTCTGTGTATATTTGTCTATTTATTTTATGCACTATTGTATCCAGAAAGATAGGGAGGATTTATGATGTTACAGATTGTGTTCGTTTTAATCATCTACATACCGCTCGTATTACTTGTCGGGCGGTATGTATATCAAGTAACAATGAATCAAAAAACAGTTTTTAATTCTTTTTTTCAGAAAATTGAAAATATACTTTATAAAATAACAGGTGTGAAGCAGCAAGAGATGACAGGGAAGCAATATGTCATTGCTTTACTATTAAGTAATGCTTGCATGATTATAGTGAGTTATCTCATACTTCGTCTTCAAAAATATGTATTTTTAAATCCGAACCAAATTGAGAATATGGAACCAACGCTTGCATTTAACACGGTCATTTCGTTTATGACGAATACGAATTTACAGCATTATAGTGGTGAATCAGCGATGAGTTATTTTGCACAAATGATTGTTATTACCTTCATGATGTTCACCTCTGCAGCTTCGGGCTACGCAGTATGTATGGCATTTTGTCGTCGCTTTATTGCAAAAACAGATCGAATCGGTAATTTTTACAAAGATTTCACACGAATCATCGTCCGTATTTTATTACCTTTTTCATTCGTTGTTGCACTTGCACTCGTATGGCAAGGCGTTCCGCAAACATTAGCACAAAACCAGACGATTACAACATTGGAAGGCAAGTCACAGGATCTTGCGTTAGGACCGATTGCTTCGATGGAATCTATTAAACATTTAGGTACGAATGGCGGTGGTTTTAATGGAGCTAATTCCTCTACACCATTTGAAAATCCAACAGCTCTAACGAACGTAATCGAAATATTATCGATGATGTTATTACCAGGTGCATGCGTTGTAGCATTTGGTTTGATGATTGCCTATCGAAAGCAACCACATAAGCACGTTGTCATTGGAAGGCAGGGCGCGGTGTTATTCACTGTAATGGGTGCTCTATTCTTAATTGGACTTACTGCAATTTATATAAGCGAAAAGGCTGGTAATCCACTCATTACAGCACTTGGCATCGATCAATCAAATGGCAGTATGGAAGGAAAAGAGATTCGTTTTGGAATTGAGCAATCTGCATTGTTTACAGAAGTCACAACAGCATTTACAACAGGGACGATTAATAATATGCATGATACATTAACGCCAATAGGAGGCATGGTTCCGCTATTTAATATGATGTTAAATGTCGTATTTGGTGGAAAAGGCGTGGGTCTTATGAATATGATGATGTACGTCCTATTAGCCATCTTCCTTGCTTGTTTAATGATTGGGCGTACACCGCAATTTTTAGGAAGAAAAATTGAAGCAAAGGAAATGAAGTTTATTGCCTTATGTATTTTAATTCATCCATTTATTATTTTAGGATTTTCTGCACTTGCTGTTTCAGCAGCAGGAGGTGTTGAAGGGATTACCAATCCAGGTGCGCATGGTTTATCACAAATTTTATATGAATATGCTTCATCAGCAGCAAATAATGGATCAGGATTTGAAGGGTTAGCAGATAATACGACATTTTGGAATGTCACGACTGGCTTAGCAATGTTCTTCGGACGGTATACGTCGATTATTTTACAATTAGCCATTGCGACACTAATCGCCAGAAAGCCTGAACAACCAGATTCAGTTGGTACTTTACAAACAGATACACCACTTTTCGGAACATTCTTATTCACAATTGTTCTTGTAGTAGGTGCATTAACATTCTTACCTGCACTAACATTAGGGCCCATTCAAGAGTTTTTAACGATACGTTAAGGAGTGAAGAAAATGACAACTATGCAAAAAGAACAGATTTTTTCTAAAAAATTTGTTTTGTCGGCTTGTTGGCAAGCATGCTTAAAGTTTAACCCCATGTACATGGTGAAGAATCCAGTGATGTTTGTAGTAGAGATTGGCTTTTTCGTAACAATTCTATTTACGCTGTTTCCACAAATGTTACATGATGATTCGCCGCGTCTATATAATGCAATCATCGCTATTATTTTAGGAATCACCATCTGGTTTGCGAATTTTGCAGAAGCGATGACACAAGGACGCGGAAAAGCGCAAGTCGAAACGTTAAAGAAAACGAAAACGTCGATGCGAGCGCGAATTATAAAGGAAGGAAAAGAACAATGGGTTGAAGCTTCTACATTGATGAAGGGAGACCGAGTGATTGTTCGAGCAGGAGAAGTCATTCCAAACGACGGAGAAGTGATTGAAGGTGTAGCAACAGTCGATGAATCAGCTATTACAGGTGAATCAGCACCTGTAGTAAAAGAAAGAGGAGGCGACTTTTCTTCGGTAACAGGTGGAACGATTGTCACAAGTGGTGAAATTATAATTGAAATTACTTCACTTCCAGGTGCTTCTTTTTTAGATCAAATGATTGCGTTAATTGAAGGGGCAAAAAGACAAAAGACACCAAATGAGATTGCTTTAAGTACATTATTAGTTAGTTTAACAATCATCTTTTTGCTTGTCGTCGTAACATTAAAGCCAATGGCAGATTACTTCGACTTAATGATTCCACTAGCGACTTTGATTGCATTAATGGTTTGTTTGATTCCAACGACAATAGGTGGCTTATTATCTGCGATTGGCATTGCAGGAATGGACCGTGTCACACAATTTAATGTGATTGCGAAAGACGGGCGAGCTGTAGAAGCCTGTGGTGATGTCGATGTCTTAATTTTAGATAAGACTGGAACGATTACATACGGCAATCGTATGGCTACATCTTTTCATACAGCGCAGACAGTAGAGTTACAAGATTTAATGGAAGCAGCTTATTATAGTTCACTAGCTGATGATACCCCAGAAGGTAAATCTATTTTAACGTTAATTGAACAAAAAGGTGTAGATATATCTCGAACAACTCAAACTTTTGAGGAAGTACCATTTACTGCACAAACACGTATGAGTGGAATCAATTTAGAGGACGGGACAACCTATCGAAAAGGCGCATTTGACACTGTGAAAAAATATGTAGGATCTTGTCCGAATGAGGTAGAAGCAGCTGTTCAAATGATTTCAAATAAGGGTGGAACACCACTTGTTGTTACAAAGAATAAAGAAATTTTAGGTGCTATCTATTTAAAAGATGTTGTAAAAGAGGGGCTAAAGGAGCGTTTTCAACTCTTACGAAAGATGGGCATTCAAACGATTATGTGTACAGGTGATAATCCATTGACGGCTGCTGCTATTGCAGAAGAAGCAGGTGTAGATTCATTCATTGCGGAAAGTAAGCCTGAAGATAAACTCGAAGTGATTCGAAAAGCACAGCGCGAAGGTAAAGTAGTCGCGATGACAGGCGATGGAACAAATGATGCACCTGCACTTGCACAAGCCAATGTAGGTGTGGCGATGAATTCAGGAACAAATGCTGCAAAAGAAGCAGCGAACATGGTGGATTTAGATTCAAATCCTACGAAAATCATTGAAATTGTACAAATTGGGAAACAGTTATTAATGACAAGAGGTGCTTTGACAACATTTAGTATTGCAAATGACGTAGCTAAGTACTTTGCGATTATTCCAGCTATCTTTTTAATAGGAATTCCAGGAATGCAAATGTTCAATTTAATGCATCTGTCTTCACCGATAAGTGCAGTTCTATCAGCCTTATTATTCAATGCGCTTATTATTCCATTACTGATTCCAATCGCAATGAAAGGTGTTCCGTATCGTCCGATGAGTGCAAACCGATTATTACGCAAGAATTTACTTATTTATGGAGTAGGTGGATTAGTTATCCCATTCATTGGTATTAAACTAATTGACGTAATCATTACACCTATTTTAAAAAGTTTAGGGTTATCATAGGAGGGCATGTCGATGTGGCAACAATTGAAAGTTGCATTACTTATTACAATCGTATGGATGGGGATTTGTGGCTTGGCATATCCACTTATAACGACAGGAGTCGCACAGATCGTCTTTAAAAATCAAGCGAACGGCAGTTTAATAGAAGAAAAGGGACAAGTAATTGGCTCAGCTTTAATCGGTCAAACATTTGAACAAGATCAATATTTTCAATCAAGACCGTCAGCTATTGCATATAATATTTATGAAAAAAATACAGAAAATAAAGAGGGCGTTCGCTCAGGTAGTGCAAACTATGCACCTTCCAACCCTGAATTGATGAAACGTATCGAACAAGATGTAGCGCAGTTTTTACAACAGCACCCAACCGTCGAAAAACAACAGATCCCTGCAGATTTACTGACTGCATCAGGATCTGGATTAGATCCACATATTTCGCTTAAAGCGGCGAAAATTCAATTAGATCGCTTGCATGAAACAACAGGCTTATCAATAGATGATTTGAAAAAAATTATCGAACAAGCTACAGATTCACGTTCATTAGGTATCTTTGGAGAAGAAAAAATGAATGTTTTAAAAGCTAATCAACAAATCTACCGTCAACTTAATTCTTAAATAGACATCATGAAAAATTGAGAGAATTCAAATTCGAAATAAAAAGACAGCAATCGCGTCATGATGCGATTGCTGCTTTTTTTATATTTGAATCTTATTTTATAACTTAAATTGACGTACTACTTGATTTAATTGTTGTGCCATTGTTGCCAGTTCATCAGCATTTGAAGAGATTTGTTCCATTGAACTTGTTGTTTGTTGAATCGTAGCTGTTGTTTCTTCTACCCCTGCAGCAGATTCTTCTGAGACAGATGAAATTTCATCGACTGCTACTTGAATTGTACGTGAAGATTGTTCAATGTCTTGTAAATCGTTCGAGATGCTTTTAACTCCTGTAGCCATTGAAGTCACAGCTTTATGGATTGTTTCGAATGTTTCACTCGTTGTTTGAATCTGTTCTGTGCCACGTACAACTTCGCCATAACCATGTTCTAAAGAAGTGGACACTAATGTTGTATTTGCTTGAATTTTTTCAACGATATTTGAAATATCCGTTACTGAACTTGATACTTGCTCTGCTAATTTTCTCACTTCATCTGCCACAACGGCAAATCCTTTACCAGCTTCACCTGCACGTGCCGCTTCAATTGCAGCATTGAGTGCAAGTAAGTTTGTTTGATCTGCAACCCCATTAATCACTTTCACAAGCATGGAGATTTGTTCTGATTCACGATTTAATTCTTGCATATTTTCAACTGCATGATTCATAATTTGATCAATTGTTTTCATTTGGTCTGTTGATTTTTCCATCAATTCAGCACCATTTGATGTGAAATCAAGTACTTGTGTAGAGTGATTATAAATTTCGTTTCCTTTGTCACTTGCAGTACGAATCACTTGTACGAAAGCATCTGTAGAAGAAGAGAGTTCTCCTGCATGCGATGCTTGTTCTTCTGTACCTTCAGCTAATTCTTGCATCGTTATAGAGATTTGATTTGAACCTTGTTTAATTTCATCGGCTGACTGTGCTAATGAATCACTATGACCTGCCACATTTTGTGCCACATCTTGCATAGAAGCAATGGTATGTTGTAATTTTTCTGTTAAGTCGTTTGAAGCATAACCTAATTGACCAATTTCATCACGGCGTGTAACAGATAATGTCTTTTCAGTTAAATCTCCAGAAGCAATCTTTTTCAGACGAGCAGTAATCGTAATGATTGGTTGTGAAATAACACGAGCAGAAAGCATAGAGATAACAATGGTTAAGAGAATAATAATAACTGCTAGAATAAATGTATATACTTCACCTTTTTTAGCGATTTTATAAAGTTCCTCACCATTTTTTGCCATAGCATCTGAACGTAAATCAGCTAATTCTTCAAAACCTTTTCGGATTTCTGTACCAGCTTCATCAACAGAAGTTAAATTTTTTGCAGCAGTTTTGACATCACCTTTTTCATATACAGCAAATACTTCATCTTGAATATATGTATACCAACTGTCTGTTTTGTCTACTAAGTCCTTTGCAATTTCTTTATCGCTAATTTGATTGATTGTGTGTTCATTCTCCATTCGCGACTTATTGTATTCTTCGAAAATATCTTTATATTTCGGATCATCAGACAAAATATAGCCGCGTGCAGCTGCAATTTGCACAGAGAAATTTGATGCAACGCGTTGATTTGCAATTTGTAGTTTTAAATCTTTTGATACCATAACATTCATACCATCTTGGACATTCTTAATTACGGTTAGGCTATAATACCCATAGCCTAAAAATAGAACTAAAACAATCGCAAAACTAAATAAAATGCGCATTTTGATTGTTTTAAAATTTAATAGCTTTTTCATTGTGGTTCCTCCTGACTGTTTATAAAAATAGTATAAAGGAATCATAAAAGTAATTCTATTGTTTTTTTGATAATATGAATAAAGTTTCAACATAGCTTTATTGAAAGTGTGACTATTTTCTTTTGAATTAAATTGTTGACAATACCTGTTGGGGTATACTATAGTGTAACTAGGAAATCGGTTATGCATTATCGCAAACCTATTTTTTTAGAAAGAAAAATACCCATAGTGGTATAGGGAGGCAGAGAAATGAGAACAGATCATCAACTCGATGTACAAGGTTTAGCTTGTCCAATGCCCATCGTTAAAACAAAAAAAACGATGAATACAATGGAGGTTGGCGAAACAGTAGAAGTAATTGCTACGGATGCGGGCTCCAAAGCGGACTTACAAGCTTGGGCAGCTTCAACAGGACATCAGTACATTGGTTTAGTTGAAGAAGGTTCTGTGTTAAAACATTACCTACGTAAATGTAATGAAGCAGAAGAACGTGAAAAAACATTTGAACAAACTGCTTCACTTGAAGAAGTGCAGAATATTTCGAATGATTCAATCGTATTAGATGTTCGTGAAGAAGTTGAATATGCCTTTGGACATATAAAAGGTGCAACATCAATTCCTTTTGGAGAATTATTGGATAATATAGGGAAATTAGACAAAACAAAAATATACTATGTAATCTGCAGAACAGGTACAAGAAGTGATTTAGCGTGCCAACAATTAGCAGAACATGGATTTAAACATGTATATAATGTTTTACCTGGTATGACAGCATACACAGGTGAATTAGAAAAAACTATTTAATTATTGGAGGAAAACAATTATGTCAAACAAAGTAGCAATTATCGCAAGTAACGGTGGTCTTTTCGACGCTTATAAAGTATTCAATATCGCAACTGCAGCAGCAGCAACAGAAAAAGAAGTAGCTATTTTCTTCACATTCGAAGGTTTAAATTTAATCCACAAACAAGGTATGCACCACTTATCAGCTCCAGCAGGTAGTGAGCAAGTAGCAGCAGGTTTTGCGAATGCAAACGTACCATCAATTCCTGAATTAGTAGAAATGGCACAAGATCTGGGTGTAACATTCATCGCTTGTCAAATGACATTGGACGTTATGAATATTCAAAAAGAAGATTTAATTGACGGAATCGATGTAGGTGGCGCTGTAACATTCTTAGAATTTGCAAAAGATGCCGCACCATCATTAAGCTTCTAATTACAAGACAAACAGGGTTTTGTCTATCCTAGATAGACATCCCTTTTATTTACGAAAAAATAATACCTATGGGGGTAATTTAAAATGGAAAAATGGACAGCTCAAAAAGTAGCAAACTATGTCATTCATAAAAAACAATTATTTATTTTAGATGTACGTAATCAAGATGCATTTGAAGATTGGAAAATTGACGGTGAAAACTTCGAATATATGAATATTCCTTACTTCGATTTACTAGACGGTGTAGAAGAATTAGTACCTCAATTACCAAAAGACAAAGAAATTTTAGTTGTATGTGCGAAAGAAGGTTCATCTGTCATGGTAGCTGAAATGTTAGATGAAGCTGGTGTAAAAGTAGGTTATTTAGAAGGCGGTATGAAAGCTTGGAGTAGCTATTTAGAGCCTTTAAAAGTAGCTGATTTAGAAAAGGGTGGCGAATTGTATCAATTCGTTCGTCTAGGTAAAGGTTGCCTATCTTATATGGTAATCTCTGAAGGTGAAGCAGCAGTAATCGATGCTGTACGTTTTGCAGATGTATTTGAAAACTTTGCAAAAGAAAAAAATGCTGTTATTCGTCACGTATTCGATACACATTTACATGCAGACCATATTTCAGGAGGTCGCTTACTAGCAGAAAAAACAGGTGCAACATATTACTTACCACCAAAAGATGCAGAAGAAGTCGTATTTGATTATGCACCACTTGAAGATGCAACAACTGTAAAAATCGGTCAAGCTAAAATTGATATTCAAGCGATCTATTCACCAGGACATACAATTGGTTCTACATCATTCATTATTGACGAAAAATATTTCTTAACAGGTGATATTTTATTCATCGATTCAATTGGTCGCCCAGACTTAGCTGGTTTAGCAGAAGATTGGGTGGGTGATTTACGTGAAACACTTTACAATCGTTATCGCCAATTAAGTGAGGATTTATACGTGTTACCAGCGCACTTTATGATTATTGAAGAATTAAATGAAGATGGTACAGTAGGTAAACGTTTTGGTGACTTATTAGCAGAAAACCATGGCTTAAATATTGAAAATGAAGAAGAATTCCGTAAAACAGTAACAGACAACTTACCACCACAACCAAATGCTTATACACAAATTCGCCATGTGAATATGGGACGTTTAACGCCATCAGCTGATGAACAAACAGAGATGGAAATCGGACCGAATCGCTGTGCAGTAAGATAAGTATTTGAGGGTTAATAACTATTTCTATATAATTAAAATGAAAAGAGGATATAAAAATGAAAATTGATTTACAACTAGATGCAAAAGGTTTATCTTGTCCAATGCCAATCGTACGTACGAAGAAAGCAATGGACCAATTAGAATCAGGTCAAGTGTTAGAAGTAACTGTAACAGATAAAGGTGCATTAGCAGATATTCCAGCATGGGCAAACGCAAGTGGCAACAAGATTGTAGAACAACAAGAAAATGGAGATGAATACGTATTTATCTTACAAAAAGCATAAATACCTTCATCTAGAAAGAAGGGACTCCCGTGGATATTACATGGATCTTAACCATATTTGGGATTGGATTAATTGGGAGCTTCATTTCAGGTATGCTCGGTATTGGCGGGGCGATTATTAAGTTCCCATTATTACTGTATGTACCGCCACTATTTGGTTTTGCAGCATTTACATCACATCAAGTATCAGGTATTAGCGCAGTGGAAGTCATGTTTGCTTCCATTGCGGGCGTACTTGCTTATCGTGGTAGTAATTTACTGCATAAACCACTCATTTTAACGATGGGTACAGGAATTGTACTCGGTAGTTTTGTCGGTAGCTTCGGTTCAAGTTACTTTAATGAAGAAAGTGTCAACATGGTATATGGTATACTCGCGATATTAGCTGCTGTTATGATGTTTATACCAAAGAAAAAAGTTGAACAACAAGGTGACATTGTTTTTAATAAGGGATTAGCTTTCTTTTTAGCTATTCTAGTTGGTGTCGCATCAGGAATCGTTGGAGCAGGTGGAGGGTTCATCCTCGTACCGATTATGTTAGTCGTACTAGGAATTCCAACACGTATTACGATTGCATCTAGTCTTGCCATTACGTTTATCGCGTCTATTGGTGGCTCAATCGGCAAGATTACAACAGGGCAAGTGGACTGGATTCCCGCGATTATTATGATTGTAGCAAGTCTAATTGCAGCACCTATTGGAACAAAAGTAAGTAAAAAAATGAATATTAAAGCATTACAAATTTTCCTAGCTATTCTGATTTTAGCAACAGCCGCAAAAATTTGGTTTGATATTTTAATGTAAGGAGGGGAACAATATGGTTTGGATCATTATAGCTGCTGTCGTTGTATTATTTTTTGTCCTACGTATGAAAGGAGCAAAGGGCGTAAATCAAATGACAACAGCTGATTTAAAAGAACAACTAAAAAAGAAACCTGCAAATACGATTTATTTAGATGTTCGAACACCAGCAGAATATAAGAGTCGTCATATTAAAGAATTTAAAAATATGCCACTGGGATCAAATTACAGTACACTCGATTCATCGAAAAAAGTTGTTGTAATTTGTCAGAGCGGTATGCGCAGTATGCAGGCATGTAAACAATTAAAAAAACTAGGCTTTTCAGACATCACAAATGTACGAGGTGGTATGAGTGCCTGGAGATAGGGGTACATCATGAAAATTGAAGTTTTTACAGATTATACGTGTCCTTTTTGTTATATAGGTAAGCAAAAACTCATGCAAGCAATTGAAAAAACGAATCTTCAAGAACCAATCGAAATTCAATATAAAAATTACGAAGTACATCCAGAAATTCAAGGCGCCGTTCAACAACCTTATAAAGACTATTTGCTTGAAAGTATGGATGGACGAGCTGAAAAAGTGGATACATTTTTAGCAGAATTACAACAACATGCGAACGAAGTCGGATTAACGTATCATTTTGATACAATGATTCCAGCGAATACAGCAGATGCACATCGCCTTGCAAAATGGATGGCAAAAGAGCAAAAAGAGCATGAATGGACAGAAAGATTAATGCAAGGGCACTTTGTTGAAGGAAAAGATCTTTCAGATCGAGCTTATTTATTTTCAGTAATTGAAGAACTTGGTTATTCAAAAAAAGAAGCAAAACGAATTTTAGATGGGCAAGACTACCAACAAGAACTTGACCAAGATGCATATGATGCACAACAAATTGGTGTAGACCGTGCACCATTTTTTGTGTTTGATAATCGCTTTGGTATTATTGGTGCGGAACCAGAAGAAGTCTTCATTCGTACGTTAAAACAAACAGCTGGTGAAAATTAACAAAAATTGCACGATTTCTTGTCATCTCTGAAATCCCACTAGGAGTTACTATGTGTTTCATGGTATGCTATCTAGTGGGATTTTGTACGATTTAAAAAAGGAGTGTTACTATGTCACGCGCATTTTCACGAGCATCGTTCTTTTTTGTATTTGTTGGTTTATTTCTATTAGTACCACCATTTACAGATCAGGCAATTGATTTTTTATCAAGTAATGTATTTATTTTTCTAGGTTTCTTCTTATATATGATTGGTGCCATTTTAACTGCAGTTAGTGTATATAAAGGAGAAAGAAATGTATTAGTTGTTGTAAATATTCTAGGTATTCTTGGGGGTATTTTCTTTATCTTTATGCTATCTACAGCACTTGGTGTTTAAAATCATAGCGCAAAGGAAGAAAAGTTAACAATAAAATGAAAGAGGCTACGATAAAGTAGCTTCTTTTTTTGTTAGAAGAGCCAAAAAAACCAAGTAGTCACTTGTCCGTCAAGTGACTACTTGGTTTTTTGGTCATGGTAGGTATGTTTGAAATATATCACCGTTTTTAGTTTTTCATGTTGTAAATCATAAATGCAGCTGGTACATAAGAAATAACGAAGATTGCAGCGTACCAACCTAACATACGCGGTAGAGAAAATGAAACTTTTTTACCTTTACTATAAGAGAAGTCTAACCAGATTGCACAAACGACGGGAATTGAAATCAAACCTGCAGCAATTAAAATAATGTCGTAGATGTTCATGATGATTTCCTCCTTTTGTATGAAGCATTCCGTAAACTGTGTCAACTTTGTGAACTAATCATACATCTAATCGTTAGAATTGTCAATTAATTTAGTTTTTTCATTTGACAAAACATATAGAAAAGGGTAAACAACTTTCGGTATGAAAATTGTTTACCCTTTATGTGTAGTATAAAACAATTATATTGTTTTCTTTGGTACAAATGGTAATGCACGATAAACTGCAACGATAAAGTTAGCAAGTGGTTCTACTAAAAATGCGAGTTTGTTTACAGTGTAGGCAACGAATAAACCAATGACAATACCCATTGCTACGTCTCCAGGGTAATGGTTCCCCACATACATGCGAGAAAAGCCTGTTATAAGTGCAAATACCATCATGACAATACCAATTCGTTTGTTGCGTAGTGCAATCGCAAAAGCAAGTGCAATTGCACCTGTCGTATGGTCACTTGGGAATGAAGCGTCTCTTGCGTGATCTACAAGTACATTTAAGTCATCATGTGTCACAAATGGGCGTGGCTCAAAATAAATTTTACTAATCAGTACATTTATTAAAATACCAAGAACACCTGAAAGAGCGGAGTAAACAACGGTTTTTTTCATATACTCTTTTCCAAAGAACCACATCATTAGTAAGACGATTGCAAAAACGGGAACTGCGTAGTTTGTTGCGAAAATCATGATTGCATCTACAACAGAAGATTTTCCAGCCAAATCATTAATGGCTTTTAGTAATTCATAATTCAATGATGTCACTCTTTTCCTTTAAATTTCAATAGCTATTGTAGCATAGTTTAGCCAATCTCTTTACATAGACTATAAAATTTGAGAAAGGTTCCATTCTTGTAAAAAAGGTTAAGATAAAAAAATATCGGGTATGTAAATAAGTGGAATGATACATTATTTGTAAAAAAAGGTGGTATTTTAATTGAATAGAAAAAAAAGATTGTATAGCTTAATATTATCTGTGAGTATTTTAGCTGTACCATTAACGACTTCATCTTTATACGCGCAAGCTACCCCAAAGAAAAGCCTCCCATCAATATCTACAAGTCATCCATTCATCAATCAAATCTCACCTGAGGTTGTCAGATTAAGTAATCAATATGGTATTTATGCCTCTGTTATGTTGGCACAAACTATTTTAGAAAGTAATTATGGCAATAGTGGGCTAAGCCAAGCACCGATTTATAATCTTTTTGGTATGAAAGGGAAATACAATGGCCAAGGTGCAACCTTCCAAACGAAAGAGTATAAAGATAGCGGCACATATCAAATACGCTCTACATTTAAAAAATATACATCGTATACAGAGTCTTTAGAAGATTATGCAAAACTTATTCGGAATGGGCTAACATATAGTCCAAACTATTATGCAGGGGCATGGAAGGAGAATACAAAAAGTTACAGAGATGCGACAGCTATTTTAGCAGGAAGATATGCGAGTGACTTAAGCTATAGTAAAAAGCTGAATCAAATTATTGAACGCTATGATTTAACAAAATTTGATCGTCTAAAATCGACAGCTGTAGCTGGTGAAACAGAAACTACAGCGAATGCGAAACCAGAAAGCATTTTAGATAGCGCAGAAGTAAAAGAACAAAATGGTCAACAAGTTGTACCTACTCAAAGAATCATCTATACACCGACTAAATACTATCGTGTGAAAAAAGGTGATTCATTAACAAGTATTGCCGCACGACATGGTATTACGACAGCACAATTAAAGAAATGGAATAGTTTAACGCATGCGACCATTCAAATTAAACAAAAATTAGTTGTTGATGTAAGAGGGAATAAGAAAAATCTAGCACAAAAGAATACACCATTACGTTATGTGATTCAGCAAGGTGATTCGTTATCGAGTATCGCGGCAAAGTACCAAACAACAGAACAAAACTTGTTAATTTTGAATCAGTTAGACTCTTCTTTTGTATATGAAGGGCAAATCATCTATTTACAACCCTTAAAATAATGTATGTACATGAATGCGTTTATACCAATTATTCATTTAAGTGGATAATATTAGTGTATAAACGTATTCTTTTTTGTTTTTTTGTCGAAAAAAGTTGAAATAGTATTGTATAAAAAATTTTTTGAATGTATAATTATGACTGCATTTAAAAACAATTTATATCATAAATATTCAATCAATCGTTAGGAGTTATACATCAAGATGTTTAAGAGAGATAAAGCAAAAAAAGGAGCAGCACAAGGGATTAATGCATATGTATTAATTTTTAGTTTAATTGTGATTTCAGCTATTTTAACTTATTTTGTGCCTGCTGGTCAGTTTGATAAGGTAGAGAAGGATGGACGTGAAATATTAGTAGCCGATTCCTTTCAATTTGTGGACAATACACCTGTTGGATTTCTAGATATTTTCACAAGTATTCATGAAGGTATGGTAAATGGTGCAGGAACAATCTTCTTCGTACTAATTATCGGTGGTGTTTTCGGTATTATGAACGCAACAGGTGCGCTTGATACATTTGTTGTGACATTTGCTGAAAAAATGAAGCGCAAAGAAAAATTGATGATCCCTGTATTCGTACTATTCTTTGCGATTTGTGGTGCAACAATGGGGATGAGTGATGAAGTTGCGGTTTATGTAGCACTCATCGTTCCTTTGACCATTGCACTTGGTTTTGATGCAGTGACTGGTTTTGCAATTGTTGTAATGGGTGCATGGATGGGCTTCACAGCCGGGTTTTTAAATCCATTCTCAACCGCAGTTGCACAAGGCATTGCAGAACTTCCAACCTTCTCAGGTATGGGACTTCGTATTGTCGTATTTATTATTTTTGTATTAATGGCGAGCTTTTTCATTTATCGTCATGCTTCAAAAGTCCAAAAAAATCCAGAACTCGGTATTTACGGTAAGTTCGGTCAGTTTAGTCCAAAAGATAAAGACAAGACATTAAAAATGACATTACGTCATAAATTAGTATTAACCGTATTCATGCTAAACTTTGTTGTACTTATTTTAGGTGTCAAACTGTATGAGTGGTTTATTCCTGAATTAGCAGGTCTATTCTTATTGACAGGTATTATTATGGGGATTGTTGGTGGTTTAATTCCATCAGAAATCGCGAACAGCTTTGTAAAAGGTGCCAGTGAACTACTTGGTGGTGCATTGATTATCGGTTTAGCACAGGCAGTCCTTGTTATCTTCCAATCAGGCGGTTTATTAGACACAATGCTTCATTATATGAGCAATATGTTATCAGGTGTCCCATCTGCTTTAACAGCAGTTGCGATGATGTTTATTCAAATGGTGATTAATTTCTTAATTCCATCACAAAGTGGACAAGCAGCTTTAACAATGCCAATTATGGCGCCGCTTGCTGATTTAGTGAATGTTACGCGTCAAACGGCAGTTCTCGCTTTCCAATTAGGCGATGGGATTGCAGCCTTATTGTTCCCGACAAATGGTGCATTAATCGCTGCACTTGCAGTTGCGGGAATCCAGTGGAATAAGTGGGTAAGATGGTATATTCCATTCTTTATCGCACAAGTAATTGTCAGCATTATTATTTTAATTGTGGCACATGCGATGAATTACGGTCCGTTTTAACCAACATATAATAGTAGAAACTCAAATAATGTAGAAAAGAGATGAAGGGATTTTCCTTTCATCTTTTTTATATGTACTGAAATAGAAGCTGTTTTTGTCATATAAGAGTCCGTTATGTATAAAAAATACGATAAAATTTTATGAAATCTCGATTATTTTATAAAAAAATAAATAAAAAAAGTAGTTTTATTTTTGAATGAAAAGAATATTGAAGTAAAAAAATGGATGTTTAAAATGTTGATTCTATACGTTTTATAGTGAAAATACAGCAATCTAAGGCTTTTACATCCAAATTATACCACTATGTGTAATATTGTTGTAACATGTGTGAGAATGAACTGACATCTGATTGAAATTTATGCTTGGTATAGTAGTGACAGTTAGAAAAACCGAGGAGGACATTTCACATTATGAAAAAACAAATTATCGCACTGACAGGTGCCATCGCATTATCAACAGCAGCATTCGCAGGTACAGCGTCAGCGAAGACAATTACGATCCAATCAGGTGACACACTATCGAAATTAGCAGCAGAGCACAACACAACAGTGCGTACGCTTCAAAATATGAATAATATTAAATCAGCAAACTTAATCTATGCAGGCGCTCAACTAGAAGTTGGTGACGGCAATGGCAACGCAACTTACCAAGCTCCTGTAAAACAACAAACAACACAATCAACATATAAAGCACCAGCGCAACAACAAACACAAGCAAAATCAACATATAAAGCGCCAGTACAACAAAAACAACAAGCACAAACAAAGTCATATCAATCAACACAAAAAGCAAGTAATGCATCATCATACCAAGGTTCATCATCTTCAGCGAAATCATGGATTGCCCAAAAAGAATCAAGCAACTCATATGAAGCAAGAAGTGCAACAGGTAAATATATTGGTAAATACCAATTAGATAAATCTTATCTAAATGGTGACTATTCAGCAGCTAACCAAGAACGTGTAGCGGATAACTATGTGAAACAACGTTATGGTTCATGGGAAAAAGCAAAACAATTCTGGGTTTCAAACGGCTGGTACTAATTCAAATCACATAGAAAAAATGAGAAATGGCTTTTAGCCACTTCTCATTTTGTGTTACATACTATTTAATCTTCGCGTGTAGGGTCCAATCCTTTTACGAAATATAAACATTGTTTAAAAATGCGTTGTTGATCATAATCAATCACAGCATAGTGATAACTATCATATAACATGATTAAATGCTTCTCACGTGAGTTAAAAGCGTTCACAAGGTGATCTGCATTCGAAGGTGGATATACATGATCTTCAATAGACTGTAATACTAAGACGGGGGTTGTAATGAGATTAGCTTGTTCTTGAATTTTTTCACTTACTTCTTTTAATTCTAAAATGAGTCGTGTTGGATATTTAGCATAAAGTGCATGCTCAGCACGTTCATTTTTAACATCTACTGTACCACGTGGAACATAGTCAACATCTCGTTTTAAAGCTGTTTCAGCCTCCTCCATTAATTTTAAAGGTGGTTGGAAGAGAGAGTTGATTAAAATAAGTCCTTCAACTTCATATTTTGTAGCAAGTTGTTGAGCAAGTGCGCCACCTGTTGCGAAGCCGAGTAAAATAATATATTCCATTTCTTCAAAGAATGGTTCAAATTCTAGTTCAAGAGATTTTAAAATTTCCGTATAATTTACTTGATTTAATTCCTCCGGGGACGTATCATGTCCAAGTAAGCGAGGAAGTTTAACAGAATAACCCGCATCTGCAAAAGCAGTGGCGATTGGATATAAATGTGCAGGGGAGCCACCAAAATCATGAATTAAAAAGATGCCTACATCTTTCCCAGTCTTTTCAAAAGGTTGTGCATGAATTTTTGTTGATTCAGTCATACGAATAATCCCTCCTCTTTTCATTATTATACCCCAAAAAAGAGAGCTATTAACGAAATGGAATTGTCGAAAAATGTATTTTTAATATAAAGTCGAATTAGGGTAATTAAAAATTATTAAAAAATAGAAAAGAATACCTATAAAAACAATTGTTTTTGAACTTTTATCTTATAAAATAAATGGTTAGATTTTCTTTCTTTATAAACATAAATAATTATAAAATAACTTTTTATAACCTTTATTGTTAAAAAAAGTATTATATAATGTAAAAAAATAAAAAATAAAAGATTAATTTGTCGAATTTTGTTGAAAGAAATACCAACTTAATGATAATATTAACGATATTATGATATAGATTGTATATAGAGAAAGCACGATTTAACATCGCTTTGGGGGAAAGTAATATGAAAGTAATAATTTGTGAAGAAGATTACTCATATATTGAATTGGTACATAGTACATTATTTAAATTTGCTAAAGTAAAAGGTATCAATGCAGAATTTAATTTGACAACAAGAAAGCCGTCAAGCATTATACGCTTTTTAGAGTCAGATCAAGCAGAGTTATATTACATCAGTTTAGATTTAGTTGAAACAATGCCAGCAATTGAATTAATTAAAGAAATCCGTGAAAAAAATGAAAAAGCACTAATTCATGTAATGTCTACAGATATCGTAAAGTTAAAAGATCCAGAATTAACACAGTATAAAATTTTTGGACAAATTGTTAAAACAACAAACGGTTCTATGCGAGATGAACTGAGAAAGTCATTTGCTGAGTCATTTTCATATTTAAAAGCCAATTCATATTTTGCATAGTGTGTATCAATTTTAAAACTTTAGCTTCCTGTATTAAAACATGGTATGATGAATACGAGGTGTTGATATGGAATATGTAAAAGTGATTGCGCTCATATTATTTCTAGTATTTGTTGTACTACAGATTTGGTGGGGACAAAAAGCACGAATTATCGCTTACTTTTTCTTTATTATTTCAGCAACATTGTATATTCTAGATTTTGATTGGCCGTTTTGGTTCCAAATCATTGTCATCATTTCGGTTATTGCCATTGTCGTCATCTCACTCTATATTGAGTTACGAGCTACTGCAATTGAGCATAAAAATGATCGAAATCGTAAACAAGAAACACATGCCGATCAACGCAAAAAGAATAAGTAGAGAAATAATAAATACCGAACGAAAATTTAGAGCAGAAGGGCATATGCCTTTCTGCTCTTTTTCTGATTCAAACGATTATTTTTTAATAGCAGGTGGACCAAATACGCCACGCTGTAGGTCTTGAAAAGCTTCCATAATCTCTTCGCGTGTATTCATCACAAAAGGACCACCTAATGCCACTTGTTCACGAATAGGTACACCTGAATAAATCAGTACCTTTGCACGTGTTTTCGCTGTTATTTTTAATTCACTTTCTTTTGAAGCATTTATATCTTCATTATAAGAAATCGTTGCAACACCTGTTTTGTTAAGAGAAGTAGATGACTCACCAAAAGTCATTTCACCAGCTAACATATAAAGAAAAGCATTATGGTTTTCTGGAAGAGTATGCGTATATTCAGCTCCTTCATATAGCGTAATTTCGGTCATTGTAATCGGAACTAAACTATTCATTGGACCTTTTACACCTAAAAACTCACCAGAATAAATGCGAATGAAGCCTTTTTCGATGGCAACAACAGGTGCATCTTCTAAACGAATATTTTGATAGCTTGTTTCGGTGTTTTTTAAAGCCTTAGGTAAATTCAACCAAAGCTGTAAAGTGTGAATTAAATCATCTTCATAAGCCTCTTCAGCGTGACGTGCTGCCCATCCCGCATTCATGTACTGTATGTCACCAGCATCTAATATACTGTATCCTCCAGCATTATCGATATGCTCTAAACGTCCATCTACTACATACGTTACAGTTTGAAAACCACGATGTGGATGATCACCGAATACGCCGCGTTTAAACCAATCTTCAGCTAATAAAATAAAGGGATCAAATTCTTGTTGTCTTTCAGGTGGTAAAAGAAAAGCTTGTTGTACATGCGGGTAACCATTTTGATTATAAGTAGGATACCAAAAGTCTTTTATTTCTCGTATGAAGCGTGATGTTTGTGTCATGAAATTCCTTCTTTCTATATAAAGTAGTGCTATTTCTACTTTTTATTTGAATAGCCATTGTTTAATTTATTATAGTTTGAATTGATTAAATAACCTAGTAACAAAACTTCAGATGTGTTATATAAGCTACAATTTACATCATTAGTCTGAAGAAAATAGAAATAGAGACGTATAAAGAATGAAAGTATCTACAAATGTTAGAAGAAGTTGAGTTTGACCAAATAACAAAAAAGTGAGGATTAATCGTGCGACTTTTTGTTGATACTTCGAAAATCAACATAATTTACTTGAAAAATCATTCAAGAAGAATAAACTGAGAATCTTGTTGGAAAATTAATATATATTAAAAAGAAAGAAGTCGCCTTGGATATTAGAGCGACTTCTTTCTTATAGGATATTAGTTTTAAAAGAAAAAGATGGATAAAATAATACTAACAAGCGCTGCTAAAATCATCGCAACAGAAGCGAAAGATCCTTCCAATTCACCGATGGAAAAAGCAGTTGATGTGCCACAACCATGTGCACCCATACCGAGTAGTAAACCTCGAGCAGAAGCACTGCGAATTCGCATGAATCGAATAACTAGCGGCCCAACAATGCTACCAGCTAATCCAGTGACAATAACGAAAATCGCTGTTAGATTGGGTTGTCCACCTAGCATGGTAGAAAGATCCATGGCAATCGGTGTTGTAATAGAGCGCGGCATCATACTATGAACCATCTGACTTGAAAAATTTAATGATTTTGCTAAAAAATAAGATGATGTGAAAGCGATGATTACCCCAATAATGAGGCTACCAAGAATAGCCGTAGCATATTGTTTAATTAACGCGCGATTTTTATAAATAGGAACTGCAAAAGCCACTGTTGCAGGACCCAATAATAAACTAATATAATGTGCTCCGCGCGCGTAGGTCGCATAGTTAACATGAAACACACTTAAAAATAGTACGAGCGTAACAGGACAGATAATAAGAGGCGAAAGCCAAAGATATGGATAACGCTTTGCGAGTATTTTACTGAGCATATAAATGAATAAAGTTAAAACGATACCAAGACTAAGACTTGAAATCATCAGTTTGCACCTTCTTTCTTGAAAGAAAGTGAGCTGTCACGCCTGTACCCATCATGACAAAAACTGTACTTATAAAAATAATAATAATAAGTTTTATACCCACTATACCGAATAAGTCAGGGTAATTCATGATTCCCACTGCTGAAGGGATAAAAAATAAAAGTAGTTCGGCAGTTAATAATTTCGCTCCAACATCTACCAATTTTAATGGAATAATACGGAGGTACAGTGCCAAAAAGAGAAGTACAAGACCGATGACGCTTCCCGGAATTGGTAAGTGTGCATACGAATGTATTGCATTCCCTATGAGTAAAAAAGTTGTGATGATTAAAATTTGCACACAAATTTGTATAATTTTCATATAGTTTCCTTCTATCTAATAAGTTTATATCAAATTGTACACCTGTTTTAACCATTCGTAAAATTAAATATTTTTATATTTTTCATTCCGTTTTGGAATAATTATCTTTAATAAATTCGATAAACTTTTTCATAGCGTGTGAACAATAGCGACCTTTTTTCGTAATGAATGAAATTTCCCAAGGAATGACAGGATATACGGGAATCGTTTTAATGATATCAGCATTCGCTTTTGCGGCGATGGATTCTGGGAAAAGAGCTACACCTAGATTATGTTCGACCATTTGGCTAATGAAATCCCACTGCGAACTAATAAATGCAACATCGGGAATGAATCCTGCTTTTTCACATTCTTCGATAATACGGTCATGAATGGTGAAGTCGTCACTAAATAACAGCATTTTTTCATTTTTTAAATCGAGCATTGATACATTCTCTTTTACAGCGAGAGGATGATCCTGATGAACAATAAGCTGTACTTGTTCTGTAGTGAAGGGAAGTAAGTCATAATCTTCTTCATGTGCAGGTAACATGACAAATCCGCCATCTAAGTCCCCATCAAATACGCGTTCTTTGACGACATTTGCACCTACTTCATCTAGTGTAATCGTAATTTCAGGATAGATTTTTTGAAAAGCTTTCATCATTTCTGGGAAAAATAAAATGCCAATAAGCGGTGGCATACCGAGTTTAATATGTCCTTTTTTTAAATCTTCTAAGTCCTCTAATACGAGATGTACTTCATTGACCATTTGAATAATTTTGAGCGCTCGCTCGTAAACTAATGCGCCTGCATCTGTTAGTACGCTTTTTCGTTGGGAACGATCAATTAAAGTCGTATTCAATTCTGTTTCAAGTAGCTTCACAACTTTACTGAGAGTTGGTTGTGTTACATGTAGTGAAGCAGCAGCTTTTGTAAAGCTTTGTTGTCTTGCTACTTCTGTAAAATAAATTAATTGTCTAACGTCCATATGTAAGCCTCCAAATGCATTAGAATACATTTATTGTAACATTTTGTATAGAAAAAATAATGAAATGCTCTAAATCTTCTGTAAAAATATTTTATTTAAGCCTTTTGTATGAAAAAGAAACAGACTGAGACATAAGTGTAAAAAACACCATCCTACATGAGCATAAGAAAAACTGGAATCACACTGTGGCGTGGTTCCAGTTTTTTATTGTAAACGCTGAGAAGGGGCTGAAATGTTTTGTCCTATTCTGTTTACTAAGTATTAAAGTTGTTGTAAAAAGCGTTCATTTTCTTTACGAAAAGCCTGTGTCGCTTCACCAGGATTTTCTGCTTTTGAAATGGAAGAAATAATCGATACACCATCAGCGCCAGCTTGACGTAAATCGTAAACATGCTCGGGTTGAATACCACCGATTGCGACAATCGGCAGGGTAGGAATAGATTGTGCGGCTTCTGTTAAAAATGTTGTACCAGCAGGCTTTTTTGCATCTTTTTTGGATTGTGTTGAAAAAATAGGGCCGATTCCAATATAGTCAGCACCGTCCTGTATTGCTTGTTGTAATTCGTCTTGTGTATGAACGGACACACCGAGTATTTTATGTGGTAGTTGTTCACGTACTTTCTTTGCATCGACATCATCTTGTCCAACATGAATCCCGTCTGCATTGAGTCTGATTGCCAATTCAACATCATCATTTACGATAAAAGGAACATCATAACGTTTACAAAGAGTTTGGCAGTCTTTTGCAAATTGAACATAAGCGTCACCTGTTAAACACTGTTCACCTTTTTCTCGCCACTGAAATAAAGTAATCCCATTTTGTAATGCAGCTTCTAATACAAAGAGTGGATCACCTACAACGTCTTGACTTCCCATAATAAAATACGTTTCAAGTAATTGTTTATTCAATTATCTCGACCTCCACTTTTGCTTTTGTGTTATAAGCGAAATGATTCGTCGGACCATGGCCATGCCCAATACCTAAACCATGTGAAATAGCCGCATGGATAAATCGCTTCGCTTCAATAAGTGCTTCTTTCATTGGTAGACCTTTTGCTAAGAAGGCAGTTAGTGCTGCTGAATACGTACAGCCTGTACCATGAGTATCCTTCGTTTGAACACGCGGGGCAGAAATGGTTAATTTATCACCGTTTTTAAAGAAAATATGGTCAATCGCAGCTTGTTGTTCAGGTGCAAAATGTCCACCTTTCATCACGATGACTTCAGGTCCCATAGCGAGTAATTTTTTAGCTACCTGTTCAACATCATCATAAGTTTGAATTTTCATGCCTGTCAGTGCCTCTGCTTCTGGAATATTCGGTGTGAGAACAGTCGCTAGTGGGAATAGGTGAGTAATCATCGCATCAACTGCTTCTTGTTGCAGTAGTGTGGCACCACCTTTTGCAATCATGACAGGGTCAACAGTAATAGGTGCTTGTACATTCTCTAGTTGTTTTGAAACAGCTTCAATAATAGATGCTGAAAAAAGCATCCCCGTTTTTAGTGCATTCACATTAAAATCGCTTTGAATCGACTGTAATTGTTCCACAATGAAATCTTCGGGTAACGCATAAACAGCTTGTACGCCATACGTATTTTGTGCAGTAACAGCTGTTAAAACAGATGTACCGAATGTTTTCAATTCTTGAAATGTTTTTAAATCAGCTTGAATACCGGCACCGCCACCTGAATCAGATCCGGCAATCGTCAGTGTAATCGGTAACATTATTTAATCCCTCCAAAACTCATTTGTTGTAGTTGGTTTAGGATGTGCATTTGAAAATCGCCAATACCATTGCTGTGATGATGTGCAGTTTCTGCGACTTGTTTATAGTCTTTGTGAATTGTGATAACACTTTGTAGTGCGTCTGTATGTGATGCGATTGAAGCAGCTGTTAGGGCAGATAATAAGCAACCAGCTCCTGTAATTTGTTCCATCCATGCATGTCCGCCGTTTATTATGTGAACCGTCGTGCCATCTGTGATTAAATCTTCTACACCACTTACAGCAACAATCGTTTTGTAGCGTGTTGCGACTTGTTTAGCTGCTTCTTCAATTTCAAAAGATACCTCACCTGCATCGACACCACGAGAGGTGACTTTAATTTCCGCAAGAGCCGCTAACTCACCAGCATTACAGCGAATGGCTGTAAATTGCACATGTTGTAATAGTTGTTCGACTGTTTGTTTACGATATTTAGAAGCACCGATGCCTACAGGATCTAAAACGACTGGAATCCCTTTTTTATTTGCAGCTTGTCCAGCTAATATCATCGCATCGACTGTGCGTGTATTTAACGTACCGATATTAATTAATAATCCATTTGCGATTTGAACAATATCATGCATTTCTTGTATTTCATCCGCCATGATGGGCGATGCACCTACTGCTAAAAGTCCGTTTGCAGTAAAGTTTGTTACGACATAATTCGTAATACAGTGAACAATTGGTTTCGTTGAATGAATTGATTGGATACTCATTTTTAGTTACCTCCATTGATGAATGAAAAGCAAATTCATGAAGCTTCTCATACTCAGTTTCACTAAATTAGAGGACGGGTTTCTGCTTTTTCACTATAAAAATAAAAAAGCTGCTCAACGAATTAATCGTAGAACAGCATTACATGCGAAAAACAGCTGCTCCCTACGCCAGTATTAACTGACAGGTTCAAAGGGTCAGGTTTTACCTTCTCAACTCCTAAGAGTCCCCCCGCAAATCTAGTATGGTTAGAGCATACCATATTTAGACCATTTTGCAAGGTTCCGCTTTAGTAAAAATAGGTTGTCTTGTATAATGAGAACAAGTATGGAGGGAAATTGTGTGAAAAATCTATCGTGGTATATTTCTTTAGGGATTAGTTTTTTAGGTTTCATGGTCATCAATTATTATTTTACGTTGGACCCTACTGAAAAAGTTGGAAACTTAAACCCTGCTTTCTTTTTAATTGTTTTATTAGTGCCTTTCCTGTGTGTCAGTCTGTTTATTACGTGGAGCGTTGGCGTATCTTTTTTTGAAACAGCAACAAAAGGAAAGCTAGCATCAGCAATTCTTATTATTGTCGTGATTTTTATTTTAGCAGGCGGTACAGAATATCAATATGTAACAAGTCAAATTGAAGTTTTTGGCGGAACATGGAATGATTCGAAATCGATTATTTACGGTCGTTCACCGTTTAATAGTTATACAAATGATTGGTATTTTAATGAATCTGTCTTTTTAATCATTCATACAATTGCTTTTTCGTTAGGAAGTTTATTCCGGAGTAAAGTGACAGATTAAATAACAAAAAGACTTGGGCTCAGTGCCTAAGTCTTTTTTGTATGCTTAAATATGTTCTGCAATTGCGTCACGAATATCTTGTAGCCATTTTAAGTTTTCGTTAAATTGTCGATTTGCATGTCGGATAATTAATTGAATATGATCAACATCTTTTACAGAAGGATGTGAACCAGCTTCAATAATCGAATCGATTCGCTTACTCTCACGCTCGATTGCCTGATCTAATAGACCAATTACACGTTTTAAATCAACATACTTTAAAAATAAAATAGGAATATAGAGACTTTGTACATCTGCTAAATTAATCGAGTCGAATGTTTTATAAATGAGTTCTACCATATACGCACGTCCAGCATCTGTAATGGCATAAACGGATTTTTCAGGACGATTTTCTGTATGAATGACTTCGATTTTTTTAATATATCCTTTTTTTTCTAACGAGTCGAAATGATAATAAAGTTTTCCATCACTTAATTTAAAACTTGGATCAATATCAACAATATTTGTGAAGAGCTTTTTGATAAAGTAGGGATGGTAATTATTTTCAGATAAAATCCCTAAAATAAAAAGTTGAATTAACATCACTTGATGCCTCCAATAAATGAAATTTACGTCGTTATTCTAATAGTACACGATATTGTAAAAGGAAACTACAGAAAACAAGATGTTTCTAGCTTGAAACAGTATTTTGTTATATGATAGACAGAGAATTAAGGAGTTGAACGCGTGTGTCAAAATGGTATTCTATTATACCGAAACATCCCATTCAAAGTATTTTAGCATGGGTATTTATTTGCTTTATTCCATTTTATTCAGTATTTAAAAATCAAGATCATACGACGCAAAGTATTGCAGCAGCCATTCTGATTACATATCTGATTTGTGTGTATTTAGATTTCAAACTACCAAGTGGTTTGACGTATATGTGGCTATCATTTGAGATGATTATAAATGCCGTTATGTCGATTTTATATGGCTATTTTTATTTTTCTATTTTTACGTCATTTTTAATTGGACGTATTCGTAGTAAAGTCGGCTTTTATATTATGTATGGCTTACACATTGCGGCAACAGTTGGTGCGATTATTGGTGGCTTTTTCATTGAAACGGCTATTTATATTCAGCAAATTCCATTTATGGTTGTCATCGTGTTCGGTACGATTTTAGCACCATTCTATTTATTCAGCCGTACACAGAGTGACCACTTAGAAAATAAGTTGAAATCAGCAGAGAATCGTATTTCTGAATTAAGTGTTGTAGAAGAAAGACAACGAATTGCACGTGACTTACATGATACACTTGGGCAGAAATTATCAATGATTGGTCTTAAACTCGATTTAGCGATTCGTTTAGTTGATAAAAATCAAGAACAAGCGAAAAATGAGCTATCAGATATTCGTAAAACGGCAAGTATGGCATTAAAAGAAGTGCGTGAAATGGTGTCCGATATGAAAAAAATAAAAATTGAAGATGAATTATTGCATGTCCAACAGATTTTAGAAATTGCCAATATCGATTTAAAAGTAAAAGGGCAATTAAAACTTGAAGAAGTACCACTTATTTTAGAAAATACATTGAGTATGTGTTTAAAAGAAGTTGTTAATAATATCGTACGCCATAGTCAAGCAAAGAAATGTACGATTCGTATTGAGCAGACAGATAAAGAAATTCGTATGACGATTTCAGATGATGGAATTGGCTATAATACTGTACAGGGTGAGCAAGGGAATGGAATTAAAGGCATCCAAGAACGGATTCAATTCGTCAATGGTACAGTGAACTTTGAACAAAACAAAGGAACAACGGTTACAATCATTGTACCTTTTGTTATTGTGTATCAGGAAATATAAAGAAATGAGGGGCGCAGAAAAGCGTACCTCATTTTTTTATATTAAATGCAAACTTTTTATAGAAGGACATACGTCTATTACACGTATACAAACATAGAAGGAGCCCTTAGCATGAAATTTACGCGTAAAAAGCTACACTACGATGATCAGCTGATCCAATTAATCGAACGCTATCAAAACGATTTTTATCGCCTTGCTTATAGTTATACAAAAAATGAGCAAGATGCATTAGACGTCGTACAAGATAGTATCCAAAAAGCAATGCAGTCTTATGACAAATTAATCGAAAAAGAAAAATTAAAAAGTTGGTTTTATAAAATTGTTGTACATACATCACTCGATTTTTTAAGAAAACATAAACGAGTTCAAGTGATGGAAGATGAACAATTACAAGCGAATCAAAGAAATTTTCATGATGCTTATGAAAATGTTGATTTAGAGCACGCGCTTGACGACTTACCGACGATTTATCGTGAAGTTGTAATTTTACGATTCTTTGAAGACTTAAAAATTGAAGACATTGCTTTTATTTTAGAAGAAAATACAAATACGATTAAAACACGTTTATATAAGGCATTACGCCTATTACGTGCTGATTTAAAAACGGAGGAGGAATTCTAATATGAATCCAAAATTAAAAAAAGAGCGAACAGCTTATAAAAATACACCGATTCCACCAGAACTACAACAAATGGTGAGAAAAGAATTAGGGACAAAGAAGAAAAACTATCGTCCGTATTGGATGAGTGCAGCAATTGCAGCAGCTATTATTGCTTTATTCGTTACATTAAATACCAATGCATCGGTTGCACGTGCGATGGGAGGAATGCCTATCGTTGGTCATGTGTTCCAAGCGATGACGTTCCAATATGAAGATGAACAGTATGCAGCAGACATTAAAACACCAAAAGTACGAGACTTAGAAAATAAAGACGTTGAACAAACATTGAATGAAAAATATGAAAAAGAAGCAAAAGAGCAATATACAAAGTTTGAACAACGTATGAAAGCATTAAAAGGTGAAGGACATGCGAGTGTAACAAGTGATTATCGTGTATTACAAGATACAAAACAATTACTTGTAATTGAACGTGAAACAACGGAGACAGAAGCAAGTAGTGCAACAACATTACAGTATGATGTAGTAGATCCTACATTAAAACAAGTGATTACATTACCGTCACTATTTAAAAATAAAGACTATGTTCAAGTGATTTCAGATGAAATTAAGCAACAAATGAAAAAACAAATGACTGATAGCAAAGGAGAACAAGTCTACTTTATCAAAGGTATGGATGCAGAAATAACAGATGGTTTTGATCAAATCCAAGCAAACCAATCATTCTATATTAACAAGAAACATGAATTAGTTATTTCATTCAACGAATATGAAGTAGCTCCAGGTAGTATGGGACCAGTGAAATTTGTTATTCCAACAAAAGTTATTCAATCATTACTTGTATCAAACCAATATATTCGATAAATTCAAACGAAAACCTATCACTTCTTAAAACAAGTGATAGGTTTTTTAATATCACACCTTTATTTTAAATATAATAAACCTCTCTAGTCTATATATAAAAAATAAAAAACGTACTAAAGAAAAACACATTGACAATCATTTGAAAAGTATTTAATATCATTAATTAGACCAATCACTATAATTTCGAGGTGTCTTACGATGACAAGTAAAAATCAATCACGTGAACGAATTTTACAAACAGCTACGCGTCTTTTTCATATGAATGGTTATCATGCAACAGGGTTAAATCAGATTATTAAAGAGAGCGGTGCGCCAAAAGGTTCGCTCTATTACCACTTCCCAGATGGTAAAGAACAGTTAGCGAGCGAAGCAATCGAACGATTCGGTGCAATGGTTGCCGCAAATATTTTAGAAGACACACAAAACGAAGTAGATCCATTAAAAGCTTTTCAAGCACATATTTTAAAAATTGCAGATAAATTTGCAGTGGTTGAAAATATACCGCTTTGTGCAGATTCATTGCCAATTGGATTGATGGCTGCCGAAACAGCATTAGTGAATGAACGTCTTCGTTTAAAATGTGAAGCTGTTTTTGAACGTTTTGAAGAAATTTATATTGAAAAACTAGTAGCATCTGATTATTCAAAAGAACAAGCTCGTTTAATTAGCAGTACATTGAATGCCTTGATTGAGGGGGCAGTAACACTTAGCCTCACTAAAAAATCAAATCAACCACTTCAAGATATCGTAAAAATGTTACCTTTATTATTACAAAAATAGTAAAGGTAACATTTTTCCATCGAATTATATAGACTGGTCTAATTATAAGAAAGAGGTTATACAATTGACACAACCACAAGTAGTACAAGTAAGAAGTCCAAAAGGAATGGCATTTGTTCTCATGCTAGGTGCTTTCATTGGACTATTCAGCGAAACAGCATTAAACATGGCATTAACAAATATTATGGCAGATTTCTCGATTAATGCATCTGCCGCACAGTGGCTTACAACAGGATATTTATTAACACTTGGAATTCTTGTTCCTGTATCCGCACTTATTTTAAGATGGTTTACGACACGCCAACTCGTAATCGCATCATTTACTTTCTCAATTATTGGCTCAATTATCGCAGCGTTAGCACCGAGCTTTGCGATTTTATTAATCGGACGTATTATACAAGCGTTAGGAACGGGTATTCTTTTACCGCTTTTAATGAACGTTATTTTATTAATTTTTCCGATTTATAAACGCGGCATTGTGATGGGTTTAATGGGACTTGTTATTACAACAGCACCAGCTGTAGGTCCTACAATCGCCGGTTTAATTGTCGATTCACTTGGATGGGCTTACATTTTCTGGCTAAGCGTTATTTTATTTATTGCTTTAGGGGTATTCGGTGTAAAGCAAATTGACAATGTCGCAACGATTACAAAACCGAAGATTGATGTTTTATCAATTATTTTATCAACTATCGGTTTTGGAGGACTTATTTTTAGTCTAAGTACGATTGCTGAAAAATCAATTTCAGCACCTGAAGTATGGGTGACACTTGTAGCAGGTGTCATCGCAATCATGTTATTTGTCGTTCGACAATTTACAATGAAGATTCCAATGTTAAATTTAGCTGTATTTAAGCAACCGATGTTTACACTTGGTACATTACAATTATTTATTGGAATGCTACTTATTTTATCAACAGCGATTTTACTACCTCTTTATGTAAAAGGAGCACTTCTATACAGTGCTGCTCTAGCAGGAGTTATCTTATTACCAGGTAGTTCAATTAATGCCATTTTAGCTCCATTCATTGGAAAAAACTTTGAGAAAATCGGTGCAAAAACGCTACTAACAATTGGTTTTGCACTTGCCTTTATCGGCAGTATCTTATTCATCTTCTCACTAAAAGCAGATGCAGCATTATGGCAAGTAATTGGTTCGCATATTGTTTTCTTTGCAGGTATTTCATTTATTATTATGCCTGCTCAAACAAACGGTTTAAATCAATTACCGAGACAGCTTTATTCAGATGGTTCAGCCGTGATGAACACATTACAGCAAATCGCAGGTGCAGCGGGAACAGCAGTTGCGATTACTTTAATGGTACAAGGTCAAAAAATCTTCATGTCTGAAAATCCACAATCACTACCAACAGAGATGATTGCAGCGGGAACAAACCATGTATTCTATTATATTGCTGGGATTGCGTTAGTCGGATTCATTTCCACATTCTTTGTAAAACGTGTGCATGTTGAATAACGACTAGATGTGATACAATCGTAAAAGATGTGTTACATATAGGAGTAGATAGAATGAAAAAAAGATGGATGATCTTTATCTCGATACTTGTTGTTATTGGAATTGCTGCGTGGAATATGTACAATCAGAATCAAAAACAACAAAAAGCTACAGAAGATATTCTGAATCATGTACAACAAGTAGATGAGGTAACGATTTCAAATGGAGAAAAAAGCATGACTTTTAAAGGGAAAGAAGCAACACCTTTTATTGAGTCTACACCACTTGTTCATATTGAAAAGTATGAACGAACAGACCGTAATTATTTTGAAAAAGAGCCACGCTTTATTGTGAGTTATAAAGTAAATGGTAAAACACTTTACGCAGTAGAACTGCTACAATTGAAAAAGAAGTTACCGAATGATCGGTTGAATGACTTTTTAATGAATGAACATTTACTTGTGAAGTGGCAAGGCTATCCAATGATGTTCTCACAACATGAAGCGATTCAGCGTTTAGTAGATGCATTTAATGCGAAAGAAAAATAAAACAAGCTGAGAAAAAATATCTCACTAAGAGTTCACAACGAAAAACTGGAACCGCATCAAAGTGCGATTCCAGTTTTTCTTATGCTTATATGATGTGGATGGTGTTTGCTTGTTTTTACTATGTAAGATTTGCTGGTACTTGAATATGTTCATAAGCTTGTTGTATTTTTTGTGGTTTACCCTCTGCATTGACCATCACTTGTAAAATCATTTGTTGTAGTGCATCTTCATCGCAATGCAGTAAGCGACTTAACAATTCGTCATGTAACTGTGCGCCAAAATATAAATAAGCAATTGCACGATATGGCTCTTGGGTTGCTGGAAGTGGTGCAGCTTTCATCGCATACTCGATATGCTTTTGCACAATCTTTCTAAACAACAAGTCGGGTTGTTCAATTGACCAGTGCGCATTCAAACAATCTGTCTTGCCTTGCTCTAAAATAGAAAGTGCTGTCTGCTCATCACCTACATACAAATAGAGAATTTTATATAGCATGTGACGATTATTTTGTAATATCTGTTCCACCATACGCTGCTGTTTTTTTCGCTTTGAAAACCATCTTTTCACCACAAGAGTCCCTCCTTTATACATTAGACGCATGAACCAAGCAAAAAGTTTGCACTTAATACGGTATTTTGTGTCTGGTGCATAATGGATTTACGTGGAATCGAGCGATATGCTATGATACAAGTAATTCGTTTTGAAAGGAAGATTTATAGATGAAATCGCCATTTACATTTGAACACACTGCACCAAAAGAACAAGAAGCAGGAAAGTTATATCCAGCCGTTTTCTTGTTACATGGTATGGGAAGTAACGAGAAGGATTTACCAGGCTTATTAACAGAACTTCAAGATGAATACCATATTTTCAGCTTGCGTGGACCAATTACACAAGCACCTGGTTATGCGTTCTTCATTGATGAAGATTTCGGCAAACCAGATCGTCAAATTTTCGATAAAATCGTCTTACATATTCAAGCATTTATTGAAGAAGCTATTCAAACGTATTCAATTGATGCAACAAAAGTTTTCGTACTCGGCTTTAGCCAAGGTGCAACACTAGCTGAAACATTACCATTTGTTTTAGGAACAGAACGCTTAGCTGGAGCCATCGCATTAAGTGGTTATTTACCAGGACATGTCAAAGAAGAATATAGTAAACGTAGCGTTGCATCGCTACCAGTCTTTATTTCACATGGTAAGATGGACTATGTACTACCATATCAATGGGGTGAAGAAGCACGTGACTTCTATAAAGACCAACAAGCTAATGTAACATTTATGGCATTTGAAGACGGTCACGGTGTTACACCTGAAGTACAACGTGAAATTATTCGTTTCTTAAAACAACATATATCTTAATAAATGAATCACTTGACATTCTATTTTCTATGGAATAAGATGTAAGCAATACTTTTGAACGTATATGAGCAGAAGGCACTGAGAGCAGTGTCAGTCTCATCAAAATAGCAGAGCCGAGAAATTGAAGAGTAAGAGTAGTAGTATAGTTAAGCTAGTTATAGAGAATCAGTGGTTGGTGAAAACTGATCTAGTCGCTATATGAATGGACTTATGAGAGTATCTATGAACCAATTTGTAGTAGTAGATAACGAATCATCCTCGTTACGGATGTCGAGATCAGATTGTTTAGCAATCTGAAATTGAGGTGGCACCGCGAATAATATCGTCCTCATGAAGGTTTTTTCCTTCATGGGGACTTTTTTTATTTCTTTCAAAAGTAAAGTTGAGTTGAGGAGAGTGGAGAAGTGTATGAAAGCATTCATTGAAAAAGTGGAACAAAGACAACACTTAACGAATCAAGAAATGACGATCGCAGCACATAAGATGTTAGATGAACAAACACCCGAACAAGAGATTATGTCGTTTTTAGTAGCACTAGCTAAAAAAGGAGAGACAGCACAAGAACTCGCTGCTCTCGCTAAAACGATGAAAGAACATGCAAATGAAGTTCAAGGTGTACAGTCACTAGCTTATTTAGATAACTGTGGAACGGGTGGCGATGGTTTAAAAAGTTTTAATATCAGTACAACAGCCGCTTTTGTCTTAGCTGCTTGTGACGTTCCAGTCGCAAAACATGGTAATCGAAAAGTATCGAGTGCTTCTGGCAGTACAGACTTGTTAGAAGAACTAGGGATTCCAGCTACAATGGACTTATCAAAAGTAAGTCCTTTATTAAAACAAGAGAAATTAGCTTTTATTTTCGCACCTGCTGCGCACCCAAAATTAAAGCGGATTGGACAAATTCGCCAACAATTAGGAACACCAACAATTTTTAATCTAGTGGGTCCTCTTGTGAATCCTGTTGATTTAACGTATCAACTAACAGGCATTAATCGTCCTGATTTTGTCATTCCCTATGCAGAAGTTTTAAAGAAGTTAGGAAGAAAACGTGCATTAGTCGTTAGTGGTGAACAAGGAATGGATGAAGCCTCACTTTGCGGCGAAACGACATGTGCCTTACTCGATGATGGCGAGATTATTTCATTTACAATTACTGCACAGGAACTGGGTTTACCTGAGTATCCACTCGAAGTAATTAAAGGTGGTACGCCAGCTGAAAATGCCAGAATATTAGAACAATTATTACTTGGTAAAAAAGATGCTTATTATGATGCAGTACTTTTTAATGCGGGTCTTGGCTTATATGCAGCTGGTAAAGTACAGACAATTCAAGAAGGTATTCATCGTGCGAACCAAGCGATTGAACATGGAAAGGCATATGAAAAATTACAAGCAGTTCGACAGTATCATCAACGACTGGAGATGACGAAATGACGATTTTAGATAAAATCTTACAACAAAAAGAAATCGAAATTCAAAAGCGATTACGTGAGGAAAAGAAAGTAGAAACAGATAAACCGGTCTATTCTTTATATAACCAACTACTTCAAACACCTCATTTACAAGTTATTGCAGAAATTAAAAGAGCATCACCTTCTAAAGGAATGATTCAATCGAATATTAATCCTATTGAACAAGCGAAAAAATATGAGCGTGCGGGAGCAGCATGCATCTCGGTACTAACAGATGAACAATTTTTCAAAGGTTCGTTAGCTGATTTAGAAGCTGTCGCAAATGAAGTCACAATACCTGTTCTACGAAAAGACTTCATCTTACATGAGGTACAAATTGAAGATGCAAGAACAGCAGGCGCATCCATTATTCTACTTATTGTGGCTGCCCTTCATGAAAAGCGATTAAAAGAACTACATGATTATGCAGAGTCGCTACAACTAGAAGTGTTGGTCGAAGTGCATGACCTAGAAGAATATACAATTGCTAAAAGAATTGGTGCGAAAATCATCGGGGTTAATAATCGGAATTTAAAAACATTTGAAGTGGATTTAGCACATACAAAAACGATTGCCGCAGCACGTAATGAAACAGATCAACATGTATTTATTAGCGAAAGTGGTATTCAAACTATTGCTGATGCAGAACTTGTGTCAAACGACGGTGCAGATGCCATCCTAGTTGGTGAAACATTGATGCGCGCAGAAGATGTTGAATTAACACTTCGAAGTTTCCAAGTTCAAAAAGAAGGTGTTTATTAATGGTACGCGTGAAGATTTGTGGATTAACTAAAAAAGAGCATATTCAAGTAGCTGTTGAAGAACAAGTGGATTATATCGGATTTGTATTCGCGAAGAGTAAACGACAAGTAACCATTGAACAAGCAAAAGTTTTAGCGCAGTCGATTCCTGAACCCATTCAAAAAGTAGGGGTATTCGTCAATGAAACAGTGGAGAATATGTTACACATTGCAAAAGAAGTGCCACTAGACGTGATTCAATTACATGGTCAAGAATCCCAGCAAGTCGTTGAGGCTTTAAAACCATATACGACTATTAAAGCCATTTCAGTTCGAACAAAAGAAGATATACAAAAAGCAGCACAATATAACGTCGATTACTATCTATTCGATGCACCTGGCATTGAATATGAAGGTGGTAGTGGTAATACGTTTGATTGGACATTATTAGAAAATACGAAAATCAATCGACAAAACATCATCCTAGCAGGTGGATTAACCCCTGAGAATGTAGGGCGTGCGATTGAACAAGTAGAACCTTACGGAATTGATGTATCAAGTGGTGTTGAAATAGACGGACAAAAAGATGAAATGCGTATGCGCGCATTTATGAATCAAACAAGAAACGGAGTGGTATAAATGGTAACAACAACAGAGAAAAAAGGGCGTTTTGGTAAATTCGGTGGTCAATTTGTACCCGAAACATTAATGACAGCTTTAAATGAATTAGAACAAGCATATGAAGAAGCAAAACAAGACCCGAGCTTCCAAGAAGAACTACAAGATTACTTACACAACTATGTAGGTCGTGAAAATCCACTTTATTTTGCAAAGCGATTATCAGAACATCTAGGTGGACCAAAAATCTACTTTAAGCGCGAAGACTTAAATCATACCGGCGCACATAAAATCAATAATGCACTAGGGCAAGTCTTACTCGCAAAACGTATGGGGAAGAAAAAAGTTGTAGCCGAAACAGGTGCTGGACAACATGGTGTGGCGACTGCTACGGTTTGTGCATTGTTCGATATGGAATGTGTGATCTTCATGGGACGAGAAGATGTCAAAAGACAAGAACTAAATGTATTCCGTATGGAGTTACTTGGTGCGACCGTTCAACCAGTTGATTCAGGTTCTGCTACATTAAAAGATGCATGTAACGAGGCGATGCGCTACTGGGTGACAAATGTGGAAAACACACATTATATTTTAGGCTCGGCACTAGGACCACATCCTTTCCCAACGATTGTACGCGATTTTCAGCGTATTATTGGTGACGAAACACGCCGTCAAATTTTAGAAAAAGAACAACGCCTACCAGACGCAGTTGTCGCATGTGTTGGTGGGGGAAGTAATGCGATTGGTATGTTCACACCTTTTGTAGAAGATGAAGGTGTTCGCTTATATGGTGTAGAAGCTGCAGGTCATGGTATTCCAACTGGGGAACACGCAGCTGCATTTGCCGATTTAAAAGAAGGTGTCTTACACGGCTCTTATATGTATTTACTACAAGATGATCATGGGATGGTACAAGAAGCAATCTCAATTTCAGCTGGATTAGATTATCCAGGTGTTGGACCAGAGCATTGTTATTTACACGATATTGGACGCGTTGAGTATAAATCTGCTACAGATGAAGACGCATTAGAAGGTTTTAAACTATTATCGAAAATCGAAGGAATTATTCCTGCTTTAGAAACATCGCATGCGATTTCTTTTGCAAGTAAGTTAGCGAAAGAGATGACAAAAGATGAAATCATGGTGATTTGCTTATCAGGCCGTGGCGATAAAGATGTTGCACAAGTACGTGATGCATTAGGAGGACAAGTACATGACTAAAACATTACAGCAAGTAATTGAACAAAAAAATGAACAAGGTGAAAAAGCATTCATTCCTTACATTATGGCAGGAGACGGGGGACTAACGCACACAAAAGAAACGATTCGCTATCTACAACAACTGGGGGCAACTGCTATTGAAGTAGGGATTCCTTTTTCGGACCCTGTTGCAGATGGGCCTGTTATCGAAAAAGCAGGATTGCGTGCTTTAGCAGAAGGAACGAATTTACATGCTATTTTAGCGATGCTAGAAGAAATAAAAGAAGATGTGCAAACACCACTTATTTTGATGACTTATTTAAATCCGCTTGTTCATTTCGGTTTACAAGATTTTGTGAAGGCAGCTACAAAAGCGAATGTAAAAGGATTAATCATTCCTGATATGCCACTGGAAGAACGCGACTTAATTCAGCCATTCTTAGAAGGAACGGATATCGCACTTGTACAGCTTGTATCATTAACAAGTTCTAAAATGCGTATTCAAGAAATTGCAGAAGCAGCAGAAGGATTTATTTATGCGGTAACTGTCAATGGAACGACAGGGGAACAAAGAGATTTCCAAGATCATGTTATGCAACACCTAAAAGAGATTAAATCGTCGGTATCTTTACCTGTCCTTGCAGGGTTCGGCATTTCGAATCGACAAACAGCAGAGAAAATGAGTGAAGGAATTGATGGTGTGATTGTAGGAAGTGCGATTGTTGACGCACTGCACCGTAAAGATTATGATACAATTGAGCAATTCTTTCAAAAAGAACCAGTCGAAACAAATTCATAGATAAAAGGAGAGAATCGCAGTCATGCGGTTCTTTTTCTATCTAAAGGAGCTTAGAAATATGCAAATAAGAATAATACATGATGAAATTCGTCAAACAGTTAAACAGTTTTTCATTACGCACTGGGGAAGTAGTGAGATGGTTGTTTCAACTGGTGTCTATCACTGTGATCAATTAGAAGGATTCTATGTGATGGATGAAGAAGAAATCATTGGGCTTGTAACTTATAGAATAAAGCAACAGGAGGTAGAAATAATTTCATTAGACTGTATTTACGAAGGTAAGGGGATTGGAAGTGCTCTATTAAATCGAGTAGAAGAAGTAGCTAAAACACATCAGCTTCAAAAGGTTTCGCTCATTACAACAAATGATAATTTACATGCCATTCGCTTTTATCAAAAGAGAGGGTATCGCGTGACAGAGATTCGATTAGATGCGGTTAAGCGTGCAAGTTTGATCAAACCGACTATTCCATTATTTTCTACTGATCAAATTGCAATTCAAGATGAATGGTTATTAGAAAAATCCTTGAACTAAATAACTTTCAGTAAATGCTTTACAAACCGTAATAAGTGTTATATACTAAGGTTAATCAAATAGTTCTTATTAGAAATGAATTCGCATATTACAAAGAGTAATCGTGTTTGTTCGGTACTTTTTGTAATATGTGAATTTTTTGTTTTTTAAAAGCTTATGTATTAATAACTTAATTGGAGGTCATTTAAATGACACAAGGTACAGTAAAATGGTTTAACGCAGAAAAAGGTTTCGGTTTCATCGAAGTTGAAGGCGGTTCTGACGTATTCGCTCACTTCTCAGCAATCCAAGGCGAAGGTTTCAAATCTTTAGACGAAGGTCAAAAAGTTGAATTCGAAATCGAAGACGGCCAACGCGGACCACAAGCAGTAAACATCGTAAAACTTTAATTTTAACGAGTTACGATCAAAAAGGAAATTGCCTCGGCAGTTTCCTTTTTTTGTGTTTTCTTTTATTAAAATGCTACACAATAATCAAACATAATCATTATAGACCTTTAAGTGAAGTACGGTTGTATATTCACAAGCCCATTTTAGTAGTTGAAGTAAGATCAAGAGGGTTTTGTTTCTTGCTTGTAATAGGAGTAAAGATCATGTTCGGTAGGGCATCATTATACGTTTCATTGATGTAACCAATTAGTAATCCTGTGTATGGTAGATAAATCATTTTCATATATTAAAAAAAGGAACCCCCGAGGAGATTCCTTTTTGTGTTGAATTAGTGATCAACTGAACCAGAAGAACCGATACCAGTGTTTGCACGTACTTCAACTTCAGCATATTTCTTCGCGTCTGCTTTCGCGCCAACTAATGAACCAATCCAACCTGCTAAGAAACCAAGTGGAACTGATACGATTGCTGGGTTAGTAAGAGGGAATAAAGGTGTTCCTGTAAGAATTGCAGTACCTTCAGGACTCCAGATATTCGGACTTACTGCTACAAGAATTAATGCAGTGATTAAACCTGTTAACATTGCTGCCATCGCACCTGTTGTGTTGAACTTTTTGTAGTAAATTGTGTAAATAATTACTGGTAAGTTCGCAGAAGCGGCGATACAGAATGCAAGTGATACTAAGAATGCTACGTTTAATGATTGTGCACCAAGTGCTAAAAGGATTGAGAATGCTGATACGCCTAATGAAGCCCAACGAGCAGCTAACATTTGTTGTCTTTCAGTTACTTTACCTTTTTTAATGATCTGACCATAAATATCATGTCCGAATGCAGAAGCCCCTGATAATACAAGACCTGCTACTACGGCTAAGATTGTTGCGAACGCTACCGCACAGATGAAGGACATGAGAATGTCGCCACCTAATACTTCAGCTAACAGTGGTGCGGCCATGTTACCAGCTGGGTTAGCAGCTAAGATTGCATCAGTACCTACGAATGCTGCAGCACCGAAACCTAAGAAGATTGTTAAGATATAGAAGATACCTACAATCCAAGTTGCTGTAACAACTGAGCTACGTGCAGTTTTTGCATCTTTTACAGTGAAGAAACGCATTAAAATATGTGGAAGACCTGCTGTACCAAGTACAAGTGCGATCATCATTGACATTGTGTCAATACCATTTGTATATTTTACACCTGCATTTAAGTATGCTTCACCATGTGGTTGATGTGTTTTTACATAAGAGAACATTTCTAAGATATTGAAGTTGAACTTCATCAGAACTAATACCGAGATAATAACAGTACCTAACATTAATAGAACGGCTTTAATAATTTGTACCCAAGAAGTGGCACCCATACCGCCCCATAATACGTAGATTGTCATCATTACACCTACGATTAATACAGCAAATTTGTAATCGATACCTAATAATAATTGGATAAGAGCGCCTGCACCTACTAATTGTGCAATCATGTAGAATAAAACGATAACGATTGAACTTACTGCTGCAGTTCCGCGAATTTTCTTTTGGTTGAAACGAGCTGTAATCATATCCGCTAAAGTATATTTACCTAAGTTACGTAAAGGTTCAGCTACGATATAAAGTACAACTAGATAAGCTACTAAGTAACCTAATGAATAGAAGAAACCGTCGAAACCTGTTAAAGCGATTGCACCTGCGATACCTAAGAATGAAGCAGCTGATAGGTAGTCACCAGCGATTGCGATCCCGTTTTGCCAACCTGTTAATCCACCACCAGCTGTATAGAAATCTTGTGCTGAATTTGTATTTTTAGAAGCAAAGTATGTTACAAGTAATGTAATCCCTACGATACCGACGAAAAACGCGATACCAATTCCACTCATGCCACCCGTCATTTGTATCCACCATCCTTAGCCTTTTCGATAATAACTGCTGCGTCTTTATCGAATGCGTTTGCTTTTTTCACATAAATCATGGCAAATGCCCAAACCATTATGAACTGTGCTAAAGCAAAAATCCATACCCAAGTGATATCTCCAATTGCTTTTGCGTGTAATACTTTTGTGAACGAAGTTAGTAATGGTAACGTGAAGTAAAATGCTAAGAAGAAAATCGTCATTGGAACAAGGAATTTGTTTTTCTTTTTCACAAGCGCATGATATTCTGAGCTTTCTGAAATTTTCACATACTCTTGCTCTGTTAACTCAACTGCTTTATCAACTTCAGTTGATGTTGCTTTTGCATTTAGAACATCAGAACCGTTTAAGTTTTGATCCATAAAAGTATGCCTCCTTTTTATATAGTTTTTTTTGCGAGCAAGGTAATTATTTCCTAGCTCTGAGTTAATATTATTTGAAAGCGCTTTAAAATGCAACACTTTTTTCTTTAAAAAATTAAAAATTTTCTTTAATAGGTACTCAAAATTCTATTTAAAGAGTAAAATATCTCAAAATATATGATGTTTTTATGATGTCTGTTAGTCGAAAAAGCGAATTTTAGCTGTTTTATGACAGTTTTTCAATCACCCCCTGTTTTGTATCAAAAACAAAAAAAATCAGAGGAAAAATTGTTTTTAACGAGATTTTTATAGTTCTAAGCATAAAAAAATCGAATGAACGCATTTTATTTATTGTAAAAGGCATAAAAGAATGAAAACAATAAATGATACTTTTTTGATTTATTTACTAATTAAAGGAAAAGTAACTTTTTAAATCGATAGATGTAAACAGAAAAATTGTTTTCTTTTTACATACCCTTTATCTATTTTTTATAAAACATTTATTACCATATATGTTAATTTCGAAATCATTATCTTCTGAAATAATTTATCTGAATATTCAAATGAAGTTGCGTGAATTACTTTTAAACATAACTTTATATAATAGAGTTACTCTTTATGTATACTTTTTAGGAGTATGATTCATTTAACGAATTACTAATCATTCGTTAAATGAAAGGTAAATACTACTTGCTAAATTAAATAGTAGTCTTAGAAAAAGTAAATCACTATGTGAAAAACATCACATATAAGTAAAACAGGGTTCAATTAGATTCGATAGATTTACTGTATTTAACGCACCATTTTATGAAAAAAACAGGTTGAAAGAGCTTTAAAACACAAAAACTTTCCCAAATGTATATTTGGGAAAGTTTTTTAATGATATAATAGACTAGAATTTAGTAAAAGAGGTGGAAGAATGCTTCCGAAATATGTACGCGACTTTTTAGTATATTTAACAGCAATTAAAGGAAAGTCCCAAAGAACAAGAAAAGAATATGAATATGATTTGCGATTATTTTTACGATTTCAAATTGCAATCTCACATGATTTAGATTTAGATAAAATGAATGAAGTAGATTTGAATCTTTTTACAATAGAAGATTTGCAACAATTAACCTTAGAAGATCTCTATCTGTTTTTAGAGTATTGTGAAGTGAAACGGGGGAACGGAGCTGCTTCGCGTTCGCGCAAAGTAGCAACACTTAAATCATTCTTCAACTATTTAAAATCGAAAAAACGTTTAATTACGCAAAACCCAGCAGATGAATTAGAAGCACCTAAGTTGAGCAAAAAACAACCTGTTTATATGAATATTACAGAATCACATCAATTTTTAGAGGGCGTAGAACACTCGAGACACCCTGAACGTGATTATTGCATGATGACTTTCTTTTTGAATTTAGGAATACGTGTGAGCGAGTTATGCGCTTTAGATGTGGATTCCGTACACGATGATATTCTAACAGTACGAGGGAAAGGGGATAAAGAACGTAACTTATATTTGAATGAGCAATGTTTAGAAGCTCTTTCTTCTTATATGAAGATTCGCTCACGCTATTTACAAGTAAGAGGAGAACAACAGGCGTTATTTTTATCACAAAAAGGGACGCGTTTAACAAGACAAGCCATTTCAAACCTCGTTCGAAAGATTAATCAAGATTCTGGTCTTGAAAAAAAGAAACTCACGCCGCATAAATTGCGCCATACATCGGCCACACTCCTTTATAAATCAGGAGCAGACATTCGAAGTTTACAACAAATTTTAGGTCATTCGAATATTTCAACAACCCAGATTTACACACATGTTGAAAATAAAGAAATTCAGCGTGTCATGACTGAACATCCTTTGAATAAGAAATAAAAATTAAAAACCACTATTTGTAAAAAATAAGTAAAAAGTTGTGGGTCTATTTATTTAATAAATATAAATAAATATTTTATTTCCTAAAAATTAAATGTGAAATGAGCACTTATACGTAATTTTATGGTAAAATAGGTTCGATTATACGTCACTTAGGGGAGGGTTGCAGATGGATGTTTCAATGAACGCTACTTTAGAACTATTAGACAATGCACAATTCGATCAGTCAGTAATGGCTGATATCATAGCAGCAATTGATCAATCCGTCATTGTTGCGATTACAAATGCGCAAGGGAAAATTATTTCTGTCAACAAGCCCTTTTGCGAAATTTCGAAGTATTCAGCTTCTGAATTGATTGGACAAGACCATAAAATTGTCAACTCTGGCTATCATTCTAAAACATTCTTTAAAGAGATGTGGCGAACAATCGGTAACGGTGAGGTATGGAAAGGTGAAATTTGCAATCGCGCAAAAGATGGATCCCTTTATTGGGTACAGACAACCATTGTCCCTTTTTTAAATGAAAAAGGTAAGCCTTATCAATATATCTCAATTCGCACAAATATTACAGAACAAAAGAATGCGCAACATTATGAACATTTAGCTTACCATGATGAATTAACAGGACTACAAAATCGCCGGAAATTACGTATGACTTACGAACAAATGATGAAAAATTCAAAGCGTAAAGAAGGTTATGCCTTCTTACTAATCGGTATTAATCGTTTTAAGATTATTAACGAAAGCTTCGGTCATCATATTGGCGATTTATTCTTAGTAAATATCGCTTCGATTTTTACAGAAATTGTGAATATATATGGACAAGTTTATCACTATGGTAGCGATCAATTCGTCGTGATGTGTAAAAATAAAGACGCACTTCGTTTAATTAATGCTATTTTATTTCGTTTTAATGATTTATTTGAAGTAGATCGTTTTGAATTTTATAGTTCGGTTAGTATTGGTGTTCGTTATTCTGTCCTTGAAGTTGCATCGTTTGATGAAGTGATTCGTACAGCTGACATTGCACTTATGAATGCAAAAGAACGCAAAGGAAATTACTATGTAGAATATCAAACAGCCATGAATACAAAGTTTCAAGATCATATTTTATTTGAAAAAAAATTGCGCAATGCCATTCGTAATCAAGACTTCTTACTCTACTACCAACCAAAGTACCACGTACATACGAAAAAGATTGTAGACGTAGAGGCACTGATTAGATGGTATGATGAAGATTTTGGTTGGGTTTCTCCTGAATTATTTATTTATTTCGCTGAGCAATTAGGACTTTCAACAGCAATTGATGAGTTTGTAATTGAAACAGCTTGTAGACAGGCTGTATTATGGCAAAAGACCTTGCCAGAACCAATAAAAATCGCCATTAATATTTCGCCATTACACTTAAAAGAGAAAAAATTCGTCGATACATTAGAGTATATTCTAAAGAAAAATAACTGTAATCCTACATTAATCGAAATTGAAATTACGGAAAATTCTTTAATGCATAATAGCGACATTTTAACAAAAACATTTAGTGAATTAAAAAAACTTGGGGTAACAATTGCGCTAGATGATTTTGGAAAGGGCTATTCTTCATTAAGTTATTTAAAAACATTTCCGATTGATACATTGAAGATTGATCGTGACTTTATACGTGGTATCCATGAAAATACGAATGAGGAAAATATGATTCGTGCCATTATAGGATTAGCTAAAATCTTTAATATGAAGGTTGTAGCTGAGGGGATTGAAACGGTTATGGAACAAAGCATTGTTGAAAAATCAAATTGTGATTATTTACAAGGTTATTTATTCTCAAAACCACTTCCAGCCAAAGAAATTGAAGCACTACTTATTTAATAAAAAAGCAATTCATCCTTTTAGTAGCGATGAATTGCTTTTTATGTTTATGAAGAAGTCTTTCTTGGTATGTATGAAAAAAAGGAGGTTCGATACATGTTTGGTTTCTCAGTATCTTTAACACAGCAACCCTCTCTATCTAAAATTCAAAAAATGCAAAAAGTGGGTTTTCAACTGATTTATACATCGCTTGTAGTTCCATCAGATACGCTCCCTGTAGCAATGACACATCTTCAACAACTTGCACGTTTTTCAAAACAACATGACTTACAACTCGTTGTACAGATAATAAAACAAACAAAATCATTGTTACCGGAACTGGCGAAGTTATCGATTCAAGCACTTATCGTAGATGAAAGTTTTTCAAAAGATGAAGTGAAAGAACTCGCTTTGAATTATCGGATTATTTTAAATGCGAGTACGCTAAATATAGATTGTTTTCAAAATTTTAAAGGTTTGAATATAGAAGCTTGGCATGATCGATATGAACAACCATTTACGGGATTAGATGATACATTCTTTCAACAACAGAATCAGTTGATACAGCGTGAAAATATCCCTCTAGGCGCGTTTCTAATGAGCGACATCTCTACAACCTTAAACAATGCGCCAACGCTCGAAAAACATCGTACAAGCTCTGTATTCGCGCATGCAATCGAGTTAATACAACAAGGGATTCAAACGATTATCATTAGTGATGATGATGTATCAGAAGAAGCAACTAGACAGTTTACAGATTGGATTCATTCGAATTATATCACGCTGTACATGACTTCTTATGTATTGCATAACCCGATTCATCAATTCACCTTTCATACACGTCCTGATCTTCCAAGAGACGTTATTCGTTTACAAGAGAGTCGCTCTTATTTTTCCGAAAATGTTCTGTTTGGTAGATCTAGAGGGAGAAAAGTGGGAGATATTACGATGAATATGCTAGGTATGGGTTCGTATGCTGGGGAAGTACATCTAGTTAAAGTAGATTTACCAAAGAATGAGCATATCTTTACAATCGGAAAAATTCGAAAAGAGGACCAGCCTTTATTGTCAATTTGCCCATGTAATCAGAAAATTAAGCTAGAAGAAATGAATACGCCTATAAGAAAAGGAATCTCTTTTACGTAAGAGTTTCTTTTTTCACATTAGAGTAAAATTAATTTCATTACACAAGGACATACTTTGTCCTATATAATAGGATTATGTATACATATTACTGGAGGTTTACATTTACTGATTTATGCAGAAAAGTTAAAAATCATGTAAAACGAGCAGTTTTGTAAGGGGGACTTTTGAGATGTCAAATAACTTAATTTTTCAAATACAATTTAAATTATCTACACTATCCGAAGCAGAACAAGCTGTTGCGCACTATGTAATAGCTCATTCACAAGAAGTCATTTATTTATCAACGCAAGAATTAGCAAAACGAGCAGGAGTAAGTAATGCGACGATTACACGATTTTGTAAATCAGTTGGGGCAAAAGGGTTTCCTGATTTAAAAATTATGTTATCTGCAGAAAATTCACATGGGAATCAAGTACAACAAGAGATTAAAGCGACCGATTCACTTAAGCAAATTAAACACCAATTGAATCTTCGTATGACTGCAGCGCTAAATGAAACAGAACAATTAATGGATGATCATATCATTGAATCTTGTACGAAGTTATTAAAGAATGCTGATGAACTTGTCGTCTATGGCGTAGGTTCTTCTAATCTTATCGCACAAGATATAGCTCAAAAATTTATTCGACTTGGAAAATCCGTACTTCACACAGAGGATGCACATTTGATTGCGACAGCACTAACTGCTAAGCCGAAGAAAAAGGTAGGAATTTTCATTTCGAATTCAGGAGAAAGAAAAGAAACAAATACATTGGCTACAGTGTGTAATGAATTAGGCATTCCACTAATTAGTATTGTATCCAACCCTTCAAGTCGTTTAGCTTCCAAATCGACGGTTGTTTTAGTCCATAGTCAAATAGAAGGTATCGATATTATTCGTACTGCTGCGATTACATCAATTATTGCTCAACAGTATATTGTAAATTTATTGTATTATCATTATTTTATCGATAATTATGAAACACATGCGGATATGTTACATCAAACTAAGCAAATTATACATCATCACTTTGATTAAATCAGATGTGAAAAGAATTGCAGTTTTGTAATTCTTTTTATATTAATAAATAATTATATTATGTAAACTGTTTGAATGAAAATAAAGAAAAGTCGCACCATTGGACGACTTTTTCTTTGTTTTATTTTATTCATAAGTTACTTTATAATCTTCTGGCGCAATCCACTTCACTTTTCGTTCAAACAAACGAATGAATAAAAGGTTTAACACAATCGGTAAAATAATGAACAGTGTAGCTGCTAAAAACATACTCGTCGTACTCCATTGTTCAATGGATAAATATTTAAGGGGACCAACGAAGCCAGCTAATCCAAAACCAGCAGAATAGGGATCACCTGTAATATTGAAAACACCCGCTAACGCACCAAGAATGGCTGCTGTTAGTATAGTCGGTGAAGCAATTTTAGGTTTCATAAAGAAGTTACGCATTTGAATTTTGGCAGATGCAACGTGTGCTAATGCTGTACCAAAATTATTAGCACGATAAGAAGCAATCGCCATACCTACACCGGATGCACAGACACCTAGATTAGCTGCTCCAGCACTTACACCACTTAACATAATAACTGTAGCTACACCAATTGTTGAAATAGGTGAGATGATTAAAATAGAGAAAATCATCGCAATTAACATGCCCATTAAAACAGGTTGAAGATTTGTTAATGTCGCAATACCAAGTCCGACAACATCTGCTCCATACTTTACATAAGGTAAGATAAATAAACCGATTAGACCTGGAATAAACAATGATAGAGCAGGCATTAGTAATAATGTATAATCTTTTAATTTATTCCCTAAAAATTGCACAAATACAACGGCTAAACCAGCTGTAATTCCGATGTTAATGACAACACCAATACCAGCCATCGTCATACCTGTTTCGCTAAATGTGATGACACCTGAACCTACCATTGTTGCTAGTCCAACACTCGTCATTTGAATCGGTGTGAGTTTAAATTGGATCCCGATCATGACACCAATAACGACCGGTAGTAAACTCATCGCAATTAATGTGACATTTAAAATGGTTTGTAAAAACGGTGCAATCGTAGGGAAGTGTTGAATCATCAGTTTCAGAATCTCCCCCACCAACGCATTAGGAATTAAACAAACGACAATACCTAAGCTCATTCCTGTTAGTAACTTATTAAAAAAATCTTTCATACGCTCAAACCCTTTCGAAGCAAACTGTTCTTTTAAAGTAAATTTAGTTTATATTGTCTATATATTTCAGTCAATACTGAAATATCAGAAAATTCTATATTTATAGAATGGAATAGATATTTAAGTCTTTTATGAGAGATTTTGGTATGAAAAAAAGAAAAGTATTTTTGTAATATATAAATAAAATAAATTTATTATGTAAACTAAAAGGCTATACAGTCCATTTGTGTCAATTTTTCAATCAATAATAAGAGATATGATGCACGTCTTTTACAAAGACCTAAAATCATTAAGAGATTGCAAGTTTTTTTATTTACAATAATGATTTTGGGGTATATAAAATTAGTGTTTATACATGGATTGAACTATAAAAGTAGGTGATAATATGACATATCAATTTGAGGGGATTTATAATTTTCATGATTTAGGTGGACTAAAAAGTTCGGATGGTCGTAACGTGAAAAAGGGGCTTCTATTTCAAAGTGGCGATATTAGTAACGCAACGGTTCAAGATATTTATTACTTAAAAGAAGTATTAGGCATCAAAACCATTATTGATTATCGTAATGAGTATGAACAAAATGAAAAACCTTCTTTAAAAATCCAAGGAGTTCATACAATTCATTCACATGTATCCATGCCTACACTCATGCTTACAGAACTTTTACAAGATTATGAAGCGAGTACCCATTATTTTGAAGCACAAAATCGTATGCGTATTTATCGTGAACATCTTGCAAAAAATAATTCATACCGGCCTTTAATTGAAGTAATCCGACTGAAACAAGTTCCTTTACTTCAACATTGTATGTTAGGTAGAGATCGTACAGGAATAGGTGTATTTCTGCTCTATCTACTATTGGATGTACCATTGAAAACAATTGTCCAAACTTTTTTGGAGCGCCAGAAGAATGCTATCGAACAAATGCCTGAATGGTTAAAAGTAATGATTCGAAATCTACAGGGCCAAAAATTAGAAACGGATATGAATTATGTAAATGGTGACTTCCTATTAGTTGCATATGATGAAATTTTAAATGAATTTGATACAATTGAAAATTTCTTTTTAAAACAGTTTCAAATAGACAAAACAGAGAGAAAAGCAATTCAAGATTTTTATTTAGAATAATGGAGGCGTTTAAATGTTTTTACCATTCGAAGGAATTCCTAATTTTCGTGATTTAGGTGGTGTAACGACGATTGAAGGTAAACATGTGAAAAAAGGATTACTTTATCGTTGTGGAGAATTAAGTAAGAGTACACCGAAAGATTTGCAACAACTGCAAGCGCTTCATATTCGAACAATCATTGATTACCGAGATGAAAGTGAGATTGAAGCTCATCCGACACCAAGGATACAAGGTGTGCATGACGTCCATGCGCCTGCTAGTCGATCGCAATTTAATCTTGCTTCGATTGAAGATTTAGCGAGTAGTGATTTATTGAAGCAATTGAATATGGATTTATTTAAAGAGTTTTATGCCAGTTTAGCATTTGAAAATCCTGCATATCAAACACTCGTCTCTATTTTAAAAGCACATGAAGGACCGATGATTCAACACTGTACAGCAGGAAAAGACCGCACAGGAATTGGCTCAATGATTACGTACTTGATACTTGGTGTTCCTTATACGACGATTGTCCAAGACTTTTTAGAAACTAATCAATATATGGAGAAACATTCACCATATTGGCAAAAACCTCTTGAATTAGCTGTTAAGGATCCAGAAATTTTGCAGGTATTAGTAGGAGTCAATCAAACATTGCTCGACCATGTACATGATGAGATTTTAAGAAAATACGGTACGATTGAGATGTATTTAAAAGAAGAATATCATATTGATGAACAAACGAGAAAAGAGATTCAAGATTTCTATTTAGAGTAGCATAAGGGGGATTTTGAGATGAAGTGGCAAACAAGTGTAACGGAATTATTAGGAATTGAAAAACCAATTATTCAAGGAGGTCTCGCCTATCTTGGTTATGCAGATTTAGCAGCAGCAGTTTCGAATGCTGGAGGACTGGGCCAAGTGACAGCACTCAGTTTAGATTCTCCAGAAGATTTACGAAAAGAAATTCATAAAACACGCACATTAACAGATTGTCCTTTTGGTGTGAACTTTGCGATTGGACGACACCGTGAACATTACGAACCTTTTGTACAAGTAGCAATAGAAGAAGGTATTCAAATCATTTCGATTACAGGAGGAAATCCAAGTCCTGTATTAGAAATGGTGAAAGACACCGATATGAAGAAGCTTGTACTCGTTTCTTCTGTTAAATTGGCTTTAAAGGCCGAAGAAAAAGGGGCAGATATTGTTGTCGTTGTTGGACAAGAAGGCGGTGGTCACCTCGGTTTAAATGATTTAGGGACACATGTACTCGTTCCGCGCGTTGTCGATGCTGTCAACATCCCTGTAATCGCTTCAGGAGGCATTGCAGATGGTCGTGGTATCTTATCTGCTTTTGCACTAGGAGCAGACGGAGTTGAGATTGGGACACGTTTTATTGCGACAGAAGAATGTGTAGATGCAGCACCACTGTACAAACAAGCATTGATTGAACATGATGAAATGGATACGGTCGTTATTAAACGTTCCATTGGTGGTCCAGCGCGTGTATTACACACACCATTCACAGATGAAATTTTAGAAATTGAACAAAAGACGCCTACATACGAGGCATTAAAAGAGTATATTAGCGGTGCAGCAAACCGTCGTTATATTTACGAAGAGCAGCAAGATGGTTTTGGATATGCAGGTCAAAGTATTGGTTTCATTCATTCCATTCCAACTGTTGCAACTTTATTTGAGCAATTTGAGAAGCAAATTGAAGAAGCAAGAACGCAATTAAATCTAAAAATAAAATAATATTCAGAAAACAGTTGCAATTCCGATTTGCTTACTGTAATATGAAGTTAACAAAAAAATCGTATCTCTTATCAAGAGAAGGCGAGGGACTGGCCCGTTGACCCTTCAGCAACAGACAATGTTAAATTGAACTGTGCTAAATCCTGTAGCGTAAGCTAAAAGATAAGAAGAGTTCCTTTGACTATTCAAAACCTCTTCTTATCAGGAGAGGTTTTTTTGTAGATTAAAAAGGAGTGATGTTATGAGCGAATCGGTTTTACAGCAAGATGTTTTACAAGCATTACAAACATTGAAAAAGCAGAAATGGGTGGACTTGACACATACCTTTAATAGCCAGTCACCTCACTTCCATGCATTCAATCCAGCAAAATTCGATACACTTTTTACACATGATGATGGCTTTTTTGCACAACAATTTTCTTTTGCAGGTCAGTATGGAACACATCTTGATGCACCGATACACTTTGTACGAGATACACGCTATATCGAGGAACTTCATCTTCAGGAGTTAGTACTGCCACTTATTGTTGTAGATATTACAGCTCAAGTACAAAAGAATCCAGGTCACACGGTAACGATTGAAGACATCCTCTCATTTGAGGATCAAAATGGCATCATTGAAGCCGACTCATTTGTCGCATTACGCACAGACTGGTCGAAGCGCTGGCCCGACCATGATATCTTTAATAATATTGATGAAGCAGGCGTGGCTCATGTGCCAGGTTGGTCTGTCGAAGTATTATCTTTTTTATTCAAAGAACGAGGCATTAAAGCGATTGGTCATGAAACATTTGATACAGATTCGAGTGAAGAATATCGAAAACATGGCTCATTAGCCGCAGAGTATTTCGTTTTAGAACAAGATACGTATCAAGTCGAACTTTTAACGAATTTAGATCAACTTCCGGCAAAAGGGGCAGTTATCTTTAATATCGTGGCTAAACCTGAAAAAGCATCTGGTTTTCCCGTACGCTCATTTGCGATTACACCGAATCAATAAAGGCTCATTTGTCTTAAACTATACAGACTCATTTGTCGTGGAAACACCTTGTCATCTCAAGGTGTTTTTTGTTTCAAAAATAATATTATTATGTAAACCAAATATTTTCGTTGAATTTTCAGAAAATGAGTTGACATCTTTTTTCATCTGTTATATATTAAGTACAACAAATAAAACTGTTATATAACAAAAGGAGAGATGTTCAATGGAACACTTTATGGAAGGTTATCAAATATATTGTCAGGCTTGCGAAAATTATGGGTTGGAGTCGATGAATTACCATTTATATGTCAAACAATTAACAGAGGAGCAATTGTATGCATTTAATGAGTATAAGAGAGACGCCACAATTCAAGAGATTAGCTAGGTATTAAACCTCTATTTTCCACTTAATGTGTAAAGTAGAGGTTTTTGTATGTCCTAAGACCTTCTTTTATGAAAAGTTATTTACTTTTTTTATAGAGTATGGAATACTTTCTATTAAGATAATTGAATATTCTTTCAGATGAGAGTGCTAGTTTTAGGCTAGATAATAGGGAAATCGGTGAAAATCCGATGCAGCCCCGCTACTGTAATATGGGATGAAATGACATATAAACACTGTGTTTATACGGGAAGTTGTCAAAGTAATGTGATCATAGAGCCAGGAGACCTGCTTTCATCATTCGTTTCAATCTTCGAGGGGTGGATTAGACGCACGTAAGTATAAATATTGTTACATAATTCTTCATGTCTTTAGAACGTGAGCTTTTCGTGTTAGCTAATCCTCCAAATCAAAACAATTTGGGGGTTATTTTTATGTTTAAATCAAAATGGGTGATTCCAGCAACATTATCAGCAGCTTTAGTCGTTTCAGCTGTACCAGCAACGGCTTTACAAGCAGAAGCAAAAGTACCAACAGTTAAAAAAGTTGATGTAGCGAATACATTAAAAGCAACATCGAACTATTATTATTCATTACCAGATGTATCAACACCAACTTACCAAAGTTCAGATGCAGTACTTAATTTTGCGCGTTCAAATTACGCTGTAAGTAAAGATTACTACACAACATTCTATAAAGATGTTGAACGTGAATTAAAGAAGCAAAAAGGTCAATTTAATGGTTCGCCAGGCGCATTATCAAAAATAATTTTAGCGATTACTGCAATCGGTAAAGATCCGAAAAATGTTGCGGGTTATAACTTAATTAACTTATTAGGTGATAAATTAGTCGCAGGTAAAGCAGCGAAAAGTTTATACATCACAGATTATTTATATGTATTACGTGCTTTAGAAGCGAAAGATTATAGCTTCCCAGCAGGTGCAAAATACGCTGATTTCTCACGTAAATCTATGGTTGATTATTTAGTAAGTACACAATTTGAAAATGGTGGCTTCTCTTGGGCTGAAGATGTTGAAAATGGCGTGAGTGTCGACATGGCTGCGATGGTGTTAAGCGCACTTGCGAACTATGATTCAGATCCAGCTGTCAAAGCGTCAATTCGTAAAGGTTTAGATTATATGTCAAGCCAATTAACAGATGTTGCAGGTTATAATCCATGGGGCGGTAATAGTGTCGATTCACAAGCTCAAGTGGTCATCGCTCTAACAGAGAATGGTATTAATCCAAAAACGGCACGTTCATTTATTAAAAATGGTCACTGGGCTGTGTCAAATATGTTATTAAACTTTGATGCAAAAACAGGTGGTTTTAAAACAACACCAGATCAAAAAAGTCCACAACTATTTGCAACAACAAGTGCAATGTTAGGTCTTGTTGCGTATGATCGTTATGCATCAGATAAAAATACATTCTTTGATTTAGCAGATGCAAAAGCTTCTTCTTTAAAGTATGATACAACTGCACCAAAATCATTAAGTGTTACAAAAGTGGCGAACACAACAAAAACAATTTCAGGTACGACAGAACCATATGCAACGGTTACAATCTATAATGGTTCGAAAAAATTAGCAGCAGTTCAAGCAGATGCAAAAGGTAAATTCTCATATCCAGTAAAAACTGCGTTCAAAGCCAATGCGACAGTGAAATTCTATGTAACTGACTTAGCTGGTAATAAGAGCAAAGCCATTACACAAAAAGTGGCTGATCGTTTAACACCTGCAACACCAAAAGTAAGTAAGCTTGTAAAAGGCGCTAAAAAAGTAACCGGATCAACAACAAAAGGTGCAACAGTATATGCGAAAATTGGAAACAAAACATATAAAACAACTGCCAGCACAAAAACAGGTTCTTTCTCAATTAAAGTACCAACATTAAAAGAAAAAACAAAAGTAAAAGTGTATGCGAAAAAATCAAATTACACAAGTAAATCCGTTACAGTTACAGTAAAAAGTAAATAAGATTTACACATAGCGAATAAGGGTTGCTCTAAGATGTAAATCTTGGAACAGCCCTATTGCTATCTTAAAAGGAGGGACAACATGAAAAGTAAAATTATACTATTTGCGCTATCTGCAACCTTACTTTTAACAGGCTGTAAAGTGCAAACCGCACAGCAATATGAAAATGAGCAAGAGGAAGAAGCAAAAAAAGTCGTTGTTCTAAATGACGAAGAACAGAAAAAAGCAAAAGAAAAAGAAAAAGAAGAAACAAAAGAAACGGCGCAAGATGATAAAGGTTCTGTAACGAAAGAAGTGGCTGCTACATCTGAAAACGACACGACAACGTCAACGAATTCGTCCGTTTCTACAGTGGAGAAATCAACATCGACACCATCTCAAACACAAAAACCAGAGGCAAAAAAGGAAACAACAACATCTAATAATACCTCTAAAGAACAACCAACAAAAACAGAAAAACCAGTCAAAAAAGACGAACCGAAAAAAGAAACGACGGTAACGAAAAAACCAGAGACAACGACTTCTACACCGAAGCCATCGACACCAAAACCGTCAACACCTGAAAAACCTGTAGAAAAACCAGCGAAAAAAGAATATGCAACGATTACAATTGGCATGCGCACATTACTAAATCCTGATCATTATGAGCTATTACCGAAAAACCTACAAAGTGAAAAATATGTACCAGCAAGTGGTGTACTATTAAATAACGCAAAAATTGAAATTAAAGAAGGCGATACAGCTTGGGATGCCATTTCAAAACTACGTTCAAAATACGGTATTTATATTAATTACGAAAAAAATCCAATGTACGGTATTTATATTATCGGGATTAATCATATAAACGAAAAACAAGCAGGTTCATTAAGTGGCTGGATGTATACAGTTAACGGTGTAAAGGCACCTGTTGGCGTAGGTAATTATGAACTTGAAGATGGTGACCGCATTGAGTTGCAATATACAACTAATGGTGGAACGGACTTAGGGTGGTAGTTAGATGAAATCACTTCATGATTTTCACCCGCTCGTTATTTTCAGTTACTTTTTCGCTGTTATTGGTTTAACGATGTTTTACATGCATCCTATTCTTCTGATGATTAGTTTTACGGGTGCAACTGTCACAAGCTTTCTTTTATTAAAGAAAAGTTTTTTGAAATCGATTAAATGGCTGCTTCCATTCATGTTGGTAGCAGCTATTTTAAACCCTTTACTCATTCATGAAGGCGAAACAGCGATTCTCTATATCAACGAACAACCGATTACAGTCGAAGCTATTGTTTATGGATTTGCTGCTTCTGTCATGTTAATCGCCATTATCTTTTGGTTTAGTGCATTTAATGCGGTCATGACATCTGATAAATTTTTATATTTATTTACGAAAGTATCCCCTGCTGTGGCATTACTGATCTCATTAACGATGCGCCTTGTACCTCTATTCGGTCATCAAATTAAGAAGATTATGTATGCGCAACGTGCGATTGGCATGGACCCTAGTTCAGGTTCGGTTTGGCATCGTATTAAAGCTGGAACTCGTATTTTATCCATCCTTATCTCTTGGGCTTTAGAAAATGCAATTGAAACAGCCGATTCGATGAAAGCACGCGGCTACGGATTAAAGGGGCGCTCAACTTTTTCATTATTTCGCTTTGATCGATTAGATGGATTTGCACTCAGCGGTATTTTCATTTTATTTATCATTCAACTGCTATGTAGCTATTTCGGTTGGAATGAATTCTACTACTATCCAACGTTCTCACCAATCGTCTGGGATGGTCCGATGATTTTCATGACCATTAGTTATGGTATACTCGTGTCACTACCTATTTTTATTGAAGTACTGGAGGCATTCAAATGGCGCTCATTGAAATCAATCAATTAACGTTTAGTTACCCACTTGCAACAAAACCAACTTTAAAAGACATCTCTCTTGAAATTGAAGCAGGTGAATTCGTCGTATTATGCGGAACATCAGGATGTGGTAAGAGTACATTATTAAAGCATTTAAAACGTGAATTAACGCCACATGGTCAAATGTCTGGAACGATTCATTTCAATGGTGTCGCTTTACAAGACTTGCCTCAGCGTGAAGCAGCCAGTCAAATCGGTTATGTACTTCAAAAACCTGAACTACAAATTGTAACGGATAAAGTATGGCATGAATTGAGCTTTGGTCTTGAAAATCTGGGTTACGATTCTATGACAATCCGTCGTCGCGTTGCTGAAATGGCAAGCTTCTTCGGTATTCAAACATGGTTCCGAAAAAATACAACAGACTTATCAGGTGGTCAAAAACAGCTGCTCAATTTAGCGAGTATTATGGTGATGCAACCACAACTACTGATTCTAGATGAACCTACATCACAACTCGACCCGATTGCAGCGAGTGAATTTATCGCAACACTTCAAAAGCTCAATAAAGAACTCGGTTTAACGATTGTGCTGGTTGAACACCGATTAGAGGAAGTATATCCGATTGCAGATCGTGTCATTATTTTAGATGCAGGTGAAATTATCGCAAATGATACACCGATTAAAGCGGCTACACGTTTACGTCATGTTGATGCACATCATCCAATGTTGCTTGGTTTGCCAACACCGCTTCGTGTACATCATGCACTCAAGCAATCAGATGAAACACCTTTAACGATTCGTGACGGACGCACATGGCTTGAAAAGCACTATGAAGCAGATCATAAGCAAATTCAAGAAGCAGAGCCTTCTGGTGAAGTCGTACTAGATGTACAAGATGTATGGTTTCGCTATGACCGTCATGCAGAAGATTTAATTCGAGGGTTGAATTTCCAGCTCCATCAAGGTGAATTTCTAAGTATTGTCGGTGGAAACGGGACGGGTAAATCCACAACACTCGGCTTAATAACGGGGCTATTAAAGCCACATCGCGGAAAAGTAACAATCTTTAATAAGCCACTTAAAAAATATGCAAAAAAAGATTTATATCAAGGTATGATTTCGATGCTACCGCAAGATCCGACAACATTGCTTGTCGAAAAAGAAGTGCAACTTGAACTTGCCATGATGTCAAAAGATCAAACAGCTATTGATCGCGTAATTGACTTACTTCAAATTCGCCATCTACTGGCTCAACATCCATATGATTTAAGCGGTGGTGAGCAGCAAAAAGTCGCACTTGGAAAAGTACTACTTAAAAACCCAAAAATCTTAGTACTGGATGAGCCAACGAAAGGGCTAGACGGTGAATCTAAACAAGTATTAGCTCGTATTCTACATGATTTACAAAGACAAGGTACATCAATTTTAATGGTGACGCATGATGTCGAATTCTCGGCTGAACATGCAACGTCTTGTGCGATGTTCTTTGACGGTGAAATCGTCGCAAAAGGAACACCAGCTGCCTTTTACAGTGGTAATCACTTCTATACGACTGCGACGAATCGTATGTGTCGTCAATTATTTGAAGATGTTATAACGACAGAGCAGTTAATTGCACGTTGTCAATCTCAACAAGAGGTGATGACACATGTCTAAAAAGGTGATTTCACTCATTATCTTTTTTGTGATTATTCCTATTGGGATTTTAATTGGAGCTACTTTATTAGAAGATGGAAAATACAATTTAATCTCCATGTTTGTCATGGTATTTTCTTGTATTCCTTTCTTTTTATCATTTGAAAGACGAAAACCCGATGCGAGAGAAGTATTAATTATCGCAGTGATGTCGGCAATTACGGTGGCAGGACGTGCAGCATTCGCCTTTATTCCTGCTTTTAAACCGATGACAGCGCTTGTGGCGATTACCGGTTTTAAACTCGGTCCAGAGGCAGGTTTTTTAACGGGTGCTGTATCTGCTGTTACGTCGAATATCTTATTCGGTCAAGGTCCCTGGACACCTTTTCAAATGTTCACGCTCGGTATTCTCGGCTACATTGCTGGATTACTCGGCAAAACGAACTGGATGGAATCAAAAATCTCATTACTATTTTACGGGATTTTCTCAGGTATCATGTATTCGATGCTCATGGATATTTGGACGGTTTTATCGCTTGGTAACGGCTTTAGTTGGATTGTCTACGGTTCTAAAATCATCACAGCAATTCCATTCACTATTACGTATATGATTTCGAATGTCATTTTCCTGTGGTTACTTACAAAACCGATTGGTGACAAGCTAGAACGGTTAAAAATTAAATACGGGGTCATGCAGACGACCTAAATTAAAAGAGTAGCGTAGTAATCGCTGCTCTTTTTCAATTTTCAGGACAACTATTGAATACAGGACTTCATTTTTCATATAATGGAGTAACAACACTTTAAAGGAGGGTTTGGTATGAAAAGGTTATTATTGGCGGCAAGTTGTTGTCTAGGTCTCATTGCAACATCTTCCATAAGTGCTTCCGCAGAAGAAGTCATCATCTCTACACCACATCAAGACGTAGTTGATATGAAGAAACAGTTACCGAAAAATGCTGAGATATTGCCAGATTTACAACTCATCTTAACGGACCTTACAGTAGCTGAACAGCGTACTTTTCACCAAGCTTTCCCAGATAGTACGATTGAAAAAAATACAGCTGTCACATTATTAAATGAACCGACGAAACCAACGTGGAATTTATCACTTCTACGTATTCCTGTCACACCTGCATCACTTTATACAGGGAAAAATGTGAAAGTAGCTGTTATTGATACCGGTGTAGCGGCAATACCAAGTTTGCAACACGCCATTAAGCAACAACTCGTATTTGCACCAGACGATCCGAATACAACTGTGAATGAAGCAGATTCGATTGACCGCGGTCATAACGGTTTAGGACATGGCACACTCGTTACGTCGATTATTGCTGCTAAGCCGCATCTACTTAATGGATTTTCGCAAGGGATTGCACCCGATGTTCAAATATATGCTTTAAAATATGCAGATGGCACAAAAAGAGGCTCTGCTTTTGATATTGTACGTGCGATTCAGTGGTCAATTGATCATCAAATCGATTTCATTAACTTATCTTCTGGCCTGCCTAATGATTTAACAGCACTTCACCAAGTCATTCAAAAGGCAAATAAGGCAGATATCTTAATGATCGCTTCTACTGGAAATGATGGTTACTATGAAAAGGTTCGTTATCCAGCAAGTTATAAAGAAGTGGTCAGTGTTGGGGCGATTAATCGTTATCAAGATATTAGTAGTTTTTCAAATCATCAAGGACGGGTTGATTTTTTAGCACCTGGTGAAGATGTGCCAGCGATTAACCGTTCTGGTACAGTGAGTTATGTAACGGGTACGTCGTTTGCAGCACCGCATATTACAGGATTACTTGCTTTATTAAAAGAACGTTATCCGTACAGTTCAAATACGCAACTTGTTCAAAAGTTAAAACAGATGCAAAAAGAGAAGCCCTATCCGATTTTAGCGATAAAAGCACCTGTACCACTAGATAGAAAGCCCGTCATCTCAACAAGAAAAGTGACGGATCATGAAGCTTCTTTTTCACTAACAAATCGTAAAAAAGAAGACGTTATCGTATTACAAAATGAACGCGTGATTCAGCGCAGTAAAGCTAATAAATTAACCTTAAAAAACCTTCCTGCAAATAAAAAGCTAACTTTTTCATTCCGTTTTGTAAATGCTGACGGAGATTTTTCGGAAACTGTCACGACAACAATTCGAACAAAAAAAGATACCACAAAACCACAAGCTCCAAAACAGCTAACGGCTGATTTACTACCAACAGGGCAAGTGAAATTAACGTGGAAGCAGTCGCGTAGTAAGGATTTTTTAAAAAATATTCTTTATATGAACGGAAAACGCATCAAAGAAACACGTGAATCGCAGGTTATTATACCGAAAATTAAAAAGAAAAAAGTCTATGTATTTGAAGTGAAGGCAGTCGATCAGGCTGGAAATGTCTCTAAATCGACTACTGTCAGAGTCATACGTTATCGTTAAAACATGGTAAACTAAAAGAAAAAGGAGGTTTCTAAACTGTGAAAGAGAAAACATTTCAAGATGCAGTAGGGTTTAGTGTAAAAGATACGATTGCATTATTCTGGCTACATGAAACCTCAACACAACCATTCTATGCAGCAGAGTTATATGAACAGTTCGTCGATCAGTTCCCAGGTCGCAAAGTAGGTTATGAATATGTGGCACGTGTTGCAAAGCAATTAGAAGGCGAAGGCGCTCTTTCTTCGTTCACCAAAGGTAGAAAGGTGTACTATGAAGCGACGACACTTGGAAAAGAGCGTCTTTTACGTTATCAGCAAATTTATTATGAACGATTCCATGAGATTGTTTTAATATTAGATCGCTTTTATTATGAATTGACGAAAAATGGAGAAAAGCCACCGAAGCCAGATCATCCATTACCGGAAGAATTTCGAGCTTATTTTTCAAAATTGATTTCGGTGAAAGATATTGTGCGCTATGTTACCTTTAAACTTGCGCAAACGAGAAGCAGTTTTTCAATGGCAGATGTTGCAAAGCAGATTGAAGACCTTTTCGGTTGGGGTCCTTCTAATAGCTATCTTTATACCGTTTCGTGGGAATTAGAAGAAAAAGGCTATTTAATCGGTTCATGGCCAGATGAAAAAAGAACCCGACGTGTCTTGCGCGGTACGGATGAGTCGAATGAATTTTTTGAAGTTATTGCACGTGATTTAACAAATCAAATTCGAACGAATCGCCGTTTTTTACATTACATGCTACAGTTTTTCCAAAAAAAGAAAGAATAATAAATTGAATTATATGACGATTCGTCATATAATGAGTGCAACACGTTGAGAAGGAGTAGTACATTCAATGTTACTTTTCAAGAGAGCTAACGGTTGGTGGAAGTTAGTAAAGTGCATGAATCGAATGGACCTTTGAGTGGTGCCTTGAACATGAAAGTAGAGACATCCGGCGGCAACCGTTACTTGCGAGAGGTGACATAGGTCACAACTGAGGTGGTACCGCGGATTGATTTCGTCCTCCATGAAGATTTTTTCTTCGTGGGGGACTTTTTATATGTTGAGGAAAAATGAGCTGAGTTGAGAGGAGTTTTTCACATGACAGAACAGACCGTATTACACAAGCAGTTAGAGTTAGAAGCAGATATGCTGACACCTATTTCGATTTATCACGCATTAGAGGGGAAGCAAAAAATTCTATTTGAATCTTCTGCAAAACATGAAGAGAGTGGTCGTTACTCTTTTATTGCTGCTTCACCTGTTGCAACACTAGTTGCGAAAAATCAGATTCTTACGTATAAAAAGGGCGATAAATGTATTGAATTGAATTCACTGCACCCTTTTGAAGAATTAAAAAAATTTCTTCCCTATGTAAAAGGGGACTATCCGTTTTCTTTTTATGGTGGAGCGATTGGCTACATCGGGTATGAAACTGCTTTTTATCATGAACAGATTGGTGATGTATTAGTTGATCCAATCGATATGCCCGATATGCATTTACTCTTTTTTGATACATTTGTCGTGATGGATCATGTTAAGCAGACATTAACGATTGCGACCATTGATTTATTTCAAGAAGGTTTAACAGAAGCGATTTTAGATGAACGAATTGAACGAATCCAAAAGCAATTAACGAAACCACTTCAACCTTTTTTAGAACAAGTGGATGCGCTTCAATTTATACCGAGTATGACACAAGATGCTTATTGCCAGATGGTAGAGGAAGGGAAACGTCATATTGAAGCAGGAGATATTTTTCAAATTGTACTATCTCAGCGTTTTTCAGCACAGTATGATGGGAACCCGATGGCACTTTATCGTCAACTGCGTACAGCGAATCCATCTCCGTATATGTATTATATTGACTTTGATGGTTATACAGTGCTTGGAACGTCTCCAGAAAGCCTTGTAAAGGTTTCAAAGCGTCAGGTGACGACAAACCCAATCGCTGGCACAAGACCGCGTGGAAAGGATGCTAAGCAGGATGATGTCATTGCAGAAGGTCTACTTCAAGATGAGAAAGAATTAGCTGAACATCGTATGCTCGTTGATTTAGGTCGTAATGATGTAGGGAGACTATGTGAGATTGGTTCTGTCAGTGTGCCAAAGTACATGGTAATTGAGCGTTATAAATATGTCATGCACCTTGTATCAGAAGTGACAGGAACCTTAAGACCAGCTATTCATCCACTAGATGTTGTGGCGAGCTGTTTACCAGCTGGTACGGTATCAGGTGCACCGAAAATTCGCGCCATGCAACTGATTAATGATTTCGAACATGTAAAAAGAGGCGTGTATGCAGGAGCGATTGGTTATCTTTCGATTTCAGGTGATTTAGATTTAGCACTTGCCATTCGTACGATGGTCGTAAAAGACGGGAAAGCTCATGTTCAAGCTGGAGCAGGTGTTGTACATCATTCAAATCCAATCAGTGAATATGAGGAAACATTAAATAAGGCAAAAGCTTTATTGGAGGTGATCTCATGATTCTACTTATTGATAATTACGATTCATTCACATATAACTTATACCAACAAATCGCCTCACTCGGTACGGAAGTAGAAGTTGTACGAAATGATGCCATAACAATCGAAGGGATTCGAGCGCTTCAACCACAAGCAATTGTCCTTTCACCCGGTCCTGGTACACCAGATGAAGCAGGGATTTGCCTTGAGGTCGTTACACAACTTCACAAAGAGTTTCCCATACTCGGTATTTGCTTAGGGCATCAAACGATTGTGCAGGCTTTTGGTGGGGAAATTATACAAGCAAAAGAAATCATGCATGGACGTATGTCTCCACTCATGCATAAAAAGGAAGGACTATTAATTAACTGTTCTTTTGAAACCGAAGTGATGCGTTATCATTCATTAGTCGCAAATGGTGAAAACTTCCCGCATATATTACTTCATGTAGATGCGGTCACAGAGGACGGGGAGATTATGGCTTGTCACCACCGCTCATTACCGATTTACGGGCTTCAATTCCATCCAGAATCGTATCACACAGATGAAGGGAATCAGATGATTCAAGCTTTTTTAAATACAATTACACAAACCGTATAATAAAAAACAGGGCAAATGCTAGTAGTAGCAGCCCTGTTTTTTTATTATGGAAAATATAATTTACCTACATCTAAACTATTTAGCTCATTCCACTTAATCCAAGAAAAAGCAAGTTCTTTTCCAACAGGAATGTAGAAAGCTTTTGCTTCATTTGTCACTTCGTCTTCTGTACGATTGAATTGTTTCAGTGTTTCTTCATAAAGCGCATCGTCTTCTGTTAATTCTGCTGCGTAAATCTCTTTATAAGCGAGCATCTTTGGTTGTTTACGAATTGCTTCTTCATCAAAGTCTGCGACTGCATGCGCTAAGTGACGTAGTGTATTGGTATCATAATAAATAATGAAGCCACCTACTTTAGGGAGTGCTTCTTTCATTTCATCTGGCAGAGCAACTAACATTTTCTCTGTTTCTTCAGTTAAACCATAATACTCAATTTTCGCAATTTCGATATGTAAGGCTGAAAGATAAGCTGCGACTGCTAATTTCTGATCTTGCATAAGATATGCTACTTTACCAAAAGCGCGATATAGGCGGCTATTTGAGCTATCTAATTGGATTGCTTTGACGTATGTTTCTAATGCTTCCGCATATGCCCCTTGTTTTTTTAATGTTTCTGCTTGCTCTGTATATTTCTCAACAGTTGTCATGTGTACCATCTCCTTTTTATTAGTATATCGAATATACAACACATACGGCATATAGAACAAGTGTTCTTATTTTATAAAAAAGGCATATTTACTAAAAAAATATCATTGAAGTGTATTATAATCTATTTTTCATACTATTTTATTAAAATAAAGCATAAAAAAAGTGACTTCTTAACATCGTATGAAACCACTATATGACGCTATCTGTGAAAAACTTCCTTTTTTATGCTATATACTTTATAATGAAACATGATATTCCAAAATTTTCAAAAATAAATTTAAAGGAGCGCTTATGCAAAAATTCTTATTGATTATTGTAGGTTCACTGTTCTTATTTTCCATTTTTTATTTTGTTGCGAATAGCGTTAATCAGGAAGAAATTCATGATATTCAAAAAATTTCCATAGAAGATATTCAAAATCTTCATGTTTATTCCGATATTGCAGATATAGAAGTGGTACCGACGAGTGATTTAAAATTACGCGCGAAGTTAGAGGGTAAGATGAATAGTTCTTTAGCTAAAAAGCTAGCGTACACAGTAGAGAAGCAGGGCGATACTCTAAAAGTAGAAGTTACACATAAAGAGGCGCTTCGTTATGCTTTTTTCAATATCCTACATAGCAAACTGAAGCTAACGATTGCTGTTCCTGAAAAGGAATGGAAAGAACTCTATGTTGAAAACACAGCGAATCAAATGATTGTCGAAGGAATATACGGAAATCATCTACAATTCAAACAGACATCAGGCAATATGAAAGTGCAAGATTTACAGGCACAAAATGTAGAGGTTTCTACAACCTCAGGTGTTATACAAGCACAAAATATCATTTCAGATCAACAGTCTGTTCGCCTTACATCAGGGGATGTATCACTCGAACAAATTGAAACGGATGATTTACGCATGAAGGCAACGTCTGGTACACAACGTCTCGTCGATGTTCAAGCGAAAAAAATGACAGCTGAATTAACATCTGGTGATATCCAAGTGAAGCAACTTTTAGGAGAAGAAGCTACATTAAAGCTAACATCGGGTACAGCTGATTTTACAATGGCTACACCTCTACAAAAGATGCTTATAAATGGAACGAGTAGTGATGTACGCATTCATTATACAGAACTTGTTCGCGACCTACGTTATACGCATGAAGAAACGTCAGGTGATGTCGTAGTTGATTTAACGAATGGTGAAAACTCAAAAGGTGCGTCAATCGTTGGAGCAGGTCAAAAACAATTAACAACAAAATTCACGTCAGGTACATTTTATGTAAGTGATACGAAAGATGGAGGGAAATAAGATGTTTGTATGGATTATCTTAATGAGTTGTATGCTATTAGTAAGCAGTATTTACTTCATTCGTATAAAAAGAAAACAACGCATGGTTAAACAACGGAATCACGCACAAATTGAAGCACGCTTTATGCAACGCAACCGATCAGCTAAAGGCGGAGCATACTAAATATAGCATTTATGCAGTTTGGACGAAGCAATTGTCTGAACTGTATTTTTTATTGGAAATAGAACAGAAGATTGCACGCTTTTTATTTCTTTTCTTTTTAGTTTACATAATATAAATTATAGGAAGTTTTGTATCATTAATAAGAATACTTATAATATTGAGATATTTGAAAAAAAACAATATGGTTGAATGAATTTTTCAACCATATTCCTTCGTTTGATTTATTTACGTGCTTGAATCAATGCCGATACAATATAATTTTCTAAATCATAATTCGGTTCCCAGTCACGTATGAATTCCTTCGATTCATCTTTTGGTTCAATTTGAATGTCTTTGAAGCCTGCATTTCGTAGCAATTCTTCATATGTCTCAATCGATATGGCTCCTGATATGCATCCTGAATATAATTGTAAATCTTCATGGTAACTTTCTGGTAATTCAGCTGTTAAAATCACATCTGAAATGGCTAAATAACCACCTGGTTTCAATACACGATAGGCCTCTTTAAATACTTGTTCTTTCTCTGGTGATAAATTAATAACACAATTTGAAATAATATGATCTGCTGTTTCATTGGCAATCGGTAAATGCTCAATTTCACCTAAACGAAACTCAACATGTGCTAAATTTGCTTTTTGAGCTTGTGCGCGAGCTTTTGCGATCATTTCATGTGTCATATCGACACCGATGACATGACCTGTCTCCCCTACCTTTTTAGCAGCTAAGAAGCAATCAAAACCACCGCCTGAACCCAAGTCGACAACGGTTTCGCCTTCTTTAAATTGCGCAATAGCATGTGGATTTCCACAACTTAATCCCATATTTGCTTCTTTTGGAATTTGATTTAATTCCTCGATAGAATAACCCATTTTTTGAGCTAACTCTTCCGGTGATTGCTGCAAGTTTTCTTCTGGATTACAGCAACTTACTGTATTCGTTGTACAGCAGTCATTATTTTGAGTCGCTACTTTTGCGTAATTCAAGCGAACTGCTGTACGAAGTTCATCTGATTTTTTCATTTCTTTTCCTCCTTAACAAGACGTCGGACTATAACCTTGTAATACAAGCCCCATCTGTCCATCTTCTTCCTCTGCATGAATTGTCACATCTTTTAATATAGGAATCACTTGATCTTGTATAGCAATCTCTAAACCATCTACAAGTTGAACCGTATCTTGCATAGTTGGTTCGGCAATTTCCACTTGAACATTTACACCACAACAACCTTCTGTACCATAAAAACGAAGCAATTTAGGCGCTTGTCCTTCCATAACTTGCATTAGATAATTTTTTCCTTCTATTGTTAAATTCATTATTTAACCTCTCCTTCTAGTTTCTTTAAACCTGTTTGACCGATAGGCTCCTCCATCAACCAAGGAACAACCACCATTCGTTTACTTTCTTTTTGAACTGCTTCAAGCCATTGCTGCTCCATTTGCTGTTTTTCTTTAAAAATAGGGCTTTCTGTAGCCACTGCAGTAAAGCATTGATTCATAACCCAATAATCAACTGATAATCCAGCGCGTTCTAAATCAGTTTGTAGACGTGCTGCTTCAAGTACAGGTGTTGCTTCAGGCAAACTTACAATTAACACACGCGTATAGTCTGAATCACGTAGTTTTGGTAACAATTCAGAAACAGTAGGTGGAATCTCTCCTTGGGTACGATTCACTTCTTGATGATACGCTTCAGTCGCATCTAAAAGTAATAATGTATGACCTGTAGGCGCTGTATCAATAATGATTGTTTCATGCTCATGTGCTTTCACAACTTCAGCAAATGCACGAAATACAGCAATTTCTTCTGTACAAGGAGATGCTAAATCTTCTTTCACAAGTGCTAAACCATCTTCTGTCATAGTTTCTTCAGCTTTTTCCAAAACAGCTGCTTCATATTTCGCCAACTCTGATTTTGGATCAATTCGACTCATTGTTAGATTAGGAAGTGTTTCATCTAGTGTCCAAGAAAGATGTGCTGCTGGATCTGTAGTTGTTAAATGAACCGATTGCCCTTCTTCTGCAAGACGCATAGCAATATAAGAAGCAACGGTTGTTTTACCAACACCACCCTTACCCATTGTAAAAATAATATGTGGCTTTTCTCTCGTATACGTTTGAACCAATTCTTCTAAGTTTATATACGCATCAAACGATGAAGTTTCTGTATGAGCAAATGGAATTGACTCATCACGTAACCAACACTCTAAATTCGCTTGAGATGACAACGTATATGGTACATATGGAAGTGTGTATGTTTTTAAATGACGTAGAGCATGCGGCATATGCTGAAGGGCTGCTCGTTGACGATTTGCGAAAGCATGTTCCATCACATCATCACTCACTTCTTCAAAATAGCCATTGATGATTAATTGCTGATGCTGCATACCTAACGCATCTAATTCTTGAGATGCACGTGCAGCTTCTTTTAAAGGATTCCCATCTGGACGAGTTACAAGCCATAACGTCGTTTGATTTTTATCCATTAAACGCTCTACAGCTAAACGATACATGTCTCTATGTTCATTCAAACCCTTTAAAGGACCTAGACAAGAAGTGCCTGTCGTATTTTCATCTAAAAAATGTGTCCAAGCCGATGGTAATTGCAGTAAACGTAGTGTGTGCCCTGTCGGTGCTGTATCAAAAATAATATGATCGAAATCTTGAAGTAAGGTTTGATCCGTCAATAATTGAGCAAACTCATTAAATGCAGCAATCTCAACTGTACAAGCACCTGATAATTGTTCCTCCATATTTTGAATTAAAACAGGTGGGAGCTTTCCGCGATATGGTTGAATCATTTGTTCTTTATAATGAGCTGCTGCCTCTTCTGGATTAATATTTAACGCATAGAGTGTATCTGAAATATGGGTCGGCTCTCCATAAATCGTTTGTTGAAACACATCTTGCAGATTAGAAGCTGGGTCGGTACTAATTAACAGCACTTTTTTCCCTTCACGCGCCATTGAAATAGCTAATGCACATGAAACAGATGTTTTACCGACGCCACCTTTACCTGTTAAAAAGACGAAAGGGGTTGTAGGAAAATCAGCTTTTGTTAAACGTTTCACTTTGAAACATCTCCCTTAATGTTTAGACGAATTTTTGGTTTTTTCGCTAATTCTTCAGTAGGTATTCCCGTCCATTCAGAAAATTCCTCCGTAGTAGGATAGCGCCCTTTCACTGCTAGTAAACCATCTACAAGCGTAATAGGTAAACAATCCATACCTTCTTCCATAACCAATTGATTCACTTGTTGATTTTCAACAAAAACATCTGGATGATTCGTTACATTAAAGCGCTCTGCTGTAATTGTTGGTTGATTTTGTACATGATGCATAATAAATGAAATTCGCAGTAAATCTGTGTCAATCGATGGTCCACATAGACCTGTTGGACAACACATTGCTGGTTCATACATTTGAATGGCTTTCATAATCATCTAGCTCCTTTTCAACAAAATCTTGAATTCTTTTTTGGATTGCATCGCGAACTTCTTGAAAAACAGCCCACTTTTCTTCTTCTGTTCCTGTCGCTTTTGCAGGGTCTGTAAAACCCCAATGTTCACGTTTTACATGAGGTGGCGTTACAGGACATTTATCTGCTGCATCACCGCATAACGTTACAACTAATGTTGCCTGATTAAGAATTTGTGGGTCAATCACATCTGAAGTTTGCGTTGTAATATCGATTTGTACCTCTTGCATGGCTTTTACAGCTTTCGGATTCAAACCATGCGCTTCAATTCCTGCGCTTTTTACAGTCCAATCAGTTGGTAGCAACTTCTTCGCAAAACCTTCTGCTATTTGACTTCGACATGAATTACCTGTACATAAAAAATAAAGAATTTTGTTCATTTTTTAAATCACCTCAAAATATAATAACTTACTTATATAATCATATTCTTATATGAAAAAGATGTCAATTTCTTTTCAACTATCTATGATATAATATTTTTTGGAAAGGATTGACATACATGAAAAAGAAATTACTTATTGGGATTTTAACAATCAGCATTGCTCTCAACCTCTTCCTACTTGGAAAATGGTACTTTTTTGAACGAGGCTATGAAGAAACAGAGAAAGAATATAAAATCTTAGGTGAAATGGTCGTTAAGACGATGGAAAGTGATGATTACAAGAAAATTGCAGAAAAAGAACAAATTTTATCCATTAACTATGGCGTAGATCGCTATAAAGGTGGCGTTTTCCCTTACTACATGTCTGTTTTTGTGAAAACAAAAGACAACAATTATATGTTTGATTGTGCAGATAAGACTTGTGAAAAGGTAGAGATAAGCGGAGAAAGCTATTCCATTTATCAAGATGAGCCTCTAGCGTTACCACTTAAAAAATAAACAGAAAAAAACCAAAACTGTGCCGAAGCGCGATTTTGGTTTTTTCTTATGATTACATTATTTACTTACTTTTTTACCTAGAATAACGAGGTCTCTTTTCATACCGTCTAGTTCAGCAACTTCCGGTAAGAACGCCCATTGTTCAAAACCGAAATGTTTAAATAGTTTCATACTCGGTTCATTTTGAACAAAAATAAAGCCGAGTATGGTTTGAATGGATAAAGAAGGCGCTGCATCTAAAACGAATTGAATCGCCTTTTTGCCTAAGCCATGTCCTCTGAAGTCCGCATCCAAATAAATGCTCACTTCTGCTGTCGCATCGTAGGCTTTTCGACCATAAAAATCTTGCAAGCTAATCCAGCCGCAAATATCGTTGTCTAATTCCATTACCCATAGTGGTCGGTGATCTGCGGTATGGGCATGAAACCAAGGAGTACGTTCTTCAACAGTGACTGCTTCTAAATCAGCCGTCACCATGCGCCCTTCAATCGTTGAATTATAAATCGCGACAACGCGCTCTAAATCATCTAATTTTGCTATACGGAATGTTAGTGTACTCATGCTGTCTCTTTCTCCTTTAAACTGTTTTATAACCAATCGCCTGCTCCAAATGCGCTTTTACCCGCGGCCAATCTTCACGTATAACCGAATAGACAACACTATTTCGAATATAACCATCTTTACAAATAATATGTTTACGCAGTACCCCTTCTTTTGTTGCTAAAAGCCCTTCAATAGCACGACAAGAGCGTGTATTTCGCTCATCTGCTACGATTTGAATCCGTTCAAGACCTTCTTTTTCAAAAGCATATTGAAATAATAGATACTTACAACGCTTATTCACCGAAGTGCCAAAATATGCGGGGGTTAGCCACGTGTAACCGAGTGTTGCAGCACGATTTTTAGTATCTATTTGATAAAAACGTGTTGAACCAATTACGCGATTCGACTGGCGATCTACAATTGCATAAGTTTGCTCCGTTTTCGATTTATGTAAGGCATCTTCAATATAAGCCTCTGCATCTTTTAATGATTGAATCGTATGTGCTGTATATGTCCAAATCTCCGCATGATTTCCTGCTTCAAATAAAGCTTCTGCATCTTCCATTACAAGTGGACGTAAATAAACAACATCATCTTCTAATTGACTAAATTCCATCCCATTCGCCTTCTTTCGTTTTTATTATTATAGCGTACCTTTTTCAAAATAAAAGAAAAAACTGTCTCCTTTTTGGAAACAGTCTGAAAATTATTGAAATAGACAAATTGAGATAGGTTTTTCTCGATGTTGCATTAAGAGTTGATATAGTTGTGCACGATGATGAATGAGGTGCATTAGAATTTCTAGTATCCATTCTTGTTGCGTATATGTAGCGCCCCAATAACTGGTTGATTCACGCTGCTTTTCACATTCTGACATACATTCAATATGTGCGTAAAGCTGCTTCATATGATAAATAAACATCTGTTTCATTTCACAAATCGTCTCCAAACGATTGCGCTGATAAAATGCATCCATTTCCTGATGACTCGCAGAACTTGCTAACATTAAATCTGCTTTTGGTAAGTAGGTCATATGATGACACAATTCGAAAACAGAACGAAGCCCCTTTGCTTCTGGTTCTTTCCATGTTTGCTCATTCACTTCATCAAATAGTTGCACAATTGTTTTTTCAATAAAATGTAACTGTTTTACTAAAGACTGCATTTTTTGAACCCCTTTGTTATGTAGGAGGGTGAAAGCCCCCTCAAATAAAGCTATTAATTAGTTTTTATTGGCACGATCACGAATCATTGCTTCACGTGACGGATAAATATAACCAGGTAACTTTTTACGAATTGTATGTGTAAACGCACGTTTTGATTCGTCTTTAGCAGCAGACGGTCTTTTTTGTTGTGTCTGTTTTTCAACAACTGGTTTTACAGACATCTTTTGCGTTTTTCGAACTGTACGATGCTCTACATAGTATTGATGAATCATCGCGTCCAATTGACGTTCTTCAAATTTAAGCGATGATATCACAAGTAGTAAAGGAATACCTATTAGTGCAATAATAGAGAGAATTAGTAATATTAGCAAGTTTTTTCACACCCTCCGACTAAATATTCTAATCCATATATTCCCTATTAATTTTAGTTAAAACCTTTATTTTTGTACGAGACGGTATTGATTCACTGGTCGTCCTACCCCGCCATATTGAATATCAATGACAACTTGACGCTGCTTCTCTAAATAATCTAAATAACGTCTTGCAGTTACACGTGCTAAACCAACCCCCTGCGCCACTTCAATAGCTGTAACAGCACCTTTTTGCTCCCCAATAAATTGAATAATCTTTTGTAAAGTTGCACCATTTAATCCCTTTGGTAAAGCATCATGGTAATGGTCGGTCTCTCTTGTTGGATGCAGTAATTGATCCAGTTCATCCTGATTGAGTGTTTCCTTCTTCGTAATATACGCTTTATACGCTAAATATTGCTGAATGGTCTGCTTCATACGATCAAACGTAAAAGGCTTCATAATATAATCATAAACACCTAATTGCAGCATTTTTTCAATTGTTTTCATATCATTCGCTGCAGTTACAGCAATAACATCGACAGGTAACCCTTGATCTCGAATTTGTTGCAATGTTTTAATGCCATCTTGTTCTGGCATGAAAATATCCATAAGTGCTACATCTGGCGCTAATGTTTTCAGCTGCTCTACCCCTTCAATTCCATCTTTCGCCACTCCTACAATACGAATGCCTTCGATTTGCTCTAAAAATTGGCGATTGACTTGACGTACCATTGGATCGTCTTCAATTAATACAACATCTATCACGCGATGTTCCCCCTACTCCATTGTAAACGTAACTAAAATACTCGTTCCTTCATTCAACGAACTTGTAATATCAATACTACCGTTCGTTTTGTTTAAAATATCTGAAATTAAATATAAACCAATGCCATGATTGGCAGAATTCTTCGTTGTAAAACCATTATCAAAAATCTTTTGAATTTGTTCATCGGTCATACCGACACCATTATCCTCCACTAAAATGGATAATGTTTCATCGTTTTGGTCAATACTAATAAAGATTTCTTTTGATGAACTACTTGTCAGTTGCAGCGCATCAAAAGCATTTTCTACAAGATTTCCAAACACCACAACAAAATCGTGGAAATCAAGCTTTTCTGGTAAGCGTTCGAGTGTGCTATGCTCATCCATCATGACATCAATACCAAGTTCCTTACCGCGATTGATCTTACTCAGTACCAGACCTGCAATATTTTGATTTTGAATGCGCTGATTTAAGAAATTCGTTGTTTCTTCCTGCGTCGTTTGCACTTCTACAATGTAATCCATCGCTTCTTGATGATGACCTAGTTGTAGAAGTCCTGAAATCGTATGCAACTTATTTTTATGCTCATGATTTTGAATGCGAAGTGCTTGCACGAACTCTTTTACGCCCGTTAATTCTTCCGCTAGCTTTTTCACTTCTGTACGGTCTTGGAAAATGGCAATCGCCCCGACCGTCTCACCGTCTACTTCAATCGGCACGCGATTACTTAAAATCGTATGTTGATTAATATGTAATTCTTTATTGTAAATGGGCTGATTGAAATCTAAAATCTCTGGTAAGCGTGTATCAGGTAAAATATCATAAATCTTCTTTCCGAGCAAATTCTGCTCGCCAATCCCTAAAATTTGTCGCGCTTTCGGATTGAAGATGGTCACTGTAAACTCTTTATCAATAGCGATAATTCCTTCATGCATCGCATTGAATGTCTCAATACGCTCTGTATATAATTTAGCAATCTCATGCGGTTCATAATCCAGCATCTGCTTCTTCACACGACGACTTAGAATCAGCGCTCCCCATAAACCAAAGGCAATTGATAGTGTCAGTGCAAGTGCAATCTCCCACTTCATTCCACCTAACACTTCAAGAACACTCGGTAAGCGATAGCCAACGACTGCAACACCGATTTGCTGATGTTTAGTATTCATAATCGGTACAAAGGCGCGTACCATTACACCCACTTCACCTTTTGCTTTCGACGTATAATAATGCTCTGAATACGCTGCTTCTTCATCTGGTGTTGTCGAAACTGTGCCAAGCTTACTCGTTAAAGGATGCGACAATCGCATATGATCCATATTCATAATCACAATATAGTCTGCAGAATTGACCGTTCGTAGCTGTTCAACGGTTTGATTAATTCGACGTGCCTGTGCTTCAATAGATAAATTATTCTCGTTATGTAAAGTATCTTCAATTTCAGGTAATGTCGCTACCGTTCTCGCCACAAGCATCGACTGCTCCTGTAATTCCTTTTCTTTTGAATTGACAATACTCCCTAAAATAAAGACGCCCGCAATCAATAATGAGAAGGCAATGATGAAGAACGTAAGTGCAATCATCCCTTTATTTAAGGTCATTTTTTGTTTGAACAAACAAGCCACCTCTCTTATACTTTTTAACATTGTACCACTTCAATTATGTTAAACTAATAAAAATTAAATCAAAGTGGAGGGTCGACGTTGCGTACATATATGCTATCCGCTCTATTCGTCGTCATCGCTTTACTCGGTTATATGAGCTATGAACAAGGCTTTTTCAAAAGCGAAACATTACCGTATGACGAAGAACAAGAGGGATTAAAAGATCAAATTACGATTCGTTTTTCACATGTTGTCGCAGAAGACACACCGAAAGGACAAGCTGTGTTGAAATTTGCTGAACTCGTTCAAAAGCGCTCGCATCATCGTATTCAAGTTGAAATTTCACCGAATGGTATGCTTTACAATGATGTGAATGAATTACAAGCGCTAAAAGATAATGATGTTCAGATGATTGCCCCGACTCTTTCTAAAGTAACAAAAGAAGTACCGAGTTGGGAAGTTCTAGATTTACCCTATTTATTTTCATCCACTGCTGAAGTTCAAAAAGTATTCACAAGTGATGTCGGTGAACGTCTTTTAAATGAACTCCAACATGAAAATATGAAAGCACTTGGCTTTTGGCAAAATGGCTTTAAACAGATGATTAATGAAAAAGAGATCATTCAAGATGTACAAGATTTTAAAGGGCTTCGCGTGCGCGCGATGGAGAGTGATATGCTTAAACAACAATTCGAGCAAGTGAAAGCAACGCCTGTAACCTCTTCATTTGACGAATTGTTTACAGAACTCAATAAACAAAAGATGGATGCACTTGAAAATACAATTTCAAATATCTACTCAAAAAGCCTGTATAAAAAAGAAAATCATTTAACGATTTCAAATCATGGCATTCTTGCCTATGCGGTCATTATTAATAAACAGTTTTGGCAACAACTCGAACCAGCCGATCAGCAATTGATTGAGCAGGCGTTAAAAGATGCAACAGAATGGAATATGGAGAATGCTATGCAGATGAACGATCATGACTTACAACAACTGAAGAATCTCTCCGTTGAGATACACACTTTAACACCGCAGCAACAAACAGCGTGGAAAAAAGCGTTTATTCCACTCTATCGTTCATTTGAAAATCGTAGTGATGCACATTATCTACACGAAATTCAGCAATTGATTCAGAAAAAAACAGATACCTAAACTGTATTACAACAATAGAAAAATGACCATAAAGCGTTTTCATACAAGACTGGACATCTTTGTTCAGTCTTTTAAAATGCTGTTAAATCAATGTTTTTATCCTTTTTCGGCAAAAAGAACTTTATGACCAAAAAGAACTTTATAACCGAATTATTCCTTTGTACTAAAACAGCGCTTATGATACATGTAAGCGATCACAAAATTGAATAACAAAGAGGGATGAACATGAAAAAGAAAAAGTGGTATAAGAACTTAACGGTTCAAGTAGTCATCGGGATTATCTTAGGGATCATCGTTGGTGGCGTCTTCCCAACATTCGGTCAAGACTTAAAAATCCTAGCAGATATTTTCATCAAATTAATCAAGATGTTAATCGCACCAATTATTTTCTTAACGGTTGTGATTGGTATTGGTAACATGGGGGATATGAAAAAAGTTGGTAAAATTGGGGGTAAAGCATTAATTTACTTCGAGATTGTTTCAACAGTTGCACTTGCAATTGGTTTTATCGTGGTACATATTATCCAACCAGGTAAAGGCACAGGTATTGACGTATCAAAAATTGATACATCAGCCGTTCAAAACTTTACAGATCAAGCAGCAGCCCAAGAGTCTGGCTTCGTACCATTCATTATGAACATTATTCCAGAGCATTTCGTTGGCGCAATCGCGAACGGTGATTTATTACCAATCTTAGTATGTGCGGCGCTATTCGGTCTAGCATCTGCTTCAATTGGTGAAGCAGCACAACCTGTTATGAAGGTTATGACATCTGCTTCTGAAATCTTCTTCAAAGTCATCGGTATGGTCATGGTTATTTCACCATTAGCAGCATTCGGTGCAATGGCTTACACAATCGGCTCATTCGGCTTCGGTTCTTTAAAAAGCTTAGCATTATTAATGATTTGTATCTACATTACAATGGCGCTATTCATCTTCTTAATTCTTGGCGGTATTATGAAGGGCTTCGGCTTCAACATCTTCAAATTCCTTGCTTATATCAAAGAAGAATTATTACTTGTATTAGGTACATCTTCTTCAGAAACAGCTTTACCAGGCATCATGAAGAAATTAGAAAAATTCGGTTGTTCAAAACAAGTCGTTGGTTTAGTTATTCCAACAGGTTACTCATTCAACTTAGATGGTACAGCCATCTACTTATCAATGGCTGCTATGTTTATCGCACAAGTTTACAATGTTGACCTATCTATCTGGCAACAACTAACATTATTATTAGTATTAATGGTTACATCAAAAGGTGCTGCAGGTGTTACAGGTTCAGGTTTCGTTACATTAGCTGCAACATTAGCTGCGTTCCCAATGATTCCAGTAGCAGGTATTGCCCTACTAATCGGTGTAGACCGCTTCATGTCAGAAGCGCGTGCCATCACAAACATAATTGGTAACTCAGTAGCAACAGTTGTTGTATCAAAACTAGAAAATGAATACAACCCAGAGCAACACGAAGCACTCGTGAAAGAAATTAAAGAAGAACATGCATAAGAAAAACGAAATCGCGCTATATGTGCGGTTTCGTTTTTTAATTACTTAGCCTACTCTTTTCATCTGAATATCTATTTAATAGGAAAGAATTGCGTCTTTTTAGTTCAACCATTACTATAGAAGGTAGTATGTTTTAAAGGAGTTTTACATAATGAAATTAACATCGCGTAAAGAGCAAGCGATCTTCTTGCAAAAGAAGGTCAAACAAGTGGGGCTTGTATCGATTGTGACATTGTTCTTTGTTGTCTTGCTACAGATTTCACGTTCATTTGCCGCAAAAGAACCGGAGTCTTTCTGGCGCTTTGGTGAACCGATCTTTATCGGTCTTGCCTCTATTTTCGCACTTCTGCTATTTGGAATTGTCGTACATCTCGCTTATAAAATTTTGCAAAGTAAACAAGAGATTCAAAAACGTTCGAAATCATAAAAAGAAGTGGGTTCATCGAATATAGATGAGCTCATCTTTTTATATTTAATAATTGCTGCTGCACTTTTCAATATAAAACCGATTTTTAAAACGGCAACTTTAAAATCGTATCGATTATAATCGATTATTATTTATTTATACAAATAATCGATAATTGAGTATAAATACGAAATCATAGATGCTTTCGATAATAATATCACTTAATTAACCTATTTTATTTCTATCTTATTTAATTGACTTCTATCTATAATCATCATACAATGAAGTTAGTAAGATTCTTGTCGCGAGAATCACATGTAGTACAGCGCCTGGTTTGGTCACCAGGCGTTTTTTATGTATTAAATCTATAGAAAGAGCGTTGAATCCAGTTGGAATCAACGCTCTTTTTTCTTACAGCATCATACGGAAGAAACGATAAATTGTATCCACGAATCGAAATAGATCCGCTGCATATCGAAAGATGGTCAGTCCTTCTTCACGCTTTTTCTTTCGCTCAGCCTTTACTTTCTCTTGTCGCGAGTATTTAGGCATGTAGTACACCTCCTTCCGAAAAAGGAGTCAGCTGAAAATGCTGCCATTTTATTGTAGCACGAAAACGACCTTTTGGTGCTAGATTAAAATATATGTAGTATTGCCTTCAAATGTGATGTATAAGCTTTTGTTGAAAACTACTTTTTCATTAGCTGATAGTGAATCTTTAATTACAAAATTTTAAGTAGGAGGAAATCTAATGAAGTATATACTACCCAAACATACATATTACCTCGATGCGATTTCATATTTTTTCATGTTAGCTCAAATCGTCATATTGCTGTTGTATTGGAAAGGGTTAGATGGGCGGGTTCCGATTCATTTTAATTTACTAGGTAGTCCAGATGGTTACGGTTCAAAATATGTTTTATGGATATTGCCGATTGTCTCAATTTTACTGTTCGCAGGGTTGAAAAGCTTTCGATTTATTAAATTCAATCGCTATTTAGCAAAGTTTGATAAACAACTAAGTATGAAACTGTACAAACTCTATTGCTCTTGGACTTCACTCGTATCCGCTTTGACACTGTTTTTCTTTTTTATATTGCTCTATGCCTCTATACAAATTCAGCCTCTAGAGAAAATTCCTTCTTATATTATTATCGTGTATTTCGGTGGATTGATTCTATCGGTGATTGTGTATGGCATAATCGAATCCTCGTGTAAAAAGAAGTATATAAACTCAAAACAAAAACGAGTAGCACGCTGAACGTGTTACTCGCTTTTTAGATTCATTATGGATAGAAAACAAGTAGGATACCTATTAACAGTGCTCCCAAGACAATTGCTACATAGAAACCATATGTACCTAATAATAATTCAAGAGGTATGAAAATCAGCATTCTAAAAAAGCTCTTAGGGTTCTCTTTCACTTCCTTATAAGCCTGGTACATCATCACGCAAAAATTGACAAGGAAAAAGAGTATTAATCCATATCCGATTATAACTTCCAATGGATCACCTTCACTTTATTATACTTACCTGCGTTTGAAAGCTAAGCGTCTACTCATTTTTAAGCAATTTATTCGAGTATAACTGAATACTATATAACATAGCAGTAATCAGTAGTGAAATGACAAGAATCGCATATAAGAATGATGGAATTAAAGCTGCAAACCCTATGAATATACCACAGATGATAAACGCACATCCACTAAATCTTTGAATTTGAGTCCATGATTTTTTATTTTGAAAGCTAGCGGCATTTCGGACACCCACTTTAGAATTATAATTGACTGTAGGTAAGAAACTGCCGATGATAATGAAAATACAGCCTACAAAGATTAAAAAGAGACGTTCTGTGTTTAACGCTTCATTACGGACATTGAGTATGTAGACAATATTTAATCCAATAACGAATAAACCACCGATCATAGCAAATGCTGTATTCATTTTTTGTTTATTTTCATTTTTTCTATCGATGAGCAGCAAAGCGTAAAAAATGACGAGTACACACAATGAAATAATCATAAACATAAGAAACATGAAGCTTTTATGCGCATAATCCGTTGTTCCGCCTGAATTAGCATGCATGATAACTTTTTCTGGTAAAGAACGATATGTACTTAACCACACAATGAGAGACATGAAAAAAGATGCAACTAATAATAATACATTTTTCAATACATTCATCCTTTCTTGCTTTAAATATCGAGGAAAGCGATCCCACTAATACGTGAAAAGGAACTACAAAGACAATATAAAAAGCACCCTCTTTTACAACGAGAAGGTGCTTTTGGTAATTTCTTTTAGCTAATTTTTAGCTAAGCCTCTAATAGCAAAGCTAATCACAAGTAGTCCAATTATTAACGAAACCACTCTCAATGTATAATCAGCAACAAGTAATGCGCCCATCATTTTTTCATCGTTATAGCCATGCCCAGTAATAATCGTTGGCACAAATATAATCACGATACCTAGAATAATCGTTATAACAGTTGTTATGCTTTTCAAATTACCGCCCCTTAATAACGCTTATGTAATTCCCTTACTACTAATTGGCCAGATAATGTTATGTACTTAAAGTCTTATGCAGTTTGGTTATTTTGTTATTAGAATTGGGTACTCCAATTCTTTTTTTATGAATTTTTTTACTCATTCAAACAAACACTTGAATGAATTATTAAAAATGGTTATACTATATTCAAATAAACACTTGAATGATATTGGGGTGAGAATGTGATTAAGAAAGATACTTGTGAAATTTATTGTTATGACGAAGAAAAGGTCAATCGAATACAAGGTAATTTACAGACAGTAGATATTTCTAGTGTTGCCCAAATGTTAAAAGCTATTGCAGATGAAAATAGAGCAAAAATTACCTATGCTTTATGTCAAGGTGACGAACTGTGTGTGTGTGATATAGCAAATATTATAGGTGTTACGGTTGCAAATGCCTCTCATCACCTGCGAACGCTCCATAAGCAAGGGATTGTTAAGTTTCGAAAAGAGGGAAAACTTGCATTTTATTCATTAGATGATGAGCATATCAGACAAATTATGATGATTGCATTGGCACATAAGAAAGAGGTGAAGATCAATGTCTAGTGGGAAAGCAAAACTGTCTGAAGAAGAAATGAAAGCCTATCGTGTTCAAGGATTTACTTGTACTAACTGTGCAGCCATTTTTGAAAATAATGTTAAAGAACTTCCCGGTGTTCAGGATGCGAAAGTAAATTTCGGAGCATCTAAAGTTTATGTTAAGGGGACGACAACCATTGAAGAATTAGAAAAAGCAGGAGCATTTGAAAATTTAAAAATTCGAGATGAAAAAGAACAAAGGGTAGAACGAGAACCTTTTTGGAAGCAGAAAGAAAACATTAAGGTATATATATCAGCTCTTTTACTTGTAGTTAGCTGGTTCTTAGGAGAGCAGTATGGTGAAGAGCATGTTCTACCGACAATTGGTTATGCAGCGTCCATTTTAATCGGTGGATATTCGTTATTCATTAAAGGTCTCAAAAATCTAAGCAGATTAAATTTCGATATGAATACGCTTATGACTATTGCAATTATAGGAGCTGCAATCATTGGTGAATGGGGTGAAGGGGCAACCGTTGTTATCCTATTTGCGATTAGTGAAGCATTAGAGCGTTATTCAATGGATAAAGCGCGTCAATCTATTGAATCTTTAATGGATATTGCCCCAAAAGAAGCGTTAATTCGACGAGGCAATGAAGAAATGATGATTCATGTTGATGATATTCAAGTTGGAGACATCATGATTGTTAAGCCCGGTCAAAAGTTAGCAATGGATGGAATAGTGGTTAAAGGTACATCGACATTAAATCAGGCTGCGATTACAGGTGAAAGTGTTCCAGTAACGAAAACCACAAATGATGAAGTATTTGCAGGAACCTTGAATGAAGAAGGGTTACTTGAGGTTAAAGTTACAAAACGAGTTAAAGATACTACTCTTTCAAAAATCATTCACTTGGTAGAAGAAGCCCAAGCAGAACGGGCCCCTTCTCAAGCGTTTGTCGATAAATTTGCAAAATACTATACACCAGCTATTGTCATACTTGCTCTTTTAATTGCGGTAGTTCCACCATTATTTGGCGGAGACTGGAGCCAATGGATTTATCAAGGCTTAGCTGTATTAGTGGTTGGTTGTCCTTGTGCCTTAGTAGTCTCAACTCCAGTTGCTGTGGTTACAGCAATAGGAAATGCAGCAAAAAATGGTGTTTTAATTAAAGGTGGTATCCATTTAGAAGAAGCAGGACACTTAAAAGCGATAGCCTTTGATAAAACAGGAACATTAACCAAAGGGATTCCTGCTGTAACAGACATTGTGACATATGGTAGAAATGAAAATGAATTAATGACCATAACAGCAGCCATTGAAAAAGGATCACAGCACCCTCTTGCTTCAGCGATTATGCGAAAAGCAGAAGAAAATGGATTAAAATTCAACGAAGTAACAGTAGAGGATTTTCAATCCATTACAGGTAAAGGCGTTAAAGCCAAAATAAATAATGAAATGTATTATGTGGGAAGTCCAAATCTTTTTGAGGAATTACACGGAAGCATTTCAAGCGATAGGAAAGAAAAAATTGCCGATATGCAAACTCAAGGTAAAACGGTGATGGTGTTAGGAACAGAAAAAGAAATTCTTTCGTTTATTGCCGTAGCCGATGAAATGAGGGAATCGTCTAAAGAAGTTATCGGCAAGTTGAACAATATGGGAATCGAAACAGTGATGCTAACAGGCGATAACCAAAGAACGGCAACAGCCATCGGAAAACAAGTTGGTGTTTCGAATATTAAAGCTGACTTACTTCCAGAAGATAAGCTTAATTTTATTAAAGAACTTCGAGAAAAACATCAAAGTGTGGGGATGGTCGGAGATGGCGTGAATGATGCTCCAGCCCTTGCGGCATCTACCGTTGGTGTAGCAATGGGTGGTGCTGGAACTGATACAGCTTTAGAAACGGCTGACATCTCCTTAATGTCTGATGATTTGAGTAAATTGCCATATACAATAAAATTAAGCCGTAAGGCTTTAGCAATCATCAAGCAAAACATTACCTTCTCTTTGGTGATTAAATTAGTGGCATTACTTTTGGTCATGCCCGGTTGGTTAACGCTTTGGATAGCGATATTTGCTGATATGGGAGCAACTTTACTTGTAACATTAAACAGTTTACGCTTATTGAAAATCAAAGAATAGGTTCTAAAATGGGCGTCAACTATCTGGTGCGATCATTGAAAACAATGTTATGCTTCAAAAGGGATATTAACAGGAAATATACAACTAAAGGACGCTTTAACTGAGCAACGAAAAAAGCCAAATTTCTCAATTGATGTTGAGAAATTTGGCTTTTTAGTATGGGAATTTCCTTAGCGTTGTAAATCCGCATTTTCCTGACGCTACCCCTCTCTGGCCAAAATAAAACTGAATAACTTTTGTTTATTATCCTTTGTTTTTGAGGATCATATTCTATTTCACTATCATAATCACAAAAGGCATAATCAAAACTCGTAAAATTGCTCAAATTAGTAACCCATGTAATTATTTTTTGCTCTATTGTGTCTATCACTAAACCATTTAGTCTTTCTCCATCTAAATGTAGCACATAGCCATAAAAACCCTCTTCTTGTTGAACACTAATCCTCATCGAAATTTCTTGAAAACCAACAAAATTTGTAATATATCCGATTATTTCTCCATAATAATATTTTGTTAATAACGCAACATCTACATCTTGATCTTTCTTTTCAACCCATTTGTCTCCATTTTTATCTAAAGAGACTCTCCATTCAACTATGATTAGTTCCCTTTTCTTTAAAAAATCTACAATATGTTGAAACTCTTTCTCTATATTTTTTTCATTTCGATATACTAAACCTATATTTAGAATAATAAACACCCTTTTATCAAATATTTCATTGTTTTGGAAGTATTCGTTAAACGTAAACCGTCGCATCGCATCGTATGCGTACGATGCGATGCGACGGTTTGATCATCTAGCGTCTTTACTTTTGCTGCTTGCTGGAAGTAAGTTCGGAGAGGCAGCAACAAGACGATTTTTTTGAGGTTTTATAGTTTCTACCTACTTTAGATTTCTTCTTGCATGAGTGTTCTTTTAACAGGGTTCTTATCAATCATTTTTTGAAATGCCTTTGTTTTTTCTACCTCTTTAAAATATGTTTCTAAGTCTTCATAATCCATTGACCATTCGCTTTTCTTTAAAAATCTAAACTCTTTTGTATGTTCAAAATGAAATGCACAAATAAGTTGTTCCATTCCATCATATTCATCTCCATCATAAATTGTAAATTGTCGAACGAAATTAACATAGAAATATTTAATCCCTTCGATTTTTTCAACTCCTGTTTCAAACAAAATTTCTCGATCATCTTCATTTTCAACATCAACTAAACAAAAAGATTTGAATTTATTCCAAATCTCCAAAACTGAATCATTGTTAAGGTCAATCGTACTATTAAAATAGCTTTTCACGTTATTTAATTTAATCATTATTATTCAATCTCCTCTAATATTAAAATTCTTTAATAACTTACCTTATCCCTGATAATAGAATAGCTGCCATACTATTAGTCCTGGATTATCGCTCTTATACGTCGTATATCATCCATTCTGTGATTAAAGGTTCATCTTTAGAATAATACACTATCATCAGAAAGCGAATTGGGTGAGCCTTTCTACACGACATAGGTTGGATCAGTCAGCAACAGGACGCTGCGATCTTGACTTATCTTCCACTTGCGCTTTTAGCTCGCCTTCCTTATAGTTTCAAATTTACCTGATTCATTTTTCGCCTTCACTATCATACCAAGTAGTGTTTAGTCACTGAGTTATGCTATTAAATTACTTTGTAGACCATTGATTTAAAAAATATGTACGTTGCTTTTCTAAAAATAATCTCCATAATTTGAGTAACTCCTCATTCTTCGCAGTTATTCCATACGCCGTCCACATAAGAAGTTCATCGTAAAATTCTTTCGCGGGTTTAGAAGGATTATGAAAGTCATTAAGAATAACATCTCAATAATTTGTTCAATTAATTCTTGTATCTTTATTTGCTCTGTATAAATTTCAGAGTCCATAATAGATGCTAGTTCAAGTACGGGCTCTGAATAAATAGTATTCGTTACCTCTGTCTCTGCTATTTCAATAAGTGTTTTATCTGAAATGAATTGACTTTTCCATCCCCAATATAGTTCAGTCCAACTAAATGAAACTTTTTTATTTTTTATAATAAAGGTAGACTTATTTTCAGTTTATTTTCCGGTTCTTGATATAGTTCATCAAAATCTATTTTATCCAATCCCCTCACCTCTTTCTTTATAGTTTAGTATTAATTAAATAAAAATTTGTACCTACTCTACAACAAGCCTAGCCACTTCTCCGTCTTAATCCATCTTATTACATAAAATATTTTTTTATCACCAAAAAAATTGTAATTGCTGATGAAAAAATAAAAACCAAGATATTTCCAAACATATTTATCTTCATACTTTTTTTAAGTTGGATATTATTTATAGATATATATGTGTACGTAATCATTAAAAAAGTCGCAATGATGAATAGTAGTGTATTACCTATATAAGATAAAGTATCAGTAAAAAGAATAACTAGACTTACAATATAATTTAAACCCAAACTGATAAATGATATAGTTATATTGATGGACTCTTTAAATTTTATTTTAATAAAAAGATTTAAAAGAAAAGTTGTTAATAAAATAATATAAGCGATATTTATTCCGATCCATAGATTGTTTATCATCAATTCCTACCTTAAATTCCCGATTTTTGTATATACTTATTTTAGTTATATAAGTATTCATGCGTTGTATCGCCAACTGTTTTCGTTAAACGTAAGCCGTTTTCATCATATGTGTACGATGAGATAGTTTGATCGTCTAATGTCGTTACTTTTGTTAAACGTTGTTGTTGCTGCTTGCTGGACGCAAGTTGGATAAGCCAACAACAAACACTACCTACATAATGTAGGTTGGATAAGTCAGCAACAGGACGTTGCAATCTTGACTTATCTTCCACTTGCGATTTTGGCTCATCTTCAACATGCCATTTTTCGTGTAGTCATATGCAATTTTAAATAGTTGTTGCGCTTTTATTGTGTACGTCAGTGAACCGAGTAAATTATTTAATTAACTAAAGAAAAAGCATTATCCTGAGTATTCTTTTTAAAGAAATGCCACTGATACTTCTTCATTGAATCACTCTATTCCACACTAAAATTTGAACTTTTCTTTATTCATAGGAATAGGTACCACATCTAGTCAGTATGAGATTATGTTACTTGTTTGAAATCTTTTTATTTCCAGTTATTTTCTTTTTTGAAATTTCTATAAGCTAAATACTGTATTAGACAAAAACCAATTATTCCACTTAGCACTGCACTTATAGATTTAGGTCCACCCATATAAATATATGAAGCTACTGCTGACGTTAGAAAACCAATGACAAACAGTCCTATATAGAATTTTTGTGTTTTCAAAAATAATTTAAATATAATTCTCACCTCTAAGTCTTAAAAATCATTAAAATAACCATTTCTTAGCTTTTTATCTAAATAATCAAATATAGAGCTTCCTGAATTTAGCCAAAAACCACTAATATTAATCAATGTACCTACAGCACTGGATATACTACTGGCTATGATGTAAGAAACCTCTCTATTTCTTAGTTTCTTTTTAAGGTCTGTAACAAATATACTTTTTTTGGATTTACTTAAACTTTTCTTACCTAATCTGATTAGTAATCCATCAATCCCTCCAAATATTACTGATGTTGTAAGAAATATCGCCGCATTAATAGCCCTATAAGAAATCCCTTTGAATTATACCAAGCATTTTTTCCATTTGGATCCACATTCATCACCGGGTTGCCATTCGCATAGCTATAACCATTTTGTGACAGCGGTTCTTCATCATCACCTGGATGTTGGTCTAATGCTAGGAAGGTTCCGTTTGCTGGGTTATAGTAACGTGCTTGTAAATAGTAATTCTTCGTTTCATCGTCATAATACTAACCTGCATAACGAATTGGGTTCGCTTTCGCTAGGTCCCCTTCGACCGTTAATACATTTCCATAAGCATCATATGTGTATGCACCGACTTCTTGATCTTCACTATCACGGCCTCACACGATGTGAGTGCCATCGACGTTCGCACAGGACATGCGGAACTTAGTCGATGTTCCTTTTTATCTAATACTTCACCACTATAGAAGTATTCATGTGTTGTATCGCCAACAGTTTTCGTTAAACGTAGTCCGTTTTCGTCGCAATTTAATTGGCATCATTATACGTGAAAGCAGCTTTCTCACCATTCACTTCGGATGCTGTACGATTCTCCATTGCGTCATAGTTCGTCTTCCTCTTTAATAACAGGTATATTTTGATATGGGTGATCTGAAAAATTAGATATGAAGTCAAAACCTACACCGTCATGACTTACCCACAAATGATATGTATAATTATCTTCAGTATAATCTAAAATAAATCTAGCTAAACCAATATCGCTATGAAAGTCCATTTCTAATGTTCGTTCATTAGAAAATAAGATACTTTCGTTATTAAATGCATCTAAATAAGCCTTAGAAAAATGGGTTTTGAGTTCTTCTATATTATTAATATCTACCACATAATAATAATTTCCATTACTCAATTTCGTCATTTCTTTATTAGATAGATTAATTTCATTTGAACCGCTAATTCCGTGAATATACAATGGGTATACATTTAATTTCTCTAAAAAATTTTTTAAACATATACTATCAATATCGTTTTTAATATCAATATAACTATCAACATCACTGTAACTATCTAGGTCAATATCAATGGCACCCAGATTGTTTCCCTCGGAATCGACATGACAATAGAAACGAGTTATGCCCCTTTTTTTAGATTTAAAAATATATGAAAAGTCTTCTCCAACTAAAAAATCATTTAATGTAATCTTCACTACCATACCACCTTATAATCTTTTGATGTTTTTATATACACATTTCTCGGTATGAATTCACCTATAATATAATACGTCTTGATTTTATAATCATAATGTCAAATGCCTTCTCCTAGTACTCTTTTAGAGACTTTTGATATCTAAAAATTGAATTACAAATATTTTATCAGTAATTCCATCTTCTATGCTTTCATAACTTTCTATCTTATAATTTTCTACATCAATAATCTCCGTTAGATAAGATGGAATTTCTGACCTTACATCTACTAAATTCGTCAACTTTTTATAAGGAAAATTATCTTCATTCGGATTCGGTGAATGTATAAATAATGTATCCATAGAAGCATCGTTACTAGATATTTCAATCCACATTTGATAAGTTTTACCTATTTTTTTCAATACACCTTTTAACTCATGAAATAAATTAAATAAACCTTTTAAATGTTGTTTTCTTATTTTTATAGAATAATTTCCATATCCATAATAATCTAAATGCGTATGCCAAAAATCAAACTAACTATTTTCGTCAAAATCCAAATCATAGTTTTTTATATGTGTTTCTTTTTCTAAATTGCAAAAGTATCGTTGTTTCCCTCTAAATTTCTTCATTATTAATCTCCTTCTTTTTATACTTTAAATCCTCGATTTTAAATATGGTCGACATCATCGCTGTTTTCTTTATATGTTGTCGCTTCTTTTACTTTAAAATCTTCTCCGTAAGCGGTCTACCGAAAAACAAACAAAGCGTCTGTCTGAAACATATATTGACCTATTTCAGTCAACCCCGTCTTTCGGTGAAGAACCGATATATATCCAACTTTTATTATCTCTATTAGCAAATCGAAATCAATAGTAATAAATTAATTTGATCTATTATTTTCTTTTTCTAAAAATCGGTAGAATTTTTCTTGTGTTTTTTTGTGATGGCTCAACAGCTTTACATAAATATCGCTACTTAATTTTTTTCTAACATGTTTATTTGCAAAAAATAAATGTCTAAATTTATCCGTAGAATATAATTCATCAAACCAAGAATATTTTAACAACCTCTGTATATTCGCATCTATTTTTTTTGTGTTTAATCCAAAATAAAAAATTGGAGCGACAGGGCTTAGAATTGCTAAGATAAAAATTGGTATACTGATTAATATTTTCTTTGACACTATATCACTCCCTGACTTAGCGAATGGCTTTAATATAACGAGTTACTGCTTTTTTACCACCGTACCTATAAATACTTTTTAGTCGATTAAAAACATTTAGTCCTGATGCAACTCCAGATGTTATATAACTTGAGTATAATCCACTAAGAGTTGGCTTCTTACCTTTAGCGATAGTATTAAGAATATATGCTTTAGGACCATATCCGGCTAAGGCTATAACTCTAGTTATTAAACTTCCACCTATAGAAGCCACGGCTCTGTATAGACCTGCACCACCTATACTGGTTATAGCTCCAACAGCTGCTGCCCTACCAAAAACCCACCAATTAAAACCTCTTAACGTCCTATGCTTATAATAATAGTTCAATAACATTGGCAATGCATTCAATGCGGCACCTACTAAAGCAGAAGCTATCCACCAAGCTATTTTCCCATCTGGATCCACATTCATTACGGGATTACCATTCGCATAGCTATAACCATTCTGTGATAAAGGTTCGTCATCATCACCTGGGTGTGGGCCTCACACGATGTGAGCGCCATCGACGTTTGCACAGGACGTGCAGCATTTAGTCGATGTTCTGCTAAGAATACTCCATTTGCTGGGTTATAGTAACGTGCTTGTAAATAGTAGTTCTTTGTTTCATCGTCATAGTAGTAACCTGCATAACGCTGTCGTCTGGACGACGATTGGGTGAACGCTACGACAGGACGTCGTTGCTAGCGTTCACCTGGGTTTTCTTTCGCTAGATCCCCTTCGACAGTTAACACATTTCCGTATGCATCATATGTGTATGCACCGACTTCTTGGTCGTCTTTATCACGGCCTCACACGATGTTCCTTTTTATCCAATACTTCGTCGTTATAGAAGTATGCATGTGTTGTTTCGCCAACTGTTTTCGTTAAACCTAAGTCATTTTCATCGTATGTGTACGATGCAATGATTTGGTCGTCTAGCGTCGTTACCTTTGTTAAACGTTGTTGCTGCTGCTTGCTGGACGCAAGTTGGGTGAGCCTTGCAACACTGCCTACACGATGTAGGTTGGATAAGTCAGCAACAGGACGTTGCGCTTTTGACTTATCTTCTACCTACGCTTTTGGCTCACCTTCCTTTTATAGTTCTCATCTTGCAATAAGTTACCATCTGCATCATACGTATAGGCCGTCTCATTTTTCGTCGCAATTTGATTGGCATCATTGTACGTGAAAGTCGCTTTCTCACCATTCACTTCGGATGCCGTATGATTCCCAACTGCGTCATAATCATATGTATTCATCGTACCATCTGGTAAGGTTTCTTTTGTTAATTGGTCATTGGCATCTTATTTTATAATAAATATAGATAGTAACAAGATAATGTTAATACCATACAAAACAATCGTCTTAATTTTACCTACTTTTTCTTTTTCACTCCTAAAATCTAAAATTCCAGCAACAATAAAAAATAGTAAATATTCTATTTTCATATGCAGCAACCCCAATAAATCACCTAAAACACCAATTAATGTTATTAATACAATTATCGTATCAAAAATATCCCATTTAAATTTCATAAATTATTCCTCATTCTCATTTCTTTTTTACATGATCATACCTTCTATCCATATAATATAAATGTCACATAAAAAATTATCACTATAACGGTCATTAATCCAAACAAAATAATCAATAATATTTTTTGTGTTTTTCTTGAGAATAATTTTATTATAGATAACAGTGTACTACCATTAGCCACAAATGGTTCATTTATTCTATCCCATTTAAAAAACCACGCTGTTGTAATTATTAGAGAAATAATCATTGTAATAAACATTATATGCATTCCCATATTTTAAAATCTCCTTGCACCCTTTATTGCTCTTGTTTTACCACCACGGTTATATGCTGTAACAACCAATTTTATAGCTTTTTTTTATCATTTAAGACTGATTTTGCACTATCATATAGCGCACTCCAAATAGATATTTTTCCAGTTTTCGAGTATTGTCTAGCTAATTCATCTTTGAACTCCCATTGATATTTGACAAATAATCTATTTATTACTCCTACTCTAGCTTTCGCAAGGTATTTGCCGAAGGTTCCCCCCAACATACCTATAAGTGCATCTGTAATAACTAATGTTGTAAGTTTTTTCTTATTAAGATTATTCCAAATTTTTTGAATTTATAATTAGATTTTTTAAAAACACTCCAAACGTAGGAATACGAATTATCAATTACTTGTACAGTCTTTTTTGCTTCGTCACGGTCGTGGCTCATTTTCAAGCTTTCATTTTTTGTATAGTCATATATGAACCACTAATAATAATTATCTATTAACAAAAAAATAAATAGTACTAAAACTATTGAATCTACATACTTTACTTTTTTAGAGGTTGACGATTCTATAGATTTTGTAAAATAATATGAGCTCATATAATATAAGGCACAGATATTAAGAATAATAAACCCTATACTGGTTTTACTCTCATGCCAAAACTGACTAATATAAACAATATAACAACAGATTACTAACAAATTTAAAATTAAATAAATAGCGTTTTTTTTAATTACTTTTAATACAATAAAAATATTAGCTACTATTAAAAAAATGAAACACGTGATCATTTCTAATAAATTCATATATACACCTTTCTTAAAATCTAATATATTCATAGTTGTGTGTGTCTATAGAGGACGAAACAGCATCATTAAGAATAAAGCAGTAAACCAAGATATTCTATAGACGATTTTTCTTTTTGAATTAGTAGTTGCTTGTTCTAGTAAAATAAAGAACATCAGCAGAAATCCTAATATGTATTTCATCAATAAATCTAGAGAAAATTCATTATATTTTGTAGACTAAATATAATGAATTTTTTCTCCTTAAAATCTAAAGTGTTCTTTATTCCATTCTCCCTACATGTGCAACCATAGAACCGACATCTTTTACAATAGTTCTCTTTCGTAAACGACCGTCTACATCCATATGTATAAACTCATGCATCATTTTTATTTCTCTCTTTTTTAATTAGCTTTTAGGTATTGTAAATATAATTAGAAGGCAAAGAATAAGTACAATTCTATTCAAATATTTATTTCTTTTATCTTTTTCGTTCTCAGTTTCTCTCCTATAGAAATATGGTGTAATCATTGCTAAGAAAACAATCATATGATGAAGTAAAAAAATAAATGCTATTTCTTGTTTGTTCATTAAATAAATCACATATATTGGATATACAGCGATTGAACCAATACTAAGAAATAAATAGAATCTTCTTTTACTTTCCAAATACAATATTAAAAAAATAGGGCTCGCTATTAAAAATAAAAACGTATAAATTACTTCACTATTCACCTTATGCTCTCTTTCCTTCTTAAACTTCAATGTGAAATTCTTGGAATGGGTGGTTTTTAAAATTTGAAATAAAATCCCAGCACTGACCATCTAATTGTATAATTAAAAAGTAAGTTTTCCGATTTGTTAAAACAAAAGTTAATTCATATTTAAACAGATCATTATTTTCTTTTGGTTCAACTAAATTTAATATCTTTTCAGAAGTTATAACAATAGTTTCTCCATTATAAGCATCTAAAGCCAATTTAGAATAAATTTCTTTCAATTGCCTAGAATCTTGAATTTTTTTAATTGTATAAAAAAAATTAGTATTTATTTCTTTTGTATCTTTTATAGCATTTGAAAGATTGGCTCGTAACCCAAAAGTTATTTCATGAATGTAGATAGGAAATAATTCTAGCTTCGTCAAAAAAGATGCACTTGTTTCTAATATTGTTGGATTGTAAAGTCCTTCAAAATTAGGCTCGCAGCAAAATTGTTCTAACTCAATATTAAAATTATTTTTTATAAAATACTCTTCATTTATTCCAGTTAAGTAATCATTCAAATAATAATTCATCTCATCATCACCTTCCACTTAATTTGTAACTCTTAAATGTTATGTTGAGCTAGTAACGTATAGACTATTCATCATTATGTAGCTGTTTGAGTTGTTTTTTAATTTCTTCCAATTTACTTTTTCCGCTTACTATGCGCAACACATTCCCATCATATTTGATCATAACTAACACAAATTTACTAGAGTCTAGTAAATTGAATTGAATCTTTTTATTTATAATTTCACTATTAAAACATGTATTACAGTTTGTATAAAAGTTCAATCGTCCATAGCCAGCATAAGCAGTCATATATTCTAGCATTTCTAGGAAAAGTTCTAGACACTCTATCTTAGCCTCAAAATGATATGTGTCACTTTTCAATTTTTGAATCGCATATTTACCATCATGAGAAATAAATAAGCTTTCTAGGCTTTCTAAATCAAAGTCAAATACTTCTAAATGCATATAGATTGGGAAGTCTAGCAGAGAAACTAAAAACTTCTGTGCATGTTCTAATTCAATTATAGGTTTTTCAAAAAAAGCGTTAGCTCTTCCATTCCCTTATCTTCTAATTTACTGAACTGACCATATCGTTCATCAAACTTTTGATGATTCGCTATAATTTGAATGTATTTTCCTTCTATCATCCCTTTCTCCTCCTTCTCTTTGTAATCGCAGCTCTTTCGTATTAAATCCTTTCCATTTTGTATGAATACTTCTGGTTTCATTTGCGCGCCTACTAGATTTTATTATTTTATAGTTGTTGTGAGCTCTATACACTGTTTAATGTCTTATAGATCAAAATCATAATGTGTATATTGGAGAAAAGATGGTAGTATTTTTTTTAAATGATTCATATCTTTAAAAAAGGATAAAATCAGTCCTGACAAACCAAAGTTCGATATATCATTCGCTACTTTTTCTTTTAACTCATTAAAAGCCAGTGTATTTTCTATTTCTTCAAAATTCGCCTTTAATTCATGAAATAACGTGATTCTACATTAAAAAAATCATTTTTTTATCAGAATAACCTTTTTTACATTATCACATAATCCTACATGTTAATAGCATGATTTTATTACGCAAACAAAAAAGATACTACAAGCCGCATAGGCTAGCCCATAGTATCTTTCAAATGATTTTATTACAGCTGCACATGCAGTCAATAAAATATCCTATACATCTTATATTACGCACTAATTCCGCGAGATACATCGATTTTTATTTAATCACTCTTTTATTCATTTTTTGGAATATCATGAAGATGATTATGAAGATAACAAATCCTAAAAACGAATAGATAATAGAATATACAAGCGGATTATTAAAGACGAAATAAGATAAAATAACTGAAACCATTACATAAACAAAAAACATTTTTACATATGACAATTCAAATACTCCTTCAGATAATATTTTTACTATCATTATACTTTAAATAATCAGAAAAATGGAAATTATCAACAAAAAACAACCGAGCAAAGCGCGGTTGTTTTTTTGTTTACATCATTACAGGTTGTGTAATCTGCTCTAGTAAAGGTAATAAGTCTGGCATCGTTTCAATTGTATAATCTGCGCCACTCGCTTCAAACTTTTTGCGTGTTGCTTCAATTAATTTGCGTTTTTCATCTTCTGGTAAAGCAGCGTATTCTGCTTCTGTATAACCCATTTCCGAACTGCCGACAATAACACCAATCGCAAGAACACCTGCATTTTTCGCTTCTTGCATATCAGAAGTTGTATCGCCTACTTTTACAACAGATTTTGTTGATTGAATTTGAAGTGCTTCTATATTTCGAAACAGCATATATGGATAAGGTCGTCCGAATTGGTTCGTGTCGTCTGCTGTAGCGAGAAAGTCTGGTGCATAGCCTTTTTTCTTCGCTTCACGTGTCACGACTTCCATCATCTCGCGTGTGTAACCTGTGGTAGAACCAATTTTGATTCCTTGTTCACGTAAAGTCTGAACAGTTTCGCATACACCTGCGATGGGATCTGTATATTTTGCGAGTGTTTTCATTAATGCTTCTTCAAACTGTCCGTAAAGTGTTTGAACGTCTTCTTCTGTAAAAGGACGACCATGTACTTCTTCGAAAGCTGCCGAGATTCTTGGCATTTCTAACATGGTACGAATATGGTCAATCTTCAACATCCCCATCGGTTTACGTGCTTCTTCAATCGTTACAGGTACACCTGCTTGTTCAAAGATTTGCACGAATACTTGTACAGGCGCAAAGCACCCGAAATCAACCGTTGTGCCAGCCCAGTCAAAAATAACAGCTTCTATTTGTTTATTCATCCTACTTGTACCCCCATATATGTTTTAATTGCTTCACATAGCACGCGGAAATCCTGTGCGTGTACATCGCCAATATTGCCAATTCGGAATGTATCTACTTCCGTTAGTTTACCTGGATATAAGATAAATCCAGCTTCCTTCATCGCCTCGTAAAAATCTTCAAAAGAGAATGCTTCATTCGGGAAAAGATATGTTGTAATAATCGGTGATTGAATGGCTTCATCAATATATGCATGAATGCCCACTTCTTGTAGCTGAGTACGAATCATCTGATTATTTAAGCGGTAACGTTCGTAACGTGCTGTCACGCCACCTTCTTCATGTAATTCGTGAATCGCTTGTGCAAACGCTGCGACAACATGTGTTGGCGAAGTAAAGCGCCACTTCCCGTCAACATCCATCGTTGCCCATTGATCATATAAATCTAGCGATACACTACGTGAAATACCTTTTGTCGTTAAAAAATGTTCTTTTTTCGCTAGGACAAAGCCAAACCCTGGCACACCTTGAATACACTTGTTGGCACTACTAATTAAGTAATCAATCTGTGCTTCTTGTATGTGTAACGGAACACCTCCGAAACTACTCATCGCATCTACAATGAATGTCGCACCGTATTGATGTACAACTTCTCCAATCGCTTCAACAGGATTTAGAATACCTGTCGTCGTTTCACAGTGTACGACTGCTACATGCGTATAACTTCCTTTCATTAAATAATCCTCTAATAGCGCAATTTGTGGCTGTTCATCGTAAGGAACTGCATAGACAGCGTATTGTAAACCAATCGTTTTTGCCATTTGAACAATGCGTTCACCGTATGCGCCATTCGTTATAATTAGTAGTCGATCTTCTGGACGAATTGTTGATGTTAAAACTGACTCAACAACAAAACTTCCACTTCCTTGCATTAAAATCGCTGTATAGTTTTCTTCAGATGCATGCGCAAGTGCAAGTAATTCTTTACGAATCCACTGCGTTGTTTCTTTATAGTCTGTATCCCATGTGCAGCGGTCTTCTAGCATTTGTTCACGTACTGTACGTGTCGTTGTTAATGGACCTGGTGTTAGTAATTTCATCGTTATTCGATTCCTCCGTTATTGTGCATTTTTAAAGAATTGTTGATGTTGTTCAAGTAGTTCCACTGTTAATGGTGCATCCCACTGTTTTGCATATTTCGCTTCATGTGTCGCATCCACTGTTTCGCCTTTATATAACGCCACAGGATATAATGTTAAAAGTCCTGCACGTGCATGTTCTGTAATAACATTCGCTACCTTTTCGGCTTTCTTCTCTTTCTCACCACCTTTACGGACAACTGCTACTGATTCTGTTAATGCGTAGTTACCTTCTGTTGGATCAATATATTGAATTGGTTTTCCTTCTGCCTTTGCTTTTACAGCTTGAGCACGTAAACCAAATCCTACAGCCACTTCACCTGTTAACACTTTCTTAATGGGACCTGAGCCTGAACTCTCAAGATGTGGACCTACATTCGTAATTAAATCTTTTAACACTTGTTGTCCTTCTTTTTCACCATATGCACCTAAAATTGCTTGTACAAGTAACCAACCTGTTGAAGAATCCATGATATTTGGAATGGCTACAAGATTTTTATACATCGGTTTTGTTAAGTCTTTAATCGATGTTGGCATTGGTAAGTTTTTCGACTTTAATAATTCTGTATTAACGAAGATTGCGCCCATATTCCCTAAGATTGGATTCGCATATGCTGGTTTTTCAATTAGTGTTTCTTGCTTTGCTTCAATTGGTACGAATAAATCATGCTTTTGTTGTGCTGTATCAATAAAGTACGAAGCCATTGTCACAACATCTGCTTCCATCTTGTTACCTTCTGCAATCATCTTGCCACCAAGTTCCGATGTACCGATGGCTTGAATGATGTATTGTCCTTTTAGACCATTCGTATCCAATGCTTTTTTCATCTCTGCAATTGCTTCTTCATCTGCATTCGAATAGACAATCACTTGATCTGATTGTGCTGCCTTCCCACTACATCCCACCATGAATACTACGAGCATACATACGACTAAAAACCATTTCATCTTTTTCATCATTGCACCTTCTTTTCTTTTTTAAGTACCATTCACACGCAATTTTTACGATAATATTCGTTAAGAAAATAAAAATAGATAATAAGAAAATTTCGTTGAACTGATTAAAATGCTGTAATTCTTTAATTTTTGCAGATACAATGAGTGTTTCTGTAGAGACAAGGAAGATGACACCACTCACCGTTACCATCGCTTGAATAAAGAAGTAACTAAACATTTCAATGATCGTTGATTTCATATTGGGTAAAATAATACGGAATACCGTTTTGAGCCAAGAATCTTGTAAAAGGGACGCAATCACCTCCCAATTGGCATCCATGCGTTGTAGTGCATTTTTCGCCATTAAATAAGGTGTTGTATAAAAATGGACAAAGTTGCAAAGAATGATAATCAAAAATGTCCCTTTTAACGTGCTATCATTAAATAGAAGTAAATAACCTAGACCGAGTACCATGCCAGGTACGGTATTTGTCATCATCGCAAAGAAATCGAATGACTTCCGCCCTTTTAAATCGGTTCTCGCTCGTACTAAGGCTGTCACAAAAGTAAAGATGACACCAATTGCTGCTGTACAGAGTGCGACGAATACTGAGTTACCATATACTTGGATTAATTCACTCATCGATAAAAACTGACGAACGAAATCAAGTGTAAATGTTAGATCAAAAGGATAGGCTTTTGAAAAAGGCACAATAAACATCACGATGAAAATCGCAAGAATGATGATTGAGATGCTTAGTGCCATCATGCCAAATGTTGTATCGCGCATGCGATGCGGTGCAAGTTCCGTTCCAGAAGGATTCGTCTGATGAAAATTCAGTTTATCGACTGCTTGTAATAAGAGCACACCGAACACTGCTGGTAGTAACATAAAGACCGAAACAATCGCACCTTGTTGGAAGTTTGGAATCGCTCCGAGCATCGTTTGATAGAGTGTCGTCGCAATCACTTCATATGAACCGCCAATTGAAGCAGGAATTCCAAAGTCCGTAAAACTTAAAATAAAACTTAAAACGAAAGCACCTGCAATGGAACCCGACATCGGACGCAAAATCGTATGATAGGCTTTTCGCATTGGACGGTCACCCATAAGGTCTGCAACGAGTAAATATTTTCGGTCCACATACTGAAAACCATTTTGCATAATAATAAAGGCGGGTGGTAACGTATATAAGATGCCGCCAAGAAGTAGACCGTTAAATCCATAAATCGTAAACAGTGGCTCACCACCGAATAACTTCGAGAAAATTCCTTGATTACCGAATGCATAGATGAGTACAAAACCATATGTGATTGTTGGTAAAAACATCGGGAAAATCACGCTATACTGAATGAACTGCTTCATGGAACCTTGAATCCGCGTCATCGCTACGGTATAACTAAGAATGAAAGCTAAAATCGTCGTACTCAGCGCAACGAGTGTCGAAACTTTTGTACTGTTCCATAGTGCGGTCATGAGTGCTGTATTTTGCAGTGCTTCTACATAACCCGAAATCGAGAAACCTGCATCTGTTTGCAACGATTGAAAACCGATGAAGCCAACAGGTAGACAGAGAAAGACGAAGAAAAAAGCAATGAGCGGAATCGACGTAACATTCAACCACTTCGTCGTATTAAACATAGGCTTCACCGAATAAGCGATAAATATTTTGGCGTTTTACATGTAGCTGCTTCAAAATGAAGTCTTTCACAAAAGGGTTACTTGGGCGTTGAATAATATCTTCTGGTGTCCCGTACTGTGCAATCTTGCCGTCATTGACAATAATGACTTGGTCCGACATCGTCAGTGCTTCTTCTGGATCATGTGTGACAATGATTGTCGTTAAATTGAATTCTTTTGCGATTTGTTGAATGCGTTCTTTAATCGACTCTTTCATAACACCGTCAAGCGCACTAAGTGGCTCATCCATTAAGAGAATTTTCGGCTGCATGATGAGTGTGCGCGCGATGGACACACGTTGTTTTTGACCACCTGATAATTCATGGACTTTCTTTTTTAAATGTGGTGTTAAGTCTAAAAACTCGATATAGCGTTGAATTTCTTCTTTTGAAATTTTGTCTTTTTTATTTTTCAATCCGTAGACGATATTGTCATAGGCATTCAAATGCGGAAAAAGTGCATAGTCTTGGAATACAATATTAAAGCCGCGTTTTTTCATCGGTGTATGTGTTACATCTTCCCCGTCAAAAAAGATTTGACCTGAAGATACATCTGTTAATCCAAGAATCATATTTAAAATGGTGGTTTTGCCGCTTCCACTAGGTCCTAATAAGGAAACGATCTCCCCTTTTTGAATTGTTACATTAATTTCTTCCAGTACCGTTTGATTTTTATAGCGTTTGCTGACATGTTGTAACTGTAGCAAATCGTCCACCTCCCGTTTCTTACTTTTATTATAGGGAGTAAATGTAAATGAAAAAGAAGATTTTTGTAAATGTTGAGTAAATGTTGAATAACTAATTACAAAGTGTTGACTATATTGTTTATAATAAAGATAGAAATGAGGTGAAGTTGACCATGTTCCCAATGAAAAGACGGGCAACGATTTTAGATATGCTACAACAAGAGAAGATGATGAAGTTACCGATTCTTGCGGAGCGTCTTGGTGTTTCAATGGAGACATTACGTCGAGATATTGCGGTATTAGTAGAAGAAGGTGCTATCGAAAAAGTATATGGTGGGATTAAATTAAAAGAAGAACCACTTGGTGAGTCATTGATTGAGCAGCGCCTCCATCATGCACTACCAGAGAAAAAGCAAATTGCGACCTATTGTCGTAGTCTCATTCAAGAAGGTGATTGCATCTATTTAGATAGTGGTTCGACAACACTACAATTAGCACATCTATTACAAGATGTTCAGCGACTGACGGTTGTCACGAATTCACTGCCGATTGTTATGGCACTCATGCATACAGAAATTGAGGTGCTTTTAATTGGTGGTAAGTTAAGACGATCTGAACAGTCCATTACGACCTATGATTTTCTATTTAACTTTGATCAATTAACGATTCATAAAGCGTTCATCTGTGCGAGTGGCGTCTCACTAGAAAAAGGTGTTTCCGATTATAGTTTAGAAGAAGCGACTACACGTAAAAAGATGATTGAGATTGCGACGCACACGTATTTAATGGTTGATCATTCCAAATTTGAGCGTGATGTATTCGTTCATATCGCACCGCTTAGAGCTTTTGATACGATTATTACAGACGAGCAATTAGAAGACACTACTTATGAAACATATGTAGATGCAGGAGTTTCTTTACATCGTGCAACCTAAACAAAAAGAAGTCATCACAATAAAGCGATGACTTCTTTTATTTGCATAAATGAATTATTCTTTTAGCGGTACTTGTACTTCTCCTTTTAAATAAGCAGGGTACATGACAAAATCTCCTGTTAGTGGTTGCTTATATTTTTTTGGATTCACAGGAATAATATTCACCCCATTTTCTCGGTAAGAAGTATCATCTACTTCTTTTCCATTTGCATCATATAACTGAATTTGCGGTGTATGTTGCTCGTTTTTTGGGATAATGCGTAACTCGTCTTCTTTTAATTCATACGTGACAAGTGTATTATTCGGCTTTTTAATAACTTGTTTTTTCTTTAAATTCACGATGAGTTTTTCTTCGCCCTTTTCAAGTGCTTGAATAGATGAAAGGACCAGTCGCGGTTCTTTCAACGATTTGAAGTAATCGCCTTGTAAATAGTACGTGCTGCCTTCTTTATCTTGTAAACTGCCCGTCGAACGCAATCCTTTATGTAATGTTGCGACTTTTTTCTTCCCGTCATATAGCATCATTTCTTCAATCATTAGAATGTTTTTCGTATTGGAAGCAGCTGCTCTTATAGTTACGAGTGTTGTGAGTGGATAACGACTCACTTGAAGCAACTCCATCTTCTGTCCATCCAGTTCAATCATTTGTTGTTTTGCGAGTATTTTCGGCTCCAATAGCTTTTTTGTTAGATGAATAGGGAAACGGAACTTTTCGTCTTTTCCGTCAATCTCCACTGTTAAATCAAGTGTAAAATCTCGTTTCAATTCTGCACCGTATAGTTGAATGACACCATCTAACCTTTTGACAGGAGATGGTTTTTCTACTGTTGGTGACATAGAAGATTCACTTGTATATTCTTCTTCGTCAATTGCAGTATCGACCCACTGATTAATGAGATGTTTGTTAGGGTTTGTCAGTCGATAGCTAATGACCATTTTCGCACCATCAAAACTAATTTGCTGAATCGTCATCTTTACATCTTTTTTAGTGATGGTATAATCAATCTTTTCGACATATTCATGTTCGAGTGCTGTGCGCAAGCTTTCATCGTGTTTAATCAATTCAACAAAACCTGCGAATACAGGGATTTTCGATAGTGCATCTGCCACACTGGGATTAAAACGAATGAGGGCTAGAAAAAGGAGGACTACAACGGCTACGCCGCCACTCCACTTCATTCGCTTTCTTCGTTTTTGCTGTTTTTGATATTGTTTTTTTCCTTGTTCAATCTGTTTATTCACTTGGTCCTTTGGGACAGCAATCTCATCTAATTTTTTAAAGACATATCGTTTTTTCAATTTCTAGACACCTCCTAATCGCTTGCGCATCTTTTTTAAAATTGTATGTAACCTCGATTTAACTGTACCTTCTGGTAATTGCAGTTGTTCTGCAATTTGTTTGTTTTGATAGTCCTCGAAATATTTTAAATAAATCAGTTCACGCTGCTCCACTTCTAATTCATCTAATGCACGATATAAATCAATATGCACTTCTTCCTCATAGCCTTTTTCTTGTAAAACAGGCAATGTTCTCTGTTTTTTTCTGTTTAAATCAGCACACACATTGAGCAAGATTCGAATAAGCCACGTTTTAAAATAGGTCGGTTCTTTCAATGTATGTATGCGGGTTAAACAACGAATCGTCACTTCTTGTATGGCATCGAGTGTATCGGGTTCATTTCGTAAATAACTATAGGCAATACGATAAAGTACATCCTGATGATGTTGTAATAATAAAACACAAGCATCTTGATTTCCTTTGATTGCTTGTTGAATGAGTTTAACGTCCATTTCACCCCTCCTTTTCTATTAGACTGTTCATGTTCGTATTTCGTTCAACTTTTTTTCCTTTTATTAAAAGGGACTATTCAGGGTATAGGGAATTAGATGTTACTACGATTGAATTTTCAGATATTTAAAAGGAGGTTTTGCTGTGACATCTCTACATGACCACACATAAAAAACCCGTAACGCCCATCATGCGCTACGGATTTTTTATTATTTTGATACTGTATTTTTCTCTGCAGCTTCAACTATTGCTTCTTTCATATACTTTAGTCCGAACAGTGCACCTAAAAACAGTACGACACTTGCATAGAATGTCCATGGACCAAATGTATGCGTATAAAATGAAATTAAAATGACAATCCCGATTAAATAACTAAAAATCGGTGTAATCATCGATTTTAATCCACTTAACCCCTTTTGTTTACGCTTCGCAATTAATGCCAGTAAAGATAATACCAATACCACAATCATCACTAAATACATGGAATCATTACTCATATAGAAAACCCCTTTTCCACATCCCTCTTGGAAAAGTATAACATATCAAAACGTATTTTTACATAAAATACATTATTTTTTCTCTATATCACTTCTTTTTGCTCTTTCAAACCTTTTTTTAATATGGTTTTTGTAGTGCTAGTGATTTGATAGCATGTAAGAAAGAGACATTATGATAACTAATACGTTCGATTTCTCTCGCATCAAACGTTGATAGTAATTGACGACTTAATTGTTGTACTTCCATACTATAGTCTGCTGTTCCTAACATTAAAAAAGGAATGGTCCAATCATATAGTGCATCCATTTTGTGTAACTGTCTTAATGCATCGACGCGTACTTTCCATTGAAAATGACGACTAAATAGACAATAGTATTGCTGCTTTTCAATATGCCCACACATCTCAATATGCTTTTGTGTTAGGCGTTCGTTATATATAATTTCTGGTACGTGAATCGTTGCGTAGCCAAGCGATACTTCATGCCAAATCGCAGCTTCAACCGATGCATTCATTTTCAATAAGAGCTGTTCTGCTTGACGCTGAACAACGGGCGGGAAAAATGTGACGTGATCTAATGTAATGGATTGTAGATTATTCACACAAGTAGCCTCCTTCTTTTCTAAACTAAGTATAGAAAAGAAGCTTTAAGCTACTATGAATGCTTTGTAAATTTTTACATACGAATAATTGTACGTCCTAGATGGCGTCCTTCTTGCAGAGCTTGTAAAGTTTCTTTTGCTTCATGTAGTGTAATTTCCTCTACGTGTGCTTGTGACATAATTGCCCATTCATTTGAAAAACGATGCCAAATTGGTAAACGCGCATCATGTGGCATTTGTACAGAATCAATGCCAAGTAAACGAACACCGCGTAAGATGAATGGTAGGACAGTTGTTGTCAGTCCGATACCACCTGCATTCCCACACATCGTCATACTACCACCGTAGCGTAGTTTTGCAATACACTGTGCGGCAATTTCACCACCTACTGTATCAATGACATAATCATACGTCTCTTTTTCAAGTACTTTTCCTTTTGTTGCCTCAAATTCTTCTAGTGTCACGACCTGATCTGCACCAAGTGACGTCACAACATCGCGTTGATAGTCTTTACGAATAAGTGCAGAGACATTTTCATAACCTGTTGCTTTTAATAATTGAATGGCAATACTCCCCACGCCACCTGAAGCACCTGTTACGAGAATGGATGGCTGATTTTTTGCCTTCATTCCGTCTTTTTCAAGTGCATCTACTGAGAGTCCAGCTGTAAAACCAGCTGTACCAATTACCATTGCATCACGTAAAGATACATTTTGTGGTAATGGTACAATCCATTCAGCTGGTACTTGTGCGTATTCAGCAAAGCCACCTGTATGTGACATACCCATTGTGTAACCTGTTACGAGAACTTCTTGTCCTACTTGAAGATGTGGTACGGTTGTTTCAACAATAATCCCGCTCAAATCAATCCCTGGAATCATCGGATAATTTCGAATGACCCCACCTCTTGTTTTTACAGCTAAACTATCTTTATAATTAATGGATGAGTACGCAACTTGAATTAGTACTTCACCGTCTGATAACATGTCTTTTGTAACGTGTTCAATAGCATAGTTCACTTCACCGTCTACTTCACGTACAACCATCGCTTGAAATTGTTCCATCTTCACACACACCTTCCTGGATTTAAATAGTTCTAATATAGAAATATTTTGTAATAGAAAGGTAACATATTTTAATTATTTGTTCAATAATTTTGAATACATAGAAGAAATGAGGTTTTCCAATTGGAATTACATCAATGTTTAAATTTTTTATTAAGTGTCTCACAACATCAAGTCCATCAACACCTAGCAGACGAATTAACACCTTATGAATTAACACCGACACAGTATGGTATTTTAAATACGTTATGGACACATGGTGAGCTAACACCAAAAGAAATTGGAAGTTTTCTTCATTTAAAAGCTTCCTCTATCTCAACAGTTTTAGATAAAATGCAAAAGCAACAGTTAATTGAAAGACAGGTTGACCCTAGTAACCGTCGAACGATTTTAGTGACAGCTACAGAGAAAGCAAAAGCATTACAACCGGATGTAGAACAAGTTATTCAGAAGATGAATCACCACTTCCTTAATAAATTAGAAGCAGATGAAGCAGAAAAGCTGATTGCGACATTACAAAAATTGATTCAATAAATAGAAATAGAAACCACGTTGCTGTGTGGTTTCTATTTTTTATGACCAATTAGACTTCTAACTGTAGCCAGCCTTCTGGTTGTTCGATTCTCTCCCAGTCACTTGTCATTTCGTCTTCAGTTAATAAGCATGTATCCAGCGCTTGTATAATCTCCTCTTTTTCTAATTGGATACCGATGAGTACGAGTTGTGTTTGGCGATCTCCATATTGGTCATCCCATTCTTCACGCAGCTCAGGTTCTTCTTGTAAATAAGCTTCTTGTTCTTCCTTAGATAAAGAACCAATCCAATAACTAAGTGGCGATAGTTGAACAGATGCACCTGCTTGTGAAAATAGTAAGGCGATATGGTTCGGTTTAGCACACCATACAAAACCTTTGGCACGTACAATAGATAACGGCATATCTTCTACAAATTGCTGGAAACGAACAGGGTGAAACGGTCTTTTACGTCGATAGACGAAGGAGCCTATACCGTATTCCTCTGTTTCAGGTGTATGATGTGGCGTATTCAACTCCTGTAGCCAACCTGCCGAAGCCGCTGCTTTTTCAAAGTCAAATCGTTCTGTATGCAAAATATCAGCTGGTGCAACGCGCCCATATGAACTATGAATGATTTTAGCTTCGGGTTGAATGACACGTAATACACGCTCTAGTTGTTCTAATTGCTCAGCTGTAATTAAGTCCGTTTTGTTTAAAATGAGCACATCACAAAACTCAATTTGATCAATCAGTAAGTCAGCTACATCGCGGTCATCTTGCTCATCATTTCCTTCATGACGTTCACGTAATGTTTCACCTGATTGAAAATCGGTCCAAAAACGATAGACATCGACAACAGTCACCATCGTATCTAATGTACAATATTTGGCTAAATCAATCCCCAATTCCTCATCAATATATGTAAAAGTTTGTGCTACAGGTATTGGCTCGCTAATTCCTGTTGATTCAATCAATATATAATCAATATTGCCTTTTTGAACAAGTCGCTCTACCTCAATTAACAAGTCCTCTCTTAATGTGCAGCAAATACAACCATTCGATAACTCAACAAACTTTTCATCTGTTCGAGATAAACCACTCTCATGCGATACAAGTGATGCATCGATATTAATCTCACTCATATCATTCACAATGACTGCAATACGCATACCTTGTTCATTTTGTAATACATGATTTAATAATGTTGTTTTGCCAGCCCCTAAATAGCCACTTAATACTGTAACGGGAATCTTTTTCATCTTAATAGCTCCTTTTCTTAAAACGTAATGATTACGCTTTATAAAACCGTAAAATTTTTTCATCACAAATAGTAATGATTACGATTTAAAATATTACACTGCTTCTTTTTACATGTCAAACCATTTTTTAATACTTTCATAAAAAAGAGATATCTCACCGTAATGAAATACCTCTTTTCCTCTATTTCGGACGTTGTTCAAGCGCATGTACAAATTGTTGTAAGATTGTATGAAGTGATTGAGCTTGTGTCACATCCATACCAGAAGCAGCAAATACATCTTCAGATACGCATTGTAGTTGCTCTCTTAATTGAAGTCCTGCAGCAGTAAGTGTCACGCATAGTACACGCTCGTCTTCTTGTGAGCGCTCACGACTCACATATCCTTGTGCTTCTAATTTTTTCATTAGTGGCGTTAATGTGCCTGAATCTAAAAATAACTTTTTTCCTAAATCTTTGATTGAGATGGACTCATCTAGGGGTATAGCAAGTAATGTGATGTAACCTGTATAGGTTAGGTCGTATGCTTTTAATCGTGATGTATATTCTTTAATGACTTCTTTTGAAGAAACATAGAGTAGAAAACACAATTGATCATCTAATGTCGTCATGGTCAATCCTCCGTTCATATCTTCTCTATTTTAAAAAGAATCATTATACTTGTCAAACGCAATTTAATTGTGTACAATTAAATTGTTCAAAACTTAATTGAAAGGTGTGTTTTATAATGAAAGAAATTTACACAACAAAAATGGTGAATACAGGCGGACGTAATGGAGAATCTGTAGCAGATGACCGTTCATTCCAAGTGAAAATCGCGCCTCCAGGTTCTAATGTAGCAGACGCAACAAATCCAGAGCAGTTATTTGCGGCAGGCTATAGCGCTTGCTTCAATAGCGCACTTGACTTAGTGAAGCGTCAAAAAGGCATTAAAGGTAAATCAACGATTAGCGTAACGGTTCGTCTATTTGAAAAAGCAGCTGCTGATTTTATTTTAGCAGTGGAGATTGTTGGTCATATTGATGACGTATCACGTGAGGAAGCACTTGAACTACTGCATATGACACATCAAGTATGCCCTTACTCAAAAGCAACAGCTGGCAATATTGATGTTGAAATTAAAGCAGTATAAAAATACTAAACAAAAGGCTTCGACATCATTTATCATGTCGAAGCCTTTTGGCTGTTTAACTTACTTTTCGTAATGGTTCTACGCTAGGTTTTCCAAATAGGTAGCCTTGAAACAATTCATAACCACATGCTTTTAACCATTCAAAATCTTCTTCACTCTCTATTCCTTCAGCGAGTGGGGTAGCACCAATCTCCATGGCTTTTTCTAAAAAGGCACGCGCGATTTGTTGTTTCTCTTCATTTTCGCTAACGCCTTGTACATATTTAATGTCTAGTTTCATATAATGTGGTTGAATTTGATCAAGCATCTCCATCGTACTAAATCCTTCCCCTACATCATCTAGTGCGTATTTAAAACCACGCTCATTATAATAATTTAAAATATTCTTCAAATGTTCCACATCGTCCACTTGCTCCGTTTCAACTACTTCAAAAACGAATTGACTTGGATTAATGTTTAGTTGATTTGCTCGATGAATCGTTGATTTTAAACAAAATTCAGGTGAATAAATAGATGTTGGAATAAAGTTGATAAACGTTTTCTTTTGAAGAATTGCTGAATAACTAACTGCTGTCATACGACATAGACGATCTAATGCATAAAGACGACCTCGTGCACGTGCAGCTGAAAAGATTTCATTCGGATAAATCATCGAGCCATCTTCACGTGTAAAACGTGATAACACCTCATATGCATAAATTTCTTTATCGCGCGTAACAATCGGTTGGGAATAACTGATTATACGTTTTTCACGAATGACCTCATCCAACCATTTTGTTTCTAAAATACTTTCTAACTCCGTCATCGATTTCCAATCTTGATTTTCTACTCGGAATTGCATCTCTGCTAAATCCATATGTCCTGTACTAAAGTCTAAAAACTCTTTTGCTCCTTGCTCATTCATATAGAGACTATTTTTTTCTACTGTTAGTTCTAATTGACGACGTTTAAAAAACTGTTGAATGGATGGTATGACTGTTTGGTTTTCTTTACTCATCAATTGAATTTCAAATTCTAACGCTAAAACTAAACAACTTCTGCAAGGCATATCATATTCCCCTTTTTCCTTTTATTTTACGAATAAATTCTTGTTTGATTACGACCGTTTTCCTTTGCTTTATATAACGCACGATCCGCTCGTTCAAGTAATGCCCCAATCGTTAGTTGTTGTTCGTGTTGCATGAGTGTATAAATACCTAAACTAACTGTGATATAGGGTGATACTTGTGATAAGGTATGTGGAATATTTAGACTTTCAACTGTTTGGCGAATGCGATTAGCAATCACTGCTGCTTCTTGCTCTGTTGTATTTGGTAATAACACACAAAATTCCTCACCGCCAACTCGAAAAATAAAATCTTGATGACCTAAATCATTTTTGATACTCATTGCTACACGTCTTAAACAGCGATCACCTGCAACATGCCCATATGTATCATTAAACTGTTTAAAATAGTCGATATCTAGCATAAGAAGTGAAAATGATTGGTGATGTAACTGAAATTCTTGTATATGTTTTTCAACAATTAAATTAAGCAAGCGACGATTATAGACACCTGTTAATTCATCCGTATATATTTTTTGTTTAAGTGCTTTTGTTTCAGCTTGGAGTTCCAACATCTTATTTTTTTGTTCTGTAATATCACGTGAAATAAAGATAAATTCATCTCGTTGATATTCTGTTGTGAATAGACACTTTAACTTTGTTTCAAACCAAACATATGAACCATCCTTACGATAAATACGGTATGTGATTGTTTGGATCTCAGTTTGAAACTGTGCTACTTTTAAAAACCCTTGTAATTCTGCTTGGTCTTCTGGATGCAAAAAAATATAAATTGAATGATCTAGTAGTTCTTCTATTTCATACCCCAATATATTCTTACAGATTGGTGATGCAAATGTAAAACACCCATCACGTGTATGTAGCGAAATAAAATCAGTTGAATGTTCTGTTATGAGTCGATAATGTTCTTCTTTACGTGTAAGTGATAATTCCGCTAATTTACGATCCGTTATATTAATATGCGAGATTACCGCACCACATAATTCTCCTCCCTCTACTACGAGTGGTGTTACTCTTAATAAAAACCACCTCAAATGTTTCTGACTATGACATGGATACTCAAACGTATAAATAGAACATTTACCTTCGAGTACGCTCACAATACCTGCTTTTACGTTCTCTTGACACACGTGTAAATAATTCAGTCCTATATAATTACTGCATACATCTTGAAAGTTCTCATCTGAAAAACGAATCCATGCTTTATTCACAAAAAGTATAGTTCCTTGATGATCAATAAGTGCTACTTGATCCGTTAGTGAATCTAAAATAGCTTGACTCATATCTACCATGATATACTTCCTTCCGATTGAATTCTAAGCCTCTCTAATTATCTAGTAGAAAAACAATACAACGAAAATCTTTTTTTGTATTTCTTTCTTCATTTTACAATTTTTTCGATAAAAATGAAAAGTAGAACGATTCGACTACATTCGGAATATTCTTATTGTACTGAAAGTCATAAGAAATAAATAGAAAACAATTTTTACTATAGAATTCGTTGTAGTTGCATTACATAATTTGAGAAAAAGAAAAAAACCGCGCAATTGCACGATTTTTTCTTTGAAGTTAAGAACCTTTATGGAACATCCCGACAACTTCTGTTGTTTCTGTAATATTTACAAATGCATGTTGATCCGTTTGTTGGATTAAATCTTTTAACTCGGCTAATTGATATTTTGTAATAACCGTCATTAAAACTTTACGGTGTTCGCCCGAATATGCGCCTACACCATCTGAAATAGTTACGCCGCGATATAAGTTTTGAAGCAACATTTGCTTCATCTCTTCGCCTTTTGCTGTAATAATCGTTAATGTTAATTTTACATGGTTCGTATGAATTGTGTCGATGACTTTACCTGTTGCATAAATCGTTACTAATGTCATTAAGGCTGCGTCCCAGCCGAAAATAAAGCCTGAAGCAATGACAATCACAGCATTCATAGCCGATAGTAAAGCGCCGATTGGAAAATCTGTCTTTTTCGCAAGCAACATCGCTAAAATATCGAAACCACCAGATGAACCTGATGCGCGGAACACAATGCCGATTCCGACACCTGTTATAATCCCGCCGAATAAAGCAGCGAGTAATGGTTCATGTGTTAATTCCATTTGTGGAATAATATATAGACTAGCGGATACAACGACCACCGAAAGAATCGTATAACCAATAAATCGTTTACCTAATTTCCATACACCAAGTACGAGTAATGGTAAATTTAAAATTAAGTTCAATACCCCTGTATCAATTGGATATAATAATCCAAGCATAATGGCGATACCACTTAGACCACTACTTAAAATATGATGTGGAATAAGTAGCCAGTTGTACGCAAAACCGACAAGTGATGAACCAATGATAATCATACATATGTTTTTCATATTTTTCATGTTTCTTTTCCCCTTACATCCCTTTATGTTGATTCCCTTTCCATCTATTATAAACAACAAAACTCGTTTTATTATTTAATAGTTTTTTCTGAAAATCACATAAATTAAGTCTTGGTAAGGGTCTAAATTAATCCATGTATTTATAAGATTGCTTAAATTCTAATGTATAGCGGCCATTCGCTGCTTGATTCAACTCTTTTGTCAATTCTTGTCCTCTCTGATGATACTGTTTTTCGAGATGTTCTCCTCCATGTATCATGGTTCCTGTTTTAGAATCAAGCCAATTTTCATGATCTCTTTTCCAAAAGAGCCATTTTTGTTGTAATTCAGGTGTAAGTTGCAATGTTTCAATTGGCATACTTTCATTACACTTTGCGCATAGTAAAAATGCTGGTTTTCCATTTGGCTGTATATAAAATGATGTCGTATTGTGACACATAAAACATCCATCCTTTCCTTTTATGTACTCGTTTTTTTATCTCCTTTTTATAAAAAAAGCACGAACCTTTAAAAGATTCATGCCCGATTGACATTCGTAGTCTATGTATAAGCGAATGTTATTGATTTTTATTTGTACGCTTCATCACGACTAAGATTACAATTGCTAATACAATAAGTCCCATAGCAGCTACTGAAAAAAGCCATATATCTTGTTGCTTGATTTGAAGTAAATTCAAAAAAGATGAAGTTGTTTCTTCATTATCTGTAAGTGATGCAACATGGTCTACAGATGAACCGACAATTGTATTGATTTTTAAAAAGCTCATGAACAACCTCCTTACTCTATTGTATTAACATTTACAACGCAAATCAAACATAAATTTTACATTTTTTTCATATTAACTTCAAAATCATTCGATACAATCAAAATATAAAAAGGAGGCTAGATTATGTATGCCTATATTTTTGATGAAGAACAAACTTTTGAATCTGTAACTTCTCAAACGATTGAATTTATTGAATCGTTTTTCTCAATTGAATTACCAAATAGTTATAAAAAACTGATGATGATGCACAACGGGGGCTCATTAGCCTATTCTACCTTTTCTTCTCGTAAATTACGTGAAGATTCGATTGAGATCGATGTATTTCTGCCTCTTTCTATACACGAAGGAGTTATTGAATCAAAACAGATTACCACACAGCTAGACATCGATGAACGCTATATCGTATTTGCATGTAGTCATCATATTTTTATTGCTTTTGATTATACAGTGCATAGAAAAGGTAACCCACCTATTGTTTTCATTCACCGTCATACGAAAGAAGTCATAAAAGTCGCACGCCACTTTAGATCATTTATAAAGAAGTTAGATACAGCGTACATGGAAGAGATAAATGATTTCATTTATACATCTCGTCAATTTGAACGCTATGTAAAAAAAGGAAAATCAACAACACATATTGCCGCTTGTTTCGAACAATTCTCCTATGAAGCAAATGACTTTGAATGGTATAGTCAATTGGCTATTTATACATTAAAGAGAAAGCAAGATACACAGCTTGCATGGTATATTGGTGCTGGCCTTCTTCAACAAATAAAACTTCATCCACATGAGCGCTGGCCTTTAACTTCACTTCAAGAAGCAATCAACTTGTTACAGGCCTTCCATGATCCCTATGCAAGAAAGCTTGGAAAGCAGTTACAAGCTAAACTGATGAAACCTGAGATGCTAGTATTTTAAATATATAAAATCCTGTATGATTCGAGAATTATACAGGATTATTTATTCTTTAAATGTGCATTTATTTTTATAAACGGTTTTTATTATTTTATATATAGACTAGAGAGGTATATTTATAATTAATTTAAAATGATTATCGAATTTTTTTATTACAAATATTACAAGATTATTTCAAAATATGGTATGATGTCCATGTATTTTATTATAAAGGAGTGGTTATTTGAAAAAGCATTTACGTCCGATTGCCGCACTAAGTTTAGGTGCGCTACTATTCGCAACACCTCTTAGCTCTACACAAGCTGTACAAAAACAACAGAATCTAACACACATGGTTCAAACAACATCTGATGATTCAGCATACGAAAAAAATAAATTGATTATTCGCTCGACAAAAGAATTTACATCACGCGAATTAAAACAGTTAAATGCAACGAAACAAGAACGTATTTCAGCAATTCAGTATACGGTACTGTCGTTCAAGTCTGAAAAAGCATGGAAAGCTGCAATCCCAAAATTAGCAAAAATGAAACAAGTTGAACGTATATCACTAAGTCCAATTTATAAAAAATTAGGTAATGTCGATCCAAAAGCAACAAAACAAGCTTTACATAAGCTACTGCAATCTCCTGCAGCTCAAAAGTTACAAGGGAAAAATAAAATCAAAGTTGCAGTCATTGATGAAGGTGTCGATGCTACACACCCTGATTTACAAAAAAATATTGTGGCAACAAAGAATACAGTTAATCCTTTACATGTAGCAGAAAAAGGTTCACATGGTACACATGTCGCGGGCATTATTGGCGCAGTAAAAAATAATGGTATTGGCGGATATGGTCTGAATCCGAACGCACAAATTTTAGGATATGATGTGTTCAATGGTTCAGATGGTGCGTACGATTACATCATCTCAAAAGCGATAATTCAAGCGACAAAAGATGGTGCAAAAGTTATCAATATGAGTCTTGGTTCTGCTTCCCCTTCTCCTGTAATGGATGAAGCGATTGCGTATGCACACGAAAAAGGAGTTACAGTCATCGCAGCAGCAGGTAATACAGGCACAGATCAAAAGCAATACCCTGCTAGTTATAAAAATGTCATTAGTGTTGGCTCTGTTGGTAATACGAAAAAGTTAAGTGACTTCTCTTCTTACGGTGTATCGACAGATATTGTAGCACCTGGTGAAGATATTTATTCGACAAGTTATCAAAAACGTGGTGCTTCATTTGAAAAAATGAGCGGTACGTCGATGGCTTCTCCTGTTGTAGCAGGCATTGCATCACTGATTTTATCGAAAAATCCAAACTTAACACCTGATCAAGTAGAATATATTTTAGAACATACAGCGACTGACTTAGGTGAAAAGGGTTTTGATGCAAAGTATGGATTTGGGCTTGTAAATCCCGTAAAAGCGATGCAGTTCAATCCGAAAAATATTCCTGTTCAAACAACAAAACAGTGGAATGATGAGGAAATTAAACATAGTGCGGAAGATGCAACATTTAACAAACCCGTTACAAAATCACTGAAACAGCGATACGAGCAGCAATGGGTTCGTGTCAACGTTACGAAAGGTCAACCTATTCAACTAACAGTAAAAGGTGATAAGTTAGCTGATTTACAACTAGACGTTCGTTTTTATGGTGATGAATCTTCTCAAAAAGCAGTTTATAACAGCGCCCGTGAAAACGAAGTAGAATCTAAATATATCGAAGCACCATTTGACGGGGTTATGACTGTAGGTGTGAGCGACGTGAATGGTCGCATTAGTCAATCACCATATGCACTTGATATACAAACAGGCATGTTCCCTGAAGATGAATCAAGTCGCGAGCAAGTGGCTGAATTAACAGACTTAAACACAACAATTGATAATCAATATTTCCAACCACTTGGTGAGGTGGATGAAGATGTCTTCCATTTTAAAGCTACAAAAGATGAACTTGTATCGCTTACACTGTCAAATATTCCAAATGTAACGACGAGCGTGATTGTATATGACAAACAAGGCTTTAATCCTCCTGAGGATGCAACAGAGGAAGTATCACCGATTGTACAAGGCAATAGTTTAAAAGCAAATACGGAGAATACACTATCATTTGCGACAAAAGCTGGAGAGGATTACTATATTGTTCTTAAAAATACAGCTGATGCTGAGATTACTTTTGAACAATTGCTTCAAATGATGATGTCTGGTCAAGAACCAAATTTTGAAATGAAGCCAGAGAGTGCTCTATTCCCTTACGAAGTAACATTTGCGACAAAAGCGATGCCAGCAGATGAAGATCAACTTCCGTATGTTGGAGAAGAAGAACTGAATTTTGAAAATGAAGTAGAACAGATCAAGGCATTAGGTCGTCCGTTTGATTTATCAAAAGAGGTAACGGGTCATTTACAAGGTTCGAGCGACTACGATGCGTATCATTTTAAAACGAATGCGGACGGTATTTATAAACTACACATTCAAACGAAAAATATGCGTAATTTACCGAACGTAGTATTAGCTGAAGCGATGACGGAAACAGTAGATGGTCAAGAAATGGTGTATTTAGAAGACATTTATGATAATACGAGTGACTATGCTGCGGATGGTTCTTTCATGATGATGGGCTTAAAAGCGAATACAGAATATGTCCTACGTGTTGACGCAAATTATGACCAAACCATTCCTTTTGATGGCTATACATTAAAAGCGGAAACAATCAAAACGAAGGTGGCTGATTCATTTGAAGCAAATAACCAGCCTGAACAAGCTGCATCATTCCCGAAATCAGGTAAATTAATTGCCAATGTTTCAACATTTAATGATGTAGATTTCTACTACTATGAAGCACCAAAAACAGGTATTTATAGTGTAGATTATCAGTTAAAAAATTTAACAAAGAATGATTTACAAACATTACCTACATTATTGCACAATCGTTATATTTCAACAGTTCGATTAATACTCGACAAGAATCATAATAAACGTTTAGATGCCAATGAAATGGAATCTTCTATTTATTTAGAAGATATGCAAAATGATTTATCTTTACATTCTGGTGTCGAAATGAAAAAAGGTGAACATTACTTTGTCGCAGTTCAGCCAACGGCATTTGAAGCATTTATGTTCTCTGCTCGTCCATATGAATTAGCGATTCAAGCAGCTCCTTCAGTCGATGAAGATGCAAAAAGTGTCGTTAAAAATAATAAGCCTTCGAAACCAATTGCTTTCAAGAAAAAATCAACTTCTACTGTTTCAGGTTCTGCTTACATGAATGCGGGCTTTACAAACGGTGATGCCGATTGGTTCGTCTATAAAGCAACGAAAAAAGGCAAATTAACGGTAACGCTTGATGTACCAACAAGTCTAGACGGTGTACTAGAAGTCTATAAAGATGGTAAACGCCTATCAAAAACGGATCTTTACGGTGACGGCGATGCAGAAAAACTGACATTGAACGCATCAAAAGGAACGTACTATTTCAAAGTAACAGACCGCTTAAAGCGCGCGTCGATTCAACCTTATACACTAACGGTTAAAAAATAAGTAGTAAAAGAGGGACTTAGACAATTCATATTGTCAAAGCCCCTCTTTTTTTATACGATTCAATTGTTTGATTGCTCCTGCTTCTTTTAAAAATCGTCCATTTTTCTTCTCTTTAGGAAAGGCACTCACATCAAATAACTCAAAATGATCATTTATCCATTTTTCTCGCCAAATGCGATGTGACTCCTCTACAATTTCTCGTTCTGTTAAACCCTCATGTTCAAATGTATCACAATCAAAGTCGTCTACTCCAAATTCAAATCCACAACAGGCACATATTTCATTACTTCCAGCGAAATTCTCGTAATACGTCGGTTCTTCTAACCCGTCGTATCCACAAACGGGACATGTATATCGCGCACACATATTTTATTCTCCCCTATTTTTAATTCTTTCACCTTTCAAGCATCCTCTATATTATAATATTCTACAGAAATTGGCTATTTTAGGCATCTTTTTAATACAAATTTACGTCATATAAATCACTGCATAGACAAAAGCTTTGTGTTATGATACAAAAGCAATTTATTTACGGGAGTGATTCTTTGAAACCAACAATTTATAAATGGGTATCGACAGTGGCAGCTTCTGCCCTACTATTAACAGCTGCATTGCCAACATCAGTTGCACAGGCAACTAATTCTTCAATTCAAAAAAATCTTACAAAAAAATCCTATGCAAAACGTACACTTGTTATTCAGTCTTCAAATGACTATACATACCAAGAGATTCAGCAACTGAAAGGTACGATTATACAACAAATTCCAGATCTGCACACAATGGTTGTTCAGTTTAAAACAGATGAAGCGATGAAAAAAGCGATTGATTGGTTTTCACAAGACGCTCGATTTGAACGCCTCTCTCTAAGTCCATTGTATGAAACTTCTGGACAAACGGACGAAAAAGCATCTTTGCAATATACGCATCAATTATTTCAAACAAAAAAGCTAATGCAACAAACGAAAAAGAAAAAAATTAAAGTCGCTGTCATTGATACAGGTATTGATACGAATCATGTGGAATTAAAAGGCCAAGTCAAAAAGGCACTAAACATTGCGAATCCCATGAAGGCACAAGTTAAAAAATCACATGGTACGCATGTTGCAGGAATACTAGCAGCGAAAATGAATAATGGTATTGGTGGATATGGTGTTAATCCAAATGCTGAAATTCTATCTTACGATGTTTTCAATGGCTCTGAATATGCTGCTGACTATGATGTCGCAAAAGCGATTCTCCAAGCGATCAAAGATGGCGCAAAAGTGATTAATTTGAGTTTAGGTAATGAATTATATTCACCTCTTGTCGACCAAGCTGTGCAAAAAGCACATGCAAAAGGAGTGGCGGTATTCGCAGCTTCTGGTAATGATGATACAGATCGTCCAGACTACCCTGCTTCATTAGAGAATGTCATCAGTGTTGGCTCAGTGAATGCGAAGAAAAAGCGTAGTGACTTTTCGAATTATGGAGCATCACTCGATTTAATGGCTCCTGGTGAGGATATTTATTCCACTTCTTATGATGCGACACGTGGCTCAACTTTTGAAACGATGAGTGGCACATCGATGGCTTCACCTGCTGCTGCGGGGATTGCTTCTTCTCTACTTATCAATCACGCTTATTCACCAGAGCAACTTGCCTATGTACTTGAAAAAACAGCAAAAGATCTTGGCACAAAAGGTTATGACTTAAAATATGGTTATGGTTTCATTCAACCACTGGCAGCTCAAAATTTTAAAGGGAAAATCCCGACATTTACATCAAAAAAATGGACGAACGCAACCATTTTAAAAGATGCTACGGTTATAAAAGGAACACAGACGAAAAAAGGGACACTTAAACAACCGAATGAAACAAAATGGTATCAAGTACCTGTGAAAAAAGGTGAACTAATCCAAGCTACTGCCTCATCTAACAACGTAACGGATTTAAAACTTGTTTTAAAAACTTTCGGTACAAAAGTTCAAACAAAAACGATTCAAGATACGGGCGCTGGTGAAAAAGAAGCGGGATTTGTACAGGCAAAAGAAGATGGTACAGTCGCAATCGGTGTTAAAAATGTATATGGACACGCTAATACACCTTATACACTAGATATTTTAAAACAGTCTAGTAAACCAAAAGATGAAGCTTCGATTGAAAAACCGATGGCATTAAAAAGTACAAATACAAAAGTATATGGACTATATATGAACGAAACAGCTGATGGGGTTGACCAAGACGCCTTTCATATAAAAGCAACCAAAGATGAATTAGTTCAAGTTCAAACATCTGCTCTACCTGGTGTCGACCTTTCGATTGAAGTCTACAAAAAACAAGATTTATTAAATGAAGAAAGCAGTGCACCACTTGTTTCGATTAATAAAAATGGTATTGGAAAAGCTGAATATGCTTCGTTCCCTGCCACAACAGGTGAAGAATATGAAGTTATCGTATCGAACAGTAGCAATAGTGAAGCAATGCCTGAAGAAGATGTCCTTAATCAATTAAAAGAAGGTGTTGTCTCACCAAAAGCATCTTTACTGCCTTATCAACTGACATTATCAAGTCGTACGATGCCAGCCGATGAAGATTCAATCATATTCAATCCAGAAACAAGTCAAAAAATAGATCGTACAAACCCGACTAAAGTGTATACACTCGAACAATTATTTAAGAAAAAAGGCCGACCATTTGATGTAGTGAATGGTGTAGAAGGCTTTTTACAAGGTTCAACTGACTTAGATGGTTATTACTTCAAAACCACTACTTCTGGTTTTTATGAATTTAATACTGCTGTCGCACACGCTGCTGAACAACCTTCTGTCACAATTTATGAAGTACAAAATGATCCACAAACAGGTATGCGTTCAGAAGAATTTTTAGCTTCCAATAGTACAGAAGACGGCATTATGAAGAAAAAAGCCATTGCGAGTTTACAAGCAAATACGACGTATCTAGTAGAAGTTGGCGTCGGCTCAGTTGGCTCGATTCCGAAAAATGGCTATCGTGTCACAGCGAAAAAGTTACAATCAAATATAGTAGACAAATACGAGCAAAACAATGTACCTGAACAAGCAAAAACGATTCGTGTAAATCAAAAAGTAACAGCGAATTTTGCACGTCCAAACGATGTAGACTTCTATTACTTTAAAGCACCGAAAGACGGTATCTATCAAATGAAGATGGGTTTAAGTCCATTTGATGATACGAAGTATTCAAAAGAATGGCATAATCTGTACACGAAGTCTATTACGGTTTATGAAGATAAGAATCATAATCACAAAATGGATGGGAATGATTTATCTGCATTTAAGCCTGTTGGAAATGACTTAAATGGTGAGCCAATCAGCGGTTCAATTGAAGCGAAAAAAGGTGATACATTCTTCGTATTAGCTCAACCTACTGCATTTTTAACAACGGATCTATTCTCGATTTATCCTTATGAGTTAAAAATTCAACAAGGTGTAACGAAAGATGAAGATGCAAAAAATAAAGTAAAAAATAATCGCCCTTCTCACCCGATTTCATTAACGAAGAAAAGCGCTACGTTTTATGAAAAAACAGGCTATCTAAATCCTGGTCAGCTACAAGGTGACGAAGACTGGTATGCATTCAAAAATAAAACAACGAAAAAAGTCCGTTTAGCATTAAGTGGCGCGTCAGATTTTGACCCTGTCATCACGTTATATGCAAATGGTAAAAAACTTAAAACATTCGATGCATATGGTGTAGGTGATGAAGAAGTCGGCTCTTACACATTCAAGAAAAATACAACTTATGCGATTAAAGTAAAAGACCGTCAAGGAAATGCGTTTGCAGACCCTTATAAATTACGTCTAACATTACAAAAATAACAATTAAAACAGGAGGAAACGAATACCGTTTCCCCTGTTTTTTTAATGGGGTGGTCTACTATTTGAAAATACGGGAACGGTTATATGAATGAAGTGACTAGGAGGCGAAGTATATGGAAAATCGTTCAAAACTATTTTTATTAATTGGGATTGTTGCATTCATTATCATTAGTGCTACCTTTTATATTGCGATTAAACCAAAGGATGTTGTCGATACACTCGTCACCGATTCAGATCGCTTTGAAATCGTTGTAGACCGTATTACTTTGTGGGATGTCTCACAGGGTGAGCCGCATCAGCAAATCTTCACTGCAACAAAGGGTGAACCGCTCTATGAAAAAACGCGTAAGACACTTCAACAATGGCGTATAAAAAGACAATGGTTTCAAAATGAAACACCCATTCAGTATCACTATAAAATGGCATTAATTGATGAAGAACGACCTGAAACAACAACCGTCATTTGGATTTCAAAAGACGATGCTCTCTCTGCCTATAATAAAAACTATACACTCATCCACGGTTCTGTTCACCAACTCGTTACAGAAAAGTGAGGCTGACATTATTTGTTTAAGCCTCTTTTACTTTTATGAACCTGTTTTTTTATTTTCATATATAGACTAGCGAGGTTTATTTTAAAAATAACTTGCAGGTCTTTTACGACCTACAAGTTATTTTTAATTATACGAGTTGTTCAAGTTCTTGCATCGCTTCTAGTACGCGCTCACTCGTTATTTCACCAATTGGCATTAAATGAATGGACTCTGTTGGAATCGTTGTTTTTTCAGCTACTTCTTGTAATTGTTGAGCTGTTACTTCTGTTAAACCTAGCTCTTTTAATGTTTGAGGAAGATGTAGTTCCTCATAAAATGCACGTAATGCTTGTACTTCTTCTGGACGATTTTCAAGCATTAACTGTACACAAATTCCGTAAGCCACTTTTACACCATGTAACAACGCATGACTCTCCTCTAAAGCCGTTAATCCATTATGAACTGCATGTGCACCTGCTGTACGCCCATAATGATCACCATAACCTCCAACCATACCTGCATACATGAACATCACTTCTACCACTTGAATAAAGGCATCATTTAGTACACCTTCATCCATCGCACGTAAAGCCTCTTTTGAATCGCGTAGTAGTAACTCTTTACATTGTTTCGCTGCTTCATACGAAATCATGAGCGGTACAGGTAAATGCTCAATCGTACGTAATTGTACATCGGCTTCATACCACTTCGCTAACGTATCACCAATACCCGCAACGAATAAATCACGCGGCGCATGAAGTAGTAACTTCGGCTCAACTAATAATAAACTCGTCGCAATTGGATAGATATCATAATGATGAAATGCCCCTTCATTATCATAAATAACACTTAGTGGTGTCCACGGTGCGCAGTTAGATGCCAATGTCGGTAAAACAATTACTTGTTTATGTAATTCATTCGCTGCTGCTTTCGCTAAATCAATTACCTTTCCCCCGCCTAAAGCAACAATCGCATCGACTTCTTTCGCTCTCGTTACCACTTCCTCAATCTCAGCGAAAGAACATTCACCTTGATATGTATAAAAAGTTTCTGTCATACTCGGCATCTCTGGCCAATACGCTTTTGCAGCTTCATATGATTTCGTCCCTGTCACAACAAGGATACTTTGAATGCCACGTTGTTGTAATTTTTCTTCTAATAATTCAAAAGCACCTTCTTTTAAAATATATTCACTAGGTGCTGCATGTACTTCAATTGTCTTCATGATGATTGCCTTCTTTCTTTGTATGCTATTTACTATGATAAACGATTTTCAGAATATTTTATACTTTAAAAATAACATGAATTCACAAAAAAGATGCTTTTTTCACTTTAATTGACAATTACATGCTTTTCTTCTATCGTTAGTTTATTCATGTTGGAATATCTAAACGATTCCAACAAAGTAAATGACTTGGAGTGAATTGAACATGAATTGGGCTTTATTAAAAAAGACAGTTTTGGCGAGTGTACTTGGCATCTCGTTAGTTGGCGGATCGATGTTAAACCCAATCGACACAACACCGAAAACCGTTACAGCGGCTTCGCTTAAAACCGTATCACTTGTACGTGCGACAGATGGTGATACAGCAACATTTAAGTATAAGGGAAAGAATATGAAAGTGCGCTTCCTACTTGTTGATACACCTGAAACGGTCCACCCTTCTAAGGGAGTTCAACCTTATGGTAAAGAAGCAAGTAACTATACGAAGAATCGCTTAAAAAACGCAAAAAAAATTCAACTCGATTTTGACCGTACAGGCTATAAAGGTGATAAATACGGACGTAAATTAGCGTATGTATATGTTGACGGTAAAGACTTGAATTTAGAACTTGTGCGTAAAGGCTATGCTCGCGTTGCATATGTTTATGCACCGAATACGAAATATAAAACGAAATATTTAGTTGCGCAGTCTAAAGCAAAAAAAGAAAAATTACGTATTTGGTCTAAGAAAGGTTATGTAACGAACAGCGGTTTCGCTTCTAAAAAACCTTCTTCTACTGTGACGGTCAACACATCAAAGACATTTAAAAACTGTACTGAATTACGCAAAGTCTATCCAAATGGTGTACCGAAAAGTCACCCTGCTTACCAAGCAAAGATGGACCGCGACCACGATAACTGGGCGTGTGAACGCTAATGAATAAAGGAAGTAAGACATCTATGAAAACACTGATTAAATTAGGTTTACTAGCATCTATTAGTTTTGCACTTGTTGGATGCTCGGAAGAAAAAACTGCACCGGTTGAACAACAAACAACCGAGTCAACACAACAAGTAAATGACAATCAAAGTAATACACAGGAAAAACAACCTGCTCAAAAAGAAGAAAAAACAACATCTTCAAAAGATGAATTCAAAGGCTACAAATTAATCAAAGCAAATGCTTGTGATTTATCTGGGAGTCGTGAAGCAAATGTTGTAGTAGACATAGGCTTTGGAAATCGTGAATATTGGGCATTTACAAACGAATATGGCCAATTAGTTCGCGTCACTGCTAAAAAGATTACCTTACAAAATGATCGTACTGAACAAGTTACATCATCAGGAAGATACTGTAGAGACGAAGCGAAAGTTCCAGGTGTCGAACGTAAAGATTTAGACGAAGGACATGTCATTGCCGATTCACTTGGTGGTGTATCAAATGCTTATAACATTACACCACAAGATAGTACACTAAACCGTCATGGTGACCAAGCCTATATGGAAGATGCGATTCGTAAAGCAGGTGGCGCAACAGATTTTGAAGCGATTATCACGTATCCAAATACGAAAACACAAATTCCTTCCCGTTATAAATACACATACACAATTAAAGGTAATCGCGTTGTAGATGAATATGCAAACGGTAATCCAGATAAGCGAAATGAAGAACTCGGTTTAACTAAAAAACAACCGACAACTTCTTCAAAACCACAAACAAAAGGTGACGTATCAGCTGTAGATACAGATGGTAACGGACAAGTCACAATTAAAGAAGCAAAAACAGCTGGATTCAAAATGCCAATTACAAAAGATCATTGGTTATATCCTTATATGGATGACCGCGATGGTGACGGACTTGTAGGCGAATAAACTTCAAGTACGCTAGGTAATCAATCGATTACCTAGCGTATTTTTTATTTATCTCTTTACTTTTATATCACAAAGCGATATATTATATATCATAAAGTGATATATCAGGAGGTGATATATTGAAAAAAAATGAACAACTAACTGATTTAATGTTTTATATTATGTCTGCCTTAGCAAAGCCACGACATGGTTACGCGATGATGAATTTAATCGAAGAAACATCAAACGGTTTGATCACAATTGGCCCTGCTTCCATGTACACCATTATAAAAAAATTATTAAATAATCAATGGATTTATTTATTTGATGATTCCGATTCACGTAGAAAAGTATATACACTGACGGAGCAAGGACGCACCATTCTAAAGGAAGAAATTCAATTACGAAAACAGATGATTCAATTAGCTGAACAAGAAATGGAGGAAAGATGATAGTGAAAAAGAAATATATTATGTCCAATGGATTGGCTTTTTCGGAACAAAAAGATATGACACGTTTACATGAGTTATCCAAACAAGGATGGCATGTTAAAAAGTTTTCCTTCTTAGGTTATACACTTGAAAAAGGGACTGAGAAAGATTGGATTTATGAAATTGACTATCGTACATTAGAGGATGATGATGACGAATACTTTGAACTTTTCAATCAGGCGGGCTGGTCACATGTTGATTCACAAGCAAATATTCATTTATTCAAAGCTGCCCCCGAAACAAAGTCACTTTATACCGATGATGCAACACATGTTGAAAAATATAAAAGCTCTTTAAAACCGCTTCAAATCACGACTATTTCATTCATTCCTATTACACTTCTTAGTTGGTATTTATATGACCAGACAACACAAGTTTTACAAACATTTTTACTGATCCTCTCTATTTTACTAACTGTCTTGACGATTCCACTTGCTTGGACAACATTAGCTGCCACAAGTAATAAGTGGAAAGTCGAGCAAAAAAATTCGTTGGTTACTTTTTCTAAATGGATGCCATACTTGATTGTATTGTTAGCTGTAATAACATTATTTCTTTTTGAATCGCAACCACTACGCATTCTTAGTGCAGCTTGTATTGGTGGAATTGGCTGTATCCTTTTAATCTACGCGACTATGTCTTTGTTACACAAAATACGCAAAGCCTAAAACATTATTTGGAACTTCTTCCTTCTATTTTCGTTCTTAATCAAAATAGAAAGGAGTTGGATTATATGGGTTTTTGGTATTTTCTGATTTTATTGATGGGTATTGTATTACTGATTACGGCTTTTCGAAAACAATGGATGCCTTCAAAGAAGTGGTTCGCTTCTTTAACAGGTGTCTGTATGATTGCTTTTTCCATTTTTATGTTTCAAGATGGTAGCGCTGAAATCATGCAACAATTACTCAATCAAATGAATATTTCTTTTTAATTATGAAAAACTTCTACAAATGATGTGGAGGTTTTTTATTTTACAAATTATGTTATAATCGAAGCAATCTATGAAAAAGGAGCGAATGAATATGACAGTCATTACTTGCATTACATCACCTAAAACGGAGGGTATGCACATTTAAGGAATGACGTATTCTCCGTATTGAAATGAATTTCATTCGGAGGTTACACATGACAACACCATCTATTTATTATGCTTTTACAAGTTCACGCGCATTTTGTTTACAAATTGTTTTCACTTTAAATATCATTTACTACGTTTCAGATGCACAACTGAATCCATTAGAGCTTGTTTTAATCGGGACAATTATGGAATTAGCCGTTTTACTGTGTGAGATTCCTACGGGATTAGTCGCTGATTTATTTGGTCGTAAAAAATCGATTATTATCGGGACAATCATCATTGGCTGTGCACATCTTTTAGAAGGAAGCATCCCCTCTTTTACAGCGATTGCGATTGCGGCTGCATTATGGGGAATGGGTTGGACATTTATTAGCGGTGCTGAAACTGCATGGATTGCAGATGAAATCACACCAGAACAGCTGGATCACACACTTTTAAATGGCGCAAAATTTAGTTCGATTGGTAGTTTTATCGGTATTCTAACAAGTGTAGCCATCGGTAGTCTATTTACGGTACAAATTGCCATCCTATTCGCAGGTGCCGTATTATTACTCATCGCTTTGCTCTCTATTTTTTGGATTCCTGAAACAAAGTTTGTACCCATCACACAAGGAAAGCAATCACACCTACATCACATGAAAATAGCACTACAATCGAGTTGGAATGTGATTCGATCTGACCGAACGCTTCTCTCTTTAGCAAGCATTACATTATTTATGGGTCTCGCTAGTGAAGGATTTGATCGTTTATGGGGCGCTCACTTCATTGAAAACTTCCAATTGAATGAGCATTACACCGTCTATTGGTTCGGCTTGTTCTATGCGCTCACATTCTTGCTCAATATTGGTTTACTCAAGTGGATGGAGCGTGTAGCTACTTCGCATTTTGCTCGTCTACTCATGTGGTTGAATACTTTGCTCATACTATTCATGATTTATTTCGCTTTTACAACACATTTTATAGTAGCTGTTGTACTTTATTTATGTGTTGCTTCACTACGAAATGTGAACCACCCTCTCATGAATATTATGATGAATAAACAACTAGAATCAAAAGGGCGCGCGACAACACTTTCCTTCTATGGACAAGTTGATGCTTTTGGTCAAGTAGCAGGTGGACCACTTGTTGGACTTATCGCACTTTATACGTCCATTGAAGGTGGACTATTCGCATCTGCACTACTCATCTTACCTACCATTTATTTTTTACGAATCATGCGAAAAAATGCATAATATGTAAGAGAGCTTCAGCGTATTTCCGCTGAAGCTCTTTTTAAATTATTTAGATTGTTTATTTGAAAAGCCTATATTTTGTACTAACCAAATCATACATAAGAAAAAGCAAGCAAATAGTGTTCTCAAAAAAAGATTAACTATGACATGGGATTGTGTAAAAAATGAATCTTGCAATAAAAAAGTCAACGAAAAACCAATCATCAAAATAAGTCCATATCGCATCATCTTACACAACCTTATACATTTTCACTGTTTTCAGTAAGTGACCATCAAAGTCTTCTTCATATATTTCACGTACTTGAAAACCCTTCGCTTCGTAAAAACGTATGCCAATTTGATTGTCTTGTTCTACTTCTACCTCAATCATTTCTACACCAGCTACATCTTCATGAAGCTTTTGTAAAAAAGCTGTGCCAACTCCTTTTCCTTGTAGCGCCGGATGAATGTAAATTGCATATAGCGTAACCATACCATTTACTACAGGTGAGAAATGGGCAAAGCCTTCTACTGTTCCTTCTGTTTCAACTACATAAAAAAAGCCATGCTGTAAACGTTGTAATAAGCGAGATTCTTCATAAGCTTGTTGTAAAAAAGCATCTTGAATAGGACGTGGAATGATGCCCTCATAGGTTGTGTGCCATGTCTCCGCCGCCACTTGCTGCACAGATAAAACATCTTGTTCTGTCATATTTCGAATCATATACATCAGTTATGCACCCACTTCACTACAAATCTCAATATAATGTCCGTCTGGGTCTGCTATATAAGCAACTGTTTGTCCCCATGGTTTTGTTACAGGTTCTTTTATAATCTGTACGCCTTTTGCACGCAAGATATCGATTGTCTGTGCAACATCTTCCACTGTAAATGCAACTTCAAATGTTGCTGTTTTTTCCGTTTCGTGTGGAACAATTAAGCCGATTTCTTCTCTTACAGAGTCTCGTGTATTGATTGCGAATGTCGTCTGTCCTGTATCAAACTCCACATATGTACCTTGTTGCATTTTAACGGATAATTGCAGCACATCTTTGTAAAACGTATAGGCTTGGTCAAAATCAGAGACGTATAAAATAATATAGCGTAATGTACAATTCAACATCATCATTCCTTTCTATTCATTTTATGGAATTATACGGATGTTTAAGTGGGATGTAAAGAGAAAAGGGGATGGGACATAAGTGTAAAAACACCATCCTACATGAGCATAAGAAAAACTGGAATCGCGCTATTGTGCGGTTCCAGTTTTTCGTTGTGAACTCTAAAAAAGGAAAATGAGCTGTTCTGTCCCATCCTCACTTTTACTTTATTTAATTTTGCCACCGAAAACAGGATAGATACTATCTTTTCCGTAGCTTTCGATTTTTTCGACTTGTTTTAAAGCTTCCATATCTGCTTCATTAATTTCAAAATCAAGTGCTGTATTTTCTTCCATATGTGTACGACCAGTTGATTTTGGAATAACCGATAGACCTAGTTGTAAATCATAGCGTAAGCAAAGCTGTGCTACAGATACACCGTAATGTTCTGCCATCGCTTGAAGACGAGGGTGTTGTAACACTTCCCCATGTCCTATTGGCGAATATGCCTCCACCAGAATATCGTGTTTTTGACAAAACTCGATTAATTCGAATGGTGTATTGGAAATATGCGCTAAAATTTGATTGACCATCGGCTTAATTTCACAACTCTCTAGCAAGTTTTCAATATCATCTTGCAGGAAGTTACATAAGCCAATCGCTTTCACTTTTCCTTCTTTATAAGCATCTTCCATCGCACGCCATACTTCTTTATTTTCTTCAAAATAGCGATTTTCTTCGCGGAACTCTTTCCATGGTTGTGGGCTATGAATCAGTAGTAAATCGATATAATCGAGATTCATCTTTTTCAGCGAGCGGTCAATCGAACGGACAACACCGTCATATTTTTTCGACTCTGCTCCCACTTTTGTGGCGATAAATAGTTCTTCTCGCGGAATACCACTTGCATGGATTGCTTCTGCCACACCACCTTCGTTCATATACGCTGGTGCTGTATCAATATGTCGATACCCCACCTCTAATGCGTCTGCAACGATTGGTGTGACCACATCGTTTTTAATAAGCCATGTTCCTAAGCCTACTTTTGGCATGTGTACACCATTTGATAATTTGTACTTTTCGTTAAACATCGTTCAATCTCCTTTTTGGTCGTCATTTTGAAAAGCATAACGAATAATGAATACGATACAACTAAAAATAAACAAATTTGAAGGTAATACCCATAGCTTATTATACGATAAGTCTTTATTTTCTGAAAATATAATGACTTTTACAATGTACGTGCTGCTTGTTTCTCAAATACCACTTGACCATCTACCATGGTGAAGACAACTTCATTGTGTAAAATATCACTTGGCTCAATTGTAAATAAATTTTGTTCAAAAACGACTAAATCTGCATACTTACCTACTTCAATCGTTCCTAATACATCTTCACTAAACGATCCATAAGCAGGCGCTTGTGTATAAGCACGCAATGTCTCTGCCATCGTCGTCTGTTCGCCTGTTCCCCATGTTTTTTGATTCGTCCGGTCCATTCGCGTCACAGCATGATAGATTTCGCGCATTGGCTCCATACTTACAACAGGGAAATCACTTCCATAAGCAAGTAATGCTCCCGCTTCTAATAATGTTTTTGAGTAGTAGGTTTGTTTAAATCGATCTTCACCTAAACGATCCACATAGACTTGTTGTTCTAATGCTGCAATATGATAAGGTTGCACAGACGCGATTACATCTAATTCTTTAAAACGCGGAATATCCTCTTGTTGAATACATTCAATATGTTCGATTGTATGGCGTGTTCCCATATGTCCATTCATACGACGCGCTTCTTCAAAAGCATCTAATGAAAATCTTACTGCTCCGTCACCAATCGCATGCAAACGAACACTGAACCTTTGTGCATCTGCTTCTACAATCCACTTCTTCATTTCTTCTAATGGATAGGTTGTTGTTCCTACATGTGGCTGATCGGCATATGGTTCTACCATGTACGCTGTATGCCCCGTAATAACACCATCCACAAATTGCTTTAAACCATTCATTTTAATTTTCGGATGTTGATAATCTGCTCTAAATTGATGCGCACGCGTTAAATCACCGTCCATTCTTGGTTGTAAAAAGACGCGTGCTGTTAATTCATTCATTTCTTCTAGCTTATAAAGTAACGAAAAATCATCGAGGTACTCGGAGAATGGTGCATACATATCATTCATCGATGTTACACCTAAACGTGCTGCTTCTTTAAAAAAGGTTTGAAGCATCGCAATCTTTTCCTCATCCTTAAAATCATACGCTAATTGTTGGACTGCATCTTGTGCTTTTTCAACTAAAATCCCTGTTGCTTCTCCTTGTTCATCACGCAAAATTTCACCAAAACTTGGATTCGGTGTATCGTTTGTAATCCTTGCTTCACGTAAAGCTACGCTATTCACCCAGCAATAATGACATTCTAAATGATTCAACAAAATTGGTTGATCTGGAAAATGTAAATCAAGCATCTCTTTTGTTGGTAATTGATCTTCTACCCAACTCCCGTTATCCCAACCAAATCCAATAATCCACTTCTTCGTATGATTTTTTGCATACGCTTTCACTTTTTCAATGACTTCTTCTGCTGAATTTGTATCATGTAATGGAACACTAATCATCTGTAGTGCACCTGTAAATAGATGCAGATGAAAATCATGTAGCCCTGGTGTAATTAATTGTTCACCGAAATCGAGTACTTCTTCTTCTCCCGTCAATGCTAAATCTTTTAATGTGGGTGCGACAGCTTGAATTTTCGCGCCGTCAATTAAAATAGCTGCTGGTTCTGGTTGATCTTGCAAACCTGTAAATACATTTTGACTAATGATGACTTTTTTCATTTATGATGCCTCCTCAAAGGATAAATCTAATTTTTTCATTCCTTTTACCTTTACAAGATAAATCAAATAACATACGCCAATTGCTCCCCATGTAATCCCTAGAATTAATGAGTACACGTTGAGACTGATGATGAGATACAGTACAAATAATGCGCCACAAGATGGGAGAATTAAATAAAGGATTGTACCTTTCACATCCCGTTTTTTCTGCTTTACATAATAGAATCCGATGACGGATAAATTCACGAATAAAAATGCAATCATGGCTCCAAAGTTAATAAAAGCTGTTGCCATTGTTAATGTCATAACAATCGACAATAAAGAACTCAATCCAACTAGTACTAAATTAAAGACTGGTGTTTGATATTTTGCATGTAATTTACTAAAAATGGCTGGTAACATACCATCACGCCCCATCGCATATAGAACACGTGATGCGCTAGATTGCGCCGCAAGACCTGATGCAAAACAGCCAATAAGCATACCCGCTAAAAAGAGGGATACGAATAAATTGCCCCCTACCATCGCTACCAATTCCATACCTGACGCATCTAAGTTTGAAAAATTCTGATAATTAGGTTGAACGCGTGCCGCAAAATAGGATACGACGACAAATACAGCTGTTCCAATTAACACAATCGTAAAGATCGCACGTGGAATCGTCTTTTTTGGATTGACAACTTCTTCCGCTAATGTTGTTACAGAATCGAAACCTAAATAAGAAAAACAAAGAAGTGATGCACCTGCCATTAGTAAACCCAGATCAAAACCTGAATTAACAAAAGGCATCGTACTCCATAAGCTCTCACCATCATTTTGAAGGAAACGAATACTGAAAATTGTAAAAAGAATGACCACGATGAAGGCATATGCAAGTAATAAACTATTCACCCAAGACGCCATTTTCGTTCCACGAATATTAATGAATGTATTACACACGACAAGAATCAAAATCCACACCATCGCTGGAATAGAAGGAAAAACAGAGGATAAAAAGATGCTTGCAATCAAATAATTGACCATCGGAAGTAACATATAGTCCGTTAATAATGTCCAACCTACTAAGAAACCAGCTTTTGAGTTAAAGGCTTTTTGTACATACGTATAAGCCGAACCTGAGATGGGAAAAGCTTTTACCATTTGAGCATAACTTAAGGCTGTAAAAGACAAGGCAATTGCTGCAAATAGATAAGCGAATGGAACACGCCCTCCTGTTACATCTGCTGCAATTCCATATGTTGTGAATACGGTTACAGGAGCCATTAAAGATAATCCGAAAATGACCAGTTCAAAACCTGTTAATTGTCTTTTTAGTGAAACTTCTTGCATCGCGTTCAACTCCATTTCATCTTATTTTCTTGTAGACATATTATGGATGAAATACATAAATAAGAAAAGAACCACATTTTAGAGAAAATAAGAACCAATACGAGAATTTAAAGTCATATGCATAGTGTAAATAAAAAAACATCGTAACCGATTGCTCCGTTACGATGTTTTCATTATGTGAAATATAACGCTCTCACATCTGTATTTCCAAGTGACTGCCACTTAATTTGTTGGAAGGCATATTGGAAGCCAGCAGGTAAGTAATACTTCTGTTCGACTTGTTGCATACTTTCAGGTGTTTGATTGTATTGTTCATATAGTGCATGCTCTGAACCATCGCCTAATACACGCGCAGCATATAACTTGGCAATCGGCTGTAGCTCTGGCTTCTCCTGCCATGTAGCAGGACGATCTAGTAAACTATGTGCGATATGATTGATTGCATTTAGATGTACATAAAGCATACCTGCAACATCATGTGGCAATGTTTTACGAACTTCACTTGGTAAACGTTTTAATGCTTGTAGCGCTTCTTCATCTTCATTTTGTAATAAGATTTGATCCATATATAGCGTTAAGTGTGTCGCTGCAAGATGAAAACGAAGTGCAATCTCTCCGTCACCTTTTAAATAATAAATTTTCGCAATCGAATGTAATAGCCCTGCACTAATGCCCTGTTCTCGCTGATGGAGTTGATAATACTGTAATGCCTCATCAAATTGCTTTTTCTTTTTCGCTTGCATCGCTTGCTCTATTCTATTCATAAACTCCACTCCTCTATTTGTTCAGTATACTACGCTTTTAAATGAACGACATACTTCTTCACATAATCGACAAAAAAGGAACCGTAATTTATTCTACGGTTCCTTTTGATTTCTATTCTGCTTCTTCAGGTGGTTGTACTGTAATACGCACAATCGCACCGTCTGTTGCGGTATTCACTGCGGGTGAACCGTTTGATAGACGATCCGCATGGCGATATTGATCGGTTGAGATGACTTCGACAATCTCTTTTTCCGTCGCAATTTCTACCGTTGTACCACGTGCGACACGTAGAACTGCTTCAATACGATGTGGATTTGTTTTTAGTTCGCGCAATGTTTGAAGACCGCGTTTTGCACGTCCTGTCGGTTCGTATTCCTTAATCGACATCTTCTTCACTGAACCGCGTGTTGTAATGATGAGAACATCGCCTGCATCTTCTGGCGATACAATCGTTGTTGCGGCAATATAATCATCGTCTTTTAGATTAATTGCTTTAATACCTGCTGTTCGTACACTTGTTGGTGGTACTTCCTCTAGTGGGAAGCGTACGGCAAAACTCATATACGTTGTTAAGATGACATCTTGGTCCTCTGCTACGACATCTGCAAATTGTAATTCATCATCTTTTTTCAGATTTACTGCTTTGAATGGCTTATTATAACGTGTGACAAAGTACTCTTTTAAAAGTGTTCGCTTAATTTGACCATATTTTGAAACCGTCACAACATATAATGGTGCTTCGAAATCTTCGACACCCACTACTCGGATAATGCGTTCTTCTGCATCTGTCACATTGACCAAGCTTGAAATATGTTGCCCTAAGTCTTTCCAACGAATATCTGGTAACTCGTGAATCGGTTGGAAAATATAATGTCCTTTGTTTGTGAAAAGAAGCACATGTTGTTGCGTATTCAATTGTTGTTTAAAGACAATTTCATCCGATTCCTTCATCGCAAAACCTTCGCCGTTTGAAGATTTATATGAACGTAGACTCGTACGCTTCACATAGCCATCTTTCGTCACCGAAACGATGACATCTTCTGATGGAATTAATACATCCATGTTCAGTTTAATCTCTGCAATTTCTTCTTGAATAAGTGAACGACGATCTTCTTTAAAACGTTTACGAATATCAAGTAATTCTTTTTTCAAGACAGCCACAAGTGTTTTTTCATCTTGTAAAATGCCTTCTAATTCCGCAATGGTCGCATTCAATGTCGCTTCTTCTTCACGTAATTCCGTAATATCCGTATTCGTTAAACGATACAGTTGCAGCGATACAATTGCTTCTGCTTGTACTTCTGTAAAGTCGAATTTCGTCTCTAAATTGTTTTTTGCATCTTTTTTATCTTTTGATGCACGAATCGCTTGAATAACTTCGTCTAAAATCGATAGTGCCTTCATCAGACCTTCTACAATATGTAGACGCGCGTGTGCTTTTCGTAAATCGAATTGGCTACGTTTCGTAATAATCTCTTTTTGGTGCTTGATATACGCATCTAACATCATCGGTAATGTCATCATCGTTGGACGACGGTCATGAATTGCAATCATGTTAAAGTTATAAGCTACTTGTAAATCCGTATTTTTAAAGAGATATTGTAAAATCGGTTCTGCTGGAATGTCACGACGCATCTCGATAACGATTCGCAAACCTTGACGATCCGATTCATCACGTACTTCTGCAATACCTTCTAAGCGCTTATCGACACGTAACTCATCTATTTTTTTCACAAGATTGGCTTTATTTACGTCGTATGGAATTTCATCAACGACAATTTGCTCTTTTGAACCTTTTAATGTTTCAATGCGTGTTTTGGCACGTACAACAATTTTACCACGACCTGTTTCATACGCTTTTTTAATCCCTGCCACACCTTGAATAATCCCACCTGTTGGAAAGTCAGGACCTGAAATAACTTTCATCAGTTCATCTACTGTGGCATTTTGATTTTTCAATCGCATGAGTACTGCATCAATCACTTCATGCAGTGCATGCGGTGGAATATCTGTCGCATAACCTGCCGAAATCCCTGTCGAACCGTTTACTAATAAGTTTGGGAAGCGCGCTGGTAATACAGTTGGCTCCATATCTTGGTCATCAAAGTTTGGAATGAAATCAACCGTCTCTTTTTGAAGATCGCGCAACATTTCACCTGCAATACTTGATAAACGTGCTTCTGTATAACGCATCGCAGCAGGTGAGTCCCCGTCTAACGAACCGTTATTCCCGTGCATCTCAACGAGTGGATGACGTGATTTCCAATCTTGTGATAGACGAACCATCGCTTCATAAACAGAACTATCGCCATGTGGGTGATAATTCGCAATTACATTCCCTACTGTTTTAGCAGATTTACGGAATGGTTTATCATGCGTATTATGATCCATAAACATCGCATATAAAATACGACGTTGTACAGGCTTCAATCCGTCACGAGCATCTGGTAATGCACGATCTTGAATAATATATTTACTATAACGACCAAATCGGTCACCAATAACCTCTTCTAAAGGCAGATCTTGAAATTGCTCTTTCTCTGTCATTTACAGATCCCCCTGCTCTTCATTTTTCTCGATAAATTCACTTTCTAAAATGTTGTCATCTTCTTCTAATCCGAAGTCAACATGTGTTTCAATCCAATTACGACGTGGCTCTACTTTATCGCCCATTAATGTCGCAACACCGCGCTCTGCACGTTCTAAATCGTTAATTTTCACACGAATTAATGTACGTGTTTCAGGATTCATCGTCGTATCCCATAACTGGTCAGCATTCATCTCACCAAGACCTTTATAGCGTTGTAAAACATAGCCTTTTCCGACTTTTTGAATTGCTTGATTTAATTCACGTTCTGTCCATGCATATTCAATGACTTCTTTACGTCCTGTACCTTTAGATACTTTATAAAGCGGTGGTAGAGCGATATAGACCTTCCCTGCTTCCACAAGTGGTCGCATGTAACGGAAGAAGAATGTTAATAATAATACTTGGATGTGCGCACCATCTGTATCGGCATCGGTCATAATGATGACTTTATCATACGCTGCATCTTCTACATTAAAGTCTGCACCAACACCCGCACCAACTGCATGAATGATCGTCGCAATTTCTTCGTTCTTCATAATGTCTTGTAATTTTGCTTTTTCAGTATTAATGACTTTACCGCGAAGTGGCAAAATCGCTTGGAATGAGCGGTCGCGCCCTTGTTTTGCTGAGCCACCCGCTGAATCTCCTTCGACTAAATACAGTTCATTTTTCGCCGCATTTTTTGATTGTGCTGGCGTTAACTTACCTGATAATAGCGTCGATTGCTTTTTATTCTTTTTGCCATTACGTGCATCTTCTCTCGCCTTACGTGCTGCTTCACGTACTTGTTGTGCGCGAATCGCTTTACGCACAAGCGATGTACTAAGCTCTGCATTTTCTTCTAGCATGTACATTAATTGTGTCGAGACGACTTGATCAACTGCACTACGCGCTTCGCTTGTACCTAGTTTTCCTTTTGTTTGTCCTTCAAACTGTAGTAAGCCTTCTGGGATTCGAACGGAAACAATCGCAGCTAGTCCTTCACGAATATCCGAGCCTTCTAGGTTCTTATCTTTTTCTTTTAATAAGCCTACTTTACGTGCATATTCGTTAAAAGCGCGCGTTAAAGCAGCTTTCGCACCTGTTTCGTGTGTACCACCATCACGTGTACGCACATTATTTACGAAAGATAGAATGGTTTCTGAATAACCGTCATTGTATTGGAACGCAAACTCCACTTCAATTTGGTCTTGTGTACCTTCTACATATTTGACTGGGTGTAGCACATCTTTTTCATCATTTAAATAGGCTACGAATGCTTCAATCCCGTTCTCATAATGATACACTTCATGTTTTTCTGTATTTTCATCAATTAATTCGATTTTTAACCCTTTTAATAAGAAAGCCGATTCACGTAATCGTTCTGCTAATGTATCGAAATTATATTTTGTAACGGAGAAAATCGTTGGATCCGGCTTAAAATGAACCAGTGTTCCTGTCTCTTTCGTTTTGCCTAGCTGTTCTAGCGTCGTGACAGGCGTTCCACCGTTTTCAAAACGCATTTGATACTTAGTACCTTCTCGGTAAATTGTTACTTCTAAAAACGACGACAGCGCGTTTACAACGGATGAACCTACACCATGTAGTCCTCCTGAAGTTTTGTAGCCACCTTGACCGAATTTACCACCTGCATGAAGTACAGTAAAGATAACCTCTGGTGTAGGCTTCCCTGTTTTGTGCATACCTGTAGGCATACCTCGACCGAAGTCGCGTACGCTGATGGATTGATCTTCATGTAGTGTGACGATAATGTGGTTACCGAAGCCTGCTAGCGCTTCATCAACTGCGTTATCGACGATTTCGTAAACGAGATGATGTAAACCTCTACTATCCGTCGACCCTATGTACATCCCTGGTCTTTTTCTTACTGCTTCAAGACCTTCAAGTACTTGAATATCATCTTCATTATAAGACGATAGTGTATTATTTTTCGTCAAAAAAAATCCTCTCCTAACACGAACATCTGTTTCGCTTTATTTAAGTCTAGTATGAACTTAGCGTTTCTGTCAACAGCATACAGGCTATATATCAGGCTTGATTATACACTAAATCATTGAATTTACAAATATAGCTAGCTACTGTTCAACGTTTTTTTACATAGCCTTCTTATTATAAGAGTAAATTTTGCTTTGTGGCAAACAGTTACTGTATTTTTATTGCGAAATAAACGATTTCAGCATAAACTGAAAACACCTACATTGTCTTATTGTTCCAAAAGCGTAAGCATGATAAAATATTATGACAATATATTAGTACCTGTAACTAAGAGAAAAAGAAGGAGCATTCAGATATGAATACCGCAATCGTCATTATTCTAGCCTATTTAATTGGCTCCATCCCATCTGGTCTATGGATTGGTCAACTGTTCTATAAAACGGACATTCGACAACATGGTAGTGGGAATCTAGGTGCTACAAACACATTTCGCGTACTCGGTAAAAAAGCCGGTGCTGTTGTCACAGTCATGGATATCTTAAAAGGAACGCTCGCTACGTTATTACCCACGTTTGCGATTCTTTCAAACAGTCATGTTCATCCGCTTGTAGCTGGTGTCATCGCTGTTGTCGGTCATATGTTCCCAATCTTCGCGAAATTCCGCGGAGGTAAAGCTGTCGCAACATCTGCGGGTGTGCTACTTGGTTATCACTGGCCCATCTTCGTCATTTTATTAATTGCTTTCTTACTTTGTTTAAAAGCATTTAAAATGGTGAGTCTTGCTTCGATGTTCGCCGCAGTCGTTGCATTCATTTATGGATTAACGTATGCTGTACTCGACCAAGAATATTTACTATTCGCTGTTGTCACAGCTCTTGCAACATTCGTTATTTATCGTCATCGCGCAAACATAAAACGTATCAAAGAGGGTACAGAACCTAAAGTAACGTGGATTTAAAATCAAAAGGAGTGTGCATGTATATGGAAATTTTGATTACAGATGAAGCAATCAAGTGGTTTCAAAAAGAGATGGACTTAGAGCCAGGCGCACATATTCGCTTCTTTGCTCGCTATGGTGGCTCAAATCCCTTCCATGAAGGTTATTCCATCGGCATGAATACAGATACACCGATTGACGCTGCTGTTGTCACTGAACAAGGCGGTTACCGCTTCTTCATCGAAACAGATGATCTCTGGTTCTTTGACGGACATGATTTTAAAGTAAAAGTCGACAATGACTTAGACGAACTATTATACGAATATGTTGACTAGAAGAATGGGTGCATACCCATTCTTTTTTGTTTGGGATTGGGACATTCGGGGGCGGAAATGGGGCATTCGCTGCTCGGTTCGGGACATTCGAGGGCGAAAATGGGTCACTCGCCCGAAAGACTAAATTGCTCCCTTTTTGTACTTTCTTCAAGACTTTTGAGTAATTCAATAGAACTTGATTTGACTAGGCTGGTGTGAATTCGAACATTCGACCCGCATTTTGGGAGATTCGATGAAGCTGTTGGGTCACTCGCTGCTCGGTTCGGGACATTCACTCGTCCAAACGGGACATTCGAGGGCGAAAATGGGTCACTCACCCAAAAGACTAAATTGCTCCCTTTTTGTACTTTCTTCAAGGCTTTTGAGTAATCAAAAGGACTTCAATCGACTAGTATAGTGTGAATTCGAACATTCGACCCGCATTTTGGGACATTCGATGAAGCTGTTGGGTCACTCGCTGCTCGGTTCGGGACATTCACTCGTCCAAACGGGACATTCGAGGGCGAAAATGGGTCACTCACCCAAAAGACTAAGTTGCTCCCTTTTTGTACTTTCTTCAAGGCTTTTGAGTAATCAAAAGGACTTCAATTGACTAGGATAGTGTGAATTCGAACATTCGACCCGCATTTTGGGACATTCGATGAAGTGTTTGGGTCACTCTCAGCTTGATTCGGGACATTCGAGGGCGAAAACGGGTCACTCACCCTACTACTTCATATAAAAAAACCAGAATGCGTTCATTCTGGTTTTTCTTCTGCGATTTCTAAGTAGCGTTCGTACCATGCTTTGTCGATTTTCATCATAGAAATTGGGCGGAAAGAGTCTTTTTTAACAACGATATGTTCTGTTGTTGCTGTTGCAGCAACTGTTCCATCTTCATGGAGTATCTCGTAACCGTAGACTGTACGTAAACGGTCCTGTGTTTTTACCCATGTGCGAATTTTAGCAGGCTTACCATAGCGCAGTGCAGCCTTGTAGGAAATGTTTACGTTCATAACAGGTGAAACATAGCCTGCGTCCTCTAACTCTGTTACAGAGAAGCCTAGGTCCTTAATTAGCTGTGTTCTGCCCATCTCTAGCCAGATGACATAGTTTGCGTGGTAGACAACACCCATTTGATCCGTTTCTGCGTAACGAATTTCAATCTCTTTTTCACTTATATACATGCTTTCTTCACCTCATGTAATAGTATATCAAAAAAATGGTTACGTTGTCGGCATAAAAAAAGACCTACCCGTTAAGGTAGATCTTTTCTCGGTTACGCAACATTATTTTGCAAGTTTGTTACGTAATACCATTTGTAGGATACCACCGTTACGGTAGTAATCTACTTCAACTTCTGAATCGAAGCGAGCTAGAGCTTGGAATTCTTTCACAGTACCGTCAGCTGCAGTAGCAGTTACAGTTAACATATCTTTTGGTTTTACACCTTCAGCGATATTTACTGAGAAGATTTCTTCACCAGTTAAGCCAAGTGTTTCAGCTGATTCGCCTGGAGCGAATTGAAGCGGAAGAACACCCATCATAACTAGGTTAGAACGGTGAATACGTTCGTATGATTCAGCGATAACTGTTTTAACACCTAAAAGGTTTGTACCTTTAGCTGCCCAGTCACGTGAAGAACCCATACCGTAATCTTTACCAGCTAATACTACTAAGCCAGTGTTGTTTTCAGCATATTTCATTGCTGCATCGTAAATGTACTCAACTTCACCTGTTGGCCAGTAAGTAGTGAAACCACCTTCTGTACCTGGAGCGATTTGGTTACGGATACGGATGTTAGCGAATGTACCACGCATCATTACTTCGTGGTTACCACGACGAGAACCGTAAGAGTTGAAGTTACGAGGTTCTACACCGTTTGCACGTAAGTATTGACCTGCTGGTGTTTCTTTACCAATTGCACCTGCTGGTGAAATGTGGTCAGTTGTGATTGAGTCACCAAACTTAGCTAAAACGCGTAAACCTTCAAGAGCAGAGATATCCTCTGGAGAAGCTGATAAGTTTTGGAAGAATGGTGGGTTTTGGATGTAAGTTGATTTCTCATCAAATGTGTAAAGAGTTGATGTAGAAGTTTCAATTGCATTCCAAGTTTCATTTGCATTGAATACAGTTTCATATTCTTTTTGGAATAATTCACGTGTAACAACTTTAGATAATACATCGTTGATTTCATCAGTTGATGGCCAGATGTCATCGAAGAATACGTCGTTGCCATCTTTATCTTTACCGAATGAATCTTTACGAAGGTCAACATCTACAGTACCTGCTAATGCGTAAGCAACAACAAGTGGTGGTGATGCTAAGTAGTTCGCTTTTACAAGTGGGTGAACACGGCCTTCGAAGTTACGGTTACCAGAAAGTACAGAAGTTACGAATAAATCGTTTGATTGGATCGCTTCTTCGATTTCTGGAAGTAAAGGACCTGAGTTACCGATACATGTTGTACAACCGTAACCTACAGTGTTGAAACCGATTTGGTCAAGGTATGATTGTAAACCTGAATCTTCTAAGTAACCAGTTACAACTTTTGAACCTGGTGCTAAAGAAGTTTTAACCCATTTAGGAACAGTTAAGCCTTTTTCAACCGCTTTTTTCGCAACAAGACCTGCAGCGATTAAAACGTATGGGTTAGATGTATTTGTACATGAAGTGATTGCAGCGATTCCTACAGCGCCTGCTGGAATTTCTACATCGCCTTCAGCAAATTTAGCTGTTGCTGTTTTAGAGAACTCATCTTCAGTTAAACCGAAGCCTTGTACGCCAGATGGAGCAACTACTGCTTCATGGTAACGAGATTTCATTTCAGTTAATGGAATTAAATCTTGTGGACGTTTTGGACCAGAAAGGTTTGGTTCAATTTGTGCAAGATCGATTTCCACTACGTCAGTGTAATCTGGCTCTAAGTTTGCATCGAAGAACATATCGTTCGCTTTTAAGTAAGCTTCAACTACTGAAATGTGCTCTTCTTCACGGCCTGTTAAGCGCATGTAGTTAAGAGATTCTTCATCAATTGCGAAGAAACCACAAGTAGCACCGTATTCAGGAGCCATGTTTGAAATTGTAGCACGGTCAGCTAATGGAAGTGCTGGTACGCCAGGTCCGAAGAACTCAACGAATTTACCAACAACGCCTTTTTTACGTAACTCTTGCGTTACTTTAAGCGCTAAGTCTGTAGCTGTTGTACCTGATGGAAGTGTACCAGTAAGTTTTACACCGATAACTTCAGGAATTGGGAAGTAAGAAGGTTGTCCAAGCATACCTGCTTCTGCTTCGATACCACCAACGCCCCATCCAAGTACGCCGATACCGTTGATCATTGTAGTATGAGAGTCAGTACCTACTACTGAATCTGGGAATGCTTCGAATGAACCGTCTTCGTTCTTGTTCACGTGTACAACTGGTGCTAAGTACTCTAAGTTAACTTGGTGTACGATACCTGTTGCTGGTGGTACAGCACGGAAGTTATCGTATGCAGTTTGAGCCCATTTTAGGAAGTTGTAACGTTCTGCGTTACGTTCGAATTCTAGATCCATGTTCGCTTGTAATGCTTGAGCATTACCGTATTTGTCTACTTGTACTGAGTGGTCAATTACAAGGTCAACTGGGATTGCTGGGTTGATTTCGTTACCGTCGCCACCCATGTCGTTCATTGCTGTACGTAGAGAAGTTAAGTCAACTACTACTGGTACACCAGTGAAATCTTGTAATACTACGCGAGATGGTTTGAAAGGTACTTCAGCGTTTGCATCTGATCCTTTACCCCATTTTGCTAAGTTATCTACGTGATCTTCTTTGATTACGTATCCGTCATATTGACGTAAAACTGATTCTAATAAAATTCTGATTGAATAAGGAAGGCGTTTGATGTTTGCTACGCCAGCTTCTTCAATTGCACCTAAACGGTAGAAGTTGTAAGTCTTGCCGTTTACTTCGAATGAAGAGCGACTGTTATGCAAGTTAGTGTTTGCCATTTGTTCGGTTCCCCCTCTAATTTAACTAATATAAAAAGGCTTTTTCATGAGCCACTTTTCTCCAACACCAATGATATAAGATGCCTGCACATAAGTAAATAACATTAAAATTATACTTTATGATAAGCAAAAGTTATGACCTTATTATTCAATAAAGCGCATTCGTTCCTCTTTTGTTAGGATTCGACATTTTTTGCTTACTGGTGATAATTTTTGTCTATTTTGTGCAACAAGTTGATAAAGTGTATTGCGGACACTTTTCGGTATAAATTGCCCTATTTTCGCCAAAGAATAAGGAAAAGAAAGTGTTGACGCTACTTTAATCACAGCATCTGATTGTGTAAAAATGCGTTGATTGTCTAAAACAACCACTGAATTTAAATCTTTTGTCAGCGCTTCTGGCAAATGTTTTTTAGCGAAATCGCTTTGCAAGGAAGCAAAATAAAAGGTAGGTAGTTTTTCATGTTCTAAAACGAGCTGTACCGACCACTGACAAAAACCACAGGTTCCGTCGTAAAAAAGAATGGGTTGATTCATTATATCAAAGCCTCTTTTCTGGTTGGAGACAGATTTGCCTCACTATTCTTATTATGGAATTCTTTATATGCTGTTGTCAATTTTTATCCATATAAAAAAGAAACCTCATTGCTGAGATTTCATTTTCTTCTATTTTAAGTATTATGAGCGCAAGAATGTCTCGCTCGATATGTTTGCTGTTGAATGATTTACGCATGTAGCAATCGTATGCAGTGTAATCTTTTCAAAAGCTGCTAAACTCTTTTCTAATGCTGTCGCTGTAAATGGAATCAGTTGTCCTTGTACATAGACTTGAATTAAGGCGCGCGGTGTTTCAAATAAAATCGTATCTCCATGAACATGAATGATTTTAAACCCATAGTGATGCATGCCATCGTCATCAACTAAAATGCTACGACGAAAATCTTCTTCCTCTTCTTGGTCATCTGCTACGATTTTTTCCACCATATAATTCGGTTGTGTTTCACTACCACCATTACGTAAAAACCAAATTTCTGCATTGATAATATTATCACCTAGCATGTATTGGTGGTTAATATAATCTAAAAAGTCAGCTAATTTAACATTCGGAGCTAAATTTTTCATGCGATAACCATTTCCAAGCTCAAGTATGTTATCCGCTTCATTTAATATTAACTTATCCGCATTATAGCGTGTTTTGCCAAAAGTAATTTTCAACATCTTCTATTACATCCTCCATTAACTTACGAATCACACTATATTATACACCGTTTGGAAATTAAAAGTGGCTTATTTTTTTAAAACTTCTTCCATGTAATCATGCAATTTCGTCAAATCTGTTAGATGTGCATTACATACTTCACTATCTTTACAGATTAAATGACTAATCGTTTTATAATAGTCGGGGTTTTTCGGATCGCGTGCGTGGGTCTTCGCTGTGAAATAGACCACCTCATTCGTACATCCACAAAACGCACAAATATTCTTTTGATGCTTATCGATAAAATGTCCTGCAATCGCACATAATTCACCCGCTATTTCTGCCACGATAACTTTTTGATGTGAACGTACATCATCAAAACCTAAATAACTACGCTTCGTATTCGCCGCTAATTCTTCTGGCACTTTTAACTTCTTATACTTTGGTAGTAATTTTTTTAGTTCAGCAAGTGTCACAACGGGAAAATCAAGTTCACACGCTTTGATTTGTTCGAGGTACATCTCGTTATTTTCATAACGTGTAAAATCAATTAGTTGGCGCTGTTCTTCTGTTAATTGTATAAATTGTGCTTCAATTTTAAAGTGAGCTTCTTCCGTCAATGCACGCATTACACTTTTCGGTAAATGTTTTTGCTGACCGTCTATAATCTGTTTCATCTGTTTTTCAATGAAGATCACTTGATCATGTCGAATAAATGGTTCCATTTTGACTCCCTCATTTCTATAGTCAAAGTATAAAACGTAACCAACGTAATGACGAGTGGGTAAAATCATTTGAATGATTTTTTCCCTTTTTGATAAATAATTTTGCGAATCGTTTCAACCGATAGATAGTACTGTTGCGCCAATTGTTCCTTTGTAGCACCTTGCGCATACGCTTTACAAATAGCTTCATTTCGTTCATATAACGCTTTTCTGCTACCACTCTTTTCTCCCCAGCGCTTCGGCTCATCTTTTCTCGGAATATAGAGTGTTTGCCCTTGTACATATTGTTGAATTTCTTTCATTAATTTCTCTGGTAAAATTTCTTTTGCGTTTTGATAACTCATGCTTTTGGCTCCTTATATTGTCATCTCTAAGGGCAAAACCATTCATTAAAAACACAAAGCTTGCGATGTGGAATTATTCACCCCATGCAAAGAATCGCACTTTTAAGAAAGGCTTTGCATGAGTTTTTGAAATAATCGATGAAGAAATCATCTAACAAGCACCTCCTTTTCGTCTTTATTATCGTAACGCAAAAAGAAAAATCCCTCCATTATAAAATAGAGAGATTTTTTAATTTTTACTGATCTGATACGACAATGTACGTTGCGTAAATCGGACCATGTACACCTACGACTAAGTCCATTTCGATATCAGCTGAGTTACTTGGACCTGATACGAAATCAACAGCTGCAGGTAATGTTTTGCCCGCTTCCACGAATTCACGTTCCATTTCTTGTACAGCCTGTGTAATACGAGGGCGAAGTGTACTCTTTTTAACAATCGCAATAAAAGCGTTCGGTAATAACCCAACTGCCTTTCCTTGTCCTTCTGCTGAATATAAAACAACCGTTCCTGATTCAGCAAGTGCATATTCAGCAAACACAATCCCAATATTCGAATCGTTCGTGCGCTCGAAGTTTTCTGTACGACTAAGACCTGAATCCCATACATGTACGCGTAATCCTTCTTCTACCCACTGTTTTTCATATAATTCGTCTAAACCGAGCTTTTGGAAGCGTTCATCATTCCATAGAGCAACGGATTCGCCGCCATGTTGTTTAACAGCTTCATCGACTGCCTTCTTCACGTCACCTGATGACACTTCTACAACATTTGTATTATTTAAACGACCACATTGTTCCACAAATGCCGGCATCAGCTCATCAATGGATAAATGCGATAGTTTTTTTTCTTCTGGCTTATGTTGCCAATTACGCACAGGCTTTTGTGTAGGCGAAAAAGGTCGGTTTAAGGATGTAGCAATCTTTTCTAAAAATTTCTCACGATTTTGAATCATTTATTTTCCGCCTTTCTTTTCACGCTTATCAAACCAATCACGTAACTTTTCACGTTCCACAACAGGGAAGTCTCGAATATCCGTCCAATCTTTCAGTGGACCGACACCTTTTGAAATCATTTGATCTTTTGACAATGGTTTCATCACTGCTGCCGCAATTTTCGTACCTACATTAAATAATGTGCTATTTGAAGCACCGACACTAAAGCCTTTCATCATAAGACCTTCTGAAACAGGTGCGCGTCCTTCTTTTTCGACGATGACTTGACGATGTTTAAGTAGCAATTCATGTAGTGGAATTTTAACAGGACAAGCATCTGTACATGCACCGCATAGAGATGAGGCATATGGTAGTTCTTTAAAATCATCATATCCCGCAAGAAGTGGTGTTAAAACAGCTCCAATTGGGCCCGAATAAATCGAGTTATACGAGTGCCCTCCAATATGGCGATACACAGGACAAACATTAACACATGCTGCACAGCGAATACATTGTAAAACCGACTTGAATTCGCCAGCTAAAATATCTGAACGCCCATTATCTAAAATGACTAAATGGAATTCTTCTGGACCATCAACATCTTCTGCACGTTTTGGACCTGTAATAACATTCACATATGATGTTAATTTTTGCCCTACTGCGCTACGTGTCAGCATATTAACGAGTACTTCCATCTCCTCTAAACTCGGTACAATACGCTCCATACCCATAACAGCAATTTGCGTTTTTGGAATGGTTGTCACAAGTCCCGCGTTCCCTTCATTTGTAACGAGTGAGATGGAACCTGAATCAGCAATCGCAAAATTACAGCCTGTAATGCCGACTTCTGCTTGCATATAATCATCACGTAAAATTGTACGAACGAATCGTGCTAAATCTTTGGCATCAGCTGAACCGTCTTCTGGATAACCGAGCTTTTTAACGAATACTTCTTTGATTTGGAAACGATTTTTATGAACAGATGGTGCGACAATATGAGATGGCTTATCGTGATCATCTAATTGTAAAATATACTCCCCTAAATCTGTTTCAAGTACGGTACAGCCTATTTCTTCTAATGCTTCATTCAGGCTAATCTCTTCTGTTACCATCGACTTTGATTTTAAAACGCGTGTTGCTTGTTGTTTTTGAACAACCGATTGGATGTAAGCATTCGCTTCTTCTGGTGTTTGCGCAAAGAAGACATGACCTCCTGCTTTTTCAACATTTTCAGAGAGTTCATATAAGTAGTAGTCGAGATTATCGAGAACGTGTTGACGTATTTCTTCGCCATGTTTACGCCACTCTTCCCAATCGCCTAGCTCGTCTACTGCTTTTAAACGTCCACCATGTAGACGGTTTTGTGCTGATGTAACTGCACCGCGCATGAAGTCACGTTCTAAATTTGTATTCACATTATCTTTGAATGCATTGTCATTATATTTAATCGCCATGAAAATCCCCCCTTATGCTTGTTGATTTAAGATTTCAGCAATGTGAATCGTCTTAATTTTTTCGCCGCGACGATGCATACGTCCGCCAATATTCATTAAACAACCGCCATCTGCACCAACTAAATATTCAGCCTCTGTTTCAATCGCTGAATCGACTTTTTCATCTACCATTTGCTCTGAAATATTACCCATTTTCACTGAGAATGTTCCGCCAAATCCACAGCAATTATAGCTATATGGTAATGGAATGAATTCTAAGCCCTTCACATTATTTAATAATGTAAACGGTGCGTCTTTCACACCGAGTAGACGTGTCATATGACATGATGGATGGTATGTGATTTTGTGGTTGAATGTTGCGCCAACATCTTCTACTTTTAAAACATTCACAATAAAATCGGTTAATTCATATGTTTTATCCGCTACGATTTGTGCTTTTTCAGCATAAGCTGAATCGTCTTTAAAAACATGTGGATATTCTTTAAACATCGTGGCACATGAACCAGATGGTGTAACAATCACTTCTGCATCTAAAAATGTATCAATCATTTTACGCATCGGTTCTTTTGCTTTTTCAACATAACCTGAGTTATAAGCTGGTTGACCGCAACACACTTGCGAACGCGGAAACTCAATCTCACACCCGAGTCTTTCTAATAATTCGACAGTTGCCTTCCCTACATTGGTTTGAAATGTATCGACAAGACATGTCGCGAACAATGATACTTTCATTGGTCATCCCCCTCAATTGAATCCAAAGAAATTAGAAAATTTAAAAACTTATTTTATTTATTATACTACCCTTCTAGACGGAATAATCACTATAACTAAATGGAATAAAGATTATATGTTTCAACCTTTTAAAGAATAAAGAAAAAGGCATCACTTTATAAAGTGACACCTCCTACTTATGACAATGCTTTTTTCTGTTTCCAAAATAGTGCAAGGATAAAACTAATTAATAGTAGAATCGCTGCAAAATAATATGGATAGTTCATATTTTGATCGAATAGCATACCACCAATAATCGGACCCATCACATTCGCTAATGATGTGAACATCGAGTTCATACCACCAACAAATCCTTGTTCATCTCCTGCAATCTTTGATAAATACGTCGTTAATGCTGGACGAATTAAATCAAAACCAACAAATACAAGGAAGCAGACAATCATAACTGTCCAATAATTCGGTGCTAGTGCAATCGCTAAAACGAACACGACCGAATAGATTAAACTAAGACGAATGACATTAATTTCCCCTAGTTGCTTCACCATACGATCAAAAATCAGTAACTGGAAGATTGCTCCTAAAATTCCACCACCCATAATCGCAATCGCGACATCTTTTGGTGTGAAATTAAATTTATGGTCAACGAACAGGCTGAAGAATGATTCGACGGCTGCTAAACCAAATGACGATGTAAAAATCAAGACGAATGGTAACAAGTAGAGTGGTGTCAATAGACGACCAAGTCCTGCCTTCTTCTTCGGTGTCGCATGCTCTCCAGCATCTGCGATGGCTGCTTTCTTTTCAGGCTCTTTTAATAAAATTTGTGATAAAATCGCCGCGACTGTGCCGAGTATGGCTGCCGCAAAGAAAGGCACGCGTGTACCAACTTCTGCTAAGAACCCTCCTACCCCAGGTCCAATAATAAATCCTAAATTAATAGCTGCCGACATAAAACCAAGTGCTTTAGGTCGTTCTTCATTTGATGTGATGTCGGCAATAAAAGCTGTTACAGCAGGCATGATGAATGCACCACTGACACCGCCTAAAATACGCGAAATAAATAGAACTTCCACACTTTTCCCTAGTCCAAATAATAATTCAGAAAAGGCAAAAATGAAAAGTCCAAGGACAATCATAATTTTTCTACCAAATCGGTCCGCTGCTTTCCCCGCAAAAGGTGACACGATTAACTGCGATAAAGCAAACGCGGCGGTTAAATAACCGACCGTTGTTCCACTAATACCAAACTCATTCATAATCGTTGGCAAAATCGGAATAACTAAACCGATGCCTAAGAAAGCAATGAACAGATTTCCAAGTAAAATAAATAATGTTAACTTATTTTTCATGTTGAATAACCTCGATTCTGTTCAATTTCTATTACTAAACTTAAACCTTACAGTAACTATAATGTCAAGCGATTAATCTAGCAAACGTACTTTTAACTCTACTAAAATTTTTTCTTCTACATTTGTTGAAAAACTCATCGGCATAATAGATTCCCAAACGACCTCTTCTACGTGCAAGTCATTTATTTGAATATATTGCCATAGTTTTTCATACATTTGAATGTATTGTGCCGACGTATAAATAAAGGCCATTTCAATATATTTGCCTTCTGGCATCGTCACAATATTCATCGCCTCATTTTGCACATGGAATAATTTTGATGTCAAAATCGGAATGAAAATTTGGGTGTATTGAATATCTTCTATTTGTTTGTATCGTTTGAGTGGATAATAACTACCATAACGAATGGTCTGTACGCTTCCCTCATTTTCAATTGTCTCTGTTAACTTACGCATTTCATCATTTGAGACATGTTCGGGAGTTGCATTTGGTGCTGTTAAACAAAGAAGGCGAGCGGATTCTTCGTGCTTTGTAAACACTTCATTTAAAACGGGAATCGCAAGTTGTTCTTCCATTTGTTTACGTGTTTTTCGAAGTGTATATTGTGTTTCTTGTAGCTGTGCTAATTTATTAGCCAATGTTTCTTCTTGTTTATTTAAGTAATTAATCATTTCTTCAATTGAGAAATGCTGAATTTCTTTAATTTTCTCAAGAGGTGTACCGACAAATCGCAAGCTTTTAATCAAATCGATTAAATATAGTTGTGATTCCGCATAGTAGCGGTAATTTGTGGCTGGATCTGTATAAATCGGCTTAAATAAATCAATTTGATCGTAATATCGTAATGTTTGGCTTGGTAAATTCGTTAGCTTTGCCATTTGTCCAATCGTATAATGCCTATTATCCATGTTTTTTCCTCATTTCCATCCAGTCTAACCTTACTTTTTTCAAAGTAAGAAAGAAAAGGAGGAACGACGGATATTTCACGTCATTTCTCCTCTTACTCATGCATTGCATGATCAATCGCTTGGTGTAGTAAATCAATGACATGTTCGTCGTCATGTGCATAATACATTGTTGTACCTTCTCTTCTAAATTTCACGAGACGTAAATTTTTTAAAAAACGAAGTTGGTGTGATACCGTAGATTGTCCAAGATTGAGTGCTTCTGCGATATCATTCACTGAACGTTCTGTACCACATAAATAATTTAAAATACGAATACGAGTTGGATCACTCAACGCTTTAAATGTTTGCGATACAACGAATAATGTTTCTTCATCTAATTGTCGTTCACATATATGTTTCATACATATCACTCCTAATGATTATGCCCTGCATGTGGATCTAGCTCTACTTTCATCGTACAGAATAAATCAGGTTGATGTGCAAGTGAAGCTGCTTCTAATTGAATTGTTACATGTTGAATATTCTCATGGGCTAGTTGATGTTCTAAATCTGCGAGTAATTGTGAACTTTCAATTACGGTTAAATTATCTGGAACTACTAAGTGACATGTTAACGCATTTAAACGAGATGTAATTGTCCATACATGTAAATCGTGAACACCTTGTACTTCTTTTTTAGACTTTAGAATATCTACTAAGTGGTCAATCTCGATATCTTTTGGTGTTCCTTCCATTAACACATGAACTGAATCCATCGTCACTTTAAAGCCACTTCGTAAAATTAATATTGCGACAATAATACTTGCGATTGGATCAGCTATTCGCCAGTCAAAGAATAAAATACAAAGACCTGCAACAATTGCACCAATTGAACCAAGCATATCTGAAATAACATGTAAATACGCACCACGCATATTTAAGTTCTCTTTCGTATCGGCGCCGCGCATCATAATATATGCAACTAAGATGTTTACAAGTAATCCAATCGTACTGATAATTAACATACCTGTTGTTGAAACTTCAGGCGGATTTTTAAAGCGATCGAATGCTTCATAAAAAATGTATAAAGCCACTAACATAAGTGTAACACCATTCACAACAGCCGCTAAAATTTCAAAACGTTTATAGCCATATGTTTTACCGTTATTCGAAGCTTTTTGTGCAAGTGTAAAAGCGATAAGCGCTATGGCTAATGATATCGAATCACTTAACATATGCCCTGCGTCGGATAGTAATGCTAAACTATTGGTTAAAAAACCACCAACCATCTCAATAATCATGTACACTGTAATAATAATGAGTGAATACCAAAGTATTTTCCGATTATTATTTTGTTCTTCCATTTTTAACACCCCTTTATATGAACATATAATCATATATACATATTATAAGTAAATGGAAGCAAAGTCAAGCTTCCATCTCATTTTTACTCGCTATACTCTTTTTATAAGCAAGTGGGGTTTGTCCCATACGTTCTTTAAACTTCTCAATATAATAGCTTGTACTATTAAATCCCACTTCATAAGCTACTTCTGTAACATTATAATGTTGCAAATAAGTAAGGCTTTTTCGAATTCTATAGTCCGTCACATATTGTAATGGTGTTGTATGTAAAATTCGTTTGAAATAACGACAACATTCCGAGCGGCTTAGCTGCCCTGCTTGTGCAATATTTTCTAAAATAATCGTTTCAGCATAATGTGTGTGAATCCATTGGAGCATCTGCTTCATACGCTCATTTTGAATAGGCTGTCTAAGTGCAATACCTTGTTGAAACCCTATAATCATCTCTTTCCAAAGCTGTGTTAGATGAATGGTTAAATCAAATTCAAATAACGGATGTTTCGTTTCAAGTAATGTATAGATTGCTTGTAAATGCGCCAACACTTGATTCGACCAACTTGTTGACTTCGTTAATCTCATGTAACTATTGGCTTGCAAATAAGGTTGAACATATGCTGCATACAATTCATTCGACATTATAAATAGCGGCGAAACATTCAAACAGCGGTAAATACATGGATTTTTTGCATCATCTTTTGCACCATGTAGTTGCGCTTGATTAATAAAAAGTCCTTCTCCTTTTGAAACCGTCATATATTCTTCATTCACTTGAAATTGTGCAGATCCTTGTAGCACGACAATCCATTGTAATTCTTCATGCCAGTGAAGTGGTATATAACCATGTACATTTGCTTGAATCGTTGTTTCATAACAAGCAACAGGTAATGTTACCGTATGATGCTTGGTTAGTTCTTGTAGTTGTGCATTGAGTTGAAAATCGGTAATTTGCATGGTCTCACCTCAATCTTGTTATACTTTTTTCATTAAATTCAGTATTTTCTAAGTAGATTATCCTTTATTATAACATGGAGAACATAGAAAAAAAGGAGAATAAAGATGAAACGACCTGCTCGAAAAATCGGTCTTATCCTCGTAACAGTGGGCGCTCTCTTTTGGGGTGTCGGAGGAACAGTTGCACAAAAACTATTTCAAAACTATGCGGTTGACGTCAACTGGCTTGTTACAACAAGATTGCTCATCGCTGGTATTTTATTGTTAACTGTACAATTTTTCTTAAAAGACCGAAAACAAATCTTTCAAATATGGCAACATAAACATACAGCATTACAACTCATTATTTTCGGCATCATTGGTATGCTTGCTGTACAGTACACGTATATGATGTCCATCAATTATGGGAATGCGGCAGTTGCGACATTATTACAATATTTAGCGCCTGTCATGATTATTCTCTATCTTGTCTTACGTCGACAATCCGTCTTAACAAAAAAAGACGTGATTACCGTAACGCTTGCTCTGCTCGGTTGCTTCTTCCTCTTAACGAACGGTTCCATTTCGAATTTATCCGTCCCAACACCTGCTATTATTTGGGGGATTTTATCGGGCGTCGCACTCGCTTTTTATACATTGTATGCTGTTCGTCTACTCGCTCATTTCGATTCACTCGTCGTTGTTGGTTGGGCAATGGTTATCGGTGGCTTCATGCTTAGTTTCATCCATCCACCATGGGCAGTCGATTTATCCCAATTCGATGTAGATGGTTATATCTATCTTATTTTCGTCATCATTTTCGGTACAATGTTAGCATTTTGGTTTTATATCGAGAGCTTACAAAGTTTATCACCGAAAGAGACGAGTTTATTAAGTAGCTTAGAACCGCTTGCTGCTGTTTTAACAACGGTCTTCTGGCTACAAGAACATTTCGGTTTTTGGCAATGGATTGGAACAGCTTGTATTCTATTCATGATTTTACTGCTGGCACTCGGTACAAAAACACCTGAACTTTCGGATGATTAGAAAAGTGTCTGAAATAAAAATATTTTCAACAGAAAAGAACCTGTATGATTTCGAAAAATCATACAGGTTCTTTAACTCAATCAAATTCCGCTTCGAAAAACGCTTTCCGCGGGCATGGCTTCAAACCCCTCGTCACTCCGTTCCTGTGGGGTTTTCAGCTCATGCTATTCCCGCAGGAGTCGTTTTCTACGCGTTTAATTGATTAGATTATTTATATTTAAGATATAGTGTAGAACAAATAGATTAAAAACTAGTAAACTTATGTATCTTGCTCTTGAAAAATACATATAATTTTTTATAATACTTAAAATAATTATTTTAAACTTCTAAAAATCTAATACATTCACAGTTATCTAAATGGGAATGAGCCATTGAAATTAATAATAAAGCTTGAATAGCATCTCCTTCACTTCTATCATCGTACATCTTTGGTGAATGAGCAGTTGGATTTCTATATAAATAACAAATAGTGTTTAATAAAGATTTTAGACCTTGATATTGACTCTTTTCTGTATCATTAGATATTAAATTGCCTTTAATAAGAATTGAAGGGTTTTTCAAATTAAATGAATCGTTAATTAATGTATTTCCATCCTTACTAGATAAATTTAAATCTCTAATACGCTGTAATATACCTTTACTTGCTTCTAATATCGCATGGAAATAATTTTCTTGCAGCAACTCCTGTTTACAATATTTTATTACTTCTAAATGAACATTATATTCATTTAATTTTTCATATAAGTTATTAGTTCTATTAGCGGCCTCTTCTAAAGTGTTCACAGGTTTCACTGTAATAACTTTTCCATTTGAGAGTAACTCTAATCCACAAAAAACGATTATCTCATTAATATTTTTTAAAGAGTCATTCCACAAATCAACCTTATTTCTAAATTCAAATGGTTTCATAATATCTTCAATTAAAGTAATAAATGGTTTAGTAGAATTAGACTTATCCATTTCAAAAATCACTGTATCGTTAATTCTTTTCCACTTAGTACTTAATGTTTTATCGCCTGTTTCCGTGTAGTAATCTCTCCATTTGTTCTTTTTGAATAAATAAGTTATCTTACTACCTGTTGTTAGCTCACCTAATATTTTTGTTTTATCACTTTAACTTTAAAAAAATACATTTAAACCTTATTATACCACTTAAAATTAAATCTTCACTGCAGATTTTAATTAAGCGAATAATACATACTTAATAAAATAAAACAAAAAACCAAAATCGCATTGTAATACGATTCTGGTTTTTCATTATAATTCCGCTGGTGTGCGTGCTACTTCTGTTTCAGCGTACCACGGATTAAGGTGGACTAACACTTCTGTTACTTCTTCATCGCGCTCCATAATTTGTTTTTTAATTTCACGACAGACATCATGTCCTTGTTGAATCGTTAAGTCTGCTTGAATACCCACACGTACATCGACTAATACATAATGTCCGTGATTACGCGCACGAATACTGTCAATTCGTTTGACATACGTAATTTGCTTTATTGTTTCAAAATATTGATGACTTCGCTCCAATGGAATACTTGCTTCCATTAAAATATCAATCGATTCTTTCATCATACCAATCGCTAATTTTAAAATCAGTAATGCGACAATGATGCCTGCAACAGGATCACCATATGCAGCGTAGGGAATTGCGATAATGTATTGATTAATAAGCGCGATGCCGATACCGACAACAGCTGCTAATGAGGCATAGACATCGGCTAAATGGTCATAAGCTGTCGCAATTAATCCCTTGCTACGTTCTTTTCGTCCAATGCGAATCGTATAGACATAGAGCCATGCTTTCCATAAAAGCGAAATAACGGCTGCAACAAAGGCTAAAATATGTGCTTCTGTCGCTGGTTCAAATAAAGCAAGAATCGATTCATACCCAATATAAACTGCTGCCAACATTAAAATAATGGACACAAAGGCGGAAGATACAACTTCTGCTTTCCCATGTCCATAAGGATGGTCTTCATCTGCTGGTTGATTCGAGATTTTCATGGAGCCTAATGATACCGCAGAAGCAACAACGTCTGCTGCGTTATGTATTCCATCAGCGAGGAGAACTTGGCTTTTGAATACGACGCCTGAAATGATTTTTAAAATCGTTAAACAAATATTGCTAATGACACTCACCCAAGCGGCGAATAATGATTGTTGTTTGTCCAAAAGAAACCCTCCAAATAATGACATCTGATGTCGAAAGTGCTTTCGTATCATATCAAACAAAATCGCTCTTAGTCTATGCAAAGATTTTTTCCGTTATTACGTGTTTTTTAAATAAAGAAAAAAAGTTTCTTATAAGAAAAAAATAAGCTTTTATAAAAAAAGTAAGCTAAACACTTCGTATAAAAGCGTTTAGCTTACTTATTATTTCCCTAAGGAAAAACTCTTTTCATTTTCATCTTTTCCTGTTACAGAAAAAATAATTCTTTTGGACTAGACGTCTTTTCCCATCACATACAGATCAAAGTATTGGTCATTCCAATACGTTTCATTCTTCAATGTACCTTCAATAACAAAGCCAAGCTTAATGTAAAGTGCTACAGCCTTTAAATTATCTGCACGCGTATCTAAACGAATCTTCGTAATGAATGGCTGCTCTCTCGCCCATTGAATCAACTTTTTCATAAGAATTGTACCAATTCCCTTACTGTGTTGTGCTTTTTCAACGACAATACCAAGCTCTGTTACATGACGTGCTTTTATTTTGTGGGATGTAGTCATCGTACCAATCGCAATAATACGTCCTTCATCTTTCACGAGCAACATGTACTGACTATCATCTTGTGCGTCACGTTCAATCGCTTCACTCTGTTCTTCCACTGTTAATGGATATTCATCTTGTTCAAAACTTAAATATGATGTTTCACCACCGACACGATTATAAAATGCAACAATCTCTGCCGCATCTTCTACTGTTGGTTTTATATATTCAACCATGTTCTTCACCTCATACTTATTATACCCAAGCTAAAGTATTCTGGTTAAAAATATTGATAATATAATTTTTTTGCAGTAAGAACATCTTTTGTGCCATGAACAAACACACGTCCGTCTTGAAATACGACGAGTTTATAGGGCTTTGCCTCAATGCGAATGAGATAGTCATTTTGTGTATAATTTTGCCCTTGTAATGTTTCTGCAAACTGAGCTAAAGACCAATTTTCTCGTTGATTCATACGCAGTTGAACCGTATCACGCCCACACAATATCGCTGTTTTCAATTGATTGTCTGCTTGTAAATAGGGATGTGTTGCATGAGATGAGCAACAAGGACAAGCTGGATCTTTTAAGCTTTGTACACGCACTTCGGCTATTTCATTCTTCCATAAATCTGTTGAAATAAGTGTACCGCGTAGTGCATCATATTGTTTTGTTAGAATTTTTAATAGTTCCGTCATTTGCCAGACGACAACTTGTGATACAGCAGGTGCGATAATTCCCGCTGTGTCACACGTCGCACCGCCAAGTGGAATCTTTTGCATTAAACAATGCAAGCAGGGTGTCTCATTCGGTAAAAAAGTATAGGAAAGACCGTATGAACCGACACATGCACCGTAAATCCATGGAATCTGTTGCTGATAGGCGAAGTCGTTGACTATAAAACGAATATCAAAATTATCTGTCGCATCGATGATGACGTCGACTTGTTTAAATTGTGTTAAAAAAGCAGGACTGACATCTTCTATGTACGCATCAATTTGAACGGATTGATTGATGGCGCGTAGATGTTGATGTGCGGCAACCGCCTTTGGCAAACCTTGTTCAGCATCTTGTTCATGATAGAGTGTTTGACGTTGTAAATTAGAGTAGTCGACATAATCTCGGTCAACAATCGACAGATGTCCAACACCTGCTCGCACACATTGTTCTGTTATTTGACTGCCTAATGCACCAAGACCAATCACAAGGATATGTGCATCTCGTAATGCTTGCTGCCCTGTTGTGCCAATCGGTTCAAACAGAATTTGACGTGAATAACGTACACTATCCAATCGGACTCATTCCTTTTTGCGGACTACTCGCAATACCATATTCTTTTTTCGGAATGGCTCCTGCTTCATACCCCATGCGCCCTGCTTCAATCGCATACTTCATTGCGCGTGCCATTTGAATTGGATTTTGTGCGCCACTTACTGCTGTATTTAATAAGACACCGTCTGCACCTAACTGCATTGCATAAGCTGCATCTGCTGGTGTGCCAATCCCTGCATCGACAATGACAGGCACTGTTGATTGTTCCATAATGAATTGTAAGTTCAGCGGATTAATAACACCTTGTCCTGAACCGATTGGTGAAGCACCTGGCATGATGGCATGTGCACCAAGCTCTTGTAAATGGCGTGCGAGTACCACGTCATCTGACGTATAAGGTAATACAATAAAGCCAAGTTCTAATAATTTTTCGGTTGCTTTCAATGTTTCAATTGGATCTGGTAATAAACTACGGTCACAACCAATCACTTCGACTTTAATCATGTCACATAGCCCCGATGCTTTTGCGAGTTGTGCAATGCGAACTGCTTCTTCTGCCGTTTTTGCACCTGCTGTATTCGGTAATAGTGTATATTTTGATACATCAATTTTTTCTAATAAATTCGGTTGTGTCGGTTCAAAAATATTCATACGACGAACTGCGAATGTAAGGATTTCTGTTTCCGACGCTGCAATCGCCTGTTGTTGTACATCAAAATCTGTAAATTTCCCTGTTCCTAATAATAAACGTGATGTGAATTGTTTTTCTCCAATAGTTAACATATTAACCGCCTCCTACGAATGTTACGATTTCGAATGAATCGCTTGGTTGAATTGCTCGTTCATGCTCATCTGCCTGTAAAATGGCACCGTTTTGTTCCACGATGATGACTTTCGATTGAAGTGCTAAAAAATCGACAAGTGCTGCGACTGTCTGTACTTCCTCTGGTACATCGATAAAATGACCGTTTACACGTAATTGCACGTATTTGTCACCTCCTCTAATTGATTTGCCATATATTCACCTGTAATGGCACTGAGTAAAATACCATTCCTGTAATGTCCAACCGCACACCATAATCCTTTTGTTGTCGCATGTTGTGCCATAAGTGGTCGTTCTAAAGAACAGTCTGGACGCAAACCTGCCCAGCTCGTTTTAAAGGTCGCCTGTTGAAGTGCTGGTACAAGTTCAAAAGCTTGATTTAATAGATGTTGCACACTTGCTGCTTCCACGTGCTTTGTTACGTCACCTCGCTTCATCGTTGCCCCAATGACGTAATGACCGCCTCGTTTTGGTGCAATATAAAATCGTTCTCGAAATAGTGGCACTTGTAAAATCGGTTCATAACTATGCAAGCAAACGACTTCCCCCTTCACAGGAATCGCTTCAATTTCAAAATGTTGTTGCAGCGTCTGATTTGATGCGCCCGTTGCTAGTATGATTTGTTTCGTTTCCAACATGCCTGCTGTTGTTTGCACACCACATACTTCTCCTTGCTGTTCTATAATCTGGGTCACTTCCGTATGTTCGTAAATGGCACAACCAAGTGCTGCGGCACTCGCGGCATAGCCTTTTGTTAAGTCCTTTGCAAGTACATGCCCATCATCTCGGCAAAATACACCACCATATAATTTAGATGACACTGCTGGTTCTATCTGCTGTACTTGTGCCATCGTCATCGCTTCACACACTTCACCACACGCACTTTGCCAGTTCATAATGTCATGAATACGTGCGAGTTCTTGTTCTGTATGAGCGATGCGCAAGATTCCTTTTTGTTCATAACCAATATCAATGCCTGAGAGTGTACGAATTTCCTCTTGAAGTTTTGGAAATAATCGACGACTTTGCTGTGCTAGGTGAAAGAGTGGATCTTCCGCATCCCACTCTGCTTGTACACCGAGTAAACCAGCAGCCGCAGATGAAGCACCACTGCCAATCATCTGTTTTTCGATGATGGCTACTCGCTTTTTTCGTTTAGAAAGCGAATAGGCGATTGAACTGCCGATTGCACCGCCGCCAATGATGATGACATCATAATTCTTCATAGTTCTCCCTCATTTCACGATAGATTTTTAATATGTCACAACCATTTTCTGCCTCCCAAAAACCCGAGCGAATCGCTATTCTTTCACTTTTCACAAGATGTACGTTGTGGGGCGTAATCCCTCCTAATGCAATATACGGACGCTTCGCTGTTTGGAGAATATCTGCTGCTAAAGGAATCGCATCTTTTTTACAACTTGTATGAAAAATCGGTGATAACATACATTGATCCGCCTCACTCTTATGTAATTCTTCAATAGAATGAACTGATTCGATAATTGAAAATTCTGAAAAGCGCACGCGAATTACGGGAATAGGTAGACTTCTGTAACCAACTTGAACGGTTTGAATTTGATGTGCATGGGCAACATCTAACCGATCATGGACGATCATTTTATGAAGAGGAAAACCAGCTTGTAGACACTGATCTATAAGCTGATATAACTCCTTTGCTGTGCGTTCATATTCACGAAAATGTAGTGCGTCTATTTCGGTTTCTGCATGCATAACACGTTTTACAAACTGTTCATTCGTCTGCTTGCCATCTGAAAGAACATGAATCTTCATCTACTTCACCAGTTCTTTATATAGCTCGTCTGTTGGCACCATTTTATCGGCAATTTTTTGTTGAACGAGCCACTCATTTTGCTTTTCCCAGCTGGCTGGATTATCCGATAAGAACGGCTCTTCCTTCGTCTCCATCTTATCTGTTACAATCTTCAAGCTTTTTTCCTCGATACTTTTCGTCAGTGGGAATTGGTCTTTCTCTTGATGATCTAATAGAATAGCAAGCGATTCATCTGGATTCTTCTTCGTATAATCAAACCCTTGTTTCGCTGCTTCTAAAAATGCTTTTAATGTTGCTTCGTCTTTCGCAATCGTACGGTCACTTGCTACGAAGACAATTTCATGACTCTTTGGTACACCGAATTCCGATGGGTCCATTGTTGAAATCGGATAGCCCTTTTCCTCCATGACAGGTAGCTCATGGTTAATTAGACCACCTGCTAAAACATCCACTTTTTTCGTAATGAGTGCGGATACTAATTCAAAGCCTACGTCGACTAACTTCACTTGATTCGGGTCGCCCCCATCTTCTTTTACCATCGCTTTAATTGTCGCTTCACTTAATGGTGTACCGCCATAACCAACTGTTTTTCCTTCTAAATCGCGTGGTCGTTGAATATTCGATTCTTTTAGTGACATCAATTGACTAAGTGGTGATTGGACAATCGTACCAATCGACTGAATTGGAACTCCTTCATTCGCACGTGCCATAATGACATCTTGCTGATAGTAAATACCAATGGTTGATTTTCCAGCAGCTGTTAAAGTCAGTGGGTCTGTTGGATTCGATGGATATTGTAGTTTGACATCAAGTCCTTTTTCTTTAAAATAACCTTTTTCCATCGCTACATAGAGAAAGCTATGAATCGCATTCGGATACCAATCGAGCATAACTGTCACTTCTTTTAATTCTTTACCATCTTTTGCTTTACTTGAACAACCTGCTAATACGACAACTAACAAACTACATAGTACAAAAAATTTCATCAAACGCATTAATCTTTCCTCCAAACGATATATTTTTTTTCAATGATTCGAATGATGAAGACAGCAATGATCGCCATCGTAGATAATAGAACGATAGGCGCAAATACACCTGCTCCGTCTAACTGTGTCATCATTCGTTTACTGAAGTAACCGAGACCTGCCTGTGCTCCGAGCCACTCCCCAACAGCTGCGCCGATAATACTGAGCGGTACAGCGATTTTAAAAGCAGAGAATAGCTGTGGTAGCGCTGACGGAAGTTGTAGCTTCCAAAAAATTTGCCATTTTGTCGCCCCGTACGTTCGCATGAGTTCTTCTAGTTCACGCTTTGTACTACGCAGTCCATCAAACATACTCATCGCAATCGGGAAAAACGCAATGAGGACAGTCACAAGCACTTTACTCCAAATCGTGTAACCGAACCATAAAACAAAAATGGGCGCGAGTGCTGTAATGGGAATCGTCTGTGACGCGACGAGTAGCGGATAGAATGCGCGCTCCGACCAATGACTGAGGTGCATCATAATCGCGAGGCCAATGCCTAAAATAATTGAAATTAGTAAACCAATCCAAAGTACTTGTAGTGTTGCAGGTAAATGGACGGTAAATAGAGCTTCTCTAAAATCCCACATCTTTTGTAAGATGGCTGTTGGAGACGGTAAGATGTACATCTCATTTAGCCAGCGCGCAAATACTTCCCAAATGAGTAGCAGTCCCACACTCACGTAAATCGCAGGTGCATTTTTTCTCATAATTGCTGACGTCCTTGTTGCAACATGTAAATCAGTTGTTGCTTCACGTCTTGCACCTCCTTACTTGCTAAATCTGAACGCTGTCTTTTATGTTCCATTGGGACAATCGTTTCGTGTAGCGTATGAATTGGTGTCTGCTGTACAGTTAGAATACGATCTGATAAATAGAGCGCTTCATCCACATCATGCGTAATAAATAAAATGGTTTTACGCCATTTCTTCGCTTGTATGTATAACCAATCTTGTAACTCCATCTTCGTCAGTGCATCAAGTGCACTAAATGGTTCATCGAGTAACAGTACATCTTGTGAAGCATTCAATGCACGAATGAAGGCAACACGTTGGCGCATGCCACCCGATAAGTCTTTTGGTTTTTTATGCATGTAAGCTCCTAGACCAAATTCCTCGAGTAACGCCTTACTCTGTTCTTCTGCTCTCTTTTTCGGTATTCGCTGACATTCTAATGGCAACAATGTATTTTGTAATACCGTTCGCCAAGGAAGCAGTAAATCTTGCTGTGGCATATAGCCTACCGGTTGTTTCGCTACGGTCACTTGTCCCGATTGTGCCTGAGATAGACCTGTAATGAGACGAAAAATCGTACTTTTTCCGCAACCACTTGGACCAATTAACGAAACGAATTCACCTTCTTGAATGGAAAAATGAACATGGTCTAAAATGGGTTGTTCTTCGTAACGAAAACAGACATCTTGTAAAGCTAAACTCTCCAATGATCTTCCTCCTCTATAAAAAAAGCCATCTCGACAAAGAATCGAAATGGCTGCAAATGACAGAATCATCGCATGCCACTTCCCTACGCTAGTCCGAACTAGATCAGGTAATAAGGGTTAAGGTGTCGAAACCTCTCTCAGCACGTAAAAACGGCACCCCTAGTGGTGAAGCATTATGAAATTAGAAAAAGCCCCTGTCTCCATACACGTATCGAAACAGGGACCTGAAATTGTTTTTTCGGTCGAAACGGCTTCCCTACGCTAGTATGAACTAGATCAGGTTGAAAGAATCCAGAGCTTACGGCTCCATCTCAGCTGGCAACACCAGCACTCCTAGCACACTATGATTTTGTTAAGGTGAGTATAGCACTCCCTAGTAATTTATGCAATAGTTGGTTTTATTTTCATCACCAAAGTGGTTTATCCTCTTTGTCGACACGAATAAAGAGCGGTGAAAATAATATAAAGTAAAGAACATACACGATGATGACACCAATAATATACGCTATGTGAATTCCATATAGATTCGCTCCGATTGACAATGCGCCTAACACAAGACTTAGCAGGAAGCCTTGTAGATCAATGCGCCTTTTATTTAAATAAATCGGTTGTGCACAATGTCCACATGCTTGATATTTCTTCATACCCCACTGAAGTTTCCACGTCGTCCGATAGTCGAGCACTTCGTCGCAATGTGGACACGTTACTTCTTCACGATTTTTCATGACAAACCATAAAATAAAGCTTAAAACAATAAAGGCAATTCCTACGTATAGAGCGTTTTGATTACGGTACAGTATAAAAATAAATATTGTAAAGGCATATGTGTAACTCAGTATATCCTTCGTTCCTTCTAATAACTTCATCGCATTTGGACGGCTCATTCGAATATGGTTTTTATTGAATGAACCGATAATTGATGCAAATGTAAAGATTAATAAACCATAAAAAATATTTCTGGTTTTCCAAATGACGTACCATGCAAAAAGCATAGTCGTAACGAATGCTATTTTCCCGAAAATATTTTTCACTTTATTTTGATATTCATAGGGTTCTTTCTTCTCTTTTTCAATGAATAATGTTGAAAATAAAGTGGGTATACATAAAATAAATGCGATGAGTGCTATCTCCATAACACTTGGTTTTAATTTGAAAAAGAGTTCCGTTTCCTCTACACTGTCAGCCCATTTATAAATCTTATCTGTATCAAGTTCTTTTACATAATACTGTGTATCTTCGTCATTCGAAAATAGTAAAAAGGTTTCGACTTCGTTGTTCTCTTTCGTTACTTCGACAACATAGTATAAAGAAGGTGGTTCTATTTCTTTTTTTATAACAGGACTCGCATTTAATTTTTTTTGAAATGCTTCAAATTTAGAAGAAGATAGTTCTCGCTCGCTTGAAAACCATTGATTCGTTAATGTTGTTCCGTCTTCTTCATAACGCGCTTCTGTATCAATTCGAATCGACTGAATCCCATCTTCTGCTTGTCCAACGCGTGTCGTTTGTTGTTGGAAAATCATAAGAAGAATGCCAGCGAATACGACCATCATACAAGCAGTTAATAGGAGGGGTTTATAGATGACTTTTCTTCTCTCTTTTTTTCCTTTTTGAATCATTCGCTCTTTTGCCTGTTCTGACATTTTATATTGATTCATCTCTCGTTGAAATGATTGTTTAAAATTCTTCATCAAAATAAACCTCCTTTAACGATTGTTTGAGTTGTTGTTTCGCACGCTGGTGACGCGTTTTTACAGTGTTCAGTGGAATCGATAAAATCTCACTAATTTCTGCAAGCGTATATTCCTCAAAATAATGAAATAAAATAATGGCACGATACTTTTCATCCAGTTGTAAAACAGCATCTACTACTTCTCCATTTCTTTCTTTTCTTCCATAAAGATTCGCTGGGTTAATCGTCGAATCGCCTATGTCGACTTCCTTCTCTTTTGTAAAAAAGAAGCGCCACTTCCCTTTCTTCTTTCGTAAATAATCTTGACTTTTATGTACGGTTATTTTGGCTAAATACGTTCTTAAAGAGGCACGTTGTTCAAAAGCATGTTCATTTCGATAATGTGCGAGTAGAACATCTTGTACAATTTCTTCTGCTGCCCCGTGGTCTTTTACATAAATAAAAGCGACACGATAACAATAATCTGCATATGCCTCAATCAGTTCTTCCATCGTCATATTTTCACCCCTTCACCTCTATCGTCGCATACTTTTTATAAAAGGTTTCATTTTTTTGAAAATATTAAAAAAAAATAAAAAAGCTATCTATTGAATGATTGGGAATCCCCAACATCCATAGATAGCTTATCTTAATTTATACAGTTTGTGCTTTACGTTGTTCGAATTTTGAAATGTACTCTTCGTATTGGAACGTCAACGAAATTTCATCCCAACCGTTGATTAACATTTTTTTATAGTAAGGATCGATGTCAAAACGATAAACATCTTCGCCAGCTGTTACGGTTTGCTCCTCTAAATTTACAACGGCTTGTAAATCTTCTGCCTCTGCTTTTGCTAAAATCGCCTCTACTTGTTCAACAGGTAACTCAATCGGCAAAATTCCATTTTTGAAGCAGTTATTATGGAAAATATCTGCAAAACTTGGTGCGATAACAACGCGGAAACCGTAGTCTAAAATCGCCCATGGTGCGTGTTCACGCGATGAACCACACCCGAAGTTATCATGTGCTACTAAAATAGATGAACCATCATATTTTGGCTGATTTAATACGAAGTCTTGGATTGGCTGATCATTTGCATCAAAACGCCAATGATAGAATACATATTGACCAAAACCTGTACGTTCAATACGTTTTAAAAACTCTTTTGAAATAATCTGGTCTGTATCGACATTTTTACGATTTAATGGTGTCACAATACTTTTTACGATATTAATTGGTTCCATACAATTCCCCTCCTATACAGGTACGTTCATTACTTTTCGTACATCAACAAAATGGCCTGCGATTGCGGCTGCGGCTGCCATTGGCGGACTTACAAGGTGTGTACGTGATCCTGCACCTTGACGACCTTCAAAGTTACGATTCGATGTAGAAGCACAACGCTCACCTGCAGGTACAACATCTTCATTCATTGCTAAACACATCGAACAACCTGATTCACGCCATTCAAATCCTGCATCTAAGAAGATTTTGTCTAAACCTTCTGCTTCTGCTAATTGCTTCACAGAATAAGAACCTGGTACGACAATAGCACGTACACCGTCTGCTACTTTTTTACCTTGAATGACTTCTGCAGCGGCACGTAAATCATGTAGACGAGAGTTTGTACAAGAACCGATGAATACATGTTGAATTGCGATGTCTTCGATTGGTGTTCCTTGCTCTAAATCCATATATGTTAGTGCTTTTTCAAGCGCTTGACGGTCTGATTCATCTGCTAAATCTTTTGCAAATGGAACTGTTTTTGAAATCCCGGTACCCATTGAAGGATTTGTTCCCCATGTAACGAATGGTTCAATTTCAGAACCATCAATAACGACTGTACGATCATACGTTGCATCTGCGTCTGTTGCAAGTGCTAACCATTCTTTCGCAGCTTGTTCAAATGCTTCGCCTTGTGGTGCATATTTACGTCCGCGTAAATATTCAACCGTTGTTTCGTCTGGACTAATTAAACCTGCTTTTGCACCTGCTTCAATCGACATATTACAAATCGTCATACGTTCTTCCATTGATAATTGATGAATCGCATCACCTGTGAATTCTGCAATGTACCCTGTACCAACATCAATGCCGAATTTTGCAATAATCGCTAAAATGACGTCTTTTGCTGTTACGCCAAAACCAAGCTCGCCTGTTACACGAATTTCTAATGTTTTTGGCTTTGCTTGCCAAAGTGTTTGTGTGGACATGACGTGTTCTACTTCTGATGTACCAATTCCGAATGCAATCGCACCGAATGCACCATGTGTTGATGTATGTGAATCACCACAAACGATTGTTTTACCTGGTTGTGTTAAACCAAGTTGTGGTCCAATAACGTGGACAATCCCTTGATCTGGATGCCCCATGTCAGCCAATTCAACACCGAATTCTTTACAGTTATCCGCAAGTGTTGTAATTTGCTTTTTTGCAATTGGGTCATTGATTGTTGGTAAATTCTTCGTTGGTACGTTGTGATCCATTGTCGCAAATGTTAAATCAGGACGACGTAATACACGATTATTTAAACGAAGTCCTTCAAATGCTTGTGGTGACGTCACTTCATGTACTAAATGTAAATCAATATATAATAAATCTGGTTTTCCTTCTTCTTGATAGACAATATGTTGATCCCATACTTTTTCAATAATATTTTTCCCCATATTCTTCACCTCATCATCATTAAATAAATGTTTGTTCTTTTACATAAGCTGGTTCGATTTCATGTAATACTTTTTCTGTCCAGTCATTTGTAGAGAGTGCTTCTACACCTTTTGGCGCCATATCACCTGTAAAGAATCCTTTTTCGTAAACAGCTGCCACTGCGTCTTCAATTGCTTTTGCTTCTTCTAATAAACCAAATGAATATTGTAACATCATCGCTGCCGAAAGAATTGTTGCTGCTGGGTTTGCAATCCCTTTACCAGCAATTTCAGGTGCTGAACCATGTACGGGCTCGTATAAACCGAAGTTATCTGCACGCATACTTGCAGAAGGTAATACACCTAATGAACCTGTAATAACTGATGCTTCGTCACTTAGGATGTCACCAAACATATTCTCTGTCACAATGACATCATATTCTGCAGGTGCTGTAATTAGCTTCATTGCTGTTGAATCAACTAAACTATGCTCTACCTCTACATCTGGATATTGTGATTTTTTCTCATCTACGATATCACGCCATAAACGTGATGTATCAAGTACATTGGCTTTATCAACCGATGTTAGTTTTTTACGACGTAAGCGTGCTAGTGTGAAGGCATTATCGACGATTCGTTCGATTTCTTCTCTTGTATAAGTTAATGAATCAAGTGCTTCGTTCTCTGTACGATGACGTTCTCCAAAATATAAACCGCCTGTTAATTCTCGAACGATTAGAAGATCAACATCTTTCACAATATCTTCTTTTAAAGGAGATGATTTGAGCATCGACGGAATCGCTTGCACAGGTCGTAAATTAGAAAATAAGTCGAAGTGTTTACGGATGCGGAGTAGTCCTTTTTCTGGGCGTAAATCTGCTGGGTTATGATCCCATTTCGGTCCACCAACTGCGCCTAATAAAATAGCGTCGCTTTCTTCACATAGTGAAATCGTATTTTGTGGTAGTGGATCTTGATATTGGTCAATGGCTACACCGCCAATTGCACCATATGCAAAATGAAATTGATGATCATACTTTTGTGCGATTGCACCTAATACTTCAACAGCCGCAGTTACTACTTCTGGGCCAATACCGTCTCCTGGTAACACTGTAATTTTCTTTTCCATTATAATTTCCCCCTTAAATCAAATCGTGCGAAAATAACAAGTATGGAGTGATATGCGGGAAGCATATACTTCCCACACCCCATATTTTATTATTTTGTTACAACTTCTTTGTTTGCTTTTTGTCCAACGAATGGCATCATTTCACGTAATTTAGCGCCTACTTCTTCGATTTGGTGATCGCGTACTGCTTGTTTTTTCACTGAGTACTGTGGACGATCATTTTCGTTTTCAGCAATCCATTCTTTCGCAAATTTACCTGTTTGGATATCTGTTAATACGTCTTTCATTGCTGCTTTAGAAGCTGCTGTTACAACGCGTGGACCTGAAACATACTCGCCCCACTCTGCTGTATCAGAGATTGAGTAGTTCATGTTGTCGATTCCACCTTCGTACATTAAATCAACGATTAATTTTAATTCGTGGAAACATTCGAAGTAAGCGATTTCTGGTTGGTAACCTGCTTCAACTAATGTTTCGAAACCAGCTTTTACTAATTCAACTGCGCCACCGCAAAGTACAGCTTGCTCACCGAATAAGTCTGTTTCTGTTTCTTCTTTGAATGTTGTTTCAAGAACACCTGCGCGAGCTGAACCAATTCCTTTAGCCCAAGCTAGAGCTAAATCTTTCGCTGTACCTGTTGCATCTTGGTAAATACCGATTAATGCTGGTACACCTGCACCGTTTTGGTACGTACGACGAACTAAGTGTCCTGGACCTTTTGGTGCGATTAAGAATACATCTACGTCTGCTGGTGGTACGATTTGTTGATAATGAACGTTGAAACCATGTGCGAATACAAGTGCGTTACCTGCTTCTAAACCGTCTTTGATTTCTGCTTCATATACTTCTTTTTGACGCTCATCTGGAAGTAAGATCATGATTACGTCTGCTTCTTTCGCTGCTTCTGCAACTGTTTTTACAACTAAACCATCATTTTTAGCGCGCTCTGCTGATCCACCTGGGCGAATACCTACGCGTACGTCGAAACCTGATTCTTTAAGGTTTAATGCATGTGCATGGCCTTGTGAACCGTATCCGATTACTGCGATTTTTTTGTCCTTTAAGATTGCCTCGTTGATATCTTGGTTATAATACATTTTTACCATTGTAAATTCCCCCTAATATTGTTTAGTTTATTTTAAAATCGAAATTTGCGGTGCTGGTTTGATTTGAGCATCTCGAACAAATGCTGTAACACCCGTTCTTGTTAGCTCTTTAATACCATATGGTTTAATGAGTTCAATAAATGCGTCAATCTTTTCTGGATCACCGACAATTTGATACGTTACTACATTTTTACCAATGTCGATGATTGATCCTCTGAATGGATCTACAATTGAATTAATCTCCGCACGCAAATTCGGTGGAGCAACAACTTTAACTAATGCAAGCTCACGCATTACGATGGATTTATCTGTAATGTCATTCACTTTTAATACATCAATTTGTTTTGAAACTTGTTTGACAAGTTGTTCAATTTTGCGTTCATCTTCCACATGTACGATGAACGTCATTTTTGAAATACCTTCTTGCTCCGTGTGACCTACTGTAATGCTTTCGATGTTGAATTGGCGCTTCATCAGTAGACCTGTCACACGATTCAATACGCCACTTTGATTAATAACAGTTACTGTAATTACTCGTCTCATCCTTTTTTCACTCCAATCATTTCAGCTAAGCCCTTACCAGGTGCAACCATTGGTGTTACAAGTTCTAGTTGCTTTACGCGTACATCAATTACAGCTGCTTCATCTGAAAGAATCGCTTCTGATAATTGTTCTTCAAGGCGATTCAAGTCATCGATTTGATAACCTTTTACACCATACGCTTCTGCTAGCTTCACGAAATCCGGTTGAACTGGAATCATAGAAGATGAATAGCGTTCGTCATAGAATGTTTCTTGCCACTGACGTACCATACCAAGACATGCGTTATTTAAAATAACGACCTTGACAGGTAAATTGAATTCTTTTAATAATGCAAGCTCTTGAAGCGTCATTTGGAAACCTGCATCACCTACAATTGAAATAACTTTCTTGTTAGGGAAAGCGAATTGTGCTCCGATGGCAGCTGGGAAACCGAATCCCATCGTACCAAGTCCACCGGATGTTACCCATTGATGCTCTTGTTTGAACTTATAGTATTGTGCAGCCCACATTTGATGTTGACCAACGTCTGTTGTCACAATTGCTGAGCCTTTTGTGATGCGGTTCACAATTTCCATCGCTTGTTGTGGTAAAATTTCACCTTGTGCTGCTTCTTCGTCATACCATAATGGATATTCAGTCTTGCACTCAGTTAAATATTCATGCCATTTTGATAAGTTTGGTGTTGTAAAATCTTTTGATAATAGTGCGTGTAGCGCTAATTTTGCATCCGCCACAATCGGTACTAATGTCTCAACATTTTTCCCAATCTCAGCTGGATCAATATCGATATGAATGATTTTGGCATTTGGTGCGAATTTCGTTAAGTCACCTGTTAAACGGTCATCAAAACGTGCACCAATGTTTAGAAGTACATCACATTCACTAATCGCCATATTCGCTGCGAATGTACCATGCATACCCGCCATTCCTAAGAACTGATTATGCTCTCCATCAATACAACCTAATCCAAGCAATGTATTCACAATTGGTAAATTATATTTTTCAATAAATTCAGTCAATTCAGCTGATGCATTTGCTGCTAAAACACCTGCACCTGCTAATACTAAAGGCTGTTCTGCTTCTTCTAATAGAGCAATCGCCTTTTTAATTTGTAAGAAGTTCGGTTGTGTGGTCGGCTGATAGCCTGGTAAATGAATCGGTGCATCGTCATCAAATTGTTCTGCATCGAATACTGTATTCGCGATATCTTTTGGAATATCTACTAATACTGGACCTTTACGACCTGTATTGGCGATATGGAATGCTTCTTTAATAATTCGCGGTAAATCTTGAACATCTTTCACTTGATAATTATGCTTTGTAATCGGTTGCGTAATCCCTACAATATCTGCCTCTTGGAAAGCGTCAGTTCCGACAACTGTCGTAGCAACTTGCCCGGTAAATACGACTAGTGGAATCGAGTCCATCATGGCATCCGTAATACCTGTGACAAGATTCGTCGCACCTGGTCCAGATGTCGCAATAACAACGCCCGGTTTACCTGTTACACGTGCATAACCTTCAGCCGCGTGAATCGCACCTTGTTCATGTCGTGCTAAAATATGTTTTAATGGGTTACGATATAATGCGTCGTAAAGCGGTAATACTGCACCACCTGGATAACCGAAGATAATTTCAACTTGTTGCTTATGCAGCGCATCAATAAATACATCTGCACCTGTCATTTTGGTTCGAGGTGTGACTTCTTTCGAAACACCCGCATCGATTTGATTTGTTGTTTCAACTTGAGTTTGAGCATTCATTTATGGATCCTCCCTTGTTATTATCACATGTATAAAGAAAAAAGCTTTTTCATCCACGCAAAAGAAAACCTTCACGTAGGGATGAAAAAAGCTTTTCATGGTACCACCCTTTATTCGTAGTAAAATACTACCTCATGAAACTATGCTCCCTATTCACCTAGCGAATAGAGTAGTTTCTTTATTTAACAAGCACAAAAGTATGCGCCCGAGGTTATCTAATAACTAATGTAGCGTTTAATAACCCACTCCGAGGGGATGTCAGTTTTGGCTATACTACCGGCTCACAGCAACCCGGCTCTCTGAAAATATAGATGGTCAAAACCTTTAACCTCATCAACGATTTATATTATTTAATTATTTTGAATTTTTAGAATTTCATAACTCCACCTGTAGAAGCAGATGTGACAAGATGTGAATAACGTGCTAACCAACCTTTTTTAATCTTTGGTTCAAATGTAGGTAAGTTTTGACGACGCTCTTCCATTTCTTCTTCTGATAATTCCACATTCATCGTACGGTTTGGTAAATCAATTGAGATGATATCACCGTTTTGTACAAGTGCTAGTGGACCACCTTCAGCAGCTTCTGGCGAAATATGTCCGATTGAGATACCGCGTGATGCGCCTGAAAAACGTCCGTCTGTAATAAGTGCGACGTCTTTTCCAAGTCCACGACCTTGAATCGCAGATGTTGGAGCTAGCATTTCCGGCATACCTGGACCGCCTTTTGGACCTTCATATCGAATGACGACAACATGTCCTTTTTGAACTGTACCATCATCAATTTTTTCTTGTGCTTCTTCTTGTGAGTTGAACACAATCGCTTCTCCGCGGAATGTTGTAATCGATGGATCAACAGCTCCTACTTTGATTACAGCTCCATTCGGTGCAATGTTACCGAATAAAATCGATAAGCCACCAACTTTACTGTACGGATCGTCTTTTGTGCGAATCACTTGAGTGTTTGTAATGTTAGCATCTTTTACATTGTCGCGCAATGTTTTTCCTGTAACCGTTATACGGTCGGCTGTAATCGCTCCTGGAATCGATACTAATTCGTTAATAATAGCAGAAATACCACCTGCTAAATGGACATCGTGCATGGATACGTCTGAAGCTGGCATAATTTTAGCTAAATAAGGAATTCGCTTCGCTACTTCATTAATATCTTCAATGTTGTAGTCAATTCCTGCTTCATGCGCAATCGCAAGCGTATGTAAAACGGTATTCGTTGAACCGCCCATTGCCATATCTAATGCAAACGCATCATCAATCGCTTCTTTTGTCACAATGTCGCGTGGTTTAATGTCTTTTTTAACCATCTCGACTAAATGAATTGCGGCTTGCTTAATTAGCTCATAACGTTCTTCAGAAGTTGCGACAATCGTTGCATTTCCTGGAACCGTCATTCCTAGCATCTCCATTAATGAGTTCATCGAGTTTGCAGTAAACATACCCGAACACGAACCACATGTTGGACAAGCATTTTCCTCAATATCTAGTAATTGTTCTGCTGACATTTTTCCTGATTTGTATGCGCCAACACCCTCAAATACAGATGTAAGTGACAGTGCTTCACCATCAGCTGATACGCCCGCTTCCATTGGACCGCCTGTAACAAAAATCGACGGTACATTCGTACGAACAGCTGCCATAAGCATACCTGGCGTGATTTTATCGCAGTTTGGAATGTAGAATACACCGTCAAACCAGTGTGCATTAATTACGGTTTCTGCTGAATCTGCAATTAACTCACGACTTGGTAATGAATAACGCATTCCGATATGTCCCATCGCAATTCCATCATCTACACCGATTGTATTGAATTCGAATGGTACACCACCAGCTTCAATAATCGCCTTTTTCACCATCGCACCGAACTCTTGTAAGTGCTTGTGCCCTGGAATGATGTCGATATATGAGTTACATACACCGATAAATGGCTTTTCTAAATCTTTTGTCTTAATACCTGTAGCATAAAGTAAGCTACGGTGTGGCGCTCTGTCCACACCTAATTTAATCATATCACTACGCATGCTGACACCGCCTATTTTTCTTAAGTTGTTAGTTTATACTTTTGTACCGTCTTGCTCGACGATTTTTCGGAACGTCTTGAGTAGGTCGTTTGTGACTTTTCCAGGCTTCCCTGTACCAATGACACGTCCGTCCACTTCAATAACAGCGATAACTTCTGCTGCTGTTCCTGTTAAAAATACTTCGTCAGCCACGTATACATCATGTCGAGTAAAGACTTCTTCCTTCGCCTCATAGCCTTGTTCACGTGCAATTTCGAGAATCGCATTACGTGTAATTCCCTCTAAGGCACCAACATAGCCAGGAGGCGTAATCAGCTCTTTGCCTCGCACAATGAAAATATTATCTGCTGAGCCTTCTGCTACATATCCTTCTGAATTCATCATGAGCGCTTCTGGAACGCCTGCTAAATTCGCTTCAATCTTGACGAGTACATTATTTAAGTAGTTGAGTGACTTTGTTTTTGGACTCAATACATCTGAACGATTGCGACGACTTGATGCCGACACGATTTTAATGCCCGTCTCATATAATTCTTCTTTAAATAGAGCGAGTGGTTCTACAATAACAATGACACTCGCTTTTTTACAACTTGATGGATCAATCCCTAAGTTGCCAACGCCTCTCGTGACAACTAAACGGATATACGCACTTTTCAATTCATTTACGCGAACAGATTCAACAACAATCTCTGTCATTTCTTCAATTGTGTAAGGGATTGTGAGCAGAATCGACTTTGCTGATTCATATAAACGAACTAAATGCTGTTTTAAACGAAAGATATTTCCGTTGTAAACGCGAATGCCTTCAAAAATACCATCTCCATATAGAAGACCATGATCATAGACTGAAATTTTTGCATCTTCTTTTGCAACAAACTCTCCATCTAAAAATATCTTTTGTTCTGTCATTTCGTTCACATCGCTTTCCCTTTGAAAATTTTATTTGGTCGTTTCAAATACGTTTTTTAAATTGTTATTATCATAGTGCGTTTTTCCAGTTACGTCAATGCTATTTTTTAAATTGTTAAACAATTCTAAAAAATGAATCTTTATTGAATACGCTTTCATCCTTATATCTGCTCGAAATTGTCATTATTCCTTAAAAAACAATATTTTTAGAAAACTTTAATAATTCTAAATCAAAAGACAAATAAGACGTATCTACTACGTAAGCTGGAATAATTCTTTGAAATATGGCGTTAAAAAAACACCTTGTGGATCTACTTTTTGTCGTTCTTCTAAAAAGAGTGGAAGTTGTGGATAGGCTTGTTGTAACTGCTCATAATCTAGTTCATTCATCTTACCAAAATGCGGGCGCCCTTTATATTTTTTCATAAGTGTATGCACCCACTTAAAGTAAGGTTCTTCGTCCATACCTTGATACATATGAAATGCAAAATAGGCTGTATCTTGTTCTTGCGTTGGACTAAGAAAGCCACTTTCTCCTTTGGCAACACGAATCTCAATCGGAAAATGAACAGCAAACGGATGCGATTTGAGTACAAAATGTATTTCTTCTAAAACAGTTGTCATTTGTTCAATGGCAACCGCATATTCAATCTCGACGAATCGTACTTGACGTTTAGACGGAAAAATTTCATAACTAAGTCCTCTTTTCCGACCATTTGGAACAGCATTCGCTGCCAGTTCACTAACCCATTTTGTCGCTTTCGGATACCACTTACAAGTCGTAGAGAGCGCTTGAAATAATGTATTTTCGATAAATTGATCGATTTGGTGCTGAATATAGGGTTCGCTTTGATTGGATGGCTCGACTTGTCGCATCGTCTTCAACTGCATTTTCTTTTGTCCAGGAAAGTAGAACCATTCCGCATGACGATGTGCTCGCGTAATTAAATGGGCGTTTTTTAAAGTGTCGGCTACATCGACATGACGTGAAACATATTGCAGTTCATAGAGTGGAACAGCTTGGAATGTCACGTAGACAATCACGCCAAGTAGACCGAGCGAAAGATGGAGGGATTGTGAGAGTGCATCTGAACTGCGCGTCACTTCTTGTAGCTTCCCCTGTCCATCTATAAATCCCCATTTCACTACTTGATTAGAAAGCGAGGTGAGCTTTAAACCTGTACCATGTGTACCTGTTGAGATGGCTCCGGCAATCGTTTGCTCTGCAATGTCGCCCATATTCTCAAGTGCCAAATTATAACGTGCTAAAATCGGTCCTACTTCATGTAAGTAAGTGCCACCCCAAAAAGTCGCTTGTTGTGTTACCGCATCTACATCTAATAAACCACGCATATGATGAAGTGATACTAGATGCTGCTCTGGTTTTGCTACCGGACTGAATGAATGTGCCGCGCCAACCGAGCGAATCATCCCCCCTTTTTCATACACCTGTGAAACGAATGTACATATTTCTTCAATCGTCTGTGGTTCATGTGGTGTGCAGCCTTCTTTTTTTACATTCCCTGCCCAGTTTTCAAAACGTCCTTGTCGCATCTTTTTTATAGAAAGCATTGTCCATCCCCCCTGTATGTGTTAAACGCTCCTTTATATTTTTCACTGCGTACGAGGTGAAGTGCTTTAAAATGTTCGCATAGTTCACCAGCCTTTACATGTCGAAAATAAACTGTATCTCCAATTTCATAATGCTCTTTCGTACTCACTTTTAAAGGTGTTTGTACTTCCCCAGCCCCTTCAGTTGGATAATAAGTGAGACCTGCACTTAAAATTGTCGGCTCTCTTTGTTCTGAAATACCTGAAGCGATATACCCCCCACCATGACAAACAATCGTATCTGATGTTGGCTTTCGCGTAACACGTAATGCGAAGCCAGCAGCTGATTCCAGCTTTACTGATTTATGAAAATCAAAAATAGACGGTGCATAGAATCCAGAACCAATTGTTACTTCCGTTACTTCTTTACTATTCGCTGTGAACGCCAAACTGCCTGTGCCACCACCATTCACAAATTGTAAATCTCCTACTTTTTGCTTTACGAGCGCTACCATTTGTTGCCTTAACTTCGTTACCTTCTCTTTTGTTTGTTGCTGTAATTGTTGGATCATTAAGCCTTTCGCTTTATTTTTCGGCTGATTTTGAACACCAGCTAATTGCGCTTCGTACCCCATAACCCCAACAATTTCAAGTGAGGACATCGCTTGAAGTTGATCGATTAATAACGAAGCATCATCAATTGTCGTAATCGATGAACGACGCGTGCCAAAATAAACAATAGGTGTTTTAATCGATAGATTTAAATCAATACACACATTCACTTTGACTTCTTGCTCTTTTGCAATTTGGTGGAGCCAGCCTGCTTGCGCAAGTGCGTCAATCATAAAGGTGATATCCTTCCCTTTTTTAATCCATTTACATAAATTTCGAACAGATTCTGTTTCATAAACAGGATAGCCAATTAAAAAATGATTGAGTCCCTGTTGTGCTAAATAGTCTGTTTCTGCTGCTGAATATGTCATATAACCACACATATACGGTACATGTTCTTCTAAATAACGAAGTACTTCCACTGACCGTACACTTTTAGTCGCAATACGGACGCGCTTGTCTTTTGTTTGGAGAGAGAGGGTTGCAATATTTGCATCAAGTGCGTCTAAATCAAGCCACGCAAATGGGCGCTCAAGTGTTTCAAAAGCTCTTTTATATTTCTTCAATGTAAAAAACACCTCCATTTCATTAAATACCCATTTAAGACAAAAAAATACTCCTTTATTTGAGAATCAAACGAATTCGTTCAGATTTCAAATAAAGGAGTAAGTTATGTGTATGTTCATATTATACATCAATGAAATTCATAGAAATCAATCGCAAAGTTGAGAATCACTAATGTATTGATTGCTAAGAAAAGTAAAGCCTGACGATTTAATTTTTTTGTTTCTAAAAATTCCATTGTAAAAACCTCCCTTGTTTTTGAATTGTTTTTATTATAAATGCTGAAAAATAAAAAGTAAAACATTTTGTCTATTTTGTGACAACTTTTTTTCAATCTTTTGTCTTCGTTCGTCTGCTCCCTTATAATGGTTAAAAAGGAGTGGATTAATTTTATGAAAAAAGCATTACTTGTTATTGATTACACACGTGACTTTGTCGCGACAGATGGCGCCTTAACGTGTGGTATTCCTGGTCAATTGATTGAACAACGTATTTCGAGCCTGATTCAAACTTTCCATACGCAAGGAGAATGTATTTTTTTCTTGAATGATTTACATCAAAAACAGGATCCACATCATCCAGAATCTTCTCTATTCCCACCACATAATATAGAAGGAACAGATGGACGACTCTTGTATGGCTCCATTCAAACAATTTACGAAAAAATAAAAAGTCAACCGAATGTTTTTTCGATTGATAAAACGCGTTATAGTGCTTTTGCAGGTACTCCACTTGCTCTTTTATTAAATGAAAGAGGTATTCGCGAACTAACGCTTGTTGGAGTTTGCACGGATATTTGCATTTTGCATACGGCAGTCGATGCTTATAATCTCGGCTACGATTGCACTATTTATACAGATGGTGTCGCAAGTTTTAATAAGACAGGACATGAATGGGCATTGCAACATTTTAAATCGAGTCTTGGTTTTACGATTAAAAACGATTAATTTTAAAATAAAAAATACAGAAGATGACATGAAAACTTATGTCGTCTCCTGTATTTATTTTAATTGATGATTTGTATTATTGTTGTGTGCATGATACCACTGTTGAATAATTTGGTCGTGCAGTTGTTTTGGTCTCTCTAAATAAAACCAATAAAATGCATATACTTTTTGAAGATTATGTCGTCCCATTCGTTGTTTCAATATTTTATAACATTGCTTTTTAGGGACAATGGTTGTTGTTTTCATACCGCCGACATTTGAAAATTGAACGGATTCAATTTCGTTCCAGTAAATACGATGACCATCACCATCCACTGTAATCCATTCATCATTATAATGAATTGGTTGCTTTTTCAATCGCTGATACCATAAAAACAATCCAAAATAAATAAACAACCCAGCTAACCCACATTCAATTAAGAAAAGGGGCATCTTTTCAAAAAACACATGAAATCCAACAATAAAAAAGAGTGCTATCATGAATAAACCAGCAGCTATACAGGCTATAATCGGTACCCATGAAATTCGATGCACGCTATGTTTGAAGCTCATACTTTCCATCTCTCTCCATATCTACTTTGTCGCAACAAAAAAAGGAACAACGAAATGTAGCTCCTTTTTTTGATTCTATACTTGTTGATTCTTAGAAGTCTAACGGTAGATGAACCGCTTTACGCGAATCCATCGTTGTTAAAAAGTTTACGATTGGGCGTAATTGTTGTTTTAATACATACCAACCGTCTTCATACATCTTTTGTGAAGCAGCTTCCATATCAATTTGACCTTCCATGTCAATTGTGAAATAACCACTAATCGTTGCTTCGATATGACGACGGAATTGTAAATCGATTAAATCAATTTGACCAATAATTTGTGCGCCTTCTAAGTCTTCTGAGAAACCCACTTTAACGTCTTTTACAAGATGATACTCATCATCATCGTCAACATCCACTTGTTTTGCTTCTAATAACTCAAGTAATTCTTTTTCTTCTAATAAATCGAATTTAATATTGAATATATCAAAGTCGTGAAATTCTACTATTCTCAAGAACCTTCACCCTTCCGCCTGTGATTAATCTTATTATACCAAAAAACACCGTTCTACTAAATAAAAACCATTAATGGCGAACTTTATTTTTTTGTAACATTGTCGCTAGTAGAAAAGCGATTACCGCAAAGACAGCTGCACCGATATAAACCACTTGTACACCGCTCGTAATAATATGAAGTAAGTCATTCATTTCAGCTTTTGTAAATAATTGATGATCGAACGAGCCATTCAATTGAATCTCACCTTTATCTAAATCGCGTAAAGGTTGGCTTGTCATGATGTTAAATAACACACCGAAAAAGGCTGCGCCAAGCGATTGACTAAAGGTATTCGTAAATGAATTTAAACCAATTGAAATGCCTACTTCATCTGGTTTTGCTGCTGCTTGAACCGTTAAAATAATGAGTGGCGCAATTAACCCCATTCCTGCACCGAGTACTGCTGTACTTATACCCACATATACGTACGATGAATCAGTTGTTAAAAAGGCTAACATTGTTGTACCTATGACAAGTAACAGTGTACCGGCTTGAATAATCACTTTATTTGGGAAACGTCCGACTAATGTACCAACTAATACAGAGCTAACTGTCCACATGACGGTAAGCGGCGCAATAAGTAAACCTGCTTGTGTAGCGCTATTGCCTAAAATGGATTGACCATAGATTGGAATGTAGACAGAAACACTAATGACAATCGACATCATCATAAATGTTAGCCCATTTACAGTCATTAAACGACGGTTTTTAAAAAGTGTTAATGGAATAATCGGTTCTTTTGCGCGTAACTCGACACGAATGAATAGGAATAGTCCAATCAGTGAAATAGCATAATACGCAATTTGTTCGTTTGAACCCCAAATACCTGTGTTACTTCCTTTAATAATGGATAGTAAGAAGGTGACAACAGTAATTGAAAAGATAACTGCTCCTAAGTAGTCAATATGGTGTTTCTTTTTATGCACTTTTTCATCATAGTAACGTGCAATTAAGAATAATGCACTTAAACCGAATGGTACATTTAATAGGAAGATATAGTGCCAAGATAGTTGATCAACTAAATAGCCACCTAATAATGGACCTATAACACCTGCGACACCCCAAATCATCGAAATATATCCTTGACCTTTTGCTCGTGCTTTTTCTGTTGGGAATAGTTCACCAACAATTGTTAATGTAATCGGAAGAATTGAACCTGCACCAATCCCTTGAATTGCTCGGAAAATAATGAGTTGTACCATCGATTGTGATACTCCTGCTAGTAAGGAACCTGTAACGAAGATACCAATCCCGATAATAATCATCTTTTTACGTCCAAAAATATCGGCTAATTTACCGAATAGAATCGTGGCAATGGCAGATGCTAATAAGTAAGCTGAATAAATCCAACTAATCAGCTCAACACCTGATAAATCTGCTGTGATACTCGGGATTGCAGTTGCAACAATCGTTCCTTCAATCGCTGCGAGTGCTGTAGCGAGTAATACTGCTAAAAATACTTTATTCATTTTTTAAATCCTTTCATGTTCCAGCTTATATACAAATATATATTATAGCACGATATTTTCTATTTTTAATACAAATTCCGTTCAAAAATCCCTATTTTTGTTAGGTTATCTATTTTATTTTTAATTTTTTCTTGAATACAATCGTACAGTTACGGTATCGTTAAGAAGATTATTTTATAAAAGGTGGTTTTATCCTATGTGGAACGAATTTAAACAGTTTGCCTTCAAAGGTAACGTAATCGATTTAGCAATCGGGGTTGTCATTGGGGGTGCTTTCGGTAAAATTGTTAGTTCGCTTGTAAACAATATTATTATGCCCTTACTCGCTAAGATTTTGGGTTCAGAAAAACAATTTGAAGACTTAACTGCTTTTGGCATTCAATACGGTGCATTTATACAAAGTGTATTTGACTTCTTTATTATCGCTGCTGCAATCTTCTTCTTTGTGCGTACGTTAAATAAACTACAATTTGCTAAAAAGAAGGAAGAAGAAGTCGAAGAAGCTCCAAAAGAAACAACAGATGATGTATTAAAGGAAATTCGCGACTTACTACGCGCACAAGCTGAAAAAGATAAGACTGAATAAAATAAACAGGCTAGAGTTTGACGTTTTTTATACGTAAACCCTAGCCTGTTTTTTTCTTCTATTATATATTGGAACTATTTCGCTAATGTTAAAAGCATTTCTCGAATTGTTTTACATGCGACTGCTGTTGAACCACCCGAAACGTCATATTGTGGTGATAACTCCACGACATCTGCTGCCACAATGTGATTGAGTGATTGGAATGATTGAATCGCTTCCATTAATTCACGATATGTCCAGCCACCCGGTTCTGGTGTACCTGTTCCAGGAAAGATACTTGGATCTAATACATCTAAATCAATTGTAATATAAACGGGTACATCACGTAACTTTTCAATTGTTTTTTGTAGTGTTGTAGCTGTGAAAGGTTCTAAATGTGTATGTTCTTTCGCCCAGTCAAACTCCTCTTTTGTACCAGAACGAATGCCAAATTGGAAGATTCGTCCATCACCTAAAAAATCATGACAGCGACGAATCACTGTCGCATGTGATAATTCTTCACCCAAAAATTCTTGGCGTAAATCTGTATGTGCATCCAAATGAATCACATGTAAATTCGGATATTTTTCATAGGCTGCTTGAATCGTTGGTAAACTAACTAAATGTTCGCCACCAACCATCATAAACTTTTTACCATCTGCTACTACTTGACGCGTATAGTCTAAAATCTCTTGCATCGCTTTTTCTGTATTACCAAATGGAAGTTCTACTTCACCACCATCAAATACACGCGTATCTTCTAAATCACGCTGTAAATAAGGAGAATATGTTTCTAAACCATATGAATCGGGACGAATCGCTTGCATCGCAAATCGTGTACCCGGACGGAAGCTGGTTGTACCATCAAAAGGAATACCGAATAACACGATATCGGCTTCATCGTATGCAGCTTCACATGCAATAAAAGTACTAATATTTTTATTCTTCACGTGCTAACTTCTCCTTCACAAATGTTGGCAGCATGAATGCTCCTACATGTAAATCTGTATTGTAATATTTTGTGTGTAAACCGAAATTTGACCATGCTTCTGCTTGTACATTTTGAATTGGATCGAATTTTTTTGAAGCGAATCCGAATAACCAATGTCCTGATGGATACGTTGGCATATGGAATTGATATACTTTCGCAATGTCAAAAATCTTCTTGATTTTCGTATGTGCTTTGCGCATATTTTCTGCGTATTCCGCAAAATATGGTGACTCATGTTGATTAATTAAAATCCCTTCTGCTGAAAGAACGCGGTGACATTCTTGGTAGAAAGCAGTTGTGAATAGCCCTTCCCCTACTGAAATCGGGTCTGTTGAGTCCACTAAAATTAAATCAAAAGATGCGTCAGGTGCGTTTTGAACATATGCTAAACCATCGTCAAAAATCATTTCCATACGTGAATCTTCTTCTACACCAGCTGCTGTAATCGGTAAATATTTTTGGCTTAGTCGGAAAACAAGCTCATCAATTTCTACCATTACGACTTTTTCAACTGATTTATAACGTAGTACTTCACGTGCTGTACCGCCATCGCCTCCACCAATAATTAATACTTTTTTGATATTCGGATTTGTCGCAAAAGCGGGATGTGTAATCATATCATGATAGACAAATTCGTCTTTTTCGTTGACCATCATTAAGCCATCAAGCGTAAAGAATGTACCAAATTCTTCGCCTTTATAAAAATCAATTTGTTGGAATGGAGAGGCTTCACTATGCAGCTTTTCTTCGTAAGCGATTGAAAATTGGCAATCTTCGCTCCATTGTTCTGTATAGTACTTCTTCATTATACTGTCGCCTCCACATACTGCTCTTGTTTCACTGTAATTTCTGCAATCTCTTGTTGTGCGAACTGACGAATTTTATCCGCCATACCACGTGGTACTTCGAATGATTCTGTCTTTTTCGCTTGCAGCTTTTGCTCTAAATATTCTGCTGCTTTCCAAGGGCTAACAGAGTCACCACATGTGTAAACATCTACTGATGCAAAACCATATTCTGGCCATGTATGGATTGTTAAGTGCGATTCTGCAATGATTACAGCACCTGATACACCGTATGGATTAAAGTGGTGGAAACAAGATTCTACGATTGTAGCGCCTGAGTAGTCGGCTGCTTCATTCATAAATTGCTCAATTAATTTATTTTGCTCGATAATTTCTGCTGGACAACCATAAAATTCGATTAATACATGTCTACCTAATGTTGATAATTCAATACTCATTGATCCTCATCCTTTACGACCGTTATTTTTTCCGGAAATTCATTTTCTGACAGAATATTGCCAATTTTCCGATTATAATAGTTATATAATGTCACGACTTTTTGTGTAATTTTTTCTCCTGGAATAATTAAAGGGATACCTGGTGGATAAATCATAATCGTCTCTGCACTCGTGCGACCAATTGATTGCTCAATTGGTATAATTTCCTGTGCTGCATAATTTGCCTGTTGCGGTGTCATAATGATGGGATTAATCTCATCATTCACAACCATTTCGAGTTGAAGCGACTGCGTTTTTGCATAGCGCATCTCCAAATCTTGTAAGGCATAAACTAGGCGATTAAGCGACTCCGCCGTATCAGCGTACGTGATGACGAACATCACGACATATCCTTCTGCTAATTCCGCTTGAATACCATATTCTTTTTTCAGTAGGCTATACACTTCAAAACCTGTTAATCCTAAATCATTTACACGAACAACTAATTTCGTCCAATCATATGCTTGTCCAAACTGCTTGTGCATATAAGACTCCTTTAAAACTTCATAATGAGTCATAGCATCAATTCGTTGGATTGCTGTCATGAAGAGTGGCTTCAATTTTTCAAGCTGCTCCGCTCCGTAAAGCGCAAAATCACGTCTTGCTACATCAAGTGAGCTCATTAATAAATAACTTGCACTTGTTGTTTGTAGCATATTCAATACTTTTTGCACATTTCCCTGTGAAAGGCGTGTTGTATTTTGTAATAAAATTGAACTTTGTGTCAAACTCCCACCTGTTTTATGCATGCTAATTGTGGCTAAATCTGCACCAGCTTGCATCGCATCAACTTGTTGAATTGCTGAAAGATGCGCCCCGTGTGCACTGTCAACAAGAACGAGCATGCCTCTTTCATGCGCCCATGTGCAAATTGCTTCGAGTTCATTCATCGCACCGAAATATGTTGGATACGTAATCAGTAAGACTTTTGCTTCTGGATGTTCATCCAGCGCTTTTTTTACTTGTTCCAATGTAATATTATGTGCGATACCAAAATGTTGATCGACAGTTGGCTGTATAAAGACGGGCATTGCCCCGCTTAGCATAATGCCATTCATCACAGATTTATGGCAATTACGCGGTACAAGTATCGCATCATTCGGTTTACAAGTAGCTAAAATCATCGCTAAAATCCCGACAGTTGTGCCATTTACTAAAAAGTATGCTGCATCTGCATGAAAAGCTTCAGCTGCTAGTTGTTGCGCCTCTTTAATCACTGAGACAGGATGGCTTAATAAATCGAGTTCTTGCATCGAGTTTGCATCCATCTTCAGTGTCATCTCACCTAATGTCGCTGTCATCGGGTGTAATACACCTCGTTTATGACCTGGCACATCAAATGGCGTGACATCACTTTTCGCATAATTGACAAGCGCATCATACAGTGGTGTTTGGGCTTGAGCCTGTGCGAAACGTGTTTGTTCCGCACTTGCTACAATGACCATTATTGCTCCGCAGCAACTGCTAAAAGTTGCTGTAAGGCATCAACTTTATTTAATCGCTCCCATGGTAAATCAAGTTCTTGACGACCAAAATGTCCATAAGCTGCAACTTGATTGTATTGTGGTTTGCGTAAATCAAGCATGTCGATAATGCCATTCGGTGTTAAGTCGAATGTTTGACGAATCGCGTGAATGATCTCTTGTTGTGCTACACGTTCTGTTCCAAATGTCTCGACTGCAATACTGATCGGTTCACTTACACCAATTGCATACGATAACTGAATTTCACAGCGTTCTGCTAATTCAGCTGCTACGATATTTTTAGCGACATAACGTGCTGCATATGCTGCTGAGCGGTCTACTTTTGTACAGTCTTTTCCTGAAAAAGCACCGCCACCGTGACGCGCTGCACCGCCATATGTATCGACGATAATTTTACGACCTGTCAGTCCAGCATCTCCATGTGGTCCACCTACAACAAAGCGACCTGTTGGATTAATTAAAATACGGAAGTTCATGTTCATATTGAATTTTGCTGCTACACAACCAATGATTTGCTCTTTAACATAGTTTTTAAACGCTTGTTCATCATATTCTTCGTCGTGTTGAATTGACATTAATACGGTATCCACTTGAGGATGCTCACGGTTTGAATAATCAATTGTTACTTGTGACTTCATATCAGGACGAGCCCATTTGAAGTCGCCATTTTTACGTAACATCGAAGCACGTTTTACTAATTCATGTGCCATTTCAATGGCAAGTGGCATATAGTTCTCTGTTTCAGAAGTCGCATAACCAAACATAATACCTTGGTCTCCTGCGCCAACATCTTGTGTATCGCTTGAGGCATCTACGCCCATCGCAATATCAGGTGATTGTGTGTGCACTAGCACTTGAACATCACATGTATGTCCATCAATGCCCCATGCATCATCTGTGTAACCAATGTTCACCAATGTATCACGCGCAATTTTTTCATAATCAAGTACAGCTGTTGTCGTAATTTCTCCGCCAACAATGACCGTATTCGTCGTAGTGAAAACTTCACATGCTACACGTGCAAACGGATCCTCTCTTAGTGCTGCATCAAGTACAGCGTCTGAAATTTGATCGGCAATCTTGTCTGGATGTCCCTCTGAAACGGACTCTGATGTAAATAATACTTTTTCCAATTTCTTGTTAATTCTCCTAACTTTTGCAAATTTAGGCACAAAAAAAGCTCACCCAATGTTAAGGAAAGCTTCGAAAAGTATCATCTGCTGTTCCTCTTATTGTTCACAAATGTCCATTTGTGCTCAGGTTCGGCCCACAGGATTTTATCCTGCATGAATAAAATTGTTTGGCCACCGTATCTTTGACCCCTCGTCTCAACGGTTATTAATAAGAGCTATATTCTTTATGCTGAGTTCAATACTAAAAGAATTATTTTTACAAGTCAATAAAAAATCCAAAAAGTTTTTTGATATGCTTTTTCGCATGTATGCATTCCTTTCGTCCATTATATGTATAAATATTCATTTTAAACATTTTTTATACAACTCTATCTTTTTTATATTTATATTAGAAAAAACACTGTATTTTTTTCACTTTTTTTGTATCTTTTTTACTCGTTTTCTGATGTCTTTCACATTAAAAAACAGCGCATTTTTCATCGAACATTTAAAAAGTTCTAAAATTCAGAATATAATTTCACTTCTTTTTTCGGTCTTATATGTCGTTTTTTTACTACAAACAGAGTAATTTAATTCAATAAAAAAAGAGACTGGCAATCATGCCAATCTCTAAATTGAAAAATCAAATTCAATTTTTTCTTGTGTTAATTTTAGTCGTGCTGAAAAACTCGAACCTTTTTTTGATTTAAAACCTTTAATTGGTTTCGTTAATCCTTTTTCACACAAATCACGTACTTGGCTTGCTGTAATTTTTTTACTCGCAATACGTTTTGAAATTGTAAATTTACAACCTTCTTGATAGCAAGAACAGCCATAAAAACTTTTTTTCTCTAATAACTCTCCTTGATGACAAGACGGACACTTCGCAATTGGCCCTTTCACTGCTGGTTCTGCTAGTTCTGCGGCAGCTGTAATATCTGTTGTTTGAACGATTTGCGGTGCTGTCTCAATTAAGTGACGCAAAAACTTTTCAATATTTTGAAGGAAAGCTTGTTGTGTGCCTGTGCCTGCAGATATTTTTCTTAAATAACTTTCCCACTTCGCTGTCATAATTGGACTAGCCAATAGTGATCCTGCAATCGCTTGGCACAATACCTTTCCTTTTTCAGTAATGGAAACGATATTTTTTTGCACATCAATATACCCGTGGCGCTTAATTGTTTCGATAATACTTGCGCGCGTCGCTTCTGTACCAATCCCTTCAACTTCCTTCAAAATATCGCTCTCTGCATCGTCTTCAATGAGCTTTCCACATGTTTTCATCATCTGTACAAGTTGCCCTTCTGTAAAAGGTTTAGGCGGTTGCGTCGTACCTTGATGAATTTGCACCATCGCATCTACATCTTCTCCCTTTTCAACAAGCGGTAGTGGAGGTGCTTCTTTTTTTTGTTCTTTTGGTGCAGGCCATAACTCTTGGAAACCGCGATCTAATTCCACTTTTCCAACTGTTTTGAATAACAGTCCTTGAACATCTGTCACAATTTTTGTTTCTTCGTACATATAGTCTCGGTGGAACATTGCTAGCGCTGAACGTACGATTTCCGCATAAATATTTTTTTCCATGAGCGAAAGACTTGCTAGTTTATCGGCAGATGGAATCGATTTTGTTGGGATAATCGCATAGTGTTCTTCCACTTTTGAGCCGTCTACATATCTTTTTGAAGCAGATAGGCGCGCTGGTTCAAATGGTTTTTTCATCATTTCTTGGTACTGTGGTAGTTTCTGTTTTAAGTAAGCAAACTCAGCGTCCGTAATAAACTGACAATCACTTCTTGGGTATGAAATGAGCTTTTTCTCATATAGAGATTGTGCTACTTCCAACACTTTTGCAGGGCTATACTTCCATATACGATTCGCTTTTTGCTGCAATGTTGAGAGTGAATGTAGCTTTGGAGGTAATACCTTTTTCGGCTTTTTTTCAACACTTTGAATTGTCGCAGGGAGACGTTTTTTCTCTTGAATATGCGCTTTTTCTAATGCAGCTAAAGCTTCTTCATATTTCTTCGACTTAAAATCTGCCTTCCCCGTATAAGAACCCATGCGCGAATGAAATTCACCTTTTAATTCATAAAAATTTTCTGGTTGAAACTGCTCAATTTCAACATGACGTTCGTAAATCATGTAGACTGTTGGGGATTGTACACGACCAACTGAAATCGTCTCATTCAAACCTTTTTCTTTTAACAGCATTGTATATAGACGACTTGCATTCATCCCGACAAGCCAGTCACTAATTTGACGCGTCTGTGCTTCGATATACATTTGATAATCTTGTTGATTATCACGCAATGTTTGAAACCCTTTTCGAATTTCTTCGACTTCAAGTGAATTAATCCAAAGTCTTTGAATTGGTTTTGACTTCACTTTGGTTTGTTTTAAAATTGAATAGAAAATATTCGATCCTTCTCTGTCCACATCACAAGCATTAATTAACATACTTGCCTCTTTAAATAACGCCTTCACTGCTTGGAATTGATCCCACTTCCCCTTCGCTACTTTGAACTCGTAGTTTTCAGGAATCATCGGTAATACTTTTAAACTCCAACGCTTCCATTCTGCATGGTATTCAGCAGGCTGCTTCAGTTCGACAAGATGCCCAACACCCCATGTAATCGTCGCACCATTTGGAAACGTCTCACATGGTTGTAATTCAATAAAATGTTTCGTCTTTCTTGCCACTGGAAAAGCCTCCGCATACGCTTTCGCTTGCGATGGTTTTTCAGCAAAAATAACAACTTGTCCCACGTTCGAGGCTCAACTCCTTTAATCTACTATGTATGCATTCATTATACCATTAAGTCGATTGTCGTCTGTTTATAGAATGTTTTATTTCTTCTTTTTGGGCGTAAAATACACTTCATTTTAAAAGAAACAGAACTTTTTCCTTTCTATTCTAGTAAATGGATAAAATGGTATACTACATACTTGGAGGTGTTCTCACTTTGAAAAAAACATTTTTATGGATTGGACTCATTCTATTCATCCTCTCAATTGGATTAAATGCGACATTACTGTATGATCAAAAGCGTTTAGGCGACCTTGCAGCCCGCGAAGAAATCCTCACTGCCACAGTCTTTGAATTGCAGCGACTAGGTTACGATGAAAAAGAAATTCAGTCCATTACAACTGAACATGATGATTTTTTACTAAAAGGGAAAGCACCCGAACCATACGACTATATCGTCTATGTTGAAACAACAGATGCACCAAATGAAGTGAAAGTCTTTACATGGGCAGATACAAAGCACTCTAAAGTTATTTTAGAAAAATAAAAAAAGGAATGATTCACGATGTTATATACAACCATTCGTTTCCCCAAACTTTTGATTCACTCATTTCTTGTACTTGTTCTAATGAACTTCCTCGCGTTAGTTGGTCATGACTTAGCAACACTGCTATTCCATCATCGGTTTGAAAAGAGTGATTCACTCATTTTAGTCCTCTTTCTTATTTGGCTCATGTTCGCTTTACACAACCCGCGTTATCAAAAGCACACTTCTTCTTGAAGGTGCTTTTTTAGTATATCTTCGTCCCGAGAAATATTTATCATTAAACATAAATATACAACTTCCCCTTTTTATTCTATAATTTACTCTAACCTATCCCTTCATTGTTTAGTAAATTCATTTTGCGTGAATAATATCTCTATACATAATATAGGATAAGTTGTTTTGGAAAGGATGTTTGTTTATGGATGTTTATCTGTTTTTAATAGCCATATCCCTTGTGCTATTTTTTTGTAGCTTTGTTCTTCACCACGTAAATCCAACTAGTCTTTTTACAGGTTTAGCTATTTTACTATTCATTTTATCAGTTGGACTAATTTTTTTCGCTACTCTATTAAACCATTTTGAACGTTTTACTTTTTGGCTGATTGTTCCTATCGCTATTTTCTTTCTTATACTAGCTGTATTTTGGCTTTTTATTTTAGTTATTATGGTATTTGTGAATACACGTTCTGTTTTAAAAAGAGAACGTTTTTCAATCGGCAATCTACTTCCTTTATTTTCACTCATTGGCTTTGTTGTATTAGAACTTATTTTATTCTTGTTACAACATTATTACGGTGATGTTCGAGTTGTAAAAATGATGCTTGTTTTTATTCATTCAACGATTAGTTATATTATTTTGCTTTTTTCTCTTTATACATTTACAGCTGTTTATTATAAATGGATGCCTACTTTTAAAAAAATCGACTATATTCTCATATTAGGTTCAGGTTTAATTAAAGATCAGGTAACGCCTCTACTTGCAGGACGTATTGATGCAGGCATGCAATTTTTTAAAAAGCAAAAAGTAAAACCTACGATTATTGTTTGTGGGGGAAAAGGTGCAGACGAAAACATCTCGGAAGCCGAAGCGATGAAAAAATACATTGTGGAGAATTATGAATCAGATCTACCTATTTATTTAGAAAATCAGTCTACAACGACTGAAGAAAATATTCAATTCGCTGAAAAAGTCGTACAAGAACAAGATCAGCGAGATTTAAAAAAGGCAAATGTTGCTATTGCCACAAGTACGTACCACCTTTTACGTGCTGGAAAATTAGCACAACAACTCGGAATTCGAGCTTTTGGTATTGGTGGTAAAACAAAACTTTATTATATTCCTACTGCTTTTATTCGTGAGTTTATAGGGTATATAGTATTGAAGAAAAGAACGAATATCTTAATTGTGTCGTTTCTTCTATTATTTGCTATTATTAGTAATCTATTTTAAGGGAGGTTTATGAAATGAAAAAAATCACAACATTTACTTTAATTACAGGAATTATTTTTATTGCATTTGGGATTTTCTTTTTAGTAAAACCCGAAATCGCATTGAAGTCTATGGTCCTAATTGCTGCTGCACTTGCAGTTATCAAAGGGATTTTTGATATTTTCAATTATCTATTCTCACGTAAAAAATCAAATAAACCTGAAACATCTAGTCTAATTTCTGGTTTATTTATTTTAGCTTTAGGTATCTTGCTATTCTTTAATGCCGATTTTGGTATTCTATTTACTGGTTTCTTATTTGCACTTTGGTTTGCAATTGAATCAATTATGACATTAATTACATTAAAATATTTCCGCGTAAAAAGCAGCCCAGCTTTTTATATCATTTTAGCCTTTACAATTATTGCGCTTGCTTTAAGTGTATTAATGTTTATCCGTCCGTTCTACTCGGCAATGAGCTTTACAATTTTAACAGGAGCTTATTTCTTAATTCAGGGAATTGTCTTAACAATTATTTCGATTAATGTTCGATCTTGGTTCTCATTTAAATAAGTGAGGATGTAAATTGTAAAATATTCAATCTATCTTTTTTTAACATTCACAATAAAAATCCGAAATCGTAAGGTTAAACGATTTCGGATTTTTTCTATTTAGATATGCTTTATATATGTTTTTATTCTTATAGACTAGCGAGCTATATTTAAAAATGCATAAAAGTCATCTTTTTCTACAACATTTAGAATACATGGTTGTTGTTCTTTTTCTTCTAAAAATTGGTGTTCTTCTGGATAGTCATGCATAATGTGTTGACGAAGGTACGGGAGTTTTTGCTGTGCTGCTTGTGAACGAAGATTTTGTGTACGTGCCCCTAAAAATACACGTTCTAAACCATATGTATCAAAAGCAATTTTTAAAATCTCACATTTGGCACGTTCATTATAGCCCCTTCCCCAATAAGGTACACCTAACCAACTTCCTAAATGACATGATTTTTTCTGTTGGTCGATGTACATTAACGTTGTAACCCCAATCATTTGATGATTATGAAATACAAGTCGTGAACAGGTCGTACCTTCTTTTTCACCTTGTTGCATCTTTTGGATAAATTCTAAACGATTTTCTAATGTTTGATTTACTAAACCAAGCGCATCTGCTACAAGTGGATCGGATGCAAGTTCATGAATTCTAACAGCGTAATTCACGTGATGTGGCTTTAAATTAATCATAAAAACTCCCTCCTTTAATTAATTTGTCATTATATAGAAATACGGTTCTACTGTCTATATAGAATCAAAAATAATGTTTTAAAAGACAAAAAATACCATTTAATAAAAACAAAATGGTATTTTTGACTTTATTTATTCTTTTTTTAGATACTATTTACTATCTTGAATGATACTTTCGACATCCACTACAATTTCATCTTTTGGTACGTCTGTAAAGCCGCTATATGTTTTAACGACATGCCCTTGTTGATTCACAAGGGCAAAACTTGTACCATGTGTCACTTGATCTTCACCCTCTGTTTTTTTCACAAGTGTTTGAAATGACTTCACTGCTAACTTTTCGATATCTTGCTGTGTATAGCCTGTCAGTAAATCCCACTTCGATTCATCTGCTACTTCATAATTTTTTAAATAATTTGCTAGTTTTTTCGGTGTATCAACTTCTGGATCAACACTAAATCCGACGATACGATAATCTTCAATCCCTTTTTCTTTTAAGGAGTCTTGAATATCTGCCATATTCGCCATCATCGGCTGACAAACTGTTGTACAGCTTGTAAAAATGAATAGTGCCAGCCATGGTTTCCCTTGTAAATCATCTAATGTAACCGTCTTATTTTCATGATTTGTGTACTGGAAATTCTGTATTTCAATATCTTTTTCTGCTTTAAAGTTTGTTGTTTTACCACAAGCTGCAAGCAATATACACAAACAACTAATTCCGATTAATATCTTCCATTTTTGCATCATGTCACTCCCTTATCCCTCACTATCTTACAATTTCATACAACAACTGGCAATCATCTTAAGAGGAATGTTTGATTAATTCAACAAGAGCATCATGAATCGCTTGTAGACGTGCTTCTACTCGGTGTAAGAGATAAAAAGCAACAACTACTGGAAAACCGATACTCTGTATAAATGTCATCCATTCTTGCATATTTTTCACCTCTTTCTATAAAAAAAGAGCCATGTCCAAAAGACACAGCCCCTTTTTGTTTTATGCGATCACTGGTGTAGTTGTTTGTTCCACAATCTCTGCAGATGCAATGGAATCAATTTCACCTGCTTTTGGCTTAAATACACCGCTTGCTTTAATCGACTCCATCACTGTGCGGACTTCTGTCTCTGTTACGTCTGCTTTTACGCCATCTACCGCAACAACGAATGTTCCTTTGGGTAGTAAATTAAACGTCATTTTCAATACTTTACTCATTGTGTTTTCCTCCTTATTAATTAGATTGTTTTAGTTGTGACGATTTCTGCTTGGACTACTGCATACGCTGATAATGATGTAATCGCATTTTTTACAGCTTCAATTTCTGTAGTCGTCGCATTTTCATGAATGTTGCCGAATGTACGGGTTTGTTTTAATTGCTTATCCCCGTCCATTCCTACTGCATACTGGATTTTTAAGCTTGCACTTTTGAATGTTGCGGCCATGTGAATCACCTCCTTTCAACCACTACATAGAACTCGGTTTCATAAAGGAGACAATATTTGGTATAATATTTTAAAAAGGAGGTGTATCACTTGGTTTTCCGCGCAAAAAGAGATCGATTTTTTATCGGTTTTATTAGTATTACATCCATTATTTTATTGCTTTCATTCCTTTTACCAATTCTCTTTGATCCTACATTACAACTTCAGGATTTAATGATTTTAGCTATTGTTTTATTTAGTGTAATCGGTTTATTATGGTGGTCTACTTTTTCAATTCAATATACATTTTTAGAAGATCTACTCTACATAAAAGGTGGCCCATTTCGCAGTAAAATTCCTTATCACGCGATTACGTCTGTTTATGCAACTAAAAATATCTGGACGGGCTATCGTATTCTCTCATCGAAAGAAGCGATTGAAATTTTAAATAGTCAAACGATTCTTGGCAGTATTAAAATTTCACCTGAACAGCAAACTATCTTTTTACAAGAACTTGAAAAACGTGCGCCACAAGTACAAATTCAAAACAAACTAAAAATATAGATTGGGACAAAACATGTCACTCCCCTTTTTTAGCGTTCGCAACGAAAAACTGGAACCGCGCCACAGCGTGATTCCAGTTTTTCTTATGCTCATGTTACAGCCTGTTTCCATGTGTATTTACATATTCGGAAAGGAATACAAACCTGTCAAATTTGTAAACGAATATGTCGTCCGTTCATTGCTTCTATCCAAACAATGAATAAGCCTTTACTTAAACAATTACTTGTTGTTCTACTGCTGTTAAACCAAGTGCTTTAGCAGCTTGTGCGTAATAGTCTGCTGTACTACCTAAATAATGTTCATAAAAGCGAGCGCGCTTCACATATAAATGGCAATCTAATTCTTCTGTAAAACCAATACCACCATGAATCTGTACGCTATGCCCAGCTACACGATTGAATGCCTCTGTCGCGAAAATACGTGCTGCTGCTACTGCTTGTACACGATCTTCAGCATTCGTTTCGTATGCCCAGTTTGCATAATGTGCAAGTGAACGAGCTGTTTCTAAATCCATCTTCATATCGACAATACGGTGTTTAATCGCTTGGAATCGTCCAATCGGTTGACCGAATTGTTCGCGAATATTTGCATACTCTGTTACGGTATGAACGATTCTGTCAAGACTTCCTACAATCATTGCTGAAAGTGCGGCATTGAATGATAATAAGCTCTCTTGAATCGCATGCCAATCGCCTATTACTTGTTCTTCTGTGTAAGCAACATTTTGGAAGAAAACATTTGCCACGTGACGCGTTTCATCCATACTTGCTTGTGGTTGAATCGCAACATCCGCTGTTGGAACGATCATTGCGCGAACGCCTGCTTCATCGCGCCCTTCTTGAACGCGTGCAATGACAACTAGATAATCTGCTAATTCTGCATCTGGTACCATTATTTTTGTACCGTTTAATTGACCATGTTGTGCGCTCAGTTGAATACCTGCTGGACGGTACGAGCTTTCAGGCTCTAACCAAGCAATCGATACCTTCACTTCACCTGAAGCAATACGTGGCAAGTATGTTTCTTTTTGATGTTGCGAACCGAATTTTTGTAAGAGCGGCACAACGAATGACTGTGTTTCAAGTAATAGTCCAGGTAATAAGACTGCACCAGCTTCTTCAAAAATGGGTACTAAATCAAGCGCGCCTAGTCCCATTCCATCATACGCTTCTTCGATATTTAATCCTGTACAGCCCAGTTCTACTAAAGAATCATGACTTTGTTGGATGGCGATACAATCACCTGCTGCATAGCGTCTTGCAATTTGTGTACCTTCTAAATCAGCTAATGATTTTTTTGCGTAATTTCGAAACATTTCTTGTTCTTCACTTAATGAAAAGTCCATGTTGTCGCCCTCCTATCGTCCCATATCTTTTGGTAAGCCTAAAATACGTTCAGCAATGGTATTTTTCTGAATTTCACTCGTTCCACCGCCAATTGTTTGACCGAATGAATACAAGTAATTATCTTGCCAATATGAATTGCCCACTACTGCATCTTCTTTCCATAACACGCCTGGATGACCTTGCAGTGATACAGCTTGTGCAAGTAGTTCTTTTGTTAATTCACTCACTTGTAGTTTATCCATTGAGCCTTCTGCACCTGGTTGCCCTGTTTTTAATGATTTTGTTAAATTGCGGTAATAGTTTAAAAGAGAGCCTTTTGTTTTCATATATAAATCGACAAGGTTCTTTTGTACAAGTGGTTGTTCGATGACGAATTCTCCATCTTCTCGTAATGATTTCGCAACTTCTACTAATTCATTGTATTGTTTTTCTACAGTGAAAACTTGTGCGCCAATACCTGTACGTTCGTGCATCAGAAGGGCGATAATCACGCGCCATCCTTCATCTACTTCACCGATAATTTGAGCGTCTGTTGCGACTGCATTGTTTAAATACACTTCATTAAAGTCATGTTGACCGTCCATTTGAATAATCGGCACAGTTTCGACACCTGGTTGATGCATATCAAGTAAGAAACATGTAATCCCTTTATGCTTTTTATCGAATTTATTGGTACGTGCTACAAGGAAACATTGGTCTGCCATATGTCCGAAACTCGTCCATACTTTTTGACCGTTAATAATCCATTTGTCGCCTTCTTTGACAGCCGTTGTTTGAATTGCGGCAACGTCCGATCCTGCATTCGGTTCTGAGTAGCCTTGACACCATACTTCCTCACCTGTTAGCATCTTCTTCATATAGCGCTCACGCTGTTCCTCTGTACCAATATGCATTAATGTCGGTCCAACCATATGAATTCCTACATAGTTGACAAGTGGTGGTGCATCGACGCGTACCATCTCTTGATGGTAGACGATTTCTTCCATTAACGTCGCATTACGACCACCGTACTTTTCAGGCCATGCAATGGCAGCCCAACCACCTTCATATAATTTGCGCTGCCAATCGCGTAAAAATAGTTCATATTCTTTTGTTTCTTTATTAATCGCAAATGTACCGTCAAGCCACCCTTCTGGTAAATTCGCTTCTAACCAACTTCTCAACTCTTGGCGAAAAGCTTCTTCTTGTGGTGTGAATGAAAAATCCATGTAATTCCCTCCTTATACGAGCTGCCATTGTGGAATGGCACGTTCTTCGTTAATGGTTTCCCAAATCATTTGTACTGGCTTACCAATTGCGATATCCGTTGGTTCACAATTTAGTACATTACCGATAATGGTAATGTCTTGTTCTTTTAACTTCACAACGGCAATAACAAGTGGACAATCTTCCATTGTGTAACCCGGTAAGAATGGACGATATGAAATAACATATGAGTAAATTTCACCGAAGATTTCCGTCCCTTGATCTTCCCAAATGACGTTTTGACTACCACAATGGCTACATGCTGGGCCTGGTGGATGTGCATATTGACCACAATCCGTACATTTTTGAAGTACAAGATGATGTGCATCTGCTGCATCCCAGTACGGTGCATTGTCGATTGTTTTAAATGGAATTGGTTTTGTATAGGTTGTTTCTTTGATTTGTTCTGTCATCTAAAGCGCCTCCTTAATTGTGTAAAATCATCGCTCCTGCAATATCTGGTCCTGCCCATCCTGTACAAATACCGACATCATGATTTTTCGCTTGGCGATTCGTTCCTGTATATTCACCGCGAACTTGTCGCACGATTTCAAGGACATTGTTCATGCCATGTGTATAACCTTCTGCTAACATGCCACCTGCAAGATTTGTTGGTAAGGCACCATCAATTTTTAAATTCCCTGCTGCTACAAACTCACCAATTTGTCCTTTCGGCGCAAGTCCATATGCTTCTAATTGACGTAATACAACCCAACTGTAGCAGTCATAAATACTCGCCACTTGAATTTCAGCTGGTGTAATGCCTGCTTTTTCGTATAAATCTTTTGCGACATAATCGGCCGCTACTTCTTCAACGTTTTGCCAGTAATGTGCGTGTGATACACATTGTCTAGCAGCAATCCCCAAAATATAGGCTGGTTTTTGTTGCAGCTGTTTTGCACGTTTTGCTGATGTCACAATGATGGCATTTGCCTCATCTGATTCTAAGCAAAAATCATGTTTATTGAATGGATCACTTAAGTCAGGTGTTGCTAAATATTCTTCCATTGTTAGTGGTTTACCATAGAAAAAGGCTTTTGGATTTTGCTGTGCATATTCGTAAGCCGATAAGCAAACATGTCCTAAATGTTCTTTTTGAATTCCGTTTAAATGCATATGACGTTGTGCGAAAAGCCCGAACCATTGCGATGGACTGCCTGCACCGTATGGAATGATGAATGAACCACCATCAATAGCTGTTTGTAATAAATCCGTACTCCAACCGCCACCGCCCATACGTACGCCAGAACGTCCATTCATCGCGCGGTAAATAAGAACGGTATTCGCTTGTCCTGTCTCAATTAGACTGACTGCATCTGCGATGAGTAGCTCTGTACTCGAACCACCGCCTGAAATATCTTTTACATAGCGTGGACGAACACCTAAATACGTTGCTACTTGGTGTGCTGTACATGAGTCGCCTTCTGAATAACTCATGAAACCATCAATTTCTTGTGGATCGATTCCTGCATCTTGAATTGCTGCTCTTGCTGCATCCAATGCTAAATGTAACGGCGTTGTACCTGAATTTTTTGAACGCTCACTTTCTCCAACACCGACAATTGCGTACTTACTTCTCATTTCATTCATGTGTATGCACTCCTTCAAATACGAGAATAGCTGTACCATTTCCAACAACTTCTTGCGGTCCTTTTGAAGCATAAACATTCAAGTGGACGCGTTTGCCTTCTATTTTTTCAACGATGGCTGAACAAGTTACTTGTTCTTGTGGGAATATCATCGCACCAAATCGCATACGAAATTCTTCCACGCGCGCCTTTTTACCTGCTAATTGATTCACATATTGACCGAGCTGTCCCATCACGAACATACCATGCGCAATGTTCGTTGGTAATCCGACACTTTTAGCCACTTGTTCATCTGTATGAATTGGATTTAAGTCACCTGATGCTTGTGCATATGCAACTAACTGATCATTGGTAATCGGTTTATTCGTGATTGGTTCGATTGTCTGTTCAACTTGTAATTGTTCTAATACCAACATCTTCTTCTCCTCCTATACATGTTGCTGTGCAGCACGATATACGATATTCGTTCTGCTTGTCACAACTAATCTGTCTGTCGTATCGTACATATAGGTATCAAGTACAATGAATTCCATCGTCCCGTTTTTCCCTTGTTTTTCATAAACGTCTGAAACGACTGCATCACATGTTAAAACATCTCCTGGAACGATTGGACGTTCATAGATAAAAGCCTGCTCACCATGTAGCATACGTCGTTGGTCGAGTTGTAAGTCGATGGCGCCACCTGCTGCCCCAATCGCAATCGGGTAGGTTGGCGGAGCAGTAATGCGACCATACGCTGTCGTTTTAGCATATTCTTCATCGAAATAAAGTGGTGACGCATCACCAATTGCACGTGCAAATGCTTGTATATGTTCAAGCGTGACATGGAATGTAAATGACTCTCCCTTTAAACCAATTAAATGTTTATTGGACATCTGTTAACCCTCCTACCACTACATTTTCTTCTACTTTTTTCAGTGCCATCATGGCATCTGCTGCTTTGACGCCTTTTTCATAAACAATCAGTGGGTTAATATCTAATTCTTCAATTTGATCGTGATCCATCATAAGTGAAGATACGCGTAATAGCACATCAATAATCGCTTCTGTATCTACTTTCACCTTACCTCTAGCGCCATGTAATAGTGCTTTTCCTTTGAGTTCTTCTAACATATCCACTGCATCTTTTCGTGATAATGGTGCTACGCGGAATGATACATCTTTGAAGATTTCAACGAAGATACCGCCTAGCCCTACCATGATGACTGGTCCGAATAACGGGTCGCGCTGTGCTCCAATAATCATTTCGACACCTTCACCGAGCATCTCTTGAACTGAAATACCGTTGATGATGGCTTCTGGACAGTAATTTTTCGCATTTTGCATAATTTCATGGAATGCTTGCTGTACTTCTGCTTCATTTTGTAGATTTAAGCGAATCGCATCTGCTTCCGTCTTATGTGGAATTTGTGCAGAATCCACTTTCATTACTACCGGATAACCCATTTGCTCTGAAACGGCTTTTGCTGCTTCAACATCCATCGCAATGACACGATTCGTTGTTGGAATACCGTATGCTTGAAGAACCGTTGCCGCTTGCGCCTCGCTCAACATCTCTTGACCTGCAATCAGTGCATCAATCTCTTGCTTTAAGAAGATTTCTTGCTCTGCTACTTCATCAAACTGCCCTCGGTATTGTTCTGCATATGTTACTAATTTAGAAAGCGCACGAATCGGATTTAAGCTACCTGAAATAACAGGAATACCATGTTCTACTAATGTTTTTGTAGCTGGTGGATATGTCATCCCTTCAATCTCAAATGTTGTGACACAGACAAATTTATCGGACTTCTCACAAAGCGAGATGAACTCTTGTAAAATCGGCATCTCTTTCGTCCAATTATGTGGAAATTCTGTAAAAATAATATTGTGTACATCTGGGTCCTCTGTTAGCGCTTTCATTGGAGCTAAAAATAATTCTGGATTCGTTACGGAAGCTGCTGCTGTTAAATCAATCGGGTTCGTTGCACTAGCATAACTCGGAATATCTTCTCGAATTTTCGCTTTTGTTTCTTCAGAAAGCGGCACAACATGTAACCCTAAACTTTCACAACGATCCGCTTCGTTAATTCCACGACCACCCGAACTTGTGACGATAACTGTATTACGCCCTTTTGGTAATTTATTCGCTAAGAATAATTTAGAGAATGAAATGATATCATCATAATCATCTGCACGAACGATTGCCGCCTGCCTGAAGAATGCATCATAAATATTATCTGCACCTGCAAGTGAACCTGTATGAGAAGCTGCTGCTTGGCTGCCCGCCTCACTACGTCCTGTTTTCATCAAAACAATCGGCTTTTTACGTTTTAACGCTTCTTTTGCTAAAGCAAGTAGACGTTTTGGATCACGTGCACCTTCCATATAGCCCGTAATAATCTTTGTTTGTTCATCGTGAATCATATATTCAATGAAATCTGCAAATTCCGATTCCATCTCATTTCCTGTACTAACAAAGTAATTAAATAAAATACCGTTCTGTGCTGCTGCCATATACGTTAATACACCGAAGGCACCACTTTGCGATACATAGCCAACACCTTTTTTACCGTCTGTTGGAACCATTAAGATGGCAGGTGAGAATGTGCCAATTAAACCATTCGATGTGTTCACAAGCCCTACACAGTTTGGTCCAACAATTCGAATACCATGCTGTCTTGCAAGCATCGCTAAGCGTTGTTGTTGTGCAATTCCTTCTTCTCCTGTTTCAGAGAATCCAGCTGCGAAAATAATGACTGCTTTTACCCCTTTTTTCGCACAATCGATGATACCTTCTTCGATTTGATTCGCACTCGTACAAAGAATCGCTAAATCGACTTCTCCTTCGACTTCTGATACAGATGGATAACAACGTAAACCTGCAATTTCAGTGGCTGTTCGATGAATTGGATAAATCTCACCTGTGAATTTCCCATCAATTAATGCCTGTACTTGTAAATAACCAATTTTGTACTTACTTTCTGAAGCACCTACAACTGCAATGCCTTTCGGGTTAAACAGTGGAGCCAATGTTTCGTAATGACGATTTTCGAGCATGTTCCATCACCTCTATATGTGTATTAACAGACATTTCTGTTACACCTATTGTAGCGAAGGCTTAAGTTGACGCGATTGTACCGTACACACTAAGTTCATATACTTATATACAAATGGCTTATTATAATTGAGCCTTCAAACCCTTGAACCATCTCGTTTTACATTTTTTATCATTTTTTTGTTGTACAAGCCAACCACGCTTTTCGTACATGTGAATCACGACGTACGTGATGTGTAAACATCGAAAACAAATGAATAGAGGATTAGCTTGAACTAAAAATTTAAGTCTTTTCGAGAATTAAAATAACATAAAGTAGAAATAAAAAGGATTAGCGATTGAACGCTAATCCTTTTACTCTAACCAACTTTGTACTTTTTTTGTTAATGGACGTAAACCACGTTCCATCTCACCTAGTTCACTAATGGATAATTGAAGCTCTTCTGCTAACTGTAGTAACGAGTAATTACGTTGTTGACGTACTTCTTTTAATGTTTTTTTCTTTTCTACTTTTTTAGTAGTCTTTCGTTCAATTGTTGCATACTGTTTTAAAATAGCTACTGGTGGTTCAATAATAATACCTGTTTCCAACCATATTTTCGCCCATCCTTTAAATTCTGCAATGGATTCATCCCATTTTTCATATTGCCAAGATTGAATCACACCATCTGCTTCCAATTGATCGAGTGCTTTTTCTAATCGCTCTCGTGTACGCGATGGTAAACGCTCGTTCATCGGAATGCCAATCGAATCTAATAATGTACGAATCGCATTCGGCGCTAAATAATCTGCTTTTCGTGCCTGTGTGCGCCAGCGCCAACTCAAATAACGACTGAGTCGCTTTTCATGCAACTGTTGTGTTGGATGGTAATGTAGCGCCTTCATATGTTGTAAAGCTACTTGTCGCCCCGCCCCCGTTAAATAATGCGCAAACGCTTCATCCAATGAAAAATAAATTTCTTTTACAGGTTCATGTGGCGATAATGCAAAATCTTGTCCTAATGCATCTTTGAATAAGAAGGTGCGCCCCTTTAGTGTTGTATATTGTGGTGTCCCCTTTTCAAAACTAAGTAATTTTGTCAATGACATATGAATGCTTTGAATATTACATAATGACTGCATAATTTGGATTTTTTGTTTATGGTCGTAGCCACCTCGTCTACCGTCACCACTTCGTTTCGGTTTTAGTCCTCTATAATGAAGTAAGTCCGTAATCGTCACTTTGATTAACTCATTCGGTTGACGTTTACGCGATAAAAAGACATTACATAGCGCATCAAATACATCAACATCAATATCTGAAATTTTCCCCACCTGCTCCCACGCATATTGCAAGGCATGATCTCGTACGAATGGATTAATTTCAAAACGTCCTTCTGTATTGCCCTTCAAAACAATAGCCGTTGGGTAAGGTGAACCAATATGATGTTCAAAATTCTTTTTATAAATCGCCTCTCGTACTAATTGATACGGTAGATTGTTCATTACAAACAAATGATTTTCAACTGTAAACTGTGCTGTAAATTCACCCATTTTTGTCTTTTCATCTTGTAGATGATGCAGAATTTTAGGTAATTGATTTGTTTTTTTCAATTCACATAAAATTTCTTCGAGCCACTTTTCTAAGTAGGCATTCGTCGCATCCGTCATCACTTGCATGAACTCACCCTTTTCAGCGAGTTGTTGCGAAAAGAAGTCGAAAAATAGATAGTTAAGGTCAGTGTCATTCATTTGACGTAATTCCTCAATCGAAACATGGTCGAGTAATTTAACGATGACCCAATTTTTCACCTGATTTTTAAAATCATAATAAAAAGTTAACCAACGCTCATCTGATAAAAATGTCGTTTGCTGAATTAATTGTTGTAATTCATGCATCGTTTCATCCAATATAGCTGGATTTTTTAATTTCTTTTCAAGTGTAGGATGTTCTTCGAAATGGTATGCCACAAGCGCCTTTGCAATTTCCATGACCGTCTCTTTTCTAGCCTGCATTCGAATATTATAAAAAAGCGCTTCATTCTGTTCATATGTTTTTGCCCATACGACAAATGATTTTGCATGAAATGTATGATGCACCTCTGGCAATTCAATAATTTTCGATTGATTGAATTCTTTTTGTAAAAATTGAACATGTTTCTTCATTGAATATTGTTCATACACACATAAAATATAAAAATCTTCAATACGTTCAGCCACTTCCATTTGTTCCGTTACGCTTACTGCCATACCGCTCCTCCTAACTTATTAACATAGTGATTCATCATTCATTTCTTTTATTTTACATAAAAGAGAATAAAAATACCATAAATAGCTAATGTAATACATAAAATATATTTTTTATGTATTATATGGTTAGTTTTGTCCCTTTCAATGGTGCTGATTCCCTTTCGCGCGGCATTTTGTCCCTTTCAACAGCGACGTTTCCCTTTCGCGCGGCTATTTGTCCCTTTCAAACCGATAGATTCCCTTTCGCGCGACTATTTGTCCCTTTCAAACCGATAGATTCCCTTTCGCGCGGCTATTTGTCCCTTTCAAACCGATGGATTCCCTTTCGCGCGGCATTTTGTCCCTTTCAACAGCGACGTTTCCCTTTCGCGCGTGCATTTGTCCCTTTCAAACCGATGGATTCCCTTTCGCGCGTGCATTTGTCCCTTTCAAACCGATGGATTCCCTTTCGCGCGGCATTTTGTCCCTTTCAACAGCGACGTTTCCCTTTCGCGCGTGCATTTGTCCCTTTCAAACCGATGGATTCCCTTTCGCGCGGCATTTTGTCCCTTTCAACAGCGACGTTTCCCTTTCGCGCGGCTATTTGTCCCTTTCAAACCGATAGATTCCCTTTCGCGCGGCTATTTGTCCCTTTCAAACCGATAGATTCCCTTTCGCGCGGCCATTTGTCCCTTTCAAACCGATAGATTCCCTTTCGCGCGGCTATTTGTCCCTTTCAACGGCACAGATTCCCTTTAATTTAAAAAAACGAGCTACATTTCCTATAAGGAAACATAACTCGCTCGAAAAAACTCGATTATTTTATTGTTCTACTTTTTCAAATGTATGTAGCGGTATTTTCTTTTCTAAACGCTTGTATTGCCATAGCATCGCTAAGCGCCATGGTAGAATCATTGAAAAGGCTAGAATCCAGAACAGACCACCTAATTCACCTAAGTGAAATTCGCCACCTAAATAGATTTTCGCAATTGTACGGAAAGCAAGTAAACCCATTAATACAAAGAAAAATGCTTTTGACGGTTTTAAAAAGATTTGCTCATCTAAAATATGAAAACGAGACGTCTTAATTAATAGAATGGAACAAAGCATACCGACTATAACAGATGTGATAGTATGATCCCATGAAACACGGAAATACGGGAAGATAAACATCAAAGCTCCTGTTGCCATACCAAGCGGCGGAATAATTATTTTTTTGACTGTTGCAGGTTTTTTGGCTGATTTTACTCGAATGAGCATCATCATCGTTCCCATGAATACGACTAAAACTGTTGAACCAATTAGTACATATTGAGAAGGAATCGAATTAAACATATAACCCTCTCCTTATCTTTACACTAAATTACAATCATTTGACGAATAATACGTTTAAATTGTTCATGATCAAATGGCTTCGTCAAAAAATCTTTTGCACCGTTTTCAAGTGCTTTAATGACGACTTTTTGTTGCCCTAGAGCTGTTACGACAATAATTTTAGCACTTGGAAATTCATTTACGATTTCTTTTGTAGCATCCAATCCTGATAATACGGGCATCGTTACGTCCATCGTAACAAGATCTGGCTGTAATGTACGATACAGTTCAATTGCTTGTTGACCATTCTCAGCCTCTCCGACAACTTGTAAACCACATTCAACCGCTAGTGATTTAACAGTTTCACGCATAAAAACGGTATCGTCTACTACTAATAAAGTTGTCAATCTGTCCACCCCTTTTATCGTTTTATAATATACTACTTTTCACTATTTTTAGCTAGTTAAAAACCAATAAAATCGCCAAAAATCGGTGACAATAAGCGATTAAAAATCGTCATCGCATTAAAGAAAATAATGATTCCAAGTACAATCATTATGTACCCGCCAACTTTGACTAATTTTTGACCATTTCGCTGAATCCAACCTAGTCGTGTGACAAAGAATGATAAGAAGAAAAATGGTAGTGCGAAACCAATTACATATGCCAGCATATACCAAATGGCTGCATCTGGATTCGATACGCCAAGCGCAAAGATTCCTGCTAAAATCGGTCCTGTACATGGTGTCCAACCCGCTGCGAACACAAGTCCAATAAGCGCTGAACCAATATAACCTGCTGGTCGACTCTTTAATTCAAACTTTCGTTCCTTCATTAAAAATTGTGGTGTGAAAATGCCTGCTGTGACTAAACCAACAATGACAAGTAAAATACCACCGAATTGACGAATAATTTCGTCATACTCTCTAAATAAAGAGGAAACAAATGTTGTACTAAAGCCTAACGCAATAAAAATCAATGAAAAACCAAATAAAAAGAATAACGTATGTAAAATGGCTTTTTTTTGCATTAAGCCTTTTCCTTTTTTAATATCACCAAACGATACCCCTGTTATGTACGAAAGAAACGCAGGATACAATGGTAATGTGCAAGGTGAAATGAAACTTAAAAACCCTGCTCCAAACGCAATGAGCAAATTCAAATCTGTATTCATATTCCTCTCCCTTCAATTATAAAACAAATTCTAAAAAAATTATTGTATTTTCTTGATACTTTACAATTAAAAACTGCATATACCTCAATAATAAAGAGTTATACACAGTTTGGCTAGGAAATCGCTTTATTCCCATAGGTTCTTTTTATATTTTCCACATGTTCTAGCTTAGTTTCCTCTGTTGTCAGTTGCCATGGATCAAGTTGAGTTTGAAGTGCATGTACTGAAATCTGACTTGGAAGTGCTTGTAAAACATCATATAAAAATACTAATTGCGTTATTTTACAAATATATGTGTTATCTGCTGGCATCGGATCAACATGCACAGCCGCATCACGTCCAAAGACAATGACAGAATAAATGGGTTTAACCGAACCGATTAATGCAGTTAACGCTCGAATATGCGTCGCGTTTTGACGTACAGGACTATAAAAGCGCTGATCGAACGTTTCACTAAAAGATTTTGTCCAATGGGAATCGTGAATTGTTCCATATATGTCCCCTGTATAATTTTTTGATTCAAATACAAAAATACCTTTTTCATGAACCATTAATACATCAATTTCTGTCCATTTATTTTGTGGAAGTGGAATGTAAAAGTTTTTGTATAAAACAAATTGTCCAGGTAACTGTGAAAGAAAGTCGACGATTTCATTCTCCAGCTCTTCGCCTCTTTGCTCCGCTGTTACAACCTCTGCTTCATCTTCTTGAAAGATGGATTCTAAAGGCTTTTGTCGATGGTACAGTATGATAAGACTACTAAAAATGCAGAGGGTAAGTAAGATGATAAACATAGCTGTGTCCTCCTATATAAATTCATCATACCCCGAACATATGTACAGAATCAATCTTTTGAAATAATATTACTTTAATAAAAGTGGTAACGCTTTAAAGTTTGTCACAACTTCGTCTGCCATATGTAATTCCTGCTGCTGTGCAAAGTCAAATGCTACACCAATTGCTTTAAAGTGATTTTTGTGTGCTGCTTCAAAATCTGAAAGTCGATCCCCAATAACAGCTCCTTCTTCCAATTGCTGTTCTCGAATAATACGCGCTACTAAATCTGCTTTATTCCCTGATGACTCGACATCAATACTGTATACGGCTTGAAAATATCTTTGTAACTGATACGTATCAACAATGGCTTGTAAATAAGCTGTTTGACCGTTACTTGCAATAAATAGCGGATCTACTTTTGATAATTTACTCAACACATCTTCTACACCGTCATATAAAGCTCCTTGTCGATTCTGAATACAACGAATTAATGCATGCTGAAAAAAATCATTACTTACTTGGTGTTGAGATTCCGTATGTAATGGACAGAGCGTTCTCCATACTTCTGGTAAAGGTACACCCATAATCGCTTCATAACGTTCTAATGGCGTCTCTCCTTCCCATAACCCTTTGTCACGTAACATTTGAAAAGTTTCTTCTAGTGCGGGTGCTAAAATTAAGTTCGTTTGAAACAATGTACCATCCATATCGAAAATATACCCTCTCATATAACCACTCCTTTTCATTACACATATTTTACCATAATAAAAAACAACTCCCCTCTGGAAGTTGCCTTTTCTGGAACATATGTATGTCCCGTTTGGAATTCATTCCCCTCTGTGAATTACCTTCCAATCTATTTCAAAACATTGTACACGATGGAGCTAGCAAAAGTTTCTCCCTCTGGCATCCCTTTTGGTGAAATGGTGCGACATTTCCCATGAATCGCGTTCCCCTCTGTGAACAGACGCTCCATGTCTTACTTATAACAATGTTTTGGCATGTTGAATTTGTTTTGTTACTTGTTCAAAGCCTGTGCCGCCTAATGAATGACGACGTTTTACTGCGGCAACAGGTGCTAATACATCATAGACATCTGCTTCAAGCAATGTACTTTCTTTTTGCATCTCCTCTAATGGCAGATCCAGTAGATAAATGCCTTTTTGAATACATGTAAACACTAACTTTCCTGTTACTTCATGTGCTTCACGGAATGGCATCCCCTTCGTTGCTAGATAATCTGCTAATTCTGTCGCATTTGAGAAGTCATTATGAACTGCTTTGTGTAGCACTTCTTCATTGACAACCATCGTGCGAACCATGCCTTCAAAGATTTTTAACGAGCCAACGACTGTATGAAGTGTATCAAACATACCTTCTTTATCTTCTTGCATATCTTTGTTATATGCAAGTGGAATACCTTTTAATACGGTTAATAACCCCATTAGATTACCGTATGTACGTCCTGCTTTACCACGAATCAATTCTGCCATATCTGGATTCTTCTTTTGTGGCATAATACTTGAACCAGTTGAGAATGCATCATCTAATTCAATAAACTTGAACTCATCTGTCGACCAGATGATGATTTCTTCTGCAAAACGTGATAAGTGCGCCATTAGCAGTGAACTATTTGATAAGAATTCTACGATGAAATCACGATCACTTACTGCATCAATTGAATTTTGATATACAGCTGAGAAGCCCATTAATTCGGCACTTAATTCACGATCAATCGGGAAAGTTGTACCTGCTAATGCACCCGCACCAAGTGGCGATACGTCAATACGTTTCATTGATTCCGTAAAACGTTGTTGGTCGCGCTCTAGCATCCAGAAATACGTCATCAAGTGATGTGCGAATGAGATTGGTTGTGCACGTTGTAAATGCGTGTAACCTGGCGCAATTGTATCAATATGCGTTTCTGCTTGTTCTACAATCGCTTGTTGCAATTTCTTAATCAGTGCAATCACTTCTGTGACACGCTTCTTTAAGAATAGATGCATATCTGTTGCAACTTGGTCATTTCGACTACGACCTGTATGGAGTTTACCTCCAACAGGACCGATTAAGTCGATGAGCATTTTTTCAAGATTTAAATGAATATCTTCGTGTTCCACTTTGAATTCAAGGTCTTGATTTTCTGCTTTTTCTTGTAATGTGTGTAGACCTTTTAAGATGGCATCTACTTCATCTGCTTGTAAAATACCGCATTTACCAAGCATCGTTACGTGAGCGATACTGCCTTCAAGATCCTCTGTAACTAGTTGTTGGTCGAAACCAATCGATGCACCAAATTCGTCTACCCATGCTTCAGCCGATTTTTGAAAACGACCGCCCCATGCTTTGCTACTCATTATGCTTTACCTACTTTTTTACCGTTAACGATTGCATTAACTTTTGTTGGAAGGCCCCATAATTCGATGAAACCAACTGCTGAATTGTGGTTGAACTCATCGTCTTTTGTATACGTTGCAAGTTTTTCATCATATAGTGAGTTCGGTGATTTACGTCCTTCAACTACTGCATGACCTTTGAATAAACGTACACGAACTGTACCGTTTACATATTGTTGTGTATCTTTAATGAACGCTTGGATTGAGTTACGTAATGGTGAGAACCATAAACCGTTATAGATTAGCTCTGTTAATTGTTTTTCAACAACTGGTTTGAAATGCGCTAATTCTTTTACAAGTGTTAAATCTTCTAATTCTTTATGTGCAACAAGTAGTGTGTGCGCACCAGGAATTTCATAAACTTCACGTGATTTAATCCCTACAAGACGGTTTTCAATGTGGTCGATACGTCCAACACCATGTTTACCAGCTAATTCATTTAATTTTAAAATCATATCTGCTAATTTGTATGATACGCCGTCTAATTTTGTTGGTACACCTTGTTCAAACTCGATTTCGATTACGTCTGCTACGTCTGGTGCATCTTCAATTTCAACTGTTAAATCATATGCATCTTTTGGTGGTTTTGCCCATGGATCTTCTAAAATACCACATTCATTTGCGCGACCCCATAAGTTTTGGTCGATTGAGAATGGTGAGTCTAAGTTGATTGGAATTGGAATATTGCGGTCTTTTGCATATTCGATTTCCTCTTCACGACTCCAGCCCCATTCACGAACAGGTGCTAATACTTCTAAATCTGGGTTTAAAGCGTTGAATGCAACTTCAAAACGAACTTGGTCATTCCCTTTACCAGTACAACCATGTGCCACTGCTGTTGCGCCTGTTTGTTCTGCGATTTCAACTAATTTTTTCGCGATTAACGGACGCGATAATGCTGATACTAATGGATATTTTTGCTCATACCATGTATGTGCTTGTAAAGACATTAATGCGAAATCTTCTGCAAATTCGTCTTTTGCATCGATTACGTATGATTCAACTGCACCAACTTTTAATGCTTTTTCTTGAATATGTTTTAAATCTTTTCCTTCACCTACGTCTAAGCAACAAGCGACTACTTCATAACCTTGTTCTTGTAACCATGTAATTGCAACAGATGTATCTAAACCGCCTGAATAAGCGAGTACGACTTTTTTCATTTTTATTTCCTCCGATTCGTGTTGTGTATGTTTATACGTTTTTATTTTATATTTATGCACTTATCATAGCATGGTATTTTTATGAATGCAAGTGTATTTTCATGTATTTTGTATTTGTTTTTAAAAAAGGTTTAAAAGCCTTTTAAACATTGACTTTCAAACCTTTTTTATCTCTATTCTTTTTATGCATATTTTGTGTTTATTCATGCATATTTGCATTTTTCTATGCAAAATGACGTGATTCAATCACTTCTATTAAACTTTTTTCAAGCGAGCGTAATTCTTTATATAGAAAGTATAGCGATACATTCGGTAGTGGAAAGCTTTGAAAATCGTAAATATTCAACCTTCCCTCCATCATATCTTTTCGTAAAATGAGTTTTGGTAAAAAAGAGATTCCTAACCCATCACGAATAAACTTCTTCACCGCATATGAATGCGATAACTGAATTTGTTTACACGATGGATAATGGCGCGCCACTTCTTTTTGAATGTAAGCAAAGTTCGTTGGATCATGTCCTGTGAAAAGAGGATATTGTTGAAACAATTCATGTTCTTCAATAAATACGCCCGTCTCATCGTCATATTGATCGAGTGGATAAGCGAGTTGTAATGGGCTCTCCACAAATAGATGACTACGCACACGTTTTGATCCAGGCTGTACTAAACCAATCGCTAGTTGAATATCTCCTGCTTCTATTAACTGTTCCATCTTCTCCGACTCTTCAATCGTAATCGAAATTTCATACTCAGGATGTGTACTAATAAATTCATATAAAATATTTGGCAAAATCGTTTCCACCATCATCGGTGTAATGGCAATCTGACACTTCTCAATGACACCCTTTTGTTGCAGAGCAAATGTTTGCAAACTCTCATCCCACTGCTGCTTCATCTTTTTCGCCTGTACTAAAAATAATTTCCCCGACTCTGTTAATGTTACGCGATTATTTTCACGCTTGAATAATGTCGTATTCAAAGCATCTTCTAACTGTTTAATATGCACCGTAATACTCGGTTGCGATAAGTTTAATTGCTCCGATGCCATTCGGAAATTTTTATACTTGGCTGCAACGAGAAATGTTTCAATCCAACGATATTCCACTTCACACACCTCTTTACTATTTTTAATTAAAACATTTAAATATATTTAATTTTATTAATCATTCTTTTATTTTACTATAAAAGTAGTAAAAATAATCGGAGGGAAGCTTATGACAAGAAATTTGAAAGGGATTTTTGAACAATTTGCCCAGCAAGAGTGTCACAATTCGAGTCCATTATATGAACAATTGTCTTATGCGATTGCACAAGATGAAGCGATTTTGCGCATTGCTGCCCAAATTCCAAAAGAACAACCCATTCCGAATTTGCTCTTTGCCTCTGTTCAATATTTATTGATGACACAAGAACATCCACTGCGTGCATTCTATCCACGTTTTACGGATTTTGTACAATCACCGATGGAAGCGTTCCCACATTTTAAAGATTTTGTCTTAACACATACACAAGAACTTGCTTATCTTTTTGCAACAAAGCGAGTTCAAACAAATGAAGTAAGACGTTGTGCTTACTTGTATCCAATGCTTTGTGATATTTTCGAACAACATAAAAAACCGCTCGCACTCATCGAAGTTGGCACAAGCGCTGGTTTACAGCTTGGTATCGACCATTATCAATTCCGTTATGGCGATACAACAGTTGGCGATCAAACGAGTTCACTGACATTACAAAGTGATAACCGCGGAGAATCTTTACCAAAAAGTATTGCCAAACCTTTTGAAGTGGCGACACGAATTGGTATCGACTTACGTACAATGAATGTAAACGAGGAAGAAGATTTAGATTGGTTGAAAGCACTCATTTGGCCTGAACATACTGACCGTCTACAATTACTCAATCAAGCTGTGCATATTACACGTGAATTACCGATTCAATTAGTGGATGGTGATGCAACGAAGAAATTACAACGCATTGCAACGCAAGTACCTGAAGAAGAAATGCTTGTCATATTCCATACATATGTAGCGAATCAATTCTCACCTGAAGCGAAGATGAATTTGATGCAGTCACTTATTGCGATTAGTAAAACACGCCCTGTTTATCATATTTACAATAATTTATATGATGAACAACTACACCAAGATTTCTTACACGAACACCAAATCGAAGAAATTCGTCGTATCGACCAAGCGGAGAGCCACGCACGCTGGTTCAAGTGGAAGAATTAAATATAGTCATTTAAAACATAGAAACCCCCGTATGATTTTGACATCATACGGGGGTTGTTTATGTTGGTTAGGTTCTGCTTCGAAAAAAACAATCATTCCACACGTATATGAAACGCATACCAAGCGTCGCCATCTGATATGTTTTTTTCTTTTTGATTCGCCCAATCTGCTTGAAGAATATAGAAGTACGTACCTTTTTCTTTTGGGGCAGTAACGCGCATGTTTTTAAAGTTCGTGATGTTTATTGGTTGATCTTTTTTCACTTGTTCAAGTGCTACTTCATCTGGCTGGCGTTTTAAGTCGATTTGAATCGCTAGTTCGGCTTCTGGTTGCACAACAATCGGCTGTTTTCCGTTCAATAGTTCTTCAGGGCCCGCTTTATCTGCACATTCGCCACTACCTGTTGCACCGCCTTGCCAGCAATATGAACCAAGCTCTGTATCATAGTTTTCTCCGTCTACTTCTACTGTCACTTTCGGTGGATTACTGCCGAGCTCTGTATTGTTCGAACAACCAGTAAGTAATAAAATGGCCACACATAGCATCATATACTTTTTCATGTACACACCTCTTTTGTTTAATTTTACCAAAAAGAGTATAAAAAGCAATGTAGCTTATTTTTTATTAAAAAAAGGTTTGCCAATCGTTTCGACAATAGACGGTGCAAGTGCATAGAGTTTACTCGAGATCCCCATATACCACGGGATATTACATTCTCTTTTTTTCGTACCAATCGTTTGAATCGTCTTTTTTGCGACTTCTTCAGCTGATAATAGCACGCTCCCCATCTTTTGTCGGTATGTATTCGTCGCATCTGCATGGTCTAAAAACGGACTATCAATCGGACCTGGGTGAATAACCGTAATCACTTTATTCGGTTGTTCCAGTCGTAATGCATTCGTATAACCAATGAGTGCAAATTTTGTCGCTGCATAGACAGAAGCTTTCGGTGTGGCAACCTTCCCTGCTTGCGAACCGATAAAGATGAACTGCTCTTTTACAATCGGTAGTAACTCTTTTGTTAACTTCATCGGTGCTGTGACATTGAGTGCAATCATCGCATCTATGTCTTCATCGGCCATTTCCTGTGCATATGAGAATGTACCAACACCTGCATTTAAAATCGCTACATCCACTTCTGGTACATTTTGAATGAGGTGCTTACGTTGGTGGTCATCTGTTAAATCTGCCGGAATAATATGCGCTCCTTGTTGTTGCCATTCATTTAAAATCGCTTCATTTCGCCCTGTCAGCCATAATTCATGCGATGTATGAATTAATTGTTTTGCGATTTCATAACCTACACCAGACGTTGCACCTGTAATAAAAATTCGTTTAGGCGCGTACATAATGTAATACTCCTCGTTCGTCACTCGTTTCAACAATATGACCGAGTGATTGTAAATAATCGACCTGTCCAACTGTATGCGACAATGTTAGACCGAGTTCCGTTTCATATTTTGTTGGGAAAATTTTCGCAGACAATTCATAAACTGTAATCGGACCTAATTCCTCAATGATTTGTAATACTTTTAATGCACGTCGATGTTGACGTTCCAATCGTTCTTCAATCAGTGCATGTGCATCTAAAATCGGCGCACCATGCCCACTGTGTACAATTTCTACAGGTAAATCCAATACTTTTTTCAGTGATGCATTATATTGAAGAAGCGATTTCGCACGTGGATTATTCGGCATTAATGGTGGTTCAATGAGTGGATTCGATACCGTATGCGAAATCAACAAGTCGCCACCTAACAATTGTTTTGTATCTTCATGCCAATAAGCTAGATGTGACTGCGCATGTCCCAATGTTTCAATCGCATACAACCCTTTATGACCAGGTACTTCGTCGCCTTCTTTTAAAATACGTGTTAGCGGTCTTGTCCCCATCATATGCGGTCGTCTCGTCATACGCTTTGGCCACTCAAAAAATTTTTCAGGCACACCTTCAATTTGTAGTTGATGCATATAAAAATCATAGTGCGAATCGATAAAGACAGGATCACGACGCAACCAGGCATCATTATAAATATGCCCCATAATTTCAGCATTTGGAAAAGCATCCGTCCATCCGATATGGTCGGGATGATGATGCGTTAAAATTACTTGTTCAATATCTTCTAAACGATAGCCCTCTTGCTTTAGTCCTACTCGAATCGCCTCAAGTGCTTCGTCTGTTTTTGTACCTACGTCTACAATGGATAATGCATCACCCTTTAATAAATGGCAATTCACACTTCCAACGGCGAAGGGTGTTGGTGTTTCAATTCTTTTTATCATGTGACAATCCCCTCTCACTTCATACTGAATGGTTATTCATATGATTATACTGAAATCTTGAATGGTTGTCATCTACCAATGACAGTTGACAACCTCTTGTAAAGAAACTATAATCACTTTTATATACTAATGCATTGATGAAGAATAGTATAGCAGTCATCCCTTGCGAAAAGAGAGTGTGATCACCGGCTGAGAGTCACATGGCAAAATGAGCTAGAACCTACTTCTGAGCAGTTCTGAAAACAGAACCGTATACTCTGCGATAAAGAGTCTGAGCGTACTCTATTTTTAGAGTAAAACAAGGTGGTACCGCGGAATCCAAGCATTTTCGTCCTTTTTTCATAGAAGGATGGAGAATGCTTTTTTATTTTTATTATTTTAGAGGAGGCGACATGTATGCAAACAATTGTATTCGCAGGTGCAGGTTCAATGGCAGAAGCAATTATTCAAGGATGGGTTAAAGAGGGGGTTGTAGTCCCGCCAGCCATTCATGTAATGAACAAGTCGAATGAAGAAAAACTCGCGAAGCTCGCGAACAGCTATGGTGTACAAGTTGTTTCAGACCGTCGCGCGATTTTAACCAAAGCAGATTGTGTTATTTTAGCGATGAAACCAAAAGATGTGATGGCAGGGATGAACGATTTAGCCCCGTATTTACGAGAAGATACAGCCGTATTATCCGTTGTCGCAGGTACGAGTATTGAGACGATTCAAAGTGTTTTAGGTAACCGCCCTGTTGTACGCGTCATGCCAAATACATCGGCAACAATCGGTATGAGTGCGAGCGGTATGGCTTTTAGTGAAGAAGTATCGGATGAGTTGAAAGCTACGTTTAAAAAGATGTTAGAAGCGATTGGACTTGTGATTGAGGTGAAAGAGGAAGAACTTCATGCGATTACAGCACTTTCAGGTAGCGGCCCTGCTTATTTATATTACTTGGTCGAAGCATTCGAACAAGCAGGAATGAAATACGGTTTAGAGCAAGGCACAATTCGCTCACTCGCTGTTCAAACGATTGCAGGTGCTGCGGAAATGTTAAAACAGTCCGATGAAGAACCAACTGAACTACGACGTAAAGTAACAAGCCCAGGTGGTACAACAGCAGCTGGTATTCAAGCACTTGAAAATCACCACTTCAAACAAGCTATTGAAGCTTGTATTGATGAAGCTACAAAACGCTCGATTGAATTAGCAGCGGAATAAGAAAAGGACTTTAGCAGATTAATTTGTGCTAAAGTCCTCTTTATTAGGCTCTACAATAAATAACGTTGGTAAAGAGCTAGAAATCCTCGTATTTTTAAACATCGTACATTTTATTTATAAATACTATAACAAGTAACTTCTATACTTTTTAATCTAGTTCAGCAAGCTTTTTGAAAGTGTTTTATCTCCTATACCTTTACCCTCTGTTAAGAAAATAACTTTAAACAATCCAACCTTTCTATCTAGCGAAAACATTCTATAGCAAAAAGAAACGATAATAGCAACTTAAGTTCACATAGTTATTTTTCACATTAGATGGACGTGTGGGCGTGACTTCTGCGGGAACAGCACGAGCGGAATATCCATGTTGGCGATTCATCGCCAACATGAGATGAAGCCGTGCCCGCGAAAAGCATCGCCCAAAACGAATATCCTAATACAACTTAAAAAGCCTCAGCATATAAAATACTGAAGCTTTCTTATTTTTATTCATCCTTCTTTTTGCTCTGCCACATAGCTATTCAATACGTCTTCCACAAACTGAAGATGTGTCGTCATCGCTTCGTTTGCTTGGTCGATATTTTGTGATTCAATCGCATTAAAGATATGTAAATGTTGCGCATTCAATGTTTCAAATGTCGCTTGTTCATCATATAAACAGATGAGACGTGTATCATGAATGACTTCGCTCATGACATCATTCACTGTTTTAAAAAGAGATTGTAACATCTCATTATGTGTTGCTTTCGCAATCGCATAGTGGAACGCTAAATCAGCTTGTTCTGCAATTTTCGGTTGATCTGTATGATCATACATCTCTTGTAAATGCCCTTTTAATGCAGCTAAATCTTCCATCGTCCGATTTTCTGCGGCACTTTTCACCATACCTACTTCTAATACACGACGGACTTCTAGCAGTTCTGCAATATCTTTTTTCGTCATGAGTAATGCAGATGCAAGCGGTATTCCTAGTGTACGTCCATCAAAATTTTTAACGAAGGTCCCCTCACCTTGTTTCATCTCGATTAAGCCCATCGCACGCAATGCCGTTAATGCCTCGCGAATCGTTGAACGCCCTACATCAAACTGACGACTTAATTCTTCTACCGAATCTAGACGGTCTCCTGGCAATAGTTCCCCAGATTTAATTAATGCCATTAATTGTTCCGCAACTTCTTCGTAGATTTTTTTACGTTGTACGATCTTAATTCCCATTAACCCCACCTCTTGTCCTCATTTTAGCATATTTCATCTCGCTTCTTCCTGCTTTTTCTACTCAACACGTATTTTAATTTCTGTTACGTAATTTTCTAATTCTGAAACAGCTGTTTCTTCAAACACATACTCCTCATACGCATCGCTCGCTAATCGCATTTGTTGATCTCGTACATATTGCTGGATACGCTCATAGGTTGTATGTTTTTTCGATTCTTCCCCAATATGATAGGCAACTACGTAGAACCCCTTTTCCTTCACATGAATTGGCACTTGACGTTTGGTCGGCGCGATTTTCGTGTATAAATTGACATAGTTCTCGTAATCCTCGTTTTCAATTTCTTCTCTTTGCAAAATCGCTCCAATTGGATAGCCAATATCTAATTCTTCATTATAAACAAACTCAATCAAGTCAGAAATCGCATGTAAGAAGGCTTTATCATCCGTATTCTTAACATCTGCACTAATGAAAAAGCGCTCTTCTTCCTCGGGTTGAATACGAATTGTTGTAAAATCTGTCGCCATTCCTTCTTTTGTAATCGCCAATTTTGTATCAACAATGCGCTCCAACTGCTTCAAATGCTTCATTTTTTGTTGTAGCTCACGCTTTTTTTCTTCAAATAATGTCACAAACTGCTCTGGTGATTTCGTTGCTAAAAACTGTTTAATCTCCTTCAATGGCATATTCAATTCTTTTAATAATTCGATGACACTAAAAACATCGAATTGTTGATATGAATAGTAACGATAACCATTATCGAGCTTCACTTCTGGTTTTAATAACCCAATTTCATCATAGTGAAATAATGTTTGTTTTCGCACATTACATAAACGGGCAAATTCGCCTGTTGTAAAAAAACCTTTTAATTTTTCTCTTTCCATCTACATTTCCCCCTTGACTATACGGTAACCATATACTTTAGCATTATAACTACGAAAGGAATTGATATCGTGACAACCGCAACACAGCAAGATCCAATGGCGCTTAAACTTCAAACAAGCCCACCTAAAAAACTCTTTTTATCTTATTTATTCCCATCGCTTCTCGGCATGTTACTCATGGCAAGTAATATTCTCGTCGATGGCATCTTCGTCAGTCATGGCGTTGGTGAACAGGCACTTGCCGGTGTGAATATTGCCACACCGATTTTCTCTATTTTATTAGCTGTATCGCTCTGGATTGGTATGGGTGGTGCAACCTTATTCTCCATCGCGCTTGGCGAAAATAAAATTCAAAAAGCACATGCCATCTTTACACGCTCATTTTTATTAACGATTCTAATTGTAGGTATTCTAATCGGTATTGGCTTATGGAAACTTAAAGCAGTCGCTTATCTTTTTGGTGCAAGTGAAGTAACCTATCCGTATGTACGTGATTATCTATGGGTCATTCTCATTTTCGGTTTTGTCTTTGTACTTGAAAATATTTTAAGTATTTTCATTCGAAATGACGGGAATCCGAAATTAGCTATGACAGGTTTAGGTGTCACAGCCGTTTTAAATGTCGTACTTAATTATTTCTTTATTTTCGTTTGGCAATGGGGTGTATCTGGTGCCGCATATGCGACTGGTATTGCCACACTGATTGGTCTATGTATTCTATTACTTCACTTCCGTACACCCGCAAACCATCTACACTTTATAAAACCTACTCGTTCACTACGTGGTATGCTTGATATTTTAAAAATCGGTTTACCAAGTTATGTCGTCGAGATGAGTTTTGCTATCATCGTTGTGATGTATAATCTTACTTTCCTTCATTATACAGGAGAAGTGGGTGTCACAGCATTTGCGATCATCAATTATTTACATGCGGTCTTTTTAATGATTTTCATTGCAGTGGGTGCTTCGATTCAACCACTCGTGAGTTATCATTACGGTGCGCGCCTTTATGGTCGTTTAAAATCGTTTTTATTACTTGGGATTTTAACTGCGACCATTATTGGTGTACTCTTACTCATCATCGGGATTTTCGGAAAGTCCTTACTCATTGAACTATTTGGTGTTGATGATCCAACTGTTGTCGCCTTTACAGAGAAAGGGATTCTTCTTTACTTCACAGGTTATATTTTCTTAGGCTTCAACTTAGTGATCGCAGAATATTTCCAAGCGATTAAGCGTATTCGCCTTTCTGTATTAATTGTACTGAGTAGAAGTATTCTACTCTTTATGCCATTACTTATTTTACTACCAATGGCATTGCCGAGCATTACAATCTGGCTTGCTTTCCCGATTGCTGAAGGATTAACTTGTATCATTTTATTAATCTGTATGAAATGGGTACCAAAAGCAAATCCAATACCAAAATAAAAATGAGAGGTCGCCTAAGCTAGCGACTTCTCATTTTTTCTTGTTTCTACGGGTATGCGTTTTTGTACGCGCTCATTATGTGAGCTAACCATTGCTACATGGCTAGCAGTTGGTTCGATGTGTAGTTTCGCACCATTCACTGCATTAACAGCATCTTGGAAACAGCCGACTAATAGATTTACTTTCCCTTCATACTTAGCAATATCCCCTGCTACAAAAATACCTGGCATATCCGTTTTACCTGTAGCAGTCGAAGCAATGGCATGGTCGATTCGTTCAAGCGGAATCGATACGTCATATTGTAATGTTTGATCTAAATCAAAGCCATGACTGACAATCATATGATCAACGGAGATAATTTTTTCACCTGCTGCTTGTTCAATCGTTACATTTTCTATACAATTCGTATTTTCATTAGCATGGACTTGTGTAATCTGTGTTTGCGTATGAACTGTAGCATGCTTCATCACTTGCTCCACTTGTGCTTCATGAGCAGATAAGTTTTCACCGCGGTAGACAACATGAATTTCTTTGGCAATACCATGTAATTCATTTGCCCAGTCAACAGCTGTGTTACCGCCACCTGAAATGAGTACTACTTGATCGCGGAACTGTTCAAACTCACGTACAACATAATGCATATTTTGCACATCTTCTTTTGGAACACCTGCTACTTGTAACTTCTGTGGTTGAATAATTCCACCACCTACTGCGACAATGACCGAGCGACTCATATGTGTTCCTTTATTTGTTTCAATATGGAATGTTCCATCTAGTTGATCTACAATACGTTCTACCTTCGTTTCCACATGGACTGTTGGATGAAACGTTAGACCTTGTTCAATGAGTTGCTTAATGAAAGCATCACCTGTTATTGGGGGCTGACCACCGATATCCCAAATCTTCTTTTCAGGGAATAGACGCACTTTACCACCTAATTCAGATTGGAACTCAATTATTTTTGTTTTCATATTACGTAGTCCGGCATAAAATGCGGCATATAAACCTGCTGGTCCTCCGCCAATAATCGTTACATCATATATCTCTGTCATGTTCATCTGCTCCTTTACATTGTTGTCCATGCGACGATTTGTTTTCTTCTGTAAGTTGAAGGTGCATAACCTGTTTGTTTTTTAAATACACGACTAAAATAGAAACAATCATCATATCCTACACGCTCTGCTACTTCTGCAATGGATAAATCCACACGTTCTAGTAATTCTTTCGCTTTTGAAATGCGATACGCTGTAATATACGCGTTCGGTGATAACCCTGTATGTTTTTCAAATAAATAAGCGAGGCGACGACGCTCAATTTGAAATTTCTCTGCAATTTTTGTGACATTGATTTTCTCGCGATAGTATTGTTGAATATAAGCAACGATGGACTCCATCACATCTACCGTCGATTGAAGCTGTTGATCACGTACACCTTCCATACAGCGTTCGATGAGTTGGAAAAAGAGCGTGCGACGTTGAAGTGCTGCCATCGCTCCTGGTAGCGCCTGCATATCCAATAATCGAACGGCATCTTCTAAATAAATTGTGGTATCTGATACGCGCAGCACGAAAGCATCATCATATAAATCATCATCGGATCGAATTGCTACTTGATACTGTGCAACGATAAATTGTACATCTTGTTCACCACAATTTTCAATATGAAGTGTTTCACGTTCGTGAATATGTAAAATACGACCTGGTGTAATAAAGAATTTCTCACGACCACTGTGCACCCAGGCTTTTCCGCTTACTGGGAAGATAAATGCACTCGATTGTGTATGAATATGTGTTAATTTATGTTCAGCTAAAATATGTTCTTGAAAGACATTCGTTAAAGAAACAGCTGCTTTTGCAAAGTATGCTGTTACATGCATCATTGTTAAATCCATCGACATAACCTCCATAACTAATACATTCATTATAAATGATAATGATTATCAATTTCAAGTTTAATTGATAAAAATTCTCAATTAATGTGAAAAATCCTTTTAGAAAAGAAAAAACTAGCATCACCTGATGAGGCGATACTAGTTTTTCACATTCAATTATTTAACGAATTTATATTCTTTTTCCTTGCCATCATCAAACTCCACTTCTAGTTTGATAGACTTGTAGTTATCATCGATTTTGATATTGTCCATAATTTGTTTCTTCACTTCTTCATCTGATGAGTTTTGGTCAAATGTGAACTTCTCAACAATTGGTTGCATTTCACCTAGAGCTTCATCACCAGTCTTTTTCGTATTGTCACGCTCATCTTCTATCTCTGCAATGTCACCATCGCTTTTTTTCTCGTATTCAAATGTGTAATCACCTTTGTCATACTCAACATCAAGGTCCATTTTTTTGTACGGTTGCTCTGTTACTTTTTCATTCGTTGAGCTATCGTCTTTTGAAGAATCAGTTGAAGATGAATCAGATGACGACGAATCATTTGTAGTATCTGATGCAGGCTCCTCTACTTTTGTTTCTTCTTTCTTCTCATCCTTATCTGTGCTACATGCTGTCAACGATAATGCTAATAATGGAACTGCATAAAGAGCTAATTTTTTATTCATTAATAGTACACGTCCTTTCAATAGCACTTTTCCACATTTTCTTTTTTTAAAACATTTTAGGGCATGTATTTTACTTTATAATTCAAAAACCCTTGTATGATGAATATCTTGAAAATGAATTAAATGAAGCACTTCATCTGAAATTTCCGTTAATTGTCCAGGATGTTTGTTATGTCCAATCAATAATGACATCAAATAAAACTGTTTTTTTTTCTTTTCTGCATTCACCTGTTCGATTACTATTTCCGGAATATGACAGACACCATCCGTAATAAATAATACTTCCCCTTTTGTCGAATGCTTCATAAATTGAATGGCTTGTTGAAGCGGCTTTTCAAAATTGGTTCCGCCGCCAATATACGACTGTGCAAATTGAAGAAATTGAGGGATTTTATATTTCCCTTTTTTAAAATGCTGAATTTGCTGATAATCCACATCACCACTAAATGGAATAAAAACAAAATCTCGACGATCTTGTTTCGCCATACTAAGTAAAGCCATTAAAAAACCTTTTCCTTGTACGTCTAAATCTTGCATACTACTACTCTCGTCATAACAAATAATGAGTGCGCCCTTTTCTTTTTTCGTGCGCTCTTTATAATCATACATGCGGGTTCTTCCGTCTGAAAAACGCACAAGAAAATCAAGTTCTGCTTCAGGTGTTTCAGATTTTAAATACTCAATAGGTAATAAACGCTCTGCTTTTTGTCCTGTTGTTACAGTCCCTTTTAGTATGGAAGCAGTTTTCATTTGAACGCGCTTTTGTTTCGCTGAAATTTTAAACTTTTTCGCCCATTCAGCCATTTTTTGTAGTTCTGATTGCTTTTCTAGTGCATCTGCTAAAGCCAACTGATCATAAATCGGTGTTTGCTGTCTCTCTTGTTTTCGTTGTTGCAAACTACTGAGTAGATCTTCTACATATTCTACTTGTTCTAAAACATGCTGTATCTCTTTTTTAAATGCATCTTCTAATGACTCATCTTCCGGTTGTTCCAGTTGACGTAAAAATAAATAGCCAAATCGTAGTGTCGCAAGCGTCGTAATCAGTTTATCACCCATCGCTTGTTGTAAAAAAAGCGGAAACTCTTGTAGTTCGCTTAGTATTTGTAAAGGAGAAGTCGTTTTAAATTCGGTCTTTCCAGTGTAGAGCATGCACCATACATCACGCACTAACTGCGGTAGTTGTTCATGCTTTTCAACTAATTGTTGCAGTCCTTCATGATGCGTGAGTAAGTCGTTATATGCTTGTATCGTAAATCGGTCGATGTCCATGAGCTGACTATTTAACTCGTTATGCAACTACATCACTTCCTCCGCTATTTTTTCATGTAGTTGTGCTTTCCATTCATTTAACTTTTGCAGTTCTTCTTCTGTTGGTGACTCTGTCATCATTTCTTGTTCGATTTGCTGCCATTTCATTAAAATTGCTGAAGCAAACTGTGCATATTCCTCATATTGAATCATCTCTGCTTGTTTGAGTACGGCATGTTTCGCATCAACTTCCATACGCAAACGATTCAATTGAACAAACAATTGGTCGATGACTGTTTTTGTATAAGGTACAAGTAAATCTTGTACCGTCTCACGATCTTCCGACTCAATCCATAAACAATCTACTAACACACGAAAATCCGACTGCTTCACTTCATTGCGTCCTTGTAAATATGCTTCAGCTTGTAAGATCGATAAACATTGCTTCGTGCGGCGATCAGACACAACAATCCCTGCATCCTTCAATTTAAAATGAATTTCTGTTAACATTTCGATCATCGTCTCTGGAATGTGAACTGCTTTTGTTTCAGCGTGGATAACCTGTATCTCCTCTGCCGTTAGACGCGGTAGTGTAATCTCCTCTGTATTCCCCTGTAACATCTGCATGAAGTGCGCAGGCGTTTGAATCGCTTCTACTTCACGGCGAATTAAAAAGCGATCATACAATGCATTCAAACGGTCTTCTTCTGGAAATTCATTACTTGCACCGATTAATGTGAACAGTGGTGTCGTCAATTCTTCGGTACCATTTTCAAAGCGATGTTCATTCATAATTTTTAATAAACTATTAAGTAAATCAGATGTTGCTTTAAACACTTCATCTAAAAAAGCCACATGTGCTGTTGGGAGCTGTCCTTCAATATTTCGTTCCATAATCCCTTCTTTTAAACGGTCAAAGCGGACGGAACCGAATAATTCTTCTGGTTGTGTGGTCGGTGAAATTAGTCGCTTGAATGTACCATAAGTTATTGGTAATACATACATGAATTGGTCGACAATATTTGATTTCGCAACACCGGGCGCACCAATCAATAGGACATTTTTTTGCGCACAGATACCGAGTAAGATGGCATGAATTTCATGTTGTCGTTCGATAAAGTGTGCATTTAGTTGTTGTTCAATTTGCTGTAATTTTTGTACTTCAGGCTTCATTCTATTTGCCACCTTCTATTCGTTTTAAAAATTGTTCGATTAGGACATGTGTAAAAGCAGGGTACTGCGGATCTTGTTGTATAAAAGCTCGAAGTGCCGCTTCATCCTCTAACCACATCGCTTGAATAGGAATACGGTCAAAATCAAGTTGTCCTTGTTCCTTTTCTGTATAACTACAGGCTAAAAAACGCGGTGTGATATTTGCATAGGCTTCTTTTAACTCGTTATTCTCGACATGAATCGTTGCACCGTATTTACGCTCATCATATTGTACAAATGGAGATGTAGGATTTTGACGTAAATCGTATATCGCATAAATCATATATCGTTTACGCTCTGTTAAATAAGGCAGTGCAAAATCAGAACAGCTTAACTGAAATAAAGGATTATAGCGATAACAAAATAGATGGTCTTCATCTGGGTAAATCCCAAGCCCTTTAATCACGCGACTGTAAGCAAATTCTGTTAGAGCGGTTTTCGTCTTGCCTCGCGTTGTATCACGCACTAAAAATTTCGAAAGATTTAATATGAATCCTGGTACGTCAGCTGTTTTAAACATCGTTTTAAAATCGTATAGTACGTCATATCCCGCAAATAGGTGGTAGTTATACGTGATACCATCATCTGAAACCCCAAGCCAGTCTTGTTGTAAATCTACTTTTTTCAATGTGGGCGTTACATGGAAAATTGTCTCAAACCATGTATGACATGCTGTTAAAAAATCGTCTATATTCTTTTTTTCATTCCAATTTTTTTCAGTGAATGAGAGGAGTGTTTCTTGTTGAACATATACGACTTCTTTCATTAGCCATTCTAAGTAATAGGCTACTTGGTCATATAAAACACGTGCGCTTTCTGCTGAAATGGGTTGTCCAATCACTGCTTCATTTTGCACTAGTTTTACTAGCTCTTTTTCAATCGCTTGATATTGCTGTCTGACGCTACTAGCTGATTGAAAACGTGTCACTTTTTGCTCTAGTGACTGCTTCATCTCCTCTAATTGACGTGGTAAATGCGTCAACATGTGCTGAATAGTTTGTGCATCTAACTGTAGCTGTATACAAGGTATTTGTTTAGGTACGATATAGAAAGGTTGCTGGATTAATTCCTCTGGTTTTATATTTTTTAACCGCGCGGTATCTGCAACCATATAAAATTCATTCAACGAGCTCTTCCTCTCTCATTTGTTTCTTTTAAAGTCACTTTATTATAACAAAAAGAGGAATCACCGTTTAGGCAATTCCTCCAATTCAATTTAAGATTGTGAGAATAGATAAATCATATAAATCACGGCAATTGATAATAATACCGCGATTCCCACTCGAACAGTTGAGATTGGCGCACTGCCACCCACACGACCTGTTTGACCATTCACCATAAAACGATAGAGCTTATCTTTATATTTAAAAGAAGATAACCAAATCGGTAGCATCAAATATTTATACGTAATGTCATCATGTGTTGTCGAAAACGATACATGACCAACAATATCTGCGCCATGTTCAAAGCGAACTTTTGATTTAATCGCTTGTTCGATTTTGTTATGAATACTCGATTTCGCTTCTTCAAAACCTTCATCTAAGCCGATACTATAGCGTTCTGCTAAAAAACCACTGACATATTCAGGTCGGTACCCTTTATTATCTGTTAAACGAAACGGTTCAATTTTGCGCATCATATCGCGATCATATCTTCTCGTTGCACTCACCAATTCATCATCAAAAAACTCTTGATAAACACCGGATGTTGAGTACCAATCTGTTACGATTCGTGTTTCTCCTTCTGCATCACGTACCGTTCGATTAATCCCATACTGCGCAGAGTAATACGAAATCGTTCGTGAATCAAATGTCCAATACGGTAAGTAGACACCTGTAAAAGCATCTGGTTTCGCACTTAACTTCGCCTGTCTCGGTGTAAAAATACGACTACGAATCCATTTATGAAAAGATTCGCCTGCTTCCTTATCCGTCACTTCAAACGTACAAACCCCGTTCGGCGCAAGTGTTTCTTCTGTACTTGCTTCCATCACTTGATGTGAACCACAATACGGACAGGTATCTGCTACTTGGAGCGCATCATAAATCGTTTCTGCCGCACATTCCGAGCAAATAACAGTCTTTTTTTCGACACCCCAGTCAAATCTTCCACGATTTTTTGCGTCGTAAAAATCAAGTTCTTGCGCGCTTCGTTGTTCCTCTTGTTCGGGTTTCGCAATATCTACTTCATAGCCGCAATATGGACAAGAGAGCTTTCCAGTTTTCGGATTAAATTCAACAGAAGCACCACAGGAAGGACATTCCGCATCAAAATCGAGCTTTACTTCTTTCACATCACTCGTCATGCTACTTCCTCCTTAGCGCTCCGTAGGTGTACCACACTCTGGACAGAATTTTGGAGCAGGTGTAGCTGACATTTCATGTCCACATTCGGAACAATGGAATGTTGTAGCGACAGGCTTTTTCTGACCACATTCGGAACAGAATTTACCCGTATTTTCAGCCCCACAAGAACATGTCCACGTCTCAACTTCTGGCTTTTTTTCGCCACATTCCGAACAAAACTTCCCTGTATTTGTATGACCATTCGAACATGTCCATGTTGCTTCATTTGATTCGGGTGCTGCTGGTTGTTGCATACGCTGTTCATGTGCCATTTGATACAGTTGATTTGCATTCATACCGCCTGTATTTTGTGCCATATTCATACCCATGAAGCCGTTCATCGCACCATTTTCATTTTCAGCTGCTTTGACCATCGCTTCTGCTTGCGCACCTGTTAACTGTGCCGCTGCCATTGGAGCATCACGCATAACCGCATTCTTTTGAAGCGTCTTAATCATTTGTTCATCTTCTTCAGAGGCTTTCATCGAGCTAATACCAATCGTACCAATCGCGAGACCACGAGAAGCTGTCCACTTTTCAGATAATACTTGATTGAGCGCATCTGCTAATTCCATCGTATGTGCGGGTACTTCACTGTAACGAACGCCCAGCGCTGAAATTTTTGCAAAGGCAGGTTGTAACGCAGTCATCAATTCTGTTTTTAATTGGCTATCAATTTCATCACGTGTATATTCATTCTCTACATTTCCTACAACATTGACATAGAACAATAATGGATCGACAATGCGATATGAATATTCCCCGTGACAACGAATCGAGATGTCGACATCTAATCCGATATTACGGTCTACTACGCGGAACGGTACAGGTGATGGTGTTCCGTATTTATTCCCGACGATTTCTTTTGTGTTAAAGAAATATACGCGTTGGTCTTTTGCAGGTTCACCGCCAAATGTAAAGCGTTTGCCGACTTCTTTAAATGTTTCTTTTAAGTTTTCCATGAAATCACCGTCATAGAAGACACTTGGTTCTGTCGACATGTCATAGACGTATTCACCCTGTTCTGCACAGACTTCGACTACTTTTCCTTGCTCGACAATCATCATACATTGTCCTTCATTTACTGCAATAATCGAACCGTTTGAAATGATATTGTCATTCCCTTTATTCGAACCACGCTTCGTTGAGCGTTTACGCCCCTTTACGACTAACACATCTTTTGAAAGTCCTTCGCAATAAATATATTCACGCCATTGATCTTCTAAAACGCCTTTCATGGCACCGATTCCAGCTTTTAATAAACCCATCTAACCAACCTCCGTCTTTATATATACTTTTTTATACGATTTTTCGGGAGAAAAGTTCCATTTTAAGAAAAAAAAATAAGCTCGCTCTCGTAAGCGAACTTCAAAGATTAAAATTCAGGATACACTTCAATCATTTCTATGTGATGAATATGTAATTCTGTCTCTTTTTCTGTAGCGATAAAGCTGTTTGGTAGTTGATTCCATTTTGGTGCGATACTCTCTAGTAATTCGTTCACTTGCTTTTCAGAAGCTGTTTTTGCCTCTAATTCAACTGCAAACGTATCTAAGAATGGCTCACACTTCTCTTTTTTTAGCGATAATTTTACTCGCTCACCTAAATTCAATAGTTTCTGCAAATAAGTTGTCGCTTCCACTTCAGTAGAAGCTTGCATGTAGACGCGTATAAACAAAATCAATTCTCCATTCTTTTTTAAATCAGCAAGTACTATCATATCCTAAATTAAAAAAGCATGGAAGAGGTGTTTTACCTCTAACCATACTTTTAAGATATTTGATTCTTTATACCTATACGCGCTCAATAATCATCGCAATTCCTTGACCTCCGCCAATGCAAAGGCTTACAACTGCATAGCGTTCCTGTCTTTCATGCAATGTATGTGCTGCACTCAATAATACACGTGTACCACTTGCACCAACAGGATGCCCAAGTGCAATTGCTCCTCCATGTACATTCACACGATTACGGTCTAGTTGTAGCTCTTGTTCAACTGCTAAATATTGTGCTGCAAAAGCTTCATTAATCTCAAATAAGTCAATATCATCTATTGTTAAATTTGCACGTACTAAAGCGCGTTTAATCGCGGGTACAGGACCAATTCCCATGTAGTTCGGATCCACGCCAACAGCAGCATACGAAATGATTTTTGCGAGTGGTTGTAATCCTTTTTCTTCTACAGCTTGCCCACTTGCAAGTACGATTGAAGCTGCACCGTCATTAATACTTGAGGCGTTTGCTGCTGTAACAGTACCTTGGCGTTTGAAAACAGGTTGGAGCTGTGCCATCTGTTCAACGGTTGTATCTGGACGAATTTGTTCATCTTGCTCAATTACGCGTGTTCCTTTACGTGTTGGCACTTGAACAGGCACAATCTCACGTGCGAATACATCTGCTTGTTGTGAGGCTGCTGCACGTTCATGTGATAATACCGCATAGGCATCTTGTTGTTCTCGCGTAATCGCATATTTTTCAGCTAAATTTTCAGCTGTCATGCCCATACCCATGCCTGTGTATTGATCGGTTAAAGTAGCTTGTAGCATATCTTCAAATTGAATATTCCCCATTTTTGATGATTGACTGCGCTGTTCAAAATTTGAAAATGGAGCTTGTGACATATTTTCTGTGCCACCTGCTAAAACGATTTGTGATTCACCAAGTTGAATCTCCTGTGCGCCTGAAATAACAGATTGTAATCCTGAACCACATAATCGATTCAATGTGAGAGCAGGTATTTCTTCTGGTAATCCTGCAAGTAACGCAATATGACGCGCTGTATAAGCTGCATCTTTACCTGTCGCAATGACATTCCCGTAAAATACAGCATCAACATCTTCTGGTGCAACTTTCGAGCGATTCAATGCTTCAACAGCTGTTACCGTTCCGAGTTGAATGGCTGATACGGTCGCAAAAGAGCCTGTAAACGCAGTAAAGGCTGTTCGCGCACCTTCAATTAGATACACATCTTCCATACTTGTTCCCCCTTAGTGACGCAATACATGCTTCAATACTTTTCCTGAAGCGTTACGCGGCAATTCCTCAATGAATTCAATTTCATACGGTAATTTATACGTTGCGAGCTGTGTCGCACAGTAGGCTAGAATTTCTTCTTCCGATACAGTATTCCCCTCTTTTACGCGAACATATGCCTTCGGAACTTCTCCGTAAACAGGATGCGGGACACCGACAACGGCTGCTTCAAATAAAGCTGGCATTTGATATAATACTTCTTCAATCTCAATTGGATAAATATTTTCGCCGCTTCGAATAATCATGTCCTTTTTACGATCAACAATATATAAATAGCCATCTTCATCTAATCGCCCTAAATCGCCCGTATATAACCAGCCATCGCGAAGTGCCATCATCGTTTCATCAGGATTTTTTAAATAGCCTTTCATTAACTGAGGACCTTTGACCACAATTTCACCGACATAGCCATTTGGCAGCGCGCCACCAGCACCGTCATCAATCCGAATTTCTGTGTGTGCGAGTGGACGACCAACAGAACCCACTTTTGTTAGTGCATCATCATCTAATAATGTTGTGGCAGCTGGTGAATTCTCCGTCTGTCCATAGAAATTTTGTACTTTAACATTTGGGAAAGCTTCTTTTAAACGTCGAATGAGTTCGTAAGGCATCGGCGCTGCACCATAACCGAATAGACGAAGGGATGAAACATCGTGTGATTCGTCTAAATCATGATTTAAAATAAGTGTGTACATTGCTGGAACACCAAAGAAGAATGTCGCTTTTGTATCACTTAATTGTTGCATAATTTGTTTTGGTGAGAATGCTTTTTCAATGATTAATGTAGCACCCACATAAAAACATGGAACCATAAAGACATGCGCGCCAGCCGAGTGGAATAGTGGTGTACAAATAAATAAACGATCTTCTGACGTCAATTCCATCGGTTCAGACCAGAGTTCCGCTGTCATATAGATGTTTTGATGCGTTAACATGACACCTTTTGGATGCCCTGTTGTGCCAGATGTATAAAGGATCACCGCCACATCAGATGGGTTCATCGTCACATCACGATACTGCGGAGCCATCAATGCTAAATTGTGTAAATCACTTGTCATAATAACTTGTTGGCAGATGTATTCCGTTTTCTCATATGTTTCTTGAAAAACTTCATCCATAATCAATACTTTCACTTCTGAATGATTTAAAATATAGGCAATTTCAGGTGGTGCTAATTTTGTATTGATTGGCATGACGACATACCCTGCAAATTGAATCGCAAAATAAGCGATTGGAAATTGATCCGTGTTCTCCATTAATAAACCGACGAAGTCGCCTTTTTGAAGTGGTAAGCTTTGTAAATAGCCTGCTAAACAAGTGACTTCATTATAAAAAGTGCGATACGTCCATTCAACATCGTGATATACAATTGCTTGATAATCGCCTAACTCCTCAGCATGTTGCTTTAATACATCTTTCATTAACATCATTCCATCCCCTTCCTTCAACTGAATACTCATTCAATATATGTATATTCTAACAATTCAAAAAGAAAATGACAACGAATGACTAAGCAAATAATGTAATAACTAAGTAAATTGCGGTGAAAGCGATAAAAATAGCAGATAGTTTATTCATAATGACAAACACATAACGCGGTAATTGAAGCTTTTTAAAAATCGCACCAAGAATGACTAACGCTAAGAAGAAACCCCATGAAACAACAATACAAGAGATCGCAAAATACCACTGCGCTGCGCCTGTATAAGCTAATGCACTACTACCAATCACCCCGATTGTATCTAAAATGGCATGTGGGTTTAATAAGGATACAGATGCTGCAAATAGCATTTGCTTTTTCATTGGCATCGAGTAACCTTGTACATCTTGTGGCGGCTCACTGCGCCAAATGCTCCATGCCATATAACTTAAAAATAAAACACCGACGCTCATCATCGTAATACGTAGCCATTCAAATTGAAGAACGATTGCGGATACTCCGAAAACTGCGAGTAAAATTAAGAGTGTATCGCATAGTGCGGCGGTAATCCAAGCAGGAAATGCATAAATAAATTTCGGTTGCATAGCCCCTTGATTAAATAAAAAAATGTTCTGCGCACCCAGTGGTAAAATTAACCCGAATGCCAGTAACATCCCATGAATCATTACTTCTAACATATTCCATCCTCCTTTTGTATATATTATACATTTTTTGAATTTTTATAAACAGCTAGTTTTTCATTATCTAAAAAAGAGCTTTAGCACAATCTATGCGGAAGCTCCTTTTAGAAATCTTTTATTAACGTAAAACTGAATCGTCTAATCGAATGGTTTCTGTTTTACGTGAACCATTTGATTGAATATTGTCACGAATCTGGATATATGGTGTTTTTAAGTTTTTAAACGTATTCGTCATCAATGCTTCTTTATTGGCTTTCGATAAATCTGCAAACACTTTTTTCGTTGTGCCTCCACCAGTATTTGAGAATGTGAAGAACATCATCGAGATGGCCATATAGTTAAATGTATTGTTGCGGATTATCGGGTTTTTTGTTCCACTCGCCGCAATACCTTTTACTACTTCATTACGCTTATTTTTCGAACTCATTGTAAATGTATTTTTCTCAATGACAGCATTCGACCAGTTGAGCGCACGAATATAGTCACTACGCAAATTCACCATTTTATTTTGACGAATTGTTATACGGTCATGTAATTTTTTATACGAATATTTATGTGTACCTACAGCACGTGGAATATCCTCAAATGTATTATTTTCAATCAATACATGACTATTTGGTTGTGCATCAAATTTACTCCACTCCTGACTCCATCCTTTTGTTGAGCGATCTGGTGTATCTAGATTAATTGCTTCTTTTACAGAATAAAGGGGGTCTTTTGCATATTTAAATGTTGAATTTTTTACTGTTACATTTTTGGAAGCATCCATTTCAATAAAATGCGCATAATTCATATGACGAAATTGAATGCGGTCTACTAAAACATTCTGATTATGCCCCATAATAATACCAATACCTTTTTCAACATAATTTAGATCAATTGTTGCGGTACCTTTACCTATGAATTGAATATTTTTCTCTCCATTATACTTACCGTAAACACCTTTTTTACCTGATTTTGAAGGTGCAATTAATTGGAACATGGAACTAGCCGCCTTAAACTGGCTTGTACCTGTCTTTGTTCCTTTTACTAACTTTGCTCCATTTTCAAGTTGAATGGTCACATTAGAAGGAACATAGAGTGTATTAGAAATTGTGTATGTTCCCTTTTTTAAGATGAGTTTTCCACCTTTTGTTTTTTCAAAACGTTCTAAATAGGAACGTAATACATAATAATGTTTTGTATGTTGGTTATATGTACTATATTTACTATACGTTACATTGTATGGCTTACTGCTCGGTGTAATTATGTAAGTAGGTGTTTTAGCTTTTGCCTCCATCTGTGTATTTAGTACTAAAAAGACCATAATCATACTAAATACAATAAATAGAGACAGATGATGCTGTTTTTTCATGTGAACGCTCCTTTTTATGTTTTCATAAACCTACTTAACAGAATACATCTTTTTAATATACTTAAGCAATATGTATGACTATTTTCATATAAAAAAAGACTTGTTCGAAAACAAGTCGGATTATTCTATGATTATGAAATCGTTGCTTTACTACCTAATACTTCTCTAAATGCTTTTAGAGCGGCACCAATTGTTACGCTATGTCCCATCTCTTCTAATACTTCACCGATTTGGCAAATCGCCTGTTCAAGCATTTGCGGTGTTGTGTTACCCATATGACCGATTCGGAATGCTTTGCCAGATAAATGAGCTAACGCACCTGCTACGATAATACCACGATCAGCTAGTTTCGCTCTGAATACATGATCTTCTACACCTTCAGGATATAAAATACAGCTTAATGTTGGAGCAGCTGCTTCTTCTTTTGCCAATGGCTTCATACCGTATGCAATTAGTGCACGACGAATCGCTGCACCGTAATTTTCATGTCTTTCCACGCGCGCCTCCATCCCTTCTTCAAGTACAATTTTCATCGCACATTCATATGCATAAATCAAATTAACAGGTGGTGTTGCAAAATAAGCTGTTGGGTCGTCCATTACTTTACGCCAGTTATGAATATCTGCGTAATAAGCTGGCACATTCTCTAATGCTTCACGTGCGGCAACCGCCTCTTCTGAAAATGCAATAATCGCAAGCCCTGGAGGTGCACCAATCGCTTTTTGTGAGCCAGTTAAGACTACATCAATTTTTGCGCCTTCTTGCCCATACTCTTTTGACATATCTTCTTCTAGTGCTGTCGTTGCACATACACCGTCCAAAATGAATAATGCACCTGCTCTTTTAACAACAGGAATTAATTCTTGAATATTTGCAACAACGCCTGTAGATGTATCGACATGCGTTACTGTAACCGCTTTATATTCACGTTGTTTTAATTGTTCTATAACAGCTTTTTTTGAAATCTGTTTGCCCCATTCTGCTTGAATCACATCGACTTCAATGCCGAAAGCTTTTGCAAGTGGTACAAAACGGTCCCCAAAGAAGCCATGACTAATTACTAATAAACGTTCACCTTTTGAAACAGTGTTGACGATTGCCATCTCCATCGCCAGTGTTCCTGAACCTGAAATAACATATGCTTCTGCAGGATGATTAAATAATTCCTTTGTCATTTCGATTGAATTTTTATAAATGCGTGCAAATCGTGGATCTGTATGTCCCATTGTCTCTTGGCTAAGTGCATCATAAATGTCGTCTCTCACTGGTGTCGGGCCTGGAATTAATAGTAATTCTTTATTTCTCATATCGTCAACCCCTGTTCAATTTAATTTGTTATATAACACAATATAAATAATTTATCTGTTATAGTCAAGTGTTTTCCTAAATATTCTAAATATTTGTAGAATAACATTTTTACGTTATACTACAAAAGAGGTGATACGATGCGATTAGTACAAGCAAAAAAAGAACAAATTACACGCATTATGGAGATTATTGAAGATGGACGCGCGAATTTAAAACAGCTTGGTCTACCTCAGTGGCAAAATAGCTACCCTGACCTAGAACAGATGAAAAAAGATGTGGAACAACAGAAAAGTTATGTATTGATGGATGGACAGCAAATCATTGGAACAGTTTGCTTGGACGAAGACGGTGAGCCTGCTTACGATGCATTAAATGGCAAATGGTCTTCAAATGATCCTTATATTGCGATTCATCGTATGGCTGTGGCAAAAGAAACAGCGGCAAAAGGAATTGGTACACAGTTTTTACAAGCGATTGAGGAAGTTGTTCACGCCAAAGGGTTTAAACAAATCCGGCTTGATACACATACAGAGAATATACCGATGCAACGCGTGGCAAAAAAAAATCATTACCAGTATGTCGGTAATGTTTCTTATGGGGAAAATATTCCATGTTATGCTTATGAAAAAATTTTAACACATTAAAAAGAGGAAGATAGCCCTGCTTTTCAATGCGTCTTCAGTTAAAAATAAAGGAGCGACTAATTGGATGTCGCCTCCTTTTTCATGTAAATACTCATTGCATTATTGGACTGTAATTCGATGTTCATACACTTCTCCTGGATACTCGACTTGTAATGACTTGACTAGAGAGGTTTCTAAATCACTTGGAATAAAAAAATGAACGTCATTAATATGTGCAAGACGGCCTAATGTATATACCATATCATGCAGAGATTTTACAGTCATACTTTTTACATCTAATGTTGCTTGTGTCATAACTTCAACTACGTAACTTACATCTTCTCTTGAAATTTTAACAGTTAACATATAATCACTTCCCATTAGAAAAATTCTAGTTGTTCTATCACTAGTAATTGTATACTAACATGAACGAGCTATTTTTGTACAATACTTAGCATTTTATGGTCATTTGAATTGATTATTGAAAATTCAAATCTTTATAGTAAATTGTTTAATTTTCAAAATTTTTAGTTTTTTATACCTTTCGCAATGAGTATAAATACTTATTTTCATTAGTATTTCATGCTATTTTTATGCATTTAATCCCATAATAGTATATATAAAATAAATTCACTTTTTTGACATTTTTTCATAAAAAAAGCATAAACTTAAAGAAATTTATGCTTTATTATATAATCTATATGTTAATTTCTTTCCATTCATTCGATAATTGTCTCATCATATGCGCTACTTGTTGTTCGTCACATCCATACGTCGCATACTTCCTTACTTCTTCATTTCCACCTACACAAACAGATATTTTTGCCTCTTCTAACATACGACAATCATTTTGATCATTACCAAATGCAATATATGTACCTGGCAGAATACCGAGCTGTTTTAGTCCTGCTTCTTTTGTGATACCACAAGGACTAATATCTAAAATACCTTCTTTTTGATGTCGATGGATGACACAATCCATTGCTTCTAATGATTGAAAAATCATCTCATCTTCTGTAAATAGCACACACTTTACCCAATCACTCAATTGCTGTCTCTCTTTATTCTCAGCAAGCTTGAGTGAATCAAGCTGTGTATAGATTGGATGTGTGTTTGAACCTGTAAAACTATAATCCCATGCACTATCCATTAAATACGTGAGACGATGCTCTTCAATAAGTTCGTCTATTTTTTCACGCACTTCTTTCGAAAAAGCATGCACTTCTACTTTTTCACCATTAAAAATAAATGCCCCATTCCCACCAATCATCCGATGATGCCAATAATACTTTGGTAAGACTGGGTACATATCACGAATCGGGCGTGCAGAAGCAAAAATAACCTCATGACCATCTTCTTCCAACTGTTCAAATGCAGCTAAAATATCCGTTTGTAGAGGTTTTCCTTTAAAACAAATCGTACCATCTAAATCAAATACAAATGCAGTCATGTTAAATAGCTCTCCATTAATTGTTTTATTTTACGAATCATTTCGATATTAATTGGCTGATGAAAACTTTTCCCAAAACGTACGCCCGAGCCTACATGAATATTCGTTACACCAATTTCAAGTAATTGTGCTACATTCGTTGGGTCAATTCCTGAAGCTGCTAAAATATGCATTCGTTCATGCGATGTTTCATAAAGTAACGCCTCTATTTGTATTAGATTATCAAGCGCTGTCCCTGGACCACCTGAAGTTAAGACTTGCTTAATTTGCGGATATTTCTTTAGTTGGTGTAACGCTTCAATTTGATCTTCCACTTCATCAAATGCACGGTGAAACGTCACATTGAGTCCTTCACAGTGGGGCAGTAAATCTTGTAATAGAATGTTATCGATGAAGTTTTCTTTCGTTAATCCACCTAGTACGACACCGCGCGCACCAAATAATTGAATGACACGTAAATCATCTAACATAACTGAAAAATCTTCGACTGTATAGTGATAACTATTACTATGTGGGCGCAACATTACATGTACAGGAATACTCACTGCACTAATGACATTTTTAATCTTGCCTAGACTGGGTGTGATACCTCCTTCTTCCATGGAAATACATAACTCGAGACGGTCAGCCCCTCCTGCTTCTGCAATAATTGCATCTTCTACGGTTGTCACAATCACTTCTAGCACATTCTTCATCCTTTCGCGAGTTCTTTTAAACGTTTTTTTGCTTCTTCATCACCATGCAATGCGGCTCTTTGATACCATATTTTCGCTTTTTTTAAATCAATTGGTGTACCTATACCCGATTCATAGCAAAAACCGACATTATACTCGCCATAAGGATCTTGCAAATCTGCTGCTTTTTGATACCAACTAAGCGCACGTTCACCATCATCTTCTGCGAATGCCTCGTGTCCTAGTTTATTAATCGCAAAAACATCGCCATGTAGCGCCGATTGATGATACCAATAAGCCGAATGTTCTTCATCTTTTAGAACACCTCTCCCATGATGATATAAATAGCCAAGTGTGTACATGGACTCCTTCACACCTAGTTTTGCAGCTTCCTTAAAAATCTCTGCTGCTTTTGCGTCATTCTGCTCAACATATTCACCACGCAAATACATGTCTGCTAAATTGTTTACAGCATCTGGATAACCAAGCTGTGAAGCGCGTAAATAAGCTTCATACGTTACTTTTAGGTCGTGTTCAATAACACGACCTAAAAAGGCATAATTCCCATGCCAATAGTAAGCTTCCCCTACTTCTAATTGCATACCAATCTCATACCAATCATACGCAGCTTCATATAATTCCTGATTTTGATAGTACTTAGCCAACTGCATCATCGCTTCTGAATTTCCAGCAATCGCCTGCGCATAGATAGTAACGAGCGATTCTTCTATGACATATGGGAAATCTGTCTCCTTTTCCGCCATTAAAAATTCTTCAATGGCAATGTCTAGGTCTTGCCAAAAAATCTTTTCTGTCTCATTCGTTGTCTCTGTTACAGCTTCTAATTGCGCAAGTAATAGTGACAATGTATGATATGCGACCACATCAAATTGACGCATATATGCAATCATCGCTTGTTTATTTTTTTCTTCATAATACTGAGCTAATTCTGGATGCCCAGCTTCTCTTAGTTGTTTCGTCAGTGACACGTAATTCGTCACTCCTTCTCTATTATTCAACCAATAGTTGATTTTTTTAATCAAATATAAATATAAGTCGTTCGATTTTCCCCTTTTTTAGTTTTATACTTTATGTAAAGGAGCTGATCATATGTTTGATTTATCAAATCGCTTAGTAACGCTACGAAAAAAAGAACGCAAAACCCAACAAGATGTCGCACATTATGTGGGTGTATCAACTGCAGCTGTTTCAAAGTGGGAAACGAATCAGAGTTATCCTGATTTGTCGGTACTCCCAAAACTCGCTACGTATTTTAATTGTTCGATTGATGACTTACTCGGTTATGAACCGCAAATGTCAAAAGAACACATCCAACAATTATATATGCGCCTAGCCAATGATTTTCAACAAAAACCATTTGATGAGGTATATGCTGAAATTCAAAACATTATTAAAGAATACTATGCTTGTTTCCCTTTATTAATGCAAATTTCTGTCTTACTACTTAATTATACCCAATTAGCAGGGGAACGCACGAAAGAAATTTTATCATTAGCTGAATCGCTCTGTATTCGCATTCAACAACAATCAAGCGACCTACGTCTGTTACAACTTTGTCGTTCATTACAAGCGCAAATTGCACTCATTAAAAACGAACCACAACAAGTCATTGCACTCTTTGGCGAGGAGGTAGAAGCCTATGCGGGGAATGATTTAGTGCTTGCAAGTGCCTATTTACAATTACAACAAAGTGACAAGGCAGAAGAAACGTATCAAATTTCATTATTTCAAAAAATCGTGAGTAATGTCTTTATTCTCGCAAATTATTTACAAATGCAATTACAAGATGAAGAACGTTTTCAAGAGACGGTTGAACGCGGCTTTGGCTTAATTCGTTTATTCCAGCTTAATACGCTTCATATCAATTCATGTATTTCTATGTATATTGGTGCAGCTCAAGGTTATACCATTCAAGGAAAGTTAGATGCTGCTTTTGAAGCTTTACAGCGCTACTTACATGTAATTGAACAAACACCGTTCCCGATTACATTACATGGAGACGATTACTTTAATAAAGTAGATGAATGGCTATTACGCGAACTTGATTTAGGTCAGACAATGCCACGCGATGAAGCCTCTCTACGTCAAAGTCTGCTAGATATTGTTGAAAAAAACCCGATGTTTGAGCCATTAAAACAAGATGCACGTTATCAAGTGCTAGTAAGTAATTTAACACATATGTTAGGAGTGAATGCATAATGGATCAAGTCAGAGAGCTATTACCGATTCTAATTCCACTTATTATTTTAGAATGGACGCTCGCGATTGTTGCACTCGTTCATGTTATTCGCCACCCACACTATCGCTTTGGTAACCGCATCATGTGGATTCTCATCGTATTATTCATCCAGATTATTGGACCAATTGTTTATTTCTTATTCGGACGAGGTGAACGTGATGATTCATATTGATCATATTCATAAAAAGTTTGGTACACATACTGTTTTAAATGATATCTCAATTAAAATAGAAGAAGGTCAAATTTTTGGATTACTTGGACAAAATGGTGCAGGTAAAACAACCTTAATGAAGATTATGCTGGGGTTATTAAAGGCCGATCAGGGAGATGTGCGAATTCTAGGCGAATCTGTACGCTTTGGTAAGACATCGACGAATCAACATGTCGGTTACTTACCCGACGTTCCTTCATTCTATCCGTATATGACAGCCTATGAATATTTACTATTTTGTGGTGAAGTTACAGGATTAGATAAAAAAGTACGCGTAGAACGAGCAAAAAGATATTTAGCTTTAGTGGGTCTTCCCTTCAACCGTAAGCGTATTGGTGGATTTTCACGCGGTATGAAGCAACGTCTTGGCATTGCACAGGCACTCATTCACCAACCGAAAGTATTGATCTGTGATGAACCGACTTCCGCACTCGATCCTGTAGGTCGCCGCGAAATGATTGAGATTTTGCAAAAAATTAAACATGAAACCACCGTTATTTTCTCAACGCATATTTTAAGTGATGCCGAGAAAATTTGTGACCGCGTCGCCTTTTTACACAATGGTACGTTCCAATTGAGCGGTAAAGTATCGGATATTTTAAAACAACATCAAAAACCGATTTTACGCGTTGTCGTACAGCAAATGGCTGACGCTGAAAAACTAAAGCCGCTCCTAACGAATGCGACACAGAGCGGTACAACATTCACGATTCCATCGACGAATTTACTTGCAACACAACAACAGATTTTCGAACAATGTATTCAGCAACAGATTGCCATTCAATCCATTGAGATTGAACAATCGACACTCGAAGATGTCTTTTTGGAGGTGATTCAATCATGAATCAAGTATCGGCACTTTTTAAGAAAGAATGGATAGACTTCCTCCGCAACTATAGACTGCTCATTCTAGCAACCGTCTTTTTCATTCTTGCATTTTCTAGTCCTCTCACTGCAAAATTCATGCCTGAAATTTTAGGGAACTTCTTATCAAAAGATGTAGCAGACTCGTTCCCGATACCGACAGCACTCGATTCGTGGCAACAATTCTTTAAAAACTTTTCACAAATCGGCTTATTCGTTTTCGTCCTAATCTTCGGTGCGAGCTTAGCAAATGAGCGCCAACATGGTACACTCGTGATTCCATTAACGAAAGGATTGTCACGTACATCTGTCATACTCGTCAAATCATTATTCTCTATGATCATGTGGACGATTGTTTACGTGTTATCCGTACTTGTCGTTTATGCTTATACAATCTACTACTGGCCGAAAGAAGACGTTCAGCATTTATTCTTATCTGTCTTTTTACTCTGGCTGTTCGGTATTTTCGTCGCTTCCGTCTTAATTTTAGGTAATGTCTTATTCCGCTCATTCTTTGGCACATTATTATTTGCGGTTGGCATTCTCATCGTTCTTTTTATTATTTCACTATTCGAGAAATTAAAAGATCTATCATTCATTCGTCTCATCTCTGAAAATAATTTAGTACTCCAAGGTGAATACGTCTGGTCCGACTATACAGGTGTTCTGATTACAACAAGTATTTGTATAATCGCCTGCCACCTGCTTGCTATTGTTCTCTTTAATCGAAAAGGAATTTAAAAGACAGGCTGGGACAAAACAAGTCACTTCCCATTTTTAGCGTTCGCAACGAAAAACTGGACTCGCGCTATAGCGCGAGTCCAGTTTTTCTTATGCTCATGTGGGATGTGTTTTTTTGCATTTATGTCCCAACCTGTTTTTATATACAGCGAAGTGTATCTCTCCACATAGTTCTGAAGTGTAGCGTTATCACACTAGCTCTACAAAAAATGAGAAACAGCATTTGTTGCCGTTTCTCATTAGAATTATTTATTTTTCAAGTAATTGAATAAAGCCTTTCATTAATCCTGGTAAATCAGGCCATGCATGTCCTGATACAAGATTTCCTTCTGTATGCAGATGTTCTTCAACATATGTTGCACCTGCTGCCTGTACTTCTGGTTTACAAGCGATATAAGCTGTTAGCTCACGTCCCTTAATAACATCTGGAATCACCGCAAAAATTTGTGCCGCGTGACAGACAGCCGCAACTGGTTTGTCTGCTTCAAAGAAATGACGGACAATCTTCGCTACATGGTCATTCAAACGTAAATATTCAGGCGCTCTCCCGCCAGGAATGATTAAACCATCAAATTCATCTGGATTTACATCTTCGAAAGCTGCATTTGCTTCTAAACCATAGCCTGTTTTCTCAACATATGTGTCCATGCCATCAATAAAATCATGAATCACAGTTTGAATCTTTTTCACGCTTGGCGCTGCAATCGTCACATCATACCCTTGCTCTAAACAACGATAATATGGATAGTACACTTCTAAAGCCTCTACTGCATCTCCTGCAATGATTAACACTTTTTTCGACATCTAAATCCACTCCTTTGATTAGTCGTACACTTTTCATATTCGAGCTACAAAAGGAAAATCCTTTATTTTATTGATTATTTTACAAAAGAATTTCATAATTAAGATTATAAAAAGATTGGAGACTCTATTAATGGTTGAACTAAAAAACTTGAACATTGACTTTACACCCAATAAAGAAACGCCTTATTTTCAAACGAATCATCATAAAAGAATAAGATTCATTTTAGATAAACTCACATTAAAAAACTTGAAATCTATTTTAGAAAAAATATTCAAAACTAAATCTATACAAACAATTTTTATTTCTGGTTATATTTTTCAAAATAAAAATATATATGTTAAAACAGGAATTGGAAAAGTCATTCAATTAAAAAATTGGCAAGAAATCACCGAAAATCTATACCATACTCCAGATGTTCGAGTTATTTTAACGAAACTAAAAAAACTAAATTGTACAGATGTATATAACTACTGTTTCTCTATTAAAAAAGGAAACCCTGAATCATATATAGTATTCTATTCTGATGATTTTTTGTTGTATATAAACTCTGATGTAATCGATATTATTTCAAATAATACAGAAAATATACAAATGTTAAAAAAAGCATTTAAACCACTGTACAATACATATTACGAACATAACTAAATGACGTTCAAAGCATAGGTTTACAATATATTTCTAATCAAGTTAATCCTATCTCTAGATCTATATAAAAGAAAAGAATCGTTTACACGATTCTTCTCCTCAACTTTTATTTACTTGTCACTTTCGCTAAGTACGCACGCACCGTTTCTTCTGTTTGTAACACTGCTGCTTCTCGTTCTGCATCACTTTGGATTTTCGCTTGCGTACGCTCTAACACTTCATCAATGTTTGACTGCGGCACGACAATCACACCGTCCGCATCTCCAAAAATATAATCGCCTGGCTGTACCGCTACCTCTCCAATTGCGACAGGTACTTGAACACGTCCGCCACCATTTTTCACACCCGCAACAGCTGTCGTTCCTTTACAAAACACAGGGAAGTCTAATGCGCGTGCTGCTTCGATATCACGAATCACACCATCAACAACCAGTCCCGCAATGCCTACCGCTTTCATCATACTCATCACGAAATCACCTGCAATCGCACGATTCACATCGCCTCTCGCATCGACAACGAGTACATCGCCGCGCTCTGCCTGTGCAATCGCTTCTAGTACTGCCCCGTTTTCTCCAACAGGCAACTTCACTGTAATCGCTTTACCGAATAACGTGAAATCTTCACGAATTGGACGAATCCCCCCCGCAACGAACCCTTCACCATGTTGTCCGTCACTAATCGCTGTTGTTGGATAGTATACTTTTTGTGTTTGTGTTGTCATGTTAATTTGCTCCTTTTGAAGCTGACCCTATTGTTAGTATATACCATAAAAGAATACTTATGCTAGATTTGAAAGATAAAAAAAGAAGCCGATTCACGAATCGACTCCCTTTTACTATTATGAGTGTGTTGCCATGTCTGAAGCTTTTGCTTTTTCACGACGGCGACCAATGATGTTGAATGGTTTGCCTAGTGGTAAGAATTCAAAACCGAAGTGACGGTTTAGAACATTTACGCCTGCACCGTAGACACTTAATAATCCGATTAATAATTCAGAAATTGCAGCCATATTGTGCATTGAAGTTTCTAAGATACCTAGTGAACTTAATCCTAAACCTAAGAATAAGAAATTGATTAAGAAGAAGATTAAGAACAATACCTTGTTTGTTTCTAATGCACCAATTGTCATGAAAATTGTAAATGCTAAATAGCCTAAATATACAACACCGAGTTGGTGTACATCTAATTGTGAAGCAAGTGTTTCGCCTAACACGCCTGCTTGAATTAACCAGCCACCGCCTACAGCTAACCAGAAGAAGCCATATGCACCGAATGCTGTTGCGCCAAATGTATTTCCTAATTTTGCATCAATCATTGAAGCATATAATTGTGCAAAACCCCCTAAAAAGATTGCCCATGGGAGAACAAAGCCTAATCCCTCTGTCCATTCCAGCTTCTGCGTTGATGCCACCAATGTGACAATAGCTAAACCAAATAGACCGATACCAGATGGATCTGCTGCTGTTACTCGAATATCTTGAACCTGTTTCATGTTCATTCCCCCTACTTTATGTACGTTATTTTCTGTTACAAGTAAAATATAACCGTTTACATCAAAAAAGAACCAATATTTTCATAAATAAGTAAAAGAATTGATTTAATAAGCAAAAAAGGTACTCAAAACAGAAAATAATAATTTAAAAGAGAAAATTCGCGTTTTATTGTATTGATACAATCATTTTTGTTATAGTACAAGAAAGGAATTGTATATTTTTTATGCTATTTTTTTGATATTTCCAGACACATACACGCTTTTCTATCGGCTTACAATATAATCGTAGTTCTTTTGACCATATAAAAAAAACACCCTTGTGTCTTCACAAGAAGGTGTTTTCTTTCATCAAGCTACATCATACTATTTTGTAAATTCTTATAATTCTTTTGAGAAGTATAATAAATCAATCGCTTGAATTCCATTTTCAAAAATCGGTTCTTTATAATTTGAAAAAAAATCATGCTGAATTGAATCTAGGCGATAACCTGCCTTTTGATAAAAAGCGATATTGCTAATAGATGAATTTGCTGTCCCAACTTTCATGATCTGAGCTCCATCGTCGTATAAAATCTTTTCAACGAAGCGTAAAGCTTTTTTCCCAATCCCCTGACCTTGACGCTCTGGAGTTATGGCAATATTCTTCACTTCGGAATAACCGTCGCATTCAATTGTTTGAATAACCCCGACTCTCTCCATCTTTTCTGTGATTTCGAATAGTCTACCTTCATTCATATATTCTCTAACGACTGCTTCATCCTCATCTGCAAGGATTAATAAATTCAAAAACTTTTCTCTCGCTCCTACAGGTACTTCGAATAGTTGCATATTATCTCACTCCTATCATAAATAGCATTTAAATACTTAAGTTTTTTCCTTCCATCCCCTAAATATTTAAATTCTTAACTATATTGTAGTCTTTTTAGACACATCTGCATACAATCAGTTTTGCATAAATTAGTTCGCTAAGGTAATAATTCTAGAAAAAATTGAAATTTTATCCATAAATAAGGGATTTTTCATTCTATATAAAAAGAAGCTGTATACACAGCTCCTTCATTATTTTTTCTTTTTCTTCTTTTGATGTGCCGCATCCCATTCACGTAGATCACGTGCGTAGATGGCTTCATTCGTTAGGCGTTGTAAACCTTTTGTGCCTTCGATTGTTTTTTGCATATATTCTTCATAACGTTCTTTATTACCTTGAAGGTTTGCGACATATGCTTCGATATAATCTTCCATCCAGATGAAGTCTAAATCATGGCTACGTGCCACACCGTATTTACCAGCTTCTGCTTCGTAAATTGCGATATTTAAACGTTTACGTGGACTCGATTTCATCTTTTTAATGATTTCGTACGCATTGACTAGATCCTTTTGGCGAATATAACCTAAAAATTCATAGTCATAAACCGTTTCAGGATTTTTCACTTTCTTTTTCACTAACTCAATCGCTTCTAGTTCGTCTTCTAATGTACCGTCTTTAACCGCAAAGACATACGCAAACATCGGCGAACGTTTTTGAAACTTAATCGCAAATAATGTTAACTTTGTGTTCTTCGTTGATGTCATCGCATACATATAGCCGATTACTAACACGATTGCGGCAATGGTGAAGAACCAAAGTGCTGCTGTTTGTGGTACACCTAGTGCAATTGCACCCATACCAAGTGCTAATACAACGACATAAATAATGATGAAATTTAAAATTCTCATGTGCATTTCCCTACCTATTCATCTCTATACAAATATTCATACTATTCTATAGTACCAACCAAGATTTGTTTGGGCAATTCATAAATGGAGAATGATGTCTAAAAATCTATGCATTGTCAAGAATTCTACACACTCTGCCTACTTGACCATCTTCTAAGCGTACTTTAATACCGTGCGGATGTGATGGGCTATTCGTCAAAATATCTTTAACAACACCGACTGTTTCTTTTCCTGTGCGCTGATCTTGTTTTAAGACAATCGCCACTGCCAGTCCTTTATGAATCGTACTTCTCTTACGTCCGTCCATTCTAATCTCTCCTTAATAAATGAAATATTCAAACAATTGCGTTGGTTTTCTCAATTGATTACGTTATCATTATATCATGCAAATAACAAAGGAGGAGCAAGAGATGTCACTCGAACGAGCACAACAATACTTTGAACAATTTGATTTAGTAGAACAGATTCAAACATTTGATGCAAGTACGGCTACTGTACAGGAAGCAGCGCAAGCACTTGGTTGTGAACCTGAACGCATTGCGAAAACTTTATCATTTAACGGGGTAGAACAGCCGATTCTAATTGTAGCGGCTGGTGATACGAAAATTGATAACGCGAAATTCAAAGCGACTTTTCAACTAAAGCCTCGCATGCTAAAACCAGAAGAAGTAGAAGAAACCATTGGTCATGCGATTGGTGGGGTTTGTCCATTCGGTATTAATGAAGGGATACGCGTTTATTTAGATGAATCACTTAAGCGATTCACGACGGTATTCCCAGCTTGTGGTAGTAGTAATTCCGCCATCGAATTAACGATTCCAGAATTAGAACGCTATGCACAAAGTATTGAATGGGTGGACGTATGTAAAAATTGGCGTACATAGGATATGTCTAAATGAAGATTTTTAAATGATTGACAATGCTTTAAAATGTTAAAGTAACAGCATATGAAATTCTCATATTGCATGCACACACATAGTATTTTAAAAAGTAAAAAAGAGGAATTTCATCATGTATTTGACGAAATTCCTCTTTTATTATTGTAGTACTTCATTATAAAGCGGTGCGATCTGTTCAATGAAGCGTTCTGCATCTTCTTTTGTTGCGACAGTTAGAAGATATGTGCGACCAACAGGCACTAATTCATATGTGATCCCTGCTTGTTGTAACTTTTCTTCTAACGCTTCTAATGTAATCACTTCATAATGCGTTAAAATACTAATTTCGAGTAAGTCAAATGGTTGACCGTCTGGTGTTGTCGCATAAATTTTTTCGACGTGACCTGTTTGACGATTCGTCAGCATTTGATTCACTTTGAATTTTTGTTCCATTGTCATCAACCTTTTTATTTATAGAGTCATTAGTATGATGCCATAGGAAATGTATTCTGTAAACAAGTGGCTATTTCTTTTGTACGGTAATCGTCCAAGCCGCATCACCCACTTGTTCAAAATTCGTTACAGTATGCCCTTCTTCTGCTGCCCAGCGTGGAATCGAATCCGTTCCTTGTGTACAATCAAAGCGAATTTCTAATTCCTCGCCTGATGTAAGTGTTTCAAGTGCCGCCTTCGCTTCTACTAATGGAAATGGACAAACTTGCCCTGCTGTTTCTAATACTTTTACCATATAAAATTCCTCCTAATTTGTTTGTGCAACAGTTGGTTGTTGCGCTGTTTTTTTAATTGTTGGACGAACGAATACGAAATAAGTCGCTGTCCAAACTCCTAGAATAATGAAACCAAGTGAAATCCAACCTTGCCATGAGAACATCGCTGTTTGTACAAGACCGTTTCCGATTGTACAACCACCTGCTAAGCTTGCACCGAACCCCATTAGCACACCACCACATAGGCTAGAAACGATGGTTTTAGGATCGGGTACACGTAGACGGAACTCGCCACTTCCTTTTGCGGCGATATATGAACCAATCAATAAACCGAGTACTAAGAAAACACCCCAGTTAATATACTGTACATCACCTGTTACAGCATATTGCACGATATTGGCAGATGGGGTTGTAATACCTAAACCCGACATGCGACCACTTGCTTCACTGAATACCCATGCTAAAATCGCAATCACACCGATTAAGGAAGCTGTCACATAAGTTGACCAGCGCTTCTCAAATAACAGATGCGCGATACCTGTTTTTTTCGGCTTTAGTTGTGGAATGAAGATTTTTGGTTTTCGTGCTTCTTTTACAAGAATGAGTGCCACAACACCGATGAAAAAGATAATAAGTACCCACACATTGACACCGAATGTACGTGCAATCGAATTATCACGTACTTGCATACTTTGAAGAGCGTCATGAATTGGTTTGAATGCCCCTGTCTTCATCATGGCACTCGTTAACATATAAAAAATTAGTGCAATCCAACTACCGACTAATCCTTCCGCTGCGCGATACCATGTACCTGTTGCACAACCTCCTGCTAGAATAATACCAACCCCAAAAATAAATGAGCCAAGTGCTACAGCTACGAATGAATACGTTCCTGCTTCATATACTAATAAATCAAAATGAATGAGTGCATAGACACCGACTGCTTGAATCGCAATCGCAAGTAATAAAGCATTAAACATACGTGTATTTTTCGTTAAATATAAATCTCGAAAACCACCTGTTAAACAAAAGCGCCCTCTTTGTAAGACGAAACCAAGTAGTGCGCCACATAGTAACCCTGTTCCTACCATTTGAATCATTTTCTCACTCCTTCTTTAACCTAGTATTCCTGTAGGATTAATATAATCTATTTTTCTGAATATTTCAACCTTTATTTTTAAATAAAGTAAAAAAATCCCGAAATCAAATTGATTTCGAGATTTTTTCTTATGGTAATACTTTTAAAGCGAAGGCATACTGTGCATCGCCAATTGATACATCTTTCTTTTCATCACGCCAAGAAGCCGTATAACCATAGTAATATGTTCCTGGTTGTGTCGGCGCTGTAAACGTCCCATCTTCTGTTAACGGTAAATCTTTTCCTTGTTCAATGGAATTAAGTTCTGTTAAAAAAGAAGTTGTAGGAAGATTCGTCGTACTCTGCTTCAATTGAAGCTTTTCGCCTGCCTTCACTTGTAATGTCACTTTGTCTTTCATTAATTCAACAGGCCCTGCATGATCCTCACACTTACCATTCCAACAAAACGTCCCAAGAACAGTATCATAACTTTTACCGTCTGCTTCTATTTTAACAGTCGGTGGTTCTTTCGCAGTTTGCCCTTGTATATTACATCCTGCAAGCAATAACACAGCAAAAAATAATGTGATATATTTCTTCAAATTCTTACTCCTTTAAATGTTTTCGGTTGCTTTCGTCTTCTTATATAAATAAAGTGAACCAACGAGTGCTGGTAATGTGAAAACAAACATAGCAGCGAATGCAAAATTCGGTTGGGTATTATAGAAATAACCGCTAATAACCGTTAGAATCGCTGTTCCCCAACTTAATGCAAAAGCGGAATAGATTCCTTGTGCTTTTGTAATCTGTGTATATTCCAGTTCTTTTGCTAAATACATTATAAAGGCAAAATGTGAGACTGCAAACGATAAAGCGTGTAAACTTTGTGACGCAGTAAATATCCATGCATTTGGTACAGCAAAGGCAAGTAACCAGCGCAGTGATGCACCGATTGATGCTAAGACGAATAATTTAGCTGGACTCCACTTTGAAAATACGCGGTCAGCAATCGCAAATAGTAGGATTTCAAATCCAACCCCCACGTTAATGACAATCCCAATCAAATATTTTGGAACTTCTAAATGTTCTAAATAGAGATAGCCATAATTATAATAGGCTGCATGTGAACCTTGGATTAATGTAACTAAAATTAAAATAAAAACGAAATGGCGTGTTTTAAAAATCGTTTTAAAACTAACATTATTCACTTTTTTATTTGGCTTTTCTTTTAATGCTTCTGGTACACGTTGTAGATTGACTGCCACGAGTAGTAGTGTATAGGCTATCATAAGCCATAACATCGATTGATCGCCGTAAAGAGCAGACACAAGGCTCACGATAATAACCGATACAATAAAACCGAGTGAACCATATGAACGACTACGTCCATAATGAATATTATATTTTTGCACTAAAATACCTGCCGTACTATCCAAACCTGGCATAATCGCTGGTAAGAAGAAGCTTAGTAAACACGTTAAAATAAATAATAGCGTTGTATCACTTGTAAAAATAAATAATACGCTCGTTAAAAATGAGCCGTAAATAAAAATTGTCAGTACTGTACTTTGACTAAAGCGGTTTGCCATCGCCGGAAAGATGAACATCGTCGAAATCCCGCGCAATATTAACCCTGCACTCATCATCATACTTGCTAATTCAATCGCTACATCTTTTTCATGTACGAGATACCCTGTCCAATACGGTAGAAAAATCCCCCATGATAAGAAGAAGATAAAATAATGTTGTGCCATCCACTTTTGTTCTCTCATGTTTTCACTCCATTTCTTATTGCAGTTTAGCACGTATTTCTCTACAATAATGTGAGATATCTCATATTTAAGGTGGTAAATGATGCAAAATTTACAAACAGACGACATAAAACAGGTATTACAGATACATCCTATCCATACACTATTTTCTTTTCCAATCGAACCTTTTTTATCTGTTCAAACATTTCAGCGTGGTGACATGATTATTCATGAAGGCGATACCCCTGATTATCTTTATTATGTATTAGAAGGGCGCGCAAAAATTTTCACAACGCAGCCGAATGGTAAAGTCGCATTACTCAACTTTATTACAACAGGTGCTTTTATCGGTGAACTCGAATTGTTACAAGATGCCACTTATTCAAAAGGAGTACAAGCATTAACGGATTTACAGTGTTTTGCGATTTCCATTCAACAAGTGAAATCTCTCTTACTACAAGATGCACATTTCTTGCGCCTTCTTTGCGCCTATTTAAGTCGAAAAGCTACGATGCACTCATCTCGCTTTGCACAGGGGCTCTCCTTCCCACTTGAAAATCGACTTGCGGAATTTATTTTAATCTCTTCTCATGAAGGTATTTACAAAGAAAAGCACACCGAAGTATGTGAATATCTCGGTGTCTCTTATCGCCATTTACTCCATGTTTTTGCACATTTCATTAAACAGAAAAAGTTATCGAAACAAGGTCGCACTTATATCATTGAAGATGTGACTGCATTACAAAAGATGGCGACTGTCACGCACCATCTTGATGTGAGTTTACTTGACTTAGTCGAGTAAACCACCGCTATAGTGAAGTTCATAAATAATATGTGTGCCAAAACGGATATATTCACGTCCGGAAAATCGATCAATACCACCGTAAAATTCATTCAAATAAAGTAGATGTTCCTCTTGGTAGAAGCTCGGACCACGTAATATATTGGTCCTTTCCTCTTCTACAAGGGCACGGCGTAAAAAAGATAATAGTCGCTTCTCACCTATATCATCATTTAAAATGCCACCCGAATAAACCATTGTCCAAATAGGTTCATCTTTTTTATAAATGACCTCATGCCCAGAATAGTAGCGATGGCCAATTTCTTGATTTTCAAAGTGATAGAAACCATCTTTGAATGTTGTATGGCGTAATCCACCTTGTACATAGTGATCTGCATTCTCTGCATAAATCGATTTTTTCACTTTCCAAATAAATGCTTTTAAATCTCCCATCTCTTCACCTACTTTACACTTTTTCTTCTTATTCCCTTTTCACTGTTTCATAATCGAATTCCTTCTATTTGAACTAAAAAAACACCTTGGAAATGATTCCAAAGTGTTTTTTCGTTTATGTGAATTTTGCAAAAGCGACTGTTTCGCCTTGATTACAAGATGTAAAACCGTGCTTTTCATAGAAGTGACGAACGTCTGGTGCTTCTTCCGTTAACAATACTTTTTGTCGTACAGAAGCAAATGTGTGTAATACATCCTCTAATAAGTGCGAGGCAATTCCTTGATTTTGTTCAGCTTCCTTTACCAAAATATCTTGGACATAGATGATTGTTAAACCATCACCGACAACACGAACTAAACCAACCAATTCTTCCCCTTTATAAGCGCCTACAACATAAAGGGATTGTTCAATGGCTTGTTGTAGTTGTGGTAAATCTTGCGTATAAGCAAACCAACCGACATCGTTATATAGTTCTGCTAATTGTTCTTTTGAAAATTGTTTTTGTTTTGAAAAAGTTACTTTCATATTTTATTCTCCTCCTAAATGTAATTTAGTGTGAAGAATGCTTACGTAATTTATCCACTGTCTTATACCTCCTTTTATAAGAAAAAACCACCTAATATAAGACTCAAAACGATTAAAAAAATAACATTCACTTTTACGATATCAATCAAAATATAACAAATTGCGACTAATATGATGGATAACCAAATACCCGAGGAATCCATCGATGTTTTTAAGAAACTATATGCGAGTTGCCCCATCAAAATAGCGATTGCTGGTAAGACATATGTGGAAAGTCGCTGTACACGTTGTGACTTTTTAAATTTATTTAGTAGCCCTAAAAGAGCTATCATTAAAATTAATGATGGCATAATTGTTGCAAAAAGGCAAATAATGGCTCCAATAATACCTGCCTGCTCATATCCAATGTACCCTGCCATCTTTGTTGCAATCGGTCCTGGTAGAGCATTCGCCAGACCAACTGTATTACTAAACTCCTCTGTCGTCATCCAATGATGTTGCTGCACCACTTCTTCTTCCATTAATGGAATCGTTGCAGGACCTCCTCCATAACCAATCAAATTCGTATAGAGGAATACAACGAATAATTGCCAATAAATCATGTACTTTTGCCTCCCTTACGAACTGGAAGAACAAACGCTAATACAAGGAATGATACAATAACAATCCCTGGATGTAGATTGAGAATAACCATTAAAATGATACTGATCGCTAATAAAACTAAACCCGTTAGAATTCCTAGCTTATAGTAAGATTTTTTCAAAAAATCAACCATCAAGCTAAACATCATCGCAGATACGACAAGTATAACACCTTTTGTCATACCTTGAACAAATGGTACTTCTTGAAACTTTTGTAAACTACCTAATAACAGAATAACAGCTACTACAGTCGGTATAACCGCTGCTACAAGTGCATTGAGCATGCCTGTAATACCTGCTACACGGTAACCGACATACCCTGCCATTTTTGTTGCAATCGGACCTGGTAACGTATTCGCAATCGCTAATGTGTTCGCAAACTCATCTGAATCCATCAATTTAAAATTTTTCACTACTTCTCTTTCAATTAAAGGTATAACCGAAGGGCCTCCACCAAAACCTAGTACACCTGAACGAAAAAAAGAAATGAAAATGGCTTTTTGTTGTCGCAAAAAAACACCTCCATGTACTTCTTTCCATTATACCTTTTTTTTGAAATACACATACTTCTTTTTGAAAATAAAGAAAATTCCTTTTAGTTGTTTATGATAAAAATGAAGTTCTTCTTACTGAATGTTTTAAAAAATAACTTGTTTTTTATACAAATTTAATCATTTATTCATAGATTTCTCTACATTTCATTTATAAATATGTATATAGCCTAGATAATATACGTTTTATTTATAGTTAAATGGATATCCACGCATCCATTTGGATTAAACGACTGAATTCTGCTAAACAGACATGGTAAATTACACGACGTTCTAGGTGTACAATGTAATAGCTTGGAAATTTCACAAGCGCTTGGTCAAAGAATACAATTTGATGTTTTTTTGTATAAAAAAGCTGTTCTAGGTGATATGATTCTGTTAATTCGTGTCCATTTGGAAAGTAAAGAATATCTTTCATTGCATCTATTTTCGTCGAATAGGTTGTAACAATTGTCTTTATTTCTCCCACTGTTTCTGTTTTATACATTTTAAGCATTCTTTCTTTTGGGACAATTTCTCGCTCTATAATCTGTTGTAAATTACTGATATGAGTGGGGATTTCAATACGTTCAATAACAGATTGTTGATGACTCATTTTAAAACCTCCAGATGATATAATCACGCTACCATTCAATTTTCACTTTTTTTACCAGCATTAACAATAATCAAATGATGCAAACTGTCTAATATTTAGACAACAAGGAGGAAATGTCTAGTTTATGAAACCACTTAAAGTGACACATACCAACCTTTTACTTTGGAATTCTTTACGTGATTTAGTTTTTTTAGAGAATAAGGATTTTGAACGCATTACAATTAATGATATTTGCAAACGTGCAGCTGTTCATTGATCTACCTTTTATAATCACTTCCAAGATAAATATGATTTATTCACATTCGGTTATCGCTATTATTTACTGCAAAAAATAATATTGCGATTGAAAAACAATTTTTCTATCCATTCACAATTTATAAAATGTTAAATGAACAAATCCATCTTCATTTTTTTCATTTTAATTATGGTGATTCATTACATGCTCTCATTTACAAACTACAAAGAGAAGAAATGGGACGTATGTTAAAACGGTTAGTTGAAGTAGGCTATCATTTAGAAATAGATGTACATATTGCGGTAGACTTATTCTTATCCATTCATATGACATTCTCTGAACAAATAGAAACTGGCTTATTAAAGGGTGAAGAAGCCGATGAAATTTTCCAAAAGTTTTTATGTAAACCACTTGTAAAAAAAATACACACGTCTGAAAAAGTAGAAAAAGTGGAAATTGTAAAAGCAAAAGGCTTCGACATCATTTATACATACCGAAGCCTTTTCTTATTTTAACGACTCTGTTTTTTATGACGGCGATTTCTAAAGATGAAGAAAATCGCAAGTAAGCAAAGTATTACACCTACTACAATATACCACGGGTTTGTCTTTTCACCTGTTTTTGGAAGATTTTCTTTTTGTACTGGTCTATCTATTTCGTACGGTACATTTTGGAATGAGTTCCCATTTGGTAACAATGCACCTAAATTAGAAGGACCATCTACTTCAAATTCTTCGTTACCTGAACTTGGTGGTTCAAACTCTTCCCCACCGTCAAATGGTGGTTCTTCTTCTGGAGGTGTTTCAATCAAGCGATTTGTAATGACAATATTTCCTTTATTCTCTACGTCGATGGATACTTCATAATCTTTCAGCTCTGTAACTTCTTTTACTGTATATTTAATCGGCTTTCCATCTGCATTTTGATTGAGATCTTGCCATGTGTGTGTCCACTTATTCTTCTCATTTAATATAACTGTTGTACCTTCTTTTTTATCATTCGCATATAATTGAACACGAATATCGTCTGGACGTTTTCCTTCTAAATCATTTTGATCATCCCATGTTTTCGTAACGGTTACACTTGTCTTGCCGGGTGTGTAGCTATTTGTAATATCCATTCCTTCAATCTCCGTTGTATAGTTTGGTACGGAGTCTTCGGTAATCGTATAAACGATTTCTTCTCCACCATCACGATACTTCGGTAATCCTGTAAATTCATATGCCCAATCTTCTTTTTCCGTTACAGTTTTTTCTTGAATCTCTTTACCATCTGCGAATAGATGGACTTTAATCTTACTTGGACGTTTTTGATCGCGGTTACCATCGTCATCCCACTTCTTTTCACCTTTTAGTTCAACTTCTTCTGGTACATGTTTATTAGTAACTAATATCATCCCAGGAGTCGTTTCGTGGTCGACGATTACTTCATAGCCGACAGGTGTATTGACTTCCTTTACTGTATAGCGAATTTTCTTTCCTGCTTTTCGCTCATCTAAGTCTTCCCATGTGTGTTTCCATTCATTTTCTTCATTTAAAAGAACCGATTCGCCAACTTTTTCATCATCGCCATATAATTGAACTGTAATCTCCGTTGGACGTGTACCATCTTGATTTTGTGCGTCGTCAAAGAATTTCATGGCAGTTCTTGAAGTTTTATATGGCGTGTGTTTGTTATTAATTGTTGTACCTTCAATCTCCGTTGAATATTCCGCAATTACTTCTTCTGTTACTTTATATTCAATAAGTTGACCTTGATTTTTATACTTTGGTAAGTCGGTAAACGTGTACTTCCAATCCGTTTCACTTGTGACAATTTTTTCAGCCATTAATTCACCATCCGCAATCAAGTTGACTTTAATCGCTTCTGGTCGAACACCATCTTGGTTATTGGCATCATCCCATTTCTTTTCAACTGAAACGGATGTTTTTTCAGAACCATTTTTTAACTGACCTACATTTTTCACTTGTGTCGTTCCTAAATCTTTCGTTTCGATGATGAATGAGGGTCGTTCATTTGTCAGTTCATATCCTGTTGGTGGCTTTACTTCTTGGAAATAATAGTTACCCGTTGTTAATTTTTCTACACGCACAATACCATTACTATCAGAAGTAACATTTTCTTTATACTTTGTATATTCACCTGATTGACTTTGTTTGTATAAATCAAATACAGCACCTTGTAAGCCACGTGATTGCTCATCTACTTTTTTCATCTCAACATTAGCTGTTTTACCTGTGATTGAACCTGATCCAACATTCCATTCTACCTTTTTTTCTAATACCCATGAATTAGGTGGATATTTATCATCCTTGTATTTTACGGTGATTTTTGCTTTATTTTCAAATTCACGCTCTTCTACCACTTCATCTAATGGAAGTGTCGAATATTCTAAGGCATATTCTCGGAATGCATCGCCTTTATTCTGTGCATATTCTTCATATTCTTTTACTTGGGGTAAAATTTCTGTTTTGAAACTTTCATAATATCCGCCTGTTGGATTTCTTTTTAAACCCATATCATTCTCTTTTATTACATCAATACTAAACGATGATTTATCAAAGAAACCTTTTGAAAACGCAAAAGTATCAGGCCAAGATTTATCAAAAGAATACACAGCAATAATCTCTTGATCAATCGGTGCATCTTCTACAGTAATCGAACTGATTTCATCAAAGGAACTTGCTTTCCCTAATAGTACATTTCGTCCTAACCCGATTTCCCATGTCATAATTCTTGTTGGGATATCGAACACGCCTGTTTCAGAGTTCTTCATCGTAACATCTCTTACTGCACCATTCTTTAAACTATTATTTGGATGACCAGCACCTTCACCACCACCGCCGCCACCTGTTTCAAAAGGTGGAACAACTACAGTAATGATTTCACCAGGAGGGATTTGAATTTCATTGCTTCCTTCTTTCACGTATTTTTCATTCAATCTATATTGTAAGTTGAACTCACCACTTACATCTGAATGTGTTGAAATATAATCCGTTGTAAAAGTCATCTGTATATAATAATACGAATCTTTGTTACCTAGTACTTTTGCTTTCGCAACTTCTTTTCCATCATTACTTAAAGTAAAGTCAAATTGATTCACAATAATAAATTCTTTTGGGATTGAGAAGTTTAAAACATCTCCTTTTTCAAACGTATTATCAGGTAAGTTCCACTGATAATCTAAATCGTATGTTTTTCCAACTTCTAATGTCCCGTTATTTTCAATAACTGTTCCTGAGGGCGTCCTCATTTCAACATCTGTAACATATTGATCACCATTAAATATAACAGCCTTTGTTGCATTATCATCTCCTGCTGCAAATACATAGGGGTTAATTAATAGCGTCGAAATTAAACATAAGCTACAGAGTATACTGAGCCATTTTTTCATACATAACGCTCCCTTTCATAAATTTCTTTAACTTACAATGTCTAAGAATGTATTCCCCTATTCATATTTACAGAAAACATTCAAATTACTATAATCCAACATTTTTTGGTGATATACTTCATTTAAGGTTAATTTTGTGCGATTTTTAAGATATAATATATTTTTCCTAGTTATTTAGTTTTAATATATATATGGCTATATTTTTCTTAATCTAAAAAGAAAAGACTTCATTCCTAATAATTCTGAATGAAGTCTTTTTATTTTATTCAATAATTGGACAGTGCATCGCTTCTTTGGCTTCTGTCCAATGAACGGAATAGCCTTTTCCTTTTGCACAAAATACTGAATTTGAACTGTACTCAGGGTCAGCATCTTTTTGATACGCCATTTGCTCTATTACTTCCTCTGCATTATGACACACATCATAACCATCAACACGGAGTTGCAGACTACCTCGACCATTCGTTGAAGCAGCAAACTGAATTGGATAGTCACGCATCGTTGCGACTGGCGCACGCCCTGTCATATACACCTGTTCACCCATAAATTGTGGTTCATCTACTTGTGCATGACGATTCGTTACATCTGTGACAATGCGTCCAAATAGTTCATGATGCACCTTCAATGAAAATGAATAATACGGTTCAAGTAATTGATTTTCAGCTTGTTCTAATCCTTGACGCAAGGCACGTAATGTCGCTTCTCTAAAATCACCACCTTCTGTATGTTTCGGATGCGAACGTCCTGTTAAAATCGTTACACGTAAATCAGTGATTTCAGAGCCTGTTAAAATACCACGATGTTTTTTTTCAATGAGTGATTGTTGAATCATATTTTGCAGTCCGATTGCTAAATCATTCGGGTGGCACTTGCTCGTTACTTCAATTCCAGCTCCACGTTCATTTGGTTCGATTTGTAAATGCACCTCTGCATAATGCTTTAACGGTTCAAAATGGCCGTATCCTCGTACCGTCTGTTGAATCGTCTCTTTATAGATAATTGTCGGTTCTGTAAATGCAATTTGCTCGCTAAAACGTTCTTCAAAAATTTGCTGTAGCACTTCTAATTGAATCTCACCCATAATATGAAGTGTTATTTTCTGTATTTCTTCTTGCCATGTCACACTAAGTGCTGGATCTTCTGCTTCTAACAAACGACAATATGCTAGTAACTCTTTTGGATGTAAGGCGCCTTCATAAACAATTTGTGTGCGCATCGTTGGACGCAAATCTATTTCATAAGAAGGCGTAAATTCACCTACTCCCATACCAACTGTTGCTTCTTTCAAACCAATTACCGCTACCGTATCACCTGCTTCCGCTCGCTGTAATTCCTCAAATTTTTTACCGTGATATTTACGAATTTGTGTGATTTTAAACCAATTCCCACCACAGCGTACATCGTCTCTTACTTTCAACGAACCTTGATGAATTTTTATAAAAGCCATACGTTGATTTTGTTCAATGTGACGAATTTTATAAATCATTCCTTGTAACTCTCCCGATTTATGCTGTGGCTGGAGCAATGTATCTAGCACTTCTAATGCAAAATCGATGCCTTCATCTTTTAATGCTGAGCCATATAAAATCGGTGAAAGTTCTTGTACCATGAAAGCTTTTGAAAGCCTTTTTTGCCATTCGCTTTCGGATAAACTTTCTTCTAAATAGTCTTCTAAATATTGCTCATCTCGTCCTGCAAATTCTTCTATTCCTGTTGCCCAGTCATGAAATGGTAGTGCATATTCCATTAATTCTTGTTGAATTTCTTCTGTCACTGTTGCTGCATTGGCACTAATTAAATCCATTTTATTAACGAAAAACAGTGTAGGAATACGATATTTTCTTAGTAAACGATAAACTGTTTCTGTATGTCCCTGTACACCGTCTGTTCCATTTAATAGAAGAATTGCCCCATCCAGTGCCATAATCGAACGCTCCATCTCTGCCGCGAAGTCGACATGTCCTGGTGTATCAATCACCGTATAATCATTTTCTCGATATGTAAAAGTGGCCTGTTCCGCAAAAACGGTAATGCCACGCTGTTGTTCAATCTCATGCAAATCTAAATGTGCATTTTGATGATCGACACGCCCAATGGTGCGAATACTTTTCGTATGAAAAAGTAATTGCTCTGAAAAGGTGGTCTTCCCTGCATCTACATGTGCTAAAATGCCAATTGTTTTCTTCATTGTCTTTCCTCATTTCTTATCAAAGCGTCTCTACTATGAATTATATCATGTCCAATAATAAAACCATCTTCTTTCGAATATACACGAAAAAAGATGGTTTGCTGTTTATTCCCATTCATACGGTGTTTCTTGGTACACATAGTAATTCAACCAATTGGAGAATAATAGATGCGTGTGTGAACGCCAACGATTCAACGGTTTTTTCGTTGGGTCGTCGTTCGGGAAATAGTGTTTTGGTACTTGCGGTTCGATGCCCTTTGCAACATCACGGTCATATTCTTGCTTTAATGTATCTGCATCATATTCTAAATGACCTGTAATCATAATTTGTTTTTCATCACGCGATACGATAATAAATGCCCCTGCTTCGTCTGATTCAGACACGAGTTCTAAATCAGGATGGTTTAAAATAGCCTCTCTTGAAACAGAGGTATTACGTGAATGTGGTGCTGTATATACATCATTAAATCCGCGAATTAACTTAACGGTACTATCATGCACGATGTGATCGAACACACCCGAACATTTTGACGGTAATGTATATTTTCCAATACCATAATGATAGTAGAGTGCCGCTTGTGCGCCCCAACAGATATTCAAAACAGACGTGACATTTGTTTTCGTCCATTCCATAATCTCGACCATCTCATCCCAAAAATCAACTTCATGGAATTCAAATAATTCAATTGGCGCTCCTGTAATAATCATACCGTCAAATTTACGGTGTTTTACATGTTCAAACGTCGTATAAAATGACTCTAAATGATTTTTACTAACATTTTTTGATTCATGTGTCGCCGTATTTAAAAACGTAACATTCACTTGAAGTGGTGTATTTCCTAAAAGACGTAGTAGTTGTAACTCGGTCTTTTCTTTTTCAGGCATTAAGTTAAAAATTAAAATATTTAACGGACGAATGTTCTGGCTTGTCGAACGCACTTCGTCCATAATGAAAATCTTTTCCTCTTTTAAAATTTCAGTTGCTGGTAGCCCACTTGGTATATTGATTGGCATGATGAAACTCCCCCTTTAATATAAAAAAACCTCACTCTTTGATAAGAATGAGGCTACACATATGTATCCGACTCTTATCTATCAGAAGCATAATGGAGCTTCTGTAGGAATTAGCACCTTTCTGTTTTAAACAGAGGTTGCTGAAGCGTCATCGGGCCATTCCCTCGGCTTCTCTTGATAAGACAATATTGAATTATTAACTATCATAGCAGAACCATCCTTTAATAGCAAACATTTCTGATAATTCAATAAAATCTCTCGTTAAAAAACGTAAATAGTGTTTTTAGTCAAATGCAATATGGTAAAATAAAGAAGAAATAAGCGAATTAAAGGAGTGACACAACATGATGACGATGCATCGTTCAACATTAATGAATCAATTTCCGAAAGCCATTTTCGGTAGTTTAAAAGCTGCTGCAAAAAAGAAAGCGGCAACAGGCACAAAAATTATTGATTTAAGTTTGGGAAGTCCTGACTTACCACCTGCTCAAATTGTGCGAGAAGAATTAGCAAAACAAGCTGAAAAGGCTGATAGTTATGGCTATACACTCGGTGGAACGGAGCGATTCCATGAAGCAGTTGCCAACTATTATCAACGTCGTAGTGGTGTTGAACTAAATCCACAAACAGAGATCATTCAAACGATGGGTTCTCAGGAAGGACTTGTACACTTACCGCTCGCATTTTGTGATCCAGGAGACATTGTACTCACAACGGACCCTGCCTATGTAGCTTATGCTGCAGGGATTCACCTCGCAAAATGTGAAGCGTATGCGATGCCATTAACAGCTGAACATCAGTTTTTACCTGATTTTGATGCCATTCCAGAAGATATTTGTGCACGCGCGAAAATGCTCATTTTAAATCTTCCAGGGAATCCCGTTCCAGCAATGCCTTCTATCGCATTCTTTGAAAAGGCGATTGCTTTTGCGAAAAAACATAACTTAATCGTCATTCACGATGCCGCCTACTCAGAATTCTATTTTGAAGGTACAAAGCCGCTTAGCTTTTTAGAAGTACCCGGTGCAAAAGAAGTGGGTGTCGAGATTAATTCACTTTCTAAGAGTTTTAGCCTTGCAGGTGCCCGTATTGCGTATATCGTTGGAAACGCTTCCACCATTGAAACATTGGGCGAACTCAAATCACACCTTGATTATGGTACATTCCGCCCAATTCAAGATGCGGCATGTGTTGCACTCGACAATGCGGAAGCAATTACAGATGAACTGCGCATCATTTTTTCAACACGTCATCGTGTACTATCAGAAGGTCTTGAAGCAATTGGTTGGGAACTCGCACCATCTGCTGGTGGTATGTTCGTTTATGCGAAGTATCCGCAACAACAGATGGATGACAAAGAATTTGTCTATCATGTTATTGAACAAACAGGCGTTGTACTTGTACCCGGTTCGATCTTCGGTGCATCGGGTAGAAACCATGTACGCATCGCACTCGTTCAAGATGAAAAACTATTACAAGAAGCTGTTTCAAGACTCGCAACTTTATAAACAGAAAAAGTCTGAATCCCATCATCAATAAGGATTCAGACTTTTTATTATTCAAGCGGTGTTTCAGGTTCTGGTTGTAACAGGTCAACAGGTGCTTTTTTACGTTGTGTAAAGTAATACATAAGCATGACTGCCGCTACAATGACTGCTGTAAAGAGAATTTGAGAGCGCATACTTGGAATGAAGAACATCGCTACAGCAAGTCCTCCTACCATAATCATCGTACCAATTGTTAAATACGGGAATAACCACATGCGTAATACAAGTTCATGTTCTGTCCCCTCTTTAATCGCACGACGGCGCATAACAAGCTGAGAAGCTGCAATGATGAAATACATAATTAATGTAATCGCTGAACATGAATTGACTAAGAACATGAATACCGCTTCTGGCGATACATAATTCATAATTACGGCAATATACGAGAAGAATGTACTTGCTAAAATCGCATAAACAGGTGCGCCGCGCTTATTCAACTTTAAGAAAATTTTCGGTGCTTGTCCTTCTTCTGCTAAAGCAAAAGACATACGAGATGTTGCATACAGTGCTGAATTCAGACAAGATAATACAGCAGTTAAAACGACAAAGTTCATAATTTGCGCTGCTGCTGGAATACCGACATAGTCGAGTACTGCAACGTAAGGACTTGTTAAAATACTCGATGAATCCCATGGAAGCAACGTCACAACGACGGTAATCGAACCGACGAAGAAGACAAGAACACGCCAGATGATTGAATTCGTCGCTTTTTGTACGGCATTCACCGGTTCAGCAGATTCTCCTGCTGCAATCGCCACAATTTCAGTACCCATGAATGAGAAGATGACAATGACAACACCCATCATGACTGCGCCAAAACCATTCGGTAAGAACCCACCCTGCCCTACTAAGTTCGTAAAGCCAACTGATGAAAAGCCTGGTACGATGCCAAAAATAATAAATGCACCGATTGCTAAGAATGCAATAATACTAACTACTTTAATTAATGAGAACCAGTACTCGAATTCACCAAAAGCCTTAACCGATACTAAATTTGTAACAGTTAATGTTAAAGTTAAGATTAAACTTAATAACCAAAGCGGAATCCCATCATACCAATATTGAATGATGGCGGCTGCTGCAGTTGCTTCTAGCGCGATTGCAATTACCCAGAAGAACCAATAAAGCCAACCAACTAAAAATCCTGCCCATTTTCCAAGCGCCTGACTTGCATAAATCGCAAATGAGCCACTCGATGGGTTTTTAGCTGCCATCTCCCCTAACATACGCATCACGAGGACAACAATGGTACCAGCAATCACATACGATAAGATGGCGCCGGGTCCAGCTAAGTGAATAACTGAACCACTCCCCATAAAGAGTCCCGCACCAATAACACCAGCGATGGCAATCATCGTCATATGCCTCTTTTTTAACCCCTTTTGTAACGATTGACCTTCATTCATCTACAACACCCCTTTATGCTTTGCTATTTATCCCAAATGGCTTTCACAACGGTATCGACAATCGTTTGTAAATCTTCATCACTTGTATTAAGTGGTGGTGATAATGTCAGGACATTATTATATCCTGCAACAGTTGCACCGTTCTTTCCAATGATGACGCCTTGTTGTTTACACGCTGCGATGATGTCATTCACAACCTGAACGGCTACAGGTTGTTTTGTCTCTTTATTTTCTACTAACTCAATACCAATTAATAAACCTTTTCCACGTACACTGCCAACAAGTGCATGATTTTCAAGCTGTTCTTGAAGTATTTGTAAGATTTCTGCTCCCTTAATAGCTGAGCGTTCAAATAGTTGTTCTTGCTCCATTAGCTCAATGTTTTTAAGCGCTGCTGCACAACTCGCTGTTGCACCGCCAAATGTATTGACATGTCGTAAATAGTCATACATCTCACTACCATTGAATGCTTCATAGATTTCTCGCTTCACAGCAGTTGCAGATAGCGGTAAGTAACCACTTGTAATCCCTTTTGCCATTGTTACAATATCTGGTTTTACACCGTAATGCTGATGACCGAATGGCTTTCCTGTACGTCCAAAACCACAAATTACTTCATCAACAATGAGTAGTGCATCATGTTTTTCACATACTTCTTTTATACCGCGCATGTACTGTTCATTCGGTACAATGACTCCGCCACCTGTAATAATTGGCTCCATAATCATAGCTGCAATCGTCTGACCCATCTCCCATGTCATGACATGATCGACTGCTTGAACAGAAGGAAGTGCAGTCGGTTCAGATGCTTTTTCTGGTTGACGGTACTCATCAGGCGGTGCAACATGTAAAAAGCCCGGCGCAAGCGGTTCGTATTTGTATTTGCGTTCTGCTTGACCTGTTGCTGCTAAAGAGCCCATCGAATTTCCATGATATGCACGATAGCGCGACACAATTTTATACTTAGATGCTTTTCCTTGTTGCGCATAATATTGGCGTGCAATTTTGAAAGCCACTTCATTTGCTTCCGAACCACTATTTGAGAAGAATACTACATAGCCACCACCTAATAATTCATTTACTTTCTCTGCGAGTTGAATCGCTGGTGGATGTGATTGCGATAATGGCGCATAAGCATTTTTCATCATTTGATCGTAAGCAGCTTTTGCGATTTCTTCACGACCATAACCAACATTTACACACCATAATCCCGCCATCGCATCGATGTATTCATGACCATCTGAGTCTTGAATACGTGCACCATGTGCTTTTTCTACAATCATTGTTGCTTGCGGATTATACGGTTTCATCCCATGCCAAAGATATTGCTCATCTACTGCTTTTGCGTTCATTTCTGTTTGTGTTTTAGACACATCAACCACTCCTTCTCATTCATGTTGTCTTTCTTACTTGTATTATCTGACATGAAAGGAAGAAATGTATGTTACATAATGTAAAACAATTAACAGAATATTTTTACATAAGTTAGCTTATTCATGAATTTTCGAAGATTTTTCTATGAATTCTTTTGCGTATAGCATCATCTCAAGCATCATACGATGATGCGGTTCACTCGAATCCATTCCAATTAATTCTTCTATTTTTTTCAAACGATGATATAATGTTTGACGCACAATATATAATTTTTGAGCTGTTTCCTGTTTGGAGCAATTCGTTGCTAAATAAGTGCGCAATGTTGGGATTAATTCTGATGAATGTTTTTCATCATAGGCAATTAATGGTCCGAGATATTGCGTCATCACCTGCTTTACATCCATTGTTTGTTGTAAATTTAATATCATATGCCCCAATAACACATCTTCATAAAAACAATCTGTCGTTTGCAGTACTTTTCGAATATACATCGTCGTTCTGGCAGTTTCATATGCAGTCGGTACATCTTCCACTGATTCAACTGTTTTACCTGTCGCAATACGTGTAACAGTATCCGTTTTAAAAACCTTTTTGATTTTTAAAACCGCTTCTCGCAAACGCGACATCATCGAAGCTTCATCGCGCTGATTGAAAATAATCATATAATAATGATCTTGATGATTCGTTGTACAGATTGTAAAGCCGCGTTTTTCAAAAACATTGCGAGCATATAATGTAAAGTACACATCATCAAAGCCTTCTTGTCCTTCCAACTGACCATTCGCTACATTCACATATAAAACCGTCATCTGCTTTATACGAATACGATCATGTTCTTTTTCAAGATGCTGCAAAATTTCCGACTTCGATAGTCGTCCTTCAAGCCAATCCTGTTTCCAAAGTTGCTGTGCTACCGCTTCTTTCTCAATTGAATACAGCTTCCTTAAAATAATTTGTGCGATAAATAGTGCGGTTCTCTCTAAAAACAAAGACTCAATTCCACTATGTAATCCATACCATTTCAATTGACCGTATTGTTGAGATAATAACAAAATCTCTTTTATTAAAGGCGCTTCTTTTTCAAGAAGCGCTTTTTTCGTTGCGTCACATTTTGGATAATAGACCGCTTTTTCATCTGTTAGTTGTAAAATACACTGTCCACCAATTGCCTCGACTAATACTTCAAGTAATGCTTCTGGTCGATTCGATGTGAGCGATGCCTTACTCAGTGTATGTGTATAGGCTTCCAGTCTCTCAATTAATTGGTACTGATGACTGATAATTTGGCGATGTACTTCTTGTGTAATATCACTAAAAGACACTTCTTCATGAAAAACAACAATCGGAAATTGATGTTTTTTCGCTTTTTGTAGAATGGTTGTTGGAATTGACTGAATGTAACGACCATATTCAATACATAACCCTGCACAGTTTTTGGCGATGAGTTCATCTAAAAAACGTTCAAATGTATCGACATCTTTATGAATCCCCATTCCTGTTGTTAAAATGAGTTCATGTTCTTTCATAAGATGACCTACAGCTGAATTTTCAATAATATGTACCCACTTCACAAGTCGATTGGTATTTCCTGCCATACATTCTGCCGATTGAAATTGATCATATTGTAAAATATCTGCTAATTGTAATTGTAAATTTTGCACATTTTCACCTCTTTTATGCTATCTATTATAATGTAGTTTTATCGGAATTCTATAACTTTTTTGATTTATTTCTTAAAATTTAGATTTTTCAAATAAAAAAGTTTAGGCACGCATGCACCTAAACTTTTTGTATAATCAATCTTGTTGATAAGCAATGCGTCCATCGACAACCGTCATGACTGCTTGCGCTTCTGAAATCGTTCCTTTAAATAAATCTCGGTCAAACACACTAAAATCAGCTACAAATCCTTCTTTAATCATTCCACGTTCATGTGACTTCCCAATAATCTCTGCGCCGCCACGTGTATACATTTGAATCGCTTCAAAACGACTGATACATTGTTCTACACCATATACAACACCGTCTTTTTTACGTGTGACAGCCGCTTCAATTCCAAGTAGTGGGTCGATTCTCTCTACCGGTCCATCACTGCTTCCTGCACATGGGATTCCATGTTCAAGTAATGACTTCCATGCATAGGCATATGGTAGACGTGCTTCACCAAGTCGCTCGGCTACCCAAGGAAAATCTGATGTCACAAACGTCGGTTGAACGTCGACTGCAACAGGGAGTTTTGCGATACGTTTTAATAAACCTTCATTTACTAAACACGTATGAATCAGTCGATCGCATACACCTTCAGCTGCTGGATAGCGCTCCATCATCGTCACAACTTGCTCTGCTGCAGCGTCACCAATGACATGAACCGCAATCGGCGCATCATATTTTCGTGCGAGTTGGAATAATTTCGCCATCTCCTCATCTGTTTGAATGAGTGTTCCTTTCCAACCAGATTGATCTGCGTAATCTTCAATTAATGCCGCTGTTGAACCGCCAAATGAACCGTCCGCAAAAATTTTCATTGCACCGCGTTCCATAAATGGTTCATCAAACGTAAGATTCGCCTCCATCATTTCTTCAAATACATAGTAGTGCATGAGTAGATGACAGCGAAAATCTTGTCGTTCAGCTAAAACTTCGCGGTATGCACGATACGGTTCTTGGTAAGGTCCATAATAAGCGAAATCTTCGGTATGACCTGCCGTTAATCCTTTTGATAACATTGTATCCATCGCGACATTCAAAGCTTTTTTCAATTCGTTCACATATTGCTCGCCCTCTTGAATTTGAGCATCACGCAATTGTTCTGCTGCTGCTTCATAGACAAGTCCTGTTAAACTCCCTTGTTCATCGCGTCCGACAGACCCCTTATCTGAATCTATATAATTTTCTAGGTTAGCGGCGCGTAATGCAGCTGTATTTCCTAAATAGACATGACGACATACACGACTAATCGCAATCGGTCCCTGACGAATTGCATCGAGTTCTTGTAATGTCGGAATCGTCGGGTCTAAAAATTGATTTTCGTTGAAACCTTCCGCAATGAGCCAACTATCTTCAGGTATATTTTGGCTTGCAATCGTGAGTAAATATAACATTTCTTCTTTTGATTGGACGGACGATAAGTCGAGTCGCATTAACTGTAATCCTACGCCAATCATATGTAAATGACTATCAACGAAGCCTGGATACATCACTGCCCCTTGTAAATCAATGATTTCATCCGCTTCTTTTTTTAAATCTTCGGTAGAACCGCATGCTATAATGCGCCCATCTTCCGTTAAAACCGCCTCTACCGTATCGCCTTCTGATTCCATTGTGTAAATTGTGCCGTTGATCCAAACTTTTTTCACGTACACGCCACCCCTTTTTCCATTTATTCTCTCTATTATCTCTTTTTAACGATTAAAAAGAAAGTAATTCTGTTCGAAAAAAAGAGAAGCAGGTACGAACACCTACTTCTCTCAATCATTTATTTACGCATCTTGGTTACTTGGGAATGAGAACGCTGTTGTCGCATGCTCATCCGCTGTTAGCCATTTTTCAGAAATGGTTTTTGTTTTCGTAAAGAAGCGCGCTTGATCTGGACCAAACATATGCCCTTCACCGAATTTCGAGCGTTTAAAGCCACCAAAGTTATGATAGCCAACAGGAATTGGAATCGGCACGTTGACACCGACCATACCTACATCAATCTCGTCTTCAAAGTGACGAGCTGCGCCGCCATTATTCGTGAAAATCGTTACACCATTTCCTAGTTCATGCGCATTAATTAAGTCGATTGCCTCTTGTAATGTTGAGACGCGTGTCACGATTCGAACAGGACCGAAGACTTCTTGTTCGTATGCATGCATACCCGGCTGTACATGATCAAGTAATGTTGGACCTACGAAAAACCCTTTTGATTCTTTTACAATATCCCAATCGCGTCCATCAACCACAACTTCTGCGCCTTCTGAAATGGCACGCTCGATTGATTCGATGACAACATCTTTTGATTGCTGTGTGATGACAGGACCGAAATCAACGCCTGCTTCTTGGTAATCACCGACTTTGAGTTGTGAGATTTTTTCTTTTAAAATTGCGACGAAGCGATTGGCAGTGTCTTCTCCGACTGGAATAGCACCTGAAATCGCCATACAACGCTGTGAAGCAGCACCATATGCAGCACCTAAGAACGCATTCGCTGTTTGTTCTAAATCCGCATCTGGCATGATGACCATAAAGTTTTTACCGCCACCGAATGCTGCCACACGTTTACCATGTTTTGTACCTGTCGCATAAATATACTCTGCGATTGGTGTTGAGCCAACGAATGAGATTGCCTGTACGTCTTTATTCTCAAGTAGTTCATCTACTGCTTCTTTACCACCATTAATTACCGTCCATACACCTTTTGGTAGACCAGCTTTTCCCCATAGTTCACATAGGAATAATGCCGACATTGGCACTTTTTCAGATGGCTTTAAAATGACCGCATTTCCTACCGCGACAGCCATACTTGTAATCGCAAGCGGCACCATAACTGGAAAGTTGAAGGGTGCAATCGTTCCAACAACACCGAGTGCATCTTTACGAGAGAAGGCATTAATATGTCCGCCCACATTAACAGAATACTCTCCTTTTAACATTTGCGGTGCAGCAATTGCCATATCTACTGACTCTAAACCACGCGTAATTTCACCCTTTGCATCTTCACGTGTTTTCCCGCTCTCCGTACAAATCAATTCTGTTAATTCCTGTTCATTTTCTACAAGTAATTGACGGAAACGATGGAGAATTTCAACACGCTTACCAACTGACGTATTACGCCATCCTTTGAACGCTGCTTTCGCTGTCGCAATAGCCTCACTTACTTCTTCACGTGTCGCCAGCGGTACACGTGCAATTTCTTCGCCTTTAGACGGATTGTAAACCGATGCATAATTCCCACTCTTTCCTGCAACTTTTTCACCGTTCACATAATGATGTAACTGCTGTACTTTTTGTTCTACTGTCATCTAAAACACCCCTTCATCTGCTAGTAATCTTTTACTTACACATAATTTACCATATAACAGATACAGGAAAATTGCACGATGCGTAATGATTCAAAAGCGAGAATTAGACAAAGTGTAAAGTGTTCAAAGGAAGTATGTAAATATATAACCTTCTAGCTCATAGAGAAGGTAACCAATCAGAACACCTAGGAAGACCGTACGCCCGATTTTCTCATGTTTTTGCTGTTGTTCAAATTGTAAAAAATCACGACCTAATAGCCATAAAACGGCTACCATCACAACAATCTTTGTAAAAATATGTGGATTATCCCACTGCATATCTTTTAAATTGAGGACAACCCACATCACAATAATGACATTTATTAAACCTTTTAGTTTCATCAGTATCTTACTCTTTTCATTTGTTTTTAGAAGTTCACTTCATTTAGATAGTGTAACATATCAAAGATGAATGCTTCCTATAGATATCTTGCCAATTAAAAAAAGACGACTGTATAATCATCGTCTTTTACATTGAGATAAAATGTTTTACTACTATCTAAAATTAACCTTCTAATTCTGTAGACCATATTTACGAATTGATGTCATTTCGCCGCTATTTTTGAATAGCTTGTTGTAGCGGTAGCTTACTACGTATTCGCGTTCTGTTGTAGAATCGATATTTTTCGCGAGTGAGTCTGTAAGTTCATAGTCTTTTCTCTCGATTTGAATGTATTGATGGTTATCTTTTTTAATGATGTTCTTGTCTGATAGTTCAATACGTTCTTCAGCAACAACGACTTCATTCATCATATAAACGCCCCAACCTATTACAGCTAATACAATGATACCGACAATCGTTAAAACCGTACGATTTGCTTTCATGTTGTTCACGCTCCTATGTGTTTTTTCGGAATACGAATAAGGCAGTTGGTGCCGACTGCGGCGGGATACTGCGTGTTGTGATTTTACAAAGTGCAATGACATACGCTCCGTCCGTTAGACGTGCGCCGTATTTTTTCGTCTGTGCGCTATGACGAATCATACAAACGTCGCTAATACACGATGTCCCCTCATCATAGATTCCTTCATATAGTCCATAAAAAGTCGATTTTTCAGAAATGAATAATACATATTGTCCATATAAACGATAGAGGCGAAAATAACTTTGAGCAGGTATTTTATGTAGCGAAATAGTGTCACCTGTTTCCCAGTCTATGACTTCTGTTGTGATTGGTAGATGCATAATAAAATCCTTCGTTTGTAGGTAAATATATGTTTTTTCCATCTGAAGTTGTTCTATTTTCCCCTCGATTGTATGTACCGTCACTCTAACACCCCCACTTTCTTCCATTTTAACATATAAAAAGGTAAATATATACATAAAAAAATCTTCCTAGTTTTATTAGGAAGTGAATTAGGTGTGATTTTCACAGACGGTTTGGTCCCTGTTCCGCACCGTCTATGACAAACCACAGATATTTAAGAGGTATACAGCGTGAATGGTGATTCTCTGAACACATTAATTCACGTATATTAATTAGACATTTACAAGCATTACTTGTTTTAAAATTTGCACTGCTTCATCAATTTCTTGTTGGCTTACATTTAGTGGTGGTAAGAGCCTTAGTGTATTCGCACCTGCTCCAACAACGAGTAAACCTTTTTCTTCGCATGCCGCAACAACTTCTGGAATCGGTTGTGTTAATTCAATTCCAAGTAGTAATCCCATACCACGTACTTCTACTTCTGGTAAGTGAATCGCGAGTTGTTCTTTAAAATAGTTAGAAGATGCTTTCACTTTTTCTAAGAATGAATCATTGAATGTTACATCTACAATGGTCTGTGCAATTGCCATCGCCATCGGATTTCCACCGAATGTCGAACCATGTGTCCCCACATTGAATGTATCGAATAATTCCGCTGTCCCAAGCATAGCGCCGATTGGGAACCCACCACCAAGTCCTTTTGCGAGTGTGACAATATGTGGTTTTAAAGCTGTCTGTTCAAAAGCATAGCGTGTTCCTGAACGCGCAATACCCGTCTGCACTTCATCGACTACGAGCAAGATCCCTTTTTCGTCGCAAATATGTTGAATCGCTTCGGCAAATTCAGGTGTGACAACGTGTACACCACCTTCTCCTTGTACGACTTCTAACATGATTGCGGCTGTTTCATCGTCTACTGCTGCTTCAAGTGCTGCCACATCATTAAATGGTACATATTCAAATGTATCTAAAATCGGTCCAAAATCACTATGCACCTTTGCTTGTCCTGTTGCGCTCATCGCCGCAAATGTACGACCATGGAAAGATTGTTCAAATGTAATCATCTTATGTTTTTTCGTATGTTTACGTACTAATTTGATTGCGGCTTCATTCGCTTCTGTTCCTGAGTTACAGAAGAAAGCGTGAGCGAGGTGTGTATCTTTCACAAGATCATGCGCTAACTTTTCTTGTGCATGACTTGTATATAAATTCGATGTATGCCACAACTTTTCACTTTGCGCTTTCATCGCTTGAACTAATTCCTCAGGACAATGCCCTAACGTTAAGACCGCAATACCGCTAGTAAAATCTAAATAACGTTTTTGTTGATCATCCCATACGTACGTCCCTTTACCTTCCACAAGATGAACAGGTCTTCGATTATAGTTTTGAAATAATGCACTCATTGTGTCACCTTCTCTTTTAAAATAGTCGTTCCTTGCAGCGTTGCACCGACGATTTTCACTGCTGGAATTCCTGCATCGACACAGGTCATCGCCGCTTCGACTTTTGGAATCATGCCACCGTAGATTGCACCCGTCGTAATCCACCCTTGAATTTGCTGTGCAGTCGTCTGCTGAATCGATACATCTTCAATACGAATGCCATCTACATCTGTCACGAATAACAGTTCATCTGCTTGATTGGCAAGTGCTACATCACAAGCTACAGTATCTCCATTAATATTAAGAAGTTGCCCTGTATTTGTCGCGCCAATACATGCAACGACAGGTAGAATATTCAGTGCTTGTAACTGCTCTAATATCGCCATATTGACTGTATCAATCTCCCCTACATAGCCAAATACTTCTTTATTTAAATAATGGCACTGCAATAACTTCGCATCTTGACCATTTAAGCCCATCGCTTTGATACCTGCTTGATTGAGTTGACCAACTAGCATTGGATTCACTTCACCAATGAGTGTATTTGCTACGAGATGAATGGCTTGTTCATCTGTTACACGAATACCGTCAATTTTATGTGTGGCTATATTTGCCTGCGCAAGTGCCTCATTAATCGCTGGACCACCGCCATGAACGATAATAACATCATATGTTTGTTGCACTTCTTTTAAGTGGTGAAAGAATGTTTCATTCAAACCTTCTAACATACTTCCACCTAATTTGATAACCATTCTTTTTTTACGATCTGTATGTGGCATTGATTTGGACATAGTCATAGGTTAAGTCACATCCCCACGCTTTTCCTACACCATCTCCTTGATGTAAGTTCGCATAAATTTTCACTTCATGATTTTTTAAGTACGCTGTTAATTCTGTTTCAGAGAAAGGAATCGGTTCTCCCTTTTCAACAACCGTTGTATCACCAATTTTGATTAGAATATTTGTCGGATCAATTGTGCAGCCGCTATAGCCAATAGCACAAATGACACGTCCCCAGTTCGCATCACAACCGAATACGGCTGTTTTTACAAGTGGTGATCCAACAACTGTTTTCGCAATTTTACGTGCTTCTTCGTCCGTAATCGCGCCTTCAACCGTTACCTCGATTAGCTTCGTCGCACCTTCTCCATCCTGTGCAATCATTTTTGATAAATCTTCTGCTACTTTGACAAAAACATCTTCAAAAACCGACCATTGTGGATGTTCTGGTGTTAATGGGTTATTTTGAGCTAAACCGTTAGCTAATACAAGAACCGTATCATTCGTTGATGTGTCACCGTCGACTGTAATCGCATTAAAGGTTGTATCCGTTGTTTTCTTTAATAATGCTTGCAACTCTTTTTGTTCGATATTGGCATCTGTCGTAATAAAACCAAGCATTGTCGCCATATTCGGCTCAATCATACCTGAACCTTTTGCAACACCGGCAATAATAACTTCTTGTCCGTCAATCTCAACTGCATACGCTGTATTTTTCATCACCGTATCTGTTGTTAAAATCGATTGTGCAAAGTCAATCGCATTTTCAAGTGTATGTCCTGGCTGAATCATATCAATGCCTGTTACTACTTTGTCCATCTTCATAATTTCACCGATAACACCTGTTGAAGCTACACCTACAAGTTGCGGTGAAATCCCCAACTTCTCTGCTGTCAGTTGCTGCATCTGTAATGCATCTGCCATCCCCTGTGTACCTGTACATGCATTGGCATTACCTGAATTAATGATGATTGCCTGCATCTTTTCATTCGTATAGACTGTCTCTTTCGTTAATACAAGAGGTGCTGCTTTAATCGCATTCGTTGTGAATACACCTGCTACACTCGCTGGTACTTCACTTACAATCATGCCTAAATCTTTCTTTTTATGCTTTAGTCCACAATGAATACCTGCTGCACTAAATCCCTTTGGCGCAATAATACTTTCACTTGTTAACTTTTTTACTGATTCAACGATTTGTGCCATACTTTGCTCTCCTTTTAGATGAACAGCGGTACTTGTTTTAGTCCTGCCTGTTCTTCATATCCCATTATTTTATTCATATTTTGAATCGCTTGTCCTGCTGCGCCCCTCACTAAATTATCAATCACCGCAACAACGGTTAAGCGATTTGTTCGCGCATCTAAATTAATCGTAATATCACAGTAATTCGTTCCACGCACTTGATTTGTACTAAGTTTTTGTACGTCTCGAACAATTCGGATAAACGGATCGTTTGCATATGCTTCTTCGTACGCTGCATATAAAATTTCTTCCGTTACACCTGATTCAACCTGTAAATAGCTCGTCGTAATAATGCCTCGAATCATTGGAACAAGATGCGTTGAAAATGTAATCGGCTCTACTTTTCCTGTAAATAATTCGATTGCTTGTTCAATTTCTGGAATGTGTTGATGTTGATTAATTTTATAAATGGTTGTAGCTTCGGTTGTTTCTGTAAAGTGCGTCATTTGTGATGGTTTATTACCTGAACCAGATACACCACTTTTCGCATCAATAATGATATTGTGATGCTGAACTAACCCCTTTTGTAATAAAGGTAGAATAGAAAGTAATGTCGCTGTTGGGTAACAACCTGGATTCGCAATCACTTGAGCTTCTTTAATTGCTGCATCATTCCAACCACATAAACCATAAACACTTTGATTGACTAAATCTTGTGGGGCAGCTTTTTTATTATACCAATTTTCATAATTTTCAATATTCTTTAATCGCAAATCTCCTGATAGATCAATAAAGACTGTTTGTTCATTATAGATTTCAGGAATTAATTGACCCGATATGCCAGAAGGTGTTCCGAGAAAGACTACATCTAATTGTGCAATGGCTTCTTTCGTAATCGCTTCAAGCGGTTGATCATATAATGTTGTTAAGTGCGGGTATTTTGCTGAGAATGATATTCCTTCTTCTGAAGAAGTAAATAATTGAATCTCTTGGACTGCTGGATGGCTGCTTAGTAGCCGAACAAGTTCTAACCCTCCATAACCTGTTGCACCAATGATGCCCACTTTCATCGAATCACCTCTTTCATATGATATTCATATTATATAAATGTATATTTATAATGTCAAATGTATTTTTATTTATTTTGAAAATTTTAGAAAATTCCGTTTTAAACAAGCGATTTATTTTTATAAAAGAGATTCTCACGCAATTCATATCTTATGTTCTTTTATATATCACATCCTCCTTATTCTTATACTTCTTTTATTCTATGTATAAAAAAAACATTGAGCGATTTAAAATATACATTTTCATGTATCTTTATTCGCTCAATGTCTCTATTTATGATTTTGGTTGTTCGTCTTGCTCCTCTTTCCATTCCATCACTTCATATTGTTCGTGATCATCATGGAATTTATTAAAGCGTTTTTTAAACAGATTCCATAAATGCGATACAATTACTTTTAAGACTGCATATCCTGGAATACCGAGTACAACTCCTGCTACACCATATAATGAACCAGCTGTTAACAGAACGAAAATGATTGTAATCGGATGCACATGTAATGATTTACCCATTACTTGTGGTGAGATGAACTTCCCTTCAATTAACTGCACTATCGTCCAAACTACTGCTAATTTTAATAGCATGACAGGTGCGGTTACAATTGCAATAATTGCTGCTGGCGTAATCGCAATGATTGGTCCTAGATAAGGTACAACAGATGTAATCATAGCTAAAAAACCAAGTGGTACAGCATAATCAAGTCCGATAATTAAAAAACCAATTGTCACCATCGTACCTATACAGAAGGACACGATAATTTGTCCTTGAATGTAGCTACTAATTTGGTGATCCGCATTTTTTAATACATGCTCTGTACCGCCACGTAAAGATGGTGGTAATAATTTCATAAAAGCACGTGGTAATTTTTCACCGTCTTTTAATAAGTAGAATAAAATGAATGGAACCGTTACAAGCGCTAATACAATGCCTGTTAATGTTGTTAGAAAACCTGTGATACTTGTCGCAAGTCCTTTACCTAACTGACCAGCCCCATCTTTTACATAATCACTAATTTCTTTTGTTGTATTATTAATCGCTTGGTCAAGTCGCAAGTCATACTTATCAAGTATTGCTGCAACTTTCGAACTTTCAACAAATTTTTGAATGGTATCTAAGAACTGAACAAAATATTGCGGGAATTCTGTAATTAGATTCATAAATTGCTCGCGTAAAAATGGTACAACAAGCGTCACAAGCAATGTAATCAACCCTGCGAGTGCAACATAAATGATGAGAATTGCCCATACGCGATGAATACGCCACTTCATTAATAATTTTAAGACTGGTCGTAATAAATAGAAGGCAATCACTGCTAATACAACAGGTAGCAGTACTGTATGGACGAATACGATGATTGGTTCAAAAATGAATGAGACCTTTGTGTAAAGATACAAAGCAATTCCCATTAAAATTAATGTGACTAATCCAAAAAGCAAATTTTTACCGCCTAAAAACTGAATAAACCGTGTGTTAAAAAAATCTCTTTTATTCGGTTCCATAGCACACCTCCAACTCTTTCTATTTCTCTATTGTTCTCAGTATACACCTTTTATTGGTTAAAGCGTAAGAATTTATCCAGTGCTTGGATATTTTGTTCTAAATTGATTTGGATGACTGATCCTGAACCGGGTACATTCGCAAATGTATAACTATTTTCAACAGGAATTGTTAATTTCTCGATTTTTACATCGCCGCCTTTTACAGCACCTAATAGCATCTTCAACTGATCACCCTTCGTTAAATCTGACTGGATAGATCCTTGCACAACACCAAGTAATTTTGGATAGTTTTTCACATTTTCAACTTGAAGAACTTCTTTTTTCAATGCTTCAATTGCTTGTTGTTGACGTTCAACACGTCCAAAGTCGCCTTGTGCATCATAACGGAAACGTGCGAATCCAAGTAGTTCTTTACCATTTAGACGTTGTGTTCCTTTTTTCAATTTGACACCAATATTTTTTGACATGTCATGTGGTACAGTTACTTCTACCCCATTCGGAGCAGCAACATCTACTACTTTTTCAAAGTTTTTAAAATCGACCACCGCTACGTGATTAATTTCTACATCAAACATTTGTTTCAATGTCGCTTTCAATAAATCAGCTCCATCTAAATAATAAGCTGTATTTAATTTATAACTTTTATAACCTGGAATATCCGCATAAATATCGCGCATGAATGAAACTAATTTGACGTCATTTGTTGCTTTATTCCATGAAGCTAACATCATTGTATCGGAACGTGATTGTTTTTCACCACGCGAATCAACACCAACTAATAAAATATTTTCAATATCCTTATTACTTTGTGGGTCACCATTAAATTCCAACGTTGCTTTTTCAGGCGCTTCTTCTCCAACAGCTAATTGTTCTCCAGATTTATATTGTAGATAAAAATAAACGCCACCGATGATTGCAAGTAAAAATAATGCTGTGAAAAAGATTCTTCCTTTGCGTAACTTACCTTTTTTTCTTCTTTTTCGTGTTTGTGCCATATCGTTTAAATTCTCCTTTCGTCTCATCGTTTTCTTCTTTATAATAGTAACATGCTCTCTACAGTTTTTTGAGTAGTTATTATATTAAAAAAATATTTTACATCTTTCTTTTAGGAGGTCTTTTATGTCCAATCAATCATTACAAAAAGCAACATTCGCCGGTGGCTGTTTCTGGTGTATGGTTAAACCATTCATCGAGTGGGATGGAATCGAATCTGTTATATCTGGTTATATGGGTGGAACTATTGAAAATCCAACATATGAACAAGTTAAAACAGGTGAAACAAGTCATACAGAAGTGGTTGAAATCATTTATGACCCTACACAATTCCGCTATGAACAACTTTTGGAATTGTTTTGGCAACAAATTGATCCAACTGACGACGAAGGTCAATTCCAAGACCGCGGTTCAAATTATCGTGCAATGATTTTTTATCATAATGAAGAACAGCGTGTACTTGCAGAACAATCAAAAGAAGCATTGGCTAAGTCTGGTAAATTTAAAAAGCCGATTGTTACACCAATTGTACCAGCTGAGACATTTTACATCGCAGAGGATTATCACCAAGACTTTTATAAAAAGAATCCAAAAGAATATAAAGAAGACCGTGCGCAATCTGGGCGCGATGAATTCATTTCATCACATTGGGATGAAGATACGTCTATGTGACGTTATTGTATAAAAAAGGTTCTCATTTTATTTCATTGTTTTTTTGGTAGAAAGAAGTGACTTTATGGATTTATTTCTTGTTATATTACCTGTGCTACTCGTATTTTTAACAGGTTTTATTGGTCAACGTATTCTCCATTTTAATATTAAAAACATCTCCACTTTAACACTTTACGTCATGTCACCCGTATTAGCGTTCCGAACATTTTATATGACACCGATTAATATCGATTACATGTATATTTTTTCGTTTGCGATTTTATTGTGTGTTCTACTGTTTATCGTAACATTCCTTGTTACGCGCCTCTTACATAGTGACCGTTCAGAAACATCTGCTGTCATGCTTGGAGCTGTCTTCATGAATAGTGGTAACTACGGAGCGCCTGTTGCATTATTTGCATTTGGTGACGAAGGCTTTCATATTGCTGTCATTATTATGGTTATTCACTCCCTTTTTATGAATACACTTGGTATCTTTATTGCTTCTGTGGGTAGTGACGACTCCCCAAGCTTAAGCGCATCCTTTAAAAAAGCGTTGAAAATGCCCGTTTTATGGGGTGCTGTCATCGGTTTAGTTTTACAACTAATTCATGTACCAGTACATCAATCTGTCATGAATGCTGTTGACTTAATCGCAGATGCTTCCATTCCTGTGGTCATGCTTATTTTAGGGATGCAGTTAGCTGTGATTTCAAGAAAACGTGTCAATTATGTAGCAATGGGTGCAACAACAATCATTCGTATTATCGCTTCACCACTTATTGCAGCAGCTATTCTTTATTTTATGCCTTTACCTCCACTTGTAAAATCGGTTTTAATTTTACAAGCTGCGATGCCAGCTGCCGCAAATACGACAATGCTTGCACTACAATTTAATACAAAGCCTGATCTCGTTTCGTTCACAACATTAGTGACAACATTACTGAGTATCATCAGTATTCCGATTGTGTTATTTTTCTTAGGAGTTTAAAACTTTTTACCCTCACGCTTCGTCTAATAGATACGTGAGGTTTTTTTATTAAAAAACCGTTTATTTCTGATTTTTTAGGGAATACGTAGCTTAATATCCAACCTATACATAACGTTTCATCCTTGTAGGTGGAAAAGAGGAGGTCTTCATCATGTCTTATTCATTCAAAAAAACAGGTACATTCATCACAATTACTGCTGTCGCATTTAGTATTTTGACGTTAACACCTACCTTTTCTCAAGCCAAAAGCACCTATAAAACGGCTTCCGTTGAACAATTCAGAGAAGTTCAACCGAATAAAACCGTTCATATTTTCAGTAAACCTTCTGCTAATTCAAAAAAATATGTGAAACTACCGAAGAATAGTGGTGTCGTTGTTACAGGACAAACGAAGAACGGATTCTCAAAAATTCGTTATCAATTCCAATATGCCTATGTAAAAACATCTGCGTTGAAAAAAGTTTCTGCTAAAACAGGCACACATTACGCGCGAGATATTTCTAAAAAATATCGCTACGACGTACCAATGAATGCAGGTTCGATTTATGCGCGTACATTTACCGCTTCTTTCTTAAAAACGTACAAACCGAGTCCAGCAGTTACAAACTTCTGGTTCTATAAATCTTCACCAACACAATTCGGTATTACAGAATACGATACAAGCAAAGGACTTTATACAGGTGATATAGAAGATGGATATTTATCCCTTTCTATCAAATACCCAATTAAAAAGAATTTAATCTGGTCTGGCGAACTTGGTCAAAAAACAAAAATTACGCAAACAAAAGCAACTGTTAAAACAAAAGCTGGCACATTTAAAAATGTCGTTGTGACACAAAATGGCAAAATGACGTACTACTACGCACCGAATAAAGGACTAATCCAAACAAAAGATCAAGGTAAAACGTTTATCCAACTAACAAAATAAAAGCAAAACAAGGAAGCCCTTTAAGGCTTCCTTGTTTTTTTACAACACGTGGATTTGTCCCTTTCAATAGCGATGATTCCCTTTCGCGCGTGGGTTTGTCCCTTTCAATGGCGATGATTCCCTTTCGCGCGTGAGTTTGTCCCTTTCAACGGCGATGATTCCCTTTCGCGCATGGGTTTGTCCCTTTCAATGGCGACGTTTCTCTTTCGCGCGCGAGTTTGTCCCTTTCAACGACACCAATTCCCTTTCGCGCGTGGGTTTGTCCCTTTCAATGGCGATGATTCCCTTTTGCGCGTGAGTTTGTCCCTTTCAATGGCGATGATTCCCTTTCGCGCGTGGGTTTGTCCCTTTCAATGGCGATGATTCCCTTTCGCGCGTGGGTTTGTCCCTTTCAACGCAATATGATTCCCTTTCAGCCAAGTAAAATGTAGAAATTCGTGCTTTCCCCTTCTTTTATGAAACCACTCAGTGCTATAATGAGGTTCGATGTTTTAGAAAGGCGTTGACGATATGAATTTTAAAAAATTACCGAAAAAACTAACGCAATATGCTCAAATTCATTTAATTACACATACAGACTTGGACGGAATCGGTCCTTCAATTGTATTAGATGCTTTTGGTATTCCGCATATTCCTTATTATGTAGAGACGCGTAAAATTGATGAAGCTGTGATTGAAAAAATTGCTGAGCTGCAAGATCAAGAATTATTAATCATTACAGATTTATCTGTGAACGAAGAAACAGCTGAAGCGATTTCTGCTGTCAATAAAGAACCGAATGGTCGTCATATTATTTTAATTGACCACCATGCATCTGCACTTTATTTAAATGATTATGACTGGGCAGAAGTTATTCCAGAAAAAAATGGCATTAAAATGAGTGCGACTACTTTAATGTTCAAAAATTTATTCGATGCTGGTTTTGAAGTGACACCTCTTCAACGAATCGAACAAGAAGATGGTGAAGAATCGATCGCCATCCCTGAATATACACAAAAAGAAAAAGACACGATGTTAACACGTGTTACGCATTTTGTTGAAAATGTTCGTCTATATGATACATGGGATTGGCACGCCCTTTCGATTCAGGAAGCTGCCGATTTGAATACGATTTTCTACGCACGTCGTCGCCACGAATTCGCAAAAGATCGTATGAATTATATTTTAAATGGGTCATTATTTACAGAGGCTGACCAACAGTATCTTGATTTTTCAAAAGATGAATTACGTAAAATTTTAAAGAAAAAATCAAAACAAATGATTATCGTTGAAAATTACACATTAAAAGGACATGATGAACCGATTAATATTGGTGTTGTTGAAACAGATTCATTCTTTAGCGAACTTGGCAATCATTTAGCTGAGAAGTTTGAAGAAGAAATCGACTGTGTCTTCATTATCTCTTTAGTAAAAGATAAAGTCTCACTACGTTCAATTGGGCAAAAACTTGATTTATCAAAAATTGCGAAAGAATATAATGGTGGTGGTCATCCAAATGCATCTGGATGTGACTTATCTGCACTTGGTATGGACTTCATCTCGGCTATTTTCGAGGCACAAAAAAAAGCATAACTTGAACATATTGGACATAATTCGCGAATAAGCGAGTTATGTCTTTATTTTTTTATTAAATACTTTTTTGATGTGTATTTTTACCCTCATTAACACATAACATTTGATTTCATTCATTTTTCAGTTTAAACTATGCATAAGTTGCAATCAAAAAATTATCATTTTCCAAGCCTTAAATTTCCATAGAATAAAAAAAATAAAAAATTTAAGAGAAAAGACTAGATTAATTTATCTACTTCGTGTAAAAATATAGTTAGAAATCGAAACCAAATTCTATTTCAAATGGGAATATAATAAAGCGCTGTCATTTCCCTGTAATAGTACAGCGAAATGTGATTTAGTATAATTATATGACCGACCGATTTTTTCACTCGTCATGTGCCTATTTTGTTAAACGCTTACAAAACAATTATTTACATGATTATTATTTTTAGGGGGAATTATGAATGGAATCAACAATCGAAAAACGTTTAGGGTTAAAAGAACTAGCAAGTAAAGTTGTATCTGCTGAAGAGGCTGCAAAATTAATTTCAAATGGCGACGTAGTGGGTATGTCAGGCTTTACACGTGCTGGAGATGCAAAAGTTGTACCAATGGCTCTTGTAGAACGCGCGAAAAACGAAACATTCAAAATTGATGTTTACACAGGTGCTTCATTAGGTCCTGAAGTTGATAACTACTTAGCAACTGCTGGTGGTATTCGTAAACGTGGACCATTCATTGGTGACCGCGGAATCCGTACACTAATCAACTCGGGCGATGTATTATATGCAGATATGCACTTATCGCACAACGCTGAACAATACCGTCAAAATATCTTCGGTAAAGTAAACTATGCGATTATTGAAGCCGTAGCAGTTACAGAAGATGGTTATATCATTCCAACAACTTCAGTTGGTAACTCACCAATCATTTGTGAAGTAGCTGAAAACATTATCATTGAATTAAATATTACACATCCTGAAACTTTAATCGGTATTCATGATATTTATATTCCTGGTGAGCAAGGTAAGCGTGAAGCAATCCCTATGACAGATGCAACACAACGCATCGGTGAAAAAGGAATTAAAGTTGATCCAGCAAAAATTAAAGCAATCGTTGTTTCTGAAGAACCTGATGCACCTTCATTAATCGTGCCTCCTGATGAAGAAACACAAACAATGGCGAACTACCTACTTGATTTCTTCCGTAACGAAATTAAAGAAGGTCGCTTAACAAATGAATTAATGCCTCTACAATCAGGTGTTGGTTCAGTAGCAAATGCTGTATTAGATGGTTTCGCAGACGCAGAATTTGAAAACTTAGTTGTTGCTTCAGAAGTATTACAAGATGCTGTATTCAATCTAATTGATGCAGGTAAAGTACGCTTCGCAGCTGCTACTTCAATTACATTAACTGAAGAATTACAACAAAAGGTATATGGTAACTTAGAGAAATATGCAGACAAGATTACATTACGTCCACAAGAAATCTCTAACCACCCAGAATTAATTCGTCGTTTAGGATTAATCTCAATCAACACTGCACTTGAAGCAGATATTTACGGCAACGTAAACTCAACGCACGTTTCAGGTTCAAAAATGATGAACGGTATTGGTGGTTCAGGTGACTTCGCACGTAACGCACGTCTTGGCATCTTCGTTACAAAATCATATGCTAAAGGTGGGGCTGTATCTTCAATCGTACCTATGGTTACACATGTTGACCATACAGAGCATGATGTAGATGTAATCGTTACAGAACAAGGTGTTGCTGATTTACGTGGTCTTGCACCAAAAGAACGTGTTCCATTAATCATCGAAAACTGTGCACACCCTGATTTCCGTGAACAATTATGGGAATACTACAATGCTGCAGTTGAAAAACACGGCAATGTACAAACTCCACACTTATTAAACCGTGCATTCGAAATGTACGACAATCTTGAAAAAACAGGTTCAATGAAAAAACAAAATCAACCTGTAGAATAAGAGTCACTTCAAATACGAGTATCCTTTTGGATGCTCGTATTTTTTATGCCCTCCCTCTTTTGTTTTATTTTCGCGTTTCTTTCGATATTTTCTAAGAAACTATGTCAGTTTCCTGTTTAGTTCCATCTAGCCTATAGTCGTACCTATGTAGACGTGTTATAATGGAGGTATTGTGAAAAAGGAGGTACTTACATGATTCAAGTAAGTAATGTAGCTCTTCGTTTCGGCGATCGTAAGCTATTTGAAGACGTTAATATTAAATTTACACCTGGTAACTGTTATGGCCTAATCGGTGCAAACGGTGCTGGTAAATCAACATTTTTAAAAATTCTTTCTGGTGAAATCGAGCCACAAGAAGGCCATGTAAGCATGGGGACAGATGAACGTTTAGCTGTCTTAAAACAAAATCACTTCGAATATGAAGAATTCCAAGTGCTTGAAACAGTTATGATGGGTCATAAAAAATTGTATGAAGTTATGCAAGAGAAAAATGCCATCTATGCAAAAGATCCATTTACAGATGAAGACGGTATTCGTGCTGCTGAATTAGAAGGTGAATTCGCAGATATGAATGGTTGGGAAGCTGAATCAGATGCAGCAATCCTTCTACAAGGTTTAGGAATTCCTGATTCAATGCACTATATGACAATGTCTGAACTAACAGGTTCTGAAAAAGTCAAAGTATTATTAGCGCAAGCTTTATTCGGTAAGCCAGACGTTCTATTACTAGATGAGCCTACCAACCACTTAGACTTAAAAGCAATCCAATGGTTAGAAGAATTCTTAATCAACTTCGAGAACACTGTCATCGTTGTATCGCATGACCGTCACTTCTTAAATAAAGTATGTACACATATCGCTGACCTTGACTTCTCTAAAATCCAAGTTTATGTAGGTAACTACGACTTCTGGTATGAATCAAGTAAATTAGCACAACGTATGTTATCAGATCAAAACAAGAAAAAAGAAGAGAAAATCAAAGAATTACAAGCATTCGTTGCTCGTTTCTCTGCGAACGCTTCAAAATCAAAACAAGCGACTTCTCGTAAAAAGATGTTAGAAAAAATCGAGTTAGATGACATTCGTCCATCTAGCCGTAAATATCCATTCATCAACTTTACGATGGAACGCGAAATCGGTAATGACGTATTAACAGTTGAAAGTTTAGGTAAAACTGTAGATGGCGAACAACAATTTAAAGATATGCGCTTCTCAATGAATCGTGAAGATAAAATTGTTTTACTTGGTAATCCAATCGCTAAAACAGCTTTATTAAAAATCATCGCTGGTGAAGATGAAGATTTTGAAGGTTCTTACAAATGGGGCGTTACAACTTCTCAAAGTTACTTCCCATTAGATAACGAAGAATTCTTCCAAGGTTCTGAAAAAACATTAGTTGATTGGTTACGCCAGTTCTCTCCAGAAGACGAAACAGAAACATTCTTACGTGGTTTCTTAGGTCGTATGCTATTCTCTGGTGAAGAAGTGAAAAAATCACCTGCTGTTTTATCAGGTGGCGAAAAAGTACGTTGTATGTTATCTCGTATGATGTTATCACATTCAAACGTATTACTTTTAGATGAACCAACAAACCACTTAGATCTTGAATCAATTCAAGCATTAAATGAAGGCTTAACAAGCTTTAAAGGCGCGATGATTTTCACATCTCATGACCATCAGTTCATCCAAACAATCGCAAATCGTGTAATTGAAATCCGCGAAGACGGTTCAATTTTAGATAAGCAATTAACATATGATGAATTCCTAGAGTGGAAAGCAACAAATAAATTAGATTAATTTAAAATACAGAAGAAATCACAATGATGTGGTTTCTTCTTTTTTATACAAAAAAAGCACATACCCGAAAGTATGCACTCTAAAATTTGATTTAATAAGCACCAAATGACGCATTTGTCTTGAATGGTTCATTTGGATTCAAGTTTAACTCTGTACGCAATTCTTTGCTTAAGTTTTGTAACTTCTGTTGATCTGCTACAAAATACGAAACGCCATTAATTCGCGTTTCATAACCTTCAATTTCTTTTGATTCGATTTTTAGATTCTCCATCTTTAAATATTGATTTTGGATAGCAAATAAATCTGAAATCGATAAACTTGTTTTCACATTTTTGCCGAAGATTTTTGTTAATTCCCCTACTTTTAATAATGTATTCGCAGATTTTAACTGTTCAACAGTTGCTTGAATAAACTGTTGTTGGCGCTGTTCACGTGAATAAACATCATTGACATCACGCTTACGCATACGCACAAAGGCAAGTGCTTCCTCTCCTGTTAAACGAGTCTCGCCAGCTTTGAAATCAATGCGCTGTTTATTATAGACATTTGTTTCCCAGAAAGGATATTTGATGTCTATATTAATACCACCTAGTGCATCCACTACATCACGAAATCCATCAAAATTAACTGTTACAAAAGCATCAATCGGAATATTCAATAATTTTTCGGTTGTTTCCAACTGTAACTTCTCTCCACCATACGAATTAATCTGTCCATATGTCATTGCTGCGTTAATTTTATGTACACCCGTATATTCGCCCGCATTGTCAATTTGAACACGTGTATCACGTGGTACAGTCGTTAAAATCACTTTACTTTCTTTTGGATTGAATGTTGCGACTAATTGTGTATCTGCACGTGCAGTTTCTGTATTTTTCGCATAATCTTCAATGCCTAGCAATAGAATGGAGAAGGGATCATCACTATATGAAACTTCCTTTTCTCTCAAATCTGACTTATTTGCTTCACGTTGTAGTGATACTTTGGAATCGTTCAATGCCCCTTTAACAGATATCACTGAATAAATCAGGTAGCTACTAACAACAGCTAAACAAAGGACTAACAACCATAAAGAACCATGCAGCAGCCTCTTTCGACGTCGTTTGGACGTTCTTGTTTTTGCACCCATGTATATTCCCCCATATAACTTCTATCCTAAAACCAATTGTATCATAAACTACTATTAATTGTCATAAAAATATACCTTTAATCACTATGATGATATAATATTCAATTCTCTTTTTTACATTAAAAAAAGAAAACAACATTGCTTTTATGTGTTTTCTTTTTAATTTAAAGATTTTCTCTTGTACACTATTTTTTCATGACATTTGCTGCTTGTGGTCCACGCTCACCTTCGATAATTTGAAATTCTACAGCTTGTCCCTCATCCAATGTTTTAAACCCATCACCTTGAATCGCTGAAAAATGAACAAAAATATCTGCTCCTTCTTCTGATTCAATAAAACCAAAACCTTTTTCTGCGTTAAACCATTTTACTATACCTTGTTCCATTTATCTAACCTCCATACTATTCATTATATCCATAATAACAAATAATTCAGAAAATAAAAAATGAAATAGAAAAGAGGCTAGCCGAAGCTAGCCTCTGTAATTGTAAATTAAAGTTTTACAACGTTTTCTGCTTGTGGTCCACGGTTACCTTCAGTAACTTCGAACTCAACTGCTTGACCTTCGTCTAAAGTTTTGAATCCTTCGCCTTGGATTGCAGAGAAGTGTACGAATACATCGTTTTCTCCTTCAACTTCGATAAAGCCAAAACCTTTTTCTGCGTTAAACCATTTTACTGTACCTTGTTTCATGTGTAAAAACCTCCAAAATAAAAAGTGAACATATGAATCTAATTATACCTTTGCAAAAATTCACATATTACAATAAGTACCGACATAAACCCGATCACTTTTTGTAATATGTGAATAGAAGTACCGGTAATACAAGTTTCATTTGTTAAATTTATTATAACATACCACTTTATGTTGTCAATAAATTTGAATATATTTGACAATAATTTCTTTCATTTTTTGACATTTTCTTCTACTACTTCCCATATTACCCCATGGTAAACAGGTAAACAATCTGCACAGTTTTCACAGTATTCTCTTTCATCATCAGACCAAAAAGCCCAAAAACGCTCTTTTTTATGCATCATATTCATATATTTTTTTGAAAACTCTTCAATTAATTGTTGTAAATATTGACTTGCTTCTTGTTCATTATCATATGTGACTTCTGTCACGACATGTTCTTCCCAACCTTCAAACTGCCACCATGGCTCGTAGTCTGCTTTCATGTAAATCACTTTATACATAATATTCCTACTTTCTAAAAAAATTACTTATGTGCCAATATATCTTTTTTACTACACTATCCTCTTAAAATATGCTAAAATAACTAAAAAAGCTTTAACCAAAAAATGGAGGTTTATACATGTTTTCTTCACTTCGCCCAAAACTTAAAATGAATCAATTATTAGAACGTGGTACTGATATTCAAACAATTGAACGTTTTCAAAAAACGCTCGCATTCAATCATTTTACATCAAACGACGAAAAAAATTTACGTTATTTATATGAAACGTTGGCTAGTTCAACTCCATCTATGAAAGAAATTTTCACACAATATTTAACAGAATTATCTCCTGATAGCCACCATAAAATTGCTGAAGAGATGATTGAACATTATCTTGTAAACTTTTTTACAGCTGATCGCGACGAACACTATGTAAATGAGACGTTACGATTCTTTGATCAGTTCCGAAAACATCAATTTGAACCTGGAAAAACGATTGTGATTTTCAATCAATTCGCATTCTATGTGACAACACACGTATTATACAACTTTGGGTTTAAACCTTCCAAAGCATTCGACTTAATGCGCTCATTTCAATCTGCAGTGAATGTCGATCAAGAATTATTATTTGAATCTTTTACAGAGCGCACACTTGAAAGATCCGTATCTGAAATTGTCCGTTTAATTGAGACAAACTCTAAAATCATGTATATGAAAGACTTAATTTATAGTCTAGATCGCCAAACAGACGAGATTCAATCTTCTACTGCTGCAACTGAAGAGATTACTGCTTCGATTGCAGAGATTGCACGTACTTCTACCCGAATTTCAGAAAAAACAAACCAATCTGTTGAATATGCACTTCATTCACAAAATGAAATTGGTGGTGCTTTAAATGAAATTATGAAAACAGGTGAAACATTCTCTACAATTGTTGAGTCATTTAGCGAATTACAAAAACGTGTCGGTGACATTGAACATGTTGTCACTTTGATTAATGAAATCGCTGATCAAACGAATTTACTAGCACTAAACGCATCAATCGAAGCAGCGCGCGCAGGTGAGCATGGCAAAGGTTTTGCAGTTGTTGCACAAGAAGTTCGTAAGCTTGCAGAAAATACGGTATCTGCTTTAACAGAAGTATCCACGAATGTGAAGCATTTAAAATCATATTCAAATACGGTTCAAGAATCGATTACAAGTACAACAAAAATTATTAAAGAAGCTACTACTGAAGCAAAAGAGTCACTTCCACTTCTAAATCAAATTGTCGACGAGATTTCAGATATCAACGATGCAGTTAAAACCACTGCTTCAATTTCTGAAGAACAGTCTGTTGCGATTGATGACGTATCTAATCGTATGGTACAGATTACCGATTTACAACAAGATATTCGTGAACTTGGACAATCGACTTCTGTTGGTGTACATCAATTAAGTAAAGAGATTGATGCATTCCGTCTAAGTGTTGTCAATAATGCAAATGTACAGCTTTCAAGCTATGCTCTGTTGCAATTATCAAAAGCCGATCATATTTTATGGAAATGGAGAGTATATAATATGTTCTTAGGTTTAGAACATATCCGTCCTGAAGATGTGTCTTCGCACATGGATTGTCGTTTAGGTAAATGGTACAACTCAGAAAAAGCACGTGCTCGTTTTGCGAATGAGCCCGCATATCAACAATTAGATACGTATCATGCACAAGTACATGAACTAGCAAAACAAGCTGCAACTGCTTATTCACACAACGACTTACGTACAGCTGAACAGTGCTTGTCTAAACTAGAAGAAGCATCATCATATGTGATAGAATTAATTGACGAACTCATTCACAAGATTGAACTACAACGTGGTCAATAATTCGACAAATTATTTCAAAAGAAAATATTTTGAATTGAAACCTTCTACATTTTAAAACGTATATTAACAAAAGAGTGTAAGGAGGGAATTACATGTTACACGCTGGACATACAGCATTACGCTACTTCATTTCATTTGTAACGATACCTGTTACATTTATGATTGCGATGTCAGGATTCCATTTGGGCTTTTGGATTAGTCTTGTAATCGCCGCGCTCGTTTACATGGCGAGCAACTTTATTATAAAAGTCTATCAACGATACAAGAAAAGAAAGCAATTTGGTCTTACCAAATCAGAATATAATCACATCGAAGCGCAGATTCAAGAGGCGCGAGAATCACTTTACAACTTTAACCGAATGGCGACACGCGTTCGTTCAATTTCAGGTTTTAAACATTTATTTGAGATGAGTCGTTTATCAAAACGCATTATTTCAATTGTGCGTGCAAACCCTCCGAAATTCTATCAAGCAGAAATCTTTTTCTATTCTCACCTACCTTCTGCTGCTGAATTAACGGAGAAATATGCTTATTTATCGAAACAGCCGATTAAAGATACGGAGATGCATCTTGCACTCCAACGCACACGTGATGCACTTGAAGATCTTTTTGTGTCATTAGAAAAAGATCTTCGTCAAATTTTAGCAGCTGATATCGAAGAATTAAAAGTCGAGCTTGATTTTGTGACGCGACGAAGTGAGCGCAGCTCGAAGGAGGAGTCTTAATCTATGCAAGAAAATCAGTCAAATAAATCAGTCGATGATTTACTGGCAGATCCATTTACGATGAATCCTCTGCCACAGCAACAAACGATTCAACCAGAAATTCAAAAAGATGCACCGGTTCGCCAATTAGATCGTTTAACACCTGAAGATCAAGAAAAAGCACGTCAATTAGCTTCTCAAATTCCAACAGGTAGTTATGAAGCAATTTTAACGTATGGTGCAAATGCACAAAATGCTTTATCGAGCTTCTCAAATAAAATGCTCGACCATGTACAGGCGAAAGATATTGGGCCTGTCGGCGATATTTTGAAAGATTTAATGACAAAATTAAATGAACTTGATCCTGAAGAATTACATCAAGACAAACCAAAAGGCTTACGTAAACTTTTTGGTAAAATGCAAAAATCGATTCAAGAAATGATGTCGAAGTATCAAAAACTGAGTACACAGATTGACCGTATTGGTGTGCAACTTGAACATTCAAAACGCGGTCTTGTAGATGATGTTCAAATGCTCGACCAATTATATGAACAAAACAAAACGTACTTTGAAGCATTAAATGTCTATATCGCTGCAGCTGAATTAAAGCGCGATGAAATCACGAACGATATTTTGCCAAAATTACGTGCAGAAGCTGAAAAATCGAATGATCAAATGGCGATTCAAGAAGTAAATGATTTAGCACAGTTCGTCGATCGTTTAGAAAAACGTATTTACGACCTACAGCTATCGCGCCAGATTACGATTCAATCTGCTCCGCAAATCCGTATGATTCAGCAAACGAACCAAACATTAGCTGAAAAAATTCAATCTTCGATTATGACAGCAATTCCGCTTTGGCGCAATCAGATTGCCATCGCTCTTACATTGAATAATCAACGTAAAGCAGTTGAAGCGCAAAAACAAGTAACTGCGACAACAAATGATTTATTATTAAAGAACTCTGAAATGCTGAAGATGAACACGATTGAAACAGCGCGTGAAAATGAGCGTGGTATCGTAGAAATCGAAACATTAAAAGCAACACAAGAGAACTTAATTTCGACGATTGAAGAAACTTTACAAATTCAAGCAGAAGGACGTCAAAAACGTCGTGAAGCTGAAATTGAAATTGGTCGTATGGAAGAAGATTTAAAACAGCGTTTACTTTCGATTCAAACGAAACAACAAGGCTATTAAAATGAAAAGGAGTCATTCCCCGTCATAGAGGAATGACTCCTTTTTTTTACATACTTTGTACAACGAGTGATAAAACTTTTCGTAACATGCGAAGTGTCATATCTGAAAATTGCGCTACATCACTTGCGACAATAGACTGTCTACCATAGATGGTTGAAAATAATTGAAGTTGCTCTTCACTCGGTTCTGATGTATTTAAAAATAGATGTAATACGGTAATCCCTTGCTTCTCTGCTTCAATAACAGCTTCAGCAGTATCTAATATACCATTCTGTGCATATTCAAAAGCAGAAGGTTCCCCATCGGAAAAAACAAGTAAAAAGCGATGTTTTTCAGGTCGCTTCTTTAAACGCTCTGTCATCCAGCGAATCGCAAAGCCATCTCGATTATCTTCATGCGATGTCATCGCTGCAATTTTTTCACTAGCATCTACTGCCCCGTCCTCTAAACGATGAATCCATTCAAATGTATTCGGCTGCACTTCTTTTGTCGCTTCATAAGCATCTTCATAAAATAAAGTCATCTCATGCGCAATCTCAAGTGAACGCAGTACATCATGGAATAATAGAACGGCCTGTTTTGTTTCATCCATTTTATCCATCATAGAAGCCGAGCCATCAATTAATAAACCAAATACAGCATCTAGAGGTTTAGAAGGTGCATCTTTTTTATAAAAAGGACGTGGGCGATTCTCTGTAACAAATGATAAAAGTTGTTTTGAATCTAAACGACCATAACTAAGATGCGTTCGTCGACTCATCTTCTTTTGTGCCATGCGTTTTCGTAATTCTTGAACAAGTGCGCGTACCATCGGCTCTTGTTGTAATCGCCATTTTTCCATGACCGATTTTGGTGTGATGTCCTCTCCATGTGTAGTAATCATCTTCTCTTGATAGATTACTTGTTCATGTTCACGTCCAAATACTTCACCAGACTTGGTATATTTCTTTTTTAGTGATTTTGTTGCTAAGCTTTCTTCTTTTTGTGGTTTAGCAGTCGCATCGACGTCGCCACCCGTTCCAACTTCTGTCGGTGGTTGACCATCCTGTCCTTTCACTGCTTCATCTGATAAAGATTTCCCTTCGTTTCCCCGCTCTAACTCAAAGCGTAAATGGGTCCCTGTATCATCTTGTGATTCACGATGCCAACTTCTAAAAGTTTCTTCGATTGTTTCTTTAGCTTCATCACTGCCTTCTTCCATCCCGCAAACACCATCATGTTCATAATCTGGAATAAAAGGTGCTGCTTCCAACTGATCTAGTAAAGCGTAAACATCCAACTGAATATCTTTTTTTAGAATTTCTTCAATCTGCGGTATAAGCGCCCAAATGATACGAATTGTTTCCTCTGTCGATTGACTATCGAATACGTGCTGCCATTTATATAGTAAATCGCCAAATGTGTCGAATATTCCACCTGTCGGTAAGCGCAAACTACCTTCATGTAGAGCGATATAAAAATAATTTAATAATGCTTCTGCTAGAAAGCCTTTTTGATGATGCACATGAATTTGATGTTGGTATGTCGCTAAATAGGCTTGTGCACGCAATCGAAAAGCTTTTTTTGTACCTGGACGTTTTTTGGCGACAGACTCCATCAAACGAAATTCTTCTGCCATAATAAGCTGTTGTTCGAAAAACTTCGGATAGTTCAGCTCTGCTATTTCTTCTTGAAATTCATGCCAAGCTCTTTGTGAAAAATGACGCCAAAATCCCTCTGCTAGTAAATAAATATCAGATAAACGGCCTAAATGCGTTTGTTCAGCTGTTCGATGACGCCAAAATACAGACATGGATATCGTTTGTTCTTTCGGATTGAATTCCATTAATTGTCGTTCTGTTAGATGAATATGTGGATTTTCCGAAAGTGCCTGTGCTAAATTCTCATAGGTAATCATCTGTCTTGCATCGATTTGTTCATTATTAAATTGAATAAATCTACTCATCTCTGCCATATCGAATCACCTACTCCATCCATGTTTTTGCTAATTCAATAACTAACTGCTTTTCTGATGCATCATCTAATTTTTCTGCAATGGCATATCGCACTGCACGAATGGGTGACATGTATTGCGCTAACTCAATCGCATCTAATAAACTTCGAATCGACGCTGCTTCCTCACTCACTAAACCATTCTCTGCTTGTTTTCGCAAATCTGTCGCAAGTGACAGCATACTATTTTTTAAAGTTGCTTGAATCGTCGGGAAGTATTCATCCACTAATCCCGCTAATTGTTCACCTGTAATATATGGAATCGCAAAAGAAACAAAACGGTTTTTTAGCGCTTCATTCATCGGTGTTGTCCCGATGTATCCTTCATTAATTGCGGCAATGACGCCAAAGTTTGGATGCGCTTGAATAACCTCACCTGTAAATGGATTCGTCAACATACGGCGATAATCCAATACACTATGCAAAATCGGTAATGTTTCAGGTTTTGCCATATTAATTTCATCAATATAAAGGAAATGTCCTTCTTTCATCGCTTTTACAACAGGACCTTCCACAAAATCAATCCATGTCTGTCCTTCCTTTTGTACAACTGTTTTAAAACCAAGTAAACTTTCCGCATCTAAATCAACCGAACAGTTAATACTATGCATCGGTTGTTCAAATAATGCCGCAATCGATTCTGCTAATTTCGTCTTCCCTGAACCAGAAGGACCCTTTAGTAAAATCGCTTTTTTCAGTACGACACTTAATAGAATATCTTCGTATAAATAAGCATCCGGTGATTTATAACCACCTTCTGGAATAAGTGATTGCCACTCATTATTTTCATGGTCTTTCGTACGCTTTACAATTTCTTGTTCAATCAGTTCGTGCATCGTCGCTTCCCCCTATTCTAAAAAAGAAAAACTCCCCCGATGAGACGGAGGAGCTGTTTTCTGTAAATCGCTCAATTATGCGAAATATTCTTTGTAGTAACCACCGACGTGGCCTGAGTTATCAACTACAAAATAAAACTCGTCTGTTTCATTTTTCACTTCATACTCTTTACCTACTGTTAGCATATTCGATACTAAATATTTTTTTGCATTTGTATGTTCGCATTTGACCGTTTTAATTGTTGGTGCATCTTTCCAATTTAAATGTATCATGTTCAAACAACCTCTCTACTCGCATTTACTCTCTTATTCTAACTCATTTTTAGAGAAATGTGTTAATTTTTTTACGCCCTTTTCATTTCATGCTATGCTAGATAAAACAATGGTTTTGGAGGTTCAATATGTTATTAATGTTCGGTAGTGTTCCAACTTGGTTCTTCATTATCGCTTTTTCATTCATCATTCTATTTTTCATTTTTTCAGAATGGCTGACACGCAAATAAGGTTTATTACTATCTTTTCAGTGGAAAAAGAGTGTAAAATAATTTTTCTTTGAAAGGAATGTGACTTCTCGTTGAAATTGACAGAGGCAGGAAAAGCATTTATTCAAAAAGCCATCGCAAATGAAGAAACCTTAAAATTACGTTTTTATGGTATTTATCAGTCGGGTGATTTTACGATTGGAGCAGATATTGATACGCTAATTGATACGGATCATATTATCGAAGTAGAAGGTTATGAAATTGGCGTATCGCCTGAAGTGATGAGCAAATTAAAAAAAGCGACGATTCACGCCCAATTACACACACAAGATAAGGGTTTGATTTTATTAAATTGCAAATAGTAAAACAGAGAGACTTCTTTTTTGGCGTCTCTCTTTTTCTTTCAATTCAAAATTTACATAGACGCTTGTTTTTCTATTACACAATAACATACAATAGAACAGAACGGAGGTTATGCAAGATGTTGAAAGGTTATTTAGCGAACGGATTATTTAGTTTAGGTGGCCGTTTAGTGAACGAAATGATTGCAAAAGCAGTTCGTCACACGTTACCAAACGTCGATTTATACGTACCACAAGAAAATGATGCAATTAATGATAAAACAGCATTTGCAAATAGTGAGCAGATTGCATACGCAGATATTGAAGCATTAAAAATGAGTGACTTTTTAATAGCAGTCATTGATGGTGTTGAAATCGACAGTGGTGTTGCCGCAGAAATCGGTGCTTTTTCAATGTTAAATCGTCCTATTTTCGCTGTATTTACAGATTCAAGACAACAAGGGCGCGACAACATGAAGAAAATTGAAGCACTACGAGCAGACGCTGTTGAAAATCAATTCGTCTATCGCAACTTATTCGTTGTTGGCTTAATTAAGCAAAATGGCTGTGTTTGTACAACAATTGATGAATTAACAGTCGAACTGAAAAAACAATTCATGTCGTAACTTTCCTCATGCATTCGTTTATTTTATTGAGATAGAGGAGTCTTTTTTATTTATGTGGTTTTTATATGCAATGTTAACATGGGCATGTTGGGGCGCAGCCAACTTGTTCTACAAAAAAGGGTCAGATCCTGCCGACCGCAATAGTCATGCCAAAATTACAATCATGGTTGGTCTTGTCATGGGTGCACATGCAACCATCTATATGCTTGTTAAAGGTTTATCATTAAATCTTGATGATATGATTACGTATTTACCTGTTTCTGCACTTTATATTTCTTCAATGGTGTTTGGATATGTTGGTTTACGTTATTTGGAATTATCAATTGTCGCACCACTTCAAAATTCTTCAGGTGCAATTACCGTCATTTTACTATCTATTTTCTATCCAAGTGATAATAACTGGTTACACTATGTAAGTATTTCGATTATTTGTATCGGTGTTATTTGGATTGCTGTACTTGAAAAACAACAAGATGATTTAATTCGCCACCAATCTGGCGTTGTCATCGAGAAAAAATATAAGTTCGGCTTTTTTGCCTTACTATTCCCATTACTATACGCTGTATTAGATGGTCTAGGAACATTTGCAGATGGTGTTGTCTTAGACAAGACGAAACTATTATCAGAAGATGCAGCGTTAATCGCCTATGAATATACATTCTTCATCGTAGCAGTTATTTACTGGGCTTACTTAGCAGTTGTAAAAAATGAAGTTGTCAACATCTTCAAACAAGGAGATCGAACAATTGCGGCATTACTCGAAACAGCTGGCCAATTCTTCTATGTATATGCCATTGCTGCTTATGCAATTGGTGCTGCACCACTGATTTCGTCATTCTGTATTTTCTCTATTATCTTATCGCGCATTTTCTTAAAAGAAAAATTATCAACGCGTCAATATTTTGTCATCAGCATTATCTTAGTCGGTATCGTCTTACTCGGCTATGCAGATGAATTATAAAATGAAAGAGGCTATTCACTTCTCTTTTTAGAGTTCGAAAAAAAAACGGAACCGCTCGATAGCGTGATTCCGTTTTTTTTGTGTTCATACGCTTATGTCTCTGTTCTTTCTTAATCTTTTAAAGTTACTTTTAAAAATGCGAGTGTTTCTGCTAAACAGCGCTGCGCCTCTTTTGTATCATAACTAAATTGGTATTCATGATAAATCGGCTGTTCTTCATTCGCATAAAATAGCGACTGAACAGGGACATCTTGCTCCACTAACTCTTTTACAAACGCTTGCCCTTGCGGTAAGAAAGAAAAACCGTTTACATCGGTTACATAACTTGGTGGGAAGTCAGATGTCACATGCTCAGTCAATGAAGCTTGTGTCACAACCGGGCTATCTTTCCAATTTTTATCGCCAATTAAATCCCATGCAACGGTTCGTGCAAAGAATTTCATTAGTACCTCTTTTTTCGGTAAATCCTTCATTTGCTGCAAATCGAGTGGACCACAATAGGAAATGAAAGCTTTTAAATGTTCTTTCGGTACAAGTTGCTTCATGCTCATCTCTTTTGCATATAGGGGATTTGTTTGAATCGCAACATACTGCCCCACAATCTGCGCACCTGCTGAATCGCCACCAAACGCAATCTTTGTTAAATCGAAATTTGTCCATTTTTCAGGTGAAGCAACAAGTGTCTTGTACAAATCATTCACTTGTACAACTTGACCTGGATAGCGTAACTCAGGAGCCAATTCGTAATTCATGGAAATCACCGCAACTCGCTCTTTTGTCACAACATATGTCGCAAACTCTTTTGCAAGTGACTTATCCCCTGCTAAGTAACCACCACCATGTAGCCAAATTAATACAGGTAACTTTTCATCTTTTTTCACATCTTTTGGTGTATATAAATCGAATGTATTACGTGGATATTTTGAATTATAATTGATATTTTTTTGTATATTTACTACTTCTTCACTTTTCTTAAAATTTCCGACGTCTTTAATTGGTACTTCTCGATTAAAAACATAGCGAATCATCGCTGTACCAGGTTTTGGTGATACTTCTGTCGCGACAATTAGTCCTACAATGAGTATAATATTTAAACCTATGTACCATTTTAAAAAGCGTTTCACCCACTTCATAACTCTCACCCCACTGTATCATAACACTATTCACTAAAAACCATCTATTATTGTTTCCAATTTTATATGTAACAAAAAAGAGATTCCAATTAAAAGAATCTCTTTTTTCTTAATATTTTAATTTTAACATATGTGCATATTGCACTTTTGTATAAGCTGTTACGTCGTACTGTTGTAAATCAAGCTGCTTACTCACTTCTGAAACTGCTGCGTGTTGTTTACGTGATACCACAACGAATTGTTTTGATTGTCCACTGGCTTTTTCTACTGCAACAACAATATATTTTTTCAGTCCAAATAATTGATTTAAGCGTTTGAAAAGGAAAGTTGTCATACTAAACCTCCAATATAATATGAAAATGAACGTACGTTCGTATTCTATTATCGCATATTCTCACTCTATTCTATAGAGTACTTTTGACTAGTTCAAAATCTATTGTTTTACAATATTTATCCATAATTCAAGTGCTAATTCCCTTATGATTTATACATCAAATAATGAAATTCCCTTATGAATCCGCTCCATTCCTTCTTCACAAACCCCGTAGGAACGCCAAGAACAATTTTCACAAATTGTTGCAATGTCTGTCGGTTGAATATACTTTTTCAATCTTCTTTCAACTTCGAACCATGGTACGAGTTGTCCAATTTGAATGCCCAACTTTTCTGCAATATATGCATCTTGATTAAAAATTTCTTCGCTTAAACAATGATATTCACCACTGTTTGGATATTTTTCGCATAGATGATCAATGCCTTTTACTAATCGAACAAGTGTCGTCGGTCTTGCACGCAGTTGTCGATGAATGCGCGTCATATTTTCTACATATTCTTCTGAATAACCCATTCCTCTGTAGCCAACTAAGCAAAGTAAATGATGTCCTCTTAAATGAATCATGAAAAGCGCCCCTTTTATGTAAACTGATACAATAAATAAGTTTACACTTTTACGATTCGAAGTACAATATGGAAGATAAAGTTGTGGTGATTCTGAAGGGATTCTATCGTATAATAGAAGATGGGAGGTTGATGCTCTTGCATTCTTTACGTGAGCGAATAATCATTACGATTATTACTAGTATTTTATCAACCATTGCAACGAAGATTTATTATTGGAATTCAATGGAGCCGAGTCGTGTGTGGTTTATTTTTTGCCTCATTATGATTTTATTAATGACGTATGGCTTGCTTGCATCGTATATCATCGAACGAATCGCTGCTATTTTCGATTATCAAGTCGTGAAAATTCTGATCCGTGTGCTACTTTATTTAATCGCAGGCACACTACCTTTTATCGGTTCACCTATTTTAATCGTGAGTATTATAACAGCCATTATCTATGTGTTAGTCGATGCACTCTATCCGCAGTCTAAATCATAAAAAAGGACCCTACGAGCAAGGGTCAAAATAAGTTATGAGGTAATAAGAGACTGTAGCATTTTTAAAGCAAGAGGAGTTGGCTTTAAAAATTACTACACCTATTACATCTAAGGTGGTATGTTTTTTATATACCCCTAAAAGACTATATTTTAAACACAAATAATAAAAAAACGAACTTTCCATACGATTTAACGTAATGGAGAGTTCATTTTATTATTTCAATCTCCTAATAAATTAGGTGTTTGCTCAGGTTGTTTTTTAGTGACCGTTTCATCTTTATCTAATTTCTCTTTACTCTTTTTCACTTTCTCTATTTGTTTTTTTAGTTCTCGATAATTATGAGCCGTTACTTCATAAAATAAATACTTGGATTCATAAAAAGGGCGACAAATATAACGCTGATTTTTTCGGTCTTCCCAGAGATAATAATTCGCAATCAGCATATTTTGTCGTGTATTTTTAAATTGAATGTATTGTGATGAAAAATGACTGAGCTCATCTTCAGACATCCCAACATTTGTAGCTTCTTTTAAAATTTCGTGAATTTTTTCGTATACTTGCTCGTTGCGTAATGTATGTGTTAATTCTACTTCGTCATTTTGAATGATTTTTCCGTATTGAATAGAGTGTGACGTTGTTGTTTCATTACATGCACCTAGTAGAAGCGTGCCTATAAGAAGTATGATTCCGACATACGCTTTTCTCACACTGCCACCCCTTTATATTTATTTTATAGTCTTATACCCCTCTCTTATTTATCCATAACCCATTATTTATATAATCAAAAAATATTCATGTATATAAACTATTCGCTTTTTCATGCGTAAACCCTTTCAACATTAAAAAAGAGTATGACATATGTAATGTTCATACTCTCGCTTTATTTTTATGATAAAATTTTATTTATAAAATATGATATACAGCGCGTGCATGTGATAACCCTTTGAAACCATGAATACCATGGAAACTGCCAATTCCTGAATTATTAACACCACCGAATGGTAAACCTGGATGAACATTATGCATAATGATTCCATTAATTGTTACACCACTAGATGATGTGCCTTGTAATAAAGCTTCTTGGAAGTGACGATTTTTACTGAATGGATACATAGCAAGTGGTTTTGGACGTTTTTGAATATAATGAATGACTTCATCTACTGTTTTATAAGGCTTTATAAATGTAATCGGACCGAAAACTTCTTCTTCTGAAATGCGCATATCTTCTGTTACATTGCCTAAAACAGTTGGTTCAATTAAACGCTTTTCATCATTAAAATCCCCACCAGTTAATACAGTAGCTCCTTTTTCAATGGCATCGGTAAATAGTGATTTTAGTCGTTCATAATGTGCTTCATTCACAATTGTTGTGCGTTCATCATAACGAATCTTTCCTGATTCATCATAGAGCATATATTTTGTGACTCCTTCATAATTTACGACAAAATTCGTCACGTCATCTTCATGAACAAAAATATAATCAGGTGAAATGCAGAGTTGACCACCCATTAGAATTTTACCGAATACGAGTTGTTGCGCTGCTTGCTGCATATCATATCCGCGATCTAAAATGACTGGTGACTTCCCTCCTAGCTCAAGTGTAACACTTGCTAAATGCTTGGCAGCGCCTTCCATTACAAGCTTACCGACGCGCGGACTTCCTGTGAAGAAAAAGTGGTTAAATGGAATTTGTAATAATTCATTCGCTACTGTCGCATCACCCGTCACAACAGCTACATGATTTGCCTTGAATACATCTTCGATGATAACGCGAATAATATCTGCATAATGTGGAGACAATTCAGATGGTTTGAGCACAACACAGTTCCCAGATGCAAGCGCTTCCACTAATGGGTGAATACAAGTCGATAACGGTGAATTCCACGTCCCCATAATACATATAACACCTTTTGGTTCATATACAATACGTACTTCTGCATCTTCGCCACTCGGTACAACTTCTGGTTTCATCCATTCTTCTAAGTGCGCTGTTGTATATTGAATAACTTCTACAACGGCTTGAATTTGACTGTTCTCTTCTGCTTCTGGACGTGCGAAATCTTTTTGTGCCGCTTCAATAATTTCTGGTGTACGCGCAATCAATGCATCTTTTAGCGCATTCAACTGTGCAATTCGCTCTTTTGCAGTTGTCTGACGCACCTTCCACTGGTTTTCTTCTTGTGCATTAAAAAGTTCTCGAACTGCATTTGTCTCAATTTTCGTCATCTAAATAGCCTCCCTTAATCAAATCTTGAAACTATCATAATCGAACGAAAAAGAGAAAAGCAAACAATAAGTAGAAAATTATACATTTTTTATTTTAATGATAAAGAACCTTACTACTTATTCTGTTTTCAGACTTAATTTCTCTCTGCAAATATACTTTTTATATTTTAAAAAGCGTACGCAACAAAAAATCGGAACCACACCATCGCGCGATTCCGATTTTTAAATTATTTAAAAGCTTGTGCTGCTTTTACTGCTTTTTTCCATCCTGTATATAATTCTTCACGACGTGATTGTTCCATCTCTGGTGTAAATTTATGCTCTAACTTCCAATGTGCCGCTACTTCATCCATTGAAGACCAGAAACCAACTGCTAAACCAGCTAAATATGCTGCACCTAATGCTGTTGTTTCTTTTACAACTGGACGGTCTACTGGAACATCTAATAGATCTGCTTGGAATTGCATTAAGAAGTCATTCGCCACCGCACCACCGTCTACACGTAATGTTTTAAATGGAATACCTGAATCTTCTTCCATTGCACTTAATACGTCATTTGTTTGATAGCAAAGCGATTCAAGCGTTGCACGAATGAAATGTTCTTTTGTCGTACCACGCGTTAAGCCAAATACTGAACCACGTACATCTGAATCCCAATAAGGCGTTCCTAAACCAACGAATGCTGGAACAACATAAACGCCTTCTGTTGAGTCAACACGCTTTGCATACTGTTCTGAATCAGATGAATTACGGAACATACGTAAACCATCGCGCAACCATTGAATCGCAGAACCTGCTACGAAAATACTTCCTTCAAGGGCATAGTGAATTTTACCATCAATGCCCCATGCAATCGTTGTTAATAAACCATTATTTGACTTGACTGCTTTTTCACCTGTATTCATCAACATGAAACAACCTGTTCCGTATGTGTTTTTTACCATACCTTGTTCAAAACAAGTTTGACCGAATAGAGCAGATTGCTGGTCACCAGCTGCACCAGCGATTGGCACTTCACTACCGAAGAATTTCGCTGCATCTGTTACACCATACACTTCAGACGATGGTTTAACTTCTGGTAGCATAGATGCTGGGACACCTAAAATATCGAGTAACTCCTCATCCCATTTTAATTCATGAATATTATACATTAACGTACGTGAAGCATTTGAGTAATCTGTTACATGTACTTTGCCGTCTGTTAATTTCCAAATTAACCATGTATCAATTGTACCGAATAATAAATCACCGTTTTCAGCTTTTTCACGTGCGCCTTCTACATGATCTAAAATCCATTTTACTTTTGTACCTGAGAAGTAAGCGTCAATTAGAAGACCTGTTTTATCACGGAAAAGTTGATCGTATCCTTCACCTTTTAGTTCTTCACAAATACCTGCTGTTTGTCGTGATTGCCAAACAATCGCGTTATAGATTGGTTCACCTGTGTGACGGTCCCAAACAACAGTTGTTTCACGTTGGTTTGTAATACCAATCCCTGCAATTTGTGAAGCCTCTATATGTTTATCTGCTAAAACAGTTGCAATACACGATAGAATAGAAGACCAGATTTGCTCTGGATCATGCTCTACCCAACCTGCTTCTGGGAAATACTGTGGAAACTCTTTTTGATGTGAATAAAAAATTTCTCCCTCATGATCGAATAAGATGGCACGTGAACTTGTCGTACCTTGGTCTAATGCTAAAATATACTTTTCTGTCATATCAATTTCCTCCTAATCTTCTTTTACATGCTTTACAGTCATTTGAGCAGCTACAAAAATAAGGATAATAATCACTGCAAATACCCAAAATAACGGATTATTTTCTCCCTCAAATACTTTTTGGAAGAATAATGCACCGAATACACCGCCGATAATCGGTCCAACAACTGGAATCCATGCATATGACCAATTCGATGAACCCTTTCCTGGAATCGGTAGTAATGCATGTGCAATACGTGGCCCTAAATCACGAGCTGGGTTAATTGCGTAACCTGTTGGTCCACCTAAAGCCATACCAATTACTACAATTAACATACCCACTAAGAATGGACTCATACCATCTGTAATCGTATTTGTTCCTAAAGCTAGAATACCAAGTACTAATGCAAATGTACCAATCATTTCCGCAATTAAGTTTGAAAATGGATGCTTGATTGCAGGAATTGTTGAGAAAACAGCTAATTTTGCTTCTTTGTCTTCTGTTCCTTTCCAATGTGGTAAGTACATGAAATAGACTAACACTGCACCGATGAATGCACCAATCATTTGCGCTAAAATGTAAGCGGGTACATTTTTCCACGGAAATTCACCAATTGTTGCAAGCGATAACGTTAGAGCCGGGTTCAAGTGTGCACCACTAATTCCTCCTACTGCATATGCAGCCATCGCTACTGCAAGCCCCCATGCAAATGTAATGACAATCCAGCCACCACCGAAAGCTTTTGATTTGTGTAATACGACACCTGCTACTACACCACCCCCGAATAAAATCAATAACATTGTACCAACTAATTCTGCTGTAAAAGTAGACATAAACTCACTCCTTTGGTTTTTTTTGTATGGCAAACAGAAAAAGTCCACATCTAAATAAGCTACTAAAAATAGCTATAGATGCGGACTCCTAATCTCAACCACGTAATATTATCTTATTTTTCATTTTAGATAGGATCACGTGAATCGTCAATATTATTTTGGAATTTTCGCCAAAGTTTTTTATCTGATGTTGTCACGGCTACTGCTCCAGCATCCAAAGCGCGTTCGATTTCTTCCGCATGACGAATCAATCCACCCGTAATAACAGGAATTTTTGTTCGTTCATACACTTCTTGGATCATCTCTGGAATTATACCCGGTAATAACTCAATATAATCTGGTGCATTCTTCTCAATTAAAGAATAACTTTTCTCAAGTGCAATGGTATCAATTAAAAAGACACGTTGAATTGCTAAAATTCCTCGCTCTTTCGCTTTCATAATCATATTCGAACGTGTCGAAATGATACCATCTGGCTGAATTTCATTACATAAAAAGTCAGCTGCAAAATTATCCGTCTTTAAACCATTAATTAAATCAGCATGTATAATTAACTTCTTTCCTACACGTTCTGCTTCTCTTTTTAATGGACGTAATTGGCTAATATGCGTTTCCAGTAATACAACATATTCAAATGGACTTGAAAAAGCACGATCGACTTGACTAATTGTTTTGGCAGCTGGAATAATGCGCTGATTTTGAAAACTCATGTCGTTCTCTCCTCTCAAGCAAATTATTTGGCTGTTGTTGCGCGTGTAATCTCTAACTCCAATTGTTCAGTATATAACGCTTTTTGGTTATCTGTCCACTGTAATTGTTGAGACATCAATTGTAAAATGACTTCTTTGTATTCAATTACTTCTTGAATATTAAAGAATAAATCACTTGTACGACGAATGAAGAAGTCATTTGGATGTTGTACAAACTCATAAGCTAAACCATATTGTAATTGTGCATACAATCCTGCTGGTAAATTACTTGGTGCTTCTGCTAAGTAAGCAAATACTCGATTCACATTCGCTCCGTAGTGATGCGCAAGATGGCGCGCTTCTTTTTCTGTTAAGCCATGTTTTACACCTTCAGCCACTTTCATATCGATGAATTTTTCAAGATTTTGTGAACCACCAATATCACCACCTGAAATTTTCAATTGCTTCGTTTGACAAGGTGCTAGTGTACGGTTATAGCTTGACGCAATACGATTAATCACGCCTTCTGCCATTTTACGATAACCTGTTAGTTTACCGCCCGCAATCGTAATTAATCCTGTTTCAGATTCCCATACTTCATCATGACGTGAAATTTCAGATGGGTCTTTTCCTTCTTCATGGATTAATGGTCGAACCCCTGCCCAACTTGATTCAATTTGATGCTCTGTAATATTCACATCTGGGAACATGTAGTGAATCGCATCTAAAATGTACTTACGATCTTCTTTTGTGATTTCCATATCTTTTGGATCACCTTTATAGAATGTATCTGTTGTTCCCACATATGTTTTTCCATTACGTGGAATCGCGAATACCATACGACCATCTGGTGTATCAAAATAAATCGCTTGTTTTAATGGGAATACAGACTCATCAAATACTAAGTGAACACCTTTTGAAAGAATTAGATGTTTTCCTGTTGTTTTACCTTCGATTGAACGCACGTCATCCACCCATGGACCCGCTGCATTGATTACTTTAGTTGCACGAATATTGAAAGATTGATTATTTAATACATCTTGTGCTTCAATCCCGTTAATTTTTCCTTGCTCATTATATAAAAAGCCTGTTGCTTTTGTGTAATTAATTAATGTCGCACCTTTTTCAACTGCTGTTTTTGCAACTTCAATTGTTAGACGTGCATCATCGGTACGGTACTCTACATAGACACCGCCACCTTTTAAGTCAACTTTCTTTACAAGTGGTTCTTTTGCTAATGTTTGCGATGCATTTAACATATAACGACGTTCTGATTTTTTAACGCCTGCTAAAAAGTCGTATAGACGTAAACCAATATTTGTTGAGAATTTGCCGAATGTACCACCTTTATGGAACGGTAATAACATCCAAACAGGTGTTGTTACGTGCGGTCCGTTCTCATATACAATTGCACGTTCTTTACCTAACTCTGCAACTTCTTTAATTTCGAATTGTTTTAAATAGCGTAAGCCACCATGCACTAATTTTGTTGAACGACTAGACGTACCTGCCGCGAAATCTTGCATTTCAACTAATGCCACAGACAAACCACGTGTAACAGCATCTAGTGCGATACCGACACCTGTGATTCCTCCACCAATTACTAATAAATCATATGATGTTTGTTGTAATTCCTCGATTGTTTGTTGACGATTGAATGCTGATGCTGCTCTCATACGTAAATTCCTCCTATTTTTAGACGCGAAAAAAGAGACCTTTAAAAAGCACATAGCTATCGCATGTGTTCTTTAAAGGTCTCTCATTCACTCAAACCAATTATTAACTTGACTTCATTGTACATCTGTTTGAAACCATTTGCAACCTTTGTGATTTAGTTTGTTCTATTTTTTATAAATAGTAATCATTACTATTTATGTTGACACTTACAAATAATCCCTTTATAATTCTAAAGTGTAATCATTACTATTTAAAGGAGCGTACTTACAAATGAACAAGCAAACATGGGGTAGTATTTTAGCACTTAGTCTATTACTAACAGGATGCAACGGGACTACCGAGGAAGAGAAAGTGAAAGCTGAGAAACCAACAGAAGAAACAAAGAAACACGATCATAATCATACAAAGTTGAGTGAAACACAAAAACAAATTTATGCAGGTTACTTTAAAGATGAACAAGTAAAATCGCGTAAGTTAAGCGATTGGGCTGGTGATTGGCAATCGGTCTATCCCTATTTACTTGATGGTACATTAGATGAAGTATTTACTTATAAAGCAAAAAAAGATAATAGTATGACTGCAGAAGCATACAAAAAATATTATAAAAAAGGATATAAAACATCTATTGAACATATCAAAATTAAAGGAAACCAAGTTACTTTTACAGAAAAAGGAAAAGAAGCAACAGGTACTTATAAAGAAGATGGATATGAAATTTTAACATATGAAAAAGGTAATCGTGGTGTCCGTTATATCTTTAAATTAGTAGAAAAAGATTCAAATTTGCCAACATATATCCAATTCAGTGACCACAGTATTTCACCTACTGCATCTTCTCACTATCATATTTACTTAGGAAATAATCGTGCAAATTTATTAAAAGAAGTAACGAACTGGCCAACATTTTACCCTTCTTCTATGAATGGACATACTATTGCACACGAGATGATTGCTCACTAATAATTTGAGAATACTTATCTTTATGTTAAACAAAAAAATTCGACGATTCATATAAAAAAGCGAGTTACATTTCATAAATGAAACGTAACTCGTACTAAATTTCAATTCTTTTTATTGGTGTTTCTAACTAACTTCATGTGACAAAAAACTATAAAAAATCGCGCAAGTAGTATAACTACTTGCGCGATTAGTATGGGTCGGGACGGAATCGAACCGCCGACACTTAGAGCTTCAATCTAATGCTCTACCAACTGAGCTACCGACCCTTTATGGAGGAGATAGAGGGATTCGAACCCCCGCGCGGTTTGACCCGCCTGTCGGTTTTCAAGACCGATCCCTTCAGCCAGACTTGGGTATATCTCCATTTTGGAGCGGAAGACGAGGTTCGAACTCGCGACCCCCACCTTGGCAAGGTGGTGTTCTACCACTGAACTACTTCCGCAAATTAAGCATAAAAAAGATGCCGAGGACCGGAATCGAACCGGTACGATGATCACTCATCGCAGGATTTTAAGTCCTGTGCGTCTGCCAGTTCCGCCACCCCGGCATGGATGTATAAATCACGCTATTATTAAGTGATTTATTGTTACTGACAATAATTATATTATCATAACTACTACACGTTGACAACTATTATCTGAAATTTTTTCTTACTTTTTATTTCAAATCGAACCATTGTTGTAATACTCGCTTCGTAGTCTGTTCACGATACATTTGATCATAAGGATTCGCAAAGCCATGTGTACCTTCTACTATTTCAAAAGTTACTAGAGGGTGCTCACTTAATCCTATTCTTACATTCTCTGGGCTAAATGCTTTTTCATTCTTTCCAAAGACCATCTGCACAGGTACTTTTGGTATGACATTCGTATAGGAGCGAATACGTGAACCGTAAAAGCATAATACTTTCTGTACAGCAGGATGTTCACTACATAACCATGCGACTGTTGCACCGACACTAAAACCGACTAATTGAATAAAGTCATATTGTTTTGCCAGTGCATCTATTAACTCCTCAACCATCTTCTTTGCTTTTTCAAAACCTACTGCTTCCATAAAATATTCATAGGCTTTTTCCTCTTCATCATACGAAAAAACTTTTGCTCTATTTAATAAATTTGGTATGTAGACATCCATCTGTTGTTGTTCAAATACTTGGCGATAATACGCCATATGATTGTTCACACCATAAATTTCATGTAATACAATAATACATGTCCGTTTATTCATATAACCCCCTCCTCTTCCTACTATAAACGAAAAAGAGGCTGACAATCCAGCCTCTTTCAACATTACTTATACAGCTTCATTTTGTTGTTTCCACACAATCATTTGCTGAATCAACCCTTGAATTAATTCAGGCATTTCTTCAAATGCACTTTTTGTATGCAGTCGTTCTGAAATTTGATGTGCATCTTTTCCGAAAGGTCCTACATTTAAAACTGGTGCGTCGAATGTCGCAATTTGTTCGAAAGGAATTTCATATGTCTTGCCCCATACCGGTGTATTTTCTTCATAGCTTTGCCAGCCATCATCTAAAACATATTGGCAATAACTCAAGTCACAAATACCATTAAAGTAATGAATTTGTTCGAGTGGAATGTCATATGGTTTTGCTGCATCTAATAAGTACGACACTGCTTGTTTCATAAACGGATGCTCTGACGAATTCGCTGGTGGATAATACGGCGGCGCAAATAAAATAACCGTCGCTGGTGCTAACTCTTTACAATGAATCATCAATTCATCCGCAATCTTCAATGATTTTGTTCGGTCATCCCATGTATCATTCGTATAAATTCCCTCTTCTAACTCTGACACTTTCTCTTCACCTAATTTTTCAAGGGCATACTTTTTCAATTCACTAAAGCGAATCGTACGAATTGTACCAACAGGCTTTACATTCTTTTTCGCACAAATTTTTTCGTATTGTGCATTACATTTGTCCATCGCTTCTATTGTTACTTGTTCAAATATATCAAAAATCTCGCTTGCACTACGCTTCATTAAAAATACGTTATAAAGCGCTGCTGCTCGGTACGGTGTTTGAGTTGAGTACTGCTCTTTTAAATCTTTTAGCTGCAGTGATACAGGGAGCGGTGTTGGTTCGCCGTAAACTGTCTCTTCAAAGCGATCATTAAATTCCATCTCAGCTGTTAAGAAGGCACTCATAAACGGTGCTGTAATGCCTTTTAATGGTTCACCAACATGCGTTTCTTTTCCGTAAAATAAAGCTGCGGGCATAATTTTCCCAATTGTGCCTGAATAGATGTACTCTTTGACATCTTCTGGACCTTGTGAAAAAGATGGCTCACTATTTAAAAATAACTCAATGTGTAAATCATGTTTATCACGTAAAGCTGCAATATGTTCCACTGCTTTTCGCATACCTGCTGAGTTTACTTCTTCATCAGGTACTGTAATAAGTAGTAAATTAATCGGCCACTGCTCTTCAATCGCTTTTTCGATTAACTGCATGTGTAAACATAGCCCCATCTTCATATCCATAACACCACGTCCAAATAGATACTCGCCCTTTTGTAAATCTTTCTGTGCCGCTTCATTGACATAATGTGGCTGTTTTTCTAAAAGTGCTGTCAGCTCTTCTGGTTGTGTCGCTAAGTGACGAATTTCACCGTATTCTTCTGTTTGGACCGTATCAAAATGACTGATGAGTACAACCGTATCTCGACAATGTGGTGCATGGTAAAAAGCAGATACGACTTGGCGTCCGTAATCGACATCGACAAGTTGCAATTGCGACGGATTCGTTTGAAAATAAGCTAATGTTTCTAGTTTTTCTTTTAGTTTACGCGAAAATAAACGCTCACCTTCTGTAAATGTCTCACTCCCAAAGCTTACTACCTCACATAATAACGCGCGCAATTTCTCAGGTGTTTGCCAATTCATATCTTATTCCTCCTTTTAATTTATAAATCTTCATTCACTTCAGGTACTTGAACTGCTTCTCTCTTTTGTCTTTTTAATTTAATTGAATAAAAGACGATACATAATAGTAAGAAACCAATTCCATACAATACACCTGCCCGTTGTGTTTCATCCCATAGTAAGAAGATGAGAATAGCACTACAGAATGTAATACAAAATAGCGGAATGAATGGATACCATTTCACACGATATTGTAAGTCTTCTAAACGTCCACCAGATTTTACATATTTTCGTCTAAACATAAACTGTGATAGTGCAATCCCCATCCATGAGATTGTAACGGAAATACCTGCAATCGACATAAGAAGTACAAATACCGCATCTGCCTTCATAACACTTGTTAATAGAGAAAGTAATGAAAAGACCATCGTGAATAATAGAGCATTAAGCGGAATGTTACGTTTACTTGTTTTACTGAAAATTTTCGGTGCCATATCTTCAAGTGACATCGCCCAAAGTAAACGTGTTGACGCATATAAACATGAATTCCCAACGGATAAAATCGCTGTTAAAATAATAAAATTCATAATATCTGCAGCATATGGAATCCCAACTAACTCAAGTAATGTTACGAATGGGCTTTCTAACAATCCAAGCTCAGATGATGGGAAAATCGCTGATAAAATGACGATTGATGCAATATAAAAGACAATGATTCGAACTAAGATCGTGCGAATCGCTTTTGGAATCGTCTTTTGTGGATTTTCTGTCTCACCTGCTGCAATCCCAACCAATTCAGAACCTTGATACGAGAAAATAACATTCATCATCGTCACAAAGATAATAATGATGCCTGCTGGAAACAGTAAGGTCGGTTCTAAATTAGTCAAATGTGGTGCAACACGATCCGCCATTGGTACAATACCGAAAATAGCTGCTGCGCCAACGATGATGAAGAATACGACAGCTAATACTTTAATGCCTGCAAACCAAAACTCTGCTTCTGCGAAACCTCTTGTTGAAAGAGCGTTTAGCGAGAATAATAATACGATGAAAATCGCACACCAAATCCATGTTGGCATATCTGGAAACCAATGCTTCATCAAAATACCAGCAGCTGTAAACTCCACCCCTGCAGTTGCAGCTGACCCAACGAAGTACATCCATCCTAACGAGAATCCTGCTGTTGGATGAATAAACTTGGTCGCATATGTCTGGAATGAACCTGTCACTGGCATATGAACTGCCAGCTCCCCTAAACAAGTCATAACCATGTATAAAATAAAGCCTCCGATTAAATAACCAATAATCGCTCCACCAGGTCCTGCCTGATTAATCGTGTAACCAACATTTAAAAAGAGCCCTGTTCCAATAACGCCACCAAGTGATAGCATCATTAAGTGACGACTTTTCATCGTCCGATTTAATTGCGGTGTTGTGTCTTGTTTATGCATTGTAATCCGCTCCCCTTTGTTCTATGCGAATGAGGTTGTCCACCGCGCACTCACGCAGTGGACAACTTTTTTAAAATCGTAATGATAAACAGCTTAATCCCCCGTCTTGCTTTTGGAACTCGCTCATCGGTAACGCAATCACTTGGTAACCATTTTTCTCTAATTTTTCTTTTGTATTTGGATAACCATCTGGGATGATGACATAATCATTCATTAAGATACAGTTCGCTGAATACTCGTCTTCTTTCGGAATAATGATTTTTTTATATTCATCGAATAATGAATTTTCTAAAAATTCACCTGCTAATACCATCGTATTATCACCTAAGTACGCAATGCCTGTTTTTAAATGGAAGAACTCTTTTAATGGTACGATATGCGCTGTATAGCCTTCTTTTTCTAAAATGGCTTGTAGTTGTTTCGCGCCTTCTTCATTCGTTCTCTCCGAAATACCAATATAGAATGTGTTGTCTGCTTGTAATACATCACCGCCATCTAAATAGCCTGGCGATTCAATTGTATAAATTTTGTCATAGAATGTCGATACAGCTGGACGAATCGCTTCAACTTCCCCATTACGACTGTCTGCACCTGGATTTGTAATGACCGCAAATTCTTTTGTTAAAACGGCTGTATCTTCTACGAATGTCGAATCTGGGAATTGCTCATCTGCTTCCAAATAAACTACTTCCACACCGCATTGTTTTAATGCACCAACATAATTTTCGTGTTGTACTAATAGCTCATCATAGTTTGGAACACCTAAATCAGATGTTGTAAGACCTTCTACATAACTTTTACCTGGTTTTTTAACGATGACATGATTGAACATTTTATTTTCCCCCTTTTATATACGAACGACTGGACATGTTAAGCAAGTTGGTCCACCCGTACCTTTTACAGTAATTTCATCACCTTTATATGTGTAAACTGTTGCACCTGCTTCTTTTAATCGCGCTGTTGTTACAGGATTTCCAGCAGGAATCATACAAACTCTCGGCGCTAATGCTAATACATTACAACCCAGTGCATCGTATTCATCATCTGGTACTTCCACAAGTGTAAAACCTTGTGCTAATAACCACTGTCTAAGTGCGACAGGCATTAAACGCGAATGAACGACAGCTAAATCTTTGTCGACGATACTAATGAAGGACATCAGGTGTAGGCATGCTTCTTCCCCTAGATCATGTGGTAATTGAATAACTTTGATTTCATCTACCATCGGTTCTAACATCTCTGTTAACTGGCGAATCGCTTCATCATTTGTACGATAGCCGCGACCAATTGCAACCGTTTTCTCATTTAACCAGACAATATCGCCGCCATCACATACTGCATCCCCCTGCAATTGACCGATAACCGGAATGTCATACTTTTCTAAAAATTCACGATACACTGTTGCTTCTGGCTGACGTAATGCTTTACCTGATTTTAAAATAATTGCGCCTTGCGGTGTAAATTTCACCGGATCATGCGCATAAATCGAATCTAAACCGACACGTTCATCTTGTTCTAAAAACAAAACTTCCCCTACATGCTGTTTTAAAAGCGTTAAAAAATTCTCATACTCTTTTAATGCCTCATCGTAGGTTGGTTCAGATAAATAAAAATATTTCATCCAATTCTCTCGTAGATGTTCTTGACTAATAAAAGCATCTTTCGGATGTTTTACAATCACTTTTTCAAGTTTTTTGTACATTGTGTCTGTAAACAACTGCTACACCCCTTTTATTTTTTCACTAGACGGAAAACAATTCCGTTATATGAAAAATTTATATTCCAAATATAATCGCCATACTTTATAATGTCAATAGATGTATTTTATTATTTTTTAAAAGGAGTGTTTCATATGCAAGCCATTGATCGCATGATGATGATCACAAAGGCCATCTCTGAACACAACCAGACAGGCGTTACCATCAGCCAATTAACAGAACATACCGAACTCGCACTTGCTACATTACATCGCATTTTACACTCACTTGTGGAACATCGTCTTATTCAATTCGATGCAACAACGAAGCGTTACACATTAGGTGATGCATGGATGCAATACGGATTACAAGTATATGATCAATTTGATTATGTATCGAAAATTCGTCCGATTTTAGATGACTTAGCCGAGCTCACACAAGAAAGTGTGTATATGCATAAACCAATGGAAGACGAATCAATGATTGTTGAGCGTTTGGATAGTCCGAATAGTCGTATACATATTGTTGATCGACTTGGTTTACGAACTGCTATGCCAGAAGGTGCTGCTAACCATATCATTTTGGCGCATCGTATTATTTTAGAGAAAAAAGAAAATGTATTTAATGTGGATACTTCATTTTTACAGAAAATCATTGTAGATGGATTTGTTTTAATGGACGATGCACAAAAAGAGACAGTCTCTTTTGCGACACCGATTGTTACGAAGAATCAAGAGTTGTTACATGTGATTAGTTTAAGTGTTCTAGCTTTTTCACTAACAGAAGAACGAACTGAATGGCTGACTAAACAATTACTCGAAACACGAAAGTTAGTCGAAGAAACTTTATATTTTATGTAAAAAGAAAGAGACTTGGAAATACATCCAGTCTCTTTTCTGTTTATAGGCATAGAAAAAAGCTCATAAGTAGTCATACTACTTACGAGCTTAATATGGGTCGGGACGGAATCGAACCGCCGACACTTAGAGCTTCAATCTAATGCTCTACCAACTGAGCTACCGACCCTTCATGGAGGAGATAGAGGGATTCGAACCCCCGCGCGGTTTGACCCGCCTGTCGGTTTTCAAGACCGATCCCTTCAGCCAGACTTGGGTATATCTCCGTTTTGGAGCGGAAGACGAGGTTCGAACTCGCGACCCCCACCTTGGCAAGGTGGTGTTCTACCACTGAACTACTTCCGCAAAATATAAAATTAAAAATGGAGGAGGTAGAGGGATTCGAACCCCCGCGCGGTTTGACCCGCCTGTCGGTTTTCAAGACCGATCCCTTCAGCCAGACTTGGGTATACCTCCGTTTTTGGAGCGGAAGACGAGGTTCGAACTCGCGACCCCCACCTTGGCAAGGTGGTGTTCTACCACTGAACTACTTCCGCAAAAACGTATAAAATTGAAAATGGAGGAGATAGAGGGATTCGAACCCCCGCGCGGTTTGACCCGCCTGTCGGTTTTCAAGACCGATCCCTTCAGCCAGACTTGGGTATATCTCCATTTTGGAGCGGAAGACGAGGTTCGAACTCGCGACCCCCACCTTGGCAAGGTGGTGTTCTACCACTGAACTACTTCCGCATCTCTTACTGACAAAAAATATATTATCATAGAATATCGAATATGGTCAACTATTTTTTTAAAATATTTTTTAAAATAAAAATAAGATGCAGGAATTGTTTATAAAACAACCCCTACATCACTACTTTACTATTCTGCTGGTGCTTTGAAAGAGCGTGTCGCAAGCTCTGCATCTAACATGAAAATAGCATTTGCATCGTTTTGGATACGTGCAATCTTTGTGATTAATGTATCAAATGTTGATTCTTCTTCAATTTGTTCATCAATGAACCATTTTAAGAATGCCATTGTCGCATGTTCACGTTCATCTAATGCGATATCTGCTAATTCGTAGATACGGCGTGTCACTTCTTTTTCGTGTTTTAATGCTGTTTCAAAAGCATCTAATAGCGATGTGAAATCATTTTTAACACTTGGGAATTCGCTAATTGTAACGCGTTGACCTAGGTCACTTAGGAAATTATAAAATTTCATCGCATGGAAACGCTCTTCTTCTGCTTGTACTAAAAAGAAATTTGCAAATCCATCATAATCTTGATCTGTGCAATAAGCTGCCATTGCTAAATACGCATGTGCTGAATAAAATTCAAAGTTTAATTGATCATTTAATGCTGCATGAAGTTTTTCTGAAATCATAAAAAACCCTCCTAATGGTTGATTTGTTTATTTTACCATATAACGACTATTTTACCCATTTATACGTTTGTACTTTTTCTCTCTATTCCCTTACACTAATGAAAGAACAAGGAGTTGATTCACATGAATTATGTGACACTATCAGTGAAAGCAGCCAATCAATGGCCTGATAGTATTTGTGCAATTGAATTAATAAGAATAGAAGAAAATGCAATCGTTGATTCTTTTAGTACATATGTCCAAACGCTACAAACGTTTGACCCTTTTTATACAAGTATCCATGGAATTGAAGCAAATGATGTACAATTAGCTCCTACATTTGAATCACTGATTCCCATACTTGAACGATGGCTTCAACATCAAACTGTCATCTCTTATTTCGCACCGTACGATCACCTCTGCTTACAAGAAAGTTTTGAGGCTTGCGGAAAATTAATGCCGCTCTTTACACATAAAAATTTATTGAGCGATATGAAAGCGCAGTGGCCTACCCTTTCTTCCTATACCCTCTATGATGTTCATGTAAAAGTACAGACGAAAGAGGCACTAAATGATGCAGAACGCATTGTACAAATTGCGCAGGCTCTCGAAAACAAACAAGCTCTCACGCACCTTGAAACAGTTGCAACCAAATCTCTTGTTCAAAAAACAGTCGTTTTCACAGGCGCTTTAGAACAAATGACAAGATCAGAAGCTGCTAGAAAAGTCATGCAAGCAGGTGGATTCTTTAGTAATACGATGACAAAAAAAGTGGATGTACTCGTTGTGAGTGAACGAAGCCAACAACAGTATGACGGCACACAAAAACAAAGTTCCAAATGGACAAAAGCCATTCACTTACAACAACAAGGATTCCCCATTCAGATTATCTCGGAAAAAGAATTTTTCACATGGCTTTGAGAAATTAAGGACTTCATTTGACTTGGTTTGTGTGAAATCGAACATTCGACTGGCGAAACGGGACATTCGATGAAGTTGTTGGGTCACTCGCTACTCGATTCGGGACATTCACTCGTCAAAAGAGGACATTCGAGCGCGAAAACGGTTCACTCGTCCACTCAAACGGGTCATTCACCAAATAAAAAAAGTTCGAGCAACGTTTTCACGTGCGTCTCGAACTTTTTTCTTGTATATATTTTTTATAAACGAGCGTTAAATTATCAACGGTTGTTGTGCCGCCTCTTTTTAATGAAACTTTATATGCAATATGAAAATCGATTTTTTCATTGCTTGTATAACCTGTTTTCACACATGTATATTGACCATATCGTTTTTGATTTTCTTCAAAAACGCGATAGACGATTTTACGCCAAATGGCATGATGCTGTCGTTCCAATTGGTTGAGTGGTGTGTCTCGAAAGGCTTCTTCATCTAAGCTTTGTTGGGTATGTTCTAATAAAATAAGCTCGGTTTGAATACATTTTTTATAGTATAAAAATTGATCATCGAAAAAAATACGCAAGAATGGATGCTGCTCCCAATTTTCAAGAACATACTGCTGCTGTTCTCTGTAGCTCATGTTTTGTTTCATAATTTTTTTAGCTAAATCCGTCACATTAATTTGTTGTCGCTCTTTAAATACTAGTAGTTTCGGACATTCACCTGTTACTAAATAGTAATGGATGAGCGTGACAAGGTCCCAAATATCATACATCGGACTTAATTGGTCTTGAATGAAAAATTGCATTTCTAATTCTTCAGCATACGCACGTAATGCGCGGCGTTCTAAATTTGCATGTAGCCCCTGCTGTACACAATACGTAGGTAAAAATCGAAACATCGCTTCGTAGTCTTCTACATCACTTTCATAAACTAAAATATTTTCTGAAATCGCGCGCTCTTCATGGATATAACGTAATGAATAAATACCTTTTGGCACACTTTGCTCAAATGTTCGTTCTTCAATTGGCGCTTGATCTTGTAGTCTCTGCGCCACTTGTTCCACCATTTTTGCTGAAATCATTTGTGTCATTTGAAGTGGTAGCTGCTCAGATGGAATCGGCTCTAAATTTTCGCCAGCCAGTAATACGCGCGGATTAGACCATGCAATTTTCTCAGCCCATTCATCAATAAAACTAACAATATACGCTTCTTTTGTTCCACCTGCTGCAACACCTCGTAACGCTCTTCCAACCATCTGTGTCATCAGAATTGCAGATACAGTAGGACGTGTTAAAAAGACAGTCTGAACATCTGGAAAATCTGCTCCTTCTGTTAAAATCGCCACATTAATTAAAACAGGAAATACGTTTTCTCTAAATGCTTGAATGGTCTGTTGGTTTTCTATGGATGTTTCATGATTTGAAATGACGACACGTGCATCTATACCATATTGTTTAAAAACTTGTGCAAGAGTTAAAGCATGCAATCGATTCATCGCAAATAGAATGGTTTTACCATATTGTTTTTGACGCTGAACATATTGTTGTACAATCATGTGATTTCGTGGTTGATTCGCTACAAGTTGCTGCATAATTAATTCAGGTAGTTGATCTAGTTGTTGAAGTGTTCGCCACTGTTCTTCGTTCAATACTGTTTGAACTACCACATCTGTTTGCAATGAATGAAAATGTGGTGCTGCTAAAATACCATTGGCAATTAAATGTTTCAAATCTTTTTTGTAAAAAATACCATCTGTAAATAAAGCACGTAATGCACCTTGTTCACTTTCGGCTGTTCGAAATGGTGTCGCTGTAAGCCCAAGTAGATACATGCGAGCACCTTGACGTTCTATATGTGAGAGTAATGTTTTATATGTTGTAGAGGTCGCATGATGTGCCTCATCGACTACGACATAGACCTCTTGTTCGTCGGCTAACCAACTACTTAAAATTGCTTCATGATGTACTAAACTATCTTTACTCGCAATGAGTAATTGTTCATCTTGAATTAAACGAGCTGAATCATGTACACCCGACACTATTCGATAGGTTATATCGCACTGTGCGTATTGACAAAATGTCGCATAGGCTTGATTTAATAATTCATGGCGATGCGCAAGCCACAATACCTTTTTCCCTCTCACTAATGCTGCTTCCCATAGCCAGCGAACCGCAGTCGTCGTTTTCCCTCCACCTGTTGGTAGTACAACAAGTCCTTTAAAAGAAGTCTTTTTTCGCATTTGATGTAAACGGTGAATAGCTTCTGCCTGAAAAGCATATGGAAGTGGTGGTGTGTGCTGCGCTTTTCGAATCATCTGTACTTGTTTTTCTATGTAAAAATGAAGTGAATCATCTGGAGAAATGGCTGACCAACTCTCTACTTCTTCTGGTAAACGTAATGTCAACTTAGAAGAACGAATTGCCTGTTCTACTTCTTCCACTCGCTTTTTCGAACGTGTTTGGTAGCCGAGCTTTTTCATAAATGTACGGCATTTAATGGAGACACGCTGCTGTTGATTATTCATCGCGCGCATCGTTAAATCATTTAATAATTCTTCTACTTGCATATACGCCAACCTTTCCGAATATTTGTTCTTATATTATATCAAAGGAAAACAACAAATACAGGGCTTATCTTTAAATTTTTGGGGAATTACTCTATATGAAGGGAGTTTTCATCATGAAAAAAGATAAAGATATTTTACCAGACGAACCGATTTTAAAAGAAAATCCACAACGCGTATATGATAAAGATACGGAACTATATGATACAGTGCTAGATGACGTCGTAAGTGACGACGATTCGGAAGATAATGTAGAAGCGGAATACGAAGGCGTTAGTGAAGATGTACTCAATGATAACCCACCGCTCTAAAAAACTGCCTGCAGCACTGATTGCTCAGGCAGTTTTTCTTTTCTCTAATTAATGAAGCGATAAAGGAGATTTTAGATGAAAATTGCGATCATTGGCGCTACAGGAAAAGGTTTAACTGTTGCAGCCTATTTACAAAAAATTTATCCAGACGTGACAATTCTCGATGTGCCGATGGAACCGCTTGAGCAAATTCAGTCACGTGGAGTTACGATTTACTCAAGTACAACTTTTCTTACAAATTTCGTTGTGAAACCAATTGAAGCATGTGCCTCTGATTATGATTTCGTATTTTTATTTGCTCATCCCTTTTATAATAAAAATATTTTACCTATTCTAAAGTCTACGCTACAGCAAAGGTGCTTTATCGTATCATTTCAAGAAAATCTTTCGGATTGGGAGTTAATTCAATCGTTTCAAAACTTTCCAGTCCTTTCAGCTGTTTGTAAATTTGAAACTTATGTCAAACAGCATCACCAAGTTGTCGTCACTTCACCGCACACTTCTCTCAACCAAGTTGCTTTTGACTTATATGATAGTCATCCATCTTACTTTTATTACGCAGAAGAAGTAAAAAGTGTATTAGACACCATAGGCTGTACACAAATTGTACGTACTGCTTTTGATATTAAATGGACACAAGCTATCTTCTCTGGAGCAATCGACCGATTAGCCAGTGCTTTAAATTGTTTATATGGCGATATTTTACATCATCCTATTGCTTTACAATCCTCCATTCATTTAGTAGATGAAATTGTACGGATAGCTAAAAAATACAACATTACGTTAGCAAAGACATCCGAACTGGATTATGCCGCATTAATAATTGATTCTGATACCAAAAAAACCGAAATGATGCCAATTATTGAAAAGTTATTACTTCCCTATCAAAAAATACCTTCCAATCAAGATGCTTATTTGATTGATGAATTATTAGAAGTAGCTACTTTAGTCGATCAGCCGACCCCTTATTTAGAGACACTTGCTCATTGTTTACATGAAAAAAATGAAGAAGATTTTCATAGGAATATCGCTTGTTTTCAACCACTGGTAACAGGGACACTGTGGCGACAAGAATAAAAAAAGAGTGAAATCAGATAGGGGTAACCTTATGATTCCACTCTTTTTTATTAAGCTGTTTTTGCTTTTTTCTTTAATAGTCCAATCATCATTGCAGATACAACTGCACCAATAATGATACTTGTTACATATAACAACATTTGGCCGACACCATTTTCAACGAGTGGAATAACGAAAATCCCACCATGTGGTACAGGTAATCCAATATTAAATGCCATCGATAAACCACCTGTAATCGCTGCACCGACAACGAACGATGGAATCATACGTAGTGGGTCACTCGCTGCGAAAGGAATCGCACCTTCTGATATGAAACAAGCACCTAAAATATAACTTGTTTTACCTGTTTCACGTTCCGCTTTTGTAAATTTATTTTTAAAGATTGTTGTTGCTAAAGCGACGCCAAGTGGCGGAACCATACCACCAGCCATTACAGCTGCCATAATTTCATAGTTCCCTGCCTCAAGCATAGCAATACCAAATGTATAGGCTGCCTTATTAAGTGGACCACCCAAGTCAAATGCCATCATCGCACCTAAAACCATTCCTAAAATAATCGCGTTTGAACCATTCAACGAATTAAGCAATGACGAGAATGCGGTATATAATTTCGTTAATTGTGGATTTAGTAACATCATAACAATACCGGATATCGCTATACCAAACACTGGATATAGCAAAATTGGCTTTAATCCATCAAAAGATTTCGGTAATTTTTTGAATACAATTTTCAAGCCTTCTACTACATAACCAGCTAAGAAACCTGCGATCAAACCACCTAAGAAACCTGAGTTGGCTCCTTCGCTATTTTGAACTGTGATAGCAAGTAAACCTGCTACCATACCTGGTGCAAAACCTGGCCTGTCTGCAATACTCATTGCGATAAATCCTGCTAATACGGGAACGATTAAATAGAAGGCATTATCGCCACCAATAGTTTTTAGCATATAGGCGAATTGGTTAAATTGTGAGCTATCTTTATCTGCAGAATTAACACCCCAGAAGAAAGATAAAGCAATTAAAATACCACCACCGACAACGAATGGCAACATGTTCGATACACCATTCATTAAGTGTTTATAAATTTGAGATCCAATTCCTTTTTTCTCATCGCCGTCTTGTTCATCTGTTGATTTTCCTGAGTCAGAATGGAAGATAGAAGCATTTCCTTCTACTGCACGCTCTAATAATTGATCTGTTTCATAAATCGCTTTTGAAACAGGTACTTGAATTACTTTTTTACCATCAAAACGAGCCATCTCGACTTTTGTATCCGCTGCTACAATAATCGCATCTGCTTCTTCAATTTCAGCTTTTGTAAGTACATTTTGTGCACCACTTGAACCGTTTGTTTCAACTTTAATGTCGATTCCTTTTTCTTTTGCGACATTTTCTAATTTTTCAGCTGCCATATAGGTATGCGCAATACCTGTTGGACAAGCTGTTACAGCAAGAATTTTAACCTTCTTCCCTGTTGTTTGTTGTTCACTTGAAGTAGTAGTCGCTTGCTTGGGCTTTTCTTCATTTGTTTCTTTTTCTTCAATAATCGATAAAACTTCTTCCTTCGTTTTCGCTTCACGTAGACGAGTTGTAAAGTTAGAATCCATTAAAAACCCTGCTAAGCGAGATAATGCTTCTAAATGAAATTGTCCTGCACCGTCTGTCGCTGCAATCATAAAGAATAAGTCCGCATTTTTACCATCTAACGAAGCATAATCCACACCTTTTTCACTACGCCCAAAAGCAATTGTCGGAGTTTTTACAGCGGCTGTTTTCGCATGTGGAATCGCAATACCATCACCAACACCAGTTGTACTTTCTTCTTCACGCTTTAAAATTGCGGCTAAAAAGTCATCTCGATTATTTAGCCTTCCTGCATGATCGAGTACATCTGCTAATTCTGCAAGTACCTCTCCTTTTGTGCCACCTGACAGCGATAATTGTATCGTATCGAGAGGCATCAATTCTGTAATTTTCATGCGTTTCACCTCTTAAATTGTTTGAATTTCGACTTGTGGAACGAGTTTTTCTACTTCTTCTTTATGGCATAAATCTTCTTTAAAAGCTGTAGCACTACCTGAAGCAACGCCGTAACGGAATGCATCTTGTAAACTTTGCTGTTGTGCTAATTGAGCAACCATACCTGCCACAAGTGAATCGCCAGCTCCTACTGTATTGACAACTTGTCCTTTAGGAGCTTTTGCCAGAAATTGTGTGTCACTACTCACACATACTGCACCTTCACCACCAAGCGATACAATTACAAGTGATACATCTTGTTCTGTTAATTTTTTTGCATGTGCTACAGCTTGTTCCAATGTGTCGATTGTATCTCCTACTAATTCACCTAACTCGTGCTGATTCGGTTTAATAAAGTACGGTTGATATTGTAAAAGTTGTTTTAAGCGTGGTCCTGACGTATCGAGTACCCACTTTGCACCGGTTAATGCACAACTTTTTTGAAGTTGTTCAAAGAACTCATCCGTCACCGTTTCTGGAATACTTCCTGAGACTACAATCCAATCATCTTCTTTTGCGTGTAATTGTAGAAAATGTAGTAGTTGCTCTATTTCTTGACTTTGCAGTGTGGGTGCTGGGCCATTCAGTTCCGTCTCTTGCTGTGATTTAATTTTGACATTAATCCGCGTTACACTATCTACTTGAATGAATGCAGAAGGTACTTGTTCTCTTTGTAAAAACTGTTGAATATAATCACCTGTAAATCCACCGACAAAACCAAGTGCTGTAGCGTCTACTTCCATTCGTTTGAGTACACGTGAAATATTAATGCCTTTACCACCAGGGTAATAACTTACTTCTTTTGCACGGTTTAACGTATTCGCTTGAAAATCATCTACATATGGAATGTAGTCAATTGACGGTGCAAATGTAACAGTATAAATCATCGAATCCCCCCTCCATCTCTTTTTTAATACTCTAATCTATAACCTTTTACCCGATTGGATTCAGGATTAAAACGCTATTTGGTTATAACTGCTATACCTTTACCCTTTCAGAAGAAATTTAATATAAAAAAAGAGAATCACCTATAAAGATGATTCTCGCTTGTTCATTATTCGTATTCTTTTTCAAATGTTTTTGTTGAGCGCACTGTATCAAAATGACGAACAACACTTTCGATATAATCACGTTTTGGTTCTAAGAATGGTGGAAGTGATAATTTTTCACCCAATGTTTCATAAGGTTCATCTCCCATAAATCCTGGACCGTCCGTTGCGAACTCAAATAGAATGCCTTGTGCTACACGTGCATAAAGTGATTCAAAGAAGTGACGATTCACATAACCCGATGTATTAAATCCGATTTCTTCCATTCGTTTTGTCCAGTAGTCTAACACTTCACGGTCCTCTACTCGGAACGCCGCATGGTGAACAGTTCCAAAACCTTGTCGACCATTTGGTGATGTTTCATCGTGTTTCACAATAACACGCGCACCATTTCCGCCTGTTCCTACTTCAAATAGATGGAAGTCTCCTTCTTGTGCGACTTCTTTAAATAATAGTGCTTGTTCTAGCATCATTTTAAAATATTTAAAATCAGCAATGGTAATTTCGATTGGTCCTAAACCAGTAATCGCATATTCAAGTGGGATTGGACCGTTTTGCCATGGTGTACCACTTTTAATCCCTTCATTATGTTCATCTGATACAAGTTGGTATCGTTGATCATCAAAATCAGTAAATGGTAATACTTTTACACCAAATTGTGTTTGAATACCGTCGTGTTTTACACCTAAACGTGTAAAGCGTTTTGCCCAATATTCAAGTGCTGCATCATCTGGTACACGGAAACCTGTACGTGAAATCTCGTTTGTACCATGTGTTCCTTTTGGAATTCCTGGGAAGTCAAAGAATGTCATATCTGTTCCAGCTGAACCTCGATCATCCGTAAAGAATGTATGGTATGTTTGAATATCATCTTGATTGACTGTTTTTTTCACTAAACGCATACCTAATACATTCGTAAAAAATTCGTAGTTTTTTTCTGCGCTACTTGTAATAGCTGTGACGTGATGGATACCTTTTAATTGTTGATTCATGATTATTTCCTCCGTTAATTACATATTTTTGGCGTGTAATCCTACTGTTTTTAAAGCTGTAATGAGTTGCTGTTTTTCATGTTCATCTACAACATTAAATAGCTTTTCAACTAATGCTTCATGTTGTGGAAAAATACGTTCAATAAATGAGCATCCTTCTTCTGTAAGTGCTGCAAACGTGACGCGTCGATCGGTTGGACAGGCTACGCGCTCGACATAGCCTTTTTGTTGTAATTTATCAACAACATATGTGATACTGCCACTCGTAATTAAAATCTTCTCACCAATGCGTTGAATCGGTTGATCTCCTTTATGATAAAGCAATTCTAATACCGCAAATTCTGTTAAATTCAGCTGATAGCGTTGCATGTCCTTTCGCAATACTTCTTCAACTGTCTGAGACGCTCGAAGTAGAACCGTCAATGCTTTTAGCGATAATTCTTTTGACATTTTATCCACTCCTTTTATCTCGAATTAAAATATCTTGAATTAAAGATAACATGGATTAAAAATACTGTCAATTAAAAAAGACACAACTTACAGCATGAATTCTCACACTATAAGTTGTGTTTGCTAATGTAAATTTTTTACTCGAACACAGTTGCGCCCTGCATTTTTTGCTTCATATAATTGTTGGTCTGCTATTTTTACAAATTCAGTTGTATTAGTAAATTGCGCTTCTGTCAACGCAACTCCTCCTACACTAATTGTTACAACTTTACATTCACGCCCTAAATGTTCTAGCTCTGCTTTTTCAACTGCATTTCTCATATACTCTGCAATATCGAAAGCTTCGCTATAAGTCGTAGCATCTAACAACACAACAAACTCTTCTCCACCATAACGCGTTAATTCCGCACGAGCAGGTAACGCATCTGTTAAAATTTTTACAAGGTTTTTTAATAGTTGGTCACCTAAAATATGACCATAATAGTCATTATATTTTTTAAACTCATCGACATCTAAAATTAAAATAGCAAAAGGTACTTTCGTGTCTTTATAGTGTTTATATAACTTTTCTAAACTACTACTTAAATAATGACGATTAAAAACTCCTGTAAGACTATCTAATAAAGCTAGTTCACGTAATTTTTCATTACTTTCTTCCAATTGTTTCGTTCGGATGCGAATTTTTTCATCCAAAGATTCATTGAGGGAAATCAATTCTTTATTCAGTTGTTCAACTTGTAACCATTGTAGAGCAAATTTCCGACAAAATAGTATACACTGGATACTAATAAAAATGCCTAGCATGATAAAAGTAAGATGAATTGAATTTCCAGCTGCCGAAACGCGAATCATGTCATGTATGGCCCCTACAAATACTAATAGTATCCCCACAAGTGTAATCACTTGTGTCAAATCATGCCAATTTATTTTTCTAATAACACTTACAAGTAAAAAGATATAAAAAACATACATAAAAATCAAAATAATATTAAATAATTTTTGATACATGACCGTAGAAGAAAATGCCGTAAAGAAAATAATTACAATCATTATATAGTTATAAAAAGTAATGAATTTTTTCGGGACCGCTTCGCTAAACATTTTATATACATAGCCTACATAGAACAACATAACAATTTGAGGCATAATAAATGTTAGACGTAGAGCCACGCTCCAATCTAGTTGGTTTAAAAAGGCTGTATATAAATAATAGTCCGTGAAAAAACCCCATAGACTTGTTGCTGCACAAAACATGCCATAAGCTAAAAATTCCTTTTGCTTTCTTCTAAATGCATAAAAAAGTAATGAAATACATGCAGTTAATGTAATACAGCCAATTAAAAAGACTTGCCAAAACTCATGTTGCTGTTGCTTTTTCACGATAATTTGTTCATTACCGATAGATATACTTTTCCTCAAACCACCACTTACATTCTCAAAACTAATCATTTGAAACGTAATTTGCAACGTCGTTTGATCTACGCGAAAACTAGGTATTTGTGGTTTCATTTGTTGTACAGCTGTCTTATTACTTTTTAGGAGGCTTCCATTCTCTTTGATAAGTACATTATTTACATATAAATTATAGCTACTATATTGAAAAGGTATATAAAATTTTAAATAGCGGCCAACAAAAGATTCAGGAACTTTAATCGTTGTACTATAAGTCGCACGATCAGAGTCAATATTTAAACGCTGATTTAGCATATAAGGTACTTTGACAATATCGCTGTTTCCAAGCTTAATTTCTTCTTTCATATCTTGTGGATCAAACAATTCACCACGTATAAAGTTCCAGTTTCCATTTAAATTTTCATAAAAAGTATCGTAATTTGAATGACGAAAATCATGTGTTGTCATTGTGGTAGCAAAACTCATCGGAGCGTACGTCATAAAAAGTATACAGAATGATAAAAGTGATACAAACCATTTTTTCATTTACGCCCCTCCTTTACATCCGTTAGTTATTCCCTTTTTCTTATAAAATTACTACTTATTCATAAAAAAACACCCACCGAATAAATTTCAGTGGGTGTTCATTCTATTATATAGAACTGATTTTGTCAGCTTGAAGTTCCTGAGGCCAGTGAGAAATTGTGTTCCCCATCTCCCAGAACAAATATTCAAAGCGAGTTGTTTGTAAGAAAATTTCTTTAACATGTGCCAGTTCATCACCTGTTAAATCAGCTGCTAACTCATCCATCAAATCAATCATATTTTGTGCGCTATGTTCAAATGCCGGTTCACTATACATACGCACCCAGTCACCGTAAAGTGGATGATCGACAGCTCCAGGAATTTGTGCGAGTTCACGTCCAATCTCTAAATAGCTCCAAGCACATGGTAAGATAGCTGCGATCACATGCGCAAGTGAGCCATTCTGCGCTTCTGATAACATATAACGAGTATAAGCTATCGTTGTCGGCGCTTCTTTTGCTTCACGCATCTCTTGCTCTGAAATCCCAAAACGCTCTGCATATTTACGATGCAGTGCCATCTCAATTGATAGCGTATGATGGACTGAAGCTGACAAGCGTGTCATAACATCTAAATCGCGTGCTTTTTGAATCCCAATCGCAAACACTTTTGCATATTGAATTAAATATAAATAATCTTGAATCATGTAGTGACGAAATTTCTCTGGTTCTAATGTTCCGTGACCAATTCCTTGTACGAATGGATGTGCGTGATTTGCACGCCAAATCGGTCGAATTTCCTCAATTAATTGCTCTGAAAACTTCATCTTTTTTCTCTCCCTTTTCACAAACACGAAGGAAACAAAAAGGCCACTCACCGCATTACGAAAATCGTAAAAGACGGAGAATGACCTGCAAATAATATGCTAAAAATGTCACTTCTTCCTTACGACAGTGCGAACTGTATCAAGTTAGAGGGTTAAGCTACTGCTCTCTCAGCCAATTCTATATGGCACCCCTAGTAGTGATTGTTTGTGTATTTAATTGTTAGTACACACCTATCATCTATGACAACAATTGGAAAGTCAAGCGATTTTTTAAACAGGTTCTGGAATCGAGATGAACTGATCGACAACAATCGTATTAATCGCATTAATATAAGCAAGTGCACTCGCTTTAATGACATCTGTATCAGAAGCTTTTGCAATATATGTTTCGCCTTCATATTCAACTTGTAACTTCACTTTACCGATAGCTTCTTTACCGCGTGTCACACTTGAAATTTTGTATTCAAGTAGCTTTACTTCGAATGCTGTTACTTCTTGTAGCGCTGAATACAATGCATCAATTGAACCTGAGCCAACTGTCGCTGCTTTCAGTACTTCCTCACCGCGACGTACCTTCACACTTGCAGACGGGAAGATTTGATTCGAAATCACTTGAATGTCTTCTAAGTGGTAGAAAGCATCACTATGAAGCGCAACTTTTGCATCTTCATTTGTACGTTTGAAATAATTTTCTACTAAAATGAATAGGTCATGGTTATACACTTCTTTTTTCGTATCAGCCAACTTTAAGAAATCCGCAAAAACCTCTTCAAATTGATCTGGTGTTAAGTTGCCTAACGCTAAGTTTTCAAGTGCATTTTTCACCGCATGACGACCAGAACGAGCTGTTAATACTAATTCCATATCGTCTAAACCAACCTCTGTTGGGCTCACGATTTCATAAGCATCACGTGATTTTAATAGACCATCTTGGTGAATACCAGATGAATGCGCAAAGGCATTGTCGCCTGTGATTGCTTTATTTACTTGTACATCAAGTCCCATTAAGCTCGAAACGATGCGCGATGTGTTCATAATCTCTTTCTTGTTGACTCGGGTATGTGCATTGAAATAATTTGAACGTGTTGATAGTGCCATCACGACTTCTTCAAGTGCTGCGTTACCCGCACGCTCACCGATTCCATTAATTGTACACTCTACTTTATCCGCACCATTTTTAATTGCCGCAAGTGTATTCGCTGTCGCCATACCTAAGTCGTTATGACAGTGAACACTTAGTAATACAGAATCATCTAAGTTTTTCATACGATCATTTAATTTACCAATCATTTCACCGAATTCTTCTGGTACTGCATAACCAACAGTATCTGGTACATTAATCATCGTTGCGCCAGCTTTCATAACAGCTTCAATTGTTTTCCATAGATATTCAAAATCAGAACGCGATGCATCTTCTGTTGAATATTGTACTTGTGGTAAAAGTGTTTTTGCGTATTTTACTGCATCTACACCAATTTGTAGAATTTGATCTTTTGATTTTGAGAATTTTTTCTCTACGTGAATATCCGATGTACCAAGTACCATGTGAATCATTGGATTTTCTGCGTATTTTACAGCATTGTAAACTGAATCAATATCCGCTTTCACTGCACGCGCTAAAGCTGTGATCATAATATCATCTGTATTTCCAACTTTTTGTGCGATTTGCTTTACTGCATTGAAGTCACCTTCTGATGAAGCGGGGAACCCTGCTTCGATAATATCTACTTGTAATTTTTTTAATTGATGTGCCACTTCTAATTTTTCGTATAAGTTCAATTTCGCTCCCGGAACTTGTTCTCCATCACGTAATGTTGTATCAAATAGCCAGATTTTTTTCGACATAATTTTTCCCTCTTTTCTGTATAATAAAAAAAGTCCCGCCTCTATATAGCTATCGCTAGCTACTAGAGACGAGACATTACTCGCGGTACCACTCTACTTGGATTGCATCACACAATCCCACTTATTTAAGATTCTCACCTTAATCCTGATAACGGAGGAATCCGTATAACCTTACTCGATTGTTCAGGTTATGTGCTCATGAACGAGTTCAAGAATGCGCATCACTAACTTTCACCAACCGTTAGCTCTCTAAAGATGGAACATTTCTCTACTACTTTCAATCTTTGCTTGTTTGAATTATCTGATTGTTTAGAATAATATACCATTAAAAAAGCAAAGTCAACCAATTTTCAGAAAATATTTAATTTTCTTTGTTTATTATGTCGAGTACTAGAGCAAGATACCCCATTTAACAGGTGGGATTCCCTTTCAATGGGCACGATTCCCTTTCGCGCGTGAGTTTGTCCCTTTCAACAGCGGCGATTCCCTTTCACGCATGAGTTTGTCCCTTTCAACAGCGGTGATTCCCTTTCGTGCGCGAGTTTGTCCCTTTCAACAGCGGCGATTCCCTTTCACGCGTGAGTTTGTCCCTTTCAACAGCGGCGATTCCCTTTCGTGCGCGAGTTTGTCCCTTTCAACAGCGGCGATTCCCTTTCGCGCGACAGTTTGTCCCTTTCAACAGGCACGATTCCCTTTCGCACGAGGATTTGTCCCTTTCAACGGACACGATCCCCTTTCGCGCGACAGTTTGTCCCTTTCAACAGACACGATTCCCTTTCGCGCGACAGTTTGTCCCTTTCAACAGCGGTGATTCCCTTTCGCGCGCGAGTTTGTTCCTTTCAACAGCGGCGATTCCCTTTCGCGCGACAGTTTGTCCCTTTCAACAGCGGTGATTCCCTTTCGCGCGCGAGTTTGTCCCTTTCAACAGCGGCGATTCCCTTTCGCACGCGAGTTTGTCCCTTTCAGCAATATTAATTTTCATTTTTTCCAAAACAAAAGAGCTGGGTTTCCCCAACTCTTCATTCTTCATAAAATGGTTGCGCGTAAGTTACAACACCTGATATATCCGTTAATGCGCCTTTATATAGTGGCAGCACACGGTAATTTTCAAGTGGTACGTCAAATGGTGCTTGAATGCCGTATTGATCGGCGCGTTCAAAACCAAAGCGCGCATAATAATCAGCATGTCCCAATACAACAACTGCTGCAAACCCACTCCATTTCGCACGTTCAATAGATGCTTCCATTAACTGTGTACCAATGCCCTGTCCTTGTTTCTCTGGTAAAACAGCGAGCGGTCCTAAAGCGAGTACTGGAAAATCACCAATAAAACATTCTGTGTACATAATAAATCCAATAATTTTGTCTTGTTCAACATACACGAGTGCTAAATCATCGATATAGGCATCCGTTACACGCAACTTTTCAACGAGTTCATGCTCTTTCTGATTACTATGTGGATCTGTTTGAAATGCTCGTTGCAATAAGACACTAATTTGTTCTGCATCTTGTTTTTTCTCTTTACGAATCATGTAGTTACGCTCCTTTTAATTGGCAAGTGGGCAATAGCCACATTCTCCTACACCCGGTATATCTTTTGACAGACAACAACTTTTGCGAATCGGTTGTCCGACTAAATCTTGTGGTGCTCGTCCTTTGGTATAATCCAAATAAAGTGAGTGGTCTGTGAAAATGGACCATACTTCTGCGCTTTCTAGCATTTCTAAATCGTCCATTGCACGATCAGCTAGCATCGGGTCTTCCAGTAATTTTGCATATGTAATCGTTAATTGGACAAACAGATTGTCCCACAATACTTTCGGTGAAATGCTTGTCGTATTACGTAGCGCCTGAATAATTTCATAGCATTGTTTCCACAAAATCCATTTCATTACGGATGCTCGGTCGCCCTCTTGTACATAGCGCCAATCATTAGGATTTGCGAACATGCAGACAGTGAAGACCCCGTTCCCCTCTGTTACATCAAATTGTAAATCACGTTCATCTCCGTCCCAAATCTCATCATACGCTGTCAGCATATAAAATTGCATCGCGATAAACTGTGCATATTTTTTAGATAGATGCGAAATCGCTGCTGCTTTTGAAGAGGCTTCTGTAATTCCTTGCATCAACTCACCCAGTTCCTCTTGGAAAAACTCTTTACGAATTCTTTCTAATGTAAAAAGTGTTCTTTTGGGTTCTACTGTGTACACTTGATGTGCATCCAATGTTAAAACTTGTTCCATCGTGAGTGCTGGCATTTGATTCACCTTCATTGTATATTTTCAATTCGTACTATAATCATAGCATAATAAAAAAGCAATCTCATTTGAAATTGCTTTTTCGACGTACTTATAATGTACCGACTAACTCATGTTTTACGACTTCATAAGCTTGGCAAATATCGCGTGTGCTCGTTTGGTGACACTCCATTAAACGCTGTGCAATCTGTTCTAAATTCGATTCACCATCTACTAAGTCATACATCAATTGACTTTGAATTTCATCAACAAAGTTCAAAATTTCTTTTGTCATCTGTTATAACACTTCTTTCCAACTGTACTTATTTAATATCTATAGTATATCGGATTTTTGAGTAAAAAAACATTTTATTGCTCAAAATATCCATCTAAAAAATCAAATATGTACTATTAACTACTTTAAAGCGCTTACTATCTCTGTACCACTCTTTTATCGTTTCAAATAAAATTATTGCGAAAATTTAAAAAACAGGAACTGCAATATATGCAACCCCTGTTTTATCTTCTATTAAACAGCCGGTACTTCTACCACTACATCTTGGTCTTCGTCTTGATCTTCATCGTCTTGGTCATCTTCATCAATCATTTCTTCATCATCTGCGTCGTCTTCATCATCCACTTCAACTTCGCGTTCGATTTCGAATTCATCGCCATTCATGTACTCAAGTTCTACTTCAATTTCGTATGTGTCTGTTAACTCAAAACGTGATTGGATTAAATCTAAAATTTGATCTTCTGTTAAGTTATCGTCAATTGCTTTTTGTAAATCTGTTACAAGTGCACGAACTGTCGCTTGATCTAAATTATAACCTTTTTGTTTTAATTTGATTTTCGCTTTGCCTTTTTTCTTTTCGTACTCTAGCTCAAATTCTTTTTTGCCTGACTCAACAGAAATTTCAAGTTCACGTACTTTTTCAGACCATTTCACACCATCTGTATCTTTTAAGTTACCATCTTTTACTTTTTTACTTTTACTATATGCAGTATATGGTTTTAAACCTAAATCAAGTTCAGTCGCATTACTGATTCCATCGCGGTCTGTATCTTCTAATGCATCTGCTACACCGTTTTTATTCGTATCTTTTTTCGTTGGATTTAAACTTAACTTATACTCAACAAAGTTGTTTAGACCATCTTTATCTGTATCTAATTTTGCGACATTTTTACCTTTTAATTTGTACTTCTTTTCCCATTTATCTTCGATGCCATTTTTATTTTTATCAATAAATTTTGGTTTGGCATCTACTTGTGCACCTGCTGATAATAATAACGTTGTTGCAAGTCCAACTGCTAAAAATTTCTTCATATGCTCTCCTCTTTCTTTCGTGTAATAGTGTATTACAAAATTCATATCGGTCTTTTAAAGCTAAAATAAACTATACCCATGAGTTGAAATATAGATCTTATTTTTTAAAAATACTGAAAATTCAATTGCTTTTATGTTATGATGATATAACTTAATAAAAAAAGGAAGTGCAACTCAGATGGCAAATAGCGTATTTTTACCAAACTATACGATTGGAACAGATGCATATGATGCAATTGGTGCAATCTGTCACACATTTGGAACAAAGGTCGCCATTATTGGTGGTCAAACGGCTTTAGAAAAAAGTATCGACAAAATCAAAGCTTCATTAGCAAAAACTGACTTTATTTTAACGGATGTACAAGTTTATGGTGACGATGCAACCTATGAACATGTCGAGCGGTTACAAGCAATCCCGACTGTACAAGAAGCAGACTTGATCTTCGCAGTTGGTGGGGGGCGTGCAGTAGATACTGTAAAAACGCTTGCTGAACGTATGGCAAAACCTGTTTTCACATTCCCAACGATTGCTTCAAACTGTGCGCCAAATACTGCTGTATCAGTGATGTATAAAGCAACTGGTGAAATGGATGGACTATTCTTTTTAAATGCCCCGCCAAAACATTGCTTCATTGATACAGAGATTATTGCAGAAGCACCTAGCGTTTATTTGTGGGCTGGAATTGCAGATGCCATTTCAAAAGAATATGAATCTGCTTTTTCTTCGCGCGGTAAAACACTTGCTTATACCGATGCACTTGGCGTTCAAGTGGCACAAAATAGTGCGGATCGCTTAATGACATATGGCAAAGATGCACTTGATTCTTGTACAGAAAACAAAACATCTTTCGCTTTAGAACAAGTGGCTTTGGATATCTTAATGACAACTGCTTTAACATCGGTATTAGTCGACAACGACTACAATTCAAATGCAGCCCATTCATTCTACTATGGTTCTACTGTGGTCGAAGGCTGTGAATCACACTTACATGGTGAAATCGTATGTTATGGTGTATTACTTCTTTTAACAATGGATGGACAAATTGAAGCACGTAATCGTCTATATGACTTTATGCGTCGTGTTGATTTATCTGTATCACTTGAACAAATTGGTGTGAAAAATGAAGAAGAAGTTGAGCGTATTTTAGATAAAGCACTGACAACGGTTGATATCGCTTGCTCACCTTACCCTATTACAAAAGAGCTTTACAAACAAGCAATCGCAGATTTAGAAGCTTATCATCAAACACAATCATAACAACATGAGGCACTCTGTAAAAAGGTGCCTTTTTTCATGTTGACGCCCTCCTCTTCTTCCACTAACCTTATAGTAAGGATATTTTTTCCTTAAAAAACTTTTTATGGAGGTTCTTGTATGGTTTTTAAATTTGGCTATAAAAAAGTTGCACCAAATGAAGCACTCATTATTTCAGGGAAAAACGTCGGAAAAGAAGGCGACCCTGGTGTCTACATAAGAGATGGACGTCGCTTGCGTGTTGTACGTGGTGGCACTGTTCTCGTTACTCCTTTTCAATCTGCACATACGATTTCTCTCAATTCATTCCAAATTCCATTAAAAGCAGAAGGTATTCTCACAAAAGACGAAGTACCTATTACCGTTCATGCAACTTCTACAATTAAAGTAGCCGATGAACTAGAAGCTGTCATTAAGTTTGCTGAGCAGTTCATGGGAAAAGCACCTGACGAAATTTCTAAAGAATTACGTGTTATTTTAGAAGGTAAATTGCGCACAACAGTAGCAGAACAAGGTGCACTTGAAGTAAACAATGCACGCGAAAACTTTATTCAAGTTGTACAAGAAAAGTCAGAATCCGACTTACAATCTATGGGCTTTAATGTGGTCAATTTCTCTCTTGACCGCGTACTCGATGCAGACGAATATGATTCTGAACTCGGTTTTTTAAAGAATTTAGGAATTACAAAACTGGCAGAGTCTTCTAAACAAGCACAAAACGCACGCTCAGATGCAGAACGTCAAATTGAAGAAAACAAGGCGACAAATGCCCAGTTAACAGAACGTGCAAAAAGTGAATCAAACATTGAAATCACGCGTCAACACACCGATTTACAATTAGAACAGACGAAATCACAAAACGACTTAGAATTAGAAAAAACAAAACGTGAACGTGAACTAAACGAACAGCGAGCGATTGCAAAACAAGCCTATGAGAAAAAACAAGCTGAACTAGAACTGGACTTAATTGAAAAAGAAACACAGGCGAAGCGTGAACGTGAAAAAGCACAACTAGAATTAAAAGAATTAGCAAAGCAACAAGCAATTATTGACGCACAAATTGCTTCTGAAAAAGAAGTCATCGCTAATGATGCAAAAGCACGTATTGCAGAGCGTCAAGCGGAAGCCGAATCTCGTTCAAAAGAGTTACAATTAAAAGTAGAAAACGACGCCATTGCACGTAAAAATCAAATTGAAATTGATGCGATTCGTGATAAAGGTATTGCGGAAGCGGAAGCTATTAAAAAGAAAGCTGAAGCCATGAAAGAATACGGTGAAGCGGCAATTGCTGAAATGTTCATTAAAGCCCTTCCTGATTTTGCTCGCGCAGTTGCAGAACCACTTGCTTCTATTAAAAATGTACAAGTAATGGACTTTGGCGGTGAAGGTGGCGGTGTGCAAGGCGTTGCTGGAAACACAGTTGGCGTTATGTCGATGGTACAAAAATCATTAAAAGAAACCACTGGGATCGACATTAAAGACTTACTCGAAACAAATGCTTCATATGGACGTAATTATTTAGGTGGTAAAACCGAAAAAGAAGCGAGTTTAGACGACGAACCTGTGGCACTTTCTCACGATGACATGGAACTATTTGAAACAACAATTGATGAAGAAGATGCACAACAAACACTTGTATAACTAAAAAAATCATCTGGCTCTTTATGCAGATGATTTTTTATTTTATTTAAATAACTTTATATTGCTTTTTTCGTGTATTATTTGTTAAAAAAGATATATTTTTGTTATATTTTTTATATTTTCGTCTTATTTTAATATAATAGTTATGAAAATAACATGTTTACATCATCTATTTGTTATATTTACCTGTTAAGATAGAGTTGTTCCAAAAAATGAATAAGTAGGAGTGTTTATTTTCAATGAAAAAGCAAACAATTGTAGCCTCTTTAACATTAGGCTCAACTTTATTTATATCTTCACTAACAGGTCAAACTGATGCAAATGCAATGGCAAATAGCGGTCAAGAAATGAAACAAGAGCAGCAACAACAAGTTCAAAAACAAGCATTACAATACGAACTTTCTAAAACGCTTCCATCGAAGCAAGCTCAAACAACGGCTCAAAAAACAACAATGCAAGATACATATAAAGTTGTATCAGGTGACACATTATCTAAAATTGCACAAAAATATGGTACATCGTATCAACAAATTATGTCGTTAAACAATCTTTCTTCTACAATGATCTATCCTGGTCAGACGTTAAAAGTAAGTGGTTCAAAACAACAAACGACTACAACGAATCAAACAACAACGAATAATCAAACAACAACTATTTCAAAGCCAGCAAATACAACTTCTGGTACGTACACAGTTGTAAAAGGTGATACATTATCTAAAATTGCGCAAGCACACAATACAACTTACACACAATTAATGGAAAATAATAATCTATCTTCTACAATGATTTATGTAGGTCAAACATTAAAAGTACGTGGTGCTTCAGCATCACAAGCACCATCTAATCAAGTGGTACAAACAAGTAATCCAACAACTTCAACACAAAATACGCAACAAAATACACAGCAAAACAATCAACAAACACAACAAGCACCAAGCCAATCAAGTACACTTGTTGCTGCAACTAAAGCGGCATTAACACAAGTTGGTGTTCCATATGTATTTGGCGGTTCTTCTCCAAGTCAAGGTTTTGATTGTTCTGGTTTAATTGATTATGCATTTAAACAAGCTGGATTCAATTATGGTCGTACTTCTGCTGCTGGTTATTATACACTTGGCACAAAAGTAACAACTCCACAATACGGTGATTTAGTATTCTTCGAAGGAACATATAAATCAGGTATTTCACATGTAGGTTTCTACATTGGCGATGGCAAAATGGTTAGCGCTTCTGGTACACATGTTCAAATTGATGATATTACAAATAGCTACTGGCAATCACACTTTGTAGGTTATAAGCGTTTTTAATAATATGTGAATAGAGCCGTGTTTCACTCTTTTTAAAGTTTGCAACAAAAAGCAGAAATCGTCCAATAAAGGAGATTTCTGCTTTTCTTATACTCAAATTAATTTTTCATACTATACAAATTCTTTCACCATGTTATACCAAACAACACCACCATGCACTGATTCTGCAATACCTTCATTTGTGTAACCAAGATGCTCATAAAATGGAATTAACTCTGCTTTACAGGTCAGTGTAACACCTTGTCGCTTATGTTTCTTTGCTTGTTCTTCAAATACCTTCAATAGCTTTGCTGCAATCCCTTGTTTTCGTGCTTTTTTTGAAACAGCTAAACCCAAAATACTCGCATAACCGCCTTCATGTGGATTATGCATCGTTTCTGTAAATAAATCATCTGTAATATACCGTTTCGAAATGACGGGTCCATTCACATAGCCAACAATTTCTCCAGCACTTTCTGCTACTAAAAATGTATCTGGAATTTGTTGAATGCGCTGAATAAAGGCTTCTTTTGTTGCAGCTTCTTCTGGTGTAAAGCCTTGTTGTTCAATCTCTACTAACATGGGTAAATCTTTTTCTTCTACTTGTCTTATGTACATCTTCCTCACCTCACATCTATTATACAGAAAAAAGAAGGTTGGGACGAAGCCCACTCCCCTTCCCATTTTAAAATAATGTTTTAAACAATGTGACAAGTGCAGGGATAATGCCTGAAAATATAAGGACAAGTGAATTTGCTACGACACCAAATGCTCGTGTCTTGTTCGTATCTTTTAATGCGCACAAAATTCCAATGAAAGGGACAATAATTGTTAATAGAATAAGCACAGGATCAGGGAAAAGTTTATCTGAAACGAAAATTGACGTAAGATAAACAAGCGTTGCGATAATAAAAAGAACGACCGAGAAAACACCATATTTATTCATCTGCCATTTCTCCTTTCTTCTCTTGAATTTATTTTTCTTATTCCCTAAAAATCCACTTCTATTATCCATTCCATATAAATTTTAAAATTAGTTGTTCATTTTTCGGGCGTTTTTTCTATTCATTTTCTTTATAATGAATGTATCTTCTATCGAAAAGAGGCGTGTTAAATGATTACAGACCCTGCTTTACAACGAGAGTATTATGAAGCTTTATTAAATAAAAATCCTGCATATGACGGTATTTTCTTTGCAGGCATTCGTACAACAGGTATTTTCTGTCATGCGACATGTACAGCGAAAAAACCGAAATTTGAAAACTGTACATTTTTTCATACAGCTGAAGAAGCACTTCTATCTGGCTATCGTCCTTGTAAAAGATGTCATCCGCTCTTCTATCCACAACAGATTCCAGCAGAAGTGCGCAATCTGGTTGAAGCAGTAGAAGCTGATCCTGCACGTCGCTGGAAAGAAGCTGATTTTCAAGCACTTGGTGTCCACTCGGCAACTGCAAGACGAAAATTCAAAGAAGTATATGGTATGACCTTTGTACAATATGCACGCGCACGACGTATGGGCATTGCGTTCAAAGAAATTACACAAGGTGAAACAGTTATAAATCAACAACTCGCAACAGGCTATGAATCCTCAAGCGCATTCCACGATGCGTTCTCAAAAATTATGGGGAACCCACCTAAAAAAGCAAATTCAATCATTCTCTATATGAATATGTTAGCAACACCAATTGGGCGTATGATTGCCATTTCTACAGAAGAAGCACTCTATTTACTAGAATTTATCGACCGACGTGGTTTAGAAAAAGAAATTGAACGTCTTCGTATACGATATGATGCACGAATTTTAGTAGGAAACACGTCTATTCATAAACAAACCACAACAGAATTAGAGCAATATTTTAATGAACAGCGTACACAATTTTCTGTTCCACTCATGTATATTGGTACACCTTTTCAGCAAGAGGTCTGGCATGCACTTGAACAAATTCCTTACGGGGAGACGACTTCTTACACAGGAATTGCACATAACATTAATCGACCCACAAGTGTTCGAGCGATTGGTAATGCAAACGGTGCAAATCAAATTGCCATCATCATCCCCTGTCATCGCGTTATTCAACAAAATGGTGATCTCGGTGGATATGGTGGTGGCATCGAACGCAAAAAATATTTACTCGCATTAGAGGCAGAAAAAAACGGAGTGAGCGATTAAGCTCATCTCCGTTTTTATTATTTACGTGCATCTGGGAAAAAACTATCTACGATTTTCTCTGCTGCATGTCCATCTTCTAGACCACAGTATTTTTCATGGAAAGCTGCATATTTTTCTGCATACGTTTTCGTCATTTCTTCTATATTCGATAGTGCATCTACTAAATCATCTGTATTACGTAGTAAAGGACCCGGTGCTTCTTTTTCAAAGTCCATATAGAAACCACGTAAATTCTCTTTATAATGATCAAAGTCATACGTAAAGAATAGCAGTGGACGGCGTGTATGAGCAAAATCAAACATAACAGAAGAATAATCTGTCATACATACATCTGCAATTAAATACAAATGCTGAATGTCATGATAACGTGATACATTTATAACAAAATGACGATATTCAAGTGGGATTGGTAAACGATTCCCTACAATAACATGTGTACGCATTAAAATAACATACTCATCGCCAAACTGTTCGTATAGTTTTTGCAAATCTAGCTGCATATTAAATATATGTTTACCATTCTCATCTAAATCATCATCTCTAAATGTCGGTGCATATAATAATACCTTTTTATCTTTTGGAATGTTGTATTTCAAACGCACTTGTTCAATATACTGTTTCTGCTCCTCTGGATGATAAAAAATATCATTACGTGGATAACCCACCTCTAAAACTTCTTTTTTGAATTGGAAAGCACTGCGGAAAGCTTTTGTCGCATATGGACTTGGCGAAATTAAATAGTCCCACTGCTTCACCGCTTGGTTTACACGTGCTAAGTAACCAGGATCTTTGCCTTTAAAGTCCTCTACATCATTTTGCATTTTTTTCAATGGTGTACCATGCCATGTCTGAATATAGGTCTGTTTTGAGTTTTTCTTTAAATAGCTCGGGAAGTTCTGATTATTAATCCAAAACTTCGCTTTCGCTAAGTAATAAAAATACTCAGGACTTAGACGTTTAATCACTTTCGTATGTGATTTTTTAAATTCATCTTTACCATTGTAAACCCAGATATAACGATAATCTGAGTTTCGTTTTACCAGCTCATCGTAAATATTTTTAGGGCTATCTGAAATTTGTTTTCCTACACCACTTTCAAATAAAATGAGTTTCGGATCTTTTTTCAGTGTTTTCGACATCACTTTATACATTTTGCGCATTGCTGAAAAATACTTCTTACTTTTTCTAAATTTCCTCATACTCGCATCATATACTTGATGATGTTTAAGCGTGTCATATATTGGTTTTTTCTTTGGCATTTTTTGAATCGCTTCAAAAATTCGATCATTCGAGTACACATCACGATTTGCAATAAACTGATTGGCTAACTCTTTATAATGATCTGACATTTGGAAATTAGCTTCATATGAACGCAATGTTTCATTTACCACTTCTTCACCATCATCTGTAATAAATCCCGGTAATGTCGCATCAATATCTAGATGCGATGGATACTTTCCGAGGAAATGATCGCGATCAAATTGATAATAAATAACAGGTTTATGAAGGAAACTAAAGTCGAATGCTACACTCGAATAGTCGGTAATTAGTAGCGCACTCTCTTTTAATAAATCTTGTACTAAGCGGTCTCCTTGACGAATAACTGTAATTTCTTCTGGTATATCAAAGTAATCAACGAATTGTTGCATATTTGGATGTAAACAGAATAGTAATTCTACTCCCTGATTTTTCAGTGCAAGTAGTCGATCATTATGAAGTAGTTCTGTATAGCGCTCTAAATACTCAGATTTTAAAAATTTATCATTCGTCGTCAGCCAATCGCGCCAAGTTGGAATGATTAGTACTTGTTTTTTCACTTCAATATCATCTGTAAAAAGACGGGAAAAGCGAGGTAAGCCTGTTACAGCTACTTCGTATTCTTCATAGTTCAAATCGCGTACTACAATATCTTTTTCACGTTCAGATGATGTAATAAATAGATCGGTTTGGAAATCTTTCATCTTTTTACTGTAAAATCCTGAAATATTTTTCACACCTAATACACCATGTTGTAAAAAGATTTGCTTTGCACGAATACACTTCATAAACTCTTTTGAACGATTTGGATACAAGAAATCTGGATGATGTGTTCCACAAATATAATCTGCTTTTACAAGTAAATCAAAATGTTCTTTTGAACGATAGTCAAGTAAATTACCATATGGTTCTACATTCACGCGTTCTGGCGAATCTTCTCGAATGATATAATACGCATCAATCTCTGGATGCTGTGTTCGCAAATACTCGAAGAAGCGTAAACCATTATCCTGTGCTTTGTACGGACGCTCCCCAACAATCCAAATTGGACGCTCATTCGCTTTTTTTACGCGACCTTTTTTCAATACTTTTTGATACATCTCAAATTCTTCTTTTGTATATTGATTATAAAAGAACGATAGATTTCGTCCCTTTACTGTTAGATATGGGACGAAATTATGTACATATTGACTATCTGCAATATTAATTTGCCCTTTCATCAACTGTTCTACAATAATTCGTGGCATACCACAACGTACGCGTGCTACATCTTGAACATCTTTTTGGCGTAACACCCACCATAAATCCCATACATCTTCATCAAACTGCGCATTAACTATTTTTAAAAGAGTTCGAATACTCTCTTGTGCCTTCACATTTAATTCATAGTGATAGACATAACCACTTTTTTTCTTTTGCATTTTTACAAGCTTTGCTTCCACACCTACAAAACTACTCTCACCTGTGTTACGCGACTGTAATTCTAATTCAATCGAAGTCAGCGGTAAGTTACGAACAGAGAGCTGAGCTTGTAAATGTAAATAATCTTTTGTTGGGTGAATTTTTGTTAGTTTACGCGCTGCATAATAATCTGTTGCACGCTTATTTGCATCAAAAGAAAAGACCAAGTAACCTTCTTTTGTAAAGTGCGGATCGATTGTATGTCCATTCAACTGAAATGTATGTAAGTCTTTTAACTCCAATTGCATGCGATGAGGTTTAAATAAACGATAGCGTTGTTCAAATAATTCGCCATCTACTTCAACCACACGATCTTTACGTAAAGCCTGTTCCTCGTCTTCTAAAGGGTATAAATATGCAATTGTTAAAATAGCATCTGTTGTGCCATATTGTTCAAACCATTGTTCAAAATATCTTTCTTCAATCGTCACTTGTAAAGAAGTGATTGGAATCGTGATGACACACTCACGATTTTTTAAAAGTATATATTGATAAGCACCTTGTGATAATTCTTCTAATGTAATATGAAAGGTGTTTTTATTTTGCTCTAATATAAACATCTAATCTCTCCTAGTTTTCAAACAAAACGTCATTTTTCCATACATATAAAATTAATAATTATATAAGATTATAATTAATCCATCATATTATATCATTATTAAATTGAAAATCTGTAGAACATTTTTACATTTATATTACATTCTCTTTACAACTATGTATTGGAAAACGAACTTTTTGTTATACTCATATAGTTAATATTTTTACTATTTTGTTTTTTTATACCTGTTATATAACGTTTTTAAACCTTTATTTGTTTCATTTTTGAAAACTTTTTCTTTTTTTAGTCATTTTCAACTTACACCTATTTTTATATAGTATTTTTATGACTTTAAAAGTTCTTAACATCATATTTTTATATATAAAAATCCCGTATAACGATTAGATTTATACGGGATTCTATTCATTATGATAATTTTTGAAAACTTATTCTATTTTAATACCTTTACTTGACTCCACGCACTAGTATATTGTCGATCTTTATAATATTTGATAGCTTGAACACGTACATAATACGTTTTTTTATTCTTTGGATCACCTACATACACAAGCGGTTTATTTGAATTTAACGTTCTTGTATACTTCTTATTAAATGTTTTCGATGTACTACATTGTATTTTATATAATGAAACATTTGCATTACGGGGCCATGTAATTCGATAATCATTTTTTAACTTCTTCCATTGAATCTTTGGTGCACTTGGCGCTGTGACAATACGCTCTTTTATAAATAAATCACCTAAGATGCGCTGTGATCCTACTTGTTTATATGCACGCACGCGGAAGGAATAGTAAGTTAATGGCTCTAATTCTTTAAATGTATAAACTGTTTTTTTGGTATCATATTTTCGTAAATACTTTCCATTACGATCATATAACAACACCTCATATCCACTTGCGCCGACTACTTGATCCCAAGCTACAGGAATCGTCCTCGCTGTTGCTGATGTTTGTTTATTCCAATACACTTTATACGGCTTAACATGAACCGTTTTATAAAACACAGCTTCGTTTCCACGTGCGTCTTTCACACGATATGTGAGTTTATAAATACCCGGCTTCGTTGTGTCAAAGTCCCACCCTGTCACAGTCGTTTTTTCTTGTAAATTCCCATCTTCTTGGTCAGTTACTTGTACATTTTCGAACGGATCAAAATACTTATTGTATGGAATAATCTCTTTTGATTTACCTGTAATCACTGGTTTTGTGTTCGTATCAACATTCAATTTACGATTATAAAAGCGAACGAGACCATCTGAATCTTTAACAACATATTGAATGGTATAATTGCCGATTTTACTTTTATATAGGCTGTTTACGTCCCACGTGATTTTTTGCGTAAGATTGCCATCCTCTACATCAAAAGCTTCAACATCCTTTAGGAAATCAAAATCTTCTCCTATTGTCACATAGGCATCTTCTAATCCTTTGATTTCTGGGAAATAACCCCATTTGCGATAAATAGTTGTATTCGCAGTTTTGCCATCCCACTTCGTTGTTAACTGTTCATCCGTCATCCAAGCAATATGACCTTTTAACATGTTCCCATCCATTTTTGTCATCTGATTCTGTTGCGACATTGCTTTTTCAAATGTAGGCATTTCGTCTGCTGAAAATGTGATTTTTTCAATAGGATTTTGTGAAAGTGCTTCTTCTCCCCATACTTTTATGCCTTCTTCAATCGTCACATTCTGTAGTTGATTCTGTTTAAAAGCTCTTAAATCTATGACTTGAATATTTTTAGGAATTGTTAAAGTCTTAAGCTGATTCTTCGAGAAGGAATCTGAAGAAATTTTAATCATTGCAGATGGGATTTTTAGCTTTTTCAATTGATTATTTGAGAAAGCATACGAATCAATTTGTTTAATTCCTTCTGGCAATTGTATGGTTTCTATTAAATTTTCTTGAAAAGCAGCATAATCGATGACTTCTAAACTATCGGGTAATGTAACATGTTTTAACTGATTCTCTTCAAAAGCGTTAGATCCAATTTTTTGAAGCCCTTCTGGTACCACAACTGTAGTCAAATGATTATTTTTAAATGAGCTTTCACCTAATTTTTTAAGCTTTAATGGTAAGTCTATATTTGTAAGTTGATTATCTTTAAATGCTCGAGAACCAATCGTATGCATTTCGTTACTTAACTGAATTTGCGATAAATAATTCGCTGCAAATGCACTTGCACCTATTTCTGTGATTTTCTCAGACAATTGAAGGGTTTTTAATTTATTATTTTCAAATAAAGAGTCCGGTATTTTCGTCATATTAGTTGGTAAGATGAAATTAACAATTTGATTCTTTTCAAAAGCATGTGAACCAACAGACGTCATATGCGCTAAATTAACTGTTTTTAATTTATTACTACTAAATGCACCTGCACCTATTTCTTGAACATGCGATAAATCAAATGTCGTAAGGTGATTGTCACTGAAAGCACCACTCTGAATTGTCTTAATATGTTCATTTATAACTACTTTTGTAAGTTGATTCTTATGAAACACACTTTTCTCAATTACTTGAAGTGATTGAGGAAGCGTTATTTCTTTTAATCGATTACTTGCAAAAGCAGACTCTCCAATTTGTTGAACGCTGTTTGAAAGTGAGATTGTTTCTAATTGATTTAATTTGAATGCATTACGACCAATTGTTGTGACTTTACTAGGTATAATCAGACTTTTTAGTTGATTATATTCAAATGCAAAATTCCCAATCTTATACAGAGTCTTTGGTAGTTGTACTTGCTTCATATAATTTGATTTAAAAGCTCGATCACCAATTATCTCTAACTGATTAGACAATTTCACTGTTGTCAATCGATTACGCTCAAATGCAGACGAACCAATTATTTTTACTGAATTAGGAATATCAACTTTTATTAAACGATTCGAACTAAATGCGCTTTTTGGGATTTCTTTTAATTGATTTGATAATTTCACTTCCGCTATATGATTATAATCAAAACTACTTTCGCCTATTTCTTTTATAGTATTCGGTAGCGTTAATGTCTGAAGTTCATTCGAAAAAAACGCCGCACGTTCAATAACTTCTACTGTACTTGGAAAAGAAACTGCTTCTATATTTTTATGTGCAAAAGCTAATTCCCCTATTTTCCTTACAGGCATACCATTGATTTTTGATGGAATTTGAATATTTTTTTCTTTTCCTATATATCCTGTAATTGTAATAGCATCATCTTCAATAATATATGTATAGTCTTGTTCATTAGCAAATATTTTTGGTGTAAAAATAAGTGTAGCCATGATGAATAAAACCATCGATAAACCTATTTTTTTAATCATTTATTTCTTCCTCCTTTTAAAACCTCATACATCATACCATTTTTCATTTAAATATACGTAAATAAATCAAAATACTAACAAAAATAAACCAGAACATATTAAACTTTGTTCTGGTTACATCTTTATTCACTTATTGTAGCAACACGTTCTAACCCCATTATTTCATACAGCTTTTCTAAATCGACTGCTTGTTCAAATTGTTCGGCTGCTACATTATAGGCGTGTTCACGTAATTCTTTTTCTGATTTTACAGCTGCATCGAGTGGCGCAAGTCCTTTATAAATTCGCCATTCATTGACCATTTGGCGTGTAAATGTGCGATTGTGGAAGATTCCGTGGAAATACGTGCCGAGAATACGTCCAACAACTGCGCCATCTGTTCGTCCATCATCTAATAGAAGAAATGGCTCACAGAGATGTGTATGTTTTGTACGTCCGAGATGAATTTCATAGCCTGTTAGACGTTCATTTGTGCCAAAACGAATGCCGCTATTTTGAACAGTCTTCTTCTCACCGACAAAAGTCGTCTCAATCGGTAATAAACGAAGACCTTCTGTATAGTCTACATTCCCCTCCACAAAATCAGGGTCATATAAAGACTGCCCTAACATTTGATAACCACCACAAATCCCGACAATGGCGACATCACGCGTCGTCAGTTCTTCTTCAAAACCTTGCGCACGCAGCCATGCGAGGTCGTCAATCGTATTTTTTGTTCCCGGTATAATAATGACATCGGGATTTTTCAATTCTGCGACTGTTTTCACAAAACGTACGCCAACACCTGGTTCGTCCATGAGCGGGTCGATGTCTGTGAAATTCGAAATGCGTGGTAATTGAATGACTGCAACATCTAAGTCGAATTCATTGTCTTTCGGGCGTTTTAAACGTAGTGCCGAGAGTGCAAGAGAGTCTTCTGCTTCAATCTGTACATCCATATATGGAACGACACCGAGGACAGGAATGCCTGTATAATTTTCAAGCCATTCTAATCCATCATCTAGTAATTCTTTCATGCCACGAAACTTATTAATGATGATGCCTTTTACACGTGCACGTTCGTCTTCATCAAGTAATGCGAGTGTCCCGACGATTGAAGCGAATACACCACCGCGGTCGATATCAGCCACTAAGATGACAGCTGCATCTGCCGCATGTGCCATTTTCATGTTGGCAATGTCACGTGCTTTTAAATTAATTTCGGCTGGACTTCCAGCACCCTCTAAAACGATGACGTCATAGGATTCTTTTAGACGTTGCACTGCTTCTACTGCAATGGGTAATGCCTCATCAACAAAGTCATTGCGATACGACTTAGCTGTCATATTGAGATGATGTTTTCCATGTACGATAATTTCAGACATCATATCTTGCTTTGGCTTTAACAGAATTGGGTTCATATCCGTTGTCGCTTCGACGCGCGCTGCTTCTGCTTGCACCCCTTGCGCACGACCAATCTCGCCACCACTCACAGTTACATAGGAATTCAGTGCCATGTTTTGTGATTTGAATGGTGCGACGCGATAACCTGCATTTGAAAAATGACGACAGAGAGCTGTCGCCAACATACTTTTTCCCACATCCGATGACGTTCCTTGAATCATGACTGCTTTTGCTGGCATCGTCATTCCCCCTTTAAAATTCAAGTCCTTTCACTGCTGGAATACCTTCATCATAATAATGTTTTGTTGGTTCAATTGTAGATACAAGATCAGCTAAATCAATTAATGGTTGCTTTGCACTGCGACCTGTTACGACAAGGTGCATCGTTTTCGGACGATTTCGAATGGCTTCGACGACTTCTTCAAGTGGTAGTACGTCATCAATCGGAAAACGATCAATTGCGAGTGCATTATTTAATTCATCTAATACGAGTACATCAATTGTATCATCTTGTAGCTTCTCTTTTGTTAAAGCCCATGCTTTTTTCAGTGCTTCGCGATGTTCTTCTGGTGTTTTCGTCCATGTAAAACCAATGCCCATCTGCTTCATCTCAACACCCAGCTTCGCTAAAGCGAGCTTTTCGCCATATGTACGGTCTGGATTTTTAATGAATTGTAAATACGTAACGCTTAATCCACGACCAATCGCACGTAATGTCACACCTAAAGAGGCAGTTGTCTTCCCTTTGCCATCACCTGTATAGAGTAAGAATAATCCCTGTCTTGCCATTATAACCACGTCGTCTTTTCTACAGCTGGTGTGCGTTTTGTCGGTTCTGGTGTATCGCCTTCTGGATAACCAATAAAAATCGTCCCGATGATTCGTTCATCAGACGAAGCTTCAATAAATGTATGTAAACGTTCATCATGTACAAGACCGACACCACGTGTACGCCATACAAACCCAAGACCGAGTTCAGATGCCGCTAACCACATATTTTGGATGGCACAGCTTGTTGCACAAAGGTCGTCCATTGTCGCATCTGCATCGCCTTCAACAGCCTTCGATGTTACAACGATGACAACCGGTGTTGTACGCACGACTTTTAGTGAGCTTTCAACTAAATGTGGCTTCGTTGGAAAACGTTCTTCTAAGTATGTTGTTGCTAGTTGTTCATATGCTTGTTTCTTTTCTTCACCAAAAACATAAAAATGCCATGGTTCGCGCAAACGATCCGTTGGTGCATATGTTCCCACTTCAATTAATTGTTCGATTTTTTCACGTTCTACAGGTTGTGTTGTATAATTTCGAATCGCACGTCTTTCTTTAATAGACTGAATGACTGACATATTGTTGTTCCTCCTCTACCCATGCGAGTGTTTCATGTAAGCTTGCTACTTCACCAATGAGCACCATCGCTGGATTTTTAATATTTTGTTCGACTGCTTCATCTGCAATACATTCCAATGTGGATACAATCGTACGCTGTTCAGCTGTTGTACCTTTTTCGATAATGGCAACCGGTGTTGTAGCAGGTCGACCATGTTTTATTAACTGTTCGGAAATATAACGTAAATTCCCAACACCCATATAAAAAGCAAGTGTATCAATACCTGTTGCGATATGTTCCCACTGAATCGTATCTTGTCCTTTTGAATCACGCCCATGCCCTGTTATAATCGCAAAACTTGATGCCATTTCACGATGTGTCACTGAGATTCCTGCATAAGCTGGCGCTGCAATTCCCGCTGTAATACCTGGAACGACTTCATATGGAATTTGCTCTTGTCGTAGTACGAGCGCTTCCTCTGCACCACGTCCGAATACGAATGGATCACCGCCTTTTAAACGGGTCACTACTTTTCCCTCTTTCGCCTTTTCAACGAGTAATGCATGAATTTCTTCTTGAATAAAATGATGACGACCGGGTTCTTTACCACAATAAATTAATTCAGCACCTGATTTAGCATATTTCAATAACTCTTTATTCACTAATCGGTCATATGCAATGACATCTGCTTCCTGTACACATTCCAGTCCTTTTACTGTAATTAACTTTAAATCGCCAGGCCCCGCACCTACTAAATAGACTTTTCCGTACATAAGACCTTCCTTTCCGAGCATGCGCTAACAAAGCGTGCTGCTACTGCTGGATTTGACGCGAAGTGAAAATGTGTATAGCCCGCAACGATATTGTCACGTAAATAACCTTCGCCTTTTGCTTTGAATTTTCCCTTCGTATCATATGCATGGTTTTCACTTTCCCCTTCATATGTTGAATAGTGGAATTCATGTCCTTTTGCAACCATACCTTCTTTAATTAAAAAGTTATCTTTTTTACCATAGATTTCTCGGTAACCGAGCGCCACACGTTTTCCTTGCATCTTCGTACATCCTGGAATGGCACCGACCATGTCAAAACGTTCTCCGTCCAATGTTTCAATCGCTTCTGTTAAATACATAAAGCCTCCACATTCAGCAAAGGTTGGGCGTTTTAAAGCAATGAATGATTGAATGGATTGTTTTGCGCGTTCATTCTTTGAAAGTTTCTCCGCAAATTCTTCTGGGAAGCCCCCGCCAATATATAGACCATCTGCTTCTTCTGGCACTTCCTCATCTGCTAAAGGTGAAAAATAAACAAGCTTGGCTCCATTTGCCTGTAAAAGCTCTAAATTTTCTTCATAGTAAAAGTTAAATGCTGCATCTTTTGCGACTGCGATGGTACAAGTCTGTTCAGTTTGTTTTGTAAAAACAGAAGATGTTACAGCTAATGGCGCGGCCTTCGTTACATCTAATAATTGATCGAGATCAATCGTTTCTTCTACAAGCGTAGCTAATTGATCAAAATAATCTTGCATCTCACCGCGTTCTAAAGCAGGAATTAGCCCTAGATGGCGACTTGGCATATGTAAATCAGGCTGTTTCTTCATATAGCCAATGACCGGAATACGACATTCTGCTTCGATTGCTGTTTTCACAATTTGAAAATGACTTGCACTTCCCACTTGGTTCGCAATGACCGCAACAATCTTCGGTCGGTTCGATAGAAGTTGGAACCCCTTCACAATCGCAGCTGCACTTCTTGCCATCGCAGCGCAGTTCACAACGAGTATAACAGGCGATTCTGTAATCGCTGCAATGTCCGCTGTTGAACCCACGTCTGACAATGGATTTTTCCCATCGTAAAATCCCATAACACCTTCAATAATCGCGACATCACTTGATGCAGTTGCACGCATGACGATGTCTTTTACAACGTCTTCTTCAAACATGAAACTATCAATATTACGCGATGTTCTACCTGTTACAGCTTGGTGGAATGATGGGTCAATATAGTCGGGGCCACATTTAAATCCCTGTACCGTCAAACCTCTTTTTTGTAACGCTGCCATTAAACCAATCGTAAGTGTTGTTTTTCCTACACCACTATTCGTCCCTGCGATGACAAAACGATTCATTCTCTCACATCCTCATAAACAATTTCCGCAACCGAAATGGTTGTATTTCCTGATTTTTTCTTCACTAATAATAGTTCACTGTTCCCACTATAACGACGTACAGCTGGTTCACTTACTCCATAAACACCTGTATATTTAAAAACCGTATCCGAAGGTGCTGTCACTTGTTCTGCATTCAACTCGTCTTTTGAATACCACTTAAATTCCCAGTCATATTTTGACGTAACCTCATGGAAGCAAGGCTCATCTTTTTTCAATTCAAATGTCACAAGTGCCTTCACGCTTTTGATGGATAAGCCGAGTTCTTGTAATGTTTCTTGAATGACTTGCTCTACTTCTTCTGTTGATGTACCACGATTGCACCCCATACCAATGACTAATGATTTCGGACGGTAGACGACCGCATTTTCAATCAGTTCATCTGGTTGTAAGAGACGATGTGTAATTACGAGTGCTGCTTGTGGTTTTGCATCCATCGCTTCTGCAATCGTGTCATATTGTTTTAGATTCGTCGGCATCGGTGTATCATGCATCCACCAATCTTTTTCACCTGTCTCTTGTACAATCGCCACATGTTCCTCATTGACAACTGAAGCCGATACAGGTGTCAAATGTGTATCAGAATCCCACTGCCAGCCAAATTTCGCACCGAATAAATCAACTGGAATGGTCTTTTGAACATCAGATGCTGTTGTAATAATCGCATTCGCTTGTAGAGCTTCTGCTACCGTATGCGTTAAAGCATTTGCACCGCCAAGATGCCCTGATAACATGCTGATGACATTCTCACCGCGGTCATCGATGACAACGACAGCTGGATCGACCTTTTTATCGACTAACACAGGTGCAATCATGCGTACGACTGCACCGAGTGAGATAATGGTGATAATACCTTGATAATGCTTAAATAATGCTGGGAATAACATACGCACGCTACCACTAAATAATTGAACATTATGCGCGCGCTCATCACCACGTTCAAACTTACTCATATAATAGACATCTGTGTTTGGCAATGCCGCGTGTAGTTTACGACTAATCTCCACACCATGCTTAGTAATTGCGACAATCGCATACGGATGCTTCACTTCAATTGGCGCTAATACATCGTCACGTAACTCGATGACCATTACTCTGTCACCGCTTTACGGAAACCATGCGTAAATGTTTTATCATATAATTTCGAACGATAATCTTTTTCATGAATATGTGGATCTAATGCCCAACCAGCTAAAATCATTGCTTGTTTACGAATTCCGTTCGTACGCATCGCTTCATCTAAATTCACTAATGTCGTACGTACAATCTTTTGGTCTGGCCATGTTGCACGTTGTACTACTGCGATTGGCGTATCATCCGACCAACCTGCATCTTGTAATTCACGCACGATTTTCTTCGTTAATGTCGCACTTAAAAATAGTGCAATCGTACAATGGTGACTTGCTAAATCACGTAATTTTTCAAATTCAGGTACAGGAGTACGACCTTCTGCACGCGTTAAAATAAGTGTCTGTGTTAAATCAGGAATTGTTAACTCAGCTCCTACTGCTGCAGCAGACGCAAATACAGAACTCACACCCGGAATAATTTCGCATGTAATATCATGTTGCTGTAAAATCGCCATCTGTTCCATGGTTGCACCATACATCGCTGGATCTCCTGTGTGAACACGTGCCACCACTTTCCCTTCATTTACACGATCGACAATCGCTTGTACCATCTCATCTAAATGCATACCTGCTGTTTTCACAACTTCCGCTTCTGGCTTAGCCTTCGCAATTAATTCTTGATTCACTAAAGAATCTGTATACATCACAACATCAGCTGTTTGAATAATATGTAATCCTTTTACTGTTACTAAATCAGGATCTCCCGGACCTGCGCCCACAATATAAATTTTTTTCATTATTTACGCACCACCATTAATGTAAGATATTCAAGCTCGACACCATCAAGTTCAGATGTTTTCCAAATGATTTCTTCATCGGACGTTACTTTTGTGACCACATGTGCGCGGTCTAATAAGTCTAAATCACGTAACACTTGAAGCATTAAATCAATCACTTTTGCCACTTTAATAAAGACGATGGCATCATGATTTTCAATCGCGCGACGCATCGCATCGTAATCGTCGACTGCTGGAATCATCGCGATATGGTCGTCTCCTTCACCAAGTGGAATACCTAATCTTGAAGCAGAGGCATTAAATGATGAAATCCCTGGAACCATTTGAATGTCGACATCTGGATGACGTTCTTGCATCAATGTCATTAAGTGAATGAACGTACTAAAGAGCATTGGGTCGCCCTCTGTTACGAATGCTACGTCTTTTCCTTCCGCAATACGCGCATATACTTCATCAACTGCTTTATTCCATTCGCGGTCTAATGTTTCCTGATGTTTTGTCATTGGGAACACAAGCCCAAGCATCTCCTTATCCATGCCATTCACATAGACATCAACAATGCGCTGTGCGTAACTTTTTTTGCCCTTCATCTTCTTTGGATAGGCAATGACAGGTGATTCTTTCATCACACGAAAAGCTTTCACTGTAATTAATTCTGGATCTCCTGGACCTACCCCTAAGCCGAACAATGTTGCCATCTTAATTTTCCCCCTTGCTCGCTGTAATAATAAAGATTGGATTGAGTGGAACAAAACGTGTCATATCCAAAATCGGCTTACTGCGTGCGATTTGCGCTTGGATAATATGTACGTGTAGACCCAATTCTTTAAAAATCTCAACGGCCTTCGCTAAATTTTCAATTGTTGTCGCATTTAAAACGATGCGTCCACCTTCATTTAAGCGCTCTGAACAAATCGTCAATAAATCACGAATATTTCCGCCTGTACCGCCTAAAAAGACCGCATCTGGATTCGGAAATTCGTCTAAACGCTCAGGTGCTTTCCCATGAATCGCCGTCACATCTACGCGGAATTTCTTTTGATTTTCAAGGCAGTTTGCTAAATCAGGCTCATTCTTCTCAATCGCATAGACTGCTCCTTCTTTTGCAATACGCCCTGCTTCAATCGCCATCGAACCTGTGCATGTGCCAATATCCCAAATAATCGAATCTGGCTTCACATTTAATTGTTGAATGGATAACACACGAATCTCTTTTTTCGTAATCAGCCCTTTATCTGGCTTGCGCTGTGAAAATTCCTCATCTTCAATACCAAGCGGCCATACATACGGTGTTTCCTGTGCGATTAAAATGACCACATTCAGTGGCGAAAACGCTGCTTCTTTCATCTCATCTAATGTGAAATGACGACAGCGTTCCTCCACACCTTCTAAATTTTCAGCGACAAAAGCACGATATTCATGGAAGCCAAAATCAAGTAAATACTGTGCAATGGCATTCGGTGAATTTACTTCATCTGTTAAAAGCGCCACTTTCTTTTCACCATTCATCTTTTGAGCAAGACCTTTTATTGAACGACCATGCAAGCTAATCACTTTTGCATCTTGCCAGCTCGTTTGACAACGTGCAAATGCAAGTTGAACAGAACTCACATGCGGATAAATCTCTAATGGCATTTTGTTCGAAAGATATTGTCCAATTCCGTAAAAAAGAGGGTCGCCTGAAGCTAGTACGACAATGTTACCTGTAGCTGCTTGAATCTGTTCCACAACTTGTTTTAAACCGCCTTTAATGACGATTTTTTGTCCTTCATATGTATCGAAAAAGGCAAGAACACGCTCACCTGCGACTAATACATCACTTTGTTCAATCCATTCGGTTGTTTGTTGGTTTAAGGTAGCTTTTCCCCCATCACCAATCCCGATTAATTTAATCGATGCTGTCAATTTGTTCAGCCCTTCCTAATTGCTCGCCCTTCATTGAATAAATGTAGGTACTCACATTGATGTTTCCTTTCACATGTTGAATCGACGCATGACAACATGCCATGCAAAGACGATCAAAAAAGGCTTGATAGCCATGTTCTAGCATAATCTCGCCTACTTGCGAAGCCGTATTCGCATGCCTCACTTCTTCTTGTAATGCGGGCGGCACACCACTCTCTGCTGCAAGCTCTGCTAAAAACTCAAAGTTAATTGGCGCGCTTTTCGAGTGAACCATCATGACCCCTTGTGCCACTTTTGAGAATTTCCCCATCATACCGACCAGTGTCACTTGCGGAATGTCATGTATTTTACAGTGCTTCAATGCATGACCGACAAAATCACCCATCTCAATAAAACATTCTTCAGCTAAATCAGGAAAAAGCGCCATCGCATAGCGCTCACTCCGTCCACCTGTCGTTAAAATCAAATGTTTTTGTCCTGCTGCATGTGCAACACTAACAGCTTCAGCAATACTCGCCATATAAGCTGCACTTGAAAACGGTACAACTGTTCCTCTCGTTCCTAAGATGGAAATACCACCGACAATTCCCAAGCGACCATTCAATGTCTTTTTCGCCAACTCCTCACCAGCTGGAACCGAGATGACGACTTTCACACCTCGCTTCACGCCGAAATGTTCGAGTGTCTCTTTCACAACTTCCTCTAACATTTTACGCGGTACAGGATTAATCGCTGCTTCTCCAACAGGCACAGGAAGCCCTGGTTTTGTTACACGTCCTACACCGACACCACCATCTAAAACGATGGCATCACCTTCAATAAAAGATACAGTCGATTCGATCAGTGCTAAATGCGTCACATCAGGATCATCTCCTGCATCTTTAATCGTGCCACAACGAACAGCCTCTCCTTCTCGTACGGTATGCTCCATCGTAAATGTGGCATATTTTCCAACCGGTAAAAAAATCGTCACCGATTCTTGTTCTTCACCCGAAAGTAAAGCAATTAGAGCTGCTTTCGTTGTTGCAGTAGCACATGCACCCGTTGTATAACCGTGGCGCATATCTTTCGGGTCTTTTTTCTTCTTCTTTTCCATTAGTCTTGGCGATCAGCTAAAATCGAGATCGCATTTAGTGCCGCAACGGTTACCGTACTACCGCCTTTACGACCTAAATTCGTAATGAAAGGCACTTCTGTCACTTTCGATAATTCCTCTTTTGATTCAGCTGCTGATACGAAACCAACCGGCATACCAATGATTAAATCGGGCTTTGCAATTCCTTCACGAATGAGACGAATCAGTTCTAGTAATGCAGTTGGTGCGTTCCCAATCGCATAAATACCACCTTCATGTAAGCGCGCTGCTTTTTGCATCGAAATAATCGCACGCGTCGTATTATGTTCCTTCGCCATTTTCGATACATCTTCGTCTGCAATATGACAATACAAGTCGCCACCATGTTTTTGGAATCGTTTACGACCTGAACCACTTTGAATCATCTGTACATCTGCAATCACAGGTCGTCCAGCACGAATCGATTCAATGCCTGCACGAATCGCATCTGGATGAATAATGACACTTTTTCCTAATTCAAAATCGGCTGATGCATGCACGATACGACGAATAATTGACCACTCATCTTCTGAATAATCATGCGGACCATATTCTTCTAAAATCGTTTCAAAACTATATTCATAAATACGGTTCGGCTCTACTGTTAAAGGTGTGAAATCCGTATTAAAGTTGTCGGTATTAATAAATAATTCTTTTTCTTGTTGCTCATTTGTCATGATCAAATGCCTCCTATAAATTGCTCAATATCATCAAAGTTACGGAACATATTCGGATAATCCATTTTCGGACGTGCAATCAAAATCACTTCAATTCCAAGTGCTAAAGCTGTCGTGATTTTTTCATCAACCGAACCAACCTTCCCGCTCTCTTTCGTAATCATCAATGTCGTATCGTATTGTTTGTATAACGCCGTATTTAGCTCTGCTGTAAACGGTCCTTGCATCGCAATAATCTGCTTTTGCGGTAAACCAAGTGCTTCGCATTTTTCCATATTGTCAATGCGCGGTAACATGCGTGCGATTAATGTAATACTTTCTTCACCAAGTAAATGCTTCGTGAAAATTTGTAGCGTCTTACTCCCCGTCAGCAACATCACATTCCCTTTACGCTTTTTCACTTCAAGCGCTGCTTCTTCATATGTTTCAACAACTGTAATTAAGTCGCTTTCATAATCTTCAGACATCCGTTCGTAGCGACAATACGGGACACCTGCTAACTGTGCCGCTTGTTGTGCGTTTTTTGATGCTTCTTCTGCATAGGGATGACTTGCATCGACAATGATTTGATCACCGCGTGCTGTCACTTTTTCAGCCATCTCTTCTGCTGTTAAGCGCCCCACATGTGTCGCAATTCCCTCTGCTTGCAAACTCGCAGCCGCTGAATCTGTCACTACTGTTGCTAAAACATCGTGATGGTTATTCAGTCGAACAGCTAACGCACGCGCATCACTCGTTCCTGCTAGAAAAAACATTATTGATGCACTTCCTTATGTTCGTGCGCATGGTCATGACTGTGGTCGTGATGGTGATGATGGTGGTGATGCCCATGATCATGGTCGTGATGGTGATGATGGTCGACAAATTCAGATGCATTAATACGATATGTACACGTATCGCAGTTCATTTTCACATCGCCAGCTAACGCCTCTTCAATACGCTCAATCACCACTTTTTCAAGTAATGAATGGTAGCCAAAGTATTCGCATAATGTAATATCCATGTCGTATTCCGTATCATAGCGCGCTTTCCAATCGGTCATACGCTCCATTAAGATACCTGTAAATAAGAAGTACGGTAGCATATATACTTTTTTCGCACCTAATTTTTCACAACGTGCAATCCCCTCATCCACTGTTGGATAGGTCACACCCATAAACGCAGGCTCTACATTACGCACACCAATTTGCTCTGATAATAAGCGCGCAATTTTATAAACATCACTATTTGAATCTAAGTCACTACCGCCGCGTGCTACTAATAAGACCGTCGTATCTTCATCTTGTTCGTCTTTTACAAAACCACTCTCTGCTAAACGGTACTCTAAAATATCAATTAAACTTGGGTGAATGCCTAATGGACGACCATATGTAATCGATACATGTGGATACAATTCTTTCGCTTCATCAATCGCCATTGGAATATGAATTTTTGAATGCCCTGCTTGTAAAAGCATAATTGGAATCGTAATAATTTTTTCTGCGCCGCGCTCGACACACGCCTTCATTCCCTGTGCAATATTTGGACTTTCAAATTCTAAAAAACATGTTTCCACTAATAATTGTTCTGGTAATTGCGCTTCAATACGCTTTGCAAATTGACGTACTTCTTCATTTCCTGCTGGTAGACGACTACCATGACCTACGATTAATACTGCTGTTTTCATCTTCAACACTCCTAATCCCCACAAGGTGCAGGGGCAATTTTGATTTTTGGTGTGAGATCTTGATAAATAAAGTTTCCAATCTTCTTCACACGTTTAAAATATTTGAATAAGCGCTCATTCGGATGCGCATTTGCTTTGTATTCTTGAATAATCGATTCTACAAGAGGTACTAACTGTTCTTTGTCTAGTCCCTCAACTACAGGTTGACCCGGGTGCGCTGTCCGTCCGACAGGTTTTGCGCCGATAAAGACATCGAATGCACCTTTTCGGTAAACAATTCCGATATCATCCATCACTGCTTTATAACAAGCCATTCCGCAGCCATTAAAACCCATATTCAATGTTTTCGGTAAGCTCATTCCACCAAATGCCTCTTGCAGTGCATCTGCATATGGAATCGCATCGGCTTTTTCACCGTCACAGAAATCACATGCCTTCATTTTCACAACATCGCCAACCGGTGCGATTATGAGACCGACTTCTCGCAAACGATCGGTAATACGTTCAGGTGATGTGGTTGGAATACGAAGAATAAATTCATGGTCTGGCGTATATTCCATCGAACCTTTTTCACCAACTACTTCAGCCAATACAAGCATTTGCTGTGGTGTAATCTTCTTATTCGCTACGCCTGGGCTGACCGCAAACTCGAAAATTGCCTCCATCTTCTGGTGAACATATTGTTTCGGTTCAACAACGGTTCCACCAAGATAGCCAAGCGCTTCCTCTGCAAGTGCTAACGTATCTACTTCAAGCTTTTTCGGCTCCACTGTAGCAATCGCTTGTGGCGCGTATGACTTTCCTGTTTCCTGATCCATCGCCCATGGTTCTGCTTCTTTTTTCAAACGCTGATGCGGCTTTAACGGTTGTTTTTCTTCACCAAGTGTATATTTACGCTGATAACCACGCGGTGTAATCATCTTCCCGTCATACATGAATGTCGACGAATTCCCAATGACAACGGTCGTCAACATCCCAATATCGTGTTCCAACATCTCTTGTAGCGTCGTCATCTGAATTTGCTGCGTCTCACGATAAGCACTTTTCACTAGACCTACAGGCGTATCTGGATGACGATACATCAGTAAAATGCGCTGTGCTTCCGCAATTTGACGTGTACGACGACCACTTTTCGGGTTATAAAAAGCAATAACGAAGTCTGCCATCGCAGCTGCTTCAATTCGTTTTGCAATTAGATCCCATGGTGTTAAATGGTCACTCAAACTAATCGTACAAGCATCATGCATGACGGGTGCGCCTAGTAGTGATGCACATGAATTAATTGCTGAAATCCCTGGTACAATCTCAATCGGTACACCTGTTTTCTCCGTCCAACCTTGTTCAATTAACACTTCGTACACAAGCCCTGCCATACCATACACACCTGCATCGCCACTTGAAATTACGGCAACGGACTTACCTGCCTCTGCTTGTCTTACTGCTTCTTGCGCACGCGACACTTCTTCTGTCATCCCTGTACTAATTACGGCTGTCGCTGTAATTAAATCTTGAATCAAATCGACATAAGTTTTATAACCGATGACAACGTCACATGATTTTAATACCTCTACTGCACGATTCGTAATATGCTGAAAGTCTCCAGGACCGAAGCCAACGACATACAATTTTCCTTGTTGTGTCATTAAACTTCCTCCTTCACTTTTGAAATCCCCTTAATCGCTGGTGTATCTTCATTACGAACGAACGCGCCATTTTCAAATGTAATACGCGGTACAACCGTTTTTTGCTCGCCTGCAAGTTGCGCTACAAAACGTGTCGCTTCTTCTTCTGACGTAATGCTATACCAATCGCCTTTTGGATAATGCACAACAACACATGCATCTTTACAGCGCCCGTTACAACGTGTACGTGATGTATGAATCTGTTCATCCAAGTTACGTGCTGTAATTTCTGCACGAATTTTTTGTGTAATCTCTTCTCCCTCTTTACGCATGCAGCTACTACCATTACAAATTAATACGTGTGATTGCACACCATTCAAATTCCAAGTTGTCATCTCTAACATCCCCCTCGTATGTATCCGAACGATCCGCTTTTGCGCAAACAAAAAACCTCTATTCTAGGCGAATAGAGGTTGAACATCCTAAAAATTGGCATAGCGAAATAAGCGTAGCCCAACTACTAGTTTGTCCAAATCTCTTCCCACCGAAAAGTTTGTCCGATTTTAGAAGCAGGTTTCCTGACTCAAGTGTATCCGAACGCAGTCCCTTCTCAGCAATTCGCCAATGGATCTGACTGTTTCGACACTTATACAGTAGCGGGGGCTGTAATGGCATCTCACCATTTTCCCTTTTAACCTAAAAATAATAGGCACTCCTAAAATACAATCGTTATATGTAATTTCAAAATCTTGGTTATAATCATAACCATAATTTGTCTAACTTTCAAGACACTTTTCTGAAAATTCATTTTGATAGAATATTATTAAAGTTTATTTACCTTGAAAAAACACTGAAATCTCTGCATTTATCCAGTATTCTTACATAAAAAATTTTTGTTAAAAAAAATACGTATTGTCAAAATTTAGCGTTTTATGATAAGCTTTTTTAGAAATATCAAATAATTTTAACGATTCGATGGTGTAAGTTTTTGATGAACTTACTTAAAAGGGAAATCGGTGTAAATCCGATGCTGTCCCGCAACTGTGAAGCGGAGTGTATGAACGATATGCCACTGTTCAATGAACGGGAAGGTGTTGATACATGATGAGGCGAAGCCAGGAGACCTGCCACCGAAGATTGATTTCACCCTACGAGGATAGGCGTATGAAAGACAGCTTTTTTTGCTATGTCTTTTTTAACCTATTCTATATTGTAGAATAGGTTTTTTTGTGCACATTCTCAAAGAAAAAGGAGGACGTTTGAACGTGTTGAAGAAATTATTAAAGCTAGTTTATTTTTTACCCATTCTCTTAATCGTGCCAAATCGTGCGAATGCGATGCACATTATGGAAGGCTTTTTACCGATTGAGTGGGCGATTTTCTGGTGGGCCATCTCCCTACCATTTATCATTATGGGGATTCGTTCGATTCGAAAAACTGTAAAAGAACATCCTGAAACGAAGATGATGCTTGGATTATCTGGGGCTTTCGCTTTCGTATTATCCGCATTAAAAATTCCATCGGTTACAGGTAGTTGTTCACATCCAACAGGTGTCGGCTTAGGTACTGTATTATTCGGACCACTGGCGATGAGTGTTGTCGGTTCAATCGTCTTACTATTCCAAGCATTACTACTTGCACATGGCGGTCTTACAACACTTGGCGCAAATGCCTTCTCAATGGCAGTTGCTGGTCCAATTATCGCATGGTATGTATTCAAAGGCGCTCAAAAAGCAGGTTGGTCATTCTCCGTTGCTGTCTTTTTAGCCGCAATGCTTGGTGATCTCGGTACATATACAATTACATCATTCCAATTAGCACTTGCCTTCCCATCAGAAGCGGGCGGCATGCTTGCTTCATTCGCAAAATTCGCAAGTATTTTCTCATTCACACAAATTCCACTTGCGATTAGTGAAGGTTTATTAACGGTCATTGTTATGAACTTCTTACGAAAATACAATGTGGCAGAGTTACGTATGTTAAATATTTTTACGAAGAAAAAGGAGGCAGCTAAATAATGAAAAAGAACCTATTCTTCCTTTTCATCGTCATCGCCCTTGCCATCTTCCCTTTATTTATTCAAAAGGGTGCTGAATTTGGCGGTGCGGATGGTGAAGCAGAGGCAGCCATTACCGAAATCGACAAAAGCTATGAACCATGGTTCTCGAGCATTTGGGAACCACCAAGTGGCGAAATCGAAAGTTTATTATTTGCACTACAAGCGGCAATTGGTGCAGGTTTTATCGGCTACTTCTTCGGTTTAATGCGTGGTCGTACGAAAAAAGAAAAGGTTTCGCATGATTCCAATTGATCAATATGCTTATACGAATCGTTTAAGCAACGTACATCCTTTAGAGAAGATGGTATTGGCACTGAGTTTTTTGCTATTCGCTGTCATCACAAAGGATGTACTTATTTCACTCATTACGTTTTTCGTAATGAGTACTTTTATTTTATTTGCCGCTAAAATACCATTATCACTCTATTGTAAATTACTTCTTTTGCCTGGTTTCTTTTTGCTGACAAGTATTTTTTCGATTCTTATTTCATTTACAACGTCTACACTTCCTCCTCACTATTGGAGTATGTCATTTGGAAGTGTACAGCTTTTTATCGGAAAAGCGAGTGTCGATACAGCGTTTCACCTTTTTTTCTCGGTGCTCGCAAGTATTAGTTGTCTTTATTTTATTGCACTGACAACGCCGATTAGTGCTATCACATATGCGATGCGTCAATTGAAAATACCAATTATTTTTATCGAATTATGTGAACTTACTTACCGATTTATTTTTGTCTTTTTACAAAGTATGCAGGCGATTTATGAAGCCCAGCAATCCCGTCTTGGTTATCAAAAAAAGCGCCGCTGGTTCCAATCTGTCGGTTATTTAGTGACGGCCATGTTTAAAGATGTCTTTCGACGTTCAAAACAACTTCATGAGGCGATGGCTTCTCGTTGCTACAACGAAGATATTTCAAGCCATTATGTAACGTACCAAACCGAACGCAGAAACTGGCTTGGTATTGGCGTTAGTTTATGCCTACTCGGCGCAGTTTATCTAGGAGGTTTTTATTTATGATTACATTTGACCATGTATCGTACCAATATCCTGACGGTACAATCGCATTATACGACCTATCATTCACGTTACCGCAAGGAAAAAAAATTGCACTGCTTGGCAATAATGGTGCGGGAAAATCGACACTATTTAAACATCTGAATGGCTTATTTCAACCAACGACAGGTACGATTTTCATGGAAGATACGCCGTATCAATACAACCGAAAAGGACTTCAAGCATTACGTGGACAAGTCGGGATTGTCTTCCAAGATCCAGACGCACAGCTCTTCTCTGGAACGGTTGAACAAGACATCGCATTTGGCCCAACCAACCTCGGCTGGTCTTCTGACAAAATACATGCACAGGTTGAACACGTAATTACGCAACTTGAACTCGAATCATTACGAAAAAAGCCCATTCACTTTTTAAGTTTGGGACAGAAAAAACGCGTGGCGATTGCAGGTGTTCTCGCAATGGAACCACATATTTTAATTTTAGATGAACCATCTGCTGGACTCGACCGCTACTATGCCAATCAAATTATGAAACATTTGAATGACTTTCATACGGAAGAACGGACGATTATTTTATCGACGCACGACGTAGACTTCGCATATGAATGGGCTGACCTCGTACTCGTTATGCAAGACGGACAGATGACGTATATGGGTGACCCTGTTGCCCTCTTTGAAGAACAGGCGATTTTACAAGCAGCACACTTAGAACGCCCGCTACTCTTTGAAGTAGCGAAAGAACTAGGCATTCAGAACCTCGCCGACTACCCACGTAGTCGTGTACAATTATGGAAGAAGATGAAACGACAAACTACGCTCGTGTAGGAGGTACAGAGAATGCAGATCCAAACATATGTCTATGATGAAGAAAATCAACCACAACTGCTTCATCAAACGCATAATGTTCGTTTGCAAGGTGGCTTTTCAAATGCTGAAGGCTTTCTCACCATTCAAACAGCTACCAAACACCTCTCAACCGAACATGCACCCGATGAATTACATACGCTCTGGCAATCTACCGTAGATGGTTTTGCTGAATGTATAGAACGCGGCACAGCAGAAAGGTATTTTCCAAATACACCGGTTATGATCAAGATGGAACAACAACATGCACGTATGATTCGCTGCACGATCGACGAACAAACAGTGGAAGCAGAAATGAATGTATGGATGGAGGCGTTATATGAAGCAGGTATCGCTTGGTGCGACTGGCTAAATACACACACGCACAGCGCCATCGCAAGCAATCTCCATACACAACTCGAACAACTCAAAAAAGCACTACATGACGAAATGCAGTGGAGGTGAAAAACTTCATATAAGTATGTAATAAACAAGCAGGTAAATCGTATTGATTTACCTGCTTATTTTGGTGAAGCGGAAAGAATTACGTTAGCATGAGTGAATGATATATTTCAATCCGCTTACTCATAAAGAGTGTTTTAAATCCCTCTATGTTCAGATAAAATGGTGATGTAGTGAAAGTAATCGGTCTTACAAAATCGAACTTTAAATCCCTCTATGTTCAGATAAAATAAAGTGGGTGCTGTTGTCGTATTTGGTTTATATAACTTTAAATCCCTCTATGTTCAGATAAAATCTCGAAGTATCAGACTATGACGATGATGACGACGCTTTAAATTCCTCTATGTTCAGATAAAATGAATTCATTCACCGTCACGTGTAATGCGGGATGAGGTCTTTAAATCCCTCTATGTTCAGATAAAATGAATTCATTCACCGTCACGTGTAATGCGGGATGAGGTCTTTAAATCCCTCTATGTTCAGATAAAATGTTTAGTGAAAACGCTACTTTTCCATCTGGCAAAATAGCCTTTAAATCCCTCTATGTTCAGATAAAATACAGAAGAAAATGGTTATTATCATGATGACTATTTCTTTAAATCCCTCTATGTTCAGATAAAATCGAACGCTTTCCTTATTAGTATAAAGAACGTAACAACTTTAAATCCCTCTATGTTCAGATAAAATGATTTCCTAAAAGAATTACAACACGTATTACAAACACCTTTAAATCCCTCTATGTTCAGATAAAATAATAGAAGTTTTCTTAGGTTTTAGGGGTAGAAACTTCTTTAAATCCCGTAAAGTGCGAGTAAGTCAAGAATACTCACGATATCTTTTAGGGGTAGAAACTTCTTTAAATCCCTCTATGTTCAGATAAAATATTTTCAGTTCGAGTTCTTCTTTGATTTCATCAAAAGCCTTTAAATCCCTCTATGTTCAGATAAAATGTTTTTTGAGTTAACAAGTGGTGATGATTCTTAGATCTTTAAATCCCTCTATGTTCAGATAAAATTAAGTAAAGAAACACCTGGTGTAGAAGATGTATTAGACTTTAAATCCCTCTATGTTCAGATAAAATTGGAATGGTATGCGTGTAAAAATAATCGAAGATCACTTTAAATCCCTCTATGTTCAGATAAAATTTAAAACGACTGCTCCGTTCAAGCGATGGTTTATCCTTTAAATCCCTCTATGTTCAGATAAAATGAACAGGAATCGAACGTCTTGACTTCGGATAATACACTTTAAATCCCTCTATGTTCAGATAAAATTTTGATGGGATACGTACCTTTTGACCATGTAGACTACTTTAAATCTCTCTATGTTCAGATAAAATTGATTTGCTTACCATCTGGTATTTCTAACTCTAAAAACTTTAAATCTCTCTATGTTCAGATAAAATGGCGCGTGTACCTGAATCGTGGGTGGCGCAAAATCACTTTAAATCTCTCTATGTTCAGATAAAATAATTCTTAACAAGTTGACGTTGGCAGATCGTATTAACTTTAAATCTCTCTATGTTCAGATAAAATCATTTGGGTAATACAGTGTACCGTTATGCTTAACACTTTAAATCTCTCTATGTTCAGATAAAATCAAAACAAAATAAAACCATAAAAAAGCTAATGCAACCATCTTTAAATCTCTCTATGTTCAGATAAAATATAATATGTTCTTGCGGTCGTTCTTCGCCAAATGTATCTTTAAATCTCTCTATGTTCAGATAAAATCACTTGAACCAATCGACGGATGGTTTTCCGTTGAAGCCCTTTAAATCTCTCTATGTTCAGATAAAATCTCGCACGTAACGCGCTTTGTTTCTTTGTTGAATACACTTTAAATCTCTCTATGTTCAGATAAAATCCATTTTCAGTTTCACTTGGTGGTTTATCGGTTGGTTTCTTTAAATCTCTCTATGTTCAGATAAAATACGGTGTTTTCCATCATGATGTAATGCACGATGACCTTTAAATCTCTCTATGTTCAGATAAAATTTAGTAGCACGTATTTACATTTTATTATTATTTGGCTTTAAATCTCTCTATGTTCAGATAAAATCCCGACCCAAAACATGATAATACCAATGTTTTTAAGAGCGGTTTTGCAGTGAACCTCTAGTCGTGTAAAGTAACATTCTTAAAACAATATCACAAACACTAATATATCAACACTTCATTCGCATTTGCTAATATTATACCAGAATGCACCAATTAAAAAAATAAATCCATATCTCCTTTTTCATATCCAAATAATTCTTTTTTTATATGTCTTGGATTTTCTACCACATAATAATATAAGCTATCTTGTGCAGGGTCAATAATAGACTCGATTGCTTGTTTACACTTTAAAAATTGTGTTTTTGTAATTTCTCCTTCAAATACAGAATTTTGTGTCCATGTAAGATGTTCCTTTAATTTTTTGCAAACTTTCCCTACTCTTTTTACATTTACATCGTATGTGATAATGACAAACATTTCACCACCACGCTTTCAACGGTTTATAACTTGTATCACCAATGACATGCTTAATTAATTTGTAACACTCTAAACGAATAAAGTAGCGATAGGTTACTTTTCTTTTCAATTGACGATGCTGAATTGAATCTTTTAATTTTTTATCGAATGCTTGAATGAAGATTTTACGTCCTTGTTCAGATAAGTAGACAAAACCTTCTTCAAAATCAAAATGTTCTAATTGAATCTGTTTCGTATTCACAAGAGAAACGATTAAAGGATCTACAAAAAGAGGTTTGAAAATTTCGGCTAAATCCAAACATAATGAAAAGCGTTTTTGGGAAGGTTCATGTAAATAACTAATCGTTGGATTCAGTTGCGTTTTATAAATCTCACTTAGAATAGTCGTATACATCATTGTATTACCAAAAGATATGAGCGCATTAAAAGCATCTTTAGGTGGACGTTTTGTGCGTTCCATAAAGGAAAACTCTTTTGGAATTAGTTCATCTAATGCTCGGTAATAGTTTTGTCTCATCATACCTTCTAATCCCATTAATTGCGCTACACTTTTCGCATTTCCAATTCCTTCACGTAATTTTTGAATTTCTTTTACATATAAAGAATCTTGATTGTGCTTTTTTCGATTAAAGCGAATCATATGAAATACTGCCGATTCTATAAAAGCCTTTGCTAGATATAGTCTTTTTTCTGGTTGTAAATAATGCGCGCTTTGATTTACTGTTACTAAACCAGATACCTTTTTTTCGCGTGGCAAGAAACTACCTGAATAAAAGCCATAATAGTTATAGATATGAATAGCTACATCTTTTTGTCCTACATAATTTAAAAAAGATGTATTCAAATTCACTTCTCCAAATAAGTGTAAGTTTTCAATTTGTTCAATTGGTAATGCTCTTTTTTGTTCATCTTCTGAAATTAAATAAATTGTATTATCTTTTCTTTTAACTGTTCCATTTGCAAACATATAAATATCACGTTGCATAGAATCACTCCTCTTCTAATGCATAGCAAAAGTCATAATACGCACAACTTTTACAATATGGTTTCTTTTTTAATTTAGGGGCAAAGGGTTCTTCCAAAATGGTATGAATTTCAGCTAAAATACGCTTAATTTCTTTTTCCTTTTCTTCTGTTAATTCTACGTCGATTACTTTCTTTTCTTTTGTATAAGCAATCCTTCCTTTTTTATCTATTCCTCTCAATTTCAATAAATATAAATAATACAATAATTGTAGTTCATCTGCTTTTTGCATTTTACTCGATAATTTAGTTTCTTGAATATACTCTTGATCTACTACATCTACTACTGCATGATTTGAAATGTTATATTCTTTCTTTTTTCTTTTATACGAATTTTCATGTAACACAGTTCCTTCTATTACCTTTTCATGTTCCGTTTCAAATCCAATTTGTTTACTATATAACCATAACTTCCGCTTACAAACCGCAAAATACTGTACATGTAAACCCCCTACTGTCTGATCCATTTACTCACCTCTTTAAAAAAAGTAGTCCACTGTCTCATCTAACACTAGGTCTAATCCCTGTTCTTTTGAATAAGATACGTCTGTTGAAAAATAAATATGTTCAAAATCTCGATAGGCAAATTTATTTAATTGAAAATTTTCGTTTTTCTTTTGATTTTCTAAACGATACGGATTTACTGTAATCAAGTATCGTTCCATATCAATTTGAATTTTTTTCATTTGGTTATATTGCTTCAATGTTTTCGCTTCATTATATTGTTCAATATATGCAATCACTTTTTCATAATTTTTTTGCCCTGCGACGAACGGAACTGTTGTAATATCTCTCAAAATTTTTTGAGCTTCTTCTTTTTTTAATTCAAATGGACGTAACCCTTCTAAATCCTCAAAAGTCTGTTCGAATATTTGTAAATATTTTGTATCTTCTAACTGTTCTTGACTAAATACATCTTTTACAATTTGAATTTTTTGTTGCTCATCTACTAATGGTGAGGGCAACTGAGTCAATTCTTGTAGACTATTTTCAACAATCTTTTTCTCATAAATATAGTCAATCCCGCTCACTTCTTCTAAATTAGCCGCAATAAAAATATTCGCCTCATTTGGAACGCCCCCATTGTAACGCTTTCCTGCACGATTACAACGTCCGAAGCGTTGGAACAATGCATCTGCTGTCGCAGCTTCTGTAAATAAATAATCAAAATCTACATCTAAAGAAGCCTCTACAATTTGCGTACAAATCCATACACCTGCTTCTTCATTTGATAACTGCGCAAATTTATAAATTTCTTTTTCTTTTGCTGTACGATGTAATGGTGTAAATTGTGAATGCAGTAGATTCGTTTGAATTTGTTGATTCTTTTTGCATTCTTTATAAAGTGCTAAAGCTTGTTTTACCGTATTTACGACAACCAATACTTTGGATTTCCTACCTTTTTCTTGTATATCATCTAAAAAATCATGTATGGATTGATTTCTCACTTCGACATAATGTCTTCTTGGTACTTCAGGATTTGAATCTCGGTCATCTCTCAACAAAATCGTTTCTTGAACGGTGTTTTTGCCTAATAACTCTAGCTCTTGCATTTTATCTAAAAAAATCGCTGGCATTGTAGCTGTCATAATCATCCATTTACCACCTAGTTCATCAATCATTTTTAATCCTTTTAGTAAAATTGCGACAATTTTCGGATCATATGCTTGAATTTCATCAATTACTACTTTTGAATACGCAAGCGTAGCGAGTTCAATTTCAAATGATTGATACAATAGTGGAAATTTGAATAACTGATCAACCGTAGAGAAGGTTAATTTTTCTGCTAGTCTCTCGGTATGTTGTGTATGCAAAACTAATTGTTCATACGACGTTTGTTCATGGTCCATCTCACTCTGAATTAAATAATCTAGTGCTGTGGAATGTAATAAACCTACATGCGGATAATTCATACCTTCTTTATTTGTTACACGCAAGTATAATGCATTTAAACTAACTCGCAGCGGTAATGTAATAAAGCCTTTTTGTGCATCAATCCAGATGAGCGCTGCTTCCGTCTTACCACTCCCTGTCTGTGCAATTAAAATAATATTTTTATCTTTATGCTGACTTACAAAAAGTTGAAGTGGACGTAATTGATTGTATTTTTCCACAATAAAAGCTTCCGTTTGTTTACCAACATTCGTGTGTGTTGCGCGCTCAATATAATGTGTAATATCTTCGCCTGGCAACTTAGCAGAGGCAGCACGGTCTGTTTTTTGTAACAGTCCTTTCAGTAAAATATAGTTGGTGTGTAGTTGTTTCTTTTGTAATTGTTGATAGATGAGTGAACGATTAATTAAGTGTTTCAAAAAACCACTGTTTGGTGGACCAATTTCTTGTTGAAAATCTTGTTGAATCTCTTGTAAATAAGGTGCTAATTGTTCTTCATAAATTGACTTTAATTCATCTAGGTGAGGAACTTGACTTCGTTCATGATGATAACCAATTGCTAACGTTAAAATGATTAAATCATTTTTCGGATATCCTTTTTTACTAAGTGACTTTAATGGCAACATCATCGTAGAAATATAATTATGTGGGTAGTTACGCAGTTGGTTTTGTTGATTGATTGGTAGTTGTAAAGCTTGTTGAATGCGTTGTTGAAATCCTGTACTGTATTTACCAATATCATGATAAAGAGCTGCTATTTCAAGCAGCTCCCATTGGTTAGGACAAAATGTAAGATCAGATTCCACAGCTTTTTTCAAAACACGAACAGCCTCTACCACATCATCTGTATGCTCTTTAATCGTCAAGGGAGTTGGTTTTGATTTTGCATAATACATTGTTATCCCTCCATTAAAAAAATCGGTAATCCTTCTTCATCAAAACAATCATGTAGAGATATATCTGTTTCTTTAGGTATTAGCATCGCTTCGATGTAATCCCATTGTCTACGTCCTCGTACAATCGTGTATTTTCGTGGTAAATGATAGAACGGGCTATTTTCTCCCATTTCATACTCTTCACGCAAAGTAGCTGGAATATATTGTGTATATTTTGTTACGTCATTTCCTTCTTCTTGTACTTCTATCAATTCAACTTGGTCTACTCTTACTAAGTCTTCCCATCTACCTAAACTAACGGTTGTCGAAAGGTTTTGAAACTTGTTATAGAGTTCTTCTAAAATAGTTGGTTCTGCCTGTACATGAATGACATGCGTGACATTAAATAATAAGTGTTGATACATAGGCATCGTTGTAACAAGGTTCGAATCTGTTTCAACTTGTTCTTTTAGTCCATCTGTAATCAATTGTGCCGGTACATCTGACTTCTTATACATATATTTCTTTTGATAATCAACGAACATACTTTCAAACTCACCTTGAATAGAGAGTTGCAGTGGAATATACTCTTTCGCATTTAAAATAGCATGTAACATGCCCTTGACCGTTGAAAACGGTGCAAGGGGATATGTTTCGCCTACTTTAAAAGCAAAAGGCTTCAAGTAGCATGCGGTTTCCTGAAATAGTTTAATCTTGAGTAGTTGCATGTGCTACACCATAGTAATGTGCGACTTCTTTTGAAAGTTGTTGGAAGAATTGTTCCACTGTATGCACTTGACCTGCAAACTGCTCCACTACGTCTGCTTCATTTGAAAATGTACCTTGTGTCAGTCCAATCTGTGTACATTCACCGATTGACTGTCCAGCAAATGTTAATGCCATTGTATCTTTTAGCGGCGCAAGTTCTAACGCCTTTACATTCATTTTGATATTGCCTAAAAAGAAAGGATTCGCTACTGGATAAAGACCACCAATAATAAATTTTGGTGTTAGGTTTTCTTGACGACCTCGAATATTACGAGAAAGTAATTTAATAATATCGAGTAGTTGTACTACACGCTCATATTTTTCATCATTTGATAACTCTAACGAATCGTTTTGATCAATACCGATATGGCTTAAATCAATTGTAATCGTGTAGGTATAGTAGCTTAAATGATTTTCGATGTTTGCTAAGTTTGCTGTATCGTCAATACGTTCAGCTAAACCCATGTTTGTAAGAAATTCAAAATTTCCCGTATAGGGTTCTAACGCAATTGCGTGACTTAAGCGAGCAACTGCCGCACGCTTACGTGATTTTTCACCTGTTTTTTCACCCGTTTTTTTACTTGTTTTCAAATAACCGAATAAATCCATTTCAACTGAATCGGCAATCGTTACATCATCTTTAAATTGCACTGTTCCCTTTGTTTTGGATACGGTATCTAAATTCCATCCAAACCATTCATTTCCCAAACGAACAATGTCATAACGAATCGATTGGCGCGATGCAAATGGATACGTATTCCCGTCTACACGACTTATTTTTTTCATTTCCGATACATTTCCAAAACCTTCACCATAATTTAGCGGACTCGCTTCTACTATAACCGATAGACTAATTGTTTTCCCCATCTTTTTTCTCCTCCTCTTTTGTTTGGACAGCCATTAATCCTGCGACAAATGCCAGTGACATTGTTGCAAATTTCGCATCGTTCACCACTTCTCGATCAAGACATTGTGCAAATTCCTTGCTGATTTTTCGTCCTGCTAATATACTCAGTCGAATAACCAATTCAAAAAATAATGTACGATTACCCGATTTAGCCGCATTTAAAATACGATAAATAGATGCATCTAACTTCTTACTATTCAATGCTTTGTATTCATTTTGCCCGCTATTACTTACATCATTACTCGTTAATGCTAACCTTAACGCACGACCTGTACCATGCATGCGATCTGTTAGAGACTTTTGTTGTTCCACTGTACTTCCTCCCATCATGAGTTCACGTATACGTAAACATTGGTACACACTCCATGTGTTACGCCTCGTATCTTTTTTTAATTGCTCATATAGCTCTTGTTGAATCAACATTTTTGTATCATAGTTTCGTAAATGTTGTTGTACAATTGCCTCTCGAAATTCCATCGGATAAACTTGCGAAATATAATTTTCATTGAGAACATATTTATAAAAACGCTCTTCAATCCATCGATATTCTAATAATGTCTTTTTCGCTTTACTCTCTGTAAACCATTCAATTAATACGGTTACTTCTCTTCTCGCTTTTTCAATCTGCTGTTGCTTCTCATGTGTTCCTCGTAAAGCCTCTATGAGCGAATTTTCATTATGCATGATTTTTGAAAAAGCACGATTACGTTTTAGACTTTCTTTACAATCTCCCTCTACGTGTAAAAACGCAAATACCATTTCCTCCGAATTTGCTGTTTTTTTACGATAACGTGTACAACCAAGTGGCGATAAAAAGAGTAATAAACGTGCAAGTGGACTAATTACTTGAATATAGTCTTTATGTCCAAACCAACGATCATTTAGACTTGTGGAAGCCAGTGGCATAAAGATTTTTTCTTCGAATGGAAGTGTCCCCCAATGATTAGGTAATGCTGCACATTTAGGATATTGTTCAAACCATTCAAAATCGATTGTTGTAGCTTTCTTATGTGCTTTTCGCCATTCTTTTGCGATTATATATTCACTTTTTCGTAAAAAAGTAAGTAAGGATTCTTCATCTTGCTGTTCAATCCACATGCGTAGACGTAACTCAATTAATACTGGCTCAACAAAATCTGTATAAAAAATTTGTTGTTGTTCTTGTCGTGTCGCTTTATTTTTCGAAACGTTTAAAAACGAAACTTGACCAGAAGCAGGTGCTAAAATAACAGCTTTCACATAATTTAACGTGATTTTTTCATCTACTTCTTTCTTTTCTAATAAAATTCGAATTTCACTTATTAAGTGTTCTAATAATTCAAAATTTTTATCTTTTAAAGCTTCTAAACTCTCTTTTTCTAATCGTTCCGCTTCTATGGCTTCTTCTTCTTCTTCAAAATATTTTTTCACTTTTGCTAAACTATCTTTTAAAGTATTTTTAAATCGATCAATAGATATTTTAAAAGCAGTCTGTTGTTTTTTATCTTTTTCATCCACGTTTTTCCGCGCATAGTTTATTGTTTTTTGTAGCCACTCCAATGTATTCTGCGCGCGTGAATAATTTTCAATCAAATAATCAAAAAGACGTTGTGGTAATTGTTCAATCCACTCTATAGGTACATCTAAACGATTCGCATTCACTTTAATTTCCTTTTGTGAATCTAGCTGGAGCATAGCAACTGCCCCAGCATTATAAATCCATTCATGAATATACAAATGTTCATACATGTTCATCCCTCCTTACTTTATAAATTCCAAAGTCCCCCAACCACTAGACGTTCGTAAACCAATTCCATCGTAATAAAGATTTTGTAAGTCTTCTGGATGTCCATTTAAAACAATTCTTCCTTTTTGCCCTGTATAATATAATGTTTTTCCATTGGCATGACGATTTGTTTCTTTTACGACTACTTTTTTCAAACGATATTTCACAATTTTTAACGGTTTTTTTAAGGTTCTACCATATAAGTACTGAAACTTAGCATTCATAATATGATTTAACTCTGTTTCAAAATTTTCATCATCAATTAAAACAGGTTTTCCATGTACATCTTCTACTAACATTGCATTTAAAATTGCAAACTCTGCTTGCTGTTCACGAATAACTACTTCTTTTACGAGTCGAACATGTTCGATTTCAATTGATACATTTTGATGCTCAAACTTTTTAATCGTTGATACACTATTAATGAAGGCTAACGCAATCATCGGATCAGAGGAAGAAAATATAAAGGTTGCACCTTCCATTTCATAATAGGTCTGTGAAGCTTTAAAGTTTCGCATATAGATACTGTACGTTAAAGGCTTCGGCTTTTTGACATTATCGTATAAGCGATTATACATTTCTTCATCACTTTGGCGAATCATCTCTTTTACAAAAGCCAGACAAATCATCCGATATTGAATGGGTAATTTTTTGACTTTAAGTTGTAAAGCAACTCTCATTTTTAGCACCTCGTTTCTTTTATTATTAATTCCTGAAAATAGTATATATTACCTGTAAAATTATAACAAGTATTTCAGAATCTTTTTTTACTCAGCTAAATAAGTTATACTGTAGATAAATCTGAATTTGTAGGATTTAAAGCGTTTATTTTAATAAACACTATTTTTATCTGAACTTGTGGTTAATATACCAAAAGAGGTGTGCAAAAATTTGCACACCTCTTAATTTTTTTAATAAAAAAACAACGAAGTCTCCTCCATTGTCTGCATCTGTTTCAAAATCCCTCTAAACTAAAAAGGCAAGCGAAGTCGCCTCGTGATGAATGAAGCCCCGCCTTCCTAGAATAATAGGTTATTGATTATTTTGTTAAAGGTTCTTTAAATGTAAAATCGTACTTGCGATTAATCTTTGCCGAGATATTGCCTAAAAATTCTTGAACAGGCATTTTTTCAACTTTTTGCGTGTACCATGCTAACTTTGAGCCATAGCTCTTCTTATTATAAATCACTTGTAGCGGCCAAAAGTTTCCTGTTGCTTGTGTATAATCAAATTTGATATATAACTGCTGCCCTTCTGGACATTCCATAATGACTTGGTAAACGGGTTTTTTTGTTGCGGGTTCGAATTTCACTTTTCTAATTTTAGTAAGCATTTAATCCCCTCCACTTCTATTGTACTACAGAAACGTATAAATATAAAAGGAAATGAATTTTTTTAAGATTTAATGCTTATCGCCCTCTAAATCACACCGTTCACATGATTTTTTAAAATATTGATTTGATCTCGTTTTATACAGTAATCTTCATTTTTAAAAGCATAGCTGTCCTGCTTCAAGATTGCCTTATGGTATCTCTCATATTCCTTCACAAAGGCTTCCACAAAATCGTCAAAGCGACATTTCATGATTTCAATCGTCTCTCCGTTATATCCTTCATAGCGGGTAATCGTTAAAATCTTTTGGAAATAAGTAAACGTATATTCATATGTGCTTTCAAACATTTCAATCATAAATGCTTGTTGGTTCTGTTCATACATATTAATCAAGCCCTCCGCAAGATCTAATAAAATGGATGAATGAAACGTCGATGTACAAAACTCTTTTTCTACACCATTTTGAGAAATCAATATATTAATCCGACAATTGAAATACGTGTCCAAACAAAATGGTTTACCCATCATATCCTCATACAATTCGATTTCGAATTTCATTCGCATCTCTTTCTTCCCCCCTAAATCACACCGTTCACATGATTTTTCAATATATTAATCTGGTCACGCATCATACAGTAATGCTCATTTTCAAAGGCATGGCCATCCTGCTTCAAGATTGCCTTATGGTATCTCTCATATTCCTTCACAAAGGCTTCCACAAAATCTTCAAAACGACATTTCATGATCTTAATCGTCTCTCCGTTATATCCTTCGTAACGAGTAATCGTTACAAGCTTTTGAAAATAGGTAAACGTATATTCAAGCGTACTTTCATACATTTCAACTGTAAATCCCGATTTTTCACCGTCATATATTTCGATTAAACCTTTTGCGATTCCGACTAAGATTGCAGCATGAAAAGTCGATGTGCAAAACTCTTTCTCTACACCATTTTGCAAAACAAACACATTCATACGATATTCAAAATACGTCGATACTCGAAAAGGCAATTGCGCTAGCTCTTCATCTGGTTCAATTTCGAATCTCATTCGCATGAATCTCCCTCCTAAATCACACCGTTCACATGGTTTTTCAAAATATTAATCTGGTCACGCATCATACAGTAATGCTCATTTTCAAAGGCATGGCGATCCTGCTTCAAAATCGCCTTATGGTATCTCTCATATTCCGTCACAAAAGTTGCCACAAAATCGTCAAAGCGACACTTCATCATCTCAACTGTTTCTCCGTTATATCCCTCATAACGAGTAATCGTCAAAAGCTTTTGGAAATAGGTAAACGTATATTCAAGCGTACTTTCATACATTTCAACTGTAAATCCCGATTTTTCACCGTCATATATTTCGATTAAACCTTTTGCGATTCCGACTAAGATTGCAGCATGAAAAGTCGATGTGCAAAACTCTTTCTCTACACCATTTTGCAAAACAAACACATTCATACGATATTCAAAATACGTCGATACTCGAAAAGGCAATTGCGCTAGCTCTTCATCTGGTTCAATTTCGAATCTCATTCGCATGAATCTCCCTCCTAAATCACACCGTTCACATGGTTTTTCAAAATATTAATCTGGTCACGCATCATACAGTAATGCTCATTTTCAAAGGCATGGCGATCCTGCTTCAAAATCGCCTTATGGTATCTCTCATATTCCGTCACAAAAGTTGCCACAAAATCGTCAAAGCGACACTTCATCATCTCAACTGTTTCTCCGTTATATCCCTCATAACGAGTAATCGTCAAAAGCTTTTGGAAATAGGTAAACGTATATTCAAGCGTACTTTCATACATTTCAACTGTAAATTTCGATTTTTCATCGGCATATATTTCGATTAAACCTTTTGCGATTCCGACTAAGATTGCAGCATGAAAAGTCGATGTGCAAAACTCTTTCTCTACACCATTTTGATAAATCAATATATTCATTCGACAATTAAAATACGTATCCAAACAAAATGGTTTACCCATCATATCCTCATATAATTCGATTTCAAATTTCATTCGCATGAATCTCCCCCCCCTAAATCACACCATTCACATGGTTTTTCAAAATATTAATCTGGTCACGCATCATACAATAATACTCATTTTCAAAGGCTTGGCGATTCTGCTTCAAAATTGCTTTATGGTATCTCTCATATTCCGTCACAAAAGCTGCCACAAAATCATCAAAGCGACACTTCATCATCTCAATCGTCTCTCCGTTATATCCTTCGTATCGAGTAATCGTCAAAAGCTTTTGGAAATAAGTAAACGTATATTCATATGTACTTTCAAACATTTCAATCACAAATGGTTGTTGATTCTGCTCGTACATGTTAATCAAACCCTCTGCGAGATCTAATAAAATAGACGAATGAAAAGTCGATGTGCAAAACTCTTTCTCTACACCATTTTGCAAAACAAACACATTCATACGATATTCAAAATACGTCGATACTCGAAAAGGCAATTGCGCTAGCTCTTCATCTGGTTCAATTTCAAATCTCATTCGCATGAATCTCCCCCTAAATCACACCGTTCACATGATTTTTCAAAATATTAATCTGGTCACGCATCATACAATAATGCTCATTTTCAAAGGCTTGGCGATCCTGCTTCAAAATCGCCTTATGGTATCTCTCATATTCCTTCACAAAGGCTTCCACAAAGTCGTCAAAGCGACACTTCATCATCTCAATCGTCTCTCCGTTATATCCTTCGTATCGAGTAATCGTCAAAAGCTTTTGGAAATAAGTAAACGTATATTCATATGTACTTTCAAACATTTCAATCACAAATGGTTGTTGATTCTGCTCGTACATGTTAATCAAACCCTCTGCGAGATCTAATAAAATAGACGAATGAAATGTCGATGTGCAAAACTCTTCCATACGATTATTTTTTTCTATGTACATATTGATTCGGTCCAAAAAATAACTACTTACTTCAAATGGTTCATCTAACATATCTTCATAAGGTTCAATTTCAAATTTCATTCGCATACACTTCACTCTTTTCCATATAGCATACTTAACAAATGATACGTTTACATAAAATTCGTTATCATTTAATTATCTATTATATAGTATTTTTTACTATATTAAACAATTAATTATCAAATTGTAAGCGAACTAAGAAAATCAGTTCTTTTTTACTGTTCAATAATATAAAAAAACAGACTCATCATTCTTAGAATATGAATCAAGTATCTCAATTAGACTAGATTGAAAAAACAAGTTCCTCTTTTATAACATACTAATTATATAAATTTTATTTATAGCTCTTGTGGTCAAAAATGTGATCAAATTAGAAAAACAACACAAAAAAAGCCCCCGATTTCTCGGAGGCTTTCTCTTTTTCTCTATTTCAAGAAGTCTACTAAAGCCTTGCTACGCAAGGGTTTTCTTAACCTTCTAATAATAAATCTTCTGGGTTTTCGATTAAATCTTTAACCATTTTTAAGAAACCAACAGACTCTTTACCGTTGATGATACGGTGATCGTAAGATAATGCTACGTACATCATTGGGCGTAATTCGATTTCGTCGCCTACAGCGATTGGGCGTTTTACGATGTTGTGCATACCAAGGATTGCTGCTTGGTCACCATTGATGATTGGTGTAGACATTAATGAACCGAAGATACCACCGTTTGTGATTGTGAATGAACCACCTTCAAGGTCAGATAATGCTAATTTTTTGTTACGTGCTTTTACTGCTAACTCAGCAATGTCTGCTTCGATTTCAGCAAAGTTTTTGCGATCTGTGTCACGTACGTTTGGTACTACAAGACCGTCTGGAGTTGATACCGCTACACCTACATCATAGAACTTGTTGTAGTGGATTTCGTCACCAACGATTTTAGCGTTAACAGCTGGGTACTTTTTAAGTGCTGCTGTTACAGCTTTTGTGAAGAATGACATGAAGCCAAGTTTTGTACCGTCATGGTTTTCCATGAAAGCATCTTTCTTGCGGCTACGAAGTGCCATAACTGCTGTCATGTCGATTTCGTTGAATGTTGTAAGCATCGCAGTGTTTTGTGATACTTCTAATAATTTACGAGCAGCTGTTTGTTGACGACGAGTCATTTTCACTGCTTCTACGCGAGAATCATCTACAGCTTTAGGAGCTGGAGCTGCTGGTGTAGCTTGTGCTGCAGGAGCCGCTGGAGCTGTACCATGTGCAGCTACGTCTTGTACGCGTACGCGACCTTGTGGATCTACTGGTGATACAGCAGCAAGATCGATTCCTTTTTCACGTGCTAATTTACGAGCAGCTGGTGAAGCGATAATGCGTTCGTTTGAAGATGTTTCTTCTACTACTGGTGCAGCTGGTGCTGGAGCAGCTTTAGGAGCTTCTTCTTTTGGTGTTTCTGGTTTCGCTTCTTCTTTTGGTGCTTCTTCTTTTGGTGCTGGAGCAGCGCCTGTTGCATTTGCGTCAACGCGTGCGATAACAGCGCCTACTTCTACAACATCGCCTTCTTGTGCAAGGATCTCAGTTAAAACACCTGCTTCTTCTGAGATGATTTCAGCGTTTACTTTATCTGTTTCAAGTTCAACGATGAATTCGCCTTTTTCTACAGAGTCGCCCACTTGTTTTACCCAGCGTACGATCTCACCTTCTGTAATAGATTCTGCTAATTCTGGTACGATAATGTCAGCCATTTTAAATTTCCTCCTTCAATATGATGAACGATTATTTAGATACTGCTTCTTCAATCACTTTTGTTTGTGCTACTTTGAATGAATCTGGATCTCCCTCAGCTGGTGAAGAATGTTCCCCACGACCTACATAGCGAATTTCGTGATCGCCTTCTAACTCGCGTAAGTAAGGATCAGCGAATGACCAAGAACCCATGTTTTTCGGTTCTTCTTGTGCCCATGCAAGTGTTTTTACATTTGGATATTTTTCAATGATTGCTTGAATTTTTTCAGATGGGAATGGGTATAACTGTTCAACACGTACTAAGTGTAAGTGCTCATATCCTTTTCCTTCTCCTACTTTTTCTGCAATATCAATTGCCATTTTACCAGATGCAAAGACAAGTTTCTCTACTTTTTTCGCATCTTTACCTGTTACAGGATGCTCAATGACAGTTTCGAATTTACCATTCGCTAGTTCATCTACATCAGCTGCTACGATTTGGTTACGTAGTAGTGATTTTGGTGATACTAATACAAGTGGACGAATTGCTTCTGTATTTAACATTGCTGCTTGGCGACGTAATAAGTGGAAGTAGTTCGCTGCGCTTGAAAGGTTTGCGACTGTCCAGTTATTCTCTGCTGCTAATTGTAAGAAACGTTCTAAACGAGCAGATGTATGCTCAGAACCTTGTCCTTCAGCTGCGTGTGGTAATAACATCACTAAACCTGATTTAACGCCCCATTTCGAACGTGAAGCTGAAATGAAGTTATCGAAAATAACTTGCGCCATGTTTGCGAAGTCACCATATTGTGCTTCCCAAATTGCTAAAGCGTTTGGATTTTGAATGTTATAACCAAATTCGTATGAAAGAATTGACCCTTCTGATAATGGGCTATTAATTGCATCGAATGAAGCTTTTGCACCTGAGATGTGGTGTAACATTGTTAACTCGTTACCATTTTTCTCATCGTGTAATACTAAGTGACGGTGTGCGAACGTACCACGTTGTACGTCTTGACCTGAAATACGTACTGGGTGACCGTCTTGGATGATTGTACCGAATGCAAGTGTTTCTGCATGGCCCCAATCAATTTTACCTTTGCCTTCAAATGGATCTTGGCGACGGTTTAAGATTTTACCTAATTTTTTGAATACGTTGAAGTCTTCAGGGAATTGAAGTAATTCAGCATTCATTTTTGTTAAGCGCTCTTTTTCAACGGATGTATCAACTTCTGGGAATCCATCAAGTACAACTTGTGGTACTGAGTGATCAGGTTCTGCACCTTGTCCAGCTGATTTTACAACGTCTAATTCTGCTTGTAATGTTGCTTTAATATCTGCTTGTAGTTGTTGTACATCTGAATCTGTTACAACACCTTCAGATACTAATTGTTTACCGTATAACGCACGCACTGTATCGTGGTTATGAACAATGTTGTACATTTCTGGGTTTGTAATCATTGGTTCATCCATTTCATTATGACCATAACGGCGGTAACCGATTAAGTCAACAACGATGTCTTTACCAAATTTCGCGCGGTATTCAACTGCGAAACGTGCAACTTGAATTACAGCTTCAGGTGCATCAGCGTTTACGTGTAATACTGGGATTTCGTAACCTTTTGCAGAGTCTGAAGAGTAAACAGTTGAACGAGAATCATAGCGTTCCGTTGTGAAACCAATCATGTTGTTAGCGATGATGTGTACAGAACCGCCTGTTGTGAATCCTTTTGTTCCTGCATAGTTGAAGCCTTCTGTTACAACGCCTTGACCAGCGAATGCTGCGTCACCATGCACTAAGATTGATACTGATTTAGAAGTGTCTTGTACAGGTAAACCTGGTTTTGATGTATCTTCTTGAACAGCGCGTGTTGCACCGTTTACAACAGGTGATACAACTTCTAAGTGTGATGGGTTGTAAGCTAATGATACGCGACTACCATTGTCTGCTTTATATGTTGCACCTAAGTGATATTTCGCATCGCCAGACCAGCCTTTTGTTACAACAAGTGAACCGTCTTCTGGTACGAATAAATCGCTTGGTACGTGTGCAAAGTCTGCCAACATCATTTTGTATGGTTTGTGAACGTTATGTGTTAACACATTTAGACGACCACGGTGTGCCATACCGATTTGAACATCGTTTGTACCTTTTGTTTCAAAACGTTTGATTAATTCATCAATTAATACAACTAAAGAGTCAACACCCTCGATTGAGAAGCGTTTTACGCCGACAAAAGTTTTGTGCATGAATTGTTCAAAGCCTTCAACATTGTTTAACATGTTTAATACAGCTTTTTTCTCATCCGCAGTTAATGCGCCATTTAGTGAACCGCTTTCAATCTTAGATTGGATCCACTCTTTTTCTTCTTGTCCAACAACTTGGTTGTATTCAAATGCAATTTTACCTGTGTAAATTTCTTTTAAGTAGTTGATTGCATCTAAACCGTTGCGTACACCTGCAGGTACTTCTTTGATAAGTGCAGAAGCTGGAACTTCGATTAGATCTTGATCTGTAAGACCGTAAGTTGCTGCTTCAATACGCTTCGTATCTCTTGCTTGATTGTGAAGTGGGTAAATGTCTGCTGCTAAGTGACCAAAGTTACGAATTGCATCAGCGTATTTAACCGCTGTAAGAATTGTTGTAATATTACCTGATGAAGCAACTGCTGCTACTTCTGAGCCGCCTTGTGCTGCTGGAGCAACTGGCGCACCGTATTGTTCAAATAATGCTACTAATTCTGCATCTACTTCCTCTGGTGATGTTAAGTATAGGTCATACATATCCATCACATAGCCAAGGTTAGGTCCTGAAAAAGCAGCCCATGGTGAAACGTTGTTTGACATGAGAATAACCTCCAAGTTTTTTGCCTAGTGGCATCTTTCCAATAGTTATAATAATAATATGAAAATCCACTGTATATTTTACCAATCATACCTGCTTGCATGTAAGCGAATTCTTTTAGCAATTAGATATAATATTTTTTCCCCTTCAATCTTACTACTCTTCACAAAAAATACAATATTTTTTATCAAATTCAGCAAATTTGGACTTGAAACACGTAATTACTTAATTTATTCCATCTTTATTGTTAAAATTAGGAATTTTAACAGTGAATTTCGTGCCTTTTCCTACCTTACTTGTTACTGAAATTTGTCCATCATACTTTTCAACAAGCATCTTGACGATTGCCAGGCCTAAACCGGTTCCTCCATGCTCTCTCGAACGTGCTTCATCCACTCGGAAGAAACGATCAAATATACGTGGAATGGCATCTGATTGAATGCCGATACCATTGTCTTCGACTTCGATTTTGTGGCACTCAGCCGCATTTGTCAAGCTTATTCGTATATTTGGAATTTTTTCGGTATAACGAATAGCATTTTGTAATAGGTTTCGTACAATTTGGTTATAAGCATCCCTTGATATTGCTGCATTCAAGGTATCATTTTCATTACTCACAAGTATGATTTCAGCCTCTGGATGTAATTGTTTTGTTTCATTTATTACTTTTTTAGTTTCTTCTATTAAATTTACTCCATTTTGAATATCTTTTTTCTCACGTCTTGCAAGGTCTAATAACTCTTCGATTAAAGAGCGCATTCTATGAATCTCTTGTAAAGACGTATCGAGTGATTCCGCCAATACTTCTGGATCATCTTTTCCCCATCGTTTGATTAAGTTTAAATGACCTTCTAAAATTTGAATCGGCGTACGTAACTCGTGAGAGGCATCGGAAATAAATCGTTGTTGTTGTAAAAAAGAATTTTCAAGTTCCACCATCATCTTACGGTACACATCAAGTAAGTCACCAATCTCATCATGCCTTTGTTCGTGCAATTCGATTTTTGCTTCAAAACCTTCTTTCGATACACGATTCATCTCAAAGCGTAAACGGTCAAGTGGTCGCAACAGCCTCGTTGCCAACGTGTAACCAACAGCTGATGATAACACAAGCGCTATCACACCCATTAAAATCATTGCTGTTAATAAATAGCGCATGAGTGATACATAGGAACTCAAAGGATGCGTTAATTGAATATATCCTTCAAACGCGCCTAGACGTAGTTTTGCAGTTGCTACAAAACTTTTTTCTCCATCCACTTTTAATGTTTCAAGTGCATAGCCTCGGCTGGGTACATCAGATGGTATGGCTGGAATCTCTTTTGTCGTATTATTAATGCGAAGAATTTCGACGCCATCTGCATTTAAAATACGTGCTGTTTGATTCTTATCGACAATGCCATTAATTAAATTCTCGTTGCGCTGGACTTCTTCAAGCGTTAAGTAAGGACCACGACTTTCAAAGAAGGATGTGAGGTCATTCATCGAACGTGTGACAGACTGTTTTTCATCTGAGAGTAGCCATGATTGTAATGATACATACATCACAACACAAATAAATAAATAACTAATAAAAATGACAAAAGCAGATATGAACGCCCACTTCGTTTTTAACGATTGGTGCATCCACTTCTGCATTATTTGTTGTTTGATTTTCATGTGCGCATCACATATCCCACTCCTCTTACTGTTTCAATTGCATGACTGTAGTCTGGTGGCAACTTCGCACGTAAATGACGAATGTATACATCAATTACATTCGTCTCTACCTCGCTGTCATACCCCCATACTGCTACAAGAATCTGTTCTCTTGTACAGACACGATTTTGATTTTGAACGAGTAACACGAGTAAATCATATTCAGTTTTTGTTAATTGAAGCGCCTGTCCTTCAACTGTGACTGTATACGCTTGCTCATCAATGAATAAATCACGGAAACGAAGAATAGGCGTTTCTTCCTCCTTCATTGTCGTTGTGCGTCGAAGTGCTGCTCGAATACGTGCTAATAATTCTTCAATCGCAAAAGGCTTTACAATGTAGTCATCCGCTCCTGCATCTAATCCCGCTACACGGTCCATAACAGCATCTCTAGCTGTAATGAGTAAAATGGGTATATCTGATTCCTTTCGAATGCGTCTACACACCTCTATACCGTTCAGTTCAGGTAGCATGACATCGAGTAATATTAAATCAAATGACTCGGTAAGAGCATAGTCCAATCCACTGCGACCATCGTATGCAACGGTTACATCGAACTGTTCGTGACGTAGCTCTAATTCAACAAAACGTGCAATGCTTTTTTCATCTTCTACCAATAAGATTTTTTTCATTACACATCCTCCTGAAAATACTTTTCTGAAATATGATATGAGTCTTTTCCGTTAATACGCTTTGCCACATATAACGCTTCATCCGCATGACCCATTAATTCATTAATAGATTCTCCATTTTTCGGATAGCTCGCTACACCGATTGAAGATGTTGGTGAGAAGTGTGTACTTCCAATCATCCAACCACGGCGTAGTGTATTTTGAATACGTTCAATTGTTTGTAGCGTTTGACGATTTCGCTTGTCATCATCTAATGACATATTCGATAAAATGACGATAAACTCATCACCACCAATACGCGCAACAATATCATGATCGCGTACACTTTCTAGTAAAGCTTGCCCAAAGTTTCGAATGAAGTCATCCCCCATATCATGTCCGTATAAGTCATTAATACGTTTAAAATTATCGCCATCTAAATAGAGTAGCGTCAGTGCAGTCCCCGATGTAATCGCTTGCTTCACTAACTTCGGAAACTCTAGTGTCACGTAACGACGATTCGGTAAGAGCGTTAAACTATCGTGATACGCAAGGAATCGAAGCTCATCTTCTTTTTGTTTACGCTTCGTTATTTCCCTGGCAATAATAACGAATTGATACACTTCAGAGCGTTCTGTATCTTCTACAGCTGTAATATGTGCTTCAATCCAGACACGTTCGCCTGACTTCGTACATAATTGTAATTCTAACTGTGATTCGCCTTCATTTTCTAAAAGCACATCAAGTTCTGTACTTAATACCATCTTACTCTCTTCTGTTAAAACACTTAAATAAAATTGACCAAGTAACTCCTCTTTCTCATAACCTAAACGAGATTCATGATTAGGCGAAACATATAGTACAATACCATCTTCATTCGTAATAACGATAAAATCATTTGTATTTTCTGTAATTAAGCGGAAAGTACGTTCAATATTGCGTAAATTCGTCATCATCACACGCTTATCTGTAATATCTAAACAAATCGACAAGAAGTGTTCGATTTCGCCATCTGATCCGTACATTGGCACAATGGTTGTATCCACCCAAAAATGCGTTCCGAGACGTGTTCGATTACAAATCTCACCACGCCAAGGCTGACCCGCTTTAATCGTATCCCACATCTCTTTATAAAAGCTTTTCGGGTGCTGTCTTGAATTAAGTAAACCATTCGTCTGTCCAATTAAATCTTCTTTTTTATATTGTGATATCTTTTCATATCCTGGACTAACATATTCAATGACACCTTCTGCATCCGTCATACATAGATTAGCAGCTTCATTTAGAGCGAATTGATACGCTTTCAAAATCGTACTTGCTTCATCTAAAGATTCCTGAAGCGCAATATTACGTGTATATTCCTGTGCCTGAATGCAAATTGCGACAACACGTTCATGCAGTAAAATAGGTGTGAAACTCAAAATAAATTCTGCTGTCTCTTGTCGCACCTTAATCAATTTTTGCCGAACCATTGTACGGCGACCTCGGCGTGCATTCGCCAGAGCATTAAAGAATACTACTCTTTTTTCTTCATCTAAATTTGCTATATCAAAAAAGTTTCTACTAAGAATATTGGGTTGGAAACCAAATGTTTCATAAAAACGCTTATTTGCTTTAATAACTTCATATTCTGTATTTAACACCAAAATAGGATTCATCTGTTCTTGAAACAATGTTCTTAAAAAGTGATTTTCTTCCTCTATTGTTTTTAAGATATCAACTTCTTTTGTAATAGCTAAGACCGCTTCTCCATTCCCGAATGGAATAACAGTTGTTTCGCTCGTTGTGGGTGTATTTGAAAACAAGTAAAAATCTCGGAATACAACTTGTTCTTTTGTCTCAAGCGCTTGTCTATAGTGGCGTTCAATGACATGTAGCGTTTCTAAAACTAGAACATGTTGTTGTAATGTTTGATTGATTGGCGATTGTTGTTGAAATACTTTTTCAAGTGCCACGGGATTAACATAACGATAAATGAATTGTCCATCTACGTTTTCCATGTAAAAAACGAAATCCGCACAATGTTCAAATAAAGTATGCAATTGGTTCACTGATGCTTCTATTTCGTTTCTCAAATTTCTTCCACTCCCCCGAGTTTGTTTTTCTCACGTTTCAAAAAGCAATACACACTTCTTTTATTTTTTGTAGATATTCACTTTGCTCCGTTAACTCTTCCTTTATATAAAGATGATTTTCGTCATCAATGTTCAATTCATATAATGCGATATATGTTGCATTTCCGATTAAGGATAATTTTGTTTCTGTTCCGCTTTGCTGCACGTGACACTTAACGAAACCACCTGGATTATAGACTGTAACCATATTTTCGTCCACAATGTGTAAAAGTGAAGCAACTAACGATGAGGCTGTCATCGCTGTACCACATGCATTCGTAAAGCCAACACCTCGTTCATATGTACGGACAAAAATTTCTGATGATGAGATTGGATAGACATAGCTAACGTTTACACCATCTGGCGTATAATTATTTTCGTCATTTAAGCGCTTCGCTAATTGCTCCTGATGTTTAAAATCTTCAATATATGCTTTAGGTACAATTGAGATTAAATGTGGATTTGGTACAGATACTGCTGTATAACGTAATTCTGTTGAAAAATCGGCAATCTGTTCATCAATTAATGTGTGCTGTGCATTATAGACCATTGGTAAAGAAGCTAAATCGAATGACACAGGTGCAATCTCTACTGCAAAAGCATGAATCCCTTCTACTAACTCACCTTGACGTGCAACATGTAAGTCTGCCTTCATTGTTTCGATAATCCCCTGATCTTTACCGAGTTTATTTAATACATAACGTGCCACACAGCGTAATCCATTTCCACACATTGACGCTTCTGATCCGTCCGCATTAATGACACGCATTTTTGCATCTGCATGTACTGATGGTAACACAACAAGTAGGCCATCTGCTCCACCATACTGCGCTGGGTCGCATAACCATTTACCGATTTCTGACCAATTCAACTCGTCATTTTTACCTTCTATTAAAAAGAATGTATTGCCTGAACCTTGAACTTTTAATACATCATATTTCATCGTTAAATCCCCCTACATTTCCTGTCTACTCTATCATAATTCTTATTTTTTATGGTTACAACCCTGTTCACTTGAAGTCATAATTTATTTTTTTGAGAATTTTATGCTTTTTTAATGAAAAATTGTATAAATTATATCAAATACTATACATTTGTTCTAATATTTTTTCTTATTTGAAATATTTTTTTGCTTTAAAACGGCATATTTTTATTTAAAAGAGGGTATATAGTAAAACCTTATTTAAAATTTACTAAGACGAATAGACACGATTTAGACAATTTTTAAGATTTTTTGTCATTAGGTAAGGGATTTTTTAAAAAAAGATAAAAATTTCGCATTTTTATCTTTTCAAATGATGTAATTCCTTGTATATTTAAATTGCAAAATAATTTCATAAATGAATCTCTATTCGTAATAGTAGATTTTAGGGAAGGCAAATGGTGCGTCACCAGTTTTCTGGTTCTAGTGGGTTCGATTCCCACCCCGAAATTTTTTATGCAACACTTATGAAAAATTTCGAAGGTGGAGCGAACATGGTATGTATGTTTGAAGGTCCACCCAAAAGGAGGCGTTAGGTATGCTTAAACAACGTGATCTTTACGAAAGTAATGAATTATTTGAATTGTTAAGCCACCCATCTGTCTTCCCTTTTGTCCGTCAAAAGGCTAAGACAGCAGATGAATTATGGTTTATGACTCGCCAGCTTATGGAGGAAGAAGAGCAAGGACTTGTTGTTTCTCGTACAATACTTGACGAGTGGGGCCACCCAATTGGGACGATTACACTATACGATATTGAAGATAAGGCTGGTTTTTTAGGCACTTGGATTGGTTTACCTTATCAAGGTAAGGGTTATAACCAACAAGCAAAACTAGACTTCTTCAATGAACTGTTTTTTGAACTAGACTTTCAAACTGTATTTATGAAAATTAAAAAAGAGAACATTAAATCTCAACGTGCTGCTGCGAAATTAGAGTATGCGTGTGATGCGAAAGAAAGTCACCCAGCACTATACGAAGAAATCAATGCAGGTGAACAAAAATTCGAATTGTTCAAAATCGAACGAGATAACTTCTACTTGTATACTGCTCGCCAAGCACAGGAGACAGAACAAGCGATGTAATAAAACAACCCCTTCATTTTAGATGGAGGGGTTTTGTGTGTAAAAAAAATCGAGAGAATCCTAAGACTCTCCCGATTAACTAATTATTTTTTCGCATATTGCATAATCAGTGCCACCATCTCGTCTGGTGTTTTTGGTGATTCTGCTTCTATCATATTTTGACGTAGAGCCGTTTCGTTCTCTTTTAATGTACGCAGTGCCTGCATGAAGCTTTCAGGTGTCAATTCTTCTTCTTGCAACACTTCTGCTAAACCTTGTTGTTTGAAAATTTTCGCATTGACGATTTGATCACCACGCGACTGCGCCATTGATAATGGAATTAATAACATGGGCTTTTCTAGCGCTAAAAATTCGAAAATCGAATTGGAACCAGCACGCGATACGATGTAATCACTCGCATGAAGTAAGTCAGGTAATTCAGTCGTCACATATTCATACTGCTGATAACCTGGCATTTCATTTAATGCCTCATCTATATTACCTTTACCACAAAGATGAATGATATTGTATTGTACAAGTAATTCCGTTAAGTTGTTGCGTACTGCTTGGTTAATGAACTTCGAGCCAAGTGAACCACCCATAATTAAGATGGTCGGCTTACCATTTGTAAATTGACACATCGCTAATCCTCTTGTTCGGTCACCTTCAAATAATTCTGGACGAATAATTGAACCTGTACAACTTGATTTTTCAGATGGTAAGTATTTTAATGTTTGTTTAAAAATCGTGAAAATATGTGATGCGAATGGTAATGAAATCTTATTCGCAAGACCTGGTGTAACATCAGATTCATGTGAGACAACAGGAATACCTAAAACTTTCGCTGCAATAACGACCGGTACCGATACGAATCCACCTTTTGAAAAGACAATCATTGGCTTTAATTTACGTAGTAGACCGACTGCTTGGAATACACCTGCCAGCACTTTGAATGGATCTGTAAAATTCTTCACCGAAAAGTAGCGACGTAACTTCCCACTTGAAATTGAATGAAACGGTAAATTTGGAAACGCTTCTGAAATAATTTCTTGTTCAATACCGTCCTTAGAACCGATATAATGAACGTCATAGCCTTTATCTAAAAATGATGGTATGATAGCTTGATTGAGCGAGACGTGCCCTGCTGTTCCGCCACCAGTTAATACAACTGTTTTCTGATTCATTTGTATAATAAACTCCATTCTATTTATACGATTTTTACATGTATAAAAATAATATCTTATTGTACTATACCAACCCATCCATGAAAAGGCACAATGGACTTAATTTTATGAAAGGAGGCGATTCTGTGTACGAAACGACTACGAACGGACAAAAGTGGAAATTGCTTTTAGTCATTGTTTCACCCATCTTAGTTACACAAATTGCACTATATTTAGTTACCTTTTTTGATGTATTATTCTCAAGCAAATACGGCACAACCGATTTAGCCGGTGTCTCCATCGGTTCGTCCATCTGGATGCCAATCTATGTAGGGATTTCTGGTATTTTACTATCTGTTACCCCTATTGTAGCACAATCAGTCGGCGCAAAAAAAATGAAAGAGGCAACATTTACCGTCCAACAAGGAATCATCGTATCAATTATTTTAGCAATGATTGTTTTCGCCTTCATGTTCTTCAGCATGAATACGATTCTCTCTTGGATGCCACTAGAACCTCATGTTCAAGATGTCGCACATGGCTACTTACTCGCGATGTGTTTCGGACTCGTTCCTTTATTCATCTACACTGTACTTCGTTGCTTCATTGATGCACTCGGACAAACAAGAATGTCGATGTTCATCACCTTAATTTCGACACCTGTAAACATCTTCTTCTGTTATCTTTTTATTTTTGGTAACTGGGGGTTCCCTGCACTTGGTGGTGTAGGTGCTGGTATTGCTTCTGCTATTACATATTGGATTATTTGCTTCATCGCGATTGGGATTACAATCAAAGCAAAACCATTCTCAAATTTTCAGTTGTTCAAGCAGTTTTCAAAACCCAACTGGAAGAAGTCAAAAGAGATTTTACTTATTGGCGTTCCCATCGGACTTGCACTCTTTGCTGAAACAGGTATTTTCGCTGTAGTGACAATTGTGATGAGCCAATACTCAACAGAAGTCATCGGTGCACATCAAATCGCCATGAACTTCGCTAGTCTCTCTTATATGATCCCACTTAGTATTTCTATGGGTGCAACCATTTTAATTGGCTATGAAATTGGTGCCGGACGCGCAAAAGATGCACGCGACTATACGAAAAAAGCCATCCTGCTCGCAGTGTCCATCTGTATGGTCACACTCGCTATTCTTATTGGTTTCCGCCATGAAATCGCGATGATTTATAGTGATGATGTCGATGTTCTATCTCTTGCTGCAAGTTTCTTAATCTATGCGGCATTCTTCCAATTATCAGATGCCATTCAAGCACCGATTCAAGGCGCACTACGCGGATATAAAGATGTTACGATTACCTCAATCATGGCTGTCATCTCGTATTGGGTAATCGCGCTACCATTCGGTTATGTACTCGCTACATTTTTCGATTTGGGTCCTTACGGTTATTGGATTGGTCTCATTACAGGTCTTGCAATTGGGGCCATCTCACTCAGTATTCGACTAAGCATTGTACAAAATAAATTCCGTTCATAAATTCCATAAAAAGGATGTTGTGAATTATTAAAAATCCCCTCCTCATGCTATAATAAAAGCACGAAGGAGGGGATTTTTATGTATCGTGTACTCGATTGGATCACACTTATTCTCTGGTTCGCCACAACTATGCTACTCATCATTTTCTTCAATCGCCTACCTGCAGAAGTTCCAAGTCACTATAATATTTTAGGAGAACCTGATCGCTATGCAAATCGTTGGTTTGTTTTCTTCATTCCAGCACTCGGTATCGCTCTTTGGAGTTTCCTACGTTATATGGAACAAAAACCACAATTCATGCACCTTCCAAAACCCGATCAACGGCTCGCATCAGAAGAACAGCATATGATTCTCTCTCGTATGACTAGCCTTTTAAAAAATGAACTCTTACTCTTCCTCACATGGATCATGTTGAAAAATGTACTTCTTGCACTCGATATCACTACGATTCATCTAGGTATATGGGAATTCGTCGCTTTTGTTGCCATTCTAGTCGTAACATTCCTCATCTACTATATTCAATTTAAGCGTGCTAAATCACAAAGTAGTAGTGGGTAAAGGAATCGCATCTACTCCGTCGCCGATAATCACTAACTTCGGCGGCATTTTTATGAATTCAGGCATCCACTGCGTTAAACCGTATGCGTATTGGAATAACATCGGCTTACTATTTCCTTTAATCGGCAAATACCCTTTCATACGATACACTGTCTCTGGTAATGAGCGCACCCAATCCTCAATCTCCTCTTGCGTAAATGCTTGGTCTGTAAAATCAACTAAGCGAGAACTAAGGTGCAAATGATGTCCAATATCTGCTTTTTCAATATCCGTTGGACGCGCTGTCGCTTGAATTTTATTTAAAAATGAATATGGTACTTTTGCATTCGTTGTTTGAACGATTAAAGCATTCGGATTTAGTGCTTGTAATTCGTATGTGACTTGCCCTAACTCTTGTTCTGTTAATAAATCTGCTTTATTTACTAATAATAAATGCGCATGACGAATTTGCTCTAAAAATAAAGAACGTGTTTGTGGTGTCATCTCATGACGCATCAACCAACGCTTACTATCTGCTACGGTTACGATGCCTTTAATATTCAATTGATCTGCAAAAAGCGGTGAATATACTGCATCTAATGCTTCCACAGGATGTGCAGCACCCGTTGTTTCAATCAATAAGACATCAAAATCATTCTCTGCTAGTAACCCTTGAATTTGCGCTTCTGTATTTTCAGAACCTGTACAGCAAATACAACCATTCAACATTTCTTTTAATGGAATGCCTTCTTCAACTGCTTGTGAATCAAAATTTAGTTCCCCTAATTCATTCATAATAACTGCAGGCTTTAACCCCTGTTCTTTTAATGATTTAATCATATTCGCGAGTAATGTTGTTTTACCACTACCTAAAAATCCACTTAATAAATACACATCTTTCATATATAACACTCCTTTATGAAAAAAGGGACAACTCATAAGCTGCCCCTTCCTCCTTATTGATTCAATTCTTTTAAAACAATTTTGCGTGCTTTTAATAATTGTGGATCATCTTTACGGATTTTCTCACGTAATTCATCCATTAATTTATTCGTCGTTTTGCCTTTTAATATACCATCTACTGTTAGTTTATTATTCGCTTGGAAACGACTGACCGCATAAGATGTGTACTCATCATATAATCCATCAATTTTGCCTGGATTATAACCAAGTGCCTTCAGCATTTTTTCTGCTGCCTTCACTTGTTCTGATACATCCCCTAATTTCATTGTTTTAGAAGGATCTAAATATGGTAACGAAGCATAACTTGGATAATCTACTTTAACAGTTGGTTGAATTCCTTTTTTATGAATCCATTTACCTTCAGGTGTTAACCATTTACCTGTTGTATATTTTAACGTAGAACCATCTTCTAAACTTTTCGCTGTTTGCATCGTACCTTTACCGAATGTTTTTTCACCAACTAATGGAATATGTGCATCTTCATTCATCGCTGCTGCTAGAATTTCAGAAGCAGAAGCACTACCACCATCAATTAATAACGCAGTTGGCACATCTACTTTACGACCATTTTGAGCGCGAATAATCTCTTTTTGACCATCTTTCGGCTCAATTTGCATAATCGGTTCACCCGCATCTACGAATAGACTCGCAATATTAACGGCAGTTGTTAAAATACCACCTGGATTTTGACGAACATCGAGTACAAGACCTTTCATACCCTTCTTCTCCATCTCATCCAGCTTCTTCAGTAATTCTTGATACGTTTGGTCCGCAAATGTTGTAATTTGAATATGTGCAATTTTATCTTTTGTCATTTTTGCATAGACCGTTTCGATTGGAATTGCATCGCGTGTGATCGTCACCTTGTGTAGTTTTGAATCTTTTCCACGCTGATATTCTAATGTCACTTTCGTACCTTTTTTACCACGAATTTTTTGTACGGTCTCTGTTGCTGTTTTTCCTACAACCGATTTACCATCAACTGATTTAATAATATCATTTGGACGTAAGCCAGCCTTTTCTGCAGGTGAGTTTTTAATTGGCGAGACAATCATAATCTGACCATCTTTTTCTTGAATCTCTGCACCAATCCCATCAAAACTAGATGAGATACTATCATTAAATTGTGTTGCTTCTTCCTTGCCTAAATAGTTTGAATAAGGATCACCTAATGACTCAATCATCCCTTTTAACGCACCATTCACAAGTGCATCTTCATCTATTTTTTCATAGTACGATTTGTTTAGTTCATCATATGTATCAAATACTTTTTGGAATTCTTCATGGTTTGGTGTGCGTACTTCGACTACCTTCTTCTCCCCAACCGTTAAAGCAAAAATTGTGATACCTGATGTCGCAAGAATTAATACAATAATCATCATAATTAGTGTAAAGGGCTTCAGGCGAATGTATTTACCAGCAGGCTTCGTTTCTTCCGAGGCTTTCGGTTCTACTTCTGGCTGTTCCTCTTGCTTTTTCTGTTCGTCCAATATCTTTCACCACTTTCACTCTCGTCACGTGTACATACACTGCTTCTATTTTAACAGGTTCTTAGCGTAACGAAAAGTAATAAAAAAAACGAATGATTGATTCGCTCAATCATTCGTTTGATCACATTAAACAAGTTGCATATGTTTACTGCAAGCTGCTTGACCTTTTAATGTTGTATTTGATAGTTCTTCTGAGTTTAAGCTGTAAGAGATTACTTTTTTATTGCGTTGTTTTACTACATTTACACGATCTTCTGCATAATAAACAGATAGTGTTGAATGTTTACCTTTTTTATTCACATCGATTACGTACGGTACAATGTCTGTATCTGGATTTAATACTTCATCTTCGAAACCTTTAAAAATTGGATTACGTACTAAAAATGCGGCTTCATTAAATGATTGGATGAAATCTTCTTTCTCTTGTCCTGTTAATTCTTTTTGGTCAAATGTAATTGTTACTTCTTCTGACTTCAACTTTTGATGCATCGCATAACGTTCTGTCAACCAAACAACCACGATATTTGGTGGTGCTGTAAGTAATTTGACTACTGTCCCAAGTACAAGCGTAATAAGTAATGCCCATGACATAATGAAAACATCTCCTAAATAATAAGTTCTAGTTAATTTGTAATGAATATTGATTACGCTTTTATCCTATCATATGGACATGTAAAATCAATCCTACTTCTTAAATGTTCACGAGATAGGCACAATACCTCTTATGGTATTTGACAAAAAGGTGAATTTCTTTTGTCAGAACATATTCAATATTCATAAATCACATTTATTCGTGTAGAATAAGAACTTTAGGGGTTTTCTCTATTTCAATGTTTGTTACAGTATTATTTCTTTTGGAACGCGCGCACCGCAAATACAATAATTAAAATCCCTACAATAAACGAGATGATTCGCACGATATAATCGGCTGTCAAAAAGGACGACAACGTATTCGCCTCATCATAACCACGTCCTGAAATAATCGACGGTGCTAAAATGATTAAAATTCCTAGTATGACATAAATAATTGCAAAGACCGTTCCTTTCACATCATTCTCTCCCTTCAACTCCCTTCTCTTTACCACTTGTTTTGAAAACTTACACAAAAACTATTTTAATTCCATTTTTTTACTTTATACTAATATTTAGGAAGGTGGTGACGGTATGACAGAAAAAAGTAGTATCGTATTAAGCGCAAGCTTTTTAATAGCGAGTGGCATTGTCTTCAGTTTAGAGCACATTGCTACGATGATTTATTGGTTCGCCCAAGTATTCACAGGCAGTTATCCAACCGAACCCGACCATAACCCGTTCTTATCGAATTTCTTCATTATTATTTTCTTAATTCTTAGCCTTATTTTCTTTGCAATGTTCATTAATTTACGTGGAAAACGTATATAAGGAGGAACCAACCATGTTCATCGACATCGATCATATCCAATTAGCTGCTCCGAAAAATAGTGAAGCTGCTTATAGACATTTCTTTCATGACATCTTAGGTATGCCTGAAATAGAAAAACCAGACAATCTAAAAAAACGCGGCGGCGTATGGTTCAAGTGCGGACAGCATGAAGTACATATCGGTATTCAAGAACCCTTTACCCCCGCAACGAAAGCACATCCAGCCTTTATCGTGAAAGACTTAGCTCTACTCAAAGAAACATTACACGCACACAACATCGAGACAGTTGAAGATGAACCACTTGAAAACGCGATTCGCTTTTATGTGAATGACCCTTGCGGAAATCGCTTAGAGTTTTTAGAGCGTATTTAGGGTGAGGAATAAAAAAAGTCTGGGACAAAAGTATTTTCAACAGAACAAATCCCATATGATTTTGAAAAATCATACAGGATTTGTTCGTTCACATCAATTTCTGCTTCGAAAAACGCTTTCCGCGGGCATGGCTTCAAACTCCTCGTCACTACGTTCCTGTGGGGTTTTCAGCTCATGCTATTCCCGCAGGAGTCGTTTTCTACGCGTTCAATTGATTGGATTATTCGCATTTGAGACATATTATTTTGTTCTGTTCCAGGATCTTTTTTGTTTTTTAAAATAAGATTTCTCAAATTACACTGAAAACCCACGATACTTTTATATCATAATGGTGAATATATATTTTAAAATATCTCATTCTAATAATTCGTCTACATAAAAAGATAGTATGATCCGACACAAATAAGAAACTCAAGTCTAATCATTAATATTTTTATACGCTAGTATACTATATTGATTCAACCTTTTATTCTAATAAATATATTCTTCCAATTGAGAAGCCATGTGCAATAATAAAGGAGCTTGTAATGTACCTTTATATTGATGTGCAAACTCTCGATAGTTATGAACTAAACTAATCCATTCATTCGGGTCATCTAAACTATTCAAATGAATTGGGTAAAGTTCTACAATATTTGAAATCTTACATGTTTTATTAGGGTTTTGCATAAGTATTTTACTATTATTGGAATACCTAGTATTTCCATACTCTTTATCTTTTGGTTTTTGGCCGATGCTATAATATACACCATTTAAAATGAATATCCCTGTTTTAGATTGATAGTCCCCTTTATCATTTAAAGGTGTCAAGTAATCTGGAACTTCAGAATTATTTCTTACTCTAATAATTCGAAGTTGGTTTCCCTCATCAAATTGCACTCCTTCAGACTCTTTACCTTTTTCAAACCAAATTGATTCTAATGTATAATCTCCTTTTTTATCAACAGAAGCCAAATTTTTATCTGTTATAAATCCCCATTCTTTTCTAGTAACACCATCACTAAAAATCATCAATAAATGTGGTTCATCTTTTCGATGGTTCAATTCATGAATTTTATCTTTTATATCCTTAATTATACGATTTGCTTTAAACTGCTTTCGCCCTTCAAATGTAGATATTTTTTGGAATTCTAAGCTAGATTCCCAATAATATTTGCGACCTTTCCAAAGAGACGGGCATTCAACAAAAGTAGGTCCTTTATTAGCACTACGTTCAATATATACAAATATACGATTTGTAATTCCATATGGCGTTCTTTTAAAATTAATAATATGAATTCCTGAAAAAACCGTATTATAATTAATTGTTTTATATTTTCTAGTTTCAAACGAATCAATATACCCTAATTGTCTTAAAGCATCTAAGATTGCGACTTTAACACGCAAATTTAGATTACTCTTGTCTGCGCTGCAATCGATAAATTGTGATAACCTTCCTGTTGTAGCTAAACCTGCACGAATAGCTTTTTTAGGGTCTTCTTTTGCTTTATAGTATAATTCACCATTTTCATCTAAAAAAGGTAATAAAACAAAACACATCGTCATTTCTTTTACTTCATCCAATTTCTCATTAATTTGAAGTATTTTTTGTTCGTGTCTTTCTAAAGTCTTTTTCGCACCATCCAAACCTGAAAGTATTTCATTTTCTTGTTTATAATTTATATTTAACTTGAAGTTAGCTATATTAACTTCACCTTCTTCTGCTCCAAATATATCAGTTAACTCTTTTTTGAAAGTACTAATCCATTCAGTTTTATCACCCATATAAAGAATTTCAATGTTTAATACATTGCGCCCTGTTACAGTCAAAAGTGTATCATACAAATTTTCAATATTTTCTAGGTTAGATGAAATTTTTATTTTACTATTTTGACCAATTACACTATTACTTTTCAAGCTAGGAGCTAATGGTTCGATGATTTCAGATACTTCTTCTTGAATCCATTTATTTAATATGTGGCGGTCTTTCATAGACTCTCCAGAACCTACAAAATTTTTACCGAAACTTAATCTATGGGCGACATAAATGTTTTCATACATATTTGGCTTTTCAACTAAACTTTTAACATCTGGTAAAGTACTACCTATATAAATAGTACTGTATATTTTTTGTTGTAATGGATCCCAGTACAGCTTATCTCCTTCTTTAACTAATTCTATTTTCACCAATCTATCGTCTAAATTAAAATAGGTAGACGTTCGAGATGCCCACTCATTGTTTAAAGGCAATTTATAATTCATCCATCGCGAAATACTGAATTTGAAATGTAGCATGGGTAATCTTTGATGAGGTGTTGTTTGAATTTCTGCAATAACCTTAATAGAATAATAAATTTTATTATTTTTCATCTCATAATAAAGATTATTTGGTTTTGAGAATAAGCCATTTGAACTTTGTATGAAATGCACAATATTATGTTCAATGTTTAGAGGCTGTTTTTGTAGTTGCTGATAAACAAGGCGTGGAATAACTTCAAATGCTAAATTATTTTCTTCTAATTCCCCATCAGTTCTAGTTAATTTCAAAGACTCATAGTCACTTTCTAAGTTTGTTACCACATCTAACTTTTCGACCCATTCTTGAAACATCTCTTTTACATGAGGTTGTTTTATATTTTCAATCGTTTCCTCAAAACAAATTTTAATTATAGCTACAGCTAATAGCTCATCAATTGGTTTAGTAGAAAGTATCCATGTAGAGTCCTTATAAGTATTTTTCAGGTCATTTATATATACTATATTTGAATCCCAACTATATAAAAATTCTTTAATTTGTTTGAAAGGCATATGTTTTTTATCTTTTGCTAAACGAGCATTTACAGATTTAAAACTTTCAACCCATTGCTTTGGATATTTATAACGATATACTTTCACTTCTAAATTTGATTTTAACTTATATGCTTGCAATTTAATTGTTTTAAACAATTTATTTTCCTCTCCTTAATCCCTCCAAAAAAGGCATGTATAATTTTTCCATCAAAACTCCATACTGATCATTTTCACATCCACCTTCTAAATATTCTTCTATTTCTTTTAACAAATTGAATGAAATTTCTTTTTCTCCTGTGAATGCATGATCTAATAAAAAGATTTCTGGTGGTTCTACGCTATAATCTGTCACTCTCAATAATCGACCAATTAATTGCATTAATAAAACTAGTCGGGAGACAGTAATATTCTTTTTTAAAATATCATCAGCATGGCTAATGCTATAAAAGTCACGTAAAATATCATTCCAAACTTTTTGTGCATGACTTCTCGCATTTTGAATTTGATTTAAATATTCTGATCCATAAACTGTAGCGCTACAATTACTTAAAAATTCTGTCACTTTACCATTTACAATTGTAACAGCCTCTCCCACTTGTTTGGGCTTGGACATTGGTCTTATAAGTACAAATAACTTTTTAAAAAGTGATTGTCCATTGTTATCTACTATATTGAACCCTCTTGAAATAGCTGTTGCAGGTGCTACTAAAAATTTATAATCTATATTTATAGAATTATTCAACTTATTCCTTTGTATGCAATAATTTTCTGCTTTTTTTGAATCTGGAACTAACCTATATACTTTACAAGCTAGAATTCGATTTAATATCTCTTGAACCCACTTCGCTTGTTGATAACTGTTAACAATAATTAAAGATCGCCCTTCTTCTTCAGCAGCATTAATAAAAACATCTTTAAATTCTTGACACATTTTTTCTAATGCCACCTTCTTATCTTTTGTACCTGAAATTCTTATATCTGTTTTCATGTGTTTTATCTTAATTTTCTTTATAAATTCTTGCATTTCATTGGGCGGTTCTAGAATATAATTTACCTTTCGATAAATATGACCTGCTTGACTTCCAGGCGCAAAACTTGAACCAGATAATAAAATTGTATGAGGACCTAAAGCTTTACCATGCTCATCAATTTTCAAATAAGGTAAATCAATCATTGCACTTCTTCCTATAGCTTGCTGTCTAAAAATTTGAAGTGTATTTTGTTCTCTATCATATAAAAAGCCAAAACGATTATTAGTAGGTGAATTCGGCAACAAACCTTTTAATTTATTATTTATTTTTCTAAATATATTTGGTAATGTAGCTTGATCTATACTATCATGTATCTTTTGTACTTGTTCTAATTCAGTTTGCAAAGAAAATATATATTTTTCAGTAAATATCAATGCGATTAAAAACCGGACTATTATCTTATACTCGCTTTCAATTCCATAGCGTTCATACAATTCTTCATATTTAATTTTCAATTTAGCTGAATTTAAAATATATGCATCTTCTAAATCTGAAAATTCAGACTTATTGTTTTGCACAAAACTTAAGTAATCTTTGATAAATTGATCAGGTAAGAATTTCAACGAATTAATTAATACATATCCTGAAAACCATTGTCCATATTTAATATTCGAAAAATTTTCATGTATGGTTTTAGTATTAATCAAAGATTTTACCTCAGATAATGTTGCTATTACCATTGTAAAACTCACATGTAAATCTCTATAGGATTCAAATTCCGAACCTAAGATAGCTTTTTCAATATAATTTTTAATTTCCGAAAAATTACTTTTTAATAAATCCTCTGTATACTCAGCTTCATTTAATGTTGAATCTAATCGTACTTGAATAGCATCTGCTTCATCGAAAATTACAACATCCATAAAGTCGAGTGCATATTCTAATAATAACAACCTTCCACGTTTTTTAATCATACCTGTCCTAGTAGTTAACAGACTATTCACATTGGTAAAAATAGTAGATGCCTTATTAAGCTTTCTAATATTTTGTTTTCTTGGACAGATTGAAAAAAATGGACATAAGATAGCTTGATCATTATACTTCATGTTATAACATGGCTCTTTTCCATAATTAGTTAAAGAATCGTACACACCTTCTGCTAAATTACTAATATAGCAATTTCCAGTTAAATATTGTGCGTAATGCTCATTTACTATCATTTCATCATATTCTATTACTTTTTGTATTCTATTTTGTTGGTTCCTCTCTCCATTAATCGCTACTGCTTGTATTCCTAACTTTTCAAATAAAAACGTATTATCCACTACTTCTTTCACTGTTTCAAATAGCACCATTGATCGATAACCCTTTTTTGCTAAGTAAAATACAAGTACTTGAATAAGTGTAGACTTCCCTGTTCCTACCATGCCTATAATATGACAAACTTCTTTGATAGTAATATTCTCTACTTCCTCAATACCATATTGATTATTCAAACTAACTTTAAAACTTTCTAAACGCTTTCTATAGCTTTGACGTTTTAAAAAACTATTTCGTGAAATAATTTCATCCATTTCTTCTGCTACAATTTTTAAATCTTTTATAGATATTTTGATATCCCCACCTTTTTTAGGCTTCGGTGATTCTAAATCATATAGTGGTAAGTTATAAGCTGAGATATCAATTTTTTTATCATCAATCTTTACGTAAGAAATATCTGTTTTAACTTGCGGAATGCTCAACTCTACTTCCTCTACTACATTTCGAAATAAATATTCATATACTCTAATTCTTTCACTTTCGAAATCTATATTCTCTCTAATATGCAAAATATCATTTATATTAAATAGTCTCAAGTTATCTTCTAACTGCATATATAGTTGAATTGCTTTTTTCATTTGCTGCATACTTGAAAGTGATTTCAAGTTTTTATTTAGAATATCTAATTCATAATGGATTTTTGAAAACTCATTCCTTCCTATTTTATGTAGGTTTTGAAGTAACCCTTGCAAGTTTTTTACTTTTCCAGTGATTTTGTTGAAATAATTGTAATAAAGTAAACACTCTAGCTTAATAACATTATCCATATCTTTTTTTTGAATTATATTATTTCCATGACTATGAATAGTATAGATATCTTTTAGTAACTTACTATATACTTTAACCATTACGTTTTGCTTCCTCCCTCACTATTTTCTTAAGTGATTTCATTGTCATGGATTCTACCCCTTTATCATCCAGAATATTCCGAATTATTTGTATATAATCCTTTTTCTGCACGCGATGGTCTGGTACAACGAGAATTCGCCTCTCACTTCCTTGTAAATTTTTAAAAATGCCTTTACTTTCAATATGATGAGCTAACAAATACGGACTAAAATAGCTTTTTACATCAACTGCTAATACAGTAGATGATGTTACAATTTTTAAATCATAACGGTCTTTGTCTGGCCATAATGCAACATCTAACTTGAGAGCTTTGCAATATTCATAAAGCTCTAACTCATCTTTTCCTGGTAAGGACATAAACTTCATTACTCCTGGTTTTAAACGAAGTTTAGTAGTTTTATCTTTTATTTCTTCTACATGAAAGAAATTATCCGTATTATTATAACAAAGTCTATCTATACAGCGCTCATTGAAAGTTGTCTTAACTACTGTCCATTTACAAAACCCACAAATCCCTACTACATTTTCAGGAATTGGTTCAAAAGCAGTTTCAATAAATTTATCCATGTAATCTGTTGTAAGTCCCATTTTTTTACCTGACTGATTAAACTCATATTTATCAATTAAATTGATAATAGGGTGTTCAATTATATATTTTCTTAGAAATACATATTGTTCTTCGCTAACAAAAGCAAACTGCTCATAAACAGCTCCCTGCATTGCTTCATAGTTAAAACTTTGACTAGCTGCTGCTAATTCTTCACACCAAGAGGTTACCTCATAATGAGTTCGTTCTGGACTTAAATAAATAAGCCTTTCTTCATTCTCTTGATACACAAGTAAATTTTGAAAATGTGGATGTTTTCCACATGGCCATTCATCTAATGTTTTAGAAAAATAGTTATTTATAGCATCTGTTTCATTTTGTGGTGCAAGAGGAACACCTTCTTCTGTAACAATTCCATTTTCTAGCATAAAAAGACCTAATTCTTGAATTGCTTTGACTAATTCTGGTTGTTGAAAGTAAAAATATTCTTCATTTTTCTTTAGTTTTTCATAAACAAACTGTTTTTTTTGCAATCCAAACGCTAAATCTGCTAGAATTCCAAAGAATTTTTTTTGCATGTTTTCACCTCAATTAAAATGTACTTTCTAAAATATAGCAAATTAAAAGATTGTTTATAGCATTAAGCTATTTGAAAGAACATTTACTATTTCTGATTACTTTATTCTATTAATCGTATACACGAGTAATATACTTTTAATAAAAAATACAATATCTTTAATAAATATAACAAAAAATAACATATAATCAATTAGAATATCATTGAGATTTTCATCTTAAATGCACATCATTAGACAAAAATTTTAGCAACAGATTAGATTTAATCGACTTTATATAATTTTTATTTTAAGTAGTAAGTTTTTAAATGACTGTACTAAAGCATTAATATTATTAATCTTTAAAATATTTTAACGGTACACTCAACTTCATTTTTAAAAACCTCATCATGAACTATTTTTTAAACGTAAATTACGTTTTTATATTCATTTAATTGTAATATTCATCAAAAATACTTCAATTAAAAACGAATAATACGTTTTAAACTCAATAAATATATTTAAGGATTATTTAGATGCGAAAAAAAGTTATATTTAAACCATTTATATTTCTTTTAAAGAGTACTTGATGTATCTAGTTCGCTTTTAATTTATTAAAAAAACCCGTACCCTATTAATATTTTAAAAGGATACTGGTTTTTCATTAAAAATTTACGACTAATTATTCACTTCTCCATAAACTTCATCCATCATGTCACTCATGATATATGTTTTAAATTCATCGTTTTCTAAAATCTTCATGAAGAATTCTTGGTTTGTATTCATACGATCAATGACAAAATTCATAAATGAACGTTCAAAAGCAAATTTAAAGTTGTCTTTTGTGTTATTTTGCGCTTGTTGGCGTACTTCTTCACTATTCAGCATATCCTCTTTCACTTGTTCACGTGAAAGGAAATCTGTTTCAGTAAAGTTCGTACCAAATCGGTCATTTAACTTATCTAAAATACTTGATAAGCGCACTTTTTCATCTTCTTGCTGACCGCCACCGCCATGTTTTTGTGGATCTAGGTCAATGCCACCTGTCTTTTCAAGTTCAATACTACCTTCGAATACTTTTTGATTACGATAATATTCTAATGCCACATCATCTGCGATATAAACATCTTTATCCCCTTTACCACGTGGTAGTTTACGCAGTAAGTACGTCAAATAAATGTATTGCTTGTGTAAGTCTAAATCAATAAACGTGACGACTTGCAGCACGAACCCATACGTACGTGTAAACTTCGTTGCGACTTGTTTAAAAGCAAATTGTTCTTCATCGGAAAGGTCTTTGAAACGTTCAACACCTTGATCAAGAATCGCATTTAAAGTCGTTTGCGCTTTTGTTGATTTTGTAACACCACCAGCTACTTCAATTTCATTCACTCGTTGTACTTCATCATCCGTAAACACTTGGTACGGTTCAATTTCCGCTTGCATATCATATAAAATATTCGGGTCCGTTACTTCTGAAAGACTTGTTGATTCATAATAAGGTTGGAATGATTCTTTAATGACATCTGGATCGTTAATAAAATCTAACACAAATGTATCTTCTTTTCCTGGACACATACGATTTAAACGAGACAATGTTTGAACCGCTTTAATACCGCTTAAAGGTTTATCTACATACATCGTATGTAATAGTGGTTCATCAAACCCTGTTTGATACTTCTCTGCCACGAGTAACACTTTATATTCGTCTGAATTAAATTTTTCTGGTAGCTCTTTCTCAGAGAAACCATTCATATCAGGCTCTGTATAATTGATTTCGTTATCTTTTACAGTACCAGAGAAGGCTACAACTGTTTTTAAATCATCATAGCCCATGTCATTAATATACTTATCAAACGCCATCTTATAACGAACAGCGTGCAGGCGACTTGCTGTGACGACCATTGCTTTCGCACGACCACCAATTTTACGTTGCACAAAATTACGATAATGCTCCATAATAATTTCTGTTTTTTGCGCAATGCTATGTGGATGCAAGGAAACATATTTTGATAGCGTACGCGTTGCTTGTTTTTTCGATACTTCTGGATCATCATCAACTGTCTTCGCAATTTTCCAGAACGTTTGATACGTCGTATAGTTCTCAAGTACATCTAAAATAAAGCCTTCTTCAATCGCTTGGCGCATCGTATATTGATGGAATGCATGTGGTTTTCCATCTGTGCCCATCGTACCGAACTTTTCAAGCGTCTTCGGCTTCGGTGTCGCTGTAAAAGCGAAGAATGATACATTATCTTGCTTACCGCTTTTCATAATCGTTTCAACGATTTTTTCATCGACATCATCTAAGTTTTCTTCCGCAATACGATCTTCTTCGTATGCTGCTTCAAGTGTTTTATCAGATAATACGTTCGTTAAAGCAGTAGATGCCTTCCCACCTTGTGAAGAGTGGGCCTCATCAATAATGACCGCATATTTTTTACGTTCTAATCCTGCTACCTTTTCTAATACAAATGGGAACTTTTGAAGCGTCGTAATAATAATGCGAGTTTCATTATTGAGCGCTCGTGCAAGCTGCTCAGAATCTTTATCAATCGGCGCTACCATACCCGCTTTATGTTCCAGCTGATACACTGCATCTTGCAGTTGTTTATCTAATACACGACGGTCTGTAATGACAATTACGCTACTAAAAATCGATTCATTATCTGCATTGTGCAATTTCGCTAAACGATGTGCAAGCCATGAAATCGAGTTCGTTTTCCCGGAACCAGCAGAGTGCTGAATTAAATAGTTTTGACCAACTTGCTTTTCATTAACATCTATTTCTAATTTACGCACTGCATCTAATTGATGGAAACGTGGGAAAATAAGCATTTGACGCTCTCCAATTGTTTCACCATTCGAGTCTTTAATATCGTCTTTTTTCACGAAAACAAAGCGATATAAAATGTCTAATAAGCTATCTGGCGTTAAAATTTCATCCCATAAATAATGTGTACGGTAATTTTCACTATATGCTAAAGGATTCCCTTTACCGCCATTGTTGCCTTTATTAAACGGTAAGAAGTATGTTTTCTCTTTATCCAGCTTTGTCGTCATAAACACTTCATCTGGATCTACCGCAAAGTAAACAGCGACACGTTCATTAAACTTAAACAATTGCTCACGTGGATCCCGGTCTTTTTTCAGTTGCTTCATCGCATCTTCTACTGTTTGATTCGTTAATGGGTTTTTGAGCTCCATCACAACGATTGGTAAACCGTTTAAAAATAACACCATATCTAAGCTATTGTTATGCTTATCGCTGTAATAAACTTGGCGTACAACGTTAAAACGATTTTTCGCATATTGCTCATTCAATGTTTTATTCATATCTGTTGGTGGTTTATTATAGGCAAGCTGTAACGTAACACCACGATCTTTAATTCCTTTACGCAGACACTCCACTAGACCTTGTTTATGAAGTTGCATTTTAATACGTTTCAATACTTCTTTTTTATAAGAAGGGCCGTATGATTTTTCTAATATACGCATGCGTTTTTCTTGTGTATCTTCTAAAAATGCAAACAATTCTTCTACATCAATCGCATGCTCTTTAAACGCTTTACTCGCTTCATCTTCTAATACACGCTTTTTATACCCTGCACCAATTAATGCTAGTTCAATATTCGTTTCAAATCCTTTTTCAGATATATCTACAGCCATTCCATTTCACCTCACTTAGTCTAGTTCCATATTACGTACATCAATTTTACCTGTTACAGCTTCGTAGATTAAAGATTGACGGTATTCTTTTAGTTTATCAATTTGTTTCATCAATAATTTCTTAATTTCATCAATTTCATTACTTTTCCTTTCTAAGTAATCTGAAATAAATTGCTGTTCTCCCAATGGAGGTAAACATATTTGTAACGATTCAAATTTCTCTTTTGTAAAATGTGCAATAGTAGCTTTACTTACCAGCAAATTTATAAAATTTGTATTTCTTACTACATTAAGTAAAAACATTAAGAATCTATTATCATTTCCTTCTTTACCTCTAACTCTATGTAAAGAATTTTGATATATAGTATTAGGATAATCATTTTGTAAGATTACAGATCTACCTACTTCTCCTCCCTCACAAACTAATAAATCACCTTTCAGTAAATTAAAGTTTTTTATATCATGATATGAAGCATACATGAAATCATCTTTATTATTACTTAAATATCGATCTTGAACATTCGCAGCTTTAAAATATTTTATTAACTCATCTGATGGTTCTTTCCTAGCTGGCTGAAGCATTTTCCCCAACACAATATTATAAAAATGTTTAACTTTCCCTTTATGCCAATGCTCAGGAATCTCACCAATCCACTCAACACCTGAATCCTTCATTTTCACATTCGGATTTAAACCTTTTGTTACAGTTTCTGTAATAATTGATTGGCGTTGTTGTTCTAATAAAGTAATTAATTTTTGCTTTGTCTTAATTAAATTTTCTATCTCATCATATTTATCATCTAAATAGTCGCTTACTATTAATTGTTCATCTAATGGCGGTAAAGCTATTTTTAAACTGTTAAACTTATCTTTAGTAAAATGCGCTATTGTAGCTTTGTTTACTAAAATGTTAATAAAACCACTAGCTCTTAAAGCTATTAATAAATAGTGTAAAAATCTTGTATCACCTTTCGCTGTTCCCTTAACTCTGTGTACTGAGTTTTGAAAAATAAAACCTGCTAAATTTTCTTTTATAACAGCAGATCTTGCTACTTCTCCCCCTTCACAGACAACTAAATCTCCACATTCTAATTTATAGTTATTTAGTTCATTAATAGAACAATACATTTCCTCAATTTTCTCGAAACTTACATAACCATCTTGTACATTCATTGCTTTTAAATAAGGTACTTTTATATCATTTTCATCATTTGAATTAGGTTGGAGCATTTTGCCTAATGTAACATCATATGCTTTACTTACTGATAAAGTATGCCAATGGTTAGGAACTTGCCCTATCCATTCAATACCACTCTCTTTATAAATCATCCCATCACCTTCTTCAACTGCTCAGCAATCTCCACTTCTAATGCACGAATTTCGTCCATAATTTCTGCTGAACTGCGTAATGCTATGTATTTATAGAACTGACGAGTGAAAGGAATTTCATAGCCGATTTTTGTTTTCGAGTGATCAATCCATGCATCCGGTACATGTGGCAATACTTCACGTGCGAAGTATTCTTCAATATCTTCTTTTAATGGCACACTTTCTGTATCACGTAAATCTGTATCTGGCTCAATGTCTTTTTTGTTTTTCATACATACATCGGCTGTTTCGTCTTTTTCAGATAAACCATTTAAAATCGCTTTTAGTACAGGTGCGCCAAGTTTAATAGTTGCTTCTGCTAACGCATCTTTTAAAATTTTCGTAAACGTTTCACGATTTTTGTATACTTCATCGCTCTCTAACGTGCGTAAGACGTGTAAGATTTGTGCTTGAATTTTTTTACCTTCTTCGATTTCAAAGTGCGCTGTGTCACCTTTTTTCTTTGAAGTCGCTAAGTTCACAAAGCCCTTTTCTTCAACGACACGTGCAAGACGTTCTTCACTCACGTGGAAATTTAAACGTAACGGGCGTTCAACAGTGATTTTCGCATATCCGAAATCTTCATTATCAAAGATTTTCACATATTCATTTGGTTGTGCATCGCCATATAAACGAACGATTTCATTTAACTGATCTTCTCTAATTTCGTTACGTTTACTACCCATTGATTTTTTCATTTTCTTATAGAAATCAACCGCATTTACTAAACGTACTTTCCCTTTTGATAATGGTGCTTTGTTGTTTGTTAAAATCCAAATATATGTTGCAATCCCTGTGTTGTAGAAAAGGTCGTTCGGTAATGCGACAATGCCTTCTACTAAATCATTTTCTAACACATATTTACGGATTTCACTTTCACCAGAACCGGCATCCCCTGTAAATAAAGGAGAGCCATTCATAATAATCGCTAAACGAGAGCCTTGTGGATTTTCTGGCGTGACGTCTTTCATTTTTGAAAGTAAGTGTAATAGGAATAATAACTGTCCATCACTTGAACGTGGTGTGCCTGGACCGAAACGACCGTCAAAGCCTTGTTGTTCGTGTTCTGCAACTATTGGCTTTTGATATGATTTCCAGTCAACGCCGTATGGAGGATTTGAAATTAAATAGTCGAATTTATCAAGTGGGAATTGGTCATTTGATAATGTATTCCCTAAACGAATATTCGTAGCATCTTCCCCTTTAATTAATAAGTCTGCTTTACAAATGGCATATGATTCTGGATTAATTTCTTGTCCAAAAAATTCTAAATGCGCCGTTGGGTTTACTTTCTCTAAATACTCTTGTGCAACAGAACCCATGCCACCTGTACCAGCTGCAGCGTCATATAATGTTTGTGTTAATCCTGGTTTCGTTAAAATATTGGCATCATCGTGTAAAAACAGTAAATGTATCATTAAACGAATAACTTCACGCGGTGTATAGTGATCCCCTGCCTCTGCATGTTCACTAAAACGACGGATTAATTCTTCAAATACATAACCCATTTCAACGTTTGACACCGTTTCTGGATGCAAATCTAATTCGCTAAATCGTTTAATTGTCAAATATAATAAGTCATTTTGATCTAACTTATCAATTTGGCGGTCGAAATCGAAGTGCTCCATAATATCACGTGCTACTTTTGAGAACCCATTAATGTAATCACGTAAGTTGTCTGCGATGTTATCTGAATCTGTTAACAGTTTTTTGAAATCATATTTACTAGTGTTGTGGAAGTTTTGTTTTGATACACGATTTAAAATCGGCTCACGTGCTTCCTCGGACATTGTCGCAAACTGTTCAGCTTTCGCTAATACTTCTTCTTTCGTACTTTTTAATACGCAGTCAAAGCGTCGTAACACTGCTAATGGTAAAACGATCTTACCGTAATCTTCTGGCTTATATGGACCACGCAAAATCTCTGCAATTGACCAAATGAAGCTTACTTTGTCTTGGAAATTAATCATGTGGTTTGTACCTCTTTTTATTAAATTAAGCTTTTATAAAATAGCTCTTTACATACTCATTATATCCATTAGCGCACATAAATGTAACAGGTCATTTTCAAACCATAAGATAGTTATTCATAACTTTCAAAATAAACACCACACAAAAAACCACACACAACCATCAGTCGTGTGTGGTTCATTCATATATCTAATTAGTCTTGAATCGCTGCTTCAAGTGCAACAACCATCATGTCTTTGAACGTTGTTTGGCGTTCTTCTGATGATGTTGCTTCACCTGTGATTAGGTGGTCAGAGATTGTTAGGATTGATAATGCTTGTACGTCGTATTTTGCTGCTAGTGTGTAAAGTGCTGCTGTTTCCATCTCAACTGCTAGTACACCGTAGTCTGCTAGTAGTTCGTTTGGATTTTTGTCGCCGTAGAATAGGTCCGCTGTGTATACGTTACCTACGCGTAGGTTTAAGCCTGCTTCTTTACCTGCGTTGTATGCTTTTAATAATAAATCGAAGTCTGCGATTGGTGCGAAGTCTAAGCCACCGAATTGGATTTCGTTCATTTTTGAGTCTGTTGTAGCACCTTGTGCGATGACAACGTCACGTACTTTTACGTCGCGTTTTAATGCGCCTGCTGTACCTACACGAATTAATTTTTTACAGCCATAATCTTTCATTAATTCTGTTGCGTAGATTGAGATAGATGGAACGCCCATGCCTGTTCCTTGTACAGATACACGTCTACCTTTGTATGTACCTGTGTAACCGAACATGTTACGTACGTCATTATATTGTTTTACGTCCTCTAAAAATGTCTCTGCGATAAATTTAGCGCGTAGTGGATCTCCTGGTAATAATACGATTTCTGCGATTTCGCCTTGTGCAGCGTTAATGTGAATGCTCATGTTTTTCCCTCACCATTCCTGTATATTTTTGAAAACAAATGCTCTTTTTAACTCGCTTGGAAGTCTTCATTCTATGCTATTGTAACTTAATGTCTGACATCTGACAATCTAAAAACTTATTTTTCACGCTCTACGTATAATACCCAAAAATCATCGAACGTAATCGCTGTCATATCAGGGTCTGCGGCTTCCTCAATGTAACGTGAAAGTTCATCAAAGTCCTCCGATTGTTTTGGAAAGGTATGATCTAAAAACATCGCTTCTGCAAATCGTGCAAAAACATCATTTTTACCTCCTCCTCTGTAAGTTAATGCAAATTGATAGAAACTATGTCGCATATATATTCTCCTTAACTAGTAAATTAGAATTGGTTTTTTGAAATTTTTGTATGGCTTTTTTACTTCTGTTTCCGTAATATATAGAATAGATAGAAAATTTCAAATTACGTAAAGTAGGTGACACGATGGTTATGACAAAAAAGAAAGTACCCACTTCTAAAAAAGCTACGAAACGAAGTAAGAAAAGTTCTAAAAACAATGCCACTCCCCCAAAATTTTTAAAATCATTCAAGGTTCTTAAATTAATTCGTGGGCGTGTAGTACTTGTTTTCGCAGTCCTCACCATTATTTTAGCAGCGATGCTTATTGTATCTTACAATAATACAGAACGCTTGAAAGATGAACTCAAAACACTGACGGGTAAAAATGTAGATCAGCAAATGCGCGTCAATTTACTCGCTGGTGAAATTGCACAACTATCCAACTTAGAACAGAGCTTTATTATAACAGGTAGCGATGTATATCTTGGACAATATGAAGAACAAAAAGAGACAATTGACAAAACACTTCAAGATCTACATAAAGCCTTTAATAAAAAAGGTGATGCGCGTGACCGAATTGATTCGATTGACCAATTTTATAATAACTATTTAACCTATTCTAAACGCGTCATTGATGTTCGTAAAGAGAGTGGTTTAGATGCGGCACAACGAATTGTTCAGATTGGAACAGGTGCTAAAGCTATGTCTTATGTAGATATCCACATAGACATGATGAATAAGGTATTAGCTAAAAATACGGATGCACAAATTAAAAAAGTAGAAAAAAGCACGGAAGTTTCGATGATTATTTTCTTCGTTTTAACATTATTGTCGATCATTCTCGTATTTATGTCAGGTACAGCGATCTTCCGTACAATTAAAGTGAATACGCACAAAATTAATCGTTCACTATTGGATATGGCAAGTGCAGGTGGTGACTTAACAAAACGTCTTGAAATTAAAAATGACGATGAATTTGGTCAAATCTCTGCTAGTACAAACACATTAATTGAGTCGATTGCGAATTTAGTGCGAAAAGTCAGTGCTTTAACAGAGAATGTATCTGCAAGTGGCCAACAACTGACTGCTTCTGCACAGGAAAACGCGACAACAATTCAACAGATTGCGAACTCAACTGCGGAAATCGCAGAGAGCAGTGAACAGACGATTCGTTCAATGGAGCAATCATCTAACAAAATGTCACATCTAGAAGAAACAACACTGCAACTGAATGATGATGCACAGGATTTACGTCAAACTTCAGCGACAATGCGTGAAGCAGCAAAAGAAGGACAAAATAAAATCCAACAGTCTGCAAAATCGATGATGGAGATTGAAGAAGTTATTGCGAATACGAACCAAACTGTCACAGGTCTTGGTGAAAGTTCTGAGGAGATCACATCGATTATCGGAACGATTACGAGTATTGCTGAACAGACGAACTTACTTGCCTTAAATGCGGCGATTGAAGCGGCACGTGCAGGTGAACATGGTAAAGGTTTTGCGGTTGTAGCAGATGAAGTCCGAAAGCTTGCAGAACAATCACAACGCGCTGCAAGTGAAGTAGCAACGATTGTACACACGATTCAAGACGAGATTTCGGTCATGGTCAAGCAAAATGAGGCTGGCGTGTCGAAAGTCATTCAAGGGGTCGAAATTACGAATGAAACGATTCAAACATTCGATGCCATTACACGCGAGACAGAGAAAACGATTCGTATTATTGAAAACATGGTAACGCGAATCGCTGAGACGAAGAATGTCAGTCAAGATGTTATGCAGTCGTTCATCGCAGTAAACTCGATGGCAGAACATACAGCACATCAAGCGGATCAATCGGCAGCGGCGGCTGAACAAGGCTCTGCATCTATTCAAGAAATTTATGCATCTTCTGAAGAATTGTCACGTCAAGCAGATTCATTACGTGATTTAGTTCAACAATTTAAAATTTAATCTGACCAAAGACTAGGCTAGCTAAGTATTTACTTTGCTTCTGTCCTAGTCTTTGTTTTTTATTTCCATATCAAATGCCCTATTTTTCATAAAATAACATTTTTCTCGCAACATAAACGGATATTCCCTATTCTTTTATGATAAAAAGTGCTAGTATAAGCAATCGAGGAGTGATTCAAAATGAAATTAACAAAATACGTATTAGCATTTGGGATGTTAACAGGTGCTACTCTACCTTATACTTTACCTGCTACGGAAGCTTTTGCTGCCACAAAAAAAGAAGGTGTTGTGTCAAAAGACGTAATCGTACGTGCGGCATCTACACCAAAATCAAAAAATCTTGGTACATTAACAAAAGGAACAAATGTTACGATTTATAAAGAAACAACATATTGGTACCAAGTGAAGTTCAATAATAAATTGGCTTATATTTCAAAAGATCACGTGAAGTTGAATACAAAGAAAAAACCAACAACAAAGAAACCAACAACAACTAAAAAACCAACAACTGACACACTTGTATCAAAAGTTCCTTCAAAAAAAGCTGCAAATGCGACAATTAAATCGAATGTATATTACTATAAAACAGCTTCAACAAAAGGAAAATCACTTGGTATTTTGAAAAAAGGTACGAAAATTCATGTGAATTCTACAAGTAAATTTGGTTGGGTTGAGTTCGACTTCAACGGTCAAAAAAATTACGTCTACAAAGACTTTGTAACAATGACAAAAAAATAATCAAATGGGAATCGTAGTTTAGACTACGGTTCTTTTTTTATCTTCTCTAAATTCTGAATAATTATTTAATTTAGCTTGAAATTTCGCTGTTTGCATGGTAAGATTCCATTAATTGACTAATAATCGATTAATTAAATAGGTTTTCTTATCGAGAGAGATGGAGGGACATGGCCCGATGAAATCTCAGCAACCCCCTCTTTAAAGGGACAGGTGCTAAATCCAGTAAGACGCAGTTCTTGAAGATAAGAAGAATCACTCTTACATAGAGTTTTCTTCTTACTATTAGAAGAAAACTTTTTTTATTACACAAAAAAGGATGAGGACAATGACAAAAATCGAAACACTTTTAACTCAGGTGGGAACACATTCAGATGAAAAAACAGGTGCAATCAACGCTCCAATCTACCTTTCAACTGCTTATCGCCATGCAGGTCTTGGAGAATCAACAGGCTTTGATTACACGCGTACAAAAAATCCAACGCGATCGGTATTAGAGGAGGAATTTGCACGTTTAGAAGGCGGAGATGCTTGTTTCGCCTGTAGTAGCGGTATGGCTGCAATTCATTTAATCCTCTCGCTATTTAAAACAGGTGATGCAGTGATTTACCCGGAGGATTTATATGGTGGCACATACCGACTGGCAACACAATATGAAGCACAATATGGTATTCAAGCAATCTTTAACGACTTTTCATCTCTTGAAGAGGTGGAACAACTTGTTATTGAACATCCTGTTAAGGCGATTTTCTTAGAAACGCCGACGAATCCTTTAATGCAGGAAATTTCTATCGAAGAATGTGTGAAAATTGCGAAAAAATATGGCATTTTATTGATTGTCGACAATACATTTTTAACACCGTACTATCAACGCCCAATTGAGTTAGGTGCAGATATTGTTATGCATAGTGGCACAAAATATATTGGTGGACATAATGATGTATTAGCAGGACTGGTTGTGTCAAAAGGTACTGAACTAAGTGAACGTCTTTTCTTACAACATAATGCGATTGGTATGACACTCTCACCTTTTGATAGCTGGTTACTACTTCGCGGTTTAAAAACACTACACCTTCGTATGAAACAACATACAGCAAACGCTCAGGCGATTGTGGCATTTTTAGAGAAGTCGCCACATATACGTGACGTTTTATATGCTGGACGCGGTGGCATGGTATCCTTCCGTCTACAATCTGGAAAACAGATTGATCCATTCTTACGTAATTTAAAACTGATTGCTTTCGCTGAAAGTTTAGGCGGTGTGGAATCATTTATTACGTACCCAACAACGCAAACACATGCAGACATTCCGGAAGAAATTCGCAATGCGCGTGGCGTAGATGATTCACTTCTTCGTTTCTCAGTTGGCATTGAGGAAGCAGAAGATTTAATTGCGGATTTACAAAACGTATTTAACGTATTAGAAAGCGAGGCTGTTGTACATGACTAAAGAACAAATTGAAACAACGTTAATTACAGGTGCTACAAAACATGATTACGAAGCAAAATCGGGAGCTGTTAATGTACCAATTTACGCTTCTTCTACCTTCGACCAAGAGCATTTCGATGCTTTTGGCCCATATGATTATAGTCGTTCTGGTAACCCAACGCGCGATGCACTTGAGCGAACAATTGCACAGCTTGAAAATGGTTCACGTGGCTTTGCTTTTGCTTCAGGAATCGGTGCCATTTCAGCAGCTTTACTTACATTAAATGCTGGTGACCATATTGTTGTAACGAACGAAGTATATGGTGGTACTTATCGCTTTGTAACAACGCTTTTACCGAAGTACGGGATTACGCATACCTTCGCTGACTTCACGGATTTAGAAGCGATTGAAGCAACGATTCAGCCGAATACAGTTGTACTCTATGCTGAAACACCTGCAAATCCACTGCTTGGGATTACGGATTTAGAAGGTGTCGTTAAAATTGCGAAGAAGCGCCAATTAAAAACATTCGTTGATAACACATTTATGACACCTCTTTATCAAAAACCACTCGACTTAGGAGCAGACGTTGTACTGCATAGTGCGACGAAGTTTTTAGGTGGTCATAGTGAAGTCATTGCAGGGCTCGCTGTCACAAAAGACGAAGAACTCGGTCAAGCGATTTACGCGATTCAAAACGGGATGGGCGGTATTCTTGGACCACATGACTGCTTCTCTGTCATTCAAGGAATTAAATCATTACATGCACGACTTGAGATGTCGTCACATAATGCACAAAAAATCGCAGAATTTTTACAGCAACACGAAGATGTAGTCGATGTTTACTACCCAGGATTACCGACACATCCTGGTTATGACATCCATCAACGTCAAAGTACTTCTGGAGGTGCCGTTCTATCATTTAAACTACCAACTCGTGACTTCACAAAAGTATTTGTAGAAAGCATGCAAATCCCAATCTTCGCTGTCAGTTTAGGTGGTGTCGAGTCGATTCTCTCGTATCCTGTTACGATGAGTCACGCCGCCATTCCACAAGAAGAACGTGAAAAACGGGGTATTACAGATGGTTTACTTCGTCTATCTGTTGGACTTGAACATGTTGACGATTTAATTGCAGATATTTCACAAGCACTTGAAAAAGCAAAAGTAACTGTATAAATAGAAAAAGAGGACTTCAGCGTGAGCTGAGGTCCTCTTCATTATTTTATTTATTAAATAGTACTAGATATCTACCGTAACCTTCTTTTTCTAAGTCAGCAACTGGAATAAAGCGAAGTGCCGCTGAATTGATACAGTAGCGTAGACCGCCTAATTCTTTCGGACCGTCTGGGAAGACATGTCCTAAATGTGAATCTGCTTCCTTACTACGCACTTCTGTACGAACACTAAGTAAGCGACGATCTTCTAATTCTGTCAATTCTGTTTCATCAATTGGTTTGGCAAAAGCAGGCCAACCACAACCTGAATTGTACTTATCTGTTGAAGAAAATAATGGTTCACCCGATACGATATCCACGTAGATTCCCTCTTCAAAATGATTATCATATTCATTTTGATAAGGTGGCTCTGTTCCTTCTTCTTGTGTCACGTGATATTGTAATGGTGTTAATTCTTTTAAACGTTCTTCTTTATTTTTCATGTTGAGTCCCCCAATGTTTCTCTTGAAAAGCAGCGCGTCCTGAACCGACATGATAGCGTTCATAATGCTCTGGATTTTTACGATAATAATATTGATGGTATTCTTCTGCTAAATAGAATTTTTTCGCTGGTAAAATTGGTGTGACAATCTCATGTCCGAACTTCCCAGAGGCTTGTAACTTTGCTTTTGACTTCTCTGCAATGCGTTTTTGTTCTTCTGTTGTATAGAAGATAGCTGTTCGATAAGATGAGCCACGATCATAGAATTGCCCGCCTTCATCGGTTGGGTCGATTAATGTCCAAAATGTTTCCACTAATTTTTCATATGGATAAATTGTTGGGTCATATTCAATCTCCACCACTTCATAATGACCTGTTAAATCGAGGCATACCTCTTCGTATGTTGGATTTTCTGTATGTCCTCCAGAATAACCTGATAGGACTCGAATAATCCCTTCTTCTTTATCAAAAGGCTTTACTAAACACCAAAAACATCCACCTGCAAAAATTGCTTTTTCAGTAGCCATCGATTTCACTCCTTTTCATTATTTTTTAGGAATAACGATTTGTAGCGTAATTTCTTTTTTTTCTAGATTAAAGGTTTTCGCACGTAAATGCGCTGTTCCTACACCATCAATTGGTAAATTGAATGAAGATAGGTCAATATAAGCTGTTTTCTCGCTCGGCTGAATTGTCAACCATTCGGGTAAGCCACCACTATCTCTTACCAATTGTAAAGCTGTTCGAGATGGTAAATCAAGCATTCCGACTTTTACATTTGTTTGATATAACTCTAAATTCCCTTTATCGTCTACTTTTGGTTCAAAAGCAAGCGTAACAGGTACTGTAACACCTAATACTTCTACATTACTTTTTAAAATCAATTCCTTATCTACTTCTAACCATAATTGAATATTCTTTGTATCATTTGAATTCTGAATGAGTGTATTCGCTAAATCCTCAAATTCTTTTGGTGTTGTTGAAATATTAACACTACTACCTGTTCGATTAATCGCTTCTGGTTTTGGCATGTCTTCTTTACCACTTAACATTAAAATAATAAGTGCAGCAAACCCAAGTATAATCAATGTTAAAAGTGTAAGGAATGCCACTTTCCATTTATTCATTTACTGTTTCTCCCTTCATCTTCATGCGACCGTTTGATTTTTTATAGACACTTACTGTATCCAATGTCTCAAAAATACGATTCTTCATGTTTGTATACCCTTTTGCATTCGGATGAAAATAGTCATCGCTATAAACTTCTGCTTTATTTGTATGAAATAAATCTACAGTTGGTACAAAAATGGCATATGCATCTTTTTCTACGATATTTTTCATATCTTGATTCCATTCATCTAGAATTTTTTCAAACTCAGATGTATCTTCTGCATATACAGTTAAAGGATTATATACGCCCACCGCAATAATCGGTGCTGTTTGATTTTGCGCACGAATTAATTTAAAAATTTCTATGTAACGTTTTTCATAATTCGGGCGTTCTGTATCAAAATGCTGTCTTTCTAAAGTGGTGAAATTTTCTCTTAAAATTTTCATCAAATCATTTCCACCTATGGTCATCGTAATGATGTCTGCTTTTTTTAATGCATCATTGATTTCACCACTCTTTAACTGCGTGAGTAATTGATCTGAACGTCTACCCTTTTTAGCAGTTTGCGTAATGTTTACTTTCTCAACGCCATCCATTTTTTCTGGCATCTCTTTTGCAAGACGCCCCACATAACCACCTGCATCTTTTTCATCTCCAACACCTACAGTTAAGGAGTCACCTAATGCAACTAGTTCAATCTCTTTTTTAGGTAATACTTTTTCTCGACTAAATACCCCTGTATCACGAATTGCTTCCGTTGCGCTACAGCCTGTCAACGCGAGTAACATGAAGGCGAGTAGAAGTATATGATACTTTTTCAAACACGTTCCACCTTTCTGAACCGAAAAAGAGAATCGCCCTGTTGTGCGATTCTCATCTCTTTCATTTCTCAATAAACGATTCGTCGATTGAAAACACATACAAAACGTCTTAACTTCCTTTTATTGTAACAATGTTTTCTTTTATTTAAAAGGGATATTATTCAGTATAGTAACAAAAACCAATTGCACCAGGACCTGTATGTGTACTAATAATTGGCGAGGTAAAACTGTACTTTAAATCATTGAATCCACTTTTTTGAATTTGTTCGGCAAGAGGTTCAGCCATCTTCATACCATTTGCGTGCTCGATTGTCACACCAAGTACTTTTTTGCCTGCTGTATCTTCTTCAAATTGCTTAAACAAATACTTTGTAACGGCTTTGTAGCTACGTACTTTTGTTACAAGATTATATTCGCCACCTTCTAAGTTCGCAATTGGTTTAATGTTGAGTAAAGAACCGATTAGACTCGTCGCTTTACCGATTCGTCCACCTTTTACCATGTTTTCTAATGTATCAATTACTACGTAAAGGTGTGTATTTTGTCTTACATGTTCAATACGAGCTAAGATGTCATCTAAATGTTGACCTTCTTGCGCCATTTTCGCTGCTTCTAATACTTGGAATCCTAGCGCTCCAGCTGTAAAGCGTGAATCAACAACCGTTACATGCGCATCTGAAATAGCTGCGGCTGCCTCTGCAGATTTTACAGTACCACTCATACCACCTGTCATCGTAATGACTAATACTTCATCGCCATCTTTACCAAGCTCATTAAATAATTCTTCGAATACACCTACTGCTGGCTGTGAGCTTTTTGGTAACTCTTTTGACTCTCCCATACGCTCTAAAAACTGTTCAGGTGTAATATCAACACCGTCTATATATGTTTGTCCATTAAATTGAATTGATAACGGTACAATATGAATGTCATACTTTGCTATATCTTCTTTTGTAATTCCACTTGTTGAATCGGTTACGATATGGATACGTCCCATTTCTAGCACATCCTTTAAAATTTGCCTTCGTGCATCTTGTTGTGTTTTTGCACAATGAGCTTTCTTATTTTCTATTTTACTTTCTTTTGTCATGTTATACATGTGACAAATGTCAATTCTTTTTAAAGTTAAATTGTTTCATAATGGAATTATCACAAGTTGTTCAAATTTAAGGAGGGATGCATCATGAATGGTGCACTAGATGATTACAAAACAAAGAGAGAAGAATTTTGGAATGCTATTACACATGGTATTGGATTCATTCTCGCGATTCCTGCCTGTATTCTTCTTATTTTGCAAGCAGAAAAGATGGAATCTCCCCTCTACATGATGAGCTTCACGATTTTCGGGATTTCAATGATGATTCTCTTTTTAGCTTCCACTTTATTGCATAGCGTACCAGAGCGCTATAAAAAAATCTGTTCGATCATTGATCACTCGTCCATTTATATTTTAATCGCAGGAACTTATACGCCATTTGCGCTACTTGCAATCGGCGGGAAATTAGGTTGGGCGATTTTCGCATTAGAATGGGGTTTAACAATCATCGGCATTTTATTCAAAGTATTCTTCATTCATCGCTTTGAAGCATTATCGCTCATCTTTTACATTGCGATGGGCTGGGTCATTATTTTTGCATTCAACCCCGTCATCTCACATATTACGATGAACGGATTTTGGATTCTATTAACAGGCGGTATTTTATACACTGTTGGCGCTTATTTCTATGCGAATAGAAAAATCCCTTATAACCATGCGATTTGGCATCTATTCGTTTTAGGCGGTAGTGCGATGATGTTCATTTGTATTATTGGATATGTTTAATTGAGAAGGTTGGAGTAATATCCAATCTTTTTTATTTGGGGATAGAGAGGTGTAGAAGGACATTCGACCGGTATTTTGGGGCACTCGAGGGCGATTCGGGACATTCGCTCATTCAAACGGGACATTCGAAAGCGAAAATGGGGCACTCGCCCTTCGATCCGAGACATTCGCTCGTTCAAACGGGACATTCGAGGGCGAAAATGGGGCACTCGAACAAACAACCTTAATTGCTCCCTTTCCGTACTTTCTTCAAGGCTTTTGAGTAATAGAAAGGGACTTGAATTGTCTACAATCGTGTGAAATCGAACATTCGACCGGCGAAACGGGACATTCGTTGAAGTGGTTGGGGCATTCGAGAACGAAATCGGGGCATTCGCTCGTTCAAATGGGTCACTCGCCCAAACAACCTAAATTGCTCCCTCTCCGCACTTTCTTCAAGGCTTTTGAGTAATAGAGAGGGACTTGAATTGTCTACAATCGTGTGAATTCGAACATTCGCCCAGCGAAATGGGTCACTCGTTGAAGGGGTTGGATCACTCGCACCTCGAAACGGGACATTCACTCGTTCAAACGGGTCACTCGAGAGCGAAAATGGGTCACTCGCCTAAACAACCTTAATTGCTTCCTTTCCGCACTTTCTTCAAGGCTTTTGAGTAATAGAAAGGGACTTGAATTGTCTACAATCATGTGAATTCGAACATTCGACCGGCGAAACGGGACATTCGTTGAAGTGGTTGGGGCATTCGAGAACGAAATCGGGTCATTCGCTCGTTCAAACGGGACATTCGAGGGCGAAAATGGGTCACTGCTCCTATCCATATCAAAAAGAGAAATCCCATACAAATGAGATTTCTCTTTTCTACTTATATTATTGCTGTGCAAAGACTTGCGTTGCGACAGAGCTATACCAACCAGTTGTCGGACTCTTCACTACGCCCACACCTACGCGATTGTAATTTTTATTGAGGATATTGGCTTTATGTCCTGGTGAGTTCATCCACATATTCATATATTGCGCTGCTGAACTCGCTCCTGCTGCAATATTTTCACCACTTGCCCAGTACCAGTAATTCCACTGATTTACGAGTGTATAATAAGGACCATATGTGCTTGTTGCATAATGTGAGAAGTAGCGATGTGTTATCATATCATATGCACGAAGTACGGCGATTTTTGATAATGTCTCATCTTTCACTAATGGTTGTGCGCCAACTTTAGCACGTTCTGCGTTCATAATCTTTAAAATTTCGTCTTGCTGTGCTTGAATTCCTTTTGATACAAAAGGATCGATATACGGTGGTGCTGTAATCCAACCGCTCGCAATTTTAATACGCTTATTTTTAATCGACGTACCTTCTACTTTTGAAATACCATATGTAGCTTTACCACTCGATGTTTTGGTAGAAGATGTTGCATAGACTGGCTTTGTTTCATGAATAAATACATAGTCCCCGACAAGACCTGTTTTAATCCAATGATTTGCTGATGTTTTATACCAGCCACCTGTTGATTTTTCAATCAACGATAGAGTCGTACCCGCTTTTTTCAGTGCATGACGACCATAACCACCTTTTACCGTGAAAGGTCTTGTATCTTCTTTTAGTTTATAACTTTTGGCTTTAACGATTACTTTTCTTTTTACTTTCAAAGTTTGTTTTTTTGAAATAGTAACTTGATACATATATGTGTATGTCCCAACTTTATTTGTGTTGGCTTTGCCTGTTATTTTAATTTTCTTTGTAAGGCTCTTACCTTTTGCATCAACAGCTGTTACACCTTTTTTTGGATCAAATGTACCTCCAAGTGTAATTGTTTTTGTTGTTGCCCCTTTAATTGCTGGCTTTGTTGCCGCTTGTGCAGCTGTACCAATTGTACATGTCATCAACATCGCAAATAGTACAACATATAGAACTTGCTTAAATGTGTTTCGCATCCTATTTCCTCCTACTAAAAAAACACTATACTACAATAGTAGTACAGTGCTTATCTTTTTTCATAAATTGTGTAACGGAAAGTAAAACCATTCGCTTCATGGTTTTCCGTTGTAGTCTTTTCTACCCAACCTTCATATGATGGGAAAAATGTATCGCCTTCAAATGAATGGTCGATTTTTGTAATGTATAGACGGTCTGCTAATGGCAATGCCTCTTTAAAGATTTGCTCGCCGCCAATCACCATCTGTTCTTCTGCATCTTTTGTCAGCTCAAGTGCTTCTTCTAAACTATGTACAATTTCTGCTCCTGCTGCTTCGTATGCCTTGTTACGTGTAATAATAATATTACGACGCCCCGGGAGTGGACGACCAATTGACTCAAATGTATTGCGTCCCATAATAATTGGTTTTCCCATTGTTTTTTCTTTGAAATACGCTAAATCGCCTGGTAAGTGCCACGGCATTTCATTATTCAGACCAATTACACGATTATTATCATGTGCTACAATTAAAGAAATCATCTCTTTACACCTCTCTTTCTATCTTTTCTATTCTAATAGAAGAAACACTGGATTTCACTCTTTTTCTCCATAATGAGTAATACATGCTAAAAATAGCAACTTTTCACACAATCTTCACTTTTGTTTTTCGATCTTTTTTGCTACTGTTAAAAAAAGGGAGTGAGTAAATGAAACTACTATTTGAACAAACTTGGGACAGAACCATTTCACATCAAGATCGCACATTAATTGAACAAATTTTCGAATATTGTAATAAGGATGTGTGCTATACACATATTCGAACAGCGATGAACCACAAGAATGAACAACTTGTCACATTACTTGTTCATAATACAACAGATTACACCATTACATTCCAAGAACGTTTTGTCCGCTTTGGTGATTTAGAGGGGATCTTTACGATTCCTAAACTAACTATTCCCCCTTACACGAGCATGCCCTGGACTTTCATTTTCAAATCATAACTAAAAAATCAGCTAGTATGCAGAACATCTAGCTGACTTTTTGTATTACACCGCGATTGGTGCTTTAATACTTGGGTGCGGATTATACCCCTCGATTTTTAAATCTTCCATTTCATAATCGAAAATAGATGCCTTTTCTTCATTTAATACAAGTGTTGGCAATTCGCGGTGTTCACGTGACATCTGTTCTTCCACTTGTGCTAGGTGGTTTTTATAGATGTGTGCATCACCTAAGGTATGAATGAACTCGCCTACTTCTAAACCACATTCTTTTGCGATTAAATGCGTTAATAGTGCATATGAAGCGATGTTGAATGGTACTCCTAAAAAAACATCTGCTGAGCGTTGATATAATTGGCACGATAATTTTCCGTCTGCTACATAGAACTGGAATAATGTATGACAAGGTGGCAATGCCATGTCATCTACTTCGGCTGGATTCCATGCACTCACAATATGGCGACGAGAGTTCGGATTTTCTTTAATTGACGTAATGACTTGTTTAATTTGGTCAATCGTTCCCCCATCTGCTGATGGCCATGAGCGCCACTGTTTACCATAAACAGGTCCTAAATCACCATATTTTTCAGCAAATGCCGCATCTTCTACAATACGTTCTTGGAATATACGCATCTGTTCCTCATAAACTGGCGCAAAATCTTCGTCTGTTACAGCACGACGTCCGAAATCTGTCATATCAGGTCCTGTGTATTCCTCGCTTGTCACCCATTTTTCAAATGCCCATTCATCCCAAATATGATTATTTTGTGCGATTAATGTACGAACATTCGTATCGCCCTTTAAAAACCATAATAACTCTGTCGCAATTAAGCGAAAAGCAGTACGTTTTGTTGTTAAAAGTGGAAAACCCTTTTGTAAGTCAAAGCGCATTTGATAACCGAATGTACTCCATGTACCTGTACCTGTACGGTCTCCTTTTGCATGACCTTCTTCTAATATATGTTGGCAAAGCGTTAAATACGCCTCATCTACGTGATTCTTCATTGTCATTCTCCTTAAAACTGTTTGTGTTTCATTATAACAAAACGAAAGGAACCGTACCATCCTTCATACGATTCCTTCCGTTACTTTATTCTGTAATAGCGTGTTTTGCTGCCTCTGCTTGATCCTCTTTTGAAGCTGGAATAATTAAGTTTAAAATTAGTACTGCGATTGCACCAACAGCTGTTCCTGATGATAAGATGTAATTCACGAAGTCAGGTACACTACTCATCACTTCTGCTGGAATCCCCATTGTACCAATTGTTAAAAGGATTGGAATCCCGATGACCATCATATTACGGTCATTAATTGTTACTTTTTGAATAACTTTTAAACCGTTCATGATAATCGCCACACAAACAATACCGAAAATAGCATTAATAACTGTCAGTGGTACACATGTAATAATTGTCGCTAATTTTGGCATTAAGCCTAGTAAGACTAAAATAATCCCTGCTGCAATGATTGCGCGTTTACTCGCTACTTTTGTAATTGCGATAATCCCTGCATTTGATGAATAACCTGTCATTGGTGTACCACCAGCGATTCCACCAACGAAACAGCCAAGACCTTCACCAACTGCTCCTTTATTTAAGCGTTTTTCATTCAACTTTTCGCCTGTTACGGTTGATACAACGAACCATGTACCTGTTGTCTCAATTAAGATAATGAAATAAATGAATACCATCGTTAAAACAGCTTGTAAATTAAACTCTGGTTTACCGAATGGGAATGCTGTCGGTAGAGAGAACCATTTCGCCTCTGCTACTTTCGCAAAACTAACTGAACCGAAGAATGATGCAACAATCGTTCCGACAATAATCGCAATAACAACAGACGTTAAACGGAAGAATGTACCTGAACCACTCGTTTTTCTACCTAATAACATCATAACAACTAAGACAATTGCTGTTACTGCCGATACGATTAAGTTTGTTTTTACATCGCCGTCATAAAGACTTGTAAAAGCTGTCGGCATTAATGAGATACCAACAATAACAATCACTGTCCCACCCACTAATGGTGGAATGATTTTCTTAACGGTTTTCGCAAATACTTTTAATGGATAACCAAGTAATGCAATTAACAATGCACCAGGTAATAATGCACCGAATACAGCTCCTAAACCTAATTTACCACCAATGGCTGCAAGGGCACCAACTGGAATGTATGATGGTCCTTGAACAACAGGTAGTTTTAGTCCCCCAACCGTTTGAATCAGTGTTGCAATCCCTGCTGCTAAAAAGCACATTTGTACGAAGAAAGATGTATCACTGCCTAATGCAAGTAAGCTCGCGATGATGATCGGTGCTATGTATAAATCCATGGCTAATACATGCTGTGTGCCAAGTAAAAACGCTCTCCCCCATCCAATCTTTTCATTCACCCCAATAAAATTGTTCGTGTTTTCCTTTGGATTCTCCACTTGAACTGCTCCTTTAATTTCAATTTACGTCTTAACAAGTTGTATGTACATCTTTTAAAATAAAGGGATTCGATTGTTCCCTTTCAAAACTATATTTGCATTATACAAACGTTTTTTTGAATTGTAAACACCAAAATACATACATTATTAAAATTTTAAACTTAAAATGTTCGTGTTTTATATTGACGACTCCTTTCTCTATCCTATAGAATAAAGCTATACCATTTAGCTAGTTAAGGAGTAGATGTACATTGATGAAAGATGAAGTTTTGCGTAACGATTGGATTGTCGTTTGCAAAGAGGAAGATGTAAAAGAACAGCCATTACAACAAATCGTACTTGGGGAACGTATTGTATTATTCCGTAACCGTAAAGGAATTCATGCATTCAAAGATTTATGCATTCATCGCGGGGCAGCATTATCGCTTGGTTGTGTAAAAGACGACCAATTAGTTTGTCCATATCATGGATGGCAATATGATGATGAAGGTCATTGTACGAAGATTCCACAATTACCTGAAGGCAAACAAATCTCGCAAAAAGCACAGGCATTCAAATATGGCTGTAAAGTAGCTTATGGCTTTGTATGGGTAAATTTAAATAATAATAACCCTGATTTCTTCCCATATGAAGAAGTTACGGGCGGTGAGTTCCGTAATGTATTATGGGGACCACAATCTGTGGAAGCAAAACCACCACGTATTGTAGAGAACTTCTTAGATGTTGGTCACTTAGCGTTCGTACATGAGGGCTATTTAGGTGTACAAGACAAACCTGTTATTGGTGATTATCGCGTAATTACAGAAGACGAACGTATTTACACAACACCAATTGATGTCTTCCAACCTGATCCAGATGGTTCTGGACAATCGAAGAACGTGTACTATACATATGAAGTATTACGTCCTTTAACCGTTCGTTTCACAAAAGAAGAACCAAATAACGGGACGAAGATGACAATCCTTCTAACAATCAAACCAGTTGAGGAATTAAAGTCGGTTGCTTACGGTATTTTGTCGTTCAATTATGAAACAGGACAAACAGATGAGGAGATTGTTGCTTTCCAAGATATGATCTTCGCACAAGATAAGCCAATTGTTGAAAATCAAAAACCTGAAGAACTACCACTTGATTTACAAGCTGAATTATCGCTAAAATTCGACAGATTAAGTATTGCATATCGCCAATACTTGAAAAAAACGGGCGTTACACTTGGCGTTGAATAATACTCATATCCAAATCGAGAACTAGAAAACAACTTACTTTACTACAAAAAGGAATGTAACAGCTGTTACATTCCTTTTTTCTGTTTTATAACATTTTTGATATGGAATATTTTATAAATTAAATGTATTTAATTGAGAATTTATTTAAAAAATACTCAAATTAGAGTAATTTTAAGATGAATTTTTTGTGCATATTTTTCAAAAAATATCCTTTTATTTATAAAAAAACCTTGTAATTTTTGGAAAAAAACGAGCGAAAAACGCTAAAAATAAAAAAATTTTTCACGAATTTAGGGGTTGATTTTTTAAAAGTTTTACACGTTATTATTTTCTTTCCCAGAAAGTCTCAAAAATCAATCTTTTATTATTATTCAATAAAAAGAATTTTTATTCATTTTCAATCATTCTTTTTTTAATTAATAATAATTCTTTTTCATCTATTTATCGAGCTTTTTCGACACTCTACTAACACATCTCTAAAAAACCCATTGTATTAAGGTTGAATATTTTAGCACTAAAATATTTTATTCTAAATTATGACAATACTTTTTTGACCTATTTCCCAACTACTTTTTTCTTTATAAATAGCGATTTACAGCCAATTCACAGTGTTGACACATTTCTAACCTTCCGTTAATATTTGTACAGCAAACAGCTGTTGCGGCACTTAAAAAAATAAAAAAGGTCTCTCAGTTTTAAAAATGATTCATTCATACATCATATTTTAGCTTTCATACTAAAAATCAAAATATCATTTTTTTAACATTTCACAAATTTAGGCAGAGACTATAGAAAGAGGTCCATCAAATGAAAACAAAGAAAAAACTTCATTACGCTTGGGTAATTTTAATTGGTGTAGCTCTAATGGTCGGTTTAACTAAAGCTGGTTTATCGACAATTGGTGGTTTATTCCTAACACCGATTACAACTGATTTAGGTATTGGTATGGGTAGCTTAACGCTATACTTCTCAATCGCTTCAATTGTAACGATGTTCTTCTTACCTTTAGCAGGTAAAATTATTGCGAAATATAATGTTCGCGTTGTATTAGTAGTAGCTATGCTATTACAAGCTGGTGGTTTTGCAGCATTCGGTTTAATGAACTCTGTATGGGGTTGGTACATTTTCTGTATCCCAATGTCAATCGGTTCTGTATTTTTAACACAAATCGCAGGTCCTGTTCTATTAAACAACTGGTTTAAAAAACATAATGGCTTAGCTTTAGGGATCATGGTAGCAACTGGTGGTATTATCGGTTCAATCTTACAACCTGCTGCTGGTAACTTAATCGCAGACGCTGGATGGCGTAACACTTACTTCATCTTAGCTGGTGGAGTTGCAGCAATCGTTATTCCAATTATCTTATTAACAATTCGTTTTGCACCAAAAGATAAAGGTTTACAACCATTAGGTGCTGAAGAAGTAACAGATGCACAAGGAAACAGTGAACCACAAGTAATCAGTGGCGTATCTTTCGCAAAAGCGAAAAAATCAACTGCGTTCATCGCGTTATTCTTGTTCTTCTTCATTATTACGTCAATCGCTTCATTCAGTCAGCATTTAGCACCGTTCGCTATGACAAATGACTACTCAATCAAATTCGCTGGTACTGCTCTTGGTATCATGCAACTTGGTATCGTAGTTGGCGCACTTTCATTCGGTATTTTAGCTGACAAAATTGGCGCTCGTAATACAGCAATTTTTGCAATGATTTTAGGTGTTGTACCAATTATCATTTTCTTATTAGTTCCACAAAGCCCTGCTATGTTCATCGTAGGTGTAACAATCTTCGGCTTTATAACATCTTCATTAGGTACATTAGGACCGCTATTAACTTCTTCATTATTTGGTATGAAGGATTATGCTCAAATCTACTCTCTAGCTGCAATTGGTCTTGCAGTAGCAGGGATCGTAGCATTACCAGCATACGGTTTCATGTTCCAATTAACAGGTTCTTATAACTCTGTACTATTCGTAGTACTTGCTTTATTAGTAATTAACATCTTCTTAATTATCTGGGCATTCGTTGGCAAGAAAAAATTACTTGCTCAAGGTGCTTGGGAAGAAGTGGCTGTTACACCAGAAGCTCCAAAAGAAGCAGCTGTTGCAGCAGAACCAAAAAACGCTTAATTCGTTTAAATAGGTAGAAACACATTTTACTCATGTTGTTTTTTATAAAAAAAGACGAGGACATAAACTGTTCTCAGTCATACAAAAAAAGAGATTGCCTAGGCAGTCTCTTTTTTGTATGACTTTTTATAAAATAGCGAGCAACTTATGCGTGGTATGCCAAATTTAATGGATTGCAAGGTAGAAGATGTTTACCTACAATATATATTTACTCTATTCAAACTACATCCCTTTTATTTTTACTAAAATTTACATTTATTAGAAAATAAGTTATCCTATTGAATAAAGAAGTCTTCGCTTACCTTAATAAATCAGAATTCTATCGAAATTGGAGGATCACGATGAAGAAAAACTACTCACGCTTGTCATTACTATTTACTTTTTTAAGCATTATAATTATTTTTATTGGTATTAAACAATCTTTCATCGTAGTATTTTTAGGAATTATTCTATTAATAGCTGCATTCATAATAAATACAATAGCAGTTGTTAAACGTGAACGTAGTAGCCTCATTTTCTGGTCACTTTTTATTGTATTTCTGTTCATATTACCATTTTCAAAACCCTCTAATGCTTCTTTCACTGATTGGTTAGCCGTTCAACATCAATTCGATTGCCAAGACAAAGCATGTGTATCGAATACAGAAGTTGAAAAAGTAGTGAATAGAAAGTCGGAAGATTATTTTTTCTTCAATAAAAAGAGTATTAAATTAGAAGATGAAAAAGGAAGGCTTTTTCTTATTGAAGGGATTGGCATTCTTGGTGGGTACACAACTCTTACATATAAACCTGTATTTGAATAATAACAATGAAACCATCAAAACATGTCATTTCGCAACAAAAAAGTCGGAACCGTACTGTAGTGTGGTTCCGACTTTTTTTATTTACTTCAATTCTTTTTTCATCAGATCATAACCACTCACATCATGCATAAGTTGTGTAATCAGCTGTTCTCTTGCTTCTTCATTAAATACTTCAATTTCTTCATTAGAATCATGTAGATAGTTTTTAGGCCATGATTTTTCGCGCTCTTTTTTTAATTGATTTAAAACAACTTGATTCAAAGCAATCTCTTTTTCTTCTGCATCTACTGCTTTATAAAAAGCTTCATCAAACAGGTACTGTGCTTCTGCCCACTTGCCTTTTGACTGTTGAATGGCTTGTCGAGCTACATCGATATAGATTTGTTCAGTTGGTGCTAAATCTGTCACTTGTACTACCTCGTAAGTTACACTGACTCCTTCTTCAGTATCTAATGTGATGGTTTGCCCCTCTTTCACAGATTCAAGGGTCGACCATTTACGCTCTAAATATTTCGGTAATAGTGCATCATCTTGTATTAGCGTTATCATCGTTCCGTCTTTTGCTTCTAGTCGAATTTTTTGATCATGCTTATTTAAATGGTTTGGTTGAAACTGCGCAACTGCTTCTATACGAATAAATGGTAGTAAATCATCAAACAGTGCTGGTTGCGTATTATAAAGTAAATTTAAGTGATAGGCTGATTCACTGAAAGGATGCACACCCTGTTCATAATATTGTTCTTGAAGCTTTGGCTGTTTTTTCATCCAATTTTTAACTAATGGAAAATAAAGTGCATGTTGGAACTGTTCTTCTTTTGAAATCTCATCCCACTCGCGTTTATTATACGCTTGAATCGATTCTTCACTCGCGTCTTTATATTCTCCGTCTTTATTAAAACCATCTTCATTAAAGCCTTGTCGATTATAACCATAGCGGTCATAACCATCTGCATCATACCCTGCTGCATCATAACCATAACGGTCGTATGGCGATTTAAAATGCGATGGTTTACCTTCATGTGTAGTACCTTCTTTATTTACACCTAAACGGTTAAAACCATCTGGATCATAACCTTCTCGGTCAATTCCGTTCCGGTTATAACCACGTCGATCATACCCTTCTTTGTCATACCCTTCTTCATTAAAGCCTTCTTTTCTCACATAACTTGCAATGGTCTTTTCAATTTGTTTCTGACTTTCTTCTATATATATGGTAAAACTCTTGTATTTAACCTGATACATCATAAAATCTTTTGCTAATGTATAATTTTTGGCTTGTTGTTCTGTACGTGTATACTCTTTGTTGTCTGCCGATTCTGTACAACCAGTTAATAGTAAAGTACCGCACAATAAACTAGCTGTAACGATTTTTTTCATACAATCCTCCTCTTTTTTGACTGTACGTTTACAGTAACAAAATGGTAGTTGGTTGTAAATGTAAATCCAAAAGTTCTTATTATTTTTCGTAAAAAGCTATTGTCTAATTTCGTCTTTTAATGTTATACTATATTCACTTACTAATACATTAGCACACTAAAGTGTTTACTTAAAAAAGGGAGCGAATAAATATGAAAAAGATGGGACTTATTTTTACGCTACTACTTGCTTTGTCAGTTGTTTTAGCAGGTTGTGGTACATCAAAAGCAGATAGCTCAGATAAAAAAGAATTGGTAATTGGTGTTGATGATCAATTTGCACCAATGGGATTCCGAGATGACAAAAATGAACTAGTTGGTTTCGATATCGACTATGCAAAAGCTGCAGCAAAAGAAATGGGTTACACAGCGAAATTCCAACCAATCGACTGGTCAACAAAAGAAGCTGAATTACAAAGTGGACGCATTGACTTAATCTGGAACGGTTATACAATTACAGATGAACGTAAACAAAAAGTATTATTCTCTAAACCTTACTTAGAAAATGCACAAGTAATCGTAACAAAAGCTGATTCACCAATTAAAAAATTAGCTGATTTAAAAGGTAAAAACATCGGTTTACAAGCACAATCTTCAGCTTCTGAAGCATTGAACGCAAACCCAATTAAAAAAGACGTGAAAAACGTGAGCGAATATAAAGATAACGTACTTGCACTAAACGATTTAAAATCAGGTCGTACAGACGCAGTCGTTATTGATGAAGTGGTTATTGATTACTACATGAAAAAAGAAAAAGGCACATACACATTACTTGAAGAATCTTTAGCACCTGAACAATACGGTATTGGTGTGAAAAAAGGTAATGAAGAATTATTAAACAAGTTACAAAAAGCACTTGATACAATGAATACAAATGGCGAAGCTGAAAAGATTTCAAAAGAATGGTTCGGTGAAAGTAAAGTATTAAAGTAAAAAGGTCGTAACACGTCGACAAGTGTGAGAAATTGACACTTGTCGACTTTTTGTGAACACGATACACTTACAAAGGAGCTTTTTACAAGAAATGAGGAGGACAATTTATTTATGAGCTTTGATTATTTTATGTCTGTACTAAAACCCATGCTGACAGGCGCTCAAATGACACTACTGTTATTCTTTATTACGATTATTTTGTCAATTCCACTTGGCTTCTTAGTCATGTTGGCACAAAAAAGTGCATTTAAGCCACTTGCATGGTTAGCGCATACATTCGTTTATGTTATGCGTGGTACACCGCTATTATTACAACTGATTGTTGTGTGTTTTGGTCTTCCTGTCATTCCAGGTATTGGCGAATATTTAGTATTGGATCGTTTCACAGCGGCAGGAATTGCATTCGTTTTAAACTATGCAGCTTACTTTGCTGAAATCTTTAGAGGTGGCGTATTATCAATTGATAAAGGTCAATACGAAGCAGCACAGGTACTTGGATTTAATAAATTCCAAACATTAACACGTATTGTCATTCCACAAATGTTCCGTATTGCCCTACCAGCACTTGCAAATGAGTCGATTACATTAATGAAAGATACAGCACTTCTATACGCAGTGGCAGTTCCTGAATTACTACACTATGCACAGACAGCTGTAAATCGTGATTTAAACTTCTTCCCATTCGTTATTGCGGGTGTCATCTATCTATTATTAACTGCAGTCTTAACATTCATCTTTAAACTACTCGAAAAGAAATTTTCATTTGAATAGGAGGGATTTTCATGGCTATTATTGAAATTAATCGTTTAAAAAAATCATTTGGTCAAAATGAAGTATTAAAAAGTATTACGTTCTCTGTTGAAAAGAATGAAGTTGTAGCAGTGATTGGCCCTTCTGGTTCAGGTAAAAGTACAATGCTCCGTAGTCTTGTACATTTAGAGAAAATTGATGGTGGTTCGATTGCCATTGACGGCGAATACCTTGCAAAAGATGGTCACTATCCGAAAGCAAAGGATATTCGTGCGATTACAGCGAAGACGGGTATGGTGTTCCAACATTTTAACCTCTTCCCACACTTAACGGTTCAAGAAAACTTAGAAATGGCACCTCGTCTTGTGAAAAAACAAGAGAAACAAGCGCTTCGCCAAAAGAGTAGCGAACTATTACAAAAAGTAGGTTTATCAGATAAGGCTGAGGCGATGCCAAATAGTCTATCAGGTGGTCAAAAGCAGCGTGTCGCCATTGCGCGCGCATTAATGATGAACCCTGAACTACTATTATTCGATGAACCGACTTCTGCACTAGACCCTGAATTAACAGGTGAAGTGTTAAAAGTAATGAAAGATTTAGCGCGTGAAGATATGACGATGATTGTCGTAACGCATGAGATGGCATTTGCGCGTGAAGTTGCCGATCGCGTGGTCTTTATGGCAGATGGTGAGATTGTAGAAGCAGGAACACCTGAAGAAATTTTCGACAATCCGCAACACGAACGAACAAAAGCTTTTTTAAGTAAGAATTATAAATAAAAATAACCCCTATCAAATTTATATACGATTTGATAGGGGTTATTTAATTTGTTTTCTTTTAACGACGTTGCCATTTCGGTATTTTTTGTCGTTGTCGCCATGAATAGATGAGGAATATAACCCATGTAATAACCGAAACCCATAAAGCATATGGCCAGTACGGTGGACGATAGTATAGTTCTACTTCGTGCTTCCCTTCTACCTTCATCGGTACACCAACAAAAGCATAGTTCACTTTTTCGACTGCTACTTTTTTTCCGTCTACTTTAGCATGCCATCCCTTTTCGTAAGGAATCGACGATACGAGTACATCGTCTTTTTTCACATTTACTTCACCTTTCGCCTCGCCGTGGTTCCACGAGACATCTGCTTCATTCTTTTTATTATAAGCTGCATTTAATGTTGTATAATCCTCATCATAAATCGCTACATCTTTTAAACGATACGTTCCCTTTGGTAATTCAATGAGTAATTGGTTTGAGGCATCAATCGCTAATGTAATATGATTATAGTTAGTACGGTAAATTGAATTTGACTTTTTCCTTGTTGTACGATACTCATTCGCTTCAATCGTAAAACCAGTATAATTTCGAATGCCCTCAATATACATTTGAACATACATTGTTTTAGCACCCATAATTGGTGCAAGACTGAATGCTACACGACCTTTATCTTGATTAATAATTAGTTCTTCACCATCCCAATGCCCACCTTGTACCGTATTGCTTAGAATCTTACGTTTTTTGACTTTCGGTGCTTTTTCCTTACCATCTGTCATAATAACGCCATCTAGCATTGCGTGTTCTTTCGCAAGAACCGGTGCATCGTCTAAATCAGACTGACGATACGTTTTTGTCGCAATACGAAATACAGGTAAATATTGGTCATTTTCGTAAATTTGCGTATTTTCATTTACCTTTACGAGACGGTAATTATATGGTACTGCTTCATTCGACTTTTCACGCATATAGAATTGAACTTGCTGCATCGCCATTAAGTTTGTACGATTACCAAGCGTTCCATAACGACTAACACTTTCACGTGCCATATCAATTTGCAAGTCACGTAAATACCATAATAGTAAATCTCCATTTAGAATACTGGAGTAAATACTCGTACCGCGGAAGTTTTGAACCATCGGTGTATTATTGCGATAAGGTACCATCCAATCAATGCGTGCATCTTTTGAAACTTTACGTTGTTGCATCCATTCGACTGCTTGTTGTTGCTCATTCGAATGATACGCTTCTGATGTGATAAAAGACTTCGTTGCAACACCTGTTTTTGTTAAATCTTCTGAAAAAATATTGGCTTCGATTATACTAAACACGAGAATACTTGCTGAAAACCAAATGAGTGGTGCACGATACCACTGTGTAATAGCGAAAATAACAAGCCATATAGCTGTGGTAATCAGTAATGGCACAGATGATTCATATTGTGGTATGAGCCATATAAAGAGACTCCATAGTGCTATGAAGCCAATGACTCCATAAACAATCGTACGATCTCGACGCCATTCTTCAAAATACTTAATAGCTACACCAAGCATCCCTGCAAAACTTAAGATAACAATCGATTCCCAGCGCTGTTGTGGTGCTGAAAAACCATTAAAGATACTGCCGATATATGGAATAAAGTGCGCAATGATTCCTACCCCTGCAAAAATTGCAAAGAAGCGGAATGTACGATGACGATATAACGGTTTGATAAAGAATAAAATAAAGATAAAAATCGGTAACCATAAAACACGCGGACTCATGATGATGGCGTCATTGATTTCAAAACCTTTGATTGGGTCTTGAAATGGCGGTCTCACATTATTTATAAATCCATAAGCAGCTGGTATAAACGCAAAACAAGCAAGAGCAAAGCTGATGATGCCACTTGCGATATATCGCTTTAACTGCTCAAAAGCGCTTCTTTCATTATCTGTTAGATGCATAAATTGACGCACGATCATGTAGATTACTGCGGTTAATAATACAACATAGGATAAATAAAAGTTACTAATCATCATGAGTGCTGCTGATAGTGTAAATACAAATAATGATTGTTTACGTATAATTCGCTCGACACCAATTAAAATAAGCGGTAACCAGAACATCGCATCCGTTAAAATATCCCAGTACATCTCATGTCGGAAGAAAAATGGACTTAGTGCATAAAAAACGGCACCAACATATGCCCCGCGAATGGATTGTAAGATTTGCTTTAAAAATATATACGCAACAAACATGATGACCGTTTGTTTAAATATGCTCATTGGTAAGACGAGCATCATCCAGTAATCAAAATCTGGCGTAAATTGAAAAAGAGTTGCAAATCCCCATGTGATTGCAACCCATGGTAAGAAAAAGAGATTCGTTGTGAAATAATAAGCGAGCGAACTAAAAAAATCGCCACCTAGTCCGAAATCAGCAGAATAGAAAAAACGTCCTTCTGCATATTGATTATAAATAAATTGTTTAAAAGGCAGCATTTGTGATAAGCCGTCATTAATCCCCTTCATTACAGTACCTTGTTGCCAGGTAATTATGTAAAAAAGATGTGCCAATAAAGAGATGATGAGCATGCTTATTAGCACAACTCCGTTGACCCTTCTACGCTTCTTTTGAAACACGGATAATCCTCCTTGTCACAACAAAAGTAATCGGAATACTAATTAATACTGTTGCAATCGGTGCAAAATAAGGTGATACAAACAGCCATTCCACAAATACAAACATACCAATCGTTTGAATGACGATATTCGTTACTTGTGTTAATGGAAAGAGTAAAAATGATTTCCATGATGGTTTTTCCTCATACGTAAAGTATACATTCATAAAATACGAACCAATCATACTGTTAAATGTCGCCACAATATGACTGAGGAGATAAGGCCATTCACATACTGTATAGAGTAGCAGATACCATAAGTAATAATGGCCCGTATTCAGAACACCTACAATGATAAATTTGATATATTCTTTTCTAGTATTCATACACACGACTCATTTTCTATTTTGAATTGACCTTACTCTTCTCCATACTTACAACACGTAATGCACGATTCACATTCGTTTCGCCTACGATATAGTGCGGTCTTCTTTTTACCTCACAATAGATGCGTCCGATATATTCGCCAATTACGCCCAAACTCATCAACTGTAAACCTCCCAGCACAAGAATGGCAGAAATCGTTGTAAAGTAGCCAGGTACGTCAATTCCTTTGAAAAAGATTCCTCCAAGCATAATTGCGATATAAGCAATCCCTGAAAGCATCGTCAATAACCCTAAATATAGACAGATGCGAAGCGGTTTTGTATTAAAGGATAAAATACCATCTACTGCGTACGAGAATAACATACTAACGGACCATTTCGTTTCGCCAAATTGACGCTCGACATTTTCATAGTAGATATTCTTTTTTGATAATCCAATCCATTCAAAAAGTCCTTTTGAAAAGCGATTATTTTCACTTAAAGATAAAAGTGCATCAACTGCTTGGCGACTTAATAGACGGAAATCTCCTGCGCCATTTTGCAATTCTACTGTACTTAATTTATTCATCATTCGATAAAAAGTGTTTGTAATACCACGATAAACCATACTCTCTCCACGACGATCGCGGCAAGCAATGACTTGGTGATACCCTTCTTCGAAACCTTTCATCATGTCCATTATTAAACTTGGCGGATGTTGTAAATCACTATCCATTAAGATGACTGCATCTCCCGTAGCATGTTGTAAACCTGCATAGATAGCCGCTTCCTTACCAAAATTCCTTGAAAAAGATACGTAGTTCACGTGATTATCTTTTTGCTGTAGTTCTCTGATACGTTCTAGCGTTCGATCTTTACTCCCATCATCGACATAAATAAATTCGTAGTCGTATTTGGACTCTCGAACCTCCCGATCAATCGCTTCGTAAATTCGTGGCACATTCTCTTCTTCATTGTATGCCGGTAGAATAAACGATATTTTTGACATATAGCTTCCTCCTTACAGCAAGACTCTTTTATTATCTTATCCTAAAAATAAATACTTTAAACATGGTTGCTAGTTTTTACTAAAATATTAAAAAAGTATTTTTATGGAAAAGACAATCATTTTATTATTTTTACATACTTTTACATTTAGAACAATCCTTCTTTACAATTATTCTGTATAGTAAAATTATCAAACTAAAGGAGGATTTACCTTTGAAAATCATATCAAAAAAATTACTCTCTACTTTTGCTGCATCTGCAATAGCATTCTCTACCATTGCAGCTGTACAAACGTCTGATGTCTCTGCTGCAACAAAGAAAAAACCAACTACACCTGAAATTAAAAATGTCATTTTTTTAATAGGTGACGGTATGGGAACATCCTATACATCTGCTTATCGTTACTTACAAAATAGCTCATCGACTAAATTTGTCGATAAAAGTATCTTTGATCGCTATTTAGTTGGGCAACAGATGACGTATCCTGAAGATCCAACGCAAAATGTAACAGATTCTGCAAGTGCAGCTACTGCCATGTCTGCCGGTGTTAAAACATACAATGCAGCAATCGCTGTTGACAATGACCGTTCAAATGTGAAAACCGTTTTAGAAGCCGCAAAAGAACAAGGTAAATCAACTGGGCTTGTTGCAACATCTGAAATTACACATGCAACACCAGCTGCTTTTGGCGCGCATGATGAAACGCGTAAGAATATGAATGGGATTGCAGATGATTATTTTGATGAAAAAATTAAAGGTAAACATAAGATAGACGTTCTACTTGGTGGTGGTAAAGCGAACTTTGTACGAACAGACCGTGACTTAACAAAGGAATTTAAAAAAGCAGGTTATCGTTATGTCACATCAAAAGATCAACTTCAAAAAAATACAAATGAAAAACTACTTGGATTATTTGCAGATGGTGGATTAGATAAAAAAATTGACCGCAATAGTTCGACTCCTTCTCTCGGTAATATGACGAATGCAGCATTAAAACAATTATCTAAAAACAAAAAAGGTTTCTTCTTAATGGTAGAAGGCAGTCAAATTGACTGGGCTGGACATGATAATGATATTGTCGGTGCTATGAGTGAGATGGCAGATTTTGAAGATGCTTTCGAAGCAGCTGTGGAGTTCGCTAAAAAAGATAAACATACATTAGTTGTGGCAACAGCTGACCATTCAACAGGTGGATTCTCGGTAGCACAAGGTGGCGACTATAATTGGAATCCTGAAGTGATTCGTTCCATTACAAGAACGCCTGACTTTATGGCAGAACAAATTACAGACGGTGTCGCACCTGAAAAAGTATTAAAAAAATACATTCAATTCCCTCTAAGTGAAGAAGAAATTCAATCTGTTGTCGCTGTAAAGGAAAAAGATGTAACAACGATTGATAACGCTATCGAAAAAATTGTCAATCAGCGCTCTAATACCGGTTGGACAACAGGTGGACATACAGGTGAAGATGTAAACGTTTATGCATATGGGCCAGGATCAGACCAATTCCGCGGGTTACTTGATAATACTGACCAAGCAAAAAAAATCTTTAAGATTATTGAAAAAGGTGCGAAAAAACAAACGGTCATTAAAGACCGCTAAGGAATACGGGGGCAATTCTATATGAATTGTCTCTGTTTTACATAGGAGGCTTATATGAAAAAATGGATGTATGGTAGTTTATTTTTGTGCTTATTACTCGCAGGTTGTACATCACAAGCTGAAACAAAACCAGAAAAACAACAAGAAGATTATCGGACAGATTATACGGTCAACCCTCAAGTACCCGATGATACGAATTTAAAAGAACAAGAAGATACCGTTCGTTCTCGCCTTGGTGTTGCTACATTAGAGAATGCTTCATTCAAAGTAGATACGTATAATCTAGGTGATATAAAATTGACCGTTCACGAAACAAAAATTTTACAACTGACACCTTCTCACAGTATGATTGATTATTTTCATGGATTAACAGACCGTACTACTTTTCCGATTGCGAAAGTATTTGTGACAATCGAAAATACCGGAAAGAAAAAAATTCAGTTTGCGCCATTTGCTGTTGCTTTTTTAGGAAAACAGATGTGGACACATGAGCAAGAAGTCTATTTAGATAATTTGAATGGTACTTATCTTCCTGGTGAAATAAAGCGTGGTAATTTAGGCGTTATTTTACATGAAAAGTCAGCAGGAACAATCCAAGTGAAGACAACAGATGTTCTTGATGAAAAATCTAAAAAAATTCAAAAAGCAGCTGATTGGCAAATCATTCTGCCAAAATAGAAAATCAGACTGGGATGAAATATGTCACTTTCTTTTTTAGCGTTCACAAAGAAAAACTGGAACCGCGTCACAGCGCGATTCCAGTTTTTCTTATGCTCATATAGGAGGGTATTTTTACACTCATGTCTCAATCTGATTTTTACCTAATAAAAAAGAGAAACTGCGCGTAGCAGCCCCTCTTTAGTTCACTGTTTTAAAAAATCTTAGTACCAGCCGTTTGAAACCCAGAATTGTTTTGCTTTTTCCCATGAACCATAACGTTGTTTCACATAGTTATCCGCTACACGTTCTTGGTTAGCTGCTGAATAGTCACCATTTAAATATGATTTATCTAATTGGTACTTACCAATATATTTACCTGTTGCACTTCTTGCTTCATATGAGTTGCTTGATTCTTTTTGGGCAATCCATGATTTCGCTGAAGATGATGAACCTTGGTATGATGATGCATTACTTGCTTTTTGTGTTGTTTGTGCCTTTTGTGTTGATTGATATGACTTTGTTTGTGTTTGTGCTTGTTGTTTTTGTTGTACTGGCGCTTTATATGTTGATTTTGCTTGTGTTTGTTGTTGCGCTGGTACTTTATATGTTGATTGTGTTGTTTGTTGTTTTACAGGAGCTTGGTAAGTTGCGTTTCCATTGCCGTCACCAACTTCTAGTTGAGCGCCTGCATAGATTAAGTTTGCTGATTTAATATGATTCATATTTTGAAGCGTACGCACTGTTGTGTTGTGCTCTGCTGCTAATTTCGATAGTGTGTCACCTGATTGGATCGTAATTGTCTTCGCTGACGCTGTACCTGCGAATGCTGCTGTTGATAATGCGATGGCACCTGTCAGTGCGATAATTTGTTTTTTCATAATGTGAAATGTCCTCCTCGGTTTTTCTAACTGTCACTACTATACCAAGCATAAATTTCAATCAGATGTCAGTTCATTTTCACGCATGTTACAGCAATGTTACATACCATGGTATAAAATGGATGTAGTTTCGCAATTTTAATGGATTTTTTTCATAAATCGCGTTATATCAATATTTTAAGTGTTCCATTTTTTGGTATCTATATTTGTTTTTTCGACATTTTTCAACAAAATAAATAAATAAAAAACGTGTATTTTCTATCGAAATACACGTTTAAAATGAAAATATGTTGTTTATAAATGCCCAATTGTTACAAAGAGCCTTTATTTTATCCTTATATTGTAAATTTCACTTCAATTCCATTTGGTTCAATGATTGAAAAAATGTTTTCTTGTTCTTTTATTTCCATATTTTGCTCAACAAAACGTTTTTTTAAGTTTACCGCATAGTCTTGATCCGGTAATTGAACTGTATAAGATTGAATACCTACCGCATCTTTTGGTAAAGCCTCTGCTCCTTCACTATGCCATGTATTCAAACCAATATGATGATGATAACCACCTGTAGAAATGAATAACGCTTGTCCACCGTAACGTGAAACAACGGCATAATCTAATAACGATGTATAAAAATCTTCCGACTCTTGTAGATTGCGCACAGATAGATGAATATGTCCCATTACTGTATCTATTGGTAAACCACTCCATGTACCATCTGCCTCACGTAACACAGATTGGAACTGTACAGGGTCTGTTGTCATGTAAACTTGTCCGTTCGAATCCCACTTCCACGTATCAGCTGGTCGATCAATATACATCTCAATGCCATTACCGTCTGGATCTGATAAATAAAGTGCCTCACTCACATCATGGTCTCCCGCACCAATCTGAACATTCTTCTGAATAAAATGTTGAATTAAGTTTCCTAAATCTTTTCTACTTGGCAATAATAATGCAAAATGATACAAACCAGTTGCGCCTCTTACAAACTGAGCATTCGGTACTTCTACTAATGTAATCAGTGCGTGCTGACCATCTGCTGTTAACGTAACTCGTCCTTCTTCTTGTTGTAAAACACGAAAACCAATAATCTCTGTATAAAAATCAATCGAACGCGAAAGATTTGAAACTTTTAATGTAACGTTTTGAATAAATAAATTTGGTTTTTGATGAAATGTTGTTGGCATATAAATCCCTCTCTCATTAACTTACTTTATGTAACTTACTATATATTAATAACTTAAAATTAGCAATAAAAAAATACCAAGCGATGAATCGCTCAGTATTTTCTTCTATTATTAAGATAACCATTTAGGTGGCGTATTTTTACTCCAATAAACATCCCCAAGATTATGATGTGTTGCAAATTGATCTTCAGCTGTATGGTAGTGGAAGTTGTAGTAATACCCTTCTCCTGGGCGATTTTCTGTTCGCACGTGGAATCGAATTAAGTCTTTGCCGGTTTGTTCATCGTAAATATTGAACATCTTTTCAGCATAGTTGCCACTTGGATTTTCGGTAATTGCTAGCTGCTGTACTTCTGCGTTCGTTACAGTTTGATCAATAGCTTCTTGGATTTTCGGAAAAATATGTGTATCAAAGTCTTCCTGAATTTTCGGTCCGATACGAGAACCGAATTTTTGATAAGCCTGTTCTTTGGCTTCCACAATCAAATCAACTTCTGGTTGTGTTGGTTCTTCAAAAGTTGATTCTATGTAGGTGGAGTGTTGTGTATCCTCGCCAATATTTTGTGACTTAGCACTTGCCTGTTCATCACTTAAAATATTATTCCAAATGGTATGACTTGGTGTAATAACACCTAATGTTACTACTGCTACCGCTGAAACAAGGAACTTTTGAATCCATTTCTTCATAAAATCACCCTCTTTTTTATTAGTCGTTCACCTGATTTGTCTCTATTGTACAATAGACTGAAAAATATTTATAAGAAAAACCCTCAATACTTTTTAGAACGCACTTTTCTACAGAAAAGTTGCAATTTACTGACGATTTTTCTAGCAAACTTTATGAACTTCGCCCAACTACACCTACTTTTTTCATTATATAGATGAGAACACCTAAACCTAGAATCGTGACACCAATTTTCCATTCAAATGATAGGTGAAGCAGTTGATAAACAGATAAGCTTTCAATCACAATGGCAGGAATCTTCCCAATCATATTCGCAATAAAAAATGTGAAAAATGTGGTTTGTCCAACTGCCGCTACAAATGTCACAAGCCCAGATGGAATGAACGGTAAAATACGTAAAGAAATAATGAGAGCAAAAGCCTCTTTTTGATTGGCCTGTAATAATTTTTGAACTTTGGGATATTGAAAAGCACGTGTATCGTTCAATCGTTTAAAACCTTTGCGGTATAAGAAGAATGATACGGTCGCACCTAATACTTCTCCTGCGAAGGATAACAAGAGACCACCCCAAAAACCAAATACAATTAAATTGGCTGCTGTTAAAAATACACTCGGCACTACACCTAATATACTAATAGCTATACTTAAAAGTAGACTAATCATAATCGCTACTTGGGGATTTGTTTGAAATAATTCAATAACCGCTTGCTGCATCGCTTCCTCCTTACGATAAAAAAACTGTAAACAAACTGAGTCATTCGGTTTGCTTACAGTTTCATTTACTTCTATTTAAGCTTCTAAACTTAATGAGTCCAGTCGAAGCATACTTCCTGTTGCTAAATTTTGAATATAGAGCGTAACAAAAATGGCTTCTATCTGATGTGTATGCCACTTCACCTGTAGTCGATATTTTAATTGATCAAAAATCGAAAATAGATTAGCAAAACTTTCATCTATATCTTCTCGACGTACGAGTGTCGACTTCAAAAAATAGTGTTCTGTATTCGGTTCACTTAATACAAGCGAAGGTTCAGGAACATCTAACAAAAAGCATTCTTTAGGATACTCATTTAAGTGTGGAACATCGTTCGTCCAATATGGCGTTTGTTCCGAGTTTACGGCTGTTTTAATTTTTTCATATAGTTGATAATCTTTTAACGAAAATTCTTTCGTGACAAGATCCATTTCGAAAGGTCCTACATTTGTTTCGATTGTAATTTTCGAATAATCTTTATAAGAGGAATATTGTTGAAGTAGTGTTTGCAAAGTGGCCGTTAACCCTAAAAAGCATAAATCCTGTTCTTTTTTATGCATGTAAAAAATTGCGCGAAAGTCTGCTGTGTCAGACGGAAAAAGAAAAGCAATCTCTTTCTGTTTATTTTCTTTTACAATCTGTTCACGTTCTTCTTTTGATAATTCGCTTGAACATAAAATTACCGTTACATCATTCTGTCCATTACAACCTTTACGAAGAACTTGGTGCTGTACGTACTCCAAGCCAAAACTTCCTTCCTTTACATATGATTATATTTAGTATAAATAATCTTGAGGACTTAAACAAATGAATAATTTCATACAAATACATAGTAATTATATATTATATATAATGCTTTTTCATCCTATTTTATAAATACCGAAGTGGAATTTTGTATTTTTGCGTTCAATTCTTTGGAAATGGAAATCTTCAAATAAAGTAGAACGGTAATGTGCCTTTAAAACCACACTTCTTTTTGCCACTCGTTTTGCTTCCGTCATCCACTCTTCTGTTACCACATCATGTACACCTGCTTGTCGAAGTGGCTGAAAATGAACTGATTCTTCGATTGTTTCTTCAAACATTGGATCTAAATAGACCACATCAAAGGTATTGTCTCGTAAGGTTTTTAAGTAGTCTACTGCATTTTGCGAAACGACTTCAATACGACGCATATTTTGAAGAAGTGATAAACCCTCTGATTCGAAATCATAGTGTTGTAAACCTTGTTTCACGATAAACGCCACATTAGGATTCGCTTCACACCCCACTACACGTCCTTCTTCTCCAACAACTACTGCCGCCATCATACTGTCGGTTCCAAGTCCTAATGTACAATCTAAAAATGAATCACCTTGCTTTAATTCTGCAAGTTCTAATAGTGGATCTGCTTGTCCCTTTGCAAGTCTTTTCACACGAAAAGCAGCCGAACTCGGATGGAAAAAGAAAGGCTCTTTTGCGCCATAAGCATAATACTCATAGCGATTTTTCCCTGCTACAATCACATTTGCTTCGTATCGTTCTGCTATTTTTTGAACCGATTTTTTATCGCGTGGCACAACATCGATTTGTAACGTATGACCAACAAAACGCGCCTTCTCAATAGAAAGCGCGTCTGGTCTACCACCTGTAGTGGCAACAGTTCTTATTTTGCACATACTTGTTCTAATGCACCTGCTAAATGGTCACGAACTTCTTCCATCATATGTCCTTCGATTTGTTCACGTGGAATGAAGTAAGCAAGGTTACCATCTTTCCAAACAGCAATCGATGGTGAGCTTGGTGGCACTTCTTCAAAGAATGCACGCATTTGTTCTGTTGCTTCTTTTTCTTGACCTGCAAACACCGTTACTAAGTGGTCTGGTTTGTTCTCTACTTGCTGTACTGCTTCAATAACAGCTGGACGCGCAAGACCTGCTGCACAACCACATACTGAGTTAATCATAATTAATGATGTACCTTTTGATTCTTGCATATGTTCTGCTACTTCATCAGCAGTTAATAATTGTGTAAAACCTGCATCTACTAATTCTTGACGCATTGGCGCAACGATTCCGCGCATATATTCTTCATAAGCATTTGACATATTGATTTCCTCATTTCTACATTATAAATCAAACGAATTTATTTACATCGTTTCCACTATGATTATAGCACGCTATTTATATAGAAGAAACTCTATGAACTTTTATCATTTTATTTGATTAAATAAGACGTTGAGCGCATTTTCGATGCACCATTTTCACCATTCGTATACGTGTGTTTGATGATTCCTTTGCCTTTTGCCCAATACTGCACTAATTTTTCTTTTTTATTAGCTTGAACAATTTTTACGACATTTTTATATTTCTTGCCTTTTATCGTCATATTTACGTTTGTTGAAGCAACTACATTATGATACTTAGCTGTTGGATAACCTTTCAGTTTAGCATACGTTGTAAACTTCATTCCTTTTTTCAATGTCGCTGGTAAGACCTTACTCTCCATACGATCAATCTCACCATAATTATTTTGATAATCAATCGTGTGAATACCATCTTTTTTCACAACATATTTTAATTTTGAAGACACATATGTATTATATTTTTTCTTTTTATAATCATATTCATATGTATGCCAATATCCTTTTTTAAATACCGTTTTATATTTAAAACGATAATTATCTAAATAGTAACCTGTACCTTCTTTGTAATGACTTTTTTGTGTACTTGGTAAATAATCACTCGACTTTACAGACGTTGCAAATGCTTTTGTTCCATACACTGAAAAAACCACCGTCATACAAAATAGTGTTAATAATAACTTCTTCATACGCTTCCTCCTAACATTTAATTATTATTAATTTATCATATTTAGTAAAAAATTACTTGAAAATAAAAGAAATGTTTATAGATTCAGAAAATGAGGGATAAATTAAAAGGAGGTCATGTACATGAAAAAATTATTAATTCCATTACCCATTGTAGCTGCTCTATTTTTAGGTGCTTGTAGTGATTCATCAGATAAAAAAGATGAAGGTACAAAAACGGAAGTAAAAAAAGATGATGAAACAAAAGATGTGACCTATCACAAACTTGGTGAGAAAGTGACATTTGAAGATGTGGACTACACATTAAAATCAGCGAAATTGTCTGATAGCGACCCTTATGGTAAACCGAAAAAAGGGAAAATCTTAACACTTGATTTTAACGTGAAAAACAACTCTGATCGTAAAGTTTATATTTCATCTATGTCATTCCGTTTATACAAAGACGGTAAAGAACTAGACGCTTTTTATGGTGGAGCAAAACGGTTAGGTGGCGACTATGAAAAAGGAGCCGATGTAAACGGTGCAATTCAGTATGATGTAGAAGGTGCTGGCAAATATACAGTGAAGTATCTACCTGCGGATGCATTAGATGCCAAAGATATTTACTGGGAATTTGAAGTAAAAGAATAATTATGTAAAAGACTTTGGCTTGCGTGCTAAAGTCTTTTTTGATTACACGCCTGTTTGTAAATAATTTACAATTAAATAAATGAGTAATACAATGAGCACCATCCCGAATAATTTACGAAGCATAACCACATTCCCCCAACCGCTATTCGTATTACTGTTCGTATTCTACATAAAGCAGCTCAATTCCTTTATTCTAAGCGCATTAAATGATACGGTGGATTCGCATCAACTTCTTCCACTGTATAAAAGTTATTTTTTAAGTAAAATTGTAAGGCGGCTGTATTTTTGCTCACACACTTTAATGTGAGTGGTGTTCCAAAACGCTTAACCGCTTCATCAATAAGTTGTTTACCAATTCCTTTTCCTTGCGCATCATTTGCGATAAAAAGATGATGTATGAATTGATCTGGTTCATAAATTGCCAAAAATCCTTGAAGTATACCTTTTTCATCTTCTGCAACAAGTATAATTTCATCCTGTGTTTGCAAATCAAAATCTTGTAGCTCAAAAGATGCTCCATCTTCCCAAAAGAAATGCTTTGTTCGTACTTCTAAAAATAATTGTTGAAGCGACTGACGATCTTTTTCTTGGAATAATCGAATCATAGTGTCTCTCCTTTTTGTGTATTGTATTATGCATGGTTAAGATTCCCTTTCAACGAGTCACTTTCCCTTTTGCGCGCGGATTTGTCCCTTTCAACGAACAGGATTCCCTTTCACGCGCAGATTTGTCCCTTTCATTCAGTAATCAAAAAAGGAACCGCACCACGATGCGATTCCTTTTCATTTTATTTGAATAAGTTAATCGTTGCAATGATGATTGGCATACCAAATACGTCAATCAAGAATGCTCCTACAATTGGAACGATTAAAAATGCTTTTTGAGATGGGCCGAATTTCTTTACAACTGCTGACATGTTTGCCATCGCATTTGGTGTTGCACCAAGTCCATGTCCTAAGAAACCCGCAACCATTACAGCTGCATCGTAGTTTTTGCCAAGCGCTCTGAATAGCACAAAAATCGCAAAAACAGTGATGAATACGACTTGAATGAATACAATACCGACGATTGGAAGTGCTACACCTGCTACTTCCCAAAGTTTGATACTCATTAAAGCCATTGATAAGAAAATACCTAATGAAATATCGCCAATCAAATTAATCTCTTTCATATTAATGAAGCCTGGTTTTACGCGGTCCATTACATTACGTAAGATAACAGCTGTAAACATCGCACCAACATAACCTGGTAACACAAAGCCCGTCGCATTTGAGAATAATTCACCTAAATACGTACCGACTGCCATACTGAATGTAATTAAGAATACTTGATTCATAAATGACTTTTCAGTTACAGGATGTTCGTATTGCTCAACATATTTTTCTTCTGGTACTTCTACCGGTTTTAAATCAAATTTTTTCACTAAATATTGAACAACTGGACCACCGATTAAACCACCAGCAACTAAACCAAGTGTTGCGGCTGCTAAACCGATTGAAATCGCTGAGTCAACGCCTAATCCTTGTAATGTTTCACCGTAAGCTGCAGCTGCTCCGTGTCCGCCTTCCATTGACACAGCGCCTGCCATTACACCTAATAATGGCTCTAAACCAAATAATTTAGCGAAACTAACGCCGATGACATTTTGCATAAGTGCTAAGAAACCACAAGCAATCCAATAAATAATTAATAATTTGCCACCTAAGCGTACCAGTCTAAAACTTGCGCCTAAACCAATCGTTGTGAAGAAGGTAATCATAAAGATACTTTGTAACGATGTATCTAATGCAATTTCGACAACGCCTGTTGCTTTTAAAGTTGTCGCAATGATTGCGAAAATTAAACCACCAACAACCGGTGCTGGAATACAGAAGCGACTTAAAAAGCCGACTTTACGAACTAAAAATGTACCTAATAAAAACATCGCTACTGCAATGAATAATGTTGTAATTTGATTGACTTCTAACATATTATTTCCCCCTTGTGATTCCGATCATCGCTTCATTTGTTAAATAGGCTCCCAACTTAACTGTAATCCCCTCTGAGTCAAGTGCTGGATTCACCTCACAAATGTTGAAGCTTGTTGTTTTTTCGTGTTGTGTAACGAGTTGAATAATGGAGCGAACCATTTTCGGATGTAGCCCGAATGGTGACGGCGCGCTAACCCCTGGTGCATGTGCCGATTCAATGACATCTGTACAAAGCGTAAGTAATACAATATCACATTCATTTGCAAAACGGTCGAATTCTACCGAAACATCTGCTAACGTCATCTCATCTTCATATAAATACGTCACGCCTAGCTTATCTGCACGATTAAATAATTCTCTCGTGTTACCATAGCGCTGAATACCGCAAACAAAGTAAGAAGCATTTGCATCTTCATCTAAAATTTGTTTGAACATTGTACCAGATGAAGGTTGTTCATCGTAACTTCTTAAATCAAAGTGTGCATCAATATTCACTAAACCGATTTTAGCATCTTGACCGTATGCTGCACGTACACCTAAGTAATGTCCATATAATGTTTCATGTCCACCGCCTAAAACGATACATTTCGCATTCGTTTGTAGTGCTTGTTGAACAGCGTCTCCTAATTGTTGTTGTGCTTGTTCAAGTTTTTGTCCTTCACACACAATATTGCCAACGTCCACAATATTCTGAATATGTTGGTCATTCTTCGGCAAGCTTGCAAGACCTTTTCGTAAAGCATTTGGCCCTTCTGCTGCGCCAAGTCTTCCTTGATTACGTCTTACTCCTTCTTCACAAACAAAACCCATTAGAACAAGGTCTGCTGCATTATGTTCAAGCTCATCGATTTTCTTCTGTGTGACAACTTGATGTAAACGAAAACTCTCTTCATTTATTTCGCTATCAACACGTCCATTCCAATAAGCTGATACTTTCGAATCATACATTGGCTCTCCCCCTTTAAAACTTTTACATGAAAGCGTATTCTTAGTATAATTTCTGTTATATATAATTACTAATACTGATTTTGTATATATTTATAGTTTCAAACTATAAATGAAAGGGATGGTTCACTTGGATTTAAAGCAATTAACGTATTTTGTGACAGTAGCCAAAACACTTAGCTTCTCAAAAGCTGCGCTCGGGCTACATATTTCACAACCTTCTCTTAGTAATTCCATTGCGAATTTAGAAAAAGAGATTGGAAGTTCTTTATTTGAACGAACGACTAGACAATTAAAATTAACAGATACAGGTGAGTTACTACTTGAACGTGCGACTTCCTTACTTGAACAGTTTTCAATTATGAATGAGGAAATTCAAGATATTGTACATGGAGAGGAAATCGAGATTGTATTTGGCATGATTGAATCGGCACATGGCTGGTTTACAAAGGTTATGTATGATTACGCAAAGAAATATCCAGCTGTTCAATTTTCAGTGATTGATACACTGTATAACACACGTGTTGTAACAGCTCTTGAGAAATATCATATTCACGCAGCGATTTCGAATCATCGCATTCAAAGTCCTTCTATTACAGGGATTCAGCTCTATACAGAACGCTTTGTTGTTATTTTTCAAAAGGAGCATCCACTCGCTAAAAAAGAACATATCACATTGAAAGATTTATGTGATGATTCTCTTATTACAGGGATGCCGAAATTTGAAACATGTAAACAGATTTTAAGTGCTTTTGATAAATTACAATTAACACCTAAAATTGACTATCAAATTGAACGCTTTGAAATGGCGAAACTTCTTGTGAATGAAGGACTTGGTATTAGTATTTTGCCTGAAAACTATATTAAAAATGCCTTTCCCGATACACTCGACTATCGTGTGATTGAAGATAATATTTTAGCTCGTCCTGTCTTTTTATACTATTTAAAAAATCGTCGTTTTCCAGGTTCTGTCCTTACATTATTTGAGGAAATTCAAACCTTCACAAAAATGCTATAGAAAGTTGAGGGAGAGGGGTTTTTTACTCGCTTTCAACTATGTTACGCTAGGTATATTGAAAAGGAGACGGCATGTATGATTAATAACTATGAAATTTTACAGTTTATGAATAAAAATAAACAATATAAAGGTTATCAAGTGGCACAAACAGATTCAAAACAAGTTCCGGGTGCCAGTCATTTACTATTTAAAGCAGGTGTTGATCGTTTTTTATTCGTGCGGATTATTGAACCAACACGTGATACACCGACAACGGATAAAATTTTAGCGATTGAAGAATTAGCATCTTATAAATTTTCCGAGTTTGAGACGGTGAAATATGATCAGTTTTCGTTATCACAACGCTACACATTTACACGTCCAAATGGTGAACAATTAATCGTTAAAACATGGGTATCTTCTGCAACACTTCGCTCTGCATTACCTGATAAAGTAAAATTAATCGTTGTCGACCGTAAATGGTATAACCGTATTGTAGGCTTCCGTTCAAAAGATCCATTACATATGGTTATTGCGACAGCAGTGTACGCAGCGATTATCTTTTTATATTTCAAATACTTTTTCTAAAAATAAAAAGGACTCGGATTATGCCGAAGTCCTTTTTTCGTATTAATTTTTCATTTTTGGATCAAAAGCATCGCGTAAACCATCACCCATTAAATTGAAGCCGAGTACCGTTAGCATAATCGCAAGACCTGGGAAAATCATCGTCCAAGGTGCATTGATTAAATAAATACGCGCATCTGCTAACATTTTCCCCCATTCAGGTTGCGGTGCTTGTGCGCCAAGTCCTAAGAAACCTAGTGCCGCTGCTTCAATAATCGCTGTGGCAATCGCCAGCGTACCTTGTACGATAATCGGTGTCATGGAATTGGGTAATACATGTCCCCATAAAATACGTGTATCACGCATTCCGACTGCACGAGCAGCTGTAATAAATTCTTCTTCTTTAATACTTAATACTTTAGAACGAATAAGACGACCAAAGTTTGGTACATTGACAATCGCAATCGCTAGTAGTGCATTGAATAAAGATGGTCCGAGTGCTGTGACAATTGCAATCGCTAGTAGAATACTTGGGAAGGCAAGTAAAATATCAAAGAAACGTGAAATAATCGTGTCTACCCATCTTCCATAATAACCTGCTAAAATTCCTAATATACTACCAATGATAATGGAAAGTGCAACAGACGCAAAACCTACTAGTAAAGATAATCTTGCGCCTAAAATAACGCGTGAGAAAATATCGCGTCCAAATACGTCCGTCCCAAACCAGTGTGCGCTAGAAGGTGGTAAGAGTCGCAATTTTAAATTTTGTTCATTAATCCCTTGTGGTGCAATCCACGGACCGAAAATAGCAAGTAAGATGAAGAAAGCAACAATGATTGTGCCTACTACAGCTACTTTACTTTTCCGAAAAGTTCGTAGACTATCTTGGAATGGACTACGTGCCTTACTTTTCTCTTCTGGTAATTGTATTTCGGGTGTAATACCTGTCATGTTGTTCCCTCCTCTTAATCGTATTTAATACGCGGATCAATCACACTATAAAGTAAATCAACCAGTAAATTAATCATGACGAATAAGAATGCTACAACTAGAATACCTGATTGAATAACTGGATAATCACGGGAACTAATCGCATCATAAATATAGCGTCCAATACCTGGCCAACTAAAGATGGTTTCCGTTAGAATAGCCCCGCCAAGTAAAAGCCCTGTTTGTAAACCAATTACTGTTAGTACGGGAATGACTGCATTTTTTAAACTATGCTTATAAACAACCCAAAACATCTTTTGTCCCTTCGCTCGTGCTGTACGAATGAAGTCCGAACGCATCACTTCAATCATTGTTGAACGTGTCATACGTGCAATTATTGCCATTGGTATTGTAGCCAAAGCAGTCGCTGGTAAAATTAAATGCTTCACAACATCTAAAAATTGATCAAAACGCCCTTCAATTAATGTATCAATTAAATAGAAATGCGTAATAGCTTCAACAGGATCTCGTGGATCAAATCGATTGGAAGTTGGTAACCAACCAAGTTCAACACTGAATGCCCACTGTCCTAATAAACCTAACCAAAAAATTGGAATCGATACACCAATTAGTGCTAAAATCATCGCACTATAATCAAACCATGAATTTTGGAACCATGCAGACACAATTCCTGCATTGACGCCAATGACAATAGCAATAACCATTGCAACAAAGCCTAATTCCATTGTTGCGGCTAAATATGGGTAGATTTCTGCACTAACAGCTTCACCTGTTTTAATCGACTCTCCCAAGTTACCTGTAAATAATTGTCCTAGATAATTAAAGTATTGTATGTACCATGGATTATCGAGACCTAAACTTTCTCGTAATGCAGCCACAGCTTCTTTACTTGCCTGTTGACCGAGGATGATTTTCGCTGGGTCACCGGGAATAGCTCGTACAATCATAAACACAATAAATGTCATACCAAAGAGGACAGGGATTAATTGTAAAAGTCGTTTTCCTGTATAGCGTAGCATACACGTTACCTCCTAAAATAATATGCGCTGTCACACTGTTCAACTCTGTGCGACAGCGCATGTTTACTTATTTAAAATCAATTGTGTCAAAGCGGTCAGAGCCTGTTGGATGAGCTTTGAAACCAGTAATTTCTTTTTTACCTGCTAATAAAGGTGTTGAGTAAGCAATCGCTACCCAAGGTGCTTCTTCATGGATAATTTCTTGTGCTTTTTCGTATAATTTCGCACGTTTTTCTTCATCTACTTCTTTTTGCGCTTCTTTTAATAATTTGTGTGTTTCAGCATTTTTGAAGAATGTGTAGTTGTTACTACCGATATTATCTTCATCTAAAAGTGTGTATAGGAAGTTATCAGCGTCTCCATTATCACCTGTCCAACCAAGTAAGAAGGCATCTGCTTCACCTTTTGAAGCTTTATCTAAATATGTGCCCCACTCGTAGTTGACAATTTTAGATTTCATTCCAACATCTTCTAAATTCTTTTGAATTGCTTCAGCAATTTTTTGTCCGTCTGGCATGTATGGACGTGGCACTGGCATTGCCCAAAGTTCAATTGTTTCACCTTTATAATCTGATTCAGCTAATAATTTCTTCGCTTTTTCAGGATCATATTTATAGTCTTCAACCGAATCATTGAATCCTTTAATAACTGGTGGCATTGGATTTTTCGCTACATCCGCTTGTCCTTCATAGAACGTATCAACAATCGCTTGTTTATCAATTGCATAGTTGACAGCTTGACGTACTTTTTTATCATCAAATGGTTTACGTGTTACGGTTAAACCAAGGTATCCAACATTTAAAGATGGACGTTTGAATAATTGTAAATTTGGATTATCTTCAATCATTTTTGCATCTGATGGGTTAATACCGTCTGCTAAATCAATTTCACCAGATGTTAAAGCATTTAGACGTGCTGAGTTATCTGGAATAGAACGGAAGATGACTTTATCTAGTTTAGGTAATCCTTTTTGCCAGTAATCTTCATTCTTCTTCAATGTAATGGAATCGTTACGTTTCCACTCAACAAATGTAAATGGACCTGTACCAACTGGTTTCTTTTCGAAATTCTTACCTTCTTTTTCAAGTGCTGTTGGCGATGCAATCGCAAACGGCGTCATCGCTAAGTTCTTTAAGAATGGTGCTTGCGGATAATTTAATGTGATGATAACTTTATCTTCACCATCTGCTTTTACTTCTTTAATAACGGCATTTTTATCGCCTTTAAAACCACCGAACATCGATTGGAAGTATGGGAACTTTTCAGCATTACCATTCATCCAGCGCTCGAAGTTTTTCACAACTGCTTCAGCATTAAAATCTGTACCATCTTGGAATTTAACACCTTTTTGTAGCTCAAATGTATATTCTAAGCCATTCTTTGATGTTTCCCATTTTGAAGCAAGTCCAGGTACTAAATCTGTGTTTTGTTCACCAAAATTGATTAATGTTTCAAAAATATTTTTTGTTACATTCAGTGACTCACCATCTGTTACAGCAGCTGGATCTAATTTTACAGAGTCAGCTCCGCGACCAAAGACAAGAACTTTTTCTTTTTTGTCGCCATCTGAACCGCTATCTTTTTTCTCGCCACATGCTGCTAAAGCAGTTGATAAAACGAGAATTAAGAGTAGGACGAACACAAAACTCTTTTTCTTCATACAATTCCCTCCAAAACTTTTCTATTTATTATCATTGCTGAATGCCTCTGTATAGAGATGGCATGCAACAGAATGACCAGGTTCAACTTCGATTAATGATGGAACACGTTGGTCACAATGCTCCATTTTTAAAGGACACCGCGTATGGAACGCACATCCTGTTGGCGGATTCGCTGGGCTCGGTATATCGCCTGTTAAAAGTTGCGTTTCTCGCATAAAATCAGGATCAGGTACAGGTACTGCGGCTAGTAAAGCTTGTGTATATGGGTGTAATGGCTTTTCATATAGCGCTTCACTTTCAGAAATTTCAATCATTTTACCCAAGTACATGACACCTACTCGGTCACTTATGTGGCGAACGACGCCTAAATCATGGGCAATGAAGATATACGTTAGCTTTAATTCTTGTTGTAAATCTTTCATTAGATTTAATACTTGTGCCTGAATCGATACATCCAGTGCTGAAACAGGTTCATCTGCAATAATCAATTTCGGATTTGTCATTAAGGCGCGTGCAATCCCAATACGTTGGCGCTGTCCACCACTAAATTGGTGTGGATAACGACTTGCATGGTAGCTACTCAATCCAACAATTTCGAGCAATTTTGCGACCTTTTCTTTTCGCTCTTTGTCGTTACCAATGCCATGCACTTTAAGCGGTTCTTCCAAAATTTTCTGAATATTATGTCTAGGATTAAGCGACGCATACGGATCTTGAAAGACCATCTGAATGTCACGTCTTGCTTTTCGTAATTCTTCTTTTGACATTGTCGAAACATTTTTTCCTTCAAAATAAACTTCACCAGCAGTTGGCTCAATGAGGCGCATAATGGAGCGACCAGTTGTTGATTTTCCACACCCGGATTCTCCTACAATACCGAGTGTTTCACCTTCCATAATTTCAAAAGAAACATCATCGACTGCTTTTACATCTCCAACACGACGACCAATCACACCTGCTTTAATGGGAAAGTATTTTTTTAATCCTTTAACTTTTAATAATGGTTCAGTCATTCAGTGCAACCTCCTTTTCTTCTGCAAGGAAACATCTTGAAATATGATGATCATTCGTATGATAAATTTGTGGATTTTCATTTAAGCAACGCTCAAATGCATATTCACAACGTGCTGCAAAACGACAGCCTTTTTTAATCGAACCTGGCTTTGGTACATTTCCCGGTATCGAATACAATCGCTCTTTTTTATAGCGCATATCCGGAACAGATTGAATTAATCCTTTTGTATAAGGATGCTGCGGCGAATCAAAAATCTCTTTTACAGGACCTTCTTCAACAATTTGTCCCCCGTACATGACAATAACGCGCTCACATGTTTCTGCTACAACCCCTAAATCATGGGTGATGAGCATAACTGCTGTGTTTAGACGTTCATTTAAGTCGCGCATTAACGCGAGAATTTGCGCTTGAATCGTTACATCAAGTGCGGTTGTCGGTTCATCCGCAATCAAAATTTGCGGGTCACAAACTAACGCCATCGCAATCATGACACGTTGACGCATACCACCCGAAAGTTGATGTGGGTATTCTTTAATTAATTGTTCAGCACGTGGTAATCCAACTAATTTCATCATTTCGATGGCACGTGCAGTCGCTTGTTTTTTTGACCATCCCTTATTATGTAATAAAATGGCTTCATTTAATTGTTTACCGATTGTAAATAATGGGTTGAGAGATGTCATCGGTTCTTGGAAAATCATCGCGATATCATTTCCTCGTATCTTTCGCATCTCTTTTTCTTTTAATTTTGTTAAATCTCTACCACCAAACTGAATTTCACCATTTGTAATTTTGCCAGGTGGTGAAGGAATTAATCCCATAATCGAAAGAGATGTCACACTTTTTCCCGAGCCAGACTCTCCAACAATCCCAAGAATCTCTCTTTCTCTCAATGTAAATGAAATACCATCTACTGCTGGCACTGCACCATCATCTGTGAAAAAAGTCGTTTCTAAATTGTGGACTCTAAGCAATTCATTCGGTTCATTATTCATAGTAAGTAGCCCCCGATTTAATTTTCTGAAAATTCTTGTTTTTATTTTACAATACCTTTACAAAAAAAGCCAACTTTTTAAATATATTGTATAAAAAGCTTTTTATACAATATATATTTTATTTTATCTTCAATTCAACGCTTTAAATCGTGAAATTCATTATTTTGAAATAAAAGGAAAACTAATGAACCTTGATTACTTATACAATACAAGTCATCTATTTTGTTGATTTTCTTTTTAAACAAAATAAAAACAAGATCTATTTCGCTAACAAAATAGACCTTGTTTTATCTTAAGAATGAATCGTCACATCATCCCATTGTTCTTCATGCAATTGTGTCATCCAATTAAATGCACGCTGACGTTCTAGTACGACACCATCATCTAAATCAGCTGGTGATTCTTCACCTTGTAAACGCGCTTCTGTACATGCCCAGTGATATAAATAGTTTTCATCCATACGATTTAATACTTCTGTTACGTCACGTGCTTCGGCATCTTGTAATAACTCACCAATATTTGTGTAATTCATTAAAAGATTTAATGTGTGTTCTACATCGCAAATCTGTGTTGGCTCAGCTAATTCTTCAACTAGATGAATACTCCATAACATCACCCATACGGCTTCATATAACCACATTTTATTAATTAATTCTTGTTGTGTATAATCTTCTTGCGCTAAAAAAACTTCTTCTTCAGCTGTTAAATTCATCTTTACACCGTAGCGATTTAAAAAGACTTCTGCAATGCGTTTTGACGTTTTTAAATTCGTTTCTTCTTTTTCATCTAATAATTCACGAACAAATTGAATGAGAATTAACACGACTGCAGCACGTCTCGCAATTTCTTCTACTGAGCGCATGCGCACCTGTTTTGAGTCTGGTAATAGCGAGAGATTTTCCGTATAAGGAATGTGTCGTGCCTTCATTTTAGCAATCGAGGCTACACGTCTTCCCTGATTTTCAACTGTTTCTGTTACGTCAAATAATGACTTCAATTCACGTTTTGCTACTTGTACAGTGAAATCTTCAGCGATAATTTGCCCTTCACCATTTGCAATCTCTTGTCCGTCAATCGAAATAATATCGCCTGATGGTACATAGATGAAGCCATTCAACTGTTGAATGAATTGAAAATACGAAGGGAAAAATGCTTCTGCTTCATCTTCTTCAATCATGCAACCGAGCATCACATTCGTATGTTCGCCTTGAATAAGCAGCTTTTGTTTAATTGCTTCATCACCATGTATTTCTTGATGAATATATCCGATTAAACCTTGTGTAAATTGATTGGCATCTTCTTGTTGGCGAACTCGATGTGTAAATTGTCCAATTAATTTCTTTTTAAATAGACCTTTTTTAAAAATCTGGAGTGTTTCTTCCCCAAATTCTACTATATAACGATCTTGTTTTTGTTCCATTATTTTTTCAAAAATCGTTGTTGGACTTTCTAATGATGCATAGAGCGTGATGTTTACTGACAATTAGAACATCCTCCTTTATGATTCTTTTATATCCACCTTAGTATAGATGATTCCTTGTTCTGTTTCTATGCAAAAGATTTCAATTTTTGAACGGTTTTAGGCAATGCTGTCAAGCAACTGTAATCACCTGTACGAATAGCACATTCCATTGATAGCTGTGCAAAAGCAGTCGGAATTTCTTGTGGTAGATTAGCTACAAACTGCGTAATTTCACGTGTATATTCTTCCCACTTTTCTTGTTCAATATATTGAAATACGTTAGGTATTACATGTACAGTTACTTGCTGATTTTCTGGTTGCCATAATTGGTATCTAGCCATTGTTGGTTCAACTGTCGCAGGGTTTGTAAAGACGATTTGAATAGCGGGTAATGTGGCTAATTGTTCAAATAATAAAGCATCTAATGGAATGAGCGGTACTTTATATTCTTTTGGTAGGTGCGCAGCAAAATACGTACATGTAATAAAAATAGCCGTTGGTTTTTGATTTTCACATAAACTTTCTAGCTGTTCAAATATCCTTCTTTCTACTTGCAGACGTTCTGTACAAGCTAGTAAATTTTCAATCACGATATGTTGTAATGACTCTCCCGGTAATGCGGCGTCCATCCACTTCTGATTTGAATGATGTGCATGAATACAAATAAACAATTGCTTCAAACCCTTCTATATGAAAAATGAGAAATTGTCCTATTCTACAATTTCTCATTCTCACTATTTTATGATGGTTAAATCTGAAATCATCGCACCATTTTTCAAGTAGCGTTCGATATTTTTAATTTCTTGATGTTGCACGCGTTTTTTCTTTTTTAAATGATATTGATCATAATACGTGTTACCATTTTTCACATATACGATATGCAATTTACCTTCATAGAAAACAGCTTGCATATGATTTGCATCTTTTGCTTGATCTTTTAATTTTAGAACTTTTTCTATTTGTTTCGTTTGTAGATCATAGCGATAAACTTGTCCCATACCATTTAAATAATATAAACCACCTTTGTATGTGGTCGCACTATCATTAAAGCTAAGTGGTAGACTTGATGTTGTCTCTTTTTCTGAGCGATACTTCGCTAAGACAGTTGCTTTAACATCCTTTGTTTTGCGATTCACTTCATATACCATAATATCTTCATATGACTCTGAAACATAACGAGACATGACAAGATAATAAGCTTTTTTTGTAACAAGTATAGGTGCAATCGCATCTAAATCCATTGGACTTTTTAAATTTAAATCTGTAATCTTTTGTAGTTTTGCTTTTTCTTCGAGTGGTGTTTGTTGTAATTGAAAGGCACCTGAGATTAAATCTTGTGTCAGGACAATTACTTGGTCACCCTCTTCACCAGCTGCCGATACAAATTTGGGAATGATGAACTTTTTAAATTGACCATCTTCTCCTGCATAACGAACCGTCATTTTATAATCATGCTTTTCACTTAATCCGCTATTATATAAACTATAGTACTGTTCTGTTTTTGGTAAATAACCATTATGCATACCGCGATAATCTGGCTTTTCAAATGTTGTCTTTTTCGTAATATATTCGGTCAAAGTCATTTGATTCGATTCTTCTACCATCATACGATTATTTGCAAAAGTAATACCACCGTATTCAACTGGTTGAATTTCACGTTCTGTTATATCATTATTTTTGTCCAGAAATAAAACATATCCCTTTGTCTTATCCTCTTCTAATGATTTTGCTTCATTTGAAATATAAAATCCTAATTTTTGCTCTTTTAAAAATTGTTGCCCTTCATATTCTTTTTCGTTTGCTTCTTTGCCAATTGTTGGATTCATAAGCTTGAGCATTATAAAAACAGCCACTGATAGAAATAGAATACTTCCTACAATAATGGCTGCAATTTTTTTCATCTTCATAAAATCCTCCCTGTTCATTGCAACGCTCTCTCCATTTTATAATAGGAATTACATTGAAGTAAAGGGAATCTGAAAAGTGTGACATTCCAACTAGATTGCCACACGCTGATAGTACCAGTTTAAAAAATCTGTTCGTTCAACTGCATTAAGAATACAATATGCTTGTTCGCGACGTTCTAATCGCAGTAACTCTTCTGGATATATACGCTCTACATTACAACGCATATAAGGTAGCTTACGTTGTGCTTTACGTGATCGGAAATTCTCAACACGCGCACCTGCAAATACTGTACGTAAATGACGTTCCATAAAAGCATGATAAAACATCTTCTCTTTTGCTAAGCGATTGTACTCTTTTCCCCAGTATGGTTCACCAATCCAAGTACTCATATGACTTGTTTGCATCTCTTCATTTATATTGTGTAATGTAATGACACCAATCAACTCAAAATCCTCATTCATAATCATACGTGCAACATGATTTCCCATCATTTCTTCTAACTGCATTTCACGAATGAAGTCCATCATTGACGCAACAGATGTTTCGTTTTCTGTTAAGCCGAGTGGTTCTCTTACTGCTGGTTCGCTAATTAGTTGTGACATTCTTTCTGCATAGAAAATGTCTAATTTTTGTAAGTATACTTTTTGCATCTTAATCCCTCCAAATCGTAAAATATGTGCTTGCTGATGATTTGGCGGTATGTGAATTTACAAAAGATGCACGAATGGTATGTTTATGTATTTTTCTATACAAAATTTTTTCAATCGTTCTTTTGTAAAACACTACATCGTTTTAATTGAATCTATCTTTTCGAATGACATACTCCATACACTCCTCAAAACTTGCGTGGAATTGTATGGTAAAATACTGTCTTCTAAATCTCTGTTCATCTGCAAGCTCCTTTTTTCTTTGATATATCTATTATACGTAATTGTCACAAAATGTTCAAACTTTATGCTCATATACTTTGTTAACATGGAAAAAATAGGAATGGAGATGTTAGAAATGAAAAATTATATTTTCGATTTTGATGGAACATTAGCTGACTCAGAACAATGTAGTATTATAGCCACACAACAAGCTTTTCAAAATCACAAGTATAAGGTGCCTACTGCAGAACAAATTACATATTATATGGGTGTACCGATTGAAAAGTCTTTCCCACTCATGATTGATGAAATAGTTGATTCCACTGCTTTAGACGAATTATTAGCAACATTTAGGAGTATCTATCAACAGATTGAACAAGATACATTACGTATTTTCCCGAAGATTGAAGAGGTACTGCAAATATTACAAGAGCAAAAGAAACACTGTTTTGTTTTATCGAGTAAGAAAACTGCTGTTTTAAAGCGCAACTTAGAAATTTTAAAAATCCATACTTTTTTTGAAGACGCAATTGGTTCTGACCGCGTAACGCACTACAAGCCAGACCCCGCTGGTATTTTTCAAATTCAAAAAGAGCATACAATTCAATTGGAGAATACGGTTATGATTGGTGACGCTATTTTTGATTTACAAATGGGGAAGGCTGCTGGGGTTCATACGTGCGCTGTTACATGGGGTAGCCATTCAAAAGAAGCTTTATTACAAGAACACCCCGATTGGTGTATAGATGAACCGACTGAACTAATCACACGCTTCTAGTCACGTCCTAAAAATCTTGTTGTATCCTTATCTTGTTTGTACTTTTGTTTGTATATAAATCACTTTCATTGTTAAGTCATCTACAACAGAGTCTTTTTTATATTCTGAACGCAAATACTTTACTAAAGATGACATCTATTTTAGACAAACACCTTCGAATGATAACCTTATTTGGAACTATACCCTTTTCCCAATAAAATAACATTATTTACTCGATATGTTTTGAATATGTTAAAAGTAGGAATACTACATACTAATCACGTATTGAAATGAGGGAAAAGACATGATGAAAGATGTAAATACGATTCTCTTCTATTACTTAGTCGGTGCAACTATTATTGTTGTTGGTTATTTCGCTCCATTTTCAAATGCAATCATCCCCTACGCCCTTTATACACTTGGTGGACTTTATATCGCTTATGGATTATTTAGCGGTATTTTACTTTTAATGCGCACAAAAAGAAAATCTGCTTTCACGATTTATCGTGAAGCTACTGAAAAACAAAATACAATTAAACCACAAGTAAAACATGCAATTGTTACTTCTTCCTTAAAACGTTCTTAATAAACTAAAAAAATATAGTCTAGGACAAAACATTTCACTTTCTTTTTTAGCGTTCGCAACGAAAAACTGGAACCGCACAACAACGCGATTCCAGTTTTTCTTATGCTCATGTGGGATAGTATTTTTACACGTATGTCCCAATTTTTTTGATGTACATATGAACTATATAACTTATTCACACACGCTATTGTCGTTTTTAACAAACTTCATTGTTTCAAATTACTGTTACACTTCAGAATAGGCTAAAACTTTTGGTTGAGTTAAATTAGCATTTTCCGTTAAATACGCTTGAATTTCTTGTTGCACTGTAGTTGAAATATAAGTTTGGCAATTGCAACGAGTCGCTGGAATATAATGAATAGTTACAAGAGACTGTTGTAGTTGATATTGTTGTGTAATAAGCACCGCTTCTTTATTCGCCTGACATTTTCCACAAATCACGTTAATCACCTCTATCATGACTATTATCGTCATTTTTAATACATATTTAAACACTATACCCCAAAAATAAAAGTCGAACACAGTAAATTTTTAGTGTGTTCGACCTTCTAATTAATCTTTCGATTGTTTACGCATTTCCGTCATCTGTCTCCACATGGAACCTTTAGCAGATTCTCCCTGTGAAATACGCTCGATTGCCATTTTCACTTGTAAACTTACTTCGAATTCTGAATCATCTTGTGCTGCTTCTAATGCAGGTAATGCTTTTTCCGTCCCACTTTCATAAAGGAACATAGCTGCACGCCAACGTACTAATTTATTTTTATCCGATAATGATTCAATCATTGCAGGCTCGAATTCTACCAAGCTTAAATCGCTCATACAATCTCCCGCAGTTCGACGAACCGAGGCACTTTTATCTTGTAATGCACGTTCTAAGTAGGGTACAACCGCTACATCTTCAATCATGCCAAGATACACTGTCGCAAGTCGGCGAATGGACATCTTTTCATCTTCTAATGCTTTCGCCAACATCGGTAGATCTTCTACTGTTGGGTCAGGAATTTGATCGAGTAATTTAAAACGCACTTCCCAATCTTCATGTGCTAAATCGGCAACTGTAATGCGTTTTTTATCTAATTGAACTTGTTCACGCTGTTCAGTTGCTGCCTGTACAAGTTCTTGCAAGCGCTCTGCTGGATAAGTCGCTTCAATTTCCGCAACAATACTTTGACCGATTTCATCAAGTTGACCATAGCGAACACCATAATCAACCCATTTACGTTGTAAAATAAAGTCATCGTCATCCGAAGTACCAAGAACTTCTTGGAACGCATTCACATAGCGCTGATCAAGTGCAAAGCGCTGTTCCTCAGTTGAATCAAATACTTTCACTTGAAGTGGAATGCCTTTGAACATTTGAATGTGTACATACGCTTCCCCGTAATGATCTTGTTCTTTCCCCTGTTGCGCTGCTTCTCCTGCTTCTTCACCAAATACTTGACGAACCGATGCCAAAATCGTTACCCAATCATATTTAGCATTTCGTTCAACTGCTAAAAAGTCTGCAACATGGTATACACCTTTTACACCTTCAATCGCTAAAATTTGTTGGATTTCTGTTGGTGCATCTTCAGCAGCATCTGGTCGGTAATTATGAGCCGTACCAAATGGTAGTTCTTGATCTAAAATCACCTTCATCGTATTTGGACTCGGTGTTGGTTCGATTGATTTAATTTGCATACGATTTCCTCCTTGTTACGCTTTCCCTTCTACAATAGCACTTAGATAATCAAAACGTTCAATCAAATGCTCATATTGTGCATTCAATTCGTCTAATTCATTCGTTAATTGCTGTAGACGCGTAAAGTCTGAACCTGCTGTTGCGATTCCTTCTTCTCGTTCCATAATCGCCAGCTCAATTTTTTCAATATCTGCTTCAATCGTTTCCCATTCTTTTTGTTCTTTGAAAGATAGTTTCTTTTTCTCTGTACGAACTTTTTCGACTTTTGGCTTTTCGACTTTGACTTCTTTTTCAAGCTTTTGTTGTTCCTCTTGTTTTGCTAAAAAGTCTGTATAAATGTCGAGACTTTCCTCAACATGTCCCTCACCATCTAAAACCCACAACTTTTTCGCAATACGATCTAAGAAGAAACGGTCATGGGAAATCGTCACGATGACACCTGCAAAATGTTCGATAAAGTCTTCAAGTACAGACAATGTATCAATATCTAAATCATTTGTCGGTTCATCTAGTAAAAGAACGTTCGGTTGCTCCATCAATAATTTTAATAGATATAAACGCTTACGCTCACCGCCTGAAAGTTTACCAATCTGTGTACCATGTGTATGCAGTGGGAATAAGAAGCGTTCTAACATTTGTGCTGCTGAATGGTGTTCACCTGCTACATCCACAATATCATTCGCTGATTCACGTACATATTCAATCATACGTTCATTCGTATTCATCTGTGGTAAGTGCTGTGTAAAATGTGCGATTTTTACCGTTGAACCGACTTCAATCTGACCTGCATCTGGTTGTAAAACACCAGCTAATAAATTAAGTAATGTTGACTTCCCAGCACCGTTCGGTCCAATAATGCCGATACGGTCACCTTGTTGTAATAAGAAGGAGAAGTTTTCTAAAATAACACGTTCGTCGAATGCTTTCGAAACGCCTTCACCTTCGATAACTTTTTTACCTAGTCGTGAAGTAGCTAGTCCCATCTCAAGTGATGTTTGGCTATTATCTTTTTGAAGGGAATCTGATAATTCTTCAAAACGTTGAATACGTGCTTTTTGTTTTGTAGAACGTGCTTTTGCACCACGTCGAATCCATTTTAACTCCGAACGGTAACGGTTTTGTTGTTTCGCATCAGTTGCTTGTTGCATCTCTTGGCGCATCGCTTTTGCTTCTAAGAAATCACCATAGTTCCCACTATGCTTATATAAAGTTTGATCGGCAATTTCATAGATATGCGTGGATACAGCGTCTAGGAAGTAACGATCATGGGTAATCACAATAACAGAGCCTTTCAGACGTTTGACCATATCGGTTAACCATTCTGTCGACTCGACATCTAAATGGTTCGTTGGCTCATCGAGTAAATACAGGTCGGCTGGTTCAATTAACGTGCGAGCTAGCGCTACACGCTTTTGCTGACCACCTGAAAGAGAAGCTACTTCTGCATCAAATTGGCCAATGCCTAATTTAGTTAAAGCTGTTTTAGCGAGTGCATTGACGTCCCAAGCATCTATCTGATTCATCTGTTGCTGTAATTGGAACATCTGCTGTTGTAGACTTTCAGAAGTTGGATCTGCTGATAAAGCACGCACCACTTCCTCATACTGACGATTCAATGTAATACTTGGTGAATCTCCTTCAAATACTGCATCAAGTACGGTTAGCCCTTTTTCAAACTGAGGGTCCTGTGGTAAATAGGCCACACGGTATTTATTCGGATGGTCTAAATGGATAGAATCGGCATCTTGAATACCTGCTAAAATCGCAAGAAGTGTTGACTTCCCTGTACCATTAATCCCGATTAATCCAGCGCGCTCCCCTTCCACAATCGTAAATTCAATATTTTTAAAGAGTGTTTTTTCACCGACTGTTTTCGTTAAATTGGAAACGATTAAATGACTCATAACTTCCCATCTCTTTCTAACTGTAATTGGTGAATGAACTGCTCCATAAATTCATGGCGTGCTTGCGCTAGTTCCTTCCCTTTATTTGTTTTCATTAAATCTTTTAATAAGAATAATTTTTCATAAAAGTGTGTAACGCTGGCTGTTGATTTCGAGCGATATGTTTCTTCAGACATATTCATGCGCACTTCTTCTGCATCATCATAGAGTGCGCGTCCTTTTGCACCACCAAATGCGAATGTACGCGCAATTCCTACTGCGCCTAATGCATCTAAACGGTCTGCATCTTGGACAATTTTTGCTTCAATTGTTTTCGTCGGTTGCTCATTCCCACCACGGAACGATACAGAAGCAATGACATCTTGGATATGTAGACGTTCTTCTTCTGTTACTTGTAGCGCATCTAAAATGACACGTTCATTTTCTTTATCTGTTGTATATTTTGGGTCACTTACATCATGTAGTAATACCGCTAATTCAACAATATCACGATTTGCAGTTGGTTCTTCTGCTAAAATGGCACGCGCATTCATTTGTACGCGCTGGATATGTTGAAAATCATGACTTGCGTCAAATTGATTGTAAATTTTTTCGACTAATTGTTCACACTGTTCAATACGATTCATCTGTATTCCTCCTTGACCTCTATCTATTATAACGATAAATACACAATATAGAAAAGAATCATTGTATTCTCTATTTCCAAAACTCTCATAATCTACTAGAATGAAGTTAGAGATTTCATTCATTGTTATTTTTTTCTCTAACAGGAGTTCAATTCTCCTTCAAAATATGATAAAAAGAGGCGAAAAACATGCACAAATTAGCAACTGAATTAAACCAGATCATTCAAAACGAAAATCCACATGTATTTGAGATGTTATCGGATCTTGGTAAACAGATGTACTTCCCAACTGAAGGGATTTTAAGTCAATCAGCTGAGGCAAAAAATAAAGCGTTCAAATTTAACGCAACCATTGGTACAGCGATTGAAAAAGGTAAACCGATGCATCTGAAAGTTATTCAAGATAAGCTTTCTGCATACAATCCGTCTGATTTATATCCGTATGCACCACCTGCTGGTAAACCAGAACTTCGTAAAGAATGGCGTAAAAAGATGTTAGTTGATAACCCTGCTCTTGAAGGTCAAACATTCAGTAACCCAATCGTTACGAATGCCTTAACGCATGGCTTAAGTATTACAGCTGACTTATTTGCTGACAAAGGCGATACATTAATCATTCCAGATCAAAACTGGGAAAACTACGATATGGTCTTCAATATTCGTCGTGGTACAACAATCACAACATATCCACTATACGATGAGAACGGTCTTTTCAATGCGGACGGCTTACGTGAAGCGATTCTTGCACAAAAAGGTCATGGTAAAGCAATCGTACTATTAAACTTCCCGAACAACCCAACAGGTTATACGCCAAATGCACAAGAAGGTGCTTCAATCGTTCAAGCGATTCTTGATGGTGCAAATGCAGGAGTAAATGTTGTAGCGATTACAGATGATGCTTACTTCTCACTATTCTTTGAAGATTCTTTAACGGAGTCACTATTCGGTGCGTTATCAAATATTCATGAGCGCGTTCTTGCTGTAAAAGTAGACGGTGCAACAAAAGAAGAATATGTATGGGGATTCCGCGTTGGTTTCATTACATTCGGTAATAAATCAGAAGCGTTATTAAAAGCACTTGAAGAAAAAGCCATTGGCATCATTCGTGCGACAATTTCTTCAGGTCCACACCCATCTCAAACATTCTTACTCGATGCACTAAAGAGTCCTGAATTCGTGACTCAACGACAAGAAAAATTCGACATTATGAAAAATCGTGCGAACAAAGTAAAAGAAGTGCTTGATTCATCTAAATTTGAAGATGCATGGGATTACTATCCATTCAACTCTGGTTACTTCATGTGCTTAAAATTAAAAACAACAAACGCTGAACAAGTACGACAAGTTGCACTTGAAAAATACGGTGTTGGTACAATCTCATTAAGTGATACAGATCTTCGCGTTGCCTTCTCTTGTATCGAAGAAGAAGATATCGAAGAGATGTTCCACTTAATTTACGACGCTGTAAAAGACGTTGAAAAACAAGGTTAATTAAAAACGAGAGCTTTAGCATTACCCTATGCCAAAGCTCTCGTTTACTTTTGTTTACTGAATCCATTTTTCAGCTTTTGAACCTTTTACTAATCGAAAATCCTGCTTTTTCACATTACGATATTGCACTTTCGTATAAAGTGAATCCTGACTTTTCGTTGCTTTTTGGAAATCTAAAAATCGATCATACTCTTTTGTTTTCCACATCCATAATCCATTCTTTTGATCCGTTTGGTCATAAATATTTCGTTTCAATAGATTTTTCTTATTTGTCTTCGCATCATTCACAATGAATAAGCGTGAACGACTTGGCGTCATAACATTTCGTTCGATTCGATTGTTTTCTACATAATGTTGTAGCAACAACTGACCACCATATAAGTTTTTCGTATCGTTTTGATAAAGCGTATTCAAACGAATTATCGAATATTTCGTACCGCCCCTTTTTACATCATATCCACCAACCGAAATACCTGTATAACGATTATAATATATCGTGTTATGCTCAATCGTAATATTTTCTGCATATTTTCCGCGATGTTCTGATGTCGCCTCAATACCTAAATCATTCTGATAAACACGGTTGTTTGCAATACGTACATTTTTTGCACCATCTATATAAATACCACCTGCCGCATAATTTTTACCGTAGGCTGGATTTCCATAAGATGAAATATCTGAGACTGTATTGGCTGTAATCGTACCATTTCGAACATAATCGTATTTTTTATTCGTCGCTACACCTTCATATCCAATAACATCAATTCCAATATTATCGTTTCGACGTACTATATTTTTCGAGATATCAAAACCATCAATATTCCCGTTCAAAACAACTGCTTCACTTGCACCTAATTTTAGATTTTCAACTATATTTTGCTGGATTCGAATATCTTTCATCGCACCTGTACCATACACAGCAATCCCATGTGCATTGCCGTTTTTAGCATTCGTTTGAATATGGTGTATGTGATTTTGTTGTAGACGAATTGCTCTACTTGAACCTGTCACATAAATCCCCATTGGTGTTTCATTCGTTTTTTTCGTTGTAACATTTTGAAGGGTTAATCCTTTAACTGTAATATATTGTTTGCTTTTAATATGAATTAAAGCTTTTTCACCGTTCACAGACTTTACATTTTCTCCACTAATCACTACTTTTTCGTGTGGAGCTGCTTGGAAGCGAATTGGCTTTTGTTTCGTGCCACTATGTTGAATAATGAGTGGTTCTTTATACGTTCCTTTTCGAATGATAATCGTCATTCCTGCTGTCGCTTTTGTAGCTGCTTTTTTTAATGTTTTCAAAGGCTTCTCTTTCGTACCACTCCATGTATCTTGTCCATTCGTTGCTACGTAAATCGTTTTGACCTCTTTTGCCTCACATGCAATGGATACAAAAGAAGTTGCCATCAAAAAACAGAATAACACTATTATTTTTTTCATCTATTGCCACCTACTTTCAATTCACCTCTAGTATAACGAACTTATAAAAAAACGTAACGAACATTCATTGTTTTCATGTGAAATGGGTATAGAGTAGAAGATAATGGATTCAAGCAAAAAGGGGGGATTACGTGAATGTTTTTAAATTTCCAATTAATAATTTTTCACCAATTGATGAACAAATCTACATCCACTTAAAAAATATTATTCGAAACAAAGAATTTGAAGACATAAAAATTTTCCCAACACCACGAGATCTAGCTATTCAAATTAAACAATCTTATTCCGATGTAATGAGCGCCTATCGACAATTAGAAGTTGAAGGTTATCTAAAAAAACAGGACGATATATTTATAGTACCTCATTTTGAACGTGTAGATAAAGAGCATAGTAGTGGGTATAAAAGTGATTATGTCATTGATGAAGAAGTAGCCATTTTTGATTTTTCTCCTACCACTGTTGATAAACAGTACTTTCCTTTAAGTCGTTGGCAAGAATGTTTACTTGAATCCTCAAATCTATCTTCTTTATTTCAATTTAGTCATCATGATGGTGAATATCTTTTAAGAGAAGCTATATGTACACATTTAAAAAAGAATCGAAATATCGAGGCATCTCCAGCGAATATTTTTATTAGTAGTAATGTGCCTGCTCTTTTGCTACAACTTGGAACATTTTTAAAAAAAGGTGGATATTACAACTCTTTTAAAATTGAAAATCCAGGAAATTACGAAGCTTTTTCCATCTTTAAAGAATTAGATTATCATCTCTCTACATGTCCCGTATCGTTAGAAGATGGTCATGATGTGAATAGTTTAAAAGATGAGCGCACTCTTTTTTATGTCACACTCTCTTACCAACAACCTCTAGGATATAATTTACCTATTGAAAAAAGAGCAAAACTACATCAGTGGGCTAAAAAAAATGATTGTTTATTTATTGAGGATGATCGTGAAACTGCCTTTCGGTATGATGTTCGCAATGTTTATCCAATGGCTTCTGTCGATAGTACACATGTTATTTACATTAACTCATTCGCTTACTCTTTTTTACCATCAGCTAAAGTTGCTTATATGGTTCTTCCTAACAAACTCATTGAGAAATATACACAGTTCACAAAACATCTCACTCAAAACTCCTCCCCTATTCTCCAAACAGCTATAGGGCATTTTATTAATAAAGGATACTTTTTAGAACATGTAGAATATATGAAACAAATCTATAATCAAAAGATGCAAGTGCTCACTGCAAAAATTCAAACTACTTTTCCAGAAAGAGCGCGTATTTTTGGTGAAGAAGCTGGTCAATCCTTACTTTTACAACTTAATAATGGCATGTCTGAAGAAGAATTAATTCAAAGTGCTTTAGAAATTGGCGTAAAAGTATACCCTATTTCACCCTACTACTTAGAAGGACAAACCCCCAAAACTCCGACTCTTATTTTAGGTTTTGGACAATTAACACGTAACGAAATGACCGACGCTATTAATCGTTTATATATAAAATGGTACACCTAATGACTAGTCAAAAGGTGTACCATTTTGTATTAAGAAATGTTCTAGTGCGATTGCGCGCTTTGCTGCTAATTCATAGCCCATTTGATAACTATCTTTAATTGTTGAAATATTCTTTTCAAAACTATTCAATGGATACGGGGGTCGGAATATGAAAGCTTTTCCTTCTTCCTCTAATTGTTCGCATAACTCTAAATCTGCATTATAATGATTGACACGTTGTTCCATCGCATCCACTAACTTAGGATATTTTTTTCGTAAAAATTGCATCGCCCATTTAGTTTTTCGATCTAATGTTTTCCGATAACCTTTTGGTCGTGTGAGTATAATCACATGTCTCTCATAGCCATCCGCAATCGCTTGGTGAATGGGAATAGGTTCAGAAAGCCCACCATCGAAATAAGGTACATCATTAATCTTAATTTCAGGAAAGATAAAGGGAATCGCACACGTTGCACGTAACATCGTACACTCACGATCCATATCAAGTGCATTCATATACTTTACTTCACCTGTATAAGCATTTGTTACACCAAATTTAATCGTGCCATTAAAATCATAAAATGTATCCCAATCAAATAAATCTAGTTGATTCGGTAAAATATTATAGGCAAAATCTAAACCAAATAAACTTTTCTCCTTAAAAAAATTACGAACACCCATATATCGTTTATCATGGCGATAATTCGTAAAAATACGTAATGTTCTTTCTTTTTGTTTTGAAACATACGAAGCTGCATTAATCGCACCTGCTGAAATTCCTAAAATATAAGGCATCTGAATATTTTGGTCGATTAAATAATCTAAAATACCGCCTGTATAAATCGTACGAAATGTACCACCTTCTAAAAGTAAACTAACATCTGTTGGGCGTATCTCGTTCATTCGTCACACTTCCTTTTTCAATCCGTATGATTAGTATACACCTAAAAAGCAAAAGATAACCTTTTTATGTCAAATTTTTCAGCCAAGCCTTTGCACTTTTACGACTTTTGAAGATGATCGTATCCACTGAACTTTCGCGTAACTGTTGTAAAATATGTGGTCGTATTTTCTCTTGATACGTCCATACAAACTGTAAAAATTCCATATCAATTTTTTCGGGACATCCTACTGCCATGTCTACACGCGTTCGGCCAAAGTGTTTGAACCAACGTGTCGTAACTCCTTATAAACCTTGTATTCTTGGAACATCTAAACAAATTACTAAGTCTGCATATTGCATGCGAAGCGGCAATGTCGAATCAAAATTCCCATCAATAATCCAACTTGACTGCTGTAAATGAGATTGTAAGTCTTTTAAAAATAGTGCTTTCCCTCTTTTTTCCCAACCTTTTTTCCAATACAATTGATCTAAATGAACAAGTGGAAGCTGAGTGACTTTGTGTAATTCTCTACTAAAATAAGACTTGCCTGAACCACTACAACCGATAATCAAAATTCGCTGATGCCGCATACATACCTCCATTAATTTATACACCACTTCAATCTTTTCGTTCGAAGTAAAATACCTTCCACCTGTTCGAGTACAGTGGCCTCACATCGAAAGCTATTAGCTTGTAAAAAAGAAATAGCACCTACTTGAGAAGCTTCTACATGAACCGTCATGCTTTCGATTCCATGTAACTCTTCTTTAGCAATTTGTAATAATTGTGTGCCCAACCTTCGTCTTTGATATTCTTTTTCAACATACATCGCAAGTAGTTCACTATTCCCTTGTTTATTCACATATGAAAAATGAGCAAATCCTGTTATTTGCCCATTCACTTCCAACACAAAGAATAATGAATTTTTCATTCGTTGTTTAATTCTTGTAGGCTGATACACCAGCTGTAAAAAATCTTGCTGCATCGCTACTGGTATAACATGTTGATTTACAATTTGATTGTTTTTTTGTGCGATTTGACAAACCATGTCAATATCTGTTTCCACCATCTTTCGAATTTGCATGAAATACCCCCATGTGATTTTTAAATATTTATATGGTTCATAGAATACTAAAAATCATTTTATATTGCTACAATAAGAATATTAATTAACTGAATATTAACTTATTTAACTATTTTTTCTACTTAACTACTTTATTAGTATGAACAAAATACAGGAAATAATAAAGCTAAAGACAACAAATGAATATTAAGATGCTAATAAACTCGAAAAATATTAGCATCTTAATATTCGCACATTTTTTTCTTTTTATTCGCTATACTATTAAAAAATAGCAAGGGAGGAATTACATATGAAAAATGTAAAACGTACAATTGTTTCTGTACTTTTCTTAGCAGCAGTGTTCACATTAACAGCAGACTTCTCAGTGATGCCACTTGATTTACCATACGACTTCTAAACTTAATGTTCTCCATACATGCCGATTAAAAATAAATAGGACATTATCAAAAAACGTCATCAACCTCTCACCTGATGACGTTTTTTAATCTGTATTAATAACACCATTTTCCTTTTAAATCTTTTAGAATGGATAATAAATAATCTTTTCCCAACAATTCAAAAAAGAGCTGCGCTTTATGATACTGTTTGGAAATCTCTACATCTTCATAGCCTAATTTTTCGTAACATTGTCCTAAATAATAATAAAAATTCCCCATATATACCATACGATCTTCTTTAATTGCTTCTTCGATGCCTAACTTAGCTTCACTCATCGCTTCATCATATTTTTCCATATCGTATAATGTTTTCATTCTATTATAAATAACTTTTAATTTGAAAGCATGAAAATCAAATGTCGCTTTTGTTTGTATAATATCTAAATCCATTTTTTTAAAATAAAAAATCGATTTCGTATAATCTTTTTTCTCTGCATATAATACTGCAAGTGAATTTTGAATACGCGTTGATAAATAATTTTTATTTAACTCTTGTTTTGGTGCTTCTCTTTCCAATTCTGTAATATACATAATTGCTTCTTCTACAGAAATTCTTTTTGTAAAATAACTACTCAAATGGAATAACCATCTAAAATAATAACGATACCAACCATTTTGAGATACTGCATTTGATTCATTTTCCGCAATTTGATAAATTTCTTCAAAAGCTCTCTCTCTTAGTAAAACCTCTACTTTTTCAAGTAATTCCATCTCAATAGCCGTGTTTTCTAAGTATACTGCTTCTACAAAATATGTAATCGGTACATTTAAACGTAATGAAAGCGCAATTAAAATATCGATACCTGGAAGCATCTTTCCTTTTTCAATCAAACTGATTGTCCCTTGTGAGCAAATACCTTTGCATAAATCTTGTTGTGTGATGTGTCTTAGCTTTCGCATTTCGACTACTTTTTGTCCTAATATTTCCCCCATCTATATAACCTCTTTTCTTCTAATATACGCCCTTACTATTCTATCTTAATATATTTTAAGTCATTCCCCTATAAAAAAGGAATTTAATGGTGTAGAAATAGCTATAAACAAAAAAATGCACCACAGTTGCTAAATATCACTAGCAATAGTAGTGCAGTTTACTTAATTAAAATAATCCTACAGGGCGACCCTGTTCATCAATATCCATACGAAGGGCTGCTGGTTCTTTTGGTAGTCCAGGCATCGTCATAACATCACCTGTTAAACATACTAAGAATTTCGCACCTAACTTCGGAATAATCTCACGAATTGTCACGGTAAAGTCTGTTGGACGACCTAATAAATTAGGTTGATCTGTTAAAGAATATTGTGTTTTTGCCATACAAATCCCTAATTGATCCCAACCATATTTTTCAATTTCTTTCATTTGTTTTTTCGCTTGATCTGTAAATTGAACGCCTTTACCACCATATACACGTTGAACAATTGTCGTTACTTTTTGTTCAATCGAATCTTTTACATCATATAATGGGCTGAACTGGTTTGGACGGTTTAATACTTCTAATACTTTTTTCGCAAGCTCTAAACCACCTGCACCGCCCTGTTCCCATACATTCGTTAAGGCTACTTCGACTCCTTGTGCCTCACACCATGCAATGACTGTTTGAAGTTCTGCTTCTGTATCGGTAATAAAACGATTGAGTGCCACAACAGGCTCAATTCCGAATTCGCGCACTGTTTGAATATGCTTTTCAAGGTTTTGAATACCTATTGTTAAGGCTCCTACATTCTCTTGTTGAAGTGATTTTTTATCCATACCACCATGCATTTTTAATGCACGAACCGTTGCGACAATAACAACCGCATCTGGATGAAGGTCACCTTGTACAGATTTAATATCCATGAATTTTTCGGCACCCAAGTCCGCACCAAAACCTGCTTCTGTCACAACAATATCAGCTAATTTACGCGCTGTATGTGTCGCTTGAATCGAATTACAACCATGTGCAATGTTTGCGAATGGACCACCATGAATAATCGCTGGTGTACCTTCAATCGTTTGTACAAGGTTCGGCTTGAATGCATCTTTTAATAATAGTGTTAACGCGCCTTCCACTGCTAAATCTTTGACGAAGACTGGTTCTTTATCATATGTGTAACCAATCACAATTTCAGATAGACGTTTTTTCAAATCTTGATAGTCTTTTGCTAAACAGAAAATGGCCATAATCTCAGAAGCGACCGTAATATCAAAACCATCCTCACGTGGAACACCTTGTGCTGGCCCGCCTAAACCAATCATGACATGACGCAACGAACGGTCATTCATATCAAGAACACGTTTCCAAATAATACGACGTGGATCAATGTTTAATTCATTTCCTCGGTGGATATGATTATCAATAAAAGCTGCTAGTGCATTATTTGCTGTTGTGATTGCGTGTAAATCACCTGTAAAATGCAAGTTAATATCGTCCATCGGTAATACTTGTGCATAGCCACCACCTGTAGCACCGCCCTTAACACCCATAACAGGTCCTAAAGATGGTTCACGTAATGCAACCATTACGCGCTCATTCAATTGGTTTAGAGCGTCAGAGAGACCTACTGTTACAGTTGATTTCCCTTCTCCTGCTGCTGTTGGATTAATCGCTGTAACAAGTACGACCTTTGCATCAGCTGTTAAATGATTCAACTGTGTTGTATCAATCTTCGCTTTGTACTTCCCGTATAGCTCAAGTGCATCTTCTGGAATACCTGCTTTTTCAGCAATTGCTGTAATATGTTGCATTGGTGATTCAAGTGCAATTTCTAAATCGGTTTTCGGCTTCGTTGTATGTGACATGATTCCGTCTCCTATCTATCAGATGATTATCTTTACATTACTACAAAATGAAATACTCTTTCAATTCTAAAAAGTACTTTTTTTAAAAACATTTGAAGTTTTTTACAAAATATGTGACTTTTAGTTCAGAATATCTGAATAATTGACATTTTTTTAAAATTCATGCTATAGTTTATTCACCTGTAAAGACAAATTGCTTCATTTATAGGTAGATGATACTTGGAGGGATTCTCATGCATAGAGGCAAAGTTAAGTGGTTTGATACGGTAAAAGGATATGGTTTTATCGAATCGGAAAATGGCGATGATGTCTTTGTTCATTTTACAGGGATTGTCGGAGACGGATTTAAAAATTTAGAAGACAATCAGCTCGTTGAATTTGAAATTGTAGAAGGCAACCGAGGACCACAAGCCTCACATGTGGTTGTAATTCACCCATAAATAGATGATGCATCATGTAAATAAAAATCCACGCTCTGTATATGATACGAGTTTGGATTTTTATTTTTGGTTATAAAAAAGAGAAGCAGGATTGCCCTACTTCTCTCATTCTCATTATTCTATTTCTTTTTCATCCATAGAAGTTTCTTCTTTCGGTTCTTCTTTTAAAATATCTAAACGAACGATTTGATGATTATTAATTTCTGTTGCTGTAAACACACAATTCTCATAGCGTACTTGTGAACCAACTTCAATATCATCATTATTCGCCATGAACCAACCACCGATTGTATCAACATCTTCATCTTCCATGTCTAAATCAAGCAATTGATTCACTTCATCTAATAAAAGTTTCCCGCTAACATTGTAGTGTCCTTCGCCTAATTTATGATGCTCCGGTAATTCATCCGCATCAAATTCATCACGAATTTCGCCAACAATTTCTTCTATAATATCTTCAATTGTGACGAGGCCAGAAGTGCCCCCATATTCATCTAATAAGATGGCCATATGAATTCTTTCCATCTGAAACTTAATAAGTAGCTTACTAATTGGGAATGTTTCAATGACTTGAATAACAGGTTGTACAAATTTACTTACTTCTTCGTCACGAACAGATTCGTCTCTCACCATCTCAGTTAAAATCTGTTTCATGTTTACTACACCAATAATATGGTCTTTATCGCCATCATACACTGGATAACGTGTATATTGTTCAATATTCATACGCTCAAAAATTTCATGGATTTTCGTTGATTTTTCAAAGCTACTTAGCTCTGTACGCGGAACCATGACTTCTTTTGCGATTCGATCATCAAACTCAAAGATACGATTCATGTAGTGATACTCTGAAGTATTGATTTCGCCACCCTTTAAACTATCTGACATAATCATACGTAGCTCTTCTTCGCTATGCACTTCTTCATTTTCTGACATCATTTTTAATCCAAATAAACGTGCAAGTAATCTTGCTGAACCATTTAATAATCGAATTGGTAAATACATGATTTTATAGAACAGAATTAACGGTCCTGAAAAACGTAATGTTACCATTTCTGCTTTTTGAATAGCGAGTGTTTTCGGTGCTAATTCACCGACAACAACGTGTAAAAATGTCACAACAGAGAATGCAATCACGAAAGAAACAACAGTAATAGCTTTTCCTTCAAGTCCTACTAATTCAAATAGTGGATGTAACAATGTTGCCACTGTTGACTCCCCTACCCAACCAAGTCCAAGCGCTGTAATTGTAATCCCAAGCTGACACGCAGACAGATACTCATCTAAATGAGTAATAACTGTTTTCGCGCGCACCGCTTTTTGATTTCCTTCACTTATTAACTGATCAATTCGTGTTGTACGCACTTTTACAATCGCAAACTCTGTTGCTACAAAGAATGCGGTAAATGCGATTAATAAAATAAATAACACAAGTTTTATGGCTATCTCGACGTCCAAATATGTCCTTTACAATACGGTTCGTACTTTCGGGTATTGTAAAGAATTCACCTCCCAAATTTAATATACTTTAAATTTATACGATTTTTACTCCAAAAAGCAATTTATAAGTATGAATTTTATAAATTTTACATTCATTTTTTTAAATCCTTTTATGGAATTAATCACTAATTGCGAATATGTGGATTCTTTCAAGCAGTTACAGCTGTGAAAAATTCATTGTATAACTCTTTTAAAATCACATCTTCATATTGACGTAATACACCAAATGATAATGATACTTCTGAAGAACCCTGGTTAATCATTTCGATATTCGCTCCTGTACGTGCAATTGCTGTTGCTGCACTAGCAGCTAAACCTGTTTTATACTTCATACCTTCACCTACAACCACAATCATTGAGAAGCCATGACGGAAATTCACATCATCTGCATGTAATTCATTCGTAACACGATCTAAAATACGCGCTTCTTTTTCATCGTCTAATTGATAGCTGCGAATAATAACCGAGATATCATCTAAACCAGATGGTGTATGTTCGTATGAAATATCTTCTTCTTCTAAAATTTGTAGTAATTTACGTCCGAAACCAATTTCACGGTTCATTAAATATTTTGATACATATAAAATCGAGAAGCCTGAATCAGCTGAAATACCCGTAACAGGCCGTTTACTTTCTTCACGCTTTGCTACAATACGTGTCCCAGGAGCACTTGGATTATTTGTATTTTTAATATTTACAGGAATCCCTTGTTTTACGACAGGCATCAATGCTTCGTCATGGAATACAGAGAAACCTGCATACGATAATTCACGCATTTCGCGATACGTAATTTCTGTAATTTCCGCTGGATTGTTGACTACTTTCGGATTCGCACTGAATACACAATCTACATCTGTAAAGTTCTCGTATAAATCAGCGCCAACTGCTGCCGCAAGAATCGCACCTGTAATATCCGAGCCTCCACGATCGAATGTGCGTAATAAACCTGACTTTGTATAACCGAAGAAACCAGGGAATAGAATAATTTCATCACTATCTTTTAATGAAGCTAATTGTTCATAAGCTTCTGCAATTGCCATTGTACGTTCTGGCACATCATTCACTACTAGCCCTTCTTTTGGACTTACATAGCGTGTTGGGATGCCAATGCTGTTAAAATAAGCAGCGACCATTTTGGCATTATTATCTTCTCCACTTGCTTTTAAGGAGTCCATTAACATTTCATCTGTTAAATGTATAGCTTGTTCACAGCGTGCTTTTAAATCTAACTCAATAATGTCACAAATTTCGTGATCCAAACCTAAACCAATCGCATTATCTTCATAACGTGATACAACTGCTGCAATTTTTTCTTCATAAGGCTTTTTAGCGATGACCGTATGCGCTAAATCGATTAATAAGTCGGTTACTTTAATATCTTCCGATGTACGTTTACCTGGTGCAGAAACGACCACAATACGACGTGTTGGATCTGCTTGAATAATATTTGCTACTTTTTTGATTTGTTCTGCACTTGCTACAGATGTGCCGCCAAATTTACATACTTTCATCTTTATCCATCCCAATCTATTTTAGTTGTTTTGTACTTACAAGAAAAACAAATGTTTCTTCACAGTGTACAAATTATTTGTTTTCAAGTCAATATTATTACGTACTTTATCACGAAATTTTTAAAAATAGAAGAATATTCTAAATTTTTTAAAGAAAATAGACAAATATAAAAAGAGAAACTGCGTATGAACACAATTTCTCTTTCCAAACCGAACTTTTTATTTATATGAGTTACTATTCTAAGCACGCTTAGATGTTTTTAATAATTCCTGTCCCAAAAACTGAAGTTGCTCACCAATTGTACATGATTCAATACAAAAACGATGTGCTGCAGCTTTTCCACGATCTTTACGAAGTTGTTGTTTTACAAAACAGCCTTCACAATACTTTTCGTTTAACGCATCAATATCTTGTACAATGGTTGTGAAATCGATCATGTAATACGTCACCTCTTTTTCTCATCCATCTAGCTTTTTTTTAGGCATTCGTCTATTCTACTATTAATAGAACCTTTCTTGCAAGTAAAGAAATTGAGGAGGCAATCGTCTATGTTAGAAGTCTATATTGACGGTGCAAGCGCTGGTAATCCAGGTTCGAGTGGCATCGGTATTTTCATTAAAGGAGAAGGACATCAAATACGAATTAGTGAACCAGTCGGTATGATGGATAATCATACTGCTGAATTTCATGCACTCATTCGTGGATTGAAGGAAGCACAAAAATTAGGTTCTTCTATCGTATCTGTTCGCTCTGATTCGAAAATCGTCGTTTCTTCTATTGAAAAGCGATATGCAAAACATTATGCGCACTTTATAGATGAAGCACTCCCATTAATTGATAGCTTCGATTTATTTTTCATTAAATGGATTCCTGACGATCAAAACAAAGCAGCTGACCGATTAGCGCGTGAAGCTATACTAATGAACACAAACGAAAAGAGAGACTAGCATCTATACTAGCCTCTCTTTTTTCAGTTATACATGCTGCTGTTTAGTCGCTATTCTACCTTTACGTAATGTGTTTAAAATATAGAAAATACCTACAATCAGAATCACTACACCTGCTACAAGATAAATCATCGCATAGCCTTTATGTGCTGCTACAGAACCTAAAATAAAGGAACCTAGTGCAATCCCAATATCAAAAAATGTAAAGAATGTAGCTGTTGCATAGCTCGTTCTTCTAGCTGGTGACTTTTGGACACTAAGTGTTTGAAAACTTGGGACAAGCGCTCCGTATCCTAATCCGATTAATGCGCCTGCTAGTAAAAAGACGAACGCATTTGGCATCCAAGCCATGAATAGTAGACCGATTGCAAATAAGATAAAACCAGGCATGATAATACTGTTCGGCCCTTTTGTATCAAACATTCTACCTGTAAATGGTCTTGATAAGAGCATTGCTGCTGCAAAGACGACATAGAAGAAACTTGCAACTGCCAACACACCTTTTTCTTGAGCATAAACAGCTAAAAACGATAGAACACCTGAATAAGAAAAAGCTACGAATAAACCGATTAATGCAAATGGAACAGCACCTTTTTCAATTAAGTCGCTCATTTTAAATGTTAATTTTGGCTTTCCTTCTGGGAATTCATGCTCTGTTATACGAAGTGTAAGAACAAGCGCACTTCCAATAAGTAAAATAGCTGACATCACCCAAAATAAAGCATCAAACGATACATATTGAATGAGTAGAAGCGCTACAAAAGGTCCTAAAACAATGGCTAAATTTTGTGACATTGCAAAATACCCTAGACCTCGACCTCGTTTTTCCATCGGAACTGTGTCAGCTGCAATCGCATTATTTACAGTGGTTAACACACTAAAGAAAATCCCTTGAATGAATCGTAATACTAATAAAAGTAAAAAAGGTTTAATAAAAACGTATAAAATCGTCGTTACAAAGTAACCGACCATGCTCATGACGAGCATTTTTCGTTTTCCGACCACATCTAAAATCTTACCGATGAACGGTCTTGCAACAATGGCAGAGAGTAAAAAGATGGTTAATAGTAATCCCGCATCTTCACTCCCACGCTTTAATTCACTTGTTACATAAATCGGTAGCACATTGACTAACCCATAAAAAACAAAAAATACACTCATATTTGTAAAAAATAAACTAAGAAATTGCTTAGTCCAGATTTTCTGATTCTGGCTCAAAAAAGGTCATCCTTTCATCTTTCTGAGCAATCCCTTCAATTGTTCTTGCTCTTCTTCTGTTAGACCTTTCGCAAATTGATCTTCGTATGCTGAAACTGTTACTTTTACTTCTTCGAATTTTTTCTTTCCTTCTTCTGTTAGTGAAACGATTTTTTCACGTAAATCGTCTCCTTTTTTTCGTTGAAGAAGCCCTAGTTGTTCCAAACGTGCAACTGTTCTTGTAATGGTTGGTGCTTCTACATTTAAGTATTTCCAAATCGATGTGAGTGACATCTCACCGCGTTGTTCTACGATGAAAAGTACTGTCCATTGACTGCTGTAGATACCATGTTGTTTTAAGACACCATTCATCCCATTTGTAAATTCGCGTGTTTTTTGTAATAGTTCATGGAATAATAAATTCATTTTGACCTCCAAAGATAAATTTACTTAGGTAAACATCTACTTTATTGTACGGTATTTATTTACCTATGTAAATAATTGTTTGATTGTTTTTAAAAAACAGCAGTATGTTACTGCTGCTCTAACGTACGCATTTTATTTAAAGCACCAATTGCACCACTATAACCTTGATCGTCTAAGAAAATCGGATTCTTTTGTTTAATTACAGTATAATCTGCAATTACTTCGCGTAAAACCGGATGATCTTTTAGCGTCGTACCGATATAAATAATATCGTCTACTTCATATTGTTGTGCTAATTGAATACTTAATGTTGTAATCACTTCTCCCACTAAACGGGCAACAGTTGCGAGCACATCTTCTTGTTTATAATCTGAACGTAAATCGATCCCAACTTTCCCAAAGTTACTCGCAGTTAAATCTGGATGAAGAGGTGCTGGAATTTCTTGTCCTTTAAAAATATCTGCTACCATTAAATCAATCGACTTTCGACTCCCTTGCTGAGCCAACTCACTCATTTCATTATAGTTAAAAACACCTGTTAATAAAGCACTCAAGCCAATTAGTGTACCACCACCAATTCCTGTACCGCTTACTCGCTTATACGTATCATCGTTCATATAATGAACCGACGTTCCTGAACCGATATTTGTAATAATCGCTCGCTTTAAGTCGATATTTTCACGCTCTAATAAGAATCGAACTCCTTTTAGTGTCGCTTCAAATTCCACAACATAAGCAAATTCTTTTTCTGCTGTGACGAGCTGTCGTAACTGCTCTGCACGTCCACCTGTTAAACCTACTTTTTCAACTTCTGGATGTGCATCGATAAATGCCGCAACTTCTTGTAAATTTGTCGATGGTTCGTGTTTTAAGATTAATTGTTGTTCCTCGTTTATGTAGGCGATTTTTGTTAATGTACCACCCGCATCAATACCGATTGCTCTTACCATAATAATCTCCTTAGCGTACGTAAATTATGTACATCTTTTAACTAGTTTGATTCATTTTAAAGTATGAATCCGTTCTCATATAGAATACACAACAAAAAAACACATTACAAACAAAAAATTGAGAAGCTTTCCCATGTACTTTTAATTTTTATTTTCCTTCTACCTGAAGTACGATAGAATAGAAACTATCTACTTATATTAAATGGAGGTCTATACTTTGACTGACACAAAGAAAATGTATAAAGAAGCAATGGCCATTTTAAAAGCAACAAGCCGTACTTTTTTTATTCCAATTACTTTTTTAGAGAAAGATTTAAAAACAACGGTAGCGATGGCTTACCTATGTATGCGCGCAATTGATGAAATTGAAGATCACGAAGAAATCGAGAACGAAGCAAAAGCACAAATGCTTGATGCAACAGCGGCACTTTTATTACAACCTTCATTTGATGAACAAGCATATGAAGCAGTTATTCAAGATTACCGCCATCTATTACCCGAAGTATCATTACGTTTAAATGACTGGTTAACTTTAACACCAGAGGGTATTCGCCCACAAGTAGCCGCTTCCACAAGTGAGATGGCTTCTGGTATGGCAAAATGGGCTCGTAAAAACTGGATTTGTAAAACAAAAGAAGATTTAGACGATTACACATACTATGTAGCTGGTCTTGTTGGCACAATGCTTTCGGATATTTGGTTATGGGGAGCAGGTATCGAAACAGATCGTGATTTAGCAATTGGCTATGGTCGCGGCTTACAAGCAGTGAACATTCTACGCAATCAAGATGAAGATGCTGAGCGCGGTGTAAGCTTCATGCCAGAAGGTTGGACGCGTGATGACCTATTCGCTTACGCAGAAGAAAACTTAGCGAAAGGTGACGCATACAATCGCTCAATCAAAAAACGCAGTATCCTCATGTTCTGTAAAATTCCATTAGCACTTGCACATAAAACACTCGATGCAATGAAAAAAGGACACGTAAAAATGTCCCGTCAAGAAGTAGAACAAACTGTTGCCGCACTTGATGAATCAACTAAATAAAGAAAATCAAAAGCCTGATGCGAAATTTGCATCAGGCTTTTGTGTGATTGGACTCCCTTTTAATGGTGATAATTCCCTTTCGCGCGTGAGTTTGTCCCTTTCAACGGCAGTGATTCCCTTTCAATGGCGACGATTCCCTTTCGCGCGCGAGTTTGTCCCTTTCAACGGTGATGATTCCCTTTCGCGCGTGGATTTGTCCCTTTCAAAGGCAGCGATTCCCTTTCGCGCGTGGATTTGTCCCTTTCAAAGGCAGCGATTCCCTTTCGCGCGTGGATTTGTCCCTTTCAACTGTGATGATTCCCTTTCGCGCGTGGATTTGTCCCTTTCAACGGCAGTGATTCCCTTTCACGCGTGGATTTGTCCCTTTCAACAGCAGCGATTCCCTTTCACGCACAGTTTTGTCCCTTTCAACAGCAGCGATTCCCTTTCACGCGTGGATTTGTCCCTTTCAACGGCAGCGATTCCTATTCAACACCTCTTAGTCTTTTGACCGAATATATTTTTCAGAAGTGAAAATGCATAAATATATATCCCCTTTCGATTAGTCTTATCTCTTTTTGATATCAATTATGCTTTTTCAGCATCTATTCTTGCTCGTTCACAAAGTTGTTTAAATTTTTTTTCGTATATTTCATTTGCATCCTTTTGACGTTTTTTCGGTCCTTTCGTGCGCCCTCCCGCTTGTCGAATCTTTTGTCCAACATGACGTGTAAATAATAGTTGGTCGATGTTTTCGTTCGTGAATTCACGTCCGTTTTGGTCGATACAATAAGCACCTTTCGCAAGTACCATTGCAGCTAATCCATAGTCCTGTGTTACGACAATATCGCCTTTTGACACGACATTTAAAATAGCGAAATCTACAGCATCCATGCCTTTTGACACGATTTTTGTCTCCACTCCTTCCACACGAATTTCATGCGATGTATCACAGTAAATGATGGGGGTTATTTGAGATTTTTGAGCGATGTTGACTGTCGATAAAACAACTGGACAACCATCTGCGTCGATATGTACTTTTAACAAAAAAATCCTTCCTTTCCTTTTAAATTACAAAAAGAGATGAAATCAATCTCTTTTTGGCATATTCATCCGGTAACGCTTTAATGAATAAAAATACATTAATATTGCATAATTATAAAAATCGGACAATTGAAAAATTTTAAAAATTTCGTTATAGTTATGCCAATACAAGAATAACACATGGGGGTTTTAAATTTATGGTAACAATGAATCCAGAACAAGTAGCAATGCATTATATCGATGAAGTTTATAAAAACTTAGAAGCAACACATGCACATGAACCAGAATTTTTACAAGCAGTGAAAGAAATCATCTATTCTTTAGCACCTGTTTTTGCAAAACGTCCAGAATATATGGAAGCAAGTTTACTTGAGCGTATTATCGAGCCAGAACGTGTTGTAAAATTCCGCGTTGCTTGGGAAGATGATAATGGTAAAGTACAAGTAAATCGTGGTTTCCGTGTACAATACAGTTCAGCGATTGGACCTTACAAAGGTGGATTACGTTTCCATCCTTCTGTAAACGAAAGCATCATTAAATTCCTAGGTTTCGAACAAATTTTCAAAAACTCTTTAACAGGCCAACCGATTGGCGGTGCTAAAGGTGGATCGGACTTCGATCCAAAAGGAAAATCTGATTCAGAAATCATGCGCTTCTGCCAAGCGTTTATGACAGAATTACACAAATATATTGGACCACACGAAGATGTTCCTGCAGGCGATATTGGTGTTGGCGCACGCGAAATTGGTTTCTTATTCGGACAATACAATCGTATTAAAGCTTCTTATCTACCAGGCGTAATTACAGGCAAATTACCTCGTTTTGGCGGTTCTCTTGCACGCAAAGAAGCAACAGGTTATGGTACAGTTTACTTTGTACAAGAAATGTTAAAAGAAATCAATGCAACATTTGAAAACCAAACAGTTGTCGTATCTGGTTCAGGTAATGTATCAACATACGCAATTGAAAAAGCACAACAACTCGGCGCACTTGTGGTAGCCTGCTCAGATTCAGATGGTTATATTCATGACCCTTCTGGCATCAAGTTAGATACAGTGAAAGATATTAAAGAAGTTCGCGGTGGTCGTATTAAAGAATATATCGACGCACATCCAGAAGCAACTTATGTAGAAGGATGCGAAAACATTTGGTCAATTCCTTGTGATATCGCTCTTCCATGCGCAACACAAAATGAAATTGATGCAGATGCTGCGAAAACATTAATCGCAAACGGTGTTAAAGCTGTCGGCGAAGGTGCCAATATGCCTTCAACATTGGAAGCAATTGATTTATATTTTGAAAACAATGTATTATTTGCTCCTGCAAAAGCTGCAAATGCTGGTGGTGTAGCGGTATCTGCTCTTGAAATGGCCCAAAACAGCATGCGCATGTTCTGGACATTTGAAGAAGTTGATGCAAAATTACATGAAATTATGCGTAACATTTATAAAAATAGTCGTGAAGCTGCAAAAGAATTCGGTCACGAAAACAACCTTTTAATCGGCGCAAATATCGCTGGTTTCTTAAAAGTAGCTGACGCGATGATCGCACAAGGTGTTATCTAATTATAAAGAAAAAAACAGAAATCGTTCATGCCGATTTCTGTTTTTTTTATGATTTTGGGTGTCTTAAGTTATCTTGTCTAGGACGAATTCGAACATTCGAGCGGCGAAATGGGTCACTCACTCCTCAGTTCGGGACATTCACCCGTTCAAACAGGACATTCGAGGCAAAATTGGGGCACTCGCCTAAAAAATCTTAATTACTCACTTTCTGCACTTTCTTCAAGGCTTTTGAGTAATTCAAGAGGACTTCATTTCACTATGATTGGGTGAAATCGAACATTCGGGTGGCGAAACGGGTCACTCGTCGAAGTGATTGGGGCATTCGCTCTACCAATCGGGTCATTCACCCATCTATTTGGGTCACTCGCTCATCCAATCGGGACATTCGGAAATAAATGGGTATGCACCCTTCACAAAATACGAATTATAAATTATAATATAACTATAAATAATCGTTTTAAAAGCGTTAAAAACGAACATAATACGTTTTAAAAAGATTTTTAGAGATAATAAACGAACATTAGGAGGATTTATCATGATTTTGAAGTACGAAGGTAAAACAAAGAATGTTTTCGAATTAGAAGATGGTCACTTTTTATTAAAATTCAAAGATGATGTTACAGGTGAAAACGGTGTATTCGATCCAGGTGCTAACACAGTTGGTTTAACAATTGATGGTGCAGGTCTTGCTGGGTTACGTTTAACAACATTTTTCTATGAAAAATTAAATGAGATGGGTGTACCAACACACTTCGTTTCTTCAAATATGGATGAGGCAACAATGACGGTAAAACCTGCAACTGTTTTTGGAAAAGGTCTTGAAGTTATCTGTCGTTTCCGCTCAGTTGGTAGTTTCTTAAAGCGTTACGGTGCATATGTGGAAGAAGGGCAACCTCTTGATGCTTTCGTAGAAGTAACGATTAAAGATGATGACCGTTTAGATCCACCCATTTCAGAAGATGCACTTGCACAACTTGGTATCTTAACAAATGATGAGTATGCGACGCTAAAAGAAGCAACACAAAAAATTGCTTCTTTCGTTAAAGACGAACTAGCTAAAAAAGATCTTGAGTTATATGATATTAAACTTGAATTTGGTCGCGATGCGAAAACAAATGAAATTTTATTAATTGATGAAATTTCAGGTGGTAACATGCGTGCGTTCCGTGGAACTGAATATATCGAGCCTCTTGAACTTGAAAAGATTATGTTAGCTCCTGAATAATACGTATTGCCCTGTCTCAACTCAGAGATAGGGTCTTTTTTTCGAACAATAATTGTCGAATTATTCGAAGTATTATATACTAAAGTCATTACTTCGAATACCGAAGAATCAAGGGGGTTTTTTTATGTACGAAAGTTTTCCACTTCGTCAAGATGTTCCAGAACAAGAAAAATGGGACTTACGTTATTTAATCCAAGATGACGCTGCATACGATGCTGCCATTACAAAAATCCAACAAGATGTTGATGCTTTTGTAGCAAAATGGACAGATCATATTCAAAAAGCAGAAGATTTATCGACATTATTTGTTGATTATGAAAAAGTTTTAGCTGACTTATTCATTATCGGCTCTTATGCCGAGCTAGATGTTGAAACAGATCAAACAAATGAAGCAGCTGCAATTCGTGCAAGTGACTTTTCAACAATTGCGGCAAAAATCGATGCAAAATTATCATTTGTGATGAGTGATTTACTTGCTTTATCAAATGAAGTTTTAGAAGAAGCAAAACAACTTGCGCCTGACTATGCGCATTATATTAAACGTTTAATCGACCAAAAAGCACATCAACTAAGCCCTGAAACAGAACGTGTTCTAGCTTCTCTGTCAGGTACATTTCAAGCAGCTTATGGTCTATACAACACAACGAAATTAGTCGATTTAAAATTCCCTGACTTCACAGTAGAGGGTGAAAATTATCCGCTAAATTATAATTTATTTGAAGGTGATTGGGAGTTAGAAAGTAATACGGCTGTTCGTCGCGCAGCATTTGACGCTTTTTCAAAACAACTGCGTCACTACTTACACACAACTGCCAAGACATATCAAACACATGTACAAACTGAAAAGACAATGGCTGAATTACGTGGCTATGATTCAGTTATTGATTATTTACTTGATGAGCAGGAAGTTGACCGCACGCTTTATAACCGTCAAATTGATGTAACGATGAAAGAACTTGCACCGCATATGCGTCGTTATGCAAAATTACTTCAAAAAGTACATGGCTTAGAAAATATGACTTTCGCTGACCTGAAAATTTCATTAGATCCATCTTATGAACCAAGTATTACGATTCCAGAATCAAAAGAATACTTGAAGAAGGCACTTGGTGTAATGGGTGAAGATTATCTTCAAATGATTGACGATTCTTTCGAGCAGCGCTGGATTGACTTTGCGCAAAATGAAGGAAAATCAACAGGTGCATTCTGTGCAAGTCCATATAGTTCACATTCATACATTTTAATCTCTTGGACAAGTCGTATGAATGAAGTATTCGTTCTAGCACATGAATTAGGTCATGCTGGACACTTCCGATATGCACAGCGTGAACAATCACTATTAAATAGTGAATCATCGACTTACTTTGTCGAAGCACCATCAACTATGAACGAAATGTTAATGGCGAATCACCTGCTACAAAACTCAGAAGATCCACGTTTCAAACGCTGGGTAATCTCAACAATTGTTGCACGCACATACTATCATAATTTTGTAACGCATTTACTAGAAGCTGCATTCCAGCGTAAAGTATATGAAAAAATTGATGCAGGTCAATCGCTATCTGCTTCGATTTTAAATGACTTAAAACGCTCGGTTTTAGAAGAATTCTGGGGTGATGCGGTTGATATTAATGACGGTGCCGAACTTACATGGATGCGCCAACCACACTATTACATGGGCTTATACCCTTACACATATAGCGCTGGCTTAACAATCTCAACACAAGTATCACAACGTATTCTAAAAGAAGGTGACACTGCGGTACAAGATTGGATTCGCACATTAGAAGCAGGCGGTACAAAATCACCTGTTGATTTAGCAAAAATGGCTGGTATTGACTTAACAACAGACCAACCACTACAAGATACAATCGCCTTTATTGGTGACTTAATTACACAATTAGAAGAACTAACTGAACAAATTGGTGATTAATAAAAAGAAAAAAATCGTGCCCTCATCTGCACGATTTTTTCTTTAGATTATTAAATTGTCTCAATTAACGCTTCAATAAAACCCTCTTTAGATAATGGATAATCGTCATTCAGCCATTTCATTATAACCGTAATTAGTCCATTACTATAGAAATCACAAATGATTTGTGGATAGGTTGTTGTACGTATATGTTTTGCGCGTGGTGTATCACCTTTATATGCAGCAGCTAACATCGCTTTACTATATGATTCTGTAAAAGTTTTTAATGCTTCATTACGATTCCTTAACATATGCCTAAAAACTTTTCTACGTTCATCTACAAAATCCAGTGCTGCACGGTAAATTTCTTCTTGTGTTGCGCATTTCTCTGTATATTCATTAATTTCGATTGCATAATAATTTAGTAAATCTACTAATAATTGATATTTATCTTCGTAATGACGATAAAATGTACTACGGTGTATTTTCGTACATGCACAAATATCCCGAACCGTAATCGACTCAAAATATTGTTTCTCTAGCAGTTGTTTCGTTGCTTGCATAATTAACTGTCTTGTTCGTTCTTTTGTATAATTCACTTCTTCACCTACTTTGCCTCCTGTGTTTTTTTAGAACGTGGTGTACAGAAGATAAATGTTGATATAATGCCTACTACGATAATTATTGCGAGTAATCCATACCAATACGATGCGAGTTCTGTTCCCCCTACTAACAATGTATAGTCCGCTTGAATTCCATAATACATAGGTGAAATATTACTCATTAAGCGATAATAGCCATACATCGCTTCTCTTGGAATAATACCACCGCCTGCAATAATTTGCGTAAACATGAAAGCAAGATTTGCAAATAACGCAAAGCGCCCAATGACAAATGAAGAAATCGTGAAAATTTCTAGAGAAGCTGTAAATACAAGTATATGTGTGAACCAGACTTCGAATAATGTCGTAATATTATATTGCTCTAAAATCGTAAATATGAACATGCCCGCAAGAGGTGCAATAATCGCAGCTAACACGATAACAATTTGCATGCCCATAAAACTTTGTAAACGCCCAATTTTGAACTGCAGCGCTTTAAAACCTTTTGCTAAAAGCATGGAAACTACCATCGAACTAACGATATTTGCTAACACTAAAAATAATGGTCCAAGCTGATTTTGCATGCCTTCACGCATTGTATAAATCGGTGTAACTTTTACAGCTAATTTATTTTCAAATTGTGTGATTTCTTCTTTTGATTGTTTCATTGCTTGAAGTTGTTTACTTCTCACTTGTTGTTTCAATGTATTTTCCACTTGATGTGTCGTTTGCTGCATCGCTTCTTTTACAAGTGGGGCATTTGCTTCATTCGTATAAAACTGTATATTCGCTCGTTTTTTAGAATCTTGCAATTGCGTTGTAAAGTTCTTTGGAATTTCAATAATTAATTGAATTTCTCTCTCTTTCAATGCCTTCTTCGCTTGTTTTATATTTGAAAATGACATTTGTTCATACGGTAATGCTTTTTTCAATTGCTGTGCAATCTCTTTTCCTTGTTTTGGATCTTCATTTAAAACAGTGACCTGGAGCTGATCTAAATTATTTGGAACCGCTGCATATCCTGGTAATAAAATCCCCATCATAATTAGTTGATAAACAAATGCGACGAGGATAATTGAAATACCTATTTTACTAAAAACAAAGTGTTGTATCCCTTTCATATGTATACTCCTTCTCTTCTGAACTTGTTGCAAGAAAAAACTATAACAACAATCAAATCATGCGAAAAGAAGTAATTTTTCTCTAATGTCGCGTAGTGAGACACACGATCAAAAATGTCTCATTTTATATCAAAATAAAGAGGACTGCATAAAGGCAATCCCCTTCTCTCAATTTACATATAATCTCTTACTTGATACTGCTTCACATCTTTTGGTAGTGGACACATATATTCCTCACCATTTTTACGTTCCACTAACTCAGCTTTTGCTTGCTCCACAAGTTCTGGATTATGCAGTAATTGGAGTGCTGTTGCTGCCATCACTTTACCTGCATGCATCATTCCTTTATGTGCAATCGATGTTGTACCTGTCGCAACAATTTGCCATGTATGAAGTGTTGTACCTAGCACTTCACATGCTGTCATACACTGCGCTGTTGGAACAATCCAGCTCACATCACCGACATCTGTTGAACCTGGGAATACATTACTCGCTGGTGTGTATGGACTAATAACATCTGCTAAATCTTTACCTGCTAAACGACGGTCTACTTCTTCTTCTACCTTTTTATCTGCTTCTGCTAAAGTTTGACGAATCGCCTGTGCGAATTGTTGTTCTTCTTCTGTATGTGTTGGCACGCCTAGTTGTTCGAACTGCGCATACATCGTTTCTTCTAAAACCGTATTCGGAATGACATTTGATAATGCTGAAGCTAAATCAATCTCCACTTCCGTACCTGTCATTAATGCAGCACCTCTCGCCACATCACAGACACGTTGGTAAATGGACTCTGTTTGAGATACACGCGGTGCACGTACAAAATATAATACCTCTGCTTCCGATTGCACAACATTCGGTGCAAAGCCACCTGTGTTTGTAATCGCATAATGAACACGTGCTTCAGGAATAATATGTTCACGTAAATAGTTGACGCCGACATTCATCAGTTCCACTGCATCAAGCGCACTACGTCCTAAATGTGGACTTCCTGCTGCGTGAGCACTCGCACCTTTAAATTTGAAGTACACTTCATAACAAGCAAGCGAAGCCATCGACATAATTTCGTTACGTGATCCTGGATGCCATGTTAGGGCAAAATCAACATCATCAAACAATCCCTCACGTACCATAAATGTCTTACCGCCACCAATTTCTTCACCTGGGCAACCATAGTAACGTACTGTGCCTGACAACTTATTTTCTTTTAAATAATCACGAACTGCAAGAGCTGCTGCAAGTGAACCTGTTCCAAGAAGGTTATGTCCACAACCATGTCCATTCCCGTTCTTTTCAACAGGCGCATAATTCACTTGACCACCTTCTTGACTAAGCCCTGATAATGCATCAAACTCTCCTAAAAATGCAATGACTGGCTTACCGCTACCGTAACTTCCGATGAAAGCTGTATCAATTTCTGCTACGCCTTCTTCTACTGTAAAACCTTCATTCTTTAATGTTTGAACAAGTAGTTGTGCTGATTTTTTCTCTTGAAAGCCTGTTTCAGCAAAACGCCATACTTGGTTACTGACATCTACAAGTGTATCTTTATTTTGTTCGATAATTTCGGATACAAATTCATGAATTCCCATGAAAAAACCTTCTTTCTATGATTGTTGAACTGTTGTTTTCGATTGAACTTCAAATACTTCATTACTTGAACGAAGTGTAAAGAATAATGAGCAACATGCAGTGACAAGTAATGCACCAATTAAGAAGAAGAATGCATACTCAAATGTATGGAAAGCATCCACTAAAGCGCCCATTACTGTTGGTGCGATAAAACCTGCTAATCCCCCTACAAAATACATCGTCCCCATGAACGAACCAACAATTCGTTCCGATACGTATTTTAGTGGAATCGATAAAACGGTCATACTGATTGCTGAACCGCCTAATGAATATAAACATTGGAATGCGACAGCTGCTTGAATACTTTGTGCGTTATACATGAAAATTAAGCAAGCACTTGCCATAATCGCACCGAATAAAATAATAAACTTCTCTTTTCCTGCTAACTGTTTATCAATTAAATAACCTGTAATCATCGCTGAAGCTAAACCAAAAGCTTGTGGAATCATTGAGATCGAACCTACTTCTTGTAAATTCAGATGACGTGCACTTTCTAAATAAGATGGCATCCAAGAAGAAAAGCCCCACTGTGCGATACTTGAACCAAAATACATCACGACAATAATCCATAGCATCTTTTGTTTATACAATTCACGAAGTGGCAATTTAGGTGTCGCTGCTTTTTGAGCTAATTCTCTTTGAATTTGTGGCGGATGATAGAAAATCGCTAATAGAATCGTAACGAGTAATCCTCCACCACCAATGATATAGAACATCACACGCCAACCATACACATCTGAGATGAGTGCTGTTAAGTAAAGTGCTAATACACTTCCACCTAATTGTGCTGCAAGTAAAAATGACTTTGCACGCGCACGTACACCTTTTTTATAAATTTCTGTAATGGCTACACCACTACCTGTTGGTAAACCACCATCACCTAAACCAAGTACAAGACGAATGATTAAAATACTTGCGAATGAACCAACCATACCTGTTAATAGTGAAAATAATGAAATAATCGTTAATGCTATCACAATGACTTTTCTTGAGCCGAATTTGTCAGATACCCAACCTGCAATTAAAGTCATACAGGCACTACTTAACCAAAAACTACTAATGATCATACCGCTCTGTGTTTCGGTTAGACCGAGTTCTTTACTAATTGGAATGATGGCAATGTTCATTCCAAACAGTGTTAAGGAGTCAATAATCCATCCTAAAAATAAAAGTGAAAAAATAAAATGTCTTTTGCTGTTGCTCATACTCTAGCCCCCAATGTTGTTCTTGTTGCATTTCTCTCCCCAAATAATTGTCCATCAGTTTCGGATAACTTTAGGACTTGTCCATAATATAGCATAAAACTTCTCGTATGTGTATAAATATTCTGTTAAATCTTATTTTTCTGTTTTCATAGCATTTTTAATTTTTAGTTAAAACGGTCTTATTTAGGTCTAGTCCATAATATATCATAAAAGTACATAAAAGTGTATAAATATTCTATCATAAATTATTTTTTGTATATCCATTCATTTACTTGTTATACTAATAGAAAGAAAGGATGTGTCGATTTTGTCTATAAAAGTAGGATTAATCGGTCCACACGATTCATTACAAATTGTTCGTGAATATTTACACAAAATAAATGACTTCACCTGTTCCACATTCACATGTATTGACGAACAAGATTTAGAAAAATACGTCTTACCACAAAAATCACAGATGGATCTTTGGCTTTGTACGGGACCCATTACATATAAAATCGTTCAAGAATGGGGCAAACTGGAAGCACCCATTTTACATATTCAAATTCATGGAACAGCGCTCTACAGCTTACTTTTAAAAATTGCGTATACCCATGGTGTTACAGCTGACCAAATTAGTTTTGATGCGATTACAAAGGAAGATGTACTCATCGCTCTTCAACAAGTAGGTATGACCGAACATGCGCCACGTGTAAAATCTGATACATTCGATTTTGAACCATTAATCCAATTCCATCGTACTTGTTTTGAACAAGGATTATCAAAAGTAGCCATTACAGGTCATCCAATCGATGCAATTTTGCGTGAAGAAGGCATTCCGGCTTATCGTATTTTCCCTACAGAAATCTCGATGGAATCAGCTGTTTCTGAAATGCGTCGTGTATATGAAACATTACAATTTAAAAAATCACAAATTGCGGTACAAATTATCGAGTACGATGTTGTGATGCACGAACAAGATACAACCGCTCTTACAACACAGCATTTACATGATGTTGAACGTCAATTTATGCAACAATTAATGCCCTACGTCAAACAAGTACAAGGGTCGATTTTGACGATTGGTTTCGGACGTTATGCTATTTTTTCTACACGTGGCTTTTTACAAGATGCTACAGAAAACTTTTCACAAAAAGCTGAAGTGTCCTCACTACCTGTACAACAATTAGAAGATTTAACATGCGGTATTGGTATCGGGCGTTCTGCACAGGAGGCAGAAGTGAATGCGTGGCATGCACTCATGCAAAGTCGAACGAATGGAAAAGGTTCTTGGATGGTGTGCTTTGATGATCGAAGTATGACAGGACCTCTCGGAGAAGCTCAGCAACTCACCTATTCTTATTCATCACAACAAATTGAAGCAATCCGTCAAAAAACTTCATTGAGTGCCGTTACTTTGCAAAAATTATCATCGATTATTCATAAGCGTGGTACAGAACAATTTTCTGCTAATGAACTTGCTCAATACTTACAAATGACACCGCGTAGTGCACGTCGTATATTAAATGAACTCGAAATGACGGGGCTTGCTAAAGTAGTTGCAGAAGAAAGTCCACGTCAAACAGGACGACCACGTAAAATTTATCAATTGCAGTTGAATGATTAACTATGCGCGGAATTCGTTCGTTGATAAATCACCATTTATAAGTAATTACACAAAAAAACTTGAGCCACGTATAAGTGACTCAAGTTTTTTTATGAACGGTATTTTCTTGTTTGTACACGTTTTGTCCAAACACCAATGAATACTAATAAAATACAGAAAATAATCGGGATTAATTGTGCCATCGCTGGGAATGTCCAGTCAACTAGATACTTACCATAACGATCGCTAACTACCATACTGCCTGCTGTATAGGCAATTAAGAGCGCCCCTAGCCAAATAAGTAGCGGGAATTTATTCATCAGTTTAATGATTAATTGGCTACCAAAAATGATAATCGGAATACTAATTAATAGTCCAAGTGCTGCTAAACCAACATGCCCATCTGCTACACCTGCAATCGCAAGAACATTATCTAAACTCATAACGAAGTCAGCTACGATAATTGTGCGTACAGCTGCGAATAACGTACTTCCGCTTTCTACATCTGCATCTTCTCCGTTTGACTTCAGTAAATCCCATGCAATATAGAATAGTAATAAACCACCAACTACTTTAACAAATGAAATCGCTAATAATTGAACAGCAATGACTGTTAAAATAACACGTAAAGCAATTGCTCCACCTGTACCAATCAATATTGCTTTTTTCCGTTGTTCAGGCTTCAACTTTCGTGTTGCGAGCGCAATAACAACCGCATTATCCCCACTTAATACTAAATCAAGTAAGATGATGGATAAAATTTTGGATAGAAATTCGATATCCATGTTGTTCCTTCTTTCTACAGTTACTTCCTTTATTGTACGCCTATTTTAGCGTTTTAAAAAGGAAAAAATCGACTATTCTTCTCCTGTCGCAATTGGATAATGCATCACCCAATCACTATAACTTCCTGTATAAAGTTGAACATGTTCGTATCCTAATTCTTTTAATACCGCGTAAAGTGGCGACGCAGATACACCACTACCACAATACACAATAATGTTTTCATCTTTGGAAGCAACTTTTTTTATTTCGTCATTTATAAATAACGTATTCCCCTTTTTTAGCTGTTCCCAATCAAAATTTCGTGCAGTTGGAATGTGTCCTGCAATAGGGTCAAGTGGTTCGATTTCACCAATATAGCGACGATGAGCACGTGCATCAATTAATACTTTATCGTGCTTACCTTCTGTTACTTCTTTAACATAGGCACGATCTACATAAATTTGATCTTGCCAATCAATATTCAAATTAGAACGCACTGGATTCGGTTCAACGGTTGTTGTCTCAAAACCTACTTGCTTTAAGCCTTCTAGACCATCTGCAATGACGCGCGCATTTGTAAAACCACCATATTGTAATAACCAATAAGCTCTCGTAGCAAACGGTTCACCGCCACCATCATAGATGTAGACAGGTGTTTCATATGTGATACCAGTTCGTTCAAATAGGTCGTGTAATTGTTCTTTAGTTGGCATCGGATGACGTCCGCTTTTTTCTTTTGTCATGTCGGATAAATCTTTCGTTAAATCCCAGTGTATTGCACCAACAATGTGCGCTATATCATATTGTACGCGACCATATGCGCTATCTGCTAAGTCATAGCGTGCGTCAATCCATACAGCTTGTTCATTTGTTGGTATATCCTTTGCTTGAATAAATACGTGTCCCATACAGAGTCCCCCTTAAAATGGTGTATAAAAATTAATCGTGTAGTACGGAACATTTTCAGCATCAAATGCAACACCCACACCTGCATGTGTCAAATCTTTGTTTAAGATATTTTTACGATGCCCTAAACTATTCATCAAACCTTCATGAGCAAAAATACTACTGTACTGCCCATAAGCTAAATTCTCTGCATAGAAATGCTCGTTCAAATAACCCGCATTTTTCATACGTGATTCAGGTGTGCTTCCATTACTTCCTGTGTGTGAAAAATAGTTTTGGTCAATCATATCTTGACTATGTGCGCGTGCTTGAGCTGTTAATCCCTTGTCATAAATAAGTGGCTTTAATCCATGTTCTACACGTGCTTGGTTCATCAGTTCAATCATCAACTGTTCAAACCCCGTACGTAAAGCATTCGATGAAGGACCATAGAATCCTTCTTTTTTCTGTTCCACATTATATGGAATATATTGAATGGCGCGTAAGCGATTTGCGTTATGAACATCAAAGAAAAACGTCACATAGTATCCATCTATTTCATACAATAACATCTCTTTTTTATTATCATCATTCATTTTAAAGATCTTATTACCTTTACGAATTTCTTCTAAAGGTGCACCGTACTGTTTTTGCACTTCTCCATATGTCGTCTCGCCAATCGTTGTTTTAAACAAGTTACGCCCTTTCCCTGCAATATAACCACCCTTTCCATTCGACGATTCAAGTGTGAATTGCTCATAGCCATTATGCGTCATTTGCCATTGTTCACCGTATTCATTGGTAAATGTTCCTTTTTGTTTACCTGTTGTATCCTTCAACACAATATCTTTCGCTTTTTCCTCTTTTTTATCTGAGAAAGTATCAATAGATTGATCTACTGTTTCTTTTACTTCTGAAAACATTCTCGACAATTCAGGTCGATCAAGCGCATATTGAATGGCTTGATAGGAACCTAAAATTAAGACAAAAAAGAGAACCCATGCGAATAATTTTCTCATTTGATCACCTCAATCTATTATCATTAGACGAAATTGTGGAATCAATGGATGCTTTATAGTCGCATGCGTTCTTCTTTTATTTATACTGTTGCTTCTACAAGCTCTTCAAAGATTGATTTCCATTCCGCTAGTTTACTATCTTCTTGAAGCAGCGAACGTTCTGTATCAAGCTGTTCAAGTGCTTGATTTTCAATATGTTGTTTCAATTGCTCCGCAATTGCTTGAATTTGTTCTTCTGCCCAAGTAGTCATACGTGCAGACTGCTCATCTAAATAAGCTTGTGCATCTGGTTTTGAGATTTCTTCAAGTGCATCACGTAATAAAATACGATCATTATTCTCAAAGAAGGCTTTTTGATTTTTATAATATTTATTGACCGCTTTATATTTGAATGGGTCTTTAAATGGACCTGTATAATCTAAAATTGCAGGATCTTCCACTTCGAATGGTGTAAAGCTGAAGCTTTCGTTGACATCACGTAAACGACGAACATCTGCTGTATAACGTTCTGAAATTTTTGTCACAATCATTTTTGAAATTCGGAAGTTTGTTACACGCATCTCTTGTTCAAAGTCGAATCCTAGGCTTTGCATTAATTCAGTGAGTGCAAACTCAAGTGCATCTGATGTTGATTTTGTATTAAATACCGTTGGGTTATACGATTCTTTAAAGAAATCTGTATAACGGAAATATACACGTTGTAATACATAGTACAGTAACTCTTTTTGCTCTTGTGCCACATCACGTTCAATTACAGCAGCTGCCGTTTTTTCCATAGACGAGCGAACAAATTGTTCAATTTGGTCTAATTCTTTTAGACGCTCATCTTTACGTGATAAGTTTTCCTCTGTTTGACGAATCAGTGATGATAAACGCTCTGTCGTCTTATCTGTTTCCTCTACTAAAGCTTGAACTGCAAGAGCCATTAATTCTTCTGATAAGAAGTGATGGAAACTTTCCTCAAAAGCAGGCATACCAGAAGCAAGTTCTGTCTGTTCCACTTTTTCTTGTAAAGCAAGTAGACTACTCACACCAAATAGACGTGGTTTACGGATACCAAAACGTAATAATTCGTTGCGTACATACGCTTTTACATCTTCTGCTTCTTCTTCATCTGCTGCTAAATCAATCGCATTTACGACGAAGAACATCTTATCTAGTTCGAAGGCATCTTTTACACGACCTAATTGAATTAAGAATTCACGGTCTGCTTTTGCAAAAGCATGGTTATAGTACGTAATGAATAGAATCGCATCTGCATTACGAATGTATTCAAATGCAACACCTGTATGACGCGCGTTAATTGAGTCTGCTCCTGGTGTATCAACTAATGTAACGCCTAGACGTGTTAATTCACAGTCGAAGTAGAAATCAATTGAATCTACGAAACAACTACGGTTTTCTTGTGCAACGAAGCGTTCAAATTCTTCACGCTCTGTACGAATCGTTGTGCCTAATACATCTTTAAATTCTTCATAACTTTGTGCAAATGCACGTACAAATGATTTATGAACATGCAAACGCTCATCTGTTAATTCCACATCAAGCGCTTTTTGTGCTTTTGCATAGGCATCATCTAAAGATGTAACATGAACACCAATTGCACCGTAAGAAGCGACAATATCTTCAGTCATTTGTTCGACTGTTTTTAATTTTACATCTGCTGTTTCATGTGGGTGGTCTGGTGATACTGGACGAATCTTATTAATCGCTGCTGTTGTTGGGTTCGGTGATACAGGTAACACTTTTTGACCCATTAAAGCATTTGAGAAAGAAGATTTCCCTGCACTAAATGCACCAAATAAAGCAATCGTAAAGTCTTTTTCTTCTAAACGCGCGACTTTATTTTTCAAGTAGTTTGATACTTCTTGGAAACCAGCAATCGGTTCTACTGCATGTGCTGTTTTTAATGCTTTTTGAATTGCTTGGTCTAGCTGGACATTATACGTAGATTGTGATGTATCGTCATCCACTTGTTCTTCTTCTTGTTTTTCTTCCACAGCAATCATAGATGGATCGAATACACGCATATGTTCACGCGCTTCTTTTTCCCCTTTAATCCAGCGCTCCATATAGCCATCTGCTTCTTTATTCAATGTACGCACATCAACATTTTTCTGAACTTCAAAGTATTTTTGTTGTTCTTCAATATGAAGTACATCATTGATGATTGCTACTTTTTCAGTCATCGCTGCTTTTTTCTTTTTCAGAGGTTCTACTTTTACAAGAGATAATTCTTGAATATACGCCATTTTCTCGCGCTTCCAGTCATCTGTTGCACGTTTGAACCACATACGTGTAGCCGAAACAACACGATTTGCAAAGTTCAATAAGGCATCTCCTGCTACTGCATCAATGCGCATCTCATCTTCAATAACAGAGAATGGGATATCTAATTTGAATTCATCAATTTCAAGTGATAATTCATCTGTTAAAGCACCAACTTCTCTTAAAGAGCTCTTCATTAAGTTCAACATATGACCTGTAATTTGGTTTTGAACAACTGATTTATAGCGATCATATAGGTCTTCACGTCTACGAGCGCGCTCTGCTTCCGTCTTTTTCGCCGCAAAGAACATACCTACTTTAAAGTCTTTTTGCATACATTCCGCATAGCTTGCTAAACGATCACGTAATTCAAATGGCATTAAGACAGCGTTTTCAAGTAATTCATCACGTTGATTATTGAAAGACATTTCCCATTTCTCAACTGAATATAACTCAAGTTGACGTTCTACAGATTGGTACTCATCTAAAATATCTAACTTACGTGCCCAATCATTTTGAGATAGTAAATCTTCATTGCTTTCCATAATACTTTGTTTATTTTGTTCTAAAAATTGTCCATGTTCATCATGCATTTGTGCTAATGTATTTTCAGCATTTTCTATTAATTGCTCTTGCCAACCATCCATACTGTTCATAACAATTTCTTTTATATGGTCAAAATCGTTATAAGCTAAATCTTTCGCTTTTAATGATGTAAAGAAAATACCTTTTGGATAAACACCCCAGTTTGCAAATGAATCTGCAACCGATTGTTTGAATTCTTCAAATGATAATTCTTGTTCTTTATGTTTATCTACTTGGTTCACGATTAAATACACATTCGGATTATGCTTCATTAATGTTTTCGTAAATTGGAAGTTCAATTCTGATTGCACATGATTATAATCCATCACGTAAAAAACAATATCCGCTAAGTGAAGTGCTGATTCTGTTGACATACGGTGTGCATCATCTGTTGAATCGACTCCAGGTGTATCCATCACTGTAACACCCATCGGTAATACAGACTGGCTATGTCCAATCTCGATTTGTGATACTAACGCACCATTCTTTGCAAATTCTTTTACAGTTTTAATATCATAATCTGAGTTAAAGCGAACAGGATCTTCTCCTACTAAATAAGCAATTGCATAATCTTCTTCTGACTTATGCACTTTAACTACATTAGCACTTGTCGGAATTGGGCTAGATGGTAGTAGTTGGTCACCTGTAAGAGCATTAATCATACTCGACTTACCAGCAGAAAAATGACCTGCAAAACCAATTGCATATTCTTTCTTAATTAACTTCTCAGCAAAAAGCTGTGTTTTTGCTAGTCGTTCATGGTCTTCGTTTTTTTTATAGACCATGTACTGTAACGCAGTTTTCTTCAATAATAATTGGATTTTTTCTTCAAAAACAGTCATGAAAGGCTCGATCTCCTTTTTCTATATGTAGTTACTCATCCCATTCTATCATGTGTCTGTAAAAGGAAAAACAAAAATTGCTCCAAATCAGAAGATTTTAGTTATTTATTTTTACGTTTCTTCTATGTTATTTTTTTACGTGAAAAAATTAAATTTATTTAAAAATATAAAAACCGAATAACTCTAAGCGAGCTATTCGGCAACAAAAGTATCATTTTATTTATTTCAAATGTGCGGTTGTTTCTGATAAAACGTATTTAACTGTGACACCACAAGCGACGATTGTCATTCCAACAAGTGCGAAAAGCATGATGACCGCTCCCTTTTTGATAATATAATTTTTTATTTTTAAATTCTAATTGTCATTGATTATCATTATCATAACGAGTTTTTTTTATTTTGTCAATCTAATTGAAATAGTTTCTCAATTAATTCTCTTATTGTATTCTTTAAACTAACGGTGTATCATAGATTAAAAGTCATGAAGAAAGGGGAGTATGTATGAGTATTTCGGCTCAATACCAAGTACTATTTAACGGCATCATTCACGCTTTCAAAGAAATTTCACCAAAGCAAGTTACAATTCAGTCTCCCTCTTCATTTACTGCACCTAATATGCATCTAGAATATAGTGTTTTGATCAATGTAATTGGTGATGTAAAAGCACGTATGATTATTGACAGCAATCACAATTCATTTCAAAAACTATGTGAGTCATTATATGGGTTTCAGATTGATGGCGAACTTTTAGAATCGTTCGTTGGAGAATTTGGAAATATGGTTGCTGGTAAATTATGTATTTATAGTGCTGAACATAATATTCAGTTAGACATTACTACCCCAACTGTCATGGTAAGTGAGACACATTTACCAATATCTACACAAACATTCACTTTGCCAATCTCAATGGAAGAGATTGGTCATGTAACAATGCTTTTATCTATTGAAGCTTCTTAAGTCTACATACATGAGAGCAATGAAATTTCATTTCCTTAAAAGGACTTGTACATATTTTGTACAAGTCCTTTTGTCTTATTTTGTAGGTCTATTCTTTTATTTCGATAAACGAATTAACATTTTAATATTAATTATAATAAATATCTCTATTTTTTACATACTGAATTATTACGTTTTTCAAAACAATTTCACATTTACTTCACATTCTCTTATTTTGATGTGATAAAAATCACATCTATATTATGTCGTTTTGACTAAACTATGGATAAGCATACATAGAAAGGAGATTTTTATGCATAAAGAAAAAAACACATCCGATTCAAAATTAAAAGGAACTTTTTATCTCTCTATGACAGTCGGTATCATCATAATCATCATTTGGTTTGTATGCTTCGCTATTTTTATGAATCGTTTCTAACTAGAGGAGGTTTACCCCCATGCATTTGCATAAGTATGAAAAATATTGGCTCATGTTTGGTATTGGCTCATTAATTGTTTTTCTATTAATTACTGGTCTAATGGCATTAAATAATAGTCATGAAACACCTAATTCACAAAAAACAATTAATCCTGAAAAAGTGAGTGAAATCGCACCATTTAATAAGCCAGGTGTCCATAAAGTAGCAGGAAAGGATTGGGATTATGAAGTAGTGGTGGTAGCATCTGCCTTTTTATATGAACCATCGGAAATCAAAATTCCTGTGAATTCTAAAGTGAAGTTTATTGCGACCTCTAAAGATGTTGTGCATGGATTTGAAATTGCTAAAACAAATATTAATATGATGTTAGAGCCCGGACATATTTCTGAATATACAACTACCGTCAATAAAAAGGGCGAGTTTTTAGTTGTTTGTAATGAATACTGTGGAATGGGACATGCTGAAATGCATGCAACATTAAAGGTGGTGGATTCTAAATGAAATCTTTACAAATCGATTTACGCGATCGTAAGCTAGCACTCGCCTACCTTCTTTTCGCTTTTACTGCTTTATTAATTGGTGGGATTGCCGGTTTAATACAAGTATTCGTGAGAAGTGGCGCACTCGAACTTCCCTACTCTATTGGCTATTATCAAGTATTAACTGTACATGGCGTTCTTCTAGCACTTGTCTTTACAACCTTCTTCATTTTTGGTTTTCAAACAGCCGCTATGAGTCGTGTAACAGGAACATTTTCTTTTAAAGAAAGATGTTTAGGCTGGATTGGTTTCGGGGTAATGTCTACTGGGACAGTTATGGCTGCTACAATGGTTTTATTAAATGAGGCATCTGTACTTTATACATTTTATGCGCCACTACAAGCACATTGGATTTTTTATGCTGGACTTTCACTTGTCATGATTGGCTCTTGGATTGCAGCATTTGCACAAGCCCGTCGTTACATACAATGGAAAAAAGAAAATCCAAAACAGATTACACCGCTACTCAGCTTTATGGTCGTATGTAACAATTTAATGTGGTTTATTGCTACAATTGGTGTCACAACTGAATTATTAGTTCAATTACTTCCATGGTCACTTGGTTGGGTGGAACGTGTAGATGTGTTATTATCACGTACACTTTTCTGGTCATTTGGTCATGCACTTGTATATTTTTGGCTCTTACCTGCCTACATGGTTTGGTATATCGCCGTGCCAAAAATCATCGGTGGAAAGATTTTTTCGGATGCACTTGCCAGACTTTCGTTCATCTTATTCGTATTGTTTTCTGTACCGGTTGGCTTACACCATCAATTAACTGAACCTGGTATCGGTGGTTCATGGAAGTTTTTACAAGTTATTTTAACGATGATGGTTGTCATTCCCTCTTTACTTACTGCTTTTTCACTATTCGCTACATTTGAACTGCGTGGTCGTGAGTTAGGGAGTAAAGGACTCTTTGGATGGTTAAAAAAGTTACCTTGGTCGGATGCTCGTTTCTTAGCACCTTTTATCGGTATGCTTGCCTTTATTCCGGGCGGTGCTGGAGGAATTGTTAATGCATCTTATCAAATGAACCAATTAATTCATAATACCATTTGGGTGACAGGGCATTTTCATTTAACAATTGCTACAACGGTCACACTGACATTCTTTGGTGCCTCTTATTTCTTAATTCCACATTTAACAGGTCGACAATTAACAAAAAAAATAAACCAACTTGGTCTAATCCAAACGGTTTTATGGGCAATTGGTATGTTGATTATGTCAGGTTCGATGCATATTGCTGGTTTGCTTGGCGCACCAAGACGCTCTGCATTCTCAGAATATGGGGGTGCTGAAATTGCACAAACATGGATTGGCTACCAAATCGCACAAGCTGTTGGTGGAACTATTCTGTTTATTGCTATTTTATTATTTATGTATATACTTGTTCAAATGCTTTTCTTTACACCGAAAGGTTTTGAGCCATTCCCAGTAGCAGAAGTTGCTGATCATGCACAAAAAACACCGGCTATTTTAGAGAACTTTAAACTATGGATTATCATTTTAATTGCGCTATTATTAATTGCTTATTCATACCCAATTTACGATATTATTTCAAATGCACCACTTGGTTCAAAGGGATATAAATTGTGGTAATTTTCTAGCTCGTTCGAATGATATTCTAATATAAGTTTGATTTTTTCATGATTTACCTTTAGACTTATGTTACGATTTAGTGAATATAAAAGCGCGAATTTGTTGTATTTCCGCTGTTTTTATGACAAAAAATGCTAATTCAAATAGGTATAATATCTATTTTTTGGTAATTTTTTAGTAAAATTTTAAAGAGATAATTCACTAAATATTAACGTTATTTGTATAATGGCAGTTCTCTATTGATTGCATTGCTTTTTTCTAGTATGTACTTATAGGCAAAGATTCTTCATCAGAAAACGCACAGCAAACTCATACATAGCATGTATTTCACAGGGAACTCAAAATATAGATAACTTATTTATTTTGTCGTCATCTTTTGTCATGTGAGAAACTTTTCGAAATAGCCTAGCCAAACAAGTCCATTATTTTTTTTGGACAATGTGAAGTTGAAATACTTTGCACCTCAAAATATCATCTTTTGAGAATCACCATCAGAGTATTAACCAATTTTTTTAAAAGGGGAGATTTACATGCAAACAACGATCCATGAATATAAGAAGATGAATAATAGCTCTCTTTGTGTAAGCGATTATTATCAAGAACTCTTTTATATGAATATTGTTGAGGTTCCATTATTAGAAGAAATTTTAAAAAAGAAGACCGAAACAAGTGCATACTACCCTACCTTATATAGAGATATCTGGTTTATGATTGAACAGCCTTACGAAGTCGTTCAGTTTAGCGAGAAGGTAGATTTTTCAAATGAAGTACTTGCAGAAATTTTAAAAGCTATTTACGAACATCCAACTTTCCACATTATTCACGATATCAATCGTGTTGAGAAGGGCAGCTCTTTTATGAACGCTCTTTTATTAACAGAAATGGTATCCGTTATGATTGATGGCGATTTAGAAATTCTATTTGACGCAAAAAATAATCGTGAAACAATCGATTTGGCTACATTTATTGACGACCATTTAGAAGTGGGGAATTGCCTAGAATGTGCTGCACAATCGATTTTACATTCTTCTAAAGAACTACCAATTTATTTTGATATGAATATTTTCGTAGAATTACCAATTACAGAAAAGACACAATACTCACTTGAAGTTTTCCAAGAAACAAATTTATTGGAAGATCTTAATTCGTATAAAGAAGTCTATATGTAACTTAGTTATTCTACTTTGTTTGAGCGCACTTTATAGCGCTCTTTTTTTATACTTTTTTACAATGTAATGTAATTCTACAAACTGACCATATGTTTTTGTTTGCTGCAATGTTAATTCTACGGGTGAGAAACCTGGTTTAAAAAGAGGAATTCCTTCTCCTAATAAAATTGGCGCCATTGTAACAATAATCTCATCGATTAAGTGTTGCTCTAAAAAAGAATAGATGAGTTCTCCCCCACCGACAACCCAAATATCTTGACCTGGCTGTTGTCGTAATGTATGAATAAGTGATGCTACAGGCTCTTTTGTAAAGTGAATATCTTGCATATCTTGAAGCTGTTGATGCGTATAAACATAACACTGTTTTTCGGCATAAGGCCATTCAGATAATCGTTGACTGATTAACCAGTCAAATGTCTTTTTGCCTAAAATAACGGTATCGACTGTTTCATAAAATTGTGAGTACCCATTATCTCCTTTGCCTTCCACCTGTTCTAGCCAATCAAGTGACTCTTCTTTTGTTGCGATATAGCCATCTAAACTTGACGCAATAAAAAGACGTACTTTTCGATTTCCCATACCCATCACTCTTTTCTTAACTACTTGGGTTTTCTATTATAAAGTAATAAAACCTTAAAAAGCAAACAGAAATCACACAAATTTAAAAATAAATATTTTTCACTTTTAAAATGCATATTCATTCACACATGTTGTAACATAGAAAAAGGCTTTGACAAGTTAGTACATGTCAAAGCCTTTTTTCTATTTTTCAAAAGTCGGTTTTACTGCAAAAATCGGTTCAATCTCAGGTAGGTTTTTCAATTCCTCTTCATTCATTAAAATATGAATTGTACCATGATCATTTGTTGTACGAATTAAACGGCCCATACCTTGTTGTAAGCGAAGAAGCATGAATGGTAACTCCACTTCAACATATGGATCATCTGCGAATGAACGCTTCGCATCAAATAATGGATCACTTGGTGGGAATGGTAAGTCCACAATTATCACACGTGTTAATGCTTCTTCTGGTAAGTCGAGTCCCTCCCATAAATGGTATGAACTTAGCGTGTGTAATTTACCTGCTTGGAAATCACGTACTAATGAAGATAGCTCGCGATCACCTTCAAAACCAATTGTTGCTTTTTGTTCATCTGTTAAAACATCTTTAAATGCTTGCATCGCTTGTTTTGATTTGAATAATAATAAAGTTTGCTCTGTTGATTCTTCTAATAAAGAGGCAACGCGCGTCGCTTTTTCAGCTTGTTCAAGTTCATGAACATGAATCTTCATTACTTCTTCATAATCAAATGGTGATTCTACAGAGAATGAGTTGTATTTTTTAATTCCTAAGCTATACGCAATATAACTAAAGTCTTTATTAATGGATAGAGTAGCTGAAGAAAAGACATATGGAATTTTTTTAGAGAATAGTTTTTTCTCTAATACTTCTGTAATTAAATGTGGCATGATGACTAATGTTTCTTCGCCATCCGTTTCTTCTAACCAGTCAATCGCATTACTTTGCGACACAAAGATGCGCATTGCTGCTTCGTATTGGTCTAAGAACTCTTCTGCCATGCGTAGCTCATATTCCGGAATAACATACATTTCTGATTCAAAGACGAATTCTTCCATTAACTCGCCAATTGTTTCAATCACTTTTTGACCTAATTTCATTAGCGTTGGACTTTTTTGAATTCGTTTACGCTCATCATCCGTATCAATCACATCATCACGTAATTGGTCAAAGAATAGTTCATGACCATCTTGTAATTTTTCCATCAGTAATAATGTTTTTTCACGTAGTCCATCAACCATTAAACGATCTAATAATTTCACGATTGTGTAATCTTGAATTTTGTTCGTCATTGCCTTTTGCGCGGCATATTCAAGAAGATGTCCTTCATCTAATACAATCATCGATACTTCTGGTAGTAACGGTAATTGCCCTTCACGTTCACGCGACTCTTTCGTTGCCGTATGTTCCATTAAGAAATCTTGTGAGCAAATAATTAAATCCGTCGCTTCACGGTAATGTGCACGATGTAATGTTTGACCACAACGATTACGGACATCACAAACCTGACATTGTTGGATATAGTTATAATTCACATGCTGCCATTCTTCATCTGAAATATTCGGGTAATCACTGCGTGCGCCATAAAGTCCTAATCCACCAGCACCATACACGCCTTCTGGAATCGACACAGCAATCTCATCTAGATATTCCCCGTCCATGAATTGCTCTGCTTCTTCATAACGTTTTAGACATAAATATTGGTCACGCGATTTTGCCAAGCGTACATCAATATTTAAATCTAATAATTTTTGCAGTTTATAAATATCTCCGCCTTCTTTAACCAATTGGTCAATTAGCGTCTCATCTGCGCATGCAATTAATGCAGGTTTACCTGTATAACGAGCATACGTAATAGCTGGTAATAAGTACGCAATGGTTTTCCCTGTACCTACACCTGCTTCCGCGAATAAAATAGACTTTTCACGTAATACTTTTTCTATTTGATAAGCCATAAAAATCTGCTCATCACGACATTCCAATCCTTTTTCCGGAAGTTCATCGTATAATACGTCACCCATCCAGTCGCCTAAAGAATCAAAGAATGATTGTTCTTTTGATAATTCAAATGGTAGTGATTGTCGCATACTATCTACCCCTCTCATCTACTATGTTTCAACACAAAGGGAGGCTGTCTAAATAGACAACCTCTCTTGTTTTTATTTCTTCTGTGATTTGCGTCCCCAGAATTGATAATAATCTGTTCGAATGAAACCATTGAACAATTTACGTTTTTTTGTTGCACGTCGACCATATAGCTCTTCAAAATTCTCCATCGAAGATAGCATATAAACAGACCATGTGGGATAAGCTTTCATCATATGACCAATATCACTAATCATTTGTTCGATTGCTTCCACTTCACCAATACGTTCACCATAAGGTGGATTTCCAATCATAACTCCATCTTCAGCGTGTGTTGTAAAGTCTAACACTTGCATTTGTTTAAAGTCAATCAATTCGCCAAAACCTGCTTCAAGTGCATTACGTTTTGCAATTTCAACCATGCGGTGATCAATATCTGAACCTGAAATTTGAAGTGGTTGGTCGTAATTTGCAGCTTGGTCTGCCTCATCACGTACTTCATCCCAAATCTCTTGTTTCATAAATGGCCATTCTTCGCTAATAAATTCACGATTATAACCTGGTGCAATGTTTTGTCCAATCATCGCTGCTTCCAGTGCAATAGTACCTGAACCGCAGAAAGGATCTACAAACGGACGATTTGGTGTCCATTTTGAAATATATACAAGTGCTGCAGCCAATGTTTCTTTTAGTGGTGCTTCACCTTGTTCTGTTCTGTACCCACGTTTATGAAGACCAGCACCTGATGTATCAATTGTTAGTGTCGCCACATCTTTTAAGATTGATACTTCAATTTTGAATTTCGGTCCTGTTTCTTCTAGCATACCTAAACGGCCATGTACTTTTTTCATGCGCTCAACAATTGCTTTTTTCGTAATTGATTGGCAATCTGGCACACTATATAATTTTGATTTTACAGACTTACCTGTTACAGGGAACTCTGCATCAACTGGCATAATTTTTTCCCAAGGTAATGCTTTAACACCTTCAAATAATTGATCAAATGTTCTTGCTGGGAAAGAACCTACAACGATTTTTACACGATCTGCTACGCGTAACCACAAATTAGTACGTGCAATATCACGCTCTTCTCCTTCAAAATACACTTTTCCGTTTTCTGTACGTGTTTCATATCCTAAGGCTTTTAGTTCATCTGCTACAATGGCTTCAAGTCCCATAGCTGCTGTAGCTACTAAATTAAATTTTGTCATGCTTATTTCCCTTCTATCTCCAATTTCCAAAATTCTACGTAATCAATCGCCTCTTCTAATGGCAACGGTTTAGAATAATAATATCCTTGAATCATATCACAGCCCATATTTCTTAGCAATTCCACTTGTTCTTTTTGTTCCACACCTTCTGCAATGACTTTCATATGCAAACGATGTGCCATTTGAATAATGGCATCAACAACTGCCTGCTTCTCATTAACAGAACCAATTAATTGAATAAAGCTACGATCAATTTTCAAATGGTTTAATGGGAACTGTACTAAATATGACAATGATGAATACCCCGTGCCAAAGTCATCAATCGACAATTTAAAACCTAATTGCTTCAACTGAATTAGTCGACGAATCGTTTCTTTTTCATTATTCATTACTGTTCTTTCCGTTAATTCAATTTCAAAATTTCTTGGAGAGCAATTATTGCGTTGTAAAATTTCTTGAATCGATTCAATAAAGTTTGGTTGATGGAAGTGAATACTTGAAATATTAATAGCGATTGGAATATGACCGTAACCTGCACGTTCTAAGGTTAACCAATCTAGGCACGCTTTTTCAATGATGACCTCACTTAAAGGAATAATAAGTCCCACTTCTTCTGCATACGGAATAAAATCATTTGGCGGTACAAAGCCAAGGGTCTCGTTATACCAGCGAACCAATGCTTCAAAACCAATGATTGTATTTGTCGTTAAATCAATTTTCGGTTGATAATGTAAAACAAACTCTTTATTTTTAATTGCTCTACGTAATTCATGATCAATTAATAAACCGCGATTCGTTCCAATATTCAGTTCGTCAAAATAAAAAGCAAATTGATTACGCCCATTCTTCTTCGCATATTCCATTGCCTTCACTGCTTTGTTAATCAGAATTTCAGTATTATGTCCATCTTCTGGATACAAACTAATCCCGATTGTGGCCGTTGTGTAGAGTATATGTTCATCAATTAAAAACGGTTCTTCAAATGTTTCAATAATCTTACTTGCTAGTTGAACTGCTTCTTTCGGATGGTGAATGTGTGCCAAAGTAATAACAAATTCATCACCGCCATAACGCGCTAGTATATCCTTATTGCGAATAAACGGTGTCAACCTTTGTACAACTTCCGTTAATAATTTATCACCAATCGAATGACCTAATTCATTAATATGACTAAAACGGTCCATGTCTAAAAATAGCAATGCATGTTCAAAATTTTTCTTTTCAGAAGCTTCTAAGAGCACATTCATGCGGTTCATAAATGAATAGCTATTTTCAGAACCCGTTAATGTATCTGTATTCATTTGAATTTGAATTTCACGCTCTGCAATTTTCTTTTCCGAAAGGTCTTCAAAAATACCACAATAATGTGTTGTATCCCCATCATCATTTTTAATTGCAATAATTGTCAACCATTCGGGATAGACATCACCTGTTTTGCGACGATTCCAAATTTCTCCTGACCATTTACCTGTTGCATAAATCTCTTTCCACATCTTATCGTAAAAACTTTTCGCATGTATTCCCGACTGCAGCAAGTGCGGTTTGCTCCCTAATGCTTCCCCTGCACTATAGCCTGTTACAAATTCAAAAGCTGGATTAATGGCAAGTATCACTTTATCTGCATCTGTAATCATGACACCTTCTGATAAATGGTCAAATAATGCCCACATTGTTTCAGGGCAGATTGGACTATTACCATCTAATTTTTCGCTATATAAACAGTCTTTTTTTTTCATCCTGATCCCCGCATCCATATATGAAATCTATCTATGTATTTTAGTAAGAAAGGCTCTCCAACTATAAAATCGGAGAGCCTGACTAATCATGTTATAAGAACATCATAAGGAACTGTAAGCCATGTTTTGTGCCCTTCGTACTCAAACAGCTAAAAGCCTCGTACTACTCGGGTAGTAATCATCTATCTATAGATATGCAAGCATACCTATCTCTCCATCCATTCATTTCTTTCAGGAGAACGCCCCTACCATAATTTGGGTTGCTCACTCGTGGGGTTTACCTCGTTCCACTCGTAAAGTTTCCTATACGACTTCGTCACTGTGGCACTTTCAGAAAGTTTCAACCATATCCGAAAACTTAGGTTTTCCTTTCGCCGTTAGCATTGCTGCTACCTCCGCTTATGATTTCGCGAAGCACGAACACTACGTTCATCTCAGAATCGTGTGAGCATGGACTTTCCTCAACAACGTCAAAGCGTTGCAGCGATTACTCATTCGCTTATTGATGCTATTTACATTATATGCGCAAAAACAGCATAATTCAATATTTAAACTATGTTTTTAAGGAAATCACGCATTAATCATATAATTTATCCCCGAATACATGTTTTTCAAGATTCGCAATGCGCTTTAAGATATCATAATTTGTTGCGCCCATACCAGATGGTGCAACTGTTGTAGGTGAATTTCTTCTTGTACTTTCGGCTTGTTCAAGCTCTTGTTTTAATAAATTAATTTCTTCTTGTTTTTTCAATAATACTTTTTCAAAGTTTTCATAGTCCATAATGATTTCATCTAAAAATTGATCGACCTCATCTTGACTATATCCTCGAATACCTGTTTTAAAATCTTTATCTAAAATCTTTTTAGCTGATAATTTAATGTCCATCATCATAATCCTTTCAACTTGTAATAAGTAATTCCATTATAGCATATACTTCTTTGAAGTCATGGATAAATAAGGGGGTTTCTCTATTTCATACCTTGTTTTTTTCGAATACGCAAAAATCGCTTTTCAATCGCTTCTTTTTTTCGTTGTTGCACATCTTTTTTAAATAATAAAGACTGTCTTACTCGAAATAATGCGTTGAGCGTATGTTTTTCGGCTTCTTCTAAATCATGTAGTTGGTGTTCATATAATTTTGCGAGTCCAAGGGACGCTTCAATCCACTGACGCTCTTCTAAATATGGCAAAGCTTTTTCATAACTTTCAGCCGCTTCGGCGTATTTTTTTTGCTTTTTTTGCTGAAGAGCTAATAAATAGTACGCTTCTGCCGCTTCATTTGTTGCATAATTCTCTGTAATATTTTCCAATAAGCTCTGACTTGAATCAAGTTGTTTTAAATCATGATACCATTTCCCGATATTTGTATGCACAATTGCACGTTCTTGATTTGCTTCTGAGAATACGAGTTCTGTCGCTTGAATAAATAGTGTAATTAATGATAGTAAATCATATTCATTATGACGTAACACTTGAAAAAGCATGTCATGGTCACCACTTCGAACTGCATCTAAATAGACCATTGGTGCTAAATGACCAGGTAAATCGTCAATGCGCTGAAAACCAAGTTTTTGTTGTTCAACCGTTGTCAATTTCATTCGACTTAAATCGTTTTTCCAAATACGTTTTGAACTGTGAAACAAATCAATTTGCTGATGCTCACGTAATGGTGGCAAATGTTCTCGATTTAATGTCCAACGCGTTTGTAATTGTGGCCAGTCGAAACTCTTCCCATTATATGTTACAATCGTTTGGTTTGCTTGCCAAAACTTCGATTCGAATAAAAAAGCCGCTTCATTCGCTGGGTCTGCTAAAATATATTGTTTCAGCACAAACCCATCAGAAGTTTCTTCAAGTAACCCATTTAAAAAGATATGTGTTCCAACACCTTTCAAGCCCGTTGTTTCTGTGTCATAAAATACGATTTTTTCATCTGATGTCATTTTTAAAGGATGTTCTTGTTCATAGACTTCCCACGCTTCAAGTGCTTCATAAAATTGACCAAGCCGATACTTACCATGCTGGTGATTAAACGCATAATGTGTTTCTCGTAAAAAAACCGTCCCAAAGTCATTTTCAATCCGACTTAAACCAGCTTTCTCCCACTTTTCTGTATAAAAAGGCGGAAGAGGTTTTTGATAAGGTGTTTTTTCAGTCTTCGCTGTTTTCGTACCCTTTTTTAACATTTGCTTCATTTGCAAAATCTTCTTCTCGTAAGACATCGTCCATCAATTCCTCTAATAAAAATGATTGTAAAAAATGAAGTACTTGATCTTTTGTATTTCCCGTTTGATCTTGAGCACCAATACATGCTGGACAGCCAATTTGACATGAACATCCCTCGACATGTTCATACACATGTCGAATTAATTGTTCCCATAAATCATAAATACGCTCACTCAGTCCAATACCGCCTGGATAACGATCATAAATGAAGAAAGTTGGTTCACCATTATGAATAGCTTTCACTTGCGGTACAACATGTACGTCCGAACGGTCTGACTGAATATACAGTGGAATAAAGCTGTTCATTGCGTAGGCAACACCTAGCATCGCACTATTTAAATCATCGTCTGTCCAATCATCTGGCTGTTTGAAATGTAACCATGTGCCTGATGTATGCAGTTCTTCTGGCGGTAGATGAATTGGACCTGAACCAATATTATCATGTGTATTAAATCGAATTTTCTTAAAGATGGTTGCATTCGCTAATGTCATTAAATCACCAAATGCTACATTTGCTTTTCCTAGCTGACGCACGCGATCTTCTGAAATCACTTTTAATTCTACTGCTAAATTCGCATCTGTAAAATAATTTACATCCACTTCTGTTACATAGGCTTTCTTTTCTTCCCAATCAAGCTTTTCAACTTGATATTGTGTACCTTGGTGTATATAGATGGCTTCTTCATGTAATAATGTCATCGCACTATAGCGGTCCATCTCACCAATTACTGTTGTATTCCCTTTTATCGTTTGATCAATAATCACAACATTTTCTTGTGATGCCGAGCGTAAACTAATATCATGCGCTGGGAATCTGTCTGTCATCCAGTGCCATGTATCGGTTGTCTTTAGTAAAATTTTCTCCTCAGCTAAATATTCCAATAAATCATCTACATCAAATTCTGCATAGTTTTCCCCTTGTTTAAAAGGTAATTCAAATGCCGCACATTTTAAATGATCCATTAAAATCAGCATATTCTCTGGATACACACGCGCTTCTTCTGGTTTATTACCGAGTAAATAATCTGGGTGTTGAATAATATATTGGTCGAGCGCTGTCGACTGTGCCACATAAATAATGAGTGCATCATCTTGCCTACGTCCAGCTCGTCCTGCCTGTTGCCAAGCACTTGCAATATTCCCTGGATACCCTGTCATAATACATGCCTGTAATTGACCAATATCAACACCTAGTTCCAATGCATTCGTCGAGATAACCGTTTGGATTGTCCCATCTCGTAATCCTTTTTCAATCTTCCGTCTCTCAGAAGGTAAGTAGCCACCTCGGTAACCCCGCACGGATTCATCTTGAATATTTTGTGCTGTTAATGATTTTAAATACGTTACAAGCATCTCCACACGTACACGACTTTTTGCAAAAATAATTGTTTGAATTTCAGATTCATATAATTTACGTGCTAAATCCTTTACTTCTAAAATCGCACTTCGTCTAACACCGAATGTCTCGTTAACAATTGGTGGGTTATAGAATAGGAATGTTTTCTTTCCAGCTGGTGCACCATTATTCGCAATCAGCTGATGTTTTGTATTCGTGAGATTCTCTGCTAATTCTTTTGGATTTTGAATTGTTGCGGAAGTGCAAATAAAGATTGGGTTACTTCCATAATAATCACAAATTCGCTTTAATCGCCTTAGTACATGCGCAACGTGCGAACCGAATACCCCTTTATACGTGTGTAGTTCATCAATGACAATAAATTGAAGGTTTTCAAAAAGCGAAACCCATTTTGTATGATGCGGTAAAATCCCCGAATGCAACATGTCTGGATTCGTCATGACGATTTGCCCTGCTTTTCTCACCTTTTGTCGAATACTAGGTGATGTATCACCATCATATGTGTAACTTAAAATTTCTTCATCCATTGCTTCAATCATCGCATTCATTTCTGACTTTTGGTCTTGTGCTAATGCTTTCGTTGGAAACAAGTAAAGCGCGCGTGTTTTTGAGTCTTCCAAGATTCGTTGTAACACAGGTAAATGATAACAAAGCGACTTTCCTGAAGCTGTTGGTGTGACAGCTGTAAAAGACTTTCCTTCCTTTGCATAATCGAAAGCCTCACGTTGATGGGTATAGAGCTGTTCAATCCCTCTTGATTGCAGCGCTTTTTTTATAGATGGATGTAATTGTTTAGGAAATGTCGCATAGCTTGCTGGTCGTTCTGGTAAGACACGCACATGTTGTACACGATTTTGCATCTTCGGATCAGACTGCCATTGTTCAATTAGTTCTTTAACTGTCTTTCTTTCTCGAATCATGTTGCACCTCCTCCAATGTGCGCAAATACGTTTCAAATGTAAATTTCGTCGATTGAATCGATTGAATGAATCTTTTTTTACTCGTTTTCACATAAAAAGATTGAACGACAAATTGTTCCATTGCATCACTCGCATGTTCAACTTGCGACATATGTAAATACTTTGGATGATTTGTTTCTATAAATTGTTTAGATAACTCCTTCCACTTTTTTAGCTTTGCATGGACTTCATCTGCATAAGGCTTTACTTCTGTATAAAAATCAGCATCTTGCTGTTGTTCGCGTATATTCATAAAACGTTCATAGCTTCGATCACACTCTAAATAAAGTGTTGTTGTTAATTCTTTTAGCATTTGTTTTATCTCCTTCTCGCATCTTCTTTCTATTTTAACAAATTCATACGCTTTACACTACTAACGTAGGCGAACGAACATTCCTTTTTCGTTCATTTATCTCACTTTACCATTTGCAAAATATGCTTGTTATTGCTACTATCTTTGGGTAGTGTTTTAAATTTACGCATTGTGAACTTCTCAATGTTTGTAAAGAACGAGGTGAATCTTTTGGCGATTCGATATCCTAATGGCAAAAAATATGTACCTGCGACAGAAAAGAAAGCATCTTCTAAAAAACAAGTCAAAAAAGACCTAACTTTTAGTAATCGTGGGAAAACATTAGAAGATATGATTGATGAAGCAAATGCTTATTATTTAACCGTTAAAGAAGCAGTCATCCATAAGAAACCTGTTCCTATTCAAATCGTCAATGTAGAATATCCGTCGAGAAGTGCTGCTGTAATACGTGAAGCTTATTTCAGAACCCCTTCTACAACGGATTATAATGGTGTATATAAAGGTCATTATATCGATTTTGATGCGAAAGAAACAAAAAATAAAACATCTTTCCCGCTGAAAAATGTGCATCTACACCAAGTGACGCATATGCGTGCAGCAACAGCTCAAGGTGGGATTTGTTTTTTACTCATTCGCTTTTCCATTTTAAATCGATCTTTTGTATTGCCATTTTCTATTTTGAACGCTGCATGGGCAGAGATGGAAAAAGGTGGGCGTAAATCGATTCCATTCGATGTTTTCGAACAAGATGCAATTGAAATAAAAGAAAGTTACAGTCCACAGCTTGATTATTTAAAGGCTGTAACAGTTTTACTTCCTTTATAATAGGAAGTGAGAAAGAGAGGAGATTTTTGTGGATAATAGACGATATAATTCACGAGAAGAACGAAAACGATTAGAAAATGAACAAAGAAAAAGTAGAGGTCGTTCATCTTCTAAAAAAGTGAAATCAGCAAAGCCTAAAAAGTCATGGCTAAAACGAATTGTATTAGCTGTTGTGGCTTTAGGTGTAATTGGATTACTACTAGGCGGGGGCTTGTTTGCTTATTATGCAGCAACAGCACCTAAATTAGATGAAGAAACATTAAAAGATCCTGTATCTTCGAAGTTCTACGATAAGAACGGAAAAGAATTCTATACAATGGGAACGGAAGAACGAGAACATGTAAAGTTTGAAGATATCCCGAAACAAATGCAAGATGCGATTCTTTCTACAGAAGATGCGCGTTTTTACGACCATCATGGTATTGACTTTTACCGTTTAGGTGGAGCTGTACTAGCCAATTTCCGCGATGGTTTTGGTTCACAAGGTGCGAGTACAATTACACAACAGGTTATTAAAAACTCATTCTTTAATAACGGAAAAACGATTAAACGTAAAGCACAAGAAGCGTATTTATCACTTCAATTAGAACGTGAGTATACAAAAGATGAAATTTTTGAAATGTACTTTAATAAAGTATTAATGAGTGGACGTATTTATGGTTTTGGTACAGCAGCTAAGTATTTCTACGGTAAAGATATTGATCAATTAACATTACCACAGATGGCTTTATTAGCTGGTATGCCACAATCACCAAATAACTATAATGCATTTAAAAATCCAGACTTAGCTGAAAAACGTCGTAATACCGTTTTAAAATTAATGTATAACAATAAAAAAATTACAAAAGATGAAATGGAAGCTGCAATGAAAGTTAGTGTAAAACAAGGGCTACTTCCAGAGAGCAAACGTATTGCGAACAATAGTTCAAAATATGATGCCTTCATCGATGTCGTATTAAAAGAATTAGCTGAAAACGGCGATGAAAAAGCGCTAGAAGATGGTATTAGTATTTATACAACACTTGATCCTGAGGCACAAAAAGTTGTTGAGAAAACAATTAACAATGATGCAAACTTCCCAACAAAAGATATTCAAACAGGGATTTCGGTTGTTGATACGGAAACAGGAGCTATCGCTGCAGTTGGCGGTTCTCGTGATTACGGTCCAGAACGTGGCTTCAACTATGCACAAGCTCTGAAAACACGTCAACCTGGTTCAACAATGAAACCAATCATGGATTACGGTCCAGCGATTGAATATTTAAAATGGAGTACAGGCCATACACTTGTCGATGAACCAATGAACTACTCTGGAACATCACAAGCAATCAACAACTACGATAACCAGTTTAAAGGTGCATTAACGATGCGTGAAGCACTATACAACTCACGTAATATCCCAGCGATTAAAGCCTTTAAAGAAGTAGGTACTTCTAAAGTAAAAGAATTCATTAGTGGTTTTGGCTTAAAACCTGATGATTTATATGAATCTGATGCAATCGGTGGTGGTTCAGTAAACCTTTCACCAATCGATATGTCAGCAATCTATGCTTCATTTGGAAATAACGGAATTTACACAAAAGCCTATTCAATTAAAAAGATTGTTTACCGCGATGGTAACACAGCGAAAACATATACACCTGAACCACAAGCTGCAATGAGTGACTATACAGCTTATATGCTAACAGATATGATGCGTGACGTTGTAAGTTCAAAATCTGGTGCATCTGGTGGTGCTGCAGCTGTACCAGGACTAGATATCGCGGGTAAAACAGGGACAACTAACTACACAAGTGAACAGTTACAAGAATACGGATTACCAAGTAATGCTGTACCAGATTCATGGTTCTCTGGCTACACAACGCGCTACTCGATGTCTGTATGGACAGGCTATTCTAGTCGTAAACAAGGGATTGTATCCCCTCAAGAACGACAACTAGCTCAAAATTTATTCCGTATCATTATGAGCCAAATTTCTGCAGGTAAAAATACACCGAACTTTAAACAACCAAGCTCTGTTATCTCTTCAGGTTCTGAGTTATATGTTCGTGGCACACAAGCACCTGTGGAAAAAGAAGAAGAAAAAGACGAGAAAGTTTCTGCTCCAACAGGTTTAAGTGCAACGTATGATGCAGATTCAAAAACTGTATCTTTATCTTGGAATAAAAGTGATACAGATGGTGCTAAATATCGTGTGTCTGTAGATGGCAAAACCATTACAACAACAGGCGATACAAAAGCTTCTTATCGTGTTCCTGGAGGCGCTACTTCTCTAACCTTTAGTGTTGTAGCAGTTGTGGATGGCAAAGAAAGTGCTAGTGCTTCTGCTACTGTAAAAATTGCTGAAGAGCCTGAAGAACCAGCAGTAGATGAGCCAGATCAACCTGAAACAGACCAACCTGGTGAAACACCTGAAACCGATCAGCCTGAAACAAATCAACCTGGTGATAACCAAGGTGACAATCAGAATGACAATAATAACGGGAATAATAATGGAAACAATGGGAATAACAGCAATGGAAATCAGAATGATAACAATAACGGAAATACAACTAAACCTGAAAAACCTACTGAACCTGACCAACCCGAAACAGATGAACCAGCCACTGAAAATGATCAAGGTAACGGAAATTAATATCTAAACAAAAGAGGATGAGACATATGTGTAAAAACACCGTCTCATATGAGCATAATAAAAACCGGAATCGCGCTGTGGCGCGGTTCCGGTTTTTCGTTGCGAACGCTAAAAAAGAAAATGAAATGTTTTATCTCATTCTCTTTTTGTATATACAAAAACTTCGACAAATTATGATTTGTCGAAGTTTTAATCGCTCATCTATTTCTTTAAGCGTAAACGTGCACAGCGCTTTTTCGTTTCCTGAAATAATTCATCTAATTGACGATAACATGCGTATTGTCCAGGTCTCCTTTTAATAAAAGCTAATCGCTCTCCTGCATTAATTGGCAAAATTTCATATTCTTCTTTTTCATCAAAATGTGTTTGATTCGAAGCTTGTAAAATGAACATTTCATATAGGTTAATGCCTTGTTCCATATAATCTCCTGCTGAGTGATCACGTCGATCATGTGCTTCATGAATCTTTTCGGCTAGTGACTTCCATTCATTGAACCATGTATCCACTTGTTCTTTTTGAATTTTTTCTTGATTGCATTGAATCATTGTTCCACTAACCCCTTTTTAAAACGTTTTTGACCTTCTCGACACACATCAAATAATGGACATGCATGACAACCTGGACGTTGCGATTTACAATGATAACGTCCAAAGAATATAAGTTGATGATGCGCTTTATTCCAACGTTCAATCGGTGTTTTTTTCATAATCGTTTCTTCGACTTGTAACACACTATCTTTCCAACGACATAAACCAAGTCGTTTGGTTACACGCTCTACATGTGTATCTACAGCCATTGCTGGAACTCCAAACGCAACAGACAATACAACATTCGCTGTTTTTCGTCCAACACCTGGCAATGTCACCAGTTCTTCTCTCTGGTCTGGAATTTCTCCATTATATACCTCTAGTAATCGCTGACATAACTTTTGAATATTTTTAGCTTTTGCACGATATAAACCAATAGAACGGATATCTTGTTCTAGTTCTTCTAGAGGCACAGCTAAATAATCTTCTGGTTTTTTATATTTCTGAAATAATGTTTTCGTCACTTTATTTACTAAAACATCCGTACATTGTGCAGATAATAACGTCGCTATTGTTAATTCAAATGGATTTTCATGCACTAATTCACAATGTGCATCTGGATACATGTCGTCCATTTTATCCAAACATTCAAGCCATTGTTTTTTTGTTAACATCGCTATTCTCTCTCCTCTAACCAATTATAAAACGGCGCTTTTTTCACGACTGGCTGTACATCTTCATCGATTCTAGTCGGTGTTTTAATTGTATGTTCACGATACTCTTTTGCGTGTCGCAAAGCCGCTTTCGTCGTTGTAATATTTTTCTTTTTCCATTCAAAAAGAATACGATCCATATATTTCAAACTTACTTTATCACTTAGTACGGCTTCTTTTAAAGCTTGACGAATTAAATCAGGTGTATGTCCATCTTGATCAATCCACATCGAAATCGTTTCAATCTCAATCGGTGATAATAGACGACCTAGCTCCTGCTCAAACATTTGGAATAACTGCCCTTCCTCCATTTGTTCCTGACTCACTTCGATTTGCTGTTGCGTATTTTGTTCGCAATCTAATAGACGCATCCAAAGTGGAAATAAATTTATTTTTTCATATAAAATATGATCCTGGTTTGTCTTTTGTTCGATTTGAATCAAACCTTTTTGTAAAAGCCCTTGTAGACAAAACATAATTTGTTGTTCTTTTACATTCATTCGTTGTGCTAAATCAGTATGTGACGGGAAATCAACACCTTGCTCTATAAAGGAATGAAGTTGTAGTAACAACAATGCTTCTTCATCTGTTAATGAAAGATTTTTATAATGCTTAAAAAATAACTGTGGTACAGCAACTTGCCCACTTTCAACCCACGCTTGGAGCCTCATTTGTTCATTTTGCATTTGATTGTTGACTCCTCTCTTTTTCAAAAGTTTCAACGTACATTATAACACTGAAGTAAAAGGTATGAACATGAAATTGCATGGTTTGTGCTTTTTTCGTATTAATAAGCTCAAACGATAAATCAGCTCAAATTATTTTTTTGAGCATAATCATGTCGATTTGCGTCAATTGTAATATTACATTGTATATCATAATGTGTTTCGCGTTCTTCTTTTGGAATTACAGCTAGAACACTTTGTGACCACAGAAAAAAACTACACCCGAATAATACGAGAGTAGTTAATAATCTATTCATCCTTAAATTAAACCCCCAATTCATAAATTGTAGAATATCCTTCAATATCAATATATTTTTTATATAATTTCGAACTTAATAGTTTTCCATTTGAATATTTATCTTTGTAAATATACGTATATTTACTTGATTTACCTTTTTGCCATATCTTTTTAGTGCCTTTTGGAATTTCATTTGAAGGTACATATTCAACTTTCGGCTTTACGGTTTTCTCAACAATGCGATTAGCTGTAAAACTGCTGATTAAATACTTACGTGGCATCCAACCGTATGATTTTGTGGAGTAAGAGTAAACATACGCCCATGAACCACTTACTTTCTTCACCTTCACAACGCTTTTATCTTGATAAACCTTCTTCAATTTCTTACTTGAAACTGCTGGTTTAGAGCGCAAATTTTGCGTATAAACTACATGCATTTTCTTGCCTGTGATTTTAGCAGCTGAATCTGTAATGTATGAGGTTAAGATAAAACCATCCACTTTTTTTCCGTTAATTTTTAAACCCAAAGATGGTAAGTACGTTTTTTCACCTGAGTACTTAACAAAATTATTATAAATTGCTACAACATTTCCATAATGTTCATATTTATCTTTATAATAATATCCCTTTACAGCACCTTGTTTCCCTTGAACACAAACCTCACCTTTACCAAGAGCATATTTAAATGTTTTGCCTTTTTTATAATTCACGCCCCATTTAGCATATGTTGTATCGTTTGTTTGTTTATCAATGACTAACGTACACTTATATTTTGCGTTATGTGCTGAATCATCATTTAACTCTGCACTTGCTGTTGTAGCGAAGGCTGACAACGTTATTACTCCTAGCATTAAAAATAGTATAATTTTCTTAATTAAACAAACTTTTTTGTATTCCATTTATCATCACCTCTGACAATTATTATATAACAAAAGATTCAACAAAATATTATAACTTTATTATCATAAGAATATAGATTTTATTTTTTAATATAAAAAAGTGACGAGGTTAATCCTCATCACTTCTCATCTATCTTGCTTCTTTTAAGCGGGCTTGCACTGCTTCCACCTTTGGCATACCGCCTTGTGCGCCAAACTTTTCAACAGATAAAGAAGCAGCGATATTCGCAAATTTAACTGCTTCTGTGATTCCTACACCTGTAGTTAGAGCATAAGCAAAAGCACCATTAAATGTATCCCCCGCACCTGTTGTATCCTTTGGTACTGTTTTAAAACCTTTCACAATCACATGTTTTTCACCATCATAATAACGTGCACCATCCGCTCCTAGTGTCACAATCAGACGATTCGGATAACGTTCAAGCGCATTTTCTACATCGTCTTTAAAAATATCTGCACATTCTGTTTCATTTGGCGTGAAGTATGCGACACGGTCCATCCACTCTTCTTTAAAATTCTCTGCTGGCGCTGGATTTAACAGTACTTTTACACCTAATTCTTGGCACACATCAAGTGCGTATTCTACCGTTTCTTGTGGAATTTCTAATTGCATAATGACTAACTCACTCTTGGCAATTTGCTCACACGCTGCATCAATTGACTCCTTTGTAACATCGTGGTTTGCACCTGGTACTACAATAATTCGATTATCTTGTTCGAATAAAATAATATTGGCAATTCCTGTAGCAGTGGATGTCGTCTCTACAAACTGATCTTGTACGCTTTCTACTTTTAATAAGTTTCGTAACACTTGTCCAAATGCATCATTACCTAGTGCACCTACCATATGTACATGCGCACCTAATCGAGCCGCTGCAACAGCTTGATTTGCTCCTTTACCTCCTGGAACAGTGTGAAAACTCTCCCCTAAAACGGTTTCTCCTTGTTTCGGAAATAGATTTGTTTCTACAACAATATCCATATTAATACTACCAATGACTGTTATCATATTTATTCTCCTTTAGTTGAATTTCTTTTTATTAAAATAGGTGCTACAAGTTGGTGACGTTCTAGAATATCTTCATTTTGCATTTGCTTCCATAAACAGCGAACAGCCCTTTGTCCAATTTGCGTAATTTGTTGTGCAATCGTTGTAATCGTAGGTGTCGTCCATTCTGTCATTCGAATACCATCATAACCAATCAACTGAATATCTTCTGGAATACGTAAATTCATTTGTTGAATCGCTTTTAACGTGCCAATTGCCATCGCATCGCTACTTGCAAAGATTGCTTCATATGTTCGATTTTGTAGTTTTTCAAGCACCAAAATTTTTGTCGCTTCCACTTCATATGCACTAATCACTTCTTCAATTTGTAATGTTTGTGCGCAAGAATAAAAGCCTGCTATTCGTTCATTTGCAACATCCTCTTCACTCGATGCTCGAATACATAGTACATTCTCTACGCCACAAGCCATCAAGTGTTGGCAAGCTATTTGACCTCCGAGGAAGTGATCCGTCTTGATTGTCGGAATCTTCTCTGATAAAACGCGGTCTACAGCGACCATGGGAATTTGCAACTTTTCATAGTAACTCGCTTCTATTTGCTTTGTCGCAATAAATAATCCTGCAATATACTGCTGTTGCAATTGTTCAATGATTTGTTTTTCTTTTTCATGTTCATTTCCAATATTACAAAGAATCATTGTAAAGCCGTATTGATAGGCTTGTTCTTCAATTTCTTTTGCTAACTCTGTAAAAAAAGGATTTGTAATATCTGGCACAAGCAAAGCCACCATTTGGCTTTTCTTCGTCGCAAGTGAACGTGCCATTTCATTAGGTCGATAACGCAGTAATTCGATTGCTGCGTGAATCGACTTTTTTGCCTCTTCACTCACATACCCGTTTTTATTTAGATAACGTGAAACAGTAGATGAAGATACACCCGCTTCTTTTGCTACATCTCGAATTGTCGGCATCTTTTCATCTCCTCTGAAACTCATATGGTACCGGTTCCACATAAATATAACGACTTCTTATCCTCATGTCAAACACCTATTTTTATATAAAAAGAAGGACTACGCCAATGCGCAATCCTTCCTTTTAAAGATTCTCTACCTGCTAATACCCCAAGATACAATAGGAGAAAATCAATAGAAGCTATAAATGTTTGGTAAAACGAATTAACGTGCTGACATACCGCCATCAACGATGAATTCTGAACCAGTTGAGTAGCTTGATTCTTCAGAAGCTAAGTAAAGAACTAAGTTAGAAACTTCTTCTGGCTCAGCTACGCGACCCATAGGAATCATTTTAGAGAATGCTTCAACTGCTGCTTTAGTATCTTCTTGAACAACCATTGGTGTAGCAATTACACCTGGGTGTACAGAGTTTACGCGGATGTTTTTAGGAGCTAACTCAAGAGCTGCTGCTTTTGTAATACCACGTACAGCAAATTTAGTATCAGTGTAACCTACAGCGCCACCAACTAAACCATTAAGTGAAGAAATGTTTACGATTGTACCTTGACCAGCTTTTTCCATTGAAGAAACAACTGATTTGATACCTAAGAATACAGAAACTTGGTTGATTTCAACGATTTTACGGTAATCTTCTACTGAAGTATCAGTGATTGATTTAGCCATAGTGATACCAGCATTGTTTACTAGTACGTTTACTGGACCGAATGCTTCTTCAGCTTTCGCTACAACGTTTTTCCAATCTTCTTCGTTTGCAACGTTTTGTTTTACGAAAATAGCGTTTTCGCCAAGTTCTGCAGCAAATGCGTTACCTTTTTCTTCATTTAAGTCCGTAAGAACGACTTTAGCGCCCTCTTCGATGAATTTTTTTGCGTGTGCAGCTCCCATACCTTGAGCTGAACCTGTAATAATTGCTACTTTACCTTCTAAACGAGCCATTATAAAACTCCTCCTTAAAATCTTTCAGAAATAAACTACACTTGTAAATTAACAAACTTTCATGCATACTGTCAATAGAAAAGCGCTAAATATTTTAATAATAAACTATTTAATTTTAAATTAATTATAACACAACTTGTTCACACATAGCTTAATTTAGGTAATTATAAACTTTCTGTTAAATGGAAATAATGGCATAATGACATTATGAAAGGAATGATTTGATGTCTTCTTCACAAGATCGTAGAATTTTACGCACACAGAAAAAATTAAAAGCTGCACTCATCCATCTTTTAAAAGAAGGACATGATTTACGTTCACTTTCAGTAACGGAAGTTGCACAGCAAGCTACATGTAATCGTGTTACATTCTACTCTCACTATAAAGATTTAGATGACCTTCTTTGCACAATCTTTGATGATTATCTTACAGAACTACTAACCTACTTTAGAGAGAGTTACCAAGCACTGGGGAAAATTTCATCTACAGATGAGCGACTCCACTTAGCTATTTTTGAATATATTTATCAAAATCAATTCATTTTCTCTCTCATTATTAAAGGAGAGATGCTGCCTGGTTCTCAAAATCGTTTTTGTGACAGCCTCGTACAACTAACCGGTAAAGAGATTGCACTAAAAGATGACTTACCGATTGAGGTACCTGCTCTTAGTTACTACTCAACATATGCAAGTCTTGGCTTTTTTATTTATTGGATGAATCAAGATTTCAAAGAGAAACCGGAAGTCATGGCAAAAAAACTAACCTATTTGCAAAGCAAGGTGTTTCAAGAAGCTGAAGTCTTATAAAAGTATGATTGAACTACATCTCCAATTTTTAGATATGTCTAAAAATTGGGATGTAGTTTTTAAATGACTAAATATTCATCAGAAGAAAAGAGGATGAGAAAAAACATTTCATTTTTCTCTTTTAGAGTTCGCAACGAAAAACCGGAACCTCGCCATAGCGCGATTCCGATTTTTCATGCTCATATAAGATGATATTTTCACAGTTATGTCTCATCCTCTTCAAACTGAAGTGCTACCTGAAAACCGTACAGAATTCTTCTTTTTCTCCGTTACATTAAGTCAGTAGCATGTGGATATAAATTCAAACTTCTAATCACTACTTTCCTATAAAATTTTCAGCTCAAGCTATTTTTGCTGAAGGTGGTTTTCTACACGTTCCTATTGGTTCACTTCTTCATGTTTAAGATACATTACTTTTTTATTTCCTAACTTCTTTCTAATAATTAAATCTCTCAGATGAAATAGTTGTATATTTTTCTGAATATTCCTCTTTTTCTTTTTATTCTAATATTTTTATGTTATAGTAATCTCTAATTACATAACGTGTAAGAAATGGTACTTATGAAAATAAGTTTAAATGGGAAGAGCGATGTAAATTCGCCACTGTCCCGCAACTGTAATTGGGAGTTTTTCAAACAACGCCACTGTTCTTTAATGGGAAGGCTTGAAAAATGTTGAACATAAGTCAGGAGACCAGCCATCTTCTAGTACACACCAAATACCTACGTGGAGATAGGTGGTGTTCTGTGCGCATAGACGGGGAAATTATTCCTCTTTTTCAGTATGCATAGATAACGCTTCAGACTATTTCCTTTAAGAAATAGTCTTTTTATTTTGGTTTATGTAAATTCAAAAGGAGGTTTTTATAATGACAACTGTATCAAGTACAACGATTGGATATCCATATATTGGTGAAAACCGCGAATGGAAAAGAACAGTAGAACAATTTTGGAATCAACAACTTTCAGAAAGTCAATTTGAAAAAGAATTAAAAAATCAACGCATAGCAAATTTACTAAAACAACAAGATAAAGGAATTGAACAAATAACAGTCGGGGACTTTACTTATTATGATCGTATGTTAGATTTAGCTTTTATGTTCCGCCTAATTCCCGAGAGATATCATACATTAGAATCAGAACCTTCATTGAAAACATATTATGCGATGGCACGTGGCTCAGACACAACAATTGCGTGCGAAATGACGAAATGGTTTAATACGAACTATCATTACATCGTTCCAGAATACGAACAACAAAAACTATCATTAGGATACAACTACTTACTTGATTTATTCAATGAAGCAAAATCTGTATTATCAACAACTCCAAAACCAACATTTATTGGTCCATACTCTTTTATTCAGCTAACAAAAGGCTATTGTGAAAAAACAGTCGCATCTTTTATTTTGCAACTATTACCACTTTACGAACAAGTAATTCAACAACTTGTAGATGCAGGAGCTGAATGGATTCAACTTGAAGAACCAATGTTCACGCAAGAGTTAGACGAAGAACAACTACAATTAATTGATGTGATTTATCAACAATTAGCTGATCATGTACCAGGTGCGAATTTAATGATTTCCACTTATTTTGAAGCAATTCCACAATACGAAAGAATTGTACAACTACCTGTAGCAGGTATTGGATTGGATTTTGTTCATGGATACAAAGATAATTTACAAGCAATCAAGCAATACAGTTTCCCAGGAAATAAAGTATTAGCTGCTGGTATTATTAATGGTCGTGATATTTGGGTCAGCCCTTTAAAAGAGGTCACACAAAAAGTTGAAGCTATCTTACAATTAGTTTCGCCAAAAGCATTGTGGCTACAACCTTCTTGTAATTTGCAACATTCACCTGTCACAACCGCTGCTGAAAAAGCATTGCCAACTGTCTTATATAATGCACTTGCATTTGCAGATGAAAAATTAGATGAATTGCGTCATATCACTTATTATATTCGTAATCAATCTTTTGAAACCCCATCTATAATAAAAGAAAATTTAATGGTTATTGAAAAACTTGCTACCGATGTATCTCGGAATAACTCGACTGTTGCACAAGAAATCAAACAACTTAACAAGAAAGATTTTAATCGTTCACAGCTTTTCGAAGAACGTATTATTACACAAAAAAACAGATTACACTTACCTGATTTTCCAACAACAACTATTGGAAGCTTTCCACAATCAGAAAAAATCAAAAAAATACGTTCGCAATGGCGTAAAAAAGAAATTTCAACAGAGCTTTATGAAACTCAATTACGTGCAGAAACAAATCGCTGGATTAAAATTCAAGAAGATTTAGATTTAGATGTATTAGTTCATGGTGAATTTGAACGAACAGATATGGTGGAATATTTCGGAGAAAAACTAGCTGGTTTTGCATTTACTAAAAAAGCTTGGGTTGTATCTTACGGTTCGCGTTGTGTAAAACCCCCTATTATTTATGGCGATATTGAATGGCTTGAACCGATGACTGTTAAAGAAACAATAGATGCTCAAGAACAAACAGATCGTTTAGTCAAAGGAATGTTAACAGGACCGGTCACCATTTTAAATTGGTCATTTGTACGTGATGACATCGAACGTAGTAAAGTCGCTATCCAAATTGCACTTGCACTTAAAAAAGAGATTCTTGCACTCGAAGAAAGTGGTATCCAAATCATTCAAGTCGATGAACCTGCCTTACGAGAAGGTTTACCATTACGACAGTCGCGTCAACAAGATTACCTAGATTGGTCAATTAATGCATTTAAATTAGCTACAGCTGCCGTTCAACCAAGTACGCAAATTCATACACACATGTGCTATTGTGAATTTAATGATTTTATTGAACCGATTGTTGCACTAGATGCAGATGTTATTTCACTAGAAACTTCACGTAGTCACGGTGAATTAATTCACTCATTGCAACATACACCTTATCCATATGGTATTGGTTTAGGTGTATATGATATTCATAGTCCACGGGTACCGAGTGTAGAAGAAATGTATACGATTTTAGAAGATAGTTTGAATATCATTCCAAAAGAAAGATTTTGGATTAATCCAGACTGCGGACTTAAAACACGTCGCGAAAAAGAAACCGTTGACGCACTAAAAAATATGGTAAGTGCTGCAAAGCAATTAAGAAGCCAGATTAAAAAACAGCCTATTTCACTTTAACTCACCTCAAATTTTTAATATAAAATAATTTAAAACTAAAGAACCCTTAGAATGATTGAATTATGTATTATTCTAAGGGTTTTTACTTTTTATGCTTATAAATCTTTTGTATGCATCAAATCCTATCAATTTCGTAAAGTAATATGTACCATGCTAATCATTTTATTTGTACACTTTTTGTTTTATTTTAATTAGTGAAAATTGAACCGAAAGTATTAACTTCTTTAGTATAAAGTGGTATGGTTATGTATATTATTATTCCACGAGACAAGGGAGATTCAATGAAATATTTGTCATTAAAATCTAAAAGTATTTTATTTGCATCGATTATTACGATTTTAGTCTCTTTAATCATTACTTCCATTAACTACTACATGAATATGAATGCAACAGTGAGTCGTCTCTCTACAGATTCAGAACGTACGATGAAAGCATGGTCAAAAGAAGTATTAACATCGGATGTCGAAAAACTTGTTGCAACACAAGATGAAGAACTACAAAAAAAAATGATTGCAAAATTTGATAAATTAGCCAATTACCAACCGCAAGTTGCTCAAGGCTATTTATTTGGTGTCGAGTTGCGTAATGGGAGTCAAACAAGTGTCATCTCAGGCCCAACATTCCTCATGGAAGCCTTTGAAAAATCGGACTTATTAATTGGTGACTTTTATACACAACCACAAGTCATTGCCGATGCCATTGCTGAGATGAAAATAACGAAAAAACAAACATACTCTAAAATTTATACCGATCGTTTTGGTACATGGATTACGGTCTTAAAGCCTTTATTTAATAAAGATGGTGAAATGTTCGCCTATTACGGAATAGACTTTGATGCTAATGCATATCTTTTAGGCGAATATAATAAAATTAAAACAACGATTATTATTTTAGTTGTTCTTTTACTTGTTGTTTGTTTAATACAGCTTATCTTTATGAATCGACTATTTAGACCGATTACGATTATGCAAAAGAAAATCGCTCGTTTGAACAAAGGGGATTATTCTGTTCGTTTAAAGGAAAGTGAAGATGAATTGGGCAAGTTATCCAAACAGCTAAACATCTTATTAACACAACTCGACGAACAACAGAAAAAACCTGTAAATTTATATGGTATGGAGCCAACAAACCTTGGTCAACTATCAAAACAATCTATGTTATTATCTATGGATATTCATTCTTTCTTAGAAAACGAAAAAGATTTAAACCCATATATTAGACGAGTACTATTAAAAGAAGAACAACATCAAAAAATCGCTAAATTAGCTAATCCATATATGATTTTATCACTCTCTACATGGTTAAATAGCATGAATTTAAGAGGACGGATGAATACTACAGAAAAAGAAATTCTATCTGAATTGATTCATATAGAAAAACCTAACCAAGATGTTCTATACAAGGGTATTATTGCAATTATTCATAACCCAGTACTCTCTCAAAAAATTTATACAGCGATTTATAAAAACTTTTTTGAAATATCTAATCAACTATCTTAAAATATTAATTTTTCACTTACAGAACTTTGACTCATTAATTAGAGGAAAGTTCTTTTTTTGTGTTTTTTTAACTAAAAAAATCATTTTATTTACTTACGTTAAAAAATTTTCATTGTTTTTTTATTGTTTTAATGGATTTTTCTTCCTTGTTTTATATTAAAAAACACTTATTTTTACACCAAAAAAATAATTATAATGCTTTTTAAATCCATTAAATTATACAAATACCATTTTTTATTTTTTTTCGAATTTTCCAAATGAGCATAAAGTATTAACTTTTAGTGACCGTAATGTTATATTAGTACTACAATAAAATGTATGCAAAAAAGGAGTAAACATGAGAAAATTATCTTTAAAAATGAAAAATATTTTATTCGCTTCAATTATTACGATTTTAGTAGCTATTATTTTGACAACTATTAACTATTTTATGAGTATGAATGCGACTGTCGATCGACTTACAAATGTATCAAAAGATACAGTAAAAGCTTGGTCACAAGATATTAAAACAGAAGATGTAGAAAAATTAGTTCAAACTAAAGACGAAAATATTCAAAAAGAAATAGTGGCTCACTTTGATCGTCTAGCTCAATATCAACCTCAAGTTGCACAAGGTTATATTTTTGGAGTGGAATTGGAGAATGGAGCGGGTACTAGTGTTATATCTGGCCCCACCTTCTTAATGGATGATTTCGATAAGTCAGATTTACATATTGGCGATATCTATACACAACCAAAAGTGATTGCAGACGCAATTGCCGACATGAAAAAAACAAAACAACAAACAATTTCAGATATTTATTCTGATGATTTTGGTACATGGATGACGGTTTTAAAGCCACTTTTTGATGAGAATGGTGAAATGTTTGCGTATTACGGGGTCGATTTTGATGCAAGTTCTTATTTAAATGGTGAATATAAAAAAATCAAAACAACCATTTTCATTTTAATTGGACTACTATTACTCGTATGTGCTATTCAATACGCATTTATGAGCAAGCTATTCCGTCCTATTACAGAGATGAAAGAAAGTATGGCTCTTGTAAGTGAAGGTGACTATTCTGTTCGTTTAAAAGAAGGAAATGATGAATTAGGACAATTATCGAAGCAATTCAATACAATGAGTGAAACAATTGGTGGTATGTTAGATTCCATTCGTTCATCATCAACTGCTTCTAGTATTCAAGCAAATAGCCTTTATAAAGAAGCTGATGAAGTGAATCAAACATTAGAAGAAATTACAAACTACACAGATAAAATTACAGGTCGATTACAAAATCAAAACGAATCTACTACTGAAGTTCTGACTTCAATTCAAGAACTTTCTCGTTCTGTAGACTCCATTACAAATAATGTTATGAACGTAACAGAGTTATCCCTCACAACAGAAGACCATGCAAAAGCAGGTACAGAAGCAATTAATGTGTTGAAAAATCAAATGGTAAAACTAAAAGATTCTTCTCAACGTTCTGAGAGTAATGTCTCATCACTTAAAAATCGTTCATTAGAAATTAGCAGTATTGTTCAATTAATTACAGATATTGCGGATCAAACGAATTTATTATCATTAAATGCTGCAATTGAAGCTGCACGTGCCGGTGAACATGGTAAGGGGTTTGCTGTAGTGGCAGACGAAGTCCGTAAATTAGCTGAACAATCTTCAAAATCAGCTAAACAAATTGAGACACTCATCCAAGATGTACAAGTAGAAACAGAAAAAGCTGTACAATCATTCCGTACAGAAGCTGCTCTTGTTTCTGAAAGTTCATTATTAGTTGGAAATATGGGCGCCATTTTCCAAGATATTCTGTCACAAACATCACATGTTTCAAGTAGTATCCAGGAAGTATCAGCCGCAATTGAAGAAATCGCTGCTGAAAACGAGGAAGTAGCTGCAATTTTTGAACAACTTGCACATACATCAACTGAAAATAGTGATGCAAGTCAAAAAATCAAACACAACATTCGTAATCAACAAGTTTCATTTAGTAAAATTGTTGAGTCAACAAAAACAATGAATGATATCGTATCTGAATTAGAACAATTAGTTTCTGATGTGAAAAGCTAACAAAACATGGTGAGAGATTGAAAGATCTCTCACCCTTTTTCACAATATAACTGTATGAATTATGAAAAATTGGAGGTTTATTAACTTGGTTACTTTACAACAAGATTTGAAAATCACGCAAAATTCTCTATTCCCTATTGATACATCTTTTCGTTCAGATGTCTCGACGTATCAATCTGCTAAAAAAAATTTAGATTATTCAATCCAATGGCATATTACAGCTTTTGGTATTTGGATGAACCGCTTAACAAATGAAGACTCTATTGAACTTGCAATTGAATTAGACCAAAAACAATCTGTGGTTCATATGGCTTTTTCTCAAGATTCAACAGCTGATGAAATTTATAAACAAGTTGTTTTAGAATCTACTGAACATCTGTCAAACGACTTAAAATTGGTCTTTTCTTCAAATAATTATCATTTTGAAAGTTACACATGCTTTTTAAACGAAAAAAATTTCGAACGTTATGAACAGTATTACACTATTATTTTGGCAGCGATTTTAGAGAATCCGAATATTAAAATTGCTCAAATCAATCTTATGACTGCATGGGAACATCAGCTTTATCAAAAATTAAACCAGACAGAACGAGATACACCAATCGATCAAACAATGCACGATGTATTTGATCAGACGGCACAAAAGTATCCACAAAAAGTTGCTTTACAAGATGCAACAAAAACACTTACTTTTTCAGAGATTCAAATACAAGCAGATAGTATTGCTCAACTATTAATAGAGAAAGGGATTCAAGTAGGTGATTATGTTGCAGTTTATATGCAACGCAGCATGGAAGCGATTATTTCTATGTTAGGCGTAATGAAAGCTGGAGCCATTTATGTACCACTTAGTCCTGATAATCCTGACGAACGAAATGAGTACATCTTAAAAGACACACAAGCAAAATTCGTATTAACAGATGTGATTACTACTGAAAAAGCAATTACTTGGGATGAACAAATTCCAATGGCACTGTATACTCAAATCGAAGAAAAAACACTTGTGAAAAAGCCAACGGTCAAACCAACTGATCTCGCCTATATTATCTACACTTCTGGCTCTACCGGTAGACCAAAGGGTGTGAAAATACCACATAAAAGTATCGCAACATTTGCTTATGCTGAAAAAGAAACCTATGGATTTTCGGAGCATCATATTTTAACTCAATTTTATACACTCACATTTGATGCATCTTTACTTGAATTATGTCCGATGATTTTCCACGGGAATACACTGTATATGTTATCCAAAGAAGAGCGACTCGATATTTCTTTATTTGCAGAAGCAATTCATGAACATCGCATTGACTATATCATGATGGTTCCAATGAGTGCTTTAAAACAGTATCTTCTATTTGCGACTGAAGAAGACATCGAAAAATTACAACGTCTACAATGTTTTGGTGTAGGTGGTGAAACACTTCCTTTAGATACGGTTCGACTTTTCCAAGAAAAATTCGGTCTTATTCCTTTAAAAAATGTATATGGCCCTACAGAATGTTCTGTTTTAACGACGACTTATACAATCGACACACTGTTACCAAAGGATCTGATGACAATCCCAATTGGAACGCCTTTACCGAATTATCGTGTACATGTCTTAAATGATGGGATGGCTTATTGTCCAATAGGCGTTACAGGTGAACTATATATTGAGACAACTGCTCTAGCTGAAGGCTACTTACATCTTCCTGAAAAAACAGATGAAGTATTTGTAATGACACCTCATAGTGAAAATAGAATGTATCGAAGTGGCGATTTAGTACGTTTACTACCGAATGGTCAAATTGAATTTGTTGGAAGAAAAGATACGCAAGTTAAAATACGTGGATATCGTGTTGAACTGGGAGAAATCGAAGAACATCTTCTTGCAATACCTGAAATTACAGATGGTGCGATAATCGCAAAAGAGATTCAAGGTGATCTATCCATCGTGGCATACTATCAGGTAAAAGATGGGGTTACTTATTCAACTGAACAGGTAGTAGATGCTTTAAAACAACAAGTTCCAGCATATATGTTGCCTGCTTATGTGATTGAGCTTGAAGAATTCCCTCTATTACCAAGTGGAAAAATTAATCGTACTGCTTTAAAAGAGCGTGAATTAGATGTGCAAGTTCAAGTGAAGCATACAGAGAATCAATTAGCTCCAGTAAATGATGAAGAAGCTATCATTTTAAAAGCATGGCAAGATGTATTATTACAACAAGACATTGGCACAAATGAAGATTTCTTTGAAATTGGTGGTCATTCATTAAAAGTTTTAGCAATCTTAACACAATTGAAAAAGCAATTCCCTATGTTGAAAATTAATGATTTCTTTGAATATCGTACAGTTCAAGCACTTGCTAATTATGTACGTACTGCTGAAACTCAAGAAGAAGTTGTAAAAGAGACGAAACAAAAAGAACTGTTTGAGCATCCAAAATCATTACACAGCATGACTGTTTTCAAACCGATTACACAGCAATCGATCTTATTAACAGGTGCTACAGGCTATCTAGGTGCACACTTACTAATCGACCTATTAAAACATCCTGAGGTTACGGAAGTTTCCGTACTTGTGCGTGCAACATCAAAAGAGCATGGTTTAAAACGTATCCTTGAGCAGTTACGCTATTATGAACCAAGCCAACCAATGGAAGAACTTTTACGAAATACTTCTTTACGTATTATTTTAGGTGACTTCACACAACCTAACTTAGGCGCAAGTTCTGAAGATCTTATGTGGTTACAAACAAATGTACAAGCACTTATTCACTGTGGAGCAGACGTACGTCACTTTGGTGATGCAGAGCACTTTAAAAAGACAAATATTGATAGCACTGCCTATTTAATTGATTTCGCAAAACAATGTACAGAGATTCGCTTCCATTATGTTTCGACATTAGGTATTCAAGAAGATTTAGCATCTGAAGGTAAATGGGACGATTTCTTAACAAAAGACTCCATTTTAGATGCCCCTGATGTTGAAAGTCTTTATACAAATAGTAAGTTAGCATCTGAAAAATTGTTACAACAAGCTCATACAGAAGGTCTTCCTGTTACAATTTATCGTCCTGGTAATATTTCTTGCCAATCAACTACAGGAATATTCCAAAAAAATATTGATTCAAATGCTGTATATCGTATGTTTAAATCATTTATTTTATTAGAAAAAGCACCGAATGTAAACTCCATGATGGACTTTACAATGGTTGATTACGCAAGTTCTTTAATTACAAATATCGCTCTTTCAAACGATACAATCGGTGGAATTTACAACATTTGCAATACAACGCTGATTTCATTCAAAGATGTTTTACAACACTTTAGAAAATTCGGTTATACAATCGAACTTGTAGATGAACAAGAGTTTATTAACTTCTTATATGATGATTCTAAAAAAGATGCTGAAGGTCTTGCTCTGGCTATGGCTGGCTTAGAAGGTGATGGCGCAAAAAATTCATCCCTATTATATGCATGTCCACAATCCGAATTGTTTATGACACAAAACCAATTAGTTTGTCCTAAACCTGATGAAACATTCTTTGAACATATGATTCAACAAGCAATTCAGCAACACTATTTTCCGGAGATAAAAAAATGAAAATACTATTAACCCCTATTTCATACAATAAATCGATTTTCAGAAGTTTTTTTCCATTATTAACGGCTGATGAACGTTCTTATGTACGCAAGTTTACTTCTTTTAAGCGTGCATATGAATCTTTGATTGCACGTATTATAATTAAAAAATATCTAGGTGTCGATGGTATTGGACAAACGAAAGATGGGCAACCTTATTTACCTGACAGTCCTTATTATGTCAGTATTTCACATTGCGAAGGATATGTGATGGTTGCCTACTCTAATTGTAAAATCGGGGTAGATTTAGAGTTACAACAACCTCTTTTAGAAGGAACTGAGTACTTTATGAGTTCATACGAACAAAAAATTTTCAAACAAGAAGCTCAACAACTTTGGTTAATTAAAGAGGCTTATTCTAAATGGCGTTCACTAGGATTTCGTGGAATTGATCCACAAAAAATTCAATGTAAAAAAAAGAATGACCAGTGGACAATTCAAAAAGAACATTGTTTTGTGAAAACAGAAAAATACGGTGAATTATCGTATGCATTTGTTTCTTCACAAGAAAAGGTAAGTAAATTAATTCTAGTAGAAGAGAAATATTTATAATATAAACTAGGCTAGAACATAACATTTCACTTCTCTTTTTAGCGTTCGCAACAAAAAACTGGAATCGCGCCACAGCACGATTCCAGTTTTTTTATGCTCATATAGGATAGTATTTTTTACACTTATGTCCAGCCTATTTTCTAATGCTTAAATATGGAAAAGTATTATACTTCTACTAACTCTTCTGTATGACGAATTAGGTAATCAAATGCACTCAATGCCGCTGTTGCACCTGCACCAATTGAGATAACGATTTGTTTATAGGCACTATTTGCACAGTCACCTGCTGCAAACACACCATCGATATCTGTTGCTCCATTACGATCTGTAACAATCTCTCCACGTTCATTCAATTGAACAGAACCTTCTAGGAATTCTGTATTTGGTAATAAACCAATTTGAATGAATACACCATCAAGTGCTACATGATGTTTTTCTTTCGTTACAGCATCGATATATTCAATACCATTCACTGTACGATCACCTGTAATTTCAGATGTTAAAGCATTCGTGATAATTGTTACATTTGGTAAACTACGTAAACGTTCTTGTAGAACTGTATCTGCAATTAACTCACCTGTGTTTTGTAGAAGTGTTACATGGTTCACAATTCCAGCTAAATCGATTGCTGCTTCAACACCTGAGTTACCGCCGCCTACTACTGCTACATCTTTACCTTTGAATAATGGGCCATCACAGTGTGGACAATATGCTACACCTTTATTTTTAAATTCTTGCTCACCCTTTACGCCTAATTGACGGTAGCGAGCACCTGTTGATAGAATAACAGTTTTACTTTTTAAAACTGCACCATTTTCTAATTCAACTTCGATTAATTGTTTCTTCTCAATATTTTTCACACGTTGTGCTTTCATCACATCAACTGGATAATCTAATACATGTGCTTCAAGACTTGCAACAAATTTTGGACCTTCTGTTGCTTTTATACCGATAATATTTTCAATCGACATTGTATCATTTACTTGTCCACCGAAGCGTTCTGCAACAATTCCCGTACGCACACCTTTACGTGCTGCATAAACTGCTGCACTTGCACCTGCTGGACCTCCACCTACTACTAACACGTCAAATGGTTCTTTATCATTGAATTCGGCAGCATCAACTGTAGAACCTAATTTATCTAGAATATCATCTAATGTCATACGACCACCTTCAAAGAAATCCTTATCACGGTAAACTGCTGGTACAGCCATGATTTCTTTTTCTTCTACTTCTGATTTGAAAGCGCCGCCTTCAATCATTGTATGTGTAATATTTGGATTTAATACAGACATAATATTTAACGCTTGTACAACGTCAGGACAGTTATGACATGTTAAACTAACATATGTTTCAAAGTTCATTGGCTCTTTAATCGCTTGAATACGTTTTACTGTTGATTCATCAATTTTTGGTGCACGGCCACTTACTTGTAATAACGCCAGTACAAGCGACGTGAACTCATGACCAAGTGGTAAACCTGCAAAAATAACACCTGTATCTTCACCTACACGATTAACGCTGAAACTCGGTGTACGTTCTAATTCTGCATGTTCAATTGTAATACGTGGTGACATATCATCTAATGTTTGAACAAGTTCTAACATATTTTTTGATGTTTCATCTTCGCCCACATGTACTTTTAAAACTAAGTCTCCTTCTAACATGGCAAGGTATTGCTTTAGTTGTGTTTTAATTTGATCGTCTAATAACATAATTGAAACTGCTGCTTTTTTCACTTCTAATTATATGTTTCCATCATTTTTTTGCACAAAAGTGATGGAACTATATACGTTGAATGCCCTCTTTCACAGCAGTATTTTCACCTCTTCATTTCGTTTCAGGTAGGTAAGAGAGTGATGCCAAACCATAAAACGATTCATTTTTCCGTACATTTATGCAATTTTGCTAAAAACAGAGCGACAAATACCAATCTGTAGACTGATGTTTGTCGCTTGTCTAGTGCCCTATATGACTACAGTGGCGTTAAATTAGATTTTACCTACTAGGTCTAGGCTAGGCGTTAATGTTTCTTCGCCTTCTTTCCATTTCGCTGGGCATACTTCACCTGGGTGGTTACGTACGTAGTTAGCTGCTTTAATCTTGTCGATTAATTGAGAAGCGTTACGACCGATACCATCATTGTTGATTTCCATAGTTTGTACTACACCGTCTGGATCGATTAAGAAAGTAGCGCGTTGTGCAAGACCTGCTTCTTCGTCTAATACGTCGAAGTTGCGAGAAATTGTGTGTGTTGGGTCACCAATCATTGTGTATTCGATTTTAGAAATCGCTTCTGAATGATCGTGCCAAGCTTTATGGGTGAAGTGTGTATCAGTTGATACAGAATATACTTCAGCACCTAGAGATTTTAATTCGCCGTATACAGCTTGTAAATCTTCTAGTTCAGTTGGGCAAACGAATGTAAAGTCAGCTGGGTAGAAGCATACTACAGCCCATTTACCTTTTAAAGTTTCTTCTGATACTGTTTTGAATTCACCGTTTTGGAATGCTTGTGCAGTGAATGGTGCGATTTCTTTATTTACTAATGACATATTCAATTCCTCCTAGATATATAATCAATTATTAATAATAAATCCTTAATTAGAATTATTATTGTTTACATTAAAATTATCATACAAAAGGCTTTCAATGTCAACCCTTATACATATATCTTAACAAATTTATTCATTCATTGTCCAAGAATATAGTAAAACCAAGTGTTTACAGTCATTTCCCACTCTGAACAACTTTGTGAGACTTTTCACGTAAGCTACTAGTGAAATAGTGAACATACTTGATTTTACGCATTTTCCAAAGTTTTATATACATCTTCTATATCCTTATAAATTGTCATATTTTAGACGTATTTTACACATTCTCATTCACTAACTAATGTAACCTATATTTTATGTACTTTTGCACACTTCCATCTCAATTAAAAGCTTTTACTCGTTTAATTGAGAATAAAAAAATGTCGTAATTAAAATTACTGCTATTTCAAAGGTACTTTGACTATAATAGAATACGAAATGTATAGAATTTAAACATAGAGGAGATCTATGATGGCTGAATTAACATTACAAAATATTTATAAAATTTACGATAAGAAGGTAACGGCTGTAACGGACTTCAATTTAGCAATTCAAGATAAGGAGTTTATTGTTTTTGTTGGGCCATCTGGCTGTGGAAAATCGACAACACTTCGGATGATTGCAGGATTAGAAGAAATTTCAAAAGGTGACTTTTACATTGATGGGGAACGTGTAAATGATTTACCACCAAAAGATCGCGATATTGCGATGGTGTTCCAAAACTATGCGCTCTATCCACATATGACGGTTTATGAAAATATGGCATTTGGCTTAAAACTGCGCAAACTACCAAAAGAAGAAATTAAACGTCGCGTATCTGAAACAGCGAAGATTTTAGGGTTAGAAGAATATTTAGAACGAAAACCAAAAGCATTATCAGGAGGTCAGCGTCAACGTGTGGCACTTGGTCGTGCGATTGTACGCGATGCAAAAGTATTTTTAATGGATGAACCCTTATCGAACTTAGATGCTAAATTACGTGTACAAATGCGTGCAGAAATTATTAAGTTACATCAGCGTTTACAAACCACTACAATTTATGTAACGCATGATCAAACAGAAGCGATGACGATGGCAACACGTCTTGTTGTAATGAAAGACGGTCTCATTCAACAAGTGGGTTCACCAAAAGAAGTATATGAAAAACCTGTGAATGTCTTTGTTGCTGGCTTTATTGGCTCACCAGCTATGAACTTTTTCAAAGCGCGTATTCAAGGTGATTTTGTACAAGTGGGCACATTACAGCTACCATTGACTGCAGAACAGCGTACTTTGCTACACGACAAAGGTTATAACGAGCAAGAAATTATTTTAGGAATTCGTCCAGAAGATTTTCATAACGAAGAAAATATGCTAGAACAACTACCAGAACATACAGTTCAAGTGAAGATTGATGTAGCCGAATTAATGGGTGCGGAATTTATGATTTATGCGCAACTAGAAGAACAAAACTTTATCGCACGTATTGACGCAAATGAACAGCTGTCATCTGGACAAACATTATCACTTGCGATTCAATTACAAAAAGCACACTTCTTTGACGCGACAACAGAAATGCGCATTACAGCTGAATAATTTTTTTAACAGGCTGGCACAAACATTTCACTTCCCTTTTTATCGCAACGAAAAAACTGGAACCGCACCACAACACGGTTCCAGTTTTTTTATGCCTAGTCTGTTTCTTATTTTACTTCATTTGTGCAATGATTTTATTATAAATCGGTAGCATATGTTCTTCTTTACAATATGTACTCAATTCATCAAATGCAATCCACGCCACATCACTATTTTCCTCTTCACACACAACAAGTGCCGCTTGGTCATCTGCTTCAACTAGATACGTGACGTTCATATGTAAATGCTCTGATACATACTGCCCTTTTTTCACATGTCCTAAAACCGTTAGTTGCTCAATCGAAATAGGCTCTTGTTGAACAGGTTTTGCTTCTACCCCTGTTTCTTCTTGCACTTCTCTTAATGCCACAGCTAAAAAATCTGATTCACCATCCGCATGTCCTCCTGTCCATGCCCATGATTGATAAATATTATGATAGACCATTAATACATGTGTACGTGCTTGATTCACGACAAAAGCTGAAACTGTCATATGTGCAATTGGGTTTTGACGTGTTAAAACATCTGGAAAGTGTGTGAATGCATAGCGAAATGATGCTAAGTCTCGCTCCTCTTGTTCATTCACAGGTTGGTATTGTAATAGCTTTTCTTGCCAATTCATTAGTTGACTTCCTTTCATAAAAAAGAAGGAGGTATGGTAGCTGAACTACCCCTCCTTACTTTTTTTAAATTTCATATTCAATATTTACAGATTGGTTAATACTTGGTGAAGGTTGTGAATGGTATACGCGCGAATGTGGCACAACAGAATGTGTTAACCAAATGTTACTGCCTAGTACGGTATCATGACCAATTTTTGTTTTGCCACCTAAAATCGTTGCACCCGCATAAATCACGACATTATCTTCGATGTCAGGATGACGTTTAATTCCTTTAATTGGATTGCCTTCATCGTCTAGTGGGAAGCTAAGCGCACCTAATGTTACACCTTGATAGATTTTAACATTGTTACCTATTGTACATGTTTCACCAATTACAACACCTGTACCATGATCGATGAAGAATGAATCGCCAATGGATGCGCCTGGATGAATATCGATTCCTGTTAATTCATGTGCATACTCTGACATAATACGTGGAATAATTTTCACATCTAATTTATATAGTTCATGCGCAATACGATGAATGCAAATCGCTTGAATAGATGGGTAACTCAGTAGAATTTCTTCTGTTGATGTTGCAGCAGGGTCGCCATTATAAGCTGCTTGAATATCTGTCTGTAATGTACGACGAATTTCCGGAAACTTGTTCATCAACTGAATAACAATTTGATCTGCTCGTTCACGTGCAACGTTTTCGCATACATCTTCATCTTCTTTATTATAAAATAGCGCTTTTTCTAAAATATCACGTAAATCAAGCGCTGCTTTTCGTAAATTATTACTAATTGCGACATTCAGACGCACTTCATCAATCGGTTTTTGATCATAGATTCCTGGGAATAACGCAATGCGGAAACTTTCAATGACACGATAAATGCGGTCGCGTCCTTTAAAACCAATTGAATTTTCTAAATCAAAATAGTCTTGATTGATTTCAATCAAGTCATTTGAAATTTCAGGTACCTTTGTATTTAACCAATCATTTAATTCCATAATACAAAATCCTCCTCATCTACTCTAAAGCGTATTCATTACGCTCACTCATCTTTGTTCTATTTTAACGCACAATGTACAGTGTTCCAACTAAATTGTTTTTTATTTTTATAGCATACTTTAATTCTCAAAAGAAAAAGCTCATATGACTTAACATCACATGAACTTTCGTCTTCTATTATGGGTAAATACGATTTAATAAACGTGGGAATGGAATGGTTTCACGCACGTGTTCAGCACCTGTTACCCAAGATACTGTACGTTCTAGCCCTAAACCGAAACCTGAGTGTGGTACAGAACCGTATTTACGAAGTTCTAAATACCAGTTGTATGCTTCTTCATCTAAGCCATGTTCTTGGATACGTTGTTTTAATAAATCATAATCCCAAATACGCTCAGAACCACCGATAATTTCACCATAACCTTCTGGAGCGATTAAATCGGCACATAGCACGACATCATCGCGGTCTGGATGTGGTTGCATGTAGAATGGTTTAATATCTTTTGGATAGCATGTAATGAAAACAGGTAAATCAAAGTGATTTGCAATCGCTGTTTCATGTGGCGCTCCGAAATCATCGCCCCATTTAATATCATCAAAACCTTCTTTATGAAGGAATTCAATGGCTTCATCATATGAAATACGTGGGAATGGCGCTTTTACTTTTTCTAATTTTGAAAGGTCGCGACCTAAAATTTCTAATTCTAGTTTGCAGTTTTTCAATACAGATTGCACGATATACGATACAAATTGTTCTTGTACTTCTAAGCTCTCATCATGTTCCACAAAAGCCATTTCTGGTTCAATCATCCAGAACTCGATTAGGTGACGACGTGTTTTTGATTTCTCAGCACGGAATGTTGGACCGAATGAGAATACTTTCCCTAATGCCATTGCTGCTGCTTCTGCATATAATTGACCTGATTGTGATAAGAATGCATCTTCATCAAAGTATTTTGTATGGAATAGTTCTGACGTACCTTCAGGTGCTGAAGCTGTTAAAATTGGTGGATCCATTTTAACGAAGCCATTGTCATTAAAGAATTCGTATGTTGCACGAATTAATTCGTTACGCACTTTCATTTTTGCATGTTGTTTTTTTGAACGTAACCATAAGTGACGGTTGTCCATTAAGAACTCTGTACCATGCTCTTTTGGTGTGATTGGATAGTCGTGTGATTCTGAAATCACTTCGATGTCCTTCACTTGTAATTCATAACCGAATGATGAACGTGTATCTTCTGTTACTTCACCGATTACATATAATGAAGTTTCTTGATGAAGACCTTTTGCTGTTGCAAACATTTCTTCAGAAACTTCTGCTTTTACAACAACGCCTTGTACAAATCCTGTACCATCACGTAATTGTAAGAAAGCAATCTTACCGCTTGAACGCTTATTTGCAAGCCAAGCGCCAATTTTTACTGTTTCGCCAACATGTTTTGGCATTTCTTGAATTGTAATTTTTTTCATGGGAATCCTCCATCACATCTGTGATTAAGTAAATAGTTGCCTATCTACTTCTTGATTTATTCTCTTTTATTATATACAAAAAACGAGAGCATTTCTATTTTCGAAATATTATAAATTCGTGATTTTTTTCCACCATTGACCTGTTTCAAATACCACATAAACATAATTGAGCTCATCTCGGTTATTTTCGAATGCTACTTCCCAAACGGGACCTGGCTTTTCAATACCTAAATGGACATGAAGCACTTTTTTTACTTTTTGTCCTTCAGTAGCTATCTTAATCGCTTCTTTTTCTGTAACACCTTTTGACAATTCAATGACTTCTTTTTTAACTTTTGATTGATCTTGATTCAAAACCACGGCTGTTGATTGGTTCTTATCATTTTTACCAATAACCGTAACATAGTGGTTTGTACTGTTATATACATAAGATTTATCAACTGTTTTTAATAATCGTTCCTTCAACACAACATCTTTCGCTTCTTGTGTAGCACTATGGTAAGGGGCATACGCTTTAATTGTTACAAGTACTGTTAATACAACTGCTAACATGACGAAGAAGATGGCGAAGAATTTAATCCAACTTTTCATTCCATCACCTAAACCTTTAATTGTTTTTGCTTATTTATTATACCAATCTTCTAAATCGAAGACTAGTTCACTTAGTGATACATGGCGAACTTCCACATTTGGTAATGCACGTAAAAAATCGGGTCCATATGATTTCGTTTCGATTCGACGATCTAATACGATGAATGCACCTTTATCTTGAGAGGATCGAATTAATCGTCCGAAACCTTGCTTAAAACGTAGGATTGCTTCGGGTAGGGATAGTTTATAAAAGGCATTTAAACCTTGCTGTTGCATTTTATCTGCTTTTGCTTTAAAGAGTGGTTCTTCTGGCGCTGAGAATGGTAAACGAACGACAATGACAGCTGATAATGCGTCTCCTGGTACGTCGACACCTTCCCAAAAGCTATTTGTTCCAAATAAAACCGAGCGCTCAAAACGCTGGAACATCTTTAATAAACGCATACGACTCCCTGTTGAGATACCCTGTGCAAAAATCATGTAATCCTCTAATGCACCAATTTCTTGAATTAAATCGACGGTTTTACGTAGCATATCTTGCGATGTGAAAAGAACGAAACAACGTCCTTCCGTAGCAAGTACAGCTTGTGTCACTGCTTCTGCTACTGCCTCAATATAAGCAGATTGTGGCACTTGTTGAATATCTGGCATATCGTCCACAATATACATGTTAGCACCTTTATAATAATGTGCTGGTGCTTGGAATTGATAAAGAGCTACTTCTCTTGATAATCCTAGCTGATCCGCAATAAAGCGTGGATTTCCTGGTACAGTTAGTGTACCGGATGCCCAAATAATTCCGTCTCTTCCTCTAAATTGATCAAATGCTTGCGTAATATGGTCGGCAATTTGAATCGGACGGTCGTAAATTTGAATGCTATTTGGCAAACTTCTACGATCTGCTTCAATCCAAGACGTTCGATTTTGCTCATGTACATTGAAAATCGCGCGCCATTGTTCAAGTAATTGTTGTAAATCACGTAACCAATATTCCCAATCTGTCAGCCATACACGTTTAGAAGGTTCTAAATCATCTTGGTAACTTTTAAAAATACGCGTAACCTCATGCGCTAACTGTAACCACTGTTCAATCATATGACCGACTTCTTCTAATAAAGGTTGCTTCAATGTGAGTGTATTTAAAAGAATTGTCTTTTTTTGTGATCCACCATGAGACGCAGATAAATTCATACGACTTACGAGATGATTCATCGCATGCTCGAAAACATCAATCATGTCAAAGAATTGATTTTCAAGCTTGGATAAATAGCGAAGTGGCACACGATCTGCTTGTTGTAGTAAACGATAAAATGCATGGTGTAGCGCACGATCTTCAAAATGACCAATCTGACCAAAGCAATATTTAAAACGACGATATGCAAATACTTTTTCTTCTCGCATTGTCGCTGCTTGAATCATCTGATGTCCTTCATCCAAGATAAATCCGCCGACTTGCTGCACAATTGGTGTTTCACGTTCTAAATCAGCCAATAACATCGCATGATTTGTAATAATTAGTTCAGCTTCTTCACATGATTTCATCGCTTCCAAATAAAAATCAAATGCATTTTGTTGCTTTGTTTCTGCAGTTGTACTTGTACGACGAATTCGGTCGAGTACAGTACGTCCTCCACCCGAAACATTCACTTCATTCAAATCACCTGTTGAAGAGATAGCGAGCCAAACGAGTACTTGCATTTTCACAAAATTCTCATCATAACTATCTTCTGTAATCACAAGCGATTCAATAAAACGGTCGAGATCAATATAATGTTCCATACCTTTTAAAACAGCAATTCGAACATCACAACCCAATAATTCTTTCGCTTTTGGTAGTTCCTCTTGAATGAGTTGGTCGAGTAAATGAGATGTATACGTACTAATAACAACTGGTTGTTTTTGCTGCTTTGCAAAAACAATACTTGGAATCAAATATGCTAATGTCTTACCAATACCCGTAGATGCTTCTGTTAAAATTTCGGTACGATGTTGTAGGCTATTCCACACCGTATCCATCATATTAAATTGACCTTCTCTCACCTCAAAGTGTGTCATCACTTTTGAGAAAAGTTGTGTCTTTGCTTCTGTACTTGCTGGATAAATTACAGGCTCCGCATCAATTTTTTGTTGTTGAGGTTGTAAAATCGGAACCCCACGATATAAGAAATGGTGCTGTAATTGAGAAGATTTCGTTCTTTTTATTTGGAGTGCCTCAAAAAATAAATGTGCTAAACCTGATTTCAATTTAAACGAACGCGTATGTAGATGCTGAATCGTTTCAAGCGGCAAAGACATTAACTGTTCAAAACACTTCTTCAATAATCGCGCTGTTGCCATCGCATCATCATCTGCGCGATGTGCGTTCTCTAAACCAATATTTAATTCAAGAGCAATTTCTGAAAGTTTATAACTATAAGCCGTTGGATAGAGTATTTTTGCCAACTCTACTGTATCCATACTTTTACCAAACCATTTTGGTAAACCACAGCGCTTAAATTCTTCTTGTAAAAATGGTAAATCGAAGTCGATATTGTGTGCGACAAACACACAATCCTGGAGCATGTCATATACTTCATGGGCAATCGCTTCAAAAGGTTGTGCATGCTTAACATCTTCTTCTTTTATATGCGTTAAATCTTGAATGAAATGCGGTATTTTTCGTTTAGGATTGACGAAAGAGGTATAGGTCTTTTCAATTTGCCAATCTCTCATAAATACAATAGCGATTTGGATAATACGATCGCCTTGCTTTGATGAATGCCCAGTCGTTTCTAAATCAACAACTGCATACATTTGACTCTCCATGTTCTTCACGTCTTTCAAATCATTTTATTATAGACATCTTTCAATAGTACGTCCTTTATTTCATACAGACGATTTTATCATACTTAAGATAGCTGTGGGTAAGTAGAACCTTTATTTTCTATTGCGAACTTCATAGAAAAAGGCTCTCACATTCATTTGCGAGAACCCTTTGTCTATTCTGTTAGTCAAATAATTCATTATCAATCAAACGGACATTTGAAAAGCGAATCGCTGCCATTAAAATTTTTCGTTCATCAGCTTTAGGAGCTCGTTGCAAATCTGGGTAGGCAAGATATTCAAGATACTCTACTTTTGCAGAAGTTTCTTCGATTTTTTTACGTGCTTGCTCTAAGACAATCGCTGCTTCTTCACCGTCTTGTAAGCGTGCCTTTGCAAGTGTTAGTGCTTGCGATAAGACAACCGCTTCTTGACGTTCTTCTGGCGTTAAAAAAACATTACGTGAGCTTTTAGCTAGCCCATCTTCTTCACGTACAATTGGAACAGGTACAATTTCGAGCGGGAAGTAATAATCACGTACGAGCGTTTCAATCAATGCGAGTTGTTGCGCATCTTTTTGACCAAAATAGGCACGTGTCGGTTGAACGAGCATGAATAATTTTGAAACAATTTGTAGAACACCATTAAAGTGACCTGGTCGACTTGCACCACATAAAATACGTGAAGCAGGACCTGCATCATATGTAATGCCGCCATGACTTCCATAAATTTCTTCGACGGAAGGCGCAAAGATAAAATCTACTTGCCAATCTTCACACTTCTTAACGTCTCCATCTAAATCACGTGGATAGCGATCGAAATCTTCATTTGGACCAAATTGCGTAGGGTTTACAAAAATACTTACGACTACGACATCATTTTCTTGTCGCGCTTGTTGAATCAACGTAGCATGCCCTTCATGCAAAGCCCCCATCGTTGGTACTAATCCAATGGAATGAATTGCAAAAGGTTGAAGTACTTCTTTTAGTTCCGCTACGGTTTCAATAATTTTCATCCTTTTTTGCCTCCATATAATGAAATCGATTGGTTTTCTTTCAAATGAAAACTTTGCTCATCACTTGGAAAAACACCTGTTTTTACTGCTTTTTTATACTTGGCAATACCTAGCTCAATTTCAGCACCGACATCTGCAAATTGTTGTACAAATTTAGGAATATGATGGTGCCCATAATGTAGTGCATCATGGAATACGAGCACTTGACCATCCGCTTCATTTCCTGCACCGATTCCAATCGTCGGTACATGTAGCTGCTGATTAATTTCAAACATCATTTGCTTCGGAATACATTCAAACACAATCGCACAGACACCTATTTCTTCGAGCGCTTTTGCATCACGCAAAATTTTTTTTGCATCTTCTTGTGTTTTCCCCTGTACTTTATAACCACCCAATACAGCTGCTTGTTGTGGTTGCAGCCCTAAATGTCCTACAACTGGAATCCCTGCTTCAATCATTAACTGAATCGTTGGCAGTAGATTCCCTGCACCCTCGACTTTTAATGCGTTCGCACCTGTTTCTTGGAAAACACGTACAGCTACTTTTAATGCCTCGTACGGATCGCCATGATAGCTACCAAATGGTAAATCAACAACCATAAATGTATCTTTAGCACCTCGGCGAACTGCTTTACCATGATGAATCATATCTTCTACTGTCACTTGAACAGTCGAGTCATATCCTAAAACAACCATTCCTAAAGAATCACCTACTAAAATCATATCGACTTCTTGCTCTTCGGCTAATTTAGCCGATGGATAGTCGTAGGCTGTAATCATCACAATCTTGTCCTGTTTTTCTTTCATTTTTGGAAAATCTGCAACGCTTTTCATTGTTACCCTCCTAAATGTGTTGAACGATGACACTGTAACTTACATTAATCTTTTTTTAATTCAATATCAGCTGAATACACACTTTTCGTTTCACCGTCTGGTAATTGTACTTTTAATACACCATCATTCGTAATTGCAACAGCCTTACCATAGAAGACTTCTGTCAATGTTGTTACTTTAATCGTTTGACCAATGGTACAAGAATAGCTTTCCCATTCTTTTTTAATTGGTAGGAACCCTTCTTTAACGTATTGATTCGAATAATACTCTAAATAATATAAAATACGTGCAATTAATACAGCACGGTCGATTTCTCGTCCTGTTTGTAATTTTAAAGAAGTCGCAATACCATGAATTTCTTCTGGGAAATCATCCATTGTGTGGTTGACATTAATACCAATACCCATGATTAATGCATTCACACGGTCAGGGTCTGCCTGTAACTCCGTTAAAATCCCTGTAATTTTAAAACCATCGATTAATAAATCATTCGGCCACTTAATTTGAGGACGAATACCTGCTACATCTTCAATCCCTTTTGCGATTGCTACAGCAGCTACTAATGTAAATTGTGGTGCCTCATAAGGTGGCACATCTGGACGTAAAATGACACTCATCCAAATTCCTTTTCCTTTTTGAGATTGCCACGGTCTTTGCATACGTCCACGACCGAGTGTTTGTTCCTCACAGATGACAACGGTTCCTGCTTTAGCGCCTTCCTGTGCCAACTGATGTGCTACTGGCTGTGTAGAAGGAAGTGTTTCTTCAAAAATAATCGTTTCACCAAACGTAGTTGTTTCAAGTGCCGCTTTAATTTTTGCTGGATCGATGCTATTCGGTTGCGACGTCAAAATATAACCTTTTTTTCGAATGGTCTCAAACGTATAACCCTCTTCTTCTAATTGTTTAATGTACTTCCAAATGGCTGTACGCGATAAACCGAAATCATCTGCAAGTTGTTGACCTGAAACAGGAGATGGAGTGGACTGTTGTAATTTTTTTAGAATTTTATATTTATACGAACCATTCATTTTGCAACCATTCCTTTATTGTTTGTTCATTATTTTCTAACTGACCGTTCACAACACGCTTCACAATCTCATCTAATACTTCACGTAACCATGGGCCGCCTTTTTGATTCGTCCAGGTCATGAGATGTTTTCCTGTAACAGCAATCTCCTGTACATGTTGAATCGGTAAATCTTGCTTTTCTTTTACTAATTCTGGATAACTTATAACTTTTGTTACATTTTGCAACGCAAGAAGCTCATATGCACATTTCCAATACTTCAAATCATATTGAAAAAGCTCAAACTTAGTTGGTTGATGCTGAAGCAAAATATCGTAGCAAGCTTTCGCTTGCTTCACAAATGACTTTTCATCATTTGAGCAACGATACTGTTGAAGTAAAGTCAAGTCATTCGTTAAAATACACCAATATGTCCAGCCCCATTTTGCATCTTTCGCAGCATAGTTCTGCCATTTAGTATATGCTTCAAAAGCACCCGGAATCGCTTCGCCAAGATTATATTCTTGCATATAATACATCGCTTTTTCCGGTGCACGACTCACAAAAATCTTATCCCATTCAGCTTTCACACGTTCAATAGCAATCTCACCTAAATAATGCGACGTTTTTTGCATAGCGATAAGTGTCTCTTGTTCCAATGTAAATCCTAATTGAGCTACAAAGCGTACACCTCGAATAATGCGTAATGCATCTTCTGAAAAACGTGCATACGGTTCGCCCACTGCACGAATAATTTGCTGTTGTAAATCTTCTTGACCTCGGTATAAGTCTACTAACTCTCCAGAACGTCTAAGTGCCATTGCATTAATCGTAAAATCACGTCTTTTTAAATCTTCTGCTAATGAACGAACGAATGTTACTTCATCTGGTCGACGACGGTCTGTATAAGTTCCTTCTGTACGAAACGTCGTTACCTCAATAGGTTCTTCAAAATCTAACACAAGAATCGTACCATGGGCAATTCCTACATCTACTGTTTTTTCAAATAATGCCTTTACTTCAAGCGGCATTGCACTCGTTGCTACATCTACATCATTCGCTGGTTTATCTAATAAATAATCCCTTACAGCACCGCCTACAATAACCGCTTCATGACCATGCTGTTCTAATGTTTCCATGACGTCATGTGCCGACTGCCATGCAAGATGCTTCATCACTTTTGAACCACCTTTTCATATAGCGCTTCATACTGCTCAACAATTTTTTCCGAGTGGAATCGATCTTGTACACTTTGAATTGCTTGTTTTCTAAACAACTGTAATTTTTCATCATCTAATAATAAACTAATCGCATGGTGAGCAGCTTGATCTGTATCACCTAATTCAACAATATAGCCATTTTTTTCATGACAGATGACTTCTGGAATTCCACCAATGCGTGTACCGATTCCTGGAACACCACAAGCCATTGCTTCTAATAACACTAGTCCAAACGCTTCTTTTTCAGACATAAGTAGTTTTAAGTCAGCCATTGCATATAGCTCTGCTAAATTCTCTTGCTTCCCTAAAAATAAAATATCTTCACTATATGGTGTTTGTTTTGCAAGTTGCATCGCTTCATGTTTTTCAGGACCATCACCAATTAATAATAATTTAGATTTTACATATTTACGTGTTTTGATGAATGTCTCAATCACATCTGGCACGTGCTTCACCTTACGGAAATTCGATACATGCACCATCACTTTTTCATCTGGCTCAATACCAAATGCTTCACGTAATTCACGTCCGTCTCGTTGATAATATTCTCGTTCATCCACAAAATTATAAACCGTTTCAATCGTTTGATTCGGCTGAATTAATTCCATTGTTTGATCTTTTAAAGATGTCGATACAGCTGTCACAACATCCGATTTTTCAATACCATAACGAATTGCCGTTGTTAGTAGTGCATCGTCACCTAGAACTGTAATATCCGTTCCATGAAGTGTGGTCACAATTCCTACACGCTTCCCTGCTTGTCCCGCCATATCGCGTCCAAGAACTGCACAAACAGCATGTGGAATCGCATAATGTACATGTAATACATCTAACTGCTCTTCACGAATAACATCTGCCATACGACTTGCTAGTGCAATGTCATAGGGTGGATATTGAAAAACAGAGTAATTATTAACCTCTACTTCATGGAAAAAAATATTCGGATACACTTTATTTAAACGAAAAGGCATGCTTGACGTAATAAAATGAATTTCATGACCACGTTCTGCAAGCATCTTCCCTAACTCCGTGGCCATAACGCCTGATCCACCTACTGTTGGATAGCATGTAATCCCGATTTTCAACTTTTTCATAATGAGCACATCACTTTCTTTATTTAGAACGTCTTTCCGCTAATAATCGGAAATCAATAAAACCATGTTCTAATCCTTTTAATAGCACTTCTGCTGTCCCCATGTTTGTCGCAAGTGGTACATGATATACATCACTTAAACGCATCAAAGCTGAAATATCTGGTTCATGTGGTTGGGCTGTAAGTGGATCGCGGAAAAAAATGACCATATCCATATCATTATTCGCAATCATTGCGCCGATTTGTTGATCTCCGCCGAGTGGCCCCGAACGAAAACGCGTAACAGATAAGGAAGTAGCATCGATAATACGTTGCCCTGTTGTACCCGTTGCGAATAATTCATGCTGTTCTAAAATGGGCTTATATGCGATTGCAAACTCTACCATATCTTCTTTCTTTTGATCGTGTGCAATTAATGCGATTTTCATGTCAATCTCTCCTTACAAAATATTTTCTAAACCATATACAAGATGATCTAATGTCATCACTTTTTCAACACATAACTTTACACCTGACATAAATGATGCGCGATTATATGAATCATGACGAATTGTTAGCATTTGACCCTCGCCACCAAATAATACTTCTTGATGCGCTACAAGACCCGGTAAACGAACACTATGAATGCGCATACCATCAAAATCTGCACCACGAGCTCCTGGAATCGTCTCTTTTTCGTCTAGATGTCCTTGCTTATGTGAAGGACGATTCTCTTGAATCAGTTGCGCTGTTTTAATCGCTGTACCTGATGGCGCATCTAATTTTTGATCATGGTGTAATTCAATAATCTCAACATCTGGCATATACTGAGCTGCCATCGCTGCAAATTTCATCATCAATACAGCACCTACTGCGAAGTTTGGTGCAATAATAGCTCCAATTCCATGCTGTTTTGCATAATCCGTTAACTCTTGTAATTGCTCATCTGTAAATCCAGTCGTACCAATTACAGGTCGTACACCATGCTTTAAAGCTAATTTTGTATGTTCATAAACAGCTTCTGGTGTTGTTAAATCAATTATTACATCTGGTTTTACTTCATTAAATAATGTCTGTAAATCCATAAATACGGGTACATCATATGTATCTGGAAATTGTGGATATTGTTGTAGATTTTCTGCAATTTCTTTATGATCGAGTACCCCTACTAATTGAAAATCTTCTCTGCTTATAACGGTATGTACCGCTTCTTGTCCCATACGTCCTCTTGGTCCTGCTATTGCTACTGTAATCATGTGTGTCATTCCTCCCCTATTTTGTAACCCCTATATTATCTTTTTATTGTAAAAACAGTTAAAATACATGATAATGTAAATCTATCCATCCATTTATTGTTTGAATTGATTTCATCACTATTACACATTATACAATATGCGAAAAAAATAGTAAGACAGAAAACTTCATTTTCGCATATTTCATTCGATTGGAGGTCTTTTTTTGGGTTTAGTTAAAGTGAAAAATACGCTGTTTATTTTACTTGGTGCAGCGATTTTTAGTTTTGGTCTTGTGAATTTCACATTAGAAAATAAGCTAGGTGAAGGTGGTTTTACAGGGATTACATTGATTCTTTATTTCCTCTTTAAATGGGACCCTGCACTAATGAACTTAGTATTGAACATTCCCATGTTCTTTATCGGCTGGAAAATTCTTGGTAAACGTGCATTCGCTTATACGATTATTGGTACAGTGAGTGTATCTGTCTTCATTAAAGTATTCCAAATCGTCAATGTTCATATCCCACTAAATGACGATTTATTACTTGCTGCTCTATTTGCTGGTGTATTTTTAGGTGGAGGGCTTGGCATCATCTTCCGCTTCGGAGGTACAACAGGTGGTTCTGATATCATTGCACGTCTTGCGGATAAATATTTCGGTTGGCCGATGGGTAAGACGATGTTCTTACTTGATGCACTCGTTATTGCGATTTCTGCATTAACATTCTTAGATATTCGTACAACCATGTACACATTAGTAGCTGTTTTCATTGCGGCACGCGTAATTGACTTTGTACAAGAGGGGATGTATGCAGCACGTGGTGCGCTTATTATCTCAGACCATTATGAAGAAGTGGCTTCAAAAATTACAACACAGATGGAACGTGGCGTAACGTATTTAGAAGGTGAAGGTTTTTATACGAAAGAGCAACGTAAAATTGTATATTGTGTCGTATCTAAAAACGAATTATTCAAATTAAAAAGTCTCGTCAATTCGGTTGACCCCTATGCATTTGTCTCCATATCCGAAGTGCATGAAGTGTCTGGAATGGGCTTCACATTAGATGACGAGCGCAATCCACTTCATCATTAAAAACAAAAAGAGAACTCTTGCTACTATAGCGGAGTTCTCTTTTTTTTGTGCGTAATGAATGAGACTATATGTTAGGTGATGTCGGTTCTTTACACTGATTTGTTTTTTGGCATGTATGAACCCACTTCTGAATCGAGTGAATCACTTCTTTAAAAGCTTGACCATTTTCGGTTAAACGGTATTTTGTTTTTTTAACAGAATCATTAATATATTCTTTTTCAATCATATCGGCATCGATTAATTCGTTTAAACGTTGTGTTAATAAACGATCCGAAATGCCTTCGATTCGCGCATGAATTTCATTGTAGCGTAATGGACCATCAACTAAACTATATAAAATTGCCCCAATCCATTTCTTACCGATAAATTCAATTGCTTGATGATAATTTTGACAAACTTGCTCTGAATAGATAGGCTGTGTCATATCGAATCGCTCCTTTACATTTATTATTGTACCACAAATGAAATAATGATTGACATAAAAACTAACTTAAAGTAAGATGTTTTATATACCCATTAACTTACTTTAAGTTAGTTAAATATAGGAGGAATTTTTATTATGTCAACAACAACAAAATCAGCTGTAATTGAAAACATGTATGCACGTAAATCGATTCGTAAATACGATTCTGAATATAAATTAACAAAAGAAGAAATTTCAGAGCTATTAACAGATGCAATGACTGCACCTTCTTCTTCAAACCAACAACCTTGGCGCTTCATCGTTATTACAGATGAACAAAAGAAAAAAGAATTACGTACAATGGCATTCAATCAAGAACAAGTTGAAACAGCTCCAGCAATCATCGCGGTTTTAGGTGATACTGACTTCCATAAAAATGCACGTAAAATTCACCAACTAAGTGTAGATGCTGGCGTTATGGATCCAGAAGTGGCTGAAAAACTAACAGAAAATGCTGAAACACTTTACAGCGGTATTCCTGTAGCTGCGCGTCATTCAGTAGCTATGTACGATGCTGGATTAGTGTCAATGCAACTTTTATTAGCTGCAAAAGATCGTGGACTAGATACAGTTGTAATGGGTGGATTCAATAAAGATGAATTTGCAAAATCATATAACTTACCAGAAAATGAATTCCCAATCGTTCTAATCGCAATTGGTAAAGGAACAGGCCCAGCACGTGGTACTTCTCGTTTATCTGTTGAAGATGTAGTACGCTTTGTATAATCATTAAATTAAGAGACTGTAGTGCTATTTTAGACACTACAGCCTTTTTATATACCATACAAAAAGACTTGATTCACATGAAAGCGAATCAAGCCTTTTTTATTGAAACTCCTTACTTATATGAAAATAGTTTCTCACATATGTAATTCATCTATTTAATTTAAATTAACGTGTTGTACCATAGCTTACTACACGTTGATTCCAGTAACCGCTTAATGATTGGAACTTCACACTATTACCAGCTGCGTGTAATACTTGATTGTTACCTGCGTAAATTCCTACATGTGATATATATGAACCACCTGGAGTTGCTGAGAAGAAGATTAAATCCCCTACTTTTGGTGAACTTACACGTTTAACAGAAGCTTTTTGTGCTCTACTTGTACGTGGTAATGATTTCATACCTGCTTGTTTATATACATAAGATGTGAAACCAGAGCAGTCAAATCCACCTGGACGTGATCCACCCCATACATATGGTGTACCTACATATTTACGACCTGCATTAATAATCGCATTACCAGAAGCTGCAGATGCTTTTTTCACCGTTTTCTTTGCTTTTTTTGAAGAAAGATATTTACCTGACACCCAGCCTACTTTACCATTGTATTTTACTTTATACCAAGTACCTGAAACAGTTTTACGTTGGTATGCATATACTTTTTTACCTTTTGGAATAGTTAGAACGCGTTTTGCTTTTGTAGTAGGGCCTGTACGCATGTTTAATGCGGCTTTTGTATAGTAATTTTTAGAAACTTTTGTTGTTTTTGATGAAGCTGCAGATGCTTGTTGTTCAGTAGCTACCCCTGTAAAACCTACTGTTAAAGCTAATGCACCTGTTAAGATTGATGTCAGTAATTTATGTTTCTTCATGAATTTATGAACACTCCCACGTTTTTTAATTTGATTGATTTATATGTCGTTTGTTATATGTCATTTGTTATATGTCATTTGTTATTATGTACGAACTTTTTTAACTGAGACTAACTTTACACGAGTTAGCTTACAGTCTAGCGTCAACTAAGTTACAGATATATTACAAATTATTACGAGCTTGACTTATATTTAGCAGAATCTTATTAAATCAACGATTCAGCATTTATTTCTTAACGCTTCTTTCTTGTAAAATAATTTCATTCTCTTATTTTTCTTCTTTTTTTAAAAAAATGACATAAAAAAACACCTCGTATGTTACGTCAATGTAACAATACAAGGTGTTTTTGTGTTACTAATCTTCGCGATTCCCCATACCTGTATAAATTAATACAAGTCGTGCAAGTTCCATGACCGCTGTCGCTGCTGCTGCAACATATGTTAATGCTGCTGCTGTTAATACTTTTTTCGCTTTTGGATATTCTTCATTGTTAATGATGCCCAATTGATCAATTTGGCGCATCGCACGCTTAGAAGCATCAAACTCAACTGGTAATGTTACTACTTGGAAAAGTACACCAATTGCTAATAAGATAATACCTACTAACATTAATGGTTTAAATGTTGCAATCATACCAATCATAATGAAAATCCATGAAGCGTTTGATGAAATATTCGCTGCTGGAACTAATTTTGAGCGCCATGTTAAGAATGAATATGCTTCCGCATCTTGAATAGCGTGGCCACATTCATGGGCTGCAACTGCTGTACCTGCAATCGATGTTTCATAGAAGTTATGCGTTGATAAACGCACTACTTTTGTAGATGGATCATAATGATCTGACAAAAAACCATCGACTGGCTCAACTTTTACATTTCCTAATCCATTTTGGTCTAAAATTTTACGAGCAACTTCGGCACCCGTCATTCCTGATGTTGAATATTCTTGTGAATAGCGTGTATATGTTTTCTTTACTTTACGTTGTGCATACAGTGGTAATAACATCAAAACAGCAAAGTAGATGATATACATCATAATTGACAATCTAACCATCCTCCTAGTTCGTTCATAGTTTTATTTTAAGGTCAAACAAAATTTGGGGCAACTGAAAACCTCTTTTTCATTGCAAAGATTGCAATGATTAGACACACAATTGACAACCAAAATGTAAAGTATCCAATTCCTGTCATATATTGATTTAACATATGGTACCAAGGCATTTGGTTAAAGACATAGTCAATCACGACATCATGTAATGTCCAAATTGCTGTGATGATGATATGAACACTTTTAAAGTCATACATCGGCATATAAAGCAAGCCTTGGACAGCCATTAAACCATGACTAACTACAAGCATCCAACCAGCAAACCCGAGTGACCCTAACTCGTTTAAGACCATTAAATTCATGACCACAGCCCATACACCGTATTTTACAAGCGTCACGAGTGCTAACGCTTCAAATAAACGCCAATGTTTTTTTAACAACCAACCAATAATCGCAATTGAAAAGAATAATGTAGCTGTTGGACTATCTGGTATAAATATTAAAAAGATTAGCTTTGCTTCAGCCAACTGATCTCCGTACCAAATGTATCCATAAATAGAACCTAATAGATTGACGATTAATAACATGATTAAAAATGTTTTTGATATTAAAATCGTCCATAATCTCGCCCATATGTAGCGCATGAAATCCCCCCACCTCTATCTCTATCCATTATATAGTAGAAGTTTTTAAATGGTCTACTATCGTTTCTTTTTCTCAGAAAAAGGGCTTTGATTTGCGAAAATCAAAGCCCTTTTTTCTATTTACTGTAATTGGTTCAACTGATCCGACAATTGTAAAAAACGTTCTTTATCGCGATTATCAATTGCTTCATCAATTTGTTGTAATAACATTTTCTTTTGGAAATTTTTCATGCTTACATCGAGTAATTTTTCAGCAACTTCACGATCACCGTAATTCGATTGTAAATACTTCGGAATATACGGATTCTCTTCTAAAACAGCTAAGTAAGCCGGATTAGGTGGTATTTTAGGGAAGTTTAGCTGAATGTACATATCTTCTTCCGAATTCAATCTTAAATCATGAAATGACTTTTCTGCATCAGCCGTCATTAAATTTCCTTTATAAAAACGGAATGGGATTCCAGATGAATCGATTGTCGACATGACCATTGCTCTTGGACAAAAATGCGCTTCTTCTACGAAATGAATTCTTTCTAATAAGTCATCATGCCCTACAATATAATTAAGAATCCAAACACATTCTCTTCGTTTCATATCGTAACGCTTTAAGAACCATTTAATAAATGCCTTTTTCTCTACATTTGTCACAGATGCCTTCATAAATACCCCTCCTTTAGTAAGTAATTCTTTCCAATCACTTGCTGAACCGGGTGTAACTTAAGCGTCAAAGCTTGCTTGTAAATCAATCCATTGCGGCTCTTCAGGTTGTAAGTCACGTAAAAGTGCTACAATCTGTAAGGCTTCTTGTCTTTTCCCGTCCTCGATTAAGAAATAAACATATTTCTCTAAGAAGTCTACATCTTCTTTATAATCTTCGAATGCTTGACGGTAATGTGTGTAAGCTTCTTCATACATTTCTAAACGATCATAGGCAAGCGCCGCAAAAATTGAAAGTGCTGTCCATTCAAAGTCGTCTTTCGATAGACCTTCAATGAGTTCAACAACTTCTTCATCGCGCTCTTCCGATGATAGGATTGATACGAGTGTATGCACTGCTTCCATATATTCTGGGTCAAGTGCAATCGCTTGACGAAGAAATGCTTCTGCTTCCTCTGGCAATTTATTTTTGATTGCCATTTTACCAGCAAACAAGAATAATTCCTTGTCATACTCATCTCGTTTAATACCCTCTTTAATTACTTCTAAAGCTTTGACATTGTCTTCCATCATGGCATAACTTTGCGCCAATAATAGATAACCGGCAAAGTAATCTGGATCTAACGCACGTAAATCTTCACCATAACGTGCTGCCGCTTCGTACATCTCTAATTGAAAAGCACTATAAGCCGCACCAAATAATAAATCAGGCGATGTACTCTCTTTTAATGCCTCTAAATAATAATGGTAGGCATCTTCAAAAGCTGCACCCGTACGATGAACTTCTGCAATACGTTCAACTAGACGAACGCCTGCAATTTCTTTTTGATTTTTATATAAATTCTCATATAAACGAGCCGCTTCACTTAGACGTCCCATCTCCATTAATAACTCTGCTTTTGCAAACTGAAGAAGTGGTTCATCTGGTAATAACTCAAGCGCTTCATTCATATGTTTTTCTGCTACTTCATATAAACCTTGCATTTGATAATAATCAGCAAGCGCCAATAATACTTGTGGATATTCTTCTGCATCTTGTGGAATCGATAAGAATAAGTCCAATGCTTCATCTTCTTGATTAGTTTCCATCAATAACGAGGCACGATCAACCTTAATTTGATTTTCTTCTGGGAATAAAAATTGTAGATGCTCTAACACACTTGCTGCTTCATGAATAAAACCTAAATTCATCAAGTAACCAGCAACTTCATATTGCATATCTGGATCGACATGTAACTTGAATTCTTCCATTAGTGCATGAATTTGATTAAGGTCACCTTGCTCCATTGCTTCAACCATTTGTTGTTGGATTGTCATCTGTCATCCACCTATTTCTAAATTATTTTCATCTTTATGCTACATGAGGAAAGTAGGATATACAAGGAAAAACGCTTGAAATATCGAAGAAAATTACAGGTAAAATATGACTGATTCCCTTCTTATTTCTCTGTTTAAAATAAAAACAAACTATCCTGATAAAAACTGCATCATGATAGCTTGTTTTATGAACTATTTCATTAGACTGTCTAAATCTTCAAAGAATGTTGGGTAAGATACCGCAATACAATCAGCGTCATCTAATGTCACAGCACCTTCTGTAATGAGTGATGCGATGGCATTCATCATACCCATGCGGTGATCGCCATATGTCTTTAATGCCGCACCATGTAACTGTGTAGGACCTTCAATAATCATGCCGTCTTCTGTTGCTGTAATATTCGCACCCAGCTTTGATAATTCCGCAACAACTGCATCTAAACGATTCGTCTCTTTCACTTTTAATTCCTCTGCATCACGAATAATCATTGTTCCTTCAGCTTGTGTCGCAAGTAAAGCAATAATTGGAATTTCATCAATTAGCCGCGGAATTAAATTCCCACCAATGGTCGTACCCTTTAACTCTGATGTACGAATAATGACACGACCTGCTGGCTCAGCATGCTCATGGTCATACGGTTGAATTTCTAGATTTGCACCCATTGCTTCTAACACTTCGATGATACCTGTACGTGTCTTATTAAGACCTACATTTTCAAGAGTAATTTCACTACCCTTTGTAATGGCACCTGCTACAAGGAAAAAGGCAGCTGAAGAAATATCGCCCGGTACAGCGACATGACTCGCTGTTAATTTTTGTCCACCTGCTAACGAAATCACACCATCTGTTGTATCAATATTTACACCGAATTGACGTAGCATTAATTCCGTATGGTCACGTGTTGCTTCTTTTTCGCGAACAATTGTTGTTCCTTCTGCATTTAGACCTGCTAATAACACTGCAGATTTAACTTGCGCACTCGCTACAGGCAATGTGTAATCAATCGCTTGTAATGTCGTACCTTTCACTGCGATTGGTGTAAATTGTCCATCTTCTCGTCCTGTAATATGTGCACCCATTTCGCGTAAAGGATTAATGACACGCTTCATTGGACGTTTGGCAATCGATTCGTCACCAGATAATACTACGTGTACGTGTGAACCAGCGAGTAAACCAAGTAATAGACGTGTCGTTGTGCCAGAGTTCCCCATGTACAAAATATCCATCGGCTCTTGGAATGCGTCCATACCTTCACTTTCAATCGTCACATCTGTACCTTGTTGTTCAATTTTAACACCCATTTGTTTAAAGGCTTCAATTGTACGAAGACAATCTTCGCCTGGTAAAAAACCTGTAACTGTTGTTTTACCTTTTGCCATACTTCCGAACATAATGGAACGGTGTGAAATGGATTTATCGCCTGGAACCGTAATCGTTCCTTTTAATGATTGCCCTTGTAATTGAACGATTTTTTGCATCGTCATCTCTCCTTTACGAAATATAAAATTCATATGGACTACGTGTACGAATGCATTCTGCTGCTCGCTTACGATCTCCACTTGATTGGAAACTTACAACTAAAATACCGAAAACGTCTTCCCTTGTCTCGACAATTCGAATATTTGTAATACTGATTTTTTCTTCTGCAAAATAACCTGTAATTTCAGCGATACTACCAGGATAATCTGGTACATCAATATATAAATCATATGTTGTAAATAATGCACCTGATGTATCAGGTAATGCATCACGAAATTGTTTTGCTTCTTCAAAAAATTGATAAATGTCTTGTTCGGTACCTTTTTCTAAAATCGATTGCACACGTGACATCTCTTGTTGCCATTTTGCTAATTGGTCTTGTATTTGCGCGCGATTTTGCACCGTAATATCTTGCCACATTGTTGGATTGGAACTAGCAATACGTGTAATATCTCTAAATCCACCTGCTGCCAATCGTTTCGTGAATGGATGCTCTGCATTTTCATTTGCTAGTTGATGCACAAGTGACGCTGCCACAATATGCGGGAAATGACTAACAACCGACGTCATATGATCATGTTCTTCAGCAGGAACAACCATGAGTTTGGCATTTGTTAGTTTTAAAATTCCTTCTAAAGCTTTCACTTGTTCTTCCTTTGTACTTCCCAAAGGTGTCAACATATAATATGCATTTTCAAATAAAATTGGTTTAGCTGCTAGAACACCACTTTTATGTGAACCTGCCATTGGATGCCCACCAATGAACGTAATACCTTTTTCAGCTAAATGTTGCGCTTCTTCCATAATGATAGCTTTTGTACTTCCTGTATCTGTCACAATTGTATGTGATGGTACAGTCCATGTTTGAAGTTCTTTCATCCATTGAAGTGTTGCATTCACAGGTGTTGCAAAAATGACAAAGTCGGCTTCTTTTACGGCTTCTTTCGGATGTGTTGCTGCTTTATGAATAACGCCTAATACTTTCGCACTTTGAAGTGTATCGGCATTTGCATCATAACCGATAATTTCATGTTCTGGAGAGCGTTGTAAAGCAAGCGCAATCGAACCGCCAATTAAGCCTAAGCCTACGATGAGAATTCGCTTTTTACTCAAGCGAATACCCCATGTTTTTGTAACACTTCTTCTAGCTGTGCGAGTAAGCCTTCATTTTGTTCTTTCGTGCCAATTGTCACACGAATATAGTTTGGAACACCCAGTGGATTACCACTACGAATAATATAACCTCGTGACATTAACTCTTGGAATACGACATCACTATCCATCTTCACTTCAAATAAGATGAAGTTTGTATCGGTTGGGTAATAATCTAATTGGTGTTTTTCACAAAATGCAATATATTGTTTTTTACCGGCTTCATTGATTTCACGACATGACTCAATATATGCTTGATCCGCTATTGCTACCGGAACAATCGCCTGACTTAATACCGTATTATTAAATGGACCACGCACAGGATCAAGTCGCGCAATCAATTCTTTATTGGCAATACCGTAGCCTACACGGAAAGCTGCTAAACCGTATGCTTTTGAGAACGTACGCATAATGATTAAGTTGTCGTATTGTTTTAATAATGGTAGTGAATCTGTGCAATTTGAATTTGTTACATATTCAAAGTATGCTTCATCTAAAACGACAAGTACATCTTTCGGTACTTTTTTCAGGAATGCTTGTAGTGGTGCATCTTCAATGACCACACCTGTTGGATTGTTCGGGCTACATACCCATACAACTGCTGTATTTTCGTCAATTGCATCAAGCATCGCATCTAAATCATGTGTGCGATTCTTCAATGGAATTTCACGAATTTCCGCACCTTCAATCAGTGCATTTAATTTATATTGTGAGAATGTTGGTGTTGCCATAACTGTATTTACACCTGGTTGAAGTAACGCGCGTGTCACGATACTAATCAGTTCATCTGAGCCGTTACCAAAAATCAATTCGTCACCGTTTACACCTAAATGTTTTGCAACTGCTTCACGCATCGCTGTACCATAACCGTCTGGATATAATGCAAAGTTATGCACTGCATTCTCTAAATAAGCCGTTACTTTTGGTGAGCATCCTAATGGATTTTCATTCGATGCTAATTTTACAATCTCCGATAACCCGAATTCTTTCTTCACTGCTTCAATTGATTTTCCAGGTTGGTATGCTTTCAACCCTTTTACTGATTCTTTCCACTTCATCGTTAAGTCGCCTCTTTCTTCCTCATCTCATTATTTTACTAAGTCTGGTCTTAATTTCATTGCCTCATTCAAATAGACATGGGCAATTTCTTTCTGTGCTTTTTGCGTTTCTACATTCACAAGTAGACGGATACAAAGTGGTAACGCACCCGCGACATTCATTTCGTGCATACACATAACTGGAACATAATCCCATCCCTCATACGTGCGTACAGTTTTTGCTGGAAAAGCAGATGTAATATCTGGCGTCGTTGTTGCAATAACGGATGATACATCTTCTGCTTTTACTTCATTGCGCTCAATGATTTCTTTTAATAATCTCGTTGTTTCAATCTCTACTTGTACAGCATCATTTACTGTAATCGTTGTTGCACCTCGAATACCTCGAATCATATGGGACACCTCCTAAACAATTGTGCGTAGTAGTGTATCGATTTCGCGACACTCTTCTACTGTTACTTTTTGAACAAACGGCTTACCAATTTCATCTAATAGAACGAATTGTAAAATACCGTACTCTGCTTTTTTATCTGTCATTAAGTATGGTAATAACGTATCAAACGTAAAATCATGTACTGGTTTGAATGTATAGCCATTCTTTTGAGCGAAAGCTAAGAACTCTAACGTATTCGCACGATTTAGTTGACCATACTTTTCACTTAACAATAAGGCATAGACCATACCAATCATAATCGCCTCACCATGTGCTAACTTTCCAAATCCAGAAGCAGCTTCAATTGCATGACCATACGTATGACCGAAGTTTAAGTATTTACGTACGGAATGTTCTTGTTCATCTTGTGAAACAATGTCTGCCTTTACTGTGATTCCACGCTCTAAATAGTGCGCTAATTGCTCTTCTGATAAACGCTGAATATCTTGCGTTAAAAATTCTTCATACCACTGTTCATCCGAGATGAGGGCATGTTTAATCGCTTCTGCCATACCTGAACGTACTTCTTTTTCAGGTAATGAAGCTAAAAATGCAATATCATATAAAACAGCTTCAGGTTGATAAAACGCACCAATCATATTTTTACCTAGTGGATGATTGATGGCTGTTTTTCCACCTACAGCTGAGTCATGCGCCAAAATAGTTGTTGGAATTTGAACAAATGGGATACCACGCATAAAAGTAGCTGCTACAAAACCAGTTAAATCGCCTACTGCTCCACCACCGAATGCAAAAAGCATTGATTTACGTGTGCATTTTTGTTCTAAAAGGAATGTTTGCGCTGCGTAATAACTGTCAAATGTCTTGCATGCTTCACCTGCAGCTAAAATATGCAATTTGAATGGATGTGGAAAAGCTTTTGAAAAATGTTCTCCATGAAGCGCCCAAACGTGTTCATCTGTAAATACAACCAATTGATCGGCTGTTTCGATTTTGCTAGCAAGTGATGTAATAGCTTCTGTTAAATGATGTGAACCAATCACGACTTCATAGGCGTGAGATGGTGTTTGTACGGGAATACGCATCATTAAAACTCCTTCGCTTGTTGTTTCATTTGCTCGATTTGTTGTTGCAGTTGTGGTAACTGGTCTGCATGGAATTGGTCTAAAATTGCATTCGCAATTTCAAAAGCAATCGCATGTTCTGCTACGACTGATGCAGCTGGTACTGCACATGCGTCTGAACGTTCTACAGAAGCCTTAAATGCCTCTTTTGTTTCGATATCCACACTTTGTAATGGCTTATAAAGTGTTGGAATCGGCTTCATAACGCCACGTACAACAATTGGCATACCTGTAGACATACCGCCTTCTAAACCGCCTAGGCGATTTGTGCGGCGTGTATAACCTTGCTCCTCATCCCAAATGATTTCATCATGGACTTGTGACCCAGGTACATGTGCTGCATCAAAGCCAATACCAAATTCAACACCCTTAAAAGCATTGATACTAAGCATCGCTTGTGCCAGTTTACCATCTAACTTGCGGTCGTAATGTACATATGAACCGACACCTGCTGGCATACCTTCTACGATGACTTCAACAACGCCACCAATTGTATCGCCTGCTTTTTTCGTTTCATCGATTAGTGCAACCATTTTTGCTGAAGCTTCTGGGTCCACGCAGTAACATGGATCTTCTTCTACGATTGTACGAATTTCTTCTACTGATTTTCCTTCAACTGCTTGTCGGTCGATTGTAATACCACCGATTTCTACAACATGCGCTACGATACGAATATCTAATTGTTCTAAAAGAATTTTAGCTACTGCACCAACAGCTACACGTACAGTTGTTTCACGTGCTGATGAGCGTTCTAAGACGTTTCGTAAGTCGCGGTGACCATATTTCATACCGCCTACTAAATCGGCATGTCCTGGACGTGGACGCGAGATTTGACGTTTGATCTCATTCGGGTCAACATCTTCTGGAAGTGGCTCTGCACCCATAATTTTTGTCCAGTGTTTCCAATCATCATTCGTTACCACAAGCGCAACAGGTGAGCCGAGCGTTTTACCATGACGAATACCTGATGTAATTTCTACCGTATCGGTTTCGATTTGCATACGTCGACCTCGACCATGTCCTCCTTGGCGTCTTTTCAGTTCATGATTAATCTGTTCTGCTGTAATTGGTAGTAATGAAGGAAGTCCTTCAATAATTGTTGTTAATTGTGGGCCATGTGATTCACCCGCTGTTAAGTATCTCATTTACGCTTTCCCCCTTCACATCGCTAAAGTATATGTTTTTCACTATAACATATATTTTTATAAATTTCAGTTGATTTTATAATAAAAATAAATTAACTGAAATTTTGATGTTTTTTGAATTTATTTTTATTTATAAAAAACCGCTTTTCACATATGCGAAAAGCGCATTCCTCTTATAGTTAACCTTTTTTACGATAGAAAAATGTATCTTCTACTTCAAAATCATATTGTGCTGGATTAAAAATTTGTTCAGTGCTTCCAACAAATAGTACACCGCCTGGTTTCAAAGCTTTACTGAAGTTATGATAAATTTGATCTTTCGCTTCTTCTGTAAAATAAATCATGACATTACGACAAACGATTAAATCATGATTTTGTTCATATCGATCATTTAATAAGTTATGTTTTTTAAATGTAACCGTTCTTTTAATATCAGGCGTTACTTTATAAAAAGAACCTTCTTGCTCAAAATATTTTTGTTTCATTTGTGCTGGAACTTCGGCAAGGGAGCGCTCCGGATAGATGGCTGCTTTTGCTTTAGCAATTGCATTCTCATCTAAATCTGTAGCTGAAATAGATACTTGAGATAATGGCTGATGATTTGATAGTACCATCGCAAGTGAATACGGTTCTTCACCTGTTGAACAAGCTGCACTCCATACTTTTAAGCGTGGGCTTGCTTTCAAGAGACGTGGTAAAATCTTTTTCTCCAAAACTTCCCATCGTTTACCATTACGATAAAATTCAGATACATTAATCGTCATACGATCTAAAAATTCGTCCATAAGTTCACGATTAACATCCATCTCTTTGAAAAAGTCTACAAAATTACTAAAACCTTTTTTCTCATATAAAGACGTTAAGCGTCGTTTCATTTGTGCCTCTTTGTAAAGAGCTAAATCAATGCCGGTTTTCGTCTTTACACGTTCAACGAACATTTCATAATCTGTCATACCTTTTCCTCCCTCTATTCATACTTACCATTATAAAACATTTTTTCATATTCTGAAATAGTGTAACGTGAAAAGATGTTTATCAGAGCGCTTTCATTCATTTATTTTTAAAAAACGGACATAATCTGAAGCACAATAAAAAAAGAGCCACACAGATGTGCAACTCTTTCATTCAAAGTATCAAATCATTTTTACGGTTAGTAAAGATGTTTTTACTTTACTTATAATTTTCATCTACGAGATGAAAATTATTTTACTAAACCTTCTTCACCGAAGAATAGACCGATTTCGCGTTCAGCAGATGCTAAAGAATCAGAACCGTGAATGATGTTTTCAGCTACAGTTGTAGCGTAGTCACCACGGATTGTTCCTGGAGCAGATTCAGCTGGGTTTGTAGCACCCATCATAAGACGAGCTAAAGCGATTACGTTCTCGCCTTCCCATACCATTGCGAATACAGGACCAGAAGTGATGAATTCTACTAATTCACCAAAGAATGGACGTTCTGCATGCTCTGCATAGTGTTTTTCTGCTAATTCTTTTGTGATGTTCATTAGTTTAGCGCCTTTTAATTCGAAGCCACGACGTTCGAAGCGGTCTACGATATCACCTACTACTTGACGTTTTACGCCGTCAGGTTTAACCATTAAAAATGTTTGTTGGATAGCCATGTTTAAATTACACTCCTTAATAATATCTACAGGTATTTTACCTACCGTAAAATTCTATCATTGAATGCCATAATGTTCAACAAATACTATGACAATTTGGTTAAAATTTACGTTTCCCCATGAAATTTGCAATATCTACAAGTGATTTATTCACTGGATGATTCGGTAACTTGTCTACTTCTTTTAACGCCTTCTGTAAATATAAATCACTTATATGATTTGCTTTTTGAATTGCGTCAGATTTTCGAATCGCCTTCAATAGTTGTTGACGTTCGCCTTCAGTAATCGGCCCTTCAATCACTTTTTCAATCATTGGACGAATTTGGTCATCTTCTAAAGCATATAACGCTGGTAATGTAACGTTCCCTTGCATTAAATCGCTTCCTGCTGGTTTACCTAGCTGCTTATCCGTTGCCGTAAAATCTAAAATATCATCAATAATTTGGAATGACATCCCTACATAATATCCAAAACGGCGCATATGACGTACAACTTCTGGCGATGCGCCTGAAGCGATTGCTCCTAGCTCACAACTTGAAGAAATTAAAACAGCTGTTTTACGCTTAATCCGACGGAAGTAATCACGTAAGTTTTGCTTGAGTACCTGTTTATCTTCAATTTGAATAATTTCTCCCACACAAATCTCAACCATTGTATTTGATAATACTTGATGCGCTTGTTGTTTTTTTATTTGCGTCATATATTCTAATGCTTTTGCAAAAATAAAATCGCCTGCATACATTGCTACTCGGTTATTATACTGTGCTTTTACTGTTTCGCGACCTCTACGTAATTCCGCATTATCAATTACATCATCATGAACAAGTGATGCCATATGAATTAATTCGAGTGGCACAGCAACATTTTTGATTTGTTGAATATCATATTGTCCAAATTTTGCAGCGAGCAAAACAAAAACTGGGCGAATGCGTTTTCCCCCAGCTTTTAAAAGATGCAAAGAAGCTTCATTCAAAAAGTGTGAAGAGGAATTCAGCGCCGTTTCTAATTCTTTTTCGATGATGTCAATCTCTGATTTCATACCAGAGTAGAGCATCTTTAGCTTCATCTTTTCCACGTGAATAAACCTTCTCCCGCCTATTTTTCTTTTTTATAGCCAATATGTGTTGCAGCTGCCCCACCGCTATAAGAGGTATAAGATACATTCACCATACCTGCTTGTTCAAACATTTTTTTCAACTCTTTACGTCCTGGGAACGTATCTGCCGACTCTTGTAACCAAGAATACTCTTTGTAACTTTTAGCTAATAATTTACCAAAGATCGGCATAATATATTTAAAGTAAAATTTAAATAGCTGTTTGTAGACAGGGATCTCTGATTGTGACGTTTCAAGACAAACGATTTTTGCGCCTGGTTTTGCAACACGATTCATTTCACGTAATACTTGCATATAATCCGGTACATTACGTAAACCAAATCCAATTGTTACATAGTCAAACGAATTATCTTCAAAAGGTAGTTCCATTGCGTTCCCTTGAATTAAATTCACATTGTCCATATCTTTTGTTTTATCGATGCCGACATTCAGCATATTTTGACTAAAGTCTAAACCAATAACATCGCCATCTTTACCAACTGCCTCACCAAGCGCAATTGTCCAATCTGCTGTACCGCAACAAACATCTAATGCTTTAGTTCCTGGTTGGATGTTCATTTGCTGCATCGTATCTTTACGCCAGCTTTTGTGCATCTGGAAACTAATCACCGAGTTCATTTTGTCATAGTCACCTGAAATATTCTCAAAGACTTCATGTACGCGTTCTGATTTTGATTGTGCCAATTTTTCAACCTTCCCTCTTCCTACGTTGCACTGTGATTAAGCGCCTCAATTCGACTTAAAATGGCAGTTTTTGCAACATTCGTTAAAAATCCCATAGTATGAATTTCTTCTGTTAGCTTTGTAGCTCGTGTGGTAATTTCTTGTTGGATTGCTTGGATGGCTTCATCCTTTGAAGAAAATCTTTCTGAAATCACACGAAAAAGACGTATTGTACTTGTATCATTTATTACTTTTTTGAGTTCTGCTGATAAACGACTGAGTAACATGCCCTTTTTCATCAATTCAATATATACTGTAAAGCCAAAATGCCCCATAAATTGTTCTACTGCTCTACTAACGATGGTTTCATAGCGAAGGAGCAACTCTTCTAGTGTACACTCTTTCGGTTCATAGAATGCGGTTTTTTGCTCACTGATTTCTGCTACGGCATTTGATAATTTTTGTACAAACTGAATATCTGGTAGTTTTGCTAAGGTGTCATAGTACATGCCACTATAGTAATCTCCAGCTAATACCATCAATTGTTGTGCTTTTGACGTCGCTTGTTGTTCTTTTACCAAATCATGCGTTGTTAAAGCCGTCTGAATCATGGCAACACTTTGAGCAGCTACTTGATGTTGTTTCGTCCACTGTTCACCGTTTACTCTTGGTAGCAATAAATAAAACAATTGATCATCCCAAATTGGTGGCTGACCTGTATATGCTAGGAGGGTTCTATGATGCAATTTATTGTAAATTTCATCTTTTAATTCTGTTACAAGTTGCTCCATGTTAGCTGCATTCATAAAAAAAATCTCCATTCAATTCATTTCCTGATGTTTCAATCAACACGATGTTTAATACTTGTTACTTCTTTGCGTCACTTTCAATTGTACCATTTGCAGATTGAATAATCGCTTTACCACGAATTTTCATCGCAGATGTATGTTCGGTAAATTGCGCAATCATAACTTCGCCTTGATCTAATTTTTCAGAATGATGGAATTTTGTGTCATCGCCTCGTGTAAGGCCTATTACGTGTACACCATCTTCTTCTGCTTTAATTACAATAAAATCATTTTGAGACATAAGACAGCTCTCCTATCATTCGAATTTTCTCATTCTATCATACCACAAAAGCCTATTAAAATTAAGGCATTTGAATGAACGAGAGAATTTCATTTCTTTTTACAGAATCTTCCTCAAATACACCTTTAGCAACGGATGTAATCGTTTTAGCACCCGGCTTTTTAATGCCACGCATCGTCATACACATATGCTCTGCTTCTACGACTACATATACACCTTGTGGAGATAGCATATCCATCAGTGTTTGTGCAACTGTATCTGTAATACGTTCTTGTAGTTGTGGGCGACGTGCGACTGTTTCAACGGTACGCGCTAATTTACTCAATCCAGCTACAACACCGTCTTTTGGTATGTATGCTACATGTGCTTTACCATAGAACGGTACAAGATGATGTTCGCACATTGAAAAGAATGGAATATCTTTTACAAGAACGACTTCATCATGTCCTTCATGAAATACCGTTTCAAAATACTCTTTTGGATCTTTATGTAAACCTTCAAACATTTCTGCATACATTTTAGCTACACGTTTTGGTGTATCAAGTAATCCTTCGCGTGACGGATTTTCTCCTACAGCTTCTAAAATCATTTTTACAGCTGTTTGAATTTTATTTATGTCAACTTGTGAACTGATTTCCTTTGTCAAAATTACTCCCCCATTATCACTTAATCAATCTGCCTGTTAAATTCTCTTTTTGATGTTAGCATATACGACCATGCAAGGCAAAGGGCTAAGACTTATTATTTCTGTGAAAATATGCAATTTTTTCGATTTGTATAAAAGTGCATACAAAAAGAGCAGCTAATCAAAAGATTAACTACTCTTATGTACCGCATTCGATTCGATTATTTAATCGCGTCTTTAAGTGCTTTACCTGGTTTGAAAGCAGGTACTTTACTTGCATCGATTTGGATTTCTTCACCTGTTTGAGGGTTACGTCCTTTACGAGCAGCACGTTCACGAACTTCGAAGTTACCGAAACCGATTAACTGTACTTTATCACCTTTAGCTAGAGCCTCTTGGATTGTTTCAAATACAGATTCAACTGCTTTCGCAGCATCCTTCTTAGAAAGTTCTGCAGCTTCTGCTACTGAGTTTACTAATTCTGTTTTGTTCACACCATTCACCTCCTCTCAAAGACTTTTGTTTTAAATCATGTAAAAGAGTATCATAAACACGATTTACTTCGCAATAATATTTATACTTCTTTTACCAACTTTTATCAACTGTAAACTATTTAGTTACTTCATGCCAGTTCAAAGTAAATATAGATTTCAAATAAGCATAAAATAACTTCTCATAACATTCATTGAAACAAAAATAACTTTATTTTACAAACCACATCATTTTTCAGAAAAAAATTAAAGTTTCAATAAATCGGTTTTTTATTCAAATATATGAATAAAAATAATTTTATTTTTTTCTAAAACATTGCTACACCAACATTTACCACATATTACCGTTCCACACCTTATAGATTACCGTTCTTTAGAACTTTTAAACACATTTACTTTATTTTTTTATTTCTATTTGAAAATATTGATTTTGCAAGGGTTTAAAGCGCAAAAAATACCTTTTCATACCATTTTAACTTGTATATTTTTATTTCTTTTATAGAAATGTATATATATTAGAAAAGATTATTTTTTCTTAAATACAACAAAGTGAATTTCTCAAAAAATTATTCTTTCTCTTAATCACTTTCATACACTCGAATATGCGTTTTAAATACATATATTTCTTTTTATTTTTTGTAAGTAAATAGACTTTTTATCTCAAAAAAAGAGTTATCTTTTAAAGCTTTTTCCACTTCTTTTTATTTTCTAAGTATATATTTTCTCTTAAGATAACTATAAAAAAATACCCCTTTTTTTAAAATTATATATTTTCTACAGCTTATTTTCTTTGTAATATTGCTATTTTTTTCGTTAAAATTTTTTTCTGAAATGATAAGTTTTTATATCATTTGCACAAAAGTACCTAAGATATTTGAATACAAATATCTTAGGTACTTTTTAAAAAGGAATTTAAAATCTAAAAAACACATAACATTACATATAACTTGTAACATTATGTGTTAATTTGTAAATTACTATATAATAGTAGAAATTTTTTAGTATTGTCCGTCCATTTCTGACTTTTTCATACGCAACATAAGTTTCTCAACCATCTCTTTTGCAGATTGATCTTCAAATAATACTGCGTATAAGGCTTGAACAATCGGCATTGAAACTTCGTATTTATCAGCAAGTTGGTGTGCTGCTTTTGTTGTACGAACGCCTTCTACAACCATACCCATTTGCTCTAATACTTCTTCTAGTTTCAAACCTTTACCTAATAAATTACCTGCTCGCCAGTTACGAGAATGAACAGAAGTACACGTTACAATTAAGTCACCCATACCAGCTAAGCCCATGAATGTCATTGGATTTGCACCCATTTTAATACCTAAACGTGAAATTTCAGCTAAACCACGTGTAATGAGTGCAGCTTTTGCATTGTCACCAAAGCCAATACCATCTGAAACACCTGCCGCAAGAGCAATAACATTCTTTAATGCGCCACCTAGTTCTACACCAACAACATCTTCATTCGTGTAAACACGGAAATAATGATTCATAAATAAATCTTGTACAACGACAGCTGATTCCAAGTTTTCACAAGAAGATGCAACTGTTGTTGGATGTTTTTTAACAACTTCTTCCGCATGACTTGGTCCAGATAAGACCACAATATCTTTTACAACTTCTTCTGCTAATTCTTCTTTCATAATTTCAGAAATACGAATTAATGAATCTGGTTCAATTCCTTTTGAAACATGTACAAAAATAATTTGACGGTTTAACGTCTTCATAATTTTTTGGCACGTTTCACGAATTCCCTTAGTAGGCACAGCCATCACAATAACTTCAGCATGCTCCACTGCAGATGCTACATCTGAAGTTGCACAAAGATTTTGCGGTAATACTGTTCCTGGCAAATACTTTTCATTTGTATGTTGCTGTTGAATTTCTTGTGCTTGGTCCTCTCGATGAGACCATAATAATGTATCATGTCCATTTTCGGCAAGAACAGTCGCTAATGCTGTTCCCCATGAGCCAGCTCCAAATACTGTAACTTTACTCATCTGTCCATTTCCTCCTCTAATCGCGCGCTCTAGTAATAATTCGAATTGGCGTACCTTCAAATTCAAACGTATCACGAATACGATTCTCTAAGAAACGTTCGTATGTGAAGTGCATTAATTCTGGATCATTTACGAACACAACGAATGTCGGTGGCTTGATTGCCACTTGTGTTGCATAGTAAATGCGTAGACGACGCCCTTTATCCGTTGGAGCAGGGTTACGTGCAACTGCATCTGAAATAACTTCATTTAGAATACTTGATTGAATACGCATTGCATGATTTTCACTTACACGATTAATTACAGGTAGTAAATTGTGTACGCGTTTACCTGTTTTAGCAGATGTGAAAACAATCGGTGCATAATCCAAGAATTGGAATTGCTCACGAATTTCTTTTGTTTTTTCGTTCATTGTCTTTTCGTCTTTATCAACAGCATCCCATTTATTCATAACAATGATGACTGCTTTACCTGCTTGATGCGCGTAACCAGCAATCTTTTTATCTTGTTCTTGAATACCTTCTTCACCGTTTAAAACGACTAAAACAACGTCGGAACGTTCGATTGCACGTAATGCACGTAATACACTATACTTTTCTGTGCTCTCGTACACTTTACCTTTCTTACGCATACCTGCAGTATCAATGATGACATACTCTTGACCGTCGTATTCGTATTCTGAATCAATTGCGTCACGTGTTGTGCCTGCAACGTCACTTACGATAACACGATCATCACCTAAGAATGCATTTACTAAAGATGATTTCCCTACATTTGGACGACCGATTAAAGAGAATTTAATGACATTTTCGTCATACTCTACTTCATCTTGTTCTGGGAAATGTTTTGCTGCTTCATCTAATAAATCACCCAGTCCTAAACCGTGTGAACCAGAGATTGGGAATGGATCGCCAAACCCTAATGAATAGAAATCATAAATCATATCTCTCATATCAGGGTTATCAATTTTGTTAACCGCTAAGACAACTGGTTTTTTTGTTTTATATAAAATTTTCGCTACTTGCTCATCTGCTAATGTTACACCTTCACGACCATTTGTCATAAAGATAATCACGTCTGCTTCATCCATGGCAATTTCAGCTTGTTCACGGATTTGATCTAAGAATGGTTCATCACCAATATCAATACCGCCTGTGTCAATAATATTAAATTCATGTGTTAACCAATCCGCTGAACTATAGATACGGTCACGTGTTACGCCCGCAACATCTTCAACGATTGATATACGCTCGCCTACAATTCGGTTAAAGATTGTCGATTTTCCGACATTAGGACGGCCGACGATTGCTATAACTGGTTTCGTCATTTTGTTTCATCCTTCCACTTTCAAAATTACTTATTATACAATAAAAAAGATGATGGGGGTTCCATCACCTAACCACTCATTGTTTACAGTGCTTCTATTTTATCAAAAATAAAGCACTATGAAAAGGAAAACCGTATATAAAGGAACTTTCTGCTTTTTCATATCTCATTACATGATAAAAAGAAGCGTGCATAACATCTCTTTATAGGATGTTATACACGCTCTATTATTAGTCTTTTTTATTGAAGTCTTTTAATTTATCACCTAGTAAATCCCCGAATGAGAAGCCAGTTTCTTGTTCAGGTAGTTCATACTCAACTACTTCTTCAACTACTGTATCATCTTCAAGTAACGCTTTAATGCTCAATGCAATACGTTTTTCATTCTCATTCACTTCAAGTACCTTCACTTGCACATCTTGACCTTCTTTTAAAGCCTCATGCGGTGTGTTGATATGCTTATGAGAAATTTGTGAGATATGCACAAGCCCTTCAATACCAGGTAAAATTTCAACAAATGCACCAAAAGTTACAAGACGACGTACAACACCGTCAAGAATGGCATCTTTCTGTACTTTTTCTTGAATATTTTCCCATGGTCCTGGTAGTGTATCTTTAATTGATAATGAGATGCGTCCTTCGTCTGGGTCAACAGCTAAGATTTTCACTTTTACTTTTTGACCTTCTTCTAGTACATCTTCCACATTTTCGATATGTTCATATGATAGTTGTGAGATGTGTACAAGACCATCTACGCCACCTAAATCAACAAACGCACCAAATGTTGCAAGACGTTGTACGACACCATCTACGACATCGCCAGCTTGTAAGTTTTGAATAATTTCGCCTTTTTGTTCTTCTTTTTGTTCTTGAACAACTGCGCGATGTGATAAGATTAAACGATTTTTTTCTCGGTCCATTTCAACAATCTTAAATGAAATCATTTTTCCTTTGTAGTCTTCAAATGATTCAACAAAGTGATCTTCTACTAAAGAAGCCGGTACAAAACCGCGAACGCCTAAATCAACAACTAGGCCACCTTTAACAACATCTTTTACTTCTGCTTCAAGAATTTCTCCCGCTTCAAATTGCTTTTCAAGTTTTTCCCACGCATGTTCTGCGTCTACTTTTCTTTTTGATAAAACATAGTTACCTGTTTTTTCATCTGCATCTGTCGCTGGGTCTTCCACTTTTGTAACTACAGCTTCAAATTCATCACCTACTGATACAGCGTCTGATGCCTTTTCCACATGTAAACTGGATAACTCGCTAATAGGGATAATACCATCGTACTTTGCATTTGGAATCGAAACAATGACACGATTATCTTCAACCGTTTCAACTTTTACCTTTACAACCGTACCTTCTTGAATTTCTGGTAATTCATTCACATTCATCTCTTCAGACATATGTAATCCTCCTTCGCCTCAGTTACCTTTATTTTAGTAGATTTCTAACAGAAAGACAAAAATTACCCTTTATTTTTTATTATCTGGGTGATATTCATCTAACAATTTTTGAATACTCGCCATAATTACTTCAGTTACTTCCTCAGGTTTTGCCTTATTTTCACGATAAGGTGTCATATCGATTGGTTGACCATAAACTACCGTTACTTTACGGAACATCTTATAAGGTCCAATAACTGCACATGGCATGACGACCGCATCACCACCACGTAGTGCAAAAAAGCCTGCACCTGAGAAACCTTTTCCTAATTGTCCTGTGCGGTTTCGCGTTCCTTCTGGGAATAAACCGACAACTTGCCCCTCTTTTAATAAAGAGATTGCTGTTCGTAATGCTTGACGGTCACTTAAACCACGTTTTACAGGGAAAGCGTGTACCTTTGGTAATATACCCTTAAGGATTGGTAGTTTAAACAATTCTTCTTTCGCCATAAAATTAACTGGTCGAGGAGCTGTTACACCAACAACTGGTGGGTCTAATTCGTCAATGTGATTTGAACAAAGTAGGACACCACCCTCTTTAGGGAAATTTTCTTGTCCGATAATTTGAATACGGTAGAGTGGTTTTAATGCTGCATAAACAACTGATCGTGCAAAATGGTAAAAGTCCATCTTATGCCATCCTTTCACTCGCTAATTTTAAAATTGCGTTTGCCGCTTCATCAATTGATAATTCTGTCGTATCTAAATAAATAGCATCTTCTGCTTGTACAAGCGGAGAAGCTTCTCGTTCACTATCCATCTTGTCACGAAGTGCGATTTCTTCTTTTAACGCTTCAAATGACGAGTCAATACCACGTTGTTTATTATCTTCATAACGTCGACGCGCACGTTCTTCTACTGTTGCAGACATGAATACTTTTAACTCTGCATTCGGTAATACAGCTGTTCCAATATCACGACCGTCCATAATGACGCCGCCTTTTTCAGCCATCTCATATTGACGTTCAACCATAATTTCACGCATTGTGCCATGAGCTGCAACAGTTGAAACTTGACTTGTTACTTCATTTGAGCGAATTTCACTTGATACGTTTTGCCCATCTAAAAATACAAGTTGGCCATTTGGAGACGGTTGTAGTTCGATTACTGTTTGTTTTAGTAATGTTGTTACTGCTTCTTCACTTGATAAATCAATTTGATGTTGTAATGCTTTATATGTTAAAGCACGATACATCGCACCTGTATCAATATACGTATAACCTAATTTTTCAGCCGCAATTTTTGCGATTGTACTTTTACCAGCTCCAGCTGGTCCATCGATTGCAATTTGAATTTTCTTTGTCACTTTGTTCAACCCTTTCTTTCGTAACATTGTACCATAAAAAATGCGTAACTGTACCACTTGAGAACATGAAAAAATGACATTTCAACACGACGAATTTGTCCATGAAATGTCATTTTTAAAATTAAATTTTTGTTTCTTTTTTTCGAATTAACAACTGACGTTCAAAACAAAAACGTAAGATATGCTGCTTGTCAATTTCGTCTGTATTCATAAATTTAAGCGGTACAATAATAACACCTTCTTGATCAATGACACGAATTACTTCAGCTGAAGTCTGTACGTATTTTACACCTTCTTCTCGGTTTTCAAAGGGAAGTGCAATCGTAAGCTCAACTTGTTCTAATGGCTTAAATTGATCTGCTTGTGAAGCAATAATCGCTAATCCACCTGCACTAATATCTTCTGATACATATTGACTATAATGTTCATTACGATAGATTGCAACATCAACTGGTGTCTCGACGCGTACATATTCTCGCCTTTGTACTTTTTCAAATTCTTCATCTGATGGAAGAGCAAGCTTTAATGTTGGAATATTTCCCTTTTCGCGTCCCATAATTGTTGTTTTAAAACTGAACCCAATCTTCGCTTCATCAATATAAGATGCACGAAAACGAGTTCCTTCCATTAAAAAAGCTGTACGATGTGTCAGTGTGCTAACAGGATAATCGATAAATAAGATATCTCCTTGTTGATCAACTACTTTACATTTAAACTTTTCATCTGTTTCTTCATCATAAGGCGCTAACAGTAAGTTTGTACCTAATTTAATCTCCATACTTTTCACCCATATCTGTTTAATTATATGTATATTATGGCATTATAACACAACTTTTTCCACAATTCTTTCAAAAAAATATTTCAATTTACACATATCATAATACAGATACACAACCTTTGAACTAATTCGCTTTTTGAATCAATAATTGAACCAGCGCTTTATGTGCTTGCTTTACTTTTCGTAAACTAAACCACCATAAAAACAGCATAAATGGAACCATATAGTATACCCAGTGATTTTGAGAAATGAAAATCGCATTGTATAAAATATGTAAGGTCATCGGGGCAAATAAGGCAAGTGCCCTGTATCGTAAACTCGCTTGAGAAGACTGGAATTTTGCTTTACCGAGATAATAACCCATCACAACCCCAAATAGAGCATGACTTGAAACAGGTAAAATTGCGCGTAAAAACGCTGTGTCCATGCCATAAGACATTAAATAAATCACATTTTCAACCGTTGCAAAACCTAAAGATACAGCTGCCCCGTACAATACGCCATCATAGGGGTCGTCAAATTCAACATGATGATAAATAACTAAAATCAGAAAAATCCACTTAAAAAATTCTTCAATAACGCCTGTAAAAAAGACATCTTGCACAATTATATGTTGAAAGACTTGTTCTTCTTTAAATACATACTGTAAAAACATGATTGGAAATGTTAAAATTGCGCCATAGATAAATGACTGTAGCAATGTTTTTCTAGGTTCTGTTGCCATTTGATTGCGTAAATAAAAAAAGCTAAACAAAGCAAGTCCTGGTGCAATCGCAACAGATAATAAGATGAACATAATTAAGCTCCTCTCACCTTTATTACTGCTTATTATAGCATTAGCGAACGCGATATTAATAGGAGGTATTCATATTGAAAAAACAAATTTTATTAATTCATACAGGTGGTACAATTTCAATGCATGTTGAAGAAAATGGTGCGGTTGTCCCTGATGAAGTCAATCCCTTAACAAAAGAGCGTGAAAAATTAGAACAGTTTGCACATATTACAGAGATTGATGCCTTCAATCTTCCTTCTCCACATATGACCCCTGAGCACATGTTGACACTACGTAAAATAATTGAAGAACAACTAAAAAAAGCAGCTTATGATGGTATTGTCATTACACATGGTACTGATACATTAGAAGAAACAGCTTATTTCTTAGATTTAACTATTCATACGGACATCCCCATTATTTTAACAGGTGCAATGCGTTCATCTAATGAAATTGGTTCAGATGGTATTTATAATTTAGTAGCTGCTATTCGTGTTGCTAGTGAAGAAAAAGCACATGGATTAGGTGTTTTAGTTGTCATGAATGATGAAATTCATGCTGCAGCAAATGTTACAAAAACATCGACAAGTAATGTTGCTACTTTCCAATCACCTCAATATGGCCCAATCGGTCTGATTACAAACAAAAATATTCATTTTCATCATTCACCTGTTCTTCGCGAATTTGCAGAAGTGCATGATTTTAAAAAACGTGTTGCATTACTCAAAACATATGCAGGAATGGAAGCAGATATCGTTGAAGCCATTCGATTAGCTAAATACGATGGCTTAGTTATCGAAGGTTTTGGGCAAGGAAATGTTCCACCTTCGATTGTACCCAGTATTCAAAAACTATTAGATGACGGTATTCCTGTTGTCATTGTGTCACGTTGCTTTAATGGGATTGCTCAAGGTGTTTATGGTTATGTAGGCGGTGGGAAGATGCTTGAGGATTTAGGCGCTATCTATACAAATGGGATTAACGGGCAAAAAGCGCGTTTAAAATTATTGGTCGCATTAAATGAACAAAACCCTAAAATCTCAATTGCTGAGTTTTTCTATCGAAACTAATAAAATATGAAAAGAGGGAACAGCCAGTTAAGCGTTCCCTCTTTTTTAAGATTTTACTTTTTTTGTTCAATACATTTGGCAATCTGCTCTCCATGGAATCGTCCATTTTCAATAAAGATTTCATTCGCGTTATTTCCAGCAGCAATAACACCTGCAATGAAAAGTCCTGGTACATTCGTTTCCATCGTTTCAGCATCAAAAACAGGTCGTCCTGTCGCTACATCTTGTTCAACACCCATCTCTTTAATAAAACGATGGTCCGGATGATATCCAGTCATAGCGAAAACAAAATCATTTTCAATTGTTTTTTCTACACCTTCTTCAACAAGAACGACTTCATGCGGACGAATTTCTGTTACAACTGTATTAAAATGCATGATAATTTCACCTGTACGTACGAGTGCATCAAAGTCAGGTAACACCCACGGTTTAATACTTGGCGAATAAACACTGCCACGATAAGCAACTGTTACACGCGCACCTGCTTTATGAAGTGCAAGCGCTGCATCAATCGCAGAGTTTTTACCGCCAATAATTAATACATCTGTATCAAAATAGGGATGCCCTTCTTTAAAGTAATGCATCACTTTTGGTAATTCTTCACCAGGGATATTCATATAGTTTGGATGGTCGTAGTACCCTGTCGCGATGACTACATATGGTGTGCGGTACACTTCTTTTGATGTCTCGACAACAAACTCCTCACCGTCTTTTTCTACATGACGTACTTCTTCAAAACGATGAATATCTAAATTTTTCATTTTAACCACTTCACGATAGTAGACAAGCGCTTCATTTCTTTTAGGTTTTTGTGCTTCTACGATAAAAGGAACGTCGCCAATGGCTAATTTTTCACTTGAACTAAAAAATGTTTGGTGGGTGGGATAATTATAAATTGAATTCACAATATTCCCCTTTTCAATTACAATCGGCTTCAAACCAATGTTTTGCAAAGCAATTGCTGCTGATAATCCACAAGGACCTCCTCCAACAATAATAGCTTCTTCTCGACGCATATCTGTCACTCCTTTTATTTCTAAAAAACTCTTCTATCATATTATACGCTTCTCTTTTTTAAAAAACAGTATTTGAATTACGTGTACTCTTCCCTTTTCCACCAAAATAAAAGAGGAATCATTTTACAAAACGATTCCTCTCCATATTATGTGACACCTATGACTTTTGAAATATAAGAACGATTATTTTTATTGTGTTTTAATTAAAGCTACTTTTGTCCCTGCTGGTACGCGATCCGCCGTAATTCCATTTAGTTGTTTAATTTGATTCACATATGCTTCACTACCATAGTATTTAATTGAAATACTTTGAATCGTGTCGCCTTCTACAGCATTGTGTAAATATCCGCCTTGAATTGCTGCTGTATAAGCTGAAGAAGGTTTTACAGTTTCAACTGGTTGTTTCTTTTTCTCTTCTTCTTTTTTCTTCTCAGCAGCTCGTTTTTCTTGCTCTACTTTTTCTCGTTCAGCCTTTTGTTTCGCTTCTTTTTCTTTTGCTGCCTTTTCCTCTGCTAGCTTTTGTTGTTCTTTTTCTTTTGCTGCTTGCTTTTCTTCTTTTGTTACATCATCAGCTTTAGCTGTTGAATCTTTTGTTTGTGTTTCTTTTTTCTGTGTTTCTTTTGTGTCTTTTTCGTCATTTTGATTTGTTTCAATCTCTACATGTTCAGTGCCTGCTGCTTTCGGAGCTTCTTTAGTAGGTGTATCCGATTTAATAACGAATGTATAAATTAAAATAGCGGCTGGAATCATAACAAAGACAACTGCTAACACTGTCAAAAGAGAATTATTCTTATTTTTTTTCGGCGGTTTCCCACCACCCTTTGCTTCTCTTTGCTGCTTACGTGACATGCGTGTAGGCTTCTCACTTGTCCCATTACCTTCTACTTGGATGGATTGGCGATGCGCCTCTACGCGCTCTTTATAATCATTTTGAGACATGTGTATCCCCCTTTTTCTATATAATCATAATACTATTATGACTAAAATTTTAATAAAAGTAAATGAATCTCAATTTAATTTGGAAATATTTGTTTAAAACGTTCTTGCCATGAAAAAAGTTGAGCTGATGCTTCTTTTATTAATCGCTTCTTCGGTATTACGTCTTCTGGTAGACCACATACGGAACAACATAACACAGGCTTCGTTAGGAGTTCCTGTTCAAAATATCGGCTAATTTCTTCTCTTATACAGTCTTTCCCTGTTAAAATTTGTTGCAATTGGTCGACTTCTTTCACTTTTTCAAATTTCATTTGATTTATTTGTTCTATTACCTCTATTTTTGGTAATTTATGCATCCAATAATGTAAAATACGATAACTTGTTTCAGTGATTCTACTTTCTTCTACCATAATAAAAGGATTAACGCCTTGATTCGCTAACCGCTCATATTCATCAATATGAAATTCTTGAGGGTAATCCATTACACTCACTGATTTTGTAATACGATCATCTTCTTCTGTAAATAATAATGTTGCAAAAGACTGTTCACCATCTCGTCCAGCTCTACCTACTTCTTGTAAATAATTCCCCATCGAACTTGGTAGATGGTCATGAATAATTTGACGAATATTTTCTTTATGAACACCCATACCAAAAGCATTCGTCGCAACAATCCAATCAAGCTCACCTGCAATAAATTGATGTTGTATCAATTGCCGTTCATCTTGTTGTATCCCTGCATGATAGGCTGCTACACGCACGCCAGATTCACGTAAAGCTTCTGCATATTCTTCTGTTTTCTTACGTGATTGTGTATAAATAATGCCAGGTGAAGTCGTATGTTGTACATGCGCAACTAACCAACCTATTTTCTCATAATGTTTTTGAATAGGTACTACTTGGTAGCAAATATTCGGGCGATCCACAGCTGAAATCCATTCATAAGGATTTTCCATATGTAAATATTTTCGAATATCTTCTTTCACACGATTCGTTGCAGTAGCTGTTAATGCTAAAACTGGTACACGTGAAAATGTACGAATAGTATCACCAATATTTAAATATTCTGGTCGAAAATCAAACCCCCACTGAGAAATACAGTGTGCTTCGTCTACTGCAATTAATGCAATATGAACACGCGAAAGAGCTCGCTTAAAACTTTTTTGTCCTAACATTTCAGGCGATACAAAAATATAGCGATACGCTTGTAAATTCGCTAACACACGTTCACGTTGTTCGCCTTGTAAAAATGAATTGATGGCAACTACGCGTTTTTCACCAAACCGCTTCATCTGCTCTACTTGATCTTGCATGAGTGATAGTAATGGCGAAACGATGACTACCGCTCCATTTAAAAGATAACCACTCAATTGATAACATAGTGATTTTCCACTCCCTGTTGGAAGAAGTGCAATCACATCCTTTTCTTGTAAAACAGCTTCAATCACTTCTCTTTGACCTGGACGAAATGTATCGTAATGAAAGTATTTTTTTAATGCTTTTTCTAACATTTAAACACCCCCTGCCCATGCTAAAACTAAGCGAATTTGAAAATAACTCGCTTCTGGTATCTTTTCTTTGATTGGTCTAAGTTTTTTACTCCCTACTTCAGATACAACTGCTTCAATTGCTAAACGCATCTCATTTGGTACAAATTGCTCAATCGGAAAAGTTTGCACATTCATTGCAATTTCTGCAATATGATCTTCAATTGTACTCATCTTCAAACGTCTAATCTGTGCAATTTGTTCCATGTTCATTCCCTGCATCAATAAATTAGCTGTTTGTTGTGTAGAAGCTGTTAACACTGTTTGTACACGCACTTGATATAAAAGTGGTTCAAACAAAGCGATAACATGTTCTTCAATAAAACGAATCATATGATGGAGTGTATGTACATATTGTAATTGTAAATCAAGTTCCGAACTATTCGTTTGTTCTTTTAATTGTTGCCATGTCCAACCAATTTGTTGAAACCCGCTCAAGCGATACATGAAGATATTTTTTTCTTGTTCAGTCACAGGAAGTTCTTCTAGCAATTGATGGAAAGCTTCAATAAAAGCATGTTGTTGCTTTTCTTCTTGATAATGTAGCCACGTCAAATACTGACGAACAAACTGTTGCACACGTTCATCTCGTACAATCGGTAAAAAGCGCGACTCTTGCATACGTAGATTAGAAATCGTTTGCACAACTAATTGGAATCGGTCAAAAAAAACATGTTCACCACCGCGTAAATGCCAACCATCTAAACCATCAAATGTGAGGTGAGGTGCAACTAGAACGTGTACATGTTCATCTTCTGAAATCGTAATTTTATTTTTTTGTTCTAGATGTTGAATTTGTGTATAAAATTTCTCTTTTGTTAAACGAGGGAATAAATTAAAGTATGGCTGTAATTGAAATAACCCTACATCTTGAATAGTTTGACCTGACTTTTTCCCTTTTAATAAATGATATGCAGAAAACACTGTTCGTTGTCCATCATACTTTTGAAGTATATGTAATAATAATTGTTCAAAAAACAAGCCAAATTCCTCCTCGTTTCGTTGATTATGGTTGAAATGAAATGCAAAGCACTTTAGAATAAGAATGAAGCTATTGGGAACGACACAAAAGGAGAGGTAAAATATATGGCTAAGTTTACAATTGTAGACCAAGATACTTGTATCGCTTGTGGCGCTTGTGGCGCTGCTGCACCTGATATTTATGACTACGATGATGAAGGTATTGCCTTCGTTATTTTAGATAATAACACAGGGACAACTGAAGTACCAGAAGACTTAATGGAGGACATGGAGGACGCGTTTGAAGGTTGTCCAACTGACTCAATTAAGGTTGCCGATGAAACTTTCGACGGCGATGCATTAAAATACGAATAATACGATAAGAGACTGAGCCTTTGCTTTAGTCTCTTTTCTTTTGTTATTAAATGTTTCAATTTTCTCTCAATTTAGTTTATACTTACTTTAAATGGGTATCGTGTTATATACATACTGCTATGATTATAAGGAGGTTTAAAATGAAATATTTTATCAACTATTCCATTCAACTCGTGTTATTTATTATTTTAGGTGCTGCATACGCTCAATTTATGACACATTTTACGCCTCTTTATTTTTTCTCTGAGAATGTTCGACATGTATTATTACTCATAGTAGCGAGCATTTTAAGCCTTGCCTCTGTTCATCTTATTAAAAATGTATTTGGCTTTGTTGCAAAATAATAGTTGCATTCGCGCTATGAGTACGTTAAAATTTTAGTATCAGGTACTAATAGTAACTATATGTAGGGGGCTATTATGGAAAATTTATTAAACTTTAAAGATAAAAATATCGTCGTAATGGGTGTTGCCAACGACCGTAGTATTGCATGGGGTATTGCAAAATCATTATTCTCAATTGGTGCACACGTTACATTTACATACCGTAAAGATCGTTCACTAGCAAAATTACAAAAGCTATTAGCAGATGTTGATGCGTCTACTTATGATGTCATTCAATGTGATGTTAACAGTGATGAGAGTATCCAACAAGCATTTGATGAAATCGGTAAAAAACGTGGTGTTATTCATGGTATCGTACACTCTGTTGCTTCATCTTTAACAGAGGATTTAAAAAACCGCTTCCTTGAAACATCTCGTGATGGTTATGCTTTCGCACAAGATACAAGTGCTTATTCATTAATCGCTGTTGCAAAAGCTGCACATCCTTATATGACAGAGAACGGTTCGATTGTAACGATGAGTTACTTAGGCGCTGACCGTGTGTTAGAAGGCTACAATGTAATGGGTATCGCAAAAGCAGCTCTTGAAGCATCTGTACGTTATCTAGCAGCAGATATCGGTCAAGACAACATTCGTGTAAATGCCATTTCAGCAGGACCAATCAAAACAATTTCAGCGAAAGCTGTTCCATCATTTAATCAAATTCTAAATAAAATCGAAGAAGCTGCACCAATGCGTCGCAACATTACACAAGAAGAAGTAGCGAATATGACAATTGTTATGTTAAGCCAACTTTCAAGCGGTGTAACAGGCGAAGTTATTTATGTAGATTCTGGCTATAATATTCTAGGTATTTAATAATAAGCGAAGAAGTAGGGATCTTATTCCTGCTTCTTTTTTTATGCTTCATACATAAAAAAAGAGAAACGTACTGTTCACGTACGATTCTCGCTTTATTTTATAAATCTGCATGAACAAATCGTTCAATAATCTCTCGAATTGTTCCTTTCGTTGCATGGTGTAAATTTGTTCCTGCCCATAAAGACATATTCTCGGAATTATTTGCAAAAGCTGCTCTTGCACGAATCCCTTTTGTTAAATCATTTTGATATGGAAAAGGAGCAACAGGCATCATTTCCATCTTTTCAATAAAACCATTCATAATACCTCGAGCTGGTTTTCCAGAAAACATTTTTGTGAGAACGGTTTCATCTGTTTCAGCACATAAAATACGTTCTTTATGTGCTGAAGGAGCGCCACTTTCGTCACTTACTAATAGAGCAGTTCCTAATGTAATCGCTTCTGCCCCTTGTTTTAAATACCAATCCATTTGTTCTTTTGTTGCAATCCCACCTGCAACAATTAACGGAATATTCGTTATATCTTTTGCCTGTGTAAATAAATCTTTTAACGGTATATACTGAAATGGCTCAATAAACGAACCACGATGACCTCCTGCTTCCATTCCTTGCAAGAATATACCGTCTACACCCAATTGACTCGCTACATGAACTTCTTCAAGTGAAGTAGCTGTAATGAAAACGAGAATACCTTTTTCTCTTAAAAGACGAATTTGTAAAGGTGTAGGTACGCCAAATGTAAACGAACAAGCGGCAACACCTTCTTCCAAAACAACAGCTAATTGCTCATCATATTGGGATTTAGACAATTTCACCTCATCCCTTTTAATTTGATTGTCAATTTTCGCATCAATCAATGCTTGTTTTGCAATGGTAATCTCGTGTTGTACAACTGGTGGTACTTCATGTGCAAAAAGATTAATTAAAAATGGTTTAGATGAATATTTTTTTACTTGGCGAATAAAATCTCGTGTTGCATCTGCAGACATATACCCTGCACCAATCGAGCCTAAAATTCCTGTCTCTAGACTTGCGATGACCATTTCAGGTGTTGTCACACCAGCCATTGGTGCTTGTATAATTGGGTAGTTCATTGAAAGTTTTTTGTGTAAATGCATGTTACACGCCCCCTACAATAACTTTTTTGGTTGTCTCCAAAACATAGCGATTACTAAACTAATTAACAGCACAGCCATCGAAAAAACATAGGGTGAATATGCTTGGTAATCAAATAATGCACCTGCAATAATTGGTCCAATAATGTTCCCTACACTTGTAAATGACGAATTTAATCCACTAATGTATCCCTGTTGTTGACCAGCAACTTTAGATAAATATGTTGTTAAGGCCGGACGAATTAAATCGAAAGTCAAAAAGACCATTAATGTCACAAGTAAAATTGATATAAATGATGATACATTCATCATAAAAATCATCATTATTGCGGCTACAAAAATACAGATACGAATTAAATTAATTTCTCCTAATTTCCGTGTTAAACTGTCGAATAAAAAGACTTGGAATACCGTACCAAGTACACCACTCAAAATTAATAAGATCGCAATATCTTTCGCTGTGAATTGGAATTGTCGATCTAAAAATAACCCATAGATAGTTTCGTATGCCGAAAGTCCAAAAGAAGAAATAAAAATAATTAAAAAAGGTATAAAGAAAATTGGTTGTAGTAAAATTTTCAAACTTGTTGCTTCTGTTTTTATTGGTTTTTCAGAGTGCACTTGTTCTCGTTCTGGTTCTTTTAAAAACAGAATCGAAAAAACAGCACCAATAAACCCTAAAAGAGCTGCTGTGAAGAATGGTGCGCGAATATTAATTTCCGCTAAAAAACCGCCAATTCCTGGCCCTAAGATAAATCCTGTATTAATTGCGGCTGATACATAGCCCATCGCTCTTGGACGTTGTTTGATATCTGTAACATCGGCTACATATGCTGTAATGGCTGGCATGACAAAAGCAGCACTTATCCCACCAATAAAACGTGATAAATAAAGCAACTCAACAACATGACCTACTGCAAATAGTAACTCAGATAATCCGAAGATGAACATCCCGATAACAATCATGCGTTTACGCCCAAAACGATCTACCCATTTTCCAGCAATAGGTGAAACGAGTAATTGCGTCAATGAAAAAGCGGCAACGAGATATCCCATTGTTTTTCCGTCTAATCCCATTTCACGCATAATCGTCGGCATAACTGGAACAATTAATCCAATTCCTAAAAAAACAATCAATAAGTTTGATAATACAAACCAAATCTTTGGATTTAGTTTATTATTCAAACAAGAAAAGCTCCCTTCTGTGTATTTTATTGTAACCATTTTACACAATTATGAAAATACCTTATTCTATGTACATAATTGCCTATACTAGTGTACCATGAAAAATTTATCAAAATCTATTCTTGCTAAGGCAATTCTAGATTTTGATAAATCGTTTATATGAAGCGTCCATATCCTACTAAATATTGATTCCACCAATCTAATGACTCAACAACGACACCGTTATTTTGAGCATTTAACATGCGTCCATCCCCTAGATAAATCCCTACATGCGCTACGCCGCTTCCATAACTAAAGAAGATTAAATCTCCTGCTCGTGCTTCTGTGGCACTAACTTTTTTAGATGCTAAATACTGTGCTGCAGAAGTTCTAGGAATAGATATACCTGCTTTTTTAAATGACCAATGGGTTAAACCTGAACAATCAAAGCCCGTTGCTGGATTAGAACCTCCCCATACATAAGATGTTCCTAGATATTTACTTGCTTCTTCTATAATTGTCTTAACTTTTGCTGAACCTTCGACAGTAGGTACTTGCTGGTTCGCATCTGTTACCTTCGCTCCATTTGTACCATTCCCTGCATTCATCGCTGCTCCTACTTCTTCTGACTCTCCAGCTACTTGTTGTGCTAAAAATTCTTTTTCTGCTAAAGCTTTCAAACGAGCTGCTTCTTTTTCTTTGACGATTCGTTCACGTTCTAATTTCTCTTTTTTCTTCTTTGTTGCAATTTGTTCTTTTAATTTTAAAGATTTAGCATTATTTTCTACTTTTTTCACTTCTAAATCTTTTTCTTGTTCTTGCATCGCTTGAAATTGTTTTTGCAACTTTTCTTTTTTCATTTGTAGCGTTATTTGCAATGTCTTTAATTCATCTCGATCTTCTGTTTGTTGATTTAGTAATGAACGATCTGCATCTAATAATGTTTTAATTGATATTGATTTTGTTAATAAATCAGATAAGCTCTCTGACTCTAATAACACATCGACGTATAAATTAATCGTTGATTTTTGACTTTGATAGGCAACCATGCGCTCATCAATTATTTTTGAGCGATCTTGCATACGTCCTCCTACTTCTTTTAACTCTTTTTCTGTATCTGCAATATCCGATTGTGTTTGACGAAATTCTTTGATTTTATATTGTAGATTCGCTTGGAGTCTTTCTGTTTCACGTTCTAGTTGTATAATTTTCTTATCGATTATTAACTTTTTCTGTATTAATTCTTGTGAAGTCATTTTCGCATGTACTAATATTATTGGTGTAAAAGAGGCGCTCGCTAAAAGAATACCAATAGCGAGTACTATTGATTGCTTCATTCTATTTAAATCTTTCACAGATACACGTCCTTTTCCCCATAGAATGACTTCTATCATATCATTGATACAAGTTCTTTATACTATTTTTTACTCATTTACCCATATTATGCTTTTTTAAAAATACATGTTTATATAAAGTGACCTAATTATTTGGTAAACTATTATTAATTGAGGATTAAAAGGAGTTATTTTATGAAATATGCTTTATTAGGGGATTTACATTCCCATAAAGAGGATACACAATCCGTTTTAGAACATATTGATGCAACAGCTTCTTCTGCTATTCGTATCGGCTTGGGTGATTTATTTGAATGTACGATTAGTAAAAAGAAGGCACATAAAAAACAGTCACTTCCTTTACATGTGGCTGCTAAATTACCATATGATTTCATTCAACTACTTGATTTCCCTTCTATTATCGGAAACCAAGAATTGCGCATCATGCAAGTAACTGGGCAAACACTTTTTGAATCTTTACCTGAAACAATGGAGATTGAAGGCGCTCTATTAATTCACGGGCATCAATTTGAATGGTTAGATGATGTTACACCTGTCATTAAAAAAAATAGTGAGCCACTTACTTTTTTGGGGCATAGTCATCATTCTGCACTTTTCCATAAGGGAATTACACAACCTTTCAAATGGAATGAACCTATTCATTTAACAAAAAAACGTTATGCCATCAATGTCGGTTCTGTCATCTTTCATCGCGAATGGTGTTTATATGACGCGGATCAAAGAACGATTACATTTATGAAAGTTTAGGGGGAAAACAGATGGAATGGCAACAACTGGAGTATTTTCAAATGCTCGCAAAAATTCAGCATATGACAAAAGCAGCAGAACAATTATCCATTTCTCAACCTGCTCTTAGTCGCTCTATTGCCAGATTAGAAGACGAGCTTGGGGTCCCGTTATTCGAACGTCAAGGACGCTCAATTCGCCTCAATCGCTACGGCGAACTATTTGTAAAACGTGTACATAATATTATGCGAGAATATCAGGCTGGTTTACAGGAGATTCAACAAATTGTTGACCCCAATCATGGTGAAGTATCACTCGGTTTTTTGCACACCCTCGGAACGAATGTGGTACCTGATTTAATTCGACATTTCCGTAAAAAAAATGAACAAATCCACTTCTCTTTAAAACAAAACCATACGCATTTACAATTACTCGAATTGAAGTCTGGTGATTTAGATCTTTGTTTACTTGCAGAAATGGAAGTAGAGAAGCCAATTGAATGGCGGGAGTTATGGCGGGAGCAATTAGTTGCGATTGTACCAAGCAGCCATGAGCTAGCAAATAAAGAGTCGATTACATTAACAGAACTTGGTCAAGAATCTTTCATCTTATTAAAAAAAGGTTATGCTCTTCGTATTCAAATGGATGAATTATTCCAAGAGAAAAATATTGAACCACGTATTACATTCGAAGGCGATGAAGTAGCAACCGTTGCTGGTTTTGTAGCTGCTGGACTCGGTGTATCAATTCTGCCTGAAGGTGATGAAATTAATCAAAAACGTATTACCAAAATCCCACTAACAGATGTCAATGCTGAGCGTATTATTGGTATGGCTTGGTCTGAAGGACGTTATTTATCACCTGCTGCTCAAAAATTCCAACAGTTTATCTTTGACTACTTTAAATCACCTTCCCAATAATCGTAAGAAAAGGCTGAGCAAATATTTCACTTTCCTTTTTAGCGTTCGCAATGAAAAACTGGAACCGCGCCACAGCGCGATTCCAGTTTTTCTTATGCTTATGTGGGATAATGTTTTTTACACGTATATCCCAACCTGTTTTCATATGTTATACTTCTATACTTTTAGTTATGTATGTTTCAAATTACGTAAAGCCCAATTCATTCGAATGAACTAAGCTCCTCTATTTAATACTAAATACTTCCCTAAATACTTTAACGAAACATCGGCTGTGAAAAATACCGCGCCTAATGTAAAGCCTGCTGTCCAAATTTCTGGTTGCATCGCCGTTTCGACTTCATCATTCATCCAACTATAAATAAAAATCGGTACAGCTACTGTTGAACCTAGTAAAGAATGGAATAAAAAAGATACACCTGAAATATTTCGTTTGGATGAAGCAAAAAAGTCCGATACATAGGATATGATCAATCCATATGTAAAAATCAAAGGAAATGAATACATACTAATGTTTAATGCCGAAGTCAAAAAATCATCTTGCTGATTACTATATAGCATCGGTAATATAAAAAACGCAGCAAGAGATGTAATGAAAGCACTGAGTAGTTTCCTTTCGGTCACAAAGCTTCCCCTCTCTATTTTATCAGTCATTTTTTCTCATATTGAAGCAAATTTCTTATTTTTTAATTTGTTCAATCGTCTTTGTCTTATTATACATATTTCTAATCTTTTTGCAAATTCTCTGACATTTATTGTAAGTTGTTACTTTAAAATGATATTTTTCTGTCATATTCGTCGCATACTTTACGTTGTTGTCACGAAAAAAAGTGTTGACCTTTTTTCATTTTTTCATTATATTTTGGTTAACTACTTTTAAAATAAGTTTACACAAAGGGGATTTTTATGAGAAATGAACAATTGAAGATGTGGATTCTTTCCGCATTATTCGCAGCAATTATCGGGATTTTTGCACAGGTTACGATTCCACTGCCACTCATTCCAATTACAGGACAAACATTTGCAATTGGTTTAGCTGTTACAATTCTAGGACTTCGTTATGGCTCACTATCTGTGTTTATTTACATATTACTAGGCGCAATTGGGATTCCAGTCTTCAGTGGTATGTCAGGTGGTCTAGGCGTTGTTGCAGGACCAACTGGTGGCTATATTATCGGCTTCTTACCAGCAGCTGTAGCAATCGGTTTATACCTTGAAAGATTCGGTTTTACAAAGGTACAAGCAATCATTGCTAATATTATCGGAATGATTGTAACACTTGCTTTCGGTACAATCTGGCTAAAATTCAGTGCTGATTTATCTTGGACTGGTGCATTTATGGGTGGTGTCTATCCATTCTTACTTGTTGGTGTGATTAAAGCCATTTTATCTGCATTAGCAGGTATTGTTGTACGAAATCGCTTATTACATGCGCAATTACTACGTGTACAACATTAAAACTCATACAAAAAGCTTTGGCATTTAAGAAAATGCCAAAGCTTTTTTATCGTTATGCTTGGAAACTTCTGCGTTCTTTCGTCATCCACTTACCCATTACATTAAATAATAGTAGGAAGACAATTGTTACAAGAACACCTTTAATAATATTGAATGGTAGCACACCCGCTACGATTGTAGCACGTAATGCAGCCCCTGTTTCAACAGGCATGTTTAAGAAGTAATTATACATTGGCATAAAGACGAAGTAATTTAATACACTCATACCTACTGCCATAGAGATTGTACCTACAACAAGACCAATTCCCAATCCTTTTTTTGTACTTAATTTTTTATAAACAAAGTACGTTGGAAGGATAAATAATAAGCCTGTTACAAAGTTTGCCATATGCCCTACTGGTACACCCGTTGGACTGCCTGTGTATACCCAGTCAATGACATTCTTTAGTAACTCGACTAAAATCCCTGCAAGTGGTCCCATAATAATCATTGCGACTAACGCTGGGATATCACCGAAATCTACCTCTAAAAAATTCGGGAATGGCGGAATTGGGAAATTAATTAAGTGTAGTAAAAATGCAATACTACTTAGCATCCCAATTGCAATCATGCGACGTAACTTCTTGTTCTTCATATTCTGTTTTCTCCTTTTGTTGCGGATCACTTCAAAAAGAGGTAAGGCTGCGTGTGCTTATTTAAAATAGAAATCCCACGTAGAAGTACTTCTACGCGGGAGAATTAGGCAACATTAAATAAACGTTGTTCACTCATTTTTTTTGAACACAACGCTGTACCTTCACCTTCTCCCATCCAGACTATACTGTCGGCTTTGGAGTTGCACCAAATCAACCTGTTAAGGTTCGCGGGCTGAGAAATGTTAAACACTTCATTACCGCCGGTCGGGAATTACACCCTGCCCCGAAGATGAACCGTATTTATTTTTTTCACACATTCATCATACAAAAAAAGTCTTGAATTGTAAAGAGAAGTTTCTCTCGAATTCAAGACTTTTTCTTTATTCATTAAATTTCATCTGGTAGTGGTAGGAAGAATGTAAAGGTTGTACCTACATCTACTTCACTTTCTACTGTAATACGACCTCGATGTGCATTAATAATATTACTCGCAATAGCTAAACCTAAACCTGTGCCACCCTTACCTCTTGTTCGTGCTTTATCTGCTTTATAAAAGCGTTCAAAGACATATGCAAGGTCTTCTTTCGGAATACCAGCACCATCGTCTTGAATACGAATGCGCACTTGTCCTGCATATTGGTCTGCTAGCACTTTTACATGGCCGCCACTTGCTGTATGACGAATTGCGTTATCCACTAAATTCGTTACAACTTGTTCGATGCGGTCTTCATCAATCTGAACGCGCGCATCATCTGAGAACTCTGTTTCATAACTTACTTCGATTCCTTTTTCTTTCCCGCGCTGTACGAACTTCTGTGTCATACGTTCAAATACTTGATTAATACTTAAGTCATCAAGATATAAACGCATCTTCCCAGATTCCATACGCGCTAAATCGAGTAAATCGGTTACTAATCGGCTCATACGCTGTGATTCATCATAAATAATACGCATCATTTCATTTCGTTCTTCTTCAGATGATACAACACCATCTAAAATCGCTTCACTATATCCTTGAAGCATCGAAATCGGCGTGCGTAGTTCATGTGATACATTCGCAATAAAGTCTGAACGTAATTTATCAAGGCGGTGTTCTTCTGTCTTATCTCGTAAAACAGCTACTGCACCACGTACTGATTCAGCGCTATATAAAGGACTGATTGAAATGACATAATATGCACCATCAATTTCTAATTCTTCCTCTAGTTCTTCTTCTAAATCAAGTACATGTTCTAGCATATGATAGATAGCTATTGGCAATGGTTTTGACTGATCTTCTTTCGATAAGAACCATTTTTGTAATAACAACTCTGCTGGTGGATTACTTAACAAAATCGTACGATCACGATTAAACGTAATTACTGCATCTGTCATAGACGTTAAAATACTTGATAACTGTTCTTTCTCTTGATTAATGACTTCCACATGGTGCTTTAACTGTCTACCCATTTGATTGAAGGCTGTTGCAAGCTGTCCAATCTCATCACGACTCAATACAGGTACTTTTGAATCGAACTTGCCTTTTGCGACTTCAAATGCAGCTTCACGCATTTTACGAAGCGGTGAAGTAATACGACTTGATAAGAAGAACGCAAAGAATGTCGTTAACACTAAAGCAATTGCAGCAGATAAAAAGACGATTTTTGTTGTCTCTTTTGTCGTACGATGAACAGCATCTGGGCTTTGATAGATGAAAACTGCACCATGCACTTTTTGGTCTACATTAATCGGCGACGCGAGTACAATATAATTCTCCATATGTTCTTTATCTGTTGTAGATGGTAATAACATCTCTTTTACAATCGGTTCATCTGATTCATAGACCTTGTCAAAAGCATGATTTTGAATGATTTTTTCACGAATTTCTTTTTGGTTTAACCCTTCTTGAAGTGAATATTGAATCTTCCCTTGCTTAGAAGAAATTAAAGCATTCGTTTCTTCTCCTAAAATATCGTTAATAATGGATTCTGTAGCAGCGAGCGAATCATGTTCATTCACAATTCGTGCAATGGTTGTAGCTTCTTGGCGTAATGTTTTTTCTGCTTGTTGTGTATTAAAATTCGATAAAAATTCGAGCATGAGTACTGTGAAAATAAACAGTACAAATGAAACGAGAAGCAATATGGTTACCCATAGCTTCCCGACAACACTATTCCATATTCTAGTCATTTACGACCTCGAATTTATAACCTACGCCCCAAACCGTTACAATCATCTTCGCCGCATCTTCTGATACGCGATTTAACTTTTCACGTAAACGCTTTACATGCGTATCTACTGTACGTAAATCACCGAAGAAATCATAATGCCATACTTCTTTTAATAGCTGCTCACGGTCAAATACTTTATCTGGTGACTTCGCTAAGAAATAAAGTAATTCGTATTCTTTCGGCGTTAAGTTCACTTCTTCCCCATCTGCTGAAACGCGGTGCGCATCATGGTCAATTGTTAGATGCGGGAAGACTACTAAATCTTTTGAAGCCGATGTAGATGAAATAGGTGAGTAAGCAGCTGAGCGACGTAAAATCGCTTTAATACGCAATACAACTTCACGTGGACTAAATGGTTTTACAATATAGTCATCTGCACCAATTTCAAACCCTTGTACACGATTCGCTTCTTCGCCTTTTGCTGTTAATAAGACAATTGGTGTTGTCTTTTTCTCACGAATATTTTCTGCCGCTTGTAAGCCGTCCATCTCTGGCATCATGATATCTAAAATGATACAGTGGTAGTCATTTTCTAAAGCTTTCTCTACGGCTTCTACACCATTCTCTGCTTCTTCTACTAAGTATCCTTCACGTTCTAAGTACATTCGAATGAGACGACGAATACGATCTTCATCATCTACAACTAAAATTGAAATTTGTTCACTCACAAATAATTCCTCCCCGGACTCTTATAGTCTTATTGTACAACCCCGTCATATAAATGAAAAGGAAACCACATCTAGTGTACACAGGATTGACACGATTTTGACGCTTTTATCCACCGTTTGTTCAAATTAAACAGGAAAACGGAATAAATCATCCTTTTTTTACCATACAAATTCTATTTTAAATGACTTTTTCTGATTATGCCACAGTTACTTTTCGAGTAAAAAAGAGCAGCTTCTCTCCTCTCGAAGCGAATACTACTCTCTTTTATTTTTACTATTCTGCGTATGAATGCAAGCCTGCAATAATTAAATTCACTGCGACAAAGTTAAACATAATAATTGCAAAACCAATCACAGCTAACCAAGCAGATTTTTTCCCTTCCCACCCTTTCGATAGACGAAGGTGTAAGAAAGCCGCATAGAACAACCATGTAATGAGCGCCCAAACTTCTTTTGGATCCCACGCCCAGAAACGCGTCCACGCCTCTTGTGCCCAAATCATTGCAAAGACAAGTGCACCTAGCGTGAAAACAGGGAATCCGATTAATACAGCTCGGTAGCCGATTTCATCCATCAGCGTAATATTCGTCTGTTTCACAAGTGGTTGTACGACTTGCGCCAAAGGTTTTCGGCAGAATAAACGCAATAATCCATATAAAATCGTACCGACAATAAATGACCAAACGACGGTTGTTAACTTTTTCGCATTAATGCTAGCGGGCATGTCCATAAGTGGTTGCATGTGCTCAGGCTTTAATGCCTTACTTTCATGCATACCGAATAGCGGTGGTGTGTTATACGTAATTTCCGCTTGTTGTTGCTCTTTGTCGATATAACTAAACTTCGCCTCATAGTGCATACTACTAAAAGTTGCGGTTACAACAACAAAACCAATCACGACTACTAAACTATACATCACAACTTCTAACCAGAAACGCTCCTTACCTGGCTTTTTAAATGATACTGTTTTAAGTAAGTAAACGAGACCTGCTATAGCACTCATCGCTAAGATAGCTTCGCCAATTACCGTCGTAATAACATGAATGGTTAACCAATATGATTTTAATGCTGGAATTAAAGGCGTCACGTCACTTGGGAACATACTTGCAAATGCGATGAGCAGCACTGCAATTGATAGAGCTACGATACCAAGTGTTGCTAAACGGTACATCCAATACATAATTAAAAACGCACCAACAATAAACATACCAAAGGCTGTAGCGAATTCGAACATATTACTAACAGGCGCATGTTCTGCATAAACCCAACGTGTAATAAAATACCCTACATTGCTTATAAACCCCATGATCGTTACAACCATCGCAGCATTACCCCAATGTTTATTTGAGGTAGAAACATCGCGTTGTTTATGGCGAATCGCACCACCAAATAATAAAATAGCAAGTAAATAAGCGATGAAAGCGATTAATAGTAATGTCCCACTAAGATCTAATAGATTCATTGTTTCTCTCTCTCCTCTAGCTGATCATGATAGTCTGTTAAATGCGCAGATGTGCATACTTCACTTACGTCTTTTTTCATGCTAAACCAATTTTTATTCGTATGCGCTGCAAGTAACACACGACCATCTTCTGTTCGTTGCAACCAGATACGACGATGACTCCAATAAGAACCCATTGTTACACCAATCATAAAAATAATACCTCCGACTAACAAAATCGGTAATGTTTTATCTTTTCGAACGGTTAGATTCGAAGCATCTCGCGTTTCAACAGATTGGAACTTCATTTTATATGTCGTTTCTCCAAATGGCTCTAATGTTTGGCGAATTGCTACAAAACTTGTTTCACCCTTTGGCTGTTCAGGTGTTACCATCTTAAAAATAAAAGCTGGATTGTTTGGAATAGATGAAGCTGTTTGAGGTTCACCATCTTTAAATTCCGTAAAATCTGGATAGTATTTTTGTAGTTCTACTTTTGTTTGTTTGTTAATTACATATTCTTTTTTCGGGTTACGTAAATCAATCGTAATTTGTCCTAAAGATTTTTCACTTGTTTTATTAACTAAATCAAACGTCATCGTCTTCAATTCATCTTGTTTGAAGTCTGTTTGATATAGAGCAAAATCATCATATTTTAATGGTTTGTTTACTTGAATGCTATATTGACCGATTTTTTGTAAATCGGCTGTATCACCAGCTAAAGGTGTACCATCTTCTTTATACAAGGTCACATCTGTCTGATAGTTTTTAGCGCGTGTATTAATCGCTTGTTCTACTCGCTCAGAATCTTGTCCTTTTAAATCTTTTTCATCATATGTTTCTAAAATAAATTGATTATTTTTTATGTAATAACCTTCTACACCTGGAATGGCAGTTGTTTCACCTTCACGCACCCAGAGGCTTTCATCTACATAAAAACCAGGCATCAAGCGTAACATGACACCTGTTATGAAAATAATTAACCCAACATGATTGATATACGGTCCAAAACGAGAAAAACGTCCTTTTTCAGCCAGTAATGCACCTTGTTCTCTTCTAACATGATAGCGCATTGATTTTAGCGTTTGCTCTGCTAATTCAAATGTTTCAACAGCTTGCTTTTCATCTTCTCCTGTTTCAGATACAAGGCGCTGACGCTTCATAAACGACGCATGGCGACGCACACGTTGGTGTTTTAGAGCTTTATAAAGTGGAATACCACGATCAAGACTAGCGATAATAATCGAGACAGCTAACATCCCGACAATTGTTTGGAACCACCAAGAAGCATAAATATTTGAAAATCCTAATACATAATAGATTTTACCGAAAAAACCATACTTTTCTTCATAAACATCGATTGTTTCCATACCTGGTGGGACGGATACAAACATGATTTGCGGTAAAAATGTACCAATGGCAGCAAGAACGAGCGTAATAACGATGAGCGATACGCCTACTTTGACGCTTGAAAAGAAATTCCAAATTCGATCTATAAAAGATGTTTTATACGTTTTAGAACGAATGGCTGTTCCATCATAACGCATATCAACGACCTTTTTTTCTTCATCTTCTTTTGTTAGCGGTCTACCGCACTGTGCACAGAGATGTGTCCCTTCTGGATTTTCATAACCACACGCACACACAATTTTTTTCATATTTAGAAAACTCCCTTATTTAAGGTTGAATGCTCTCCATATACTGTTTAAATTCTTTTTCTGTAATTCCATATGTTAGAATGCGCTTAATTTTCCCCTTAGAATCAATTAAAAATGTAGCAGGTAATTGGTCTACATTGTACGCACGCATAACGGATTTTGTCTGATCAATCGTCATTGGAAAATCCAGTCCATAAGAAGACACAAAATCACGTACTTCAAAATCAGATTGCGCAATATTAATACTAATTACTTGGACACCCTTATCTTCAAATGCTTTATACGCTTCATTTAAAGCAGGCATTTCTTTTTTACAAGGAGGACACCACGTTCCCCAAAAATTCAGAAGAACGCCCTGCCCTTTATAATCAGACAGTTGATGTTTTTTCCCGTTTAAATCTGTTAATACGAAGTTTGGTGCTTGGTCGCCTTCTTTGACGACTTTTTTTGAACCACCCGTAGCGGTGACATACACTGTATAACCAATTGCTGCTACGAGGACGGCTAAAATAATGGAACGAATGAATAATCTTTTTCTCTTTCGTTGCATTTATTCCATTACCTCCTTATAGACGAATTGATGATTACCCGATTTTACCTGTTTCAGCTAACACGCGAAGTTGCTTTACTTCATGTGCTGTTAATTCACGTGATTCCCCTGCATTTAGACCAATTGGTGTTAAGAATGCAAATTCTTCACGCTTTAATTTACTTACAGGGTGCCCTACTGCTTCAAACATACGACGAACTTGACGGTTGCGTCCTTCGTGGATTGTAATTGCGACAATTGATTTATCTAATTTTACATCTGAAGAAATAACACGTACGCGAGCAGGAGCTGTTTTCCCATCTTCTAGCATCACGCCTTTTTCTAATTGGCGAATTTCTTCGCGACGTAAAACACCTTTAATTTTTGCTACATATGTCTTATCAATGTTATAACGAGGGTGCGTTAATTTATTCGCAAAATCCCCATCATTCGTTAATAACAGAACACCCGATGTATCGTAATCTAGACGACCGACTGGGAAGATACGTTCTTCTACTTCTGGGAATAAATCGACAACTGTTTTACGGCCACGATCATCTGATACAGCTGAGATGACACCACGTGGTTTATATAGTAAATAATATACTTTTTTCTCTGATTCGATTTTTACGTTTTCAACTTCTACTTGGTCTGAGCTTGTCACTTTTGTACCTAGTTCACGTACAACGACACCGTTCACTTTTACTTTACCTTCTAAAATTAGTTGTTCTGCTTTTCTTCTTGATGCAACACCTGCGTGTGCAATTACTTTTTGTAGTCTTTCCATTCTATTCACCTCATAGGAATTCATCCTGATTTTGTTTATATTTTATGATTGATTTTCTTCTTCTAAAAAAGCTTCTTGGAATTTTGACATGAATAAATCTTGTCCATCTTCCGGTAGTTGATCTTGTTCTTCTAAAGGAGGTAATTCCTCTATATTTTTTAGACCAAAGTAATTTAGGAACTCTTTCGTCGTACCATATAAAATGGCGCGACCTGTTCCCTCGACACGACCTACTTCTTGAATAAGTCCTTTTTGATTAAGCGTGTGCAGTGCACGTTCACACTTTACACCACGTAATTCTTCTACTTCAACGCGAGGAATGGGCTGTTTATAAGCAACAATCGCTAACACTTCGAGCGCTGCTTGCGAAAGTGATTGTGCTGGTGGATTTTCAACCAACTTTTCAATCACTTCGACATTTTCAAGCTTCGATACGAGTTGATATGTACCTGCAATCTCTTTTAATGTAATTCCTCTTGAAGCATCTAATTCATATTGATTCATCATGAATTGAAGTGCTTCTGTTAATTCTTGTTCTGTCGACTCTGTTAATTGGCTTAGTTGTGAAATAGTTAAGCCATCTTCACCAATGACAAAGAGAAGACTTTCAATTTTACTCATCAATGGATTCGAATGTTGCATCATCGACATCTCCTTCTTTTAAAATGACAAATAGTTGTTCAAAATTTTGTTGTTGTTCCACCATGACCATTTGACGCTTCATTAATTCAAGTAGTGATAAAAACGTTAAAACAAGCGTCGGTTTATCATCTGATTCAAATAAATCATAAAAATCAAGCGGTTGTTTTGCTTGTTTTAGTCGTTCCACAATCGACTGCATTTGTTGTCGAATCGATACACCTTGTTTAGCTACTCGTGTACTTAGTGGTGCTTTTAAACGTTTTCGACGTAACATTTTTTGAAAAGCCGCGACTAAATCATAAACGTTCACACTTGTATCAAATAATTGCATCTGTTCATCTTGCATATAGTCGGATAGGTCACTTGGTGGACGCGTATAAATTTGAACGCGTTCTTCTTCTTTTTCTTTTAATTTTAAAGCAGCTTCCTTATATTTGCGATATTCAATCAGTTTTGCCACTAATTCGTCACGAGGATCGGTAAAATCATCGTCGATATCAATTTCATCAAGTTCACCTTCATGAACAGGCAAGAGCATTTTACTTTTAATTTCAAGCAATGTTGCTGCCATCACTAAATATTCACTTGCTTCATTTAATTCAAGTACTTGCATTGCACGAATATGTTCCATATACTGAGCTGTAATCTCACGCATTGGAATATCATATATATCAATTTCCAAACGATGAATTAAGTGTAATAATAAATCGAGAGGTCCTTCAAAGGCCTCTACTTTCACTTCATAAGACATATGATAACCACCTAACATTCATATCAAATTTAGTATAGAGGAAAGGTGAATAAAATGCACCCGATGAACCATCCTGCATTCGTCCAATTTCTCACATATTTCAACGGGAATCAAGATTTTTTTGAATGCCATGAAGTATTAGAAGATTATTGGAAGGAGATTGCAGAAAGAGAGCGTAAACATCCACTTGTAGGTTATATTCAACTTGCGACGGGTTTATATCATTGGCGCCGAGGAAATAGCCGCGGTGCGAAAACGTTATTGGTACGAAGTCATGCGTTATTGCATGCAGCACGAACTACGCCTTTCGCTGAAAAAATCGACTATGATGACTTGCTACATCAAATTGAACAGACAAGACTTGCTATTACTGAAGGTGCTCGTTTTGAAACTTTTTCAATTGGTATAACCGATCATCTATTAAAAGAAATGGTTCAAAATGAGATAGAACAGCTTCCTGTAATTGACCCAGACTATTTACTGAATAAACACTGCTTACGTGACCGAACAGAAGTCATTGAAGCGCGTGAGTTGGCACTCGCTACAAAACAACGCTAAACATGAAAAGAAGCAGACATTATACGTGAATGTCTGCTTCTTCTTTTGTATGAAGACATTTTTCGATAAATGGCTTAGTCAATTGACAAGCACTTACACGACAAGTAGGATTTTGCTCTGCTAACTCTTGTACCATCGTTGTCCCAATTCCTTCTCCTCTATGAGAAGGGTCAACTGAGATATGACGGACAATCAATTCTGTATCGAATCGTTCCACACCGATTAAACCAATATAGTCGGCATCTAGCTTATACAAATATAATTCCCAATCTTGTTCGGTATCATACTTTTGAATCGTTTGTTGCAATACTTTTAAATCTTTTTCATCTGGCATAAAAGAAAGTAGCCCCATTGCGATTTTTTCGTATGTTTTTTTATATCGATTTAACATAGATTATAATCCCTCTTTTTTTAAACCTAAACTATATACTTGGCTATACTACACGAAATTTTACTATCTCGCAACTTTTTTGCCATTTTTTAGGATAAAACAGAATTATTCACCTAGCGTGAATGGTAAATCTAATTTCACTAAATCTTCCATTGTTTCTCTTTTTACAACTAATTGATGTTGGCCATTTTCAACGAAAACAACTGCTGGACGCGGCATACGATTATAATTACTTGCCATCGCATAACCATAAGCACCTGTACAGAATGTCGCAAGTAAATCATGTGCTTCTGCTTTTGGTAATTTTAAATCTTCGATAATTTTATCGCCTGATTCACATAACTTTCCTGCAATTGTATAAACCGTATCTGCTTTTTCATTCATCTTATTTGCAAGTACACCTTCATATTTTGCATCATATAATGCTGGACGAATGTTATCACTCATGCCACCATCGATTGCGATATAGTTGCGTACATCTGGTACTACTTTACTTGAACCAATTGTGTAAAGTGTCGTTCCAGCATCTCCTACTAATGAACGACCTGGTTCGATCCAAATTTCAGGTAAAGCGACTTCGTGTGCCGCTGCTTCTTTTTTCACAGCTTGAATCATATCATCTACATAAACAGCTGGCTCAAGAGGTGCATCTTCTTCTGTGTAACGAATACCGAATCCACCACCAAGATTTAATACTGTCGCTTTGAATCCTGTTGTTTTTTCCCACTCAGCCATTTTCGCTACTACTTTTTGTGCAGCTAAGCTAAATGCTTCTGTTTCAAAGATTTGCGAGCCAATATGACAGTGCATGCCTTTTAATTGAAGGAAGTCATGTTGATAAAGCTGTTGAAAAGCTTCATCTGCTTGACCATTACTTAAGTCAAATCCGAATTTCGAATCAGCTTGACCTGTTGTAATAAAATCATGTGTATGTGCTTCAACACCTGGTGTTACACGAATTAATACATCCATCTTCTGTTGCTTTACTGTTGCTAATTCTTTTAATTGTTCAATTTCATAGAAGTTATCAATGACGATACAACCGATTTTTGAATCGAATGCTTGATGTAATTCCTCTAGTGATTTGTTATTGCCATGGAAATGGATTTTAGCACTTGGGAATCCAGCTTTTAAAGCTGTATATAGTTCTCCACCTGACACGACATCCACCGATAAACCTTCCTGTGCAGCCACTTGATAAATCGCTACTGATGAGAAAGCTTTTGAAGCATAGGCTACCTGTGCTTTCACACCTGCTTTTTCAAATGTATCTACAAAACCACGCGCACGTTCTCTAAATAGCGCTAGATCGTATACAAATTGTGGTGTTCCGTATGTAGCGGCTAGTTCTGTTGTATCGACTCCCCCAATTGTTAAATGCCCTTTTTCATTTACTGCTTGTGTGCCATATAAATGCATGTCAAATCCCCCTGAACCCGCCATTGTGTGAATGGTCGGAATTTTCTTTATTAAAAACTTTATCATAGGATGGGGAATTGTGCCAATCATTGTTTTTCTATGAAAACGTTTTTATTTTAAAATTCTTCTTAAAAGACAAAAAAACATCTTGAGATTTTTTAAACCTCAAGATGTTTTCAATTATTGACTTAAATCTTTACTTTTCAAAACACTTTTCGCATCAATTGCATCGACTGGCTGCTCACTATACGTGATTGCCTGTTGTGCACGCACTGCAAATGCTTCATCAATTGGTTTACTTGCATACAGTTCCATCACGACATCATCTGGCTTTACAGCGTCACCTTTTACTTTGTGTAATTCTACACCTGCAAAGTAATCGAGCTCATCTGCTTTTGTATGACGACCTGCACCTAAATCTAATGAAATTTGTCCAATTGTTTGTGCATCAATTTTTTCAATATAGCCATGCGCTTCTTTCGGCGCTTTTACAGCTACACGATATGCTGGTTCAAAGTTCAAATCAATTTCTTCATTTGAATCGTTCAAGCGCTGCGCTCTCACCATCTCTTCAAACTTCTTCACTGGTTCACCTGAATGTAGCACATCGAGTACAGCTTGCTTTGCTTCTTCATGTGTTTTCTTCGTTGCGATTTCATACATATAAGCAGATACTTCAATACTTGTATTTAAAAGATTTGGATCTGCTTCATCTGGATTTTTTAATAAATCATATGCTTCTTTTACTTCGTTTTTATTCCCAATTGCACGACCTAATGGATTATCCATTGAAGATAATACCGTCACGATTGATTTATCCGAGCCTTCTGCAATTTGAATCATAATTTTAGCTAACTCAGTTGCGACTTCTTTCGTTTTACAAAATGCACCTGAACCATACTTCACATCAAGTACCATACCATCAGCACCACTTGCTAACTTTTTACTCATGATAGAACTTGCAATCAGTGGCAGTGAATCGACTGTACCTGTCACATCACGTAATGCATAGAGCTTTTTGTCTGCTGGTACTAAGTTTTGTGTTTGTCCTGCTAACGCAAAACCAATCTCATTCACTTGATTTAAAAATTGTTCTTCTGTTAAATCAATACTTACACCATCAATCGCTTCTAATTTATCAAGTGTACCGCCCGTAATACCAAGACCGCGACCCGATAACTTCGCTACTTTTACACCTAATGCGGCAACAATCGGCGCAACAATTAGTGTCACCTTATCGCCAACGCCACCTGTTGAATGTTTATCGACTTTATAACCATCAATAGCAGATAGATCAATAATGTCACCTGAATGTAGCATCGCATTCGTTAATGCTAATGTTTCCTCAAAATCTAAACCATTAATACGAATTGCCATTAGTAAAGCAGATGCTTGATAATCTTCAATTGTATCATTGACATAACCATCAATAAAAAATTGAATATCTTCTTTTGTTAAAGGTTGATTGTTTTTCTTTTTTTCAATGACATCTAAAATATGCATATACGTCTGTCCTTCCTTATTTCAATTGGGATAAGAAACTTTCACCGTACTCTGGTAACTTCACATCAAAATTATCTGCAACTGTCGCACCAAGACTTGCAAAAGTTTGCATGTGGTCAAGCGCTTTACCTTCTTTAAAGCGTGGTGAGTACGCAATTAAAGGCACATATTCACGCGTATGGTCTGTTCCTTCAAATGTTGGATCATTCCCGTGGTCTGCTGTAATTAGTAGTAAATCATCTTCATGCATATTTTCAAATACTTCTGGTAAGCGCGCATCAAACGCTTCTAGTGCTTCACCATAACCTTGTGGGTCACGACGGTGACCAAAGTTTGCATCAAAATCTACTAAGTTGACGAATGATAGTCCGTGGAAATCACGTTTCATGACATTGACTAATTGATCCATTCCGTCCATATTACTTTTCGTACGAATCGCTTCCGTTACACCTTCACCGTTATAAATATCTGAGATTTTACCGATCGCGATGACATCAAGCCCCGCATCCTTCATCTCATTCATTACTGTACGACCGAATGGTGTTAGGGCATAGTCGTGACGATTTGCAGTACGTGTAAAGTTTCCTGGCTCGCCTACGAATGGACGCGCAATGACACGACCGACTAAGTACTCAGGGCGTTTTGTAATCTCACGTGCAATTTCACAAATTTTATATAGTTCTTCTAGCGGCACAATATCTTCATGTGCTGCAATTTGTAATACTGGATCTGCTGATGTATAAACAATCAGAGCGCCCGTCTCCATATGTTCTTTACCAAAGTCCTCAATAACTGCTGTACCACTGTATGGTTGATTACATAATACTTTACGACCTGTTTTTTCTTCTAACTCATCTAATAATTCTTGTGGGAAGCCTTCTGGATAAACTTTAAAAGGTTTGTCGATATTTAAACCCATAATCTCCCAGTGACCTGTCATTGTATCTTTTCCTACAGAGGCTTCTTGCATGCGACCATAGTAAGCTTTTGGTTTTTCAACTTCTTGAATGCCTTTAAGTGGCTCTAAGTCAATCATACGACGAATATTTGAATAGCCTAAGCTCTCCATATGTGGCATATTCAGCCCGTTCATTTCCTCTGCAATATGTCCAAGTGTATCTGCACCTACATCGTTAAAAGCAGCTGCATCTGGTGCCTCACCAATACCTACTGAGTCCATCACAATTAAATGTATACGTTTAAATGGTTTCATTTTTAGTTCCTCCTACAATCGATTTCATTACTGATTCCCGAAAAAAGTCAGTCGTTGATTGTTCTTCTTTATTTTAACAAATTTTTTAGAAAAATAAACGTCAGACATCTGACATTTTAAAATTTATGCACGCGGATGGTATTGTTTATAGACATCAGATAGACGTGTTTTACTGACATGCGTATAAATTTGTGTTGTTGAAATATCCGCATGACCTAATAATTCTTGTACAGCACGCAAATCTGCGCCATTCTCAATTAGATGAGTCGCAAATGAATGTCGTAAAATATGTGGTGTTAATTCATGCTGAATATGTGCTTTTTGTGCATAGCCTTTTAACAATTTCCATACGCCCTGCCTTGTTAATCTGTTCCCTCTCTGATTCAAAAATAACGCTTCACTTCGTCCTTTTGTACTTTCTAATTCACGTCTAGCTTGATTAATGTAAACCGTACATGTTTCAATCGCTGCTCGTCCAAGTGGAATAATACGTTCCTTTCCTCCCTTGCCAAATACACGAATGAACCCCATAGAAAGATGGACATCTTCTACATTCAACTCAATACATTCACTTATGCGCATACCTGTAGCGTATAAAAGCTCTAACATTGCGCGGTCTCTTTTACCTGCTGGCTTTTGTGTATTCGGCGCTTCCATCAATCTGTCGACTTCTTCAATTGATAGAATCTGTGGTAACTTCTGTTCTAATTTCGGCATCTCCAAATGAACTGTCGGGTCTTGTTGACAGCGTTTTTCACGCAATAAAAACTGATGGAATGAACGAATAGATGAAATATGTCGTGAAATCGTACGCGCTGTTTTCCCGTCTTCTTGCAGTACTTTTAAATGTTGTAAAATATGATACCGCTCAATTTCATCAAAAGTTGCTAATTGTTGCTTTTCAAAAATCGAATGGACATATGCCCGAATATCTTTGTCATACGATGTTAATGTATTCTGCGCAAGTTGTCTCTCTACACGTAAAAAGTGTATGTATTCTTCTACTGCATCTCGTACTTCTGGATTCATCGTTTTCTCTCCTTCTCTATTCAAGATAGAAAAAAGGCTGTCCACATCAGTTTAAGCGCGCAGTTTAGAATCAAGTAATTGATTTAAGCTGCTTTTTAAACTTTAGGGACAACCCTTCTAGTTTTGGTCATTTGGTGATTGATCTTTTTTACTTGAACAACGCCAGCAAATCCCGTGGAATGTTAAACGGTGGTCTTTCACTTGGAAATTCCAACGCTTTTCAACAATTGCTTCCACATCTTCTAATAAATCTTCTTGGATTTCATCGACTGCACCACACTCGATACATACAAGATGGTGGTGGAAATGTGCAGCACCTTCTTGGCGTAAATCGTAGCGTGATACACCATCACCAAAATTAATTTTATCGACAATTTTTAATTCTGTTAACAACTCAAGTGTACGATACACTGTTGCTAAACCAATCTCTGGCGCTTTTTCTTTTACTAATAAATAGACATCTTCAGCACTCAGATGATCTTCTTCGTTCTCTAGTAGTACGCGCACTGTCGCCTCACGTTGTGGCGTCAGTTTATAGCTCGCACCATGCAATTGCTTCTTTATTCGATCTATACGGCTTTCCATAGTGACGCCCTCCTAAACTATTCACATTATACCAAAACCCATGTTTGATTGACAACAAATAGTGGAATTTAAATGGAATGACTATCTTTTTATAATAATTATTATTAAATAACAAGTCAATTGAGAATATTGTTCACAGCAACTATGATAAACATATTTTCTCAAAAAGAAAACCTTTTTTACTTCATCTATACAAATTTATTTGTTTACCGACATATTTTGACGCATCCACATGACAGCAATGACTGTTTTCGCATCATAAATTCGACCATCTTGCATCATTTCTTCTGCTTCTTCTAAAGAAATGTCCATTAATTCGACAAATTCATCTTCATCTGGACTTGCCGGTTGCTCGATTTTATATAAGTCTTTTGCAATATAGAGGTGAATGACTTCATCTGCAAAGCCTGGTGATGTTGCAATCGTTTGAAGATACGTAAAGTCATGCGCGCCATACCCAGTTTCTTCTTCTAATTCTCGAACTGCTGTTATGGCTGGTTCTTCACCCGGCTCTAGTTTACCAGCTGGAATTTCAACAATACTACGCTCTAAAGGCTTGCGATATTGTTCAACAACAATTAAACGATCATCTGCTGTAATTGGAATAATACCTACTGCTCCAGGGTGTTTCACTAATTCGCGCGTTCCATTTTTTCCATTTGGCAGACGTACTTGATCTTTTTTTACATCAATAATGCGTCCTTCATAAATTGTTTCAGATGAAATCGTTACTTCTTCAAATTTTTTGTTCATCTTATTCACTCCATGCTTTTAAGATTGATTATTTTTCCACTTACATTGTACCATTAAGTATGAGGAGGCGTTATATATGGAGTATAGAAACTTAGGTCCAAGTGATTTACGCGTGTCAGAATTAAGTTTAGGTTGCATGTCACTACCGATGGAATTACAAGAGGCGCGTAATATCATTGACGCAGCAGTAGACGCTGGCATTAACTTTTTTGATACAGCAGACTTATATAATCATGGACGTAACGAAATTATTGTAGGAGATATTTTACGTAAAAAACGCCAAGATGTTATCATTTCAACAAAGGTCGGAAACGTATGGGATGCTTCTGGTGACAGCTGGCATTGGGATGCGTCAAAAAAATATATCATGGAGGCCGTTAAGAAAAGCCTCGTCCGTTTAGGTACAGACTATATCGATTTATATCAGCTACATGGTGGAACATTAGAAGATAACTTCGAAGAAATTGCAGAAGCATTTGAGGATTTAAAACGTGAAGGCGTCATTCGTCAATATGGTATTTCTTCTATTCGCCCAAATGTTATTGAACAAATGGCAACAATGGGTCGTCCAAGCGCTATCATGATGCAATATAGCGCATTAGACCGTCGTCCTGAGGAATGGTTTGAGTGGATGAAAGAACGACGTATATCGGTTATTTCACGTGGTACAATTGCGAAAGGTCTTTTAACAAATGAATGGGAACAACGAATGACAGACAATGGTTTTCTAGACTATTCAAAAGAAGAATTAGCACATACACTGAAACAACTTGAACAATCTACAGATTATATGTTAAACGGTGCCATTGGCTATAATTTAAAACAAGATGTCATTGCGAGTACAGTTTTAGGTGTTAGCAGTTTGCCACAATTATATGAAATTATCGACGCTTATCATCATCCTGCTTCACAGGATGTTTTAGAACAATGGATGAACATGACAAAAGCAAATCGATACGAAGAACATCGTATGAAATAAATGTATGGCTGAAAAAATATATAAAGATTAAAAAAACTGAAATCGCGCTGTGTCGCGGCTTCAGTTTTTTGTTTAGATTCTCTTATTTATGGGAATTGCACTGATAGTGTCTGTTTTAAAAATGTACGATTAAAATTTTGAACCTTGATCGCCGTATTGTTCTAACAATTCTTCAAAACTCATATTTTTCTCGCGTTGTTTTTTCTCAAATAGCGCTTTTGCACGACGCTCTTCTTCTTGTTCTTTTTCTTGTGCAACTAAGCTTTGTTTCGCTAACTTTAATTGACTTAAGACATCTGCATTTAATTGATCTTTTAATGTCAATCCGTCATCTGAAGTCGACTTCGGTTGAGTCATTTGTTTTTTCTTTTTCGCCATTTCTGTCACCTCGTATTTGATTTATATTTATTTTAGCAGAAAGTAAATCATTTGTAAGGTTTTGAAATGGCTATGGATTTTTTTAATATATTTAATTATGATGAACATGAGGTGATGAATTTGAAAAAGAAATGGCCTTTACTTGCTTCTGTAGTTGCAAGTGCTGCGAGCGCTTCCATCGCTGCCCTTGGCTATACCATTTCCAATCGTGTTATGTATATGAAACAAAAAGATGAGCAGTTCATCTGGAATCGCGAAGTACAATCCAATCGGCTTGATGAAGACTGGTTTACACATGTAGCTAAAGAAAGTTTCATTGTACAATCACCAAATGGTTACCCCATTACATGCCATAAAATTCAGAGTACGACAAGTCTTAATACAATCATTATTTTACACGGAGTAACTGAAACACATATCAATTCCTTAAAATACGCACAAGTATTTGCTCGTCTCGGTTATAATATTATTGTTTACGATCAACGGCGCCACGGAAAAACAGATGGCAAAACGACAAGTTATGGCTTTTATGAAAAGTATGATTTACAAGCTGTTGTAGAAGCTGTTCGTTCACAGATGACACATGATGCGCTGTTAGGAATTCAAGGTGAATCAATGGGTGCTGCTACAACTCTTCAATATGGTGGATTAGATGATACATTATTTGATTTTATTATTGCAGATTGCGCATTCTCAACATTTGAAAAACAACTCCACCATGTACTCATGCGCGATACACCGATTAAAACTGCTTACGCGGTAAAATTAGCTGACTTCTTTATTCAAAAACGTGATGGTTATACACTGCGTGAAGTCGCACCGATTGAAGCTGTTCAAAAGATTTCAAAACCGATTTTATATATTCATAGTTTAGAAGATACGTATATTCCACATACAATGTCAGAAGCGCTACATGCGGCAAAACCTGAAAATACACGACTTGTGTTATTCGAAAAAGGTGAGCATGCGCAATCATTTAATGAACAACCTTTTGATTATGAAAAAGAAATTATTAAATTTTTAGTAGACTTTCATATTAGTTATTTACCACAAGATTATCAATTCCCACAGAAGAAACGTCGCACACGTATTATTCAACCTGCATAACATACAAAAAGTGAGACCTACTAATGAGGCCTCACTTTTTTGGTTTATCTTAACGAATAAATTATTTCTTCTTTTTATCCATTTTATCTGTTGCTTTACTCATTTGGCTCATCACTTGGCGAACCTGTTTCTCAGATGGTTTGCGTCCCATTTGAGTCATCATCATACGAAGCATATCTTCGTTGATTGGCGGGTTTTCTTTTAAATACTTCATCATGTATTGGCGTGCGATGAAAAATCCACCCACAAGACCAACGATTAACGCAAGGATGATGAATGTAATGGCAAGACCTGTACTCACTTGTGTTCCTCCTCTATTTTCACATACGAGATAATACTCTCCATGAAGGATTATACAATAAAAAACATAGCCTATCTACATTTGTCGTAGATTTCATAAAAAATTAATTAATTATGCTACATATGAGAAATCGTTTGTTGAATAAAAAAACCCCGAAACGTCAAACATTTCGGGATTTTATTGTGTACGGATTAATTAAATAATGCTTTCACTTTCGCAACAACATTTTCAACTGTGAAACCGTATTTTTCAATCACTGTATCTCCAGGTGCACTTGCGCCGAATGTATCGATTGCAAGAACATCACCTTCGAAACCAGTATATTTATGCCAACCGAATGATGAAGCCATTTCGATTGCAAGTCGTTTTGTTACTGCTTTTGGTAATACAGATTCTTTGTATGCAGCATCTTGCTCATCAAAGCGTGCTGTATCAGGCATTGAGATAACAGATACTTCAATACCTTCTTTTGCTAATGCTTCTTTTGCAGCTACTGCTAGTTGCACTTCTGAACCTGTTGCGATTAATAATGCATCTGCTACTTCTTTTGAAGCTTTCGCTACAACGTAAGCACCTTTTTCAACACCTGCATGTAATACAGTTTGATCTACATCAAGAACAGGTAGGTTTTGACGTGATAAAACAAGTGCAGTTGGACGGTTTTTAGAAGTTAATGCTAACTTCCAAGCTGCTACTGATTCATTTGCATCTGCTGGACGAATTACTGATAAATTCGGCATTGCACGTAAAGCGGCTAAATGCTCGATTGGTTCGTGTGTTGGACCATCTTCACCAACAGCTACTGAGTCATGTGTGAATACATATGTTACAGGTAATCCCATTAATGCAGACAGACGAACTGCTGGACGTACATAATCAGAGAATACGAAGAACGTACCACCGAAGACGTTCAATCCACCATGAAGTGCCATACCGTTTAATGCTGCGCCCATTGCAAATTCACGTACACCAAACCAAATGTTACGACCAGCGCGGTCATGTGCTGAGAAATCACCAGCACCTTTGATTGTTGTTTTGTTTGAACCAGCTAAATCGGCACTACCACCGAAGAATGAAGGAACAGTTTTAGCAATTGCATTAATCATATCACCAGAAGATGAACGTGTCGCAACTGATTTACCTGCTTCATATACTGGGAATTCTGCATCGAAGTTTTCAGGGAATTCACCTTTGATTGCTTTCTCTAATTGAGCTGCTAATTCTGGGAATTCTACTTTATATGCTGCAAACGCATCATTCCAAGCTGCTTCTGCTTTTACACCATGTGTTTCAGCTGCTTCCTTGAATGTTTCATATACTTCTTCTGGAATTTCGAATGGCTCATATGTCCAGTCGTAATTCGCTTTTGTTAATGCAACTTCTTCTGTACCTAATGGTGCACCGTGAGAATCTGATTTACCCGATTTATTCGGTGAACCATGACCAATAATTGTTTTAATCTCAATTAATGTTGGTTTATTTGATGTTTTTGCATTTTCGATTGCTTGATTGATTGCTGCCACATCTGTACCGTCTTCTACTAATAAGTAGTTCCAACCATATGATTTATAACGTGCAGCTGTATCATCTGAGAATGATTTGTTTAAATCACCATCTAATGAAATATCGTTACTATCGTATAATACGATTAATTTTTCTAATTGTAGATGACCTGCTAATGACGCAGCTTCGGCAGAAACACCTTCCATTAAATCACCATCACCACATAACACGTATGTATAGTGATTGATAATATTGTGTTCTGGTTTGTTATATACTGCTGCTAAATGAGATTCAGCCATTGCCATACCTACTGCCATTGAAATACCTTGACCTAATGGACCTGTAGTAGCTTCTACACCGACTGTATGTCCAAATTCAGGGTGACCTGGTGTCAAAGAACCCCATTGACGGAAGTTTTTAATTTCTTCCATTGGTAAGCCGTAACCACCTAAGTGAAGTAGGCTATATAAAAGCATTGAGCCATGACCCGCTGAAAGGATAAAACGATCACGGTTGAACCATGATGGATTTTGAGGATTATGTTGTAGTTGTTTTGTCCATAGCGTGTACGCCATTGGTGCTGCGCCCATTGGTAAACCTGGGTGTCCTGAATTTGCTTTTTCAATTGCATCAATTGATAAAGTACGAATCGCATTAATTGCTAACTGATCTGCTTGTTGCGTCATTAAAGTTGACATCCTTTCTTCTATACAAAATGTATTACTATCTCTAGTTTAGTCAAGAATCGACTATAAAACAATGGTTATAATTGACGTTAGACGATTATCCATGAAAAAACGCACACAATTGTGGATTTTCGTCATAATTGTGTGCGTTTTTACTTGTTAATTTAGACGTCCGTTTGTTTTTTGCTTTTCACGAATTTTATCTGGCGTTACTTCTTCACCATTTGGATCGAAAATACGAACGTTTTCGATCGTATTACGCATTGTTTTACGGAATGTATCTAAATATTCTTGGCGCAGTGCCGTCTGTTCTTTTGCTTCTTCAACAGTTAATGTACCTGCTTTTTTCTTTTTTGATAATTCACTAATACGCGCTAGTTTTTCTTTTGATAGCATAATTTTCATCCTTTCGACCTAGTCACTACATTAAAGGTATGAAAAATACAGCAATTTAGCAAGTATTCAGCTCAAAAATCCTGAAAAAAGCTTAAAAATAACGATTTAAAGACTTAAAAAGACATTTTAAAGAAAAAATTCTATTGATTTTGTTGTTCTTGCACATACTCTGTATAACGACGATGCACAGTTGCTTTACTCACATGAAAACCGGCAATCTTTAACGTAGCAGCTATTTCTTCATAAGTAAGCCCTTTTTTTCTTAATGCAACAATCTGGTCAAGTGGCACATCAATTCTTTCGCGTCCTTCTGGATTACCACGATTACTAATATTTAATTCTGGACGATAGCCATTTTCAACAGCACGACGCATCCCTCGTTTGATTTTTGCATTATGTATTTTGCGTTGGTACTCCTCTACAATTGCTAAAATCTCCAGTAACATCGAATCCATATCGTTTAATTTCATTTCACCATCTGATGACATAGAATAAATCGTTGTATCGTATTTTTGTAAAAGATGTAAAACAGCCATTCGACCATTCCCACGTCCAATACGTGTCTCATCTTGAATAAATAGAGCAGATTGCGGATATTGTTTTAAGAAATCTAACAATTCTAATAATCCTTCACGCTCAATATCATAACCACTATGGCGGTCTTCAAAAATACAATCTAATGTGTACCCTTTTTCTTTAGCATAGGCAGTTAATTCAATTCTTTGTCTCTCTAAAGACTGGTCTTGTGTTTCTTTTTCTGTACTTACGCGACAGTAAGCCACAGCTTTTTTTGATTTCATTATTGATCACTCGCTAATTCTATTTGTTGTAATTCATGATTGGTAATCGGTACGGTTAATTTCTCTCCCGCCATAATTTGCCCATCAACTAAATTGTTTTCATTAATAACTTGGTTCATCCATTTTTGTGGTTTCATATCTCCGCTATATTTTTGAGCTAAAGACCATAATGTATCACCTTCTGTAATTCGAATTTCAGTTACATGCGTCTTCGCTATTGTATCACGCACAACATTACCAACAAACAATAATACAACTACCGAAAAACAAATCACCATCACATTATTTTTGATCCACTTCATCTGAATTTCCCCTTCCAACTTTTTACTAGAATGTTTGTTCCCATCATAAACTCGAACACTTGTTTTTGTCAACGGTTTTTTCAGAACAATTGTTTGCATTTGATTTTCTACGATGTTATACTCAAAATACAAAATATAGTAGGAAGTTGAGGTGAAGGTTGTGAATACTGCATTGAAAAAAACAAAACTTTCAAAGCGTCAAGAAGCGATTTTAAATTTTATTAAAGATGAGGTACAAAGTAAGGGTTATCCGCCTTCTGTGCGTGAGATTGGATTGGCTGTTGGATTAGCTTCCAGTTCAACTGTACATGGGCATTTAGAACGTTTAGAAAGTAAGGGTTATATCCGTCGTGATAAAACGAAACCTCGTGCAATTGAAATTTTAAATCCCTTTGAATCGACTACGGCTACAAAACAAGGTGTGATGCATGTTCCACTTCTTGGTAAAGTAACAGCAGGTATGCCCATCACAGCAATTGAAAATATTGAAGAGTACTTCCCAATTCCACATACATATGGTACATCTGATGACCATATTTTTATGCTAGAAATTATGGGTGAGTCGATGATTGAAGCAGGTATTCTAGATGGCGACTATGTCATTGTGAAACAACAGTCTTCTGCAAATAACGGTGAGATCGTTGTGGCAATGACTGAAGACGACGAAGCAACGGTAAAACGTTTCTATAAAGAAGACGGCTATTTCCGTTTGCAACCTGAGAATTCTTCAATGGAACCAATTATTGTTCAAAATGTATCGATTTTAGGTAAAGTAGTCGGGCTATACAGAAATATTCATTCATTTTAAATACATTTCAACTAGTAAAGGATGTGTTTTTCCACATTCATTACTAGTTTTTTTATTTTGTTTAAATTTATTTTTTTACTATAGACTTCTTAATTAATCACTTGCTAGTAGATGTTCAAATGACTAACGTCTAATGTCTGACTTATTACTTTTAGATTATTTTCAATTTATACTTATTGTATTTTTATGACAATATCTAAATAATCTTTATTTTCTGTTAAATAGAATAATTCAATAATATATTGCTATTTCAGGATGTAATTCTTATATTTAGGAGGAAACAATTCTATTTTAAGGGGTGGCGAAATGATGTTTAAATCGAAGATTATTACTTCATTAAGCGTTGCTGCATTACTAACTGCCGTACCATTTTCTTTCGGTGCAGGAATCAATGCAACAGCTAAAACAACAAGTAAAAAAGTAGTAGAGAAAAAAATCCCTGTACAACTTTTAAGTATGAACGACTTACATGGTTATATTGACGGGAATAACAAAAAAGATAGTGTAGGTACGCCAGTCGGTGGGATGGCTTCTTTAGCGTATAACTTTGAGCAAGAAAAAGCTGCTTTTGCAAAAGCAAATAAGTTGAAATCAACAACTTCTAATTCACTTTCAATTCATGCTGGTGATACAGTAGGTGGCTCTCCTGCTATCTCAAGTCTTTTACAAGATGAACCAACAATGAATATTTTAAATGCAATGAATTTCTCGATTGGGGCACTTGGAAACCATGAATTCGATGAAGGTTTAGACGAATTCCAACGTATTTGGAAAGGTAAAAAACCCATCAAAGGTGTAACACAAAACTATGAATTCGTAAAAGATTATAAACAAACAACTTCTAAAATGGAGATTCTTTCAGCAAATGTAGTTGATAAAAAGACAAAAAAATTAGTTAAAGGCTTCAAACCTTATACAGTTAAAACAATCGGCGGTGTAAAAGTCGGCTTCATCGGCATTGTAACACCACGTATTAAAGAAGTCGTTTTAGCACAACATACAAAAGATATTGATGTAGTGGACCCTGGTCAAGCTGTTGCAAAATATACAAAAGAATTACGTAAACAAGGCGTAAAAGCAATCGCCGTTGTCGCTCACTCGTCTGTCGAAGTCGATAAAGAAGCAAATTCTTCTATTGAAACACAAGAAAATTCACGTTTAACAGGCGATGTAATTGATATGTTAAAAACAGCAAACAAACTTGATCCATCGAACTCAATTGATGTTGTTTTTGCTGGTCATAATCATGGCTATGCTAACGGAACGTACAAAGGTGTTCGTGTAGTTGAAGCCTATAACTATGCATCTGCTTATTCAGTTGTAACAGGTACACTAAGTTCAAAAACAAAAGACTTTATGAAGACACCAGCAGCTAAAATTAAATATAACTACACACAAACAGAAACAACAATTATGAAAAATAAAGTATCTAAAAAAGTAAATGGTATTATTCAAGAAGCAAAAGGTATTGTTGGGAAAGTGATGGACCAACCAATCGCAAATATGAATGCAGCAAAAATCTCACGTGAACGTGTAGCCTACCCACTAGGCGGCTCACCTGTAGGGAATCTTGTAACAGATGGACAGTTAGCATTTGCAAAAGCAAAAGATGCTTCAGTTGACTTTGCTTTCACAAACTCTGGTGGCGTTCGCTCTGACTTAGATGCAACTGCTTCTGGCGATTCATTTGTAATTTCACGTGGCGCTGCACAAGGCGTTCAACCTTTCGGTAACATTTTAAAAATCGTTGAATTAACAGGCGCTCAAGTTAAATCTGCAATTAATAATCAATTTACAGGTGGATATGGTTTAGAAGTTTCTGGTTTAACATACACATATAAAGATAAAGCAGTAGTTGATGTATTCGTAAATGGCGAAAAGATTGATGAAGCGAAAACATATAAAGCAGTAATCAATGACTTCTTAGTAGGTGGCGGTGACCAATTCCCTACATTTAAAGAAGCAAAAGTAATTGATGATCTTGGTTTAGATACAGATGCATTCATTCAATATATTACAAACTTAAAAACAGTAGATGCTTCTTCTGTTGTAGAACCTCGTTTAAAAGAAGTACAATAAATTTTAAAACCCGAAATTGCGCCATATATTGCAATTTCGGGTTTTATACTTTGACCATTCTATCTCTTTATTTTATGAATATAACAAAAAGATAACAAATATTGAAACTTCTTAACAATTTTTGCTGCTATTTGTAGTAGTTGTATTCTTTTTATTTGGTATAATTTAATAGAGAATATAAACGATTAAAAGGAGGAGATTCGATGAAAACTTATACAAAACTAGCTAGTTTACTTGCAGCTTCTTCACTGCTACTTGTTGCTTGCGGAGAGCCAGAAGCAACTCCTGAAAAGGAAGTGCCGAAAACACAGGCAGCTGAAAACACGACAGCGAAAACAGAAGATGTACAAGCAGAAGATGTACAAACAGAAGATGTACAAACAGAGGCTAGTAAAAAAGAAGACACTACTGTAACATCTACTTCTTCTAAAAAAATCGAAACAAAATCAAAAGACACGGTAAAACCTATCTTACGTGATTTTTTACAAAACCAATTCAAAACAGCGAAAAATGGTATGACAGAAGGTGTTCCATTTGAGAGTGGAAAATCGGTTTATGAAGACATTACAAAGAAATGGGGAAAACCCGCTACAACATTCTCTAATAATACGAATTATATTGAATATAAAAAGAAAGGAAAAGTAACCTATGCTTTTGCCATTGGGCGCGGAGATCGTGTTTATGATGTGCGTACTTTCGTAGCACCTGACAGTTCATTTAAACTATCGGATATTACATTTTCAGATATTATAGCTATTGGTGGTAAGCCCTCATCAACAACCTATAATGGTAAAGATACGATTTTAAATTATAAAGTCGGAAAAAATACGCTGAAATTTGTTGGTCCAACAAAAACAAAAAAATTAGATCATATTTCCATATTTAATCAACGTGCTTCAGAGCCAATGGGCGGACGTGGTTAATTGATTAAAAACGAGGTCTTACCGTGCGTAGACCTCGTTTTTTAATGTAAAAAATCCTATGCGTGAACTTTCATATGTTCACTACATAGGATTTATTTATTACACGATTATTTTGTCCACTCTGCTACTTTTGTTTGGTTTTCTTTAATCCAAGTTTTTGCAGCTTGTTCTGGTGGTGTACCATCATGAATATCTAACATAACTGATTCGATATCATCTGTTGTCCAGTTAAAGTTTTTCAAAATTTTATAAGCATCTGGTGATTTCTCTTTTAGCTTTTTAGAAGCGAATGTATGAATTTGTTCTTCGCCACCATATACTTTTTTCGTATCTTTTAAGAATTTTAAATCATATTTTTGGAACATCCAGTGTGGTGCCCATCCTGTAATAACGATATCTTCTTTCTTCTTGATAGCTTGACCAAGTGCTACAGTCATCGCACCTGAAGAAGATTGTTTTAGTTTCCAATCACTTAAGTTTTTATAATCTTTTAAAGCCTTTTCTGTAGCACCCATGATGCCTGCTCCTGGCTCAATACCTGTGATTTCTTTTTTCGCTTGGTCTTTTAAATCTTCAATTGAATCAACCTTCATATAATCTGGTACAACTAAACCAATTTTAGCACCTTTTAAGTTAACACCTAAATCCTCTACTTGGTCTTTATACTTATCATATTGCGCACCATGTGTATGTGGTAGCCATCCAGCTACCATTGCATCTGCTTTGTTATTTGCGACAGCTTCCCACATCACTGCATTATCAAGTGAAGTTGTTTTGACTTTAATGCCTTCTTCTTTTAAAACTTCAGCAATAACATTTGTTGAAGCTACTTCTGTATCCCATTCTACATATGCAAGTTCAACAGTTGGATCTGACTTATCTGAACTTGAAGAGTTACCGCATCCAGCAAGGACTGCTGATAGACCAAGACCTAAAGCTAGTCCTGCTGCTTTCATTGTTTTTGAAAATTTCATCTAATTCACCCTACCCTTTTTTAGTATTGAAACTTTGTGTTAAACGATCAATTAAGATTGCAAAAATAACAAGTGCTAAACCAGCTACAAAACCTGGTCCAACGTCTGCTCTTTGTACAGCTGTTAATACTTTTTGACCTAAACCTTCTGCACCAATCATCGATGCAATAACAACCATTGATAGCGATAGCATAACCGTTTGGTTTACACCAGCCATAATTGTTGATTTTGCTAATGGTAGTTCTACGTTGAATAATTTCTGTGGTCCTGTACTACCGAAAGATTCTGATGCCTCAATTAATTCTTTTGGTACTTGCTGAATCCCTAAATTCGTAAAACGAATCGTTGGTGGGATTGAGAAAATAATGGAAGCAAACACCCCTGGTACTAAACCAATACCGAAGAATGCAACAGCTGGAATTAAGTACACAAAACCTGGCATTGTTTGCATGAAGTCTAAAACCGGCTTCATAATACTTTCAAATACTCTACTTTTTGACATACAAATACCAACAGGAATCCCGATAATAATCGAAATTAAACTCGCAAATAGTACAAGCGTGACCGTATTCATTAAGTCACTCCATAATCCTTGGTTATAAATAAACAGTAAACCAAGTACTGCGAAAATCGTTAAACCGAGTTTTTTCTTCGTTGCAAAAAATGCTAATACTGCAACTAATAAAATAAATACAATTGCTGGAACCATAAGTAAGAAATCTGTAACGGCAAGCATCATGCTTTCTGTATTCTCTTGAATTGCATCAAAGAAACCTTGTCCGTGTTCCGTAATATAATCCATTGCATTATTCGTCCATTTTGCAAGTGGCATCATCGGAATTTGATCGAGTAAATTATTCATGTGCCGTCACCTCCGCAGATGTTTCTTTTGCGAGAGCTTCAATCACTACACCGCGAATAAGAACCCCAACTAGCTGATCATTTTTCATAACAGCTACTGGTGTTTTTGAGTCTGAAATAATTGGCAACACTTCTTCTAATAGTAAATCGTGTGGCACTGTTAAAATATCTTGTTGTACACAATTGATTAAATTTGTTTGGCCTTCTTTTGCACAACGTAATGCGTCGTCTGCAGTTATGTAGCCAACTAATTGTTTTGGCGGTGTCACTGCTAATACCATACTCACTTGTTCATCTTTCATACGTTTTAATGCCATTTTTGGTCCATCATGTGCCGGATTAATCGTTACTGGTTTCACCATGATGTTTTCAGCTGTTAATACTTTAGAACGGTCGATGTCTTCAATGAAGCTACTTACATATTCATCAGCTGGATTTGTTAGAATTTCTTCACCCGTACCGATTTGAATGATTTGTCCATCTTTCATAATGGCGATTCGGTCACCAATGCGTAGTGCTTCATTCAAATCATGCGTAATAAAGATAATTGTCTTCTTCATATTTTGTTGAAGTTCTAACAACTCATCTTGCATCTCTTTCCGTATTAAAGGGTCGAGGGCTGAAAAGGCTTCATCCATTAGAACAATTTCGGCATCGTTTGCGAGTGCCCGTGCAAGACCTACACGTTGCTGCATACCACCGGATAATTGCTTTGGATATTGATCTTTGAAATCAATGAGTCCCGCGTTCTCAAGTGCTTTTTCAGCTTTGACTTTACGCTCTTCCTTTGGAACCCCTCGAACCTTTAATCCATATTCGGTATTTTTTAAAATCGTTTGATGTGGGAATAACCCAAAATTCTGAAAGACCATATTAATTGAATTTCTTCGCACTTGTCGTAATTGTGTTTTATTCATTTTCGATACATCTGCATCGTTAATGTAAATTTGCCCTGTTGTTGGTTCGATTAAACGATTAAGTAATCGTACAAGTGTTGATTTACCACTACCTGATAAACCCATAATAACGAAGATTTCACCTTCTTTTACTTCAAAGCTTGCATCATAAACACCAACAGTTGCACCTGTTTCTTTTAAAATAGTTGATTTACTTTTTCCCTTCTTTACAAGCTCTTCTGCTTGTGTAATTTTTTTTCCGAAAATTTTACTTACGTTTTCCACTCTTATTTTAGCCAAGAGCTACACCTCAATTCGTTGCGATATCAGTTTGTTACAAAATAAGTAACAACTTAACCCTAACAAAAAGTTGTTACTTATGTCAAATGTAAGCATCAAAATGCCATGTTTCCCCTGGGAGAAACATGGCATTTCCTATCATTATTTTATGTTTATGAATCCTTGTCACAACAAGGTTTATATACCTTTTAAAAAGTCGATTTATCCTTTGTATAAAAAATTTTTTACAATATCGAAAGATGCTTCATTTCCAATAAAGTATAGTACATCATTTTCTTTAATTGATGCATATGGTCCAGGTGATAATAAAATCGTTTCACCGCGACGAATCCCGACAATTGTAGCTGTCGTATTTTGCCAGAAATTTAATTCTTGAATGGTCATATCTAAATACAGGCATTCCGATGTTACAGTCACGTTGAATGGTGCAAATGGATTGAGCGAATGAAAACGATTTGTTCGCGACACTAACTCTTGTGACAGTTGTTCCAAGCGCTCTAATTCTTCTTTTTGTTTGGCGATGGATTGAAAGACATCATGCTGAATTTCATTGACTGATTGCACATCTTTTAATTGATGTACAAATTTTGCAGCTTCTTCATAAGACTTGATGAAGACGCCACTCCCCTTTGTAGCTTGAACGATTCCTAAATCTTGTAGTACTGCAATGGCACGGCGCGCCGTTTCAGATGAAACACCATATTTACTCGCTAATGAGGAACGTGCATATAGCTTTTGCCCAACCTCATATTCTCGATCTACAATCTTAGAGGCAAGGTCAGCCGCAATAATTTGATAACGCGCCTGCTTTATTTTTGTTTTTTTCTCATGTTCGGTCATTTACCGAAACCTCACTCTCCATCTCAAAATATATAGTCCATATAGTAGCACTAAATACATTGCTTTTCTATATCTTTACAAATAATTTATACATTTTTAAAGTAAACGAAACATTTTACTGTATTAAAAAGAAGGAATCACGTATAAACACGCAATTCCTTCTTCTCTAGAGTTTAGTTCTGTTAGGTCCCGTAACGAAACAAATTTTGTATTATACTATTCGGAAGTTGGGGAGTTCTAAATAGTCGTATTGAATCATTGAATGGGAATCGTAACGAGAGCACAAAAAACAGCTTCCCCCACAGGAAAGCTGTCATCTACTAAAAACATAAGTAGCTAACATCAACCTATCCTCGTAGGTAAATAAAGATGCACAGTAGAATTGGCAGGTCTCCTGGCTCATGGTCACTGTGTAACAGCCCCTTCCCATCTATTTAAAGACAGTGGATATGCTTACTACACTCACATTTACAGTTGCGGGACAGCGCTGGAGTCACACCAGCTTCCCTTTTAAGCGAGGCGAATTCAAGGATTCCCTCACACCAATTCAAGCACTATTGATTTACAATTTATATATTATCTTAAAATGTCTAAATTGTCAATCAAATTTCTAAATATTTGACAATATCTTCCTCAAACTGACTTGGCTTATCTTTCGATGCATAGCGCGCCACGACATGACCGTCGCGATCTACAAGGAACTTTGTGAAATTCCACTTAATGCTACTACCTAAAAACCCTTTTGAATGTTCTTTTAAATACGTGAATAATGGATGCTCATCTTTACCATTTACATGAACTAATTCATGCATCGGGAACGTAACACCATATTGTAAACGACACTGTTCTGCTGCCGCTTCACCTGAATCTAATTCTTGCTTGAACTGATTTGATGGGAAGCCGAGTACGACTAATCCTTTGTCTTTATACTTTTGATACAATTCTTCGAGTTCTTTGAATTGCGGTGTAAAACCACATTTTGATGCTGTATTCACAATCAATAATACTTTTCCTTCGTACTCTTTCATTGAATACGTTTTTCCATCTTCTAATGTAACGTCTAAATCATAAATAGACATCGAAACACCCCTCAAAAATAATGTATTACTACTACTTTACCTTTTTCATCATTATCGGAAACAATTCTTTTGTATAGTTGTAAACTTGGTCGGCTGTATATTTCTTTGAACCCTCTCCCCATATAGAGATGGCTGCACCAGAAATTTTTGACGTAGTTTGCTGATGAGATGAATTCCATCTCCCTAACGTCCAGTTCTTTTTAATATCTCGTTTCATATACTGCAGATCCGAACGAATTGAACCTTTTGATGTAAAATCTACATATAAGTAGTAATCATTATAATTATACACTGTGTGTCCTGCTTTTATTAACTGTGGCGCACTGGGACGAACTTTTTCACGATACTTCTTTTCAGTTGTACTTTCGGGTTCACCCGTCCAACTCCAAAATGTAATCGCAATCGTTTGATTTAACTTTTTTAAATCTGCCTTCAATAAAGAATCATTCCAAATCCATGTACGCACATGCTTCTTTTGCAAATAACGATTCATTTGATTGAAGTAATGGATGTATTTCACATGATCTTCTTCATCATAGGCAATCTCGTCTCCACCAATATGCATCGTTTTTGTTTTCGGTAAAGCTTGTAAAACTTCACGATATAATGCTTGTACGAATCTTATACTCGACTGATTCGGTGCAATTTGATTCCACTCATCACGCACCAACTTTTTCGCTGCCTTCGGATTCGCTTTTTCATACAGTTTTAAAATAGCTCCCATATGACTAGGTGTATCAATCTCGGGGATTAATTCAATCTTCTTCTTCGCCGCATACGCTTCTAAAGAGCGCATCTGCTTCATCGATAAAAAGGTTTGCTTCGTTAATGGATTGCGATAGAGTCCGTCTTTTTGCTGCCATGATTTCTTTGCTGGCTGTCCTAAAAGTCGACTCTCTAATGCATAGTTTTCATCATCGGTTAAATGAAGATGTACATAGTTCCCGCCTGATTTTTTCACATCATCTATATATTTTTTTAAGACATCAACTGTATAAGATCGACGCGCTACGTCTAAATTCATACCGTATTTTTGCTCCTGCGCCTGTGCTACATTTTGTTCACTACACCCTGTTAAGCCTATAAGCATACAAATAGATAAACCAAATAGCCACTTTTTCATAAAAATCCTCCTGATGTTTCCTTACTTCTACTATCTATTATACTTGTTTTTTTAATAAATATAAGAAGTATGGTGCACCAATAATAGCGACAACAATCCCAACTGGAATACTCGATTCTGTTAAAATCGAGCGACCAATCGCATCTGCCACTAATAAGAGAATCGGGCCAATGACAATCGTCATCGGTAAAAAACGTTGATGGCGTGGTCCAACAAGTGAACGGGCAATATGAGGGGCCATTAAACCGATAAAGCCAATTCCGCCTGTCACAGATACTGCAGCTGCTGCTAGACCAACTGCTAATAATAAGAAGTACATACGCTGTTTGTTCAATGAAGCACCTAATCCTACTGCCATCGGCTCACTTAGCCCTAAAATGTTCAAATGGTTCGAACGCATTATAGTAAATGGAACGAGAATGAGTACCCATGGAAGTAGAGCCCATACAAACGGCCAATCGGCTCCCCAAACATTCCCTGCTAACCACCCTGCAATAAAGTCGACATCTGAGCGATTTGCTGAAGAAATCAGCATGACCATGATGCCCGATAAAGCCGCTGCAAATCCAACACCGACAAGAATTAATCGGAATGGTTGAATCCCACGATTTCGTTCATAAGAAAAACTATAGATGAGGAGAGCTGTTATAATCGCACTGACAAACCCAACAATCGGTAATGCATATGAAAAATTCGTTAGCTCTCCTTTTGCAAATAAGTAAAGTACCGTAATTCCAACACCTGCACCTGCATTAATCCCGATAATCCCAGGGTCTGCTAGGTCGTTCTTTGTCAATGTTTGAAGTACTGCACCAGCCACTGCTAACGCAACACCTGCTAAAATTAAAATTAAAATACGTGGTAAACGAATAGAGAATAAAATAAATTCATCTGACACTTCACCGTAACCGAAGAATGTAGCAATCACACTTCGAAAACCCATTGAAGAATAACCAACAGATAACCCTAAAAAAGCACAACAAATAACTAAAAAGACACCCATCGCTAAATAAAATGTATACGTACTCTTTTTAAGCAAAGAAACGTCCTCCCCTCTTCACTAAAATTAAGAAGAATGGTAGACCAATCACAGCAACGAGTGCCACAACAGGTGTTTCATATGGTGCATTCATCGTGCGTCCAATCAAATCAACGATGACCATAAACATACCGCCTACAATCATCGACATTGGAATAACTGCTCGGTAATCACCACCAACGAATGTACGAACAATATGCGGAATCATTAAACCGACGAAGGCTAAGTTACCGATTAACGCAACCGCACTCCCTGCTAGTAACACGACAATGATGAACATAATCGTCTTAATTTGCATCGTTTTTTGTCCAAGTCCTACAGCTAGTTCTTCATTTAAACTTAGAATCGTTAGTTGTCGACTAATAAGAATACTACCGATTAATGCAATGATGATAAGTGGCATAACGATATAAGCACTCCATGTAATACCTTGTAAACCACCTGATGTCCACATCGAAACATTCTTTGAAATTTTGAATAATAGACCTGTACCATCTGCTACTGCTTGTAAAAACATCGAAACAGCAGCCCCTGCTAATACTAATTTTAAAGGAGACATTCCTTTTCTACTTGTGGCACTAATACCGTACACAATCCCCATACCAACAGCAGCGCCGATTAAACAGGCAATAACAGAACCCATATAATCGAGTTTTGGAACAAGAACGAGACCAATGGCTAATGCGGCATTTGCTCCTGAAGTAAGCCCCAGTAAACCTGGGTCTGCTAATGGATTACGTGTTACACCTTGCATAATTGCACCTGCTACTGCTAAAGCCGCCCCTACAAAGACTGCTGCAACCACACGAGGGAATCGTATTTCTCGTAAAATATCAATTTTCTCGCCACCCTCACTCGACCAAATTGCATGCCATACATCTTGAAGTGGTATGACGGCCGCTCCGAGTGAAATCGCAAAAAATATAGTAATGAGTAAGAGTACGAAGGCGATAAGCAATTGGAGCCAAAGTGACCATGATCGAAATAATTTCAGCATATTTTCCTCCGTCCTTTCTATGTAAAAAAGGTTACCCAGCTATGGATAACCTCTTTTTATTATCATCATTTTACTTTCCTAAAAATGACTTTTTAAAGAAATCTAATTGGAAATCAAGTGTCATCATGTCATTGAAATAAAATTCATTTGCATTGACACGGAATACGCGATTATTTTTAACGGCTGGAATTTCTTTATAGTATTTTGTTTTTGTGAATGCTGGATCTTGATCACCGAATACAGATAAAATCATGTAATCGCCTGCATATTTTTTTAATACTTCACTTGATACAGCATAATACCCCTGTTTTAAAGCATCTTTTTTAACAGCTTCTGGCATGTTTAATTTCATTGCTTGATATAAAATTTCTGTACCACGTCCCCAGTTATTACCGTAAACGTAGATTTCTTTACCGAATGATTCGATGACCGATACTGTAGCATCTTCACCAATTTTTGCTTTAATTTCTTTTCCAGTATCTGCTGCACGTGTTTTAAAGTCATCCACCCATGCTTGTGCTTCTTTTTCTTTATTGACTACTTTACCGATTTCTACAGCTTGTTGTAAATAATCGTATGCATTATATGTGAATAATACAGTTGGCGCGATTTTTTCGATTTTCTCTTTATTTTTAACTGTATCATATCCGATGATTAAGTCTGGTTTTAATTCTGCAATTTTTTCAACGTCCTCATCGGAAATTAATTTCGCATCTTTTAAAGCATCTTTAAATTGTGGGTTATCCATTGACCACTGATCTGCTCCTACAACTGGAATACCTAATTTAATTAAATCACCTGTATAGCCTGCTAGAACTACTACACGCTTCGGATTTTTTGGTACCTTAATATCACCATTTACAGCTTTATACGTGAATGTACCTGAATCTTCTTTTTTATCTTTTGTTTCTTCTTTTCCACCACATGCAGCTAATGCTAAAACCATTAATGCAATGAATGCAATTATTAATTTTTTCATAAATAAGCTCCTTTTTTATCGTTGAATAGATGGGATTTTTTCGTCCACTGTCGTTTCAATTAGATTATAAGTGACACACATTGGCTTTTTCGTACGTGGATCTTCACCAATAACAGCATCAATTTGGAATACACGCTCTAATGTATCGTGCGTCATGACTTCTTCAGGCGTTCCTTCTTTGATTAAGTGCCCTTGATTCAAAGCAATCATATAATCTGAAAAGCGTGCAGCTTGATTGAGATCATGTAATACCATGACGATTGTACGTCCTTCTTTTTCATTTAATTCCTGAAGCAATTCAAGTACTTCTAACTGATGTGCCATATCTAAGTAGGTAGTTGGCTCATCTAAAAAGATGATGTCGGTTTCTTGTGCGAGTGCCATCGCAATCCATACACGTTGTCTTTGCCCACCAGAGAGTGCGTCCACAGTCTGTTTTCGAAACATCGCTGTATTAGTTGCTTGAAGTGCCCATTCAATCACGCTACGATCTTTTTCTGTTAGATTTCCAAATCCTTTTTGATATGGATAACGTCCATAGGATACGAGCTCTTCAACTAATAATCCGCTAGCACTTTCAGGACTTTGCGGTAAAATCGCTAATTCTTGCGCTAGCTTTTTTGTATTCGTCTTTTGAATATTTTCACCGTCTAAAATCACTGCACCAGATTGATAGGGGATGATACGTGTAATCGCTTTTAAAAGGGTTGACTTTCCGCAACCATTGGCACCAATAATTGTGGTTACTTTTCCATCTGGAATCGTAATCGTTAAATCATGAACGATTGTTTTTTCGTCATACCCCACACGAATTTGATTTACTTGTAATCGCATATGTGCGCCTCCTTTCAAATGAGAATGATAATCATTACTGCTTTATTATAGATTATCTTAGTTGATTGTCAATTGCTATTTTTAAAAAATAAAAGGAGTATTGAACAGATACATTCAATATCTCCTTCTCCTCCTTATAATTGGATGGATTTTTCCGTTATATACCCTTTGTATGATTTTCCATTTTTATAATATGTTACATGATAAAATGTTCGCATTCCTAATGTGCGTGCTTGTATAATGGATAACCGTGTTCCGTATGGAATGATATGAATGGTTTTTGATTTTTTTGTAATACCTGCTTTCAATGCAGTTTTAGAATTTTTAATAATTCCATACTCTAATGAAAATGTATTTGCGCGTATATACTTAGTTGGAATATAGGCTGTACTCTTTTTTCCATTTAGTGTTTTTGAAAAATGGATTTTTGCCCATTTCGTATTGACATAGTGTGTTATTTTTAAAACATTCGGTGTATAGACTCCTTTTTTATTTGTAAAACTATCTGGGATAGTTCCTAACTTTTTACCATTCATTTTTTTATAGTAAGGAGTTGGTTGATCGATGAATACCACATAGTTTTTTCGTGGACTATTTTTAGTTTTCGTAGCACTTCCTTCTATTTGAAATGACGTAAATCCTAAAATACATACAAATAATAGAATAAGACTTTTTTTCATCTACATTTCCACACTCCCTTTTCAAATCTCCATACCCGTCTTGTGCATAGATTAAAACGCATTCGGGTATGGTTAATGACGACAATTGAGTGAAAGGGGACTTGGCATGAAAAAAGCATTTTATACATTACCGATTACAGTTCTTTTACTATTAACAGCTTGCAGCCAGACTTCTGTTGAAAAAGTGAGTGGTGAGGAGCGAAGCAGTTCAACAAAAACAGATGAGGCCTATCAATTAGGTGATACATTAAAAATTGATGATGTCATTGTCAAAATTACAGAAGCAAAACAGACAGATCCCATACAATTTACAAAATCGAAAAAAGGTAAAATCGTGACGATTGATGTGGACGTACGAAATAATAGTAAAGATTCTATTTTTATCGATCGACATGATTTCGCTCTCGTTTCAAAAGGTGAAAAAGCAGTCGGCTATCATGGTTATGAAGAATTGCCTTTATCAGAAGAACTCAATCGCGGGGAACAAGCAGATGGCAAATTATATTTTGATGTGAAGCCAGCCAGTTCATATAAACTCGTATATAAACCAAATTTTACAGCAGACCAAACAGAAATTCATTTTGATATTCCAGCACCTACCTCTACAGCGAGCAGTGAATAATTAGGTAAAAAATATTATCTTTTTAGCTCAAAGCAAAAAGCCGGAATCACGTCACAGCGTAATTCCGGCTTTTATTGTAGTTAGATAGAGTTGGGTTCTACCTGAATTAATACGTTTTTAAATATTGATCGCGTTCCCATTGGTGAACTTGTGTACGGAACATATCGAACTCGATTTCTTTTGCTTCTCTAAAGTTTTCATAAATGTGAGAACCTAGAGCCCCTTGTACAACTGGGTCTTTAGCAAGTGCTTGCAATGCATCATCTAAGTTAACTGGTAAGTTACCAATACCTGCTTCTTCGCGTTCTTCTGCACTCATCACATAGATGTTACGATCTACTGCTGGTGGTGGTGTTAATTTGTTTTCGATTCCGTTTAGACCTGATTCTAAAATAACAGCAAGTGCTAAATATGGGTTTGCTGCAGGGTCTACTGAACGCACTTCGATACGTGTAGATAAACCACGTGAAGCTGGAATACGAACTAATGGTGAACGGTTTTGACCTGACCATGCGATATAGCAAGGTGCTTCATAACCTGGTACAAGACGTTTGTAAGAGTTTACTGTTGGGTTTGTCACCGCTGTAAAACCTTCAACGTGTTTTAATACGCCAGCCATGAATTGCATTGCTGTTTCTGATAATTGCATTGGTGCTTCTTCGTCTACGAACATGTTTTTACCATCTGTAAATAGTGAAACGTTACAGTGCATACCTGAACCACTTAAACCAAAGATTGGTTTTGGCATGAATGTTGCGTGTAAACCATGTTTACGTGCAATTGTTTTTACAACTAATTTGAATGTTTGAATGTTATCACAAGCTGTTAATACATCCGCATATTTGAAGTCAATCTCATGTTGCCCTGGTGCCACTTCATGGTGAGAAGCTTCAATTTCAAAGCCCATCTCTTCTAATTCTAATACGATATCACGACGACAGTTTTCACCAAGATCTGTTGGTGCTAAGTCGAAATAACCGCCGTGGTCATTTAACTCTAGAGTTGGTTCGCCTTTTTCATCTAATTTAAATAGGAAGAATTCTGGTTCTGGTCCTAAGTTGAAATCTGTGAAGCCCATGTCTTCCATGCGTTTAATAATGCGGCGTAAGTTATTACGTGGGTCTCCTGCAAACGGTGTACCATCTGGATTATAAACATCACAGATAAAACGACATACAGCACCTTTGTCCACTGTCCAAGGGAAAATCATGAATGTATCTAAATCTGGGAATAGATACATATCTGATTCTTCAATACGTACAAACCCTTCAATTGAAGAACCATCAAACATCATTTTATTGTCTAATGCTTTTTCTAATTGTGATACAGGAATTTCAACGTTTTTGATTGTTCCTAAAATGTCTGTGAATTGTAAACGAATAAATTTCACTTCTTTTTCTTGTACTAATCGACGAATATCATCTTTCGTATATTTCCCCATGTTTCTCCACACTCCTAATTGTTTTCATTTTTATTGACAAACTCGACTTACTTATTGGAAGAATCGAGATAAATCACCTTGTCTAATGGATGTTCGTTGCATACGCTGTGCTTGTTGCATTTCTTCTCGTAAGATTCTTCTTAAATCGGCATCCGTAATATCTTTTTTCTGTTGCTCTAAAGGTTGATTCTTCATTGCAAATACTTTTTTAATACCTGCCATGTTAATACCTTGATCTAATAAATCTTTAATTTCTAAAAGTATATCGACGTCATTCAATGAGAACATACGGCGATTACCTTCAGTGCGGGCAGGCTGAACCAATTCATGCTCTTCATAGTAACGAATTTGACGTGCTGTTAAATCAGTTAATTGCATGACAATACTAATTGGCAACAGCGGCATTGTTCGTCTGATTTCGCGATTCATGTACTTCACCACGCCTTCCATGTCTTTTATTTTATTAGATGTTAGCTTTATTGTCAATTACATGTTAGAAAAACTAACATAACTTTTTTCGAACAATTCATTCTTTTATATAGATGAATACAAATTCTTATAAAAAAAGACTAAGGTTATATTTATTTGCACCTTAGTCTTTTTTTAAGTTTGAATTATGAAATAGCTAGTTTATTTTATTCTTTAGTAAATTCAACATTTACTTTACTATTATTCCCTATTAAATGAAGCTGCTTTTCTTTATTTCCATTATTACTTTTTATATTGCTCTTGCTCTTCTTAACTTTGGAATGAATAGAAAAATCCGATTCATTACCAATAATACTTCCTTTTACAGTACCATTTTTATTTTCTAGATTAAGTTTTTTTCTTACATTTAGTTTTTCAAATAAAAGATTACCACCATTTGAAGATAAACTCATTTCTTGAATATTCATTTGGGGTACTTGAATATCTCCATTTGTAGTCGATATGTGCATTTTTTCTATTAGTCTAGTAGGTACTTGAATAATAATTTTTCGATATTTAGATGACGGCTTAAAACCTATATAATCGCTCCATTTTTTTTGATTATCAGTTGTTAATGTGAATGCTTTATCTTTTGTAGATATAGCGTATTTTTCTTGTTTGCTTTCAAAATAGTGAACATGCATCGCATTATCTTTTGATAATACGATTTCAATATCTCGATCTATTACCTTTACATCAATAGATGTTATATCATCTGCATCTGGCGTATAATTTTTTTCTTCAAATGTATCCTCTCCATTTGAACAACCTACTAAAATAACTATTGTGAAAATAAAAATAAATATTTTCTTCATTCTATCCCTCCATAAATTTAAGTACAAGTATTTGATTACTAACTATTTTTTACTTAAAATAGATTTTAAACCTTTGTGTTACACAAAGGTCAAGGAGATGAATAATTTGAGTAACTATTTTTCAATCGGTGAAACTGCTAAATCAGTCAATGTTACAAAAGAGACACTTCGTCACTACGATCGTATTGGTTTAATAAAACCAAGCAAAAAAGACGAATTTACTAACTATCGTTACTATACCGCGCAAGATATTGTACGAATTCAAACTATAAAAGCTTTACAAACGATGGATTTACCTCTTCAAGAAATCAAAACTGTTTTAGAATACGATAATTTAGAAGAAATTGTACAATTTTTAGAAATGGCAGAAAAAAAGGCAGAAGAAAAAATTGCAGATTTACAGTTTAGTAAATCGAAAATTCAATTAGCAAAATCAGATTATAAAAAGAAACTAAAAAACAACAAAGATGTTGACGGTTTTTTCTTAAAAGATATTTCTGAACGTACAATCCTATTGTCTGATTATCTAGAAACACCTACTGTAGATAATCTATGGGATTATCTGCGCCATTTTTATAATCAAATCCCTTCTTCTATGCAAGAAAATTTTTCTTTTGAAGATTTGGCAGGTGTATATAAGGAAAATAATAAATCTAGCCTTTTTGCATTATGTAAGAAATATGCTAATATACAAGGTCTAAAAAAGTTACCATCCGGAACTTATCTATGTATACACTGTACAGAGGAAGAAAAAGTAATTGCGACAAACAATTTAATTAAGAAAGCAAAAGAACAATATGAAATAGAACCTCAATTTATAGTTGAAGTTATTGTAGTGTCAGGAATTTTAAATTGGAAATATGAAATTCAACTATTAATAAAATAACTAGTTTTAAATCAAAATATTTCTCACTATTAAACTTTACAACAAAAAGAGACCGAGACAAAAGTAATTTAAACAGAGCAAATCCCGTATGATTTTTTTCGAAATCATACGGGATTTGTTCTGTCCCAGCCTCTAAACACACTATTTTATGCTTGTAATTCCTGTACCGCACTTAAAATGGCGAATTTTACATGTTCATATGTTAATCCACCTTGCATATACACCGTATAAGGTGCGCGAATCGGTCCATCTGCTGAAAACTCAATACTGGCACCTTGTACAAATGTTCCTGCTGCCATAATCACATCATCCGTATAACCTGGTAATAATGCTGGCTCTGGTGCGAACTGTGCATTGACAGGTGAGTTCTTTTGAACTGTTTGACAGAACTGAATCATTTGCTCTGGTGTTTGGAATTGCACAGATTGAATTAAATCTGTACGTTTTGCATCAAACTTCGGTTCCGCTACCATCCCAATCTCTTCTAATGCAGCTGCTGCAAAAATAGCACCCTTTACTGCTTGCGATACGACGTGTGGAGCCAAGAAGAAGCCTTGATACATATCTGTCAATGTATTCAATGATGGACCTGCTTCTGCACCAATCCCTGGTGTTGTCATACGGTAGGCACATTGCTCGACGTATTTCGCTTTCCCTGCAATATAGCCACCCACTTTTGCTAAGCCACCGCCAGGATTTTTAATTAATGAACCTGCCATTAAATCGGCACCTAACTCTGTTGGTTCCATTGCTTCTACAAATTCACCGTAGCAATTATCGACGAAAATAATGACATCTTCTTTAATTGCACGAATTTTTCGAATGATTTCGCCTACTTCATCAATTGTAAATGAAGGACGTTCTGCATAACCTTTTGAGCGCTGAATCGCCATAACGCGTGTTTTACTTGATACAGCTTGTTCTACAGCTGTCCAGTCTACTTTGTTATCTGCTGTTAAATCAATATGTTGATAGTCAATACCAAAGTCTTTTAATGACCCTGTATCTTGATCACCGCCATCTACAATAGATTGTAATGTATCATACGGTTGCCCTGTAACATACATTAATTCATCTCCTGGACGTAATACGCCAAATAAACTTAATGTGATGGCATGTGTACCTGAAATAATTTGTTGGCGTACGAGCGCTGCTTCTGTACCAAAAACATCTGCATAAACACGTTCTAAATTATCGCGACCTTCGTCATCGTAACCATAACCTGTTGTTCCTGCAAAGTGGTTTTCACTCACATGATTTTTAGCAAATGCATGTAGTACTTTTTGTTGATTATAAAAAGCCAATTCTTCTACTCGTTCAAATTGAGGTTTGATTTTCGCCTCTACTTTTTTAGCAAACTCCATTGTATCGGTGTGTAATGTTGACATAAATGCCATATTTGCTTCATCTCCGTTCTTTATTTCCTTTCATATAGTATCACATGTGGAAACTTGAAAAAAGCAGGTTTCTCATTTTAAAGAGCGACGATGAAAGAACGTATTTTTTCGAAATACTCGCTTCGTGCGAAGAAATACGAGCATACCAATTAATAAAAGAAAAACTCCAATGGGTAGCCACTTTTTAATGGGCAGAATAGGCGAGTCACTCGTTTTCACCGTTGTTGTATGATGATTCGCTTTTAAAATTTCTGTTTCTTGCCCTACTTGATTCGCTTCAGCTGTAATCGTTTTTGTTTTAAATAATTTGTTTGTATTTTTCGAATCTCCACGTTGTCCCGAACTAATCCATGCATGTTCTAAGACATCGACTTGAACAGGGATAAAGGTTTCATTTCCACTTCTGTCACGTCCGATTAGTTGTATTTTATGCTTCCCTGATCGACGAATTTCTTCAATTGGTTTTGATAATTCTAATGTTAAATCCTTTCGGTCATAGTCACGAATTGTCGCTTGTAAGTCTTTTAAAATTTTTTCTACAGTTATGTCATCACCTTGTTCATACACATATTTTTTCTTTTGGATTGAAATAGTTGGAGGGGTTGTATCTAGAATTGTGAGAGGAATTTGTTTAGTTTGGCGGTTATTTAAATAGACAGGTAATTCATAATGTCCAATTTTTTTAAAGTCGACTTGTGTTAAGTCCATTCCTTGAATTGATAAAGGAGCTAAATCACGCTTTAATTTCTGTATCGAGATTGGCTCGCCTAACTCATATTGTAATTCATTCATCTCTTTTCGCCCGATATGAATGAACATTTCTTGAGGTGTTGCTTCATTTCCTGCTGTATCTTTTGCTGTGACCATTGCCGTATATCGTCCCTCTTTAAAACGATTCACCTGTGATAAATCAATTTGAACCTCTGTTACAGTGGAACGTTCTTGTACTGTAATATTTGCATCCTTTATTACTTGGTCTTGTGTCATGCGCTCTCCTTGATGATAGTAAACATGCTTACGATCAATTGTGAATTGTGGCTTTTTCCGGTTAAGTACGCGAATCGTTGCAGTTTTTTGTACTTGTCGTCCATAGGAATCTATCAGGCGAAGTGGCGCTATGTAGGTTCCAACTTCATTCAATACAGGTGGTTGTGCAAGCCATTCAAGTGTATAATCAGCCATTTTTTCACCAAAAAGTGCCGTCATCATAAATGTTTTGAGTGACTCTTTTTCATCAAGGTCACGTTCGAATAACAAATCATAAGGGACTGGGAGAGGTGTTTGTTCTTGTATAATCATCGGCACAGTCGCAAGAACTTGACCATCTATTAAAAAACGAATTGTGTACGTTCCTGTTTGATGATAATTAACTGAGGCATCATCTACAATGACACGTTTTGTACTTCCAATTACTTCAATTGCATATAATTTCATTAATTGTTTAGCTGTAGGTCGTGGTGTGTCGACTTGCCAAATGCCCCGTTCGATTTCATTAGCACGAACAACAGGTTCACTTGCTGCTTTTGTTTGCTGTACATAAAAAATAGAACAACAAAAAAAGAGCGTAAATAGGAGTACCATCTTAGGTTGTTTCAAAAGTTATCTCCTCCTACTATTTCATTTATGTCTTTGAACTTTTCCCGTAACCGATTTTTGTAAAACATTGATTGTAAAGGAAATTTGAATTCGCTATACTTCTAATTAGAAGGAGTGGATGATTATGGAAAAAATTTGCGTGAAATGTTTACATATACTTCAAAAAAATAAAAAAACATGTCCAATTTGTCATACGAAACAACCCATAAATAAAAAGAAAATCATTCGTATTACAACCGCTTTTATTTGTTTATGTTTACTCTGCTCTACTTCTTTTTTATTTTTTTCATTGCAACGAGCGAATTATTCAAAAGAAAATGTCATGTCGCAGTTTGAAAAAGCGATTAGCGAACGAGATGAACGTACTTTACAAAAATTATTAATTCATGAAGATCAAACAAAAGTTCAAGCACATGAAGCAAAAGCACTCATCCAATTAATTTCAACGCTTGGTGAAGTGCAAACAGTCGCTTTATTTCGCCCTATTAAAACAAATTCACATATAAAACCCTATCGCGTAACGGCACCTTCTGTTTCATTAATCAAAAAGAGACGTAACATGAGCTATGCTTTTCATCAAGTAAAAGAACCATTAATCCCAGGAGTCTACCCAGTTCGCGTAACAATGCTATCTGATTCTTTTCCTTCAAGCACAGTTGTAAGTGCTCCACTATCAAGTCCAGATACGATACCTGAAATCACAGAAACAACGGTTTCATTCAAATTTAATTCTATTTTTGAATCGATTTTACCGTTTATAACTGTCAAAAAGCAAAATGTACAAACATCACTTTCTCACTTAATGATGAATAGCCCCATTTCAGTTTATGCACAAGAACCATTTCGAGTGGAATATACTTTTCATGCACCTTGGGGAGATTTACATCAGAAGGAATCGAGTATAGAGCAGTTTACTGATTTTATAAACCTAAGATTTTTAACAGTGAAACAACAAAAACAACTAGAGGCAACACTAAAAAAAGCTTTGTTAAAAGATGAACAAGCATTTACAACTATGTCTTTCAAAAAGAAAATGAATAGGATTCCCATTATAAATGAAGATTTTTCTCTTATTTCCGTCATACCTGCTCTGAACAAGAAAAATGAATTGAATGGTGTAATTGCACAGTATTATGTAAATGATGCAAAAAAAACGCATCTAACAGCACATTTCTTATTTAAGTCATCTAAACATCATTTTGAATTACACAATTTATCCTATTATCAAAACAATCACGCTGTATTTGAAAGTGATGAAAAAGCAAATAAGTGGATGCGCTATTTAACTTTAAACCCACTTTACTTATCGCAAGAAGATTTAAAAGCACTTTTTAACATGCATCTACAAAACGCGTTATTTGCCGAAATTTCATCCGAATATGCTTATTTATTCAACTATCCACAACAAAAAATTAAATCCATTGACGTAAAAAATGAAAATCGCGTCATCTTGCACCTATCTTCATATAATTTACAATTAAAAGTTGACCTTAAAAAAAGAGACTATAGCTGGGAGGTAGCTGAAATTGTTAAAGAATAAACCTACACATTGTCCTAAATGTCTACATGAACTACCAAACAATACATTGCGATGTAACGTATGTGGTGAAAAAGTACATTCTCCTTATACTAAAAGAATTTTACTTTTTACAATGATTTTTACTGGTCTATGTCTTGCACTATCGAGTACTTTTTTAATCGTTTCTGCAAATCGTGCGAATCATTCAAAAGATAAAATGGTTGAACGCTTTGAACAGGCACTCGATGAACGAGATGAAGGTGAACTACAAAAGATCATAACACATCATGATGGCACATCTATTTCAGAAGAAGAAGTGAATGCATTAATTGAACTTGTGAAGAAAAAGGGAGAGGTATATGTATTGCCGTATTTTAAAGCGGTGAAAAATAATTCTTACTTCAAACCTTATCAAATACGTGCGAAAAAGACGGCTCTCGTTCAACCAACAGCAAATATTGAACTTTCGATTAAAAATACCGATATAAATAATTTAATTCCAGGTATTTATAAAATCGATGTGAATATTGCACCAACGTATTTAGATGAAAAAAAGACGATGAGTCGAGAAATTTCAGCAGCGCAAACCGAACTGTCTTCTACTATTTCTGCAAATTATCTTTTACCAGAGAGAGAAGTTCCGTTATTACAAACAGAGATTACACTTGGCAAAAAGACCGCACCTCTGACTGAATTTGTATCGAATCATGCGGTAGCACTACCTGTATACGACGATAATGAATTCATTTATACAATCCATTATCCTTGGAAAGATGTACGAAAAACACAGAGTCAATTGCATAAAGAAGATGCATTTTTTTACGGGAACTACTTGGTAACTCCTAAACAACTAAAAGAACTAAAAAATCATCTCAAAGCATATAACAAAACGGCAAAACAAAAGGTACCGATTCATAACTTAGAAGAAACGACGAAAATGCTTTACTACAATGATCAAAATGAGATTACAGGCATCTGTTTGTATATGTCGTTAAAGAACGAGAAAATGTTGGGCGTTCGATTCGACTATAATCAACAAACTAAAAAATTTGATGTAAAGGAAGTCGCTTCTAGCTCACATGACCTCACAAAAATGTATCTACAAAGCGGAATACATCTAGATCAATTATCCCAACAGGAATTACAAACGTATATGATTTTGCATCCTGGTGGTGTAGTAGGATTCGACTCAAATGAAATTCAATTAGATACCATTCTTCCTACATTGAAAATTGAGAAAGTCGAGAAAGTTAAACATGTAAAGAAGGATGAAAACCAACGAGATTTCCATTACGTCACATGGTATTCGTACTTCGATGAAAGTAAAAAGAAGCGCGTACAAGCAAAAAAAGATTTTTATTTTTAAGCACAAAAAAACAAACTGGAACCACGTCAAAGCGTGATTCCAGTTTTTCTTATGCTCATATGGGGGAGTATTTTTACACGTATATCCCAGCCATTTTATATGCAACTAAATTAGAACTCTAATTCGCCATCCCAAACACTCATACCGCCTTCAAGGTTCGTTACATCATAGCCTTTTCCTTCTAGGTATGTGCAAGCGCTAAAGCTACGTCCACCTGCATGGCAAACAATAATGTATGGTGTTTCTGGATCTAACTCTTCAAAACGTTCTGGAATTTGACCTAGTGGAATATGAACCGCACCTGGAATGATGCCATTTGCCACTTCTTCATCTTCGCGCACGTCAATAATATGTAAATCTTCATTTGCATCTAGTAATGCAAGTACTTCATCTGTTGTAATTGATTTCATGTCTTAAAAAATCCTCCTTTGATTTTACCTTTCTTCAGTATAAAGTTTTTTATAGCGATTGAATAGTCGATTGACTTAAATTCTAGTAAAAACAAAGAGGAATTGTACGACTGCACAATTCCTCTTTCTCTTATTCTTCTGTTGGGCCTTCTAAGCCAACTGATTTTGAAGGTGAGAAGGTTGAGATGGCATGCTTGAAAATTAAATGTTGCTTACCATCTGCTTCTAGTAATACCGTAAAGTTATCGAATGATTTAACCGTTCCCTTTAACTGGAAACCGTTCAATAAGAATACGGTTAAAAAAATAGAGTTTTTGCGGAGTTGATTTAAATATAAATCTTGTAAATTCATCGATTTCATATAGATCCCCCTTAGATTTGGCTAAACTTTTCTAACTACCAATCTTTATACCCTGTTTTTTTCAAAATATTACTAACTAAACTACTTTTTTCTTCTTTCGCATCAAACCAGTTCACATCCAACTTATTTCGGAAGTACGTTAATTGACGTTTTGCGTAGCGACGTGAATTTTGCTTTAAATTCTCTATCGCTTCTTCTTTCGTCACACTCCCATCAAAATATTGATAGAGTTCTTTATAGCCAATCGCTTTAATCGATTGACAATCGCGTACACCGCGCTCATAAAGTCCTCGTACTTCTTCTTCTAAACCTTGCTCTAGCATGATATCCACACGAAGATTAATGCGTTCATAGAGTGTATCGCGGTCCATATTTAAACCAATAATAAAATGATGATATAGTGGTTTATTCCCTTGTTTCGACGCTTCATCTGACTTCTTTTGCTCACTATGTTCCGCCATTTCAAGCGCACGAATAACACGACGCGTATTATTCGGATGAATGGTTTTCGCTGTTTCAGGATCAACAGCCATCAATTTTTCATGCATCTTCTCAGGACCTACTTTTTCAAGCTCCTCGTAATAGGCTTTACGAGCAGTATCATCAATCTTCTCATCGGTAAAACGGAAATCATATAACACCGATTGCACATATAAACCTGTTCCACCAACGATAATAGGCATCTTACCTCGGTGTTGAATTTCTTCAATTTTTTCACGTACTAACTGCTGGTATTCTGCAACTGAAAATTCATCTGTTGCCTCTTTAATATCAATGAGATGATGCACGATCCCCTCTTTTTCATCTTCTCGTATTTTAGCAGTTCCAATATCTAAATCTTTATAGACTTGCATGGAATCACCGTTAATAATCTCACCATTTAATTGTTTGGCAAGTTCGATGCTAAGCGCTGTTTTCCCTACTGCTGTAGGCCCCACAATCGCCAATACATCATACTGCTGTTGCTCGTTCATGACTTTTTTTCTCCAACCATTTTAATATTGTTTTATAAACCATTGTATTATTTTGTTCATTTAAAATCTCATGTCGCTTATGTTCGAATAAGTGTACAGTCACATGTGTAAAACCAGCATGATAGTATTGGCGTGCAACGCGCCATACGCCTTTACCATAATCACCAACAGGGTCTTCTTTACCGCTAATCAGTAGAATTGGTAAGTCTTTACGAATTCGATTCACTTCGGCTTCTTTTGATAATGTCGCAAGCCCCGTTAATAAATCGACATAAAATTGATTGGTGCATGTGAATCCACATAAGTCATCTTCAATATATTTTCGCACTTCTCTTGAATCTGTTGAGAGCCAATCCGAAGATGTCTTACTATTTTCTACTTTGGCATTATACGAACCGAACGACATCTGTTCAAGTAATTTTGCGGGCTTCATTTTGCCTTTTTGACTTGCTAATAAACGAGCAGTATAAAGCCCCACACGATGTAATGAAGAAAAAGCACCTGTACCAATCAAAATTACTTTTTTCACTTCATGACTATAAAATTCGATATAACGTCTTAAAATAAACGACCCCATACTATGACCAATTAAAATTGGCATTGGCCAATCATGCTCTTGTCGAATCGCTTGAATGACATCATGAGCATCTTGTACGACAACTTCAAAACCATCTTCTTCGGCAAAGAAACCATAAGGCGCATTATTTTTACTAGCTGTCTGACCATGTCCACGATGGTCATGGGTAGATACGACGTATCCATGTTCATTTAAAAAGCGGGCGAACTTTTCATAACGTTCTTGGTGTTCCGCCATACCATGAAAAATATGTACATGCCCGCGTATTTCTTTTTCGGGCATGTAGACATTCGCTACAATGATATGGTCATGTTGTACGCGAATTTCTTTTTGTATTTTATCCATGTGAACCTTCCTTTGCAAAATGCGTCGCATCTTCAAGAAGTTGTTCTAACTCTTGTTGATGAAGTACTTTTTCATGATCTGTATATTCCAAGTAATCACTCATTAAAGAGATGACTTCATCTTTATACTTACGCACTTGTTGAATATCGAAATACAATTTACCTGTACGACGAATGAATACATCGGCTGGTGTATAAGCCATTTCAAACTGCATACCATAAATCACTTCTAAATATAAATCGACAGGTAGACCGCGGTCTTTGTAGTCATTTTTGGTTACACGTAAAATACGGTAGATGTCTTCAATGTTTGTACCATATTTGTGTACAAGTTCTTCTGCAACTTTTTTCGTCAAGCCATACTGCACACCTTCATCGCCTTTAAACGCGACATATGCGTCAAAATTTTCTGGTGTTAGCATAGTTGCACCTGATAAAGATAACTCTTTCGTAACACAAGGACCTGTACCTCTAAACTCTTTACGTTTCGCCAAACGGTCTACTACTTCTTCCGCCATTCGACGGTAACCTGTTAACTTTCCGCCTGCCATTGTTAAGAGACCCGATTCAGACTCCCATACTTCATCTTTTCGTGATACTTCAGAAGGATCTTTACCTTTTTCATAAATTAACGGACGTACCCCAGACCAAGTAGATTCTACGTCTTTGAATGAAACATCAACATCTGGGAATATATAGTGAACTGCGTCTAAAATATAGGCTACATCTTCACTTGTAGCGACGGGCTCAACTGGATCATCATGATAAATCGTATCAGTTGTCCCTACGTAGGCTTTTCCTTCTCGTGGAATGGCAAAAATCATACGTCCATCTTCCGTATCAAAATACACAGATTGTTTTAATGGGAAAATAGATTGATCAATTACGATATGAACACCTTTTGTACGTAACAGTGCTTTTTTACTTGATGCTAATGGATCACGTTCCATTACTTCATTCACCCATGGGCCCGCTGCATTGACAACTGCTTTTCCACGAATTGTTATTTCACGCTTTGTTATTTGATCAATTGCATAAATACCTGCTACTTTTTTATTGTCATCGTAAATGAATGATAAAGCTTTTACATAATTCAAAGCCACTGCACCTAGCTCAACAGCTCTTTTTAATACTTCAATTGTTAGACGTGCATCATCTGTACGGTACTCTACATATAAACCACCACCGCGTAAGCCATCTTTCTTTAAAAGTGGTTCTTTTTGAAGCGTTTCTTCTGGACTAAGCATAACGCGACGCTCTGACTTTTTTACACCTGCTAAACTATCATAAACCTTCAGTCCAATTGAAGTTGTTGTAGGACCAAATTGCCCACCTTTATAGAAAGGGAGTAGCATGCCAAGTGGTGTTGTAATATGCACACCATTTTCATAAACGATTTTTCGTTCACGCCCCACTTCTGCTACAATTCCTACTTGTGCTTGTTTTAAATAACGAAGTCCTCCATGTACTAACTTCGTTGAACGACTCGATGTTCCTCCTGCAAAATCTTGCATATCAATAATTGCTACACTTAAACCACGTGATATGGCATCCAGTGCAATACCTGCTCCTGTGATTCCTCCACCAATAATAACTACATCAAAACTTTGTCGGTTCAATTGATCAATTTGATCTTGTCTACGAGCTGCTGAAAACATTCTGTCGTCCTCCTTTTAATTACATCACACGTTTAAACATCTTTTCGATTTCATACGTTCTAAAATGGACAATTACAGGTCGGCCATGAGGGCAAGTGAATGGTTGATGGCATTGTTTTAGGTCAGCAATTAATCGGACCATTTGTGCGTGATTGAGATAATGATTCGCTTTAATGGATTTTTTACAACTCATCATAATTGCTGCATCTTCTCTTAACTTTTTTACATTTGCTTTGCCTTCATTTAATACTTGTTCAATTAAATCTTCAATAATCTCTTGTTCTAAATCTTTTGGAAACCATGTGGGATATTCTCTTACCACAAATGAATGTTGACCAAATTCTTCTAAAAATACGCCAACTTGTTCGAGTTCATCTTTCGCAGAACGAAGCGTAAGTGCCTCATCTGCTGAATAATGAAAAGTCAGTGGTAGTAAAAGTGCTTGACGCTCATTTGCATGAACTTCACCTACTTTTTCCTTGAAGAATTCATACTTAATACGCTCCTGCGCTGCATGTTGGTCAATTAAGTAAAAACCATCTTCACTTTGTGCCACAATATACGTCCCATGAATTTGTCCAATCATTTCTAATTCTGGAAAAGGTTCTTTCTCTACTTCTTTTTCCACCAATTCATCTTTTTCAACCTCTTTTACATCGAGGTTTTCAAAAGGTGTATCTATTATATCTTCCCACGTTTCTGTGGCGTCCAAACTTACTGAATCAACAAAAGGCTCTTCAACTTTCTCTTGGACTTGCTGTGCTTTTCTTGGCAACTCACCAAACTGTTCGATTTTTGTATTCGCATAGTCTATTTGTTTCCAAAAATTCACTTGTTCTGTTGAAGGAGCTAACTTCTTTTTCGGCTTAGCAATTTCAGGTACATGCATATGTGAACGAATGGCTTCATGGATTGTTTTTTCAATTAACTGCATCAATTCGCCTTCTTTACTAAGACGAATTTGTTGCTTTGCTGGATGCACATTCACATCTGTTAAGTGAGGGTCCCCTTCAATATGAATAACCGTAATCGGCGCACGTCCAATGGGTAAATACGTATGGTATGCTTCTAAAATCGCTTTTTGAATTGTATAATGCTTCACCCAACGCCCATTCACAAAGATGGACATATAATTTTTAGATGCGCGCGTAATTTCCGGGATTGTTGTAAAACCGTAAATCTTATAGTCCTGTGACTCACCTTCAAATGCGACCATTTTTTTCGCGTTGGATACACCGTAAATTGCCGCCAAAACATGTTGTAAATCGCCACGACCATTTGTTTGAAGTAGCATATGATCGTGATGACGCAATTTAAATGCGATATTCGGATAGCAGAGCGCTAAACGGTTCATCAAATCAATTGTATGTCCCAACTCTGTTTGAATGGTTTTCATATATTTTAAACGTGCGGGTGTATTATAAAAAAGTTGCTTCACTTGCAAGTCCGTTCCACGACGAAGTGGTCCTGGCTTTTTCTCTTTCACATGTCCACCTTCTAAATACACTTCTAAACCTGTTTCACCATTTGAAGTCATGAGATGCACTTTTGAAACAGATGAAATGGACGCGAGTGCCTCTCCCCTAAAACCTAATGTACGAATACGAAACAAGTCGTGTTCATGATGAATCTTACTTGTCGCATGACGTTGGAATGAGATGAGCGCATCTTCCTCGTCCATACCATGCCCATTATCGATGACTTGAATGGATGTTAGGCCTGCTTCTTCTAAAATGACTTCAATGGAGGTACTACCTGCATCGATGGCATTTTCAACAAGCTCTTTGACAACAGATGTTGGTCTCTCTACTACTTCACCCGCTGCAATTTTATTTGATAAAAAATCATCCATTATTTGAATTTGCCCCATGCAAAAGACCTCCTTTTTTTATTTTAATAATGTTTGCTGTAGTTGATACACAAGTTGCAGTGCATCCATCGGTGTTGTACCAGATACATTCAGTGAACGAAGCTTATTTAACGCTTCTTGTTCTTCTTGTGTTAATGCTGGTACAACTTCCTGCGCTTCAAAGAATGAAAGTTGATCTGAACTTTCTTTGACCTGCTCTTTTACAGGCACTTCAACTGGTACTTCGACAATCTTCTCTACAATTTTTTCAATCACTTGCACTTCGCCACTTTGAGTATTTGACTCAAAATTCGCAAGTAACTCACGTGAACGTGAAATAATTGCTTTTGGTAATTCAGCCAGTTCAGCTACGTGAATACCATATGATTGGTCAGCAGGTCCTTCTTTTACTTTGTGTAAAAATACGACTTTGCCGTCTTGCTCTGTGGCAGCTACATGGACATTACGTAAACGAGGTAGTGCTTGTTCAAGTGTTGTTAGTTCGTGATAATGTGTTGAAAATAACGTGTTCGCTCCGATTTCATTATGAATATATTCCATCATTGCTTGTGCTAAAGACATCCCATCATATGTGGATGTGCCACGACCAATCTCATCAAACAGTAATAAACTACGCTCTGTCGCATGCATGATCGCATGTTGTGATTCCATCATCTCTACCATGAATGTACTTTGCCCGCCTGCTAAATCATCCGCTGCACCAATACGTGTAAAGATTTGGTCGGTTACAGGTAATACCGCTTCATCTGCTGGCACATAACAGCCCATTTGCGCCATGATTGTAATCAATGCCACTTGACGCATGAAAGTTGATTTACCAGACATATTCGGTCCTGTAATTAACAACATATTTTCATCCGTTGTTAAGATACAATCATTCGGTACATAGAGTGATTTATTCATCATTTTTTCAACGACTGGGTGACGACCATTCACAATTTTTAATGCTTGCTCATCATGGAATGTTGGTTGTACAAACTGATAGTTCTCTGCCACCGTCGCAAAGCTTGCGAATACATCGAGTTCACTAATTTGAGAAGCGAGTTGCTGAATACGCGGAATAAATGGTTTAATTTTTTCACGTATTTCAGTGAATAATGTATATTCTAACTCTAAACTTTTTTCTTCCGCATTTAAAATGATTGCCTCTTTTTCTTTTAATTCTTCTGTAATAAATCGCTCAGCATTTGCTAATGTTTGCTTACGTTCATAGCGTGTTAAATCAGCTAAATGGACATTCGATTTTGTCATTTCAATGTAATAACCAAAGACGCGATTATAACCAATTTTTAAATTTTTAACACCTGTTCGTTCACGTTCTTTTTGTTCTAATTGGGCAATCCAATCTTTTCCGTTACGAGAAGCGTAGCGATAATCGTCTAATTGCGCGTTATATCCTTCTCGAATGACATCGCCTTCTTTAATCGAAATCGGCGGATGATCTGTAATGGCTTGGCTTAAGAAGGCTTCGATGTCTTGGCAATCATCCATTTGACGACTAAGTGTAATCAGTTGCTCATGCCCTGATTCTTCTAATTGTTCACGAATGAACGGAATTTGGCGCAGTGATGCACGTAGCTGTGCTAAATCACGTCCACCCACACTACCGAACGCAATACGTCCTGCTAAACGCTCTAAATCATACACTTCTTTTAATAAGGTTTGTAATTCTAGACGAATAAAGTAACTGTCCATTAAATGAGAAACAGTTTGCAGTCTTTTCTCAATCGCAGTACGGTTCGCTAATGGTTGGTGAATCCATTGTTTGAGTTTACGTCCACCCATCGCTGTGACCGTCTCATCTAAAAGCCATAATAACGAGCCTTTTAGCTCACCACGCAACGTTTGAATCAACTCTAAATTACGTTTTGAATTGGCATCAATTTTTAAAATCGACTGCACTTCAATAAACGTAAATGGCTGAATATGTGATAGAGCGCGCAATTGTGTTTCCTCTAAATAATGGAGTAAACGCTTGGCTACTGCATGTAAATGCGTTGGAATATCTTCTATATATTCTTTGGCATCAGCAACTTGTTTTTCAGCAATGGATAAAACAATCGCATAACGGTCTGCTAACTCCAACCATTCATCATATAGTTCAGGACTAACGACAACTTCACGAATTTGGAGTGATTGGAGTTGTTGGAATACATCCTTCACGTCACCATCAATATATGTAGCAACTGCTTCCCCTGTCGATAAATCTAAATATACAAAACCATATTGTTGCGCTAGTTGTTCAACGGCTGCAATGTACACATTACTCTTCTGGTCAACATTTTTCCCTTCCATTACAGTACCTGGTGTAACCACTTGTACAACTTCTCGCTTTACAACACCTTTTGCCTGCTTTGGATCTTCTGTTTGCTCACAAATCGCTACTTTATATCCTTTTTGAATTAATGTATCAATATAATTCTTAGCCGAATGGTGGGGTACACCACACATTGGAATACGTTCTTTCATTCCTGCATCGCGGCTTGTTAATGTAATCTCTAAAATTTGTGATGCACGTGTTGCATCATCAAAAAACATCTCGTAAAAATCACCTAAACGATAAAAAAGAAAGGCATCTTTATAATCTGCTTTTACAGCTAAATATTGTTGAATCATGGGCGTATATGCCATTATTAAAACCTCACATTCGTGCTTTTCATTTCATTCTATTATAACAAAAATATGTTCATAAATCGTTCTAAGCAATTGAATTGTTTCAGGCTTTGAATATGTTACACTTAGAATTAGATTACTATGAACAAAGGAGTCTCTTTATGCAAGCTCATCCAATTAGAATTTTACGTATCATGGGCATTCTTGACGGTTTGTCTTTACTTGTTTTACTTTGCATCTCCATGCCGCTCAAATATATATGGGACCATCCACAATTTGTTACGATCAATGGTGCGCTTCACGGTGGAATTTTCATTCTCTACTGTTTAGCGATTTTATATGTTCAAATACGTATTCAATGGCGCGGTCATTGGACGTTCTTATCATTCCTTGCTGCTTTTATCCCGCTTGGAAACTTTGCGCTCGACCGGCAATTAAAAAAGATGGAACACACAACAACGACGCAACCATTCCAAAGAATTTGGATTGTGTATGGGATTATCTTCTTCTCATTCTTTGATTTATTTGTACAACTACCTGTTATGAGTACATATGCACTTTCACTCGGCGCTTCGACATTCGTTGTCGGGATTGTTGTGGGTCTGTACTCATTTACGAATACATTCGGTAATATTTTTTCAGGTGTTTTTACAGATAAAATTGGCGCATATAAAATGCTCATGCTCGGACTGCTTTTATCTGTCGCATCTCTTTTTAGTTATCAATTCATTGAAGATCCAACCATGTTATTAATCGTTCGCTCACTTCATGGCTTTAGTAGTGGCTTTATTACTCCCGCTGCCTTTGCGTTACTCGCGAATTTACGCAGAGAAGATACACAAGGTAGTGGTAGTGCATTTACAGGTGCATTCGTCGGACTTGCAGCGATTATCGGACCTGCAACAGGTGGTATTTTAGCGACGAAAATGTCTGTTCCAAACGTCTTAAGTATCGTTGGTGGAATTGGAGCACTTCTATTAATTGCACTGTTATTTTTACAACGAACAAAACAGCAGCGCAGTCAAAATGTAATGAAAGAACGTGTCCCACTTATTTGGTCTAAAAAGCTCGTTCAGTCTTATGTCGGTGCATTCTTTTTAATGTTTTCACAAGGTAGCCTTGCTTATTTATTACCTATTTATGTACAAGAGTTAGGTTATACTTCACGCATGTCGGGAACTTTATTAAGTATGTTCGGGATTGTTGCTGTCATCATTTTCATTACACCGCTCAATCGAATTTTCGATTATCTATCAGCATCTACGTCTTTATTAATCGGAATTGTCTTACTTGGTGTCAGTCAAATCTTATTAGGTGAAGCGACGACGACGATTCCACTATATGGTGTACTATCGCTTTATGGAATTGGTTTTTCATTTACATTCCCAGCCATTAATAAATTACTTGCTGAAGCAACTGAAAAAGAGATTCGAGGAAAAGCTTACGGCTATTTTTATGCGTTCTTCTCCATCGGAACCGTTGCTGGCTCTTTTGTACTTGGTTCACTCGACTTAATTAATCAACCAGGATTTTTATTTACAGGTGTTTCACTACTTGCTTTTAGTATCGTCGTATTTTTTTTACGTGAGAGAAAAGGTTAAATTCACTATTTTTGACAAGTCTTATAGTGCATTATACGATAAGTTAGATTGAATTTATGTAGGAGATGATCTGAGATGTTTACATTGGTGCTTTTTCAACAAGACCTTCGTCTACATGACCATCCTGCGCTTTTTCATGCCGCAGAAAACGGTCGTGTAGCGACTGCTTATATTGCTCAACCACTAAAAAGTCGTCCAACAGCTTCAGATGTGTGGCGACACCATGCACTACTTGATTTACAACAATCCTTAAAGAAAAAAAATCAAACGCTTATTTTACGACAAGGTGACTTCGTTGATGAGGTGCTAAAGTTAATAGATGAACTGAAATGCGATGCAGTTCATTGGCATCGTTCATATGAAAAAGAACGTATCGAGGTACTGCAAAAATTACGTCAAGCACTTGAACAAAAAGGCGTACACGTGCATGAATTTGAAGGAACGCTCTTATTACAACCTGAAGAAATCGTGAACGGCAAAAAAGAACATTATCAAGTGTTTACACCATTTTGGAAACGATATCGCGGTGAACATATTCCTTCTTCTCTACCAGAGCCTGAAACAATTGAGCAAGGTGAATCAGCGCCTTCACTCTCTGTAGATGACCTTGGTCTACTCGACTCTGTTAATTGGTATGATGATGTACTTGCGCATTGGAAGATTGGTGAGCGTGCTGCGATTGACCAATGGCTTCATTTTAGAGAAGAACCAATTGCAAACTATGCAGAAGATCGCGATTTCCCTGCAAAAATGAGTACATCTTTACTCTCACCACATCTTGCTTGCGGTAGTATTAGCGCACGTGCTTTATGGGCTTCAGGTCGTAGTATGATGCAATCTGAACAATATACAGCAAAAAGCGATGAAATTGATAGTTTCTTACGCCAACTCGTATGGCGGGAATTCTCGTATTATCAACTGCATTACAACCCTGATTTAGATGCTGTCCCGCTAAGAAAAGAATTCGAAGCATTCCCTTGGTTAAATAATGACCAAGCATTTGTGGAATGGCAAAAAGGACAAACAGGCTATCCATTAATTGATGCGGGCATGCGTGAATTATATGCGACAGGCTTTATGCACAATCGTGTGCGAATGGTTAGTGCATCTTTCTTAGTCAAACATCTATTGATTGAATGGCAAAAAGGATATGAATGGTTTAAAGAGACGCTTGTAGACTTTAATATAGCGAATAATGGCATGGGATGGCAGTGGGTTGCTGGTTGTGGCGCAGATGCTGCTCCTTACTTCCGCGTCTTTAATCCGATTTTACAATCAGAAAAATTTGATGGAAAAGGCGATTATATTCGTAAATGGTTACCCGAACTAGAAAATGTACCAGACAAATATATTCACGCACCATTCGAAGCACCTGAGCGTGTACTAGAAGAAGCTGGCGTGGAACTTGGACGTAATTATCCATTCCCGATTGTTGATCATAAAGCAGGACGAAAGCGTGCGCTTGAAGCGTATGATGTGATTAAGAAAAGTAAATAATATGAGAAAAAGTCCTTCCGCATTCATTGATGTGGCAGGACTTTTTTATGTCTCCGATATTGGTTTATAATAAGCTGAACTTTTGTTCATCATATAATAATAGATGATGTAAAATCTATAGTTTACGTATAACTAATCTTTTTTCACTGCACGTAAGTACTTCTGTTTTTGTTCATTTGCAGAGGAAAATAAGTCAACGATTGGTGCTGCATAATCGATGCCTAATATCACACCATACTGCTTTTGCTCATCATCTGTTAAAGGCTCTGTTGTGTAAACTCGATGCGCTGGAACGTCTTTCAAAATTGGTAACCATCGTTTCGCGTATTGCGCTTTTGGATCATAATCTTTTCCTTGTTTTGCTACATTGAATACACGGAACTCGCGTGCATCATTCCCCACGCCCGCAACATAACACCAATTACCATAGTTACTTGACACATCATAATCAATGAGCTGTGATTCAAACCAAGCTGCTCCCATACGCCAGTCGATTCCTAAATTTTTCGTTAAGAAGCTTGCGACATTTTGACGACCTCGATTCGACATATATCCTGTTTGTTGTAGTTCTTTCATATTGGCATCTACTAACGGATAACCTGTTTCACCTTGTAACCATTTTTCAAATAAACCTTCATCTTGTGACCAAGGAATGGCTAAATCATCAATTCCACCTGCTTGAAATAAACGATTGCCATATTTACGATGAACAAGAGAGAAATAATCGCGCCATAATAATTCAAAGAATAGCCAATATGTTGAGCGATTCTTTATACGGGATTTTTCATAGCGCTGAATTTCTGCATAAATCGTTCGTGGTGATAAACAACCATATGCTAAGTAAGAGGAAAGTTTGGATGAATCATCGCGACGTAACATGCCGTTACGTGTTTCTTTATAGACACATAATGCATCTTGATCAAAGAAATAAGATTGAATGCGTTGTAGCCCTGCTTGCTCGCCACCATGTTCAATTGGTTGTGCAGGTGGTGTTTCGTGAATCCCTAATTCCTGTAATGTTGGGATTGGTATTTTCTCAACTTCTTTAGTAGAACCTTTTGGACAGTCGAGTGGCGTACGCACAACACACTGCTTCTCTACTATTTTTCGGAACTGCGTAAATACGTCTGGTAACTGTGAAATTGAAAAAGGCAAATCGGCTGGATGAATTAAATTATGCGTATCATACGCATGGAATGTCACGTGAGGTAATTGTTTTTTCACTGCATTTTCTACTGCCATTTCTTCACTTGCTACTTCAACAGAATAAAATATTTTTTTAATCGTATGCACTTTAGCTAACTTTTTTAGCACGACTTCTGGCTCGCCTATTTCAATGTGTAGTGGGTAGCCAAGTTTTGCTAAACTATTTTGTAAATCAGCGATACTTTCTCGTAAAAACTGCGCACGGTGTACACCAGTTTTTAAAAATCCATATTTCGTTTTTGTAAATTCACGTGGATCAAAACAATAGACACCCATCACTTCAAGACCTGAAGCAACTGCTTGTACGAGTGGTTCGTGATCTGTCACACGCAAATCATGGCGAAACCATACAACTGAATAATCCATAAATTCATCTCCCTGTACTTTCATTCTTCTTCATTATACAATATGCTCAAATAACTTCACGTCTAAAGGAGAATGAATATGACGACAAGTCAACCATTAACAGTAGATGAAATTGACCGTATTATTGAGATGGCATGGGAAGATCGTACACCTTTTGAAGCGATTGAAATTCAATTCGGTTTAAAGGAAAAAGATGTCGTCCAACTCATGCGTAAAGAGATGAAAGCTTCTTCATTTAAAATGTGGCGTAAACGCATGCATAACCGAAAGCCAAAACACGTAGCTTTTCGCACACCAGATACAAAACGCTTCCGTTCACCAATGCAAAAAACATATACTTTTTAGACATAGAAAATTCCGTATGATTTCGAAAAATCATACGGAATTTTAGTGTGTCTATCTTATTCTAATCATCTTTTGTCAAAACCATACGAATCGCATCAATGACAAGCGCTGGCTTTTCAACCATGCCCATATGTCCTGTTGGAATACGCACTTTTTGTACATTCGGTCCATCCGTTTCAATTGGTTTCATAATTGAATCATTTGTCCCTTCAATGATTGCAACAGGTATCGACCCTTCAGTAATAACCGTTGTACGTTCAGGTCTTTGCTGCATCGCTGTTAATTGATAGACCATCCCTTCAGGTGTCGCATACTTCGCCACTTTTCGCATGTAATCAATTGACTCTTCTGAAGAACCTTCTGGGAAGAAATTTTCAATCATAGAATCAACAAAGACGTCGACTCCTTTTTCACGAATCTCACCTTTTTGTTTTTCACGCTTTTCACGCGCTTCTTCTCCATCAGCTAAATCTGATGAGAATAATAGAACAAGTTGTGAAACAGGTGCAATCTTTTCATCTACAGCTGCTAAGGCAACGTAGCCACCCATTGAATGCCCTACCCAGATAGCTTCCTCTACACCTTCTTTCTCTAATACTTCGGCTACTTCTTTTGCATAATCTTCAACTTGATAATCTGATTTTTCAATTTGACTCTCGCCAATACCTGGTAAATCAACAACATATACAGTATGTGTTGCAGCTAAGTCTTCAATAATAAAATCAAAACTATGACCGCCGCTTAAAAATCCATGTACAAAAACAATTGCTGGACCAGTTCCTTGTTTTTTATATGCTAACAATAGAAACATCTCCTTTTTCATTTAATTTCCAAAAAAGAGCTTTCTAAAACATGGTATTGTTTGGTAATTTAATTATTTTGTTGTTTCATCAACTCGTTGAACGATTGTTTGCGAAACCATTTGCAACAATTCATTCACTTCTTGCTGCACAACTTGAAATTCTTCAACAATTGGCATCGCATATAATGTACTTTCTAATGCTTCAATTTTTGCTTCTACTTCTGCTAAAGCTTGCTTCTTACCAAAATGTTGTAAGTTGACTGCTTGCTTCTGTAAAGCTTTCATCTGTGCAATAATTTCACTTACTTTACCATTGGCATCAATTTGCTTTTCTGCACGTTTGAAAAATTCAACTTCTTCTGTTTCTTCCATCATCTGTGCAATTTGACGTGCTTTTGCTAATACTTCTTCTTTTGTGTGGCTCATATTATTTCACCTCAGCGGTTTTTGACACAACCTCAACGAATTCTCCTGCTAATGAGTGTGTTTTTGCTTCTGTAATACGTACATGTACATATTGTCCAATGACTTCTTTCGGTGCAACAAAATTCACTAAACGGTTTTTACGTGTATAACCTGCTAATACTTGATCATTTCGTTTACTTTCACCTTCGACAAGTACTTCAACAATTTCGCCTTCTAACTTTTTCAACGCTTTTGCTGAATATTCAGCAACAACTTCATTCAAGCGATGTAGACGTTGTTTCTTCACTTCTGCTGGTACATTATCCGTCATTTTCGCTGCCGGTGTACCTTCACGTGGTGAATAAATATATGTGAATGCCATTTCAAAGCCTACTTCTCTATAAAGAGATAATGTTTCTTCAAATTGTTCTTCTGTTTCATTCGGGAAACCAACAATAATATCTGTTGTTAATGCGACATCTGGAATTGCTGTACGAATTTTACGCACTAATTCTAAATAGCTTTCGCGCGTATATTTACGTGCCATAATTTTTAACATATCGCTTGAACCTGATTGAACAGGTAGGTGAATATGTTCAACTAAGTTTCCTTTTTTCGCTAATACTTCGATTAAATAATCATCGAAATCACGTGGGTGACTTGTTGTAAAACGAATACGCGGAATATCAATCTTACGCAGTTCATCCATTAAATCGCCTAAACCAATAGATGAATCAGGTAAGTCTTTACCGTATGCATTCACGTTTTGTCCAAGTAATGTAATCTCTTGATATCCTGCTGCTGCTAACTCACGTACTTCTTGAATAATGTCTTGTGGTAAGCGACTACGCTCTTTCCCGCGTGTGTAAGGAACGATACAATATGTGCAGAATTTATCACAGCCATACATAATATTAACCCAAGCTTTTGTTTGTCCTTTACGCACTTTCGGTAAGTTTTCGATGACATCGCCTTCTTTAGACCATACATCAATGACTGTCTCTTTTGATAAGTACGCTTCATTTAAAATTTCTGGTAGACGGTGAATATTATGTGTACCAAATACCATATCTACTTGATCATATGTTTTTAAAATTTTATTAACAACGGCTTCTTCTTGCGACATGCAGCCACAAACACCGATTAATAAATCTGGATTTTGTAATTTTAAAGGCTTGAAGTGTCCTAGTTCACCAAACACTTTATTTTCAGCATTTTCACGAATTGCACATGTATTCATTAAAATGACATTCGCCTCTGTCACTTCATCTGTCGCTTCGTAGCCTAATTGCTCAAAAATACCTGCCATTACTTCTGTATCATGTTCATTCATTTGACAGCCATATGTGCGAATATAGAATTTACGTCCTCTACCCATCTCCGCAAAACGCTCATCAATTTTGAAATCTGCATGATATTCAATTTCTTCTTTACCACGCTTTTTCGCGTCTTTTAAAGAAGGTGTCTTTTGGAAAAATTGACTATAATCTTTTTCTTTCACTGGTTGTAATGGTTTAAAAGGCTTCACTTGTTGGCCTTGTAATCGTTGTTCTTCGTTCATCTTCGGTATAACTCCCCTCATCTACGCACTGATCTTTCCATCAGTTAGATGTTCTTTCAATTTGAACATATCTAATCTATCATACCAAAAATCGAACGAATACTCACTGATTTCATCCATTAAAATACGTCGAGATTGATTCCTGTATAAAATGCGTAGTTGGAAGCAATCAGAAATAACATGATGTAAAAGAGTGGACGGTATTTCCCTGCCCATTCATATGCTTTTTCTAGCATAGCTTCACTAAATTTCCGATATAAAGCAATCATAGCGAACATAATGAGTAACTGAGGAAAAGCTAAAAATAGTGATACATCTAATGCTAAAAAGACTTCAACTAATACTGCCATACCTAATAAATGCAGTTTTGTGTACAGTTTATAATACGTTTCGATTAACCATCTGTTCATTGATTCGATCACTCCTTTTATCTTTAGTTATACGGAGTGATTGTATGAAAGTTCCAATTTCAACCAAAAAACATCACATGCAATAGGCATGTGATGTTTCTGTAAAACTGTTACTTACATGAATTCCTTCATTAAGCTGTCTAAGTCTGTTTCTTTTAAGTTAATATCTGCTTCGTGAAGTGGTGCTTCATCATAGCCGATTACTTTGTCTTGGTAAGAAGTTGTTTCTGTATCTTGGTAGATGATTCCTGTTACAAGGCTTTCATGCTCCATAACTGTTTTCATCGCCATTTGACGGTCTGAAGGGTCATAGCCTTCGATATCAGCTAACTTCGTTAAGTTCTCTTTGAACCAGTCATATGTGTTTACTTTATTATATGTTACACATGGGCTGAATACGTTGATGAACGCAAAACCTTTATGTGCCATACCTGCTTCAATAATCGCTGTTAATTCTTTTAAATCTGTAGAGAAGCTTTGTGCGACAAATGTTGCTCCTGAAGATAAAGCTACTTCTAATGGTTTTAATGATGGTTCAATTGCGCCACCTGGTGTTGATTTTGTGACAAAACCAGCAGCTGAACGTGGTGACGTTTGCCCTTTTGTTAAACCATAGATTTGGTTATCCATAACAACATATGTGACATCGATATTACGACGAATTGAGTGTACAGTATGTCCCATACCAATTGCGAAACCGTCACCGTCACCGCCTGTTGCGATAACATTTAAATCGCGATTTGCCATTTTTAAACCTTGTGCGATTGGTAATGCACGACCATGAATACCATGTAAACCAAATGCATTAATGTAACCCGATAAACGACCTGAACAGCCAATTCCTGAAACTACTGCTAATTCATGTGGTTCAATACCGCGGTTTGCTGCGGCACGTTGAATCGCTGCTTGTACAGAGAAATCGCCACATCCTGGGCACCAGTTTGGTTTGATTGTATTACGAAAATCTTTAAATGTTCCCATTTATTTTAGCAACTCCTTTACGCGATTTAAAAGCTCTAGTGGTAAGAATGGTGTACCATCATATTTCACTAAGTTGACTACTTTATGATGTGCACCCATGTTCATTTTTAAGATACTTGCTAATTGACCTGTTGCATTATTTTCTACAACGATTACTTTTTTCGCACCGTCAACAAGTGGTTGTAATTCTTCTGTTGGGAACGGATGAATCAGACGAATATGTGCATGATTCGCTTTAATTCCTGCTTCGTCTAATAATGGACGCACTTCTTCGATTGCACCTTTTGTTGAACCGAAACCGAGGATTAATACATCTGCTTCGTCATGCGGTGCATCTGTAAATACAGGTGTATCAAAGTGTACATGCTCTAACTTGCGCATACGTTTATCCATTTGTGTTTGACGATTTGATGCTGATTCAGATGGTGTACCAATCTCACTATGTTCTACACCTGTTACATGGTGAATACCATGTTTTTGACCTGGTACAACACGAGGTGATACGCCGTCTTCTGTTACTTCATAACGTTTGAAGTATGCTTTATCTTCTGCTTCTGGTAACTCACCTAAGTTCAGTTTACCACGCTTAATTTCAATTTTATTAAAGTCAAATGGTTCAACTGTTTGTTTACCAAGTGATAATTGTAAATCTGATAAGACAATAACAGGTAATTGTAACTCTTCTGCGATATTGAATGCTTGGATCATATCATAGAAAGCTTCTTCACCTGTTGATGGTGCGATGACTACTTTTGGAATTTCACCATGCGTACCATATAACATCGCCATTAAGTCCGATTGTTCTTGTTTTGTTGGTAAACCTGTTGATGGACCACCACGTTGTGTGTCTACTACAACAAGCGGTGTTTCTGTCATACCTGCAAGACCAAGTGCTTCCACCATTAATGAAAGACCAGGGCCAGCTGATGCTGTGAATGCACGAATACCACCGTAGTTTGCGCCGATTGCCATTGTTGCTGCTGCAATCTCATCTTCTGTTTGAATAACAGCGCCACCGAATTTTGGTAACTTCTTCGTTAGATATTCCATAATTTCTGTTGCTGGTGTAATTGGATATGCTGCCATTAGTCGAACGCCTGCTGCAAGCGCCCCCATCGCTAATGCTTCATTCCCAATCATAAACATACGATGTTTTCCATCACCAGGTGCTAATTCAAATTGACCTTCTTCTAAACCTGCTTCCACAAGTAAGTCGTGCATAATTTGATGTCCCTGTGCGATTGCTTCCATGTTTTTCGCGACAACTTCTTCACCTTTACGTCCGAAGATTTCACTTACAACACTTTGGAATACTTCATCCTTTAAGTTCATTAATGCCGCAGTTGCACCGATCGCTACCATGTTTTTCATTAATGTTGTACCTAGTTCTTTTGCTATCTCTGTGAACGGTACAATATATAATGTTGCTTTTGAATCTTCTGGATTCACTGGCTTGAATTTTGCGTCCGCTAAAATAACACCTGTTTCATCTAATTCCTTATAGTTGACGTCGATTGTTTCTTGATCGAATGCAACTAAAATATTCAAATCATCTGGAATTGTATGAACGGCTGTTGTACGAACATTGATTTTATTGTTTGTGTGACCACCTTTAATACGTGAAGAAAAGTGACGGTATCCGTATAAGTGGTATCCTAGACGGTTCATGGCAGTAGAGAACATTTCGCCGGTACTTTCAATACCTTCCCCTTGTTGCCCACCGACTTTCCATGAAAGCTGATGTAACATATATAAACATCTCCTTAAAAACAGGTTATTTTTTAAATTCATTTCTACTTCATCAGTTTATCATGAAGGCTATCGTTTCACTATTGTTAATCATACTTTTTTAGGAATTTCAGACCTTTGACGGAATAAAAATTGACAGAATTCAAAACATTTCGGTCTTTTCTGCTGAAATCGTATTTTTATACGCCTTTTAAACCAATAAAAGAAACATAAAAACGAACGTTTTATAATATTAAAAAGATAAAGTTCGTTTAAAAATGGTTATTTATTCATTTGGACGAAAAAATAGAAAGTAAAGAGCCTGAGACAAAAGTATTTTCAACATAACAAATCCCGTATGATTTTTAAAAATCATACGGGATTTGTTCGTTCAGATCAATTTTCGCTTCGAAAAACGCTTTCCGCGGGCATGGCTTCAAACTCCTCGTCACTACGTTCCTGTGGGGTTTTCAGCTCATGCTATTCCCGCAGGAGTCGTTTTCTACGCATTCAATTGATTTGATTATTCGCATTTGAGCCATATTATTTTGTTCTGTCCCAGCCTCTTTACTTCACTCATCTATATGACTATTAATTCACTTCAATTTGCCCCATCATGCCATTATCTTCATGTTCAAGAATATGACAATGATACATATATATACCTTTTCCTTTGAATTTAACTGCTATTTTTGCCTTTTGCCCAGGCTCTAATGAAATTGTATCTTTCAAACCTGATAAATTGGCAGGTGGTTCTTTACCATCAATTGATACGACTTGAAACTGTGTCCCATGAATATGGAAAGGATGTCTCATTCCACCCATAGCGTCTTTTACGTTTTCGATTTCCCAAACTTCCATTTTATTTTGCTTTTGGGTAAAATCAATGCGATTAGGATCAAATTTTTTATTGTTAATCGTTACATGCTGCATCATACCAGCCAATTTGATTTTCTTTGTAACTTTTTTATTTTTTATTTCATCTGACACTTGAAGTTGATTTAAGTTCTGTTTTATTTGTTTAGAAGGTAATTTTTCTTCTTTTACATGAATTGGCAAAACATTGACACCATCTTCATTTATGAGTGTTACCTCATTTGTTTTTACTTTCGTAAAATCTACAATTATTTCTGCTCGTTCTGAGGGGGAAAGCTGAATCGTCTTAGTATTATATGGTCTATTCAGTAAACCCCCATCACTTGCAATCTGTTGAAATTCCATATCATTGTTAAAGCGTAGTATATAGTTTCTCGCATTTGAACCGTTTAAAATTCGTAGACGAACTTTTTTTCTATCGACAGTTAGTTTTGGATCAATGACACCATTAATTAACAAAATATCTCCTGTTGTACCATCTGCATTCATTACTTGGTCATAATCAAGTTGATTTTCATCAGTAAATTTTTTATCTTGTAAAATAATCGGCAAATCATCTACACCATAGCGATCTGGTAAATTTAGATTTTTATCGTCAATATAAAGTAATCCCGTCAAACCTTTAAATACTTGTTTTGCAGTTTGATGCATTGGATGTGGATGAAACCAGAGTGTAGCAGCATCCTGTTTTACGTTGAATTGAATGGTTTCTTTTTCCCCTGCTTTTAACACCTTGTGCGGTCCACCATCTTCATTCCCTGGTACTTCGAGTCCATGCCAATGAAAAGTAGTATCTTCTTTCAACTCATTAACTAAATGGATTGTAACATTCATTCCTTTTTCCATCCGTACGACGGGTCCAAGAAAACGACCATTATATCCATATGTTTCCGTTTCAAACCCATTCAAAAATTTTGTTTTTCCTTGTTGCGCTTTTATGGTATATACAACCGCATTATCTGTCAGGCTATCGGGTTTTAGTACTTTTGGAAACGTTAATTCATGTTCGCCCTTACTACTTTTTAAATTAGCAGTTGTCTCGTGACCCATCTCCTCGTCCATGCGATGATTTGAATGATTCATCTCTGTACTATTCATAGAAGAATTATTACGATTATCCATACTGCAAGCAGTCAGTAACCCTAAAAGAATCAAAATACCTACTATTCTCATTTTCTTCATATAAACACGTCCTTTCTGTATAAATAATCATACAGAATAGTTATGTAGAAATTATGTAGAAAACGGTATTTGTATATGAAACGTTGTACCTTCGTTTAAGTTACTTTTAACTGTAATTTCTCCTCCATGTGCTTCAACTAATTTTTTCGTGATGGTCATACCAATCCCTCTACCTTCATATGCATTTTTCCCTCTATAATTCCATTCAAAAATTCGATTCTTTATTTCTAAATCCATGCCTACACCGTTATCATAAATCAAAATGCAAAAATGCGTTTCCTCACGAAATAATGTAATTTTAATGGTTCCTTCTTTGCTCACATGATACATGGCATTTTTAATAATATTATGGAGAACTTGGTTAATTCTTAACTCATCAACTTCTGCATAGATTGTTTCATCTACTTCTAATTTTAAATGAATTTCTTTTTCTAATAATTCACTTGCTACTCCTGTAACAGCTTTTTCAATGAGTTTAGCTATATTACAGTCATTTTTCGAAATTTTAAATGTCGGATGATTAATATCATTTAATGTATCTAACTCACCAATCAAAGTGATTAATCGGTCCATTTCCTCTGTACAAGCTTGTAAATTTTTAGTAGTCGGATTCAAGATACCGTCTTGAAATGCACTTAGATAACTTTTCACAGATGCCAACGGATTCCTAATCTCATGAGCAAGTTCTTGCGTCATCTCTTTTCGACGTCTCTCATAAACTGTTAACGTCTGGTCTAACTTTAATAGAGATTGTCCTAGTTGTCCGATTTGGTCATCAATTGTATAGTTGATTTTTAAATTTCGCTTTCCTTTTACTAATGACAGAGCAAATTTATTCATTTCATGTATGGGCTTGGTCAAAATTCTTGCAATTAATAGGCTTGAAATCATAATCACGATTAATAAGAGTGCAATAGACCAAAGTGCTGTTTCTCTTAACGCTAAATCGAAATGATGAATTACTTCTTGGGAGTTTGTAATGTTGAGCATCATTAAGTGCTCATGACCTTTATATAATAAAATCACTGTAATAATGAACAACATACTCATTGTAAAGGCAGCAACAATAAACGCTATTTTTATATTAAATTTCATTTTTCATAACCTTTTCATTCATTTTATAACCCAGACCAAAAACCGTTTGAATTACATCAGCGCCCACTTTTTTTCTTATATTCTTAATATGTTGATCAATAACTCGTGGATTCGTTTCTGAATCAATCCCCTCTATTTTGTTAATTAAATCTTCTCGACTAAACACCTGTCTTGGATTTTCAATTAATAAGCATATAATGATAAATTCATGTTGTGTTAAGTGTATAGTTTTACCTTTTAAACATATGTTGTTTTCATTTGTATATATTTTTATATCTCCAAATTGAAGTATTTCTTTTTGAGATTGATTTGGTCGTAATCTCTCTGCTCTCACGACCACTTCTTTTGGATGAAAAGGTTTCACAACATAATCATCTGCACCCATGCGAAAACCTTTTAATTTATCATCAATTGCTATTTTGGCAGTTAACATGATTATCGGAATATTATAATACCGTTTGACATACTCACAAATATCTTCTCCATCCATATCTGGTAACATCAAATCTAAAATAATAAGGTCTATCGATGTTTCTTCTATAATTTGAATTGCCTTTTCACCTGTATGAGAAATATAAGGAGTGTCACCATTTTTCTTAAAATACAAAGCTAAAATTTCTGTAATTTTTTCTTCATCATCTACAATTAATACATTCATCGTTCCATTCACCTGCTTTTCTAGCTTCATTACAATTATATCTATACTATACGCTATTTATTTCTCAGGAAAAAGGAAGATATTTCATATTAATAGGATGTAACATAATACTTTATTTAACAAAATTGTTCTTCATAAAATTTAACTCTGAATCGTATTAAACATACATTGGACAAAATAGCTTGTCGTAAAAAGTATTTTGAATAGAAAATATACGAATTTAAGTTCAATATATTTTCAAAACAGACTCGGACAAAACATTTCTTTTTAAGTGTTCGTAACGAAAAAACGAAACCACGCAATAGCGCAATTTCGTTTTTTCGTGAATATAATATTGTGTTTTTATACTTATGTTCAAGCCTATTACCTATATTAAGAATCCGGTCATTTCATTAGCCTTTAAACGGATGATCCTTATTAATTAAAATACGCTCACAGTGCGTTGCTTGACCATTCTTATCATCAATCTCTACAAAGAATGCACTGAGTACTTCCGCGCCTCTTTCTGGTACTTCAAAGCGTACGGGCATATTCGTTTTAAAACGATAGATGACACTTTCTTTTTTCATACCTAGCACTTCATCATACGGCCCTGTCATACCTACATCTGAAATATATGCTGTGCCACCTGGTAAAATACGTTCGTCAGCTGTTTGTACATGTGTATGTGTACCGACAACAACAGACGCTTGTCCTGCTAAGTGCCAACCGAGTGCAATTTTTTCAGATGTTGTTTCTGCATGGAAATCAACGAAAACAATCGGTGACTGTTTCTTCGCTTCTGCAATTAATTCTTCCGCCATCGCAAATGGTTCATCATGTGCCGGTAAGAATACACGACCATGTAAATTGATTACAGAGATTGCCTGTCCATTTTTCGTAATCGTTGTCATTCCTTTACCTGGTGCTTCCTTTGAGAAATTAGCTGGACGAATTAAATAATCCGTATCATCGATGAAATCATAGATCTCGCGCTGATCCCATGTATGATTCCCCATTGTAATTACATCAACACCCATCATTAATAAGTCTTGATAAATACGCTTTGTAATACCGCGACCCTTCGCTGCATTTTCACCATTTGCAATAACTACATCAATTTGATATTTCTTCTTTAAACGCGGTAAATACTTTTCAACCGCATCAATTCCTAAATCGCCTACAATGTCACCAATAAATAATACTTTCATTTGAACTCCCTTTTCTATGAAAAAAAGAGGGTTTCTTAGAAGTAATCACTTTAAGAAATACCCTCTCCTCTTATTTTATAGTTATTTTGCGTATTCTACTGCACGTGTTTCACGGATTACCGTTACTTTAATATGCCCTGGATAATCCAGTTCTTCTTCAATACGCTTACGAATATCTCTCGCTAAACGATGGGCTGTTAAATCATCTACTGCATCCGGACGAACGATAATACGTACTTCACGACCTGCTTGAATCGCAAATGATTTTTCAACGCCTTCATAAGACTCTGAGATTTCCTCTAACTTCTCTAAACGACGAATATAGTTTTCAAGTGTTTCACTACGAGCACCTGGGCGAGCTGCTGATAGAGCATCTGCTGCTGCTACTAATACCGCAATAACTGATGTTGCTTCTGTATCACCGTGGTGAGAAGCAATACTGTTAATGACAACAGGATGTTCTTTATATTTTGTCGCAAGCTCTACGCCAATCTCAACGTGACTACCTTCTACTTCGTGGTCAATTGCTTTACCGATATCATGTAATAAACCTGCACGCTTCGCAAGCGTCACATCTTCACCAAGTTCAGCTGCAAGCAAGCCTGCTAAATGTGCTACCTCGATTGAGTGTTTCAACACATTTTGACCGTAACTTGTACGATATTTCATACGTCCTAAAATTTTCATTAAATCTGGATGTAAATTATGAATACCTAATTCAAATGTTGTTTGTTCGCCTGTTTCGCGAATTTGTTCATCTACTTCACGACGTGATTTTTCGACCATTTCTTCAATTCGTGCTGGGTGAATACGACCGTCTTGTACTAATTTTTCAAGTGCTAAACGTGCTGTTTCACGACGAATTGGATCAAAGCCTGATAAAATAACCGCTTCAGGTGTATCATCAATAATTAAATCAATACCTGTTAATGTTTCGAGTGTTCGAATATTTCGACCTTCACGACCAATAATACGGCCCTTCATTTCATCATTTGGTAAGTTTACAACAGATACTGTCGTTTCTGCGACATGATCTGCAGCAAAGCGTTGTACCGCAAGTGATAAAATTTCACGTGCTCTTTTGTTCGATTCTTCTTTTGCACGAAGTTCTGCTTCTTTCGTCATCACTGCAACATCTGTTGTCAGTTCATCTTCTACTTCTTTTAAGATGATCGTACGTGCTTCATCACGTGTTAATGCCGAAATTCGCTCTAACTCTGACTCCTGCTTTTGTAGAAGTTCATCCACTTTGCTTTCCATCTGTTCAATATGCTGTTGTCGATCAGCTAGACCGCTTTCTTTGCGTTCTAAACCAGCTTCCCTTTTATTAAGAGCGTCATCTTTACGATCTAGATTTTCTTCTTTTTGTAATAAACGGTTCTCTTGTTTCTGAAGTTCAGAACGACGATCACGAATGTCATTCTCTGCTTCAGTTCGAAGTACGTGAGTTTCATCTTTTGCTTCTAGGATAGCTTCCTTTTTCAAGGCTTCCGCTTCTCGTTTCGCTTCTTCAACGATTAGTTCTGCGGAGCTTTTTGCACCAGTCACTTTTGAATCATTCACTCGTTTAATTATGACATAGCTAACAACGGCACCGACGATCAGACCAATCAAAGCGGGGATGATGTAACTACTCATTCGAACACCTCCTCTAGCTCTAATGTTTGTGATTTTTAGTCGGCTGTGAATTGTTTTGACAATATACTGCCTATTTCATTTCGATTTTAGAAATTTAAAAGAATACATCCTTAATTGTATAGATGTCATGTAACGATGTCAAGGTTTCACAGTTATTGTAAGCCTTTTATTCACTGGCTTCTAACCCTTTTCATCTCTCGCTTTATAAGACTTTTATAGAGATATTTAGCTACTTATTCACATACATTTTTTAACATCAAAGTTTTTTTAAGGTATGTACAATTATCCGTTTATTCGTATTTATTTTCTTTTCACATAAATTAAATATAAAAAAGAATTGTGCCATAATGACACAATTCTTTTCATACAATCTAATTATTATTTTTCTTCGTCTAATAATAGTGTTAACTCTTCATCCATTACTTCATCTTCTTCAGGAGCTGCTACGAACTCAGTTGTTGCAATACCTGATTTTTCGCGGATTTTTTGTGCGATTTCAGCTTGAACTTCTGGATTTTCTTTTAAGAATTCTTTTGCATTTTCACGACCTTGACCTAAACGCTCATCGCCATATGCATACCAAGAACCTGATTTTTGAACAATCTCTTTTTCAACACCAATATCAATGATTTCGCCTTCTTTTGAAATCCCTTCACCGTACATAATATCTACTTCAGCTGTTTTAAATGGTGGAGCTACTTTGTTTTTAACAACTTTAATTTTTGTACGGTTACCAACGATATCATTACCTTGCTTAATTGATTCAGCACGACGAACTTCTAAACGTACAGAAGAATAGAATTTTAATGCACGTCCACCTGTTGTTGTTTCAGGGTTACCGAACATAACACCAATTTTTTCACGTACTTGGTTAATGAAGATTGCGATACAGTTTGATTTATTAATAATACCTGATAATTTACGTAAAGCTTGAGACATTAAACGCGCTTGTAGACCCATGTGTGAGTCACCCATCTCGCCTTCAATTTCAGCTTTTGGTACAAGTGCTGCTACAGAGTCAATAACAATAATGTCAATTGCGCCACTACGTACAAGCGCTTCTGTAATTTCAAGTGCTTGTTCACCTGTATCAGGTTGTGAAAGTAATAATTCATCAATATTAACACCTAATTTTTGTGCATATACAGGATCTAGCGCATGCTCTGCATCAATGAAAGCTGCTTGACCGCCTGCTTTTTGAATTTCAGCAATTGCATGTAGTGTTACTGTTGTTTTACCTGAACTCTCAGGCCCATAAATCTCTACTACACGTCCTTTAGGATAGCCACCTACCCCAAGTGCTGTATCAAGTGCTAAAGAGCCACTTGGTGATGTTTGGATTTTGCGGTCTGCCTGTTCGCCTAACTTCATAACAGATCCTTTACCAAATTGTTTTTCGATTTGCTTTAAAGCATTATCTAATGCCGCTTTACGTTCGTTCAAATCATTTCCTCCTCCAGAAAGTACGTTCTCTTTTTATATCATAACTATACTTTATTTTTGAGAAAAGCTCAAGTAAAAAGGGAACATTTATTCGTTTTTTTATTTTAAGCTATTTTTAATATATATTTTCAAAAAACATATACATTCTCATTTTTATTATTAGATTTTACGGTAGCCTTTTGAACTTAATAATTGAATAATATGGTGAATTGCCGTTTTAACGGCGCGAATTCGATTCGTATTACGCATACCTTGTAAATTCAATTGATACGTAAGTGGCTCATCTTGACCATACGCAATCCCAATCCATACTGTGCCAACTGCACGCCCACCATGTTCTGCTGGACCAGCTGCGCCTGTTAAACCAACCCCTAAATCCGTCCCAAACTTCTCTTTAATACGAACAGCCATTTCTGCTGCACATTCCGCACTGACAACAGAATATTTATCGATTAACTCACGCGATACGCCTAGTTGATTCACTTTCACATCTTCATTATATGTGACCATACCACCATATAAGACTTCACTAATTCCTGGGTTAGCAGCTAGTTCTGATTGGAATAAACCAGCTGTTAAGCTCTCAGCAGCAGAAATCGTAATCTTATTTTCGATTAACATGTCTGCCAATTTAGAAGAAAGCGAGTCATCATTTACACCATATAAATACTCGCCTACTAAATCTAAAATTTCTTGGCGTGTTGGTGTAATCAGTCCCCAAGCTTCTTCTTCTGTATCTGCTTTTGCTGTAATACGAAGTGTTACTTCCCCATCACCTGCTAATGGGGCAATTGTTGGATTTGTTTGTGCATCTAATAAATGCTGTACGCGATCTTCTAACTCCGCTTCGCCAATACCGTAAAAACGCAGTACATGTGACACGATTAACCCACCATCAGATACACGTTTTGCTAACTTTGGTTTCGCTTCGAATTGAAACATTGGTTGCATCTCTTTTGGTGGTCCTGGTAATAAAATGTACGTATGTGTATCATTTTCAAAAAGCATCCCCGGAGCCATACCATTTTCATTTCGCAGTACTTCACAACCCTTTAATACAAGAGCTTGCTTACGATTGTTCTCTGTCATTTTGCGATTACGCTTTTCAAAGAAAGTCGTAATGTATTCCATCGCATCATCATTTTGTTCAAGTGGTACGCCTAAATGTTTTGCAATCGTTTCTTTTGTTAAATCATCTTTCGTTGGCCCAAGTCCTCCTGAAAAAACAATTAAATCTGCGCGTTTTTCAGCATGTTCAATTACTTCTTCTAAACGTTTTGGGTTATCACCTACAACAGTATGATAAAACACATTAATGCCTAACTCTGATAATTGACTCGAGATAAAACGAGCATTCGTATTTACAATTTGTCCTAATAATAATTCTGACCCTACTGCAATAATTTCTGCATTCATTTCATACACTCCCATTTCCATAGTTAATCGACAAAAAAAGACTCATTCGCAAAAGCGCCTTTTAAAAGGTTGTGAAAATTCGTCACAAAATGAGTCATACATAATTTATTTTGATTCTAATAGCACGCGACGATTCAACCAGAAATACTCGATTCCTGACCAAACAGTAAATACAAGAGCTACCCATAACATGATGATATCAGCTGGTATATGCCACATGTCAAAAATCATATTATTTAGCAATAATAATACAATCGCTAAAATCTGTGCCCACGTTTTGATTTTGCCCAATTGGTTGGCTGCCACAACTTCACCTTGTTCTGCACAAATTAAACGTAAACCTGTTACTGCAAATTCACGACTAATAATGATAATAATAATCCATGCTGGTGCCTTGTCTAACTCTACAAGTAAAATAAAAGCTGCTGATACAAGTAGCTTATCAGCCAATGGGTCTAAAAACTTACCCATATTTGTAACTAAATTATGTTTGCGTGCATAGTGACCATCAATCCAGTCTGTTAATGAAGCCACAATGAAAATCATTGCACCTACAAAATGTTCTACTGGTAATGTAGCACCTAATAGTGTCATATTCCCCCACCCAAAATTCACGACCATTAAGATGACAAATACAGGTATTAAGGCGATGCGGGATAGTGTAATTCTATTAGGAATGTTCATATTTTTCACCCTTCTTAACGCTGACGTTCGTTTTATAAGCACAACAACAGGAGCATAGTTCTATCATACTAGGCTCCTGTTATTCGCTGTTACTCTTCTTCAGCCAATTTGATTACAATATTTTGTGTCGGTTGTTCCGATGGTGATGTAACAAACTTCACTTCTTCACCATTTACAAATACTTTACCATTTGCAGCTGCTCCAAGTCGAATACGAACACTTTTCTTACCTTTTGCATTCTCTTTAATTTGGTCGCCTGCTGCGAACATACCAGATTCTCCAAGTGTTGTTCCATTTTCATCTGTAATGCCCACCCAGTTTTCACCTGTTACGTCCACGCGAATACTAAACTTCTTCGTACCTGATAAAGTATATGTTGTTGTAATATTATCAGCACTTACTTCACCATCTGATAATTTCTGTTTTGGTTGCTCTTCTTTTTTCGTTTCTTCTTTTTTAGTTTCTTCTTTTTTGTCTGTAGCATCTGTTGCATTATTTTTACTTGTATCTACATTTGTATTTTCTTGTGTTTTTGGTGTCTCTTTTGGCTCTTCGACGGTATTACTCGGTTGTTTTAACATTAAGAATGCAAAACCAGCAATAATCACAACGATAAATAGAGCAACAACAAATTTGGGCATTACATCTCCAAATTTCTTATTTGGACCTGAAGAACGTGCAACATTCGAGCGACGTTTATTTCCAGACACTTGGTCCCCTTTTTGTATTGATACACCTGAACCTAGTGTTTCTGCAGTCTTGTTAGTAGGGAGCTCCGTTTTATACGTTTCCAAAAGTTCCGTTGCATCTAAATCGACTGCTTCTGCATATTGTTTAATGAACGCTCTTACATAGAACGTACCTGGCATCACGCCGTAATTACCTTCTTCAATTGCAGAAAGATATCTTTTTTGAATCTTTGTTTTTTCTTGTAAATCATCCAGACTATAACCTTTAGCTATTCTCGCTTCTTTCAAGCGCGCACCTAATTCAGTCAATTTTACACACCTACCTATCTCTTAAAAATTAAATCCTCCAAAACCGCCAAAACCGTCTGAATCTTGAAAACTATTTTCACGTTCCAATAATTCATATGTGATTTCTTCATCTGGATGATGTCTTAATTCAATCATATAATCGAAATCATCAATTGTGTATTCCGAATGTTGTACGAAGATGTCCGGATGCTCCACGACTTTAATTGTCGGTAACTTCATGATTTCTCGTACAAGCTGATGATGACGTTCATCGTTTGAACGACGTGTTACAGCACCATCTAACACAAAAATATTTTGATCGCCGTACTCATCTCCATGTAATCGATTACGAGCTGTTTGTTTAATCATTGTTGAAGATACAAATAACCACTTTTTGTTCGCACAAACACTTGCAGCTACAATTGATTCCGTTTTACCGACACGCGGCATACCACGAATACCAATTAATTTATGTCCTTCTTTTTTAAAAATCTCAGCCATGAAGTCCACTAAAATACCTAGTTCATCGCGTACAAAGCGAAACGTTTTCTTTTCGTCTGCTTCTCGTTGAATATAACGCCCATGACGAATCGCTAAACGATCACGCGTTGTTGGTGGTCTAAACTTTGTTACTTTAATCATCTCCATAATGGAAACGATATTCATAAAGCGTTCGATTTGTTCTTCTTTTTCTGCACGTAGTAACATGCCTCGACGTACTTGGTCTACACCATTGATTGTAACAATATTTACTCGCAGCATACCTAACAATGAAGAAATATCTCCTAATAACCCTGGACGATTGACTTGAATTTCGTATTCAAAATACCATTCTTTCACATACAACGATCCCTTCTCTTATACAACGAATAAAACATTTCTATGTTCCATGATAGCTGATTTTCGCTTACATTTAAAGGGGAAATGGGGAATGTGTACAATGAATTCACTGTTTTTTTATCCTTTATTTTGAAAAATAAACAAATGACTTATTTATTATCGTAAAAAAACAAAAAATCATTCCCCAGGAAATATTAAATATACCAGCCACCATTCAAACGTAATACTTGTCCCGTCATATAATCTGCTTTTCCTGATTGTAAAAACTGAACTAAATCGGCTACTTCTTCTGGCTTTCCAGCACGTTCCATCGGAATCTCTGCTAATACACTCGCTAGTTCTTCATGCGACAAATGTCCATTCATCTTCGTATCAATAAGTCCAGGTGCTACAGCATTTACATGAATTCCGTTATACGCTACTTCTTGCGCATAAGCTTTCACAAATGCGTGAACGGCACCTTTTACTGTAGAGTAAAGTACTTCACCAGCACCACCCGCTTCGCCCCAAATTGAACCAATCATCGTAACGTAGGATGTTTCATGTTGTCTTAACTTATACCCTAATTTTGTAATTAATTCGATTGGCGTTTGAACATGTACACGCCAAAGTGCTTGCATATCTTCTGGTGTTGTATCTTCTACTAATTTATAAAGAGATTGGCCACTTGCTACGACAATGGATTGCAGCGAAAAAACAGATTGTGCAATCCGTTCAGCTGCACCTTCTTCTAGTAAATTAGCTTGTATAATTAAAAATTCTTGTTGTGGATACATCATTTCTAATTCTTTTAGCAATGCTTTAACTGGTTCTACTTGCGAATTATATTGTAAATAGAGCGACCAACCATCTGCGGCTAACTTTTGTGCAATCGCTGAACCAATTGCACCTGAAGACCCAAGTATTAAACTAAACTTCTTCATTCTTTTATTTCGCTTCTTTCAATGGTTTCACTGTAAATGTCGACTGTTGTGTAATGCCTTGAATGGATTTCATTGCTTGTTCGACATCTTCCATTGTTAATTCTTCAATAACTGGAACTGCATCGAATAAATTCATATCATTAAATTTATAACGTGTGAATTGATTCGCAATAAACTCAATTGAATTCATCGCACGTAAGAAGAAACCGATTTTGCGTCGTTTTACACGTTCTAACTTTTCTGCATCGAACGGTAGTGCCACTTCTGACTCATTCATAACTGTTTTAATGGCATTCTCTAATTCAACTGGATGATTCGTATCTGACCCAACCATCGCAAAGCCAAACCCTTTTTCTAAAGAGAAATCATATGAATAAGATTCGTCAATCCATCCTTTTTCATACATTTCTTCATAAAACGCTGATGAACGTCCGTACATGAGGTCTAAAGCTAATTGAATGGCTAACTCTTGTTTTAACATTTCGCGCCCTTGTAAATGTGTTTCACGCGCTTTGAACGATACATATGCTTTTGGTTTTTGAATATCCATACGTAACTCATTTGCTACACAGTTCACTTCTAATGGCTCATCAACTTCGATGCGTTGAATCGGTGTCGCTTCTGCAAATGTTTTTTGTGCTTGGTTCTCACGAATATGCGCCATCATTTTTTCAGGTTCTACTGAGCCAATGACGAATAACAGCATATTTGAAGGATGATAGAATGTGTTGTAACACGTATATAAATGTTCAGCTGTAATCTCATCAATCGTTTCAATCGTACCAGCAATATCAATTTTCACAGGATGATTTTTATATAGATTTTCAATCGAACCGAAGTATGCACGCCAGTCTGGTTGGTCGTCATACATCGTAATTTCCTGACCAATAATCCCTTTTTCCTTATTGACCGTTTGCTCTGTAAAGTATGGTTGCTGAACAAAGTCTAATAAAGTAGTTGTACTTTCGTAAATATGATTCGTTGCTGAGAATAAATACGCTGTACGCGTAAATGATGTAAAAGCATTTGCTGATGCTCCATATTGCGAGAACTTTTGAAATACATCACCATCTTCTTTTTCGAACATTTTATGCTCTAAAAAATGCGCAATGCCATCTGGTACAGTTACAGGCTCTGTTTCGCCTAGTGGCACAAAGGTACGGTCAACTGAACCATACTTCGTTGTAAAGGTTACAAAAGTCTTTGAGAAGCCTTTTTTCGGTAAAATATATACGTCTAAGCCATTGTCTAACTTTTCATAATAAAGTTCTTCACCTAATTGTTCAAATTGTACTTTTTCCATCTATGCTTCCTCCATTCCTGTTAAGAAGAATACCGTTTGTTTTTCAACTTGGTTTGCTATTTCTTGTACGTCTTCTTTTGTAACAGCATCCCACTGCTCACTTAATGCCTCTACAGTAAATGGAATTGGTAACTCACGATATTGATCAAATACTTCAATCTGTCCACGTGCAGAATCCAATGCCTCTTTTAATTGGTTTTTTAACATGGCTTTCGTTTGATTCAATTCCATATCTGAAATATCCCCTTGTTGAATCGCTTGTAATTGCTCATCAATTAAACGAACTGCCTTTTCCTCATTCTCTGCTTCAATTCCTGACGTCACATATAATACACCATACTGTGACACATACGAACTTCCACAGTAGTATGCTAGGCTTTCTTTTTCACGTACATTCATAAATAACTTTGAATGTGGATAGCCACCGAAAATACCGTTAAAAATTTGCATTGTAAAGAATTTCGGATTGTCAAAACGTACAGGTGCTTTATAGCCAATATGAAGTTTCGCCTGACGCATTTCTACCTGTTCTTTTTTATAATCTGTTAGTGGCTCTGTATCTTTGAATGTTACCTTTTCATATGGGTTTGGGCGGTCAACAAGAGGTAACGCTTCTTTTAATGACGCCACCATCTGTTCTTCATTGATATCACCTACAACGAAAATATCCACATCATCATATTGAAGCATCGCTTCATACGCATCTTTCAAAGTTTGAGGTGTAATCGCCTCTACATCCGCGACTGTTCCGTTTACTGAAATAGAAGCTGGGTGATTTGGACGGAAGATTTTTTGTAATTGCGTTTGTGCATAGCGTGATTTTTCATCGAAAATAGACTGAATACGATCAATAACCATCGCCTTTTCACGCTCTACAATACTCGATTGGAATAAATCGTTTGTAAAGTTTGGTTTAAACAATACTGTATGCACTAAATCTAGTACTTTATTTAATACGTCACCACTTTTTAAATAGTGATCGTTTACAGTTTCTACATTCAATAAAACAATTTGTTCGTTACCTTTTTTCGTTGTATCTAAATACATGACCGTTCCATATAAATCATCTAAATACATACGAAGTGATGCAGCAGTTTGATATACCGCATTACTATGTTGTAAAACATTTGTTAAAACCGTTCGTACGGCTGTATCTTTTGTTGATAATTCTTTTTTAAATTTAATTGAAAAATTCACCGTTTTAAATTGGTCTGTCTTTCTCGTAAAAACGTTAACACCTTTAGCAATTTCGGTTGTGTTAAACATAAAAACCCTCCTGTCGTAAATAAAGCGCTATTTTCATCATACCTGTCTAATTCCCTATTTGGCAACTAATTGTATTTAAAAATATAGTTATATAATGTTTATTGTAAGCCTTTCATATTAAATAGGAAAATATTATGGATGATTTTTATTTTAAAACAAAATAAAGCGTAACGACTCGTCTTGAATCGTTACGCTTCATAGAATAATTAGTCATTCAACTATTATCTTTTACCTTTAATGTAAGGCTTACCTGATGCTTTTGGTGCTGTCGCTTTTCCAACGAATCCAGCTAAAGCTAAGATTGTTAATACGTATGGAAGGATGAATAATACTACTTCTGGTACATCTCTTACATATGGAATCGACGTTCCAACAATACTTAGTGATTGCGCTAAACCGAAGAATAGAGCTGCTCCTAATGCACCTAGTGGATGCCACTTACCAAAGATCATCGCTGCAATCGCGATGAAACCTTGACCACTAATAGTGTTAGCTGCAAAGTTACCAGTGATTGCTTGTGCATAAATCGCACCGCCAATACCACCTAATGCGCCTGAAATCATAACCGCATAGTAACGAATACGTGTTACTTTAACACCCATTGTATCTGCTGCCATTGGATGTTCACCTACAGAACGAATACGTAAACCAAATGGTGTTTTAAATAGAACAAACCATGCTAGAATCGCTACGACGATTGCTAAAATCGATGTACCATATACGTCTGTAAAGAACATCTTCCCTAAAACAGGGATATCGCTTAATACTGGGATATCAAAACGTGAAAAACGTTGACTAATCGAATCTGTTTGACCTTTTTCATAAATTAATTTTGTTGAAAACACTGCAACTGCTAAAGCTAGCATATTCAGCGCTACCCCAGATACGGTCTGGTCAGCTCGAAGTGATACAGCTGCGACTGCTAAAATTAATGAGAAAAGTAAACCAACAACCATTGCTACAAGTAGACCTACCCACGGGGTCCACGTACCTAGTTGATCTGCAAAACTTAAGTTGAACACAATACTGATAAATGCTCCGATTACCATAATACCTTCAAGACCGATATTTACAACACCAGAACGCTCAGTGAATACGCCACCGATTGCTGTGATAATTAATGGAGAAGCATATAGAATCGCAGAAGGAATAATGAACTCCAACACATCTAAAAAGCTCATATTATTTCTCCTCCTTTACAGTCTTCTTAGCAGCTTTATTTTTTGCAATTTTAGATAAAGCTAATTGGATGATGTAGCCTGAAGCTACGAAGAAAATAATTAATGCAATAACAATTGTTACGATTTCGTCTGGGATACCTGCTGCACTTGGCATGTTTGTACCACCATTTTTCAAACCACCGAATAAGATTGCGCCAAGCAATACACCGAATGGTTGGTTTGCACCTAATAATGCAACCGCGATCCCGTCAAATCCAATTCCTGTGAAGGCTGTCATACGTGAGATATTTCCGAATGTACCTAGCGCTTCCATCGCTCCACCTAAACCAGCAAAGGCACCTGAGATAACCATTGCCATGATGATATTACGACTTACATTCATACCTGCATATTCAGAAGCATTCTTGTTGAATCCAACTGCTTTTAATTCGTAACCTGTCTTTGTTTTTTCTAGAATGAACCACATAATAATAACGGCTAAAATTGCGACAATGAAGCCCCAGTGTAAACGTGAATATTGTGTAATACTTGATAAAAATTCAGAAGAAATACGAGCTGAATCATGAATATCTGGCGTCTTTTCGCCACCATTTGACATTGCACTAATCGCCGCATTGACTACATGAAGTGCGATGTAGTTCATCATAATTGTTACGATTACTTCATGCACTTGTAATTTTGCTTTTAATAGACCTGGAATGAATGCCCATAAACCACCTGCTACTGCTGCTGCTAAGATAGCCACAACTGCATGTAAACCTGTTGGTAAGTTGAATGCATACCCTACATATGCTGCTGCTAACCAACCCATGATTAATTGACCTTCAACACCGATGTTGAACATACCTGTACGGAATGCAAATGCAACCGCTAAACCGGCAAATACATATGGGATGATTGTACGAACAGTTTCACCCATGTTATATGTGTCACCAAAAATACCTTCCCATAATGCTAGGTAACCGTCGACTGGGTTAAAGCCTGTAGAAGCCATAACGATTGCCCCAACGATTAAACCTAAAATAATCGAGATAATTGGAATCATAATCGCAGTAAAACGACTAGACATTATTCGTCACCTACCTTATCTTGCTCAGCATGTAGTGACTGACCAGCCATTAATAAACCAAGCTTTTGTTCTGTTGTTTCTTGTGGTTTTACTGTATCGATGATTGAACCATCATGAATAACTGCAATGCTATCCGATACGTTCATAACCTCATCTAATTCAAATGAAATAAGTAATACTGCTTTTCCTTTATCACGTTGTTCAATTAAACGTCTGTGAATAAATTCAATCGCACCTACATCTAGACCACGCGTTGGTAGTGCCGCAATTAATAATTCTGGGTCACGATTTACTTCACGACCAATAATTGCTTTTTGTTGGTTACCACCAGATAACGCACGTGCTTCTGTTGAAGGACTTGGTGTACGCACATCATATTCTTCGATAATTGCTTTTGCTAACTTGTTTACTTCTTTGTAATCAATAATGCCGGCTTTCGAAATTGGCTTTTGATAGTATGTTTGTAATGCAATGTTATAGCTAATTGGATAATCAAGTACAAGACCATGTTTATGACGATCTTGTGGAATATGTCCAACACCCGTTTCAGTAATTTTACGCGGTTTTAAATTCGTTAAATCTTTTCCTTTTAAGGTAACTTTACCACTTGATACCTTGCGAAGACCGGTAATTGCTTCGATTAGCTCAGATTGACCATTTCCATCAATTCCGGCAATCCCCACAATTTCCCCAGCTCGAACGGATAAGTTTAAGTTTTTAACGCGCTCAATATTACGGTTATCAGTTACAGTTAAATTTTCCACTTGTAAAATCACTTCTTTTGGATGTGCAGGTGTTTTTTCAGTTTTGAAAACAACTTGTCGTCCAACCATCATCTCAGCTAATTGGTCTGGGTTCGTCTCAGCAGTTGTTACTGTTCCAATTCCCTTACCTTTACGAATAATCGTTACGCGATCTGATACTTCCATGATTTCTTTTAATTTATGTGTGATTAAGATAATTGACTTACCTTCAGCGATTAAACGCTTCATGATTTGAATCAACTCTTCAATCTCTTGTGGTGTAAGAGAAGCGGTTGGTTCATCAAAGATTAACATCTCAGCGCCACGATACAACGTTTTTAAAATCTCAACACGTTGTTGCATACCAACCGAAATATCTTCAATTTTTGCGTATGGATCAACATTCAATCCATATTGCTCCGATAGGGCTTTTACTTTTTTCGCAGCTTTGCGAATATTGATTAACCCCATCTTCGTAGGTTCACTACCTAAAATGATGTTTTCCGTCACCGTAAAATTTTCAACTAACATAAAGTGTTGGTGAACCATCCCGATGCCAAGTTCATTAGCTTTATTCGGGTCGGTAATTTGAACTTCTTTACCGTTTACTTTGATTTGGCCCGCTTCTGGTTGGTATAAACCAAAAAGTACGTTCATCAAAGTTGATTTACCTGCTCCATTCTCACCAAGTAAGGCATGGATCTCACCTTTTTGCAGTTGAAGGGTGATATCATCATTTGCAACGAAATCCCCAAACTGCTTGCGAATTCCCAGCATCTCAATCACATATTCCAATGTGCTCACTCCTTCAGGCTCTATATAGTAATAAATAAGTTAACAAAGGTTAAAAAATTAACACAACGAAAAATACAGAAAAGTATATTTTTCCCTCTATTAATTTTAATGTTAAAAACATCATGGAGGAGTATTCCTCCATGATGCAGTAATGCAAAATTATTTACCTGGTTTTTCAGGAACTGTGATTTCGCCTTTGATGATTTTTTCTTTATATTCGTCAATTTTCTTTTGTGTTTCTGCAGTGATTGCACCGTGAGAATCAGCTAAACCAACACCATCGTCTTTTAGACCGTAAGTGATTGTTTTACCGCCAGGGAATTTACCGTCTTTACCTAAGTTAGAAACGTCTTTTGCAGCGATATCAACACGTTTTAACACTGAAGTTAATACGATGTTTTTGTCGCCAACTTTACCTTCGTCGTATTGGTCACGGTCTACACCGATTGCCCATACGTCTGCATTAGGATCTTTTTTCTTACGTTCTTTTGCTTCAGTGAATAGACCTGTACCTGTACCACCAGCTGCGTGGAAGATAATATCTGCACCTGAATCATACATACGTTTTGCAATTGTTTGACCTTTTGCTGCATCACCGAATGAACCAGCGTATTGAACGTCAACTTTTACTTTCGGGTTAGCTGCTTTAACACCAGCTTCAAAACCAGCTTGGAAACCGTCGATTACTTCACTCTTAATACCGCCGATGAATCCAACTTTATCTGTTTTTGTTTGTAATGCTGCTGCAACACCTGCTAAGAATGAAGCTTCGTTTGCTTTAAACATAATTGATGCTACGTTATCTTGACCTTCAACAACTTCATCAATGATTGCAAATTTAGAATCTTTTTGTTGTTTTGCAACTTGTGATACTGAATCGTGTAGTTTATAACCTACAGCGAAAATTAAGTCGAAGTCACGACGAACTAATTTTTGAAGATTTGTAGTAAATTCTGAATCTTGGTTCGATTGTAGGTAGTCAATTCCACCGTCACCTTTTGTTAGGCCGTTTTCTTTACCGTACTCTTGGATACCATCCCAAGTAGATTGGTTGAATGACTTATCGTCAATACCGCCTGTATCAGTTACCATAGCAACTGTGAAGTTGTCTTTGTCCTCTTTTTTTGTATCGCCTTTTTTTGCATCATCTGAACCACAAGCAGCTAATAAAGTACTTGAAGCTAAAACAGCTGTTAATGCTAAACCTAAGTTACGCTTTTTCATTTTGGTGTCCTCCCAAAAAGTAATTAGTTGTATTTTCGATAGCAGGAACGAATAGTTGATGTTAAACGCGTTTTCGAACTACGTGGAAACTGAATTTATCAGCTCTAAAGTAGTTTTTAGAATACAGTACCACACGATCGTTATCATCGTAATGGAGCTGTGTTAATAAGAGCAGTGGAACGTCTTGTCCACTCTTGAGTATTGCAGATACTTCTGGATGTGCTCCGACTGGGTTAATATATGTTACCGCATAGGCTACATGAATTTCCCCTGTTTCTTCTAAAGCTGAAAAAATGGAAGAATCATGTCGGTTCTCAAAATCCCTAGGCATATGTTGACTAGGTACTTGATCTACACAGTAAACGACTGGCTCGTCATTTGCAGTACGAACACGTTTAATCGTTAATACATAATCACCTTCATCGCATTGAAAGCGTTTAATATCTTCTTCATTCGAAAGGGTCTTTGTTGAATTCAAATAAATGGTCCCTGGTTCCATTCCTGCATCTTGAATCATGGATGAAATACTTCTAAGTTGTTCAATGCCGGAAGTGAATACTGGCTTAGGATTGACGAACGTACCAACTCCGTGTCGACGAACAATGATATTTTCCTCTTCCAACAGTCTCAGTGCTTCACGGAGTGTTGCACGACTGACTCCAAGTGATTTTGAAAGCTCAAATTCAGATGGTAGTTTTTCATTCTCTTTAAAAACTCCATTTTCTATATCAGCCTTCAAGTGATCAATCACTTGTAGATACAAATGACGATGATCTGATTTTATAGACATTCAAATCACCACCAATTAGACATCAGACATCAGACGTAAAACATTCCTGCTAATCAGACATTACTATACCATTTTTAAAACATGAAATAAATAGATTTCAAAAAAATCTGTGTTAAAACAGTCGTTTTTTTCTTAAAACTGTCATGGTTTTACTATTTATTTGTCACAGATGTATATTTTTAGTTATTTATAATTCACTTTTTATACATCTATACTACTCACTCTCACTACGCGTTTCCTTGCTTAAAGTTCCGTTTATGCTCGAAAATACTTACTCGATTTTTTGATTTTTTATTTTCCTTAACCATACATCTCGCATATTACATACAAATATCTGTATTAATATCGATTTTGCAATACTTGTCTCGGCTTACTTTTTTCAGCTGGTCCAACGATGCCTCGCTCTTCCATTTGATCCATGATACGTGCTGCACGTGCATAACCTACTTTTAATTTACGTTGTAGGAATGAGACGCTTGCTGTATCTTGTTCAATAACTAAGTCCACCGCTTGTAAATAAAGCTCATCTAAATCTTCGTGATCCGTTGCTTCCTCTTCCTCACTTGGAATCATCTCTTCTTGATACTGTGCCTTTTGTTGACCGATTACATAATTCACGATTTCTTCTACTTCTTCATCCGATACGAAAGCACCTTGTACACGTACAGGCTTCGATTCACCTGCCGGTAAAAACAACATATCTCCTCGTCCAAGTAAGCGCTCAGCACCCCCCATATCTAAAATCGTTCTCGAATCAATCGCTGAAGATACAGCGAAAGCGATTCGCGATGGAATATTGGCTTTAATAACACCTGTGATGACATCTACAGAAGGTCTTTGTGTCGCAATGATTAAATGAATTCCTGCTGCACGTGCCATCTGTGCTAAACGTGTAATAGAATCTTCAACATCATTGGAAGCCACCATCATCAAATCTGCCAATTCATCTACAATAACAACAATGAAAGGTAGGTGTGGATGCTTTTCATCATTTTCTGCATTAAATCGATCCACATGATTATTATACCCTTCTATATTCCTTGTACCCGTATGTGAGAACAAATCATACCTACGTTCCATTTCTGACACAACTTTTTTTAATGCTTGTGAAGCTTTTCGTGCATCTGTTACAACAGGGGCAAGTAAATGAGGAATACCATTATACACATTCAGTTCCACCATTTTTGGATCAATCATCATTAATTTAACCTCATGTGGTTTTGCACGCATTAGAATACTAACAATAATCCCATTAATACAAACCGATTTACCACTACCTGTAGACCCTGCTACAAGTAAATGGGGCATCTTATTGAGTTGCGCAAGTTTCGCTTCACCTGAAATATCACGTCCTAAACCAATCAATAATTTGGCATCTGGTTGATTGTTTTCTTTTGCCTCTAATACTTCGCGTAAACCGACCATCGCCACTTCTTTATTCGGCACTTCAATTCCTACAGCAGATTTTCCTGGAATCGGTGCTTCAATTCGAATATCTTTTGCGGCAAGTGCTAAAGCCAAATCATCTTGTAAATTAACAATCTTACTGACTTTTACACCGCGATCTGGTAATACTTCATATTCTGTTACAGCAGGACCGAGATGTACTTCTGTTACAGTTGCTTTCACACCAAAAGACTGGAATGTTTGCTCTAGCTTCATCGCATTTTCTTGAATAACAGAGAATTCGCCACTTTGATCCGTTGGTTTCGGCATTTTTAGTAGTGTCATTTGAGGTAATTTATATTGTTTATTTTCAAGCTCTCCCTCTTCTTGTAGCACCACACCATCTGTTAATTCTTCTTCTACTAATTGCTCAGCTGTTGGTTCTTCCATAAGAGTCTCCTCTACGCGCTGCGTAAAAGCAGAGATTTTCGGTTCTTTTTTCGGTAAAGGTGGTTGTTCTTCTACTACTTCTTCTACAGCTTGCTCTTGCTCTCTTTCAGGCATTGGAATGATTGTAGTTTTTGTTTCTTTTTCTACTTTTTGATCTTGTAATTGTTTTTTGACAGCACGTCGATATTTTCTTGCTTCTCTTACTTCTTTGCGACGACTTACAATAGACTCTTTCCAAATAGGCCATTGCTGCATAAGATAGGGTACTAATGCACGTCCTGTAATCAGAATAAATGCGACAACACCGAGTAACCACGCCATAATTGTAGCACCCGTTGTATCAAATAAAACATGGCAAAATGCAAATAATAAACCACCTACCATGCCACCACCAAGCGATGCATCTAGTTCAAGTACACCTCTCTCACTTACTAATACACGCCATGTTTGAACTAGTACAGATTGTTTTTCAGACATACTCTCTTTAAATAAAGCAATTTGACTAAATAATGTTGCACTTGCTAATAAAATGGAAAATCCCCATACAAAACGATTTTTAAATTCTGGTAATGCGCGAATAATCATCATATATACAGCATATCCCGTCATTAGAAACGGAACCACCACATACCAATTACCAAATAAAAATTTCATGACCGCTTGTAGACTATCACCGACAATTCCTAATCTAAAAAAAGAAACAATTGCAATCGCAATAATGGCGAGTCCTATAATTTCATATATTAAAGGCGAAAGTACCTTCTTCTTTGCCGTCACTTTTCGTTTAGTAGGTGCCGCTTTCTTTCGCGTAGTTTGCCTTTTTGTCGTAGTTGGTTTTTTTGTTGTTTTTCTTGAAGTTGCCATGATTCCACCTCCTTTTCTCTATTATAAAACAAAAAAGGATTTCCTACCCGTATTGGTAAGGAAATCCTTTTATTCGTTGCTTCTTAGTATTCCATAATAATTGGGATAATCATTGGACGACGCTTCGTTTGTTGGAATAGATAACTATTCAACGTATCACGAATCTCTTGTTTGATTGCAGTCCATTCATATGAACCTTTACTTACATACTTCTCTACAACGCCACGAACTAATTTCGCAGACTCATCCATTAATTCTTCTGATTCACGTACATATACGAAACCACGAGATAAAATTTCTGGACCTGAAGCAATTTGTTTTGATTTTTTATTGATTGTCACAACGACAATAAAAATACCATCTTGACTTAATAGTTTACGGTCACGTAATACGATATTACCTACGTCACCGACACCAATACCATCAATTAGAACGTTACCTGCATTGACACGACCTGCCATACGCATTTTACCGTTCTTATATTCAACGATATCGCCTTTATCTGCGATGAAAATTTGTTTTTTATTCATACCTAATTCTTGTGCCAATTTCGAATGTGAAATTAACATGCGGTATTCACCTTGAATTGGAATGAAATATTTTGGTCGCATTAAGTTGATCATCATTTTTAAATCTTCTTGAGAACCATGACCTGATACATGTACTTTCTTATCAGCAGCCATTACTTTTACGCCCATTTTTGCTAATGTGTTCATTGTCTCAGAAATTTGCACTTCCATTGCTGGAGATGGAGTGAATGTAATTAAAACCGTATCTGATGGTTTTAAACGGATATCGCGGTGATGTTTACGGATAATTTTTTCTAAACCTTCTAGTGGTTCACCTTGATTTCCTGTAATAATTGCTACAATTTCTTGGTCTTCATAATCGTTCATCTTACTTACCGGGATTACGTATTCTGGGTCGATTGATAAATAACCTAAGCGCATTCCAACTTCAAATGTATTTTCTAAACTTCTACCAACAATCGCTACTTTTTTCTCAAGTGCTACTGCTTGGTCAAAGACTTGTTGAATACGAATAAAGTTTGAAGCATAACAAGCAACTAAAATACGTCCTTCTGCTTGATGGAATGTTTTTTCTAGTCTTTCTTTTACAACATTTTCAGAAATTGTATGACCAGGACGTTCTGCTTCTGTAGAATCTGACATCAAAATAAATACGCCTTCGTCTCCTAGTTGCGCCATTTTTGAAATATCTGGACGATACTTTCCTTGTGCAGATTGGTCGAATTTGAACTCACCTGTGTGTACAATTGCACCTTCTGATGTATGGAACACAATACCTAATGAATCTGGAATACTATGTGTTGTATTAAAGAATGTTACATAGGTTGTTTTAAAATTCATACGACTTTTATTTGTTACTTCAAAGAACTTCACTTGATGTGGAGCAGGCTTCTCTTTTAAATGTTCTTTTGCAAGAGCAATCGTCAATTTAGAGCCATAAACTGGTGCATTTACTTTATTTAATAAATAAGCAATTGAGCCAATCGCATCTTCATGACCATGCGTTAAGAAAATACCTTTCACACGTTCTTTGTTCTCTACTAAGAACGACATATCTGGAATAACATAATCGATTCCTAACATATCATCTTCTGGGAACATTAATCCACTATCTACGACAAATAGATCTTCGTCAATTTCTACGACGTACATCGCTTTGCCAATTTCACTAACGCCACCTAGTGGAATGACGCGTATAACTTCATTTTTAGTTTTAGCCACTTCTTTTCCTCCTAAAATAATCCCGTACAGCAACCACTTACATTCATTATAAGGCTTGAAACCGTTTTTCACAATTAAGAAATGACGGTTCCTTCTATTTTTATTTCAGAAAAAATCTAGACTCTATTTCTAAAAAATAAAAAACAAGCCGTTCATCTATGCGTTTCAGATGAACAGCTCATTATAATTATTGAATTAAGCAAATGTTTTTTGTGTTTGGAAATAGTGATCCCAAACTTGATCAAATGCTACTTTTTCTTCATCTGTTAAACTAACGATTGGTAAACGAACATTTTCGTTACATAAACCTAGTTTCGATAATGCATATTTAACAGGCGCTGGACTTGGTTGTGCAAATAGAGCACGAATTAATGGTAATAATGCTTGGTGAATTTTTGCTGCTTCTGCATGGCGGCCCTCTTTGAATAAAGAAATCATACGCTGCATATCTTCCCCAACAACATGTGCTGCTACAGAAATAACGCCATGACCACCTGCTGCAAGAAGTGGTAATGTAATACCATCATCACCGCTATATACTGTGAAGTCATCATCTGTTAAAGAAAGAATTTCAGTCATTTGATCTAAATCACCACTTGCTTCTTTAATAATTTGGATGTTTGGAATTTTACTTAATTTTGCTACTGTATCTGGTTCGATATTAATTCCAGTACGTCCTGGAATATTATAAAGCATGACAGGAACTGAAACAGATTGCGCAATATCCGCAAAGTGAGCATAAATGCCACGTTGGTTCGGCTTATTATAGTAAGGTGCTACAAGCATAACCCCGTCTACCCCAGCAACTTCAGCTTTTTGTGCCATAATTTTTGAGTAGTATGTTTCGTTGTCACCTACACCCGCGATAACTGGTACACGTCCATTTACTTGATCGACTGTGTATTTTAATACATCTAATTTTTCTTCTGTCGAAAGTGTTGGTACTTCCCCTGTTGTACCTAATACAACAATTGTATCTGTACCTGTTTTAATTAAATGTTCAATCATGCCTGCTAAATGTTTATAGTCAACCATCCCGCCGTCTTTTGTAAATGGTGTTACCATTGCCGTCCCAATATTACCAATATTCATAAAAAATCCAACCCCTTTATTATTTTTATATTATAGTAGTCCGTCTTCTAACATGGCTTCCGCAATTTGAATTGAATTCAGTGCAGCACCTTTTAATAGGTTATCTGCTACAATCCATAGATGGAATCCGCGATCATTTGCTAAGTCTTTACGAATACGTCCAACAAATGTTGGATCTTCGCCTTCTGCAAATAACGGCATTGGATATTGTTGATTCGTGATATCATCTTGTACAACAACGCCTGGTGCATTTTCTAATGCTTTACGGAATTCTTCTACTGTTACACCCGCTTTATCTACTTCTACAAATACAGACTCAGAATGACCTGCTACAACTGGTACACGTACACATGTTGCTGCAACTGCTAATGCATCATCATGCATAATTTTCTTCGTTTCGTTAATCATTTTCATTTCTTCGTACGTAAAACCATTTTCTGTGAATACATCAATTTGTGGTAGTACATTACGTGCGATTGGGAAATGCTTCTTGTCGCTCTTTACAGGTAAAATATTGGCTTCTACATTTTTACCTTCGTCCCACGCAAGACTTTGCTGATGTAATTCTTCAATTGCACTGACACCTGAACCAGATACGGCTTGGTATGTAGATACAATAATATTTTTCAAACCAAATGCTTGACGAATTGGCTCTAGTGCGACAACCATTTGGATTGTTGAACAGTTTGGATTCGCAATGATTCCATTGTGTTCTTTTAAATCCGCGCGGTTCACTTCTGGTACAACAAGTGGTACTTCTGGGTCCATACGGAATGCACTTGTATTATCAATCACAACCGCACCACGTTTTGCAGCCTCTTTTGCTAATGCTTTTGAAACCGAACCTCCTGCACTAAATAACGCAACATCTACGCCTTCAAAAGCTTCTGGTGTTGCTTCTTCAATTGTGTATGTTTGACCAGCAAAATCCAGTGTATTCCCTGCTGAGCGCTTTGATGCAAGTAATTTCAGCTTACCAACTGGAAACTTTCGCTTCGCAAGCTGCTCCATCATCTTTGTTCCTACTGCACCTGTAGCTCCTACAACAGCTACTGTTAATTCTTTAGCCATTCAAACATCTCTCCCTATTCCAATATATAATGGCGTAATTGTACCATACCCCAATTGAATTGTGTATAATAATTCAATTATTTAGTATATTAAATCTTTTTTCAACTTAAAAGGCTATTGAAATATCATTTTCTTTCTTTTTTTATTTTTAGGTATTAAATGGTTTTTAAAATACAATCGATTCATATCCAAATAAAAAAACTCCCAATAAGGGAGATTTTTTAAAATTCACTACTAATGATTGATTTCGCATGTGGTTGATTAAAAGTTGCTGCAATTTGAGCATTCACCTGCTCAACTGTTACATGGCTTAATAATTCTAGCGCTTCTTCAATTGTACGCTCACGACCATAAATAATTTCATTCTTCGCGTTGCGTGTCATGTAATCATACGATGTTTCAAGCCCTAACAATAAATCACTTTCCAACTGACGTTTCGCTGAAATTAATTCTTCTTCTGTAATACCTGTCTGTTTAAACTCTTCAATTACTTCAAAGATTGTTTTTTCCATTAGTTCACGCTGTTTCACCGATGTACCACCATAAATCATGAATGCACCTGTATCTTGATAAGCTGCGTAATATGAATATACCGTATAAGCAAGCGCTTTTTCTTCGCGTACTTTTTGGAATAAACGCGACGACATCGAATCACCAAAGATATTATTCATGACAAGGTACGGGATTGTTTGCTCATCTGTTACAGCAAGACCTGGGAAGCCAATGACAACATGTGCTTGCTCAACTTGGCTTTTCTTCGTTGTTTCTACTGCATGGAAAACAGGCTGATCGAATGTAATCACACCGCGTGATTCTTCATTTTCAAATTGGTTAAATAATGTTTGTAGTTTTGAAATGAGTGCATCATCAAAATTCCCCGCAACTGATAACACTACTTGATCTGGAGTATAGTGCGTACGAATAAAATCCTTTACTTGTTGCTGCGTGAAAGATTGTAATGTCGTCTCAGTTCCTAAAATTGGTGCGCCAAGTGGATGTCCTTCAAACATCGCAGCCCACAAACGTTCATCTACATCATCATCAGGTGCATCTTCTGTCATTGCCATCTCCTCTGCAATCACTTGTTTTTCTTTTTCCATTTCTTCTGGATCAAATACAGAATGGAAAAACATATCCGCTAATATCGTCACAGCTTCTTCAATTTGTTGATCCATCGCGACAACGTAATAACATGTTTGATCTTTTGATGTAAAAGCATTTGTCTGGGCACCGATGCGATCAAAGTCTTCTGCAATTTGTTTAGCACTACGTGTTTTCGTTCCTTTAAATAGCATATGCTCAATAAAATGTGTTAAACCATTCTCTTCTGGTGTTTCATAACGCGAACCGACATTTACCCAAATACCAAAAGATACAGAACGAACGTAAGGCATTTTTTCTGCTACAATACGCAAACCATTTTTAGCTGTATATTTTTCTAACATTTTTTCACTCCTATTTTAAAAAAGAGGTATACCCTTTGCTTTTCAATTACGTTCGAAAAGCGACAAGGCATACCTCTTTCTGCATTCAACTCATTACATTAAAAATTAATCAGCTGCTTTTTCTTTTTCTTCTTGAACAACGACTTTACGAGAAAGGTTGACACGATTTTGACGGTCGATTTCGATACATTTTACAAATAGCTCGTCACCGATTTTTAATACGTCTTCAACATTTTTCGTGCGCTCATCTTGAATCTCAGAGATGTGTAATAAACCATCTTTACCTGGGAAGATTTCAAGGAAAGCACCGAATTTCTCGATACGTTTTACTTTACCTAAGTAGTACTCGCCTACTTTTGCTTCACGTACGATACTTTCGATCATATCTTGTGCACGTTGAATCATCTCTTCATCAACTGATGAGATAAAGATTGTACCATCTTGTTCCGTATCAATTTTTACGCCTGTTTCATCAATAATTTTATTGATTTGTTTACCACCAGGTCCAATAACATCACGGATTTTATCTGGTTTAATATGAATTGATTTAATTTTTGGTGCATATGCAGATAAGTGCTCACGTGGTTCAGCAATTGTTTGTAACATTGACTCAAGAATCACCATACGACCGTGTTTTGCTTGTGTTAATGCTTCTTCTAAAATTTCACGTGATAAACCGTCGATTTTAATATCCATTTGTAGTGCTGTTACACCTTTAGCTGTACCTGCTACTTTGAAGTCCATATCGCCTAAGTGGTCTTCCATACCTTGAATATCTGTTAAGATTGAGTAGTGTTCACCTTTTTTGATTAAGCCCATTGCAATACCTGCTACCGGTGCTTTTAAAGGTACACCTGCATCCATCATCGCAAGTGTTGAACCACAGATTGACGCTTGAGAAGTTGAACCATTTGATTCTAATACTTCAGATACACAACGGATTGTGTAAGGGAAGTCTGCTTCATCTGGAATAACTGCTAATAATGCACGTTCACCTAATGCACCGTGACCAATTTCACGACGACCTGGTCCACGCATTGGTCCTGTTTCACCAACAGAGAATTGTGGGAAGTTGTAGTGGTGCATGAAGCGCTTGTTTTCTTCTACACCTAAACCATCGATAATTTGTACATCACTTAATGAACCTAGTGTACAAATTGATAGTGCTTGTGTTTGACCACGTGTGAATAGACCCGAACCGTGTGTACGTGGTAATAAACCAACTTCAGATGATAGAGGACGAATTTCGTCTAATTTACGACCATCAGGACGTACCTTATCTTCTGTGATTAAACGACGTACTTCGTCTTTCACCATTTTATCTAAAATTTCATTTACTTGTTTTAATGTTGCATCACAATCTTCTGCGTCTGCTAATTTCTCTTCATATGCAGCTACTACAACTGATTTAACAGCTTCGATTGCTTCATCGCGTGCATGTTTTTCATGTGTTTGAATGGCTGCATTCATTTCTGTTTCGTGTGCAGCTTTAATTTCTTCATATAATTCTTCATTGATTGTTTGTAACTGTACTTCCATTTTTTCTTTACCACATTCAGCAGCAACTTGCTCTTGGAAGGCAATTACTTTTTTGATTTCTTCATGACCGAAAACAATCGCTTCTAACATTGTTTCTTCTGGTACTTCAAGTGCGCCAGCTTCAACCATGTTAATGGCATCTTTTGTACCTGCAACTGTTAAATCAATTGTTGAATTTTTTAATTGTTCCACTGTTGGGTTGACAATGAATTCACCATCGATCATACCGATTGTTACACCTGCGATTGGGCCATCAAATGGAATATCTGATACCATTAATGCAAGTGAAGAACCTAGCATTGCAGCCATTTCTGAACTACAATCTGGATCATTCGACATAACCATAGAGATTACTTGTACTTCATTACGGAAACCATCAGGGAATAGCGGACGGATTGGACGGTCGATTAAACGAGATGTTAAAACGGCTTTTTCTGAAGGACGACCTTCACGTTTAACGAATCCACCTGGAATTTTACCAGCAGCATACATTTTTTCTTCGTAGTTTACTGTTAATGGGAAGAAATCTGTTTGCTTTGGTTTTTTTGAAGCTGTTGCGTTACAAAGTACTGCTGTGTCACCGTAGCGTACCATAACTGCACCGTTTGCTTGTTTTGCTAATTGACCTACTTCTACAACTAATGGCTTACCTGCCCACTCATAGCTATATACCTTTTTTTCGTTCATTTATTGAACTCCTCTCTCAAAAACCGTATTGCCATTTATTTTATTTATGTAATCACTAGCTAGTTTATCAAAAATGTGTTTTCATTGCGAAACATTTCATACTTGATGAAGCAATTTTTCATATTTTGGGATTGGCGTGTGATTCTTTTTTTCTGTAACATAAAGAAAAAGCGGGACTAGCCCGCTTTTTCAAGTTGCATTTTATCGACGTAAGCCAAGTTTACTAATTAATTCACGGTAACGTTGAACATCGTTTTCACGAAGATATTTCAGTAAGTTACGACGACGACCTACCATTTTGAATAAACCGCGACGTGAATGGTGATCTTTTTTATGAGTACGTAAGTGCTCGTTTAAGTTGTTGATATCTTCAGTTAGTACAGCGATTTGTACTTCTGGAGATCCAGTATCACTTTCATGTGTACGGTATTCAGCGATGATTTCATTTTTACGTTCTTGTGTTAATGCCATCTTGAATACACCTCCCAAATTATAAAATATCCCCTGTTACTGAGTGATTCGTTGGAGAATCGAAATACCAAGTAAAGGTTCTGTGCTTTTATCAAGTCACTTATGAAATAGTAACATAAAGAAGGTCTCTACGCAACTAAAATCACAGTAAAATAAACGATTCTCTCTACCTTACTCCGCTTCTTTAAAGAAATCGATTGCGGCTTGTTTATCTTTTGTGAGTTGTGCAACAAGTGCTTCAATTCCATTGAATTTTTGCTCTGGACGTACCCAATCGTACCAATCAATCGCTACTGCTTCTCCGTAAATATTTTTATCAAAATCTACGATATGCACTTCGATTGTTAAGTTTTTCTCGTTTGGATTTTTAAATGTTGGTTTGTACCCAATATTACATACACCAACAAACCATTCTTGTTGTACACGCACCTTGACTACATAGACACCATTTGCTGGAATAAAACTACCTTCATCTGCTTGTACATTTGCCGTTGGGAATCCAATTGTGCGTCCACGTTTATCACCATGTACTACTACTCCCGGTGTACGATATGGTCTACCTAATAATGCGTGAACCTCTTTTAGATTCCCTTCTTTTAATAATGTACGAATACGAGTAGAGCTGATTTTCTCATCATCTTTTATTTGTTTTTCAACTACTTGCACGGTAATGTCCTCACCACATAGCGCGGGCATATCCGTCATCGTTCCACTACCTTTTCGTCCAAATGTATAATCAAAACCTGCTGTGACATGTTGTACACCTAAGTCTTTAATAAATAGTTGGACGAATTCCTCTGGTGATAATTGTGCAAAGTCAGATGTAAACCGAACGACGAATAACGTATCAACACCCGATTCTTCTAAAATCGCGATTTTTTGTTGTAGTGGTGTAATGTAAAATACTTTTTCTTTACTTTGACCAAGAACAATTGAAGGGTGAGGGTCAAATGTCATAACTGCTAATTTTGTCCCCGTTTCTTCCGCTTTTTCTTTCGCTTTATTAATCACCGCTTGATGCCCTCTATGTACGCCATCAAAAAATCCTAGCGCAAGTGAGTAAGGACCTGTTAATTGTTCTGAAGTAATTTGGTTTGGATATGATAATTGTACAACTTGCATGTCGTAACCTCCTAGTTTACTTTAGGAAACATCTTTTCGGGTTTCATTAATCCTGTTTTAGTTGGATGTACTACATAAATAGCTACAGCCTGATTATTTTCCACGTACACTATCTTATCAGATTCTTTTAGAGAAGGGTGTACTGGAAGCACTTGTCCATTCGAAATTTCTTTTCGATTTGCATCTGTAATCGCAATTTGTGGGTATTCTGTTAATGCGGTTTCAAGCGGGCGAATCACTTCATTCAATGTTCCTTGTTCTTTCATCTCTTGTAATTCACCAAGTGTTTTACATTCATCCTGTGTATAACTCCCTGACATCGTACGTACAAGTTGTTTCATATGAGCTGGGTAGCCAAGGATCTCACCGATTTGAACTGAAAGCGTACGAATGTAAGTTCCTTTTCCACAAGCAATTCGAATAGAAAATGCTACTTCTTCACCTTCATATACTTCTTGCGGCTCAAGTAATGTTAATTCTTTGATTTCGACAAGTCGTGTCGGACGTTCCACTGTTTGACCAGCACGTGCATACTCATATAGTTTACGACCATTTACTTTAACAGCAGAGTACATTGGCGGTGTTTGTTCAATTGTACCTGTTAGTGAGTGCAAAGCTTGTTCAATTGCTTCACGTGTAATCACTTTATGCGTGTGATCTTGTGCAACGACTTCACCTTCTGCATCTTCTGTCGTTGTTGCAGTTCCAATCGATACAACCGCTTCATATACTTTTCCTGCGTCTGTAATATATTCTGCTAAACGTGTTGCATTGCCTACACAAATCGGTAGCACACCTTCTACTGCTGGATCAAGTGTACCTGTATGCCCTACTTTTTTCGTGCCTAAAATTTTTCTTAATTTAAATACACAGTCATGAGATGTCATGCCTGCTTCTTTCCATAATGGTAAAATCCCGTGCATTTATATACCTCCATTTACATAAAAAAGAGAGGCTGATCCAATAAAGGACAGCCTCTTTTTTACGATTGTTATCTATCAGATTCGTGCAGTTTGCGTAACAAATCGTCAATATGATTACCGTACTCAATTGAGGCATCAAATTCGAAAAATAGTTCAGGAGCAATGCGTAAACGGATACGCTTGCTAATTTCAGAGCGAATAAAGCCTTTTGCTTTTTCGAGCCCTTTTAATGTTTCCTGTTTTTCTCGTTCTGTACCTAAACTAGTAATATAAATTGTCGCTTGTTGTAAATCGCCTGTTACTTCTACATCTGTAACTGTAACAAATCCTACACGAGGGTCTTTTAGCTTACGACCAATAATATCGCCAAGCTCTTTTTTAATTTGCTCAGCTACTCGATTTGAACGTAATGACATAATCGATTCACCTCAGTTTCATAAATATTCTCGATATAAATCAAGAAGTTCCCACTCAGGATTCGACTCTAAATGTGCAATGGCGTGATCCATTTCCCGATCAGCAGCTTGCTTATTCGAGGAAACGGTCACGATTGCTAAGCGTGTTCTTTGCCAAACATTTTGATGATCAATCTCTGAGATAGCTATATTATAACGCTGTTTGGTCCGGACTTTCATCTTTTCTAACACAGCTCTTTTTTCTTTTAATGAATGTGCGGCTGGAATCATAAATTCACACTCCACATAAACAATCATTAGCGTTTAATTTCTTCCATTACGTATGCTTCAATTACATCGCCCACTTTAATATCGTTAAAGTTTGCAATTGTGAAACCACATTCGTAACCTTTTGCTACTTCTTTTGCATCGTCTTTGAATCGTTTTAATGAAGATAATTCACCTTCGAAAATAACGATACCTTCACGAATAACACGTACACCTGCGTCACGTACTAACTTACCGTCTGTAACGTAACCACCTGCAATTGTACCCACTTTTGATACTTTGAATGTTTCACGTACTTCTGCATTACCCACAACTTTTTCTTCGTATTCTGGGTCAAGCATCCCTTTCATCGCCGCTTCAATCTCTTCGATTACTTTGTAGATGATACGGTGTTGGCGAATATCAACGCCTTCTTGTTCTGCTGCACGTTTTGCATTTGTATCTGGACGTACGTTGAAACCAATTACGATTGCATTTGATGCTGCTGCTAATGAAATATCAGACTCTGTAATCGCACCTGCGCCTGTGTGAATAATTTTCACGTTAACGCCTTCTACTTCAATTTTCATTAATGAAGCAGCCATCGCTTCTACTGTACCTTGTACGTCAGCTTTTACGATTAAGTTTAATTCTTTCATATCGCCTTGCTTCATTTGTTCGAATAGGTTATCTAATGTTACACGTTGACCTTCGCCACGTTGTTCTTGGATTGCTGTCATTTCACGTGCTTCGGCTACTTGACGTGCAGATTTCTCGTCATCGAATACAACGAAACGATCGCCCGCTTGTGGCACATCACTTAAACCTGTGATTTCAACTGGTGTTGATGGACCTGCTTCTTTTACACGACGACCATGGTCATTAATCATCGCACGTACACGACCATGTGCATGACCTACAACGATTGGGTCACCTACTTTTAATGTACCATTTTGTACTAAAAGTGTTGCAACTGAACCGCGACCTTTATCAAGTTGTGCTTCAATTACAGTACCCATTGCATTACGTTTTGGATTCGCTTTTAATTCGCCTACTTCTGAAACTAATAAAATCATTTCAAGAAGTTGATCAATTCCTTCACCTTTTAGTGCAGAAATTGGTACGAAGATTGTTTCGCCACCCCAAGATTCTGCTACTAAACCATGTTCCATTAATTCTTGCATAACACGATCTGGGTTCGCTGAAGGTTTATCCATTTTGTTTACTGCAACGATAATTGGAACCTCTGCAGCTTTCGCATGGTTGATTGCTTCAACTGTTTGTGGCATAACACCATCATCAGCTGCTACAACTAGAATTGTTAAATCAGTAACTTTCGCACCACGTGCACGCATTGTTGTGAATGCAGCATGTCCTGGTGTATCAAGGAATGTGATTTTTTTGCCTTCTACTTCTACTTGGTAAGCACCGATATGTTGTGTGATACCACCTGCTTCACCTGCAGTTACTTTTGTGTTACGAATTGAGTCTAGTAATGTTGTTTTACCGTGGTCAACGTGACCCATAATTGTTACAACTGGAGGACGCTCTACTGCTTCAGCATCTTCTACTACTTCTTCATCTTCGAAATATGTTTCTAAATCAGTACGGTCAATACGAATTTCTTCTTCTACTTCTACACCGTAGTCTGTAGCGATTAATTCGATTGTATCTTTATCTAATTCTTGGTTAATTGTTGCCATTACACCAAGTAAGAATAATTTTTTAACGATTTCTGAAGGCTCGCGACCTAGCTCTTTCGCTAACTCTCCTACAGTTAATGATTCATAAAACGTGATTTTTTCTGGTAATGCTTTTGGTGCTACAGGTTGTGGAGCTGGACGGTTTTTACGACGTTGACCTCCGTTAATTCCTGGACGACGACGTTGTTGTGGACGACCACCTGCTTGTCCTCCGCGGTTTTGTCCGCCACGATTTTGTTGTCCGCCACGACCTGCGTTATTGCCGCCTGAAGACGGGCGTGAAGTATTTGTTTTATTATTATTAGATGAGTTATTTGTCATAGTACATCCTTATTCATATGAAATTTTTGAGTGTTCGCTATTAATTTCTTACATCGTCATCGAACTAATAGCAGGACGAGTTCCTGGCTGTCCCTTGGCGCTCATTGATGACTTGGTGAAATAAGGACTTTCACACTTGGATCTTATTTGACAGCTTCTGTCTTGATTCCTCATGTACTGCATTATTGTGATTCAAGTTGTTGGAATAACTCCGACAGTTTTTTCGCAAAACCGCGGTCCATAATTGCTAAGGATACACGTGTTTCTCGACCTGTCGCATGACCTAGTACTTCACGTGTACTAAATTCATGCAATTCAACTTGAAATGAGTTACATTTATCGCGCAACTTTTTTTGCGTATTCTTTGAAGCATCTGTGGATAAAATCACAAGTTTAGCCGATTGTCCTCGAACTTCCTTCACCACTTGTTCTTCGCCTGATACTACTTGTCTTGCTCTCGCTGCAATTCCTAGTAAATTTAAAATGGCTTGTTCAGTTGTCATGTTATTTACCCTTTCGAATAACTGCTAGCAAATCATCATAGATATGTTCTGGAATTTCAACTTCTAATTGATTTTTCAAAACATTCTTCTTCTTTGCTGCTTCTACTGCAGCTTCTGATTTCGATACGTAAGCACCGCGACCAGACTTTTTACCAGTCTCGTCTACGGATACTTCGCCTTCTTTTGAACGTACAACACGTACCATGTCCTTTTTCGGTAACATGTCACCTGTTGCACAACATTTTCTTAATGGTACTTTTCGATTGACTGGCATCTTCTAAACACCTTTCAATTAATCTTCGTCGTGATATAAATCGATTTCTAGATCTTCTTCTACAGATGGCTCTTCTTTTACAACGATTGTTGCATTCGCTGGGTCATATAGGCCTTGCTCTGTTGCGTCTGTTTCAGATTTAATATCGATTTTCCAACCTGTTAATTTCGCTGCTAAACGTGCATTTTGACCGCGTTTACCAATTGCTAATGATAGTTGGTAATCTGGTACGACAACTAATGTTGATTTTTCTTCTTCATTTACTTGAACATCTAATACTTTTGATGGGCTAAGTGCGTTCGCTACGAATTCAACTGGATCTTCTGACCATTCTACAATGTCAATTTTCTCACCGTTTAATTCATTTACAATCGTTTGGACACGTGCACCTTTTGTACCAACACATGCACCAACTGGATCTACTTCATCGTTATGCGCGATAACAGAGATTTTTGAACGATCTCCTGCTTCACGTGCAATTGTTTTGATTTCAACTGTACCTTCAAAAATTTCTGGTACTTCTAATTCAAATAGACGGCGTAATAAACCTGGGTGTGTTCTTGAAACGAATACTTGAGGTCCTTTAGAAGAACGTTCTACTTTTGTAATGTACACTTTAATACGATCATGTGGCTCATATGATTCACCTGGAATTTGCTCGTTCGGTAATAATACCGCTTCGATTTTGCCAATTCCTACATAGATATTACGTGCATCAAGACGTTCTACAACACCGTTGATAATATCGTCTGCACGATCTACATACTCTTCATAAATTAAGCCACGTTCTGCTTCGCGGAAACGTTGTGTCATAATTTGTTTTGCTGTTGTTGCTGCAATACGTCCGAAGTCGCGTGGCACTTCCTCTGTTTCAACAATGTCACCAATCTCATACGCTGGGTTGATTTGGCGTGCATCTTCTAAAGACATTTCTAATAAATCATCTTCTGACTTTTCAACAACTTCTCTGCGTGAATACAGATGCATTGTTCCTTTATCAAGATTTAAGTCAACACGTACATTCGCTTCGTCATAGTTCTTCTTATATGCTGTAATTAATGCCGCTTCAATTGCATCTACGATAATTTCACGTGAGATTCCTTTTTCTTCAAGCGCTTTAAGAGCACCTACTAGTTCCTTGCCCATTTTTGTTTCACTCCTAGATTATTGTTCTTTAGAAAAATCAATTGCTAAGCGAGCTGTCGCAATTTTCTCTTTCGGAATTAATGCTTTTACTTTTCTTGTTTTGATTAACATGTCTAATGCGGCACCTTCATCTGTATAAGATGTTAAGTAACCTTCAAATACTTTTTTGCCATCAATTGCTTCGTATGTCTTGATGTGAACGTATTGGCCAATTGCTTGAATGTAATCAGCTTCCTTTTTTAAAGGGCGTTCTGCTCCTGGAGAAGATACTTCAAGGTAATAATTTTGTGAAATCGGATCTTTTTCATCTAACTTTTCGCTTAAACGCTCACTCACTTGTGCGCATTGATCGATATCAATATTGCCTTCAGGAGTATCAACATATACACGTAAAAACCAATCGCGCCCCTCTTTTACAAACTCAACCTCTACTAGCTCCAATGTAAGCTCCTCAACGATTGGCTTTACAAGTTCTTCGATTTCCGTAGTAATTTTGCTCATACAATCCTCCTGACTTTAGAGTTACTGATAAATACAAACAGAAAAGAGTGAGGAATCCCCACTCTTTTGCCGTCTGTTCTATCAACAAAGTAATTGTTTTTATTTTAGCATCAATTCACGATTTATGCAAGTAAACCCTAGAATAGCGATAATTGATTGGCATCTGGCATACCTTCTAAACAACCTAATTTATCCATATACTCAATCAATGTTTTCGATACGCGACCACGAATTTGTAAATCTTCTTTTGATAAAAATTCACCATCTTGTCTTGCGCGTACAATCGCTTCAGCTACGTTATTTCCCAAGCCTGGAATCGCATTGAATGGTGGAATTAAAGAATCCCCATCAATGACGAATTCTGTTGCTTTTGAGCGATATAAATCCACTTTTTGAATTGTTAAACCACGTTCTGTCATTTCTAAAGCAAGTTCTAAAACTGTTTGTAAAGAGCGCTCTTTAACCGATGCCTCTAATCCCTTGCTCTCAATTTCTTCAATACGTGCTTTGATTGTTTCAGAGCCATTCACCATCGCAAGTAAATCAAAATCAGAGGCACGAACTGTAAAGTACGCACAGTAGTAAACGATTGGGAAATGAACTTTGAAATAAGCAATACGCACCGCCATTAAGACATAGGCAGCCGCATGGGCTTTCGGGAACATGTACTTAATTTTCTTACATGATTCGATATACCATTTCGGTACATTTTCAGCCATCATCGCTTCTTCCATATCTTCCGTTAACCCTTTACCTTTACGCACATGCTCCATAATTTTAAAGGCTAATGAAGGTTCTAACCCTTGATAGATTAAATAAACCATAATATCATCACGACAACCGATTACTTCAGATAATACACACGTTCCATTTTCAATCAGCTCACTTGCATTACCAAGCCATACATCTGTTCCATGTGAAAGTCCTGAAATTTGAACTAACTCTGAGAAAGTAGATGGTTTCGTTTCTTCTAACATTCCACGTACAAACTTCGTACCAAACTCAGGAATACCATACGTTCCTGTTTTTGCTTTAATTTGTTCAGGTGTTACACCAAGTGGTTCGGGTCCTTGGAAGATTGCCATTACTTCTGGATCGTCTGTTGGAATGGTTTTCGGGTCAATCCCTGTTAAATCAAGTAACATACGAATAACAGTCGGATCATCGTGTCCAAGTATATCGAGTTTTAAAATATTATCATGAATTGAATGGAAGTCGAAGTGTGTTGTTCGCCATTCTGAACCTTGATCATCTGCTGGATATTGAATCGGTGTAAAATCGAAAATATCCATATAGTTCGGTACAACAATGATACCACCTGGATGCTGTCCTGTTGTTCGTTTCACGCCTGTACAACCTTGAACGAGGCGGTCTACTTCTGCTCCTCTAAAGTTAATATTATGGTCTGTTCCATATCCTTTTACATAACCATATGCTGTCTTTTCAGCTACTGTACCAATTGTTCCAGCACGGAATGCATAGTCTTCACCAAACAATACTTTTGTATAGTTATGCGCCTGTGGTTGATACTCACCTGAGAAGTTCAAATCAATATCGGGTACCTTGTCTCCCTTGAACCCTAAGAAAGTTTCAAACGGAATATCTTGTCCATCTTTACTGTATGGAACATGACAATCTGGACAATTTTTATTCGGTAAATCGTAGCCCGAACCTACAGAACCATCATCGAAGAACTCTGATTTTTTACAGTTTGGACAGACATAGTGTGGTGGCAATGGATTTACTTCTGTAATCTCCATAAAGGTCGCAACGAGTGACGAACCTACAGAACCACGCGAACCTACTAAATAACCATCAGATAATGATTTTTTTACAAGCTTATGTGAAATTAAATAGATTACAGAGAAACCATGACCGATAATCGACTTCAATTCTTTATCAATTCGTTTTTCTACAATTTCAGGTAATTCCTCACCATAAATATAATGGGCCATCTCATATGTCATACGACGTACTTCATCTTCTGCACCATCAATTTTTGGTGTATATAAATCATCTTTTAATGGAATAACTTCATCCATTTGTTCCGCTAGTGCGCGTGAATTGTCTACAACGATTCTTTTTGCCTCGTCATCACCTAAAAAAGCAAATTCGTCGAGCATTTCATTCGTTGTTCTAAAATGTACGTCTGGCAGTGTATTTCGATTTAAAGGATTCGCACCGCCCTGTGAACGAATCAGAATCTGTCTAAAAATCGCATCTTCTTTGTGTAGGTAATGCACGTTCCCTGTCGCAATAACAGGCTTATCTAGCTTCTTACCAACTTTAATAATTTTACGGATAATATCTTGCATGTTCCACTCATCTTTAATTAACTCTGACTCAATAAGTGGCGCATACACTGCTGGTGGATGTACTTCTAAATAATCATAGAACTTCGCAATTTCGATTGCTTCATCTAATGATTTTTGCATGACTGCTGTAAAGAATTCCCCTTTACTACACCCTGACCCTACAATTAAACCTTCGCGATAACGCTGTAGTGTTGAACGCTTAATACGTGGCATACGGTAGAATGTTTCTGTGTAAGATTCACTCAACATTTTGAACATATTTTTTAGACCATCATTTGTTTTTGCAAGTACCGTACAATGCATTGGTCGTGCACGTTTGTAAGCATCGCCACCACCGATATACTTATTAAAGTCATCGTGATATGCAATTCCTTTTGCAGTTGCTTCCTTCATTAAATGAAGTAGTAAGTAACCTGTTGCTTCCGTATCATAAATCGCACGGTGATGTTGTGTTAATTCGATATTGAATTTTTTACATAATGTATTTAAACGGTGGTTCTTCATCGTTGGATGTAAAAAACGTGCCAATTCTAATGTATCAATTACAGGGTGATGGAAATCATCAATATTCGCTTGTTTGTATGCTTCGTATAAGAAACCAATATCAAATGATGCGTTATGTGCAACAACAATGCCATCACCAATAAAGTCATGGAATTTCGCAATCATATCGACGACTTCCGGTGCATCCTGTACCATATCATCTGTGATACCTGTCAATTCAATCGTTGTAGAAGATAATTTATGGTGTGGATTTGCAAAACTCTCAAACTTGTCCACTACTTCACCATTCACAATCTTAACAGCTGCTAATTCGATGATTGTATCGTAGGCTGCAGATAGACCTGTTGTCTCAACGTCAAAGACGACATATGTCGCATCTTCTAAAGCGATATGTTGTTCATCATAAGCGATTGGTACACCATCATCTACAAGATTAATTTCGACACCATAAATCACTTTTACGCCATGCTTTTTCCCCGCATTATGCGCATCAGGGAATGACTGTGCTACGTTGTGATCGGTAATTGCAATGGCTGGGTGTCCCCATTTTGCAGCTGCTGCAATTAAATCAGCCGTTGGTGTAACAGCATCCATCGTACTCATTGGTGTATGTAGATGCAGTTCAACACGCTTTTCATCTTCAGGTGCCGTATCTTGTCGAATAACTGGTTTTGTTTCCACGATATCTTGTGCCATCACAATTAAATCACGCACGAATGTATCGTTTTGTACAGAACCTCGTACCTTCACCCACATCCCTTTTTTCGCCATCTGCATAATAGCAGCATCTTCTTTATCACGCGAAAACATCTTCACAAGAATCGAATCTGTGTAGTCTGAAACTTTTAATGTCAGTAATGAACGACCACTACGCAGCTCTTTCACCTCTGCATCGAATACAAATCCTTCGATAATGACGCGACGTTCTTCATCTTGAATTTGATGGATTTCCATAAAGTTCTCATCATTCTTAATTGGAATACCTAGTTGGAATGGTTGATTTGATACATCAATACCATCTGGATTTTGTTGACGTTCCTTCTCACGTTTTTGTAAGTCTTCCACTGCTTTTTTCGAAATTTCTTCTTCTTCAATACGACGCTGTTCTAAGAATTTTTGCTGTGCTTCCGCCATTTCCTGTGTAACATCTTTCACTTGGAAATCAAAGTGTAATGATGGGAATCCATATTGCTGATAAGTTTCGCTTAATTTTTCTGCATATTTATTACGTAGTGTTGCTTGTTCAAAGTCTTGGTTACAATATAGAACCAGCTTCTGTCCCATCATTTCAGGCACTTGCTTCGATAAAATTTCACGTAATGGGGGCGATAATTCATCTTGGTCTTGTACGACGCGCGTCCAATAAGAACGAATAAGCTCCTCATCTATTTCAGGTTGTGCAACTGTAATGGCTAATTGTGTTGTTGCAATACTTTTAAAAGCATTCATCACATGTTGCTCAAAACGCGCAAAATAGCTATATGGTAAAATACGAGGTAGTTTCAAAGCAAATAACCATACACGTTTTGATTTTTGAACCGTTAAGCGCTGTAATTCACCGCCTTCTACATAGTGAAGATCTTGGTCTTCAGTTAAACCAATTTGTTGTAACAAAATATGAAACTGTTGACGTGCTTCTGCTGCTTCTTGTGACATATAAATCTCCTTTCGTTTAAAAGTCGAAAAGGCTGCCCTGAAAAGTCATCTATACACATGACTTTTAGAGACAACCTTCCTCCTTCATTCGTTTATAACGTATTTTTCAATCGACTTATAGTGTTTGAAAAATGTTGTTGATTCGATCCACAACTTCTTCTTTTGCACATTCGAATGTTTCGCCGCTATGACGAATTTTCACTTCTACAATACCTTCAGAAGCTTTTTTACCTACTGTAATACGAACAGGTAAACCAATTAAATCTGCATCTGTAAATTTAACGCCCGCACGTTCTGCACGTTCATCAAATAATACATCATAACGATATGATTTTAATAATTTGTACAGTTCTTCACCTAGTTCTAATTGTGCTTCATCTTTTGGATTAACCGAGATTAAATGCACATCATAAGGCGCAATTTGTTTTGGCCATACAAACCCGTATGAATCTTGGCATTGTTCTGCTACTGCAGATAGAATACGTGATACACCAATACCGTAACAACCCATAATGAATGGTTGCGCACGACCGTTTTCATCTAAAAATGTTGCTTTCATTGAATCAGAGTATTTTGTGCCTAATTTGAAGACATGTCCTACTTCGATTCCTTCTGCAAACTTAATTGTACCTTCACCATCTGGAGATGGGTCCCCAACTTGGATGAAACGGATATCCTCATAGCGATCAATCGCAAAGTCACGACCTGGATTTACATTGATATAATGCATACCATCTTCGTTCGCTCCAGCTACACCGTTACGAATCGACTTAATCGCATGGTCTGCAACGACTTTCACACCGATTGGTAATTTAATTGGACCTAGGCTACCAATATGGCTACCAAGTAATTCATGAATTTCAGCATCTTCTGCTAGTTCAACAGAAGTTGCACCTAATGCATTTTTTAATTTAATGTCATTTACTTCGTGGTCGCCACGACATAAAACAACAACTAATTCTTCGTCTACTTTAAATACTAATGTTTTAATAATATTTTCAGATACGATATCTAAGAAAGCTGATACTTCTTCGATTGTTTTTTGGTCTGGTGTTGCTACTTTTTCTAATTCTTTCATGTCTTCATCTGAATGGCTATATTCTACTTTTACTTCAGCCATTTCAATATTTGCTGCATAATCTGAAGAATCTGAGTAAGCAATTGTATCTTCACCGATTTCAGAAAGTACCATGAACTCATGTGTACCTGCTGTACCACCAATTGAACCAGAGTCAGCAATTACTGCACGGAAGTTCAAACCAAGACGGTTAAAGATATTTGTATAAGCTTGCACCATATCGTTATATGTTTCATCTAAACTGTCATATGATGCGTGGAATGAATAAGCATCTTTCATGATAAATTCGCGTCCACGTAACAAACCAAAGCGAGGGCGTTTTTCATCACGGAACTTTGTTTGAATTTGATATAGTGTTAATGGTAATTTTTTGTACGATTTCAACTCGTCACGAACAAGTGATGTAACAACTTCTTCATGTGTTGGTCCTAATGCAAATTGACGGTTGTGACGGTCTGTTAAACGCATTAGTTCTGGACCATATGCTTCCCAACGACCTGACTCTTCCCATAGCTCTGCTGATTGTAAAGCAGGCATTAAAATTTCATTTGAACCAATAGCATCCATTTCTTCACGTACAATGTTTTCAATCTTAGAAAGCACTTTACGAGCTAACGGTAAATAAGAGTATACTCCACTTGTATTTTGACGGATAAATCCTGCGCGTAATAACAACTGATGCGATTTTACTTCAGCATCTGCTGGTGTTTCGCGTAAAGTTGGAATAAATGTTTTTGATTGTTTCATTCGTTAACCTCACCTTTTGGCTATTCTATTTTCTCTCTTTAATTAAAAGAAGAATTTTTGTATATCGTTCCATGTCACAGCAATCATTAATACCATCAACAATGCAAAACCGACAAAATGAACCATACCTTCTTTTTGTTTATCAATTGGCTTCCCTCGAACTGCTTCATATCCAAAGAATAATAAGCGTCCGCCATCTAATGCTGGTAGCGGTAATAAATTCATAATACCTAAGTTAATACTTAATACGGCTGCCCAGTTCATTAATGTCATAAAGCCATACTTTGCAACTTCTTCTGTTGCTTTATAAATTCCAACCGGTCCTGATAAAGCATCCAGCGTAAAGTGACCTGTCACTAACAGACCTAGAAGTTCAGCAATCTTCACTATCCAATTATACGTCTGTTCAAATCCATAAGGAATAGCTTTTAGCGGATTTTTTTCATACGTGTTCGCATATTGAATACCGATTTGCCCTACTTTTTCTTTATTTACTTCAGCTGCTTTTGGCGTTACTTCAATCGGTACGATTTTGCCATCTCGCTTTACTTCTAAATCGATTGGTTTATTCGCACTGCTTTGAATCACTTCTGATAGTTGCTCCCATTTTGAAATGGACTTGCCATCTACAGAGACGACTAAATCATCCTTTTGCATGCCTGCTTGCTGTGCAGGGCTGTCTTTTACAACATTTGCGATAATTGGTTCATTCGTTGGAATACCTTGAACAAGACCAATAATCATAAAGAAGACAATCGCTAAAATAAAGTTGAATAAAGGACCTGCAAAAATCGTCATTGCACGCTTTCCTAATGACTTCGCATTAAATGTACGGTCATAAGGCGCAATAATCGTCTGTTGACCATTTTCTTCAATGACAGCATCGCGCGCTACATTATAACGTACTAAATTCTCATCTTCATCATAGCCTTCTACCCATAATCCTTTTAAAAGGTCTGCTTTTTCAACTTCTAAAAAGAGCATATCGGGCAGTTGTTTATTCTGATTTAACACAATACGTGACATTTCGTCTTGATCATTTAATAAAAAACCAATGCGGTAACCTGGTTGTAACTCGGTCGTATCCATATCCTCTCCAGCCATTCGTACATATCCACCCATCGGCAGTAAACGAATTGTGTAGAGTGTTTCTCCCTTTGTAATCCCAATAATTTTTGGTCCAAAGCCAATCGCAAATTCACGTACTAAAATACCTGAACGTTTTGCGAAAATAAAATGGCCTAATTCGTGGAAGAATACGATGGAACCGAACACTAAAATAAACGCAATTGCTGCTTGCATGTTCTCCCACCTTCTTCGAGTTAAAAAGTTGTATTACATTTTTATTTTATCATGCTTCGAACAGATTTTCTTGTTTCTTGGTCTACATGTAAAATTGTTTCTAAATCAGGATTTAAAATATTTTCATGAGACTGCATCATACGATCAATCACATCTTCAATCTCCAAGAATTTAATTTTTTCATGTAAAAAGGCATCTACTGCTGCTTCATTTGCAGCATTCATTACAGTTAAAATCGTGCCGCCCATACGCCCTGCTTCATAAGCAAATCCAAGACAACGGAAACGCTCAAAGTCTACATTTTCAAAATGAAGTTGACCTATTTTCGCTAAATCTAGACGTTGTGCGTTAGGTCGTGGTAAGCGCTCTGGGTAACTTAGTGCATATTGAATTGGTGTACGCATATCTGGTGTACCAAGTTGCGCCATAACCGATGTATCATGATATTCAACCATTGAATGGATGATGCTCTCACGGTGAATTAAAACATCAATATCATCATAAGACATATCATATAATACTGCTGCCTCAATTACTTCAAGACCTTTATTCATTAATGTAGCTGAATCAATGGTAATTTTTGCACCCATCGACCAGTTGGGATGGTTTAGCGCTTCTTTTACAGTTACATCTTTTAATTGCTCACGTGTTTGGTCGCGGAAGCTACCACCAGAAGCTGTTAAAATCAGTTTTGAAATCGATTTGGGATCTTCTCCAACCATCGCTTGCCATAGGGCCGAATGTTCACTATCGACAGGCAAAATTGGCGCACCATATTTCTTCGCCTCTGCCATCACAAGATGTCCCGCTGTTACAAGTGTTTCTTTATTAGCAATCGCAATCGCTTTTTTTTGACGAATTGCTGCTAATGTAGGCTCTAAACCTACTGAACCTAAAACAGAATTCAGTAAATACGTTGAGTCTGCATATGTAGCTACATCAATTAAACCTTGATTTCCAAATGTAAAATCCGTTTTTGGAAACTCTTTTTGTAATGCGCGTGCATCTTCTTCTTGTAACACAGAGACTAATTTCGGTTGAAACTCTCGAATAATCTCTTTTGTTTTTTCAATATTTCGTCCAACTGATAATGCTGAAATTTGAAATGACTCTGGATGTTCTTTTACGATATCAAGTGTTTGTTGACCAATCGACCCTGTCGCACCTAATAAACTAATTGATTTCATGTTTCATTCCCCTATCCAACAAAATGAATGAAGTGTAACAATGGTAGAACAAAAATCAAACTATCAAAACGATCTAAAATACCACCATGTCCCGGTAAAATATTCCCCGAATCCTTCACACCATATTGTCTTTTAATTGCTGACTCTACTAAATCACCAAGCTGTCCAATCATCGATGCAACAACAGCAACAAGTAGTAATACGCCATAATTCACATCTAATTGTGCAAAGTATTGGAAGATCACTGTCGCAATCACTGCAATGACAATACCACCAACAAAACCTTCAATTGTCTTTTTCGGTGAAATTTCAGGCCATAATTTATGTTTTCCTAGTTTACGTCCAACAAAGTAGGCGCCTGAATCTGTAGACCATACAATAACTAAGGCAAATACGATATAAGCAATGCCTTCTGTTCTTGTTGAAATAAAGTAATGAAAACCGACACCAACATAAAATACACTTGCTACAATGAATGCTACTGCATCAAATGTTACTTTATTTTTCACTACAACTGTATAAATTAATAGTAAAAGTACGAAAATTGACAGATATTCTAACTGTGAAAAGGAAGTTGCATCCTCTACTTTAATCGCCCATTCACGAGGCATTAATACAACACACATTGCTAAAAAACCGAGTAAACCCGGAACTGAGAAAAAGGAAAGTCCCTTCATTCTTAGCATTTCAAAAAGCCCTACCGCTGCCATTGCATAGACCAAAATCGTAAATGGTAAATGACCATATACAACAAATGGAATAAACAAAGCGGCAGCGATTACGGCTGTGATAATACGCTGTTTCACTTTTTATTCTCCTTTCAACCCACCATAACGACGATTACGCTTTTGGAAATCTTCAATTGCATCTAATAATTTTTCGTCTGTAAACTCTGGCCAATGTACGTCTGTAAACCAAAATTCAGTATACGCCAGCTGCCATAATAAAAAGTTGCTTAGACGAATTTCGCCACTTGTTCGAATTAATAAATCTGGCTCTGGTAGCTTAGATGTCATTAAATAATCCGAAATGACTTCTTCTGTAATTTCTTCTGGTTGCAAATCGCCCTGTTTGACAAGTTGCGCTAGACGTTGCATCGCTAAAACAATTTCACGTCTGCTTCCATAATTGAATGCAAAATTCAGTATCATACCTGTATTGTTTTTTGTTTCTTTCATTGCATGTTGAATCGCGCGACTTGTGTATTCTGGTACACCATCCATCTCGCCAATCATCTCAACACGAATATTCAAATCCATGAGTTCAGGAATAAAAGAATTTAAAAACTCTTCCGGTAAACGCATAAGAAATTCTACTTCCTTAGATGGTCGTTTCCAATTTTCCGTTGAGAAAGCATACAAAGTAATCGCACCAACACCCATACGATTCGCTGCGCGCGTAATACGTCGAATATTTTGCATGCCTTCACGATGCCCTAAAAATCTCGGCAGCGCACGTTTATTTGCCCAGCGACCATTTCCATCCATAATAATTGCAATATGATTCGGTACATCTTGTTGGCTTAAACTCGCCACTCGTTCATCGATTGACTGAATTGCTTTTTCTGATTTCTTCCATCCAAGTTTATCTAACATTTAGAATCCTCCACTAGCTTACAAATCGGAACGTATACTGAACTTATCATAACAAAAATACGAATATATTTCCTCTTTTAAAAAGTATTTTCCAATTGATTTAAAAAAGACGTCCCTTTGTCAATAGGACGTCTTATAAACCCACAAAGTTCTAATGATTATACTTCAAGAATTTCTTTTTCTTTTTCAGCAGTTAATTCATCGATTTTTGCGATGTGCTGATCTGTTAATTTTTGAACGTCTTCACCGTATCCACGTAAGTCGTCTTCTGTAATTTCGCCTGCTTTTTCAAGTTTTTTGAACTCATCATTTGCATCACGACGAATATTACGAACTGCAACTTTCGCTTCTTCTGCTTCTTTGCTTACTTGTTTTACTAATTCCTTACGACGTTCTTCTGTTAATGCTGGAATTGTTAATCGAATTACATTACCGTCATTTGTTGGTGTAATACCGATATCTGAACGCATAATTTCTTTTTCAATCTCACCTAAGATTGTTTTATCGTATGGTGTAATAACTAATAGACGCGCTTCTGGCACTGTAATACTTGCCATTTGAGTTAAAGGTGTTGGTGCACCATAGTACTCAACATTAATACGATCAAGTAAAGATGCATTTGCACGACCAGCACGAATACTTGCTAGATTACGTGAAAAAGCAGCGATTGATTTTGACATTTTTTCTGAAGCTAAATCGACAACTGTTTTAGACATTTGAATTCCTCCTAATAATTATTTACTTACAACTGTACCGATTGGTTCACCTAATACAGCACGCTTAATGTTTCCATCTTCCATCAATGAGAATACAACTAATGAGATATTATTATCCATGCATAGAGTAGATGCTGTAGAATCCATTACTTGTAGACCTTGTTGGATAACTTCTAAGTATGTTAGTTGATCATATTTCACAGCAGTTGTATCTAATTTTGGATCTGCTGAATATACGCCATCTACATTATTTTTAGCCATTAAAATGACATCTGCTTCAATTTCAGCAGCACGTAATGCAGCTGTTGTATCTGTTGAGAAATATGGATTCCCAGTACCTGCAGCAAAAATGACAACGCGTTTTTTCTCTAAATGACGAACTGCTTTTCTACGAATATACGGCTCTGCAACTTGTGTCATCACAATCGATGATTGAACGCGCGTTTCGACTCCTAGGTTCTCTAATGAATCTTGAAGTGCTAGTGCATTCATTACGGTTGCTAACATACCCATATAATCGGCATTTGCTCGTTCCATGCCCATTTCGGCACCAATTTTACCTCTCCAAATGTTTCCGCCACCTACTACTAGGGCAACTTCCACATCTAGATCTACTACTTCTTTAATTTGTTGGGCAACCGATTTAACGATTTGTGGCGATAGGCCAAAACCTTGATCTCCTGCTAAAGCTTCCCCACTTAATTTAATGACAACGCGTTTATATTGCGGCATTTTCTGGACCTCCATCATACTTTTTTATTGAAAAATAGGGAACACGAAGTTTAGCTTGTGCTCCCTAGAAATGACATATTGTATGTTTATTGAAATTAGTTACCTTTAACTTGGCTCATTACTTCTTCAGCAAAGTTATCTTCACGTTTTTCAATACCTTCGCCTACTTCGAAGCGAACCATAGAAGTTAATTTACCACCAGCAGTTGTTAAGAAAGTACCAACAGTTACATCTGGGTTTTTAACGAATGGTTGGTCAAGAACACAAATTTCTTTGAAGTACTTGTTAAGACGACCTTCAACCATTTTCGCAACGATGTTTTCTGGTTTACCTTCGTTAAGTGCTTGTTCAGTTAATACTTTACGCTCATGTTCTACTTCTTCAGCAGAGATTTGGTCATGAGAGATGTATTTAGGGTTTAAAGCAGCGATGTGCATTGCAACGTCTTTCGCTACTTCTGCATCAGTAGTACCTTCAACAAGTGCTAATACACCGATACGTCCGCCCATGTGTAGGTAAGCGCCGAAAGCGTCAGCGTCTGTTTTAGTTTCGATTACAAAACGACGTAAGCTGATTTTTTCACCGATTGTAGCGATTGCAGAAGAAATGTGATCAGATACTTTTGCACCGTTAGACATTGTAGATTCTAAAGCAGCTTCTACGTCAGCAGGTTGTACTTCTAGTAAGTGGTCAGCTAATTCTTTTACTAAAACTTGGAAACCTTCGTTTTTAGCAACGAAATCAGTTTCAGCATTTACTTCTAATAATACAGCTGTGTTACCTTTTTCTGCGATGAAAGTAGTACCTTCAGCAGCAACACGGTCAGCTTTTTTGCCTGCAGCAGCAAGACCTTTTTCACGAAGGAAGTCTACAGCAGCGTCGATGTCACCATCAGTTTGAACTAATGCTTTTTTACAATCCATCATACCAGCACCAGTTTTTTCACGTAATTCTTTTACTAATTGAGCAGTAATTGCCATGATATTTTTCCTCCTAATATCTATCCTATTATATTCTCAAAAAAAGGTGATAAGAGGGTTTAGCCGCTTATCACCTATTTCAAACTTGCCTAGAAATTACTCAGCAGCTTCTTCAGCTTCAACTTGAGCTTCATCTTCACCTTGTTTAGACTCCATTAAAGCGTCAGCCATTTTAGAAGTGATTAATTTTACAGCGCGGATTGCGTCATCGTTTGAAGGAATAACGTAATCGATTTCGTCTGGATCACAGTTAGTATCAACCATTGCCACAAGTGGAATGTTTAATTTGTGAGCTTCAGCTACAGCGATGCGTTCTTTACGTGGGTCAACCACGAACATTACATCTGGAATAGCTTTCATATCACGGATACCGCCTAAGAATTTCACAAGACGTTCGTGTTGTTTTTTAAGTTGAACAACTTCTTTTTTAGGAAGTACAGCGAAAGTACCGTCTTCTTCCATTTGCTCGATTTGTTTCATACGAGCAACACGTTTTTGGATTGTACCGAAGTTAGTTAAAGTACCACCTAACCAGCGTTGGTTGATGTAGTAGTTACCTGAACGTTCAGCTTCATCTTTAATTGCTTCTTGAGCTTGTTTTTTAGTACCAACGAAAAGAACTTTACCACCGTCTGCACCAACTTGACGCATGAAGTCGTAAGCTTCTTCTAATTTTTTAACTGTTTTTTGTAAATCGATGATGTAGATACCGTTACGCTCCACAAAGATGAATTTTTTCATTTTTGGGTTCCAACGGCGAGTTTGGTGACCGAAATGTACACCAGCTTCTAGTAATTGTTTCATTGAAATTACTGACATTTGTATTGCCTCCTAAAGGTTTTGTATTTGATTTCCTCCGCATTCATCCACTGCATGAGAACTCCTTCATTGAAAGAGCACCACTCATTGCATCAGAATACGTGTGTATTTAACACCGTTTGTAATAGTACCATAATATTAACAGTGTGACAAGTTATTTTACTTGTTTTTTTCTTGGAACTTAATCATTAACTCCACTTCGGTTTTACCTCGGTTTAGTTCTTTTGCAATTTCATCAATTGACTTACCGCGCATATACATTTCCTTTACCCGTTCATCAATCGTTTGAAGCTTTTCTTCTGGTACTGGCTGTTTTGAAGTTTGTACGCCATATGCTTTTTTTGCATAAGATTTTGGTAGTGTGAACGTTGGTTCTTTCGTATCTTTTTCTTGCACGTCAATTATTACTTCTTCTTTTACTTGTCGTTTTTCAGTTACTTGATCATTTGGCGCTTGTTTAGAGGGTGATGCTTGTTTCTTTAAAGCTTCAATCAATCGCGCATTCTCATCTTCAATATCCACTAAGAACGACGAGATTGACGCTTCCATCTCTTCAATTAATCGCTCTTGTCGTTGTTCATTTTGTTTAAAACGATTCATCTTCATATTGAGTAATACTAAAAAATAAAAACAAAGTAAAAGGAGAATGAATAGAATCGTCACTATGATTACCATCTCATTCTCTCCTCCTTATCCACTAAAATCAAAAAAGTTTCCTTTATAGGGATGCTTTGTTCGATTTTTATTTAGTTTTTCATTTTCTTCGCGTTCTTCTTTTTCTTTTCTTTCTCTCTCTTGATCTTTCGGTTCATCTTGTCGCAATTCTTTGAGCTTTTCAGATTCTAACAAAGAGGTGTGATTCTTTTCGATTTGTTTATTCAAAGCTGCATTTGCCAAGTCTTGCCCAGCATTTACTTGTTGCTGCGCTTGTTCAACTTGTTTTCCCGCATCAAAAGTCTTAGGTATCGCAATTTGTAACTCTATGCCTTTTAAACTCATCGCTCATCTCTCCTCTACACACTAAAAAATCACGTATTATTCATTTCATCCTGTAATAAATTTTTTAGTTTAAATAACGCTTTAGAATGAATTTGAGAAATACGTGATGTCGATAAATTTAATACTTCACCAATCTCAGTTAATGTTAATTCATCTGTATAAAACATACTTAATACAAGCTGTTCTTTTTCGTTAAGATGCTTAATACTTTCTGCTAAATCTTGCAACAACTCTGTTTGAACCGCTTGCTGTTCGGGTGTTTTTGTTACTTCATCTCGAATGACGAAACTTTTATTATCGACTTCATCAAAGTCCTGTAGTTGTTCATCGATTGATAAGACATTCGAAAAAAGATGCTCTTGCATCGTTTGATATACTTCTTCGATTGGTACATCCAATTCTTTTGCTACTTCTTCTGGTGTAACATGACGCTTTAGACGCTGTTCCATCGCCTCAATTTTCGCATCTAACTTTTTCGTTTTTTCACGTGCTGATCTTGGTAACCAATCTTCTTTTCTTAAACCATCAATGATTGCACCACGCACGCGAAAAGATGCATAGGTATCAAATTTTAAGTCGCGTGTAATGTCAAATTTATTAAGCGCATCAAAAAGTCCCATCATCCCGAGGCTCATTAGTTCATCTCTTGATACACTTTTAGGTAATCCTGTACTAATTCGTTGCACATGATATGACACTAAAGATTTATATTTTTTCATGAGCAAATCGCCAGCACGAGGATCTTTGTGAGCGGACCAATCTTGCCATAGTTTCGTTTCTTGCGTTGAAGCCGATTGCATCTGCTACGCCCTCCATTTCTTCGTTCAATACTTATGAAATATTATAACAAATACTTTTTACAAATGGGAACTTAAACAAGGAACTTCTTAACCTTCTATACTTTTTTGTAACGATATAGTGAAGGTTCTTGCTTTCGAATGAAAATTTCCACTTGTTCTTTTGCCATCTCAATATCATTTTTTTCAATCGCTTCGATTGTTTGCAACAAACTTTCATAACGCTCTTCTAAACGATTGAAGTCCTTCCAATACACACGGCAGTATGTTAGTGTGATACAAGAAATATCATTGTACATCTTTTTAAATGCTAGATTATCTGCTACTTCTGTCATTAAACGTAGAATACGATCACAATCTAAAATATATGCCACAATATTTCTTTCGTTTAAACTAGATTTTGCTTCTACTGCTAATTGTTTTAAGTTTTCAATTTGCTCAGTTGTCCAAAGTTGTTGTGCATATGTCAATATAATCCACGTTAATTCTACTAAGGCATCTGTATAGGCAATAAATTCTTTATCCGTAAATTCTTTTACACGTACGCCTTTACGGGGTAAGCGTTCTAATACACCTAAATTTTCTAGAATATAAAACGATTCTCTAACAGGAATATTACTTACACCAAGAGCCATTGCAACATTTGATTCTTTCACTCGTTCGCCATGTTTTAGTTCTCCTGTAAATACTTTAAGTAAAATTTGATTAGCTATTGTATAAGGTAATAACTCTTTTTGTTCTTCATCTAACATATAATAATTTTTTAATTCCACAGCTTGTCAGCCCCTCATTTTTTCGTTCTCACGTTAAAGATAATTTAATTTTACCAAATCTTCTATTTCAAGTAGACATTTTATAAAATTATATATAATATATAATATATAATTTAGCTAATATTATAAAGCAACACTTTCTTGAAACATAATTGCAATTAAAAAACTGAATATTCGCCATTTTAAAACAAAGGGGAAATACTTATGAAAAAAGATGGGAAGATTTTTTACGGTTGGTGGATTTTACTCGCTTCAATTATGATTATGAATTTTTTATACGCACCAATTGCAAACTTAGTATCCTTGTTTATTAAACCTGTTACGGAAGATTTAAAAATGGAACGTGCTGATTTTATGAATTATTACACGATTATGGCGCTCGCATCGATGGTTGCTGCTCCTCTTGCTGGTCGTTTAATGAAGCGTATTCCAATTCGTATTTATTTAACGACTTTCACATTATTCGGTGCTATTTCTTATATTGGTTTTTCATTTTCTTCAACTGCTTGGCAATTCTATTTATTCGCAATTCCTATGGGAGCTGCTCTTGCTGGTGCTGCAATGATTCCTGTGTCTGTATTAATTACAAACTGGTTCGTTGAAAAACGAGGTCTAGCACTTGGTATTGCTTTAGCAGGTACAGGTTTAGGTGGTGCAATCTTAAGTCCGATTACCTCTTGGTTAATTACAGACTTTGGATGGCGCACAGCTTACTTAACAATTGGGATCATCATCATTGTAGCGATTATTCCATTTACACTTTTCATTGTCACACTTACACCTGAAAGCAAAGGTTTGTTACCTTTAGGCGCGAAAGATATACCAACAAATGAAAACGCTCACAAACCTATATCAGGTGTTTCACAAAAGAGAACATTTTTATCTCTATCTTTCTGGTGCTTCTGTCTAGCTATTTTAGTTGCAGGTATTGTTATCAATGGATTGATTATCAACATGGTTCCATATTTAACCGACTTAGGTGCTTCACCACAACATGCGGCACTACTTCTTTCACTTGGTTCTATTATGGTCATCGGTGGTAAATTACTAATTGGTAAATTATATGACTCACTCGGCTTATTTATTACAATTACGATTATTTGTATTGGCTCTTTCGCAGCATTATTCTTTATGATGCACGGAAACCTACTGATCCCAGGTATCTTATTCACGATTGGTATGGGTATTGGCGGCACTGCTGTTACAGTAACACCTGCTTATTTAACAGGCGCTTTATTCGGCGAAAAAGACTATGGTGCAAAATATGGAATCGTTGCGATCTTCACATCACTTGGAGCAGCGATTACACCGATTGTATCAGGTGCCATTTATTCAATTAATCAATCATACGATTTATTAATTTATGTATTACTTGGATTAACTGTTGCAGAAATCATTTTATTTACAGTCGCAATTAAAACAAAACCAAAAGCAGATGAGGAATTAACAGTTGAAACAACAACCATAACAAATGAAGGAGGTATTTAATATGCATACGATTTTAGAACAAGCCGAAAAAATTGAACAACAAATTATTTCTGACCGTCGCCATTTGCATCAACATCCAGAATTAGGATTTGAATTACCTGAAACACAGCAATACATCTTAAATCGTTTACAGGAGATGGGGATTGAAGGGAAGCCTTGTGGTGTACTACCAGATGAGGTAAGAGAAAAATATGCACGTGCTGGGTTCCCAGAGCAAGCACATTGTACAGGGGTTGTAGCTACAATCGGACAGGGTGAACCTTGTATATTACTTCGTGCTGACATGGATGCTTTACCGATTGAGGAAGAAGTAGACGTTTCTTATCAATCAACAAGACCTGGGAAAATGCATGCATGTGGACATGATTCCCATGTTGCGATGCTACTTGGTGCGGCGCAAATATTAAAAGCACATGAAGCTGACTTACAAGGTACTGTTAAATTGATGTTCCAACCTGGTGAAGAATGGGGATTCGGTTCTAAACTCATGTTAGATGATGGATTGCTTGAACATCCAAAAGTGAACGCCGCCTTTGCTATTCATATCATGCCTGATCAAGAAGCGGGTACAGTTTCAATTCACGAGGGAATCGTCTCCCAAGCGATGGATTCTTATATTGTAGATATTCAAGGAAATGGTGGTCATAGCTCGCAACCTCATAAGACAATTGATGCGAATATGATTATGAATCAACTATATACAAGTTTAAATCTATTATTTACAAGAGAGGCTGACCCGAGCGCGCACGTTACTTTTTCAGTTGGTGCGATGAGCGGTGGGACTGTCACGAATGTTATTCCTGATAAAGCTGTATTACAAGGAAATATGCGTAGTTATAACCAAACAATTCGTGACCACTTATGTAAACGAATCCCAGAAATGATTGACCATACAGTAAAAGCATGGCGCGGTGATTACACAGTAACTGAGTTTCATACACCAACAACTTATAATGATCCAACAATGGTAAAGTTACTTACTCCATTCATTGAAGAGATTGTTGGAAAAGAACAAGTTGTAGATTTAGGTATGTTGAGTGGTTCAGAAGACTTCTCACATATCTCACAAGAAGTACCTGCTACATTCATCGTGTTAGGAACAGGAAAAGAAGGAAATGCGCCTGTCCATAACCCACGTATGCAACAGCAGGAAGAAATTTTTAAATACGGTGCAGCATTACACGCACATATTGCGATGCAGTGGCTAGCTCAACAAGTAAATGTCTCAAAACAAGCTGTAACTAATTCATAAGATAAAAAGAAGAGGTTGGGACATAAGTACAAAAAACACATCCCACATGAGCATAAGAAAAACTGGAATCGCGCTGTGGCGCGGTTCCAGTTTTTCGTTGCGAACTCTAAAAAAGGAAGATAACATGTTTCCTAGCCTCTTCTTTTTTATTTTCCATCTTGCATCATTGTTTGAATCGCTTTAGCAATCTCCTCTGACTGTTCATCTGAAAACTCAACAGTCGGTTCTGGTGAAGGTAATGACTCTTCGCTACTTCTTTCCTCTTTTGCTATAGCTTCTGTACCTGATTCAACACCTTCATCAGGCTGTTCTAACTGATCTGAAGGTGTCGCTATAATATAAGCAATTAATGCACGTACAATATAAGCCACTATAAAAGCAATAGCTGCCCACATTAAACCGTATAAAATAGTTGTTAGAGGAGCTTGATTACTTTGAAATCGCGCAAAAAAGTAAATTGTGAAACCTGCTAAAGCAAACCAAAAGTTATAAAATATTGAACCAAACATTAGAGATCTTTCACCCCTTGATTTACTGTTCTAATATTTAACAAACCCGTTTCAGGATTAAATTCAATTGTTCTTCCACTATTCCCACCTGTATCTTGTGCTAATACAGGAATCATATATTTTCTTAATTGCTCGATTACTGCTTCTACGTTACGAGGTCCGATACGCATCGTATCATTTGAAGATGTAAACTGAAACATTTGCGCGCCGCCTGCAATTTTTGCTTTTAGTTTATAAGATGAAGCTCCAGCTTTTTTTAATGCTTCAATTAATGCTGGAATGCCTGTATCTGCAAATTTCGCAATATTCATCGTTCCACTTTTAGCTACTTTTGAATCTGGTAACATAATATGAATAAGTCCTGCAATACCTTTAGATTGATCGTAAACAACCACCCCAACGCATGAACCAAGTCCTGATGTTCGAATTGTTGAGGGTGCTGTTACGATGTCCATTTGGGCAATGCCCACTTTGACAACACTTTGACTTCCAATAATCATTTTACGACACTCCCAATGCTTTAAAAATGGCTTTAAAAGACTCTGGGTTTGGTAGTAAAAAGAAATGTCCATTAACTTGTTCATCTTCTGTCATCGTTTCTTCAAAAATCGATGTATCAATCACAATTACATGATCACTTATTTGTGACAGTTCAATTAATCCAAAACTAATGATGGCACCGAACATATCAACACTTAAAGCGGGTGGAGTGGGATAAATTTTAAGCCCTGTAAAATCTGACAATGCAGATAGATATGAACCTGACAAAATATTTCCTAACTCTTGCATTGCTGATACGCCTAGCTCCAAGTTATTTTGTTTCTGTAAATCAAAATGTTCATCATGAATTAAACGACGTATAAAACGATTTGCTTGTTCAATTGGTAGGATGAAGAACATACCACCTTCTGCATCTCCATCAATTTGTAAATAAGTTCCTGCGACTACTTGTTCAGCACCACCGCCACGTTCAACCATTTCATCAAACGAAACCATCTCAACTGCTGGTACACGCATATCAATTTTTGTATTTAATAATCCTGATAATGCAGTTGCTGCGTGTGCTGCACCGATATTGCCAATCTCTTTTAATACATCTAAATGAAATGAAGTAATATTTGTCATATTCATCTACCTTCTTTACTTTAAGGTATTTAGTACTTTTTCTAAGTTTAATAAAATAAGCAAACGTTTATCAATTTTTGCTACGCCAGCAATGAATTCTTCTTCTAATGATCCAACCACTTCTGGTTGTGGTTCGATTGCATTTTTAGGTAAGTCCATTACATCATTTGCTGCATCAACGATTAATCCAACTTCCATATCTGCGTATGAAATAATAATGATACGTGTATCCTCACCTTGAACATCTGAATGAATACCAAAACGCTCACGTAAATCGATAATCGGTGTTACTACACCACGTAAATTAATAACACCTTTTACATAATGTACGGTACTTGGCACACGTGTAATAAAGACCGTTTTTTCGATCCCCTGTACTTGTGATACTGGAATAGCATATTCCTTATCGCCTAATTGAAAGACGATGACTTTTACGACTTCTGTATCTAATAATTCTGTCATAGCTGACACCTCTTTCTATTTAATAAGTGCGTTACAATCAACAATTAATGCAACTTGTCCATTTCCTAAAATTGTTGCTCCAGAAATCGCAAATACATTCGTTAAGTAGTTTCCTAAAGATTTTAATACAATTTCTTGTTGTCCAATAAATGAGTCCACAACTAAACCTGCAATACGATCGCCCTTACGCACTAAAACAACAGATAGGAATCCATCATCTTCATGATTTTCGCGCGGTACTTCAAAGATTTCATCTAAGAAAACAAGTGGCACAACTTTACCTCGGAAATCAATGACTTTTTGATTATGTGCATTTAAAATATCGCTACGTTTAATAATCGATGTTTCAATAATTGAAGATAGCGGCACTGCATACACTTCTTTTTCGATTTCAACAAGCATAACTGAGATAATTGATAATGTTAATGGTAACTGAATTGAGAATAATGAACCTTTACCATGTTCAGACTCAATACTAATACTTCCACCTAATGACTCAATTGTTGATTTCACAACATCTAAACCAACGCCTCGTCCTGATACATCTGAGATAACTTCAGCTGTTGAGAAACCAGAAGCTAAAATCAACTCATTAATCTGATTATCTGTCATAGAATGACTTGCTTCTTCAGTTACGACACCTTTAGAAATTGCTTTTTGTAATACGCGTTCACGATCAATACCAGCACCATCATCTTCAATTTCAATAAATACGTGGTTACCACTATGATATGCGCGCAATTCGACTGAACCTGTTTCTGGTTTTCCAGCTGCTAAACGCTCTTCTGGCGATTCGATACCATGATCCAATGCATTACGGATTAAGTGAACAAGTGGATCACCAATTTCATCAATCACTGTACGATCTAATTCTGTTTCAGCACCAATAATTTCTAAATTGATTTTCTTTTTTAAATCTCGCGATAATTGACGAACCATTTTAGGGAATCTGTTAAATACCGTTTCTACAGGAACCATACGCATATTTAAAATAATATTTTGAAGATCGCCCGACACGCGTGTCATACGCTCTACTGTGTCGTTTAATTCGTTATGGTTTAATTCCATTGAAATGGATTGTAAACGTCCGCGATCAATAACCAATTCCTCAAATAGATTCATTAAGATATCTAAACGCTCGATATTGACACGAATTGTTTTACTTGAATTATTATTTTTCACGGTTTTTGGTGCTTCTGTTTTTGTCGGTGTGGCTTTTGTAGGAGTTGGCTTTGGCGTCTCTACTGCCGCTACTTCTTCCACTTTCTTTTCTACTACATCACTTGGCATTTCCATCTTCTTCAATTGAACAGGTTGTACATTAACAACATCTACTTCTGAAACTTTCATAAGCTTTTGTTTTAAATCGTCTTGATTTTCTTTTGTTACAAAAGCAACTGAAAAGTCCGTATCAAACTTTTCTTCTTCTAATTTTTCAACTGTCGGTGTAGATTTAATAACCTCACCTAACTTTTCTAAAATCTCAAATACCATATATACACGCGCTGCTTTTAATAGGCAGTCTTCACGTAATGAGATATTGATTTCATAAGCTGAAAATCCTTGTTCCATTGATTGTTCTAAAACTGTTTGTTCAAAGTCATCAAAGATGAGTTTTGATTCAGCTACTTCAGTTACACTTTCAGAAGGTGCAGCTACGACTGTTTCAATATTTTCGATTGATTCGCCTGATTCTAAGCGTTTTAACTTTTCAACTGTTTGTGTGACATCTTTTTTACCGTCTCCACCATTTGAAATATCAGACACCATTTCTTCTAAGTGATCTACTGATTCGAAAACTACATCTAATAACTCAGCTGTTACTTGAATTTTATGATTACGTATTGCATCTAAAACATTCTCCATTTTGTGTGTTAAATCGGCAATATCTTCAAATCCCATCGTCGCTGACATACCTTTTAATGTATGTGCGTTACGGAAAATATCATTTACAATCTCGATATTGTCTGGATTTTGTTCTAATACTAATAAACTTTCACTACATGATTGTAGATGCTCATTACTTTCATCAATGAATACCTCTAAATATTGATTTGTATCCATAGTTCCCCTCCTAGTATAAATAATTCAAAATAGCTTGAGGTATTTCGTCTAATGGTGCAACGCGATCAACTAACCCCGTTTTTTCTGCCGATTTCGGCATACCATATACTACGCACGTACGCTCATCTTCTGAAATAACACGTGTATTCCCAGATCGCTTTAACATTTTAATTCCCTTAGAACCATCTGCACCCATACCGGTCATAATGACAGCGATACGATCAATGTCTGTTAATGTAGCTACACTATCAAATAACACGTCTACTGCTGGTTTATGCCCGCCTACGACTGGAGCATGTTCATCAATATGAATTGAATATGTCATACCTACTTTTCTAGCGGTCATTTGATAACCTCCAGGTGCAATATAAGCTGTGCCTGGTTGTAATAAATCACCCTGCTCAGCTTCTTTAACTGTTATATCGGATAGTTGATCCAATCTTTTTGCTAAAGATTTTGTAAAACCTGGTGGCATATGCTGTACGATTAGGATGGGTGCCTTTATATCTTTTGGTAATCGTGTTAAAACTTCTTGAAGTGCTCTTGGTCCACCTGTAGATGTACCAATCAAAATAATTTTTTTATGATTTTTATGCCAAACTTGATTTGTCTTTTCTTGTATTCTCTTTTCTACCATTATAGGTTTTTCAAATATCGGTTTCTTGATTGGTATTTTTGATATACGTTCTTTTCTGCGTAACTTCTCTATTGGTATATTTGATGCAGCAATGACTTTTTCAATTAAATCATCCTTAATTTTGTCTAAATCAAGTGAAATTGTACCACTTGGCTTGGCAATGAAATCTACTGCACCATTCGCTATTGCTTCCATCGTAATAGCTGCATCTGCTGTCGTAGTAGATGAAAGCATGACGACTGGTTTTGGATTTTCAATCATTAACTGCTTTACGGCCTCAACACCTGTCATTTCTGGCATTTCAACATCCATTGTCAAAACATCTGGATTTAGTATTCTCACTTTTTCTAAAGCATCTCTACCATTACGTGCAGTCCCAACCACTTCTATATGTGCATTTTCTGAAAAAAATTCTGTAATTAGTTTTCTCATAAAGGCTGAATCATCTACGATGAGCAATTTTTTCATGGACTCAGGACCTCCTTTTAGAAAATAGACCTCTTAATTTTGAAATAAATTGATTTTCTTGCGTCAATTGAATTGGATTATTTAAATCATTCGTCAAATAGCGTTCGACAATTCCGTCCATTGCTTTAGAGGCTTGGCAAGTAGGATATCGCTTTTTATAAGGAATCTGTTGATTAATTGCTTTACGAACTTGTAAATCTTCTGGAATCATTCCTAATTCTAATACCTCTTTTGCTAAAAAACGAGACATCGTTGTTTTCAGCCTTTCCAACGTTAAGAGTCCATCATCTTTTGATAATGCACGATTACATACTAGGTAAAAATCTTTTTCTTCATCCTTCATATGTATATACTTCATCATGGAATAAGCATCTGTAATGGATGTCGGTTCTGTTGTAGACACTACTACGATATGATGGACAGACATCATAAATTGCAATGACCATTCTGTAGCACCCGCTCCCATATCAAAGAGAATAAAGTCGTAGTTCTTTTGTAGCTCATTAAAAGCAAAAATAAGACGCTCAAACATAAAGTCTGACCATTGTAATAGCGAAGACATTCCGGAACCACCAGCGATAAAATCTAAATTCTTTTCATCTTGATGAATAACCTCTTGTATGGAACACTCTCCTTGTAAATAGTTCGTTAAACTATTTCTAGCTGTTTTTCCTAATAAGATATGGATATTCCCCATACCAATATCCATATCTACAATTAGGACACGATGATTTTGTTGTGCTAGAGTAAGTGCAAAGTTTGTAGTAAAGTTACTTTTTCCTACACCGCCTTTACCGCTGACGACAGCAATTGTTTTACAAACTGTCGTCTGTTGTTGTTGCATTTTTTCTCTCAATAGGGCTGCTTGATCCATTATGATTCAACTCCTTGAAAAATTAATTCCACGAGTTTAGACACAGAACCTTCTTCAATATTTTCTGGTACTTCTTGACCATCCGTATAGTAAGCAAGTCCTTTATTATATTTAACCATTAAATTCACCATTGAGCCAATAGTATTTGTTTCATCCATCTTTGTAAAAATGAGTTGTTGGATGTCAAATGTCGAAAATTGTTCAATAATCGTTGCCATATCAAGCTGTTTCGCCGTTAAAGCGAGTACTAAATAATTTTGAACATTTTGTTTTGTATCAATTAATTCTTCTAAATCGGCGATAAATTTCGCTTCTTTATAATTTCGACCCGCCGTATCAATCAATACGAGATCATGACCTGAGAATTGCTTAATTGCGCGTTCATAGTCTTCCTTTGTATAAACAACTTCTACGGGCGCATGCAATAAATTAGCATACGTTTTTAACTGTTCAATTGCTCCAATACGATACGTGTCTGTTGTAATAAATGCCACTTTCTTCTTTTTTTCTAATACGGCACGAGCAGCAATTTTAGCAATTGTTGTTGTTTTCCCTACACCTGTTGGACCTAAAATATTTACAAATTTCCGTTCAAAATTAACGCCACCCATTGGGTACTTCGATAATTTCTTATACATTGATTCTTGTGCATGCATCAATAATTGCTCATATGTTGTAGCCGGCTCATTTCGTACGATGTCAAAAAGCTCATCACAAATTTCTGTGATGAGTTCTTCATTCAATTCTTGCTTTTGTAAGTGCATATAAATTGGTTGAATAATCGCAGGGATATGATTAATCGTTTTCTGAGTTGATGTTTGCTTAATCATTTTTTTTAATTCATTTAATTGCTTTTGAATAGCTTCATTTTGTTGACTCAACGCGTATTTTTCTTCAAAATCACGTTGTTTTTCAAACACATCTAAATCAGGTCTTGTATCGGCTACTTCAACCGCATCAACACCTGCAAGTACTTCAAATTGTTTTTTCTTAAATAGACCTAAAAAGCCTTTTGTATAAATGACTTTGGAGCTAACGACAACTGCGTCATCTCCTAAATCATTTTTAACTTTTTTCATGGCTTCTGGCATTGTTTGAGCTATATATTTCTTCATTTTCATTCTACATTCACCACTCCAACACTTTGAATTTCAATTGAAGCATCTAATTCATTATAAGATAAAATCGGAATTTGTGGGAAATAACGTTCGGTTAATTGACGTACATACATTCTTACTGCTGGTGAACATAAAATAACCGGTGACTGATCAATAAATGATACACGCTCTAATTCAGCTGCAATCGATTCTAAAATGGCTTGTGACATTTGTGGGTCGAGAGCTAAATAATTCCCATGATCTGTTTGTTGAATACTATCTGCAATCGCTTTTTCAATCTTTGCTGAAACCGTTAGTACTTTCAATTCTTGTTGATTTCCAGCATATTGTGTCGTAATTTGACGTGCTAAAGATTGACGTACATACTCAGTTAACACATCTACATCTGATGTTAATTTCGAATAATCTGCCAGTGTTTCAAAAATAATTGGCAAATTACGTACAGATACACTTTCATCCAATAATTTAGATAATACTTTTTGAATTTCCCCTATACTCATTGGTGTAGGTGTTAATTCTTCAACTAAAATTGGAGAAGTTTCTCGTAAGTGATCAATTAATTGTTTTGTTTCTTGACGACCTAATAGTTCAGAGGCATTCGCACGAATAATTTCAGTTAAATGAGTTGATACGACACTAGGCGGATCGACTACTGTATAACCTAGCATTTCTGCATCTTCTTTTACTTGCTCATTAATCCATTTAGCAGGTAAACCAAATGAAGGCTCAATTGTATCAATTCCATCAATTGAATCATCATCACCAGGACTCATCGCTAAATAGTGATCTAATAATAATTCACCTTTTGCTAATTCATTCCCTTTAATTTTAATTCGATATTCATTCGGCTGTAATTGAATGTTATCTCGAATACGCACTACCGGAATGACAATACCTAACTCTAACGCTAATTGACGACGAATCATCACAACACGATCTAGTAAATCGCCACCTTGTGATGCATCTACTAATGGAATTAATCCGTAACCAAATTCAAATTCAATCGGATCTACATTTAATAAGTTCACCACATTCTCTGGGCTCTTCAAGTTATCTGTTGTCACTTCTTCTTCAATTTCCTCAATAGCTTCTTCTGTTTCTTTATTCATATTTTGAATACGGTAGCCTATAAATGCCACAACTGCCGCTACCGGTACTGTAAAGATAATTTGAATCGGTGTTACAAAACCAAGAAGTAAAATTGTAGCTGCTGCTATGTATAACAATTTAGGGTTTGATAATAACTGACCTGTGATATCTTCACTTAAGTCACCTTTTGACCCAGCACGTGTTACCACAATACCTGTAGCAGTTGAAATAAGTAAAGCTGGAATTTGTGAAACAAGACCATCACCTACAGTTAATGTAGAGAAATGTGTAATTGCTTCTGTAAAATCCATATCCATTTGAACAATCCCAATAATCATCCCAACGATTAAGTTGATTAATACAATGATAATACCAGCAATGGCATCACCTTTTACGAATTTTGTCGCACCATCCATTGAACCATAGAAATCTGCTTCATTACTTACTTTTTCACGTCGTTCGCGTGCATCTTTTTCAGAAATTAATCCCGCATTCAAATCAGCATCAATGGCCATTTGTTTCCCTGGCATCGCATCCAATGTAAAACGAGCTGCAACTTCTGAAACACGCTCTGACCCTTTCGTTATAACAATAAATTGTATAATTACGAGGATGACGAACACAACGAGACCAACGAGAATATTTCCGCCGACAACGAATGTACCAAATGTTTCTACTACGTTACCCCCGTCACCATGTGATAAAATAGCTCGCGTTGTAGACACGTTTAAACCTAATCGAAATAGGGTTAATAATAGTAGTAGAGATGGGAAAATCGAGAACTGTAAAGCTTCTTTCATCGTCATAGAAGTTAGTAATACGAGTAAGGCCAATGTTAAGTTCACAATGATTAAAAAACTAATTAACCAAGGTGGCAAAGGTACTACAAGCATTGCGACAATCATGATGACTGCACTTAAAACACCGATATCGCGAATTTTCATTGTTGTACCTCCCTAAATTTTTTGTTTAATACGATAAACATATGCGAGTACCTCAGCAACTGCTTTAAAAAACTCATCTGGAATGCGTTGATCAATTTGAACTTGATCATACATTGCACGAGCCAACGGTCGATTTTCTACCATCACAATATCATGTTCTTTCGCAATTAATTTAATTTTTTGCGCTACATAATCTGTACCTTTAGCAACTACTTTTGGTGCTTCCATTGTCACATCGTCATATTTTAATGCAATCGCGTAGTGTGTCGGGTTTGTAATAACGACATCTGCGTTTGGAATTTCTTGCATCATCCGGCGCATCGCCATTTCACGTTGGCGTTGCTTAATTTTTGATTTAATGAGGGGATCTCCCTCTGTATTCTTATATTCATCTTTAATATCTTGCTTCGACATTCTCAGATTTTTTTCATAGTCAAATTTTTGGTAAAAATAATCTAAAACAGCGATAAATGCTAATACAACACTTGCTGTTAATCCCATTAATACCGTCAACTTAGCGATTGTAGTTAAAGAATCTCCTGGTGTCTTAAACGATAAACTAAGTACATCACTCAAATTTAAAATGATAATAACCGTTGTAACTGTTCCGATAAAAGAGATTTTTAAAATTGATTTAAGCAATTCAATAATCGCACGCATTGAAAAAATACGTTTAAATCCTTTAATAGGATCAATTTTTTTCAAATCAAACTTTAACGTTTCAGTTGTGAAAAGCAAACCGAATTGAAAAAAGTTCGCTGCAACTGCGGCAATCATTGCTATTGCCATAATAGGTAAGAGGATTATAGCCATTTCGACTAAAATATCTTTGAACATTTCCATAACCGACTCAACAGAAATCGATTCAATTAACACGGTATGCGTAAATGTTTCTCTAAAAAATGTTAATAAATTTTCTCTTAAATATGACCCCATTATTAAGAGGTACATAAAGATGGCAAGCAAGACAAACGCGCTGGTTACGTCCTGACTTTTTAAAACTTGACCTTTTTTTCGTGCATCTTGCCTTTTCTTCGGTGTTGCTTTCTCTGTTTTTTCACCTGCGAAAAACTGTAGATCTAATTTTAAAAGCATTGACTATCCACCACCTAATATCACCATAAAATCTCGCATTGCTTCAAACATCACGCGGAATAGCTTTTGCATAACTGCTACCATAACGCCCATTGTAACAATCATAATGATAAAGCTAACACCAATTTTTATCGGAAAACCTACAACGAAAATGTTTAATTGTGGTACTGTTTTTGCTGTAATCCCTAAAGCTAAATCGACTAAAAATACCGTTGCAACAACTGGAATTGCCATTTGAAAAGCAATTGCAAATACGGCTGTAAATGTCTTCATAATAAATGTACTTGCTGCTGGATCACCAAAGTTCGGCCATACACTTTGTAATGGAATATATTCATAACTATAGTATATTCCATCTAGCAACATATAATGTGCATTTGTTGTAATTAATAATAAAAGTACAATTGTTTGGAAAAACTGACCAATTAATGGACTTTGAGTTCCTGTCATTGGATCAATAATATTAGCAATTGCAAAGCCAATCTGAAAATCGATAAAACTACCAGCAATTTGCACGGCCGATATAATAATATATGCAAGTAAACCAAGTGAAAGTCCTACTACCGCTTCTTTTAAAACAAGCATCGCGTAAGCATCATCAATTTTAATAACCGTTTCTTCCATCGTATAACTCATAATCCAAGCAAGTACTACAGCTAAAAAGATGCGATCTTTTACAGGTATTGTTTTATATGAGAAGAAAGGTACTGTCACAAAAAAGGCACTTAAACGAATTAGAACTAAAAAGAATACCGGAAGCTTAGGTATAATCTCTGTCATATACTCACCCTATAAACCGCGTTAAATTTGCAAAAATATCACGTGTATAAGATAACATATGCGTTAACATCCAAGGACCAAAGAAAACTAAGGCAACTAATACAGCAACAATTTTAGGTACAAAAGCAAGTGTTTGCTCTTGAATTTGTGTTGTAGCTTGGAAGATACTAACCAGTAATCCCGTAATCAAAGCAACTAATAGTAAGGGGCCGGAAACCATTAAAATAACTGTGATTGCTTTTTCAGCTGCTGATATAACAAACTCTTGTGACATATAATCCTTCCCCTTTCTTTAAAAGCTTTGTAATAGAGACTTCATTACGAGATACCATCCGTCTACAAGTACAAATAATAAAATTTTAAATGGTAATGAAATCATAACCGGTGGTAACATCATCATACCCATCGACATTAAAACACTGGCGACAATCATATCAATAACTAAAAATGGAATAAAAATCATGAATCCCATTTGGAATGCTGTTTTTAATTCACTGAGAGTATAAGCTGGAACAAGCGTCGTTAAAGAGATATCTTGTACAGATTTAGGCTTTTCTTCACCTGCATAACTTAAAAATAAATCTAAATCACTTTGACGCGTATGTTTACTCATAAATTCTTTGAATGGAACACTTGCTTTATCATATGCTTCATCTAATGTAATTTCTTCTTTAAATAACGGCTGTAGTGCTTCTTTATTTACTTCTTGGAATGTAGGAGCCATTATAAAGAATGTCAAAAACAAGGCTAAACCGACAATGACTTGGTTCGGTGGCATTTGTTGTGTTGCTAAAGATGTTCGAACAAAGGATAGTACGATAACAACTCGCGTAAACGATGTCATTAAAATTAAAATACTCGGTGCCAATGATAGAACAGTTAACAACAGCATTAATTTCACAGAAGTTGAGACGGTTGAGCCACTACCATCGGAAAAAGCTTGAAGTAAATCACTCATCGTCTTTCTTCTCCTTTTGACTCCAATCATCTAATTGTTGCTGACGATTCTTTTTTATTTTGTTAAGTTTTTCATCTAATGCTTCTTTAAAATCGCTTGTAGCTGGTTCTACAGGCTGCTTTGAAAATTTATCTTTGACTGTTTGAAACATTTCAGCGATATAAGGTGTTTGTACAGCTAGATTATGCTTCTCTTCATGCATTTTTATTAAAGCCTCTTGCTCTGTTGGATCTGTAATCTCTTTAATCATTTGAACATCTTCACCAACACCCACTAAAAATAGCGAATTTCCCACTTTGAGTAATTGCACTGATTTTTGTTGGCCTAAAGATACTCCACCTAAATTTTGTAACATTTGGTTCGATTGGTACTTTTTATTATTACGATTGACTAATTTAAGCACAAAGAATAAAAGCCCTACAACAAAAGCTAAGGCTAACAAAATTTTCAAGTATTCCCATGCAGTCATCCCAGAACTAATTGTCGAATCTTCAGATGAGTCTGCCTTATTTACTTCAGCTTTATTTTGATTTTCTTTGTTATTTTGCTCGAAATTATCGCTTACCATACCATCTTTTTCAGCATAAGCAACAGGTGTGCTCCATGCTGAAAAAGAGAATACAGAAATCATTACGATTAAAGCCAATAAATAGCGTTTTTTGAATGATTGCTTGAACATTGAATTTAACCTAACGCTTTTTGAATTGCTTCAATTACGCGATCTGCTTGGAATGGTTTTACGATAAAGTCTTTTGCACCTGCTTGAATTGCATCAATTACCATCGCTTGTTGTCCCATAGCTGAACACATAATAATTGTAGCACCTGGATCTGTTTCTTTAATTGCTTTTAAGGCTGCAATTCCGTCCATTTCTGGCATTGTAATATCCATTGTAACTAAATCTGGTTTTAATTCTGCATATTTTTCAACTGCTTGTGCACCATCGGCTGCTTCTCCTACAATTTCAAAACCATTTTTTGTTAGTATATCTTTGATCATCATACGCATAAATGCTGCGTCATCTACAATTAATATTTTTTTTGCCATCTGTATATTCCTCCAATAAAATCTATCTTAAATTATTTAAACGGTCTTCTTTACTCAAGATATCCGTAATTCGAACCCCAAAGTTTTCATCAATTACAACTACTTCTCCTTTTGCAATTAGACGACTATTTACCAACACATCTACAGGTTCACCTGCTAATTTATCCAATTCAATAATTGAACCACTTACTAATTCAAGAATTTCTTTTACTGAACGCTTCGTACGACCTAGTTCTACTGTTACCTGTAATGGAATATCCATCAACATATTTAGGTTACGCGCTTCAGTTTGTTTTAAATTAGCCTGTTCAAAATCAACAAACTGCGCTTGCTGTACATTCATTTGTGGCTGTTGTACAGGTTGTTGTTGATACATTGGTTGCTGTTGCATCGGTTGCTGATACATCGGCTGTTGCTGTTGCTGCTGCATTGGCTGCTGATACATTGGTTGTTGTGCTTGTTGCATTGGATCAGGTTGTTGATACATCGGTTGTTGTACCTGTTGCTCTTGTGAAGTAGTTTGTCCATTTGCTGAAGCTTGTGGGCTTATTTGTTGCTCTGGCTCTGGAGTCGGTTGTTCTTCAACAGATTCAACTGGTTCTTCCGCATCAGGGTTCATCAATGATTTTACTAAGTTTTGACTAAAATTTAAAGGTAATAATTGCATTATATTTGAATCAATTAGTGTACCAATCTTTAATCTAAACGAAACTTTTACTAATAAGTCATCATCTGGAATATTTTCAGTGCCTTCATTATTTGAAAAATTCATCAAATCAATTGAAGGTGGTGAAATATCCACTTTTTTATTGAAGATTGTAGACATTGACGTCGCTGCCGACCCCATCATCTGATTCATCGCTTCTTGTACAGCACTTAAGTGAATCTCATTCAATTCTTCTGCAGGATTTAATCCATCTCCTCCAAGCATTAAATCTGCGATAATCGAAGCGTCTGATTGTTTAATAACTAATAAATTCATTCCCATTAATCCTGTTGTATACTCGACTTGTACAGCCACATACGGATGTGGAAATTCTTCTTCTAATTTATTACGATTAATCATACTAAGTGAAGGTGTTGTAATATCAACCTTTTGACCAAGAAGTGACGATAATGCTGTAGCCGAACTACCAAATGAAATATTTCCTATTTCACCTAGCGCATCGCGTGACATATCATCTAAATAGTCTTCTATTTTATACTCTTCTGAGTCACTGTTTAAAGGATCTTCAACATCCTCATCTGATTTTTTATCTAATGATTCACCACGTAATAGTGCCTCAATTTCTTCTTGTGATAACATCTCATCACTCATCATCACCATCTCCTCCTTCCAGAGACTCTAAAATTTGAACAGCCATTCTCTTTTTCACTTTACCAGGTTGCACAATAAATTTAGGTACTTCATCTACTTTTAAATAAAGTGGATCTGTAATTAATTTATCTAACTGTAAAACATCCGATTCTCTTAATAATAAGAAATCCTCGATACTTATTTGTGCAGTACCTAATTCAGCAACTAATGGCAGTACAGATTTATTTACATTATTTTCGATAATTGCTTTTTGTTCTGGCGATACCTCTTTCGTATTAGCTTGCATCCAATAGCGTACAGATAAATTCGGTACAATAGGTTCTAATACAACATGAGGAATACAAATATTAATCATACCACTCGTCTCACCAATAATAGAGTTGAAAGAAATGACAACAACTGTTTCATTTGGTGAAATCATTTGTAAAAACTGTGGGTTAACTTCTAATTCCGTCATGATTGGATCAATATCCGCTATATTTACCCATGCTTCTCTTAAATTATCAAAAGAGCGCTCAAAAAGGTTCGTCATAATTTTCGTTTCAATTTCTGTTAAATTATCAACATTACTATGACTTGATCCCTCTCCCCCCATTAAACGGTCCAACATAGAGTAGGCAATATTAGGATTAATCTCCATCAAGACATTTCCATCTAAAGGTGGTACTTCGAAGACATTAATTAATGTCATATTTGGAATAGAACGAATAAATTCTTCAAAAGGTATTTGATCGACAGATGCTACTGTGATTTGTACATATGTTCTAAGTTGAGCAGAGAAGAATGTAGTTAATAAGCGAGCAAAATTTTCATGAATACGAGTCAAACTACGAATTTGATCTTTTGAAAAACGTAAAGCTCTTTTAAAATCATATACTTTTACTTTTTTTGTTTCTTCTTCTTTTTTAATATCATCTGCCGACATTTCTCCTGTCGACAATGCGGATAAGAGCGCATCAATCTCGGATTGTGATAAAACATCTCCAGCCATCTGCTCACCTCCTCTTCCTGTTTAATTCATCGATTACGATACTGCAAATGAGGTGATATATACTTTTTGTACTTCCCCGTTTTGCATTAAGCCATTAAACTTAGCTTTTAATGCATTCGTTAATAATTCCTTACCTTTTGTACCTTGTAAATCTTTACTACTCATATCTGAAAGAACCTCTACAAGAATATCTTTAATTTGAAAATCTCGTTTTGTTAATTCTTCAGCTGCTTCTTTACTATCTGTTTGAATTTTTAAAGATAATTTCACATAACGACGGTCATTTAGATTTGTACTAATCTCTGGTACATCTACAGATTGTTCAATTATTTCGTCGATACTCGGTTCAGCATTAGCACCACCATCTTTTGAAAGCTGTGTTACCACAACAAGTGCAACCACACCAATCAATGTAATAGATACTAAAATTATAAGCATAATGGTTAATAATTTATTCTTCTTCATCTTCATTTTCACCTCTTAAATGCGGGTTTGATAGGAGTTGTACTTGTCTATAAAATGCGACTATTTGTTTTTCTACTTCCATCGCTTTTTCCAACACAACATATTTTCGTCCGGTCGTTAACGTGATGGTTGTATCAGGAAACTCCTCGACCGATTCTATGTATAATGCGTTTAAAGTGAATGTTTTTCCATTTAATCTTGTTACATGAATCATAGGAATATAGGGCTAGTCTGGATAGAGCCAGCCCAGCCCCCCTCCTTTTTAATTAAACAATATCAAAAATTAACGTTTTAAGTTAACTAACTCTTGTAAGATCTCATCTGATGTTGTGATGATACGAGAGTTTGCTTGGAAACCACGTTGTGCAACAATCATTTCTGTAAATTCTTCTGATAAGTCAACGTTTGACATCTCAACAAAACCAGATTCAATTGTACCATTACCATCTGCTCCAGGTGTTTTTGTATCTGATGGATCACCTGAGTTATTCGACACTTGGTAGTAGTTACCGCCTACTTTTGTTAAACCTTCTGGGTTAGGGAAGCGTGTGATACCAATTTGACCAGCGGCTACAATTGCTCCTGCTTGCGTATAAGAAACTGTACCATCTTGACCAATTGTCAAATTCGTAGCATCAGCAGGAATTTGAATTTGGTTCCCGTCTGCAGAAACTAATTTTTTACCGTCTGGTGCGATAAGCGTTCCTTCACGGTCTAAATATAAGTTACCTGCACGTGTATAAAACGTATTATCCCCATCTGTAAATGATAGGTAGCCATCACCGTTAATTACGACGTCTAGCGTACGTCCTGTACTTTGTGTTGAACCTTTATCATGGATTGTATCGATTGCAGCCAAACTCGATCCTAAACCGATTTGTTTTGCATTCGTCCCCCCTAGATTATCTGTTGGCGCACTGGCACCTGCAACAGTTTGTGAAATTAAGTCTTTGAAAATAACACGGCCTTTTTTAAAGCCATATGTGTTAACATTTGCGATATTGTTCCCGATGACATCTAACTTAGTTTGGAAATTCTTTAAACCACTGATACCTGAATACATAGAACGTAGCATAATTGATTTTCTCCCTTCGATTTTCAAGTGTACTATCTCAGTCAGTCGATAGTACAGAAGGCGCCCTTTTACAAGGTCCCGCCAGATTTAAATTAAAATAGCACTGTCAATATTCGTAAATATTTGATTACCGGCTTCTGTTCGATCCAATGCGGTTACAACAATCGCATTTTTTACATTTATAATTAAAGCTGCATTTTGTGTTAAAAATAAGGATTCATTTAAACCTTTACTTTTAGCAACTTGCATCTTTTCTTCAATCTTATTCCACTCCACATCACTGATGTTAATATTACGTTGTGTAATTCGCTGTGATGCATGTTTACTAATTTTGAGCTTTTGTTGTGCTTCATTTAGTAAATTTTGAAAATGCGTATTTGCTGTTTCATTATTTTTTGGTTGTGTAAGCTTATTATTATATGTGATGGGTGGTTGGACAATTCTAATAGGATTCAAAATCTTCCTCGATTAAGCTGAAATAGCTGTCATTTGGTCTGCTGTAATTGTTTGACCATTCGATAAAGCGTATTGAATTTTGCCATCTTTTTTTGATACAGAGGTTACTGTATCTGTTGTTGTTTTACCCTCATCATCTAAAAAGCTTACTTTCTTGCCAATTAACATACTCGCGTCAATCAATGAATTAGAGCCACCAGCATTTGTTGCTTCTGTTACCTCTGAGATATTTGAAGCACTAATTACTTTACCACTTTCTAAAACAAATTTTGCTTCTGCACCATCATATTGAACCTTGACTACCTTCTCAGTTCCTGTATTCACAATTGGATTACCTGCTTCATCTAACTCTTTTGAAGCTTCATGCCATGTCACAGTTTTACCAACGAATGAATTGAATTGAATTAATTGTGATTGCTGCGTTATAGCAGTCAAATTATTCATACCTGTCGCAATATTACTCATTTGTTCTAATGAAGAAAACTGAGCCATTTGCGCAATGAATTCTTTATCATCCATCGGACTTGTAGGGTCTTGGTTTTGTAGTTGTGTAATAAGAATTTTTAAAAAGTCATCTTTACCTAGATTACTATTACCTGTTTTCTTTTCAGTTGTCGGTAAATAATAATCTGCTGTAATTCCCTTAACGTCTGCCATTTCCTACTCCTCCATTTCAGCTAATATTTCATCAAAACTTTTCAACTCGTCTTGTTTACCTTCGTTTGTTTCATCCTGTTCAGTTTGCTGTGATTGAGGTGACTGTTGCCCGAATTGATTGCCACGATCACTCTTATTTGGTTCCGTAAGTGCCTGCGCTACATCTAAGCGATCCAATTGGATATTTTGATTTGCAAAACCTTGTTTTAACTGGTGTAATGTACTATCAATCATTTGTTTTCCTGCTGTGTTAGAAGCTAATAGTTTAGCAGATAACATCCCATCTTTTTGAACTAATTCAATTCGAATCGTTCCTAGATGTTCTGGATATAACTTAATTAATAATCTTGTTCCAGCTGCATTACTTGCAAATTGAGCACGATTTAGTACATTCTGAAATTCTTCTACGAATTTAGCAGATTGTGTTTGTGAAGTTCCATTGCTTGGCAATTGTATTGTAACAACAGAAGGTTTTGTGCTTTGTAATGTTGCGGCAGTTGTAACTTGATTTGTAGGTACTTCTACTGCTTTAGGTACTGAGAATCGAATGGTTGCTTTCGCAAAAGGTAACATAGTTTCTTTTTCAGCCGTCTTTTCAGAAATTTGTCCTGCCAAATTTGATAACCAATTCTTCATTTGTGCTGCTTGTGATTCTTGTTTTAAAGTCAAATCTGTTTTAGGTGCTGCTAAATCAATTAACTTAAACAAAGCAACTGCTTGTTGCGCTTCTTTTTTTGTTAATTTTGCATCTCCATGCCCATTAATTGCAGCAGCAATTTGCTGTAGAGCAGCCATTACTTTTTGATCTACTTTTCCTAACTCTGTCCACAAATCGTTAGCCCCTGATGGCTGTTTTTGTTGATTTGTATTTGTGAGCTTGGTAATTAAATTTTGTAAATCTTGTGTTTGCATCCCTAAAGCTTTTGCTACTTGATCTAAATTTAATTGTTCGCCTTCAACTAAAGGTTGTCCACCCATCATCTCAATAATTTGCTGAACAGACGTTGCTTGTAGTAAAGATGAAAAATCAACTTCTTCTACTTTAGTTACTTGTTCATCTACTTTTTGAGTGGGCAATAAAAACTCAAGTGTTAGTTGAGATGAAGACTGCTCATTTACTACATCTTCTTTTATTTCTTCTACTTTATTTTGTTGACTTTCTGTATTTGTTGCAGGTGTTTGAACCTCATTTTTTTGCTTTTGTGCAGTTGTCACACCGCTTTTTGAAGAAGTACTTTGATTTGTTTCGTTTTTTGACGCTTGTTGCGCTTTATTTAGTGTAGATGAAAAATCTGTTGTATTGCTTCTAGACTTCGCAACCGATTTCGCATCTGACTTTCCTATTGCAACACGATCTAAAGACCCGACCATTACCATATATTCACCTCCCTTCAAACCATTTTATTTTTCACCTTTAGATATTGCTTCTGTATAATAAGCTGCTTTTTCAGGTGTCATTTTTTCTAAAATTGGTGCCAGTGTTGCAGGCTTTAAATTATTTAAGATACTTAAAGCTTCTTCATTTTTCATTGCTGAAATCGCTGCTGCCGCTGATTTAGGAGCCATTTGCTCATATGTTTTCGTTAGAAGTGTGGAGTCAGTTTTATTATCTGCTTTACCATCTTGTAATTTCTTGACTTCTTTTTCTAATCGCTTTTTCTCTACTTCTAATTTTGATGTATCTGTCTTATTGGCATCAATTTGTGATTGTAATTTCGTTACAAGAGCTTCTTTTTCTTTTACTTGCGCCTGCAATTTCACAATTTCTTTATTATAATCTTCAATTGATTGCTCTGTTGTTTGCTCTGTTTGGTCCGAATTTTTCCCCACGAGTGTTTTTGCTTTTTCAAATACGTTCGTACCTGTTACTTCCGCTACAATTAATCCAACGGCCAGTGCAAATAGCACAGGAATAATGACCCAAAAGAATAGTTTTTGTAATTTCCCTGGTCCTTTTGGTTCAGAATTTTGCTCATTCGGATCCATCACAGACTGTTTTTTACGCGGTTTTTTAGACGCTACAGGTTTCTTTGCCATGACTTCACCATACTTCCTTGTTATAAAATGCAATTTGCGAAATCTCATCTAATTGAATCATTTCTAAACGATCTTCTTCTTTTTGATAGGCCTCATAATCACGTTCTTGCATTTTTTCATATTTTTTAAATTCAAGCGATACTTCTAAAAGTTTTTCTTCAAACCATTGCATTTTCGAACGTGCTTGAATAACTTTTTCTTGTAAATCAGCAATCTTTTTTTCCATACTATCAATAAAATTCGCATAATTATGCATTTCTAAAATACTAAGACCCGACTGCATTTTTTCTTGTTGAAATGCAAGTAAGTCTTCTTTCTTTTTTAATGCGTCATACATATGTGTAGCGATTTCTTCAAAAGAAGTAACTGATTCTTTATAAGCCATTTCGGCTTCATTCTTTTCTTGCTCTTTTATGTCCATTACTTGACTAAAACGATATTGATAAGCATTCGCCACTACATAACACCTCTTGCAAGATTCGTTAATTCATTCACAGTTTGTTCCATTGAAACGGGGTCCATAAAACCTTGTTTTAAAAACGACGTAATGATTGGTTCATATTGAATCGCTTGATCAACTTCTTGTGAAGAGCCTCTTTTATATGCACCAATATTAATTAAATCTTCATTTTTCATATACGTATAATAAAGTTCTCTCAATTTTGTTGCGGCTACCACGTGTTCAGGTGTTGCAATATGATTCATTAAACGACTAACTGATTTTAAAATATTAATCGCAGGATATTGCCCTCTATTTGCCAAGTTCCGGTCTAATACGATATGGCCATCAAGAATACCTCGTACAGTGTCAGCAATCGGCTCATTCATATCATCACCATCTACTAAGACCGTATAAAAAGCTGTAATTGAGCCTTTTTCATTTGTACCCGTTCGTTCTAAGAGTTTTGGTAAAATCGCAAAAACAGAAGGGGTATAACCCTTTTGCGCTGGGGGTTCCCCTGTTGCCAGTCCAACCTCACGTTGCGCCATCGCTACACGTGTAACAGAGTCCATCATAAGCATTACATTTAAGCCCTGTTCTCTAAAATATTCTGCAATAGCTGTTGCTGTAAAAGCACCTTTAATACGCATCAATGCAGGCTGATCTGACGTTGCAGCTACCACAATGGAACGTTTTAAACCTTCAGGCCCTAAGTCACGCTCAATAAACTCACGCACCTCACGACCACGCTCACCAATTAACGCAATAACGTTCAAATCAGCTTTTGTATTGCGTGCAATCATACCTAATAATGTACTTTTACCAACACCAGAGCCGGCAAAGATACCTATACGCTGACCATTCCCAACCGTCAACATTCCATCAATCGCTTTTACGCCAACTTCTAATGTGTCATTAATTGGTGGTCTTGTTAAAGGATTAGGTGGCTCTCCTTCCGTTTGTACCGTAGCTAGGCCTCGTGGTAATAATGACCCGTCGATTGGTCGCCCCATTGAGTCTAAAATTTTCCCGATGAGTTCTGGACCTACTTTTATCTCAAGTGGTTGGTTCGTACCTTCTACCAAACAACCAATCGAGATATCCTTTAATGATGTAAATGGCATTAGAACAACGATGTCGTCTTTAAAACCGACAACTTCAGCCAAAATTTCTTGATGACCTGTATGAGAAGAATGTACGTGAATTTTGCAGACATCCCCAATCGAACTAGCTGGTCCATTGGATTCAATCATTAAGCCGACAACTCTTGACACACGACCGTACTTTTTAAACGTCGGTACTTCGGTAATTCGTTTTAATAAGTCGACTGCTTTCATTCACGTTCAATCCTCACTTTCTAAAATTGCTAATAATATTTTTTTTAATTCATTTAACTGTTCATCTAGCGTAACAATCATACGCCCATGATTACTTTCGATATAACATGCTGTTTCGTCTAATTGATCATCGACAAACACTGTAAATAATAAGTTCGGTGGTAACAGTGTTTCGAGCTCATCTCGCTTACTTGTTACATATGAATAGTATGTACTTGAAGTAAATACTTTAATAAACTCAGATTCCCTTACTTCTACCAATGCACGCTTCACAATATCTAAAAACACATCTGGATTTTCTTCAATTTTGCGTCCGATTATTCGATTTGCAGATTCAATTGCTAAATCTAAAATAATACGTTCTTGTTCTTGTAAGTATACATTTCCATTTTCAACAGCTGCATGAACTAACTCATTTGCTTCATTTACTTTTTGTTGCAAATCTTCACGAATTTTAATTTCGCCATCTACATAGCCTTTTTGAAAACCTTCTTCATATGCCTGTTGCTGTAATTGTTGTTTTTCTAGTTCCCAATCTTGACGTTGTTGTGCCAAGCTTTCTTGAAGCGCTTGTTGTTCTTGTGCCATTTGTGCACGCGTACTTGCTACTTCCTCTTCAAAGCTTTGTCGAATACGATTTTGTTCATCTAAAATAGAGGTCACAGACATATTTCGTTCTATTTCATCTGTTTCTAATTCTTCTGTAAAAGAAAAGTTACGAATTTTAATTTCACGTATATTTGATTCTTCAGCTGTGGAACGAATAATTCTAGACAATGACGTCATCTCCTCCGCCACGAGCAATAATAATTTCGCCTGCGTCTTCTAAACGTCTTGTAATCGCAACAATTCTTGTTTGTGCTTCTTCAACGTCACGTAAACGAACAGGTCCCATAACTTCCATCTCTTCTTGGAATGTCTCTGCCATACGTTGTGACATATTTTTAAATAGAATACTTTTTACATCCTCACTCGATACTTTCATCGCTAACATTAAATCAGCATTTTCTGCATCACGAATAACACGTTGAATCGAACGGTTGTCCAATGTGACGATATCTTCGAATACAAACATGCGCTTCTTGATTTCTTCTGCAAGTTCTGGATCTTGAATTTCGAGTGCATCCAAAATTGTTTTTTCTGTTTGACGATCTACACCATTTAGAACTTCTACAACTGCATCTACGCCACCTGTTTCTGTGTAATCTTGTGTCATTGTAGATGATAGCTTTCTTTCTAAAACAGACTCAATCTCACTAATTACTTCAGGTGAAGTCGATTCCATCGTTGCAATACGCTTCGCAATGTCTGCCTGCACTTCTTGTGGTAACGACGATAAAATCGTTCCCGCTTGTTGTGGTTCGAGATAAGATAAAATTAAAGCGATTGTTTGTGGATGCTCATTTTGAATAAAGTTAAAAATTTGCGCTGGATCTGTACGACGAGCAAAATCAAAAGGTCTTACTTGTAAAGAAGAAGTTAGGCGATTAATAATCGCCTGTGCTTGGTCGTTTCCAAGTGCCTTTTCTAATACAGTTTTAGCGTAACCAATACCACCTTGTGAAATATAATCTTGCGCTAACGCAATATTATGAAACTCTTCTATAATTTCTTCTTTAATTTCTGGTTCAACACGCTTTACACTCGAAATCTCTAATGTTAAACGTTCGATTTCTTCTTCATTTAAATGTTTATAAACCGATGCCGACACCTCAGGTCCCAAAGAAATTAACAAGAGTGCAGCTTTCTGTTTGCCAGATAATTCTTTCTCTTTCTTTGTTGCCACTGCATTAACCTCCCATTCCTATTCTTCAGAAATCCATGATCGAAGTAACTTAGCGAAGTCTTCTGGTTTTTCTTTCGCCATTTTTTCAAGTTGCTTTCTTCTCACAGTGCCTTCTGTTTCTTTTTCATCTGATATATCATCTACATTAATTTCATCAAATTCTTCATCATACTCCTCGTACTCCTCTTCATCTTGACGACGACGTGAGCGAATAATGAAGAATGCTAATAATGCAATTACAACAACTAAAATACCGCCGATTACCCATACCCACCAAGGAATTGCTGGTGTTGTATTCGGTGTTGTATCTGGTTTACCGTTTAATTGTTGCACAGAAACGGTTACTTTTTGGTCAACTGCTTCGTCAGATAATGTTCCTGCCGAACTCTTATCAATCGATGTACGAACAACTGAATCTAACATCGTTTTAATATCATTTTGCGTTGCTGGATCTAATGAAGCTGGATCATCGGCTGTTGGTGGTTCAACTACCACTTGAATGCCTAAATCACGAATACGATATGGACTTTCTACAATCTGACGTTTAATTCGATTCACTTCTTTATTTACTGTTTCAGAAGTTTTTTCGTAATCACCATTACCATTACTTGTTCCTTCTTGATAGTTTGTAAAATTATCTGTATTTGTTTCAGCTTCTGGTGTTCCAGTTGCACCAGCTGCATTCCCTGTATATGTTTCATTGATTTTTTGAGCGCTAATTTCGATACCGGACATATTCTCTTTGTCTACTGGTTCAACTAAATTTTCTTCACGATTCTCTTTTGTAAAGTCAATATCAGAAGTAACTGTTACAATTGCTTTTCCGTTACCCATAATATTACTTAGTAGACCTTGTACTTGACGTTGTAAATCTCTTTCAATTTGCTTTTTAACTGCCAATTGATTTCCTGCATTCGCTACATTCGATGATTCTGCATCGCCACCTGCTAAATCAAAATATTCATTGTATTGATTCGTAATGACAATATTATCAGTACTTAGATTCGGCACACTTTTAGCTACTAGGTTGTATAATGTACGAATTTGTTCTTCACTAAACTGCTGTCCAGGTGCTGTATTTAAAACAATAGAAGCACTCGCATCTTTATTTTTATCACTTTCACTAACAAATGTACTTTGTTCTGGTAAGTTCAACATAACTTTAGCATCTTTAACACCATCGATGTTTTTCATTAAATTCGCTAATTCAGTTTGAATAGATGCTACTTTAATAACATTAAATTCATTATCCGTCATACCAAAACTTGCATTTTGTGAGAAAAATGAATAATCAATTTCACCGCTCTTTGGAAGACCTTGAGCAGCTAAGTTTACTACCAATTCATCTACTTTATCTGATGGTACTGAAATAGCTGTACCACCTGCAGTAATTTCATACTTAACACCCTGTGTATCTAATTGTGCTTTGATTTGACCCACTTCTGCCGCTGTCAAATTTGAATATAATGGTGAATACGTTACACGTGTCATAAAGTATGTAATGAGTGCTGCACCAATAATAATGGCTGCTAATAAACCAATCATTGTTCCTTTTTGTCGTTTTGACCTACTCTTCCAAAAATTAGTCAAATCGGTTCTTAGTTTGGTTATTCTTTCATTCATATCATGTTTGGCCTCCGATTACATTAAATACGTCTTTGCTACAAATTAAACAGACATTCGCATAATTTCTTGATAAGCTTCTACTGCTTTATTTCTAATTTGCAATGCTGTATTTAATGTGACGCTTGCTTTTTGAGCAGTAATCATAACATCTGATAGTTCAACGTCTTGGCCTGCAATTAGTTTATTCGTCATTAAATCGGATTTTTGTTGTGCTTCGTTTACCGAATTAATCGCTTGTTTCAATGTGTCTCCAAAACTTACTTTTGATTCAACTTGATTGGTTGGTGCAGCTTGACTCAGTGTTGGTGCAATCGGTTGTGTAAGACCTACTTGTGAAACATCCATCGGATTCACCCCTTCTATTTTTTATTATTTTCCTATTTCCAGAGCCTTTGTTAACATTGCTTTATTTGCATTAAATACGGTTACATTTGCTTCATACGATCGTGTTGCTGATATTAAATCTGTCATCTCTTTTAAAGAATCAATGTTTGGCAACCTCACATAGCCTTGTTCATCAGCATCTGGATTACTTGGATCATATGATAATTTAAAAGGTGTTTCATTATCTTCTGAAATTCGTGTTACCTTTACGCCATTTCCTGCTGACTTACTACTTGAGCCAATCGCTGCATTCAAATGGCTTGCAAAAGACCCTGAACCTTCTTGCGCTGTCAGGACAACTGATTTTCTTCTATATGGTTCCCACTCACCATTCACTTGACGTGCGCGAGTTGTTTCAGCATTTGCCATATTAGATGAAATAACATCCATTCTTAAACGTTGCGCTGTTAAGGCTGAACCAGTCGTATCTAAACTTTGAAAAATCGACATTTCTAGTTACCTCCCTTGAGCACAGTTTGTAATGTGTTGAACTTACTACTTACTCGTTCAATTAGAGCATTATAGTAAATTGCGTTTTTAGCTAAATTAGCTTGTTCTGTATCCATGTCAACACCATTACCATCTTGACGGTATTTTAAATTTGCATAACTATATACGCCTGGTGTTGTCGATTCACCAGTAAAGTTAATATGTCTTGCATCTGTACGATTTGCTGTTAAAGCTTTATTATTTGCTTCTTGTAGTAAGTCTTTAAAACTAACTGATTTTGCTTTATAGTTCGGTGTATCTACATTTGCGATATTTTGTGCAATTGTTTTTTGTCTGACCGTTGCATAATTCAATCCATTTTCCAGATTTTTAATTGTTCCTCCAAAAAGATCCAATTAACTCACCTCATTACTTTTTCATTTACGTAGGAAATTTTTCTTTAGCTATTATAATTGTAATAAAGATAATCCAAAGTGTCTATTGATATTAGATATATTAGAATAGGTATAAATACTCATTTTATTGTTCACGAGCTAGTTTTATTGCATACAAAAGTTTTTCCATCATCTCAATGTTGTTTTCAAAAGTTTACACTATCACCATGTTACTTTCTACACCCACCTTAAGTCCTTTTCAATTCATTTAGAAACACTTAAAAATAATCTCCAAAATCTAAATTAATTTGTTTGAAAAACTTCATCATAAAATTAGAAAGACTTTTTTACTAGACGACTTTTTTTCGATTTGTAACATATGAGAAAATTACTGTTACCTCGTCCTCAAGTGAATACTATAACATTTCAAAGCTTTTTCAAAAAGTATATTTTTTTACTTTTTTATCTCAGAGATTTTAATAATTATCAAAAAAACAATAAAGAAGGTTGGTATATCAACTATTTTTTGTTACCCCTTTTTTTAACTTCACAAAAAATACATATTTTAATATTGAAAATATGCACTTTAAAGGGATATATTGTTTTTTTTAAAATCCATTCTTCTACCTTCTAACAAAATATAACGCAAAAATAAAAATTTGTATATCTTTGGAATAAAAAAAGCTTGAGACAACATCTTTGTGCCTCAAGCTTTTATTCTTTTAATTAACGCATTTTAATTTCAGCTAATGCTGTTAGGAATTTTGCGTTTAATACTTTAATATATGTTCCCTTCATACCTAAAGAACGTGATTCAATTACACCTGCTGACTCTAACTTACGTAATGCGTTTACGATTACTGAACGTGTAATCCCTACACGATCTGCAATTTTAGAGGCAACTAATAAACCTTCAGAACCATCTAACTCTTCAAAGATATGCTCAATTGCTTCTAACTCACTATAAGATAATGAATTAATTGCCATTTGTACGACAGCTTTTGAACGTGCTTCTTCTTCGATTTCCTCTGCTTTTTCACGAAGAATCTCCATACCAACTACAGTTGCACCGTACTCAGCAAGGATTAAATCCTCGTCTTCAAAACGGTTATCAATGCGCGCAAGAATTAGTGTACCTAAACGTTCACCAGCACCATTGATTGGTACGATTGTTGTTAAACCGTTTTTAAATACATCACGATTTTCAACTGGGAATGCTGTATGTTCATCGTCAACGTCGATATTCGACACAGTTTCGCTAAAGTCATATAGTTTTTTTGTATAATCTTCTGGGAATTGACGTTCTTCAAACATTTTTGCAGTACGTTCATTCTCAATTTGTTGGTTAATCTCAATACCTAATAACTTACCTTTACGACTAACGATGAATACGTTACTTTCAATTACCATACCTAAAGTATTCGCCATTTCCTTAAAGTTAACCGCTTTACCAGCTGATGCTTGTAGCATCGAGTTAATTTTACGGATTTTTTCTAATAAATTCATTGATTTATGTCCTCCCATGAATTTTCTATTATTTACAGAAAATTCAAAAGTTTTTTAATTGTTTGTCCAATTTACATTATAAACTATAAGATAAACTCTGACAAATCTTTGTCCTCAGCAATATCACCTAATTTTTGCTCTACATAAGCTGGCGTGATATCAATATGTGCTGGTGAGATATCTGAAGCTTCAAATGATAATTCTTCTAATAACTTTTCTAAAATAGTGTGCAGACGGCGTGCACCAATATTATCCGTCTCTTGATTTACTTTTGAAGCAATTTCAGCTAACTTATCAACTGCTTCATCTGTAAAGTCAATTTCAACACCTTCTGTTGCTAAAAGTGCTTTATATTGTGTAATTAGTGAATGATGTGGTTCTTTTAAAATGCGTACAAAATCTTCTTTTGTCAGCTTATCTAATTCAACGCGAATCGGGAATCGTCCCTGTAATTCTGGAATTAAATCAGATGGTTTTGACATGTGGAATGCACCTGCTGCGATAAATAGCATAAAGTCTGTACGGACACTACCGTATTTTGTATTCACAGTTGAACCTTCAACAATTGGTAAAATATCACGCTGTACACCTTCACGTGACACACCAGGACCACCACTATTACCTTTTACAGCAATCTTATCGATTTCATCAATGAAGATAATTCCTGATTGTTCTGCGCGTCGAACAGCCTCTGCCGATACTTCATCTTCATCGATTAATTTATTTGCTTCTTCAATTGTTAATAAACGACGTGCTTCTTCCACTGTCACTTTACGTTTTTTCTTCTGTGATGGCATCATATTTGACAGTAAGTCTCCAATATTATTACCACCCATATCCATACCTGGCATACCTGTAAAAGCACCTAGCATATTGGAAGGTTGCTCTGTCACTTCGATCGTTACAATCTCTTGTTCAAGTTTCAAAGCTTTTAAATCTTCTGCCACTTGAGAACGTTTAACACGAATTTGTGGATCATCTTCAGTAGCTTCTTCTTGAGGTTGTTGACCACCAAATAACATTTCGAATGGATTCGTCGTATTTGCTTGCTTTTTCTTTTTGAGACTTGGTACAAGTAATTTCACGATTTTTTCGTTTGCTAATATTTCTGCTTCGTCTTTTACTTCTGCACGTTTTTCCTCTTTTACAAGGCGAACAGACACCTCGACTAAATCACGTACCATCGATTCTACATCGCGTCCCACATAACCGACTTCTGTGAATTTTGTTGCTTCAATTTTTAAGAAAGGTGCTTTAACTAATTTTGCAATTCGTCGTGCAATTTCTGTTTTACCAACACCTGTTGGTCCAATCATTAAAATATTTTTCGGTACAACTTCTTCGCGCATTTCTTCAGATAGTAGTTGTCTTCTATAACGATTACGTAATGCAACCGCTACAGACTTTTTTGCATTCGTTTGACCGACAATATAACGATCGAGATACTCTGTCATTTGTTTTGGTGTTTGTTCATTCATATGTCTAAGTCCTCCAAAATAATATTATGGTTTGTAAAGACACAAATATCTGCAGCTATATTCAGTGAAGCCTCTGCAATTTCTCTTGCTGTCATTTGTTCACCTGCATATTGTTTTAAAGCTCTACCTGCTGATAACGCATAATTCCCACCTGAACCGATTGCTAAAATCCCGTCATCTGGTTCAATTACTTCTCCAGAACCAGACACAAGTAGTAATGTATCCTTGTTCATTACAAGTAAAAGTGCTTCTAATTTTTGTAACATTTTATCGCCGCGCCATTGCTTGGCTACTTCTACAGCTGCACGTTGTAAGTTACCATTGTACTCAACTAATTTACCCTCAAACATTTCAAAGAGCGTAAAAGCATCTGCTACAGAACCTGCAAAACCAGCAAGCACTTGTCCATTAAACAATCGTCTTACTTTTCTTGCTGTATGCTTCATTACAACTGAATTTCCGAGTGTTACTTGACCGTCACCAGCCATTGCACTCTGCCCTTTATGTTGGATTGCAAAAATCGTTGTTGCATGTAATTCCATATTGCTCACTCCTCGTCATTTTACGCTCTTGGATGAGCGTTCATATAGGTATTGCGAAGATGTTCCTTCGTGACATGGGTGTACACCTGTGTAGATGATAAGCTTGCATGTCCAAGTAGCTCTTGCACTGTACGTAAGTCTGCCCCTTGATTTAATAAATGTGTGGCAAATGTATGACGAATCATATGTGGATAAATCGTCGTCGTTAATTCTGTTTTTTTTACCATCTCATTCAAAATATACCGTACACCACGAGCAGTTAGTGGCTCACCTCTCATATTAACAAAAAGCGAATCATGTTGCTGTTTCTTCATTAAAATAGGACGCGCATCGGTCACATACAGTTGCAAAGCTTCGTGTGCAAATTGTCCAAAAGGAACATATCGTTCTTTTCTCCCTTTCCCCATTACGCGTAAAATACTTAATGAAAAATCAACATCTTTTAATTGAATCGATGTTAATTCACTTACGCGAATGCCTGTTGCATATAATAACTCCAAAATTGCGAGTTCTCTTTTCTCTTTAGGTGTTTCCCCTTCATTTGCTTCAAATAGCATTTTCAATTCTTCCTCATAAAAAAAGCGTGGTAGTCGACTTTCTTTTTTAGGATGATAAAGCGATTGGAAAGATGCATCATTCAACTGAAACTCACGGTTTAAAAAGCGAAAGAACGAACGAATAGACGAAATCTTTCGTGAGATTGTCGCCCTTGCTTTTTCTTCGTTGTATAGTTGTGTGACAAACAAACGCGCATGTACATATTCTACTTCTTCTAGCGTAGTTACTTGTTCTTGTTTTAAAAATGAAAAGAATTCTTGTAAGTCTTGTTGATACGCTTCAGATGTTAGAGCAGAATAGTTTTTCTCCAACTGAATATATGTAATAAATTGTTGGAGTGCTTCATGTTGACTAATACGCATTTGAACACCTCGTTTTCCATACTTTCTTTTATTTTCGCATTATCAGAAAATAAAAGAAAGTCAAAGCACTTCAAATTATATTGACTATGCTAATTTTCTGTAGATTTACGGCGTTTTCGTGAACTGTACTAAAAAAGGACATGCCATTAAATAGCACACAAGTCAAAAACACAATAAAAAAGCCTAACAAAGTATATCAACTTTGCTCGGCTTTATCAAATCTTTTTCTAATACAAACAAATGTCCGTACTAGGTGGACTTTTTTACAATTTTTCGGACTCAATATATGCTTCAATACTTGCTAAAGCACGTTCAGCATGTTTTTCGCCGCGTTCTTGTTTTGAGCGAATTTTTTCACCAAGTGCTGGGAATAAACCGAAGTTTACATTCATTGGTTGGAAGTGTTTTGAATCTGCTTCTGTAATATAGCGCGCCATACTACCAAGCGCTGTTTCAGCAGGGAAGATTTTTAAATCTTGTTCCATTGCCATACGCGCCGCATTAATCCCTGCAATTAGACCACTACCAGCTGACTCTACATATCCTTCAACACCTGTCATTTGACCTGCAAAGAATACGTTCGGTTGTGATTTTAATTGATATGTCGGTGCTAATACTTTTGGTGAGTTGATGAATGTATTACGGTGCATGACACCATAACGAACGATTTCAACATTCTCAAGTCCAGGAATCATTTGGAATACACGTTTTTGCTCGCCCCATTTTAGATGCGTTTGGAAACCTACTATATTATATAGTGTTCCAGCTGCGTCATCTTGACGAAGTTGAACAACGGCATGTGGACGTTTGCCCGTTTTAGGATCTTCTAAACCTACTGGCTTCATTGGACCAAATAGCATCGTTTTCGGACCACGTGCTGCCATTACTTCAATTGGCATACACCCTTCAAAATACTTCTCTTTTTCAAATTCTTTTAAAGGTGCTACTTCTGCTTCAATTAAAGCTTGTTGGAAAGCATTAAATTCTTCTTCGTTCATTGGGCAGTTTAGGTATGCTGCCTCGCCTTTATCATAGCGTGATTTTAAATACACTTTATCCATATCAATGCTATCTTTTTCAATGATTGGAGCTGCTGCATCATAGAAGTACAGATAGTCTTGTCCTGTCGCCTCTTGAATAGATTTTGCAAGTTCTGGTGATGTTAACGGACCTGTTGCAATTACGGTAATACCATCTTTCGGAATCTCAGTTACTTCCTCATGAATCACTTCAACAAGCGGGTGATTTTTCACTTTTTCTGTTACATAGCCAGCAAACTCATGACGGTCAACTGCTAAAGCGCCACCTGCTGGTACTGAACAAGAATCTGCTGCTTCAATAATAATTGAATCAAGTTTACGCATTTCTTCTTTAATTACGCCAACTGCATTTGTTAAGTTATTTGCGCGCAATGAGTTTGAACATACAAGCTCTGCGAATTTATCTGTATGATGTGCCGGTGTTTGTTTTACTGGACGCATCTCATAAAGTTTTACTTGAATACCACGTTTGGCAATTTGCCATGCTGCTTCACTACCTGCTAAACCAGCACCAATTACATTTACATATGTCATGGATTGTACGACCTACTTTCTCTACTTCTTAAAATAAAATGTTCTTGCTTACTGTATCATAAAAATGGCTTAGCTTGAAAGTGTTATTTACGCGAAATATTGTTCCTAACATAGAAAAAGAAGCCGTTTAAAAACGACTCCTTCTTTTGTTTTATTGTGTCGGTTCTTCTTTGTAGTCACAAGACGTACATTGAATTTGAACACCTTTTTTGATTTTCTTTTCAACAAGCATTTCGTTACATTTCGGACATGGACGACTGATTGGTTTATCCCATGATACAAAGTCACAGTCTGGATAACGATTACAACCGTAGAAGATACGTTTTGTTTTACTCTTACGCTCAACAATTTCGCCTTCTTTACATGTTGGACATTTCACACCAATTTCCTTCACAATCGCTTTTGTGTTACGACATTCTGGGAAGTTGCTACATGCCATGAATTTACCGTATCGACCTAATTTGAATACCATCGGATGACCGCATAATTCACAGTCTTCTCCTGCAGGTTCATCTTTGATTTCGACTTTTTCCATCGCTACTTCCGCATGTTTCAAGTCTTTTTCAAAGTCTTTGTAGAATTCATCAATGACTTCTACCCACTGCTTTTGTCCTTCTTCGATTAAGTCTAAGTCATTCTCCATCTTCGCTGTAAATTCTATATTCACAATGTCTGAGAAGAATTCAAGCACTAGACTATGCACAATTTCACCTAGCTCCGTTGGTACAAAGCGCTTTGTTTCAAGTGTGACATAACCACGCTTTTGAATTGTATCTAGCGTTGGTGCATACGTAGATGGACGACCTATACCTAGCTCTTCTAACGTTTTAACAAGACGTGCCTCTGAAAAACGTGGTGGTGGCTGCGTGAAATGTTGTTTCGGTTCAATTTCAACCGTTTTAACAAGATCGCCTTGTTCCATCGGTGGTAATAACTTATCTTTAGATTTTTCTTCTTTTTGGTCATCTGAACCTTCGATATATACCTTCATGAAACCTGGGAACTTCACTTGTGAACCAGTTGCACGGAATAGTAAATCACCGTTTTGTAAGTCTGCTGTTACTGTATCTAATACAGCAGAAGCCATTTGACTGGCGATGAATCGTTCCCAAATTAAACGGTATAAACGAAGTTGGTCACGAGATAAAACTGTTTTTAATGTATCCGGATGACGCATTGTTGATGTTGGACGAATTGCTTCATGGGCATCCTGTGCCTTTTCAGATTTTTTCGCTTGTTGTTCAACAGGTGTTGTATATTCTTCACCATAATTTTCAAGAATGTATTCATGCGCTTCTTTTTTCGCTGTTTCTGAAATACGCGTTGAGTCTGTACGCATGTAGGTAATTAACCCGACAATGCCACCTGCTTTTTTACCAAGGTCAATTCCTTCGTATAATTGCTGTGCTAACATCATCGTTTTCTTTGCTCTAAAGTTTAATTTACGCGCTGCTTCTTGTTGTAAAGAAGATGTTGTGAATGACGGCGCTGCATTACGCTTACGCTCACGCTTTAAAACTTTTGTTACTTCAAAATCTTCACCTTTGATTTGTTTTAATATGTTTTGAACTTCGGCTTCATTTGTTAATTTAATTTTATCGCTTGTCGTACCATAGAATGCTGCATCGAATACTTTTTTACCTTTTTCAAAAGAAGCTTCGATTGACCAATATTCTTCTGGTTGGAAGTTTTTAATTTCGTTTTCACGGTCAATAATCAGACGCAGTGCAATTGATTGAACACGACCTGCTGACAAACCTTTTTTGACTTTCTTCCATAGTAAAGGACTAATATTATATCCAACAAGACGGTCTAAAATACGACGTGCTTGTTGTGCATCAACTAAGTCTAAATCGATTGGACGTGGATGTTTGAATGATTCTTTGATTGCATCTTTTGTAATCTCATTAAAAACAACGCGACAATCTGATTCAATATCAATATTTAAAGCAGTTGCTAAATGCCAAGCAATCGCTTCTCCTTCGCGGTCTGGATCGGCTGCGAGATAGATTTTTTTTGCTTTTTTAGCAGCTGTTTTTAATTCCTGTAAGACAGGACCTTTGCCTCGAATTGTAATATAACGCGGTTCATAGTTGTTCTCTGTATCAATTCCTGTTTGGCTACGTGGTAAATCACGCACATGACCAATGGAAGCTTTTACTTTATATTTTTTTCCTAAATATCGCTCGATTGTTTTTGCTTTTGCGGGCGATTCCACTATAACTAAATAATCCGACATGTGTTTGCCCCCTTGTAGAGGTGAAGTTTCATATTTTGAAAACAATTACCTGTTGCAAAATGTATAACAGAAAATCAAGTTTTGCAACCATTTTTCATTTTCGTGATGAATTATTCTTCATTTCTTCTATTATTTGTTGCCCATGTAAAACAGGCGTTGCACCCTCATATATCAACTTATTCGGACCTGCAGAGAGGGGTGAAAAAATATCTCCAGGAACTGAAAAAATATTTCTACCGTGATCCAAACCATATTCAACTGTACTCATTGTTCCACTCTTTAATTCTGCTTCAGTTAGTACAATACCATCACTCAGTCCACTTATGATGCGATTTCTTTTCGGAAACTGCCACTTTTGAGGTGGCATATGCGGTGGATATTCTGTTAAAACGAGATGTTTTTTTTCCATTTCTAGCTGCAATGTTTTATGTTCCCTCGGATAGTGATAATGTAAACCATTTCCTAAAACAGCTATAGTATTGCCTAAATGAGCGATTGTTGTCTCATGAGCCATTCTATCTGCCCCTCTCGCTAAACCGCTTACAATCGCGATATTTTGCGAAATAAGAGGTGGTATGATAGCTGTTAAACATTTTTGTGAATAATTGGTAGCTTTTCTTGAACCAACTATAGCGATTTTTTTATATTTTTGCAATAACGTTATGTCACCTTTACAGTAAAGCATCGCGGGTGGATCATACACATTTAGTAAAGAAATAGGATAGTGTTCATTATAAAATGGGATTGGGACTATCTGCTGTTTTGCATAAAAAGCATGCCAGTCTGTTTGGTAAACTTGATGAAATTCTGCATGAAGTTGTATTGCTTGTTTTAATGTAATTTGAAAATAGTATGCAAGTTGTGAGGGTTTCATATGAGGGAGGGTTTCAAGTTCTGGATCTACTTGTAATAAGGGGTACAAGCGATTCAGTGGGTACTGACGCACATAATGTAGTGCGTGAAGTGCCGCGTCAAATGAATGCATGGCATTCGCCTCCTCTTCATATAAAGATGACCTGATTTCTAGCAACGAAAAACAGGAACCGCTTGCGCAAGATTCCTGTTTACTCGTAGCTAAAATAATTAGCTCATCTATTTACATCTTAATGTGTTTTACACTTTTCGTATAGACCTTTTTCTTTGATAACTTTAATAAATGTTTCACCGATTGCTGCTGGTGTTGGTGCAACTTCAATACCGGCTTCATTTAAAGCCTTGATTTTGTCAGCTGCTGTACCTTTACCACCTGAGATAATCGCGCCTGCGTGACCCATACGTTTTCCTGGAGGTGCTGTTTGACCACCGATGAAACCGACAACTGGTTTTGTCATGTGATTTTTAACGAATTCAGCTGCTTCTTCCTCAGCTGTACCGCCAATCTCACCAATCATTACAACACCATATGTTTCTGGATCTTCTTCAAATGCTTTTAAAACATCCACGAAGTTTGTACCGTTTACTGGGTCTCCACCAATACCAACTGCTGTCGTTTGGCCAATTCCAGCTTCAGTTAATTGATGTACTGCTTCATACGTTAATGTACCAGAACGAGATACAACACCTACATGACCTTTTGTATGGATGTATCCTGGCATAATACCGATTTTACACTCATCTGCTGTAATAACACCTGGGCAGTTTGGTCCGATTAAACGTGTTTTCTTGCCTTCCATATAACGTTTCACTTTTACCATATCGATTACAGGAATATGTTCTGTAATACAGATCACCATATCTAATTCTGCGTCTACAGCTTCTAAAATTGCATCTGCTGCGAATGGTGCTGGTACATAGATTACGGATACGTTTGCACCAGTTTCTGCAACTGCATCTGAAACAGTATTGAATACCGGAACACCTTCAACTACTGTGCCTGCTTTACCTGGTGTAACACCTGCCACAATTTTTGTTCCATATTCAAGCATTTGCTTCGTATGGAAAAGAGCTGTAGAGCCTGTAATCCCTTGAACTAACACTTTTGTATCTTTATCAATAAAAATAGCCATTTTATAGTCCGCCTCTCTTATCCAACAAGTTTTACGATTTTTTCTGCGCCATCTGCTAATGATGAAGCTGCAGTAATATTTAAGCCTGATTCATTTAGAATTTCTTTACCTTTTGTTACGTTTGTACCTTCTAAACGCACAACAAGCGGTACTTCTAATCCTAGTTCTGAAGCTGCTTTTACTACACCTTCAGCAATTACGTCACACTTCATAATCCCACCAAAGATATTAACGAAAATACCTTTAACTTGTTGGTCAGAAAGGATAATTTTAAATGCTTCTTTTACTTTTTCAGCAGAAGCACCGCCCCCAACGTCCAAGAAGTTAGCCGGTGAACCACCGTAGTAACTAATTGTATCCATAGTAGCCATAGCTAAACCAGCACCATTTACCATACAACCAATGTTACCATCTAATGCGATGTAACTTAAATCGTATTTTGATGCTTCAATTTCCTTTTCATCTTCTTCATCGTAGTCACGTAACTCGACGATATCTTTATGACGATATAATGCGTTGCTATCAAAGTTAAATTTCGCATCTAATGCGATTACCTCATCATCACCTGTTACAGCAAGTGGGTTAATTTCTAAAATTGATGCATCTTTATCAATGAATGCTTCGTAAATACCAAGCATTAATTTCACAGCTTTATTTACTAGGTGTTTTGGAATGTTGATATTGAACGCTAAACGACGTGCTTGGAAACCTGTTAAACCTACCACTGGATCAATTACTTCTGTGAAGATTTTTTCTGGTGTTTCTTCAGCGACTTCTTCTATGTTCATACCGCCTTCTTCGGAACCCATTAATGTAACGCGTGATGTTTGACGGTCTACGACTAAACTTAAGTAATATTCTTTCTTAATGTCTGAACCTTCTTCAACATACAGTCGTTTCACTTCTTTACCTTGTGGACCTGTTTGATGTGTTACAAGAACTTTTCCTAATAACTCTTTCGCATAAGCACGTACTTCTTCAAGGTTGCGCGCAATTTTAACACCGCCTGCTTTACCTCGACCCCCTGCATGTATCTGAGCTTTTACTACCATAACATCTGAGCTCAGTTCTTTCGCCACATTCACTGCTTCCTCTGGAGAAAAAGCTACGCGTCCTTTCGGAACCGCCACCCCGTATTGGCGAAGAATTTCTTTACCTTGATATTCATGGATATTCATCAAATTGCCTCCCATCTCAATTGTAAAGCATTGCTACTTCTCCTCCATTGTATTAAATATTCAAAAAGTTGTCCACAATCTATTTTATGCTAAAATATCATTCAATATACGTCTTTTTTCTAAAGTAATGTAAAAAAACACTGATTTTCGCATAAAAAATCAGTGTTTTTTTTATTTATTTTTACCATTAATTTGGTCTAATTTGTAAATAAATGCAAATACTTCCGCTACAGCTTGATACAGTTCTTCAGGGATAGATTCATTTAGATTTAACTGTCCTAATAACTGTACTAGGTTTGGATCCTCTTGAATTGGCACACCACTTTCTTGTGCTTTGTTCAAAATAGAGTCCGCAACAAGCCCCTTTCCCTTCGCAATGACTTTTGGTGCTTCTGATTGTTCAGAATTAAATGATAAGGCGACAGCTTCTTTACGATTTTCTTTTTTCATATTCTAAAGTCGACCCCTCCATCTTCACTTTTGCCGATGATTTTCGACTGTTGTTTAACAGTTGGTTTAGGCTCATCGAACTTTTTCAGAAAAACACCTGAAAGGCGATAATCTTGCTCTGCTAATCGAGCCTTTAACACCTCTTTTAAAGGGTCAATTATCCCTTGACTTTGCTGATTTTCAGTATAAATATTTAGCGTCACAACGCGACTTTGCACTTGCATATCTATAACCGTTTCATGCAGATTTTCAAGATGTAAATAGAACATAATTCGTGCAAAATTTGAGTCTATTTTCCCATCTTTATTCTTGCTTCCTGACCACTGCAATGTCGCATCAATTCGTTTTCCGAAGAATTGTAATGGGATTTGCATAACGATTTGTTGCTGTTGTCCTTGATCCATTGACAGTAATTGTTGTCCATTCATACGTCCAATTACTTGCTCTGCTAAATTTCTTGTCGAATTTGTGACATTTTCATGGACAAGGGCATGCATGAGTGATTTCAATGTCGATGAGAGCTGCGCCTGCTCTGGGTTCGATTGTAAAATGTTCGCTTCAAGACTCAATCCAAGCTCACTTAGTGTCTTTTTCATGGAAGCTTGTACAGCATGTCCAGATAATTGGGTCATTTGCAGATTTTCAACATCTTGTAACATTTGCTGTGCAAAAGGTGTCGATTGTTGCTGCAATGTACGTGTTAGATTTTGCATAAGTGAACTTAACTGGTCTTTTGAAACGCCTAGTAATTGGCTTAATTGACTTGTTGCTTCTTCTGTAGGTTGTAAACCAACTTGTGTTGAAAAAGCAGTTACAAGCGCTTTAAAGACGTTTTCAGCCCCATTCTTCTGCACTTGTCCTAATTGTGCAATCACTTCTTGTTTTTGTTGCATTGTTAAAGTTGGATTCTCTGCAACAGCAGTGGCTAATTTTTGAATAATCGCTGGTTGCGTTTCAGCTGTTGCGTTTTTCAGTTGGCTCATCAACTGAGGAATACTCTCCTTCGCACTTGCTAGTTGTGTTGTGACTTCTTGAATGACTTGCGCTTGATTCGATGCACTCGGCGCTAATTGCATACGCGTAATCGCCTGCTGAATCGCTTGTTGTTGATCTTTTGTTAAAGTCGGATGTTGTTGAATCGCTTGCGATAAGTTTTGCAAATTCTCTTTCGTCATCGGCTGTTGTAACAATTGACGAATGGCTTCATTCGGTTCCGTCTTAAATTGTTGAAATAACTGTTTTACAATGTCAGTCGTTTCCGCTTTTGCTCCAACACCCGCTTGTTGTAAAATTTGCCCTGCTTCTGGTGTATTACTACCAAGTAATTTTCCAAGTGCAATATTTCCAGTTTGTTCACTTAAAGGTGACTTCAGCTGTGCCAACTGTTGTAAGATCGCTTCTTTTAATTGAGATGCTAATTGTGTATCTAGTCGAATTGATTGCTCTAAATTTCCAAGTAAATTTGTAAAACCACCTTTTAAACTCCCTTCCATAACGGCTTGTAAACTTGTTGATGTCATGGGTAGTTTCAATTCAATCATCTTTTGTAAAGCATCCAATGCTTGAGGTCTTTCAGCACCATTTGCACCTTTTAATAATTGTTCCGCTGCTATTAATTGCTCTTTATTAAACGGAATATTATTTTTAACTAATTGCGACACAATCTGTTGCATCTCTTTTGTTTGTGGCAATTTCATCGTATCAATCATTTGTTTAGTTTGATCCATTAAGGATGCTTTTTCATCAACTGGACCACTAACCATTTTTAACGTTAAATCGGGCGTTGTTGCGGTTACTTGAAAGAAATGTGTATTTCCTGCTTGCATTGGTGTTTCAAGTTTCGCCATCATCTTCTGACCGCCAATATTAATTTCAGCTTGTTGATTTGGATACAATTTTTTAATAGTTCCGTGTAACACTTGTCCTTCCTGCATCGAAACAGGTTGCGCAGTATTCGCAGCTCCTTGAATTTGCCCCACATTCACACCAGATAAATTCATAGTTCTCTCACTCCTTTTGTAACATCGATTTAATTGGTTCAAATGTCTTACGATGAATCGGTGTCACACCTAAATGTTGAATGGCTTCTAGATGTTGTTTTGTGCCATAACCCGCATGTTTCGCAAATCCATAGCCTGGATACTTTTCATCCATTTGTTCCATATAATGATCACGCGCGGTTTTCGCTAAAATAGAAGCTGCAGCAATCGCTAAACTTTTCGCATCTCCTTTAATAACCGATTCTTGTGGAATTGTAATATCCAATGTCATCGCATCGGCTAATACAAAATCAGGTTGAATTGATAAACCTTCAATTGATGCCTTCATCGATTGTCTTGTCGCTTCGTAAATATTCAATGTATCAATTGCTTCTTCTGATTGAAAGTGAATATAACTTGCAAGAGCATGTTCTTCAATGAGTCGCATAAATTGTTCTCTTTTTTCAAGTGATAGTTTTTTCGAGTCATTTAACCCAATTAATGCATCACATTCTGCTGGTAAAATAACTGCCGCAGTCACAACAGGTCCTGCTAGTGGCCCACGACCTGCTTCATCCGTTCCTGCAATGTATGCTCCTTCATGTGTACGATAGGCATCATCAAATTGAATTTTCGCTTCATGTTCTTGTTGTAGCTTCTCTCTTTTTTCTTGCTGACGTTTCCAAGATTGCAATCCTTTCTTTACACCTTCTCGTTCATCTTGTTCAAGTTCCGTCATCCATTCTTGCCATGTATGTTCTTGTGCTAACGCTTCTTTAATCGCTTTAATTGTCTTCATCTAATTCCCTCTCATCTAACTTTTCTATCGGTTCTTTTTCTTATTTTTATATAAAAAAACTGCCCTCTCGCTTTATTATAGCGAAAGAACAGCCTTAGATTGCATTATTCATAATCTTCGACGAAATCGAATGTTAATTTTCCTAAATGCTCATTACGAATATCGCGTACAATTAATTCTGATACTTGATCATAGTCGATTTCTCCACCTGCTGCTTTTACATTACGTAAACGTCCGATATGATCGAATGTCTCCACCACTTCTTCTGCAACAGTTGTAATTTTATAGCGTTCTTCTAAACGAGTTGGATAGTATTTTTCTAAGAAACGTAATCCATAAATCGCTAAATCATCCATGTTCGTAATCGTATCTTTAATCGCGCCTGTCAAAGCTAGCTTATAACCTACTTCTTGGTCTTCAAACTTCGGCCATAAAATCCCTGGTGTATCAAGTAATTCAAGTTCTTTTTCAACTTTAATCCATTGTTGTGAACGCGTCACACCTGGTGTATTACCTGTTCTTGCGATATTTTTCTTCGCTAAACGGTTAATCATTGTCGATTTACCAACGTTCGGAATCCCAACAATCATCGCACGAATAGCACGTGTTTTTAAACCTTTTGCACGCATACGATCCCATTTTGGCTTCAGCACTGCTTCTGCTGCCTTTACAACACGCTTTAAACCTTTTGAATCAAGCGAATTGACCGCAACAACATGATGTCCTTTATCTGTGAAATATTGGACCCAACGCTTTGTTTGTACTTCATCAGCCATATCTGCTTTATTCAAAATAAGTAAACGATTTTTTTGGTGAATAATATCATCTAGCATTGGATTACGTGATGACATGGGTAAACGCGCATCGATTAGTTCAAATACGATATCGACTAGCTTTAAATTTTCTGTTACTTGACGGCGAGCTTTCGCCATATGCCCTGGGAACCATTGAATGGTCATTCTCTCACTCCTACATCTATTTCACTAAGCCAAATTGATCGAGTGGCCAGAAAACGATACTCGCTTTACCGATAATTTTGTTCTCTGGAATGAGTCCGATATGTCGACTATCTTTACTATTACGTCGATTATCACCCATTACAAATACATATCCTTCTGGTACTCTGTCTTTTTGTACATAGTCTTGTAATTGAAAATCTTCTGTTAATGTGCCACCATCTTGAATGGCTTTTTTAAATTGTTGTAAATAAGGTTCGTCAATCGCCTTACCATTCCGATATAATACATCATTCTTGTATTCAATCGTATCACCCGGCAAACCAATTACACGCTTAATATAATCTCTTTTCTCCGGAGCGTGGAAAACGACAATATCGCTATGATGAATATCGGAAATCTTGTAAGAAACTTTATTCACAACCATTCGATCACCACTGTGTAAAGTAGGCATCATCGACTCCCCATCTACGACAATCGGTGTAAATAGCACATAACGAATGAAGGCTGCTAATGCAAAAGCGATAATTAAAGCTTTCGTCCATTCCCATAGCTCATTCTTTTCTTTCTTTTGTTTCGTTTCCATAGCGCGCCTCCCTCTACATTCTATACTCATTGTACAAGGATTTCTTTTTACAGGCAAAAAGAAAAGCACTATCCAAAAGAAATCGATTGGATAGTACTCTCTTTAACAGCTAAGAAATTAGCGAATTTCTTTGATACGAGCTGCTTTACCACGTAGGTTACGTAGGTAGTATAGTTTCGCACGACGTACTTTACCGCGACGAGTAACTGTTAAGCTAGCGATTTTCGGTGTATGTACAGGGAATGTACGTTCTACACCAACACCGTAAGAAATTTTACGCACTGTGAAAGTTTCGCTAATACCGCCACCACGACGTTTGATTACAACGCCTTCGTATTTTTGGATACGTTCGCGAGTACCCTCAACGATTTTAACGTCGATGCTTACAGTATCACCAGCACGGAATGCAGGGATGTCTGTACGTAATTGATCTTTAGTAATTTCTGTAATAATGTTTGACATTTTATTCTCTCCTTAGACAGATGCTCTTATAGATCGCTCTTGGTTGCTACAGCGGAACATCGTAATACGGCATTCCTCATAGGAAATGCATTTTAAATACTATCATACTTCAAAGTCGCTTGCAAGCTAATATACTTTACAGCTTTGAATTATTTTTTAATTGTTTTAAATAAGCTTGTTGCTCTTTTGTCAATTCAATGTGTTCAAGCAAATCTGGGCGACGTTCAAATGTTCTTTTCAACGATTGTTCCATACGCCATTGCTCAATTTTTGCATGGTTTCCTGACATTAATACATCTGGAACTTTCATGCCGCGAAAATCTGCAGGACGTGTATAATGTGGATGCTCAAGTAATCCTGTTGAGAACGAATCATTGACGTGAGAAGCTTCTTGTCCTAAAACCCCTGGAAGAAGGCGTACGACACTATCAATGACCGTCATAGCGGCTAGTTCGCCACCTGTTAATACAAAATCACCAATCGAGATTTCATCGGTTACAAGGTACTCTCGAATACGCTCATCATAGCCTTCATAGTGACCACATAAAAAGATTAAATCTTCTTCCTTAGCCAATTCTTCTGCTTTCTTTTGATCGTAGCGCTCACCTTGCGGACACATTAAAATAATGCGCGGCTTTTTACCTTGTGCGACTAAATCTTCTACTGCATGGAAAAGAGGTTCTGGCTTCAGCACCATTCCTGCACCACCACCATAAGGATAATCATCTACTTGATTATGCTTATTTTGTGAAAAAGAACGAAAATCTGTCACATTCATTTGTACAGCGCCTTTTTCTTGTGCTTTCTTTAAAATAGACGAACCGAAAACACCTTCAAACATATCAGGGAATAACGATAATACATGGATATTCATCATGATAATAAGCCATCCATCAGTTCAATTGTGATGCGTTTTTCATCAACATCGACTTCTTTCACAACGTCTAAAATGACAGGGATATAATGCATTTTGCCATTTACACCTTTAACTGTCCAAACGTCATTTGCACCTGTTTGAAGAATCTCTGTAATCTCACCAATCTCATTATCTTCTTCATCGAATACCGTACAACCTACGATTTCGTGATAGTAGAATTCATCATCACCAAGATCATCTAAATATTTTTCGTGAATTTTTAATTCCGAACCTTTGAATTTTTCTACATCTTGGATGAATGGATATCCTTCAAATGTTAGTAAGATAAAGTTTTTATGCGCACGTGCAGAAGCCACTTTTACGATTGTTGGTTTTTTTTCACCTGGAATAAAAATACCTAATTCTGCGCCTACTTCGTAACGTTCTTCTGGGAAGTCTGTTTGCGAAATGACACGTACCTCACCACGAATACCATGTGTATTGACGATTTTTCCTACGTTAAACCATTCCATTGGATACACCTCTTTTAATTTTTTTAAACAAAAAAGGAAGGAACATAAGCTCCCTCCTTTTCTGCTAATCTTGAATATCGACGTATGTCTTCTTCATGCGGTGACTGCTTGCGGCTGAGTAAACAATTGCACGAATTGCTTTTGCAACGCTACCTTGTTTGCCAATGACCTTTCCGACATCACGAGGATTTACAGAAAGCTTATAAACAATTCGATTCGAACTCTCTTGAACAGTAATGTTCACATCATCCGGAAAATCGACTAAAGGTTTTACGATTGTTTCGATCAGTTGTTCCACAAATGTCACCCCCGATTATTTAAAAAGTAATATTAGTTACCTTTTTTTGAGTTATGGAATTTTTCCATGATTCCTTGTTTTGAGAACAAGTTACGTACTGTATCTGATGGTTTCGCACCGTTACCTAACCAAGCTAAAGCTTTAGCTTCGTCGATTTTAACTTCCTCAGGAGAAGTTAATGGATTGAAAGTACCGATTGTTTCGATTGAACGACCGTCACGTGGTGAACGTGAATCAGCAACTACGATACGGTAGAAAGGAGCTTTGTTAGCACCCATACGTTTTAAACGAATTTTAACTGCCATGTTTATTTTGCACCTCCGAATAAGTTTCACACAAGATAGTATAATATCAAGCTTTCGATTGTTTGTAAAGTGTTTATTCTTAACACACATTATTTTACCTTAAATCAAATGAAATTACAATAGCTTGTAAAGTATTTTTTCTTAACACACATTATTTTATTTAAATAATGAATCCATTCCCGGTAATTTGAACTTTTTCTTATTCTTAGTCGACATACCTGTCATTTGCTTCATCATTTTTTTCATTTCATCAAATTGCTTAATGAGACGATTTACTTCTTGAACCGTACAACCTGAACCTTTTGCAATACGCTTTTTGCGACTTGCGTTAATAATTTCAGGGTTGGTTTTCTCTGCAATCGTCATCGATTGAATAATGGCTTCGATATGATCAATTTGTTTATCATCAAAATTAATATTATCTAAGCCCTTCATTTTATTCACACCTGGAATCATTTTCAAGATATCTTCTAATGGTCCCATTTTTTTCACTTGAGCCATTTGCTCTAGGAAATCATCAAATGTAAAAGTTTGTGTTTTAAACTTTTCTTCTAATTCTTTTGCTTTATCTTCATCTACTTGTGCCTGTGCTTTTTCGATTAATGATAAAACATCACCCATACCTAAAATACGTGATGCCATACGCTCTGGGTGGAATGTTTCAAGCGCATCCATTTTTTCACCCATACCGACAAATTTAATCGGTTTTTCAGTTACTGTACGAATAGATAGCGCCGCACCACCACGTGTATCACCGTCTAATTTTGTTAAAACAACACCTGTGATGCCAACTGCTTCATTAAAGCTGTTCGCAACGTTGACAGCATCTTGACCTGTCATTGCATCCACAACTAAGAAGATTTCATCTGGCTCTTTTAAAGCGCGAATATCTTTTAATTCTTGCATGAGATTTTCATCAATGTGCAAGCGACCAGCTGTATCGATAATCACAACATCGAGATGTTCTTCTTTGGCATGTTCTAATGCTTCTTTAGCAATATCAACTGGCGATACTTCTGTACCTTTTTGGAATACAGGAATACCTAATTGCTTACCTAGTGTTTCTAATTGCTTTACAGCTGCTGGACGATAAACATCGGCTGCTACAAGCAACGGTTTTTTATTGTATTTTTTACGTAATAGATTTGCTAATTTACCTGTAGTTGTCGTTTTACCGGCACCTTGTAAACCGACCATCATAATAACAGTTGGTGGTTTCGTCGCAAATTTAACAAGACTTTGTTCGCCACCCATTAAATTCGTCAACTCATCTTGTACAATTTTAATAACTTGTTGACCTGGTGTTAAACTTTTCATGACGTCTTGACCAATTGCACGTTCACTTACAGTTTTAACAAATTGTTTTACTACTTTTAAGTTAACATCGGCTTCGATTAAAGCGAAACGAACTTCGCGCATCATTTCTTTAACGTCTTGTTCGTTAATTTTACCCTTCCCTTTAATCTTTTGAATCGTACTTTGGAGTCGCTCTGCTAAACCCTCAAAAGCCATAATTGTCGCCCCCTAGTCTTGCTTCAATTGCTCAACAAGTGGCAATAAATCTGCCTTTTCTGTTGTGTCATCTTGTAAGCAAGCTGATAATTTGTCTGTAATCTTTTGTCTTTTTTTGAATTTATGGAAAAGCTGTAATTTCTCTTCATATTCCTCAAGCATCGCTTCCGTTCGACGAATGTTATCATAAACCGCTTGACGTGACACCTCATACGATTCAGCAATTTCGCCTAAAGAAAGATCATCTAAATAGTAAAGTTGCATATAACTTCTCTGTTTATCCGTTAATAATGCTTGGTAAAAATCAAAAAGGAAATTCATACGTGTTGTTTTATCTAAAAGCATCGTTAACTTCTCCTTAACACATCTATTCTATCATGTGTAGTATTTTTTATACATTCGTAGACATATTCCTTTGTATATTAATGAAAAACCCTATTTCTGTCAAGTAAAACTACTTGTCTTATCAGAATGTAAAATCGGCTCGTTCACATGCTATCAGCTCTGCAGGGCATGAATCAAAGTCGCTTTTTGACTTTGAGTGAATGACCGAAGAGATGTCGGCATGTAGCCGTATTTTACTGGACTATCAGAATGTAAAATCGGCTCGTTCACATGCAGAAGGCACTCAACAGCTCGACTTGAAGACGCTTTTTGTCTTCAATCAAGAGATGGTTGTGACTCTAGCATGTCGGGGATTTTCCTAGACAATCGAAAAGGAAAATTCCTTCGCTCACATGCAAAAGGCATAAAAAGAGGTCTTGAAAATCCGTAGATTCTCAAGACCTTAGGATTCAAAGAGAAGCCTATTCTTCTTCTTTTAGTTGCTCATCTAACGCATCTGCAAATAAGCCATATACATAGCGCTCTGGGTCAAATGGTTGTAAATCGTCCATCTTCTCACCAAGCCCTACGAATTTTACTGGAATATGCAGTTTATTACGAATGGCAATTACGATACCACCTTTAGCTGTACCATCTAATTTTGTTAAGACAATTCCTGTAACATTCGTTGCTTCTTTAAATGTTTGCGCTTGAATTAATGCATTTTGTCCTGTTGTTGCATCAAGTGCTAACAACACTTCATGCGGTGCATTTGGTACTTCACGTGAGATGACGCGATGTACTTTTTCAAGTTCCTTCATTAAGTTTACTTTATTTTGTAAACGACCTGCTGTATCGCAAATTAATACGTCCACACCGCGGTTCTTCGCTGCATGTACAGCATCGTACATAACAGCCGCTGGATCTGAACCTTCCGATTGCTTAATCACTTCAACACCGACACGATCGCCCCATACTTGTAATTGGTCAATTGCACCTGCACGGAATGTATCACCAGCAGCTAACATAACTGAACGTCCTTCTGATTTTAAACGGTGTGCTAATTTACCGATTGTTGTTGTTTTACCAACACCATTTACACCTACGAATAGAATCACCGTTAATTCGCCTTTTGGTTGTAAATTCAATTCAATATGGTCGTCTCCAGCTTTTTCATAAATCTCTACTAACTTTTCAGAGATTAATGCTTGGATTCCATCTGTTGATTTGATATTTTTCTTCTGTACTTCATAGCGTAGAATTTCTGTTAATTCCATAACCGTTTCAAAACCAACGTCGGCTTGTAAAAGTACTTCTTCTAATTCTTCAAAGAAATCTTCGTCTACCGTACGATAACGTGCAACTAAGTCATTTACTTTTGATGTAAATGAGTCGCGTGTTTTCGTTAATCCTGATTTGAACTTTTCAGTAATTGAGAAAGCTGAACGGAACCAACCTTTTGATTCTTTTTCTGCCTCTGGTTCGTCTTTTACTTCTTCAACAATGGCAACTTCTTGTTTTTCTTCTTGTACAGTTTCAACCGTTTCTTCTTCAACAGGTTTTGTTGTTTCTTCAACGACTTCCTGCTCTTTTCCTTCTTCTACAGCAGGTAATTCCGCTTGAGCTGGTTCTTCTGTTTCAACAACTTCTTCTACCTGTTGTTCTGGTTCTTTCACTTCTTCTTTTGATGGTCCACCCATCAATTTTTCTTTCATACGCTTTAAAAAGCTCATGTTTTATTCGCTCCTTTAGGACACTGTTTCTTGTTCTAACTTAACGGATACTAACTTAGATACACCTTGTTCTTGCATCGTAATACCATATAAGACATCCGCGCCTTCCATTGTTACCTTTTTATGTGTAATCACAATGAATTGTGTATCTTCACTGAATTTTTTCAAATATTGACTATAGCGCGATACATTCGCTTCATCTAACGCTGCCTCTACTTCATCTAAAATACAGAATGGAACGGGGCGTGTGCGCAAGATGGCAAATAATAGAGCGATTGCTGTTAATGCACGTTCGCCACCTGAAAGTAAACCTAGATTTTGCAGTTTTTTCCCTGGTGGTTGTGCAACAATCTCAATACCTGATGTTAATAATTGATCGGGTTCTAGCAAAATTAAATCTGCTTTACCTCCGCCAAATAATTCTTTGAACACTTCCTGGAAGTGTATGCGAATTTGTTTAAATGTTGTTCCAAAGCGCGTCGTCATCTCTTCATCCATCTCACGAATTGCTTCATACAATGTGTCTTTCGCTTCGAGTAAATCATTACGCTGTGATGTTAAAAATTCATGACGCTCTGCAACAGCCTCGTATTCTTCAATCGCAGAAATATTGACATCTCCTAGCTCCTTAATAGATTGAGATAGCATATTTACTTTACGTTTCGCTACTTCTAAATCCACTTCTAATGCAGGTTCTAGTTGCGCTTCTTCAAACGTTAAATCATAGTTTTGTTGTAATTGTTCAACAGCGTTTGCGCGCTTTACTTCTAGTTTTCCAAGTTGAATTTTCACTTGGTTTTGTTCATTGACAAATTGTTGGTGAATTCGCTGCATCTCTTTTAATGTAGTCGTTTCTTCATCAACGCGTTGCTGTAAGTTAGCACGTTTTTCAACGGATTGTTCAATCGCTGTTTCGAGTTGTTGCTTACGTTTTAATTGTTTTGCAATCTCTTGTTCGAACTGTTCTTCAGAAAGCCCATTAGTTGCATCACCTTTTGTAACAAATTCGATTTCACGTCGAATTTTAGATACTTCTTCGGCTGCTTCATTAAAGTAACTTCTTGTTTCTTCTGTAGAAGTTTGAATACTTTCGAATTTACCCATTGCTTGTGCATGGTCTTCACGCTGATTCGCTAATTCATTTAATAATGTATCACGCGCTGTCTTCATTTGAACTTTCAATTCGTTCAAACGCTCAATTTCTTGTTCTAAGTGTTGAATTTCTTTCGCTGTTTGATCGAGTTGTTGTACTAAAGCTTCTTGCTTTGTTACAAGCATCGCATGGCGTGACGTTGTATCTTGTTGTTCAGAACCATAAATAGATAAGCTTTGTTGTAACATCTTCTCTTGCGTCACAGTCGCCTGATACGTAGCTTCTAATTCATTCTCTTGAACACGTAATTGCTCACCATGATCACGTTGTACGTCAAGTAGTGTTGCAGCAGATTGTGCTTTTTGTTGCCATTCAGCCACAACCTTTTCAGCTTGCTGAATTGTTTCTTCCATCTCGACTAAATTTGCTTGTAATGTTTCCAGTTCTGCTTTACGACTGAATACGGTATTTTGTTGCTTATTCGCACCGCCACCAGACATCGAACCACCCGCATTCACAACATCACCATCTAATGTGACAACACGATAGCGATATTGTAAAAACTTCGCAATTTGCGTTGCACCATCTAAGTCTTTTACAACTAGAATATGCCCTAATAAGTTTTCTGCAATACTACGATAACGTTCATCAACTTGAACAAGTTCATCAGCCGTTTGAATAAATGAAGGGTGATCAAGGATTGGTTGTAACGCTGCTTGTGATAACTTACGCGATTTCATAATATTCATCGGTAAGAATGTCGCACGTCCTGCACGCACTTGTTTTAAATAACGAATGGCTCTTTTTGCATCTTCATCTGTTGCCGTTACAATATGCTGCATCGCTGCCCCAAGCGCTGTTTCAATCGCTTGTGTATAAGCTCCTTTTGCATGAATTAACTCTGCAACTGCCCCCTGTACACCTTGTAATTGGTTTTGTTCACGCGCCTTTAATACAGCTTTAACCCCTTGATAAAACCCTGCAAAATCAGCCTCTAGTTCAGCTAATGTATCACGTCTTGAACGTAATTGTTGTACGTGATTATAACCTTCATAAAGCATTTTTTGCTTTTCAGCTAATTGAGTATTCGCTTTTTGTAATTCGGCTTGTGTCGCTTCATAGTCTTTTAAATGCTCTGCAATTTCTAATCGAATTGCATCTAACTTCGGCTCTACTTCTGCTAACGTTGCTTGTGCTTGTTGCAACTCAGTTGTTAATTCACTTGATTTTGATGTGATTTTTTCATCGGACTGACGCTGCTGTTGAATTTGTTGTTCGATACTTTTCAGTTCATTATTCGTTGCCGCTTGTTCATTTAAACGTTCGATATATGTACTTTTTTGATCTTCAATTTCTGCATCTAATTCATCTGTTGAGCGATTTAAATCCGTTTCTAATTGTTTCACATGTTTTCGTAACTTGTGGACATGATTTTGCGCTTCTTTTAAAGCATGCTCTTTTTCAATAAGCGACTTCTGCCACTGATCTCTTTTAGACTGTGCTTGTTTTAAAGATTCTTTTAGCTTACTTAATTGCGCAGAAGCATTTTTTTGCTTTTCTGCAAATAGATTTTGTTCGCCCTGTAGTCGTGCGTAGTTTTCACTCACTTCTACAACTGTTTTTTGATCTGCATCTAGTTTTTGACCAACTTGAAGTAACTCGTCTTTCATTGACGCAATATGCTGCTCCAACTTTTGAATTTCGACAAGTTTTTCTTGTTGCGACGTATTCCACTGATGTTGATCTTGTAATAACTTCTCAACGGTGTGGTCGATTTGTTCAATATCATGAATTAATACACCAATATCAAATTGGCGTAGTGTGTCCTTCATCTCTAAATAGTCTTTAGCAGTTGAAGCTTGTAATTGAAGTGGTTCAATTCGTTCATCTAATTCATGTAGAATATCGAGTACGCGATTCAAGTTATCATCTGTTTCAAACAATTTATGTTCTGCTTTTTTGCGGCGTTTTTTATACTTTAAAACACCTGCAGCCTCTTCAAAAATAGCGCGACGATCATCAGGCTTACTATTTAAAATTTCATCAACGCGACCTTGTGAAATAATCGAGAACGCTTCTTTACCTAAACCAGAATCTAAAAATAAATCTGTAATATCTTTTAGACGGCAAGTTTGTTTATTTAATAAATATTCACTTTCGCCTGAACGATAAACACGACGCGTTACACTAACTTCGTTATACGAAATTGGTAAACGCTCGTCTTCGTTATCAAGGATTAATGTAACTTCTGCAAAATTCAGTGCTTTTCGCGATTCACTTCCTGCGAAGATGATGTCTTCCATCTTGGCACCACGAAGTGATTTAGCTGATTGTTCACCTAATACCCAACGAATTGCATCGGTTACATTACTTTTCCCACTACCATTCGGACCAACTACCGCCGTCACACCTGGTACAAAATCAATCCCAATTCGTTCAGCAAATGACTTAAATCCAATCACTTCTAATCGTTTAAGATACACCGTAATTCACCTACCCTTTTGGGAACTGCTCTTTTAGCGCGCGCATCGCTGTTTGTGCGGCTTTTTGTTCAGCTTCCTTCTTCGATTTACCATTACCCTCTCCAAGCGTTTCACCGTTTAATGTAACGCGTGAAATGAACGTACGATTATGGGCTGGTCCTTGCTCTTTAATAATCTCATAAGTCAACACACCAGAATTCGCTTGTTGAATCATTTCTTGTAGCTGACTTTTAAAATCTACAACATGAGAAAATGTGCCGAGCTCAACTTTTGGGAAAACAACTTTTTCCAAAAATGCAACAACTGTTTCTAAACCTTGGTCTAAATAAAGTGCACCAATGAATGCCTCAAAACAATCGGCTAATAATGCCGGACGTTCACGACCACCTGTCAGTTCCTCACCTTTTCCTAAAAGGACATAATGACCAAAGGATAACTCATTTGCAAAAGTTACTAATGATGGCTCACAGACAATCGCAGCACGCAATTTCGTTAGTTCACCCTCTGTCATCTTAGGAAACATTAGGAATAAAAACTTAGAAACAGTTAGCTCTAATACAGCATCTCCTAAAAACTCTAATCTTTCATTATCTTCAAATCCTTTACGTCGATGTTCATTTACGTAAGAAGAATGTGTGAAAGCATTATATAGTAGGTTTTTATTGTGGAAGCTGATTTTTAAATTCTTTTGTAATTCTTCAAACTTCTTTTTCGCATGCTCAGAAATCGCACTGTTTTTCTGAGATAATTCTTCTATTCTCATTTTATCAACCTCTTATTTTTTAGCTTTACGTACATAGTCAATTTTACTCGTTTATGCTCAATAGTGCAAAATTATTTAGCAATCTGCATAAAAAAGCCCCCATTTCAAGAAACGGGGACTTTATGATAAGTATACATACTTCTGAAGTATGTAAAATCGAATTAGCCAATTTTGCTTTCGATGAAGCTTACTGCTGATCCAACTGTAGAAATTTTTTCAGCATCCTCATCGTCGATTTGCATATCGAATTCTTCTTCAAGTTCCATTACTAGTTCAACAACATCTAGTGAGTCTGCACCTAGGTCCTCTTTGAAAGAAGCTTCTAATGTTACTTCGCTTTCGTCAACACCAAGACGGTCAACGACAACTTTTGTTACGCGTTCAAGTACTGTAGCCAAAATACTCACCTCCCCTCAATAAATTTGCATATTCGTCACAACTGGTATGACCACTTTTTGTAGTATACCTTACTCTATTGATTTTGAATATATTTTTTCGTGCATTTAATGCAAAAGTTACATTACCATACCACCATCAACATGTAAAGTTTGACCTGTCATATAGCTTGCTTCATCTGATGCAAGGAAGGCAACAACATTTGCAATTTCTTTTGCTTGACCTAATTTTGCAAGTGGAATTTGTGTTAACATTGTTTCTTTTACATCTTCTGGTAGTACATCTGTCATTTCTGTCTCGATGAATCCTGGTGCTACTGCATTTACACGAATATGACGTGCTGCAAATTCTTTTGCAGTCGTTTTAGTTAAACCAATCACACCTGCTTTAGATGCTACATAGTTCGCTTGACCTGCATTACCAGCCACACCTACGATAGATGCAACGTTTACAATACTACCTGAGCGTTGTTTCATCATTTGACGACTTACTGCTTTTGTACATAAGAATACTGATTTTAAGTTCGTATCAATTACTGCATCCCAATCTTCTTCTTTCATACGCATAATCAGGTTATCGCGTGTAATACCCGCATTATTCACTAAAATATCTACAGAGCCAAAAGCAGCCATTGTCGCATCAACTAAACCTTTTACTTCATCCACATTGGCAACATTTGCTTGGTGTACAATTGCTTCGCCACCTTTTGCAATAATTTCTGCTGCTACTGCTTCTGCTTTTTCTTTTGAACCGCTATAGTTTACAACTACTTTAGCGCCTTCTTCTGCTAATTTAAGTGCAATCTCGCGTCCGATTCCACGCGATGCCCCTGTTACGATTGCTGCTTGTCCATTAAACTTCACTTGTATTCCACTCCTTCGCTGCTTCTACAACTTGTTGTAATGATGCTTCATCAAATACACAGTATGTTGTTAATTTACGATCTACTTTTTTCACTAATCCACTTAATACTTTACCTGGACCACATTCAATGAATGTATCTACGCCTTCTGCTACTAGTTGACGTACTGTTTCTTCCCAACGAACAGGTGAGTATAGTTGTTCGACTAATAGTGAACGAATTTCTGTAGCATCCGTTACTGCTTTTGCTGTGACATTTGCAATTACAGGTGCTTTCGCATCATTCATCTGAATGTCTGCTAACATCTCTTGTAATTTCGAAGCAGCTGGACGCATTAATTCTGAATGGAACGGTCCACTCACAACCAATGGTAATACGCGACGCGCGCCTGCTTCTTTTGCTTTTTCACTTGCTACTTCTACTGCTTTCGCTGTACCCGAGATAACAATTTGTCCTGGGCAGTTCAAGTTTGCTAATTGTACAACTTCTCCCACTTCTTCTGAAGCAGCATCTGTTACAGCTTGTAATGCTTCTGCATCTAAACCAAGTACAGCTGCCATTGAACCTTGTCCTGCTGGAACTGCATCATTCATAAAAAGACCACGTTTATGTACGGCTACAACTGCATCTTCAAAACGCATAACACCTGAAGCAACAAGTGCAGCATATTCACCTAAACTGTGTCCCGCTGTGAAGTTTGGATGGATACCATGATCCATTAATTGCTGTGCAACCATGACACCTGTTGTTAATAAAGCTGGTTGCGCATGATATGTTAATGTTAATTCTTCTTGTGGTCCTTCTAACATTAATTTTGATAAGTCAAAACCTAATAATTGATCTGCCTCTGTGTAAAACGCTTTACTTGATGCATTCGCTTCGATTAATTCTGCACCCATTCCAACTGTTTGTGAACCTTGTCCTGGGAAAATAAACGCTACTTTTGTCATTATGCATTCTCCTTTGAAATCGTTTGGTCAATTGTTTGGCATACGCGGTGTTCGACCATAATATGCGTTTGACGAATCGCACTGTAGATGGCCTGTGCTTTCGATGAACCATGCGCCTTAATAACAGGTGCTTTTAAACCGAATAATGGTGCGCCACCATATTCTGAGTAGTCCATCTTTGTTTTTAAATTCTTTAAATTATTTTTCATCATCATAGCTGCTACTTTTGTTTTTGTCGATGATAAAAACTCTTCTTTTAACATCGCAAAAATATTCCCTGCAACACCTTCGATTGTTTTTAATACCATGTTGCCCGTGAAGCCATCTGTTACAACGACATCTGCTGCGTGGTTTAATAATTCACGTGCTTCCACATTGCCGATAAAGTTGATGTCATTTTGTTCTTTCAACAATTTGAACGCTTGTTTTGTTAAGTCGTTCCCTTTTTTATCTTCTGTACCGATATTTAATAGACCAACTGTTGGTTTTTCAATACCGCGTACTTGTTTTGCATAAATACTACCCATAATGGCATATTGTAAAATGTTTTCTGGTTTAGCATCGGCATTTGCACCTAAGTCGAGCATGTCAAAACCTGCACCATCTAAAGTTGGTAATGTCGTTGCTAGCGCTGGACGGTCAATACCATCAATACGATGAACAATGAATAGCCCTGCTGCCATTAATGCACCTGTATTACCTGCTGATACACACGCATCTGCTTCGCCATCTGCTACAGCTTGTGCCATACGCACCATCGATGCATCTTTTTTACGACGAACTGCACGTACTGGTTCATCTGTTCCTTCAATTACTTCTGAACAATGAATGACTTGTACACGTTCGTGTTGTTTTAAATAAGGTGCCATTTTCACTTCGTCACCATATAGTAAGAACTCTACATCTTTAAAATCTTCTACTGCCTGAAATACACCTTCAACGATTTCCTTTGGTGCATGGTCGCCACCCATTGCATCAATTGCTATTTTCATTCGTTTCCACCCTTACCTTTCGTACGGAACATTTCAAAATTCCCGATAAATACCGTTTTTCCTTCAACTGTTGATGTCACAGTTACATACGTGCGGTTCGTATCCGCATCCTGCTTTGTAACAACTGCTTTTGCTACAACACGGTTTCCAGCGTGTACAGGTTTTGTGTACGTTAAGTCTGATTTTACCGTTAAGGCTAAATCATCGTCAATGACAGCAACTGCTAGTGAGTTGGCTTGCGCAAAAAGATGGTGTCCCCTCGCAATACCATTTCGTTGAAAAACATGTTCTTCCTTTACATCAAAAATCGAAATCGCTCGGTCATCTAAATCAATATCAATAATCTCACCAATGACTTCATCAATCGGCAGTGTCTTGACTTCATTTTCAAAATTATGTGCTGCTACATCTTTAATCCGTTCGCGTAGCTCTGGGATGGATAATTCCATACGGTCCAAACGAATTGTCTGGACACTGACGTTAAATTTACTCGCCAATTGATCATCCGTAACGAATGGATTATCTTCAATGGTTTGCTTCAACAATTTTTGTCGCTCTTTTTTTGAATACTTCATTGTTTTTTCCGCCCCTTATTTTAGCACTTGGTACTAATATCAGTATATAAATATAAAAAAGAGAATGCAAGTGTTGTTTTTTAAACACCTAACATTCTCTCGCTTAATCAATTCGTTCGCCTTCTAAAATACCAGATGATTCAATCACACGACGTAATGGTGCATAAGCTTCTTCTTGCCAAAAAGCTTCAGAAGCTACAAAGTTTGTTGCATCTTGTCTTGCCGTTTCAAGCGCACGATAGTCATGTACTAAGTCTGCTACTTTGAATTCTGGTAAACCACTTTGTTTACGTCCGAAGAAATCCCCTGGTCCACGTAACTCTAAATCTTTCTCAGCTAATCTAAAACCATCTGTCACTTCAACCATGGAAATCATACGTTCTTTACCCTCTTCGCTTTTTGGATCAGCCAGTAAAATACAATAAGATTGATGTTCTCCACGCCCTACACGTCCTCGCAACTGATGGAGTTGCGCTAAACCAAATCGTTCAGCGTCGTAAATGACCATAAATGTTGCGTTTGGAACATTCACACCAACTTCGACAACGGTTGTAGAAACTAATACATTAAGTTTTCCTTCACTAAACTCACGCATCACAGCATCTTTTTCTTCTGATTTCAAACGCCCATGCATGAGCCCTACTTCGTATTGTCCATGGAATACCGTTGCAAGTTGTTGATAGACATCCACCGCATTTTGCACATCAAGCTTATCTGATTCTTCAATTAAAGGACAGATGACATATGCTTGTCTTCCCGCTCGTAATTCATGTGCCATCTTTTGTAGGACTTGATTAAATTGTTCATGCTTCACCCAATTGGTCTCAATTTGTTTTCGACCTGCTGGCAATTCATCAATAATCGATACATCCATCTCGCCAAAAGCAGTAATCGATAATGTACGTGGAATAGGTGTTGCTGTCATAAAGAGAACATCGGGATTATCACCCTTCTCTTTTAAAATGCGACGCTGTTCCACACCAAAACGATGCTGCTCATCTGTAATGACTAAGCCGAGACGATTAAAAATAACAGTTGGTTGAATTAACGCATGCGTTCCCATGAGAATGTCAATTTCTCCACTCTCTAAACGACTTAAAATCTCACGACGCGCTTTCGCCTTAGTAGAACCTGTCAATAATGCCAGTCTTACACCGAAAGGTTCAAGCCACATCGCTAAATTCTCTGCATGCTGTTCTGCCAAAATTTCAGTTGGAGCCATTAATGCACCCTGGAAACCTGCTGTAACAGCGGCATAGAGCATGGCTGCTGCTACGACTGTTTTACCCGAACCAACATCACCTTGAAGTAGACGATTCATTCGGTGAGGTGTACGTAAATCGGTACAAATCTCATTAACAACGCGTTTTTGCGCACCTGTTAATTCATATGGTAGTGAATCAAAAAATTCACGTAATTTTTCTACATCATATGCAATAGCAATACCTTTTTCGTCTTCTTTACGCGTTTTACGAAGTGCTTGAATTTTCAATTGAAAATGAAGTAATTCCTCGTAAACAAAACGTCGTCTCGCTTGTTTTGTATCTTGGAGTTGTTTTGGAAAGTGAATACCTTCGAGTGCTTGTTGAATTGTTTGTAAACGATACTGTTCTAGTAATTCAGTAGGTAGTGTTTCTTCTATATAACAGCCATATTGGTCGAGCGCCTGTCGCATGAAATGTCTAAATTTCGTCTGCGATAATTTGCCCTTCACACTATAAACAGGTTCAAAATCAGCTTGTTCATCTTTTGTACCGAATGTAATCTTCGTGCCATTAATCACTTGGCGACCTCGGTCCCATTTTCCCGTTACAGTGACCGTCATACCTGGCTCTAATTTGTTTTTCAAATAACCTTGATTAAAAAATACGACCTTAATTAAATGTCGACCTGCTAACATTTGTACTTGTAGCCGCGATTTTTTATGACCTAAAAATAAGACAGTTGGGACGCTTTCAATACGCCCCTCCACTGTCACACGTTCATTATGCGGTGTTTCTGCTAGGTCTTTTAATCGAAAATCTTCATGACGATAAGGGAATGTCCAAATTAAATCTTCAATCGTATGGACATTCATTTGTTCTAGTTGTTCAGCTACTGCCTTTCCGACACCATTCAATTCAGTAACTGATTGTGTTAATTCGTTAGCCACGACTCGCTGTTGCTGCTCCGAAAATACGTTTTTCTAACCATTTACCTGTTGGTGTCGCTGCTAATCCGCCCTGTGCTGTTTCACGTAAAGCGACAGGCATCGTTTGACCGATTTTATACATCGCATCAATCACTTCATCTGTTGGAATACGACTTTCAACACCTGCTAAAGCCATATCGGCTGCGACCATCGCATTCGCTGCACCCATCGCATTACGTTTAACACATGGTACTTCAACTAAACCTGCTACTGGGTCGCAAACAAGACCAAGCATATTTTTTAAAGAAATTGAAAATGCGTGTGCACATTGTTGTGGTGTACCGCCAGCCATTTCCGTAATTGCTGCTGCTGCCATCGCTGCCGCTGAACCTACTTCAGCCTGACAACCACCTGCTGCACCTGAGATCATCGCGTTATTTGCAACCACTTGACCGAATGCTCCTGCAGTAAATAAGAAGCGAATCATTTCTTCACGCGTTGGGTTTAATTTATTTTTTACCGCAAAAAGTGTACCTGGTACAACACCAGCTGATCCTGCTGTTGGTGTTGCACAAATTGTCCCCATTGCTGCGTTCACTTCATTTGTTGCAACCGCTTTACTCACTGCATCTAATAAAAAATCACCTGAAAGTGCTTTACCTGTCTTCATGTAATTTTGAATTAAGACCGCATCATTTCCTGTTAAGCCTGTTACAGATTGAACACCTTTTAGTCCCCGTTCAACTGCAGCTTCCATAACTTCTAAATTACGGCTCATTTGTTCCATGATTTCTTCACGTGTACGTTCTGAGACAATTATTTCTTGCTCGATCATAATTTCAGAAATCAATTTATTTTCTTTTTCTGCGCGCTCAACTAAATCACGCACATTACGAAATAGTACTTCCATTATGAACGCCTCCTAATTTTTAATTCTCGTCACTTTTGTGATGTTTGGTAATAGTTCAATTTCAGCTAATATTTCTGGTGATACATTTTGGTCTACTTCAATGACCATTAAAGCCATATTGCCACGCTCTTTACGAGATACTTCCATATGTCCAATATTAATCGCATATTTTGCTAAACATACTGCAACATTTGCTACTGTACCTGCTCGGTCTTCATGTACAACTAAAATTGCAGCCATCCCGCCTGACATGCGTAATGGGAAACCATTCAGTTCAGCAATCTCAATCGAACCGCCACCAATAGATACACCGACCATACTCATTTCTTTTTCACCATCACCAATTTCGATGCGTGCTGTATTGGGATGTTCCACACTGCCTGTTTCAGGAATAAATTCAAATGTTAAACCTAAGCGCTCAGCTTCTTCAAATGATGTTTTAATGCGCTCATCATATGTATCGTAGTCAAGCAAACCACCAATAATTGCAACATCTGTTCCATGTCCTTTGTATGTTTCAGCAAATGATCCATAAAGATGGATTTTTGCCCATGTTGGCTGTTTGCCAAATAAATCTCTTGCTACACGTCCTATGCGAGCTGCTCCTGCTGTGTGTGATGAGGACGGTCCAATCATAACGGGTCCGATTACGTCAAAAACCGATGTGAACTTCATAATTTTTCCTCCTTACATGTCTATTCTCTTACTCATATTACAACATATGCACTTAAAACCCAAACAATTTAGACAAATCCAGTCTTAAAAATCCGTTTTTTTCTATACTTTTCGCTATTATGTGCAGTTTTTTTACTTTTTCAGACTATTCAGTTATGTTTTTTAATTTTTTAATATCACTTATTTTTGCGAAGAATGAAGAATACAAAGGAGGAATCGCACAATTGCACGATTCCCCCTCTGATTTCGTTCATTTTATTCTACTGAGAAAATAAATGGATAAAGTGGTTGTTTTCCATCATGTACTTCCACTTCAACATCTTCATAATTTTCTTCAATGTATGAAACAACTGCTTCTAGTTGTTCTTCATCTACATCTTCACCATGAATAACTGTAACGATTTCAGCATCTTCATCTACCATTGTATCAATGATATGTTGTGCTGCCTCTTGTAAAGAAGGTGTTGCTTTGACAATCTTACCTTCTTCCATAGCCATAAAGTCATCTTTATGAATTTCCACACCGTCAATTGATGTATCACGTACAGCAAATGTGATTTGACCTGTTTTTACTTCTTTCATTGCTTGAGACATTGTTTGTTGATTATCTGCAACAGAAGCTTCTGGATTAAATGATAGTAACGCTGTTAATCCTTGTGGAATTGTTTTTGTTGGCACAACAGCAGCTTCAATCTCTAATAGCTCTGCCGCTTGTTCTGCTGCCATGACAATATTTTTATTGTTCGGTAAGATTAATACTTTTTCAGCACCAATCTCTTGAACTGCTTTTACAATATCTTCTGTTGAAGGATTCATCGTTTGTCCGCCTTCAATTACATAAGAAGCACCCATGCTTTCGAATAAAGCTTTAATTCCCTTACCCATCGCTACTGTTACAACAGCATAAGGCACTTTTTTAACGGCTTTATGTTCTTCGCCTACAATCGCTGTATGTTGTAAACGCATGTTATCTACTTTAATTTTTACAAGGCTACCGTATTGGTGACCATATGAAATGACTTCACCAGGTGTTTCAGAGTGAATGTGAATTTTCACAACTTCATCATCTGCAATCACAAGTAAAGAGTCTCCGAAGTGACTCATATCTTCTCGGAATTTTGCTTCATCAAATGGTTTTTTATCATCTTCAAAACGAACCATAAATTCAGTGCAATAGCCATAAACGATTTCAGATGTATCCATGAAATCTTGTGCTGTATGATGTTCTGCATTAATTAGGTCGTCCATTGACTTCATTTCTGTTTTAGCTGGTAGCGCTTCACCTTTTAAGCTTGCTAAAAAGCCTTCATAAACGAATAGAAGCCCTTGACCGCCACTATCAACTACGCCTACTTCTTTTAAAACAGGTAGTAATTCTGGTGTTTGATTTAAAGCATCCTGTGCAGCTACAACGATTTCTTCCATTAACTGAATTAAATCATCTGTTTGCTCAGCAGATTTGACTGCTTGTTCTGCTGCTAAGCGTGCTACCGTTAAAATTGTACCTTCTACAGGCTTCATAACAGCTTTATATGCTGTTTCTACACCGTGTTGGAATGCTTGTGCAAATTGCTTTGCATCTAAAACATCCTCTTGTTCTACTGCTTTACCGAATCCACGGAAAAGCTGTGATAAAATAACACCAGAGTTACCACGAGCGCCCATTAATAAGCCTTTTGATAATGCTTGTGCAGTTTTTCCAATACTTGCATTTACTTTTGCGGCTGTTTCTTTTGCACCAGATGTCATCGATAGGTTCATATTTGTACCTGTATCACCATCTGGTACTGGGAATACGTTTAGTGCATCTACATAGTCTGCATTTTGAGATAAGTGATGCGCCCCCATTTGTACCATTTCCGCAAATTTTATTCCGTCTAATGACTTCATTTGAATAAGTTCCTCCTCTTACACGTTCGCTACACGAACACCTTGCACATAAATATTAACTGAGCTTACTGACATACCAATTGTTTGATCGAGCGTATATTTTACTTTTGATTGCACTTGATATGCGACCTCAGAGATTTTTGTTCCATAACTAACAATGACATACATATCTACGTGTAGTTCTTCTCCTGATTGACGCACAACTACACCTCTAGCAAAATTCTCTTTACGCAAGATATCTGTTAAGCCATCACGTATTTGATGTTTACTAGCCATTCCTACAATTCCATAACACTCGATTGCTGCGCCGCCTGCAATTTGTGCCACAACGTCATTTGAAATCTCGATGTTACCGAATTCATTTTGTAATTCTACTGACATGATTTTGCCCCCTGAATTAAAAATTAACTAATGTCATTGTACCCTTTTTTTCAATCATTCAACAACTTCTAGACATACAGTGACTATTATACATCACTAAATACTATATATTAAGCTTATTCATACAGAACGTAAAGTAATTTCTAAAAAAACAAGACGTTCGTCACAATTTATGCTACAGAAAATGGATATTGCTTGGAAAAGGGAAGAAGTTTTGAATTTTTTTTAGGTGTAAAGGTTTTTTTCTTGAAAGGCTGCGAAAATCAGTTGCAATGTAATATCGTGTATGTTAAATTATTAAAGTATGTGAAATATCGAAGTGAAACATGAACTTTCAACTTCTTATAATAGGAGGGAAATAATATGCCAAAACAATGTGTAATTACTGGACGTAAAGCGCGTACTGGTAACAACCGTTCTCACGCTATGAACTCTAGCAAACGTACTTGGGGTGCTAACCTACAAAAAGTTCGTATCTTAGTTGATGGTAAACCGAAAAAAGTATGGGTTTCTGCTCGTGCTTTAAAATCTGGTAAAGTAGAACGCGTTTAATTCTATTTAAAAAAGGAAGTCACTCTGCTGAGCGACTTCCTTTTTTGTGGTCTTTTTAAGCATCTTTACTTTGAATCATCAAACAAGTCCCTTTTGTGAACGTTGCTGTCGCAAAGTCTGCTAAAATTTCGTTACTTGTAAAACGACTTGAACCAATCGGGATATCTAAATCTGTCGTTTCATACTTTACACCACGTAAAGTCATTTTTTCAACTGCTTCTCCAAATGGATAGAAAGATAAATAATCATATGATGCATCTTTTGTAATTTGATGTGTACCTGCAAATAAAAACTGTAAACGATTCGTTTTATTCATAATATAAATCGGCGTTTGCGGAAATTGTTTTTGCATACGATATACTGTGTGTAGATTCGATTCATAATGATCTAAACGTCCACCTGTCACGCCTGTTACGTAAATACATGTTGGTGAAAATTCTAACGCTTTTAAGATGGCTAGTTCAGTATCTGTTTCATTCTTTTCAGCTTGAAAACCCTCTATCTCCTGAACACTCTCTTTTACAGTAAGCCACTCTTCTTTCGTCATCGAATCAAAATCCCCTACCGCTGCGTATGGCGTAATTCCTGCTTCTAATAAAGTGATGGCCCCATGGTCTGCACCGATGTATAATATATCTTCATGCGCAAAAAGGAAATCGTCTAAAACGATTTCCTCTGTTGGACCACCTGCTACAACATAGGCAATGGTCATTTGATTGCGTCTTCTCCTGCTTTTAAAATTGATTGTAACGCTGTTTGACGGTCTTCTTTACCGAAAATAGCCGAACCTGCTACAAAGATTGTTGCTCCCGCTTCTGCACATGGTACAATTGTTTCTGCAGTGATTCCACCATCAATTTCAATTTCTACATCTAAATTACGTTGTTTAATCATATATGATAATTCAGCAATTTTCGGAACAACTGAATCGATGAACTTTTGACCACCAAAACCTGGGTTTACAGTCATCAATAAAACAAGGTCAATATCTTCTAACACATGTTTAATTGTCTCAATTGGTGTATGTGGGTTTAAAACAACGCCTGGCTTTACGCCGTATGAACGAATTAATTGAATCGTACGGTGTAAATGACGACAAGCTTCTACGTGTACTGTAATATATTCTGCTCCTGCTTTTGCGAACTGCTCAATATATTGGTCTGGGTTCTCAATCATTAAATGTACATCTAATGGTAAGTTTGTATAAGGTTTGATTGCATCCATAACAAGCGAACCAAATGAAATATTCGGTACGAAATGTCCGTCCATTACATCAATGTGTAATAATGTTGCTCCTGCTGCTTCTACTTCTCTTACTTCTTCACCTAACTTCGCAAAGTCTGCTGCTAAAAGTGATGGGGCGATTTTAATCATCCTTAATACCTCGGCTTTCTATCGATAATTTCTTGTAAAAATTGAAGGTAATGCTCATAACGGCTTGCTTCAATTTCTCCAGATTCTACTGCGTCTTTTACAGCACATTTTGGTTCTTTCACGTGTAAACAACCTCTAAATTTACATGCTTCTGATGTACGTTGAATCTCAGGGAAGCATCCTGTTAATTCTTCCTTCTCAATTGTATCAAAATCGAATGAACTAAATCCAGGTGTATCTGCTACTAACCCACCAGCTACTTCAATTAACTCAACATGACGCGTTGTATGCTTACCACGTCCTAAGTGTTCTGAGATAATCCCTGTCTTTAAATCCAGCTCTGGCATAAGTGTATTTAATAACGTAGATTTTCCTACCCCCGATTGACCTGCTAAAACCGTTGTACGATTTGCTAGTAAAGGCGTAATCTTATCTAATAATGAAGAATCATCTTTAAATGTCGTCATCACATCATAACCAATGGCCTCATATTGTTTTTGATAACTTTGAATTGCAGCTACTTCATCTTCTTCTAATAAATCCATCTTTGTTAAAAGAATAACGGGTTGCACGTGGAAAGACTCAAGTACAACTAAAAAACGATCTAATAAAATCGTATTAAAATTAGGTTCTTTAACAGAAAAAACTAGAATTGCTTGATCGACATTTGAAATGGGCGGTCGTACAAGTTCATTTTTCCGTTCTTCAATTTCCATAATTGTCCCGTCATTGTTACCTTCTACTTCGTATGTGACGAAGTCTCCAACAAGAGGAGTAATTCCACGCTTACGAAATACACCACGTCCTCTTGTTTGAATGACTTGTCCATCATCATACACATAATAAAAACCACTAAGTGCTTTTCGAATTTGGCCTGTTGCCATACAGCACCTCCCTATTTTTTATACATCATCATATTCAATTGTTTCTTCATATTCAACTTCACCGTCAATTAATACTTTATACGATGCATTTTTACCTTCTTCAATTTCAAGTGTAATGCGTTTTTCCATATCATCTTTAATACGGAATTCTTGCGCTACTTTATCTCCGTTATGTGTACGATCTTGTAAATAGATTTGAACGACTTGATAACTCGCTTCCTGTCCGTTCTCATCTTCTTCAGGGTCAAAATCAAGATCAAGTTTCTTCATGTAAAGTTTTACTGGTTTTTCTTTTTGACCTTTCGAAAGTACTACATTGATTGTTGAACCTACTTTTAACGTCGTACCCGCTTCAATATTTTGCGACATCACTTTTCCAGCTTCTAGATTTTCTGAATAATCTTCACCAGTGATTTTAATATTAAAGCCTGATGAATCTGCATAGGTTTTAAGTGCCGCTTCATCAAATCCAATGAGATTCGATACGACATTTTGTTTTTCACCTTGACTAATTGTTAAAATAACATTTGTTGCACTTGGTACAATTTTTTTACCTGCTGCAGGTGTATGTTTAATAACGTCATCATACTCCTCTGTTGAATATGCTTTTTTAACCGTTACTTGTTTAAAGCCTTTTTTCTCTAGTAATGTTTTCACTTGATCTACATTTTTACCTGTATAATCTTGCATCGCTACTTTTTCTTTGCCCGAACTTACGATTAAATTAACCTCTGTGCCCTTTTTAAGCTTTGAACCTGCTTCTGGATCTGTTCCGACAATGTCCCCCTCTTTGACAGTATCAGAGGTTTGCGCTGTTTGTGTGCCAATTGTAAAACCAGCAGTTTGTAGTGAATCAATCGCTTCGTCTAATGTTGCATTTTGAACATCAGGTACTTCAACATTTTTACCTGTTATAATACTCGGATTCATGAATAAAACGAGTCCAATTGCAATAATAAGAGCCAAAATAGTTAATGTAACATACAAACCTTTTTTCTTTTTCTTCTTTTTCGGTGTTACTTCTTTTGTCGGTTCAGGTGATACAGCGATTGTTTTTTCTAAATCTTCATCTTGTGGAATAGGACGTTCTTTAATCGCAGGCATCGCTCGTGTTGCATCATGATCTTCTGGAATCATGAATTTTGGTTCGTGTATACGCTCAGGCGATAAAACTGTTTCTAAATCTTCGTGCATCTTTTCCACAGTAAAATATCGATGTTGTGCATCTTTAGCTGTTGCTTTTAAAACGACATTCTCTAAACTCTGTGGAATCGTCGGTACAATCGCTCGTACAGACGGTGTTTCAGACTGTAGATGTTTGAGTGCAATTGATACGGCTGACTCACCAGAGAACGGTAATTCACCTGTTAATAATTCATACAATACAATACCGAGTGAATAAATATCAGACTTCTTTGTCGCAATACCACCACGCGCTTGTTCGGGTGATAAGTAATGTACAGTTCCTAAAACTGAATTTGTCTTTGTAAAGGATGTAGCAGTCAATGCCATCGCAATACCAAAGTCCGTAATCTTCACATTACCTTCTTCATCCATTAAAATATTTTGCGGTTTAATATCGCGATGAATGATTTGATTTTGATGCGCCATCGCAATTGCTGACGTCAATTGCTTCATAATTTCAACGCTGCGTGCTGGCTCTAACGGTGCATATTGCGTGATGTATTGCTTCAATGTCATTCCTTTAACATACTCCATCACAATATATTGAAGCCCCTCTTCTTCTCCTACATCATAAATACTAACAATATTTGGATGATTTAAGCTTGTAGCAGATAATGCTTCACGTTGAAAACGTCGATGTGCTTCTTCTTCATTACTAAAGTTATTATGTAGAATCTTAATTGCTACATCTCGATTTAAAATCATATCGTGTGCTAAGTACACATTCGACATACCGCCGCCACCAATTACTTCTAAAAGTTTATAGCGACCATTAATTCTCTTACCTATCAGCAACTTCGGCACCTCCATCTCCTAGAGGCTGTGCAAGGATAACAGTAATATTATCTTCACCACCATGATCGTTTGCCAGCTGCACTAATTCTTTTCCTTTTTCGTCGATTGATTGCCAAGAGGTAATGACTTTATGTAATGCTTGCTGATTTACTTTATTCGTTAAGCCATCTGAACAAATGAGTAAATATTCGTTCGGCTTAAATGTATATTCATAAAAATCAGGTTCAATTACATCTTCTGTTCCTAATGATTTAATAATATAGTTCTTTTTCGGATGCGTTTCAGCTTCTTCTTCACTAATTTCACCACTATCGACTAAAACATTCACATACGAGTGATCTCGTGTAATCATTTCAATCGTTTCGTCATCAATATGATAGGCACGACTATCGCCAACATGACAAATAGACGCTTCATTTCCTACAATTACAGCAGCAATTAGCGTCGTTCCCATACCTGTACAATTTTCGTGTGTCATCGCATATTGATATACATGACGGTTCAAATCAACAACTGTTTCAAAGAGCCAATCTTTACGATTTGCTGCGGTTGAAAATTCGTCGTCATTGACTTGTTCAAATCTTTCTTTAAAACCTTCTACAGTTAATGTACTGGCAACATCCCCAGCATTATGTCCACCCATGCCATCTGCTACGATGGCTAGGTGGATTTGATTATTGCTGCGGGAAATGACAGTTGCGCGATCTTCATTGACTGACCTTCTTTGCCCGATATCACTTTCAACGGTATACCTCACAACTTTCACCTCATTTAGTGTGCAGTTTCTTCTGTACGTTCTTGTGCACGTAATTGACCACAAGCAGCGGCAATGTCTGAACCTTGTTCACGACGAATTGTTACATTAATTCCACGATCTTTTAAGGCTTTTTCAAAAGCAAAAATACGGTTACGTGATGTACGGATATAATCACGTTCTGGTACATAGTTAATCGGAATTAAATTCACATGACATTTTACATCTTGGATTAAGTCAGCTAATTCGTTCGCAATTTCAACTGAGTCGTTTTGTTCAGACATTAAACCATACTCAAAACTTACACGACGACCTGTTTTTTGCGTGTAATATTTTACAGCTTTAATCAGTTCATCTAATTTATAAGCTTTTGCGATTGGCATTAATTTTTGACGTGCTTCTTGGTTTGGTGCGTGCAATGAAACTGCAAAATTAATTTGTAATTCTTCATCTGCAAATTCATAAATTTTTGGTACGATTCCTGAAGTTGATACAGTGATGTGACGTGCACCAATATTTAATGATTGTTTATGGTTAATAACACGTAAGAACTGCATCATATTGTCGTAGTTATCAAATGGTTCACCAATCCCCATAATAACAATACTTGATACGCGTTCATCTACTTCGTCTAATTGACGTTGTACTTTAACAACTTGTTCGATAATCTCGCCTGCTAATAGATGACGTTTTAGCCCACCTAGTGTTGAGGCACAGAATGTACAACCGATACGGCAACCTACTTGTGTAGTTACACAGATTGAATTTCCGTAATTATGGCGCATTAATACCGTTTCGATTGAATAACCATCTTGTAATTGGAATAGGAATTTAATCGTACCGTCTGTTGATTCTTGTTTTACTAATGTTGTTAATGTACTTAATTCAAAGTTTGCAGCTAATTTATCACGTAGACCTTTTGATAAATTCGACATCTCTTCAAACGTACCGACACGCTTTACATATAGCCAATCATAGATTTGTTTCGCGCGGAATGCTTTTTCACCATTGGCTTTTAACCAATCTTCTAATTGCTCTGGTAAAAGAGAATAGATCGATTCACGTAAGACTGGTTTTTCTTTTTTTACACGTTTTGTTTCTGTTACTGGTTTTAAATTTTCTTGTTCCACTGTTGGAATCTCCTAACGTTTTGGCTTAGAGGTATTATAACCTGTTCAGCACTTCATTTATGCTTTTTTCTCAAAGGCTGCTACAAAAAATCCATCGCTATTAAAATCTTGTGGGAATACTTGCATCATGCCTGTTTCACGTAATTCCGTTAAGGCTTCTGGTGCATTTACTACCGGCGCAAGTACAAGGTCTGGATGCTTCTCTAAGAAAGCTTCTACCGTTCCATTGTTCTCTAGTTTGTCTATTGTACATGTACTATAGACCATCTTACCGCCCACTTTTAATAGTTCATATGCTGATTCTAATAAATCAAGTTGAATCACATGTAATGAAGCAAAATCCGCTTCACTTTTTGTATATTTAATATCTGGTTTGCGACGAATAACGCCTAAACCGCTACATGGCGCATCGACTAAAATACGATCAAACGACTCTTTTTCAAAAGCTTCGGTCGCTTTTCGTCCATCCATTACTTGTGTTTGAATGATTGATAAACCAAGACGATCTGCATTTTGCTGAATTAACTTCATCTTATGCTGATGTAAATCCGTCGCAATGAGTTCACCTTCGTTATTCATCTTCTCTGCAATATGCGTTGTTTTCCCACCAGGAGCTGAACACATATCATATACACGCATGCCTGGTTCGACATCTAGTGCATATGCTGGAATCATCGAACTCTCATCTTGAATCGTAATGACACCATCTTTGAATGCTTGTGATTTTGCCGGTTGTCCCTCTACAATGTGTAAACATTCTGGAATAGTTTGACTACGGCGCACCGCATATTTTTCTTCCCATAATGTTTCAAGACCTTTTGTCGTGTCTGCTTTCGTTGCATTGACACGTACAGTTTGTAATGGCGGGAAGTTATTCTCGATTAATAAGTCTTCGGTCTTTTCTACACCGAATGCATCGATATAACGACGAACTAACCATTCTGGGTGGCTTGTTTCGATTGAAATACGTGTTGCCACATCTTCAATTTTTGTCGTATCTTGTACACCTTCACGTAAAATAGAGCGTAAAATACCATTCACTGTTGCACTGACACCGCGATGTCTCGCACGATGTTTAGCAATCTCAACCGCTTCATTTACAGCCGCATGGTCTGGAATTTTGTCTAAATACACAATTTGGTATAAAGAAAGACGTAATAACCAACGAACCCAGTCATCTAGTTTACCACGAACATACGGTTCAAGATAGTAATCAAGTGTCATTTTATATTGTAATGTACCGTAAGTTAGCTCGGTTAAAAGACCGCGATCTTTTGCATCAATTTTATATTTTTCAATTGTTTGATGTAACAAAAGGTTACTATAGGCTTGATTTTGATCAACAGCGAGTAAGATTGTTAACGCTGCATCACGTACATTGCCATCCCAAATAGCTGGTTTACCTTTTTTTGCTTGTGCGCCTTTATTTCCGTTGGCTGCTTGACGTGCACGCTTTTTTTCTGTTTTTGCTTTACTCATTCAAAGTGATCCCCAATCTCCAATTTCGACCCTACACCATTTAAATAATTGACTGCTGGCATCGCTTTTTTTCCTGCTGGTTGTAATTCTAAAATATCGATCGCTTGTCCTTCACCTGTTGCCACCGTAAAGAATTTTTTCGATTTTGAAATGACCGTACCTGGTTTTTCATTCGTTGTTTGCTCTGAAGGCTTTGTTGCCCAAATTTTCACATTCTCACCGTTTAATGTTGTATAAGCAACCGGCCATGAGTTTAATCCACGTACTTGGTTGAAAATTGTACGCGCTGATTTTGTCCAGTCGATGCGCTCTTGTTCACGTGAGATATTTGAAGCAAACGTCACTTGTGATTCATCTTGTACAATACGTTCATTCGTACCTGCGATAATCGCTGGTAATGTTTCCTTTAATAAATCACGTCCAACAATACTTAATTCATCGAATAATTGCTCCGTTGTATGCGTATCGTGAATTGGAATGGCTTTTTGTGAAATGATATCACCTGCATCTAACTTTTCAGCCATATACATAATCGTTACGCCTGTTTCTTGTTCACCATCCAATACAGCTTGGTGAATAGGTGCGCCACCACGATATTTCGGTAATAATGAGGCATGGACATTAATACAACCAAGCTTCGGTGCATCAAGTAATGCTTTCGGTAAAATTTGGCCGAATGCAGCTGTTACAACTAAGTCTGCACCTAAGTCAATAATCTGTTGTAATTCTTCTGAACCACGTAATTTTTCTGGTTGAATAACCGGTAAACCAAGCTCAACTGCCGCTGCTTTTACAGGCGGTGGTGTTAACACCCGTTTACGACCAACAGGACGATCTGGTTGTGTGACAACTGCTTTAATGTCATAATCTTCTGCATGGAGCATCTGTAAAATTGGCACAGAAAATTGAGGTGTTCCCATAAATACAATCGATGTCATATTTATTCTTCCTCCTCTGCATAAAGTGCTTCAAGTTCTTCTTCCGTTAAGATACGTGTAATTTTCGAATCGAATAGTACACCGTTTAAATGGTCAATCTCATGTTGTAAAACACGTGCATCATAGTCATATGCTTCGATTTCAAATAGATTACCATTGCGATCTTGCGCTTCTACACGAATTCCATTAGAGCGTTCTACTTCGCCAAATAATCCTGGGAAGCTTAGGCATCCTTCTACATCAACATTTGTATCAACTGAGTACTCGACAATTTCAGGGTTGACGATTTCTAAAATCTCACGTTCTTCCCCAATTTCAAGTACAGCTGCTTTAATGCCTTCATTCACTTGTGGCGCGGCAATTCCTACACCATCTGAATCAACCATTGTCTCATACATATTATCTAAAAGCGTCGCTAATTTTTCATCAAATTGTGTTACTTCTTTTGCAGGTGTTGTTAAAACATCTGCTGGATTTTTAATAATTGGTAAAATAGCCATTGTTTCCTCTTTTCTACTGCTAGATGGATGTCGGGTCTAAATCGACGGTCATTAGAACACCTTTCTTCATCCAATCTGTACGGTATATCTTAATTAATTGTTTTAATACATCATGTAGTTGTGGTTCTCTTTTATATTTTATCAAACATTGATAACGATATCTATTTTGTATTCTGCTAATGGAAGCAGCAGTTGGACCAATAATTTGTACTTGGTTCGATAGATGCTGCCCAATATATTCATGTACTAAAGACGCATACTCTGCTGCAAGCATAACATCTTCATGGCTCACCTGAATTAAGACGACATAATAATACGGTGGATATGAAAAACGATGTCGAATGCGCATCTCTTGTTCATAAAAAGGTTCAAAAATTTGCTCTTTTGCTAGTTCAATCGCGTAGTGTTCTGGTTCATACGACTGAATGATCACCTCACCTTGTAATTCATGTCGACCTGCACGTCCACTTACTTGTGTGAGTAATTGATACGTTTTTTCTGCTGCTCTGAAATCTGGTAAACGAAGTGATGTATCTGCACTCATAACACCGACTAATGTAATACGCGGAAAATCCAAACCTTTTGCAATCATCTGTGTCCCGAGTAAGATATCTGCCTTCCCTTCACCAAAATCATTCAGCAAACGTTCATGCGCACCTTTTTGACGTGTCGTATCCACATCCATTCGAATAACGCGTGCTTCTGGGAACACTTTATAAATCTCACTCTCAATTTTCTGTGTACCCGTTCCAAAGAAGCGAATATGTTCACTTTGACATTCTGGACATTCGGTCGGAACAGGCTTTTCATCACCACAATAATGACATTTTAACTTTTCACTACTTCGGTGATATGTCATGGAGATATCGCAGTTGTCACATTGAACAACTGTACCACAATCACGACATAAGACGAATGAAGAAAATCCGCGTCGATTTAAGAACAAAACAATTTGTTCTTTTTTCTCTAACCGTTCTCTTATAGCATCTGCTAATGCTCTTGAGAACATCGAGCGATTCCCTGTATGCAATTCTTCACGCATATCTACGACTTGGACAGTCGGTAATGCTTGTGTTTTTGCACGTTGTTTCAATGTTAATAGATGATACACACCTTTTTGCGCGCGTGCAAAACTCTCTAATGCAGGTGTTGCACTTCCTAAAATAACAGGACATTGATAGTGCATACCACGCCAAATGGCTACATCGCGTGCATGATATCTCGGCGTATCTTCTTGTTTATATGTTGTTTCATGTTCTTCATCGAGTATGAGTAAACCGATATTCGTAAACGGTGCAAAAATTGCCGAACGAGCTCCTACTACTACTTTCACTTCACCACGTTGCATTTTTCGCCATTCATCGTATTTTTCGCCTTGTGATAAACCACTGTGCATGACTGCCACAAGTTCACCAAAACGCGCGCGAAATCGTTCTGTCATCATCGGTGTAAGTGAAATTTCAGGTACGAGTACAACCGCTTCTTTTCCTTGATCGAGTGCATGTTGAATCGCACGCAAGTAGACTTCTGTCTTCCCACTACCTGTAATGCCATGTAGTAAGAAGGTCTCTGGTTGCTGTTCATTCATTTTCTCTGTAATCGCATCGAGCGCCACTTGTTGCTCATCCGTAAGTTGCAAAGCATAAGAAGGCGTAATCTCCTGCGTAAAAGGGTCTCGGTATAGCTCTTCTTCAACAAAATTCCCAACACCTAATTCCACAAGTGCTTTTTGAACAGAAGCGGATATAAAAATTTCATCTGCTAGGTATTGTGGTAAAAAACGCTCACCCACATGTTCCATACACCATTCAATCGCTTGCTTTTGCTTGCGTGCGCGATTAGAAAGTTCCTCATGTTTTTGCTGTAAAAAAGTAAGGTCTGCATGTACTTCAAACTTACGAATTGATTTAATACGCCCTTGTTGCTTCACAACCGTCACAATTTGTACTTGTTTAGACTTCACTGCTTTTTTCAATTCAAGTAAGAGTGCTTCCGTTTCAAATAACTTATACGGAACACGCATCTTCTTCGTAAAATGAGCTTGTAAAGACGGTGGTAACATGGATACTTCTACTAAACATTCCACTTGTTTTTCATATTTTGCTCTCAGTGCAGATGGTAGCATTGCTTGTAGTGCGTCAATTTCATAGCAAAGTGTCTGCTTTGTCATCCACTTCGCCATCTCTAACATTTCCTCTGTTAAAACAGGTTCTAAATCAAGTAATGTGGAAATCGACTTCATCTTATTCGATGCAATCTCTGTCTCCTCTGTTACAGAAATGACAAAGCCAAGTACATCGCGATGCCCAAAAGGTACTTTCACACGACTACCTGGCTCAATTAATGATTCCATCTGTTTGGGCACTTCATAATCAAATGGTCGGTCGACTGGATACGCCGCAACATCGACAATGACTTGTGCAATCATTTCATCTGGCCTTCTCGTTCTAAAATATGCAAGAGGAGTTGTTTTGCTAATGCTTCTTTTTGAAGAGACGGGAAGCTTTTCACATAATCACCATGTCCAACGAGTGTCACCGTATTTTCATCTGTTCCAAAACCGCGGTCAGTTTGTGATACATCATTCGCTACGATATAGTCTGCATTTTTCTTTTGTAGTTTACCTTGTGCATAATGAAGGACATCATTCGTTTCAGCCGCAAAACCAATCAATAATTGATGCGTCTTTTTCTCGCCTAATGTTTTTAAAATATCGGTTGTTCGCTCAAGTTCAATAACCGAGTCGCCTTCTTGCTTCTTCATTTTTTGATTCATTGCATTTTTCGGACGATAGTCTGCCACTGCGGCTGTTTTAATCGCTAAATCACTTTGTTCATAGACAGATAATACCGCTTGTAGCATATCTTCTGCACTCTCCACTTGAACAACGGTCATTCCTGTTGGTTCAGGTAAATCTACAGGCCCTGAAACAAGTGTTACATCAGCTCCTAAATCACGCGCTGCTGTCGCCATCGCATAGCCCATCTTACCAGATGAAAAATTCGTTAAATAACGTACAGGGTCAATTCGTTCACGTGTTGGTCCTGCTGTTACGACAACTTTTTTTCCTTTTAAAGGCTGTTCTTTTGGTTCAAAAAACTTTGACACAAGTGCTGTAATTTTTTCAGGTTCTTCTAAGCGCCCTTTTCCAACATAACCACATGCAAGATACCCCTCAGATGGCTCAATAAATGAATAGCCATCTTGTGCTAAACGGTCGATATTACGTAGTACAGCTGGATGATCATACATGTGAACATTCATCGCTGGTGCAATCCATACAGGTGCAGTTGTTGCTAGTAATGTCGTCGTAATCATTTGGTCCGCAATACCATTTGCTAACTTGCCAATCATATTCGCTGTCGCTGGTGCAACTAATACGAGATCAGGCCAATCTGCTAAATCAATATGTGCAATGACAGATGAGTCTTTTTCGTCAAATGTATCATAAAAAACATCATTTTTACTCATGACTTGAAAACTAAGTGGTTGTACAAATTCCATTGCGGATTCTGACATGATGACTTTCACTTCTGCTCCAGCTTGCGTCAGTTTACTAACAAGTGCGACTGCCTTATAAACAGCAATACCACCTGTTACACAGAGCAAAATCTTTTTATTTGTTAACATATGCTTATCTCTCCTCTATGCACAATCTATCCTAAAAAAGAAGCTCCCAAAGAATAAATCTCTCTGGAAGCTTTGGGAAGAAAATTATACTTCGTCTTCGTAAATAGCTGACTCGTCTTGTTTTTCTTTCGTTAAAACGCCAGCAGCTACTTCTTCAAGAGCTTTCCCTACGTTTTTCACTGATTTATAAGAAGATAGACGCTCTTCTTTACCTTCTTGCATTGCGCGTGCACGCTTTGCAGCTAAACTTACTAAAGAATATTTTGAATCGATTTTTGTTTTTAATACATCTACTGATGGATATAACATGTAGATTATTCTCCCTTCAACATTGCTAAATATTGTTTTTCTACGCGTTCGCGGCGACAATGCTCCGCAACGACAATTGAATTAATACGGTCACACGCTAATGTAACTTCATCGTTTTCAACGACATAATCGTATAAGTTCATCATTTCAAGCTCTTTATTTGCCGCTTCAATACGGTTTGCAATAACTTCCTCCGTCTCTGTTCCACGACCGACTAAACGGTTTTGCAGTTCAGATAAACTTGGAGGCGCTAAGAAAATAAATAGACCATCTGGAACTTTTTCACGAATTTGTGTAGCACCCTGTACTTCAATTTCTAAAAATACATCGCGTCCTGCATCAAGTGTTTGGTTGACATAGTCAATCGGTGTTCCATAATAATTCCCTACATATTGAGCATACTCAAGTAACTTACCTTGCTCAATTAATGCTTCGAAATCTTCTTTTTCTTTAAAGAAGTAATCAACACCGTCCACTTCGCCTTCGCGCGGTTTACGTGTTGTCATCGAAATTGAATACTCATAATTCGTATCTGGCTGCGAAAATAGTTCCTTTCGTACAGTGCCTTTTCCGACACCCGAAGGACCTGATAAAACAATCAATAATCCACGTTCTTTTCTCATTTTGTCTCCTTCATCGTTACAAATAATTAATGATACTACTAAAAAAACAATTATTCAATATTTTGAACCTGTTCTCTCATTTTTTCAAGTACCGATTTTGCTTGAACTACTGCAATTGATGCGACAGACGATTGATTTTTAGAACCAATCGTATTAATTTCACGATGTATTTCTTGTAAGAGAAACTCTAATTTACGCCCAATTGGTTGATTGTCTCGTAGTGTTTCATCGAGTTGTTCAAAATGGCTCGACAATCGATCGAGTTCTTCCGCAATATCGACTCTTTCTGCAAACACTGCAACTTCCGTTAAAATACGGCTCTCCACTTCTTCGGAGGAAGTGATATCTTGTAGTCTTTGCAGGAGTTTTTCGCGATATTTTTCAACTGCTTGAGAAGATACGCTGCGAATCTGTTCAATCTCTTGCATCAGTTCTTGTTTGAAGCCTTGTAATGCTTCATATAATTCCTGACCCTCTCGCTCTCTCATTTGAATAAGCGCTGTTGCAGCTTCAGTTACCGCTTCACTTACTGCTTGTAAAAGTGTTTCATGGGGTATTTCATCTGATTCTACTAAAAAAGCATCTTGCAACCCTAAAATTTCTTGCATCGACCATTCCTCTTCCACAGGCAATACTTGACTTACCTGTTCTCTCGCTTCTTTATAAGCTAGAAGAACGGGAATGTTGACATTAATTTTCGGTGCTTGCTGCTCTTCTTTTTTCAAATTCACTAAAACATCTAGCTTACCTCGTGATAGTAAAGTTGATAGGAGCTTTTTTGTATGAATTTCTGCTTCCATCCATTCTTTCGGGAACTTCGTCGATACTTCTAAAAAACGATGATTCACCGAGCGAATTTCGACGGTTAATCTAAAATGTTCCGTCGTTGTGACACCCCTGCCAAATCCAGTCATACTTCGCACCAAGGTCAGTCACACCCTTCTTTGCATAATAGATTAATTATAGCATAGGTCTGTTTTATTTTGCTTGTAGTTTTATGAAGGAACGTAAAATTCTTAAACAACGCAGCATCTAAAAAAAGAAACCCTGAATTTCCGTTATTTAACATGACAGAAATTCAGGGTGGATATTACATCGCTTCTAATTGTTTACGCAGTGCTTGTACTGCTTTTACTTCTTGTTCATTTGTTTTCTTTAACAATTGTTGTTGCGTTTGAATTGCCGCATCAATTGCTTTAATCTCTTTTGTGAAGTTGGCACCATCTTTTTTAGCTTGTAATGATGCAATGACATCATATAAATCTTCATGTCCCATCACGCGTCCTGCACCCCATTTTAAACGGTCTGCTGGTTGGTCTGTTACATAGTTTGTAAAATAGTCATATACTTCACGATCATAATCATATGCATACCAGTTATTATCTACTTTATACAATGATTCATCTAATGCTTTTGAAGCCTTCCCTTTTTCTAATGCTTGTTTAGCTTGTTGAAGTGCTTCGATATTATTTTGTGCATGTTCATGTGGGAAAATCACTTCATCTTCCCAAGTAAGACGTACAAAATCATCTTGTGCTGATTTAAATGCTGCAAGCAATGCGTCATTTAATTGTTCATTCTCTTTATAAATACGATCGGCTTCTTTCGTGTCACCTGCTGCATGAGCTTTTTCATATGAAGCATTCACTTCATCTACTTTGGCATTCAGTTCTTTCGCCACTTTTTTCGTTTCTGCTAATTCATTTAATAATGTTTTAGCGTCGACATCGCTCATCGTATAGATTTTTTCTTTCACGCTTTTTTCCATTTCATCTAGACGTGTTGTAAAGTGAAGCGGAGTCACAGCTTGTTTGTCATACGCCATCGCTAATGTACCGTACATATTCATATGATATTTCATTACTTTTTTATTGTACGTGTCATTATTATCATATTGTGAATGATAATGCGTATGCATGAACTGACTATCTTGGAAGTCATTACGGATTGCTGGAATACCGGCAATCGAGAATGAGAAGTCATCTGACCAAGTTTGTAATGGTGTTACGATGCGAATACCATCTTTATAAATTCCATCAATTGCTGGAACTGTTGGAATGAAATCTGTTAAGAAATCTTTAAATTCATATACCGAGCGAATTTCATTCGTATCCATATGTTCAAATGCAGGTAATTCAAAGTTAATGTTCGCAAATGTTTGTTTTGCCCATTCTGGATGCACTTTGAAAATTTGATTGTATGCACCTGTAGACCAGTCATAACGTGAATTCGATACGCCCCATTCTTCTGCTGCTAATGCATTGAAGATGATCGTCTTATCTGGTTGATATCCACTGTCTTTCATCGCTTTCGCAATTCCTAACATTAAACCAATTGCCGAGTTATCATCTTGGAAACCATCAAAGTATGAATCATAGTGTCCTGATAATAGGATGTATTCATCTTTATGCTTTCCTTCGATTTTCCCGTAGTAGTTATATGTTTTTTGATTCATTTTCACTGTTGATTTCGCATCAAAATCAACAGTTAGTTTATTGTTGTTCTTCTTCAATGCTTTTTTTAATTCTTTTGCATCTTTTTGTGACATTGAAAATGCTGGCGCATCTTCTGGACCACAAATATCTTGTGCATTCAGTGCTGATTCATCTACTTCACCATATCCACCATTTTGTACAGCAATAACCGCCGCTGCACCTTTTAAATGCGCTTGATATGTTGGGTAGTTAATCCACCATTCTTCACGTTGATTAATATCTATTAACACCAGTTTACCTTTTACATCCAACTTCTCTAAATCATCTGCTGTTCCGCGATTTGCATACACGACTTCATACGACTTTTTACCATTTGTATTAAAGTTCGTTTGATAGCCACCTAAAACAGCTAACTGTTCTTTTCCAGATGTTGTTTTAAAAGATAAATCTGCTTTTTCAAATGTCCAAGAATCTACAGTAATCTCGTCTTTTGTTACTTCTTGTAAACCAAGTGATTTCATCTCTTTCTCAATATGCTCACCTGTTTGTAACTCTGCTTCTGAGCCTGCAGTTCTGTAACCTAACTTTTCATTCGTTTTAAATTGTTCGAGACCTTTCGCAAAGTCATAGGCGTAATTTTCATCCACTTTACTCATGAATTGTTGTTCTGTTACAACCTCTGTACTTTTTTTCTTGTCGTGTTCAGTCTCGTCTTTTTTATCGGCTGCTGTACATGCTACCAACGACGACGTAACAAGCATTCCCAGCGCTAAAACTCCAAAAAACCTTTTCATCAATCACATTCCTTTTCTATTCAAAATTTTCAAAACAAGATAATTAAACAGTATATGTCAAGAATCGTCAATCTTTTTTGAAAATTAATTTTTTAAATTCTTAAAAAAACATTTGTTTGCAATACGTGGTACACTAGATTTAACTATATGGAGTACTGACAAACTCTAGAACGAAAGAGGATTTGACTATGGCTTATGATGGTTTATTTACAATCGCAATGACAAAAGAATTACAACAACTCGTTACAGGTAGAATCGCTAAAGTGCATCAACCAAACGCACAAGAAGTCATCTTTACGATTCGTGCAAATGGAGCAAATAAAAAGTTATTATTCTCGATTCATCCAACATATGCGCGTGTACACATGACGGAACAAACAATCGAAAATCCACCTGAACCACCGATGTTTTGCTCTTTATTGCGTAAACATGTGGAAGGTGGTTTCATCGAGACAATCGAACAACTCGATGCAGACCGTATTTTAAAATTGACGATTTCGAGTAAGAATGAGATTGGTGATCCGATTACACGTTATATTTATGCTGAGATTATGGGACGTCATAGTAACTTAATTATGGTCGATGCAGAGACTGAAAAAATTGTGGATAGTTTGAAACACTTACCACCTGCTATGAATAGTTATCGTACGGTTCTCCCTGGTTCTATCTATATTGCACCGCCGAAACAAGATAAGTGGAATCCTGTTACAGTAACGGATGACCAACTGGCAGAATTCTTCACTGAAATTCGTGATGCAAAAGAAATCATGCAACAATTCGTCGGATTTTCTCCCCTTCACGCGAATGAATTATTATTTCGCGCACAAGAACAACAAGTGCCAACGGTTTCCATCTTCCGCGATTTCGTGAATGAATTTGTAGTTGGTGGAACAAAACCAACGTATTTAGAACAAGGAAGAAAAGTGATTTTCTCACCAATTGATTTGCATAGCTTTGAAGAACCAAAAACCTACTACAATACATTGAGTGAATTACTCGATCGTGTATTCTTTGCACGTGCAGAACGTGATCGTGTAAAACAACAAGCAGGCGATTTAGAAAACTGGTTGCAAGCTGAGATTAATAAATTGAAGCTAAAACTAAAAAAATTAGATCAAGATTTAAAACGCGCTCAAAACTTAGATCAGTATCAATTATTTGGTGAATTATTAATGGCAAATCTTTATCAATTCGAAAAAGGTGCGAAGTCTGTTACGGTTGAAAATTACTATAGCGAAACAGGTGACAAGATTACGATTCCACTGAGTGAACGCAAAACACCGATTGAAAATGCACAGAGCTATTATGCAAAATACAATAAGTTTAAGCATGCACTTGTCAAAGTGGAAGAACAAATTCAAATTGCGACAGCAGACATTGAATACTTCGAATTACTTGCACAACAAGTTCAGCAAGCGTCTCCTGCTGACATTGAAGAAATTCGTGAAGAGTTAGCAGAACAAGGGTATATGCGCCTGAAAAAATCGAAACGTCGTAAAAAACCGGTGAAACCAACACCAGAAAAATATGTATCTTCTACAGGTGTGCCGATTTCGATTGGGAAAAATAATAAACAAAATGATTATTTAACCTTTAAAATTGCACGTAAATGGGAAACATGGTTACACACGAAAGATATTCCTGGTTCGCATGTAGTCATTCACTCAGATGATCCAGACGAACAAACAATTTTAGAAGCAGCAACACTCGCTGCATACTTCAGTAAAGCACGTGAATCTTCGTCTGTACCGGTTGACTATACAGAGGTAAAACAAGTGAAAAAGCCAAGTGGTGCAAAACCTGGTTTTGTTATTTATTTTGAACAAAAAACAGTATTTGTAACGCCAGATGAAGCACTTGTGATGCAATTACAAGCAAATACTTAAATCTGAAAAAAGCCTGAGACAAAATCGTCTCAGGCTTTTTGCTTCATTATTTTGATTTCATACCAATACCTCTTTGTTCAAGAATATTTAAGATGTATTGCTTCGTGGCTTCACATTCTTCTGAGTAGTTATAATTATAAGATTCTGCTAATGGTTTTGCATAGCGTTCAAATAAGGTAATCATCGTTTGGAGAGCATCTTTTTGTGCTGTACTACTGCCTATTGCATACGTCGTTCGTAATTCTTCAAAATCCTGTTCATCTATATATTCATGTAAATATTTATAAGCATTGCCTAAATTGACACGCTCTAAATGTAGTTCACTAATCGACCAAGCTATCATACGTAAAAGTTCTTCTCGTATAATTTCAAGGTGTTTCGCTGCATAAATAAATTGATGACGCAATATTCCCTTTGCTACATATGTAGCTACCCAGAAAAATTCATTCGTACATTCAAAAAAATCTTGCTCTGATGGTTTTTGGATAATAAAACTCTGTTCATTCGGAATGGGTTGAACTTGTAGACGATGATCTAAATCCATGACAATTTGAACAGTAGACTCCCAATTCAAGTACGCTTCAAATGCATATACGGATGCCATCTTTAAATCGATACGGCTCCCATCTTCAAATAACATTAAAAAAGGATATAACACAAAATCACTTTCTAACTGAATTGGTTCAGGTGTTTGCATAATAATACGTGGTCCAAAAGAATCTAACCACGATGATTGTTCCAGATAGTTAGGTAGATGTGTTGTAAACAGCGTAACATCTAAATCTGAATAGAGATCCTGTCGACCTGTTGCGATGGACCCTTCAATACCTACTGCACGAATATCTGGATGACTATAAATAAATTGTTGTAATACATCTTCTTTCATGAATCCTTCACGCTCCTTAAAAAAATACTCATTCATGTTCGCCCATGAATGAGTATAATTAGATGTAGAATTACATGTCGATTGTTTACATACGCTTCTTTTTCCACTATCTATAACGGAAAGAAATTCATGTATCCAATACAAAAAATCATTTTATAAATATGGTAACATCATTAAACCATTATTAACCTATTCCACTTTATAGCGATGGCGATCTATCAACCTAAATAGATCAACTATGAAAAATATGCACTGCCATTTTCAAATGATTTATCACTGTAAAAAATTTAAACGGTACAAGCGATTATTTTTCTCGCCTAGTGGCTATTTCACCTCCCCCTCATTTTACCTTCCTACATACGTTACCCCATAAATCCTAATTAATAACTTTTTATCCTTTCATCCCATAAAAAAGTATTGAAATCACCTTTATTCTATGCTTATGGAAATTCTAGTCCTTTAGTTATGAATATAAAAAGTAAATCTACTACATAATTTCTTTCACTTTTAACAAAATAACGTTCCCACTTGGATCTTTTACAAAAAATCCATTTGTTGCTTCTTGCATTAAAATAAATTGTTTTATGTGGTCTTTTGCCTTTTGAAGTGCATCTTCTGTTGGTAATGCCAACACAATATGATGAAGTCCTGTATGCATAGCTACTGGGTGTGTAATATCTGAACCCGACCAAATATTCCCTGCTAATTGATGATGGTAATCACTTGATGATACGAAAAAGACATGTTCCTCTAATTCCTTCAACTCAAAACCTAAAATATCTGTGTAAAAATCAACACATTCTTCCATACGATCTAATCGCAAGTGGACATGCCCAATTACTGTGCCTAAAGGTAATCCACCATCTGTTGTAAAATCTGCTAATGGTGCAAGCTCTTTAAAATTTAAAGGGTGATTCACGCCTCTTTCATGATTGCCCCACTGTATTTGCGGACGATCTGCATAAATTTCAATTCCATTCCCTTCTAAATCATGGATATAAAACGATTCATTATAACCATGATCACTGGCACTATCTAAACGTGAGATTGGTATTATTTTGTCAAAATGCGGCAAAACTTTCACTTGTTCCTCGGGACTATCAATCGGTTCTTTATTTTGTAGTATATGAAAGAATTTAGTGGCGAAAGCTTCTCTACTTGGTAAAAGTAAAGCAAAGTGAAAGAGCCCTGTTCCTTTTGATGGTTGTTCTTTTTCAGCTACTTTTCGCATCTCGATTAAAATATGATTGTCAATTCCTAAAAACGCTTCTTCTTGTGTGCGCTTAATACATTTTAATCCTACTACTCGTTCATAAAATGCAATTTGACGCGTTAAGTCTTTTACTTTTAATACAACACGTTCAATGATTGTCTGTTCATTTAGTTTGAATGTTTCCATACTACCTCACCCTTTAAGCCGACTTTATTCGTTGACTTTATCTTCTATCGAATCTCTTTCTTTTGTCAAATAAAAAATCATTTTTCCATTACGTCTTATACGCAAAAGAAAAATGATTTTTGACTAATCCTCTTGATCATAGCCACCATTTAAAATAAATGCATTCTCAAGATCAACTAATTTATTTAAACGAATACCTTCGATAATCCAAACAATTCCTAGAATTATGAATACGTATAAACCAACTGCTAAGAATGACAAAATAAATGTAAAGAAGCCAAGTGACATAATTGCTAAACCACTACCCATACGATTTAAATAAATGCGATGTGCGCCGAAAAATAAACCTAAAAATAACCATAAAACCCAAGCAACTTTTTTACTTTTTAAAGCTGGAGCTGTATCTGTCATTATGTAACCTCCTTTGAACATACATAGTCCCTTTCATCTTAATCCTTTTTTATAAAAAAAGATATGGATTCTACTCGTCGTTCACAAGAATTACGAATTTTGTCACGTTCTTTTACGAAAAAAGGGTGAAGTACTTTATAAGCACTCACCCTCTACTATTTAATTATTTTAAGTTACCTGCTTTTAAATCTTTATACCAAGTAATTAAGCCCGGGATATCTTCTTTTTGAATTGCGCCTGTTTCTTCTGCTGCTTCCACAAGTGCTTCAAAATCAGATAAGCTATAGTATGGTACGCCTGCTTTTTCGAAGTTCTCAATCGCTGCTGGTAATAAATAAGAGTACACTGATACAACACCTAGTACTTCTGCACCTTCACGATTTAATGCTTCAACTGCATTAATTGAAGAACCGCCTGTTGATACGATGTCTTCGATTACAACAACTTTTGCACCTTCTTGGAACTTGCCTTCTGTTTGCTTTCCGCGACCATGACCTTTTGGTTTTGAACGAACATATACCATTGGTTGTTCTAAAATGTCCGCCACCCATGCAGCGTGTGGAATACCTGCTGTTGCTGTACCTGCCACTACTTCACATGTTGGGAATTTTTCTTGAATTAATGCTGCTAATCCTTGTGCGATTGTTTTACGCACTGTTGGATATGAAATTGTTAGACGTGTATCACAGTAGATTGGTGATTTAATACCTGATGCCCATGTGAATAAATCATGTGGACGTAATTCTACTGCTCCTGCCTCTAACATGCCTTTTGCTACTTCGTGTTGAATTGCCATTATGCGTTGCCTCCCCATAGTTGCTGTACTGCATGATATGCTTCGACTGGATTTTCAGCCTTTGTAATTGCACGACCTACAACGATTTGTGTAGAACCTTCTGATTTTGCGAAATCTGGTGTCGCTACACGTTTTTGATCGTGTGATTCGCCGCCCGCTAAACGAATTCCTGGTGTTACTTTAAAGAATGTTTTGCCACAAGCTTCTTCGATTCCTTTTGCTTCTAATACAGAACATACAACACCATCTAATCCTGCTTCTTTTGCTAATACGGCATAGTTAATCACCGACGCATCTAAGCTTGTTAAAATATTTTGTTCTTTTTGCATTTGTTCTTCTGTTGTAGAAGTTAACTGTGTTACTGCAATAAGCGCTGGACGTTCTTGACCAACCGGTGTGCCTTCAATCAGACCTTCCATTGCAGCTTGCATCATCTGTGAACCGCCTGCTGCATGAACATTTACAAGATTTACACCTAGCTTTGCTAGACCTTTCATTGCTGATTTCACTGTATTTGGAATATCATGTAGTTTTAAATCAAGGAAGATGTCATGTCCCATCTCTTTAATTGTTTGGATGATGGCAGGGCCTTCTTGATAATATAACTCCATGCCTACTTTGACAAAAAGTTTTTCATTAAATTGTTCTAGAAATTCGATTACTTCCACTTTACTTGATAAATCAAGTGCGATAATTGGATTTGTATTCATTAACGGTGACTCCTTCCGATTACTTCTGAAATGTGTGCATAACCTAGCTCGTCTAGCTTAGCTGGTAATTGCTCAATGATGTTTGGACAAACAAAATGATCAACAAAGTTTGCTGTCCCTACTGCGACTGCGCTTGCACCTGCTGATAAGAAGTCAATGACATCTTGTGCATCGGCAACGCCGCCCATACCGATAATCGGAATATTTACTGCTTGGCTTACTTCATATACCATACGAATCGCTACTGGTTTGACTGCTGGTCCTGATAAACCACCTGTACCATTTGCAATAACAGGTTTCCCTGTTTTTTCGTGTAGACGCATACCTACTAATGTATTAATCATCGTAATACCATCTGCACCGCCTGCTTCTACTGCTTTCGCAATATCTACAACACTCGTTACATTTGGTGATAATTTCACATAGACAGGTACACTTGACACTGCTTTGACTGCCGCTGTTAATTCTTTTGCTGTTTGAGGATCTGTACCGAATTGAATCCCGCCACATTTAACGTTTGGACAAGAGATGTTCAATTCAAGTGCATGTACGTTTGGCGCTTTAGAAATGCGCTTTGCCACCTCTACATAATCTTCTGTTTCTGTACCAGCTACATTTGCAATAATTGGCACATCATATTTTTCTAACCATGGTAACTCATGTTCTAATACATGTTCTAAACCTGGGTTTTGTAAACCGATGGCATTCAACATACCTGCTGAAGTTTCGGCTACACGTGGTGTTGGATTCCCACGACGTGTTTCAAGTGTTGTTGCCTTAATCATAATGGCACCTAGCTTTGATAGATCGTATAACTGCGCATACTCTTGACCGAAGCCGAAGCAACCTGAAGCTGGCATAATTGGGTTTTTAAGCGACAACCCTGGTAATTCGATATTTAAACGATTGCTCACAGTGCGACAACTCCTTTCGGGAATACAGGTCCATCTGAACATACTTTTTTGTAATCACCGTCTGTTGTGTCGCAAATACAAGCGTAGCAAGCACCGATACCACAGCCCATACGTTCTTCAAATGATAGGAAACCTTTTTTCTCTGGATAGAATTTTTCTAAAGCACTTAACATTGGTAATGGTCCACAGCTATAAAATACATCGAACTCTGGTTTTACCTCTGCTAATAAATCCGTTACAAAACCTTTTGTGCCTTGTGTACCGTCAGCTGTCACGATATATGTATCGCCTAGCGCTTGGAACTGTTGTTCATAGAATACATTCGCTGCTGATTGGAAACCAAGTACATGGATGGTTTTAACGCCACGTTCATTTAATCTCTTTGATAGCTCATAGAGAGGAGGTACACCAATACCCCCACCTACTAATAGAGCTGTGTCACCAGGTGCAGCTTCTTCGATTGGAAAACCATTTCCTAACGGTCCAAGAACATCCACTTCATCTCCGGCTTTTTTCGTAGACAATATTTTCGTTCCTTTTCCGCCTGCACGGTAAATCATTTTAAATTGCATTGCATCGTGATCAATTTCCGCGATACTGATAGGTCTTCTTAAAGAAGGCTCGTAGTGGTCTTCTACACGGATATGAACAAATTGTCCAGGCTCTTTCATTTCAAGTGTGAGTTGACCAATTAAAGTCAGCTCAAAAATATCATCTGCTATCTGCTTTTGACGAACTACTTTCATACGTTCTTGTTGGATCATGGTTTCGTGCACCTCCGCTTTTTTTACATTTGTTCTGCTGTGAATGTCATTGATTCAATTACTCGTAAGATTGCTTCTGCTGTATCAAGTGAAGTTAAGCAAGCTACACCGTTTTCTACTGATTCACGACGAATTCGGAATCCGTCACGTGCTGGTTGCTTCCCTTTTGTTAATGTGTTGATAACAAGCTGTGCGTTACCTTTTTGAATCACATCTAATAATGTTGGGCCGTTTGAGCCGATTTTATCAACTACTTGTACTTGTACACCTGCTTCTTCAAGTGCTGCCGCAGTACCTGGTGTTGCTAAAATGCTATAACCGATATTAACAAAACGTTTTGCTAGTTCTGTTGCTTCTTCTTTGTCTTTATCTGATACAGTCATTAATACTGAACCATGATCTTCAATCTTCATACCTGCTGCAACGAAACCTTTGTATAATGCTTTTTCAAGTGTTGAGTCTTTACCCATAACTTCACCCGTTGATTTCATTTCAGGTCCTAATGTTGTATCAACACGACGAAGTTTTGCAAAGCTGAATACTGGAACTTTTACAAATACGCCGCCTTTAATAGGCGCTAAACCTACTGGATATCCCTGTTCTACAATTGATTGACCTAAGATTGCTTTTGTCGCAACATTTGCCATTGGAATGTTTGTGATCTTACTTAAGAATGGCACTGTACGTGAAGCACGTGGGTTGACTTCGATTACGTAAACAATGTCATCTGAGATAACATATTGGATGTTCATTAATCCTTTAATGTTTAAACCTTTTGCTAAGCGTGTTGTGTAGTCTACTAATGTGTCGATATGTTTTTGTGATAAATCTTGTGTTGGATATACAGCGATTGAGTCACCTGAGTGAACACCTGCGCGTTCAATGTGTTCCATGATACCAGGAATACATACATTTTCGCCGTCACAGATTGCATCGACTTCAATCTCTTTACCTGTTAAGTAACGGTCGATTAATACTGGATGTTCTGGTGAAGCTTCTACTGCTGTCGCCATGTAGTGCTCAAGTTCTGGCGTGTTATAAACAATCTCCATCGCACGACCACCTAATACATATGAAGGACGAACAAGTACAGGGTAACCGATTTCCTCAGCAATTGCTACAGCGTCTGGTGTGTTTGTAGCTGTTTTACCAAGTGGTTGTGGAATACCGATTTCGTGTAATGCTGCTTCAAAACGGTCACGTGATTCTGCACGGTCAATATCTTCTAGTGATGTACCTAAGATTTTAACGCCGCGTGCTTCTAGTTTATCTGCTAAGTTAATCGCTGTTTGACCACCGAATTGAACAACAACGCCTTTTGGTTGTTCTAAATCAACGATGTGCATAACATCTTCAATTGTTAATGGTTCAAAGTATAGTTTATCTGAGATTGAGAAGTCTGTAGATACAGTTTCAGGGTTTGAGTTGATGATGATTGCCTCATATCCTGCTTCTTGAATCGCCCATACAGAGTGTACTGTCGCATAGTCAAATTCTACACCTTGTCCGATACGAATTGGACCTGAACCAAGTACGATTACAGATTCACGATCTGTTTTGATTGATTCGTTTTCGTCGCCATATGTTCCGTAGAAGTATGGTGTTTCTGATTCGAATTCAGCTGCACATGTATCAACCATTTTATAAACTGGAATGATACCATGTTCTTTACGGAAGTCATATACTTCTTCTTCTTTCATGCCCCATAATTTTGCGATTGTTTCGTCTGCAAAACCAATTTTCTTCGCATGACGTAATGTTTCGACGTCTTTTACATTGTTACGAAGTACTTCTTCATAATCTACAATGTTTTTAAATTTATTTAAGAAGAATAAATCAATTTGTGACCATTCATGAATTTGCTCGATTGTAACACCGCGGCGTAATGCTTCTCCTAAGAAGAATAAGCGCTCATCGCCTGCTTTTGTAATACGTTTTTGAATCCACTCGTCTGTTAATTCTTCTGCATGCTTCATTTCAAGATGCTTGTGTCCTGTTTCAAGTGAACGAACTGCTTTTAACATCGCTTCTTCAAAGTTACGACCAATTGCCATAACTTCACCTGTTGCTTTCATCTGTGTTCCAAGATTACGTTTTGCACCTTCGAACTTATCAAATGGCCAGCGTGGAATTTTCGCTACAATATAGTCAAGTGCTGGTTCGAAACAAGCATATGTTTTACCTGTTACTGGGTTAATCATCTCATCTAATGTTAAACCTACCGCAATTTTCGCTGCTAATTTTGCAATTGGGTAACCTGTTGCTTTTGAAGCAAGTGCTGATGAACGTGATACACGTGGGTTTACTTCGATAATGTAGTAGTTGAAGCTATGTGGATCAAGTGCTAACTGTACGTTACATCCACCTTCAATACCTAATGCACGAATGATTTTTAATGATACATTACGTAACATTTGGTATTCGCGGTCTGATAATGTTTGAGACGGTGCAACTACGATTGAGTCACCTGTGTGAATCCCTACAGGGTCAACGTTCTCCATGTTACATACAACGATTGCATTATCTTTTGAATCACGCATTACTTCATACTCAATCTCTTTATAACCTGCAATTGACTTTTCAAGTAGACATTGTGTTACAGGTGAGTATTTTAAACCAGAAGCAACGATTTCGTGAAGCTCTTGTTCGTTTTCACAAATACCGCCGCCTGTTCCACCAAGTGTAAATGCTGGACGAACGATTACAGGGTAACCAACTTGGTCTACGAAAGCTTGTGCTTCTTCCACTGTGTGAATGATTTCTGATTCTGGTGTTGGTACATCTAGTTCATACATTAAGTTACGGAATAAATCACGGTCTTCTGCTTGGTGGATCGCATCTAATTTTGTTCCTAAGATTTCAATGTTCAGTTCATCAAGAATTCCTGAATTATGTAGCTCAATTGCCATATTCAGACCTGTTTGACCACCTAATGTTGGTAGGATTGCATCTGGACGTTCTTTACGAAGAATACGTGATACAAACTCTAAGCTGATTGGTTCGATGTAAACTTTATCAGCAATTTCTGTATCTGTCATAATTGTTGCTGGATTTGAGTTGATTAGAATAACGCGGTAACCTTCTTCTTTAAGAGATAAACAAGCTTGTGTACCTGCGTAGTCAAATTCTGCGGCTTGTCCAATAACAATTGGACCTGAACCGATTACTAAAATGGATTGAATGTCTTGGCGTTTAGGCATGTTGTGATTGCTCCTTCCCAGCGTGTGTATTCATTAATTCGATAAATTCGTCAAATAAGTGATTTGAATCTTCTGGTCCCGGTGATGCTTCTGGGTGATATTGCACTGTGAATACAGGATGTACTTTATGGCGTATCCCTTCAACTGTACCGTCATTTAGTGCAACATGTGTAATTTCTAAATCTGTTCCTTCTAATGAATCTGGGTCAACTGCGTAACCATGGTTTTGAGACGTTAATTCTGTACGACCTGTTTTTAAGTCTTTAACTGGATGGTTTGCACCGCGGTGACCGAATTTTAGTTTGAATGAGTCTGCGCCACTTGCTAGAGCGAATAGTTGGTGACCTAAGCAAATACCGAAGATTGGCAATTGTCCGATTAGTGCTTTGATTGTTTCTACTGCTTCTGGTACATCTTTTGGATCCCCAGGTCCATTCGATAACATCATACCGTCTGGATTATATGATAGAATTTCTTCTGCTGTTGTATTGTAAGGTACAACGACTACGTCACAATCACGTTTATTTAATTCGCGTAAGATACCATGTTTCATACCGAAGTCCATTAAGACTACTTTTTTACCGCGACCTGGTGATGGATAAGCTGATTTTGTCGATACTTGCTCAACTTGGTTTGTTGGGAATGTTGTATTTTGTAGGCGTGTTACTACTTCTTCTACATTTACTTCTTCGCCAACAGCTGTAATATAGCCCTTTACAGAACCTTCTGTACGAATCATACGTGTTAATTTACGCGTATCAATCCCTTCAATTCCAGGGATATTTTTTTGTTTACAAAATTCATCAACTGTACGCTCTGAACGGAAGTTTGATGGTGTTTTTGCTAGTTCTTGTACAACGAAACCTTTAATTGCTGGGGCAATTGTTTCAAAGTCATCACGGTTCATGCCATAGTTCCCGATTAGTGGGTATGTCATGGTTACAATTTGACCGCAGAATGATGGGTCTGTCATTGTTTCTTGGTAACCTGTCATCCCTGTTGTGAATACTACTTCACCGTCTGATCCATTCTCGCTACCAAATGCTGTTCCTTCAAATACTTCGCCATTTTCTAAAATTAATTTTCTCGTTGTCATTGTGCATCCTCCCAAACGATTTGTCCGTTATAAATTGTCATCACTGGCCAACCTTGTGCTGTCCAGCCGTTGAACGGTGTGTTGCGACCCATTGATACAAAGCCTTCTGCATCAATTTGTTGCTCTTTTTCTAAGTCAATTAAGACTAAATCTGCTGAAGCGCCAACTTCAATTTTACCGTATGGCAATTTGAAGATTTCTGCTGGTTTAGTTGCCATCCACTCAATTAATTGATGTAGTGTCCACTTACCTGTTTTTACAAAGTGTGTGTACAGTAATGGGAAGGCTGTTTCAAAACCAACAATACCGAATGGTGCACCAACCATACCACAGCATTTTTCTTCTACTGTATGTGGCGCGTGGTCTGTTGCGATACAATCGATTGTACCGTCAAGTAATGCTGCATGTAATGAATCCTTATCTTCAATTGCACGTAAAGGAGGGTTCATCTTCCAGTTTGCATCATCTGATGGAATATCCATCTCTTCTAATAGTAAGTGATGTGGACAAACTTCTGCTGTTACATGAATGCCTGCTGCTTTTGCATCGCGTACAGCACGTACGGATTCTTTTGTTGATACGTGACATACGTGATAGTGAGCGCCTGCTGCTTCCGCAAGAAGTACGTCGCGTGCAATTTGTACAGATTCACAGATTGAAGGAATACCTGGTAAACCTAATTCTTTATTACGTGTTCCTTCATGCATAACACCGTCATAGATTAATGAGTTATCTTCACAATGTGCGACAACTGTCATACCGATTGCAGCTGCATCTTTCATTTGTTCATACATTGTTGCTGCTTCTTGTACACCAACGCCGTCATCTGAAAATGCGACTGCACCATGTGCTTTTAATGCTGCTAGATCGGTACGCTCATCACCTGACTGTGCCACTGTTAATGAACCGTATGGTAGCACGCGAATCACTGCGCGTTCTTCGATTAATTGATTAATCATGTCTAAATGCTCTACTGAATCAGGTACTGGGTTTGTATTTGGCATCGCGCAAATTGTTGTGAAACCACCCTTTGCTGCCGATGCAGAACCCGTTGCGATTGTTTCTTTATGCTCATAGCCTGGTTCGCGTAGATGTGTATGTACATCGACAAACCCTGGAGATACGACAAGTCCTTTACCATCAATTACTTCTGCACCTTCTACCGTAATCGTCGATTGGATGTCTGATACTTTTCCATCTTCCATTAAGATATCCACTTGCTGTAATTCGCCTTGCTCGTTTAACATTTGTACATTTTTTAATAGTTTTGTCATGTTAATCTCTCCCCTTTAAAATTTGCTCCATGATTGCCATACGAATGTATAAACCATTTTTCATTTGTGCGAAGATTCTTGAGCGCTCACACTCTACTAATGATGAATCGATTTCTACACCGCGATTAATTGGTGCAGGGTGCATGATGATTGCACCATCCTTCATTTGCTTTTCACGTTCAACCGTTAAACCGTATTGTGCATGATAACTCTCTGTTGTGAACCCTTCATATGCTGCATCACGTTCATGTTGTACGCGCAGTAACATAATCACGTCGCTCGTTTCGATTTGTTGATCCCACTCATGTTGTGCGTTAAACTCACCTTGCCATTCTGGTGGGCATACAAAGTGCACATCTGCGCCCAACTTTTCAAGTGCAATCGCATCTGACTTCGCTACACGACTATGTGAAATATCACCTGCAATCGTTACTTGTACGCCTTCAAATCGTCCGAACTCTTTGAATATTGTGTATAAATCTAGGAGAGATTGTGATGGATGTTGTCCTGCTCCGTCTCCTGCATTGACAATCGCTACGTCTAACCCTTCTAGTAACTCTTCATAATACGCATCTTGTTTATGTCGAATAACAACTGCGTCAATTCCGCTCTGCTGAATTGTTTTTACTGTGTCGTATAAAGTTTCTCCCTTTAATACACTTGAAAAGCCTGTATCAAATGGAATGACTGTCGCTCCTACACGACGCTCTGCCACTTCAAATGATGTTTTCGTACGTGTACTTGGCTCAAAAAAGAGGTTTGCAACAAAGTATTCTTTCTCTAGTTGTGGTTGTGCGCCCGCCTCGAATTCAGCCGCTCTGTTTAAAATCGTCATAATTTCTTCTGTTGATACTTCATCCATTGACAGTAAGTTTTTCATTTCTGCAGATCCTCCTCATTTTTCATAAGAAAAGCCTCCCTAAATTTGGTTAGGGAGGCTTAAGATGGGTATGATAAGGTAGAGAGGTAGTGTATAGACTACTTCCGTACAAATCACAGCACCCTTCTTTGCCTCTCTGGGCAATCTTTAAAAGGTTATTTATTATTTATTTTTCACGTTCTTCTTCTGCTTGTAACTCAATATCTGGCTGTGCTTTACCTGGTAAGATGACATTTAAAATTACACCGACGATTGCTGCTAAAGCCATACCTTCGATTGTAAAATCATTGCCTTCAATACCGAATGCATTTTGCCATAAAATCTTACCGCCACCGATTCCTAAGATTAAGATTACCGAAGCGATAACTAAGTTACGTTTATGATCGAAGTCGATTTTGTTTTCAACTAACATACGTAGACCAGATGAAGCGATAATACCGAATAGTAGAATCGATACACCACCAAGTACTGGTGCAGGGATTGTGCTTACAAGTGCCATTAACTTACCTGAGAATGCAAGTAGCATAGCGAATACTGCCGCACCACCGATTACCCATACACTGAATACACGTGTTAACACTAATACACCAATGTTTTCACCGTAAGTTGTTTTAGGTGGTCCACCTACTAATGCTGAAAGGAATGTACCTAACCCATCACCTAGTAATGAACGATTTAGACCAGGGTTTTTAATATAGTTACGTTTTACAATTTTCCCTAATACTAATTGGTGACCAATATGTTCTGAAATCGTTACGATAACAATCGGTACCATCGCAAGCGCAATCGCCGGTGTAAAGTTAATTGTGTAATCGACACCTGGTATTAAGAAATTTGGTACTTCAATCCATGCCGCATCAACTACTTTTGAAAAGTCGATAAAGTTTGTGCCTGCAATTTTGTCTGAAATTAATGCGGCTACATAACCTACAATTAAGCCAAGTAAGATTGGCATTGTACTTACTACACCTTTAATGAAGTTATTCACTAAGATGGCTGCTGCTAATGTAATCAGCGCAATGATGAAATAAGAAACATGATACACTTTTGTACCGTTTTGTAATGTTTCATTCATTGACATATCTACAGCAGTTGCTGCTAAACCTAAACCAATAACCATAATAACAGGTGCTACGACGATTGGCGGTAATAAACGCATTAACCATTTATAACCTGTTTTCCAAATCACTAGTGCGACTATACCGTATGTCACACCAACTAGCATGGCACCTAACATGGCACCACCTGGTCCACCAAATGTCTTTGTTGCAACCATCATTGGTGCGATAAATGCAAATGATGATCCTAAATACGCTGGTACTTGAAAGCGTGTAATTAATAAGAAGAATAATGTCGCAACGCCACTTGTTAAAAGGGCAATTGCTGGTGATAAACCTGTTAATGTTGGAACAAGGATTGTCGAACCAAACATCGCAAACATATGTTGTAAACTAAGTGTTAAAAGTTGGCTCGTTTTCGGCTTGTCGTTAATATCTAATACTGCATTTGTCATATCTATAATGTCCTCACATTCTATCTTGCTTATTCGTAAATGGCTACTTGGTCTGTATCGTCTACTTCCACCATGCTTACAACAATGCGTTCATGACTTGCTGTTGGAATGTTTTTCCCTACGAAGTCTGCACGAATTGGTAGTTCACGATGTCCTCTGTCAACTAGAACGGCTAGTTGAATTTGTGAAGGTCTACCGACATCCATTACAGCGTCCATTGCTGCACGTACCGTACGTCCTGTGTACAATACATCATCTACGAGTACAACTTTTTGATTCGTTACATCATCTGTAATATCTACTTGTTGTACGAGTGCTTCTCCGTTATTCGTCTTTGTCGATAAGTCATCACGATAAAGTGAGATGTCTAATTCTCCTGAACGAATTTCTTTTTTCTCAATCGTATTGATTTTTTGTGCTAAACGTTTCGCTAAGTATGCACCGCGTGTTTTGATTCCAACTAAAATCACTTCATCAATACCCTCATTGCGTTCGATGATTTCGTGTGCAATTCGTGTTAAAGCACGATTCATACCTGCTTGATCAAGAATTTCTGCTTTTTTTGTCACGGTTATTACCTCCCTATTTCGTGGCATAAAAAAACTCCCGAGCGTTATGCCCGAGAGGTTATAGGTATACTTATAGATATGTCAAATACACTGTACGCATACAGTAATCCCACATTCTTCGCATCCTTTTCAGCCTCTCTGGACTGTCTTTAAAGGTGAATATTAGTTTTTCACTGTTATCAGTATATGCTCTATGACTTAAAGTGTCAATTGCTTTTTTATTTTTTATCGTATGAAGATTTTAGTTCGTTCAATAATGCGTCAAACTCTTGTGGCATTGGCGCTTCAAACTCTAAATATTCATTCGTACGTGGATGAACAAAACCAAGTACACCTGCGTGTAATGCCTGACCACCGATATCCATTGTCTTTTTCGGTCCATATTTCGGATCGCCTACTAATGGATAGCCGATGTAGTTCATATGCACACGAATTTGGTGTGTACGACCTGTTTCAAGACGGCATTGTACTAATGTATAGTCTACACCAAAGCGACCAATCACTTGGAAATGTGTTACAGCGTGCTTTCCTTCATCTACAACGCCCATTTTTTGACGGTCTTTTTTGTCACGTCCGATTGGTGCATCAATTGTACCTTTATCATGTGGAATATGACCATGAACTAATGCAATATAACGACGTGTTACAGACTTGTCGACTAGTTGTTGTACAAGCGACTCATGTGCTAAATCATTTTTAGCAACCATTAATAAACCTGATGTATCTTTATCAATACGGTGAACAATTCCTGGACGCATCACACCATTAATACCTGATAAATCTGTTACTTGATGCATTAAACCATTCACTAATGTACCGGTTGTATGACCAGGCGCTGGATGAACAACCATACCTTTTGGCTTATTCACAACTAATACATCTGCATCTTCATAAACGATTTCTAAGTTTAAATCTTCTGCTAAAATTTCAAGTGGCTCTGGCTCTGGAGGATTCACGACAATTTCATCGTTCTCTTTTAGTTTATATGTTTTTTTTACTTTTTCTCCATTTACTAATAAATGACCTTCATCAATAAATGTTTGAATTTGACCACGCGACCATTCTTCTTGTAAAGCTCCTAAGACTTTATCAAGACGTTGACCTTTTTGTTCTGCTGTAATTAAAAATGTTTCTGACATTACTTCACCTTTTTCTTTACTTTTCGATCTTCGAAAAGAATATATATAATTAACATAATAACGCCGAGCGTTAACGCTGCATCTGCAATATTAAAAATCGGGAATTGATAATTGATTCCTGGGATTAATACACTGACAAAATCGACAACTTCTCCACGAAATACTCGGTCGATAAAGTTACCAATTGCACCACCTAAAAGCATCATTAAACTCGCCTGTAATAACGGTTTTCTTTTTGCTTCTTTATGGTAAAAATAGATAATCCCTACGACCACGACTACTGTAATGATGGCGAATAACCAGAATTGATCTTGTAGAATTCCCCACGCAGCGCCGCGATTTCGATGCGAATAAATAGATAAATATGGGTCAAATACCGACACTTCTTGTCCAAGTTCCATATTGTCTACTACAAACCACTTCGTTACTTGGTCTAACACAATAACAAATAATGCAATAAGATAATATTTAAACACCTTGTTTCCTCCGTCTATACAATATGTTACTCATTTTACCATACCCATTCACTTTTTGAGAAATAACCGAAAGATTTTTTTATTCATGTTCTACTTCTTTCACGAATTGCACACAAAGAAAAACATCTTCCCAAACCGAATGAACGATTATAGGAAGATGTTTAAATTCTTATTATTCAGCTTCTACGTAATAAGCTTCTACTACTTCTGCACAATGTGCGCAAAGTGTAGGGTGTTGTTCATTAGAGCCAACTGTTTCTGAAATTGTCCAGCAGCGCTCACATTTTTCACCTTCAGCTTTTTCTACTGTTACCGCAATACCATCTTGCTCTACAGCGCTATCAGGTGCTTCGCTTGTTAAGCCACCTACTACAAATTGAGAAACGATGCTTAATTGTGCAAAGTTAATTGTAGGGTCTTGTAGCAATGCTGTTGTTTGCTCATCACAGTAAACTGTTACTTTCGCTTCAAGTGATTTACCGATAACTTTATGGTTACGCGCTTGTTCAAGTGCTTTTAACACAACACTACGAATTTCCATAATACGTGACCATTTTTCATCTAATGTTTCGAAGTTGTCTTTTGAAACTGCATCTGGCATGTCTGTTAATTGAACAGAAGGTACATCTGTATCTTCTAAATATGACCACATTTCATCCGCTGTGTGTGGAATGATCGGTGATAATAGCTTTAGTAATGCATCTAATGTATCTGCAATAACAGATTGCATCGCACGACGAGCTGGTTGATCGTAACCTTCAATATAGACAACATCTTTCGCAAGATCTAAGTAGAATGAACTTAAATCAGATGAGATGAAGTTGTTCATCGCTTTATACACTGTTGCAAATTCATATGCATCATATGCTTCACGTACTGTTTTGATGAACTGTTGTAACTTCATGTACATGTATTGATCTACTTCACGTAAATCTTCATATGCTACATAGTCTGTTTCACGATTGAAGTCGTGTAAGTTACCATGTAAGAATTTAAGCGTATTACGTACTTTACGATATACTTCTGAAACTTGTTTTAACATATCCATTGAGATACGAACGTCTGCTGTATAGTCAACAGAAGCAACCCATAGACGTAGGATATCTGCACCGTATTGGTTCATTACTTTAGATGGCGCGATGATGTTACCAAGTGATTTAGACATCTTACGACCATCACCATCTAGTACGAAACCATGTGATAATAAACCTTTATAAGGTGCGTGACCATTGATTGCAACAGATGTGATTAATGATGAGTTGAACCAACCACGATATTGGTCAGAACCCTCTAAATATAAATCAGCTGGGTAGCGTAATTCTGGACGCTCATCTAATACACCTTGATGTGTTGAACCTGAGTCAAACCATACATCCATGATGTCATTTTCTTTTGTAAACTCACCATTTGGTGAACCAGGATGTGTGAAGCCTTCTGGTAATAATTCTTTTGCTGTTTTTTGGAACCAAATATTTGAACCGTGTTCACGGAATAAGTTTTGTACGTGTTCAATTGTTTCTTTTGTGATGATTTCTTCACCGTTCTCAGCATAGAATACAGGAATTGGAACGCCCCATGTACGTTGACGAGAAATACACCAGTCACCACGATCACGAATCATATTATACAGACGTGTTTCACCCCATACAGGTGTGAAGTTTGTATCACGAATCGCCTGTAATAATTCGCCGCGGAAGCTTTCAATTGATGCAAACCATTGTGGTGTTGCACGGAAAATAACTGGTTTTTTTGTACGCCAGTCATGTGGGTACGAGTGCTCGAAGAATGTTTTGCTTAATAAAGCACCTACTTCTTCTAACTTATCACAGATTGGTCCATTTGCTTTTTCATAGAATAAACCAGCAAATTCGCCTGCATCTTCTGTCATCATACCTTTGTTATCAACGATTGATAATGTTTCAAGTCCATAACGTTTACCAACTTGATAGTCATCTTCACCATGACCTGTCGCTGTATGAACACAACCTGTACCAGCTTCTGCTGTTACGTGGTCACCTAACATTACTAATGATGTGCGGTCAAATAAAGGATGTTTCGCTGTTACGTTTTCTAAATCTGCACCTGAGATTTCACGATCAATCTCCACATTTTCAAAACCTAGTTTTTGTGCAACGTCCTCTAATAAATCTTTTGCTACGATATATTTTTGATTGTTTGCTTTCACTACAACATATGTGAATTCAGGATTTACAGAAATACCTAAGTTTGCCGGGATTGTCCATGGTGTTGTTGTCCAGATGATGAACTTTTCATCTTGGTTCACAACGCCTTTTCCATCTTCTACAGCAAATGCTACATAAATTGATGGTGATGTTACATTAGCATATTCGATTTCAGCTTCTGCTAATGCTGACTCACTTGAAGGTGACCAGTAAACAGGTTTTAATCCTTTATAGATATAACCTTTTTCAGCCATACGACCAAATACACCAATTTGACGAGCTTCAAACTCTGGTTTTAATGTGATATATGGATTTTCCCAATCACCACGAACACCAATACGACGGAATTGTTCACGTTGGTTATTTACTTGTTCATATGCATATTGCATACATAACTCACGGAATTCTGCTACCGACATTTTTTTACGGTCATGTCCTTTTTTAGTTAATGCTTGTTCAATTGGTAAACCATGCGTATCCCAACCAGGAACGTACGGTACAAAATAACCTGTCATTGAGCGGTGACGGTTAATCATATCTTTTAATACTTTGTTTAAAGCGTGACCCATGTGTAAATCGCCGTTCGCATACGGAGGTCCATCATGTAAGATAAATGGTGTACGATCTTTTGTACGTTCAAGAACAAGTTTATTAATATCCATCTCGTTCCATTTATCTTGGATTTTTGGTTCGTTGTTTGGTAAATTTCCACGCATCGGGAAATCAGTTTTTGGCATCAATAGTGTATTTTTATAATCCATATTGAAGTTCCTCCTCTAATTCATCTCATATTTTTCCTAGGAAATTTCCCAGGAAATAAAAAAACTCCCCATCCCAAAGGGACGAGGAGGAGTATTCTCGCGGTACCACCCTAGTTGCAAACTAATTCTACTTAATTTGCCTCTTAGAACACAGTAACGGTGTGCGCCCGAGATTGCTTACTAAATCTGTTCAGCAATCTAGTTCAAGAGTGATTTTCTCTTATGATTACGTTGTCCGAGCTTACACTATCCTCGAATCGCTTTACTGCTCTCATAAAATACTGTCTCTATCAATACTTTTATACATATAATGCGATTATAAAAAAACGTTTCGCATTCGTCAAGTAGTACTCAACTATTCTTGTGGTAAATTTAAATGTTCTAGTTCTGATGTATCTGCTTCATATTCCATTAAATGATCCCAATCATCATTCTCGATTAAGTCCAATTGTGCTTCTACAATCATTTTAAAGCGATTGCGGAATACTTTTGATTGTTTTTTCAGTTCTTCAATTTCCATCGCAATACGACGCGCTTTTGAAAGTGCTTCGTTCACAATACGATCGGCATTTTTCTCTGCTTCTTTCACAATTAACTTCGCTTCTTTTTGTGAATTACGACGCACTTCTTCAGCCGCTTCTTGTGCCACAATAATTGACTTTTGAAGTGTATCTTCTAAAGAGTTATAATGACCAATTTGCTCATTCATCGATACCAGACGGTTTTCCAATTCCTTTTTTTCGTCTAAAATGACTTTCAAATCTTCCATGACTTGTTCTAAAAACTCATTAACCTCATCTTCATTATATCCACGAAACGCGCGGTTGAATTCCTTATTATGTATATCGATTGGTGATATTGGCATATTTTTCTCCCCTTTTTTCTGTCAATATAGATAGGTTTATTATACCCCTCATTAGGTATAACTTCATCTACTATTATCATTTTTTTATAATTTTTATCTTTTTCTTTCTAATTTCCCAAATACAATACGAATTTTATCTTTTTTTGTACGTCCTTCGATTGAACGAATCATAGAGCGACCAAACCCTCGAATTGAGATTAAATCTTGTTCTTCTAACTCCATCGTTCCTTGCTCTTGTTGCTGATGGTTCACTTTTACTTTTCCAGCTTGAATCAATTGCGATGCCTTTTGACGTGATATTTTATAAACAGATGCAATTACTGTATCTAAACGTAACGAAGATACCGTATCATATTGTTCCGTCCATTGATCTTGTGGCAAAAGATAATGAGCTTCTTCTGTCACTTCCATTAAATGAACCTTCGCTTTATGAATGGACTCTAAATTAACCATAATAAAGGATGCAAATGCTTTTTGTATAACAAATTGGATTTTTTCTCCATCTATTCTAATATCCCCAAACTTACCACGATCTAAACCTGTCGCCATTAATGCACCTAAAACATCACCGTGTTTTAATTGTAAGAATTTTGCGGGGTAACGTAATTCATATACCACTAACTCGAAATCATTCTTTTCTGGCTCAAAGTAATCTGGGTATAGCAGCACACGCTGCCTTTCTGCTTCTATAAAACCACCAGATGTTTGAATCTTTACATCACCATTGTGACCTACTAAAGATGTAATAATAGCAATTTGGCGTGGATCTAAAAAAGCGGTTAGTTTTGGTGTATATCGTAGTGCCACATCTGCAATCCATTCTTTCGCTTGAATAACAAAAGGCTGCTCATCTTCTCGAAAGTGTTGTAAAATTTCTTCCATGTTTTCACCTCAAAAAAGTGACCTTCTCTCAGTATAGTGACTTACGAACGATACTGTGAAAAGGTCACCCTTCAACATTCTATTTAATACATTAGATAAAACAATACTTTGATTACACCAAGTTGAATAAAATTCAGTGCGATGATTGCAACAATTGGTGAAATATCAATCATACCAATCGGTGGAATAATCTTTCTGAAAATTTCCAAATAAGGTTCAACAATCTTGCCAATCACTTGACCAAAAGTAGACCCTTGTAATGCCGGTAACCATGACATCAATACATAAGCAATAATGACATAAAAATAAATTTCAAACGCGATATTAATTACGTTTATTAACATGTAATATCTCCTCTAATCATCAAAATGATAATTTGAAATAGCCCCATCTACTTCAACATTATCAGGTGTGCATAAAAATATATTTGAACCGACTTGTTTAATATCGCCATTTAAAGCGAAAATGACACCACTTAGAAAATCAATCATACGACTTCCTTGTACTTTATCAATACGCTGTAAATTTACAACTGCTGCTCGTTTATTTTTTAAACAATCCCCGATATTTTCTACTTCTGTATAAGAAAATGGTTCGAATAAAATCACTTTTGATGTTTTTTGTGTAAAACTCACCACGTTATGAATCGAGCCTACTTGCTCATTTTCAATAACAGTTGGTACTGCTGTCGGCTTTTTTGACTTATTCGGACGTGGTCGATTTGGAATCGCCATTGCATTCTTTGATACTTCTTGAACAGGTGGTTGTGCTTCTGGTTGTTGTTTTGATTTTACTTGTGTCGATGTTGTTTCCTCTTCTTCATAGAACTCTTCATCATCTAGTCTAAAAAAGTTTTTAACGACATTTTTCATTTTCACTCCGAAACACTTCCTTCACTTCCAACTAAAGCCGTACCGATTCTCACAAAGGTTGCACCTTCTTCAATTGCAATTGCATAATCATTCGACATACCCATCGAAAGTTCTGAACATGGCGCATACGGGATTTGTAAATCTACGACTTGTTGTTGTAATTTTTTTAAACCCTTAAATGTGTAGCGAATAATTTCTTCGTCCTCTGTATTTGGTGCCATCGTCATTAAGCCTACAATTTGAATTTTAGAATACGCTGCTAAATCTTTAATAAATGGAATCGTTTCTTCTACACTTAAACCATGCTTAGCTTCTTCTTCTGAAACATTGACCTGTACGAAACACTTTACTACTTGATTTGCTCTTTTTTCAATTTCTTCTGCTAAGCTAAGACGATCTAATGAATGTAAATAATCAATTTGATTAATTACTTTACGCACTTTTCTAGTTTGTAAAGAACCAATATAATGCCAGATTGCTTGTTTACCAATTACTTCTTCTTTAGCAATCAATCCTTCAGGGCGGTTTTCACCTAAATGTCGCAAACCATTGCTAATTGCTTCTTGCGCGCGTTCAATTGATACTTGTTTTGTAACTGCAATAATTTGAACATCCTCGGTATTACGCTGTGCTTTTTCAGCTGCGTCTATTATATGTTGTTGAATATTTTTTAGATTCTCTGTAATTGTTTTCATATTCTTCCCAACTTTTCAAAGTTACTTATAGTCTCATTGTATCAAGCATATAAAGAGATTTCAATGAATAGCACCCTACATGTCTACACTGTTATGTGCTTGTAATAAAAGCCAACAAATGTTAGTGTGCAACACTTGTTGGCTCAAAATGATACTCACCTATATTATTTTATCGGCGATTTTTACGATTTCTTAAGAATGCCGGGATTTCATACGTATCTTCAGACATCGTATTATTTGAAGTTGTTGCTGTCTCTTCTTGAACCGGTTGTTGTACTGGTTGAGGTGACTGTTGTACTTGTTGTGGGCGCGCAGTCTGATTCAGACCCGGACGCATCATTTGGCGTGGATCTGGCACAACAGCTGCTTCATTAAAATCTGTTGCAATAACTGTCACAACAATCTCATCTTTTAAGTCATCATTAATAACAGAACCGAAGATAATATTAACATCTTCGTCTGATGCAGACGCAACGATTGCTGCCGCTTCCTGTACTTCAAACAGACTTAAACTTGCTCCACCCGTAATATTCATTAGAACACCTTTTGCACCTGTAATTGATGTTTCAAGTAACGGACTTGAGATAGCTTTTTTCGCCGCTTCTACAGCGCGTGTTTCACCCGAGGCTACACCGATACCCATTAATGCTGAGCCCTTATTAGACATAATCGTTTTTACGTCTGCAAAGTCTAAGTTAATTAAACCTGGTACAGCGATTAAATCCGAAATACCTTGAACCCCTTGACGAAGTACATTATCAGCTTCACGGAATGCTTCAAGCATTGGTGTACTCTTATCAACAATTTCTAATAAGCGATCATTTGGAATAACGATTAATGTATCTACCGCTTCTTTCATTGCTTGTGTACCAGCTAATGCTTGTGATTGGCGTTTACGACCTTCGAATGTAAATGGACGTGTAACAACACCTACTGTTAAAGCGCCTAAATCGCGAGCGATTTGTGCAATAACAGGTGCCGCACCAGTACCTGTACCACCGCCCATTCCAGCAGTAACAAATACCATATCTGCTCCAGCTAATGCTTCTTCTAATTGTTCTTTACTTTCTTCCGCTGCTTTTTTACCAACTTCTGGGTTAGCACCTGCACCTAATCCACGTGTTGATTTAGCACCGATTTGTAATTTTATTTCAGCACTTGATAGCTTTAATGCTTGTGCATCTGTATTAACAGCAATAAATTCTACACCTTGAACACCATGCTCAATCATACGATTTACAGCATTATTACCACCACCGCCAACACCAATTACTTTAATTACGGCTAGTGCATCATCATTTGTATCAAATTCTAACATGCCATTTCCTCCTCTTTTGCTTATCTTTGTAGAAATATTCAGTTCGTTTCTCTATCTTTACTCGATTAGATTATTTACAAGTCGCTTCAATTTACCAACAATACCTTCTTTAGGTGGTGCTTCTTCGTCATCATACTCTTTAGCTTTGCGTTCTTTACGTGGTTCTTCTTGTTCTGGAACCTCGATTGACATTTCTTCAGAGTAATCATTATAAAATTCACTATCTTTATAAGCATAACGAATCAAACTAACTGCTCCCGATAGCTCAGGGTCGCGCGCACCAATTTGAGTTGGTGTATATAATCGAACGCTTGATTGTAATTTCTCTGTTGCTAATTCTTGTAAGCCTTCTAACTTTGCCACACCACCAGTAATAACGACACCACCTGGTAAATCTTCTACTTGCTGTGCATATAGTTCGTCTAAAATTAAATCAAAAATTTCTTCTACACGAGCTCCAATAATCTCTGAAATAAATCGTTGGCTATACTGCTCTTTAGAATCTGTTCCAATGATTGGCACTGTAAACATTTCATGGTCAGAAGCTGTATCGTAAAACGCATGACCATAATCTTTTTTGATTTTCTCTGCTTGTTCCATTGATGTTTTTAAAATAATTGACAAATCTTTTGTAATATTTTCGCCACCAATTGGAATCATCGCAACATTCGTAAAGCGACTGTCTTTATAAACACCGATTGTTGTTGTATCTGCACCCATATCAATAAATAATGTGCCACGTGACTTTTCATCTTCTGTCAATGCATAATAACCTGATACATGTGGCTGTAAATAAATTTGTTGGATTTCAACTCCAGTTCTTTCTACACATCGTACGATATTATGTAAATACGTATCTGGAGATGTTGCAACTGTAGCATCCATCTCTAAACGAATTCCTAACATACCACGTGGGTCGCTAATCTCTGGCAAATTATCAACAATAAACTGCTCTGGAATAAGCTCCACTCTTGTATGACCATGTGCTCCTACCATTGACTCTGCAGATTCCATTACTCGATCTAAATCTTCATCTGTAATTTCACGATTATCGTTACTAATCGCAACGACACCTTTTACTTTTTGAAGTGCTACTTGATTTGCTGGAATACCTACTACAACTTTTTTAACGCTAATACCTAGCATGCGTTCGGCTTGGTTAATGGCTTTTCGAATCGATTGACCTGCTGCATCAATATCGACGATACTTCCTTTTTTAATTCCAGAAGATTTCTCTTTACCTACACCAATCATATGGATAGTTGTATGGTCTACAACTTCACCAATGATACATTTCACAGAACTTGAACCAATGTCTAATGAAACAAACAATTCTGACTGACTCAATGAATAGCACCTCCTCTTATTTCTCTTTAGTTTATATTTTATTGTATATTGTTATATTTGTCTAAATAACTTTAGGATTTTTTACCACATTATTAGGATTTTTGTCGATTGAACAAACAAAAACAAATATGACTTAAACCCTAGCACTAACTTATGCTGAAGATTGTACTTTATATCTAACACATACATTAAGACAAAGCACCACTACTCTATACCCTAAAAAACTCTTTTATACACACTTATAGAAAAATAATTTTTAGGTTACTCATATTATTCCATAGATTTTTAAAAAAAGATATTCTGGATAGGTAGTCTATTTATATTCTAATTTAAAAGAATTATAATAGCCACCAATCTCCAAATGAATAACACCTTTTTTATTTTGATTTAATTGCGCAATAATTGAAGGATAGTACTTCATTTTTGATGCAATCTTTGGAATATCAATTCGCACTTCAAATCCATCATTCATATACATCTTTAATAATTCTGGATTTGATTTTGTAGGTGCTGGTTCGATTTGAGAAATCATTTGCAATAAATCTGGCGACAATTGCATTAATTGTTTCACTAGTTCTTTACGTTGCTTTTCATCATGTAAATTTAATAGAATAGGCAACTCATAACTTTTCGGTTTAATTCTACCGGGTAAGAGTTCACCGTTTTCAAGTACATAATATTGTGCATTACTCGTTCTTAGAATAGCTACTCGTCGATTCTCTTTTATTTTAATCGCTACGCTATTTAACCATTTTCTTTCGACTGTTACTTGTTTTACAAAATCTAGCTTTTCTAAATTTTGTACTACTTGATCTTTTTTAAATCCCCACAATGAATCTCCAACAGTTAATCCACTTTTTTCTATGTAATATTGATTTGTTTCAAAATGATTCCCTTTTATAGTTACTTTTGAAATATGACTTAATGGTGATTGCACATACACTAAAATAAGTAAGACAATGCCGAGAATAATGAATAGTGTGATTATATTACGTTTTTTCTGTTTTTTTCTTCGCTCAATAATCGCACTTTGATGCTCTTTTAATTCAATTATTTTTTGCATTGTCTCACTTCCTTAATTTACTTTTAATTTTTCTACCGCTTCAACAAAACGTTCGCCGCGATTTTCAAAACTTGGATACTGATCCCAACTCGCACATGATGGAGATAATAAAATGATATCTCCTTCTTCAGATAATGCATATGCTTTTGGCACAGCATCTTCCATAATTTCAGCTGTTTCAATTACCGATACACCACAAGAGTTTGCGAATTCAGCAAATCGCTCTTTTGTTTCACCGGATACAACTACAGCCTTTACATTATTCATATATGGTCGTAGAGCTTCGAATGAATGTCCTCGATCTAGTCCGCCTGCTAGAAGAATGATTGGTGTATGGAAAGCTGAGAGGGCACTTTTTGTTGCTAATGTATTCGTTGCTTTGGAATCATTATAAAATTTGCGTCCATTATACATACCAACAAATTGTGTGCGATGCTCTACACCTGCAAAAGTTTGCAACACATGTGTTAACGCTTCTTTTGGACACGCCATTAAAATAGCTGTCGCTACTACACAAAGTACGTTCTCTAAATTATGTTTACCTGGTAATGCAATTACAGAGCGTTCTAAATAAGGTTCACCCATCCAATAAATCATTTCATCATCTGCACTAATACCATCTTTTAAAATACGGGTAGATGAAAATGGGATTTTTGTAGCTTTAGAAGCAACTACTTCATTTACAACAATCTCTTGATCCGCATTATAAATCAGGTAGTCACTTTCGTCTTGATTACGCGTTACATTAAATTTTGCTTTTGCATAGTCTTCCATCGTACCGTGGTAATCAATATGTGCTTCAAATAAATTTGTCCAAATAGCGATTTTCGGCTTAAATTGCTCTGTACCCATTAATTGGAAAGAAGATAATTCTGTTACAACCACTTCATCTTTTGTCGCTTCTGCTGTAACGCCACAAGCAACTGTACCAATATTCCCAGCAATTAATGGATGTAAATTGCCTTCTTTTAATACTTCAAATAATAACGAAGTGGTTGTTGTTTTGCCATTTGAGCCCGTAATACCAATCATAGGCGCCTCGCTTATACGATAAGCGAGCTCAACCTCTGTCCAAACAGGTAATTTGCGCATTAATGCATCTTCAATGATTGGGTTTGTATATGGGATACCTGGATTTTTAACAACTAATTCAAAACCATCATCAAGTAAGTCCTTTGGGTGATCTCCACAAATAACTGTAATACCATGTTGTAATAATAATTGCGCATCTTGATTTTCTTCAAAAGGCTTTGCGTCATTTACTGTTACAAAAGCGCCTAACTTGTGAAGAAGTTTCGCAGCGGCTACCCCACTTTTAGCAAGGCCAAGTACAAGTACTTTTTTATCTTTCATCGATTCAATCATTTTCATGCTATAAAACCTCCGGCAGCACTGCAATTAACGCACAAATGATTCCGACAATCCAGAATGTCACAACAACACGTTGTTCTGACCAACCTGATAATTCAAAGTGATGATGAATTGGAGCCATTTTGAAAATACGTTTTTTACGAATTTTAAAACTTCCAACTTGTAACATAACAGAGGCTGTTTCGACTACAAATACTAAACCAATTAATAAAAGTAATAACTCTTGATGAGTTAAAATCGATACAATTCCAAGTGCACCACCAAGTGCCAGTGAACCTGTATCCCCCATAAATACTTTTGCAGGGTTTTTATTAAATATTAGGAATCCTAACAATGCTCCTGCCACTGCAAAAGAGAAAATCGATAAGTCTGTTTGGTCTTGTACATAAGCAATTACACCAAAAGCTGCAAAGGCTATTGCACCTGTACCTGCTACCAAACCATCTAATCCGTCTGTTAAATTCACAGCATTTGAGAATCCAACTAACCAAAATACCATAAATAAAATATAGAACGTACCAAAGTTTAATACGATTTCTGTATAAGGTACTGATAATTCATTTGCAAAGCCAGTTCCTTTTAATAAGAAATAGGCTAATACTGAAATAACGATTTGAGCGATTAACTTTTGAAGTGATGTTAAACCTAAGTTTCTTTTGAAAATAATTTTCAAACCATCATCTAAAAATCCAACGATACCAAAACCAAGTAGTACGATTAATAGCACAACAGATTGTACGGTAAATTCGCCATAATAAATACTTACACCAAATGTTGAGATTACAATTGAAAATAGGAAGATAACGCCTCCCATAGTTGGTGTTCCTTGCTTCTTCATATGAGATTGCGGACCTTCTTCACGAATACTTTGTCCGAACTTCATACGTCTTAAAAACGGGATTGCTAATGGTCCAATAATTGCAGAGAATAAAAATCCTGCAAATAAAGTAATTAGCATGATTGAAATTGTCATTCTAATTCTCCTTTAATTACGTTTAAGTACATGTTCTATCATAGTAGTTTCACATTGAAATTTAAAGGTCAAATGGCTTAAAACCTTGTTTTTTTTCATGTGTTTTGCAGAATTCATTTGACAAAAAGTGATTCCTTTTAGCTTCTACATTATTTTGTTTTCTTATATTGCTCTTGAGGTGTCTTTAACTGAACTTTAATTTTTTGTTTTGGTTTTACTACAGTTCCTGCAGGCACGCTTTGTTTCTGTACATAACCACTTCCACTAATTTCGATGTTAAGACCACTTAGTTCTTTGAATGTGAGAAGATCTCGAAGTGACCATCCTTTAAAGTCTGGTAGCGTTACATCTCCATATGTTTTCAAGAATATTTTGTTACCTTTTAAAAGTGGCGTGTTTTTTTGTGGATATTGTTCTGCTACAGCTAAACCATCTCCAATAACAACCGGGACAAACCCTTCTTTTGTAATAGCTGATGTTGCTGTATTTGTTTCTTGTTGTACATAATCTGCTATTTTTACAGAATCAATTTTTTTCTGTTTCGTCGTACCAACATTTAAATATTTTAAGCTACTTTCCATAACTGCATTGAAAATTTTAGAAGTTGGTTCTGACCCCACTTCTGTTACCTTCAATTTTGGCTTCTTCACTGCTACATACATGACCAATTTCGGGTCTTTCGCAGGTGCCATACCTAAGAAAGAATATAAAAATTGATTTTTCCCCCATGAATAGCCTCCAGAGGAGTTAGCTACTTGTGCCGTCCCTGTCTTCCCAGAAACTTCATAATCAGTACTTGCAAACTTCTGCGCTGTTCCTTTTTCTGAAGTTATAGTCGTCGCTAAGATACGTCTCACTTCTTTCGCTGTATCTGCTGATACAGGTGAGCTTTTTACTTTAGGCTTGTTTTCTTTCACAACTTTTTTTGTGTTTGGATCTACAATTTTTTGAATAACATATGGTTGCATCATTTTACCGTCATTTGCAATCGCAGATACTGCTTGGATTAGTTGAATTGGTGTAACAGTCGAGCCTTGACCATACGTGGTCGTTACTTTATTAATTTTGTATTGATCTAAAATTTGACCAGTTGCCTCTTTCGGTAAATCAATTCCTGTTTTTTCGCCAAAACCAAATTTATGAATTGATTTAAGGAAATAGTCTTCACCAATTAAATTCAATAAATTAGCCATCCCTACATTCGAAGATCGTTGAATCCCCTCAAGATAACTAATACGCCCCCAACCAACTTGATTTGCATCACGAATAACACGATCTCCTACACGATACTGCCCTGACATGAAAGTTGCATTCTCGTTCCATACGCCCTTTTCAATTGCAGTTGCTAACGTAAATGTTTTCATTGTAGAACCAGGTTCAATTGTAATTTGTGTTAATTGATTTAACCAACTTGAGTTAATTCCTTCACCTGTTTGCGGATTATATGTTGGACGTTGAGTAGACGCTAAAATCTCACCCGTTTTAGGGTTTGCAACCACTGCTACAATTGATTCAGGTTTGTACTCTGCATCTACACGTGATACTTCATTGTCTAAAATACTTTGAATCGTTTGATCAATCGTTAAATAAATTTCATCCCCATCTTTTGCTGGTGTCACTAATTTATCAGTTCCAGGAAGTAAATACCCCCATCGATCAATTTCAAAGTTAGCAGTACCATCTTTTCCGGCTAACTCCTGATTGTACGTTTTTTCAAGACCTGCTTGTCCCACTTCTATGTACTTAAGTTTTTTCTCATCCCATACTTTTTGTGTAAAACCAATAATATTAGATGCAAAAACTCCTTTTGGATAATAGCGTTTCATTGTTTCTTCAAACTCAATGCCAGGTAACTTTTCTTTTTCAATCTGCTGTTTAATATCGTAAGGTAAGTCACGTCCTGCAGATTTAAATTCAACTTGGTAAGGTGTTTCACCTTTTGCTGTTTTACGCATTAAAATATTCAATATTTCAGTTTCTTTTAAGTCTAAATAACGCGCTAAAACTTTTGCTGTTTTTTCTTTATCATGTACATGACGGTATTGTCCGTCCGGCATACCTTTAGATGCTTTAGGAGTAAGTACAGCAGTAACATTATAACTTACTACATTTGTCGCAATTACCGAACCATTACGGTCTAAAATCTCGCCTCGTTTTGCTTTTTGTACCGTTTCAATGTCATGACGATTTTTAGCTTCTGAAACTAAATCATGTCCATCAACTTTTCCAACTACTTGAATATAAAATACTCTCAAAAACATAAGCAAAAATAAGAAGCCAAAAATGACTAGCATTAAAAAGGCTCCTTTTCGTCCAAATCGTCTATTATTATTCATTCTTTTGTCACTGCCTTAACATTGTCAGAGTTTGGTGTTAAACCTAATTCCTTCGCTTTTTGTAAGAAATGTTCATATGTAGACTTTTTAGCGATTTTATTTTCAAGTACTTCATTTTCTTTTTGCAATGTTTTAATTTCTCGGTCAACTTCAACATTTTTAATCGTTGTTTGGCTAATTGAAGATTGCAAATTCAAACTAACTAATGATGTCGCAACAACAACGATAATCATCATCACTGTTAATATTTTTTCACCCTTCGTCCATTTTCGTCGTCGTGGTCGATGGCTCGGCTTCGGCGCCTGTTTTTGCGGTTGTTGTGGTTGAACTCTCGGTTGAACAGGTGCTGTCTGTGTATAATCTCTTTGTGGTCTAAACTGTGGTGCTGCCATCGTCTCACTCCTCATTTTTTATGATTTGATTTTTTCAATTACACGTAACTTTGCTGATCTCGAACGATTATTTACAGCAAGTTCTTCTTCAGTTGGAAGAATTGGCTTACGGTTTACTAGCTTGTATTTAGGTTGCAAGTGGTCTGGAATAATCGGTAGACCTGGTGGTAATTCTGGAACAGATGATACCTCTTTAAAAATTGTTTTTGTTAAACGATCTTCTAAAGAATGGAATGTAATAACACTTACACGTCCACCTACATCAATGACATCCAGTGCTTGTTGAAGTGATTCTTCCGCTGCACCTAATTCATCATTTACAGCAATTCGAATTGCTTGGAAAATTCGTTTCGCAGGGTGTCCACCTTTACGTCGTGCTGCTGCTGGAATACCTGCTTTAATTAATTCAACAAGTTGTCCTGTTGTTTCAATCGGTGATTTTTCACGTGCTTCTTCGATTTTACGTGCTACTTGTTTTGAGAACTTCTCTTCTCCATAACGATAAAAGATACGAACAAGTTCCGCATATGACCATTCATTCACTACTTCAAAGGCTGTTAGCGGAGCTGTTTGATCCATCCGCATATCAAGTGCTGCATCTTGATGATAACTAAATCCACGCTCTGCATTATCTAATTGTGGGGAAGATACACCCAAATCATACAAAACACCATCTACTTTTGAAATTCCTAAATTCGCAAGCTCTTGTTGTAAATAACGAAAATTAGAATGAACAAATGTTACACGGTCTATGTATGGCGCTAATTTTATTTTTGCATTTTCAATTGCTGTTGTATCTTGATCAAAACAAATCAAGCGTCCTTGTTCAGAAAGTTGTTGTACAAGGTATTCACTATGACCTGCTCCACCAAGTGTACAATCTACATAAATTCCATCCGGACGAACGTTCAATTCATCGACTGTTTCCTTTAATAATACTGTTGTGTGATTGAACATGTTCAAATCCTCCATATTTCTTAAATCTTTTATTTATTCGTAAAACCCTTTAATTATATCGGTTTTTATTCAAATAATTTTATCATACACAAGTAAATAAAGTCCTATGTATGAAATTAATGTACCACATTCCTTGCTTTTCCACCACCATATACGGTAGTTTAACTAAATTTCACATCAACATGTAAATTTAGCATGGGTGAATCCAGTGTTATTCAGTTGTTTTTACATTTTTCTATTAATTTCTAGGAATATACTATACTCTTTTTCCTAAAAGTACAACTATACGCTTAAAAGTATTTTTAGTCCTTTAGACTCAACATTATTCCATCTAAAAGTTACACACTCATTATTTACCCATTTTTTTACATAACAAACATAAAAAAATAGGTTTTAGCATTTTTTTGTGCTAAAACCTACTTTACGCTTATAAATAAATAATTTGATGCAACTTAGATGTTTTTAGAGATAATGTGAATAAATCACGAATAAATAGTTCTCCATATTGATTTAAGTAAGGGAACGGCGTGTAAACACGTTCTTGGAATCCACCCATAGGAAGTAATTCCTGTTCCACTTGTTCAAAACGACGATAAGCAACATCATGTTTTAAACGGACATCTTTTTCAATTTGTTTCATTAAGAAGTCAAACTGTTCTTTATGAAAAGCAAGATTCTTTTTCACAACACGCTCTACATGTAAATCATGTTCTTCAATATGACGTTGAATTACTTCGTATTGTTCAGCTAGCAATTGCTTCGCACGTTCAATCGCTTCTTTCGCTTCACGATCGTATACTTTAGCATCAAATGCTTCTTTTTCCGAAGAAATGCCACCTGCAATTGCTTCTTTCGCAGTGAGACCGATTAATTCTAAATTAGAAGCTGTCTCTCTCGTTACATAAGTAAAGTTCATACGTGGCGTGAAGATTGGCACACGTAAGCCTAGTACTTCAAAACCGTCTTTCAAAGTAGCCCAGTATGCAAGCTCACCTGCACCGCCTACGAATGATAAAACAGGTAATACCATTTCTTGCATCATTGGACGCGTCACAACATTATTACTTAAACAGGCTTCTTCATCTACTAACTGCATTAATTGTTCTTTCGTAAAGCGAACATTAGCAGATTGATTCATAAAGTACCCATCATGTCGTGTTAATAAATAACGCTCTCCGTCACGTACATAGAATAGATTCGCTGCATTTTCTGTCGCACCAATCGGCGAACCGTATCCTGCTTCTTCTAAGTCTCTCTCACGCTTCGTCACAACTGTAGCAATCTCTGCCGCATGCTCAATTAAACGTTTAAAATAAGGCGCTTCATATTGACGAATTGCTGGGTCTGCAGCATCTAAATATAGTAACCCTTGCTCTTTAAATAAGTCATTCATTAATTTCACGAAGAAATCGGTATATGTATGACTTGTTTGAGCAACTTCTAAAACATATGCTAATAATTCTTTTGTATAAGCTGTTTCACCGAATTGCTTAAATAGCTGCTCAATCCATTCCTCTACCTCATCTAAACGAAGCTTCGTTGCAGAAGCCATCGTTTTAACACGACCTTCTTCTACATATGTGTGTTTTAATAAACGATTACCTGCTGCATAGAATGTATGGTTAATCTCATCTAAATCATGATCTTCTCCTGCCACCCAAAAAATCGGCACAACAGGTACACCTAATTGTTCGCGTTGTTCTTTCGCTAACAACAATACAGAGATTGCTTTATTAACCGAATAAAGTGGCCCTGTTAAAAGACCTGCTTGTTGGCCACCAACAACTGCTACTGCATCTTGTTCTAATTCTGTTAAATGTTGCTCGATTTTTTCAGATGTTGCAAATTTTTGCATATATTGACGCATCACACCGACTAATTCTTTTCGACGAATCGGGTGTTGCTTTAATTCTTGTAAACGCGCTTCAAAAGCGGATTGTTCATTTTTGAAATGAAAAAAACGACAAATTGCTTCTTGCTGATTTTGATAATCTTGAAGTAATTGGTTTGTATTTTCCACTTGTACTTGTTCCAATTTCATTATTACGTTCTCCTCTTCAAACAGTGAATATAAAAAGTATAGCACTATCTAGGTCGTTGTAGAAAAAAACTGCTCACTGTCTTTAAAATAATTCAACAGATTTTAAAATAGCATAGACGAGTAACATAATTAAATAGACACTTGATAATACTAAAAAAAGAATCCGCCAAAATTTTTTAAAGATTTTCGCTACTTGTACTTCTGGATTCTTGTACCATTTACGAAGTACAATCACCATAAAAGTAAGCGTAACAAGAATCTGAATGAGAACACCTAAATCATAGCCATACAATGTTTGACAAAGTGCTTGAATTGAAAATAGTAATATACATGTTGTGACATCCATCGCTCGATGCATCGCATTTCCTTTTGTACGTTTGAATCTTTTCAATAAGAAAAAAAGAAAAAAGAACAATAGAAAAGGATAGAGTACGATGAGATGAAGGACGTTAAATAATACACTCACTTGATTACACATCCGTTCTGTTTATTCTTACATCAGTATAATAAGTGCATTTCTAGATTTCAATGTTATCCTTATTTCGATTTTGCTAAAAATCGTTCCACTGCTTCTAAATGCGCATCTGCTTCCCATAATTTCGCACATTGCGCTACTTCTTCCATTACACGTTGTTTTAAATTTTTCTCCGCCCACTTGCGTATTTCAATCTCTTTATAAGCACGATGTACACCAGGATTAATTTTACGCATATACTCAATAAATTGATCTAATGCTACAAATTTATCCCCATCATAAATCTTTGTCGCAAAGCCCACTTCTTCTAATTGTGCACTATCATAAACTTGTGCATCGACTAACATTTTTAATGCGCGGTCATGACGGAGTCCACGTTCAAATAAATATGTTGCACCGCCCCAACCAGAAGTGATTGCTAATGTACCTTGGATAAAACCACACTTCGCTTCACGTGCAATGATACGGAAGTCGCAAGCAGCGGCAATTTCACAACCACCACCAACTGCTGCACCATTAATTAATGCAATTGTCGGAATAGGTAGCGTTGCCCATTCATATAAGATTTCTGCCATCTTACTGAGCATTGAAAAAGCCTGTTCTTCTGTCACAAGCGAATGGAACTCTGCTAAATCTCCCCCTGAACAAAAAGCTTTTTCATCACTCCCTGTAATCACTAAAAAACGCACCGTATCATGTGTATGTACGTAATGAATCACTTCTTTAAACCCTTCCATCAACTCATCATTAATCGCATTGCGGCGTTCTGGTCGATTTAATGTAAATAATAGTACGCCTTCTTTTTCTTCGATTGTATAACTCATACAAACACCCCTTTTTTATGAATAATGGTTCATTATTACCTAGTAATAGCGTAGCGTTTTTTTGAAATGAGCGCAATATTTTTAATTTTTACATAAAAAAAAACATATAAAGTGATCATTCACCTTATATGTCTCTATTTAAACTAAAATCATACCTGGTTCTACTTCTTCTTTCGTTAAACCAATAATCCCTTCAATCAAACCAATGATTGACGGAATACCTGTCCAACTAAATAAAATATAAACAATGCCTAAACCAATTTTACCAGCATAAAATTTATGAACACCTAATCCACCTAATAAAATACCTAATAAACCATAAGCAATTTTATTTACTGGTTTTTTCCCTGAATGTACGACTTTTGGAGAAGCTTTTACAATAATCCATTCATCATCTTTTTGATACACTTCTACTTCTTCATTTGCATGCGGTGTAAAATCAAGTGTGTAATCCATCACTGAAATGATTGATCCATCATTTTGAACAATCGTTACTTCTCCTGCATCTACTTTTATAATTTTAGCCATCTTCTTCACCTACTCATATTTAATAAGTATATTTTACCATAAATAAACATATTATCACATAAAGTATAGAAAAAGACCGTTAAAGAGCCATGGTCTCTTTAACGGTCTTTGTAAGTGCAAATACTGTAATTATTTGCTTACTACTTCTTTACCTTTGTATTGTCCACATGCTTTACATACGTGGTGAGCTAATTTTAGTTCGCCACAGTTAGAGCAAGCTACCATACCTGGTACAGCAAGTTTGAAATGCGTACGACGTTGACGTTTCGCAGTTTTAGAAGTTCTTCTAAATGGTACAGCCATTGATGATGGCACCTCCTTACAGATATTTATTCATCTGTTTGATCAAAATACTTAGCTAAATCAGCCAGTCTTGGATCCACTTTTTTTTCGTCTTTTTCAGACTGTTGAGCAAGTTCTTCGTCCGTAGTATATGACCAAGCGTCATTTTTCGGTTGAATGATTTGCGCGTCTTCCTTGTACACTTGCATCGGAATCTCTAATAGGATTAGTTCTTCTAATACAGGTGTGACATCGATAACATCTCCCTCTACAGGATGAACATTATCTTGTTCGTCTTCACCAGCAATTTCGCCCCATCTGAAAATTTCATCTGATTCGAAATCAAGCGGGAACACGACATCTTCCCATGTACGAGAACAAGGAAGCGTTAATTCACCAGTTACATGAAAATGACAGTTCATTTGCTCTGCACCAAAGGTACAAAAGCCTTTTACATGAACAGGTGTAATATGGCGAATATCTTTATTACGAGACATTACACCATCCAGTTGAACAATTTGATCAACCGGCATCCCGTTTTGGCGATATTTAGATAATTGTGGGATTGCCCATTTCATATTTTATCACCTCAAGACAACAGAATTGATTATATAATGTGAAATAATAGATGTCAAGATATTTTCTTGTCACTACTATATAACTCTGTTTATAATCATAATTACTATTATAAAGGAGGAACGCCAATGATTGCAACAGGAGTTATTGTGGAATATAATCCCTTTCACAATGGGCATCATTATCAAGTTGAGACAGCACGAAAAGAGACGCAAGCTGATGTCCTAGTTGCTGTGATGAGTGGGCATTTTTTACAGCGCGGTGAACCTGCTTTATTAAACAAATGGCAACGAGCAAAAATGGCGCTTCAAAATGGTGTAGACCTCGTCATTGAGCTTCCCTATGCTTTTGCAACTGGGCATGCAACGGACTTTGCATATGGTGGCGTTACGTTATTAGAAGCATTAAATTGTCAGTCAATCTCTTTTGGTAGCGAGAGTGGGCAGATTGAGCTATTTAAAAGCACATATGACGCTTTTGAGCAACATCATGAGCAAACTCAACAAATCATTCAAGAAGCAGTTAAAAAAGGTTTAAGCTATCCTCAAGCGCTTCAAACTGCACATGAACAGATTCAGTCCCAAACTGAACATAAATTACTTGATTTAGCACAGCCTAATAATATACTCGGGTATCATTATTATGAACAAATACAAAAACATCAATATCGTCTACAAGCAACCACTGTAAAGAGAAAAGGTGCAGGCTATCATGACGATGTAGATGACCGTAAAACAATCGCAAGTGCCACAGGAATTCGAAAGGCTCTTTTTGAAACCAAGCAATTAGAGACACTTGAAAAATTTATGCCTGCTACAGCATATGACGTATTAAAAGGAGCGCAAAACTACGCAAGTTGGGCACAATTTTATCCATTCTTTCGTTTCACAGTATTGCGCATGAACCCTGAGACTTTACGTCAATATGTCGATGTGTCAGAAGGAATTGAATTCTTATTTTTAGAAGCTGCAAAAGAGCATGCGACATTTGAGGGCTTTATGAAACATGTAAAATCAAAACGATATACATGGACGCGTCTGCAACGTATGATGACGCATATACTTGTCGGCTATACAAAAGAACAGCGCGCAATATTTCAAACACCATCGTATATTCGTGTACTTGGCATGACAGAAAAAGGCCAACAATATTTATCACAAGAAAAGAAAAGATTAACATTACCTTTAATCAGTCGCATTCCTAAAAAACATGATGACATGTTAGCACTAGATTTGCGTGCAACTGACTTATACATGATTGGAACAGGTGCCAATACCACACGCCTCGACTTCCAAACACCACCAATTCGCTTATAAAAATAACCTCCAACGCTACAAACATGTAGCATAGGAGGTTATTTTTTATTTTTGTTTTAATTCGTTTAGATAAGCCATCGCATCATCTAATGTTTTCACAGGAACGATTTTCATCTTACTATCAATTTTTTCAGCTGTTTCTTTTGCAAGTTCATAGTTTGATTGAATATCTGGAACTGCTTTTTTCATTTCAGGTGTAATTTCATCATCTGGCGCAAAGAAGATTTCGATGCCTTGGTTGTTTGCGGCAATGACTTTTTTATCAATACCACCAATTCTTCCGACTTTACCATTCTCCAACATCTCACCTGTTCCAGCAATTTTATAACCTTTTGCTAAGTTCCCTGTTGTTAATTGATCGATAATTTCAAGCGTGAACATCAAACCAGCTGAAGGTCCACCAATTTCATCTGAATCAATCTTCACTTCTGGTGTAGTGGAAATGGATTTACTATCTGAGAACGTAATACCTAGACCAATCTTACCTTTTGCACCTGGTATTGGTTTTAACGTGACATCTTTTGTATAAACTTTGTCATCACGTTTAAATGTTAAGCTTACACGCTCGCCATCTTTTTTGTCTGCCAAGTAATCAACTAATTGTTGGTGTGTTTTAATTTTCTCACCATCAATTGCTGTTACTTCATCTCCTGCTTTTAAAACATTTGAGGCAGCCGCATTTTCTAACACATAAATCACATAAACACCTTTGTAGTCTACTTTATATGGTCTTCCTAGCGTTTTAAAGGCCATATATTTCGCATTAAACTGCGAGTCGGTCATGAGCTTCAATTGTCGTAAATTATACTCTGTATCGGACTCTTCTGGTGCACGTACTTCTTCTTCTTTTAAAATATCTTTTTCATCTGAGAACTTCGCCAATACATATGTAAAAGGCGTTGCCCCACTTACAGCTACAGTCATCATACTGAGTGATCCATCTGTCGGCGTTTTCGCATCCTCTACCTTCACATACTTCGTTAAATCATATGCCGCTCCTGGAGACATAATGTAATAGTTTAAAGGATAGACAAAAAACGTCACAATCATAGCTAAAATGACTAAAAATAAGGCAAACTTCTTTTTCGACACCCTCATGCACCTCCTCTTTCGATATAAATGGACGTTTTGATGAATATTTTGATTCCACTTCTTTTTTATTCTATCATTTTTTTCTGTCTTGTAGATAGTTTTCTACCCAGAAAAGAAACATTTGTTCTCATTGTTTTTCAAAAAAACAGCCACCAACTTAGATAAGTTGTTATGACTGTTCTTTTACCCTTATATTACGCTTTAAACTTCTCTTTTAAAGCTTTATTCACAATCGCAGGCACAAGGCTCTCGATATCGCCACCGTACTGTGATACTTCTTTTACAATACTTGAGCTTAAAAATGAATGTTGATTCTTCGTCATAATGAAAAACGTCTCAATATGATGATCTAAATAACGGTTCATTGATGTAATTTGCATTTCGTATTCAAAATCCGAAACAGCACGTAATCCACGAACAATGACATGCGCATTTTTTTCTTTCGCATAATGAATTAATAAACCTGAAGACGACTCTACTTTTACATTCGGCATATCTTTTGTTACTTGTTGGATTAAATCGATTCTCTCTTCTACATTAAACAATGGTTTTTTTGCTGAATTGTTCATAACGGCTACATAGACCACATCAAAAATATCTGCTGCACGTTGAATGATGTCTAAATGACCATTTGTAATCGGGTCAAAGCTGCCTGGAACGACTGCAATCTTATCCATGTTCATCCCCCTCTTCCTCCATCAGTCGATAGAACGATATAATCGTACTACCATACTTTTCTTCACGATATTTTGTAAAGTTTTCGACTTGCTCAGGTAGCTGTAATTCAAAATCATGTTCACAAACAATCACGCCATCTGGATGAATGATGTTATGTGTAATTAATTCTTTTACTAAATCATAATAAACATGCTTTTTATATGGTGGATCTAAAAAGATTAAATCCGCTTGAAATTCTCTTTTAATGAGGTGCTTCAAAGCTCTTGTTGCATCATTACGATAGATTTCTGCACGATCTTCATAGCGACATTTCTGGATATTTTCTTTTAAATTTTGAAATGCACGACTATCTTTTTCAATGAATACGCCTTTTTCCATCCCTCTACTTAGCGCTTCAATACCAAGTCCACCACTACCTGCAAATAAATCTAACACAGTTCCTCCATGAAAAAAAGGACCTAATATATTAAATAGTGATTCTTTCACTTTATCTGTCGTAGGTCTTGTCGTTACACCATTTACTGCTTTCAGTGGCATTCCTTTTCGTTCGCCAGAAATTACTCTCATTTTGTCACCAAGCCTTTATAAAATAATAATCAGTGAGGACGGCCCCACTGACTATTATTGTACATTATTTTTGTTCGTTTAGTTCAATACGATCTTCTTTTTTCTCAGGTATTGTACGGAATAGCTTGATTAACCAACCTTCTTCCACATAATAGGTTCCTGCTATTTTAATAAGCGGCTGAACACCTGGAACGTCCTGTCGCAAATCATTATAAACATAAAAATCATATGGCTCTCCTGGGAATCGGAACGAGCGTGAAGCATTCTTCACATAATATCCATTCTCTCCAATTCGTGCATCATATCCTAATTGTTTTAATAATGGGTTTGCTGTATAGAGTATCATATCATCTTTTAATATAATTTTGACATTATCCACTTTTTGTCCATTCACATAAATCGGACGTTTTTCTTCAAACATTAGTGGCACAACTGCTTTCGCATTCGCTTCATTCATTTGGAAATAAGATGTTTTTAACTGTAAAATATCGCTCAGCAGTTTGTCCAATACAGAAGATGTCACTTTCTTACCTTCTAATTCTTGTAAACCATCTTTCCATTGTGTTCGTTGATTCGAACTAAAATAATCATTTAATGTTTTAACCATTGTTTGGGCTTTTGAATTTCCAATCAGTGTATTCGTTTCAAATGATGCTAATACACTCGATAGCACTTGATCTTGTTGATTAATTTGGTATTTCCTCTTTACTTGCGTTACTGCTACACGTTCTTGCAGTGCTGATTTTTCAAGCGTATTCGTAAATAAAATACGGCTACCGCTTTTTTGATTAGAAGGTGTTTCGATAATATCCATATGGTTACTATTCAATAACTCTAATTTTGATAAAGCTTTTGTTAAGTTAGCAGGCTGTGTTCGCGTTGAATAAACGGTTAATTCGTCACTCTCGAACGCTTTCTTCACTTTATTTTTCGACCAATACAGTTCATAAACTCCACCGTTACCTGTGAAATAAGCATAGTCTACTAAATTAAGTGACTGTTCTCCGATTTTCGGAAGTCCCGTAAACCATTGACCACCTTTACGGTTTTCATCAATAATTTGCAACTTCGTGTTCAAAACAATCCCTTGTTTCAACGTAAGGAACATCTCGTCATATAACTTCCCTGATTCAAGACCACCTTTAGGAAGTGGGATACGATATGAGATAGACTGTGTGGTCTCGGTTCCTTCTTTAAAACCATTCACATTACTTTTAAAACGTGAACAGTTCTTTTTATCTTCTTTACCTTCTGCATCTTTTGGACAAGCCTTTTGCTTTGCAGCTTCCGGCCATAGAATTGTCATTTCTTGTTCAGGTAAATTTTTAAATGTATGCTTTACGTAAAAAGCATTTCCTTTATGCTTGATTTCAATATCTTGTGTATAAGAAAAGGCTTTTTCTGTATCAGCTGGATTTGTCGAAAAGACATGGTACTGAAATGACAGAAGAATACCATTGATGAATAACAAGATTGAAAATAAGATGGCTGCAAATTTCATGTGCGAATCCTCCTGCATCATGATACTATGTTTTAGGAAAGGAAGTGTTATAAAAATGATTCAAAGATTTATCGAGCTAGGACAAGGCTATGGTGATTTATTCGAGCTTTGTGAGCTAATGAAAACAAATCACAATCGAATTCATCATACCTTCGTCTTCGTCTCAGAAAAAGACGGTAATAAAGTTGCTTCAGTTGCAGTTGCACTAAAGCCTGTTGGCGAAAGCAAATTCATGCCAATTTATATTTGTCGCGAAGGGATTCCATATAATCCTGAAAAACAATCTAAACGTTTTGAGATTTTCGAAAACGCTGTAAAAGAGCGCGATCAATTACTGATTACGTTAGAAGTAAAGCATTCATCTATTTATGTAGATCCAACGCTTTATTATCAATACCTAATTGGTGTTCTTCGACTTTATCACTATATTCCTTATCTTCATTAGGCTACACGACCTTACGTAAACATAGCCAAATATGACTATTTTCTATTTGTATCGTCCGTAGAAGTAAAAGTTTTAGAGTCCAGTTTTATAATCGTACTCTTTTGCTTTATCTGGTTTTGCATTTTCAAATTCTGTATTTACAAATCGACGATAGGATGGCACAACCGATTTAACATAGGGTAAACGAGATACCTTATTCATTGTAGCTTCAATCTCATCATAGTCACAGTAAATGACAACATACTTCATCTTACGTGATATATAGTGTACATGACCATAACGACGTAAAGATTTCGCTTGCTTCAAGTGGTGTACATAGACAATTAATCCTTGGCGCTCTTTCATTAGTAGGCTACCCCCATTTCTATGTTTCAAGAATACCATAGCGAAGAATTTAGAATCAACCAGCGTTTAAATGACAGATGGGTCTCCTTTCCGTTATAATATGAAAGAGAAGTCTGCAATTAGAGGAGGACGAATATGGGAAAGAAAACAAAAGTAGCCATTGCAATCGCTGCGGCTAGTGCAGCAGCATGGGCTGGTTCAAAAGCACTTTCTAATCCACAAAAACGTGAAAACAAAACGGCACTCACATATGAGCATCCAATTATACTTGCTCACCGTGGTGGTTCGTTGCTAGCTCCAGAATGTACAATGGAAGCATTCGAAATAGCTGCGGGCCTAGGTGTACATGGCTTTGAAATTGATATCCGACTAACAAAAGATGAAGAAATTGTCGTATTCCACGATGAATACGTCGATCGTGTGAGTGAAGGTAGCGGACGTATTGCAGATATGACATTAGCAGAATTAAAAGAATTAAATTTTGGTTATCATTTTGCAGATTTAGACGGTTATTTAAAATACCGCGAAGACCCTGCACGTATTATTACATTACGTGAACTATTAGAACGCTATCCAAATAAGTTAATTAATATTGATATGAAGGATGCACCAAACACATACGAGGGAGGCTTAATGCCTTCTAAACTATGGCGTTTAATCGAAGAATTAGGTGCTGAAGATCAAGTTGTCATTACAAGTTTCCATGACGAACAAATTGATCGCTTTAATTTATACGCTCAAAACCGAGTAGCTTTAGGTGCTGGTGTTGGTGAAGTTCGTAAAGCTTATACTGCATTTACAAGTCAATTCGGTCATCTTTATAGTCCAAAAGTAGATGTATTCCAAATCCCTACAAAATATGGCGTATTACCATTAGATACACCTGGATTCATTCAATTTTTAAATAACTTGAATGTACCTGTTCATTATTGGACAATTAACGATGTAAATGAGATGAAACGTCTAATTGAAAGTGGCGCAAAAGGTATTGTGACAGACCGTCCAGACCTTGCTATGCAAGCTTTACTTGATATTGTAGAGTAAAAATAAAAAAGAGCTTTGGCATTTCCAAAATGCTAAAGCTCTTTTTGTATTTTTATGGCTTTGTTTCTTTTTTTATCAAATAAGGTAAAGAAGTATAGAGTTTTTATACAAATTTTTCACCTAAAGGAGTTGAAATAGATGAAAAAACTCGATATTGTTTCCGCAGTCATCTTCTTCGCAGCCGCTATTTTTTATTTTGTTTTTACATTCATTACTAAAGAAATGATACCTAGCACGTTAATGATTAATACGATGATTATCGTATCAATTATCGGATTAATTCTTGCATTTTTATCAAAAGGTCGATTAAAAACAATTAGTATTATCGGTAATTTACTTGTTTTATTATTAATCGGTGTATTACCAATAATTATTATGAACACAAGATAGTTTGAATGATTCGCGCAATTTCTTTTGGTTTTTCAGCAATTATTTCATGGGATCCCTCTACTTCAATCTGTTGAAGTTGAGGGGTTTTTTGTTTTAACTTTTCGATTGCTGCAATTCGAATATTTGTTAATTCTTTTGGTTGCGTTACAGTGATTAAAAAAATAGGCACACAGAGGATTTTTTCATCATCCTCATAAAAAATTTCACTATAAGCAGCTGCTACTTCTGGCTGGATTCGTAATGACCCGCTCCCATCTTTCTCGATTTTATACCGCGCGCGAATCGATTCAGCAATTTCCTCAGTAAAGCGTCTGAGTTCTTTTTGTTCATCTAAAACAACTTGTTCAACAGAACTTACTCGAGATTGGTCGACGAATATTTTTGTTTGTTCAATGACTTCTTCAATAGATTGTCCAAAATCCTTTGATGAAAAATAACCACCATCGATGAATATTAATTTTTCAACAAGATGTGGATATGTATAGGCAAAATCAATTAGAATGTGACAACTAATAGAATAGCCAATAAAAATAGTCGGCTCTTTCACATATTTCGTAAGCCATTCAATTAAGCTTTCCTTTGTAAAATATTCTAGAGTTGGCTGTTTTCCATGACCAGGTAAGTCAATGGCTGTTATGTTAAAAGACGCTAACTCATTTTGCACTTCTAAATACACTTCTTTTGTTCCGCCCAAACCATGCAATGCTATAATTGATTCCATTAATCCCCTTCTCCTTCTATAAAAAAATGCTGTACGCTTTTACACGTACAACATGTTTATTTTATGCTGAGCATGAACAGCCGCCACCTGTTCCACAACTTCCACCGCATCCCGTATCCGTTTGGAAAAATGGATTGCTTACTGGCACTTTTACAGCTTCTGAAATGGTCTTTCCTATAATGATACCTATTTCATCAAGTAAATCTTGAAACTCATTTTCAGCAACCTTTAAAGCTGAAATTGTTTCGTCCATATCTAATTCGCGCTTTTGTGTACGAATTAATTTCATAATTTGTGTATAATCCGGATGATATTTACCAAAACGCTGTACATCTTCATATAAATCTTTTGTTTTGTTAAATTCCGTAATTTTTTGAACTAGTGACGGGTTTGAGTACACAGCTTCTGTCGCGTCAACTAGTTGACGATGTACGTCTGAATTAAGGATTAAATCATTTAATTGATCGACTTCATCCAAAATCATGACCCATTCTGATGTCATTTTCATAAAAAGCCCCCGTTTCTTTACTATCATATCAAAAACAGGGGCAGTTGTATGTTATTTTGAGTCACTTTCTGGTTTTTGTTCAATAAAAATTTGCGCAAAATTATTTTCAAAAGAAGCCGTTCCCAAGTGGTTATATGTTACATTGAGTAAATCTTGGCGATGTTTTTCAGAATTTAAAATACCACTAATTGCATCTGCTGCATCAGCATAATCTTCCGCAATATTTTCAGCAGTCTCTTCAAAGTCTACATCATTTTCTTTTAATAAAGATTGCAAATCCGTATCAGGTGCGTCTGATTTCGCTAATCGTTCCATTACAAGTCCTTTTAGTTGTGTACTTGTCACTTCACTTAATTTCCCATCTTTTCCAAGAGCAGGTAAATCATTTATTTCACGATATACATTAGATAATTCAAATAACTGTTGCGCATTTTCTTGATTGATTTTTTCTTGTTCAAAAGAAGAAGGCTTTTTCGTTTCGATGACTTCGCCCACATAGGTCATGTCATATGGCTTCTGTTTAACAAGTGTCTTACCATCAATATATCGAACTGCCATTAGTTTTTTCGTTGCAGAATCAAAATACAATTGAGCTAAAACACCATTATACATAATCAATAAACGTGATTGTAAATCTTCTTCGCTCAATACCATCGTATAGATATTTTGCTGAATTTTAATATTAACTTCCATATCTGTAATCGTTGTACGATATAATTCATCGAGTGTTTGTCCCATTTTAAATGGCGCAAAGTCGACTCTCGTACCTGTAACATAGACCTGATTAATTTTATCCTTTTCTACCCCTACAAGCATATATTGATTTTCGTCGCCATATACCCACCATGTAAACCCATAAGCTGAAGGGCCCTTGCGAATTGGTTGCCCCATTTTCTTTTCAAATGTAGAAATATCTTTTCCAACATATGTAGACCAGCCTGTTTTAGGGCGTTGCTGTACATCTCCTGATAGCTGAGGCGCAGTTGTATTCGGCACTGTTTTTGTGGGACCTTTAAGAGGCTCGTTTTCTTTTACAGGTTGATCGAAGTAGAAAAATCCGATTAATAAAATGACAAATAGTACTAAAAATCGTAATAGTGCCTTCAACATTCTGTCTCCTTCTTTTTAAAATTCTTATTTATTATTATAACACTCTTTCATACATCTTATAAAATAGTAAAAGACCTTTTATAATCCATCTACTCGAATACGGTTTAACCTCTTATTTTAAAACACAAAGAAAAAACCGCGCTATCGCACGATTTTTTCTCACTTACATTCATTTTATATGTTGTTCAATTATTTCAATATGTAAACCAACATACTTAAGGATTAATAATCGCTTTGATTACAGACGTTGTTTCTCCGCCTTTATAAAATACATAAAGTAATAAGTATACTGCTACACCTGTAATTGCTACAAAGAACCATACAACCGATGTGATTGGCGCAATTTTACGGTGACGTACAAGATTGTTCGTGTAACCTGCAATTAATGTCACAATTCCAAATACTGCTCCTGTTGTTGCTAAAATAATATGGAATACAAGGAATGTTGTGTAATATACTTTTAAATCTTCAGGTCCGCCAAATGCTGTGTTTCCAATAAATATCGTACGAGAAGCATAAATGATAAAGAATGTTAATGCAGAAATTGCTGCTGCTGTCATTGTCTTTTTATGCGCTTCAATTTTTCTATTCTTTACTTGAATCCAGCCGATTGCGATAAGCACTGCACTTAATACAATAAAGAATGTACTAATCGTTGGTAAAATAGGTAACATACGTTTTTGCTCCTTATATCAAATTTTAGTCATCACAGTGTTGTGATGTGCTGAATGTGCGACTTTTTTGATTCCATCGCATTGCAATTAGTATTATACCAAAAATAATGGTTTGTATAACTTGGATTAGCTTACTGCCTAATTGTTGATCTTGTTTTGGTGTCATATTTGTGAACAATGATGGTCCTGAAAAAGCGCTTAATTGATTCAGCGTATCAGCTGGAACGCATAAGGCCATTGCTTGCATCCACATTGCACCATCTGTATATGTCTTATACAAATCTACCGGACTAAAAAAGACGATGGACGCAACTAATGTCATCACAATATATATGAGTAGGAGCGGCTTCCAAACTAAGTTGAATCGTTTCCCTTTCATTGACCACATGAAAATAAACGAACATGTAAACAATAGAATCGTATAGATACTCTCTGCTGTTTCATGTAGGCGTAAGTAATCAAACACAATCGGAATTTGTCTACACACAAATAGAATACTCCACACCACACTCAAATAAATGGGCGAACATAATAAAGTTGATACAAAGGGTGTAGAACGAATATAGGCGAGTAAATAGTTCGGTATTCCTCTCACCACTAAAAAAGGAACGAGAACAAATAAAATCACTGTCTGAATAGTATAGGCTGTATAAATAAGATAGGTCATTATTTGAATAGGTGCGCCTTTTACAGCATATAAAAATAGTAGTGCCAGAATGAAAGAGAAAGCTTCTGAAATACTTAAAGGCGTACTGTTTTTAAAATCTTTTCGCCACTTGATTGTTATCAGTAGATAAATACTGAGGACAAAAAGACAAACAATCATCATTCCCGGACTCCACAATTCGCGAAAACCAAATAGCGATAAAAACATCTTACACCTCCTATTTCTTTCTACATGTTATTATACACAAAAAGGCACTTATAACATCTTATGTCATAAGCGCCTTTTTATTTTGTGTCTAAAGTGTGAACTGTAATTTAACATAAATTACTGTTCAATAACAGCGTTTTAAGGTGCAATTAGTCTTCCAATTCGATTAATAAGTCACCTGTCGAAATTGCTTCGCCTTCTTTAACGAAGATTTCTTTTACAATACCGTCACGCGGTGCTTGTACAGTTGTTTCCATCTTCATTGCTTCTGTGATTAATAAATGTTCACCACGACGTACGCGACTACCTGGTGATACAACTACTTTTAATGTTGTACCTGGCATTGTTGCGCCGATTTGGTTTGGATTTGATGGATCTGCTTTTGGTTTTTTCTCACCAGAAACTTCAACATTTAAATCTTGAACAACGATTTCACGTGGTTGTCCGTTTAGTTCGAAGTAAATAACGCGTGTTCCATCATGTTGTGGTTCACCAATCGATACTAATTTAATAATCAGCGTTTTACCTTTTTCGATTGTTACTTCAATTTCTTCACCTAGACGTAGACCATGTAAGAATGTTGGTGTATCTAATACAGACACATTGCCAAATTGGTCATATGTTGTCATGTATTGTTCAAATACTTTTGGATATAGTACATATGCAAGTACATCTTGATGTGTCATATCGCGATTATATTTTTCGTCTAATTCTTTTTTAACTGCATCAAAATCGACTGCTTCTAGTAATTCACCAGGACGTACTGTAATTGCTTCACGCTCTTTTAAAATAACCTCTTGTAATTCTTCAGGGAATCCACCTACTGGTTGACCTAAGTATCCTTGGAAGAATTCAATAACTGAATCTGGGAAGTCAATTGTTTGTCCTTTTTCAATTACATTTTCATCTGTTAAATCATTTTGTACCATGAATAATGCCATGTCGCCTACTACTTTTGAAGATGGTGTTACTTTTACAACATCACCAAATAGTAAGTTCACATCTGAGTACATCTTCTTCACTTCATCCCAACGATCGCCAAGACCTACACCTTTTGCTTGTTGTTGTAAGTTTGAATATTGTCCACCTGGCATTTCGTGTACATAAATTTCTGAATGCGGGCTATTCATGCCACTTTCGAAATCTTTATAGTATTTACGGATATCTTCCCAGTAGTACGATAATTTTTCGATTCCTTCAATATCAGCACGTACTTGGCGTTTACTACCCTTCATTGCATAATATAACGAGTTCGCACTTGGTTGAGATGTTAAGCCTGCCATCGAACCGATTGCTGTATCGATAATATCTACACCTGCTTCAATCGCTTTCGCATATAAGTAAATACCGTTACCACTTGTATCATGCGTGTGTAAGTGAATTGGTAAATCTGTTGATTCTTTTAGCTCTGTAATCAATTGGTATGCTGCTTCTGGTTTTAATAAACCTGCCATATCTTTAATTGCGATGATATGTGCACCTGCTGATTCTAAATCTTTCGCTAATTGTTTGTAGTAATTTACTGTGTATTTTGTACGTGTATCATCTAAGATATCGCCTGTATAACACATTGTTGCTTCTGCCACTTTACCGCTATCACGTACTGCATCGATTGCTGTTTGCATACCTGGTAACCAGTTTAAGCTATCGAATACGCGGAATACATCGATTCCTTCTTTAGCTGATTCTTTAATGAATTCACGAATGACGTTATCTGGATAGTTTTTATAGCCAACTGCATTCGCACCACGAAGTAACATTTGGAATAATACGTTTGGCATTTTTTCTCTTAATACACGTAATCTTTCCCATGGATTTTCTTTTAGGAAACGATAAGCTACATCAAATGTCGCACCGCCCCACATTTCTAGTGAGAAGAAATTATGCATAATTTGCGCTGTATAATCTGCAATCTCATATAAGTCTTTTGAACGTACACGTGTTGCAAGTAATGATTGGTGTGCATCACGCATCGTTGTATCTGTTAATAACACATCATTTTGTTCTTTAATCCACTGAACTAAACCTTCTGGACCTTTTTCGTCTAGAATTTGCTTTGTACCTGTTGGAATCTCATTTAATAGTTGAATTTTTGGCTTATGCGGTTGTGGTAGAATTGGTTTTTGACCATCTGCAATCCCTGGGAAACCGTTTACAGTAACATTGCCAATGTAACTCAATAACTTATTACCACGGTCACGCGCTGACTTATAGTTTAATAATTCTGGTGTTGTATCAATAAAGCTCGTATTGAAATCTCCATTGATAAAGTTTTCATGACGTACTACATTTTCAAGGAATGGAATATTCGTTTTTACACCACGAATACGGAACTCTTGTAAGTTACGATCCATTTTCTCTGCTGCTTCTTTAAATGTATTACCCCACGTTGATAATTTTACAAGTAATGAATCATAATGTGGTGAGATGACTGCACCTTGGAAACCATTACCTGCATCTAAACGAACACCAAAACCGCCACTTGAACGATATACAGTTAATTTTCCTGTATCTGGCATAAAGTTATTTTGTGGATCTTCCGTTGTAATACGTGATTGAATTGCATAACCAAATAAAGGAATATCTTTTTGCGCTGGAATTTGTAATACATCGTCATGTAAATCGTGACCATCTGCAATTAAAATTTGCGCATGGACAATATCAATTCCTGTTACCATCTCCGTAATCGTATGCTCTACTTGCACACGTGGATTTACTTCGATGAAGTAAAACTTGTCGCCCGATACTAAAAATTCTACTGTTCCTGCATTTAAGTAATCGACATTTTTCATTAACTTCACAGCTGCGTTACAAATATCCTGACGTAATTCATCTGATAATGAGTTTGAAGGCGCAATTTCAACTACTTTTTGATGACGACGTTGAATTGAACAATCACGCTCATATAAATGTACGATATTTCCGTTTTTATCACCTAGAATTTGAACTTCAATGTGTTTTGGACGGTCAACGTACTTCTCAACATATACTTCATCAGAACCGAATGCTGCTTTTGCTTCTGACTTAGCACGGTCATATGCTTCTTGCGCTTCATCTGCACTATGTACAACACGCATACCACGACCGCCACCGCCAAGTGCCGCTTTAATCATAATCGGATATTCATGCTTTTCACCAAAAGCAAGAACATCATTAATTGAATCCACAGGACCACCTGAACCTGGAATAACTGGAATATCAGCTAAAACAGCTTGTTCACGTGCTTTTACTTTGTCCCCAAACATATCAAGATGTTTTGAAGTTGGGCCAATGAAAATGATACCTTCTTCTTCACAACGTTTTGCAAATTCTAAGTTTTCAGATAAAAAACCGTAGCCTGGGTGAATCGCATCTACACCAGACTCTTTTGCAATGTCTAAAATTCCTTCGATATCTAAATAAGCATCAATTGGCTTTTTGCCGTCCCCAACAAGATAAGCTTCATCTGCTTTATAACGATGATATGAACCGCTATCCTCTCGAGAATAAATTGCGACTGTACGAATTTTCATTTCTGTACATGCGCGGAACACACGAATCGCGATTTCGCCACGATTCGCTACAAGAATTTTTTGAATTGCCATTAAAACACTACCCCCTATAAAGTCTTCTATCTTTTGTTTTGGTCTCTTTTAACGTACATCGTAATGTTCATTAAAATACCGAGTGCGAAAGAAAGGATCACGAGAGAGGTACCTCCATAACTAATGAATGGAAGTGTGACACCTGTTAACGGGATAATGCCCGATAAACCACCTATATTCAAAAATGTTTGGAAGCCAATCCAAGAACCAATCCCTACCGCCATCATACGGATCATTGGATCTTTCGCTCTTAAAGCTGTGACAAATGCTCGCATAACGATAAAGCCCAATCCCCCAACTACTATAAGTAAACCAAGAGTCCCCAACTCTTCAATAATAATTGCTAGAATGAAATCTGTGTGTGGTTCGGGTATATACCCTAACTTTTGAACAGACTCACCCAACCCTGAACCTGAAACTCCTCCAAGCGCAATCGCATAATAACCATTGATTATTTGCAGTCCTTCTTCTTTCACAAAAGCATAAGGATCCCATGTCGCTTGAATACGATTCGCCATCTTTTCAGTTAATATTTTACTAAGTAGCTTATCTCTATATATATACACAATTGATAATAAAAGTACAATTCCAATCCAGAATACCTTATTTGTTTTTTTGAATATACGTTTAAAAGACATGCCACTAGCTAAGATAATTGTTGACATAATCGCTGTAATTAAAGCAATTGCGCCATTATCCGGTTCTTTATACAAAAAGATTAAGGGTATAATTATAATTATACTTATAGGTATTAAAGATTCCTTTATCGAATCTATTGTACCATTAGAATACTTCTTGGCAAGTACCGCTGAGACATAAATTATCAATGAAATTTTCAACAATTCAGACGGTTGAAAATTAAATCCTCCAATACGTAACCAAGACTGTGCACCTGACCCTGGTGGGCTATAACCTGCTACTAATACCAATGTTAATAAAGCGATATTTACAACTGCTATTAATTTCAACATCCATTTTTCACGATAACGTTTGTATGGAATCAACATTCCAAGAACGAAAGCGCCAAAACCAACGATAACAGCAAGTAGTTGTTTCTTATAAAAATTGTCTGCTGGTGCGTTATAACGATTAACTGATACCATAGCACTTGCGCTATATACCATCACAACCCCGAATACGCAGAGTAAAAAATATGTAACAAATAGCAAGTAGTCGAACTCTTTTAAAAATTTCTTCAATTTATTACTCCTAACTACAAAAAAACTCAAACATCGGTAGGTGTTTGAGTTTTTTTATCATTTTTTCGTGAATGCATCGTGCAATGCTGATAATTCTTTCTCAAGGGAATCTAAAATTTCACGACCTTTATCGCGATTTAATAGGCCTAGCTTAACAGCAAAATCGATTTCACGTGAAAGACCAAACATTTGTGTATCTAAAACTTCTTCATACAATGGACATTGTGGCATTGTTAAGTTTTCCATTTGTACTCTAATTAATTGAGCAATTTTGTCAGCATCAGCAAATAGGAGTTCCAATGCCTTTTCCTGATACGAATTTTGAGATGTAGTATCCATGAGGACGCCCCCATTACCTGATATTTCTTGAGTTCTATCATTCTAAATTTTAGCTTTTCATATAGAAAAATGCAAGTATCTATACGTCATTCTTCTAACTTAAGTCATTTTGTTTTCTCAAATGTCTTAAAAGACGTTATACTATAGGAGTGAAACATCTATATCTAGGAGGAATGAATGATGGATTCTATTATTCAAATTAAAGGTGCTGTTAACTTTAACATCACACTCGATCCAACAATCTGGATCTTTGATGACCGTAAAGTAGACTTAGATACATACTTTACGTCAGACAAAGTGGCAGTCGATCAAGATGAAGTGTATCTAGAAGATGCAGGAAAATTCTGGTCTCGTGAAATCATGGAGGGTGCTGCTTACCCACCAACTTTAGAAACAGAAAAGAAATTTGATCGCCAAAAGATGCAGACTGGTACATTTGGTATGGTTTTAGAACCTTTCATCAACAACGCATCTCCAGCACCAGAAGCAACACAAGTAACATTTATCGATCGTGAGAATAACGAATATACGTACTCAATGGAAGAAGCAAAAACACTTTTATTCCAATTCAGTGTTGAAGGTAAAATGTTAACTGATGGTGGTCCTGTGTATTTATTACATGCAGATGGTTCAAATTACAAAAATCCAATTAAAAATATTGTAGGTATTAAAATTAGCTAGGAGGACCTCCTCATGAAAGTAAAATGCGTAATTTGTGAAACAGTCAATGATATTCCAGACTTTTCACCATTAGCTAAACGTCTTCGAAACCGTCCGATTCATACATATATGTGTGAACCATGTGATGAGCGAATCGCAATGAAAACATATGCGCGCTTAGCAACAGGTGAGTTTCGTTTTTTCAAAGGTCATACAACAGAAGATGAAGAATTTTAATACGACGCTTTTATTTATTGTAAAAGGAGAATGGGTTTTTCCATTCTCCTTTTTGTATACAAAAAAAGAAGCCACATTTACCTGTGACTTCTTTTTTAAACTTTATCTATTATTGTTCAGCGCTACGTGATTTTTTTGCTGCTTTTTCACGTTCGTTTTTGTTTAAGATTTGTTTACGTAAACGGATTGACTCAGGTGTTACTTCTAAGTACTCATCTTCATCTAAGAATTCTAATGCTTCTTCAAGCGTTAAAATTTTAGGTGCTTTGATTACGTTTGTTTGGTCTTTGTTTGCTGAACGTACGTTTGTTTTAGCTTTCATTTTTGTGATGTTTACAGTAATGTCTGCATCACGGTTGTTTTGACCAACAACCATACCTTCGTAAATTTCAACACCTGGTTCTAAGAATAGAACACCACGGTCTTCAATTTGCATCATACCGTAAGTAGTTGCTTTACCTGTTTCCATAGAAACTAAAGCACCGTTACGACGACCACCTACACGACCAGATACTGCTGGTTTGTAAGAATCGAATGTGTGGTTGATAATACCGAAACCTTTTGTTAATGACATGAATTCAGTAGTGTAACCGATTAAGCCACGTGCTGGAACCATGAAAATTAAACGAATTTGACCAGTACCATCATTGATCATATCAACCATTTCACCTTTACGTTCATTTAATGATTCGATGATTGAACCTAAAGATTCTTCAGGAACGTCGATTTGAACACGCTCTACTGGCTCACATTTAACACCATCGATTTCGCGGATGATTACTTTTGGTTTTGATACTTGTAATTCATAACCTTCACGACGCATGTTTTCAACTAAGATTGATAAGTGAAGCTCACCACGACCAGATACAGTCCATGCATCTGGAGAATCTGTTGGATCTACACGTAATGATACGTCAGTTTGTAATTGTGCAAGTAAACGTTCTTCAATTTTACGAGAAGTTACCCATTTACCTTCGCGACCTGCGAATGGTGAGTTGTTTACTAAGAATGTCATTTGTAATGTTGGTTCATCGATACGCATTGGTGGTAGTGGATCGATGTTATCTTGTGGACAAACTGTCTCACCAACATTGATTTCTTCCATACCAGAAACAGCGATTAAGTCGCCTGAGTATGCTTCTTGAATTTCTTCACGTTTTAAACCGAAGAAACCGAAGATTTTTGTTACACGGAAGTTTTTCACAGTACCATCTAATTTAGAAAGTGCTACTGATTGGCCTACGTGGATTTTACCGCGGAATACACGTCCAATACCGATACGACCTAAGAAGTCATTATAGTCAAGTAATGCTACTTGGAATTGTAATGGCTCATCGCGTGTATCTGCTGGTGCTGGAATATGTTCGATAATTTTTTCGAATAAACATTTCATGTTTTCTTCTTGTTTTGATGGGTCTGGATCTAATGAAGCTGTACCGTTTACACCTGAAGCATATACAACAGGGAAATCAAGTTGTTCTTCATCTGCACCAAGTTCGATTAATAAGTCTAATACTTCATCTACAACTTCTTCAGGACGTGCTGAATCTTTGTCGACTTTGTTCACGACTACGATTGGTGTTAAACCTTGTTCTAAAGCTTTTTTCAGTACGAAACGAGTTTGTGGCATACAACCTTCGTATGCATCGACAACTAATAATACACCGTCAACCATTTTTAAAATACGTTCTACTTCTCCACCAAAATCGGCGTGTCCAGGTGTATCTAAAATGTTGATGCGTGTACCTTCGTAATTTACTGCTGTATTTTTCGCTAAAATCGTGATACCACGTTCGCGTTCAATATCGTTAGAGTCCATTGCGCGTTCTTCAACTTGTTCGTTTGAACGGAATGTACCTGATTGTTTTAATAATTGGTCAACCAATGTTGTTTTACCATGGTCAACGTGGGCAATAATTGCAATGTTTCTTAAATCTTCACGTAAGTTCGTCATTGTTCCACTCCACTTTTCTTATTTCGAGTCCATAACTGTGTTATTATAGCACAATTTTCTTCAAAAAGATATTTTTTTCGTACTCGATGTTCTTTTTCAAAAATTGGCAAGTAAAAACCCTTGCGAAAAAATACGTTTCGCATGACAATAGAGGATGTAAAACCACTAATGGAGGTTTCGATTGATTATGAATATAGCAAAAGTTGTTATGGCAATCATGGCTTTAGCTGGCATTTTAGCAATGTGCTCAATTGGCTATGCAATTGCAGTTGGTAATGTTTTAGGGATTTTAGGTGGAATTGTATTAGTCATCGCCGTTTTTGGATACGCGTTCACAATGAAGCGTAAATTCCGCGAGCGAGGACTTCTCTAATCCTTCGATAAAAAGATTGCTCATTCTTCGGAATGGGTAATTTTTTTATCGTAAAATCCACTAAAAACACTTTTTTCACTTTATTCATCATCTCTTGCACAAAATTCATAGTATCACTGATTGTCTTTGAAACACAATATTTTTATTTGCAAATAATCGAAGAATTTGTCTCAAAAAGAAAAAAGAAGAATTCACAATTGTGTAAATTCCTCTCCTAATCTTAGATTAATTCAATGTATTCGCTAATTAATTGTTCATGAATCGAAGGATTGGCAATAATAAATGTATCTTGCGCTAATAAATTCATCGGTTCTCCTTTTAGCGTTGTACATTTCGCTCCAACTTCGTGTGCAATAACAGCTCCAGCTGCAATGTCCCATGGAGATAGGCGCATCGACATATACGACTCTAAGCGACCTGTTGCGACATACATCATTTCAATTGTCGCAGAACCATATGAGCGTGTACCGCGAACTGTATGAATCAATTTTGCAATTTTTTCGGTATTTAAACGATTATTTTTCGCTACCCACGAAGCATTAATTCCGATAATTGCTTTATCTAATTCAATTGGTTCAAGTGGTTGAATGCGTTTTTCATTTACATAAGCACCCTGCCCAGCAATTGCATAATATAGTTCATCACGCACTACATCATAAATGTAGCCTAACTTTCCTATGCCATCTTCATAAATCGCAATTGAAATTGTAAAGTTGCGTTGCTGGCGAATAAAATTCATCGTCCCATCTATTGGATCTACAATCCATACGACACCTTTTAAATCAGCAAACTGTTCTTCACTCATACCTTCTTCACCAAAAATTCGATGTGACGCGTCGTATGCTTGAATTTTTTCTACAATAAATTGTTCTGTTTCTTTATCTATATTCGTTACAAGATCATTAGCGTTCGCTTTCGTTTCAATTTCCATCTTCTCTGTAAAAGATTGACGAATACGCGTAGCTGCTTCTTGTATCATCTCCATCGTGTATTCATGTATTGAAATTACATCCACATTTTATTCCCCCATTCCCCATTATCTACTTATTTGTACTAGTATAACAAATATCACAAAAAAACACTTGCTACTCGTATGGATTAGCAAGTGTTTCTTCAAAGTTTTTTTAAATCCTTATGAGAATACATGGAATGCCTCCAGTTCCATATGGATTTCTTTTAGTCTGCGTTTACTAGCTTCAATTTGTTGCTCGTCATTTGTATTTAAAGCATCATATAATGTCGCTAATTCGTAGTCTAATTCTAGCTGCAATCCTTTAATGTATTGCTTCTCAAATTCAACTTTTTGAAGGATATGGACAACCTGTTTCATTCCAATCAACTCCTCTAAAAGGTATTTAGATGAATGAACTTTGCTATGTTATGATTAGCTTATCATTTCATCTATGTTAAAAGATTTTTTCCCTTATATCGAAATGAATAAACCTAATAATCACTATTTGGAGGATGTAAATTATGACCAACTTAACATGGGCCAATCAAGATTTTGATGTTTTTACAATTGATGGATTAGAACCACGTATGGACGCTTTAAAAGAACAAATCCGTCCTAAATTTGAAGAACTTGGTGCGATTTTCTCGAATTATTTTACAACACAATTAGGTGAAGAATTCTTCCCACATGTTGCTAAACATGCACGTCGAAAAACAAACCCGCCAAATGATAGTTGGGTTGCTTTTGCTCCTTATAAACGCGGCTATAAAGCGATGCCACATTTTCAAATCGGCTTATTCGAATCACATTTATTTATTAACTTAGCAGTTATTTATGAAGCACCGAATAAGGTTGCGATTGCTAATCATTTATTAGAGCATGAAGATTTAATTACTGCATTACCTGCTTCTTTCTATATTTCTGGTGATCATATGTCACCGAAAACAGATGAAATTTCAGTTGAATCAGCTGAAAAAATTTTAATGCGCTTTCGTGATGTGAAAAAAGGTGAAGTATTAATCGGCGTCAAAGTATTGCGTGATGACGCGATTCAATTGTCTGAAAAAGAATTGTTAGCATTAATTGAACAAACATTTGAAACATTACTTCCCATTTATCGTGCAATGGTTAGTGCACCAAAATAAACAAGACTAGGACAAAACATGTTATCTCCTTTTTTAGGGTTCTAAACGAAAAACTGGAACCGCGCCACAGCGCGATTCCAGTTTTTCTTATGCTCATGTGGGATGTATTTTTTGCACTTATGTCCCAGCTTCTGTTTATTTTTTTCTTCGTTCATTTTTACTTGCTTTAATGACCTCACCATTCGCTGCTTTCTTCGCATCACGAATAACAGGGAAGCTTGCATAACCACTTACTTCTTCAAACTCTTTAAAGTATGTCTTTTCTTCTGATTTCGCTGGAACAATCTCATTAAAGCGACGATACGTTGTTAGTACATCTTCTCGCTTCACGCCTGTTTCATAAGCTTTTTCAATCATTTGAAAAAATGCAATGACATCGACAATTTCAGTTGTTGACCAATCGGGTGAGAACGGGTATGAATAATCCATTTTTATAACCTGCCTTTATTAGTTGCTGCTCTTATTCTAATGAATGATTGATATCGTTGCAAACATTCTAGAAAAATAAATAAATGACAACTGGGCAAAGGAATGACCCTAAAATCGCACTCAATGTCATCGCTACTGAACCGATAGACAGAGTTAGCTCACCGTATTCAGTTAACTTACTCACACCAATGCCATGCGCGGCACTTCCCATCGCTACACCCTTGCTAACAGGTGTATCAATTTTTAATAATCGATAAATTCCTGGCCCTCCAATTGCACCTGTAATACCTGCGATAATAACGAATAGTACGGTCATCTGAGGAATTCCGCCAATCGCGTCACTAATTTGGATGGCAACCGGTGATGTAATCGACTTTGGTAAAAATGAACGTAACATTTGCTCATCTAACTGAAAGAGTAATCCTAAAACGACGACACTGACCATACCCGCAAACATCGCGACGACGACACTGGATAGAATGGTCTTTTTAAAACGCATAATAACATCCCACTGCGTATATAAAGGGTAAGCCATACCTACAACAGCTGGTCCTAAGAAGAAATTAATCACACGTCCACCTTGCATATATGTATCATATGGAATTTTAGCAAAGATTAAAATAAGTAAGAGAACGATTGTTGATGTTAGGATTGGAAATAAAAAAGAGATTCCTGTTCTCTTGTATAGCCACGTCATAAAGAAGAAAATGACAATTGTTAAAAGCATGTAACTAATCGTTTGGAGCATAGACTTCTACCTCCTCTTTCTGTCGTTCTGTTTGCTCTAGCTTTTGTGCGAATTTTGCAGTTACCCCTAAAGAAAAAATCGTACTAATAATTGTAATAATTAAAAGTGATACGCCTAACCATGATAATAATTCCGGATAATTCACGACACCTACAGTAGCTGGAATAAAGAGTAGCGTTAAAATCGGCAGTAAAAAGCCAGCTCCGTCTGCTACATATTCTTTCTTTACAATCTTCATATGAAGTAATAGTAATAAAATAATTAAACCTATGATACTGCCCGGAAGTGGTACATGTAAAAATTCGACAATGATGCCACCAAGTAAGGACAATACATAAAGAAAAGCAATTTGAAGTGTTATGTTTAATAGCTTCACTAGTTTTCGCATCCCCGTTTCCCCCTTGTTGTTTTTTACATTGTAACGCTTTTTAGATAATTCTGTCTATTTAAAGAAAACAATTTTTTCCATATGAAAAGGACATACTCATATAGTACGAGCATGTCCTTCCTATTAATTAAGATTCGCGATCTTCATGTGCACGATCTTTTTTCAATACTTTTGATAAGAATTCATAAACAAGTGGTACGACAACGAGCGTTAGAGCAGTTGAACTAATTAAACCACCAATTACGGTAATTCCTAAACCTTTCGAAATTAGACCGCCACCTTCAGCGCCAATAGCAAGTGGAATTAGTGCACCAATTGTTGCGATGGCTGTCATTAGAATTGGGCGTAAACGTGTTGCACCTGCTTCTAAAATTGCTTCACGCATTGGTAACCCATCATGTTCCATATGAATGATTCGGTCAACCAATACAATCGCATTCGTGACAACAATACCGACGAGCATCAGTACCCCAATGAGAGAAGATACAGAAATTGTTTCGCCACCAATCCATAGTGCAACAAGTGCACCAATAACGGTGAATGGTAGTGAGAATAAAATTGAGAATGGTGCAAGACCTTCTCCAAATGTAACAACTAAAGTGAAGTAAACAATCGCAATTGCTGCAATAATAGCAAGCGCTAATTTCGTGAATGAATCACGAATATCTTCTGTTACACCGCCTGTTTTAATTTCTACGTTATTTGGAAGATCTAATTTATCAATTTTTTCTTGTGCTACAGATGAAGCTTTTGTAACGTCTTTACTTGTTACAGTTGCTGTAACTGTTGCGTAGTACTTACCTTCACTACGGCTAATTTGTGTCTGTGCACGATCTTCTTTTACAGTAACAAGATTTTTCAGTTTCACTTCTTGTCCTGTAGGTGTTTTAATTTTTTGCTCTAATACACGATCAAATGTATCTGGTTCTTTTACAGAAGAATACACTTCTACGTTGATCTCTTTGCCTTCATCCATAACCGTTGTTAAAACTGTTGCTGGGATGTTTGGATTAATCATTAAAGCTACTTGGTTCGTTGTTAAACCATATTTATTCAACTCATCTTCTTTTACAACTAAGTTTTTCTCATCGAATGCTTCTTGTAATGAAGATTTTGCATCTTTTACATTTTTATTATCTTGTAAGATTTTTTCGACTTTTGCTACAACAGGGCGGATATCTTCGATTGTATTACCATAGACTGAATATGATAATTCATTATTTGAAGCACCACCAGCGAAGTTTTGTTGTTTCCATTCACCTGGTTGTTTAATTGCGCGCACGTCTTTTACAAGCTTTTCGCTCTTCGTTGCGAAGTCTTTTGTATCTGGGTCATAAATAATAAACATTAAAGCACTATTTGATGAACCAGGGTTTAAAGGATTTTGCCCACCGATTGATGTCTGGATGGTTTCAACTTCTTTATTTTTTGAAACGATTTGCTCGATTTCATCTACGTTTTCAACTACTTGATCACGTGTTTGACCAGCTTTTGGTGTGTACGTTAAATACACTAGTTTTTGTTCGTCATCTGGTAAGAAACTGAACCCTACGACAGGTGCTAAGAATAGACTAGCTACAAGCACAACAATTGAGCCACCAAATGTTACAAGCTTATGGTTTAACACCCAATTTAATAGCTTTTTATAGCCTGTCGCTACTTTACCATGATGTTCTTTTTTAACAATCTTGTCTCCATAAATCTTCTTTTTAAAGAGTGTATGGGCAAGTGCTGGAACAATTGTAATCGCAATGACAAGTGAAGCAATTAATGCGACAGCCATTGTAATACCGAATGGTAAGAATAGCTCACCTACAAGTCCTCCAACTAATCCTACAGGTAAGAATACGGCAATTGTTACGACTGTAGAAGATAGAATTGGTCGGAACATTTCAAGTGTTGCTGAACTAATTAAAGCACGTCCGCGTAACTTTTCATTTTCTAAATGAATTCGGCGATAAATATTTTCGACGACGACAATGGAGTCATCAATTACACGTCCAATCGCAACTGTCATCGCACCAAGTGTCATAACATTCAGTGAGATATCTAAGTATCGTAAGACAATGACTGCAATTAATAATGACATTGGAATCGAAATGATTGAAATGATTGTAGAACGAATATCACGTAAGAATAACATGATGATAATAACAGCAAAAATAGCACCGAATAATGCTTTATCTAACATCGTACTTACTGAATCTTCAATCGGTTTTCCTTGATCAAGTGTGACATCAATTGCCATACCTTTATTATCTTTTTCAAACTGATCTGCTGTTTTCTTTACGTCATTAACCACATCCACTGTATTTGCTTCTTGTGATTTCACAACTTGAACAGCGATTGCATCTTTACCATTTGTACGTGAAATGGATTCCACTTCACCTTTTAATTGAATTTTTGCTAACTCTTTCAATTTAACAACTGACTTTGTTTGTTGCTGTTGTGTCGCAGCTGCTGCAGCTGGATTTGCTGCTAATGCAGCTTGTTGCTGTGCTGATGCCTGGTTTTGAACAGGAATCTCTAAATTTTCTAACTGTTTTAATGATGTTAATTTACCATCTACTAATATAACTTGTTCCGAATCTTTAAATTGGAAAATACCTAGTGGCGATTCGACATCCATATCTTGAACGAATTGTTTAATAGAATCTTCTGTTAAGCCATATTCTTTTAGCTTATCGTTGTTGTATGTAACGAGTACTTTCTTAACTTGTTGACCCGATACAGATACAGAAGAAACACCATCTACACCTTCAACCTTTGGAACAAAGTAATCTTCGACTGTTTTTGTTAATTGATCAATTGTTTGGTCTTTGTCACTTACACTAAGTGCTAAAACAGGGAAAGCATTGATACTTACGCGATCGATAACAGGTGTTGTCGCAGCGTCAGGTAATTTTACTTTTTCAATTGCTTCTTTAATATCTGCACGTGCTTCTTTCATATCTGTGCCATATTTAAACTCGATTTGAATACTTGAGGCATTTTCATATGAATTTGAATAAACATTTTCAACATTTTTTAAATTTTGAACTGCTTTTTCAAACGGGGTGGATACTTTTTCTTCGACTTGTTGTGGACTCGCTCCTAGATATGCTGTATTCATTGTAATAATTGGTACAGAAATATCTGGGATTGTCTCCATCTTCATTTTTAACCCTGAATATACACCAGCAGTAGCTAATATTAAGGTCATGAGCCAAACTGCTAATTTGTTTTTCAGAACAAATTGAATAAACTTTTTCACACTTGCACCGCCTTTTGACTTTTTCTTTAATCTTTACTTATAATACTGACTGATGGACATTCTTTTAGCAAGTTTTGACTAAACAGTCATTAATGTTAATATTAAGTGACTATTTGGTCACATGTCAAATAAAAGGAGGCGATTTACATTGACTAAAAAAGAAATAATTATTGAAAAAGCTATCGAACTCTTCTCAAAAAATTCAATCGCCAATACTTCCATTCAAGACATTACAGATGCTTGTGGAATTTCAAAAGGTGCGTTTTATTTATCTTTTCGTTCTAAAGATGACTTGTTGATTGAAATTATCGATCAATTTATTAAAGAACTAACAGTTTCTTTTGAACTCTTAATGAATGACCCACGTCCACCGAGACAAAAATTAGAAAAGTTTTGTGATTCTACTTTACGCGTTTTTAATGAACGTTTTCCTTTACTTGAGATGCTTATCACAGAGAGTAGTAAAAGCTTAAAAACAGAATTGCTTGAACGTATTCAAATTTTCAATCGTAGTCTTAATGATATTACCCTTTTCTTACTCGAAAATACGTATGGTGCAAAAATTGAAAAAAATAAATATGACTTACAATTATGCTTTAAAGGTATTGTGCAAAGTTATATTGATTTTATTATTCATCATAAAAACGACTTAGAATTCAAAAAAATTTCGCATATGATTATGCAGTATATGGATGCACTTGTTGAACAACAGTTCGAACCAACATTAGACGCGTCTGTTTTCGCCTCACAGTTTTCATGTGCACCAGAACCTCAAGCAGTTCAACAAATTATTTCAAATGAGATTAAGCGTTGTAAAAAATTATATAGTGCGGATCATTTTTATGGACAGACTATTCTTGCAATCGAAAAAGAAATGATTAAAGATAATCCACAGCTTGTTATTTTAAATGCACTTGCTACAAATCTTATGTCTGAAAAAGAGTTGCGTTGGCTAGCTACTTTAGTAAGAAGGTTGTACCCAAAACCCACTACTTGATTTTCAAAAATAGAACCAAAAAACGAGAAATCATTTGATTTCTCGTTTGATATTTAAACTATTTCAAATATATTTACATATCTTCGTTACGCTTCTTTTTTTTACTAAAGAACCAAGTAAATAGAAGAGCGAAGAAAAAGATTGGAATCGCTACCCCTTGTCCTGCTAAGACTCTTGCTATAACACCCTCATCTGAGTGGCGATTAATCAATCCCATAGCAAACAGCCCAACTGCGATTACATATAGAGCAATAGGTATCCATAATAATTTCATCATATTAATTCCTCCCTGTACCCAATATTTATCCTACTCACATAAGAATAAACATCATAACCTAAAAACAGGAAATTTGTTTTATTTGTATGGATATTATTACTATTAAAGAATTATTTTAACAGTTATATAATGGTAATATTATAGAACTGGCGAGCTACCTCCATCAATATTCAAAGATGTTCCCGTTATATACGATGCCGCGTCAGATAATAAAAATAGAATCGCTTTTGCAGCTTCTTCAGCTTCTCCAATTCGACCAAGTGGGATGTCACGTCCCATTTCATTACTATATTCTTCCCATGTTAAATTCGGCGCTTCTTTCTTCCATTTTCGTTCTACTTGCGCACTACGTATTAACCCAATGCAGACCGCATTTACACGAATACCATATTCACCTAAATCTTTACTCATTGTATTTGTTAAAGCAAGTCCTGCAGCTCGACTAACAGATGTAGGCATTGAATGTTTCCAACCTGCTTTTCCAGAAATAGCTGTCACATTGACAATTGCTCCTACACCTCTTTCTTTCATATGTGGAACGGCTGCTTGAGAACAATTGATGGCACCAAATAGTTTTAAATTTAAGTCTTGCTCCCACTGTTCTGCAGAAATATCCATAAAGGCATTCGTAGATGAAATGCCTGCGTTATTTACTAATACATCAATGCGCTTAAATTTAGTTACAGCACTCATTATTAATTTTTCACAGTCAGACTTTCTTGTAACATCAGCCACAATCGCGAGGACACGCTGACCCGTTTCTTTTTCAATCTTATTTGCAGCTTCCATTAATGTATCTTCTTGACGACCACAAATAACAACATTTGCACCTTCGATTACAAGTTGCTTAGCTGTTGCAAAACCAATTCCTCTCGACCCTCCAGTTACAATTGCCGTCTTTCCAAGTAATCCTAAATTCATACGTATGAACCTCCCAATTCTAAAACGCAACAAACTCTTTACTCATTATTTTACATAATTACTTTAAATAGACAACAGTTTATTAAAATAACGAAAAAAAACACTCACCTTTACCTAAATAAAAGTGAGTGTTTTGACATACATATTTTTTTAGAAATAAGATGTTCTATTTATTTTTTAGCTACCATGTGAATAGGAGTTCCTAAAGCAACTTCTGCAGCTTCCATGATAATTTCACCTAATGTTGGGTGAGCATGAATTGTCATTGCTACGTCTTCTAATGTCATACCGCCTTCGATTGCTAATGCAAGTTCAGCGATTGTATCAGAAGCACCAACACCTACGATTTGACCACCAAGGATTAAACCGTCTTCTTTACGAGCAACAATTTTAGCAAAACCGTCTGTTTCGTTAAGAGCTAATGCACGACCATTTGCACCAAATGCAAATTTACCTACTGATACTTCATAGCCCTCAGCTTTTGCTTGTTCTTCGTTAAGACCTACAGAAGCCATTTCTGGATCTGTGAAGCATACTGCTGGAATTGCAAGGTAATCAACGATTGACGTTTCACCTGCGATTGCTTCAGCCGCTACTTTACCTTCGTAAGAAGCTTTGTGTGCTAATTGTAAACCTGGTACAACGTCACCAATTGCATAGATGTTTGATACGCTTGTACGGCATTGTTTATCAACTTTGATTAGACCACGTTCTGCAAATTCGATACCTACAGATTCAAGACCCATTTCGTCTGTATTTGGACGACGACCTACTGTTACTAATACGTAATCAGCTTCAACTGTTTTTGTTTCGCCTTTTACTTCATAAGTAACTTTAACGCCATCTTCTGATTCTTCAACACCTTGTGCTAAAGCTTCAACTTCTACAGTAACGCCTTTTTTCTTAAGACCTTTTTTAACGATTTGTGTCATTTGTTTTTCGAAACCAGCAAGAATATCTTTACCGCCTTCAAGAATTGTTACTTCAGAACCTAAGTTTGCGTAAGCAGAACCTAATTCAGTACCGATGTATCCACCGCCGATTACAACTAATTTCTTAGGTAATTCAGTTAGGTTTAGAGCACCTGTTGAGTTGATTACACGCTTTGTAAATTTGAAGCTTGGAATCTCAACTGGACGTGAACCAGTAGCGATAATTAAGTTTTTGAAGTTGTAGTGTTGAGAACCTGATTCAGTTGCAACAGTTAAAGAATTTGTGTCGTTTAGGTATGCTTCACCCATAACCACTTCAATACCGTTACCTTTTAATAAACCAGAAACACCGCCAGTTAATTTTTTAACAACGCTTTCTTTGAATGCTTGCGCTTTAGCGAAGTCTAATTTAACTTCTGAAGCGATTACACCCATGTCATCAGATTCTTTTGCTTGAACAAAACGATGACCTACAGAGATCATAGCTTTTGATGGAATACAACCAACGTTTAGACAAACGCCACCTACGTATTCTTTTTCGATTACTGTTACTTTTTGTCCTAATTGTGCTGCACGAATTGCTGCAACGTATCCACCAGGGCCTGCTCCAATTACTATTGTATCTGTCTCGATTGGGAAATCTCCTACTACCATGATATTACGCCTCCATTAATAATAATTCTGGCTCACTTAACAAACGTTTTAAATGATTCATAGCGTTTTGCGCAGTGGCACCATCGATCATACGATGATCAAAGCTCAATGATAATGCTAACACAGGTGCGGCTACAATTTCACCATTTTTTATTACAGGTTTTTCTGCAATACGTCCAATACCTAAAATTGCAACCTCTGGATGATTGATAACAGGTGTAAACCATTGACCACCAGCTGAACCAATATTTGAGATTGAACATGAAGCACCTTGCATCTCATTAGGTGCTAGTTTACCATCTCTCGCTTTTTCTGCAAGTGTATTTATTTCATCCGAAATCGCAAACACTGATTTACGATCAGCATGTTTAATTACAGGAACTAGCAATCCGCGTTCTGTATCTGCTGCAATTCCAATGTTGTAATAATGTTTTTGAATGATTTCGTTTGTTGCGTCATCCAACGAACGATTGAATTCTTTGAATTTGCGTAGGGTACTTACTAGAGCTTTTACCACGTATGGTAAATATGTTAGCTTAATACCCTCTTCAGCTGCAATATTTTTGAACTTTTTACGATGTGCAACAAGATTCGTAACATCTACTTCATCCATCAATGTTACATGTGGCGCAGTATGTTTTGAATTTACCATTGCTTTTGCAATCGCACGACGAATTCCAGACATTTTTTCACGTGTTTCTGGGAATTCACCTTCTAAGTTTACAGGAGTTGAAGCTACTTCAGGTGCTTGAGTAGTTTCTTCTGTATTTTCAGAAGCGACAGTTGTTTCTGCTGGTTGTTTACCATGATTTAGAATATCTTCTTTTGTTACGCGTCCGTTCTTACCTGTTCCCTCTACTACAGAGATATCTACACCTTGTTCACGTGCAAACTTACGAACAGATGGTAAAGCAATGACACGTTTTGAAGTATTTGAAGGTTCAACAATCTCTGGTGCTTTTGAAGTTTCTACAGTTTCTTCTTTTACTGGAGCCTCTTCTTTTGCTAGTGTTTCTTCTTCTTCCTCTTCTTCATCATGATGACCTTTTAATTGAAGATCTTCATATCCAGGTGCATCAATTTTCAGTAGAACTGTACCTACAGTTGTTAATGTACCTTCTTCTACTAAAACTTCTAAAATCGTACCGTCCACAGGAGATGGAATTTCAACAACCGCTTTATCGTTTTGAACCTCTGCTAAAATATCGTCTTCTTTTACTTCTTGACCTGGTTTGACAAACCACTGAACGATTTCACCTTCGTGGATTCCCTCTCCAATATCTGGTAATCGGAATTCAAATGCCATGTTGCTTCACCCTTCCTTTTTTATGATTAGAATGTTAAAACTTTTTTCGCTGTTGCCATAACATCTTTATAATTTGGTAACCAAGCTGCTTCTGCTTGCGGATAAGAATAAATTGTATCTGGTGCTGTTACACGTAATACAGGTGCTTCTAAACTTAGAATTGCACGTTCTGTAATTTCAGTTACAACGTTCGCTGCAATACCTGCTTGTTTTTGTGCTTCTTGTACAACGATTGCACGATTTGTTTTCTCAACAGACGCAATAATTGTTTCAATATCAAGTGGTTGAACTGTACGTAAGTCTACTACTTCTACTGAGTAACCATCTTTTTCTAATGCTTCAGCTGCTTTTAATGATTCTTGAACCATTGCACCGTATGCAAAAATTGATAAATCTGTACCTTCACGTTTTACATCCGCTTTTCCAAGTGGAATTGTGTATGACTCTTCTGGAACTTCTTCACGGAATGAGCGGTATAATTTTAAATGCTCTAAGAAAATAACAGGGTCATTATCACGAATAGATGAGATTAATAATCCTTTTGCATCGTATGGTGTTGAAGGAATAACTACTTTTAAACCTGGTTGTGAAGCCATTAAACCTTCTAAACTATCTGAGTGCATTTCAGGTGTGTGTACACCACCGCCGAATGGTGAACGAATTGTTACAGGTGCATTTAATGCGCCGCCTGAACGGTAGCTCATACGTGCTAATTGACCTGAAATTGAATCCATTACTTCATATACAAAGCCGAAGAATTGAATCTCTGGCACTGGTCGGAAACCTTGAAGTGCTAAACCGATTGCTAAACCACCAATTCCTGATTCTGCAAGTGGTGTATCGAATACGCGATCGACACCGAATTCTTTTTGAAGACCTTCAGTGGCACGGAATACCCCACCGTTTACACCAACGTCCTCACCAAAAACGAGCACGTTTTCATTGTCTTTTAACTCACATCTTAAAGCGTCTGTAATTGCTTGAACCATTGTCATTTGTGCCATCGGTTATTTCGACTCCTTCTCTTTGTAGATTTCATATTGCTCTTTTAAGTTATATGGAAGTTCATCTTTATGCATGATTGAAATTAAATCTGTTACTTTTTGTTTTTGTACGCCATCTGCTTGTTTAATCGCTGCTTTGATTTCTTCTTTTGCTTTTTCGATTACTTCAGTTTCTTTTTCTTCGCTCCAAATGCCTTTTGCTTCAAGGTATTTACGGAAACGAACAACAGGATCTTTTTTCTCCCACTCGCTATCTGTTTCTGATGAACGGTAACGTGTTGGATCATCACCAGCCATTGTATGTGGGCCGTAACGGTAACATACAGTTTCGATGAATGATGGGCCTTCTCCAGCTACTGCACGTTCACGCGCATCACGTGTTGCTACATATACTGCTAATGGGTCCATACCATCTACTTGAATACTTGGTATACCAGCTGCTACACCTTTTTGTGCAATTGTTGTTGCAGATGTTTGTAAAGCACGTGGTGTTGAAATCGCGAATTGGTTATTTTGTACGATGAAAATTGCAGGTGATTTGAATGCACCAGCAAAGTTAATGCCTTCGTAGAAATCACCTTGTGATGAACCACCATCACCAGTGTATGTGACAGCAACTGATTTTTTACCGCGTTTTTGCATACCAAGTGCTACACCAGCAGTTTGAATGTATTGTGCACCGATAATAATTTGTGGTGGTAATACATTTACGTCCTCAGGAATTTGACCACCTACGAAATGGCCGCGTGACCATAGGAACGCTTTCCATAAAGGTAAACCATGTAATACAATTTGTGGCACATCACGGTAACCAGGAAGAATATAATCTTCTTTTTCAAGTGCAAAGTGTGATGCAATTTGTGATGCCTCTTGTCCAGCTGTAGGTGCATAGAAACCTAAGCGTCCTTGTCTATTTAAAGAGATTGAACGTTGGTCTAAAATACGTGTAAATACCATACGTGACATTAATTCAACTAACTCTTCATCTGATAATTTAGGATCTAAAGCGTCATTTACGATTTCGCCATTTTCATTTAAAATTTGAACCATTTCAAACTTCTCTTCAATTTCTTGTAAGTTTTTTACTGGATCAAAAAGGTTATTGTTTGAAGTCATCCTCTTACATCTCCTTTGTAACTGTATTATTTAAAATTCCAAAATCATTAGTACAACTATATCTGTTCTCAGTATACTGAATTCGTTTTCATACGTCAATCACTTAATTCACTGTTTTGTCATATTATTTTCTTTTAGGTACTGTATTATATATTTCAATGCACCTGTATTATAATACAGATGGTTTTTTCTGGTTTTAATGTAGCACAGATACGAGCCTATACGTTTGATTATTCCCACCCCACATACGAGTGAAACAATGGAGAATATTGGATTGTCGGGCTTTTTTTATTGCTGATTTGGCGTATTGTTATATACTTATGAATAGATATTGTTTGGAAAGGGAGATTACCATGATTTTAATGAAAGATATTATTCGCGAAGGGCATGAAACACTTCGCATGAAAGCAGAGGAAGTACCATTTCCTCTGACAGACGAATTACGTGAATTCGGTGAAGAATTACTTGAATTCTTAATCAATAGCCAAGATCCTGAAATGGCTGAAAAGTATGAGCTGCGTTCAGGAATCGGCATTGCAGCACCACAAGTAAATCGTTCAATTCGCATGTTTGCTCTACATGTACCAAAAGACAATGGTGAGATGTTAAGCGAAATCATCGTCAATCCGAAAATCGTCAGTCATTCTGTAGAAGAAACATATCTTCCTGGCGGCGAAGGTTGTCTATCAGTTGATCGTGATGTACCTGGATACGTTCCACGCCCACAACGCATTACCGTAAAATATAAAGACTTAGATGGCGTAGAGAAAAAAGTACGTTTGAAAAATCTTCCTGCAATTGCTTTCCAACATGAGCTAGACCACCTAAATGGTGTTATGTTCTATGATCGAATCAATAAGGAAAATCCTTTTTATGAGGCACCTAACTCACATCCTTTAGAGGAAGCATAATTATAAAAGAAGAGGAATCGCTCGTTTCAATCGTGCGATTCCTCTTTTCTTCATTATTTGCAAAGACCTAGACGACGCATTGCTTTTGATAAGCCATCTTCATCTACATGTTCTGTTATAATGCTCGCTGCTTCTTTTACACGCTCAGGGCTATTCCCCATTGCAACACTCGTACCTTCTTTTGCAACAAGTTCAAGCATTTCAATATCATTTAACCCATCACCAAAGACCATTGTATCTGCTAACGTAAAATCAGTATGTTGAATAAATTGTTCAATGCCATATGCTTTAGACACATCATGATTGATTACATCATCTGAATACTTATGCCAACGAATAAATGCTAACTCTGGAAAAGCCTTTAAATAACGTGGTTTTTCTTCTTCTGGAACATACAGAAGCGCTTGATAAATATCCGCTTCTTTCCAGTGATTCAAATCGTATTCAGGCATTGGGTAGAATAATGAATCCATACTTGCTTTTACGTGATCATCATATTCTGTTGTCGATGTCATACGTTGCTCATCTAAATAAACAACTGGATACCCATCTTTTTCTGCTTCTGTTGCAAGTCGTTCAAGTACATCTGCTGGGATTGGACGTTTAGAAATTGTTTTCCCCTGATAAACGACAAATTGACCATTAAAACTAACGTAGCTGTCAATGTCTAGCTCTTCACTTACTTCTTTTAAAAAGAACGGAGAGCGCCCTGTTGCGATGGCTACTTCATGCCCATTTGCTCTTGCCTCTTCAATTGCTTTCTTTGTTGCTTCAGGAATTTTTTTTGATGTGTTATAGAGTGTACCGTCTATATCAAAAAATAATAACTTTTTCTTCAATTCCTAAACTCCTCCCTAACTACTCATACTTTTATATGTTCTTAATTCTAACACACTCTAAGCTTTTTTGTTGTTCTCACTCTTTCTTCCTTATTATATGTCAAGTTAAATAACTTTACTCTCATGTCGTTATCACTTATACTATAACTAGGGAGTGATACGCCATGTTTAAACGTCTTAAAAAACGACTGTTGAAAAGGCTTCGTGGCTTACTCGAAAAGAAAACGGTAGCTTAGTGATGAAGAGAGATGGGACTTGATGTACTTCGAGTCTGATCTCTCTTCCTTTTGACATCCAAACCTGAAATGCAATTTTTATCGGGGTTTTCTTTATTTTATATTGGTGTCATGATAATATATAAGAAATGCAACATATTTTGAACGTGTTAAAGGAGAGCAAATAAAATGATTTACAAAGTTTATTATCAAGAAAGCCAGCTTCAAGTTCCAGTTCGCGAAAATACTAAAAGCCTATATCTTGAAGCAGCAGATCCACGTGAAGTACGTGCACTGCTAGCTGATCGTGGCTACAACATCGAATTAATTCAATTGCTTGAGGGTAATTACCTAGAGTATGAACAAGCAAGCGAAAACTTCCACTTGGAGCAATTCTAAGTAGATGAAATTCGTCAAAAATGACCAAACAGCTGTTTTCGCACTTGGCGGACTGGGCGAAATCGGCAAAAATACGTATGCGGTTCAATTTCAGGATGAAATCATTCTGATTGACGCAGGAATTAAGTTTCCAGAAGATGACCTACTAGGCATCGACTATGTAATCCCTGATTACACTTATCTTGTTAGAAATGTTGATAAAATTAAAGGTCTCTTTATTACGCATGGTCATGAAGATCATATTGGCGGTATTCCTTACTTATTACGCCAACTTAATGTTCCTGTCTATGGTGGTAAACTAGCACTTGGTTTATTACGTAATAAATTAGACGAACATGGTTTACTACGCACAACAAAATTAATCGAAATTAAAGAAGAAGATGTTATCAAATTCAGAAAAACATCTGTTAGTTTCTTTAGAACAACTCACAGTATTCCAGATGCTTTAGGTGTAGTCGTTAAAACACCTCCTGGTAATATCGTGCATACAGGTGACTTCAAATTTGATTTCACACCTGTTGGAGAACCAGCCAACCTAACGAAAATGGCTGAAATCGGTAAAGAAGGCGTACTATGCCTACTATCTGATAGTACAAATGCTGAGGTTCCTAACTTTACAATGTCTGAACGTAAAGTCGGCGAAAGCATTGATGAAATCATGCGTAAAGTAGATGGTCGTATTATTTTTGCAACATTTGCATCAAATATTCATCGTTTACAACAAGTAACAGATGCTGCGGCTAAATTCGGTCGTAAAGTAGCTGTATTCGGACGTAGTATGGATAATGCCATCACGATTGGTCGTGAACTTGGCTACATTACAGCTCCAAAAGAAACATTTGTTGACGCACAAACTTTAAATCGCCTTCCAGCGAATGAAGTGATGATTTTATGTACGGGTTCTCAAGGTGAACCAATGGCAGCACTATCTCGTATTGCAAATGGTACACACCGTCAAATTCAAATTCAACCTGATGATACAGTGATTTTCTCTTCTTCACCAATTCCAGGTAATACTACAAGCGTGAATAAGATTATCAACTTACTTTATCGCGCAGGTGCAGATGTTATTCACGGTTCATTGAATAACATTCATACATCTGGTCACGGTTCTCAACAAGAACAAAAATTAATGTTACGTTTAATGAAGCCTAAATTCTTCATGCCAATCCACGGTGAGTACCGTATGCTTCGTATGCATGCAAGCCTTGCTGTTGATTGTGACGTACCTGAAGAGAATATCTTCATTATGGAGAACGGTGATGTTCTTGCATTAAGTTCTGATGAGGCACATGTTGCTGGTCGCATTCCTTCTGGTGATGTGTACATCGATGGTAACGGAATCGGTGATATTGGTAATATCGTTTTACGCGATCGTCGTATTCTTTCAGAAGAAGGTCTTGTGATTGTTGTTGTAAGTGTTGATATGGAAAACCAACGTATCGTATCAGGTCCAGATATCATTTCACGTGGCTTCGTTTACATGCGTGAGTCAGGTATGATGATTAATGAAGCACAACAAATGCTAAATCGTCATCTACAAGAATCAGTTAAGGAAAAAACAACACAGTGGTCAGATTTGAAAAATGAGATTACTGATGTGTTAACACCTTACCTATACGAAAAAACAAAACGTCGTCCAATGGTTTTACCAATCATTATGGAAGTCTAAATAGAAAAGAGGCTGGGACATAAATCGCTTTCAGTCACACAAAAAGGAGATTGCCTACACAATCTCCTTTTTTGTGTGATTTTTTTCATACGTGATGTAGTGTTTTACCCTCTCATCGCATACTTTCTTAGATTGGTCGCCATTAAGGTACGTCCAATTTCATTTCGGACCTTCGATTTTCCACGAAGTGAAAATCGAGTGAAACCTAAATTCGCCTTCAAAAATCCAAAAACTGGTTCCACATCGATTTTTCGTTTTCGATAAATGGCGCCTATCTTTACCTCTGAAAGCATCGCTTGAATTATTTTCTTCTGTTCTTCCCAATGCGTATTCACATGTATATATTTTAAAATGGCGTGTAAATCCTGTCTTATCCGTACGTGTTGAATCGTATTGGTACGTTACTAATTGTCCATTAAGGCAAGTATAACAATCTGTCGTTGCGTTATATGTCCAATTGCTTGTTTTAAAAGAATCTTTAAGATATTTTCGTTACTGTCCTTTGCGATACATACCATCTGTAATTTAAATTTTAACAGGAAAAGCTCTTTTTTTGTATCCTGTTTTTGTTTTGGCTGGGCGTGTGTTACTTCTGTGGGAACAGCACGAGCAGAATATCCGCAGACAGACCAAAAACAGGCTGGGACAAAACATGTCATTTTCCTTTTTTAGCGTTCGCAACGAAAAACCGGAACCGTGCTACAGCGCGATTCCAGTTTTTTTATGCTCATATAAGATGTGTTTTTTGCCCTTATGTCCCAGCCTGTCTTGCTTTTAACTAGGGCTTTGTCCTAGCTTCTCCTTTAGTTCAACATCTTTTTCTCAAAACGACTAATATCCGCATCTGCACCAATAACGATTAAAATATCGCCTTCAATGATTTTTTCATCTGCTGCAGGTGACACAATAATATCTTGGTCGCGCTTAATCGCTACAATGTTAATGCCATAGCGTACACGAATATCTAATCCAATAATCGTATGTCCAGCGAGTAAACGATTGGCCTTAATCTCCATAATTGAGTGTTCGTCTGATAGTTCTAGATAGTCTAAAACGTTATTTGACATCATATTATTGGCGATTCGAATACCCATATCGCGTTCTGGATGCACAACATGATCTGCGCCAATTTTTCGTAACACTTTTTCATGATAGTCATTTTGTGCTTTTACCGTAATTTTCTGCACACCGATTTCTTTTAACATTAAAGTCGTTAAAATACTCGATTGAATGTCATCACCAATTGCCACAATCACATGCTCGAAATTTCGAATACCGAGTTGTTTTAGTACCGTTTCATCTGTTGTATCTGCCATGACAGCTTGCGTCGCAATTTTTGAGAATTCATTTACACGCTCTGCAAACTTATCAATCGCCATCACATCTGCGCCCTGGTTCACTAGTTCATTTACGATACTACCACCAAAACGTCCTAGTCCAATGACTACGAACTCTTTTTTCATGTTTATTCCTCCGATTTCTCGAAACTACCTATCTCATCTTATTCTATCAAAAATCTTTAAAACCACAATACAATAGCCCATACGAAAAGAGACTGCCATGTCTGTAGCAGTCTCTCTCTTTATCTTTATAGGAGTTTGTTTGTTAATGGGCCACGTTGGTGAGGCGTAGCTCAAAAAATTCGTAGTTTTTTCATCGCAATCATTATATACATATAGCGTGTTGTTAGGGTGACATTAATCTAAAAGAACACGCTATATAAGAATCATTTCAGGGTCAGCTGTTTTTTAGTGTTAGATTAATGTATGAATTAAGCTATTTTTTTATAACTTGAAGTTGTTAGGAACTCTTCAAACTCATCTTGTAAGATTAAGTCTGTAAAAATTTCTGCTGCTTCATTAAATTTACCAGCATTATATTGTTCTTCGCCAAATTGCTCTTTTAAAACATCTAGTTCCTCAGCTAAGATCTGTTTGAATAATTCAGCTGTAATATCTTCGCCAGTTACAAGCTTACCGTCTGCATGGCGAATCCATTGCCAAATTTGTGTACGTGAAATTTCTGCTGTTGCTGCATCTTCCATCAGGTGGTTGATTGGTGCAGCACCGTTTCCACGTAACCAAGAGGCGATGTACTGAACACCTACGCTACAGTTCATGCGCAGACCTTCTTCTGTAATCGTTCCAATTGGCACTTCTAATAAATCAGCCGCTGTTACATGAACATCGTCACGTTTACGGTCGATTTGGTTCGGTGTTGGCATATGCTCATCAAATTGTTCCATCGCAACAGCAACTAAATCAGGATGCGCTACCCATGTACCATCATGACCATCTGTTGCTTCACGACGCTTATCTTCACGCACTTTTTGGAATGCAGCTTCGTTAGCTTCTGGATCATTTTTAATTGGAATTTGTGCAGCCATACCACCCATTGCAGGTGCATTACGCTTATGACATGTTTTAATACATAGCGTTGAATACGCTCTCATAAATGGTGATGTCATCGTTACCTGACCGCGGTCTGGTAAAATCACTTCACCTTTATTGCGTAGACGCTTGATATAACTAAAGATGTAATCCCAACGTCCACAGTTTAAACCAGCAGAGTGGTCACGTAGTTCATAAAGAATTTCATCCATTTGGAATGCTGCTGTAATTGTTTCAATTAATACAGTTGCTTTGATTGTGCCATGCGGTAAATCAAATGTTTCTTCTGCATAGTTGAATACATCATTCCATAATCGTGCTTCTAAGTAACTTTCTAACTTTGGTAAGTAGAAATATGGACCTGTTCCACGCTCTAATGCAGCTTTTGCATTGTGGAAGAAATATAGACCGAAGTCAAAGAAGCTAGCAGACATTGGTGAACCATCCACTTCTACATGCTTTTCGTTCATGTGTAAACCACGTGGACGTACAAGTAATGTAGCTGTTTCTTCTTTTAAAGCATATTTTTTACCATTCGCTGGATTCTCAAATGAGATTGTTTTAGCGATAGCATCTTTCATATTCTTTTGTCCATGAATCATGTTCTCCCATGTTGGTGAAGTAGCATCTTCAAAACAAGCCATGAACATTTTTGCGCCTGAATTCAAAGCATTGATAACCATTTTACGATCAACAGGGCCTGTAATTTCAACACGACGGTCTTGTAAATCAGCTGGTAAAGGTGCAATTGTCCAATCCGATTCACGAATTTCTTTTGTTTCTTCTAAGAAATCTAATGTGCCACCGTTATCTAACTCACGTTGACGTTCTTGACGTGCTTCTAATAGGGCTAAACGACGGTCATTGAATTTCACTTGAAGTGATGCAATAAATTGCAGTGCTTCAGGTGTTAAGATTTCTTTTGTTACTTCGTCTTGTGGCCCTAAAACACGAATGTTTGCGGATGTCTGTTGCATATTCTCTTCCTCCCAGTTTTTCATTAATTTTAGAAAAGAGCTATGGTTGTAAGCGATTTACTATTGTCATAAATCCCATAGCTCTTTTGAGTTGTTTATTAAATGAATTGAGCTGTTTCAGTTGAGCCCTTCATAGCTGTTGTAGAAGATGTACCACCAGAGATTACTTGTGATACTTCATCGAAGTAACCTGTACCTACTTCACGTTGGTGTTTTGTAGCTGTGTAGCCTAAAGTTTCATCAGCGAACTCAGCTTGTTGTAATTTAGAGTATGCAGCCATACCGTTATCGCGGTAGTCATGCGCTAATTTGAACATGCTGTGGTTTAATGCATGGAAACCAGCTAATGTTACGAATTGGAATTTGTAACCCATTTTACCTAATTCAACTTGGTATTGAGCAATTGTTTCTTCATCAAGGTTCGCTTCCCAGTTGAATGATGGTGAACAGTTATAAGCAAGCATTTTACCAGGGAATTTTGCGTGAATTGCACCTGCGAATTTACGCGCTTCCTCTAGGTCTGGTTTAGATGTTTCACACCATACAAGATCAGCATACGGTGCGTAAGCTAAACCACGAGCGATTGCTTGATCGATACCTGGTTTTGTACGGAAGAAACCTTCTGGTGTACGTTCGCCAGTGATGAAGTCTGCATCACGTGGGTCGATATCGCTTGTTACCATATCTGCTGCGTCTGCATCTGTACGAGCGATGATGATTGTATCAACACCTTGTACGTCTGCTGCTAAACGAGCTGCGATTAAGTTACGGATTGCATTTTGAGTTGGAAGTAATACTTTACCACCTAAGTGACCACATTTTTTCTCAGAAGCTAATTGGTCTTCTAAGTGAACGCCTGCAGCACCCGCTTCAATCATACCTTTGATTAATTCGAATACGTTTAACGGACCACCGAAACCTGCTTCAGCGTCAGCTACGATTGGTGCGAACCAGTCGAAACCGTCGTTACGACCTTCTGCATGGTCGATTTGGTCAGCACGTTGTAGTGCTTGATTAATGCGTTTTACTACTTGCGGTACAGAGTTTGCTGGGTATAAAGATTGGTCTGGGTACATTTGTCCAGCGATATTTGCGTCTGCCGCTACTTGCCAACCACTTAAATAGATTGCTTTTAAACCTGCTTTCACTTGTTGCATTGCTTGGTTACCTGTTAATGCACCTAGTGCGTTAATGAAATCTTCTTCGTGTAAAGATTTCCAAAGGCGAGCAGCACCGCGTTTAGCAAGTGTATGTTCGATTTCAATTGATCCACGTAACTTTAAAACTTCTTCTGCTGAATAAGGACGTTCGATTCCTAACCAGCGGCCATCTTGTGCCCATTTTTCTTCTAAAGCTTTAATTTGTTCTTGTTGTGTCATTTCATCCATCTCCCTTTATTTAAGTAGTAGTAAAACGATAACATTTGACGCTATCAGAAAATACACCCCTGTTTTTTCCAATTTATTTGTTGCATAACAGCTACCGTTGTTATAGACTACTATATAACAACATGATTTACTTGTATTGATTTTCAGACGAAAGATGGTTTTTCTAGGATAGAACAAGATATAGCTGGATAAAGCAAGGTTAAACTAGGAGGATGATTTGAATGATTGAGTCAATTTACAGGGATTTAGCAGAGGATGTTATAGTACAGTACACATCCTTATTACAAGATTGGACCCCGCAAGAGGCAACAATTGCCATTGCTGTAGAAAATAACTACGTTTATTATGCACCTCAACAAGTCGATATTCAAATTTCAATCGGACAATCCATTGCACCAACGAGTATTGCACAGCTCGTTTATGAAAGCGGTCGCAAAGTGGAACAAACGATTGATAATCCTTATGGAAGTGGGAGCTATCATGGCATTGGTTATCCTATTACCGTGCGCGAGAAAAAGGGCGTGCTTCTCATCGTTCTACCAAGTCGAAAGAAAGAAAAACCACTTTACTTTATTACAGGTCGAAATGAAGACGAATGGCAGCCAATTCCAATCGAAGACGTTTCATTCTTTGAAAGCTTAAATAAGAAAAATTGGTGTTACCAGCAAAATGAACTATTTCAAATTTCATTAACGATGAAAGATTTAGCGAATCGCCTACCTGAATATTTTATTCGTATTCATCGATCGTACATTATCAATATTCGAAATATCTCAAAAATCACACGTGACTTTGCCTCGAACTTATTAATTGTTATGAAAGATGGAAAACAATTACCTGTCTCACAGTCTTATGTAACGGATTTAAGAAAGGCTTTAGAATTTTAAATATATTAATAGGAAGTTATTTAAATGAACTTGAATAAAAAGAGCTAGCCATAACGCTAATTGTATTTGAAATAGCGTTGTGACTAGCTTTTCTAATTTATATAGAAAGAAGATACTTTTTTATAAAAATGACTTGAAATATCAACGTATTTTTGTAATAATGGATATCGTTTGAGTAAACTTGAAGTTTACTTTAACAATACTTTCAAATCTGTAAGTTTACCAAAAGTAAACTTGATCGAGGAGAATATTTATGCAAATCGGCAAAAAAATTAAACGATTACGTTTAAGGAAGGAACTCACACAAGAGGAACTAGGTGAACGTACCGATTTAACAAAAGGCTATATTTCACAATTAGAGCGTGACCTCAACTCCCCTTCCATTGAAACTTTATTCAATTTATTAGAAGTTCTTGGTTCTACACCAAAAGAATTTTTCGACGATGAAACCGATGATCAAAAAGTTGTTTATACAACTGAAGACCAAACCGTCTATACAGACGAAGAAAAAAAATACAAACTTCAGTGGTTAATCCCCACATCAAATGAAAAAGAAATTGAACCTGTCATCCTAACCTTCGAGGAAAAAGGGGAGTTCAAACAATTTGAACCTTCCCCGTCTGAAACCTTTATCTATGTATTAGAGGGACGTGTCCGTATCGTATTAGGAACAGAGGAATTTATTGCTACTGCAGGTGATTCTGTTTATTATGAAGCAATTGACTCACATCAAATCTTAAATGCATTTGCAGGGAGAACTCAACTACTGTTAGTCGCAACAGAATCTTATTTGTAGCTTAGGAGGCCTAGTACATCATGTCAGAAAATATTATTATCTCGTTTAACAACGTGTCAAAGTCGTACAGCGACGGTACACAGGTGTTAAAGGGCGTCAACTTTGAACTTGAAAGAGGAAAATTCTACACTTTACTTGGACCATCAGGTTGTGGTAAAACGACGATTTTACGTTTAATCGCTGGTTTTATGGAACCATCACAAGGTGAAATTTTATTTAATGGAAAGAACATTAATAAAGTGCCTGCTAATGAACGCCAAGTAAATACGGTCTTTCAAGACTATGCACTATTTCCACATTTAAATGTTTTTGAGAATGTTGCTTTTGGTTTACGTATTCAAAAGGTAAATAACGCTGAAATTACACGCCGCGTTGAAGAAGCATTAAAATTCGTCAACCTTGCAGGGTACGGTAAACGCGAAATTCAAGAGATGTCAGGGGGTCAACGTCAACGTGTTGCGATTGCACGCGCGATTGTTAATGATCCTGAAATTATCTTATTAGATGAACCACTATCTGCTCTTGATTTAAAGCTTCGTACTGAGATGCAATACGAATTACGCGAATTACAACAACGTTTAGGCAAGACATTCATCTTTGTAACACATGACCAAGAGGAAGCACTTGCGATGAGTGATGAAATCTTTGTTTTAAATGAAGGAAATATTCAACAAAGCGGGACACCAGTTGATATTTATGATGAACCAATTAATCGCTTTGTAGCTGACTTTATCGGCGAATCAAATATTATTTCTGGCATCATGGTACGCGATTTTGTTGTTAATATGAACGGTCAAGAATTTGAATGTGTTGACCAAGGTTTAAACCCAAATGAAAAAGTAGATGTGGTTATTCGTCCGGAAGATTTAGAATTAACAACTGTCGAACAAGGAAAACTTGTTGTAACAGTCGATTCGCAATTATTCCGCGGCGTACACTATGAACTTTCTACATTTGATGAAGCTGGTAATGAATGGCTTGTTCATTCACTGAAAAAAGCCGATGTTGGTGCAAAAATCGGTTTAGATTTCGATCCAGAATCAATTCACATCATGCGTTTAAATGAATCTGAAGAAGATTTCGATAAACGTTTAGAATCATACGGAGATGACCACGATGAAAAATAAGGGCGGAGTTTTCTCTCTTATCCCTTACTATGCATGGGTTGTACTATTCGTTGTCGCACCAATCTTACTCGTACTGTACTACTCAATGCTCGATTTAGATGGTCATTTTACACTTGAAAACTATAAAAACTTCTTTACGAGTGTCTATTTTGAGATGACATTAAGTTCGTTCTGGTATGCGTTCTTAATTACTTTATTCTCATTACTCGTTTCATACCCTGCTGCTTATTTAATTACAAAATTAAAACATAAACAGTTATGGTTAATCTTAATTATTATCCCTTCATGGGTGAACTTATTATTAAAAACATATGCATTCATTGGTATTTTTGGTAACAAAGGTCCGATTAATGCTTTCTTAGCTGCAATTGGTATTGGTGAACAGCAAATTCTATTCACGAATTTCAGTTTCATCTTTGTATCTGTTTATATCTTTATTCCATTTATGATTTTACCTATTTTTAATGCACTGGATAAATTAAATCCTGCACTAATTGATGCTGCACGTGACTTAGGTGCTTCACGCATTACAACATTCCGTCGCGTCATTATTCCATTAACAATGAATGGTATTAAAGCAGGTGTGCAAGCTGTATTTATCCCAGCGCTATCACTATTCATGATTACTCGCTTAATCGCAGGTAACAAAGTCATTACACTTGGTACAGCGATTGAACAACAATTCTTAGTTGCGCAAAACTGGGGAATGGGTTCAACCATTGCTGTATTCCTAATCATCGTTATGTTTATCATCATGTTCCTAACAGGTTCTAAAGAGAAGGGAGAGACACAAAATGGAAAGACTAAGTAAAGGTTCTAAAGTCTATTTAGCACTTGTCATGGTCGTTTTATACGCACCCATCTTTTTCCTAATCTTCTACTCTTTCAACAGTGGTGGTTCGATGGTAAACTTCAAATCATTCACATTGGAACATTATAAAGCGGTTTTTGAAGATGATCGTCTACTCATTATTTTAATGAATACAATCATTGTAGCTTTACTCTCAGCACTCATTTCGACATTCATCGGAACACTTGGTGCAATCGGTATTTCATCCATGCGTAATCGTAAATTACGTAATACAGTCTTATCAATGAATAATGTATTAATCGTAAGCCCTGACGTTATTATCGGTGCTTCATTCTTAATTCTCTTTACAATTGTGGGTGTGAAACTCGGCTTTATGTCGGTAGTATTAAGTCATATTGCCTTTAGTATTCCAATCGTTGTTATTATGGTATTACCAAAACTACAAGAGATGAGCAGTTCATTAATTGATGCTGCACGTGATTTAGGTGCTTCACAACGTGATATTTTAACGCGTGTCATCATTCCATTTATTAAACCAGGTATTTTTGCTGGTTTCTTCATGGCTTTAACTTACTCATTAGATGATTTCGCTGTTACGTTCTTCGTTACGGGTAATGGTTTCAGTACATTATCTGTTGAGATTTATTCAATGGCACGTGCTGGTGTATCACTAACAGTTAATGCGATTTCAGGTTTAGTATTCTTTGTCACAATTATTCTTGTACTTGGCTATCACTTTATTACGACACGTAAAAAAACGGGGGTGCGTAATTAATGAAATCACTTATACGCATTAGTATTGCCCTACTCGCTGTTTGCGGTATCTTATTCTATGCGGTACATTCGCTGAGCCAATCATCTGGTGTATCAGGCAAAAAAGTTTTAACAGTTTATAACTGGGGCGAATATATCGACCCTGCCCTACTTAAAAAGTTTGAAAAAGAGACAGGTATTCACGTCGTTTATGAAACATTCGATTCAAATGAAGCGATGATGACAAAGATTGAACAAGGCGGAACAAACTACGATATCGCCGTTCCATCTGAATACACAATCGAACAAATGAAAGAAAAAAATCTATTATTACCTGTTAATCATAAAGACATTCCGAATTTAAAAAATATTGATAAAGACTTTTTAGATTTACCATTCGATCCAAAAAACCAATATTCAATTCCTTATTTCTGGGGAACAGTTGGGATTGTTTATAACCCTAAATTATTAGGCGACAAATATAAATTCGAACGTTGGGATGATTTATGGGATCCTTCTTTAAAAGGTAAAGTAGTCTTAGTAGATAGTGCGCGTGAAGTGCTTGGTATGGGATTGAACAGTATGGGTAAGTCACTGAACTCAACAGATTCAAAAGAGTTAAATGCTGCAACAGACAAGCTAATTAAGATGGGACCGAACGTCAAAGCAATTATCGGTGATGAAGTAACACAGCTGATGATTAATGAAGATGCGATGGTCGCGCTAACATGGTCTGGACAAGCAGCAGATATGATGTATGAGAACGAAGATTTAACATACACAGTGCCAAGCGAAGGTTCAAACTTATGGTTTGATAATATGGTCATTCCAAAAACGTCTAAAAACGTAGAGGGCGCACATAAATTCATTAACTTCATGTTAGAACCTGAAAATGCAGCCCAAAATGCAGATTATGTCGGTTACTCAACACCAAATAAAGCGGCTCTTTCTCTGCTTGATGAAGAAGTAGTAAACGACGAACGTTACTACCCTTCGAAAGAAACACGCGAAAACTTACATGTTTATAAAAACCTTGGCCTTGAAAAAATCGGGGAATACAATGAATTATTCCTGAAATTTAAAATGGCAATTAATGAATAAATGGACTGTAGATGAATTCGTTTCATCTACAGTTTTTTTGATGTTTCAACATGGTTGTTCTCCTTATAAAAAGGAATACTACAAGTAAGGTTGTTTCAGTCAAAAGAAGTAGATTTTTTTCATTGCGATTCTATACTATAGCCGTTATTATTTAGCTATACGAAATACTCAACAAAGGAGCCTTTTATGGAAAAGAAAGTAAAATTAGCACTCGCACTCTTAATGTTCAACATGTTTATTTCCATGAGTGGTATCGGATTAATTATTCCCATCATGCCACATTATTTACAAGGCTTTGGAGGACAAGGCGCTGTACTTGGTTTTTTAATCGCCAGTATCGCACTTGCACAATTCATCTTCTCTCCACTCGCTGGATCTCTCTCTGACCGTTTTGGTCGAAAAAAACTCATCGTAATCGGGCTACTGATTAATGGTACGTTCATGACTTTATTCGGTGTCGCGAGCCATCTTTACGAACTCTATATCTTCCGCTTTTTAACAGGTGTGGGTTCTGCCTTCATCACACCACCCATCATGGCATATGTAGCAGACATTACAACTGGGAAACAACGTGGGAAAGCGATGGGACTAATTGGCGCAGCTATTTCGCTTGGTTTTACAATTGGACCCGGTCTAGGTGGTTTATTGTCCAATATTAATTTACACTTCCCATTCTATTTCGCTGGTGCTGCAGCTATTTTAGCAGGTATTTTAACGATGTTCTTGCTTCCTGCAACAAAACCAGTCGTAGCAAAAGGTGCGAAAAGTACAGGTAGTGGTAATATTTTAAAAGACATGAAAACTTCTTTCACTACACCTTATTTTGTTCTACTATTAGTTGTTTTCATCTTCACATTTGGTATCGCAAACTTCCAATCTTCTATGTCACTATTTTTAACGTATAAATTTGACTTCACACCGAATCAAATTGCCATTGTCTTAACTGTTGGTGGCTTCATCGGTGTTATTGTTCAGGGACTATTATTAGACAAGCTGTTCAAACGTTTTGGTGAGATGCGCATTATTCTGTTCAGTCTCGTTATCGCATCAATCTTTACAGTTTGTATGATTTACATTAGTGGATTCTTCCTTATCCTAGTTGTTGCAACAATTTTCCAAACAGCGGCTATTCTTATTCGTCCAGCAGTCAATACACTCATTTCCTATGCTGCTGGGAAAGAACAAGGTTTTGCTTCTGGTATGAACAACTCCTATATGTCTCTTGGGAATATGATTGGACCCGCAATTGCAGGTACATTATTCGATATTAATATGTCGATTCCATTCATCGTAGGTGGTGCCGTTCTCATGATTTGCTTCGTGATCACCTATGTATGGCAAAAGCGAAATCCCATTCAAAGACCTGTACATCAACAACCGAATATCGACTTGGATACAAAAGCATAAACAAAAAAGAATCGCGTAACTTATCACGCGATTCTTTTTTCGTACTTATATTGTGTTGTGTAAATCAAGATGCACGCCTTGAAGACTTCATAACTTTTTTACGTTCTTTTAATAAATCAATGAGATCTTCTCGATTCATGAGTGTCACATGACAAGCAGTAGCTAATTGCTTTGCGGCCTGTGTGTAATAATTATTCGTAATCACCCATGCTTCATTTGCTTCATAAAAAGCCTGTGCTGCATAAATTTCTTGTACTGCTTTTAAACCAACTTTATCTTGATAACGCTTTGCTTGAATCACAATTTTCCCTTCATCATGTTGTAACATGACATCTGCCCCAAAATCATTAGAGCGCTGCGTTGCAACTGCTTTGTAACCTAAGTCTTCAAATACATGTGCTAAAAAGTCCTCAAAAACATATCCGTCCATTTCATCGACATCACGAATTTGTGTCGTCTGCATTAATCGTTCATAGGATTTTCTTCTTTTTCTTTCTTGAATAAAGCGAATCAATATCGAAAGGAATAAAAGAATCCCAACCGCGATGGCACCCCATACGATATATTCAATTAATTGGTTCATCTGTGTACTCCTTTATTTACGTAATCTGTTTTATCATACAGAAAGTAGCAAAAGAGAACAAGTGTTTTATTTATTTCAAGTGGAATTGTCGAAGAAATCCTTCTACAAATAAAATATTTTGTTCGATGAGATTTTCATCGGGTGATATTTTCGCATGGTGTAGTCCATAAGGGGTATTCGCCCCAGCCCAAAACATCGCGCCCGGAATCTCTTTTAAAAAGAAACCAAAGTCCTCCCCAGTCATCGCTGGTGGGCATTCGTACGCTGTCATACCTTCTACAGAATCTGCATATTGAAGAAGCGATGTCGCACAGTGTGCATCATTGTACACTTGATAATACATTGAACCATAGTCAACCGTCACATCACATTCAAATGCAAGAGCAGTCGCCTCACACAATGTTTGAATACGTTTTTTTATTTGCGCCATACTCTCAGCTGTTACTGTACGGATTGTTCCTTCCAAACGTGCAGCATCTGAAATAACGTTTTGTACGGTGCCAGAAGTCATTTTACCAACTGTAATAACAGAACCTTCTAATGGATTGATATTACGACTGACAATCGTCTGTAGTTGCATAATAAGCGATGCAGCTGCAACAGTCATATCTTTTGTATGGTGCGGAAATGCTGCGTGTCCACCTAGTCCTTTTAAATCAATAAAAAGTTCAGATGTATTTGCAAATAACATACCAGGTCGTGTTGCAACAGTTCCAACAGGATACTCTGGTGCGATGTGACATGCAAACATATAATCCGGAAGTAGTTCTGGATGTTTTGCCTTCACCCACTCTAACATAGGCTCTGCGCCTCCAGGGCCTTCTTCAGCAGGTTGGAAGTACAATAAAATCGTATGCTCTGGTTGAACATCCGCAAATCGTTTCGCAAGCCCTAGCGCAATCGTCATATGGAAGTCATGTCCACATGCATGCATGAAACCCTCATGTTCAGAAGCGTATGATAAATTAGTTTGTTCTTGAACAGGCAAACCATCTAAATCTGTTCTCCATCCTAATTGCAAACGAGGATTAATACCTTCAATAACTAAAATAAAACCCGTTCGCCATTTTATGATACGCATATAGGGCTTTATAAACGATGTAATTGTATCGAGTAAATATTGTTGCGTCTTAAACTCTTGAAAACCAATCTCCGGAATTCTATGTAAATCCCTTCGAACTTCCATAAAAGACTTCACACCATTCACCTCTTATATTTTTCTTAAATCTTGCATAATTTCTGTTTTTGATTTTGTTTTTTCATCAATTTTTTTAATTTCACGTGCTGGAATACCTGCAACTACTGTATAAGGTTCAACATCTTTTGTTACGACAGCACCTGCTGCAATTACTGCACCTTCTCCTACTCGTACTCCTTCTAGAAGAACTGCATTTGCACCAATCATTACATTATTTTCAACTACTACAGGGTCAGCACTTGGGGGTTCAATCACACCTGCTAAAACGGCACCTGCTCCAATATGGCAATCTTCTCCCACTGTTGCACGACCACCCAATACAACATTCATATCAATCATCGTACGTGCGCCAATTTCCGCACCAATATTAATAACACTACCCATCATGATTACTGCGTTATCACCAATTGTAACTTGATCTCGAATAAGTGCGCCTGGTTCGATACGTGCATTAATCGCTTTTGTATCTAATAAAGGCACAGCTGAGTTACGTCGGTCTTGCTCGATTACGTAATCTTCAATCTGTGCCTCATGTGCGTTGATTGCTTGTTCAATTTGTGACCAGTCGCCAAATACAACTACGGAATTACCTTCACCAAATACTTTACTATCTGTACCAAAGTCTAATGAAGACACATTTGTACCTTTTACATAAACTTTAACTGGTGTTGTTTTTTTGGCATTTGCTAAGTAAGCGATAATTTCTTGTGCGTTTAACTTTTTCATTGTGCATTTCCTCCTATTGAAAAAAAGATGCACTAATTGTAACCGATTATTCAAAAAATTTCACTTATTTTTTGAATAATCATACAAACATTCTGCATGTTGTTGCACAATTTCAACAAAAGCTGCTACTTGACGGAGCTCAAAACTCGAATCATATCCAATCAACCATGTATCACGTGTTAGTGCAAATTTTTCATCATCACTGACGAGGTTGATTCGATTGACATCTTCTTCGCCTGTCAATGTAATAGACGGTAAAATCGCATAGCCAATACCATTCAATGCCATCTGCTTACACGTTTCGATTTGGTCAACTGTGATTTGATGCTTTGGACTTGAAGAAAATTGTCGTTGCCACCATTGTTGAATTTCTTGATAATAATTCGAATCACTTTTGAATTGAATAAAAGGTCGTTCAGTCTCAAATACCTCATCCAGTGATTTAATTTCTTTATCTACTAAGTACATTGTATCTCTAAATAAATGTGTTTTTCGGCCTTTCCAATCAGAATGCCCACGTACAATCCCAATATGTGCTTCACCATCATATAGCGCTTTGACAATTTCAGATGACCAGCCTGTCATGAGCGAAATTTTCGCATCTGGATATTTTTGTACGAACTCTTTTAATACTTGTGGCAACCATGTGTGACCAACAATTGAAGCACATGCAATTTTCAATGTTCCATGTACTTTTTGTGTTAACGACTGTAGTTGTTCATACACTTCTTCTCGTCTAGTAGCCATCTCATTCGCATATTGAATAACAAGTTCACCAGACGGGGTAGGTGTTAAACCTTTTTGTGAACGTAAAAAAAGCTGCGTTCCCCAATCTTTTTCAATTGATTGTAAGCGTTGTGAAAGTGCTGGTTGCGATAAAAATAGGCGTTCTGCTGCTTTTCTCATATTTCCTTCTTCAGCTAAAATCTTTAAAATTTGTGCTTCAGATGTTGTCATGCGAACACCTCCATATACGTATTCAAAATGTATGTAGTTCAAAATAATAAAAGGACCTGTCTCATCCGTTCTCTTAAGACAGTTCCTTTTAATTCAGCCAAAATGATTATGATTTTGGTTGATATACATATTTTTTTAACTGTTTTAAAATTACACGACGTGTCATAATCCCAACAAATGTACCTTCATCATCAATTACACACAAGAAGGCATGATTAATTACTAAATCTAAAGCTCGCTTAAAATTATCATTAATATTCAATGTAGCAATGTCTCGATCCATAATCTCTGTGACATTCGACACTTCTAAATTTTCATATTCAATTCGTTCTAAGCCTAAGACTGAATCCATGATCATACGAATACTAATTAGACCATGAAAACGATAGCTTGAGTCGAGTACAGGAATCGAAGAATATCCTGTTTTTGTTAATACTAATAAAGCATGCTCTGCATTATTACCAATTTGAACGTGCGCTACTTTCTCAGCTGGTATAATAAAATCATGAATTGGCATTTCGAGCAATTCTTTGCTGTTCGTGGAAATCATAGAATTCTACTCCTTTTCTATTTAAAAAATAGAGTACTTCACCTCTTTTTATCATAACATAAAATGAATTGAGAATACTATGCATAACTCGAAAATACTCAACATGACAAGGATGTAAGCGGTATCAACCTTTTAAAATGGATGTGAGTTTAACCACTGTCCACCATCTAGTGTCACACATTCACCATTCATATACGCGGCTTTGTCCGATAAAATAAATGCCGCTAAATCTGCAATTTCTTCTGGTTGCCCTAAGCGATGAAGTGGTACAGACTGTAATGTACGTTTAGCTGCTTCTTCCGATTCCCATAATTTCTCTGCTCCTCCTGTTCGGTCGATCGGACCAGGTGCAATAGCATTCACACGAATACCATAAGCACTTCCCCATTCAACTGCTAATGTGCGTGTTAAAGACAGTACCCCTGCTTTTGCAGCTGCTGAATGGACAACACCAGCTCCTGCTTGCCAAGCGTAAGTTGCCACCATATTTAAAATGGCTCCTTTAATTTGATGTTCAATCCAATACTTCCCTACAGCTTGAGAACAATAAAAAGTTCCATTTAAAACAATATCAATGACAGATTTCCAACCATTTGGAGATAAGTCTTCTGCACGTACAATAAAATTTCCAGCTGCATTATTTACAAGTCGTGTGATGGTACCAAATTTATCATGAACATATTTCACCATTGCATCTACATGCTCTACTACACGAACGTCCATTTGAAATACTGCAATTTCTCCCATTGCTGTTTGCTGTAGTTCGCGCTGTGCAGCATATAATCTTTCTTGATCACGTCCTGTAATCACTACATGTGCACCTTGCTCGGCAAAATTCTTCGCCATGTATTTCCCCATCCCATTTGATCCGCCTGTAACAATAATTACCTGACCTGCTAACATATTATTTTCCCCCTTCTGATTTAAAAGTGAATAACCATTCATTTTTACTTATTTTAACATATCATATACTTTTCACACAAAGAAAAAGCGTATGATAAGAGGAATCTCCTTCTTTCATACGCTTTTTTTCTATTCTTCATCACTTAATACTTTATTAGCATCTCGCTCTTGAATTAACTGACTGTCAATAATCTCCGTTTTTTCATCTATCTTTTTGTAACGATATTGTCCATCAGCTTCTAATACACGTGCCTTACTATTATCTTGCAATTGGAGTTTTACCACGTGCATAATCCGCTTTTTAATCCCTGTATCAAATATTGGGAACAGAATTTCAACACGCTTAATCATATTACGTGTCATCATATCTGCTGAAGATAAATAGATTTTATTTTCACCATTATGATGGAACCAATAAATACGAGAATGTTCTAAGAAACGTCCTACAATACTAATCACTGTAATATTTTCACTTACACCTTTAATTCCTGGTTGTAAGCAGCAAATACCACGAATGATGAGATGTACTTGAACACCTGCAATTGACGCTTCATACATTTTCATAATTAAATCTTTATCGGTTAATGAATTCATCTTTGCGTAGATGCGTCCATTTCCATGTTTTTTATGATATTCAATTTCTAAATCAATCAAACGAATGAATTCTTCTCGAATATCGAATGGTGATACGACCAAATGATGATAATGTGGTTTTTCTGTATAACCACTTAAATAGTTAAAGAAGTTTGTCGCATCAATACCAAGTTTTTTCTTCGTCGTAATAATTCCCATATCCGTGTAGATTTTAGCTGTTGCATCATTGTAATTACCTGTACCTAAATGAATAAAACGTTCAATTCGTCCTTGACGTTTTCGAACAACGAGTGTTATTTTCGAATGTGTTTTTAAATTATGCATACCATAAATAACTAAACATCCTGCTTGTTCTAATTGTTTCGCCCAAAGTACGTTATTTTCTTCATCAAAGCGCGCTTTTAACTCAACTAATACAGTCACTTGCTTACCATTCTCAGCGGCTAACTTTAATGCTTGGATGACAGGTGAATTGCCACTTACACGATACAATGTTTGTTTAATAGCTAACACATTTGGGTCTTTTGCTGCCTCTGTTACGAAATCAACGATTGGTGAAAACGATTCGTATGGATGATGGAAAAATAAATCTTGCTTTAATGCTTTTTCAAAAATATTATCGTCTGAACTTACATCCTGTGGTGGTTGTGGGATAAAACTTTCATATTGTAAATCTTCTCGTAAATCACCCACTACTTTACAAAACGAAAATAGATACGTTAAATCTAAAGGTCCCTTAATATTAAAAACTTGTGCATCCCAGTCATCCAATTCGCGTATTAAGAATTGTAATACATTCTCTTGCATTTCTCCTTTGCGCACTTCAACACGAGAAACACTTCCCCACTTACGCTTTTTTAATTCTTTTTCGATTTCCGTCAATAGGTCGCGTGCACCTTCTTCGTGAATCGTCAAATCAGCATTACGTGTTAGCCGGAATGATTGCACAGATTGTACTTTAAACCCTTTAAATAAAATATCAATATTGTGCATAATCACTTCTTCAATTAAGATAACCTCCATTTTACCATTGCGTTTTGGTAAACAGATAAAACGATCCAGCACTGCAGGCACCTGAACAATTGCTACTTTTTTCTGCTGTTCTTTTCCGCCATGTTGATCTTCTAACATAACAAGTAAATTATGTGTTTTGCTTAGTAAAGTTGGGAATGGTCGATATGCATCTACTGCAATGGGTGTTAATACTGGGAAAATAATTTCTTCAAAGTATTCTTTTACATAGCTCAACTGTTCTTCGTCTAAATCTTTCATCTCATGAATAAAAACTTTCTCTTTTGGTAATAGTTCTTTTGTTAGTTGATGATAGACTTCCATTTGACGATCGACTAACTCTTTTGTTTTTTGTTCAATTGCTGCTAACTGTTCTTTCGGTGTCAATCCAGCTTTGTTTTCTGGTTTATTAAAACCTGCGCGTACTTGATCTTGTAATCCCGCTACACGCACCATATAGAATTCATCGAGATTTGAACTAAAAATAGCGATAAAACGTAAACGTTCAAGTAACGGATTACGTTCGTCTTCCGCCTCTTGTAGTACCCGCTCGTTAAACGCAAGCCAGCTCAATTCACGATTGTTATAATATTCTGGTGAAGCAATTTTTTTATACTGTTCTTCTGTCATCTAAAATCCCTCCTACACAAAATGTAAAACAACATCTTTTTTGACGATACGTTCAAAATGCTTTTTTTGCTTATTTCCTTGATATTTTTCTGCTAATGGATAACCTCTAGTTTGAATTTCTAAATCTAATACCTCAGGTGTTTCTTCATTAATTTCAATAACAATATCTGTAACAATGCTTCTTTTAGAGGCATCGAGTGCATAAATTAGCTTTAATAAAGCGCCTAAACGAATGAGCATTTGCACTTCTTCTTTTGTAAACCAGTCTTCAAACGGTTTTAAATACGTATAAAAAGAGTCTTTATTTTTATACGACGCAAGCAATGCTAAACGAACTCGTTCTTTATGATTAAGTCCATTAATTGAGCGGTTTGATAATAAATAGAAGGTATGCTGACTTGCTGCATCTTGTTCTAAATATTCACCAATCATATAAACTTTCGCACCTTGATTTAAGATATAAATTTCTTCTTCAGAATAATCCCATAATTCATGACGACATAATTCTCGATACATAAGTTCAGCAATACGCGCATGATGTAAAATTTGATTTTCTGACTTTCCAAACTCTGATGCTAAGTATCGAGCATTCGAACGAAAGACATCTGTACGGTCAAATGCTAAAGGATATTCTTTTAAAATGTCTGAAATAACAATTCCTTCTCGTAAACCTTTTCGACTTAGTTGGAATTTTTGACTATCGACAACATGCATAAGCGCACGGAATACTTCTGCTACTGGTCCAATAATATCAGCTCGATCTGCCGATAATTCATCCATCTTTTTTAACTCGTTATATGTTAACGATGAAATCTCATCATTAATCTCATTAAAATCAGCTAACGACATACGATATTGGTGAACACCTGTTAGGGGATAGTTCTTACGACTTTGATCCATTTTCGCCATACTTCTCGCACTTCCACTAATGCCGACAACAGGTACTTTTAAATCGTTCAACCATGTCACTTCTTTGAATTGTTGTTTTGCAAAATGATACACTTCATCATGTTCTCTTTTCGTCATTGTATCGCTTTGCATAAACTGTCTTTTTAACGAAACCGAACCGAATGGTAAACTAATCGCATGTTTTAATTCTTTTTGTTCATAGTACGTAATTTCTGTACTACCCCCACCTATATCAATCGTGACTGCTGAAGGTGTAGAAATCGTATTGGCAACTGCAAAATAGCCATAATACGCTTCATCTTGTTCAGATAGTAACTCGATTTGTATCCCTGTTTCCTCGTACATCTTTTTTATAATTTCTTGATTATTTTTAGACTGACGCAAAGAAGCAGTAGCAACCGCGCGATAATGTTCAATTCCGTAATCTATAAGCATTTCTTTAAAAGAATGTAGTAAATTCAGTAACTTTTGAATTCCTTGTTCATTCAAATAACCTTCTTCTGTAATGTCATTTCGTAATCGCGCTACAGATTTGATGTTCATTAATTCTTTTAAACCACTTATTTTGGAATATTGATAAATAACAAGGCGAATGGTGTTCGATCCAATATCAATTACAGCTCTTTTTCGTTTTGTCATATGAAGCACATCCTTTTATTTTTTCGTTTCCTCTATACTTATAGATTAATAGTTGGTATGATAACTTATATTTATTATAAATTTTAATGGTCAGAATATTCCACCAATATCATGATGAATTCATTTTATTTGAAAGAAAGGTGACAATATATGGTTGAAAAATATAATACAATGCAAATTGCTCAAGCCATTTTCACCATTAATAAACATGCTAAAACAGCACCCGATAATCGTTTTTTATATATGCTAAAAAAACAAGCAATTCAAAAACTAATCGAACAAAAACAAGCAAAGAAGATTGGACTTCACTTTGTGGAACGTCCACGCAATAGCCAACAACAATCTTCTGTATTAATTGCATGTGGGGATTACTACTTCCATACTTTACCCGAAAAAGATGACTTTAAAGAACTTCCTCATTTAGGACATTTAGATCGTACATACCGAAATCCACCTTGCCGTATGAGTTTAAAGCAGGCAAAAAGTATATTGATTCTTTTTACGGATATGAAAATAGAAAATCCAAAGCCGACCATACCAGCTAAAAAGAAAAATAATTTACATGTGCATCGTACAAGTTACTTTTATGGTCATTAAAAAAGCAGACTGTTCCTACGTTTATTCATCTACTAAGATGTATGTTTCGTAAGAATTGTCCGCTTTTCTTTAATTAGAGTACAAATTGATCAACAAATTGAATTAGTTCTGCAATTTCAGGTTTACTAATTTGTGCATTCGCACCTACTCGTTCCCCTTTATGCTTCAAGTCGTCTGTAATTAAACTTGAGAAAATAATAACAGGTACATGCGCTAATTTAGCATTTTCTTTGATTTTCTTCGTTAAATGATGACCATCCATTTGAGGCATTTCAATATCTGTTACAACGAGCTGAATTGTATCTTCAATATTTCCTGCTTCAGATGTTGCTTCTAAAAATGCATAGGCATCTTTACCATTTTCAAAGAATTCTAAATTTACGTATCCAGCTTCATGCATCGTATCATTTAATAGTTTACGAAGTAATGGTGAATCTTCAGCAATTAGAATGCGTTTTTCTGAGCGATTGCGCTCACCTAACTTTTTAACCGAATTCACATTAATACCTGTTTCAGGATTAATTTCTAAAATGATTCGTTCAAAGTCGAGTAGTAATAGCATTGCATCATCACGTTTGATCACACCAATGACTTGTGAGGTACCATTTTGATACATATCTGATGGCTTCTCGATATGTTCCCATGAAATACGGTGAATCATTGAAACATTGTCGACATGGAATACTACACGCTGTTTATTAAATTCAGCGACGATATATTTATGCTGATTGCTGCGCTCAGAGTGCGTTAGACCCAGTACACGCTTCATATCAACAACTGGTAGCACTTCCCCACGCAATTGAATAATTCCTTCTACATATTCATGTGCATGTGGAATGAATGTGACAGGTATTGGCTGAATAATCTCTTTTACTTTAATTACATTGATTCCAAATTTATTTGAACCGACCTCAAACTCAACAATTTCCAGTTCATTTGTACCACTTTCTAATAAAATTCCTTTTGAGTTCATGCTTTTTCGTCCTCCATATGCGTTAATATTAAAACCATTGTACCATATCGAACGATAGTCAAATAGACTTGAATTAGACAGTTTTAAGTTTTTTCATATGGATAATTAGACCAATAAGCGTCATAACCACTAATGATAATAAAGCAATCCTACTGGCAACAGCACCTTGAGAACGTAGCATAAAGGTAATGGAACCATAGATGGCTGGTCCAATAATAGAAGAAACTTTTCCTGAGAATGCAAATAAGCCGAAAAATTGACCTTGTTTTTCTTTTGGTGATAGTTCAATAATATACGTTCGTGACGTCACCCAAATCGCACCGAGAGAGATACCAAAAAGACTACCTGCAATCCAAAACATCCATTGTTCTGTTGCGGCGGCTGCGATGACTAATGCAATAACCATTAAGAGAGCAACATACGTCACTGCTCGATTAGCACCTGATTTTTTTGTAATATATCCAAAGGCAAATGAACCGATAATTGCTGCGACTGTGGAAACTAAATAAAGTAGAATAAACTGCCCTGATGTGAATGCTAAAACTGCTGCAGCATATACTGCCATCATTGCAATCGTTGTAGCAAGTGCATCATTAATGAAAAAGTATGCAATCATAAATTTAAAGATTGTACGATGTTGGCGCATTTCTTTAAATGTTTGAATGATTTCTTTATATCCTGTTAAAAAACGAACTTTTTTTCTATTTTCCTTTGGTATCGGTTGATCACGATTAATAAAGAATAGCGGTAATGAAAATAATAAGTATAAAATAGCTGTTGGAATAAAGGCACGTGCATAGTTGCCATCATTCACAAGTAAGTACACGAGTAGACCGAAGATGGTGCCAAGATAACCGACTGCAACACCAAAACCAGAGATAAGCGGCATATCTTCCGATTTTCCTAAGTCGGGCATCATTGCATCATAAAAAACAAGACTCGAATTATAAAAGAATTTTGCAATGACAAAACAGATGACGACAATAAATAGGCTTAGCGGAACGCCACCAATCGTCGATTGTAAATTCATTTCACCAAAAATCCCCATCATAAATGTAAAGAAGATGGATGTAGAGGCGAACCAGACAATGACTTTTTTCTTATAGCCCGTTTGGTCAATCCATACGCCAAACAGTGGTGAAAAAATAACGAGTAATAAACTCGCTACTGCGTTTGCATATGAGATAAAAGTACTTGCTAGTTGCTGTTTTTCTTCATTCGTTCCTAACACTTCATCCATATAAAAAGGGAAAAATACAGTGTTAATATTCGATGAAAAAATGGTATTTGCAAAGTCATACAGAGCCCATGAAATAATGGGTAATGAAGCATAAATCGCCCATGAAGAGCTTCTTTTACGTTGTTTTGCTTCGATACTCTCCGCCTCCTCTTTCATATTATTTCATAATGTTTCATATTTTTGTTTATTTATGTCTATTATTTACAATATATTCACATTTTATTTACAAAAAAATGAACACCTAACAAATGGAGTTCATTTTTTTGATTTTCTTCCTATATAGTATTCTTTAATTATTCATCAGTTTTTTTCTCTTTCGCCATGAATAGACGAACCACCATACAGAACAGGCTATATAGTAACAAAACATGGAGAGCATCGCTGTTTCTACATGAACCCATTGCTCATTAAATTGCGTGTAGATGATGAAACTTCCTACATATAGGAGAGGGATTACAATAAATAACACTGCAAATCCCATAAGAGATGGTGTTGAGTTACTTTTTTTCATTTTCTTCTCCGAAGTTTTTCTACGATTTGTAGTATTTGATAATAGCCTGTGTTCCTTTTTCTTGAAGTCCTTGCTCTGCCAATTCATCATACATTTTCTTCGCTAGTTGTAAACCTGGTAGTTGTAAATCCATTTGCTCGGCTTCTTCTAAAGCAATACGCATATCTTTTAAAAAGTGCTTAATATAAAAACCTGGCTCTAGATCGCCTTTAATCATGCGCGGTGCCAAGTTACTTAGAGACCATGAACCTGCTGCTCCTGCTGAAATAGATTGAAGCACTGTATCTAAATCTAATCCTGCACGTTTACCATATACAAGCGATTCTGCTACACCAATCATATTTGTCGCAATGGCAATTTGATTACACATCTTCGTATGTTGTCCTGCTCCTGCTAAACCTTGATAGACGACATTTTGACCGAATACTTCGAAAATTGAGAGCGCACGTTCAAATGCTTCTTTTTTTCCACCAACCATAATAGATAATGTACCGTTCTTCGCACCGACGTCTCCACCAGATACGGGCGCATCAAGTGCGTCAATATGACGTTCTGCTGCAAATGTTGCAATCTTTTTAGCAAGTGTTGGTTGAGAAGTAGTTAAGTCAATCACGAGTGTCCCTTCTTTTGCTGTTTTAAAAATTCCTGCATCACCGAAGTAAACTTCTTCTACATCAATCGGATCGCCAACCATCGTGAATACAACTTCTGCATTTTTTGTAGCATCTGCAGCTGTTTTATGCCAAACAGCACCTTCTTCGATTAAAGTTTGTGCTTTTGAAGCTGTTCTTGTAAAGATGTGGACTGCATAACCTGCTTGTAATAAGTGATGTACGATACTTGCGCCCATTACACCCGTACCAATAAAAGCTACATTTTTCTTTGTCATATTTGAACATCCTTTCACCTTTGATTTCTTTAGTATACCGAATCTAAGCAAAAAAAAATAGCAGATAGAGTTATCTGCTAAAGAAAGGGGGAAATGAGATTGTTGCTGTGTTCTTAAATATAGTTCCACCCTTTTGAATATTTTAAACCCACATTTTTAAAATTTCTTCATTAATGGATATCATAATCAATTGATTTAATTTTCATTTCGTACTCTGTGCCTACTTGTTGGAGCTGATAAAGATTAAGTAGATCATCTAGTTTTCGACTTAAACGAATTGTTTCTGCATTCAAAAAACCTTTTTCCAGTCCACATTGAATCATTTTTTCGCGTGTTTGTTCTAACTTTTTTAATACTACTTCCGACATTATCTTCACTCCACCTCTCGTAACCACGTTCATTATTATACTAGTATTCCCAACTTTTCGGAAATGAAATTTTCGACACCATTCGACATTTTAACTTCTTTCTTTTTCTAAATATTCATAGACGACTTTTCCACCTTGTTGCGCTATCCCTCGAAAACGCTTAAAATCTTCTCTTTCTACGATTAATTCTCTAAATTCATAAAAATCATTTTTACTGACTTCTATTTTCTTTATTTCACCATTAACTAATTTATTTATCATTTCTGGCATATTTTCCATTGTAAAAACTTCCTTTTTTAAATTTTTTTTATTTCTTAGTAAATTATTTTACATTTCGAGCCTTTTCATGCAAAATGTAAGTAATTAGAAATTGAAGGGAATGTTGCATAATGAAAATCGCAGATATCGGCAATATCATCGAATTCCACGACGGTTTAAGAGGACGAGTTGAAAAAGTAAACGAGAACTCTGTTATAGTAGATTTAACGATTATGGAAAACTTTCGCCACCTTGATTTAGAAGAAAAAACAGTAATTAATCATAAACGCTACAAAATTGTAAACTCAGGTGTTCCGCTTTAATGAACTACATGATACACTAAAGCCGTTCTTTTTAACATGAAGAATGGTTTTTTTATTTGGAGGTGATTAGATGATACAACGTGCAGACAAAACGACACTTTCGCTTTTTGCCCTTATTGTATTAATCATTATGATTATTTCTTTTCAGTATACACCCATTTTTTGGTTTAGTTATACTAATTTGCTTGGAATTGGAATTATTTTTGCTTTTTTCTTTGGCAATCTGATGAACAAACAATCTTTACTTCGCTCACTATTCATTGGGATTCCGATTGGTGTAATTGGCTATTTTACTGCAATAAGTATTTATAACATACTCTCATACATTTCACCAGTTGCTTTTCAAAATGTGAAGGAGCTACTTGAAATCTATTCTCCTACTGCCATCTGGCAATATGCTGCATTACTTATTGTCATTGTTTTAGGGGAAGAAATGATTTGGCGTGTATATTTACAGCAAGAATTAAAAAAGATGGTCTCAAAAAAATGGGCTGTTCTGATATCAGCAATTCATTTTGGATTACCTTTACTCATTTGTGGTTTTTATATAGGAGCCATTGCGGCATTCTTATCGGGTATTATTTTCGGAGGATTATATGAATGGCTGAAAAGTTTACCGATAGTTTTCATTGCACATATAACAATGGTAATCTTCCTTTTCCTTTTATTCCCACTCACTTAATTTCTTTAAACATTATTTAAAATAAAAAGCTGAGAGTCTATTCTTATGACTCATCAGCTTTTTATGATTAATAAGATAAATCTTTAATCGACAATCCTAATTTTTTCAATAGTTGAATCGCTTGTTCTTTTTCCTCGCTTGATAAGCCATTCGTCAACTCATGTAGCTGCTGTTCATGGCGTGGGAATAATTCTGCCATGAATACTTCGCCCTCACTTGTAATGTCTGCATATGTAATGCGACGATCGGATGGACAAGCAGTTCGTGTAATGTAGCCACGCTTCTCTAACTTGTCGACAACATATGTAATTGAGCCACTTGCAAGTAAAATTTTCTGTCCAATCACTTGGAGTGGTTGACGTCCTTTATGATATAACAGCTCTAACACTGCGAATTCTGTCGGATTTAATTTATTCTCTTGAAAAAATTGATTCGTTACTTCGTTAATTGCCTTATGTGCGCGCGATAGCACAATATATAACTTTAAAGACTGCTTTATTTCCTCAGAAGCCATCGTCTCTCATCCTTTTCTTACATTTCATTTCATTCATTATATCTGTTTAGCGATTTGATTGTCAAAATACGATATTTTCACACAATTTATTTCTTAAAAGATTCATTTGTTGTATGACCTTTTCACTGTTACAATTAACATATTCTTTTTAGAAGGGGAGTTCTAATTGAATATTCTATTAGCAACATTGAATGCAAAGTACATTCATACTAACACCGCAATCCGCTATTTAAAAGCGTATGCACAGCCTGAGTTTGATCCTGCTCTTGCTGAATTTACAATTAAAGATCCATCGTTCAATATCGTATCTGATATTTTTCAAAAAAAACCTGACGTTGTCGGCTTCAGTTGTTACATTTGGAACATTGAAGAAACAATTCGTGTCATCCGTATGTTGCGTAAAGTGAGTCCACATACAAAAATTATTTTAGGTGGACCTGAAGTATCCTATGATGTTCATGACTGGTTACATCGCTTAGATGGACTTGTGGACTTCATTATTATGGGCGAAGGTGAACATTCCTTTAAACAGTTACTACATTATCTAAACGGTGACATTCCATTAGAAGATGTACCGGGTATTTGTTATTTACAAGATGGCAAAATGAAAATCCACGCACAGCCTCCAAAGATTGATTTACGTGAGCTACCAAGTATTTTCCGCTTTGAAGAAGACCGCGCAGAAATTCCAAAACGAATTGCTTATGTTGAGACATCTCGTGGCTGTCCTTTTAGCTGTCAATTTTGTCTTTCTTCTATTGAAGTAGGCGTTCGTTATTTTAATCGCGAAAAAATCAAAGACGATATTCGCTATTTAATGGACCAAGGCGTTCGTACGATTAAATTCGTTGACCGTACATTTAACATTAGTCGTAGTTATGCAATGGATATTTTCCAGTTCTTAATTGATGAACATCAACCAGGTGTTGTATTCCAGTTTGAGATTACAGCGGACATTATGCGCCCTGAAGTCATTCAATTCTTAAACGAAAATGCACCAGCTGGATTATTCCGTTTTGAGATTGGTGTACAATCGACGAATGATGAAACGAATGATTTAGTAAAACGTCGCCAAAACTTTGAAAAGTTAGCGCGTACTGTCACAATGGTAAAAGAAGGCGGAAAAATCGACCAACATTTAGATTTAATCGCTGGCTTACCTGAAGAAGATTACAATAGTTTCCGTAAAACATTCAATGATGTATTTGCGATGCGTCCTGAAGAATTACAACTTGGCTTCTTAAAGTTACTTCGTGGGACTGGTCTTCGTTTACAGGCTGAACAATACGGCTACGAATATGTCGATATGGCTCCATACGAAATCTTCGCGAATAATGTACTCGACTTCGATGATATTTTACGAATCAAACAGACCGAGGATATTTTAGAGAAGTATTGGAATGATCATCGTATGGATCGTACACTCGAATATTTAGTCACACATGTATTCGAAACACCATTCGACTTCTTCCAACAATTCGGTACGTATTGGGATGAACAGGGCTGGTCGAAAATCGGTCATCAGTTAGAAGATTTATTTAAACGTTTATTACAGTTCTTAGAATCACGTAATGAGCCGAAACTACCGATTGTGAAGCAAATTATGCAATATGATTATTTATCAACACAAAAATTCCAACCTCGTAAACCTTGGTGGGAACAAGCGATTGAAAAAGATGAATTAAAAATGATTTATGCGCAACTAAAAGAACGACCTGAAATTGCAGGAGATGCCTTTGTTGCACTCGGTTTAAATGAAAAGGAATTGTTTAAACATACCTTCATTTTGCCATTTAATATTTCAATCGATTCGCTTGAACAAGCACATGTAACAAAAGAAAAAGGCTACTTAGTAACAACATTTCAAAAAGATGGTACACCACTATTTTCTAAAGTTGTGAAAGATGCTATCCATTCAATGTAACAAAAAAAGACAATCCACAGTTTAATGTGTAGATTGTCTTTTTTATGCTTTTTTCATTAACCGATAATAACGCGTTCTTTTGGATAGTGATATTTCGGTTTTTCACTCTTACCACCTAATGAGTATAGGAATGAAATTAAGCCGACACGTCCAACGAACATGAGAATCATAATAATGACTTTACCTGGTGAAGAGAGGTCGCTCGTAATGCCTAGAGACATACCACACGTACCGAACGCAGATGTAATTTCAAAAATGATTTGCAGTAATGTCGCATTTTTCTCTGTTAATAATAAAATCATCGTAGATACAAGCACCATCGTTGTCGCTAAAATAATAACAACATAGGAGCGAAATACATCAATTGTATAAATCTCACGCCCAAATACTTGAATGTCGTCTTTTCCACGTGCAAAGTTAATGAGGAATAGTACAGCGATAGCAAAAGTCGTTGTTCGAATCCCCCCACCAACAGAGCTTGGGGACGCACCAATGAACATCATAAAACTTAAAAAGATATTCGTTGTATCCGTAAACTGCGCAACATCGAGCGTTGTTAAACCAGCTGAACGCGTGGATACGGAATGGAACATACTTGAGAATAGCATTTTATGCCATGACATATCTTTAAATGCATTAAATGCCTCGACAATTAAAATGACAAATGTACCGACTAAAAATAAAATAGCATACGTTGTTGTTGTAATTTTTGTGAATAAAGAAAAACGGAATTTTTTCGGGTCTTTATTCATTAAGAAATATTTCACTTCGATTAGTACAGGGAAACCAATCGCACCAAGTGTAATTAAAATCATATTAATCGTTTGTACAAAATAGTCATCTGCATACGGTGCTAGTGACTCTCCCGTAATATCAAATCCACCATTTGTTGTAGCTGATACAGCAGCAAAGACCCCGTGTAATAACGCTTTTAAAAAAGTATCATAATACTGTAAAAAATACAGTGTTAAAATAAGTGCTCCTACTAATTCGATGACAAATAAGTTTTTAATAATCTCTTTAATTAAATTAACAACGCCTGATAAATTATATTGGTTGTGGTCAACCATAATTAATTGACGTTCGCGCAGACCAATTTTCTTACCGACAATTAACCAAACGAATGTACCAAGCGACATAATACCGATTGCGCCTAATTGTAGTACGACGAGTAGCATGACGATTCCAAACGTTGTGTAAGTCTCACTAATATTGAATACTGTCAGACCTGTTACACTTACAGCACTCACCGCTGTAAATAAGCTATCTAATAAGGAAACATGTACGCCTTCTTTATGTACGCCAGGCAAAATAAGTAATACGAATGATATTGCAATAGCAATAAAATAATATGACACGATTGCTTGGAACGGTGTTGAGCGTTTACTAATGTCTTTCGCAGTGCCCATTTTCATCGATCCTCTCTATTCATAATCCTCTATATTTTAAATCAATTTTACAACTACCTATTGTAACGCACTTTATTTGGTTAGAAAACTTTTTTATTTATCCTATTTTTCCGTATTTTAACATCTTATACCCTTTTATATATCGTTTATATCCTATCAAAAAGAAAAGAGGCTAGGAATGCACCCAACCTCTTATCCAATATTTCTGTATTACGATGTGTGGTCTTGCTTTTTCGCACCACGTACACCTGTAATGTAACCAACAACTGCGATTCCGACTAATACTGTCCAGAAAATTAATTTCCAAGCAGTAGAGTGTGGGAAGTGCTCATCTAAAATTTGTACGTTTGGATGTGCAAGTGTCATAACTGTTAATTTTACACCAACCCAACCAACGATAACAAACGCTGCTGTTTCAAGTTGTGGATATTTTTCAAGAATTTTAACGAACCATTGTGCTGCAAATCGCATGATGACAAGACCGATTACACCACCAAGGAACATGACGATGAACTGACCACCGTTGATTCCACCAATTGTGAAATCACCTAAAGCTGGTAATGTAACAGCTAAAGCAACTGCTGCTAACATCGAATCAATTGCGAACGCGATATCTGCTGCTTCAACTTTTACAACGGTCATCCAGAAACCAGATTGTTTTTTCGGCTTCTTAGCCGCTTCATCTTCTGGATCTTTTTTCTTCTTCGAGTCATAAATGTGCTTAATTGAGATAAATAGTAAGTAAGCTGCACCTGCTGCTTGTACGAACCACCAGTCGACAATTAATGTAATCATGAATAATGCTAAGAAACGGAATACGAATGCTCCAAGTAATCCGTAGAATAAAGCTTTCTTTCTCTGAGCTAGCGGTAAGTGTTTTACCATAACTGCCATAACAACCGCGTTATCAGCCGCAAGTAAACCTTCTAAACCGACAAGTACAAGTAATACCCAACCGTACTCTAATAATATTTCCATATAGGTTCCTCCTTTTGCTACAAACAAAAAAGACCCATGCCTAAAAAATAGGCAAAGGTCTCACTTAGCAAATTTAGATGCCCTTGTAACCGATGGCTTTTGACCATGTATTGACGACTACAAGTGTAGAACAAAAATCGTTCTATAGCTACTCCCCTTTGACAACTGTCAAAGTCTTATTCGTTTGTTTATAGGAATAGTATAACGGATTTCAAGTTTGCTGTAAACTTATTTTTCTTCTAACGAATGTTTAACTCTTTTAACAATTGTTCCACACATTCCTCTACACTATACTTCTCAGAATTAAGAACAATCTCAGGATTCAATGGTTCTTCGTATGGAGATGAGATGCCTGTAAATGATGGAATCTCTTTTTTACGTGCCTTCTTATATAGTCCTTTCGGGTCACGTTCTTCACACGCTTCAATTGAACACTTGACATATACTTCGATAAACTCGCCTTCACCTACTAAGTCGCGAACAGTTTGGCGATCTTCTCGAAATGGGGAGATGAATGCAGTTAATACATATTGACCGCTATCAATAAATAATTTTGCCACTTCTCCAATACGACGAATATTCTCTTTTCGCGCTTCATCACCAAAACCTAAATCACTATTTAAACCTTGGCGAATATTATCACCATCAAGTACATACACTTGGCGATTCAAATCAAATAAACGACGAGAAAAAGCATTGGCAATCGTTGATTTACCTGAAGCTGATAAGCCTGTAAACCACACAATTTTCCCTTCGTATCCGTTCTTCTGTTGACGTTCTTCTTTTTGAATAGCTGCTTCATGCCATGTTAAATTTGTGCTCATTCGGCTACCTCCTGCTTCATGCCACGAATTAACACTTCGACAACTTCTTTACGACTAAATGTCGGTGGTGGTGTAATGCCATTGCGCAACATCTCACGTACTTTTGTTCCTGATAAAATAATATGGTCTTTTGCATCATGAGGACATGTTTTTGTTGTTGCCATTCCTTCACATGCCGAGCAGTAGAAGCTATGTTCAAATTTCAGCGGTGTAATACCTAATTCATCATTTGTAAATTGTTCAAAGATAATTTGTGCATCATACGTGCCATAATAATCACCTACACCCGCATGATCGCGTCCTACAATGAAATGTGTACAACCATAATTTTTACGTACAAGTGCATGGAAAATTGCTTCACGTGGTCCAGCATAACGCATCGCAGCTGGGAAAATACCTAATTGTACACGATTTGCTGGATAGTATTTCTCTAACAATACTTCATAACTCTCCATACGAATCGTAGCGGAAACATCATCTGATTTTGTTTCACCGACAAGTGGATTTAAAAACAGACCGTCGATTGTTTCAAGTGCTGCTTTTTGAATATATTCATGCGCACGGTGGACAGGATTACGCGTTTGGAATCCAACGACTGTCTTCCAGCCTTTCTCTGCAAAAATTGCACGTGTCTCAGCTGGTGTAAACGTATAATCTGCAAAAGCAGGTTGCTGACACTTCGTTAAAACGACAGGTCCTCCTACATATACAGCTGGACGTTCAAATAACTTACGAACACCAGGGTGGTTTTGATCATCTGTTCCATATACATGACGCGCTTCTTCTTCTTTATTCGGTACATAAATCGAAGCAATCTCAATCGCGCCATATGTTTCACCTTGATATACCAGTTTCGCCTCATCACCAACTTGTAATGTTTTTGCTTGCTCATCTGAAATTGGTAGTGTAATTGGAATACTCCATACTGTACCATCTGCTAAACGAATATTCTTCACAACCGATTGGTAGTCTTCTTCATTTAAAAAACCTTCAATTGGGCTATAGCCACCAATTCCGATTAATTCTAAATCACTTAACGCGATGGCATCTAATTCAATTGTATGTTGTATATGTGCTGTTTGATATTTTTCATTATAACGATTTACTAAAGTCATATTTTTTCTCCCCTATCCGTGTAATCCACACTCTGTTTTTCCTTTGCCCTGCCATCTTCCTGAACGTAAATCATCCATTGTAAAGGCTGGAACTGTACACTTTTCACAACCAATTGATGGATAACCTTGGTCATGCAGTATGTTATATGGTAAATCATATTTGGATACATAGCGCCAAACATCTTTCCATGTCCAATGAATAAGCGGGCAAATTTTGGTTGATTTAAAACGAGGATCATCATTTACAAACTCTGTTTTAGCACGCGTTTCAGATTGTTCGCGGCGCAAACCTGAAATCCATGCATCAGAAGCTTGTAATACTTCTTGTAATGGTTCAATTTTACGGATATTGCAGCATTGATTTGGTGCAGTTTTCCATAATTCATCCCCATACTCATTCGCTTGTTGTTCTAATGTCAATGTTGGTTTTTTCAATTCAATTTGTAGTGTTGGATAACGTTCTTTTGTACGTTCAATCGTTTCATATGTTTCTTTGAAATGAAGGTCTGTATCAAGGAAAACAATTTTTGCATCTGGTTTTACTTGTGCAATTAAATGAATGAGGACAATCCCTTCAATACCAAAACTACATGCATAAACTAATTTGTCACCATATGTTTCGTATGCCCACTCTAAAACTTCCAATGCCCCTTTTGTATCTGTATCTTTTGAAAATAGGGGCGGTGTTATTTCGGCTTGTGTCATGTAGAACACTCCTTTCTAGTAAACAAAAAGGCGATTCAACCTACTATGTGCTAGTTAGGTTGAATCGCCTCCAGTTTTCTGGTTAGCTTTTCTTAATTGGAGTATATCATGTAATTCCGATAAATAAAATAGGTTTTTTGTAAATTCTTAGTTGACTTATAGGGAATATGTGTTTATCGTATAACTAACAAAGTTAGCTGATCAGACAAACTGAAGGCTGTACACGGTGGTATTCGTGTGCAGTTTTCAGTTTTTTTTGAAGGAGGGATTTATACATGAAAAGAAAGAGTTTGCTTTTGATTCTTACAATCCTCTTATTAGCAGGTTGTTCTTCAAAAGCTTCGGAAAAAGAAATTCAATTGTTAAACGTTTCCTACGATCCAACACGCGAACTATATCAAGGAATCAATACAGCATTTGCGAAAGAATGGAAAGAAAAAACAGGACAAACTGTAACTATTCAGCAATCGCATGGAGGTTCTGGTAAACAAGGACGGGCAGTTATCGACGGGATTCGAGCAGATGTTGTCACGCTTGCACTTGCTTATGATATTGATGAACTGACAAAACATCGCGAACTCATTTCACCAAATTGGCAAAGTGCGCTCCCTGACCATTCGGCTCCTTACACATCGACGATTGTCTTCTTAGTCCGAAAAGATAATCCAAAAAAAATTCAAGACTGGTCTGATTTAATTCGCCCAGACGTTTCCGTTGTCACACCGAACCCTAAAACATCGGGTGGGGCGCGTTGGAATTACTTAGCAGCTTATGCATACGCAGAAAAACATGAGCAAGAAACAAAATTAACACCATTTGAGTTCATGCAAAAACTGTATGGGAATGTCGACGTACTTGATTCAGGAGCACGCGGGTCCACTACGACTTTTGTAGAGCGTGGCATCGGTGATGTACTCATCACGTGGGAAAATGAAGCCTACTTGTCATTAAAAGAGTTAGGTGCAGATGAATTCGAAATCATTACTCCTTCTCTTAGTATTTTGGCGGAACCACCTGTTACAGTTGTCACAAAAAATGCGAAAAAGCGTGGTACGGAAAAAGTCGCAACTGCTTATTTAAAATTCTTGTATACAAAAGAAGGTCAAGAAATTGCAGCAAAAAATTTCTATCGACCTCGTGACCCAGAAATTTTAAAGCAATATGAAAAACAATTCCCACCACTTCAACTTGTTACGATTGAAGACTTTGGTGGTTGGCAAAAAGCACAAAAAACACATTTCCAAGACGGTGGTTTATTCGACAAAATTTATCAATAAGAAAGTGGTGATTAAATGGCTTCACTTACAGCAAAAAAACAAAAAGCTTTTCGACTTCCGGGTTTTAAACTCTCATTCGGCTTCACAATCTTTTATGTTAGTTTATTAATTTTATTACCGTTATCGATGATTCTTCTGCATTCGCTTCAATTGACATGGGGAGAATTTTGGACGATTATTTCAGATCCGCGTGCCGTCGCCTCCTATAAGTTAACGATTGGTGCATCACTTGTGGCAGCGCTCATCAATGTCGTTTTCGGTACGATTATTGCATGGGTTCTTGTTCGCTATACATTTCCGCTTAAGTCTTTAATGGACGGGCTTGTTGATTTACCTTTCGCTTTACCAACAGCTGTTGCGGGGATTGCGCTAACAGCTCTTTATGCACCCAATGGATGGATTGGTCAATTTTTCGATTTCAAAATTGCTTTCACACCGCTTGGTATTATGATTGCTCTTACGTTTATTGGACTGCCTTTTGTTGTTCGTACAGTTCAGCCTGTACTTGAAAGCTTTCGTATTGAGGAAGAAGAAGCTTCAGCTAGTCTTGGTGCAAATCGTATGCAGACGATTCGTCACGTCATCTTCCCTACACTTATTCCAGCAATTTTGACAGGCTTTACTTTAGCTTTTGCGCGTGCATTAGGTGAATATGGTTCGGTTGTTTTTATCGCTGGTAATATGCCGATGAAGACAGAGATTACACCATTATTCATCATGACAAAATTAGAACAATATGATTATGTAGGAGCGACTGCCATTGCTTCGGTTATGCTAATTGGTTCATTCTTCTTTTTACTCACGATGAATATCATTCAATGGCTCATTCAACGTAAATATACAAAGAGAGTAGGTGCATAATATGACAGAGAACGTACTCGAACAACCACATACTTTACCAAAAGTGAAGACAGATTCACCTACGAGTGAACCGAAGTGGATTCGCCGCTCATTAATTACGATTAGTGTACTTTTTTTATCTCTTTTCTTATTATTACCGCTTGTTATGATTTTTATGACAGCTTTTCAAAAAGGTGTAGATGTCTATTTAGCATCCATTACGAATAGCGAGGCGCTTTCTGCTATTCGACTGACATTCCTTATCGTATTAATTGTTGTACCATTGAACACATTATTCGGTGTACTGAGTGCATGGCTTATTTCAAAATATCATTTTAAAGGTAAAAATATGCTTTTAACGCTCATCGATTTACCCTTTGCTGTGTCACCTGTGATCGCCGGTTTAATTTTCGTCTTATTATTCGGCGCACAAGGATTATTCGGTGAATGGTTGCTTGAGCGAGATATCTTTATTATTTTCGCACTACCTGGCATTATTTTAGCGACATTGTTCGTGACGGTTCCTTTTGTTGCGCGTGAACTCATTCCACTTATGCAGGCACAAGGGCAGTCAGAAGAAGAAGCTTCACATTCACTTGGTGCAAATGGTTTTCAAACCTTTATGCGTATTACACTTCCGAAAATTAAGTGGGGCTTATTATATGGTGTGATTCTATGTAACGCGCGTGTCATTGGTGAATTTGGTGCAGTATCAGTTGTATCTGGTCACATTCGCGGCTTAACGAATACGATGCCCCTACACATCGAAGTTTTATATAACGAATACCAATTTACAGCAGCATTTGCGGTGGCATCACTCATGTCGCTACTCGCACTCGCAACAATCATCGCAAAAAATATCATCGAATGGCGTACGAAGGAGGTTTCTAAATGAGTATTGAGTTAAGAGAAATTGATAAACATTTCGGACAGTACCATGCACTACAAAAAATTTCACTATCGATTCAACCTGGTGAATTAGTCGCTTTATTAGGTCCATCTGGTTCTGGGAAAACAAGCCTTCTTCGAATTATCGCTGGGCTTGAAACGTTAGATGAAGGAACGATTCTATTCGACCAAAAAGAAGTTGTACATCTTAGCGCGAAAGAACGAAATATCGGTTTTGTATTCCAACATTATGCTTTATTTAACCATATGAGTGTTTTTGATAATGTCGCATATGGTTTAAAAGTAAGACCGAAAAAACTACGTCCATCTAAAAAAGAAATCGAGGATAAGGTAATCGAGTTACTCTCGCTTGTTAAATTAGAACATTTTGCTAAACGCTACCCTTCGCAATTGTCAGGAGGTCAGCGCCAACGTGTCGCTCTTGCACGCGCACTTGCAGTCGAACCAAAAGTGTTACTACTCGATGAACCATTTGGCGCACTCGATGCGAAAGTAAGAAAAGATTTGCGTAGATGGCTACGAAAACTGCACAATGACTATCATATTACCTCTATTTTTGTAACACATGACCAAGAGGAAGCACTTGATGTAGCCGATCGGATTGTTATTATGAATGAAGGTCGTATTGAACAAATCGGCTCCCCTGTTGAAGTATATGAAAATCCTGCTTCACCGTTCGTTTATGATTTCCTGGGAAATGTGAACCTCTTTAAAGGAAGATTACGAAAAGGCGAACTCATTAATGGCGACTTCTCATTCAAAGTTCCAGGGTCTAACCTTGATTCCGAGCAAGAAACAGTTGGTTATGTTCGTCCACATGATGTCGCAATTGAAAAAGAAGTAAGACCGAATACAGTAAAAGCAACTGTCCTACATATTCATCCAATTGGTGCGACAATTCATATTGAATTACATCGACCTGATACGAATGACTATTTAGAAGCAGAAATTACAAAAGAATTCTTCACTCAACTTGCCATTGAAAAAGGTGATACAGTCTACATCCATCCAAAACAATTAAAAGTATTTGTGCCTGAAGACTTTTCAATCTAATAAAAAATCCAAATGTTTGAGTAATCGGTAAAATACCGCCACATCATCCATTTGGATTTTTTTAATAGACTACTTTATTTTTACCTGTATTTTTACCGATATATAAATTTTGATCGGCTGCGTTAATTAATTCGTTCACAGTTGCATATTGTGTTTTACATTCATGTGTTGCGACCCCAATACTCACTGTAATAAATCCATAGTCACTCGCTGCATGTTGTAAGTTTTGATGTTGAATATGCCATTTTATTTTTTCAGCGATTGCTGTAGCTTGTTCGTTTGAACAGTTCGGTAGCACGATGGCGAATTCTTCTCCTCCATAGCGTGCTAGGACACCTTCTTTTGGTACGACTTTAGACATTTCACTTGCAAGATATTGCAATAATTGATCGCCTTCAATGTGTCCGTAAAAATCATTGTACTTTTTAAAATCATCCACATCTAAGATTAACATGGAGAGCGAAGCATGTTCTTTAATTACTTCCGCAAATGTTTTTTTCATATATTCATTAAAATAATGTCGATTATACACTTGCGTTAGCCCATCACGATTTGCTAGTTCACGTAAACGTTCATTTGCTTCTTCTAACTCTTTTGTACGTTCATAAATCTTTTCGTCTAACAAATGATTCAACTGCTGAAGTTGCTCGTTTAGTTGCAAACGACCTGTGACTTCAACCGAAAATTGTTTACTTAAAAAGAACATTTGAATGATGACATAAAAAGCTGTTGCAGCAAAACTGAGCGGCGGAAGATGCAAAACACCTAATCCATTGAAAAAATCAATTAATACAGCAAGACACACAAGGACAATACCGATTAAGTTATTCATCGCTAAATCATTTTTCATACGTGTAGATTGAATCAAAATCCACCCCATATATGCGAAAAGTGGAATGGCAATTAAAAAAGCATAGAAAAAAGTTTTTTGGAAAATAACAGGAGATAAAAACAATACACATATTAAGACGATTACAACAATGGATTGTGTCATATAAAAAATAAGCGGATTAAATAATTTATTAGAAATATTATAAACTAACCATACAAAGAAGAAAGTAGATAAACAGGTCAATGCATACTCTGCTTTAATCGCCCATAACCAATCAAAATTCGGCCATAAAATAGCATAGATAAATGGTACGCCAAATAATGCACGTAATGCGATGGATATGCAAAACACTCCAAATATGTATAAACTACGTGTATAAACACGATATGCTCCGATGAAAATCATAAAAATCCCAACAATTAGAATACAACCAATTAATAATGTATGGATGAATACTTTTGTTGTAATACCTGTCGAAATTACTTTAGCTGTTCCTAGCGAAAGATTTTCAACAAATCCGCCTCTTATTAAACCATCATTTGAAACTTGCATTGTCACAAAAATGGTTGTACTCTGCGGTGTGAAATAACCGATTGCTGGTACAATTTGACTTTCGTGATAACGTAAATCTGTTGCTACTTTACCTTTTTTAGCGATTTCTTGATTTCCGATGAATAAACGATATGCACTATATTCATAAGGAATGTCGATTGCCATTAATTGTCCTACAAAATGGCTTGGAATCTTGATATATGTAGAAAATGTTGCAGAAGCATCGTCTCGATTAAATAATCGACTGAATTCAATTGGAATTTTTGTAGTTGGCAATACCATATACGCCTGTTCCATCTCATTTGGCGTACGAATACCTTCTATATACCTCCAATCCCCTTCCAAAGATGCCTTATTTTGTTGTGCCAAATATGTATTCAAATTTAAATCGTGTACTTCTTTTTCAGAACTACTGGCAGATGAAGGATTGATTAAGAATATGAAACAGATTAAAAAAATAGCATATAGCCATCTGTAATTCATGCAGTACCCTCCAGTTCATATCTATTTATTTTTATTAATATGTTAATAATCCCCTACGAAACATACATCGGTTGAAAAGTGTATTTTTTCAGTTCATTTTGAAATTTTTTTTCGTTTATTAAGTATTTTATCACTATTTTCTTCAATTATACGGTAATTTTTTTCCTTTTTATGTATTAAAAATAAAACAAAAAAACCACCCTTGAAAAGGATGATTTTTAAAATAATTTCATTGTAATATACAGTCCCAGTAATGTTACAAGTAGAATTGGGATTGTACAAATAAACCCAATCTTTATGTAACGAATCCAAGAGATTTGAATCCCTTTAAGTGACAAAACATGAAGCCAAACCAATGTTGCAAGTGAACCGATTGGTGTCATTTTTGAGCCTAAGTCTGAGCCAATTACATTCGCATAAATGAGTGTATCTCGAATAACAGGTGTCGTATGCACTTCTTGAATTGCTAATGACTGAATCATAACAGTTGGTAAATTATTCATAATTGCTGATAAAATAGCCGATAAGAATCCCATACCAATTGTTGCGACGAATAATCCTTGATCTGCTAACCACTGAATCCATATTGCAACGCCATGTGTCATTCCTGCGCTCCCTAGTCCATACACGACTAAATACATTCCAATCGAAAAGAATACAATATTCCAAGGAGCCATTTTAATTACTTTTGTTGGACTTGAGAATCGATACATCTTCATTTGAACCAACATAATGAATGCAACTGCTAAAACAATAAATGACACAGGAATACCTGTCCATTCACTCGAGAAGTAACCAATTAATAATAATAGTGACATCCACCATGATTGTTTAAAAAGGGATTGATGACGAATCGCATCTTTTGGTTCTGAAATTTGCGTTGCATCATATGTACGCGGAATCGCCTTTTTAAAATACCATAGTAAAATGATGATTGTTGCAAGTAATGAAAAAAGGTTCGGAATAATCATATGAAGTGCATATTCTGCAAAACCAATTGAAAAATAATCTGCAGCAACAATGTTTACTAAGTTACTAATAACAAAGGGTAATGACGTCATATCTGCAATAAAACCACTTGCGATAATAAACGGGAAAATCATTTTTTCTTTAAAATTCAAATTACGCACCATCGCTAAAACGATTGGTGTCAAAATAAGAGCTGCTCCGTCATTCGCAAAAAATGCGGCAACAACTGCACCAAGTAAACAAATGTAAACATACATACGAATACCATGACCACGAGCCAACTTTGCCATATGGCGTGCTGACCATTCAAAAACACCGATTTCATCTAAAATAATCGAAATCATAATAATACCGATAAATGCAAGTGTTGCATTCCACGTAATACCGACAACCGACTTAAAGTCCTCCATATTCACAATGCCTAATAAAAAAGCAATTGCTGCACCAGCACAAGCTGACCAGCCAATCCCTATATTACGTGGTTGAACAATGACAAAAAATAATGTCACGATAAATAATAGTAAAGCAATCCAAAAATCAAACATAATTTCCTCCTACCTATTTTGAACACGATGATGGAATCGTAATAGGTTCTAATTCATCTAGTACAGCTTGTATGACAGGTGATAATGAATCTACTAAACGATAGTAGCGCCATGCTCCTTCTTTTCGCTCTTGAATAATAGATGCGTCTTTTAGTTTTTTCAATTGCTGACTGACAGCAGGTTGTGAAATTTGTAGTAATGGTACAAAATCACAAACACAACATTCTCCATTTTTTAAAGCGGCGAGTAATTTTAAACGATTGGCATCGCTTACTGCCTTTAGCTGTTGAATGAGTTGGTCTTGATTCATCTAACCCCTCCTTATATAAGCATCAACTTATATATTATATGAAAAATCTACTTTTTAAAAGAGATTCAATCAAAAAACAGGTTGGGACATAAGTGCAAAAAAACACATCCCACATGAGCATAAGAAAAACTGGAACCGCGCTATAGCGCGATTCCAGTTTTTCGTTGCGAACGCTAAAAGAGGGAAGTGACTTGTTTTGTCCCAGCCTGTTTCATCTTATAGTAAGCTATATAAACGAATTTCTGGATATTTATCATTGAACCAACGCATTGCAAATTCATTTTCGAATAAGAATACCTTATTACCAAAACGATCATTTACAAGCATACTACGTGGACCTGTCATTGAGTCTTTTACGTCTTCTTCATTTTCAATCCAACGGGCAATTTTCGAACCGATTGGTTGCATAACCACATCTACGTTATACTCATTCTTCATACGATTTTCAAATACTTCAAATTGTAATTGACCAACTGCACCAAGAATTGTATCTTCTGTGTGTAATGTTTTGTAGTATTGAATCGCACCTTCTTGTACTAATTGCTCAATACCTTTATGGAAGTGCTTTTGCTTCATGACGTTTTTCGCTGTTACACGTACGAATAATTCAGGTGTGAATTGTGGTAGTTTTTCAAACTGGAATTTCTTTTTGCCGCCGACAATTGTATCCCCAATTTGGTAGTTACCTGTATCATATAAACCGATAATATCACCCGCTACAGCTTCATCCGCTGTTTCACGGTCGTCTGCTAAGAACGTTGTCGCCTGTGTCACTTTGAATGATTTTGCTGTACGTGTCATCATTACGTTCATACCACGCGTAAATTTACCTGATACGATACGAACGAATGCGATACGGTCGCGGTGAGCTGGGTTCATATTTGCTTGGATTTTGAATACGAATCCTGAGAATTCTTCATCTGTTGGTTCTACAATTGTTTCTTGTTCTGTCAAACGTGGTTGTGGACCTGGCGCAAACTTTAAGTACGTTTCAAGGAATGTTTGCACTCCGAAGTTTGTTAAAGCTGAACCGAAGAATACAGGTGTTAATTGACCTTTTGCAATCGCTTCTTCAGAGAAGTCATTACCAGCTTCATCTAATAATAGAATATCGTCTAAAGCTTGTGTGTAGTAAGATGTTTTTGTCATATCGTTCTCAACATCTATTCCACCTTCTGCATTTAAAGGAATGAAGCGATCTTCTTCTTCCGTACGGAATTGTTCAATACGATTATTGTAGCGGTCATAAATCCCTAAGAATTCTTTCCCCATACCGATTGGCCAATTCATCGCATATGTTTGAATGCCTAATACTTCTTCTAATTCTTCCATTAATTCTAGTGGTTCTTTACCTTGACGGTCTAATTTATTAATGAATGTGAAGATTGGAATACCACGCATACGACATACTTGGAATAACTTCTTCGTTTGTTCCTCAATCCCTTTTGCAGCATCGACAACCATGACCGCACTATCTACAGCCATTAATGTACGATACGTATCTTCTGAGAAATCTTGGTGTCCAGGTGTATCTAAGATGTTGATACGGCAATCTGCATAATCAAATTGCATAACAGATGATGTAACCGAAATACCACGTTGTTTTTCGATTTCCATCCAGTCAGATGTTGCGAATTTACCTGATTTTTTACCTTTTACAGTACCAGCATCACGAATCGCGCCACCAAAGTATAAAAGTTTTTCTGTAATTGTTGTTTTACCAGCATCGGGGTGAGAGATAATCGCAAAGGTACGACGTGATAAAATTTCTTGTTCTAATGTTGTGCTCATTATTTTGCTCCTTCTACTATCATATATTTTCATAAATGGTTGGTTGAAGGTTTGTCTACATCGGGTATCACCGTTCCTTACCTATGAGTTTGTATATGATTCGTTCATTATTTACGTTTCTAACCTTACGATTATATCAAAATTATCATATGAGAAAAACCCCTAAAGTAAAAGCACATCGAATTAAAAAAGAAGTTGTGGCTTATTTCAACCACAACTTCTTTTGAATCTTACATACCGAATTTTTCTTTTGCTGCAATCAGCGCAATTTCTGCATCGCTATGTGGATACTTTGTATCTTCAATAATTTGATAATCTTCATGACCTTTACCAGCGAATAAGATTAAATCACCTGGTTCCGCAATTTCTACTGCATGGCGAACTGCTTCTGCGCGGTCACCAATACATGCATAGTTATCATGTGTCATACCTTTTTCTAAATCACCTACAATTGAATCATATGCTTCATAGCGTGGATCATCCGTTGTTAAAATAACGTAATCAGCCATTGAAGCCATGCGTGCCATGTCTGGACGTTTTGATTTATCACGATTACCGCCTGTACCGATGACAAAAATTAATTTTTTCTCTTTGTATGGCATAGCTGCTGTAATCGCTTTTTCAATTGCATCTGGCGTATGTGCATAATCGACAAAAATTGAAATTGGTAGTTTACCTGTCTCAATTTTTTGCATGCGCCCTTTAATCGGCATCATATGTTCAAATTGTTGAATAATATCATCTAATGCGTAACCTTTACAATAAAGAGCTGCTGTTGCGGCTAACATATTGTAAACATTGAATTCACCAAGTAACTTTAATTCGACGTGTTTTGTACCTTCTGGTGTTTTCATATCGAACTCTGTATGTTCATCATGGTATTTAATATTTAATCCTTGGAATACAGCGTTGTCATCATGAATCGCATATGTCCAGATTGGATAAGGTGTTAACCCAGCATATGTTTTAGACCATGGATCATCTGAATTTAATACGGCATGTTTATCTTTTTCAAGGTCTTGTCCAAGTTGAGAGAATAACATTCCTTTGGCGTTACCGTAGTTTTCCATTGTACCGTGGAAATCTAAATGATCATGCGTTAAATTTGTAAAGATTGCAACGTCGAATTCAACGCCTGCTAAACGACCTAATACAAGTCCATGTGAAGATACTTCCATAATCATGCCACGACAACCTTCTGCTTTAGCACGGAAAATCATTTGTTGTGTTGTCAATGCATCACTTGTTGTATTCGCTGAATCGTACATAACACCATTCAAGTTAAAACCGATTGTGCCAGATAGTGCTGAACGTACACCTAGTCCTTGTAAAACATTTTGAATCATTGTCGCAACAGACGTTTTACCATTTGTACCTGTTACACCAAACATCGTTAAATCTTTTGAAGGATAATCGAAGAATTTTGCTGCGAGTAAACCAAGTGCGCGACTTGTGTCTTCTACAACGACTTGTGCGACATCCCCTGTTAAATCAAGTACATGATCGACTACAACAATTGTTGCACCTTGATCCACTGCTTGTTGTGCAAAATCATGTGCATCGACTGTATAACCTTTAATACAGATAAAAATGGTTTTATCTTGTACATTGCGTGAATCGATGGCAATATCTTTAATATTTTCTGGTAATGTTCCGATAATTTTTTTAATCGGTAAACATTGTAATAATTGTGTTGCTTGCATATTATGCTTCCTCCTCTTCATCTACCATTGGCGACATCACATATGCATAAAGTAAATCTGCTGTATGACGTAAAGAATCCATATGCGTTCGCTCATAGGCATGAGAAGATTCAATACCTGCACCGAATAAAGCATGACGAACATCTGCCCCTGCTTTAATCGCAGCCGAGGCATCTGATCCATAATAAGGGTAAATGTCTAGCTTATAATCAATTTGATTTGCTTTTGCAAGTCGCACAAGTTGTTGTGTTAATTCATAGTGATAAGGGCCACTCGAGTCTTTTGCGCAGATGGATACTGTGTATTCATCTGTTTGTTGCCCGTCACCAATTGCCCCCATATCAACTGCAATGTACTCGACTGTTTTTTCTGGAATATTTGAATTACCACCATAACCAATTTCTTCATTATTTGAAATATAAATATGTGTTGTATAAGGTAATGTGATTTGTTTTTGATGTACATACTTTACCAGTTCAATTAATAATGTCGTACTCGCTTTATCATCTAAATGACGTGTTTTAATGAAGCCTGTATCTGTTTGTTCAAAACGATTGTCGAATGAGACAAAGTCACCTACTTCAATTCCAAGTGCGCGCGTATCGTCTGCATTTTTCACTCTAGCATCTACACGTACTTCGATATGTTTTTCATCGCGTGGTAAACTACTTGCACCGCGATATACGTGTACAGATGTTTCGTGCATTAAAATCGTTCCACGAATTTCTTCGCCAGACGCTGTATGAATTGTACAATACTCACCTTCTACTGCATTCCAATTAAATCCGCCAATCATCGATAAAGATAAGCGACCTGAAGACTTCACTTCTTTTACCATAGCACCTAGTGTATCTGTATGTGCTGTTAATAAACGATGACGTTCATCGTTCTCACCTTTCAGTGTCACAATTAATGCGCCTTTATTCGTTCGTGTATAAGGAACACCGATTTCGTCGAAAATTGTCGCCATCACTTGCATGATTTTTTTCGTGTACCCAGTAGGGCTCGGTGTGTTCGTTAGTTTTTCTAGTAAAGCAATTGTTTCAGTCTCATTAAAAATACTCAATTTAGAAAGCCCCCTCTTATATTTATTCCATAATATCAGAATATGACATTTTCCGACACCGTCAAATACTGTATGATAGATGTATTAATCGATTCGAGGTGTTTTTTCATATGAAGCACACTACTTCTAGTTTACGTAAACGGAATAAAATTGTGTTATTTATTATTATGACAAGTATTTTTCTATATACGGTTCTAATGGCAACTGGATTTGCTAAGGGGCTTCATAGCTTTCCCTGGCTCTCTCTCATGCTTTGCGCCACAGCGTATTTACTTTATCAACTTCGCGTGAACGATTTAGTCGTTTGCGGCTTTATTGTTATGACAATTAATGTTCTACTCGTACATACAATTTATGAATCTCAAAATATTTACTCATGTATTCTACCAGTTTTAGGACTTTTTATTGTCTCAATTTATCAATCAGCCTACTTGAATGCGGCGATTATGGTCGTCTTTGCAGCTGAAATAGGTTGGTTGATATATGCACAATATCCAACACTAATGGAAACATTCGGACAAACGAATTTAGTTGTATTATTGATTATACTCGCATTTTTATGTGCGACAAGCCTTATTCAAGGGTACTATTTTAGTATTTCTTACCGAAATATCGAAACAAAAAACGATCAAATAGAACAGGAATTCTTATCAAAAGAAGGGTATTTAAAACTATTTTTTGAAAATGCAAAAGATAGTATGGCTGTATTTGATTTGAATAATGACGTTATTGCAGTTAATCCTGCTTTTGAAAAGTTATACGGTTGGGATATGAATGAGTGTATTGGTAAACAACTGCCAATGGTACCAACAGGACAATTTGAAGAATCACGCGATCGAATGGCACGCATGCTGAATGGTGAAAGTTTTGATTTACTCGAAACTGTTGATATGCGTCGAGATGGTACATTATTTGATGCGGAAGTGACATTATCTCCGATTTTCAACCATGATGGTGAAATTATCGCTACATCTGTTATTACGCGTGATATTTCTTATCGTAAAGAAGCTGAGAGATTGCTCGTACAATCTGAAAAGCTCGATTTTGCTCAAGGCATGGCTGCAACTGTAGCACATGAAATCAGAAATCCATTAACGGTTATTTCAGGCTTTACGCAGATGATGCAACAAGATAAAGATTCTCCACATGCCTACTTTTATGGCTTAATTGACGAAGAAATTAAGCGAATTGATTTAATCATTAATGAATTCTTAATTTTAGCTCGTGAAAAAACAGATACTGAAAAAGAAGTTTTTGACGTACAAGAAATTTTAAGAGCTATGCTATTATTCTTTAAACCAAATATGCATGCCAATGAAATTGATTTAGAATCTCACTTGAACGATCAACCTGCTGTTATCCATGGCTATCCAAATAAATTGCGTCAAGTATTTATTAATATTTTTAAAAATGCTTTAGAGGCTATTGGTACAAATGGGAATATAATCGTTTCAAGCAGCATCATTGAAGAACAATCTGTACAACTTGTCATCTCTGATAGCGGTTGTGGTATGTCCAAAGAAACCGTTGAAAAAATGTTCGAACCCTTCTTTACAACAAAAGATCAAGGGAATGGTATTGGCATGATGGTAACTTATGATATTATTCAAGAACATAAGGGAAAGATTCATGTAACCAGTGAACCAGATTTCGGAACGACCATTACGATTACATTACCGCTCGCACAACAAAACGAAGTATAAAAAAGAGCCTGAGACAAAAGTATTTTCAACATAACAAATCCCGTATGATTCGAAAAATCATACGGGATTTGTTCATTCAGATCAATTTTCGCTTCGAAAAATGAATAGAGGTAGGTAAGAAAAGAACGCAACGTCCTGTTGCAAACCCTGCCCCACTACATTACGTAGCGTTCGGGCACGGCTTCAAACTCCTCGTCACTTCATTCCTGTGGGGTTTTTAGCTCACGCTATTCTCGCAGGAGTCGTTTTCTACGCGTTCAATTGATTTGATTATTCGTATTTGAAACATATTATTTTGTTCTGTCCCAGGCTCGATTTTTTATCTTAAAATAGTTTTTACGAGTGTTGCTTTTTGTTTATATGGTGGATACAACAAGTTATTTGCTAATTTAGATGAACGTTTTAGTACTGATTTTTGATGGGTAAATGCTTCAAAACTAGCCTTACCATGATAATTCCCAACACCTGATTCGCCAACACCACCGAACGGAAGGTGCCACGATGCAACGTGCATAATGGTTTCATTAATACAGCCACCACCAAATGCTAATTCATCTAAGAAATATTGAATCGCTTTTTCAGTTTCAGAGAAGAAATAAGCAGCTAATGGTTTAGGTCGACGATTAATTTGATGTATGAGATGTGTTAAATCTGTATAAACAAGAATTGGCAAAATCGGGCCGAAAATTTCGTCTTGCATAATTGGAGAATCCCATGTGATATCTTGTAAAATTGTTGGTGCCATATATAAATCTTCGCGATCTGTTTCACCGCCGAATAAAATGTCACTACGATGTTGTTGTAATAAACCATTTAATCGGTCAAACTGACGTGTATTAATAATACGACCAAAATCTTTACTTTGTTGTGGATTTGAACCATAAAATTTACTTAATACTTTTTTAATTTGACGAATGAAAGGCGCTTTTACGGACTCATGAACAAAAACATAATCTGGTGCGATACATGTCTGACCTGCATTGACGAATTTACCCCATACGACACGTTTTGCTGCCACTTCTAAATTTGCTGTTTGATCAACAATTACAGGGCTCTTACCGCCAAGTTCAAGAACATGTGGTGTTAAACGATTCGCAGCTGCCTTCGCTACAATTTTCCCAACAGCTACACTTCCTGTAAAGAAGATAAAATCAAACGGTGCATGAATCAGTGCATTCGTCTCCTCTTTTTCCCCTTCTACAACCGCGATATATTCTGGTCTAAATGTTTCTTCTAAAATCGTGCGAATAATCTTACATGTCTCTACTGCTGATTCCGATGGCTTCACAACAGCTGTATTCCCACCAATGATTGCACCAATTAGTGGTTCCATTACAAGTTGGAACGGATAGTTGAATGGACCAATAATTAATGTAACACCATATGGATCATGAACAATCATACTTTTACCTGGCTGAAATTGAACAGGTGTTGGAACACTAACTGGATGCATCCATTCTTCTAAATACTTCAAAGCATGACTAATACTCGAATAAATAATGCCAATCTCTGTTGTAAAAGCTTCAAATTCACTCTTACGTAAATCCTTATACAACGCTTGTTTGATTTCTTTTTCGTATTTTGAAATACTCGCTTTTAATGCCTTTAATTGCTGTTTTCGAAAAGCCAGCGTTCTAGTTTCTCCTGAACTATAATAAGTATTTTGCTTTTGAATGATTTGATGGATTTCTTCTGCTGTTACATTGGTCATTCTCATTTCCTCCTTTAATTTCCTAAAATATGTGGTTTTAGTATATCATTGTATAAGTTATTGCTTCAATGTTCACGAATTTGGGTAAATTTTTACAAAGGGGGATTCGTATGAAAAAAATTTGGGGAATCTTTAAAAATGATATGCACCACTTACTAACTAATTGGGTTTCAGCCGCTATTATTGTCGGTTTAATCGTTCTTCCATCGCTATATGCATGGTTAAACATTGCTGCATCCTGGGACCCTTATGGCAATACTAAGAATATCCCTGTAGGTATTGTCAATGAGGATGAAGGAGGCAAGATTGAGAATCAATCTGTCAGAGCAGGGGATGACCTTGTAGCCAACCTAAAGAAAAATAAAGAAATGGATTGGCAATTTTTAAATAAAGATAAGGCTATGGACGAATTAAGAAATGGGGATTTATTTGCTGTTATCGTCGTTCCTAAAGACTTTTCGAAAAAGTTAAGTACCATCACAAATGACTCTCCTCAAAAAGCTCAAATGGAGTACTATGTGAATGAAAAAATTAATTCCATCGCACCTAAAATTACAGATCGTGGAGCTTCTATGCTTGTTACGACCATGAGTAGCAAATTCGTTGGAACAGTTAATGGGACTATTTTCGAACTTTATAACAAATTAGGAATTGACATTCAAAAAAACTTACCTGATATTCAAAACTTTGAAAAATTCATTTTTCAACTTGAAAAAGACTTACCAGGTATTCATAAAGAATTATTAGGTGCTAAAAAGACTGCCAATACTGCTGATCAAATGTTAAAAGAAGCCAAAGCGAAAATACCTGAGGCTGCACAAACAACAACTGAGGGCTTAAATACAGTTACTACGGCCATGACATATGTAACAACTGCACAAAAAGCGATGGATACTTTAGAGCCTCGTATTGAACAGGATTTAAAAACATTACAAAGCGCCATGCAAGAAATACGTAATATTCGAAAGACGATTGAACAAAGGTCTATTGATACATCTGGACTTGTCCAAAAGCAAAATGCAATTATGGAACAAACAACACAATCCATTAATCGGTTAACTTCAATCGAGAGCGCACTTTTAACCATCAAACGATTCAACCAAGCGAACAAGTTAAACGAAGCAAATGCTACTTTAACACCTGCTATTAAGGACATTCGCGCGACAAAAGCAAGTTTACAAAGTACACAACGTAATATTCGTACACTTGATGCAGATGTAAGCACAGCTAAAAATAACATTCAAACTGCTCAAAAAGAATTAGATGCTTTAGCACAACGTATTACTTCCGAAATGAATCAATTTATTCGTTCTTATCAAAATACGATTTCTCCGGATATCAAAAAAGAACTTGCAAATGCAAAGCAAACATTAACACAAGCACAAAGTATGTTGACAGAATTACAAGTATCATTACCAAAAGCACAATCTGTTTTAGATGAAACAAGTGGTTATGTTAATACTGGACAGACTGCTTTAAACGATGCACTTGGAAAATATCCATTTTTAAAATCGAAAGTGGATGAACTCGCAGGGAAGCTTCGTCAGTTCGATGACAAAGTGGATATAAATAAATTAATTAAACTATTATTAAACAATCCAAATAAAGAAAAATCTTTCTTTGAAGAACCAATTAAATTAAAAGAAAATGCTGTATTCCCTGTTAAGAATTATGGAACTGGTATGACGCCATTCTACGGTGTTCTTTCACTTTGGGTAGGTGGACTCTTACTCATGTCCCTCTTAAGTGTCAATGTAAAAAAACCAGAAAACTATAAATATAGCGAGATTTACTTCGGTAAATTATTAATTTTCTGGGTGATTGGTATTTGTCAAGCGCTCGTTATGTCGAGCGGTACAATTTTAATTATCGGTGTTCAACCTGTTTCACCATTATTCTTTATCTTGTTCTGTGTATTCATTAGTATGGTATTCATGACAATTGTTTATACACTTGTATCACTATTTAATAATGTCGGAAAGGCACTTTCCATTGTATTACTCGTTCTACAATTAGCAGGTGCTGGCGGAACATATCCAGTTGTATTACTACCAAAATTCTTCCAAATCATTAATCCTTTCCTTCCTTTCACCTATGCAATTGAAATGGTACGTGAAGCTGTGGCAGGTATTATTTGGTCAAAGGTCGCATTAGATATGACTGTTCTTATTGGGATTGCAGTTGCATTCTTAATCATTGGTGCTCTGTTCAAAAATCCTGTTAATCGTGGAACTGCACATCTACTCAAAAAGTCAAAAGAATCTGGTTTATTCCATTAGCAAAATGAATGCTAGACAATTTATTAAAAACACGTATAATAAATTACTAGGTGCCAAACCTATCGTTATTCTCTTGTAGAATAACAAAAGTCTTTTTCATAACAGCACGGATTGCTGGAAAAAGACTTCAAGATGAGCGGGGAAAGTTTGATGAGCCCCCGCTCTTTTTATTTTGTCTACATGAAAAAACGAACTGTACAATTGAATGTACAATTCGTTTTTTTATTTAGATTGGGAGAAATCTAAAATGAATTAAAAAAGCGATGTTTGGTTTAGAGCAGCCGACTGAGTGGCTACTGGATTAGACTGTGCAGTATTTTCAACTGCCTCATCTTCTTTAGACGAAGAAGATGAATCTGTTTGCGATGCAAGCGTCTGTATCATCGCAAGTTGTGCTGTAGCTGTCATTAACTGAATCAATTCTTTTGTTGCATTTGTTGTTGTACTTTGTGTTTGTGTTGTTTGACCAAGTTGTTCTTCTAATTGGACAAGTTGTTGTTGGAGGGCACTTGAATCATTAGAAGTTGTCACGCTACTTAATTGCTTTAATAACAACTCAGCAAAGTCTGTAGTTCCTTCTGTTGAAACAGAAAACGATGTTGAATCAGCAGTTGACGTAGATGACGTTTGTAACAACTGACTTAAAAATGCATTCGATTGAATCGAATCAAGTAAAATGGACATAACGAACCCCTTTCTTTATACATTGTACATGACCTGTACAATTCATACTTTATAACGTGAATGTGTCAATCAGATGTCTAAAATAAAAAAGAGGCTTAGGAAAATTCCTAGCCTCATATCATATAAATTTAGAAGAACATGTCTAATATAAAATAAACTACGCCTGCAAATAGTGCTGAAATTGGTAACGTAATAATCCACGTTAAAACAATTTTACGTGCTACACCCCATTTAACACCTTTTACACGTTGCGCTGCACCAACACCCATGATTGCAGAAGAAATAACATGTGTTGTTGATACTGGTAAGTGAATTAATGTCGCACCAAAGATGATTGAAGCAGAAGATAAGTCAGCTGCTACACCATTTACTGGACGAATTTTCATGATCTTACCACCAACTGTTTTAATAATTTTATAACCACCAATTGATGTACCTAGACCCATTGCTAAAGCACAGGCAAAACGAACCCAACCTTGTACTTCATCTGTTGTTTGCCAACCAGCTGCAATTAAAGCCATTGTGATAATACCCATTGCTTTTTGCGCATCATTCGTACCATGTGTGAATGCTTGTAAAGCCGCTGTACCAATTTGAACAGAACGGAAGCCTTTATTTGTTTTATACAGATTAAAGTTTTTAAACAAAATTTTAAATAGACTCATCACAAGGAAACCGACTGTAATTGCAATGAATGGTGATAGAATTAATGCTTGAAGGATTTTAATAAATCCTTCATAGTTTAAAATTGCCCAACCACCAGCTGCAACTGCTGCCCCTGCAATCGAACCGATAATTGCATGTGAAGAACTTGATGGGATACCGAAGTACCATGTAATTAAGTTCCAAGCAATCGCTGAGATAAGCGCTGCTAAAATAACAAGTGTACCATTCCCTAAAGTAAATGGATCGACAATATCTTTGGTAATCGCTTTGGCTACCCCTACGAAAGTAATCGCACCAACAAAGTTCATAATTGCAGCCATTAATACAGCTGTTTTTGGTTTTAAAGCACGCGTCGAGACAGATGTCGCAATCGCATTCGCTGTATCATGGAAACCATTAATAAAATCAAATGCTAATGCAAAGATGACAACGAGTATGGTTAAAATAACAATTGTATCCATAGTTTACCGTCCTACCTATGCATTTCGCATAATGATTGTTTCCATCGTGTTTGCAACGGTTTGGCAATCATCCGCGATATCTTCTAATTGTTCGTAAATATCTTTGAACATAATAATTCGAATTGGATCTTGTTCGTGTAAGAATAGTTGTTTGATTGATACACGTAGTACATCATCACATTTGCTTTCGTAATCTTTAATTAGAATCGCATTTTCACGCATATCTACTAATTTTTTCATTTGTAGTTTTTGCATTGCTTTTACGATTTCATCAGATGATAACATAATATAACTCATGAATGTATTCATTGAATCGTCAATATCTACTAACGAGAACATATCAAAGTGTGCGATACATTCTTCCATTCCATCTAACACATCATCCATACTATTAGCTAGAGCTAAAATATCTTCACGTTCAATAGGTGTCATGAACGATTTATTTAACATAACGATTAATTCGTGAATTAATTTATCTCCGTCTGTTTCATATTTTTTCATTTGTACGCTGATTTCAGCTAAATCTTCTAACGAGTTGATTCGGAAATCATTTGCATAGTGCATGGCTACTTGCACATTCTCAGCAATCTTTAACAAAATATTGAAAAACGGATCATCTTTTTTACGATTAAACATAAATTCCTCCTGAAAACATATATGTGTTTAGTCTTGCTTGTATTTCTCCATCATATTAACAATTTTTTAGATAAAAAACGCTGAAATTTACATTACTTAATGGAATATTTACATTACTGTAACAAAAGCGTTCACAAAAATGATTTTTTTCTATTAAAATAGCATTTTTTCTTTTTAAGTACATGATTTTATCAATTTTAAAATTTACAAAATATTCATAATTTACATTAAAAATTGGCTTTATATCGTTAAAAAAGAGTTCAAATATTATATTTCAAGAACATTTGAACTCTTTATAACTATATAGTATTTTCAGGTAAATGATGTGTATCATTATAAGCTTCTAACCACCATTCGCCACCTTTTGAATAAATCGTACTTACGCCACCATTCGATAAACGCGCATGTTGTGGAAAGAAATCCGCATTTTGAACAATTTGAAATAATGTATGAATGACTGCACCATGTGCAATTAATGCGACATCTTCATCTGGATAAGCTTCATAAATTTCTTGTAATCCACGTACTAATCTTTTTCGAAACGCTTTAAAACTTTCTTGATTCGGATAATTTTTTCGCGGGTACACTTTAGAGCGTTCTTCATAAGTCATCCCTTCTGCCGCTCCAAATGTTCGCTCACGAAAAGCATCAATTTGGATTAATGGAAGATGTAATTGTTCATTAATGATTTTCGCTGTTTCACTTGCACGTTGTAGTGGGCTTGTAAAAATTGCTTGAATGGCAATGTCTTCAAAAAACTTACCGCATGCTACTGCTTGTTTACGCCCCTCTTCATTTAAAGGTACATCGGTTGCACCTTGTAATTTTCCAGCTCGATTCCAATCTGTCTCACCATGTCTTGCAATATAAATTTTCGTCATTCTTTCACCCCTTTGTCCATTCCCTTGATTAAGGACGAAAAACGCGAATAAACCCTGCCGCCTTCGCCTCTTCTTCAGACATAAATAATTGTTCAGGGTTCACCTGATCATAATTTGGATCGCCTGGCTTATAATATCTCTTTTCGCCCTTCGGATTAATATTTCCTTTAATCTGATGTGCTAATAAATTAGGTTCTGTTACTAATTGAACGGATTCTACCTGTTTCCCAGGTTGCCAATGCGGAATCGCCTCTGCATGAAATCCCTTCTTTGTTACATAACCTGCATATCGCCAAATTCCCCTTTTCGCCTGTTTTGCTTCTTCTTGAAAGGCATAAAATTCATCGACATATTGTGCTTGTTTGGTATAAACATACCCCACTCTAGCATAACCTGAACGAAGTAATAATTCTTGTATGGACTGTCCATCCGCATAGACATATGCAAGTAAACGACCATAGCGATCTTCTCTCTCTTCATTCCGATCAAACATAATAGAGACAACTTGTGCATTTTGTATGAGTATACGACTTAACTGTTGTGCTTCTCTTGCAAAAGGCTGCTCTCCAATACGCTTGTGGTACATTTCTGGTGTATCAATTAATAAAAAACGCACTTTTTTTATTTGTCCGTTATAACGCACTTTCATTGTATCGCCATCCATCACGCTAACGACTTCTACTTTTTCACCAATGATGTATTGTTCTTGCTGTGGTGCTAGCTTACGCATATACACCACAACAATCATGAGTAGAATAATAATACTAATCACAATGAACAACACGAACGTTACTCCATAATAAGAAGAGCGGCTTCTTCTTCATCGCGAATACGATGCGCTAAACGAGATGAAGCAGCTGCTGCAATGGCACCAACTAAATCATCTAAAAATGTATGCACGCCTTCTCCTGCTTTTGTATCTAATTTTTTAATAACACCAATTTTATGTTTATCCAAATGTCCATACGTTGTTACACCAATACTACCATATGTTAAAACAGCGCCAAGTGCGATAGTTTCATCTACACCAAACAACCCTTCGTCTGTTTCAATAATTTGTTGTAGTGGTTGTGATAATTGCTTTTTCTCAGCTAGTTCATCTAATTCAATACCTACTAATAATGCATATTGAATTTCACGTTTTCGAAGTACTTTATCTACTGCCTCTACACAGCGTTCTAATGTTAATCCTTCATTATATGTATATTGCATCTCATATACAATTTCTGCGATATCCATTAGTGTAACACCACGACGTTCTAGTGCTGCACGTGCAGCGATGGATACGTCTGCCGATAAAACAGGTTGTTTTCGGTTCATTTCTATTACCTTCTCTCTTGTTAATCTGAACTTGATGAAAGTCATCTTCTTCTATGATACAATTTCCCTACAAATTATTAAAGGAGTGCTTTTTAGGATATGGGTTCTATTACGACCGAATTATTTTTTAGTGACGCTTTACAAGAGGAATTAAAGTTATTAATTTATACACCAGCTGATTTCACACCAATGTTGTCATATCCTGTAGCTATTGCTTCAGATGGCAATGATTATTTTCAACTAGGTAGTCTTTCGCGTATTTTAGACGAAAAAATTGAAGATGGTGATATTGATGAACATGTCGTTGTGGGTATTCCTTATAAAAGTGTAGAAGACAGACGTGAAAAATATATGCCAAGCGGTAAAAAACATGAAGCTTACCTTACTTTTTTAGCACATGAATTGATACCTTATTTACAAGAACATTACGCTGTATCCGATGTAGCAGATGAACATATTTTAATGGGTGACTCTCAAGCTGCAACTGTATCATTACTTGGTTTAATTCGTTACCCAGAAGTTTTCCAACAAGCCATTTTACATTCACCTCAGATTACAGATGAAGTGCTTCATTATGTTCAAAATATTCCAGAAGGTATTGATTATCATATTTATCATGCAATTGGTACAGGAGAATATGAAGTACATACAAAAGATGGACAGATTAAAGACTTTTTAACTCCAAACCGTACATTAAAAAATGCACTTCATCAACGAAAAATTGATTATAATTATGTCGAATTAGAAGGAAATCATACCTGGAAAACGTGGAAACCAGACCTTCCAAATGCGATTATGCGAATTTTTCATAAATAGTGTGTCGCATTTCAGCTATTTTCCTTCATCATTTGCTATACTAACTATATAAATATGTTAATGGAGGTAGTTATTATGAAATATGGTATTGTTGCTTTTCCTTCTAAGGAAGTTCAAGATTTTGCAAATGGTTATCGCATGCGTTACGATTCACACTACGCTCAAATTCCACCTCACATTACGCTTCGCGGGGAAGTAGAGACGGATGAAGCAGGACTAAAAGAAGTAGCGAATCGTTTATTTGATGTAACAAAAGATGCAAAGGCATTTCATATATCCGTTCCAAAAGTGGGTACGTTTAAACCGATTAATAATGTCATCTATTTAAAAGTAGATGCAGATGAAGCACTTTATGATTTAAACAAAGCACTACATGTTGAAGACTTCGGTGGACCTGCACAGTATCAATATGTACCTCATATTACGTTAGCACAAGGTATTACAGCAGATGAATTAGAAGATATTTATGGACAATTACGTATGACACAAATCAATTTCTCTGAAGAAATTGATCGCATTCACTTACTTTATCAACTTGAAAATGGCTCTTGGACTGTGTACGAAACATTCCGTCTACAAAAGGACTAATTCATGGTAACAAACATTACCGTTACACTGGTTCATACAGATAAAGAATTGGAAGATGCGTTCTTTGTTCGACAAGAAGTATTTGTAAAGGAACAGGGAATTCCTCTTCCTTTAGAACGCGATGAATATGATGATGAATCTCAGCACATTGTTGCCTACCACGAAGGACAACCGATTGCTGCTGGTCGCGTCCGTCTGATTGATTCATCAATCGCAAAAGTCGACCGCATTTGCGTATTACCTGCTTTCAGAAGACAACAAGTGGGTGTACGTATGATGCAAAAATTAGAAGGTTACGTCACACAACTTCCAGAGTCAGTCCATATCCAAACGATTAAAATCTTCGCACAGACACATGCAGTTCCTTTTTATGAGAAAATGGACTATCATGTGACATCACCTGAATTTATTGATGGTGGTATTCCATATCGCGCAATGGAAAAACGTTTATAAAACAAATAAGCATGTCATGTACACTTTTCAGTGTCCACGGCATGCTTATTTTTTCGCATATTCATTTATATTAAGCATAGGTACTCACAATGTATCCCTTCCCTGTAATTTCAGCAATTGTTTTTTCTTCAGGTTTTTTAATAAGCACAGGTTTCATAGGCGGAAACGGTAATACATCCTGTTCACGTTCCGTCTCTCTTTCCGTCTCTTCAAAAATACGATCCATAGTTCGCTCACGACTTTTTTCAGAACGTGTTTGCTTTCGAACTATCTCTACAGCCATAATTTGTCCATAAGGTTCTGACAAACTAGCCCTTTGAATGTTCGCATATTGTATAGACTGATACGGTGTAATTGGTAGAATATAGCCCATACCTATCTCCTCCTTCTTACAAACTAATACCCGATTATTATATTTTTAACACATGAAGAATTAAATTTTCTGTGTTTTCAACCTTTAATATAAAAAAGTGAAGAATCGCAAGCTATTGCGACTCTCCACTTTTTTGATTACATTAATCTATCGATAAATACAGTCGCAATACCTAAATAAATTAAGATGGATGTAATATCATTTAATGTTGTAATGAATGGACCAGAAGCTACTGCTGGGTCAATTTTTAAACGATGCATTAATAATGGAATAATCGAACCTGCTACTGTTGCGACAAAGATTGAACAAGCAATCGCTGTTGCAACTAATAAACCAAGTAGCGCTTCACTTTGCCATAAATAGACGATTAAAAAGGCTACAATCCCACAAACAATTCCCATAATGACACCTGTTAAACCTTCACGCACTAATAACTTCATCTTACTTTCTTCTTCTACATCACCTGTCGCAATACCGCGTACAGCTACCGCTAATGCTTGTGTACCACTATTACCTGAAGTACCGCCAATTAGTGGAATGAAAGCAGCCAGTAAAGCTACTTTTTCTAATGTAACGGTGAATAAATCAATTAAATTCGCTGTTAACATACCTAATAATAGTAAAATTACAAGCCATGGTAAACGCTTTTTAGCCGCTTGGAATGGATTCGTATCGAATGTATCCATATCCGAAACACCGGCCAGTTTTGAGTAGTCTTCACTCGCCTCTTCATCGATAACGTCGATAATATCATCGACTGTAATAATTCCAAGCATTTCACCTTGTGAATTAATAACGGGAACTGCTAAGAAGTTATAGTCTTTCATTACTTGTGCAACATCTTCTTGGTCATCCGTTACATTCACACTTACGACACGCTCATTCATAATATCGTGAATGAGTGTATCTTCTGTTGCAATAATTAAATCTCGTAAAGAAATAACGCCTACTAAATGATTAGCATCATCCACAACGAAAATATAGTAGATGGTTTCGGCATCTGGTGCTGCATTACGCAAAATATTCATCGCAGAGCGAACGGTTGAATTCGCTGGAATACTTACATATTCCGTCGTCATAATCGAACCTGCTGTATGTTCTTCGTAGTATAATAAATCGCGAATGTCTTCCGCTGATTTTTGGTCCATTATTTTTAAGAAATGGCTAACACGATCTTGTCCTAATTCATTTAATACGTCTACCGCGTCATCCGTATACATCTCTGAAATCATCTGAGCTGCATACGTACTTTCCATCTCATCAATGAAAGGTAAGTAGTTTTCATCATCTAACTCTAAAGCCTCGAACACCGTTGACATCTCTTTCGGGGACAAGTATTGATAGATAATCTGTCGTATATCTGGGCCCACCTTCTCATAAAACTGTGCCTGATCATATGGATGCAGCGCTAAATACTCCTCACGAAAAGCATCTGTCTCACCTGTTTGCAACAAGTCACGTAAATGTTCTTCATCGTATTGCACTTCATCTTTTTCCATTTTTTCGTCCATCATGCATGTCCCCTCCTCTCGGGCTCTTGTTATTTGTTTATGAAGATTCATTTAGATTTCGAGGAAGTCTAAATGTATCAGAACCAATCTTCATAAATGTGCCTTTTTTAAAGCACTTACTAATAATAGTGCTTTAAATAGAAAATGTGAACCTTTTTTTCAAACATCCACAACTATCTATACTATCACTGCTCTCTACTACTTCTCAACCATTAAGCCAATAAAAAAAGAACCTTTACTTTATGTTCACAATAAAATAAGATTTTTTGCTCAAATGGTTATCGAATTTTCACATAGTAAGAAGCAGTGATAACATGTGTTTTTTCATAATGATAAAGAAGTGATAAGCCGTACTGCTGGAGTAATGCTACAACTTCTTCATCTGTAATAGGCACTAACTGCTCGCCAATTGACGCACGAAACTTCTCCCACTCTTTCTCCGCTGCGCCTTTTCGTAACATGCCTACACGCCAAACATCGAGTTGTTGTTCAAAATCTGCACGACCAATCTTCCCATTTATACTCGATAAGAATAGTGTACCCCCTACTTTTAAACGCGCGGAAATCGCTTGAATCAATTGGCGTTTTTCATCGTCTGTCTGTAAAAAGTGGAGAACGAGATGACAGGTGATAAGATCGACTGCATCCACCTCTACTTCATGGAAAGGTTTTGCAATGTACTGAATATCTGCTTCTTTCCCTTCTTGTATTAGACGATATTTCGCAAGTTCAAGCATTTTTTCTGATGGATCAATTGCGAAATAACATGCTTTCGGTAAAACATCAATGAGTGTACTCAGTTCCTGTCCTCCACCAGCACCAACAATGGCGACGGAATGAACTTCTCGACAATCGGTTACAACAATATCTTGCATCACTTCAAAAATCGATGCATAGTTTAAAATACGTTTTCGAATTGTTTCGTTGTACTGCATGGCTTTGTCATGCTCCCACTGGAATGGATTCTCCATGTGTGCCAACTCCTTTTCTTATGAAAATCACCGTGAAACCTCTATACTACATGTTATACCCTTTTCATTATTGTAATCATTTCAAAATAGAAGTGCGAATACGAGAGGTGGAACATCATGGAAGAATTTTTTGATATTTATAATCGAGATCGTATAAAGCAACACCGACAAGTAAGGCGCGGTGACCCACTTCCACCGGAAGATTTACACATGGTCATTCATGTCTGTATTTTTAACGAACGTGGTGAATTACTTATTCAACAACGACACAAAACTAAAAATAGTTGGGCTAATCTGTATGATGTAAGTTGCGGTGGCGCAGCACTTGTAGGCGAAACAAGCCAACAAGCAGCGGAGCGTGAATTGTATGAGGAGCTTGGTATTATGTATGATTTTTCAGAGATGCGTCCTCAATTAACGATGAACTTCACACGTGGTTTTGATGATTACTATATTATTGAATCATTTGTAGATGTTCACACATTACAACTACAAGAAGATGAAGTGCAAGAAGCACATTTTGCGACAAAAGAGGAAGTATTACAATTGCTACGAACAGAACAATTTGTACCTTATTTTGAAAGCTTTATTCACTTATTATTCGAAGCCAAAACAGCTTACGGTTCTGTTAAAAATCAATAAAAAAAGAGATGCGGAGGAAATTCCTCTGCTTCTCTTTGGTTACTTCAAAATCGAAAAGATCAAGTCACCTTGGGATTCTGGTTCATAGCCATTCTTTTCAGGTTCAGCAGCTGTCTTGTTTTGTGCGATGAAGAAAGCAACTCCAACAAGACATAAACTAACAATTAGTAAACTTATTTTCTTTTTCATCATTTACTCTCCTTTTAGTTGAGCGATTTCAGCTGGTAATACAGCTTCAAATATAATCGGCTCGTTCGTAATCGGATGCGCAAGTGATACATAGACACAATGCAACGCCTGCCGCGATAAAAAGACTGTGCTTCCACCATATAATTCATCCCCAACAAGTGGATGACCGATCGATGCCATATGGACACGAATTTGATGTGTACGTCCTGTATAAAGCTTTAATCGAACGTGCGTCATCGGCTGTCCCTCTTTTGTAAATCGTTTTAGAACAGTATAAGCCGTATGTGCGTATTGACCATGCTCTGAAACTGTACGTTCCACCATGCTCGCCTCTTTTCGAGCAATTGGTGCAATAATTTCTGCCTGATCTTGCTCGACATGTCCTTCCACAATTGCTTCATATTCACGATGAATCTCATGCTTTTTTTGACGTTCAGATAGAATGTAATGAATGTAGCTGTGCTTTGCAACACACATTAATCCTGAAGTATCACGGTCTAAACGGTTTACAATATGTACCGTTGACGCAATGTTCTTCTTCTGAAAATAATGCACTAAACGACTTGCGACACTATCCTCCTGATGTAAATAAGAAGGGATGGTCGCAAGTCCCTCTGGCTTATTTAAGACGATAATTTCTGCATCTTCATACACAATATCGAGTGACTTTGAACTCGGTTGAATATGTTCACTCGGCTGTTCTAAAGGAAAATAAATCGTCACGAGGTCGCCTACCGATAGCATATGTCGCACTGTCTTTTCTTCGTTATTGACAAGTAATTGTCCACCGCGATGTTTAATCGCTGTTAATCCTTTTTTAGAAATTCCAAAAGAAGAAAGAGCCTCGCGTAGAAGCTCTTCTTTTGTTGCTTGAAATTGAATCGAATATCGTTGTTCTGTCATATTAATCCTTTAAATCGCTATCGATGAATGAATCATGTACACGTTGCCAGAATGGGAATGCTTTAAATCGAGCAAAACGTACTTTTTCTTCTGCGACACGATATTGTATTGATTTTACATTTTTGTGTAGTAATTGTACATGGTCTACCGTTACCATAAAGTCTTCCGCCTGAACGGGCTTTAAAACACATGTATGATGTGCCGGCAAAATAAGCGATGAACCAACTGTACGGAATACACGATTGTTAATCGAAGCCATCTCTGTAATTTGGAAACCTTCTAATGATGGGTGCAAAATCGCACCGCCTAGCGCCTTGTTATACGCTGTACTACCCGACGGTGTTGATACACAAAGACCATCTCCGCGGAAACGTTCGAAACGTCGTCCATTTAATTCGACGTCCATCACAAGTGTGACTTCAGGTGATTTAACCGTCGATTCATTCAGCGCAAGGTATGTAAAATTCTCGTCTGAATTTTGATAGTTAATCGTCACTTCAAGAAGCGGATATTCAATCGCACGAAACTCCTTTTTCGAAATCGCAATGACTAGCTTTTCTAATTCTTCTGGTTGCCAATCTGCATAAAAACCTAAATGTCCTGTATGAATGCCTACAAAAGCAACTTCAGATAACATATGTGTGTAACGATGGAATGCATGAAGTAATGTCCCATCTCCACCAATTGATAACACAATATCCGGCTTTTCTTCATTTAATTCTAAACCAAAATCAGTTAAATGCGTAATCGCTCGCTCTGCTAGTTCGTTTGATGTTTGGTCGTTTCTAGATTGAATAGCGAATCTCATCATGACGATTGATCCCCTTTCTCCTCATCAGATTCTACGTTCGGCTTCGTTAACTCTTTATACTCTGTAAAATATTGCTGTGCTTCATGAATTTCATTTCGAATAAGCGACATTTCTTCATCTAAACGAAATGCGGCTTCTGCTGCAAACTGCAAGCGCTTCATAATTTCTTCAGGAAACTCACCTTTATATTTATAATTTAATGAATGCTCAATTGATGCCCAAAAGTTCATCGCCAATGTACGAATTTGAATTTCAGCTAAAATTTTCATTTCGCCTTTAATCGTTGCAACAGGATATTCAATAATTACATGATAAGAACGATATCCACTTGCTTTTACATTAGTAATGTAATCTTTTTCTTCTATAATCTTTAAATCATTTCGCTGACGAAGTAGCTCAATGACCGTATGAATATCATCGACAAATTGGCACATGATGCGAACACCTGCGATATCTTGTAGTTCATGTGCTAATTTTGTAGATGGCTCAAAAACAAGTCCTTTTTCTAACGTTTTATCGTAAATACTTGCGAGCGGCTTCACACGTCCTGTCACAAACTCGATTGGTGACGTTTGATTCGTCTTTTGAAATTGTGTACGAATGCCTTTTAGTTTAATTTTTAATTCGTCTACGGCTTGTTTATAGGGCTGCAAAAATCGATCCCATTGTCCCATGACAAGACCCCCTTAACGTCTTAGGCTTCTGCTAAAATTGCTGAGAATGCTTCTTCAACAGCTGTGACAAAAGCTTCTCCATAATTTGAATTTCCTTCTATATTAAATAACAATGCTTGCAATTCTTCAAACATTCCTGTTAATGTGATTGCTTCTTCTCCAATGACAACAGCTGGATCTTGTTCTTGTTGAATCATTTGGACTAATGCATCCCACGAAGATTGTTGAAATACGAAATAACTAAATGCATCATTTTCATCAATGACATAAATAAAAGCCATCTCATCTGAATCTGTAATGACGCGATTCGCTGGCTGCCACTGTCCTTCTGGTGCAGTTGTTAATGTGAACTGAATAGCTCCTTCATTATTTGAGCCTTCATGAATTAAATACGTTTTTCTCACTGTCATCTTCCCTTCCGATTATCTCTCGTATATTTTATCATAAGACAGTAGTATTATTACAGTAACATTCCATTTTTCGTAGACAACTGATTTGAAAGGATGATTCCATTATGTCGCAAGAATTAGAAATTGAATTTAAAAATTTACTTACACCATCTGAATTTGAACAATTAATCGCACATTTCCATGTAAAACCAGAAGCTTTTCACTTACAACACAATCATTATTTTGATACAAAAGAACAAGCACTTCGCCACTTAAAATCCGGACTTCGCATTCGTCAAACACCGACGAAAAACGAAGTAACATTAAAAGAACCAACGAATGGTATTGCACTAACAGAAACGACTGATTCTCTCACATTAGATGAAGCAGAGGCTATTTTACAAGGAACTCAAGATTTCCCTGAAGGTGACGTAAAAAATAGACTACAATCTCTACACATTGACAGCAAAGAATTACAAAAAATCGGTACACTTTCAACAAATCGTGCCGAAATAAAGTATAAAGGCGGTTTATTGGTGTTTGATCATTCACAATATGCCGACCAAGAGGACTACGAGTTAGAATATGAAGTACAAGACGAAGTAAGTGGTCGATTCATATTCCAAGAACTATTACAATCACTTCACATTCCAATTCGCCCAGCAAAAAAGAAGCTTGCACGATTTATGCAAGCCATTCAAAACAAAAAGGAGTAAGGTCACATGGATGTATCTGCTTTACAGCAAATGGTTCAATTACAAGCACTTTCTCAAATGACATCTGGTACTCAAGCAAATGCAAGTTCATCACCTGCTACAGGGGATGCTTCTTTCCAAGCATTATTTAGTCAAGCTTTAGGCGGTCAAACACAGAATAGTTCAGCGACACCTAACTTAACGCAATCACTTGGTTTAACAAATGGATTGAATTCATTAAGTCAAAATAACACATCAGCTATGGCAGCGATGTTAATTAGTTCACTGAGCGCTTCACTTGCGTCTAATTTACTTGGTGGTACATCAGGCGTATCAAATAATGTAGGAACGAATCCTGCTAATATGTATCAACAATATGTAAATACTTATCAAACGAATGCAGCGAAAACCGATACAATCGCACCAACATCAAGTAACTCCCCTAAGACGAAGTATGATGACATCATCAAGAAAGCTTCTGAAACTTATGGCATTCCTGAAAAGATGATTAAAGCAGTTATTAAACAAGAATCAGACTTTAATCCGACTATTAAAAGCTACGCTGGTGCAGCTGGTTTAATGCAGTTAATGCCTGCAACTGCAGCTCATGTAGGTGTAACGGATGTTTATAACCCTGAGCAAAATATCATGGGTGGTACAAAATATTTACGTATGATGCTCGATAAATTCGGTGGCGATTATAAAATGATGCTTGCTGCATATAACGCAGGACCTGGAAATGTCATGAAGTATAATGGCATCCCACCATTTAACGAAACACAAAATTATGTAAAAAAAGTGATGAATAATTACCAAGCATAATATTGCATTGAAACAAATTAAGAGGCATGCCAAAAATGGCCTGTCTCTTTTAATATGAATGACCTTTTATCTCTACAAAATCCTTTATTTACTTATTCTCTATTTGTTTTATACTATGTAAGTGTTGTTTTTTAAGATACACTCTTTCTTTTTACATACTTTGTCTTATTATCGGGACAAATATCAAATTCATCTTACACGAATGGTTATAAATAACTATTTTATATTTCATTAAAAGAGCGCTAACAGTTAAAAAGTATATCTTTTTCGTTCTTTTTTCACATAGTTCTAATGAAATCTTTTCCCTTTTTTCGTATTTCAGAAACCATTTGTTTGAGAAATCCGAAGTCAGTTGATATGATAGATATATAGTTCAAGTAAAGGAGTATGATTCATGACTCAAAGACCGATTATTCCTTACGAGGAAATTGGAGCAGAGACTTTAGATAAGATGTTACATATTTTTTATGCTAAAGTAGCGCAAAATCCAATATTAAAACCAATTTTTCCAGATGATTTTACTGAGACTACTCGTAAACAAATACAATTTCAAACACAGTATTTAGGTGGTCCAAATATATATACAGAAGAACATGGACATCCCATGTTAAAAGCACGCCATATGCCATTCAAAATTACACCTACGCGCGCTCAAGCCTGGTTAGAGTGTATGTCTGAGGCTATGGATGAAGTAGGGTTAGAGGGTAAATTTAGAGAAGTCTATTATAAACGCCTTGTTTTAACAGCCCACCATATGATTAACGCACCTGATGAAGATGAGGAGGTAATGGAGGAGTGACTCATTTACAATTAGTGACGGACCCTGTCTCGCCACCGGCATCCTATAGCAAACCAATTGAATTATATGTATTTATTGATTTACTTCAGCCGAAAAGTAGAGACTTACATGCGATTATTCGTAAATTACAAGTAAACTACGGCCATTACTTTTCAATTCGTTTTATTTTAAGTACTGAGCTGTCTTCATTAAATGTTGCTTGTCATCGTATTAACAACTGTGCAAGCCATGAAGAACTTGTTGATTTATCACATCCTGTATTGCCTTCAATTGCTGTGAAAGCAGCTGAATTGCAAGGTAAAAAAGTAGGGCACCGTTTTTTAATGAAACTCTTTGAATATCAGATTACGGAAGAAAAAAATATTCGTTCATGCAATACCTTAACGGAAATTGCTAAAGCTGTTTCATTAGATGTTGAAGAATTTGAAGCAGACTTCCGCTCGCTAGAAGCAGCGCGTTCATTCCAAAGTGATTTATGTATTACACATGAGATGGATGTACAAGAAGTACCGAGCTTTGTATTCTTCAATGGCAATATTGAAGATGAAGGACTAAAAGTTTCTGGAACCTATTCTTATGAAATTTACGAGCAAATTTTATCAGAATTACTCGAAAAAGAATTAGTACAAGCACCACCACCACCATTAGAAGAGTTATTTAAAAAATTCCATGTATTATCAGCTGAAGAAGTGGCTAGTTTTTATAACATTTCAGAAAAAGCAGCTGATCGTGAATTAAAAAAACGTTTACTCCAACAAAAGATTGAACGCATTCATTGTAAACATCATTCGCTATTCCGCTTAAAAACTGCATACTAATTATAAAAAGAACTTTGACGTATCAAAACGTCAAAGTTCTTTTTCATTTATCAAAAATACTTCTGTTGATAAAAAGGAACTCTCATATGAACAATTTTTATTTTTGCTATTATTTTTATAGGATTTAAATAAATATTCTTTCTACCTAATGTGTTTCATAACAGTTTTCATCATAAAAAAGCGAATATACTTATTTATAAAACGTTTTCAAATAATTACCGTTAAGATTTGGACGTTTTTTCTTTTCATATCTATACTTATCGTTCGCATATATATAAAACTGTATTACTCTACTCATATCTGTACTATTTTACTTTTCTTAAAAAAATAATACAGATAACAAAACATCTAATTAAGTGATTGATTAAATGTTTTATTATCTGTATTTGTTATTAATAAATAAATGAAATTTTCATCAGGGAATTTTTGACATCTATAAAAATTACAAAAAAAATAAAATGAGCGACTCTACGAGAGCGCTCATTTTCACAAAGGGGATGGGAGAAATGTTCACGTTCAAACAAAGGGGTGTATGTTTGTTTGTGATTTATTTCACACTAGTTACTTTATCACTTATATCCCTATATAGCAATGGTTTTATTTTATTTTCACATTTTAGACACATTGAAAGCGATACCAAAATAACACTTGTAAAAACCGATAAAATCCGACAAAATAAACTTCTTTTTTATTTCATAAATACCAAAATAAGTATTTTTATTTTCTATGAAATTTATCATATCTTCGTTTCCTTTTAGATAAAAATTTAGCATGATCTATTTAGAGTATATTTCATTCTACTTTCTTCTTCTGTGTTTATGTGATTTTAAGACTGTATTATTCAAACTTCTTTGTTTTTTGAATACATATCAAAAAAAGTTGGTTCCACTTCATCGTGAAACCAACTGATTGTACATTATTTTTCTAAAAGTAATGCTTCTAATTTTTCTAAGTTACGTTCAAATTGATTGAAAGCTAATTGAATTGGTTCAGCAGACTCCATATCAACACCTGCTGCGCGTAATACATTAATCGGTGTATCCGAGCAACCTGCTTTTAAGAAGTTGTTTGTATAACGCTCAACTGCTGGTTGACCTTCATTTAGAATTTGTGTGCTTAATGCAATCGCAGCCGATTTACCAGTCGCATATTGATATACATAGTAATTATAGTAGAAGTGAGGAATACGTGCCCACTCTAATGCAATTTCTTCATCACTAATCATATCCTCACCGAAGTAGAATTTATTCAGTTCATGATATTTTTCAGATAGCGCATCTGCTGTTAATGGTTCACCATTACGGTCCATTTCATGAATCAAATGTTCAAACTCCGCAAACATTGTTTGACGAATAATTGTACCGCGGAACGAATCTAGCCAGTGATTTAAAATATAGATTTTTAATTTCTCATCTTCTACATTTTTCAGTAAATAATCTGTTAGTAACTCTTCATTACACGTTGAAGCAACTTCTGCTACGAAAATTGAATAATCCCCATAGACAGCCGGTTGGTTGTTACGTGTATAGTAACTATGAACAGAGTGACCAAATTCATGCACCAATGTATATAGATTATCTAAATTATTTTGCCAGTTCATTAAAATATACGGATTCGTTCCATATGAACCTGAAGAATAAGCTCCACTACGCTTCCCTTTGTTCTCTACAACGTCTACCCAGCGATTCTCAAGTGCCTCTTTAACAATACCTACATATTCATCGCCCATCGCTTCAAAGCTGTTTAACATATGCTCTGTTGCTTTTTCGTATGGCATGTCCATCTTTGTCTCTTTTACAAGTGGTGTATAAACATCCCACATGTGCAGTTCATCGAGGCCAAGTACTTCTTTACGTAATTTTAAATAACGGTGCATTAAATGAATATTTTTGTGTACTGTCTCGATTAATTGATCATACACTTTTTCTGGAATATGATTATTCGACATAGCTGCTTGGCGAGCTGAATCATATTTACGAATACGAGCAGATACCGTATGTGCTTTAACATTCCCTGCAAGTGTTGAAGCGAATGTATTTTTGAATTTACCGAATGTCTCGTACATCGCCTTAAATCCTGCTTCACGTACAGAACGATCTGCACTCTCTAAAAAGTGTACATAGTTACCATGTGTTAACTGCACATCATGCCCGTTCTCGTCTTTAATGACTGGGAACTCTAAATCAGCATTATTCAACATACCGAATGTATTAGAAGATGATTGTGTCACTTCACCCATTTGCGCTAAAATCGCTTCTTGCTCTGCTGGTAAGACATGAGCACGCTGTTCATTAATTTCATCTAACTCTTGTTTATATAAGCGTAATGCTTCATTATTTGCTAAGTAGTCTGCGATTTGTTCTTCTGATAATGAAAGAATTTCTGGTGTTAAGAATGAAAGTGCTGTTACTGCTTTCGCTACTAATGAGCTACAGCGACTATCTAGCGCTTGGAATTCACTATTTGTTGTATCTTGATCTGCGCGCATATGCGAGTACGCATTTAACTTACCTAAACGTGTATATACTTCATCACGATATTGAAGAACAGCTAACATTGCTTCAGCACCGTCTTTTAATGTACCTTGAAATGCAGGTGCTTGTGTTAATAAGTTTTCTACCTCTGCATATTCCGTATTCCAATCTTCTACTGTCGCAAAAATATCCTCTAAACGCCATGTTAATTCTTCTGGTACTTCATGACGTAATGGCATTTTTTTCACTTCTGTCATCTGCGTAACCCCCTACTTTATACTTGGTTTATTTGTTCTTTTCCATTTTCTCAATTATCAAACTTTAATGCAACATATTGGCGATAAATTTCTTCGGAAATCGAACTAATTTCTAAATCTTGCCATGATAAGGTAGGATTTTCACGTTGAACGAAGTCAATATACGTCCTAATTGCTCGTTCAGGAATACGCCATGTACGATTATGATGATACAATTGCGATGATAAATCTTGTGTCACTCCTGAGCGGATGAAGCAAGTCAGTGCTAATTGCCATTCAACAGGATGAACAGATAACTGGACACTACTTGGGATACCAATCCAATTCGGTAGTGCTTGCAACATAATTTTATGCTCGTAACACAACTTAAAAAAGGAATCTTGAATACCACGACGGTTAAAGCGTAAGCGATTTACTAAATAGCGCTCACGTTCTTGCAACCACTGTTCTGCTATTTTTTCTTGTTCAAACGGAATCACTAACTCCAGCGGAAAAGGTTGATGATGAATGGGTGTTCTTTTCGCTGTGGTGAGATAGCGACGACCTGCAATATGAATCAGATGGTCATACATTTGAAGCTGCTCTCTTTCTACATCAAATGTAAGAAGTTGTCGGTTTAATATGAACTGTTGATAAAAAGGAGCTAATTGAACACACTGAATCCCTTCATAAAAAGACGGCTTCGCTTTGACAATCCAGAGTGGTTCAATTCCTAGTTTCTGATATCCTCTGTTTCTCTTTGTAAGTCGTTGCGGCGTTAAAGCACTACATTGAAACTCAACCGCTATGTATTTATCCTGTTGTTGAATTAATAAATCAGGGCGTTGCTGAATCGCTTTTAGATAAGGTTCCACTAATACCGGAATATGTTGAAATTGTAACCAGCGATATAATGCGTACTTCCCTTGTAAATGAAGTGCTGATTCTCCTTCTGAAAAAACCTGACAATGTTCATTTTTTCGATGCGCAAAATGCGGAATCATGACTTGTCCAATTTTTAAAACCAATTGTTCATGACATGCTGGACAATAAAAATGTTGTGTTTGACGTATTTCAAGCAAGCGCTCTTTGGATAATTCATGCGTTAAATAAACCATCTCTTGTTTTTCAGTTAATGCACTCAGCAATACATGACCCCCTTATCGTGATTTTACTCACTATAAAAGAAATATTCCTCTTACTCAACTGTTAAAAAAGGGTGCTTTTTTAAAAAACAACAGACTAAATCTAACGCAAAAAGAGAACTTCACCATATAAAATGATGAAGTTCTCTAATTTTACTTGTTTTTAAAAATGTTCGCGTGTGATGGCGAAACAATCGCCTTCCATAATCGCTTTTCCGTATTCACGTAGTACATGAATTGTCTGACTTGAAAGTTTTGCATACTCTAAAATCGGACTTAGGAAATCTTGTTGTAATTCAACATCTACCACTCGTGTGAAGTCAATGTACAAGTAATATCGACCTTCATATACATATAACTCATTCACTTCATCAAAACCACTTGGCATTGATTTTGCTAGCGGAATCAAATCATCAAAGCTCTCTAATTCAAAAACAGCGTCCTCTAACAACTGGAAGGTATCTGTTTCAAAATCTTGTGCATTGGTTGTGAATGGATCGGATTCAAACATATTTGCAAACTGACTTCCCTTGTTTTGTACATCTAACATACCTTCATTAAATAATTCATGTGGTGCATTTACAACTGTCACTGTTAATTCAAGACCGACTTCTTTCGCAACTACTTGAATCCAGAGTGGACCGTTCACTTCAAATTGATCATCGTCAATTTCATCCATCATGACCCAGAATAGTTCTTCGCCTTTATCTCGATTAAACCAAATTTCATCTTTTGTAAAGCCACGTTCTTCTATATCTTTATATGAAATCACAAGTTTTAGAGTATTGTCATTAATGCGTTCTATATCCATACTAAACAACTCCCTTCAGTTAGTTATGACTTACTGCAAATTGCTTACGTGAATAACTAACTCTACTACTTCTATTGTAAGTGTTCAACAGAAAAAAAGAAAAGAAAAAGATTCTATTAGCTATTGTATATGAATTGTAGAAAAGTCTCACATGAAATGCAATCGTTTTGACTTGATTTTTATATTTTAGTACGTCTTTTAAAAACGACGCACTTTAACATAAAAAAACTAGCGCACAATGTATTCACTGTACGCTAGTTTGCTAATTTACCATACGCTGTGCTTCTTGAAGTTGATAAGCACGTACTTTACGTGGTAAGAAACGACGAATTTCATCTTCGTTATAACCTACTTGCAAACGCTTTTCATCTAAAATAATCGGACGACGTAATAAACCTGGGTTATCTTGAATTAATTCATATAACTTTTGTAGAGGTAGTGTTTCTACATCCACTTTTAATTTTTGGAAAGTTTTAGAACGTGTCGAGATGATTTCATCTGTCCCATCTTCTGTCATACGTAAAATTTCTTTGATTTCAGAGATTGTTAGTGGTTCCGCAAAAATATTACGTTCTTTATATGCAATATCATGTTCCTCTAACCAAGCCTTTGCCTTACGACAAGAAGTACAGCTCGGAGATGTAAATAATGTTACCATCATATCTAGCACATCCTTTCAAATGTATAGAGCTAAACGATTGTTATTTTTAAATTAGAATAAATCTAATAAAGAATTATAAACTTATTATACAATACAATCATTCGTTTGAATATAGTTTTTTAAAAGTTTTACAATGTGTACATATTGTATCTACTAACACTTTTTCATCTATATCTAGTTTCGCTACATATATTTATTCCCTTATTCTCATAAACATAAACCTAGTTTTCAAAATATTTTTTCTCATTTAGCATACAACGACTGAAAATAAAAACCGAAAATACGTTCACCCCTTGACACGCTTGCATTTGCAGAATGTTTATCATATAATCAAAACAATGAAATAGTAGGCGAAGATGAAGAGTAGTACATCAAGTTTTGTATATTCAGAGAATCTGTGGTTGGTGAGAACAGATGATACACTTGGTCGAATGGACTTCGGAGCCAGCTTTGTGAACAGACAAAAAGTAACTTAGCTCGCATTACCTCACGTTACGAGGTAGAGTGGTCATATTTTTATGACAAGCTTGGGTGGTACCGCGGATTCAAAACATCATTCGTCCCTATTTTTAGGGAGGCATGATGTTTTTTTATTTGAAGGAGGAAGAAAAAATGAAAAAAAGAATTTTTTCAGGCGTTCAGCCAACAGGCGTCATCACACTCGGAAACTATATCGGTGCATTTCGTCAATTCGTAGAGGTACAAGACGAATATGATAGCATCTTCTGTATTGTTGATCAACATGCGATTACAATGCCACAAGATCCAAAAGAGTTACATGAAAATATCCGTAAACTCGCAGCCACTTACTTAGCAGCTGGGATTGACCCAAACAAATCAACTCTATTCATTCAATCTGAAGTACCAGCACATGCACAAGCTGGATGGATGTTACAATGTATCGCTTCAATTGGTGAATTAGAGCGCATGACACAATTCAAAGATAAATCATCAAAAGAAAATGTATCTGTATCAGCTGGTCTTTTAACATATCCACCGCTAATGGCTGGTGACATTCTTCTATATAATACACACCTTGTTCCTGTAGGTGATGACCAAAAACAACATATCGAATTAACACGCGATTTAGCAGAGCGCTTCAATAAACGTTTTGGTAAAACATTCGTTGTACCAGATATTCAATTACCGAAGAACGGTGCGCGCATTAAATCACTACAAGACCCTACGAAGAAGATGAGTAAATCAGATGCGAATGCAAAAGCAACCATTCGTATTTTAGATGAGCCAAAACAAATCGAGAAGAAAATCAAATCGGCTGTGACGGATTCAGAGGGTGTTGTACGCTTTGATGTTGAAAACAAACCAGGCGTATCAAACTTACTCATTATTGAATCATCACTTACAGGTAAAACAGTTGATGAAGTTGTAGCGAAGTATGAAGGTAAAGGATATGGTGACTTTAAAGCAGGTGTTGCAGAGGCTGTAATCAATCATTTAGCACCAATTCAAACGCGCTACAAAGAATTAATCGATTCACCTGAATTAGACCACATCTTAGATGAAGGTCGCGATAAAGCGAATGCGATTGCTTCAGCAACAATTGACCGTATGGAAGCAGCGATGGGCTTAGGTCGTAAAGTAAAGAAGAAAAAATAATACGCTATAAAAGCCATCATCTCATATGAGCATAAGAAAAACTGGAATCGCGCTGTGACGCGGTTCCAGTTTTTTGTTGCGAACATCAATAAAAGAAGGAAGGGGTTGTGCTTCTTTTTGTTGCGAACACCAACAAAAAAAGGAAAGGAGGTGTACTTCTTTTTGTTGCGAACGCTATGTTTTATGTAGCCTGTTTTAATATTTTCTTGCGTAGTAAACCATATTTAAAAAGACGATGGATAAATAGAGTGCGATGAATAATGATAATAATTGAAAAGCTGCTAACTCGAACGTAGATAATGGATTGAATACGATTAAAAGAACCAATAAGAAGCCCATACCCCAGAAATAACTCATATATATTGCGCGTTCTCGAATCTTCTGCGCACGTTCATCTTTCTCTGAAAAATGCGGCGTTAAATAGGCAAGACAAAACGCCATAATGGCTAGACCAAATGCCATAATTGCATTCGGAAATTCAAAGTCTAAAATCAACGGTAGGTTCAGTACAAGTGCATAAATGAATAAAATAGTACCTAATATATAAAATACCAGCTGTTTATTCTTCAACTATTCTCCTCCTCATAAATAAAAAGATCCTCAATCTGACATCGAAACACACGTGCTAATTTAAAAGCTAATATGATGGATGGATTATATTTTCCTTTTTCAAGTGAAATAATCGTCTGTCGTGATACCCCTACTTTTTCTGCTAATGCATCTTGCGATAAATCATACTGCATTCGCAAATCTCTTACATGATTTTTCATATTTTCCTCCGATGATTGTAAAGCTTACTTTACATTATAACTTCAAATAACAATAAATGGAATAAAAAAAGACACTACATCAAAAAGATGTAATGCCTTTGTATTATTATGCTTCGTATTTTTTGAATACAAGTGTTGCGTTATGTCCACCAAAGCCGAATGAGTTACTTAATGCGTACTCCATTGTTTTCTCTACCGCTGCATTTGGTGTGTAGTTTAGATCACACTCTTCAGCTTGGTTTTGAAGATTCATTGTTGGTGGAACAATTCCTTCTTTCAGTGCTAATACTGAGAAGATAGCTTCTACGCCACCAGCTGCACCTAACATATGACCAGTCATTGATTTTGTTGAGCTGATTGCTACTTTTTGTGCATGGTCGCCTAATACTTTTTTGATTGCTTCTGTTTCAAGCATATCATTGTAGTAAGTTGATGTACCATGTGCATTAATGTAATCAATTTGAGATGGGTCAATTCCTGCATCTTCAATCGCTTGTGTCATCGCACGTGCTGCACCTTCTCCGCCTGGAGCTGGAGCTGTAATATGATATGCATCACCTGAAGCACCGTAACCTACAACTTCACCGTAGATTTTCGCGCCGCGTGCTAAAGCATGTTCTAAACTTTCTAATACGACAATCCCTGCACCTTCACCCATAACGAAACCGTCACGCTCTTTATCGAATGGACGTGAAGCTGTTTTTGGATCTGGATTTAATGATAGTGCCGTATTTGCACAGAAACCAGCTACTGATAACTCAGTGATTGGTGCTTCTGTTCCACCTGTAATCATCACATCTGCATCGCCACGTTCGATTACTTTGAACGCATCACCGATTGAGTTTGTACCTGTAGCACAAGCTGTTACCGTACATGTGTTAATACCTTTTGCACCTAAGTGAATCGAAACTTGACCTGCTGCCATATCTGGAATCATCATTGGTACGAAGAACGGGCTCACACGACGTGGACCTTTTGTAATTAAGTTTGTGTATTGTTGTTCAAATGTTTCCATACCGCCAATACCTGAACCTAACCATACACCCACGCGCGGTGCGTTTGAATCGTCGATTGTTAAGTCTGCATCTTTTACAGCCATTGTTGCTGCCGCAAGTGCATAGTGTGTGAAGCGATCCATCTTACGCGCTTCTTTTTTCACTACGTATTCTTCGATATCGAAATCTTTTACTTCTGCTGCTACACTTACAGGAAATTTTTCTGCATCAATACGTGTAAGTGGCCCAATACCTGATTGACCCTTTTTGATGGCTTCCCATGTTGCATGTGCATCATTTGCTAAAGGTGTAACTGCACCAATACCTGTCACTACTACTCTTTTTTTCGTCATGTCTAAAACCCCTTCTTTCTAGCTCGTTAAATTTTATTTACCGTATCGTAATGCGATTGCGCCCCATGTTAGACCGCCACCGAAACCAACTAATACGATTAAATCATCATCTTTGATTTTACCATTTTCTACACATTCAACCATCGCATTACCGATTGAAGCGGCAGAAGTATTACCGTATTTACTAATCACTGCTGCTACTTTGTCTTCTGGTAAGTCTAAACGTTTACGTGCTGCATCAATGATACGAATATTTGCTTGGTGTGGAATTAAGAAATCAACGTCTTCTTTTTGGTAACCTGCTTTTTCGATTACATTCATCGCAGATTCGCCCATTTGACGTACCGCAAATTTGAATACTTCGCGACCATTCATTGCGATGTGGTCATGTTCATCTTGATATAAGAATTTACCACCAGAACCATCTGCTCCTAGTTCATAAGCTAATATACCACGACCTTCTGATACCTTTCCAACTACAGCTGCACAAGCACCATCACCGAATAATACAGCTGTGTTACGATCTGTCCAATCTGTAATTTTTGATAGCTTTTCTGCACCTACAACTAATACATAATCATATGTACCTGCTTCAACGAAGTGCTTTGCTGTTACTAATCCATACATATAACCTGCACAAGCTGCCGATTGATCCATCGCCGCTGCCTTCGTTGCACCTAAACGTTCTTGAATCATACATGCGACTGTTGGGAATGGTTGATCAGGTGTTACTGTATTCACAAGAATTAAACCGATTTGATCCGCTGTAATTCCTGCGTCTTTAATTGCTGCTTCCGCTGCTTTAAAAGCTAAATCAGATGTATTTTCATCGTCTCCCGCAATACGACGTTCTTCAATTCCCGTACGTGTGCGAATCCATTCATCTGATGTATCCATAATTTTCTCTAAATCTGCATTTGTCACGATATTTTCTGGTACATAACGTCCAATACCAATTAAACCAGCTGCCATCTATAGCGCCCCTTTTCAAATACCAATTATTAATACCTGGTACTAATTATAATCGAACCGTTTTCAGTTTTCAACACTATTGACAAAACTTTGACAAAATCTACTGTGCGAATGAAAAGAGTATTTCAATTTACTTCTTCATTATGCTATTATTAATAGAGTACAAATGTAAAATCAGAGGTGAAAATCAATGAAATACATCGTTTTATTATTCTGGAGTGCTGTATTATTTACACTTTTAAATTATGTAACTTCTGCTATCGGTAACACACCATTCGAAATGGAACAAGTGAAGCAAGGTTTAATCTTCTCAGTTGTATTTGCAGTATTCGTCGTAATCGTGGGCGCAATCCTTCCAAAAGGTGAAGCACAAGATATCGATTCACACAGACAATAAACCAAAAAGAGACACGTACCTACGTACATGTCTTTTTTTATTTATTCAGTTGGACCACTATAACGGTTGGATGTGATGGAATAATGATAAATTTCAATATCTTGATCAATAAAACCTCTACGCTTTGCCCCCTTCAACGTTTCATACATATTTTCTCGTCCTACCGGATTATCTGTATGCAAATAAATTTTATTTGCTCGTAAACCATGTTCACAAAAGTACTTGACCAAATCATACCCTGTCGGCAGTAGATTCCCCTCTGCATCCTCACCTAAATCATGATCCAATGACAAAATATCCACCTCATGCTGTTCCAATAAAGTCACCGCTTCTTCAAAGGTTCTAGCAATTGTGAACCCTTCAGGACAATCTCGTAAATCATCTACATATACATTCATTTATCCTCACTTCTCTCTATAATAAAATTACGAACTTTTGTTCTCACCCTATTATATATCATAAGTCATTATTTGGTATATATAATATAAACTTCGCCGTATATTTTGGTATAAAAAAACACCTCAAAATTCAGTTTTACTTTTGAGGTGCGACATCCTGTATTATTTTAAAGATGCACTTTGTAAAAACTAAATATTTACAAAATGATATATGAACCATGCAATCATTATACCTATTAACATGCTCTTTATTGAAAATTTATTCTTAAAAATCTCCGTATATAGTAAATAAAAAACTGATACCATTACTATGAAAATCGGAATAATATGCTCCGTATTATAAGTTATATCACCTGCTAATAATAGAATTAACATTCCGACAAAAAAATAAAATATTTGTTTAAAATTCATTAATGACTATGCCTCTTTCTTTATAGCAAGAAGTTGTACTTTTGTTGTGTACGTCAGTGAACCAAATAAATTATTTAATTAACTACAGAAAAAGCATTATCATGAGTATTCTTTTTAAAGAAATGCCACTGATACGGCAAAGTCTAAAATTTTATTCAGTGATGGGCTAAATATCTTTTTCTATAATTAATCATTCACAAACTATTTGGGGGATTCATATCCTTGAAAAACTCTAACATCAGCCCTGAAAAACCAAAATTCGAGATGTCATGCGCTACTTCTTCTTTTAACTTATTATATTCTGTCTCTGTCTCTATATTCAATAATTTTTTAAAACGATTTAAAAGTCTATTAGATGAAATATTTTCTGGGATATATCGAGTCTCTATAAATAATTTTTTTATAAAAAGGCTATTAGGAGCCATCATAAATGCTTTCTCAATATAATCCAACGCCAGCTTTTCAATAGCGAAATAATCAAAATTCTCATGTTCAAAAAGATACGGGGTAAGGTGCATCATTTGTCCAAATACAACGAGGAAATTAACATCTTCACTAAATTTCTTTTTTCCTTCTACAAAACACGCCAGTAAAGTACTGTCTAATAAACTCTCATTCAAATTTTCTCGATCCCCGTCCGATTCAGAAGTATGATACCAACAAAGAAATGCTAATTTACAAAGATATTTCGGTTCATTTGGATATTCCTTAACGAGCTGTTGTAACACATCAAAAGCACGCATCCACTCTTTTTTATTTTCGAAGTAATCACTTTCCGGTACGATTAAATCCATTTTCTCACCTCTTTATTCTGCTTTAATTACCGTACGTATAACTACTCTATGATAAAAGTTCATCATTATCACCTAGATGTGGGTCTCACAGGATGTGAGATCCATCGACGTTCGCACAGACCGACACGATGTCGGTTCCATCGACGTTTGCACAGGACGTGCAGCATTTAGTCGATGTTCCTTGAAAATTTTTTGCAGCATTTAGTCGATGTTCCTTGAAAATTTTTTGCAGCATTTAGTCGATGTTCCTTGAAAATTTTTTGCGGAATTTAGTCGATGTTCCTTAATTAATACGTCACCACGGTGGTTCGTAATGAATTGAAAAGACCACATTTACAGCTGAAATGAGGTCTTTTCAAATTTAGGTTTATTTATTTTTCATCCATCTCATTAATAATTCGTTTTTTATTATTTCTCTCGTACATGGCAATTAGCTCATAGATAGCGATAAATGCCACTAATAGACTCGCTGATACTATTATCATTAATGCGAAAACACCACCATCCGATTCAATCATATCAGGAAATCTAAATGGGCCCTTCCAAATATAATCATCATCGATTATTACTGATACATTTAATTGAATATAATAGTAAAAGATAATACTGAAAAAAATGACTCTTGAACCCTTACTTCCTTTTTTATGATTTGAATTAAGTAGCATTATCATTAGAGCTGCGGGCGTTAATAATAAAATCAGAAATGTTAAGTAATATACTTCTGTAAATGCGGCTAATCCTAAACAAACAATTAATAGAACTTCTATTATTAAAAAAACAAATATTCTTCTATTCATTCTCTTCCCTCACATTTCTACCTTTTATACTTTGGAGAACCAAAAATATTTTTTAAAGGTCCTACCATTCCATTTGGTTTCATGGAACGTTTTTACAATCTTTTTAAACTATATGATTTAGATGCTGTTAAAGCATTTTGACTATACTGCATTGATACCAATAACACGTCAATAGATACATCTGAACAGTTATTTCTTAAAACACTATAATAAGGCTTTTTTTCTTTATACCTTTTGTATAACTGTAAGCTCTATCAAAGTTACCTGCAATATAAAATGATGTTGTGTAATTATATCCATATACTACGGAATTATTTACTTGTGATACTTTTTAGTATTTTTTTCACAAATAAAAATAATTCACAAATTACAACTAATGCTCCTGTTAAAAGTAAAGTATATATATACACAGCATTTGTAACACCTTCGTCACCCGTACCAACGATTTGTTCACCTTGTTCATTGAATAGTATTGGAGCCTTACCTATAGACGGTGTAAGTATCCCTCTCCAAACGACGTCCGGATCAATAATACTAAATACATTTAATGCCACAATTACGTAAACCACTATACTTATAATAATTTTTTGCGGGGTCTTTGCATCGGAAAATAAGTGAGCTATAACGGCTCCTCCTATCAACAATAACGGTGATCCTAATAAAATTAGCATGACAAGCGTCTTATATTTTAAAACAACAGCTAAAATTAATGCTATTAATATTAAAAATTCTGCAATGAGAAAAAAATATAACCTTTTATTCACCATATCTACTCCTAATTTTTAAAATTTAAATTCACTTTACTATTTTATTATCTTTTATATTTCGAAGAACCAAAAATACCTTTTAAAGACCCTACCATCCCATTTGGTCTAATTATTTTTCTAGTTTGCTTTAATGCATACGTTTTAGAGTCATCAATCCCTTTATGACGATATTTCATCGAAGCTAACAAGATATCAATCGACACATCTGCACAATTGTATGTGGTTACATTATATTTTGGTTTATTTTTCTTTATACTTTTCGCATAGCTATATGCTCTATCGAAATTCCCTTTAACTTTTAATAAAAGTGACATATCCCTTGCCACCTAGCAGCTTTTTTTACAATGATAATCATTGCGTCATTACCATCAGTATCTATTTTAACGACTGGATTATTATCCCCATACGTATAACCAGTCTGAGGTAATGGATCATCGTCATCACCTAGATGTAGGCCTCACAGGATGTAAGATCCATCGACGTTCGCACAGGACGTGCAGCATTTAGTCGATGTTCCTTGAAATTTTTTTGCGGAACTTAGTCGATGTTCCTTAATTAATACGTCACCACGGTGGTTCGTAATGAATTGAAAAGACCACATTTACATCTGAAATGAGCTCTTTTCAAATTTGGACTTATTTATTTTTCATCCATCTCATTAATGTATGTTTCAAAAAAGAAGTCTCTAACCTATTTATTAGATTTTTTCTTTTGACTATATAAAATCGCTCCACTTATTAAAACAGAAATTAGTAAACTAACTCCAGTTAAAATAACAATCAATTCAAAGACACCTTGATCATTAGTTATAGCTTTGGGGAATCTAAAAGGCCCTCTCCAATCAAGTTGTGAATCAAAAATACTAAACAAATTTAGTCCAATGTAAGTATGTATTATGATACTAAATATCAGATATTGTGGCTTTCCCTTACTTTTTAACAATTCCCCTAAAATTAAAATACTCATTAAAATTATTGGTGAAAATATCAAAATGATAAATGCTGCATCGTACATTTTTCTTGTCGTGAATAAAGCTAAACAGATTAATAAAATAATTTCTATTAATACAAACAAATATTTTTTCATCTTCATTTAATTACCCTCATATTTTTATCTTTTATATTTTGGAGAATCAAAAACATCTTTCAAATAACTCACCCTTTTATTAAATCTCATTTTTTCTATTTTCCTTTAACTCAGATGACGATAATGCATCAATTAAAACACTTATACATAATAAAAATCATGAGCATAGGGTGCAGAGTTATTTACATAATTGATTCTCTTTTAATTATTTCTATTTGAACCTATTTATTTTTCATCCATCTCATTAACACTTCGTTTTTTATTATTTCTCTCGTACATAGCAATTAGCTCATAGATAGCGATAAATGCCACTAATAGACTCACTCCTACTAAAATAATTAACGGAAATAAAACTTCATCAAGCTCTTCATATTCAGGTAACCTGAATGGACCTCTCCAAGTATAACTATCATCAATTATTGCTAATAAATTCATTTGAAGATAAAAGGAAAATACAATAATGAAAAAAGTAATTCTTGAGCCTTTATTCCCTCTTTTATGATCTGAAACAAGTAGCATTATTATTAAAGTAGCTGGTGATAATATAAAAATCAGCAATATTAAAAAATACATCTCAGTAAATATTGATAATACTAAACAAGCAATTAAAAATAATTCTATTATAAGAAAAACAGCGATTTTTTTATTCATTCTCTTCCCTCACATTTCTATCTTTCGTTAAATGTTTGTTGCGCTTTTGTTGTGTATGTCAATGAACCAAGTAAATTCGTATCATTCATTCTATGTATTACTGTTTTTCTTTTTATAAAGTCGCCACTCATAAAGGACAGCTCCTATGAAATATTGAACAAATACCGCCTTATATAAAAATAATACAAGCGCCGTTGACATATTATCTCTTGATGAATCATAAGGTAAGCCATTTTCAAACTGGACATTACTAAAAAGAAAATGTAAAAACAGGCTTCCTATACTTCCAATTAAAATAAAAATCAAATTGCTTTGTGACTCTGGCTGTAACTTTTCTTTTAATAAATAGTTTCCAATAAACAAAGTGATTGGTGTAATGAGTACTAATAAGTAAGCTATACCTTCATATACACCATCAGTTAAAATACTGAACAAAAAACCACCTAGATGTAATATGCCAATCGCCACAATATTAATTAAGGTCAGTCTAATATATTTCATCCATATACCTCCTTTTAGTATTTATATTTAGAGTTACCAAATAACTTAGCAATTGGTTTTCGAATATTATGAACTTTTCCTCTTAAATTTAATCGTATATGTAAAACGCTCATTTACTTGTACGCAATAATTTTAATATAAATAATATATTTTTGATAAAAATGTAACATGTAAAAGATTAACATAAAATACAAATAGATAAAAGGGTTATTTAAAGAAATACTTATTTTATTAGTAAAATTTTATTTTTTACTTACATTCATCAAAAATAGGGCAAATAAAAAGGAACCACATCAAATGTGATTCCTCTTCCTAAAATAAATCTTATTTCACTTTAATCTCATTGTCTTCTACATAAACTGTTAGTGTGTCGCCAGGTACTTTTTCACCTTTTAATAATTCTTTTGCGACTGGTGTTTCTACATGGCGTTGGATGAAGCGACGAAGTGGTCTTGCGCCGAATGCAGGATCTGCTCCTTCTTTCGCAATCCAATGAATAACATCATCGCCAACTACTAATTTAATCTCTTGTTCTGCTACACGTTGTACGAGATGGTTCACGTACTTACGTGTAATTTCGTAGAAGTGCTCATCTGTTAATGCGTGGAACATGATGATATCATCTAGACGGTTTAATAGTTCTGGTTTAAAGTGTTTTTTCAACTCTGCCATCACTAAATCTTCCACCGCATGTCCTTCTGTATTGTGTAAATCAAGTAAATAGTGTGAACCGATATTCGATGTCATAATGACAACTGTATTCGTAAAGTTCACCATACGTCCTTGACTATCTGTAATACGACCATCATCTAAAATTTGAAGGAGAATGTTTGCGACATCTGGATGTGCTTTTTCAATTTCATCTAATAGAATGACCGAATACGGATTACGACGAACTGCCTCTGTTAATTGACCGCCTTCTTCATAACCGATATAACCTGGAGGTGCACCCACAAGTCGAGATACACTATGTTTTTCCATGTATTCCGACATATCAATACGTACAAAATGGTCTTCTGAGTCGAATAGTTGTGCTGCGAGTGCTTTCGCAAGTTCTGTTTTACCTACACCAGTTGGTCCTAAGAATAGGAACGAACCGATTGGTTTATTCGGGTCTTGGATACCTGCACGTGCGCGCCATACAGCTTCTGAAACAAGACGAACTGCATCATCTTGACCTACTACACGCTCATGTAGTGTATCTTTTAAACGAAGTAATTTTTCACGTTCTCCCTCTAACATTTTCGTTACAGGAATACCTGTCCAGCGAGATACAATACTCGCAATTTCTTCTGCTGTTACATCTTCACGTAATAACTTATCTGTACTTTCTACTTCCTCTTCTAAATTCGCTAACTCTTTTTCAAGCTCTGGAATTTTACCATGTCGTAGAATCGCTGCTTTATTCAAGTCATATTGATTCTCTGCTTCTTCTAATTCATGGCGATATTGGTCGAGTTTTTCACGTTTTTCTTGCACAATTTGAAGCGCATTTTTTTCACGTTCCCATTGTTCACGCATCGATTGTGATGAATCTTTTAATTCTTGTAATTCTTCACGTAGTGCCTCTAAACGTTTTTTACTCGCATTGTCGTCTTCTTTCATCAATGCTTGTTCTTCAATTTCCAACTGCATTTGTCGACGTGTAACCTCATCTAATTCAGATGGCATCGAGTCGATTTCTGTACGAATCATCGCACACGCCTCATCGACTAAATCAATCGCTTTATCTGGTAGGAAACGATCTGTAATATAGCGATTTGATAATTCTGCCGCGGCCACAATCGCACGGTCATGAATGCGTACACCATGATGTAATTCAAAACGTTCACGTAAACCACGTAGAATGGAAATTGTATCCTCTACAGATGGTTCGCGTACAAGCACTTGTTGGAAGCGTCGTTCAAGTGCAGGGTCTTTTTCGATATTTGTACGATATTCATCTAATGTTGTTGCACCAATACAATGTAGTTCACCACGTGCTAACATTGGTTTTAACATATTCCCTGCATCCATCGAACCTTCTGTTTTACCTGCACCGACAATGGTATGAATTTCGTCGATGAATAAGATAATATTTCCTTCTGCTTCACGTACTTGTTTTAAAACCCCTTGTAGACGTTCTTCAAACTGTCCGCGATAACTTGCGCCTGCAATTAATGCGCTCATATCAAGTTCATATATTTGTTTATCTTTTAAACCTTCAGGTACGTCTTTTTTTACAATACGTTGTGCTAGACCTTCAACAATCGCTGTTTTACCTACACCTGGTTCACCGATTAGAACGGGATTATTTTTTGTTTTTCGAGATAAAATACGAATGACATCACGAATTTCTTGGTCACGTCCAATAACAGGGTCCATCTTACCTTCTTTAACAGCCTCTACTAGATTACGTCCGTACTTCTCTAGCGGATTTTCTTCTTCTTGGTTCATTTGATTCATTTGCATTATTTTCCCCTCCTGTTTGACCATCTTTGACTATTGATTAATTTTATTATATCGACTTCATTTCAAAAACTCAAGTAATATGTTTGACCTTTTTTGACTTTCATATTTTTTGTACCATTTACTATTTATGTTAAAATAAAAACCAGTTAATTATGGAGGTGTTTTAATCTTGTTTGATGCAGTCCCCCAAATCGTCCAGCAGATTTTTAAAGCACATGGTACAAAACATCATTTCGTTCGTCATCAACATATTTGTACTACAGGTGAAGCGGCAACACATCTTTATTTTGTGGAAAAAGGTCGTATTGCTATTACAAAAGAGAGCGTTGGTGGTAAAGAATTAACACTTTGCATTGCGACGAAAAATGATTGTATTGGTGAAAGTATTTTATTCATCCCACTTATTACATACCCACTTTCAGCAAAAGTTTTAGATTGTTGTACCGTTTTTGCAATTTCGAAAGAACAATTAGAACATGAATTATCCGAAAACCTTGCAGCACTACGAGAATGTCTCACATGGATTCAAATCCAAAGAATGCGTGAACAAACTAAATTACGCGACTTACTGCTATATGGAAAAAAAGGCGCACTCTCCTCTACACTCATTCGTTTAGCGAATTCATATGGCGAAAAGAAAACAGACAAATCGATTCAAATTAGTGAAAAATTTACACATAGTGAACTAGCAAGTCTTTGTGCAACAAGTCGTGAAGTTGTAAACCGCTTATTACAAGAATTCAAAAAAGAAAAAGTCATATCAGAAGAAAATGGCTACCTTACAATCCATCGTTTAGATTATTTACAGCAGTTTTGTGAATGTGAGCAGTGTGTCGAATTTTTATGTCGTATTAATTAGACATGAAAAGAAGACCACTGCTTTTTTTTGCATGGTCTTCTTTATTTACTATATTTCGATTAGCTATATTCTAATTATATGTTTCATAAATTAACTACTTTTAATCACATGCATTTTCTTAGATTTTAACTCTAGAACCGTATCACATTGTTCTGCAATCTCTTTTTCATGTGTAATGACAATGACACATTTATTTTGTTCATGTGCTAGTTGTTTAAACAGACGAATAATTTCGAGTGAATTTTGTTTGTCTAAATTACCTGTCGGCTCGTCTGCTACAACAAGTCGCGCATCACAACACATGGCGCGCACAATCGCAACACGCTGTTGCTGTCCACCTGATAAATGTTGGACATTCTTCTTCGCCATTTCAGTGTCAATTCCTACTTTTTGCAACATCTCGAGTGCATATTCTTTACGATTCGCTTTTTTTGAATGCGTAATTTCAAGTGCTGCTGTTATATTATCAAGTGCCGATAAATAAGGTAGTAGATTATACGACTGAAAGACAATCGATACACATTCATTACGATAACGTGTTAAACCAATCTTTTTTAATGACTTCCCTTCGTAATAAATATCACCTGATTTTGGTGTATCCAGTCCTGCAATTAGCGATAAAAATGTCGTTTTACCCGAGCCACTCGATCCTAAAATACCGTATAATTTTCCTTCATCAAATGTCAGATTTAAGTCTTCATAAAGTGGTTCTGACTTCGATTGATACCAATAATTTAAATTTTCTACTTGTAACATCTACTATTCCTCCTTATGAAATTAAGATTTTTTTCGGTTGCATGCGCATAATGCCAATAGATGCGAGAATGACAGATAAGAAACTAATCGCAAGACCGAATCCACCAAGTTCTACAAGTTCTTGTAGCGACAATGTGATATCTAGTTCTTTAATTTGTTCAGCTTCTGCCACACTGTTTGCGCCGAATCCACCAAATCCACCGCCACCGCGTGGACCACCATTAGCATCTCCTTGTTCTGGACCACCTTGACCACCAGGGCCTCGTTGTTGTCCTGCATCTTGTGTTGTTGCAGTTTGTGTCGTTGTTTGTTGATCTAACAGTTGTTGCCCAACCATGTTGCCAACGAACTGTCCGCTCACACCAGCAATCACCATCGCCATAATTAAGACAATTAACATCTCTGAAAAGAACTGCGCAATGATTTTCACACGACTCTCACCAAGCGATAACAGAACACCAATTTCATATTTACGTTCACGAATCGTTAAAATAACAATTAACGCTAAAATAATCGTTCCTGCAATCGATACTAATAACACAATTTTCTGTGCGAAACTCTCTACATTTTTAAGCGGTTCAATCATTTGTTGGTACACTTGATCGTTCGTCTGTAATGTGTACGTATCTGTATCAACACCAGCTTTTTTAGCTGCTTTTACAAATGCATCCACCTGTTCTGGATTTTCTAATGTATAGACGATTGAATCGGCTGTATTTTTATAATCAGAACCTTTTAATGTGTTCGCAAATGTGTAAGATGTATAAATTTTGTTATACGGATTAAGTGATGCGATTTGCAATGCACGTGCATCTGCTGTTTCTGTTGATTCATAAATCCCGACAACTTCTAATGTATGTGATTTTTCATCTGTATCTTCTACTTTAATTTTGTCACCGACTTTTAAATCATTCGCTTCTGCAAGATTCTTCTCAATGACTGCGTGGTTTGTATTTTCATCTGCTTCTGTAATACCGACACCTTCTACAATTTTCGATGTACCACTTGTAAATGAAGAAACTGTATCTGTCGTATTCGTACCTGCAATACTTAAATCCCCTGCAGATGCCATGCCACCCATACCACCGCCTGGGCCACCTCGACCTTCTGTTTGCGTATCAGTTTCATCCGTTGACGTATCGTCTGACGTAATCGCTTCAAAGGATTTTGCGTTAGCAGAAGTTGAACTTGTCACATTGGACGTTGCAATACCATCTAATGCATTCAACTTGTTCATCGTTTTTTCATCAATAGGCGTTAATTTAAATCCACTTGGGTCTGGTTTCTCTCCTTCTTTTTCTGATGAACGCATTTCCTCCATCGCTTTTTGCATATTCGCTGACACCGTAACCGTTGCTCCCATACTTTTCTTCGCATTCTCTGTTGCCTTTAGTGAGGCACTCTGTATCGTTAAGCCTGCTAAAATAAAGATTAAGATTGCTGAAAAGACAATCGTTAATAACCCTGTTCTTCCTTTTTTAACTTTCATACTATGAAAGGCTCGTTTTAAAAAATTCATGTTGTACTCCTCCTATTTGAATGTGACAAGCTTGTCTGTCTTACAAATAAGAGTATGCCGCTCGAATGTATCAAGAATGTGTCAAAGAAAATTTTTTAGGTGTTTTATTAATTAGTTTTGAAGCTTTCGATATCATGTTGAAAAACCATATGTTGATGGTGATTGGTATGTTCCTATTCAAAAAGGTAAGATTAATGGGGCTAACTGGTGGAAAGTTGTTACTACATTCAAAATTAAATTTCGAAGAGGAGAATTTTATGAAATTATTTAAGAGAATATTAAAACTTAAAAATCTAGAAATTTTTAAGTTTTTCAAAGAAAGCAATACGGTATGTTACATTTTGCTAGAAGATTCTAGACGACCTCTTTCAAAAGAAGAAATAAAACGTGATCCATTATGTTATATGGATGAGGAAGATATAAATGAAATTTTAAATGTTTTCAAAATTTCATTTATAAGTGATGAGAAACTAGAAGAAGAAGATTCTTATTTTTTAAGGACTTTTTTCTCAGAATTAGTCAATAATACGGATGTCACTACTTTTATTATGGATGAGTTTGTAAAAAAAGATTTATATGATGATCCCGATTTAGATGAAGTTCCATTTTTCAATAACTTGTTGACGTATATAGATTCGGATATTGTATTAAGCGAAATAGATGATCATAAATGGATGTATTTATCTCAAGACTAAGAAAATATCACTCTAATTTATAATTTTTGTAGTAGAATACTTAAATTTTAACAAGAAAGGCTGTTTTTGTTTTGTATGGGCGTGTGGATGTGACTTATGCAGAAACAGCATCGCCCAAAATGAAAATTCGCAAATAGACCAAAAAGAGCTTCAGCATTTTCATGTGCCGAAGCTCTCTTGCTTTTAACTGGGATTTTGCCCCAGCCTCTTCTAACTATTTTATTTCTTTAAGATGTCATTAAATTGTTTTTCAAAAATCGGTGCAAAAGATTCGGCATACGTATTTGTAATATGATCATAATCACGATAGACAACCACATTACCAATAATCGGCCTGAATTCATCACCTATTTTGAAATACTGTGTTAAATCTAAAGTATGAAACTCTTGGCTCTTTTCAAGTTTAGTCCAAGCTGCTCCGTCTAATTGATTTTGTTCACGATTCATTTTCTCAATCGTTTTTTGTTCACCATCTTGATCAAGAGACTCTACAACATTGAATTTATAGCGTGGATTATCACGTAATGCTAAAACTTGGACACCCGCTTCCTTTAATTCACGCAGTGGATTTAAAAGATGTTCTTGAATACGTTCTTTATCTGTATTTGAAGCTGTCGCATGCCCTACTACTAAATCGATATCCTGTTCTTTAATATAGGCTAATGTATTTTCAACCCACTTAGACTTAATATCATCTTCATCATAGCCTGTTGAAAAACGAGTAGCGGAACGTGTAATATTGAGCACACGATAATCCGTTCCTTCAACTGCTTTTAATACGCCACCTAGCCATTGTTCGGAATGTGAACTTCCGACAACTGCGATGGTAGCTGTGTACCCTTCTTTTTTACCATAGACACCAACTTTTACATCCGCTTCTTTTTGAGTTTGATTACTACCATCTATATGCGATTGTGGTAAATCATTAAATACATTGGCTAAAGTTGGATATGCAGGTACATCTGGTACTTCAACTTTTCCAAGAGCTGCTACTGCTCCAGGATAATTTTCAACAGTTTTATTTTTAGCTTGTTGATTTTGCGCAAAAAGATTTGTACTCACTAAAACAGCAATTAAAATAAGGTTCACCGTTCCAATCCATGAGATTCTACGGAATGCACGACGCGTCGTAGAAGATTCGCGAATCGGTTTTTCAATGAAGCGCGTCATTAAGTAAGATAAGATGAATGAAGCAATAATAATCGTCATACCTTCTAAAAAGTTCGGATTCTCTCGGCTAATATTATAGTGGTAGAACGAAAGAATAACCCAGTGCCATAGATAAACACCGAATGACAAACCACCTAATTTAATCATGACAGGTGAGGCTAAAATACGACGCACACCAAAACGAGTTGTTACTGTTCCAGATACAATAATAAAGACCGCACAAGCCATTGGCCATAGTGCAATATATCCTGGGAACATTTGTGATACATCAAATAACATACCTGTTAAGACAAGGCCAATTAAGCCTAGCCATCCTAATATCATGGCGACTACTTTATTGATGCGAATGTATGCTAGATTTACACAGAGTAATCCACCTAACGAGAATTCCCATACACGTGTAAATGTAATGAAATAAGCAAATGGTTGGTTCACTGAAGTTAAATAAATTGAATAAATAAGTGATACGATGAATACACTACCTAAAATAAAATTAATTAATTTTCGAGTATTCGTGATTTGATATTTTTTAATCGCCCATAAAATAAATGCAAATAGCATAAACCAAATTATGTAAAATTGACCTTGAATGGACATCGCCCAAAAGTGTTCTACAGGAGTTTTCATTTGTTGGGAATCGAGATAATCCGTATTTGAAAATGCTAATTGCCAGTTTTCAAAATAGAACATGGAAGCAATAATTTCTTTAATCGTCTTATCTAGGATTGTTTGCGGTAATAAAAAGAAGCTAAGTAAAAGAACGACTGCCAATATAAAAAATACGGATGGCAATAAACGTTTTAATAGCTTAGAGATATAGGGTAGGAACTTAAACGTCCCTGTACGATTAATGGTTGAAATAATAGAGGTTGTAATTAAAAATCCAGAGACTACGAAGAATACATCTACACCACCTGAAACGCGATTAAACCAAATATGGTATGTGGCGACCAGAAGTGCTGCAACAACACGTAAACCCTCAATTTCGGGTCGGAATTTACGTTCAATTTGAATCAATTGTTTATCCATTTAAAAAAAATTTAATTCTCCTATCTTTATTTAATCATAAAAAAATGACCTTTACGATTCAAGTATCGAATGTGAAAGGTCATTCTATTCTTAACGTACGCCTAAAGCCATTTTTGCATAGCGCGTCATATTGTCTTTTGACCATGGTGGATTCCAAACAATATTTACGTCTACATCTTTTACTTCTGGTAATTCAAATAATGCTGTACGAATTTGGTCGATAATCATTGGTCCCATTGGGCAGCCCATTGATGTTAGTGTCATTGTAACCATTGCGACACCTTCATCATTCATATCTACGTCATAAACAAGACCTAAATTGACGATATCAATTCCTAATTCTGGGTCAATAACGTTTTCTAGTGCGCCTAGGATACTGTCTTTCATATCTTGATCGATTGCCATGAAAGTTTACCCCTTTCTACATAGTGTTTAATCAATCATAACAAAATTTAAGGCTTATGCCAAATACTCTGCAAACCAATCCACGTTTGCAAGCATACCTTTACGATTTACTTTATGACCTGAACTTTTTGATGTCATATGTTGCCACTTCTCAGGAGCATCTGCATACTGTTCTTTCATTGCTTCATAAAAAGCGTGTGCTGGTGCATATGGAACCATTTGATCTTTTTTACCATGCCAGAAGAATACAGGTCGTCCTGCTAATTTTTCAGGATGGCTACTAATTTCGAAGTAGGCTAGCGTGCGGTATAAATGTGCCAATTCTTCTTCAGAAAGCGGTAATGGTAATCCCATCGCTTCCACTTGTTCGATTTGTGCTTTTGCTAAATCAACATAGTTTGGTGTACCCATCATCACTGCTGCTACATCAATCCATGGATAGACAGTTAGACACCCTAATGTCGTAATCGCTCCCATCGATGTTCCACTTAGACCAATTTTTGTACCTTCTTGAATAATTCCTTTGTCTTGTAGTGCATGATAAATCGTCTCAACTTCTTCAATATTCGTTAAGACAATCTCCCAAAATCGTAAGCTTAATTGAACAGGATCGAGATGTTCATCACGATCACCATGTAACATGGCGTCTGGCATGATGACACGCATTCCTTTATTCACATAGTTATAGGCATAGTGTAGATTATGCTCTTTTGCACTTTCAAAACCATGTAAAAATAGAATGGTTGGTGTTGATGCATCCATCGTTTCATCATAGATGTGTAGTAGTGGGATATTGCCCCATTGTTCTTTTTTAATCTCCATTTCCTGTCCACTCCTTTACATTTCTACCCTTATCGTAACAGAAATTATTTTATGTGACGAATAAAAATGAACAAAATCGGGAAAAGGTCATTTTATAAAGCATTAGACAATTTAAGGAGGTATTGTATGGGGTTCCAAGCGATTTTTGCTTTAGCCGTTGGTATTTTCTTTTTGGTGCTCGGAATTTTCGCTTTAGTGAAAGGTAAATCTGTAAGATTAATTGTTTTAAGTTTTGTATATGGTGCAGTGCTTATAGTTTATGCGTTCTTTTATAATTCAATTAATTCTTGGTTGTTCTTTGGTGTCATTATCGTATTCAGTGCAATTGTATCCGCTGTAAATCCTAAAAAAGCAAATTAGTAGGATGATATGAAAAGAAAATTGGCAATTTCCAATTTTCTTTTTTATTATGACTTATTCACTCTTTTCGAAAGGAAGTTTTGACGGAATACGGTGTATAAGGGTAAAATTACGGGATAGAGAGGAGTTTTGCGATTCATGAAGCCTCATTTAATTGTGCTTGATTTAGACGGCACATTATTAACGGATGAAAAAGTGATATCACCTACGACAAAAGAAACAATCTTGCAAGCAAAGTCAGTAGGACATCAAGTAATGATTGCAACTGGGCGGCCTTTTCGCGCCAGCAAACATATTTATGAAGAACTAGGACTACATACACCAATCGTTAATTTCAACGGTGCATACATTCATCAACCTCATCACACGCAGTTTAAAACACAACATAATCCGATTCAATTACATACTGCAACGGACATTGTGGAATCTCTTCACGAATACCGTCTTGCCAATGTCATTGCGGAAGTGATGGATGATGTTTATGTTGAACAGCAAGACGATCCACTTCTTGCGATTTTAGGAATGGGTAATCCACGTATGACATATGGCAAAATTAAAGAGCATCTAAAAGATGATCCAACAAGTTTATTACTTCATGCGAGTGACCAAGAAGTTGCAATCATTCGTGAATTTTTAGAACATACGAAAGCAGAAGTAATTGATCATCGTCGTTGGGGTGACCCGTACCATGTAATCGAAATCGTGCGCAGCGGTATTCATAAAGCAATTGGTTTAGGGATCGTTTCAAAGCATTTACAAATTCCAAAAGAACATATTATTGCATTTGGTGATGAGGATAATGATTTAGAGATGCTTGAATATGCCGGTCTTGGCGTGGCAATGGGCAATGCGATTGGCGATGTAAAAAATATTGCAAATGAGATTACGGACAGTAACAACGAAGACGGAATCGCGCGTATTTTACGTGAACGTCTAAAACTCTAAATGAATTATAGGAGGTGTAAGCACATGAAACTATTTGCAGATAGCGCATGTGATTTACCACAATCTTTTTATGTAGATAATAATGTACATCTATTTCCACTACGTGTTGAGCTAGATGGCAAAGAATTCGACGATGTCATTGGCATTGATGTACAAAAAGTATATGACGAAATTCGAAATGGCAAATCGCCAAAAACCTCTCAAGTATCACCTGAAGTATTTTTGTATGCTTTTGAAGAACTTGCAAAATCAGGCGAGGAAGGTTTATATATCGCATTCTCTTCTGAACTTTCAGGTACATACAACACTGCTCGCATGATGCGTGAACAGGTGCTTGAAAACTATCCTGATTTAAAACTCGAAATTATTGATTCAAAATGTGCATCACTTGGTTATGGTATGGTCGTAAAAGAAGCGGTTCGTGTACGCGATCAAGCATACTCATTTGAAGATGTTGTAGCACGTACACGATTCCAAGCAGAACATATGGAACACTTATTTACTGTAGAAGACTTAGATTTTCTTGCTAAAGGCGGACGTGTTTCTAAAACAAGTGCTTTCATCGGTGGATTATTAAGCATTAAACCACTCCTTCACGTAGAAGATGGAAAACTAATTCCAATCGAGAAAATGCGTGGTCGTAAAAAAGTGTTTAAGCGTATTTTAGACGTAATGGAAGAACGTGGTGAAACACTATCTAAACAAGTCATTGCAATTAGTCATGGTGACGACCTAGCAGCTGCACAGGAAATGAAGGAAATGATTATCGAACGCTTCCACCCTGTCGCTGTTGAGTTACATGTGATTGGTTCGACTATCGCATGTCATGCAGGCCCTGGAACAATCGCTGTCTTTTTCTTAAACGAATTATATCCTGAAGCTCTATAAATCAAAAATCGGTTGAGACCTATGTGTTATAAACACATTAGATCTCAACCTTTTTTAAAGAGGTACACTATATTCCTTCCCCCTTCTTTTTTCGCACAACACCAATCACAATCGTAATCATAAGCAATACAAATAGTGTCCCTACAACCGCCAGTGATAGATACGGAAAATCCACACTTTTTCTTGGCTGGATTTCAAAAATTTCTGCCTGTTCACGATCTAATGCGACACGATACTTTTGATTAGGACTCGCATAGACTCTTTCTCCATCTAATAAACTTACCAATTCTCGATTCTTCCCAATCGCCTTTTCAGAAAGGTTCATTTGCTGTGTCTGATCTGTATTATTAACAACTACGAGCCATTTCTTTTTATCATCATATCGTTCGTAAGCGACAAAACCATCTTGATGATTTAATAACTTGAATGAACCATTTCGCAAGGCTGGATTATCTGAACGAATTTTTTGAAGCTTTCTGATGTAATCTGTTAGCTCATTATTTTCTTTAAATTCCATCATACCAAGTGTATCAGGTGGATTTTTTCCACTCATTTCATTTTCAGTACCATACATCATAATGGGCGTCCCTGGTAAAGTAAATAAGGTCGTTAGCGCCAATTTCAACTGTGGACTCGATTCACCTTTCGATATTTTGGTATGTTCTGAAAAACGTGTATTATTCACATCATCAATCATGAGTAGACGTGGATTAACTTCACGATCTTCTCGAATATTTTTCACAACCGATGTAGCAGTTGCATTCGGTTTTTTAAAGACTTCCTGAAAAGCCTTCATCTTTCCTACATCATAATCCACATCAAAATTCGCATCTGAGTCATCATCAGATAGGACGACTAAGTCAGGATTACTTGCTTTTAAAATCAGCATTAAATCATTTAAAAAAGTTGGATCTACACCTTGTATCCCTGTAAGTCGAATACCATCCACTTGATTATGATAAGCATAATCTGCTGCAGCTTTCATCAAAGCTTTTTTCACTTGTTTATTTTCTAAATTCCAATTAACCGTTCCCTTTTCAGTCGCAGGCTTCGTCCAACTCGCTTCCTCACCCTTTGGAATCAATACATTCTTTTCACTCACACCATTAATCGGAAAATCAGCAATCACTTTGATTTGCTCTTTATTTAAGGCTTCACGCATCTTTTGATAATCTGCTTCTGTCCCAAAGTAAGGTTGTAGTTGACCATAATCCACTACTTTTTTTCCGCGATAGTCTTCTGCTTTTGCTAGGCTTCCGAGTGAAATATATGAAAAACGCAATTTTTTAAAATAACTTGCCTTCGTTCGAACTCCTTCAAAATCGCCACCCATAAAAGGCTCTTTTAAGTTTGTCGGTCCATTATTTGCTGGATTTCCATCCACAAAACGATCAACAATAATGTCATAAATACTCTCATCGTGCATGTCCTGCTTAGCTTTTACAAAAAAGGTAGGCGAAATTAAAAAGAGTAAACATAACGACAAGATGAAAGAACTTATTTTTTTCATCTATCCTTTGCCACCTTTCATAGTCTATTCACTCTTATCCTTTACCCCCTTTAACGAAAAAAAGTAGTACAAACCATAAATTCGGTCTGTACTACTTTTTATAGATGGTTTTTTAGAAGAACTGGAAGCCCATTGGCAATTTGAAGCCTAGTACAAGTACAACGATTAAGCAGATAATAAAACCTGCCCACATACCACCAGTCGATTTACCTTTATTGCTGCGAACTAATACTAATTCCATAAAGGCGATTACACCTAAACCGAATAATAGTTTAAATCCGTACAACATACCCTGACCGTAATCAAGCGCTGTAATGAATAAAGCAACACCTGTTGCGATAATCAAAATATAGAATAGACGTAAAATCATATGTGTAATTTTGCGCCCTTTTGAACCTTTTTGCATACTAACTGCAACAAAGAATAAAATTAGTGCTACAACCCATGTCGTAATATGCAAATGAGTTTGTGAACCTAAAAATTCAAGCATGTTTTTCACCTCGTATAATTGTCATATTTCTTTTTCATGTTACCAAAGAGATGCAGACTATACAAACAAAAATACCCACAGAAAACGAATATAGGAAGAAGATACAAAAACATCGTTCTAAATAGCATAGATGCACAAATGCTACTTCTACTGTTCCCTTATTCAGCTAAAAGTTAACTGAGTAAAAAAGGAATTCTTATTGCTTAGGTTAGGACATTCGGGCAGCGAAACGGGCCATTGGTGGAAGTGTTCGGGCCACTCGTTCCTCGATTCGGGACATTCGCTCGTCCAATCGGGTCACTCGAGGGCGAAAATGGGTCACCCGACCAAATAACAAAAAAATCTCGACAGCCGAGGCATGTCGAGATTGAATAATATCTTATTCGAAACGGTTTACTAATGTACCGATTCCTTCGATTGATACTTTTACTGTATCGCCTGCTTTTAAATACGTTGGTGGAGTCATACCTTTACCAACTCCTGCTGGCGTACCTGTTAAAATCACATCACCTGGTTCCAATGTTACCATGCTTGAGATTTTTACAATCAAATCTTCAACAGTATGCATCATGTCACGTGTTGTACCATTTTGACGTACTTCATCGTTGACTTTTGTAACTACTGTTAGATTTTGTGGATTTGGAATTTCATCTTTCGTTACTAAATAAGGTCCCATTGGGCAAGACTCATCTAGACTTTTTGCTAAGAAGAATTGTTTATGACGTTCTTGTAAATCACGTGCTGTAATATCATTTGCAATCGTATAACCAAATACGTAGTCAAATGCTAAAACTGCTGGAATGTTCTTCCCTTTTTTTCCGATTACAACTGCTAATTCACCTTCGTAATCAAGTGAATCTGTTACATCTGCATGAACAGAAATTGTTTGCTCATCGGCAGCAATAGCTGTTGGTGCTTTTGTGAATACAACTAAATCTTCTGGTGCATGATCAGCGCCCATCTCTTTTGCATGCTCATCATAGTTTTTCCCTACGCAAATAATATTCTTTGTCGTACGTGGAATTGGTGCAAGCCATTCGATGTTTGTAAATGCATGTTTGAAAATAGCTGGATTTGGAGATTGTTCAGCCGCCTCTACTAATTTTCGCATTTGCTCTACAAATTCAAAACCATAAGTCATACCTTCAACAATTGTTTCAGAAAACGAAGGTAAGACATTTAACGATTTTTGAATTGCTAGTACATCCCAAACTGCTTCTTCTCTTTTTACTTTCGGACCAAATCCGATTTCATTGTTGTAACGAAATGATAAAATTTTCATGAATAGTGGCACTCCTTCTTTTTTTACAATAATACCTTATTTTCTATTAAATTTCCTCTATTTTTCAAATCTCTTTCCATACGTGACACTTTTCCAAAGCGCTTCTACAGGACCTTGTTTAAAGTACTTGAACCAAATCATTGAAAAAACGAGCTGAATCGCATAAATTGCGAGTGCAATATAGAATAAGTGTAACAGACTTAACTTGCCATACAAACCAAAACCAAAGCCATAAAATAAAATACTTTGGATAACAGATTGCATTAAGTAAGTTGTTAATGACATACGACCTGCTGCTTGAATCGGTTTTGTAATGATTTGCACCCACGGAATGAGTCCAAGAAGTACAATTAATGATACATAGCCTACCGTTAAAATCGGCGCCCCGATCACTTGACCAATACCTTCATAAAAAATCGAAGTAGGTTCATGATAAATGAGATTTTTTAAATAGAGCCCGAGTGACAACCCTATAATACATAAGACGAACCAAAGCTTCTTAAGTTCTCCTGCTCGTTCAATTAAACGCCACTGGCTTGCGGCAGCACCAACAAGCATGAATGGGAGGATTGTAAAGAATGCTGAAATCCACATCATAATTGAATATTGTAAAGATAAATCATTTAGACGTTGGAAAAAGATTTCAATGACTCCACCATAACGATAAGCCTCAATCGACTGTGCCACACCTGCTACATCTGTGTATTCAGACGAATCGGAAATAAATTGACTTGAAATATAAAATAAAACGGTTACTGTCAAACTGCAAATACCGAATAAAATAGTCGCAATAAGTAGTTGGAAAATCGGTCTTAACTTTAATAAAAATAATAAACCAAAACCAAGTACAGCATAGGTTGTCAAAATATCACCATACCAGATGAAAAAAGCGTGTAATAAACCAATCAATAATAGGAAGCTTAGCCGCTTAGAACCATAACCAATGAATGATTCACCAAGTTCCTTTGATTTGTTCATTTGCATCTGTAAACCATACCCGAATAAACCTGCAAATAAAGGGTAAAAACTTCCTTGTACAAAAATCGTTAAGTATTTTTCCATCTGTAAATCAGTTGGATGTTCTAAAAACTCACGTAATGACACATAGTTTACAGGGAAATTAAACGCCAATAAATTGACGAGTAAAATCCCAAATAAGCTAAGTCCTCTTAATAAATCTAATGTGCCAATACGTTGTTTCGTTGGTGCAAGTTGCATCAACTTCTATCTCCTCCTATACGTCAAACCCATGATGTGCAGCGAATGCATAAATCATCGTACGCGTAATTTGAATATCTAAAATTTCTTCAACAGCTTGCTTATATGTGTGTAACTGAATCGAATAGCGTCGACGTAATTCAGCTTCTAATCCTTCTGTTGTTTGCATTGTAGCTGTGAGACGGTCCGTCTTGTAATCGAGCAGTACCCATTCACCAGAAGTCGTTTGATATAAACAATCAATAATCCCTTGTACAATCTGTGCATCTCCGTCTTCATCAACAATCGCACGTGTGAATGGTAATTCTCTTTTTAAAATAGGCGCTGACTTAAACTCCTGTCCAGTTGGACTCGCAAAGAACGTCAGTAGGTCTTGTGGTTCAACAACTTGTGCTTCTTCCTTTGTTAAGAGCTGGCGTTTTACAAGTGTCTGCAAAAAGACTTCAATTTCTTCTACTGTTTCAAAACCTTGTTGTGGCACATGCTCCATCACTGCATGGACAGCAGTTCCTTTTTCAGTTCCACTCATATTCGTCTGTTCTTGCATGAATTTTGGTCGTGGACCTTGCGTCACTTCCACCTTCTCTTTCACAGGTTCAAAAATCATCTCTGGTTCTGCCTGATCTTCTAACAACTTCAATCGCTTCATTTCTGAAACAGACGTTTTCGATTTTTTACGCGTCGATGTTTCAAATGGATAGCGATAGTCCAGACGTTGATGAATAAGCGTAGAGAAAAATTGATTTTCTTCCGTTACAGATTTTGGCAATACCTCATATTCTTCTACTGCAACCGTCATATCCTGACAATCGACAATCTCTATTTTAAATCGTGAATGGTCGGGTGATGCTGTACGTTCCATTTCTTCGACATCGGCTAAATAATCAGGATGTCTTGCAATAGCTGGACCAATCCAATCAAAATAATTACTCGCTTTTGCACGCTGATGTTCTGGAAGCGGGTCGCCCAGTGCGAGTAGTTGCGCATCTTGCCACTTCTCTTGCGCACTCGCCCACTCTTTTACTGAACCAACTAAATAGAGTTTTTCTTTTGCACGCGTCATTGCAACATATAAAACACGCATTTCCTCCGCCTTCATCTCAAGCATTTTTTTCTCTTTCATCGCTAAATAAGGTAGTGATGTATATTCAATTCGTTTTTCAGGGTCAATCATTTTAACTGCTAATCCAAACACAGGGTCAAATAGATAGGATTGATTAAAGTCCATACGGTTGAATGGTCGCCCCATTCCTGCAGCGAATACATATGGGAACTCTAAACCTTTTGACGAGTGAATGGTCATAATACGTACGACATTTTCGGATTGTCCAATCGCTTTCGCTGTTCCTAAATCATCGCCTCTCAAGCGCATACGGTCGATAAAACGAAGGAAACGAAATAACCCACGAAATGCCGTTTTTTCATAAGCAATTGCTCGGTCATGTAAGGCACGAAGATTCGCTTGACGTTGTTTACCATTCGCCATCGCACCAACCATCTCATAATAATTCGTATCAAGATATACTTTCCAAATTAAGTCCGCTAACGAACCTCTACGTGCTAAATTCCGCCAATCTTCAAGTAATAGTAAGAAGCGCTGTAGCTTCTCTGCTGCCTCTGTACGCATCGCTTGCCCTTGCCCAACAAAAGACTTCAGTGCATCATAAAACGACGCTTTACGGTCTGCTAGACGGATTTCAGCTAGTTCATTTTCAGTTAGACCGATAAAAGGTGCACGTAATACAGAAGCTAACGGAATATCTTGGTATGGATTGTCAATTACTTTTAAAGTATTCATCATGACCATCACTTCGATAGCATCGAAATAACCGCGTGATAGTTCTGCGTATAACGGTATTCCTGCTAACTTAAATTCCTCTACAAAATCGGCAGACCATGTCATCGAACGCATTAAAATGACAATATCGCGATATTCAATTGGGCGACTGATAGGATTACCATGCTCGTCTTTTTTGAAGGCATCATAAATCAACTGTTCACGATTCATTAATTGTTGAATTTGCGAGATGATATAGCGTGCTTCTCGTTGTGAAGTACGTAATTCCTCAATCTCTTCATCCACTTCTTCCTCTTCTGTCGCATGCAGTACAGCGACCGTAATCGGCGTATCTTGTGCTGGATAAGGCGCAGCTGGTTTTAAACTCGCTGCTTCGTCATAGTCAATCTCGCCAACTTTTTCACCCATGATTTGCTTGAAGATATAGTTCGTACCATCTAACACTTCATGCCGGCTTCGGAAGTTCGCATTCAAATCAATTTTCATACCTGTATCCGTCGGTTCGTCTTGATATTGTAGATACTTATTTAAAAATAGCGTTGGTTCAGCGAGTCGGAAACGGTAGTAGAGTAGGAACCCAGCGCCTTGCTACATTGCCGTAGTAGGTTTCCAGAGAACCCCTCCCCGAACCGTACGTACTCCTCTCAGAGTATACGGCTCTCCACTTATAACAAACCTATCGTTGTTTATGAATTTCTTTATGACATTTTATACATACAACTAGTGTTTTACGTTGCTTGGCGAGCATTGTCCATTCCCAGTATTCTTTACCTTTTAAGTTCTTAATTTTATTCACATGATGAATTTCGAACTTCGTATCTGGGTGGTTATCTCCACATAATTCGCATTGTTTTGCACTTAGTCGTTTTTCTAAATCATTTCTGCCTTGATATACATACAAATTTGGTAGTTGGTCCATTTCTGATTGAAAGATTTCTTTCTTTTTTTCAAAACCATCTTTATAAAAGTAAGCTATTCTCTCACCTTGCTTTGTTTCATACTTTACGCCCCAGTACTTACCTTGTTTAAACTTAACCTTCATTTTTGATACTGTGGATTTATATTTATTCGCAAGTGTTTTCAGACAGCTATATTCCATTACATAACGCAGTTGCCACATTTTTCGATTTACATTTTCAGCTAAAGCATAATAATTATAAATCCCTCGTAATTCCGCATTATATGTTTCGATGATTTCTAAATCAGATAAACCGACAAGTCTTGGCCGATGCAACATATCCCATTGCTTGGCATCAATATCTTTAACCATTTTATTTTTGACAATTACTTTTTCAATCGTCCCTTTTGGAATACGTAGTTGTACATATCCTCTATATTTACGTTTTTTCACACCGTTTTTATCCTTTGCCACACTTAAATCATGGCTAATTGAGATATCGTAGCTTAAAAATCTTGCAAATTTTGTACTATGTGTAATGAGTGTTTTTTCTTCCGATAGTTCTAATTGCAAACGGTCTTTCAAAAACTCTTTCATTGCTTGTTTTAAACGTTCACAATCCTCTTTACTACCATTTACACCGACTATAAAATCATCTGCATAACGCACGTATTCCATTGCTTTATACGTATCGGTATTTGGTTCATAGTACGGTAAATTAAGCAATATTTTCTTATTCGCCTTATATTCTTCAATCATCTGTTGTCGTAAATTTTCGTCTTCTGTCGTATTAATTTTTTTATGCAAACGCTGATTACGCATATCATATTTTCGATATTCCGTATTTCGTTTACGTCCTATCTTTGGCTCACCTAAATCAAATGAAGGTTTTAATTTATTTTCAACATATTCATCAAATTCATTTAAATAAATATTTGCGAGTAATGGACTAATGATACCGCCCTGTGGTGTCCCGCTATAAGTCTTTTGGAATCGCCAATCTTCCACGAATCCTGCTTTTAAGAATTTCCACATGAGACGAATAAATTTCTCGTCCTTAATATGTTTTCGCAAAATATTGATTAGTACTTGATGATTGATGTTATCGAAAAATCCTTTAATATCTCCTTCAATGAACCAATTGACGCCCGTAAAGGTTTTCTTTATTTCGACTAACGCTGTATGACAACTTCTTTTCGGTCTAAAACCATGAGAATGATTTGAAAATTTCGGCTCATAAATTGCTTCTATAATCATACGACATACTTCTTGTACTAAACGGTCTGTAAATGTAGGGATACCAAGTGGTCTTGTATCACCATTTTTCTTTGGGATATGAATACGACGTACAGGTTTGGGTTGATAACTTTCATCTTTTAAAGATTCTATAATCCCATGAATTTTTTCTTCACCAAATCCATCTGCCGTTTCTTCGTCGATACCTTTTGTTGCACTACCTTTGTTTTTGTATATCTTTGTATAGGCTTTTATATAAAAATCTTCGTTGTATAAATGTCTGTATAGACGGTCAAATTCAAAACCGTCCTTCATTGCTTGTTTCGATAGATTGTATAAGACAATTTCTGAACTTTGCATAGAGCATTTCGCTCCTTTCTTTATTGTTTTATACGTTATAAGCTGCTCCCCTTCGCCGTGTAATAGGTTTTCCCTATCTCGGACTACTACGGGAGCTCCGTTACCATATTGGATATTCAGTACCTTTGTACATAGCCTAATGGCATTCCAACTTAGGTAATCCCCATTTAGTATATTGTATACAGGCTCGATTCATTGTCGGAAGGAACGTTCATCCTTTTCTTCAATCTTGAAGTGTGTCTATTCTTTCATCAATCAGAAACTAGATTTCAGCCTCAATTTATAGCGTTCGTCCATGTTCAGTTGCATCCATTTAGTACACTGAACAGAATAGATTCTAGGTTTCAAACGGTTTCCTAGACGGTTAGACATGACCCCACTCGGACTATTCTTCAAGCAGTTTAGCCTTCTTCCTTATATGAATCTTTTATATCTCGCCATTCAGTCGTAGCCTTTCCGTTTAGGCTAACTTATGACTTGTACCGACATGCTACACTCCCTTTTTGGTTTCCCGCCAAGATAAGTCGGCTGATATATAAACCGTTTCTGTAGTTTATTCACCGCCAAATGGTGAAATATACAATACCCTTATGGGCGCACAATTGACTGCTTTACGTCCCCAACCATGAACAGATTACCGTCTGCTGCATCACCGCGCTTTACTAATTGTAAGATGGTCTCTTGCAGTCGGTTTGTATCTTGATATTCATCGACTAAGACTTCTTCAAAACGAGCACGATAATCTAACGCAACTTCAGAAGGTTGTAAATCATCATCTGTTAAAATTGCTAAAGCAAAATGCTCTAAATCCGAGAAGTCAATCAAACCCTTATCTGCTTTAACAGCCGCATAGCGCGTACTAAATTGTTTCGTTAAATCAACTAATGTCTCAATGAGTGGCTTCATCGCACTCATTTCTTCTAGTAGCTTTTCAGGTGGGCGTGTGAAGTAAACCATTACAGAATCGTTGATGATTTTTTTAGCTTGTTCACGTTTCGCTTTTGCACGCTCTTTCATACCTTCATCGCATGTATCTTTCTTTTGTGAAGCAAGTCGTCCCCACTTGAACTGCGAGAAGTAAGCTTGCATCTCTGACCATGTACCTTCTGTTACAAGCGCGCGTGCTATCATTAATTGTTCTAAATCTTTTTCAGCCGTACTACCAAAAGCATCCGGACCATTCGGCTGAATCGCTAATTGACGTACTTCTTGCACTAATTGAATCGCCGCTTCCACTTGTAATAACAGTGATTGTTTAATAATTGCAGCAATCGGTAAGTCATCAATGTGTTGAATTCCTGTCACATCATATTGTTCTGGTAAACGGTCGAGCCAGTTAAACGGTTGCGGATTAACGCGAGACATCTCGTATAACTGCGCAATTAATAATTCCATCGCCTGATCATCGCGGTCAGATGTAAAAGCATCGACGAGACGATATACCTCTTGCTTATCTTCTTTTGCATAGGCTTCTTCTAATACTTCTGCCATGGTATCATCTCGTAATAAGGCAGCTTCTGTATCATTCGCAATACGGAAACCTGGATCGATATCGAGTAGATAGTTATATTGGCGAATAATATTTAAACAGAACGAGTGAAGTGTCGAAATTTGTGCCTTATTCATTAAAGAAAGTTGGCGGCGTAAATGCTGAGATGATGGGTCTTCATCAATCGCCTCTTCCAAAGCTTTCGACATACGCTGACGCATTTCAGCGGCAGAAGCATTCGTAAAGGTTACAACGAGTAATTGATCGACGTCGATTGGGTTCGTCGTGTCCAATACTTTTTCAATCATACGATTAATTAAGACAGCTGTTTTTCCTGAACCTGCTGCTGCGGATACAAGCGTATCTTGACCTTTTGCCCAAATGGCTTTCCACTGAGCATCTGTCCACGTAACACTCTCTGGTTTAGTTGGAATCATAAGTTGTCGACTCCTTTCGAATTTTTTCAATCACGGTATCATCTGATTCAGCGCGTAATGTGCGATATTGTTGTTGTGTATCTGTTGTATCAAACTGACAAACTGCTTTTTGCGGGCAGTAGTCACATGCTGTTTTTTGTTTTAAGCGATAAGGGCTAATTTTTGTGTCGCCTGCTAAAATTCCTTCGCCTGCTTCTTGGTGTTTCTTACGGACGAATGTGCGTAAATCCTCTAATTCTTCACGTTGAATAACAGAAGACATTCCTTTTGAAACAGAACCATCTTTTTTCAAATAGGCAGGAACGATTTGTGAGCGTCCGCCGACATCTTCTAATGTTTCATCCATTTCCAAAATGACATCTTCTGATTCCAGTAGTAAACCACTCATTTTGAACTTTTTCAGCATTTCTGCTTCAGTTTCAACTTCATTTAGTACCGCTTCTTGCTTGAGCATCGGGTTGTGCATATGCACGTATAATACGCCACCTGGCTCTGCTTTTTCATCTAACCAATGCGTAGAATTTTCGACTGCAACATCTAAATACGTCAACATTTGAAGCGATAAACCATGATAGACATCATTCAAGTCGAGACGCTGAGATGAAGACTTGTAATCAATAATACGTAGGTATGATTCGTCCCCTACTTTTGTGGCGTCAATGCGGTCGATTCGTCCGCGCAGCTTCATTTCATGCTGATTTGTTAATTCGATAACCATTGGCGGAATCGCTTCACCCGGTCCAAAAGCAGCCTCTACAGCGATTGGTTTGAATCCTGCATTTTTTGCATGGTGACGCATCGAAATCATCGTGCGTTCTACAATCATTGTGAGTTTACGTAAGATGTATTGATAGCGTGCTGTACTTAGTAAAATTTGATGGTAGAGTAGTGGCACGACGACTTGAACCGCGTCACGTGCGAGTTGTTTACACTGCTCGATGGAGAGTTCACGCCATTGAATATGTTCTTTCGCTGTTTCGTCTGAAATCCATTTGAGTGCCGCGTGGAATAAGTCACCGATTGTTGGTGGTTCTAAACGATATTCCGCACGTTCTTCTAAACGGAGACCGTATGTGGCGAAATGAGAGAAGGGACATTTAAAATATTTTTCAACGCGCGATACACTAGATGTAATCGTACGACCATATAGCTCCTCTGTAATCTGCTGTTCCAACGGTTCCGTTTTATTATGTGTATGTGTCGCATACATAAGACGTTCATAAATCGTTTGCCATGTTGGATCTTGTTCATAATAACTCTGTAATGCTTGCCATTCAGGTGATAATGGAACACCGTCATGCTCACTTCGACGAATCTGCGCCATTAAATAAGCAAGTGCAGTTCTTGGATGTGAGATATACGCCCAGTCATCTTCAGATGTCAGTGCTTCATCTGGTGTCATAAAGATGATTTCTTCTGAGACACCTGTTAAATCTTGCAGACGTTTTATATATAAAGAAGGAAGTAATGATTTTCCTTCTTCATCACTCATCGCATAACTCACCACAAGCTTTTCAGAAGCAGCAGTTAGTGTACGATAAATGATTAAATCTTCTTCTAATAAACGCTCTTTAGAAGTAGGTGCAATCTCAGCGCCCAGTCTTGTAAACCATTCACGCTCAGAATCTGCAATCATTCCTTCGAAATCAATACGTGTTGGATAGACACCGTCATTCATACCGACAACATAGGCTACTTTAATATTCGAAAGACGTGCTAAATCTGCATTAACAACAGTCACTTGGTCCACAGAAGGCGGAATACGCGCAAACTCTAACGTATCAAAGCCTTCATCTAATAGCGGAATGACTTCTTCAAGTGTCATCTCTTGATTTCCAAACATTGTTACAAACTGGTCGAGTAATTGAATGAAGCCATTCCAAGCTTGTTCATGCTCAGCTGCTTCAAATAATTTACCATGTTCTAATTCATCTGTTTGAAGCGTCTGTAACTTCGTATATACATGCAACTCTTCCATGAAATTGAATAATGCTGCTGCATAGTCTTGTCCTACTTTTGCTTTTGTAAGTGCGTCACTTAACTGCTTGATTGGTTGCAACAACAATTGACGTACCGCTTCAATTTCTGCTTGCATCGCTCGTTCTTCATCTGTTTGTGTTTTTTGATAAAATTCAAGGCCACGATATTTTTTATAAATCCAACGCGCATCGTCAAACCAACGTTCACGGTAGATTCCATTTGCGATGACATAGTTCTCCATACGATCTGCGCGCTCGCGCCAAATTGATTTATTTGCACCAACTGGGAAGAATAAATCGGTTTTCACTGCACGAAAGACAGGTTCATACATCCACCCTTTTTCAATTACTTCTAAAACAGAGCGACTTAACTCGATTAATGGATGATGAAGCATCGGTTTCTTTTGGCTGAGGAATACCGGTAAATCATACTCTTTAAAAATTGTTTCGATTAACGGATCATATACATCTGCTTGTCGATATAAGATGGCTACATCACGATAACGATGTGTTTCATCTTGTTGAATAAAATCACGAATATGACGTGCCACAGCATGAATTTCAGCCTTTCTAGTCGTCGCCGCATATAATTCAAGTCCACGATCTGCCTGTTCAGTCATCTGTTCTAATGGATAGTGATGTAGGTTTTTCTCAATATAACGAAGCACATTCGATTGAAATCGTTTCGCTTCTTGTAAATAGATGGCTGGATTTATGACAACACCTAATGAAGATGCATCATCACGTAATTTTTGAGCGAGCAACGCTGGGCGGTGGAATAAAGCTTGAGGATCTTGTGTATCCCACTCTGAGTCATAAGGTAAGGCAATCGTTACATCTTTAGCATGAACTATTAACTTTAATACAAGTTCATATTCACTCTTTGTAAATGTTTCAAAACCATCAATATAAATATGCGATTGCTGAATGAGTTGGCTTTGATCGACCGCTTCAATTAATAGTGGAACATACCCTTCCGAATCAATATACGCCTCTCCTAATTGCTCATCAATTGCCTGCATAATAAGTTGTAAATCATGCATTTTATCTTGTAAGCTTACAGGCGCATTTACTTGTTCAGCTAGTTGCTGCTGCAATCCTAGTAAAGTCGCATGATCTATATGATAATGACTAAATTCTTTTAAAACTGCTTCAATTTCTTCAGTGAATCCTCGTTTACTCGCAGATTTTTTAAATAGTTTTAAATCTGGTTGCAGTGTTTGCAATACATTTCGTACCAACATACGATAACCAAAGCCATTCACTTCTTGTCGGCTAATTCCACCCACTTCTGATAATACGCGCCATGCAAGTCGTTTAAATGTTGTAGCTTGCGCACGAATCATTCCTTTGATTCCACCTGCTGTTGTTAATTGATGTTCAGATGAGAAAGACATTTGGTCAGGCACAAGTAAAAAGAGTGGATTACCTGTCGGATTTTCTTTCAACTGTCGAATAATCTCTTGTTGTAGATACGTGGTTTTCCCACTTCCTGCACGACCATGTACAATCGTTAAAGCCATTTCATTTCCCTCCTTTTCTTCTTCCTTTATTGTACAAAAAATCCACAATGAAAACATAGATTCGCCTTTTTTTTATTTTGAAATAAAAAAGAGGACGAATTTCATCATTTCGCCCTCATAATGTTTATAATTTTTCATGATCATCTTTTTGAAGTGAACGTAAATGCTCTTCCATTTTACGATTATTTCGTTTCTCCACATACTTTCCACCAACCCACATTAGGACAATGATGAGAACAACGACGACTGATTTCCAAGGTTTTGTAATTAGGGATTGTAAGTCAGCTCCAATCCAACTAATAACTAAAATCATAATGAATTTTGCACACATAATCGTAATAAGATAACTTTTTTTCTTTAAATTCGAAAGTCCTGCTACCACATTGACGATGGCAGAAGGTGTAAATGGAAAACAAAGTAAAATGAATAATGGCATGAACCCTTGAATTTCTACCCACTGAATTAATTTTTTTACACCTGTTCGGTCCGTAACAAAACGAAAATATTGACTGTGACCAAATTTACGAATTAATAAAAAGACGCAGTAAGAGCCAAGTACAGCTCCTCCCCATGAAAATAAAAAGCCTAACCACAAGCCATAAGCAGTAGCATTTGCAACAACGAATGCAGCTAGTGGCAAAAATGGTAAAAATGCTTCTATAAATGGTAATAAAATTGCACCGAATGTTCCAATAACGCGATGTTGTTCAGCTAATTGCTGAAATTGATCAATGCTCAACCAATCTGGCACAGTTGTTACCCCCTCTAAAACATACAACTCATTACTTAGTATACGATGTAACTAAGTAGAAAGTTTCTGACAAGCTATTGTTAATAAAATGAGGTGAAACGCATAAATTAGCGCTTCACCTCATACGTTTACTGTACGAGTAGTAAACCAATACGGAAATGATCGTGATGGAACACGATATGTTGACGTAGTCGAACTTCTCCGTCTGTATCTAATACTTCAATTTTACATTGCGCTGCGTTTTGTTGAAGTGCACGATATAACTCTTCTTCTGAATGCACAGATTCCCCGTTCACTTTACGAATCGTTTCACCAATTTGTAACCCCATCGCCTCAGCAGGTGAATTCGGTAAAATGGCAGCAATGACAACCCCTTCATTCTGTGGTGTCACTGCAAACTTGCCTTTTCGTTCACTTAACCCGTAAATAAATGAAATGAGGATACGCCCAATGATTGCTACAAGAACACTTGCTAATCCTAAAATTGGATAGAAATAAGAGACAATCCCTTCAACGAACACTAAAGCTCCTAATAAAACGATGGTACGACCCATTTGCGGATAGAAGTACATTGGCAACATCTTACGTGCACGCTGTTGAAAGCCAATGACGATAGGAAATAGAATAAATCCATATGTTTCACCGCCTAAAGAAAAGACAGGCCAGTAGGACACAAAGCTTGTGATTGTATCTCCTGGAATGACAAGGAAAACTGGAAGAATCCACAATCTTTTTGAAAGGAATGTAACGGCCTTTAAGCCGCGAGCAGTTCGTTGTAATCGTGGTGAAGCCAAGTCTGCCCCGTACTTTTGCACAAGCATACCTTCAGCAATTAGTAGAATCCCTATTAATAAAGGGATACTTGAGAGCATACTTAACTTAAAATCACTTGCATTAATTGTAAAACCAAATAATGTGAAGCCCCAGTTTTGTGTAAATGTTACCCATAGAACTAAGAATGCAATTCCGAATGGATATACGACAGATGCTAGTTGATAATAAAAGCTCACGACGAAAAGAATCGATAACACGGTTACTAGCATGATATATTCCATCGGTAAGACAATCCCAACTAATAAACTAAATAGGGATACACAGAAAGCCGCAAGCCAGCCTTCACGTAATAAACGAATCGTTTCAGATAGTCCCCAATGAATACGAATTTTAAAAGATTGACGTTCACGAATGACACGACGATAACCTAATAAAACGGTGAAGATGATGGTTATATAAAGTAAGGGGTTCATAAATAGACGTAAAACGCCTTTTAATAATTCGACAATAATGTCCCAAAACACAGTTGTTCCCACCTCTAAAAGATTTATTTATACCCCATTATATTAAGAAATGGTAGCTTATCATAATTGTACCAAAAGGCTGTTTTAATGAGTAGCATATTCTATTACATATCGACTATTTTTACCCTTTTCATACAAAGTAAAACAAGAGCTAACATAAAATAAGACTTCAGCAACAGTTTGCTAAAGCCTTAAAAGGTATTGAATTAATCTAATGACTTTACAACATCAGCAAGCTGCTGTTCATTCACTAAATTTAATTTTTGTTGAATAACTCCCTTTGTATTCACAAAGAATGATGTAGGGAAGTTTAATACATCGTATTTTTTAATAATTTCACCGCGTGGGTCAATCACAACAGGATACGTCATATTATATTTGTCAATAAACTTCTCAACATCCGTACTCTTACGTTCAGTACTCATCGCATTGACAGATAAAATGACAAAATTCTCATCTTTCGCATGTTCATTATAGTATGTAACCATGTGGGGCGTTTCAGCTTTACAAGGTGGACACCATGTCGCCCAGAAATTAATCATAACTTTCTTCCCTTTAAAATCCGATAACGAAACTTCTTCACCTTCTAATGTTCGAAGCGTAAAATCAGGTGCTTTTTGCCCGATTGCAATACCAGGAATATCTTCTGGTTTTTTCCCCTCAACGACTGTTTTTTTTTGTTCTTTTGGTTCTGTATTTTTTTGAATAATTGTTGTAACCGCAATGCCAATTAGCGCAATTACTAAAACAAAACTTGCAATTCTTTGCCACTTCACGAAAGTTCGCTCCTTTTCATTTTAAACTGATACCATGCTGTATAGACAATAAATGTTAAGATCATCCATAGTTTAGGTTGTTGAAAACCGAGTGGTTCAACTAATAGTGTAAACAATAAATAAATAAGTGTCATACGTAACGCAAAACGATCCATTTTTTTAAAAGAACGTTGCCACAAGATTAAAATAAGAATAGCCAAGTTAAAGAAAACCATCAAAATCGTTAGCCATAACACTCCATCATTTAAAAGTGCGTATAAAAACTGCGAGCTACTATACATACTAAGCCAATAGAAACTCTGTTGTTGAATCGTATCTTTTTCGCTTTTCACCCGTAAAACACTATAGATGAATAAAATGATCGCTGCCAACGCAATACCAAATGTTCCACCATCAAAATAAAGCATCGAAAGTGGGTAATTCATAACTTCTTGCCAATTCGTTAAAACATAACTAAATTTCCAAACTAATATAAAAAGAACGAAATAATTTAAAAATGAATCAATCCATTTTCTACGTTTTAAAATAAAGAGAAAAAGAATCGTTATACTCATTGCGCCTAAAACGGCGAGCGATGTTGCAGGTAATGATAGATTGAATATGGTGTACCACATATTATTTTGCATAGACATCCTCCTATACCCGTTACGGTATAATATTCTTATATGAAATACAACTAAAAAAGCCGAGTCTGAAGTGATTTTCTCTCTCTTCAGACTCAGCTTCAATTCAATTCTCTCCTCTTGAATTGAATTATAGTGAAATATATTGCAGTGGGTTTACAGCACCCGTTGCTTGATTCACCCAAGAACCAATATGAATTTCAAAGTGAACATGAGGTCCTGTTGAACGTCCTGTTGACCCAATGTAACCAATAACTTCACCTTTTTTAACTGTTTTACCAACTGATGTACCAAAACGACTCATATGTGCATAAAGTGATGTGTATGTTTGACCATTAATATTATGTGTAATCATCACGACATTACCATATGTAGATAGTGGACTTGCTCGGAATACAACACCGTCTGCTGCTGCTACAATTGGTGTCCCTTCACTATTCGCAATATCAATACCATAGTGATATTCTGCTCCTGCACCAATGTCACGTCCTGCAAAACCTGAAGTGAATCGACCTTGTGCTGGTTTCATCCAAGTACCCGATGAAGCTGTTGGTACAGATCCTACACTTGCACTTGATGAAGAGCCACTTGAAATTGAATTGGATGTTGTTGAAATCGCTGCACTAGCTTTTTTCGCTGCTGCTGCCTCAGCCATTTTACGTGCTTTTTCAGCTGCTTTACGCTGCTCTGCTTCGATTTTCTTTTGTACTTTCGAGCTGACACTTGCAACTTCTGAATAATGATTTTCTAATCCTTTACGCTCTTTATTCAGTTTTGCTTGTTTGCGTTCCATCTGTGTTAAAGCTGCTTTTTTCTTATCTTGTTGTTTTTTCAAGCTTGCTTTTAAGTCTTCTAATTCTTTTTTACGATCTTCTTGTTCAGCAAGTTTTTCTTTCACTTGATTTTGTTGTTCTTCTACTTTTGCTTGGTCAGCTTTTTGTTCTTCTACAATGCGTTCATCCGCATTGACAATTTCATTCACTGCTGAGACGCGGTCGATAAAATCAGAAAAGCTATTAGAACCTAAAAGAACATCGATATAGCCAACTTGTCCACCTGTTTCTTGCATTGCGCGTGCACGCTCTTTTAAGATTTCATTACGCTCATCAATTTTCTTTTGAAGTACTTCAATTGATTTTTGTAATTTTTCAATCTCGTACTTTGTCTGTGCAATCTTTTGCTCTACACCTTCGATTTTATTATCTGTCTCTTGAATTTTCACTGTGATTTTCGAAACTTCTTTTGCAGACTTCTCAATTTCAGCTTGGGCTTTTGCAATTTTTTCTTTTTTAGCTTGAAGTTCTTTGCTGATTTTACTTTTCTTTTGATCCAACGCATTTTTCTCTTTTTTCAAATCACTAACAGATTCAGCACTCGCGCTCATAGTAGGTACTAAGAGCGTCGTTGCAAGTGCTGCTGCGATTACTTTATTTTTTTGTAACACAACAAAATCCTCCTATACTTTTAAAAACTTTCGAACAGACATAAAACTGCCGACTACACCAATTAATACACCCATGACAAGTAGAATGATATCAACTTCTAAAATGAACGGCATGACATCTAAAATTTGAACAACACTGCTTTCAAGTTTTGGCGCAAGCGAACTATGCACAATGCTATAAAGCGTTGTGACACCGATAATTGGCAGAATTGAACCGATTGCTCCTAACCACATACCTTCTAAAATAAATGGCACACGAACAAATGAATTCGTTGCTCCAACCAATTTCATAATTTCGATTTCGCGACGACGTGCTGTAATCGTAATTTTAATTGTATTAGAAATTAAGAATGTCGCTGTTAATAACAACGCAATAATTAATACAATGCCTACTTTTTGACTAATATTTAATACATTAAATAATTTTTCAATTTTATCTTTACCATACTTCACTGTGTCGACAGCTGGATTTTTCTCAATCTCTTTTGCGACTTTTTCTGTTTGTTCAGGATCATCTGCCTTCACATACAGTACATTATGAAGTGGATTTTCTTGTTTAAATAGTGAAACATCATTACCAAAATCTTTGACTAATTTATCAAGCTCTTGTTTCTTCGACGAATACTTTACAGATTCTACACCTGGCATTTTTTCTACCTGTTGCTGTAATTCTGCTTCTGATGTTTCGTTTGCACTTAAATCAATTAATACTTTAATTTCAACATCATTCTTAATATCTGTAGACATCTTATTCAAGTTCATCATGATTGTTAAAAATACACCAACTAATAGTAGTGTTACTGTTACAGCACTAATTGATGCAAAACTCATCCAACGATTTCGTGCCATCGAGATGAAACTCTCTTTAAAATGACGCTTCATTGTATTAAAACTCATAACCGTAGTCACCCCCACGTTCATCTCGAACAATTTGTCCGTTTTCAATGGCGATTACTCGTTTACGCATTGTATTTACAATATCTTTGTTATGTGTAGCCATAATAATCGTTGTTCCTCTAGCATTAATCTCATCAAATAAACGCATAATTTCCCATGATGTTTCAGGATCTAAGTTACCTGTCGGCTCATCTGCAATCACGACTTTAGGTGAATTAACGATAGAACGTGCTATTGCCACACGTTGTTGTTCACCACCTGATAATTCATCCGGGAACATTTTTACTTTTTTCGTTAAACCAACTAATTTTAAAACATCCATTACACGTTTTTTTATTTCTTCTGGATCTTTTTCAATTACTTCTAAAGCAAATGCAATATTTTCATATACATTTTTACGAGGTAATAATTTAAAATCTTGGAAAACAACACCCATATTACGACGCAAAAACGGAATTTCTCTATCTTTTAAAGTTGTAAGGTCTGTTCCGTTTACTTTGATTTCACCTGAAGTTGCTTTTTCTTCTCTATACATCATTTTGATGAATGTCGACTTACCAGCACCACTCGGTCCAACAATATAAACAAACTCACCTTGCTTAATTTGTATGTTCAGTCCCTTAACAGCTACTACACTATTCGGGTACTTCTTTACAACATTTTTCATTTCGATCATGTTCGTACCACCTATTATTATAAATTGTAGTTCGTTTCTCTTTGTGACTACTGAATTTGAGCACATAGGTATCTAAGAACTCAACTGCACTTCAATAGTATATCATCTAAAAATCATTTCTCCATTACAGTTCCATTTCAATTTGCTCCTCGCTTGTAACACTTCGTCGAATTTCATCCATTCTACAGAAAAACAGGCTTTTTTTCACATAACTAATAGTATCTATTTTACTAAAATAACAGGGAATAAGTTACAAAAAAATAGATTTTATACGTTTTTTGCACTCTTTTTTTCAAAGAACAGACACTTTTTATTTTTTTATCATAAATCGATTCAATATATATAATAGGTTAGCACAAAACACTTCTCTTCTATTTTTTAGCGTTCACAATGAAAAACTGGAACCGCACCACGGCGCGATTCCAGTTTTTATGCTCATATGAGAAAGTGTTTTACAGTTATGTCCTAGCTTTTTCGTATATCCGAAACAACACTTTGTTTCAGCATCATCTATTTATACAGTATAACGAACAATGACAGAGCCTGTTTGTGTTTCGCCATCAATTGTTAATTGATGTGCGTCAGGTACAACTTTACGGAAACGAACAGACTTATTGAACATTTGATTATCTTCACGTAAGAATTCAACATCTCCCAAAACAACATCCATCTTACCAAATGTAGAAGATAATTCACCGATTAAAGATACGCTTTCAGGAACATATAGCTCGATTGTCCCTGCTGCTGTATTGGCTTTAATGCGTTCTGTTTGTTGTGATTTCGATGTAACCACAACGTGTCCGTTTAATGATTTCGCTTCAATCGAACGTAATGAACCGTCAATATATACACGTCCATTCATCGTCTCTGCTTCAACTTCACGTCCTGCAACATCGCGAATATCAATGCTTCCATTCGCTGATTCAACATCTACTGAATCAAATGTGACATCCGAAATATGAATCGAACCATTTTTCGTTTCTACATTGACTTGATCCGCATTAATGCTGTGTAATGTAAAACCACCATTGAATAGATTAGCACGAATACGACGATAATCGCCTTTCGGTACGTACATGATGACATCTGTTTTCAGCATTTTCGCTGTGTTATGAATGCGTAATGTTCCTGCATCGTTTCCACAGTTAAACTGCTTTTTAATTTCTTCATTTGATAAATCTTTTTGAGCGCCCACTCGGAATAATGGTGTAGCTGATACTTCTAAATAAGCCGAACCATCTACAGAATCACGAATGGTTAATTGACCGTTTGGCATATCCACACTGATGTTATCAAATAATGTATTTTCAATCGGTTCAATCCAACTAAATTTGTTGTTTCCTGATGTCATCGAAGAGAAGTCAATATCGCGTACTTTATTGACTGCTGCACCAATAAAGTCCATGAATTTTGTACCGAATTCATTAAAATCACGCTTTATATCATTAATAAACTCATCTTCTTTTTTCGATTTTTCATCTTCCTGTGTATGTTTATAGGTTTGTTCTTCTTTTAGTTGCTCTTGTTGATGTGTTGATTGTTTAACTTCTTCTTTTTTTGGTGCGTCTTCTGACTTTACACCTTTTTGATCCAACTTCTCTAGTAATGTAATTGCCTCTTGTGCGCTAATGGTGCCGTTTTCAACTAACTGTAAAATTCGCTTACGTTCATCTTGCATTGTTGTGGCCTCCTTGTGCTTTAATACTTACTAATACGTTTGAACCAGACAGAAGGTTTCATTTTCCGGTTGCTTCTTGTAAATCTTTTTCCAAGCGTTTACAGTCACGCTCTAAGATAGGCAGTAGGTACTTCCCTGTATAGGAACCCTTCACCCTCGCTACTTCTTCCGGTGTACCTGTCGCAATAATTTGACCACCTCGGTCGCCACCTTCTGGACCTAAATCAATAATATGATCCACCGTCTTGATAACATCTAAATTATGTTCAATAACGAGTACTGTATTACCACCGTCTACTAAACGCTGTAAAACTTTTAAAAGGCGTGCGATATCATCGACATGCAGTCCAGTTGTTGGTTCATCTAAAATATAAATTGATTTACCTGTTGAGCGCTTGTGTAGCTCTGAAGCCAACTTCACACGCTGCGCTTCACCGCCAGAAAGAGTTGTTGCAGGTTGCCCCATCTTCACATAGCCTAGACCTACATCGACAAGTGTTTGAAGTTTACGTGCGATTTTCGGAATGTTTTGGAAGAATTCCAGACCATCTTCAACTGTCATCTCCAACACGTCTGAAATCGAGCGGTCTTTATACTTCACTTCTAACGTTTCACGGTTATAACGTTTACCATGACATACTTCGCATGGTACATATACGTCTGGTAAGAAGTGCATCTCGATTTTAATAATCCCATCACCACGACAAGCTTCACAGCGTCCGCCTTTTACGTTAAAACTGAAGCGCCCTTTTTTATAACCACGTACTTTCGCTTCGTTCGTCGCTGCATAAACATCACGAATATCATCAAATACGCCCGTATACGTTGCTGGGTTTGAACGAGGTGTTCGTCCAATTGGTGATTGGTCAATGTCGATAATTTTCTCGATTTGTTCCATTCCTTCAACTGCTTTCACTGCACCTGGCTTTGCTTTTGCTCGATTAATTTTTTGTGCTAATGCTTTATACAAAATTTCATTAATCAATGTACTCTTACCCGAACCCGATACACCTGTAACCGCTGTGAAGACGCCAAGTGGAATATCAACTGAAACATTTTTTAAATTATTTTCTGAAGCTTTTTGAATCGTAATCATGCGTCCATCGTTTTGACGTCGTTCTACAGGTACAGGGATATATTTTTTGCCGCTTAAATATTGACCCGTTAATGATTTTTCATTTGCCATGACTTCTTTTGGCGTACCAGCAGCGATAATTTCGCCACCATGAACACCTGCTCCCGGACCAACATCAATTAAATAATCTGCCGCAAGCATTGTATCTTCATCATGCTCTACAACGATTAATGTATTTCCTAAATCACGCATACTTTGTAATGTTTCAATTAAGCGATCATTATCGCGTTGATGTAAACCAATAGATGGCTCATCTAGAATATAAAGGACACCTGTTAAGCGTGAACCGATTTGTGTTGCTAGACGAATACGCTGTGCTTCACCGCCTGAAAGTGAACCAGAAGCACGATTTAGCGTTAAGTAATCCAACCCTACATTATCTAAGAAAGAGAGACGTTCTGAAATTTCTCGAAGAACGAGCTTCGCAATTTTCATATCTTTTTCACTCAATTGTAGTTCTTGGAAGAAGGCAAGTGCTTCTTTAATTGAAAAAGTAGTGATTTCACCAATATGTTTATGGTCAACTTTTACTGCAAGTGATTCTGGTTTTAAACGATAGCCTTTACATGACGGACAGTTCGACTGCGCCATATATTTTTCCATTTGATCGCGTACATAGTCTGACGAAGTATCTTTAAAACGGCGTTCTACATTGCGTAATACACCTTCAAATTCAATCTCTTGTTCACGCGTTTTTCCAAACTCATTTGTGTAACTGAAGAAGATTTTTTCATCCCCTGAACCTTTTAAAATGATATCTAATTGCTCTTTTGATAAGTCTTTCATTGGTGTATCCATATCAATATTGAAATGATCACAAACGGTTTTTAACAGCGTTGGATAGTACTGTGAACTCGTTGGAATCCACGGCTCAATTGCGCCTTCATTCAATGTTAAATCGCGATTTGGAATAACCGCATCTACATCGACTTCTAACTTTGTTCCTAAACCATCACATGTTGGACAAGCACCGAACGGGTTATTAAACGAGAACATACGTGGTTCTAATTCGTCGACTGAGAAGCCACAGATTGGACATGCAAAATGTTCACTGAATAAAAGTTCTTCATGTTCCATTACATCGACCATTGCACGACCTTCAGCAAGGCGTAATGCTGTTTCGAGAGAATCACTTAGACGTGCTTCCACACCTTCTTTTAATACGACGCGGTCAATCACTGCCTCGATTGAATGTTTTTTGTTCTTTTCTAATGTTAAATCATCATCTAAATCACGAATTTCACCGTCAATACGCACACGCACATAACCTTGTTTTTTCAAGTCTTCTAGTAATTTGACATGTGTACCTTTTCGTCCAGAAACGATTGGAGATAGAATTTGCATCTTTGTACGTTCAGGATATTGCTTTAAACGATCGACCATTTGCTCAATAGTTTGCGATGCAATCTCAATGCCATGATTTGGACAGATTGGCTTACCAACACGTGCATATAAAAGACGCATGTAGTCGTAAATCTCTGTCACCGTCGCTACTGTTGAACGTGGATTTTTACTTGTTGTTTTTTGGTCGATGGAAATCGCTGGTGATAAACCTTCGATTAAATCTACATCAGGTTTATCCATTTGTCCTAAAAATTGACGTGCATAAGCAGAAAGAGACTCGACATAACGTCGTTGTCCTTCTGCATAGATTGTATCGAATGCGAGTGAAGATTTACCTGAACCCGATAACCCTGTCATGACAACGAGTTGGTCGCGCGGAATTGCCACATCGATATTTTTTAAATTATTTGCGCGTGCGCCCTGTACAATAATTTCAGTATTCTTCAAAATGGTCTCACCCTTCTGCTTTCAGTTCTAAAATCGTATCACGTAGTTCTGCTGCACGTTCAAAGTCGAGTGCTTTCGCCGCTTCTTTCATTTCGACTTCTAGTAATTCAATGAGTGATATACGTTCGTTCTTCGTTAATTTCTTACCTTCTGTCACCTTTGAAATATACGCTTCTGGCTCTTCCGCCGCTGTTGTTGCACGAATCACATCGCGAATTTCTTTACGAATCGTTTGTGGTACAATGCCATGTTTTTCGTTATAGGCAAGCTGAATGGTACGACGACGTTCCGTTTCATCGATGGCTTTTTGCATCGAATCGGTCATACGGTCTGCGTACATGATGACATGCCCGTTCGCATTACGTGCCGCACGTCCAATTGTTTGAACAAGTGAACGTTCTGAACGTAAGAATCCTTCTTTATCAGCATCTAAAATCGCAACAAGCGAGACTTCTGGGATATCTAAACCTTCTCGTAATAAGTTAATTCCGACAAGAACATCAAATACACCCATACGCAATTCACGAATAATCTCGATTCGCTCCAACGTTTTAATTTCAGAGTGTAGATAGTTTACTTTAATGCCCATCTCTTTTAAATAATCTGTTAAATCTTCGGACATTTTCTTCGTAAGTGTCGTAATTAATACACGCTCATTTTTCGCAATCCGCATTTGAATTTCATCAATTAAATCATCAATTTGTCCTTCAATTGGACGCACTTCGATGACTGGGTCAACCAATCCTGTTGGGCGAATAATTTGTTCTACCATTTCAGGTGTATGTTCTAATTCATATGGTCCTGGTGTTGCTGAAACGAAAATTGCATTATGAATATGTTTTTCAAACTCCTCAAATGTTAATGGACGGTTATCAAGCGCTGAGGGTAAACGGAAACCGTGATCTACTAACACACCTTTACGTGCTTGGTCACCATTATACATCCCGCGAATTTGCGGCAATGTTACGTGACTTTCATCTACTACAAGTAAGAAATCTTCTGGTAAATAGTCGAGCAGCGTATAAGGTGTTGCACCTGCTTCACGAAGCGTTAAATGGCGTGAATAGTTTTCGATTCCTGATGTAAAGCCCATCTCACGCATCATCTCTAAATCATAATTAGTACGCTGTTCTAAGCGCTGCGCTTCAAGTAACTTTCCTTCTTCACGAAGCACTTCTAAGCGTTCTTTTAATTCTGCTTCGATATTTTCAATCGCTACTTTCATTTTTTCTTCTCGTGTAACGAAGTGGGATGCTGGGAAGATCGCAACATGTTCACGGTCACCTAATACTTCACCTGTTAATGCATCCACCTCTCGAATACGGTCAATTTCGTCACCGAAAAATTCAACACGAAGACAATGCTCATCACGCGATGCTGGGAAAATTTCGACTACATCGCCGCGCACACGAAAAGTACCGCGAATGAAGTTTAAATCATTGCGATCATATTGAATATCTACTAATTTACGCAGTAATTGATTGCGCTCAATCTCCATGCCTGTACGAAGCGATACGACCATCTCTTCGTATTCTTCCGGATTACCTAAACCATAAATACATGATACAGAAGCGATGATAATTACATCTTGTCTTTCAAAAAGAGCCGAAGTAGCAGAGTGACGTAATTTATCAATTTCATCATTAATACTCGCATCTTTTTCAATGAATGTATCCGTCTGTGGTACATAGGCTTCTGGTTGATAATAGTCGTAGTAACTAACGAAGTATTCAACCGCGTTATTTGGGAAAAACTCTTTAAATTCACTATATAATTGTCCTGCTAATGTTTTATTATGTGCAATAACAAGTGTTGGTTTTTTCACTTCTTGAATCACATTTGAAATCGTAAACGTTTTACCTGTACCTGTTGCACCAAGTAATGTTTGATGTTTTTTCCCTGCTTTAACACCCTCCACTAATTCTGCAATCGCTTGTGGCTGGTCACCACCTGGTTGATAGGGCGCTTGTAAATCAAAATCATGTGACATGCGGCTGCCTCCTCATTTTCTCATTCTTCTATTTTAACATATCTCAAACCCTTTTACGAACATACGTTTCTTAATTGGAACAAAAATAAGATTTCTATTAAGTTACCCCTAATAGAAATCCTATGTCATCATTTATTCTTCATCAATCAAAGTGTCTTGTAATTGAATTAATTCTTTTGTAAATCGTTTAAAGGCTTCTTTATCTCTTTCGTCTAACGCGACATCAATTGCTTCACGAAGTAAGCGAATTTGTTGGTCTGCTAGAAGATGTTGTAAAAACATATCCATGTACAAATCGTTCAATAAGTCTTGACCTTGTAACCCTTGACTAAGTGGCTGTTCATTGTTTGGAGAGTTCTGCTGTGAGTAACGATATTCCATCTTCATCACCTCGAATACCTTTTTGCTATTATATGCGAAAAAGATTCAAGAAAGCAACTAAAAGAAACTATTTATTTCAAAATTATCTGACTTTATAGAAATAGCCCGTTTTCTAAAAACGCCACTTTTGTCTAAATACCATTGCTTATGGCTACAAAATCACATATAATCATTTTAATAAATTCCATTAATTGGTTTTTGTTAAACAAAAGAAAAAGGAGTGTCAAATATGATAAAAGATCGTCTACCTGTTATTCTTTTAGAAGATTTTCGATTTAATGATGCAATCCAAGTTCTTGAACCAGTCATTTCTAAAAACAATCAACAACGATTTACATATGTACTTGAAAAACAACGTGAATATCTCATTCAATCTTCTATTAAACGCGTCATTCGAAAATGTTGTTTTCTTTTTGGAACATCATTAGACGAAGCATTGCGTTTTTCTCGCACGATTACTAAAGCTACAAATAAACTTCCTATCGTACTTGGAACAACTGAACAACCTTATATTTTAATTCCTACCCTTTCTCCTGATCGTCCCTACACCATGTGGCTCGCACATCATGCTATTTTAAATTGCGATGTAAATTCTAAAGTGGACTGCGTTGTTCATTTAGATAATCAAATCCGTCCATTCTTTAAAACAAATGTCTCAACCGCTACATTACAAACACAACTTACACGTGCGATGTTTTTAAAAAGAAATTATCGTTTATTAAAAGATTTAATGCCTGAACCGATTTCTGAAAATCATGTGGTATTCATCGATTCCAATAACTTAAAACGATTAGACTAAAAAATAAAGAATCGCCGATAGACATCAGGATTCTTTATCTCTCATTTATTAAATTAACGAACGTAAATATGCATTGATGAATAAATCTAAATCGCCGTCCATTACTGCTTGTACATTGCCTGTCTCAGCATTTGTACGGTGATCTTTTACCATTGAATACGGGTGGAATACATATGAACGAATTTGGCTACTCCAACCAATTTCCTTTTGCTCACCACGAATTTCATCTACTTCTGCCTGTTGTTCTTCAACTTTTAATTGATACAATTTTGCTTGAAGCATGTTCATCGCTTTTTCTCGGTTTTTAATCTGTGAACGTTCAGCCTGACATGTTACGACAATTCCAGTCGGTAAATGCGTAATACGAATCGCTGAGTCTGTCGTATTAATATGCTGACCACCAGCACCTGTTGCGCGGTACGTGTCCACTTTTAAGTCTTCTTGACGTACTTCAACTGCAATTTCATTATTGAATTCTGGAATCACGTCACATGAAACGAACGATGTATGGCGACGACCAGCTGAATCGAATGGTGAAATACGCACTAAACGATGTACACCCTTTTCAGCTTTTAAATACCCATATGCATTATGTCCTTGAATCGATAATGTAACGGATTTAATTCCCGCTTCATCACCCGGTAGATAATCAAGTGTTTTCACTTTGAAGCCGTGTTTTTCTGCCCAACGTGTATACATACGTAGCAGCATTTCGCCCCAATCTTGTGATTCCGTACCGCCAGCACCTGGATGTAATTCTAAAATGGCATTATTCGCATCATATGGACCACTTAATAATAATTGCAGTTCATAATCGGCTACGCTCTTTTTAAATGTTGCGAGTTCTTCTTCCAAACCTTCATGCAAATCATCGTCTGGCTCTTCTTTTAAAAGCTCTAACGTCATTTCAAGATTTTCTTGTTCCTCTACAAGACGATGAAATTCATTGACGATTTCTTTTAACCCCTTAGATTCCGCAATGATTTCTTGCGCTGCATTTTGGTCATTCCAAAAATTCGGGTCAAGCATCATTTCATCTGTCTCTTGAATACGTGCCTCTTTGTTCTCTAAGTCAAAGAGACCCCCTAAAATCATTTATTTTCTTCGCTGTGTCATCTAGTGCATTTCGTACTTCTGATAATTCAATCATACATATTCCTCCAAGTAATTTTGATATTTATAACAGAAAAGAGGTTAGCCACAGAATAGGCCAACCTCTCTTTTTCTGATTTATTCAGTCGCACCGTGGCAGTTTTTATATTTTTTACCGCTGCCGCAAGGACATAAGTCATTACGACCGATTTCTTTTTCTTTACGGATTGGACGTTTTTTCTTCGGTTTTGAACCTTCTTCTTTCGGGTTCACCGCTTGTCCTTTTGCTACTTCTTCACGCTCTAAGTTCGAACGAATTTCCGCTTTCATTGCGAAACGGGCAACTTCAGAACGAATTGCTGCAACCATTTCTTCAAACATACGGAAACCTTCTTGCTCGTACTCACGTAATGGATCGATTTGTGCATAGGCACGCAGATGAATCCCTTGACGTAATTGATCCATTGCATCAATATGGTCAATCCATTTTGAATCGATTGCACGAAGTAAGATAACTTTTTCGAACTCACGCATACGTTCTTCAGATAGCTCAGCTTCTTTTTCATCGTATGCAGCTTTAATTTTTTCGCGTAACATCTCAATGATTGCTTCAGGCTCTTTATGCTCAAAGTCTGCAACACGCACTTCACCTTCTGGTAATAGTGTGCTACCAACATACGCTTCTAAACCTTGTAAATTCCATTCAGAAGGTGTATCACCTTGTGTATATGTTGCTACAGCAGTTGTTAATTCTTCATCAATCATTGACTCAACTAATTCACGCATATTATCTGTTTCTAGAACTTCATAACGCTCTTTGTAGATGATTTCACGTTGTTTACGTAATACATCATCATATTGTAGAAGACGTTTACGTGCATCAAAGTTATTACCTTCTACACGTTTTTGCGCTGATTCTACAGCTCTCGATACCATTTTCGATTGGATTGGTTGCGTATCATCCATACCTAAACGTGTCATCATCGCTTTCATACTGTCTGAACCAAAACGCTTCATCAATTCATCTTCTAATGATAGATAGAATTGTGTCGCACCCGGGTCACCTTGACGACCCGCACGACCACGTAACTGGTTATCAATACGACGTGATTCATGACGTTCTGTACCGATTACAGCAAGACCGCCTAATTCAAGAACGCCCTCACCTAATTTAATATCCGTACCACGACCAGCCATGTTTGTCGCGATTGTTACAGAACCCTTATGACCTGCTTCTGCAATAATCTCTGCTTCAAATTCATGGTTTTTCGCATTTAAAATCTTATGTGGGATTTTTAATTTTGTTAAAAGTTGTGATAATAATTCAGACGTCTCAATTGCTACTGTACCAATCAATACAGGTTGACCATTTTTATGACGTTCTGCGATATCTTGTGCAACTGCGTTAAATTTCCCTTGCATTGTTGCATAGATTAAATCTGCATGGTCTTCACGTACAATTGGACGGTTCGTTGGAATCACAATAACATCCATGTTATAAATGTTACGGAATTCCTCTTCCTCAGTTTTTGCTGTACCTGTCATACCTGATAACTTTTGATACATACGGAAGTAGTTTTGGAATGTAATTGTCGCCATCGTCATCGATTCATTTTGAATCTCAACGCCCTCTTTTGCTTCAATTGCTTGATGAAGCCCTTCTGAATAACGACGACCATTCATAATACGACCTGTAAAGCCATCAACGATCATCACTTCGCCGTCTTGTACAACGTAATCAACGTCTAAGTGCATCGCAACGTGCGCACGTAACGATTGGTTAATCGCATGGTTTAAGCCAACATGTGTTAAATCAAATAGGTTTTCAATATTGAAAGCACGCTCAGCTTTTTCAATCCCTTGTTCTGTTAGCGTTACACCTTTTGATTCAATATCATAGTTATAATCTTCATCTTTTTTCAGCATACGTACAAACGCATTTGATTGTTTGTATAGTGCAGCTGATTGGTTTGCTTGACCTGAGATAATTAATGGTGTTCTCGCTTCATCAATTAAGATGGAATCGACCTCATCAATTACAGCAAAGTGTAATGGACGTTGTACGCGTTCTTCTTTATAAAGCACCATATTATCACGTAAGTAGTCAAACCCAAGTTCGTTATTTGTACTATATGTGATGTCACATGCATAAGCAGCACGTTTTTCTTCTTTTGATAAGCTGTTTAAGTTTAAACCTACCGTTAAACCTAAAAATTCATAAAGAGGACGGTTAATCTCAGCATCACGACTTGATAAATATTCGTTGACTGTTACGACGTGTACACCTTTACCAGTTAGGGCATTCAAATAAACAGGTAATGTACCTGTTAATGTTTTACCTTCACCTGTTTTCATTTCTGCAATGTTACCACCATGTAATGCAGCACCACCCATTACCTGTACGCGGTAAGGGAACATTCCAAGTACACGCTTCGCAGCTTCACGTACAACCGCAAAAGCTTCTGGTTGAATTTGATCAAGTGTTTCACCATTATTTAAGCGCTCACGAAATTCCGTTGTCTTTTGTTGTAATTGTTCATCCGTTAATGCTTCCATCTCTTTTGAATACGAATCAACCGCGTCTGCAATCTTCTCGATTTTTTTCAGTTCACGTTTATTCGGATCAAAAACTTTATTAAATATGCCAAGCATTTCATTTCACATCCTATATAGTCTTATATTTCATTTTATCATTTTTAAAGTTCTTAGTGCAAACGAACGATATATTTATTTCTCTCATACGAGTTACTTGGTTTATTTTTTTGAATCGATTATTTCATTCGACTTAGAAATAGCCTAAATTTTTACTTTCACACGGCTTTTTGATTATATCATTAAAAAGGTGCGATATGATAGCATTCTTCATATTTTTTACACCAAAAAGGAGAACTAGCTGAACTAGTTCTCCTTCTATTCTAAAATAAATTATTGGTTTGTTTCAATTAAACCGTACTTGCCGTCTTTACGTTTATAAACAATGTTTGTTTCGTTTGTTTCTGCATCTGTGAAGATATAGAAGTCATGACCTAACAAATTCATTTGAAGAATGGCTTCCTCATCATCCATTGGTTTTAAATCGAATTGTTTTGTACGTACGATTTCTAAACTTTCTTCTGCATCATCCGCTACTCTCTCTGGCTCAAGCTGAATTTGTGCAAAATAAGTGCCTACGCCTTCACGCTCACGGAATTTACGATTCACTTTTGTTTTATGCTTACGAATTTGACGCTCTAGTTTTGCAACTACTTGGTCAATCGCTACATACATATCATCATTTCGATCTTCAGCACGAAGCATTAATTTCTTCATTGGAATTGTAACTTCCACTTTAGAGCTACGATCTTGATAAACTTTTAGGTTGATGTGAGCTGTAGCATCAATTTCCTCATTGAAGTATTTTTCAAGTTTTCGGACCTTATTTTCAGCATACTCTCGAATTGCTGGAGTAACTTCAATGTTTTCACCACGAATGTTAAATGTTAGCATATTAACTCCTCCTTCATGAACCTATATCTACTATATTCTACATTTACCCTGTAACTCCTTCTTTAAACGACGAAAAAATTATAGAAATATAAAAGAAATTTTAGAAAGTGCCTTTTTTAGCATCTAATACTTCTTGTCGACGACGTTGTTTTAGCTCAGAAACAATTATATTCTCTAACTGTGTACTTTCCACCATCTCAATGCCATATTGATAACCTTCTGGATGAAACCTCTCCCACCTAATCGCCCCTTGAGATTCAATCGTTTGTTTATATAAACAAAAAGATAGCAAGAGTGGATATTCTTTCTCTTCATCTGTTAGCTGTTTTGTCACTAACAAGCTCATACCACTCGGACTAATATCTAACATTTTACCCGTACGTGTTAAGGCTACTTGCTGGTCCACATTACAACTATATTGAACATCGACAGGCTTAATTAAAATATGCCTGAAAGATTCAGAACGTTTGTATTCCATTTTTACTACCTTCCTATCTTTATAATATTATTTTAATTATACCAAATATCAATTACTTTTATACTAAATAAATTATATATAACACAACCATTGTTATAGAATAAACGATATTTTGTCGACTTTTTGAACAATTCCTGGTTTTTTAATAGATGAAACACTTTTGTAGCCTATAAAAAAACACCCCATACTTCAACATATGAGGTGCTTTAAAAGTTACACTTATTTTTTTAGATTATCCAAATATTCCTGTACTTTATAAACAGCCATAAAGTATTTATAGCGTTGTACAGCCACTTTATCTGCTAATGAAAGTGGGCGAATGACCTGTCCTTCAATATTAAAATCTCGGTTAATGAAGTTATAAGCCTTATTCGCTTCAACCATTTTATCTCGAATCTCTGTGTACTTTTTCGGATCTATAGTACCTGGTGTTTGATTAATGTCATCATGTAGTTCTTGTGTTTCTTGAATCGCTTTTTCAAAATCTACAATAATTTTAATTGCTTCTGGAATTGTATCGACTTTACCAACAATTGATGTTGCCATATCGTATTTTTTATATGTTGTATACAATTTCGTTTGTGTAAAGAATTGCTTCTGTAAATCTGTCAATACATTATACGATTTCATCGCTACAATAATATTTTTAACAAATGTTTTGTCGCCTTTCTTCACTTTTAAGAAGTTCGCATCTGCCGCCTCAGCTACTTTAATATCTTCTTCAATTAATAATAGATAACGTTTTTCATTTTCTGGTTGTGCTGCTGGTCCAAATGCTGAATCATCTTGCTCTAAAATATTTTTCGGATTTTTTGACAGCTTTTTATAAGCTGCAATCGCTGTTTTAATTGCTTCTTTTTCAGTTACTGTATATTTTGCTGGAGCTGCTTTTGGATAAGTTACTTTATCGAGTTGTTTTTTAATTGTGATAAGTCCCTCATACAGTTTATATTTGGTCACAATCGGTTTATCAACAAATGTCAGTCCAATAACTTTTTTACTGCTGCCTGTATATTGCTGTGGTACAGATAAAAAATCATAAAATTCAGCTGCTTTAACTACATCTGCATATGTCGAATCTGCATTTAAAGCTGTTACTAAACGTGTGAATTCATCTGCTGTCGCTTTTGCATTATCTTCTTTATTTCCAAAGCCTAAAGAATCACCATACTTTGCATGTAAATCAGCTAATATTTTGCCATATACAGAGTAATTATTTTGAGCATTCGTTGTTAACTTCGCATACTCTTTATATAATTTTAGAGCTTCTACTTCATATGAATCACCTTGTGTATCTAATTTTTCATATTTTTTATCAACTGCATGTGCAGCACGTATATCTTTTTCATCCGTCAATAGACGATTGAAGAAAGTCGGGTCTGCAATCGAATTGCGTACAATTTTTTTAGAACCTGCTGGTAATTTTGTATAGGCTGTTAAAAACAAGTCCATATTTTCAATATTACTCATTGTTTTAGCTGTTGGATTAATTTGCTGATACTGACTATATAAGTCTTTCGACAACATGTAATCTTTGTATTGTTTTAATAATGATGCACTCACGATACTTAAAGCAGTTGAATCTAGTTTATTATATGCTAAGCGCATCGGTTCTAAACCCGTTACATTGCCTGTATTTGGATCATATACTTTTACTGCTTCTTCGAATGCATCTGCGTTTGCTACAGGAATTGCAAACGTATTTTCTAATTGTTTTAATTCAGGTCTATATAAGAAATACCCGCGTACGCCTAAAGATTCTTTTTCAAAATCACGTACTAATTTTATCGCATCACGCGCGTTATTTTTACCACTATTATTTAATGTCTTATAGCGTTCTTCATATTTCATCGCATCTAATAAATTTTGAACTTGCGTATAGTTCAACCAATCAATCGGATTATAAATTACTTCATCTGGTGCAAACTTATCTTTATAGTCAAGTTCTGGTTTATAACCAATAATTTCTCCTGTATTCACATCATAAATTGGAATATTATTACCATTAGAATCTTCTTTTAATCCTTCATAACTTGTATAGTTCGGTGAGTTATTTAAAATTGACATTTGAATTGGATTGAATTCTTTAAAATAAAGTAAAGCTTTTCGCATATTTAAAACGTCTTTTAAATTATCTGTCGATTGACTGAATGCATAGAACCATGCATCATATTTTACCCAGTTACCATTAATGCGCTGATATTCATATAAATTTTGAGCAACATCTTGAATGAATAATAATTGAATATATTCATCATATTTTTTCATAATTGCTGGATCAACAAATTGAACAAATTCAGGTGCTACTTTTTTATTCTGATCATAAATTGCCTTTAACTGGTGTACATTAATAATTTTACTTGTACGATTAATTGATTTTACACTTTCTTCAAATACAATGGCTGCTTTGATGGCTTTATCGTATTTCGCAGGAACTGCAGTAAGAATACCTTTATTAATGACATAATTTTTTACATCATCTGTTGCTTTTACATATTCTTTGTACACATTGTATAACTTACTTTCGTATTTTGTGTCATTCACATTTAATAATTTATACATCCCATCAATTTTTTTCGCTTCGATAATTTGTTTTTCATCATCCAATAAACGTAATTTCGGCTGTACCTTATCTTCAATTTGAATAACTGCCTTACCGAAAGTGTCCAACTTATTAAAAGCTTTTTTAGCTGTTAAAATATTTTCACGTTGTAATTCTGTTGTAGGTGTTGCTTTTAAATTAAAAATTTGATTATATACATCGACAATTGGTGTTAATTTTTTATATTTCTTCATTACATCGCTATCAACCAAATTATTATATTTTGCATAAGGTTTAATCGTATTTTCATACGTATTAATAACCGCTTTAATATTTGCAATTGTTGTCTTATTCACTAAATCATTAGAATAGACTTCCTCATACACGTTATTAATTGTTCTTTCAAATAAATCAACTTTATCTTGTGGTTCTTTTAAAGTAGAAGCTAAGTTTGAAATCTTTGTGCTATTTAAAATATACTTTTTTACCGTATCATTTGCATCTAAATAACTGTTAAAGACTGATTTTGCATCCTTTGTATAAGACTTTTGAGATGGCTTTAATGCTAAATACTTTTTATCGATAGTCATTGCTTGTTTGATTGCAGCTTCATCTTCTACAAAACTATCTACATTATGTCCTAAACTATCCACAATTGACTTTTTCGGCGCATCCAATTTACTATACAATTTTGTAGCAGCTAAAATATTATTTAATTTCGCTGTTGTGTAGCTCGGCTTTGATTTTGCCATCAATGTATCAATTTCTAAGATTGATTTTGCCAACGTATAATCTTTGGCTACTTTTGTATCAATCATTTTGAGAGCTGAAGGTTTATCTTTTTCAACTGTTTGATATAACTTTACTAAATTTTGAATATCTGCTTTTGTCGCATATTGTCCAGCAGCTGTTTCAAAATTTTTCACATGATCCAACTGTGTCTTATACGTAAGCGGTGTAACACTTAATAAATCCGAAGCAGAAACATAACGGATACTACGGTCATTTTCTTGTGCTATTTTTTTATACAAATCGAATTGTTTCATAATAGCAGCTAAATCATTTTTCGCAATACCATCATTAAAAGCTTTTGTCATCGCCTGACCCTTTTTAAACGCGGCGCTATCATTCGCATAATTTTTTTGTGTAGTTACTACCTCATCTACAATCGATTTTTGATCTGCGCCTAACTTCTCATAATTTTTAATAGCAATATCTAATGTTGTAATGTTTTTTTCATAAGGAATACGGCCTTGATTACGGATTTTATCAATTGTTTCTTGATCAAAACCTGCTGTAATTAAGCGTGCTTGATTCGTAATCGCAAAACTATTTGTTGAATTATAAGATTCTGCCTCTCTCAAATCTTTTACAACAGAAGGAATTGTTTCATACTTTTTATACTCAGCAAGTGTTTTTTTATCAACTATGTCAATTGGCTTTCCTTTTAGTCGTTTACCGTTATACGTTGTTGCCGTTATATTTTTATAAAGATTCACAGCATTTTGAACAAGAGTATAGCGATCTGATTGACCTGGAAGTGCATTAACTGCTGCTTCAAAATTATTTTTCAATGTTATTTCAACTTGAATTGTGTCCAGTAACTTTGTCAAAGTATTATCATTCTTCGTAAACTGATTTACTTGACGAGGACCTTTTGATGTTTCAACTTTTTGTTCACGATCTGTTTTATACTTCCCATGCAAATCGTATGCTTGTTTTAAATAGCTACTATTTGTTGGGGCTAATTTTTCATACTGCGTATCGTAATTAATAGCTAATTGAACAATCGGCTTTAATTGTAATAAGTAGTCGATTTCTTCTTGAGACCCACCTAAAATACGCTTTTGGTTATCACTTAACTTTTCATAAGCTACAATGAAACTCAAAATATCGCCACTTTTTTCAGCTCCTAATGAAAAAATGTCTGTTGTAGTAGCTAACTTCGTCAACTTACGCATATTTACATTTGCAGAGTTCAGATTATCGTAATATGTAATCTTATTAACGGTTGATTTTGGAACATATTCTTTTGCGGATTTTTTTAACTTTCCGTATTGAATCGAAACTTTTGCGGCTTGTGTTTTATAGTTTTTAGAAGATAGTTTAGCTGCTTCTTTTTTTAGCGAATTCACTTGATTCACCATTGGTTGAACAGCTTTCATATGCTTTTGAAGTGTTTTATAGTTAGAAACTTGTTTTTTATCAGCTTTTGATAATTTTTTATATGCTGTTTGAGCAGCTAATGTATTCTTAACATAATTGGATTTTTTGGAGTTGAGTGCTTTAATTTTTGAGATGACAGCTTTTGTTTTTTTCGATACGGTCACTTTTTTCTTGGCACTTACATCCATTGGTTGCGCTGCTGCAAGCCATGTCGGTACTGTCAGCATGGAAGCTAAACCAAATGCGATTAATTGCTTTTTCATGAAGGACCCTCCCTATAATAATTTTGTTAAACTAAGTTGTTCATACTATATAATTATTGAATCAATCTATAATTTTTATATCGTCCGTAGGAATACATTATTGAGGAAAAAAGATTTTTGTAACTTTTGTAATAAAAGCAACATTTTAAAAGTCTTACCGATATTATGAGAGAATAAGGAGGCGTTTTAACTATGCAAAAGACTGAATTAAAACCTAGCTACTACGATCAATTTTCATGTATTGGTGGAGCATGCGAAGATACATGTTGTGCTGGTTGGAGAATAGATATTGATAAAAAATCGTATCAAAAATATAAAAATGAAAAAAATCTCGCAATTAAAGATGTGTTAAAAAAGAATATTCAACGAAATCGCCAAGGACAAACTGATTTACAATATGGAAAATTCAAATTAGATACCGATGAAAAATGTACGATGCTTGATGAAGAAAACTTATGTACAATTCAAAAAACGTTAGGTGAAAAAGCGCTTTGTCATACGTGTACTGTATATCCAAGACAAAACATCCAAATTAACCAGACGTTTGAGAAAAGTTTAGACACTTCTTGTCCAGAAGCAGCTAGACTTATCCTATTAAACAAAGAAGGCATTGACTTTATTGAAGATGAAGCTATACAACATACATCTTATATAGAACATGTCGAAAAGACAGAGATAGAATATCAATACTTTTGGGATAACCGTATTTTCTTTATTAGTGCTCTACAACATAGAAAGCATTCTATTGAAACACGACTGTTGGTGATTGGACTTTATATTAAGAAAATTGAAAATTTATCGATTAAAGAACGTATGAAACAATCATCATATCTTAGTACTCACTATCTGGACTTACTAAATCAACTTGAAGAAGATGAATTGTTAGCAACATTCCAAACATACCCTTTAATACAAACTAAATTAGCTCATTATTTTTTAAAAGAATTTAATACAGACTCTGCTTACTTTAAAGAAATAGCTACTTCTGCTTTCAATAGTATAGACTTACTTGAAGACATTATTGCTTTTAGTGAATTTATCAATACGTATAAAAAAGATTACCAAAATAATAGTGATATTCAAATCATACTTGAAAATTATCTTGTAAATTTAGTTTTCACTAAATATTTCGAAAGTGAAGCAAAAACAAATATTCATTTCTTTTCATATCTTGTAATTCATTTTTCTCTTTTACGCTTATTAATAATCGGGAATATAAACCATATAGATATGAATAGTCAAAGTTTAGTTAAAATCGTTCAAAAATTTACTAAAGCTTGCTCTCATAGCTCTATTTACTTTGATGAAGCTGTTAACATTCTATCTGAAAAAGAATTCTCTATTGCTAGCCAAGCTATACATTTATTAAAAATTTAAATATCTACCCTATAGAAAAACGCGAAAAGGTAATATAAATTACATTTCCGCGTTTCTTAGTATTCTATTTTATTCATTGATGTATCACTTATTAGATTCTGATTTATTCTCTTTTATCAAAATATGTTCCATCTAAATTTTGAAGATGACTGTATGGGTTAACATAACGTGTCTCTGACTTCATGGATACTTGTAGTTTTTGCATATCTTCTTTAATACGTCCTTTATAGGTATGAAGACGTTCAATAATACCATGATTTAAATCACGTAAATATGCTTCTTTTTCATGTCCATGAAGTGGGCGTTCACCCAATTCTTCTAGCTTCGAAATTGTTTGTCCACGTGCATCAAGTAATTTATTAATTAAATCAATTTGTTCATCACGTTTTTCGTCTTTATCTTCTTCAACATATTCGAGTGTTTGATACAACTTTTCAGATAAAAGAAGAAGCTGTTGAACTAAGTCCATTATACAGAATCTCCAGATACAAATTGTTGCTTACGGTTGATTTGAATTACTTGTTTCCATGTATCACGAAAATCTGTAATTAAAACTTCTACTTCTTCAATTATTGAGACATCTAACTTTGCATTTGCCAATGTTAATTGATGATACATATATTCGTATAAAGACAACATATTTTTAGAAACTTCTATATCCATATTTAATGTAGCCATTAATTCCGATATAATTGCTTGCGCTTTTTGAATGTACGTATTTTTTAATTCGTATTGTTTTTCTTCAATTGCTTTTTTACTTTGTGTTAAAAATTTAAGACAGCCATTGTAAAGCATTAATGTCAGTTCACCAGGGGACGCGGTCGTAACACTATTTTGTTTATACGCATTATAAGCATTTTGTACTGACAAATCGAACAACTCCTTTTTATTTAAAACTCATTACTAAAATTATTGTGCAAAAATAGCTGACTGTGAATTTGCTTTTTGAATGGCCGATTCCATCGCTGCAAATTGCTTCCAGTATCGTTCCTCAATTCCTTTTAAACGATCTTTCCAATCATCAATTTTCATATTGATATCTTGTAAATTTTTCCCTAAAGCATATGAACTATCTGAAGCAGATTCTCTACCTGCTGTTTTTTCAATATTCTTCACTGCATTTTGAGCTGTAGTTTTTAACTCTGAAACAATTCCTTTTGTACCTTTTTCAGGGTCGCCTGTAAAAATACGCATGACAACATTTGGATCTTCTTCTAAAGCTTTTGTAAGTTTATTTTCATCGATTTCTAATTTCCCATTATCAGACCAAGTTTTCGAAGTGCTGATTCCAATCTTAGCTAACATGTCATCTGAACCTGCACCATAGTTCGAAATAGTACTTCTCATGTCTGAAAGTACTTTATTGATATTCGCATCACTTTTTAAAAGACCAGCTTTAGCCTTATCTTCCCACTTTTTAATTTCATCATCTTTTAATTCTGCTTTTTGTGCATCTGTTAAAGGTTGGTATGATAGATTCTTTTTCTCTGAAACTCGCTTATTTAAATCTTCAATTAATCCATTATATGTGGCAACAAATTCTTTTACTTTGTCTACAATGGATTTTGTTTCTGTTGTAGAAGATATTTTTGCTGGCGCATCTGTACCTGCAACGATATTATTCGTTACCTTTACTGTATAGCCCGACACATTATATTTATTCGATGTGCTTTCCATCTTTACACCGTTTACAACCATTGAACCATTCGTGCCTTCTGCTACTTTACCTGTACCAGTTGCCAATAAACCTAGCGCTTTAAATACACCGCCATCATCTTCGGTTACATTAATAGAACCATCTACTCCAGTTCCAGTTGAATTAGCTTGCAAAGAAATTTTATTTTCAGAAGCTAAAGCTGTGATACCTACACCCGAGTTATTAATTTTAGACATTAAATCAGAAATCGTATCTGTCGTTTTATAAGAAATTTCTTTCTCAGTATACGTACCAGAATCGTTAATTGCTTTAATTTTAATTTTCCCATCTGTTGTCATACCTAATTCTGATAATGTAGATTGACTAGTAACTCCAACTAAATCTCCTACTTTTTGTCCTGCTGTTGCTGCTGTTGCTTCTGTAATTGTTAAATTACCTGAAGCTGTACTGTTTGCCGTTACGGAAACTGAAGACGATGTACTTGTTGCCGTTTTAGCATTCCAGTTTTTTGACAAACCGTAATTATCAAATATTCCTTTTTCAAATGCAGATAACGTTGTGTTTACTTCTCTATAAGCGTCACGTTTCCACTCATATTTTTGCTTTTGTTGCTGTAGCTTTTCCATTTGGGCACTTTCAGCTTTCATTAACTTCTCCATAATAGAGTCGATATCCATACCTGACGCAAGACCTGTTACTTTATTTTTGTATTGTAAATAAGAGTAAGATGACGTTGCTGTATTTGAGTTATTAACATTATTCACCATTAACATTCAGCTCCCTTTTAAATCGTTTGATCAACAATATTGCCTATCATTTTTTGCATTTCGTAATATGCGTCTAGTAATTCCTTTGGAGGTATCTCTTTAATTACTTCTTCTGTCTTAGCATCGACAACTTCAACGTAATATTTACCTAAACCCTCATGAAAAATAAATTTCGAACTTTTATTTGTATATTCCATGAATTCATTTAATTTATTCACAGCGACTTGAAATGCTTCTTTTGTGGGATGGCCAGACTCATCGGTCATTTCTGAAATATTTGATGTACGCACTGTATTATTAGGAATAGGATTAGTAATCATTTTCTCTTTATTTTTTTGAGCATATACAGTACTTTCTAATGTTGTATCAGTTGAGATTTTCATAATTAACTCTCCTTTTTACAAAACGTTATTACCCTTATTATCGGTCGTTTCAAAAAAACATTCAGTAACTCATAAAAATCTACTTAAAAGGAGATGTCTATATTACATCCCCTTTTTTCTTTATTATTTAAAATATGACAAAACAAAATCTACATCTGCTTCATTCATCTGTGGGTGTAATGGTAATGTTAATGCACGTTCATACCATTGTTCTGCCTTTGGACATATCCCTTTTTTATAGCCCAACTCTTGATAATATGGGTGCCAATATACTGGAATGTAATGTACATGAACGCCTATATTAGCATTTCTTAAATCTTCAAATACTTCTTTACGTGTTTTACCTAAAGCTACTTCATCCAGTTGAACGGAGTATAGATGCCAACCTGATTTTGTATCTGCTAACTGGTTTGGTGCTTTTAATGTCGGTAACTGATTAATTTTTTCGGTATATAAATTCGCTAGTTCTTGTCTTTTTTCAATAAACTCATCTAGACGATTCATCTGTGAAATACCTAAAGCTGCTTGAATATCAGTCATGCGATAATTATATCCCAAATCCGTCATTTCATAATACCAATCACCTTGCTCTTTTGCATAGGCTGTTTGTGTAATACCATGCCCTCTAAATAAACGGAGTTTTTCATAATAGGTACGATTATTTGTAACAATCATACCGCCTTCACCTGTGGTAATTGGTTTGACAGGGTGAAAACTAAACATCGTCATATCTGCAGTGGCACCGACTTTACGTTTTTTATAACTAGCACCAAGAGAATGAGCGCCATCTTCAATAATAACTATATTATGTTTCTTACCGATTTCCATAAAAGCATCGATATCAACTGGTTGTCCTGTAAAGTCAACTGGAATAATGGCTTTTGTCTTTGAAGTAATCTTTTTTTCTACTTCTTTTGGATCTAAATTGTAAGTCTCTTCATCAATATCCGCAAATATAACTTCGCCCCCCATATAGCGCACACAATTAGCACTCGCAGCAAACGTAATAGGCGTTGTAATCACCTCATCACCTTGTGTAATACCCGCTGCATAACAAGCTGCATGAAGCGCCGCTGTGCCATTTGAAAAAGCAACAGCATAAGTCGCACCTACATAATCTGCCACTACTTTTTCAAATTCACTAACTTTTGGTCCCGTTGTTAAATAGGGTGACTTGAGTGTTTCGATTACAGTTTTGATGTCTTCATCTGAAATCTGTTGTGTACTGTAAGGTAAAAAATCAGTTCTTTTTTTCATTCAAATCACTCCGTTAAATTAAGTCGTCAAATGTAATAGGTGTTCCCATTGTATAACTTTTTTTAGCTACTTTTCCGATAAGATTAGGATAATATTTTGGCTCTAATCCATATCCAGGACGTACAATTCGAATATTTTCTTCTGTGAAAGATTCACCTGCTTGAATATCCTTCGCAACATAAATAGAACGTCTAAATTTTAATGACGCCTTCTCTTTCTCTGTTGGACCATACGTTACTTTACCAATTGCTTGCCATGCACGTTCCGTTTCTTCTACTAGTGCTTTCATTTCAGCAGGTTCCATTGAAAATGCGGCATCCACACCACCATCCGCACGACTTAACGTAAAATGCTTTTCAATAACTGTTGCACCTAATGCAACTGCAGCAACAGCCACGCCAGTTCCCATCGTATGGTCAGATAATCCCACTTGTACATCGAATAATTCACGCATGTGTGGAATTGTTGCAATATTTGTATTTTCTGGAGTAGCAGGATACGTGCTTGTACATTTTAATAGAATTAAATCCTTACAACCATTCTCTTTTGCTGTTCTAACTAACTCATCTAATTCTGCTGCGTTTGCCATACCCGTTGAAACAATCATTGGCTTTCCTGTAGCTGCAACTTTTTTAATTAAAGGTAAATCAGTGTTTTCAAATGATGCAATTTTATAAAGTGGCACGTCCAAAGTTTCTAAAAAATCGACAGCTGAATCATCAAAAGGAGTACTAAACGCTAACATACCTAATTCTTTTGCACGATTAAAAATCGGTTCATGCCACTCCCACGGTGTATAGGCTTCATTATATAAATCATGTAATTTTCTACTTTTCCAAAGACTTTCTTCATCTTTTATTAGAAAATCATCTCTTTCTACATTTAATGTCAATGTATCAGCTGTATATGTTTGGATTTTCAACGCATGTGCACCTGACTTTGCAGCCGCTTCTACAATTTCTAAAGCTCTTTCTAAAGACTGATTATGATTGCCTGACATTTCTGCAATAATAAACGGTCTTTGGTCAAAGCCAATTTCATATTGTTCTACTTTAATTGTCATACTAATCTCCCTCATTTATTAAAATACGGTCTTATTTCAAACCACTCTTCTTTTAAAATACCGAATAGATGTACATCATGTAATTTTTCATTAACGCTATAATGCTGTCTTAAAATGCCTTCTTGCTGAAAACCTAGCTTTTTATGAAATGCAATACTTTTTTGATTATATGCTAAGACTTCTCCTACTAACTTATGTTTGTTCATCGAAGTAAAATAATAATCTAACGCGCATACCCCTAGTAGCGTACCTAGTCCTTTTGGTGCTTCAATATTGCCAATATAAAATCCCCACTCGTATAAAAGTGTATTTTTAATTTTCGTAAATGTAACAACACCCATTGGCATCTCATCATAATAAAAGACTTTTACAATTTGATTTTGATTGTTTTTTAAATTCTCAAACCACTGTTCATGTTCTCTCACAGTAATTTTATTTTGATTAAACATCATACTTCGAATATGATGTTGATTTCTCCATTTCAATACAGTTGTTTTTGTAGATTCTGATAAGTCTTCAAGTCGACTTTTATTAATATCTAACATCTGCCATAACCTCATTTATTTTTTCTAGTAAAGGCTTTTTCATAACATACTCTTTATTAAATATTTTATTCATATTCAATTGCCAAGTCTTTAAGAGATTAGGTTTTTGAAAAATTTCTAAAACTTGATTATAAATCATTTCTTCAGATACTTGTATAGACTCACCTAAATAACAAATAGCCTGTTGTTCATTAAGGTTTTCTGTTAATTCTATCTGATTATCTGCCACAGTAATCACAATTCCCATCAAACCCATCATTGCACGTTCCCACGTAATTGTCCCACCTGATGTAATTGAAAAATGAGCTTTTGCCATTAATTCTGCCATATTATCCACTTGACAATGAAATTCACAAGAAGATAGCGATTGACAGTAAGCCTCTATTTCATAGCGTTTAGGGTTTATTGAACCTACAACTGTAATTATATGAAAAAAACGTTTTTTCTGTAATTTACCTAACGCTTTTAAGACTTTTAACGTTTCATTTGTTTGATCTACTGATCCAAAAAATATAAAAATCGTTGGTTGTTGATTAGTTGAATAAGACGCGTAAAATTCTTCTCTAACTAACATGAAATTAGGCCCTAAACATTGAATTGTTTCATTTGAGATATATTTTTGATAGCGTATTTCTTTATTTTTATAATAGTTCTGATCAAGTAATAAATCACAGTGATGGCGTCTATTAGCTAAATCATCAATTACCATTATTTTTTTCACATATTTAGATAATACTTTTTCCCACTTTTCGTCAATTGAATAATGATCAACTATAAGTAAATCAATCATTTCATTTTTTAATAGTTGGGTTGTTTCATTTACATCTTGTTTGTAGTTCTCTTTCATCCATTCCCATATATTAGATTTAATATATGGGAGTAACCTTACCTCAAAACCTTGTTCTCGAATATAATTTTCTAAGTCTCCATCTGCTTCTCGACAAATAAACTTGACCTGATGACCACAGTTTTGTAATTGGTGAGCTAATGTTAAACAGCGCATAACATGACCTGACCCAATATCTTGTGAGGCATCAACTCGAATAATAACTTTCCACATTACACTACAGGCTTTTGCACAATATCACGATTAATTTGTGCAATGTGTGGGTTTTTTAATAAAAAGTCGATGATATCTGAACTCGATACAAGTGGGTTCTTAAAATGACTAGCAATTTTTAATAGTACTTCGTAATCTTCTTTTGTATCCAATGTGATTCGCAATTGTGGTTGTTGATGATCTTTAGATACTTCATACATCGCTCTTTTAAATTCTTGTTTATATTCATAGGCATAGTATGTTACGTGCTCATAATGTCGTTCTGCATATGCATGTTCTGCGATATATTGTAAAGCACGATAAGAAATAGCTTCTACTGCTAAACCACGTGGTAACTCGCCTTGTAAATCTATAATGTCTATACTTGTATCATTTAGCTTTTCTACTAATTCGGAAGCAAGTTCATAATCTACAAATGGACAATCTGCTGTTACACGCAATATATAATCTGGCTTTATATCTTGAACTGCATCCATATAGCGTTGTAAAACATTTGTTTCTGAGCCTCTAAAACATTGTATTTGATTTTCTAAACACCATTGCTCTACTTGGTTATCTTTTTCTAAAGTAGACGTTGCAACAATTACATTTGCTACTCCTTTAATCTGTTTACATCTTTCTGTCACATAGTGTAAAGTTGTTTGTTCTCCCAGTGGCATAAGTATTTTTCCAGGTAAACGAGAAGAACCCATTCGCGCTTGTATAACTACTACAACTTTCATTATGTTTCCTCCCTTATTTATATATGTTTTCTTTCTACTACATTAATATCGGTTATTTTCAATAAAAATTATCTATTTATCTCAAATAAAAAAATGCAGTCAAATTGACTACATTTTTTCCACTAATTCTCTTAATTCTTCAACTGTTAACCAATCTTCATTATGATTACTAATATAATTGAAATCATCTGGTAACGTCTTTCCGCCTTTTGCATAGTCAGCTGACCACCAATTAAATTCAGGTTGAATGACATAGTAATCATCAAATTCAATTGTATGACGGGCATCATCTTCTGTAATCATCGCCTCATGTAGTTTTTCACCAGGACGAATTCCTACAATTTCAATTTTACATTCTGGACCAATTGCTTTTGCCAAATCGATAACATTCATACTTGGAATTTTCGGAACGAATAGTTCACCACCATGCATGCGTCCCAAACTATCAATTACAAACTGAACACCATGTTCTAATGTAATCCAAAAGCGTGTCATACGCTCATCTGTAACTGGTAATGTACCTGTTTCGCGCATCTTTTGGAAGAAAGGCACTACGCTTCCACGGCTACCTACAACATTTCCGTAACGAACTACTGCAAATTTTGTATGTTTATCACCTACATAAGCATTCGCCGCAATAAATAATTTATCTGAAGCTAATTTTGTCGCACCATATAAATTAATTGGACTACATGCTTTATCTGTTGATAATGCGATTACTTTTTCTACGCCTTGATCAATCGCTGCATCGATAATATTTTGTGCACCATGAATATTTGTTTTAACTGCTTCAAAAGGATTATATTCGCAAGCCTCTACATGTTTCATAGCAGCTGCGTGAATCACAATATCTACTCCATCAAACGCACGATATAAGCGCTCTTTATCGCGAACATCCCCAATAAAGAAGCGAATACGCTCATCTGTAAATTGCTGCTTCATTTCATATTGCTTCAACTCATCGCGTGAAAATACAATAATTTTCTTCACACCCATTGTTAAAGCTTTTGTAATAAACTTTTTGCCAAAAGAACCCGTACCGCCTGTTACAAGTACTGTTTTATTTTCTAAGTTATTCACTTTATTTCACCTTCTAAATTATATGGTTGATATGTTTGAATCGTTTCTAAAATATCATATTCTAAAATATCTGCACATAGATTATAATCTTGATTTTCTATCGCAACCACGACTTCTTGTAGTTGTTGATTTAAAGAAAATACATCTATTTTATTTTCATAATTAAGCTCACTTAATTTTTGGTTTACAGTTACTAACCACTCTAATCCTTCTATTAGATTAGCTACTTCATTTAATTGTTCTTCTGGCTTCTCCTCTCTTAAACTTTCAATCAAAGGATTTATATTTAATTTAATTCTTTCAATATATTCATTGTAGTTTACCATTGTTTCAAAAACGATTTGTTCCATTTTACACCTCTTCTTTTAATGTATTTAGTATATCTACTGTTTGTCGAGTAACTTTGAGCATTTCTTCATACATATATTCACTTTGCTTAAAAGAGAGTGCAAACTCTTCTTCACGCGAAGCATTTTTGGAACTTCTAAAATATCGTAATACATGTAAATTAATGGTGCTGAATGCATAAGATAAATTTGTATCTTGAATTTCTTTTTTTATTTTCGAATCAATCTTTTCTAATTTTTTCAAAACTTGCTCTTCATAGCTAACTTTACTGACATTACTTTTTAATACTTTTAATGCCCTCTCAAATAAAATAATGATTCCTTCATATTGTTGTATATCTTTTAGTAGCTGTCGTCTATAACTTGTCAAATTCTCTTCTACTATTGGATAACTATATTGAATTTCAACTGGTTTCTGTGCATAAGTTTTTAAAAACTCGCAGAAAGATATATTTTGAAAACTCTCTATATTCAATCCACCTTCCGTACAATTATATGAACGATTATGTGCTAATAATTTGGACTGTATAAACTCAAAAGCTTCTTTCATTTGTAAAAACACACCATTTGTTTTAACTAAATCACCGTAATACCCTTCACGTAATAACATTTCTGTATTTTTATTTTCTATACGATTCAAATTTCCTTTTGCATGAGTAAAGCCATCTGTAAATGCAAGATCTTGCCCTATTAAAGCAACTGGTCCATTAGTTAAAAAGAGAGCTAAATTATAAGCAACATTTGCTACAGAACTTCCACCAATCAATGTTTCAACTGAATCATTCGCATATTTTTCATAATGTGGAATTAACTGCTCTTCCATTGTTAAAAAACAATAATATGCATGTTTAAAGTTTTCTCTTATTCCATAATGGACTGTAGGACAATAAATAAGAGGGAAATCTGTAATCTTTAAATCTTTAAAATGTTGATAATTAACTTCCCCACCATCAACTGAAACGACTAAATCTGGTTTTATCCCTTGAGATAATAAAGAGTTAATTGTTGTTCCAGCAGCGATTAAAATAATCGACTCTCTGTATTGTTTTACTAAATCCAATTGTTTTGTCAGAGATGGTCCTCCAGAAGCCACTACTACTGGAAGGTTTTTTTCACTAAACAACTCTCGAATAGAATGGTCATTATAAGCATATTTTAAATTTTTCAAATAATTTTCGTTCCACTGACTAATAAAATACGTAATTGTATTTTCTGTAATTTGGTTAGAGCGAATGCGATCATTTAAAGATTTGACAAATAACTGTAATTCCGGACTATCTTCAATTATCTTTTCATAATTTATTGAAATTAACAAATTAATGCTATCAGTCACTTTTATATGTTGGTTTAGAAAATCTTGAATAGCTTGATGAGTGAATTCATTTAATGAAGAATCTGCAATATTCGGAGATATGAATGAATCAATTACAATTATTTTTTCATCTTTTTTTATTTTATTTTTAAGTTCCTCATATATATATCCATTACCATACCCAATTAAAATTTGTAAAGAAGCAGCCTCATATTTTTTTTCTACAAATCGTTGTGCTTCTTTTAATGGATCATATTTACTATGTAGATATATATTTTTATATCGATATACAGGTAAACCTATCTTTGAAGTATCTTCTATTAAATTTATCTGATTCATACATACTCACCTCATCCTCTATATCGGTTAAATTATTTTATTATCAAGACTTTATTATTGCATATGTAGAAAAATCAAAGCATTTTAATAAAAAAATAGTACACCTTTAATAGCAGAATAAACTGCTATTAAAGGTGTACATAAAAGTAATAATTTGCTTACTTCAATATTATTGTAATAATTGAAGAACGCCTTGTGGTTGTTGGTTAGCTTGAGCTAACATTGATTGAGCAGCTTGAGTTAAGATATTATTCTTAGTGAATGCCATCATTTCAGCAGCCATATCAGTATCACGAATACGTGATTCTGCTGCAGTTAAGTTCTCTGCAGATGTACCTAAGTTATTGATTGTGTGTTCTAGACGGTTTTGAACAGCACCTAGAGCTGAACGTGTTTTTGATACTGTATTGATTGCATCATCAATTGATTTAATTGCTTTAGATGCTGCAGTACCTTTTGAAATACTTGCTTTTGCAGCGTCAACGCCTAATTTAGTAGCTGACATTGTTGAAATTTTCATTGTGATTGTTTGACCAGCATTCGCACCGATTTGGAAAGTTAAACCATTAGTTGATTGAGAACCATCTAATAATTTTTTGTTGTTGAATTCCATTTGGCTAGAAATACGAGTGATTTCTTCTTGTAATTGTTTTAACTCATCGTTAAGATTTGAACGGTCATTTGTAGCTTCATCGTTCGTATCGTTACGAGATTGAACTGCTAATTCACGCATACGTTGTAAAATTGCGTGTGTTTCATTTAATCCACCCTCAGCAGTTTGAATTAATGAAATAGCGTCACTTGAGTTTTTAGAAGCCATGTTTAGACCAGAGATTTGTCCGCGCATTTTTTCTGAAATTGCAAGACCTGCTGCGTCATCACCAGCACGGTTAATTTTGAAACCTGATGATAATTTTTCTAAGTTTTTAGAAGCTGCTGCATTGTTTGCTGCTAAGTTACGGTGTGTGTTTAAAGCTGCGATATTGTGTTGAATTCTCATTTTGAGATTCCTCCTTGAATTTGTTTTAATGTCCACGTCCCTGTGGAGTTGTTCGGTATTTCTACCTTACACTATATATATCGAAGTGGGTTTTAAAATGTTTAGTATTTCTTTTAAAAATTTTTTAATTGATTGATTAACTGCTCTGTTACATCAAGAGCAGCCTTATTTTCATCTTGAATCGCTTTAAATATTTCATGACGATGTACTTTAATATGACGGGGTGCTTCAATTCCTAGCTTCACTTGATCACCATCAATGCTAATGATTTTTACCTCAATGCCATCTCCAATCATAATCGATTCACCAATTTTACGTGAAAGTACCAGCATTAGCGCACACTTCCTTCCAGTGGTTTTAAAGGATAACGAAGTGGGTGTTCGGCATTTTCGTGTAGAACAACTTGTTTACCAATTTGTTTCTTTACATTAATAGCAACTGGAGCTAATAAATTCATTGTTGAGTTTTCTAACGTATCTTTTAACGTCAAGATAGCATATACCAATACATCTTCTGATTTCTCAATTTGAAGTTGCTGTAAATCTTCTTGCTCTAAATCAAAAGCATAATTTGGTTTAAAATGGTATGGATAGGCTGCCATAAAACCAACAGATGGTGTTTGGACCGACTGTAACGTCACAAAAGGTGATTGTGCACCTAATGGAATAACGACAAACTCTTTTTCTTCTTCAAAAGCTGGAATACCTTGTGGAAATTGAATAATTGAAGCGGGATCGATTTGAACTTCACCTAAAAATTTTGTTTGAATTTTCACAGACTATTCTCCTTTAATTACAGTTGTTTCAACTTTTTCACGTTGAACAAGTGTCCCTGTTACATCACCAGGTGTATAATCATGAACGACTTTTCCTAATTGTACATCAATTTGTGGTTTTTGGGCTTTAATGCGAATATCCAAACTACCTTCTTGGTATTTAATCTTTACTGAACCAACAGATGGCTTCCATGTAATCCCAAGTCGCTGTTGTTCAAATGTGTCATGTTGTTTCGCAATATTCGATAATGTCAATCGCCCATTATCTTTTCTTATTTCCATCATTTGCTTTCCTTCTGAAGCACGTCTCGCTATTCCTTCCATGACAGCTGACTGACCTTTCGACGCAAATTTTTGAATCGACTCTCCATTTGAAATTAAACCTAAATCACGATAGGCCTGTGAGGAATCGACAAGTAATTTTGCGTCTGTATGTTGAATTTGAAGTGTTGCTGCAGGTTGCTCAATATGTTGCTGTGCTTGTGGTTGTTCAATATATTGCTTCGGCTGTAGGATATTTAAATCTACTTTAGCATCTTGTATATTTAATTGAATTTGATCAAGTTTCATAAAAACGCCTCCCTATGAAAAAAGCGCTCAAGCGATGCAATTCGCTGAACGCTTTTTATGACTATAAGAAATCAACTAATGTTGGTTGAATGATTTTTGCCCCAACTGATAAAGCTGCGCGATGAATCGATTCCTCTGTAATCAACTGTGTAATCGCATCTTCATATTCAACATCTTCGTTGTTTGAGATTTGTTTTGTTACGTTGATTTTTTGAGAACTTAAACGGTCTGTCATAACATCAATACGGTTTTGTTTTGCACCGACCCCCGCCTGCATTTCAAGTACTTTATCTGTTTGAGCTGAAACAGTTCCAACGAGATTACTTAAATCCGCACCTGTCCCTTTCAGACCTTGTTGAACTTGTTGCATCATTTTGTCGATACCTTCAAATAAACCACGTGCATTTTCATTAATTTGGAACGTAATTCCCTCATAGATTTCGATGTCGACTGAATTATCATTACCTCCTAAAGTTGGTAATGGATCATTTGCACCCGCATTCACAGATGAGTCCGCAAATAATGGCTGATCTGTTGCCGTACCCGCAAATAAATATTTTCCACCTTGCTGTGTATTGGCTAAATCACGAATTTGCATGCGTAATTGATCTACTTCTTTTTGCATCGCTTCTCGGTCTTCAGGTTTATTTGTATCATTCGCTGCTTGTGTTACAAGATCTTTTACACGTTGAAGTGCTTTATTTACTTCTGAAAGTGTTGAATCGGTTGTATCCAACCAGCTATTCACTTCATTCATATTACGAGTGTACTGTTCGTTTTTCGCTAATGTTGTACGATATCCCATACCTTTTACAGACGCGACTGGATCATCCGAAGGTTTTGTTAATTTAGAACCAGACGATAGTTGTTCTTGTAGTTTACCCATTTTCAAATAACTGCTATTTAAATTACGTAACATATTATTTGAAAGCATTGTTTGTGTAATACGCATTTATACGTCCTCCTTATTTATAGACCTACGCGCCCCATACCATTAATAATCTTTTCTAATGTTTCATCCATAACTGTTAACATACGTGCTGACGCATTATATGCTTGTTGGTACATAATCATATTTGTCATTTCTTCGTCTAAAGATACCGAACTAACAGATGCACGGTTATTCGAAATACTTAATTGCAGAGAAGATGAATTTTTAAACATGCGCGTTGCTTGCTCACCCATTACACCCACATCTCCAATCATACTTTGGAAGAAAGTTTGAGCTGATGCGTTATTTAAACCAGCTAGGGCTTTTGTTTTTAAATTAGATAATTCAATCGCAATTTTACCATTACCAACTTCATTAGCAGCACTTGATACAGCGAATTTATTAAAATCTTTTAAAATACCATCCGATACTTTGATACCACCTGCGCCATTTCCTACAAAGAAATCTCCACCCTGTACAGATGCATCAATTACGACGCCATTCGCATCTTTTTTCTCTAGAGTATATCCTGTTTTATGAATTTTATTGAATTCTTTCGCAAACTCATCTGCTAATTGATCTAATTCCGCTAATTTGTCTGAAAAGACACCATCTACTGCAGAAATCGCTGTTCCCGCTGTATTTTTATTTACGTAACCATAACTTTCTACGATTCCTTGTAAAATACCAGAACCTTTATTTAATTGGCTCATATTCACAGTAGCACCCGTACCGCCACCTGAACCCATTACAATATTAAATTGTGAGAAGGGAGTAAATGTTTTCGATTCATCAAAATTTGAATCGACAAGATTTCCACCTACATCAACTGTTGTCGTTTGTGGTGTTAATGTTGCCGCTTCTCGTTTATTTACTAGTTGAACTTCTGAACCATCTGCTAATTTCAAGAAAATATTATATGTTCCTTCAGCAGCTTCTTTTGAATTACCACCATTACCTTCTTTTTTAATCGTAATCGGTAAATATTGTGATAATTGGTCAACTAAAATATCGCGCTCATCATATAAATCATTTGGTAAATAACCATTTGGCTCTGAATTCGCAATTTGATCATTCAGTTGTGCAATCTGTTTTAAAATCGAATTGACATTTTTCGTTTCAACATTAATTTGATTTTTTAAATTCTCTTGTACTTCTGTTAATTGTTTATTCGTATAGTTAAAACTTTCTGCAAGTGTTTTCGCTTTTTCAATCGCTACTTGACGTGCCGCACTGTTTTCAGGCGAAGCGCTTAAATCCTGTAAAGCTTTGAAAAAATCATTAAATGCTGTATCAATACCATATGTTGACGGTTCTTTTAAAATGCCTTCTAATTGACCAATCGCCTCTGTACGAGAACCCCAATAGCCTAATTTCGTCGTCTCTTGACGGAATTGATTATCTATAAATTGATCGCGTACACGTTGAATAGAACCAGCTGTCGAACCTGTACCTAAATACCCTGGAATTTGTGGTGCATTCATCCCGGTACCTGGGAAACCGTTCGTTGGCTTTAAATTCACTGTTTGACGTGAATAACCGATTGTGTTGGCGTTTGAAATATTATGACCTGTTGTATATAAACCGGACTGTTGAGCACTTAAACCACGTTTACTCGTCTCAAGTCCCATAAATGTTGAACCCATCGAATCGCTCCTTTTAATAAAAATCACGCATATTCATTCTGTTCTTTTCATCGACATGAATCGAATTTTTTTAAGTATTTCACGTAAAATACATGCTTTTCGAGCAATCTTATATTTTTGAAAATAAAAAAGAAATCACACATCATTGTATGATTTCTTTATGCTTGTGAATCGAATTGTCCTGTTTTTATAGCAGAACGTCCACCAGCTTTAGATTGATAATTAATCTGATCTGGTTGTGGACGAAGTAAGTCTAATGTAAGATTCACGAATTGAAGTGACTGAAACAACATTTTTTGATTTAAGTCATTTTGCTTTTGCAATGTATCAATTGTTAAAAGCAATTCTTTTCGCTTTGTATCTAATTGTGCTGCTTCTTCACCTGTTACATATTTTAATAACTCGTTAATTGTCGGTTCTTTGTAGTCAATTTGATTCGCTTGAAAGAATTGTACAACTAATTTTTGACGTTGTTCCTCTAATTGACTAATTGCTGCGATATGTGACTGCTCATTTTTCATCGTTTCGCTTAATTCTTCTACATTCGATGTTTTTAAAATTTCGGTCTTATGATACGCCAATTTTAATAAACTACGATGCATCATGTTCAATTTATCCATAATCGAAATAATTTGCTCAGTTGACATCGTTCTAAAACTCCTTCTTATAGGCGATAGAATGTCGCTACATCGTTCGCTAATCTATTCGCATCTACTTGATACGTGCCAGCTTCAATTTGCTGTTTGATTCGTTGAACTTTATCAGCTCGTTCAGTTGAATAATCTTTTATCCCCTGAAGGTCCTTTGCTTGAGAAGAAATTTCGATTTGATCCGCAAATTTCATACCTGCGTTTTTTGTTGCTTCTGTTTTCAACTGCTGATTCTTGTATGGATTGATTGGATTCACGCCGTAATTATTTATCTTCATTTTCATTCGACCTCCTTCATTTATTGTTGATGTACTCCTTATTTCGGCAGTAAACATCATTGTTTTAGTAATAAATGCATAATAGAGTAACTATGACTATTCAAGAAATAACTCATTAGTTCAATATACTCATATATCGTTTTCTAAATATCTCTTAAACTATTTTTTTACGATTTCTTTTATCTTTTATCAGATAAATATGTTCCTTTTTCTGCTTTCTTCACAGCTTCTCTAAATTCTTGTCCTGCTTCAAACTTACGTAACTCACCTTTTAATTCATCTTGGCATGAACTACACAACTTTCCAGTCGTCGTTAAATGTCCACATTGATCACATGGATAACCTAAATTCGGGAACAGTGCTGGCTGTAAACGTCCTTTACGTACCCATTTGTGTAGCAAGTCTTCTTCTACACCTGTTGCTTCCACAATACGTTCTACTGTTGCTGCGCGATTTTCACGTCTTCTTAAAAAACGATATACGATTTCATATTGTTCTTCTTCAGCCATTGCACACTTCCCACAAATATCGCGTACACCATTATAATTAAAGAATTCTCCACATCTTGGACAATTTCTGATTTCACCCATGCTCCATTACCTCCACATTTTCAATCTACTATTAATGTCGACCATTTCTTCATGTAGTTTATCATAATTCACTTCTTCCCTGAGATGAAAATGACTTCTTCAACGGATTTTGCCCCTAATTCGAGTAAAATTGTTTTAGCATGTTTAATTGTCGTTCCAGTTGTGATTAAATCATCAATTAATAGGATTTTTTGCTGTGTTACATCTACTTGAGGTAAACTTTTGAAAAAAGAGGAGCTATTAATACGTTGTTCATATGTTTTTTTACTCTGTTGTGACATGGTCGTTTTCTCTAAAACCGATTGAAAAGGTAATTTCGCTTGTTGTAAAACGACTTCTACTGGTGAAAATGTTCGCTTTTTTTCCATCTCAACATGCATCGGAATCGGAATAATTAAGTCATATTCCATACCCCTTACTTTCTTTTTTAAAGCCTTGGCAAAAAAGTCCGCTACACGAATATCTTTTAAAAATTTAAATTGGTGCAGAACATCTTGCATAAATGAATTATAGAAATAGATAGCATGAGAATCGGATGTATATTCAATTTGTTCTTCACACTTTTTACAACAGTAAACGGAGGGTATTCCAAATAAAAATTGCGTGAAAGAACTTGGTTGCTGGATGATTTGATCACAAAATAAACAATGCATTATACACGCACCTCCTCACGATTCAAACGGATGATTTCGTTTCGAGCTAAATCCATCTGTCGTGTGATGCCTGCGTGAAAAAAACAGACGTCTCCTGTAGGATACTCTTTCGATCGCCCTGCACGACCGCTAATTTGAATGAGCGCACTTGCATTAAAAATAGTCTCATCTGCTCCTAGCACTGCTACTTGTAAATTTGCAATCGTAATACCTCTTTCTAAAATCGTCGTCGTTAAAAGTCCTGGCACATCTCCTTTTCTTAAAGCTTGTACGCGTTCTTTTCGATAATCATCGCTCGCATGAACAGCATGCAGATTCTCATGTAGTTGTTGAAAGAGTGGCGCTGCTCTCTCCATTAATTCGATTGTAGGAAAAAATAGTAGGAATGGTTGCTGTTTAGTAATGCACGACTCCACCCAATCGCTCAATCGTTTTGGAATGTGGTTCTTACGAAAAGACTTTTTATACGAGAATAAAGCAACAAAACGCGGTATAGGCAAATCAAAACCATGAAAACGTCGCGATAAAAAAGAATAGGTTTGCTGTTTTTCATATTTTTGTCGTTCATTTTTAGTAGGTGTCGCCGTTACTAAAATCGTTCTTCCCGTATCCTTTAATGCCTTTTTGACAGCGAATTGCAACGCTTCATCATAGGTGTAAGGGAACGCATCTGCTTCATCGACTAAAATTAAATCAAAAGCTTGTTGAAAGCGTAAAAGTTGATGTGTTGTTGCGATGATTAACGGACTATACATGAGTGAAAAGCCACTTCCACCGTAGAAAGCCTGTACAGGAATAGTTAAAAAAGCTTGTTGTATTCGCGGCATAAGTTCCAATACGACATCCGTTCTAGGTGTCGCGATGCAAACTCGCTTCCCCTTCTTTAGTGCATCTTCTATAATCGGGAAAAGCATCTCTGTTTTGCCCGCGCCTGTGACAGCGTGAATTAAATGGTCTTTTTCATGGACTGTACATTCTTTCACAACTCGCTGTTGCGAATCTGTTAGCGTTCCAGTCCACGTCATGCATAGTTCAGCTATATAATTTTTATAAGTTGGACCACACCATCTTATTAAATTTGTACAATTACTTACTCTGCCCATTTTTAAGCAGTTTAAACAATACGCGCAATGCCCTTTACACTGTTTACACCAAAATTCGTGTAGTCTTTTACTATGACAACGCATACACTGTTTTTGTTGAATTCCAGGGGTTTTGATGATCCATCGTTGTGTATTATGGTAGCGAATTATATCTTGTAAAAAAGGTAGTTCTTCTTCAATCCAAATTCTTCCTTGTAAAAATTGTTGTATTTTCAAATCGTAAAGAGGGATTTTAAGGGGGGTTTTTGTATGTAGGCAGCGACGTAATTTACGCATGGCTAGCCTCCTTATGGCACTAAAAAAAACACCTAGAACGAGTTGTCTAGGTGCTTCATGTAGAATATTGTTTAGTAAGTTAATCTTAACATGGATGATTGTCGAATACTATAGTATCATTCGACAAATATATTTGGAAAGCCATATTTATGCCCTCGTTTACCCATTATTTTGGAAAAATGAAGTGATTTTTTACCCATTCATTATTTTTTGAACCAACCTATACCAATCGATCCTTCACCTAAATGGGTCCCAATTACAGGACCGAAATAACTCATCTTAAATGAAGAATCTGGATAACGTGCAGCTAAATCATGCATCCACGCTGTTGCCTCTTCTTCACAATTCCCGTGAATAATCGCTACATCTAAAACTCCATGTTTTTGAATGGCTTCATCTAGCATCGTTTCTGCACGTTTCACGGCTTTTTTACGCGTACGAATTTTTTCAAATGGCACAATGACTTTATTTTCAAAATGTAATACGGGTTTAATTTGTAGTAAACCGCCGATTAAAGCAGCTCCTGCTGATAAACGACCACCGCGCTGCAAATGCGCTAAATCATCTACAATGAAGTATGCTTGCATAGAAGCACGCATTTTCTCTAATTCAGCAATAATTTCTTTCGCATTTTTACCTTCTGCCGCTAATTTTGCTGCATGAATAACAAAGAATCCTTGCACAGCACAAGCGATTTCGCTATCAAAACCGTAAACATCGATTCCTTCAACCATTTCACCTGCTTGTAACGCGCCTTGATATGTACCACTAATCCCGCTTGATAGATGAATCGTTACGACTTCATCATAGTCTTTTGCAAGCTCTTCAAATTTAGCAACAAATTTCCCGATTGGTGGTTGCGTTGTTTTTGGTAATTTCTTTTCATTACGTACACGATCATAAAACTCGCTCATCGTAATCGTTACTTCTTCTTCATAACTTGTATCATCAATGATGACACTAAGTGGCACCATATGAATGTTGTATGCTTCTTGTTCTTCCTTCGTCAGATAGGCCGTGCTATCTGTTACGATTGCTGTTGTCATAGTTCCGTTCACTCTCCTACTCAATCTATTTTATAAGATTTATGACGTAAATGGAAATAAAAAAAAGAGACCATCATTGAAATAAATGGTCCCAAAGTCCATTATTGCCCTTGGTTTGCTGCACTTCCAATTGCTTGTAATGAAGTGATTTTCCAACCTGAACTCTCTTTTACAAATTGTGTTAGTTGCTTACCTTCATCTCTTACTTCACTATCATTCTGTGTGACTTCGACTAAAATATCTGCATACACATTTGCACGATTCCCAGTGTAATCGGTAATTGTAATATTTGATGCTGTACGCTTCATATCAAAGTTTTCGAAAATATTGTTTGTATTCATTAAGTCTTCTTGAAGGTCAAAGCCTTCAGGATTTCGTGCTAACACCCGTTTATAACGGTTTAAATCTTGATCGTTAAATGCATCAATATATTCATTAAAAGCTGCTAAGATATTCATCTGGTCTTGCTTCGGAATATCTTCTGCTTCATCTACATCCCCTTCTACAACCGAATACCCTACAGTTTCAACATTTTCATCATGCCCTTCAGTGTCATCTTTTTTAGAAGGTTCTTTTTGCTGAACAGGTTGCTTTACTTCTTCTTGTGTTGGTGATGTATTTTCAGGTGTTTCTGTTTTTTCTTTTACAGGCTCTTGTTTTTGACTAGCTTGTTCTTTATGTGAAACAACAGGTGACTGTTGTTCTTCAGACGTTTGATCGTTTTGTGAAACTGTCATATCTTCATTACGATTTTCTTGTGTTGTATCTACTGCTGTTGAAGACGACTCTGTCTGCTTTGAAGATTCGCTACTGCATGCAGAAAGCAATAAGACACAAAATATCGCTAATGTAATATGCTTAAATGACATTTCCTAACCCCCCAGGTTATTGTAGCATGGAACTTACACACAATCTTATATTTTTCACTCCGATTAATGTACTTTATAGAACGATTTCTTGTCAAAAAAGTTGCCCTTTAAACTGCAAATAAAAAAACTCGAAACAGCAAATCACTGCTTCGAGTTTTCATCTAATAATTAACGCACTTCTACCCAACCATTTTTGATTGCTGTTACAACAGCTTGTGTACGGTCATTTACGTTCATTTTTTGTAAAATACTTGATACGTGGTTTTTAACTGTTTTTTCAGAGATGTATAATGATTCTCCGATTGCACGGTTACTTTGACCATCTGTTAATAATTGTAGTACTTCACACTCACGTTTTGTTAGTAAGTGGAATGGACGACGAATTTCTGTTTGATGGAAGTTACCTTTATTTTCACGTTCACTTAAACGACGGTATTCTGCTACTAAGTTACGTGTTACTTTTGGATGTAGATATGAACCACCCTTAGCTACGATTTTAATCGCACCAACAATCTCATCGGCATCCATTTCTTTTAACATATAACCCAATGCACCTGATTTTAATGCGTGTGATACGTATGATTCATCATCATGAATAGACAGCATAATTACTTTTGCTTCTGGATATTTCGCAATTAGTTGCTCTGTTGCTTCAATACCGTTCATTTGAGGCATGTTAATATCCATTAGAATGACATCTGGTGAATATTCTTCGTATAAACGAAGTGCATCGACACCATCGTCACCTTCTGCAATCACATCAAAAGTACTTTCGAAATCAAGTATTCTTTTTACTCCCTCACGGAATAGTTGGTGATCGTCTATAATAACTATTTTTGTCATGTTACTGTTCCTCCTATAGAAACGAAATCATATATTTATATTTACTTCTTTTTATCAAGCGGAATCGTTACTAATACAACGGTTCCTTGTTGTGGTGCGGAGTTTAATTCCATTTTACCACTTAATAGCTCTACACGCTCACGCATACCGATAATTCCAAATGAACCTTCTTTACTTTCTTCTGGATTGAATCCTGTGCCGTTATCTTTAATTGACATGACAACATGATCTTTTTTCCAAATAAACGTAACTAAAATTTCTGTAGCCTGACCATGCTTCATTGCATTATTTACACATTCTTGTACAAGACGGAATACAGCCACTTCATAATTGGTTTTTAAACGAATCGCCTCACCAATTGAAGAAAAATGAACTTTAGTGCTTGGATTATACTCTTCTACGGAGTGCAAATATTTTTTTAGTGTTGGCACGATGCCTAAATCATCTAATGCCATTGGGCGTAAGTCGTAAATAATTCGTCTTACTTCGTGTAATGCATCGCGAACCATCCCTTTTAACGAAAGAATCTCTTCTAATGCTTTTTCTACACCTTTTTCATCATATGTACGATTGATCAAATCTGTTCGTAAAAGTACATTTGCAAGCATTTGAGCGGGACCATCATGAATTTCACGTGAGATTCGCTTACGTTCTTCTTCTGTTGCTTCAATAATCTTAATTGAAAAGTCTTCTTTCAACTTAGCATTTTCCAAAGCTGGACCTACGTGTTTTAAATCATACGTTAAGTAATTTAACACAACATTCACTTGATTTACTAGATGATCTGCTTTTTCAATTGTGTCAAGAAGACTACGCATACGTCGTTCCAAGTCATCTCGACGTTCTCGTAACGTCTTTTCTTCAGCTTGTACCACTGAATGACGAATTTGAATCTTGTTAGCTTCCTCATACGCAACTCGTACTTGTTCTTCCGTATAGGAATTAAAGTTTCTTGATACTTCTGCTAAATATTGACGCGCATGTTTTGATCTTTCTTCTAATAAATCGTTCTCTTCTATGATATTCTTTATTTTATGACGAATATCATCTAGCTCGAGTTTCATTTCTTCAAATGAGCGACGGCTTTGTTCGCTAATTGTGAAAATATCGTGTTTTGATTCATCAATCGTTTTTACCATTCGATTAAATACTAAATCAAGTGACTTTATATCGAATTTGTCTTGTGCCATATCCATACTCCTTATAAATCATGCTACATTACAATTCTTAGTCTTAAGGTTGAATTAGTTAATTATATTTATAATAATTCGCACTGTCTATTCAATTATAACATTTTTGTGTCAAAACTATATATAAAATATTTTTCAAATCAGTGACATTTTTAAGGGTCTTACTATTTTTTTAACAAGGAGAAAACAAAATGAGAGAAAATTATAGAACACTTAAGTCTTTAGGGACTAAAGAACTTATCATTTCGAAGTCAAGATTTATAGCACATTGTACCAGAGTTGAGACAGAAGAAGAAGCTTTATCGTTCATTCAACACATAAAAAAAGAGCATAGTAGTGCTACACACAACTGTTCTGCTTACTTAATTGGTGAACATGATCAAATTCAAAAAGCAAACGATGATGGTGAGCCGAGTGGTACAGCTGGTGTTCCAATGCTTGATGTTTTGAAAAAACAAGGATTAAAAGATTGTGTTGTTGTCGTGACTAGATACTATGGTGGTATAAAATTAGGTGCGGGTGGATTAGTTCGTGCATATGGTAAAGCGACTTCACAAGGATTAGAAGCAGCTCAAATTGTCGAACGAAAATTACACAAAAAAATGAAGGTATCAGTTGATTACACATTACTAGGTAAAATCGAAAATGAAATTAGACAATCTGATTATATATTAGATGATATTGTCTATATGGAAGGCGTCGATTTCTTTGTATTCGTTGATCGTTTTCAAGAAGATACATTTAGAGAATGGATGACAAATTTAACAAGTGGACAATGTACTATCTCCGTTATAGAAGAGCGCTTTTTAGAATTTTAATTTTCAGCAAAAACATAGTATAATAAAAATCATTGTCTGATTTTATTTGGCAAGCAACCATTTAAAAAACAATAGCGTCTTACAACCTAGAAGACATGAGTACGATGAAGACTATTTTTAAAGGAGAACTTTTATGCCAAGAAAAAGACAGGTTTACAAAAGTCACGTCAAAAAGAAACAAAAAAAGAGTGGCGGGATTTTAAAAGTAACCTTAATTATTTTATTGATTGCCTTACTCGTTGCAGGCTCTTACCTTGCCTATTTATATTATGTAGGTAAAAAAGCGGCAGATAAAGCTTATGATAATAACGGTCGCGTGAAATCTGAATTACGAACAGAACAAGTAAAACCGCTTGAAGATAATATTTCAATTCTATTTGCAGGTGTAGATGATAGTGAAAAACGTGGACAAGGAAATACCCATTCACGCTCAGACTCATTGATGCTTGCTACACTCAACAATAAGGATCATAGCGTAAAACTATTGAGTATTCCTCGTGATTCTTATGTGTATATTCCTGCGTTTAAATACCAAGATAAAATTACACATGCGCATACAGATTCAACAGGTATCCTTTCAACGATTGATTCTGTCGAGAATTTATTAAATATTCCTGTCGATTATTATTTTGAATTGAATTTTGATGCATTTATTCAAATCGTTGATGCACTAGATGGTATTGAAGTCGATGTACCTTACAAATTAGACGAGTTAGATGAAAATGATAAACGTACAGTTCATTTACAACCAGGTGTTCAAACATTAAATGGTCGTGAAGCACTTGCTTTAGCACGTACACGTCACTATGACGATGATTTTAAGCGTGGTGAACGTCAACAAATGATTTTAGAAGCAATTGCGAAAAAAGCAACTTCTGTTTCATCTTTCACAAAATATGATGCTTTACTAACAGCAATTGGTGACAATATGACAACGAATATGAAATTCGATGAGATGAAGTCATTCTTCTCTTATTTAAAAGATGGGATGCCTAAAATTACATCACTTAAATTAGAAGGAACAAATGATATGTCAACTGGTGTTTACTATTTTAAATTGAATGACGAAAGCGTATTAAATGTACGTCAACAACTTCAAAAACAACTTGGTTTAACACCTGATCAAAGTTTAGATTCTCATAGTAATAAAGGTGGGAATGCAAGCAATTCAACAACAACGAATGCGACTGATGATGAATCTACCACTACGGATAACGGCGTAGCCGGAACGAAAGAACAGAGTGAAAATCCATCAGATGGTAGTTATTCAAACTATAGTGGGAATAGTAATGGTGGACAAGACTATAGCTCAAACTCTTATAGTGATAACAACTAAATGAAATGATTGGCGTGTGTACATTTTGTACACACGCTTTTTTATGGGTTTTAAAGGTCGGGCGAGTGACCCGTTTCGCCCTCCAATGTCCCGTTTCGACGGGTGAATGTCCCGAATCGAACGACGAGTGTCCCAACCACTTCTTCGAGTGACCCATTTTCGCCACACCAATGTTCGAATTCACACTGGAATAGTTAATTTAAGTCACCAAAAAAGGCTTCCAACAGAAGCATTCTGCTGAAAACCTTTAGTTACTCATTTTTTTATTTTTTTTTAACGAGATTGAGTAGCGGGCGATATTTCGCTCCTGCCAGTCCAATTACTTCTACAAATAATTCAATTACAAGTAATAAAATAATACCGAGTAAGATTGCTCCCCATAACTTAGCCATAGAGAAGATAATGGCTGCTAAACCGAACATCGCAGCAATTCCATAGATAATTAAGACCGTTTGGCGATGTGTAAAACCAATGCTTAATAATCGATGATGTAAATGTGATTTATCAGGCTGGAAAGGTGGTTGTTTATTTAATAAACGACGCACAATAGCAAAGAATGTATCAGAAATCGGTACGCCTAACATAATAATTGGAATGATTAAAGAAACGAATGTAACATTTTTAAATCCAAGTAAGGCTAATACAGAAATGATAAAACCAAGGAATAATGCACCTGTGTCCCCCATGAAAATCTTCGCTGGATGGAAATTATAAAATAAGAATCCGAATGAACTAGCTGCTAAAATTAGCGCCATCATAAGAACGAATACATCATTCATAATGAATGCCATGGCAGCGAGTGTTAATAATGCAATCGTTGACACACCAGCTGCTAGACCATCTAGCCCATCAATTAAGTTAATCGCATTCGTAATCCCAACAATCCAAATTAATGTTAACGGAATACTTAAATAACCAAAATCTAATTCGCCACCGAATGGCAAGTTAATTGATGCGAGTTGAATATCTCCAAAGAAAATGACAATTGCTGCTGCAATCGTCTGACCTAAGAATTTTGACTTCGCTGAAATTTCGAGCATATCATCTAAAACACCCGTTAAAATGATAATGAAACTTGCAATTAAGATTGGAATCATCGCATCATTTTCAGGTCGATAAATTAATACACCTATTAAAAACGCGAGGAATATTGCAAGACCACCCAATCGTGGCATAATTTTAGCATGCACTTTACGATAGTTTGGTCGATCAACGGCACCAACGCGATATGCAAGCTTTTTAACGAGTGGAGTTAGTAATACAGATGCAACAAAAGCTGCAATCAACGCGAGGTAGCTCATACTCTTCCTCCTTATATAATGAAAAACTGTTCTATACCAACAGTTCATTTTAATGTAATTCTAAATACACTGTATTATAGCATGAAATTTTAAAAAGAGAATAGTGTCTACTATTTATTTCTAACTATAGTATGTCCTATTTAATAAGACGCTTACATTTTTGAAGAGGTTGCAATAAAAGAAGTGCTTCTTCGCATCATTTTATATAAAGCCTAAAAACTACTTAGAAGCACTCATAAATTCCCTTATTTCCTTTCAATACCTACTTTTTTTAAAAATGAAACCTTATATTGAAAAACGTTCAGTTGATTTTTGCATCTCCTGTACCTTTTCATAAACTTGTCCCACTTCATATAGAACGGTTGAATGTTGTTGCTTATTCTCTTGTACGAGCTGATTTGTTTCTTCAATTTGCTGCGTACTACGTTTTAACGTATCACCTAATTGCTCAATTAATTCGACTGCCTGTTCTTTTTCTCTCTCAATTGTTTGAACATTTTCTTCTATTGCAGTGAAATGATATTGTGATGTCTCTAACCCTTCCATAATTTTCTTCATATTATTAGATGTTTTCTCTACAGCTCCCAATGTATCATGCGAACACTCTAAACTTTTCTCGAATGTTTCTGCCATGCGTGCACCTTGCGCATGAATTTCTTGAGATACATTTTGAATATGTTGTGCTGCTACATTCACCTGTTCTGCTAAATTTCGTACCTCAGTCGCCACTACAGCAAAACCTTTTCCACTTTCACCAGCACGCGCTGCTTCAATTTCTGCATTCAATGCTAATAAATGTGTTTGACGTGAAATCTCTTTTACACTATTTGATACGCGTACGATATCCGTCATTCTTTCTTCTAATATGCGGCGTTCTTCGTCTGCTTCACCGACTAAATGTTGCAACTTAAACATCGTCTGAACTGAATGGTGCATCGACTCATTACTTACTCTTGCATGTTTCACAGTTGTAACAGCACTTGTCGTCAATTCATCTAAACGCCCAATCATATCTTCTAAACTCTCTGAAAAATGCGTAACAAAATGAATAATTGCCTCTGAAGTTGCTTGCTGTTCTTGCGATTCTGCAAGCACTTCACTTAAACGAAGTTCCATATTCTCAGAACCATCATAAGACGCTCGCGTTGTGTCTTTCAACTCTCTTGTATGCTGCGAAATCTCCACAGCACCGAATTGAATCATTCGAAGTGTATCCTTCAATTGTTCTTTCATATGATTCATAGCGGCTGTTACGTCACCTAGTTCATCTTGTGTTTCAACCGGCACATCTGTAATACGTAAATTACCTTTCGCTACATTTTTAGCAGAATTTGACAAACTTTTCAATTGCAATTTAATTTGTCGATTTGTTATAAATAAAAGAAGGAATGATACGCAAATTGCAACTAGAAAGGAGCCGATTAATAATACAAGCGTACTTTGTTGGGAAGTTTGCATTTGCTTTACAATGTAAACACGTTCTTTCGATAAAGCTTCTGTTTCCTTCATAATTTTTTCATCAAACTGATTATATGTATAATATACTGAATTCAATTGTCTTCTTTTTGCAATGTTATCTTTTTTCTCAACGGATTTTTTTAAACGATTTTCGTATAAATCATCCATTGTCTGTAACACCGATTGCATTTCCTCTTGTCTTATAGACTGTACATTTTTGATTTTTTGCTGTACTTTTTCTTTTGCTTTCTGATAATCTTCTTCAAAACCTGGTAACGGATCACCCACATAATGATTGATGGCGATGTACAACGTCGCATATCCTTTTGAGAGACTTTCTAAATGATTTACTTCTGTTGATAATTCATTTAACTCATTGGACCATTTTCGATTTTCGATAATTTGACCAACTAACAGAATCGTCATAATCGCGAATAAAAGAATTGTTACACTTACTGCAAATAAATATTTTTTATAAATGGGTAGTTTTTTCCACACGTGCATCTCGCACACCTCCATATTCACTACATTACCATAGGTATTTGGAATTAAGTGGAGAATTACAAGACCTTAACATACCTTTTACATCAACGTTACAAGCCTTTAAAATACTTCTTTTTTCTATTTAACATACACAATTACTTCTTTAAAACATAAAATATGTTTGTAAGATAAATTTTTCATTTCTTTTAGGTCATTTTCATGTTACTATATTGAAGTTAGTTTTCCATCTGTAATTTGAATTTTCAGATAAAAACAAATATTTCGTAATTATAAATTATTTAAGTATTTTTTCGGAAAAGGAGTTCTGTATATGCAAAATCAAACATTGTCCCTTTGGGGAAAAATCTCAGTAGGTTTCATGTTATTCGCACTATTCTTAGGTGCGGGTAATATCATCTTCCCACCAGAATTAGGTCAAAAATCGGGTGACCACTTTGTCATCGCGATGATTGCCTTTCTAGTAACAGGTGTAGGTCTTCCATTACTTGGTGTAATCACGGTTGCAAAATCAGGCGGTGAGCTGCAAGATATGGCAAGCCGTATCAGTCCAAAATTCGGTATCATCTTTACAGCGATTGTCTATTTAGCAATTGGCCCATTCTTCGCGATGCCGCGTACAGGTACAGTTTCTTACGAATTAGGTGTAAAACCATATTTATCAGAAGCAACAGCAAATGCTTATTGGCCATTACTAATTTTCACAATTGTTTTCTTTACTGTTACAATGTTCTTTGCATTGAAGCCAAGTAAATTAATTGACTCGGTTGGACGTGTATTAACACCTGCTTTATTAATCGTTATTGCGACATTAGCTATTAAAGCAATCGTTACACCAATGGCTGGTCCTGGTAAAGCTGTTGAAGGTTATATATCAAGTCCTTTCGGTGAAGGCTTTAAACAAGGTTACTTAACAATGGACTTTTTAGCCGCTTTAATTTTCGGTATTGTTATTGTTCAAGCATTAAAGGGTAAGAATATTACACATCGTCCTGCTGTTGTAAAAATCACAATCTTCGCTGCTTTTGTTGCGGCAATTGGTTTAGCACTTGTATATGTATCACTTGGTTACATCGGCTCTTCTTCTGTTCAAACAATTGGTTTCATCGGTTCAGGTACAGAGATTATTACAAAGTCGGCTTATGAATTATATGGTTCATTCGGGAATGTACTATTAACAATCGTTATCATTTTAGCTTGTTTAACAACTTCAATTGGCTTGATGACAGCTTCATCTGAGTTTTTCTATAAAATCTTCCCACAATTTAGCTATAATACATGGGTTATTATATTTGCTGTTTTCAGTACAGGTATTGCAAACTTTGGATTAGCATCACTAATCAAAATTTCATTGCCCGTTCTATTCGCGATTTACCCATTAGCAATCGTTTTAATGCTATTAGTTCTTGCTTCAAAATGGTTTAATGATGCACGCCCTGTCTATATTACAGCGATGATCTTCACTGCTTTCATCAGTATATATGATGGTTTAGGCGCTGCTGGTATTACATTTAAAGCATACACTGACTTTGTAAATGCAATTCCACTAGCTGAATATGGTCTTGGTTGGTTCATTCCAGCATTAATTGGTGCCATTATCGGTTATATTATTTCTCTTATAATGAAGAAAAAATAATCTATAAATGAAAAGAGCGTGAAATCTACTTTCCGCTCTTTTTCTTTAAACATTAAAGACTTAAATAAACTGACTTTTCTTTTTATATAGTTTTTATGAAAAAGGGGTTGTATCTATCTCGAATTGTGATATATTTAATCCATTATTGATATACATTCACAAAATAGACATAATCAAAACATGAAAAGGACGTGACACAATGGATTCGCAAAATCTGTTGACAACTGTATTATTAGTTATTATTGGCTTGGTAATTTTTATTCCAATCATTTTTGCAATCGCTTTCTATTTATTAGACCGCAAACAAAAACAACACTCTATCTTACGTAACTTCCCTGTATTAGGACGTGTACGTTACTTAACTGAAAAAATCGGGCCTGAGCTTCGTCAGTACCTTTTCGATGATGACAATAAAGGGAAACCATTTTCTCGTGAAGAATTCTTACACATCGTATTGCCTGGGAAATACTTAGGTAGTGTAATTGGCTTCGGTTCAAAACGTAACTTTGAAGAAGCAGGTTTTTATATTCGTAACGCCACATTTACAAAACAAGTTGAAGAGATGCAAGCAGATCAAAGTAATCCTGTTAAAACACAAAAATATGTAATCGATCATGACGAGTTATTCTCTCGTAAAGAACATACTGTTCCTGTAGATGCGAAACCTTGGTTATTAACAGATGAAAACGCAGTTGTGTTAGGTCCAAACTGCCGCGAACCATTCCATGTAAAAGGCATGTTCGGCCAATCAGCAATGAGTTACGGTGCATTAGGTCGAAATGCGATCACAGCATTATCAACTGGTATCGGTCAAGTTCCTGGTTCTTGGATGAACACAGGCGAAGGTGGCGTATCACCACACCATTTAAAAGGTGGCGCAGATTTAATCGTTCAAATTGGTTCGGGTTTATTCGGTTTCCGTACTCCTGAAGGCGAATTCAACATTGAAAAAGTAAAAGAAAAAGCTGCAATTCCACAAGTAAAAGCATTTGAATTAAAATTAGCACAAGGCGCAAAAACACGTGGTGGTCACGTTGAAGGTGAAAAAGTAACACCTGAGATTGCTGAAATTCGTGGTGTAGAAGTTGGTAAAACAATCAACTCACCAAACCGTTTCCGTCAATTTGATGACTTCCCTACACTATTCAACTTTGTTGATGATATTCGTGAAGCTGGTGGTCTTCCAGTTGGTATTAAAATTGTTCTAGGTAGCCCTGAAGATGCCGATTCGTTAGCACGTTATATGGCTGAATCTGGTCAAAGTCCTGACTTCATCACAATTGATGGTGGTGAAGGTGGTACAGGTGCAACATATCAAGAACTAGCTGATAGCGTTGGTTTACCACTTCATACAGCTTTACCATTATTACAAGATGCACTTGTACGTTATGGCGTCCGTGATCGCGTTAAAATTATCGCATCAGGTAAAGTCATTACAGCTGATAAAGCAGCCATTATTCTAGCATTAGGTGCTGATTTAATTAACATCGCACGTGGCTTTATGATTTCAGTAGGTTGTATCATGGCTCAAAAATGTCATACAAATGAGTGTCCAGCTGGTGTAGCAACAACAAATCCGAAACTACAAAATGGTTTAATTGTAGACGAAAAGAAATATCGCGTATCGAACTACATTCTAAACTTACGTGAAGGTTTATACCGTGTTGCTGCTGCTGCAGGTATTGACTCACCAACTAAATTCTCAAAAGAACATATCGTTTATAAAGATGAACTTGGACGCGTGTACTCAATTGATGAACTACAAAAGAAAAGTGTAGCGCAACACTCACTTGTATAAATAAGAAAATACCCTCTCGGAAGATTTCTGAGAGGGTATTTTTATGTGGAATGATTTTGAGTGAATGAAGCGAGTAGCTAGGCGCGTGTCCAAATCAATCATTGAATTCGCCCTACTCTTTATAACCTTAATAACATTTAATATAGAAGAAACTCTACAGTCATCTAGTATTTCCCCATCCATTTTATGTGACTTTTATGTGAAATACTGTACGTGACAAATATTTCAAAAGTAGGTTCAAAAGACCTCATTCTTGATATATTTTTATTATAATTGTTAATTTTCACCTTCACTATCAAATATGCATACTATCAAACTTGTTTTGAGTTGAAATATTTTTGAAAAATTCATTTTACCTAAAAAAAATAGCATTTCCAATACTTTTAGACTATGTTAGAATAAATACAAATATAAGGCTATTGAACCAAACATTTGAATGTTTTAATACTTTATTACATAAAAAACTTGTTTAGTTAATTTTATTAAAAGGTAATTGACTAAAGATGGTATTGATTCGAAGGAGCGTGAAATTAGAATGAAAAAGTCACTCTATGCAGCTGTAGCGGTAGGAGCTGCCGTTATGGTCGCAGGTCACACTGATGCAGAAGCCAGTTCAAAAACTTATACAGTTAAAAGTGGAGACAGTTTATATGTCATTGCAATGAAGCATAATACAACGGTAGCAAAGTTAAAACAGCTAAATAATCTAAAGTCTGACTTAATCTTTGTTAATCAAAAATTAAAAGTTTCATCTTCATCAAAAGTAACAACGCCAAAAAAATCAAGTTCAACTACGAATAAAAAATTGAATACATCAAGTACTTCTAGTAGCGTCTATACTGTGAAAAATGGAGATTACTTATACGCCATTGCCATGAAATATAACACAACAGTCGATTCAATTCGTCAACTGAATAATCTAAAGACTAATATCATCTACGTTGGACAAAAACTTAAAGTCAAAGGCAAAGTAACAACTATTTCAAAACCATCAACTACAACACCTAATAAAAAGCCTGTATCGAACTCGAAACCTTCATCTTCTACAAATACATCTGTATATATTGTGAAAAATGGAGATTATCTTGCGAAGATTGCAGCACAATATAACACAACAGTTGAAAATATTCGTCAACTGAATAATCTGAAAACTAACATCATTTATGTTGGACAAAAACTTAAAGTCAAAGGCAAAGTAACTGTAACAAAACCAAGTACGGGGTCTGGTTCGAATAGTAATACAAAACCAGTTAGCAACCCAACGAACAAAAATGGCCTCATTAACATTGCTAAAAGTTTTATTGGAACACCATATGCTTGGGGTGGAACAACTCCAAGAGGCTTCGACTGTTCTGGTTTTATTTATTACACATTCAACCAATCTGGTAAACAAATTGTACGTACCAGTGCAGCAGGATATTATAATATGTCCACTAAAGTAAGTTCTCCAAAGGTTGGAGATATCGTGTACTTTAAAAATACGTACGCAGCAGGTATTACGCATTTAGGCATCTATATGGGTAACGGTCAATTCATTCATTCTGGTGATAACGGCGTAGAAATTTCTAGTATTTATCAAAGTTATTGGAAAGAACATTTTGCAGGTTATGGTCGCTTATAATAAAAGCTGAGGAATCGCTAAAAAGCGGTTTCTCTTTTTTCGTATTAGGCTGTTTTTCTTCGACATATATTACATAGTGTAATATACGTCAGTAGTATTTTTTCTATTTCTATATACATATAATAAAAAAAAGCATAAATTCTCAAAAAAACATGAAAACCACCCTATAAAACTTATATTATCTGAATATTAATATCTTTAAACTAAGTTTTTGTAATATAACTGTAATATAACTGTAACTGAATTAGCCTTGTTTGATGTGTTGATTTTTTATAAAGTTAGTGTAGTTAATTTTTACTTACGAATTTAAACAAAACGATTACATAAAAAACGAATTTATTGGAGGACTCACATGTTTAAGAAATTAGTTATCTCAACAATCGCCACGGGCGCAATCGCACTATCATCTTTATTTGGAGCAACTACGGATGCTTCTGCTGCTACTTCTAAAGCAGTTCAATACTCAGCTACAAAATATGTTTACTCAGGTGACGGATCACTAAATATGCGCTCTAGCGCTACAGTAAACTCTAAAGTTGTAAAAACACTTAAAAACGGTAACAAAGTTAAATTATCATCTAAAAAAGTTGTAAACGGTACAACTTGGGTTTATGGTACATATACTGGTAAATCTGGTTGGATGAATGCAAAGTATCTTTCATCTAAAAAAGTTAAAAAAGCATCTAACAACGGTTCAGCATTAATTTCTTATGGTTCTCAGTTTTTAGGTACTCCATATGTATGGGGTGGTACAACACCACGCGGTTTCGACTGTTCTGGATTCACTAGCTATGTTTACAAAAACAAAGCTGGCAAATCTATCCCACGTACAAGTGGCGCTCAATACGCAGCTTCTAAGAAGGTATCTCGCAGCCAATTACAAGCTGGCGATTTAGTATTCTTCTCTGTAGGTAGCAGCCGTATTACACACGTAGCAATGTATGCTGGTAATGGTCAATTATTACACGCTGCTGGTAACCGTGTTCAGTACCAATCTCTTTCTGGTTATTGGGATCGTTATGTAGTAGGTTACGGCCGTTTCTAATTCTTAAATTAATTCAAGTTGTCTAATTAAATTCGTGATAAAAGAGTAGCTCATGTAAAGCTACTCTTTTTTTGTATAGAAACAAGCTGGGGTAAACATACTACTTTCTTTTTTAGTGTTTGCAACGAAAAACTGGAACCACGACACAGCGCGATTCCAGTTTTTCTTATGCTTATGTGGGATAGTAGTTTTTACATTTATACCCCAATCTGTTTCACTATTCTTCTGTTGTACTATCTACCGGACTATCTACGCTAGATGTATCTGCTGGCACATCTTCTTTTTCAGTATCTGTTTTTGTATCATCTTTACCATCTGTAGTTGGAGGTTCTTCTGTTTCTGGCTCATCTACTTCTGGTTTTTCAACAGGAGTTGTCGGTTTTTCTACAGGTTTTTCTTCTACTTGTTTACCTGTATCTACAGAACTGTTTACAATAATACTTGAAATCTCATACTCTCCAATATCATTGATAATAATTGTATACGCCACATTTTCTGTAATCGTATGTGTCTTTTTCGTTTTTGGATCTACATACTTCGCTACAGTATTCATTGTTACTGTTGCATAATCTTTGTTAATTGTGACACCTGTTACATTGTAATCAAGTGATTTAAACTGCTTATCTTTTGTATAACGTGATACCATCGCGTCTGCTTCTTTCATTGCTGGACGGTTTCCGATGAACGTATCATAGTATTTGTGCTCTCCATTTTTAATAGATTGAATTAATAATACATAATAACTTTCCATACTTTCTTTTAAGAAGTTCTCATCAAAGTAAGCTTCATCTGCATGGTTATTATCAAACTCTGTATCTTCATTGAAATCAATTTTAATATCTTGCGCTGACCACTTATTCACTAGTCCCATCACAGAGGCTAGAGGAATTGCATAACCAATCTCCGGGTGATCTTCTAAAATAATGGAGTTAATACCGATGACATTACCTGTCTCAGCATTAATTAGTGGCCCACCACTTGAACCTTTATTTAAGCGTGCCGTAATCTCATACAAGTTTTTGTATGTATAATCGTCCACGAATTCAGCACCGATACTTTGGATAACACCTTCTGTAGTAGTACCGTATTGATCTTTTGGACTACCAATTGCAACAACTTTCGTCCCCACTTTTGCAGTAGCTGTATCAAGTACAAGTGGATTTTTTCCTTCTAAATCAGGTACTCGAATTAATGCAACATCTGTTTTATCAGAAATACCAATGACTTTCCCTTGGAATTCTTGACCCAATTCATTTTTCACCACAACAAACCCTGCGTCTTTTGCTACGTGCGCATTTGTTAAAATGTCACCTTTATTATTAATTAAGAAGCCAGAACCTTGTTGTAGATCAGTATAAACTGTATAAATTTGCGTTTTTGCATTAGCAATAATCGCATCTTTATTATAGGTCGGCATGTTGACTGGTGTTTCATCTTGGTTTGTTGTGTCTTTTGAAGAAGTTTCTTCATTCGAGGTTTCTTTCGTTACCGTACCTTTTGCATCTTTTTCGCCCTCATCTTTTGGCTCTTTTTTCGCTTCTTTTTCTTCATTTTGAACACGAATGTTGTTGTCTTTCGCCTGGTCATCTGTCTTAGTTACTAAAGCATAGATGCCAGCTGCAACAACTGCAATGAGGATGAAAGCTACTACTAAACGCTTAAACGCAGCCTTCTTCGGTTTAAAACGTCTGTTTTCACTCATAACATCCACTTCCAATCTTATTATATTGTCTACCATATTAACGGATGAACATATTAAAAAGTTTCATCGATATATGGCTGTTTTCACAAAGCATATCATATCACATTCTTTTTAGAAAATTAATGTGACAATGTAATGAAATTTTTAACACGGACTATGTCTATAGTGTGAATTTAATAATCATCCCTTAAAATCCATATTATTCCTAATTATTTTATCGGTTTTTACATTCTTTTCTTTACATTTTCTTATATAATGAAATGGACTAAACTCGAAGGAATGAACAACTCGTGAATAAAGTAAACATTTTAAATATACCCATTACAAATACAACAAAAGCACAATTTTCCAAAAAAATGATGATTTTGTTAGAAAAACAAAAACGTCCGATTCAAATCGTCACAGCCAACCCTGAAATTATTATGCTAGCCAAAGAAAATCCTACATATGAGGGCTATTTACGTGCGAGCGATCATGTTGTAGCAGACGGAATTGGCGTTGTTATGGGTGCAAAGATGCTCGGCACACCTCTCCAAGAACGCATTGCCGGTTATGAATTATTACTTGAATTTTTATCGCTAGCAGATGTTGAAAAACACCGCTTTTATTTTTACGGTGGTAAACCAGGGGTTGCTCAAAAAGCAGCTGAAGAAGCAAAAAAACGTTTTCCAAACGCCAAAATTGTCGGTGTTTCTGACGGCTATGGTGGCGATGGCGACGGCGGTCAAGTAGCTGAAAAAATTGCTAAATTAAAACCAACTCACATCTTTGTTGCGCTTGGTGCACCCAAACAAGAAGAATGGATTGCAGAGCATGCTCAACGCTTCCAGCACGCCATTATGATGGGTGTAGGCGGTAGCTTTGATGTTCTATCAGGACAAGTCAATCGTGCGCCAGAACTCTTTATACGCCTTAATTTAGAGTGGTTTTATCGCCTGATCACACAACCAACTCGTGCTAAACGTATGTTGAAAATCCCACAATTTTTACTCGCCATACAACGTGAAAAAAGAAAGTAATTTGGAACCAGAACAGTGACCGGACTGTTCTGGTTTTTTATTTGAGTTGGTTGTTTGGGACTTGAATTGACTAGATTAGCGTGAATTCGAACATTCGGTTGGCGAAACGGGGCATTCGAGGACGAAAATGGGTCATTCGCTCCTCCCCCATACTCTGAAGTCGTTTTTTCCAAAAACCAAAAAGTAGGAATCGCACGTGGCGATTCCTACTCTTGTTATGTGTGAACACATAAAGTTTGGGTTATTAACTTGCGTTTGAATTATTTTGTTGCTGCTACTAAAGCTTCTTTAATTGCAGTAATGTTTACGAATTCTACAACCACTTTTTTACCTTCAACAGTTGTTGTTGGTACGTTAGCGTGGAATTTTTGTGCTGCTGCTAATTTAGCAACTGCATCTAAGTTGTTGTAAGCTTCAACATTTAATGCTTTTAATGCTGTGTCTACTGTTGTGTAATCAAAGTCAGCTTTTGCTACTTTATTTACCTCTGAAATTAAATCTGAACGATTTGCAACTGCTGCATCTACTGCTTCTGAAACTTTTGTTGCATCTACAAAGTTTGCTTTTTTAGCAGCTAATACTAATTCAGCTACTTCTGCTTTATTTGCTGCTGATAAGTTAATGTAAGCTGCAGATGTACCGTTAGTTAATGAAATTACTGTTAATGCTGAAGTCATTTCTGCTACAGTTTTTGCTTCATTTACAGCTAAAAGTTGTGCTGCCGCATCTTGCTCACCATTTACTTTACCAATTAAAGTGTTAATTGCATCAGCTGTAGTTAAAGTTGTTGCACCTACTGTTGTAATTTCTGTTTTGTAAGCTTTAGCGTATGCTTCGTTTACTTTGTTAAGAGCTGGCTCTTGGTTTGCAGTACGGTGTGCTGTTTGTACATCTTGTAATAATTTCACAACTTCTGCTTCAGTTGTTTTTTCTGTAATAGCTTTTACAGCATCAACTGTTGCAGTTTTTTGACCTGCTAATTTTTCAGAGTTCACTGTTGTAATAATTGTTGCGATGTCTTTACGTTGGTTTTTAGAACCTACAACTGCAACTTTTACTGCTGCACGGTAATCTGCTAAGAATTCTTCTTTTACTTCTTTTACATCAAATTCATCTTTAACAGTTACTGCTGATTCGTTTTTGTATTTTTCAACAAGTTTAGTTTCTAAAGCATCTAATTCTACTAAAGCTGTTTTTAATGTGTTATTTGTAGTTGCTGCATCTACTTTTGCAAGTGCTGCTAGTACATCTAATGAATCATTTGCGTAACCTTTTTTATTAAATTCATCTTTACCAGCTGTAGCGCCGTAAGTTGTTAATAGTTCACGAGCAGCTTGGATATCAGCTGTTGCTAATGATTTGAATGCTTTATCGTATGCAGCACCAATTTTAGTTTCGTTTACTTGGTTGATTTTATCTTGTACATCTTTAGATGCTGTAATTTCAGCTGAAAGTGCTGTTTTGTATTCTGTAAACCATTCTTTGTTTACTTGTGTGAAGTTAGCTTGTAATGCAGCTAAGAATTTAATATCGCTTGTTTTTGCATCGTTTAAAGCTTTTACTAATTCTTTTTCTTTTACTGCGTCAACTTTTTCTTTGTTTACTTGATCAATGATTGGTTGAATATCACTTACTTTTGTTGCTTTATCAGCTGAGATTGCAGCTTGGATTGCTGTTTTGTAATCGCCAACTAAATCAGGGTTAACTGAAGTGATACCTGCATCCTTTAATGCATCATATAGAGCGATATCTGTTGAAGCATCTTTAATTGCTTTAAATTGGTTTAATACGTCAAAGTTGTATTCAACGCCATCAATTGTCCAAACACCTGTGAAGTCTGCATCTGTGATTGTTTTATCGAATGTGAATGCTACTGTTTTATCGCCAGCAGATACATCTACAGTTTTAACTGGTACGATGTTACCTTTACCGTCTTTAACTTCTACAGTTGCTTTTAATACGTCAGCTTTTGGAGCAGCGATTGCTACTTCTACTACAGATGTGTTGATTGCTGTGATACCTTCAACAACTAAAGGTAATTTAACGCCCTCTTTGAATGCGTGTTTTTCACCATCTACTGTTACAACGCCGTTAGCGATTGCTGCATTGTTGTACCATTTACCATCGAATTCTTTGATGCCTTCGTTTACTTTAGCACCATCGTATAATTTTTCTTCAAAGATTACTAATTCAGCGTTTAAAGCTGCATCTTTGTAAAGGTTCTCGTTGTATAATTTGTAACCTTTGTTTAATTTACCAGCTACATATAATTGATTTTTGTAAAGACCTGTTGTTACAACTTTTTTACCTGCTACGTAGTAAGCACCGTTATAAGTACCAGTTGTTACTTTTTTAACACCGTTTACGTAGTAAGCACCTTTATATGTTCCAGTTGCTACTTTACCATCTTTGTAGTATTTAGAAGCATAAAGACCTGTAGATACTTTTTTAACACCTTTTACGTAGTAAGCTTTGTTATAAGTACCAGTTGTTACTTTTTTAGCGCCTTTTACGTAATAAGCACCTTTGTAAGTACCAGTCGCTTTTTTACCTGATTTGTAATAAACACCTGATTTTAAACCAGTGAATTTTTTACCGTCTTTATAAACTACTTTGTTGTAAGTAACGTAACCTTTAGCTACTTTACCAGTTTTGGCAACAACTAGTTTACCAGATTTGATTTTGTACTTGCTTGCTGCTGAAGCGTCTGTTGTTACTACAGCTGATGTTACTACTGAAGCACCTAATGCTAGGGCTGCTGCAGTTTTAATTAATTTAAAGTTACGCATAATTGAAAATCTCCTTTTTAGTCACAAATGTTATTTATTCGTAATACACTCGAGTGCATGAGAATAATCCTAAACAATATCCTACATAAGTCCTTCATGTATCACTTATTGACTACTATATCACATCATTTCTTATTTTTTTAGCCTTTTTCTAAATTTATTACTAAAATATAGAATAATAATTTATTTTACCTAGTAATTTGATGATAATTATCATCAAATTACTATTTTATTTGTTTTTTATAATTTATTTTACTATTTCCTAAAAATTAATCATAAAATTACGATACTTTTCTACTTTTTATCAAAAAAATAACATTCAACATAATTATTACCTATAACAAGTACTTTGGAATCTTATAATTGGTATATTTTATTAAAATTTATGATAAATAAAGCGCTTTATTTACAAAATAATCAAATAAGGACTAATGAACCAGTCATTATTCGACAAACTTCGACTTGAAATTGTATTTTTTCACTTCTGAATCAAGTCATTGTTTTTTAATGATTTCGCAATATATCCATTTAATTACAATTTTATAGCTTACTTCAGAAATTTATCAAAAAAGCTATTACATTCTTTTAACAAAAACACTTAACATTACCTATTAGTTACAGGTTCCTTAAAATTTATTACAATTCACTATTCTGTAAAAATGTTACTGGGAATTATGTTTTAATTGTATTGACTGTATTTTGAAAGGAGTGAATCCTTCATGGATTCAAAAGCATTACAAGCAGAATTATGTAGCATGATTCAGCAAGACCCTGTAAAACCATCTGCACATCAATACATAGAATTGGCTAAACAAATAAAAGGAAAAAATTATTCACGCCTTTTAAAGGAAGGTTTACAACATTATCCGTGTAACCATGAAATTCGTTCCTTATTAAAGGCTAAAAATGAAAAGACTTTTGTACTTCGTAAAATGATAAAAAAAATGATTGGTAAAAAAGCCGCGTCTCGTTTTTTCTATGAAAGCTGTATCAATTACTTGTTAAATATAGAAGAAAAGGAATTAGCTAAAAAAATTGCCATGCTTGGAATTGAGCAGAACAAAAAAAATAGCCCTTATCTTCGTTTTGTTACGAAAAAAGCTATGCAAATCTTTGATTGGAAATGGGCTTCACAATTATTCCCCTTGTTACATGATCAAGAAGTAACTACCACATCATTATATGATTATTCCGTTTGTTTACAATTACTCGGACAAAAGGAAGAATCAAAACAACTCATTGAAACGATAAGAAATGAGAATCCTGAAGAATATAGTAAGTTATTTAAAGACTCCTACCGAAAGTATATTATTTTTAATAATGGTAAATCACGTATCGAACTATACAAACACCAAATACCTAATGAACGTGTTGTCGCAACATTTGATACGATTGATAAAACATGGCATGATATACCGTTCTCATTTAACTTAATTAAAAAGAATGACATGGACTTAGTTGCCTTACGCCGCGACCACGTGCGTAACTTTCACCAAGATTTATCTCGAGAAGATTATATCGACTCTACTTCACCTGTTTTCTCTACATATGAAGATAAGTTTGCTTATGGAACGAGTTTAGGTGGCTATGCTGCATTATACTTTGGTTCCCTTATATCAGATATTCGTATTTTAGCGATGGCTCCTAGAAACTCTGCTAATCCAGATTATGGTGCGCGTACCATCGTTGTAAAAGAGCCTTTTAAACATATTTCTCCACATCCTGTTTCACATAACCCAAATATTACGATTGTATATGATCCGCAAAATTTAGTAGATGAACCATATATCAAACATGAAATTTTTCCGTCTTATCCAAAAGCACGTATTTTAAAGATTCCGTATGCTGGACATCGCGTACCTCGTTTTTTAGCACAAACGAAACAATTAAAGCCACTTGTTATGAACTTTTTACAAAAGAAACCGTTAAAAGAAATCGAACGTGGCGCATTGCGTAAAAAATCGTCTGAGTACTATTGGGTCGTTTCTGATTATTGCTTACAAAAAAATCATGCCAAATGGGCACTTGATTTTGCGCAACATGCAAAAGAGATGATGCCTGATTTCGACCGTCCTTATGTATCAATCAGTAAAGCTTTAGTAGCTCTTAAAAGATTCAATGAAGCAATTAAATTTTCAAAAGAGGCTTACGATAAATTCCCTAAAGAATATAAATTTGCGATTCTATTAGCAGAAGCTTATATAGCAAATGAGAATCGCGAGGCTGCCATTAGCGTATTAGAAGAATTCAGTTCACGTAAACAAGTTGCAAAAGTTAAAAAAATGTTAAGTAGATTAAAAAAAGATCTTATTCCCGTATAAAAAAGAACCTCAGATTTTAAAATCTGAGGTTCTTTACTGTCTATTCTGCTGCGTATGCAATGATTCCTTGCTCGTCATCCAGTTCAAGTCGAATACTTGTTGAGAATGGATTCATGTTTAAGTAATCTTCTACCCAAACACGAAGTGCTGAAATCATATTACCTTCTTTATACAGTGTTGACATGCCATTTGAGAATGCTTCTGCTTCAAAACCTAATTCGTCGTCATACATTAACTCTACTTCAACATCTTCAGGAATGATATTTTTCTCGCGTGCATGATATAAACAAATTGAGTTAATTACGTCTTGTTCTGGGATTACGATTTCCATGCTTTACGATCCTCTTCTTCTTTATCACGTTTGTTGTTACGGAACATTGATACGATTTTAGCGATTAACATAATAACGACTAAAATCGCGATTACGTTTACTAATAATCCTAAAATATTACCCATAGCACCCATACCTGATAATAAACCACCGAATAGTAAACCTGCTAAACCACCAAGCATTAAGCCTTTCATTAGGCCGCCTTTGTTACTTTTTTGCGCTGCTGATTGGTTTGTTGTTTTGTTGTTTGTTGTATTTGATTTATTTTGTACGTTTGAGTTTGTGTTGTTATTTGATGGACTTTTGCTGACATTAAAGCCGCTTTTGCCTGATTTATAGCCACGCGCATCTGCTGTTAATGGTTGAGTTGATGATAGAACTGGTCCTACCGCAGCGAATGTTAATGTCGCTACAAAAAGTGCTGCAATTATTTTTTTCAATTGAAAAAAACCTCCTATAATATGTTTAACACTATCATATCATGAAATATATACTTTCCGAAATAATATGTATGGTTCCGTTTTCAATAATTGTCGAAATTTTGTCAAAACACTTTTTATCCCAATTTAATGGAAAAAATCATTTTTATATAGCAATTTAATGCATTGTTTACTATGATTAATAGTAAGCTTATTTATTCAGGAGGAATTCTTTTGACAACGAAACTTTCAATTCAACAACGTTTTGAAGCACTTGATCTTTGGCATAAAGTTGGTTTTCAATTCGTCAAAGCTGAAAACGGTTACGCTGAGATTCATTTACCATTTAAAAAAGAAATTGAAAATACAAGCGGAACATTACATGGTGGTATTATCATGATGGCACTCGATAATGTAATGGGAATGGCAACGATGTCTGTTGGTTTTGATAACGTCCTAACGATTCAGATGGAAACGCGCTTTATTCGTCAAGGAGACGAAGGTGTTCAAAAAATTACAGGACATGTGATTGAAAAAACACGTTCAACTGTTATTGTGGAAGGGCGTATTCACAACCCAGCAGGTGAATTGGTAGCACTTTGTACAGCTACATTCAAAGGTATTATCGAAAAATAAATACCATGAAAAAAGGAGAAATCTGAGCGAGATTTCTCCTTTTACTATATAATTATACAAAAATTGGAGGTTTTAAAGATGAATCGACTCGACTTTTTATTAGAACAAGGAATCAAAGCATCACCTTCTGAAAGTTTACTGAACGTCACATTTAAAGAAGCGAATAAAGGACAGTCAATCTGTCATTGGCACATTACACCTGAACAACTGAACGGCAATGGTACGGTACTTGGCGGCTTTATTACTGCAGCTGCCGATATCGGTATGGCTTATGCTTTACTCAGTGTCGTAAAACCCGATATCGCCTTCACAAGTATATCCATTCAATCAACCTATCATCGCCCTGGGACAGTTGGTGAAGCAGAAATTCGTACAGTAGTTAAGAAGTTAGGCAAGACGATTGCCTACGTGGAAGCAGAGGTATATCAGCGTAATCGTGTCATTGCGACGATTACTTCATCACTGATGCTTATTAAAGCATCTTAACTTCCCACACGCATATAGGTGTACGTCGATTTACCTGTTGTTGGCTTTATTTTCACATAATATGTTGAGCCTTTTTTCAATGTCGTTTTCGGTTGAATAACGAGTTGTTGAGAGGCTTTTTTGATGGTTACTTTTTGTGTCGTGCCACCAATTTGCATGACATAGACTTTGGCATTTTTCAATTTCGACCATGACAGTGTTTTAGACGGTTTAACAGTCATCGTTTGCTTGTTGTAAGACATGACATAGCTATTCGTTTTTACACTATTTTTCGCGAGAGCCTTTTGAAGTAATGCTTTATGACTCGTCTGTACTTCTGCTCCAGCTACTGTTTTAACATTTGGTGTAACACCAACGCGATTAATCTTTGTAAATCCTGTTCCGGTTGTTGGACCGAAAAATTCTGCCATTGTTAATTTTAAATAGCCCTTATTATTTTTAAGTGGGAATAAGCCTTGTTGCACGCCTTTTCCATAGGTTTTTTGTCCGTAAACTGTCCCTAATTTTTGCCCCTTTACAGCTGCAGCTGTCATTTCTGAAGCACTTGCTGAATGCTGATCTACAAGAACTGCCACAGAACCATTAAATTGCTTTTTTTGTTTAACAGGTGGCTGATAGTAATAGGTTTTGTCCTTTGCGAATTTAATATAGTATGCGTATTTTGCCTTTTTAAACATACCAATTACTTTTTCAGCTGCTTCTACATCGCCTCCAGGATTACCACGTAAATCGAGAATCCAGCTATTCACATCTTTTAATTTCGCCATATGGTTTTGTAAGTCACGCGCACTATTCGATGCAAAACTATTAAGACGAATGTAACCAACACCTCCTGCCAGTCGCTTCGTTTCAACATTTGGTACATTTAGTTTTTGGCGTTTCATTGTGTACGACTTCGTGTGATTCGTTTTTGGGTTCAAAACTGTTATCGTTACATTCGTGTTCACCTTACCTGTTAATAAGGCAATAGCTTGTTCATACTTCATTCCTTTTAAATTTTTGTTATTTACCTTTGTGATAATATGCCCTTTTTGAATCCCCTGTTTTTTAGCTGGCGAATTGGCAACGACTTCTGTAATTTTTAATCCTTTTGTATGGGCTAGCACTGTAACGCCTACTCCGACATAATTCATTTCTATACTATTGATGAATTGTTTCATTTGCGCAGATGTTAAATATTCTGAGTATGGATCGAGTTTACTCATTAATTGTTTAATTGTTTTTGCTTGTTGTAGCGTTTTGTCTGATACACCAGGATAGTAGACTTGTTTGACAATATTTTTGACCTCTGTTAGTGGTTCAGCTGCTTGTGCTATTGGCATTATGATGAACCCAACCCCCAAGAATACCGTTGTAAAGCTAGTTAAAAATTTCTTTTTCATTCAATCCCTCCGCTCTTTTCATGTAACGATTTTGACAAAAAATTTACTTAGTAATAGCTATTCCTATGCTATGATAGTATAGAATGCTAGTATGAAAGGTTTGAATCGATGAGAAAACTTTCAAATTTAGGGGCTATTTTTGTCCTAACAACCCTACTTGCTGCTTGTGGTTCTATTTCTTTAAATGGAAAGTATACAGCAAGAACTGATGACCACTCAATTGAAATGGACTTCAATGAAGATGCTAATCTTCTTACATTAAAAGATGGACAACATGAAACGATTAGCGAATACACCATTAAAGAAGGACAACTTCTGTTAAATGACAAACCGACTTATACAATTGTTGAAACAAATGCTAATACATATGAACTCTATCGAATTCAAGAGGATGGAACTATTAGCGACGAAGTGTCTTATACATTACAAAAGAAATAAAACATAAAAAACGATCTAAATAGGTTCTTCCCTTTTTCTTTACAGCGAACCAATTTAGATTGTTTTCTTTTAAAAAAGTAGATATATTTTTTGAAAAATCATCAGGTGTTCTAAGCGATAAAAAGTAGCTTCATCATAATGTTTTTTTAAATAATATTGTTGATTTGCACGATAAATTGGATCTATATCAAATCGCTCCCAATCTATTACATGATTAAGAAAATACCATGCATAAAAAAGACAGGCTAATTCAACTAATTTTTGATATGTATGTGCTTTTAAAGGTGTAATTTGATGTTGCTTTAGACAAAAACCTAGCCACATCTTCCATTCGCCATGTTCAAATGTAGATAGCTGTTTATGCATGTCGAATACATCTGGTAACATTGTAATCCATTCTTGGACTTGATGTTGAATCAAAAAATTTTTTCGTCTTTCCTTTTCATCTATAATCTTCTGCTCAATGTGAATAATTCCTTGTTTAAATTGTGTATAGAGTTTTAGAAAACATTCTTGTTCTTTTTCATACGTATATAATTGATATTCATCTGTATAATTTTCACTCATGTATGAAACTTCTAATAAATTACCTAATCTACATAGTATATTCGATAAATCAAGTTCTCTTTTATACAAATCTTTTTGAAATATTACATCATACGATTCAAAACCAATAAACCACGTTTTCTTCATCTAAACACCCCTTCGGAATAGATCTTTTTTCCATATTATAGTACTTAATTCATATTAAAACAACTAATTTATGGAATAAAATGAGCGTTAAGGTTCAAAAAAAAGAGGCTGATTAATGGCCTCTTTCTTCACTGATGACGTATAACTAATACGTCACATTCTGCTGTGCGAACAATATTTTCTGAAACGCTTCCTAAAAGAAAACGAGCTGTCTTGCTAAGTCCAGATGCTCCACAAATAATTAAATCTGCGTTTACACGACGAGAAATCTCATGTGTAATCATTGTTCTTGGAGAACCTGCTTCCACAATAATATTTACATCTTCAATGTCTGCTAGTTCTGCTTCATTATAACTATCCATTAAACTTTTTGAGAATACCTCTGCCTCTTGTTGAAGCTTCTCTGCATTATGCGCTTCAATGTTCGCCCATGTACGTGTATCAATTATATTCACGATATACAGTTTTGCTTTATTCATTTTGGCAAGTACTACTGCACGATCTAGTGCTTTCTTTGCATTTTCGGAGCCATCCATTGCGATAATAATATTTTTATACATAGTCACACGATCTCCTCCTTAAATTAATGTATTCATTTTAACATTTTTTACCACGAAAAACAGCTATTCTATTGAAAACGAAGTACTAAGTAACCATCTTCTATCCAAAGTTCAGACACATGTTGTAAACCTTTAATTTTTCCTTCTCTTGGATGATGCGGATGATTGTCCCATGTCAGTAAAGATTTCTGTCCCTCAATCTCAAAAACATAACAGTGATTAGTCTTATGAAACACACGAATTAGATGAACAATATCACGAATACATGTATGATAGTGTGCCTCAGAAAAACCATCTGGTAAGCTCCCCCAGGCTAAAATAATTTCATCGGCGTCTTTAATTGCTAATTTAATCATATGCAAATTTTGTTTAATAATACTAAAATCGCGCATATTCTGCCCCTTCATGTGTTCATCTAGTTGATGAATATGATTTTCTTGAAAAGGGAATAAATTAACAATATTAACTTTACCTGCTTTATTAGGAAAATAGTGGATAACTTTTTGTACAACAGGATCTGCTAATGCTTCTTCTGTCGTTGTTGGATTTAACATAATAACTGTAACAGACTTATCCACTTCTGGATCACGAATAGCTTTTAAAAGATATCGTTCTTCTTCATTATCTGAATAATACGTAACCCCTTGATATTCTCCCACATTCAACGCCACTTTCTTCATATAGAGCATTCCCCCTTTATAAAATGAATTATACAATATTCGCCAAAACACTACTTACTTTTTTACTACATCTCTTTCCTATACCCATAAAAAAAAGACCTCAATAGTTATTTGAGGACTTAATTTGTTTTTTCTAATGCTAAGCGAAGACCAAATAGTAATAAGACGATGCCTGTACAGCCTTGAATTGACTTTTGTACAGTTGGTCTTTTGAGCCATTTCGAAAACACATCAATTAAATAAACATATAATAAAAACCAAATAATCGTCATCATCGCATAGATGATTCCCATCACTGCAAACTGTAACATATGGTTATAATTTGGCTGCACAAATTGTGGCAAGAACGTTAAAAAGAATACAGCTACTTTCGGGTTAGATGCACATGTAATGAAGCCTTGTAAGAAAAAGGATTTTTCTTTCCCTTTTACGACGATTTCTTCCTCTGTCGGCGGATTTTTTAATGTGCGTAGAGCGCTAAAACCGATATAAATTAAATAAGCTGCACCTATGTATTTTAATATAGTAAATAATGTTGCCGACTGCATTAGTAGAGCCGATAATCCAAGAACTGCAGCACTTGTATGAATAAGTAAACCCGAAACTGATCCCATAACGGTCTTAAAACCTGCTTTTTGTCCATACATAATCGAATTTTGAATGACCAAACTAGAGTCTGGTCCCGGCAAAATTATGAGTAAAAAAGACATCAATAAAAATGTCCCAAGGATCGCCATTTCCAACACTCCTTCTTTTTTTTTCATCATCATACCATATATTTTTCGAGCAAAACGCTATTTGAGAAAAGTAGTTCACTTGTTAGTTTGATAACGTTTTAGCATGGTAAAACGTGAAATATGCTCCTTTCGGAGAGCGGTGATTCCCTTTCAACGGCAGCGATTCCCTTTCGCGCGTGCATTTGTCCCTTTCAACGACAGCGATTCCCTTTCGCGCGTGCATTTGTCCCTTTCAACGACAGCGATTCCCTTTCGCGCGCGAGTTTGTCCCTTTCAATGGCGACGATTCCCTTTCGCGCACGGATTTGTCCCTTTCAACGGTGGCGATTCCCTTTCGCGCGTGCATTTGTCTCTTTCAACGGCGACGATTCCCTTTCGCGCACGGATTTGTCCCTTTCAACGGTGGCGATTCCCTTTCAACGGTGGCAATTCCCTTTCAACGGTGGCAATTCCCTTTCGCGCGTGCATTTGTCCCTTTCAACGGTGGCGATTCCCTTTCGCGCGTGCATTTGTCCCTTTCAACGACAGCGATTCCCTTTCGCGCGCGGTTTTGTCCCTTTCAATGGCGGGGATTCCCTTTCGCGCGTGGATTTGTCCCTTTCAATGGCGGCGATTCCCTTTCGCGCGTGGATTTGTCCCTTTCAATGGCGGCGATTCCCTTTCGCGCGTGGATTTGTCCCTTTCAATGGCGGCGATTCCCTTTCGCGCGTGGATTTGTCCCTTTCAATGGCGGGGATTCCCTTTCGCGCGTGGATTTGTCCCTTTCAATGGCGGGGATTCCCTTTCGCGCGTGGATTTGTCCCTTTCAATGGCGGCGATTCCCTTTCGCGCGTGGATTTGTCCCTTTCGGCGGCGATTCCCTTTCAGCGGTGATGAAATTAGGGCACTCGCTATCTGATTCGGGACATTCACCCGTCCAAACGGGACATTCAAGGGCGAAAATGGGTCATTCGCGCAAAAAGACTAAATTGCTCCCTCTCCGTACTTTCTTCAAGGCTTTTGAGTAATCTAAGAGGGACTTCAATTGACTAGACTAGGGTGAATTCGAACATTCGACCGACAAAACGGGGCACTCGCTGAAGAACTTGGGTCACTCGCTATTCAATTCGGGTCATTCGCCCGTCCAAATGGGACATTCGAGGGCGAAAATGGGTCACTCGCGCAAAAAGACTAAATTGCTCCCTCTCCGTACTTTCTTCAAGGCTTTTGAGTGATTCAAAAGGACTTCAATTGACTAAACTAGGGTGAATTCGAACATTCGACCGGCAAAACGGGGCATTCGATGAAGCTGTTGGGGCACTCGCTCGTCCAAACGGGACATTCAAGGGCGAAAACGGAGCACTCGCGCAAAAAAGCAGCATGCAAAATCGCATACTGCTTCAACTATTAAATATATTGTGGTGCTTCTTTGATTTTGTGATGTGTAAGTAGGCTGACAATTACGAATGTAATCAGACCACATACAATTGGGAATGTAATGCTGTGTACGCCAAAGATATTTGGTGAGAATTGGGTAATGGCGATATAGAGAACGACTCCGACAAGCATGGAAGCCATCGCACCGAACTTATTCGCCTTTTTCCAATAGAGACCGAGAACGATTGGCCATACGAATACAGCTTCCAGTCCACCGAATGCGAATAGATTTAACCAGACAATAATTTCTGGTGGATTTAGTGACATAATCACGACTAAAATCCCTACAACTGCTGTAATGATGAAACTCGTCTTTTTCACATGTTCATCACTTGAATCAGGCTTAATGTAATGTAGATAAATATCTTTTACGATTGTCGAACTAACCATCATGAGTAGTGCATTGACCGTCGACATAATCGCTGCCATTGGTGCAGCAAGTACAATTCCTGCGACGAATGGCGGTAAGACATTCATCGTTAAAGCTGGCATCACTTTATCGCCTAGCTCGATTCCTGGTAAAACAGCGCGACCGAAAATCCCAACTAAGTGCATGCCGAACATGATGGTTGCGATTCCAATTGTACCAATTAAGATGGCACGATGCATACCGCGTGAATTTTTATAACTCATCGCACGTACAGCGATTTGCGGTAGACCAATAACACCGACACCGACAAGTATCCAGAAGGACGACACGTAGGCTGGTGAGTAGGCATGACCGACACCGAATGGCGATACGAGTTCCGCATTTTCTTTTACTAAATCACTCATAATATTGTCAATCCCGCCGCCTGCGATGACTACGCCGACTAATAGAATGATTGTACCAATGACCATGATCGTTCCTTGTAATGCATCCGTTAATGCAACTGCTCGGAAACCACCGATGACCACATAGACTAACACGACAACTGCGAAAATGAATAGCGCTGTTGTATATTTCATACCAGTTAGCGACTCAATTAGACGTGCGCCCCCTACCCACTGTGCGACCATCGAAGCGAATAAGAAAATAATAATGCTGATTGCTGATAAAATAACGACGGCGTTACTGTTGTAGCGTGCACGTAAAAAGTCGATGAGTGTAATTGATTTGAATTTGCGTGTAACAATCGCAAATTTTTTCCCTAAAATCATTAAAACAAAATAACCTGCTGGCAGTTGTGCAAGTGCAAGCAACACCCAACCAAGTCCTGTATTATAGGCAACACCTGGACCACTAATGAAAGATGAAGCACTTCCATATGTCGCCATCATCGTCATGGCTAGTAGGAACCCGCCCATTTCACGTCCACCTAAGAAATATTCAGATAGGAACGAATCTGATTTTGTAACAAATTTATTTGACCAAAAACCAATTCCAAAAATGATAATAACGAAAATGGCTAATGGTAGAATGACCGACCACTGCATTATTCTTCTTCCTCCTCAAAATCAACCTCTTTAAAGAAGAACTTGATTACAAAATAAATTAGGATAATCATAAACACAGTTCCTGCGATACAACTATAGAAGAACCATGCTGGGAAACCGAGAACATATGTATATTTTTCTGGATCGCCACTACCAAGCCCATACGCAAAACCGTACCAGATAGCGAAGTTGACGATCACAAGTCCAATCCCCATTAATGCTTCTCGATTCGCAATGCGATATCGATTATTTTTCATGTGGAAACACTCCTTTTTTGAAAATGGAAAACGTTTTCTCTCAATTTAGTGTAAATAACTTTTTAGTTAATGTAAATTTCATTATAATTAACATTAATTCAGTATTCTTAAACTAAGGGGTGGTTTTCAATGACATTTGAACAATTAAAATACATTGTAACCGTAGAAAAATTCGGAACGTTAAAGGACGCAGCCGAACATCTACATATTACCTTGTCTGCACTCAGTCAAGGTTTGAACAAGATTGAAGCGGAACTTGGACTTACATTATTTCAGCGCAATCGTACAGGTTCGACGATCACAAAAGAAGGGCGCATTATTGTGGCGCAGGCAAAAAAAATCTTATTCGCACTCGACGATTTATATGAATCTGCTGAAGTGTTACAAAATAAATTGACGGGCACATTAAAGGTCGCATCCATTCCAGGACCGTTCTTCCAACTTTTTGCGACAGCGCAGCAGATGAAATCCATCTATCCTGACATCAACATTCAAATTCGTGAACAAAACTCACAGACGATGTTGGAAGAATTGAAAAGCGAAAAAGTCGATATTGCACTCGCTGTTTACAACCATGAAGACTTAGAAAAATACCCTGACCTCGCCTTCACGAAGATTCAAGACTGTGAGGTGTTCATTGTCGCACATAAAGATTCCCCTGTCATTCAAGGAGGCAAGGTTGTGACGGAAGAACTTGGTGAACAGCCTGTCATTCTATTCGACGATAAAATCGTGATTGCGACGATGAATGAGATGAAGCGCGTCTTCGGACGAAATGATATCGTCATTAGTGTGAACAATCCGCATATCGTTCAGCAATATGTGGAAGAGAATAAAGCATACACAATCGGACTCGACTTAACCTTTAATCATTCACAACGATTCATGCAAGATATGTCTTCTGTGAAAATCGACTTTTTAACAGAGATTCCAACAACGCATTCATTCGGGATTGTGACAAAATCCAATCGCCATGAAACACAGTTGATGAAAGAATTTGCTTATCGTTTGAAGAAAGATTTCCAAGAACAACAACCCAACTTAACCGAAACTTCATTGTAGTTAAGTTTCGGTTAAGTAAAAGTTTTCCAAGGTGGCAGGTGAGATTGGAAGTTGGTACATTCGAGGGCGACGTTTCCCTTTCAACGGCGAGGTTTCCCTTTCGCGCGTGGATTTGTCCCTTTCAATTGCTGAGATTCCCTTTCGCGCGTGGTTTTGTCCCTTTCAATTGCTGAGATTCCCTTTCGCGCGTGGTTTTGTCCCTTTCAATTGCCGGGATTCCCTTTCGCGCGTGGTTTTGTCCCTTTCAATAGCGATGATTCCCTTTCGCGCGTAGATTTGTCCCTTTCAACGGCGATGATTCCCTTTTGCGCGCGGATTTGTCCCTTTCAATTTCCGGGATTCCCTTTCGCGCGTGAAGTTGTCCCTTTCAATTGCCGGGATTCCCTTTCGCGCGCGGATTTGTCCCTTTCAATTGCCGGGATTCCCTTTCGCGCGTCGATTTGTCCCTTTCAACGACCGGAATTCCCTTTCGCGCGACCATTTGTCCCTTTCAACGACCGGAATTCCCTTTCGCGCGACCATTTGTCCCTTTCAGTGGCGGCGATTCCCTTTCGCGCGACCATTTGTCCCTTTCAATGGCGGGGATTCCCTTTCGCGCGCGGTTTTGTCCCTTTCAACCAGACTAATCAAAAATGAGACCTCGCCTTTGATACGAAGTCTCATTTTAAATTTATATATTTACTTTTTGATTTTTACTCATAATGAAGCGCAATGCTATCCAAATAATGCCGATGAATAAAAGCATAAAACCGATTGGAATCAAAAAGAACGGCTCTTGTAATGGTCCATCAGTCGCTACTCGTGATCCGATTAAATTGAAAGTTAAAAAACTTAATGCACCTAAAAGGTAATGCATATTTTTTCATATAGAGATTGCTCCAATGTATTTTGTTATTCCTCTATATAGACTTCTATTTTATAGAAAAGTTTCTTTCTGTTTTACACGGTTGCGGCGTAGCCCATCTTCTAACATTTCTTCGATTTCCACAGCTAACTTTAATGGTTCGATTTGATCGATTGAAGAAATATATTGCATGAGCCAAAACTTAATACTCTCGCATGACGTATACACTTCGACTTGGAAATATTCTTCATCAATTGGTTTGATTGTGACATCTTCACCGAAGAAGTCGATTACTTGACCGATGCTATACATCTTGCAGCGGAATCGAATATATTCAGGCATTCCACCAAACATGTATGCTTGATTTCGCGTGTAGTCTGATAAATTCGGAATATCTTTCAACTCACCAACTGCTTCATCAATCATCGTTACATCACGCATTTTATCCACGCGCATGAAACGCGGCGATGTACTATCATCATAATAATACATGAGATAGTATTTATTGATTTGCCAGATTAAATAGTATGGACGAATTTTTTTATAGCCATTATTTTCGTCTGGTCGACTTGGTACAAGCTGTTTATTCACGTCATATTTTAAATATTGTAACGTCACTTTTTTTCCTTTTTTAATCGCTTCTGTTAAGACGTCGATATTTTGAAATAATTGTTCATTATACTCTTTTTTATCTGTTGCTTTAAAATGAAGACGCGGTTCAAAAAAGTTCTTCAAATTCTGTCCGACAACGACTCCAAGCTTTTGAATTAAACTTCGACTCTGCTCTAAATCGATAAAGCGTGAAGTCGCAACGGCATCACTCAGTAAATGCGCCTCACCAGATGAAATCGTTGATTCTATATACACTTTTCGATTCGGCGTTCGTACTAAACGAAACGAGACAGTCTGTTCATATACCTCTGAAATTAACTCTAAATCCTCGAAATGATCGTAAATTGTACGTCGATTTGGTGCTTTTTCAAGTTCGAATACTTCCTGAACTTTTTTAGCTACTTCCGTTGCATTCATAGGATTTTCTTTATTAGAATACTGCTTTAATACATAGTATGTCAGAAATAATTTATTTTTAGTTGGTAACATTTTTCTAAATTCCTTTCAAGTGTGTAAAAAAATGCACATGCTATTTTATATGATGAGTGTAACAAAGCGAATAAGGATGTGGCGAAATGGATACGTATTGGTTTTCTAAAAAAACATTTGAACAACTTCAAGTAAAATATGAAACCCTACAATTTTCTAAAAAAGAGCAATATGATTTGTTAAATCAAGCGATTCAAATGGATCATAGTTCAGATAATTTAACAGAGGAGTTTTTAAAATATAAAGAAATTCAAAAAACGCTTCAACAAATTGAAGAAGTCATACAGCGAGCTAAAATCATCGAAGATTCTCCTGCCTATCAAAAGCGACTACCGAACGAAGTCCACGTGGGCACGATTGTCACACTTCAATTTAACGAAGAAGAATTATATCAATATACAATCGTCGGATATGGTGAAGGTGATTTACAGAAGAATCATCTTTCCTATACGACAGAACTTGCACAGGCGATTTTAAAACGAAAAATAAATGAGCGTTTCATTTTTGTACAGAACGGATTTGAACATCGCGTAAAAATTCTCGATATTAGACCTCAATTAAACTAATAGATTTTTTTATGTATGAATAGGTAATATACCTTCAATTACTTTTTTTTGCGGTGTATCGGGCTGTCCGTTTTTCGTAAATGAAGGTGCATGGCTATAGCGAAAAACATAAACATTCTTTTCTTTTTGCCACATTTGAATGAGATGCATCACATATTGAAAAGCCTCATCAAATTGGCGATTCGGGATGTAATATGGACGATCCCCCCACGCAAGTACAAATACGTCGCTATTCATCAATCGCTCATGAATAAAACGTCGATTTTTCTCCATCACTTCTTCCAACCTCGGATCAACAATTAATTCTCGTAGCTGTGTAGCAGTCGGCACATGATAGGGAAAAAGCGTCACAAACGATATACTTTGAAAGTCCTCTTTACTTAAAAATCGTACCATCTGATTCGTCATCGCATCGGAATATTGCTGCTCCGCTCCCATCGGATGCAAATGCACAACTGTCGCTGTCTTTTCTGATTCACTCTCCATATTATCCAATGTTAAAACATAACGAAGCAGATGCCGCTCTCCATCAATCCGAATGACATCACGCTCAATTGAATCTACAAATGTATTTTGGGGATACCTCGCCATTTCCACACACTCCTTTTTCTATTTATTATATCAAATATATGGAATACTATGGGTAGACAACTTTCTCTAAATGTTCCTTCAACAGATGACCTGTTTCTTTGGATGAATGAACCGTTTTCGTCCTCGAATGGCCCATTTGATCGGGCGAATGCCCCGAAACGAACAGCGAGTGACCCAAACACTTCTACGAGTGACCCATTTTGCCAACCAAATGTTCGAATTCACACAAACCTAGTCAACTCAAGTCCCTTTCTATTACTCTAATGCCTTGAAGAAGGTGCGAAAAGCGAGCAATTTAGACTTTGGGGCGAATGAACCGTTTTCGTCCTCGAATGGCCAATTTGATCGGGCGAATGCCCCAAAACGAGTAGCGAGTGACCCAACTCCTTCTCCGAGTGACCCATTTTGCCAACCGAATGTTCGAATTCACACCAGACTAGTCAATTCAAACTCAAAAAACCGAACCCATCAAAATGAGTTCAGTCTAAAATCATCTATGCTTTTAAAGTACGCGTAGAGATAACGATGGGGATGAGTAGTAATGCTAATAATCCACCACTTAATGCTAGGACAGTATAACTTGTACCTGCAACAACCATTCCCGACAACATACCACCTGCTGCACCAGATAAGGCGATTAAAACATCGACTGATCCCTGTACTTTCGCTCGCGTCATCGGCTCTGTTGAATCAACAATAAGCGCTGTACCACTGATTAGACCAAAGTTCCAACCAATACCGAGTAATGATAGTGCAATAATTAAGACGACGATGGAATCACCTGAAGTCGTGGCGGCAACGATGCCTGCTACTAATAGCGTAACACCAGATGCTACAGCCATTGCTGGACGCCCGATTTTATCGACTAGTACTCCTGTAAAAAGAGATGGTAAATACATCGAGCCTACATGAAAACCAATCACGAGACCAATCGCACGCAAACTATGTCCATGATGTCCCATATGAACCGGCGTCATCGTCATGATAGCTACCATGATAATTTGGCTAATGACCATAATCGCTGCACCCATTCGAATACCCTTCCGATTATTCTCTGTTCGCTCAGTCGCATCCATCGTCTGTGTTTTTTGTTTGTTCTTATTTAAATGGAGCGCAATAACAAATGGATCTGGACGTAAAAAAATAAAAAGAATAATCCCCGCTGTTAAAAATGCTGCTGCCGATAAGATGAATGGACCCGCGAGCGGTGGAATACCGATAGATGTCGCAAAATCCCCCATCACTTCAACAAGGTTTGGTCCTGCTACTGCACCGAGCGTTGTCGATACCATCGCGATACTGACTGCTGTGCCTCGCTGCTTCGGTGTTGCTAAATCTGTTCCCGCATAACGCGCTTGTAAATTCGTCGCTGTTCCTGCACCGTAAATGAATAAAGAGATGAATAAGAGCCAAACATTTGCGAAAATCGCGGCAATGACAACTCCGACTGCCCCTAGTCCGCCGACAATGAAGCCTGTTGATAGCCCCATGCGACGACCGAAGCGATTTGAAAAACGCCCCACCCATAATGCTGCGAGCGCCGAACCAAGTGTGAATAAAGCAGACGGTAGACCAGCAAAAGCGTTCGTCTGTAGTAAATCTTGCGCGAGCAATGCACCGACTGTAATTCCCGCCGCAAGACCTGCCCCACCGAAAATTTGTGAACATACGACAATCCAAAGTGTCCGTTTATATAACTTCTCTACTTTTTCAGGGTGTTCTATGTATTGTTGACTATTCAAAGCAGCACCTTCTTTTTCTCTAAGTTACATACCCCTATTAGTATATTGAAATCGTTAAAAATTGTCAAAAAGTGTTTGATTTAGAGAGGTTCTAGGGCGAGTGACCCGTTTTCGCCCTCGAATGTCCCGTTTGATCGGGCGAATGACCCAACTACTTATTCGAATGACCCATTTCGCCAACCGAATGTTCGAATTCACCCAAACCTAGTCAATTCAAGTCCCTTTCTATTACTCTAATGCCTTGAAGAAGGTGCGAAAAGCGAGCAATTAAGGGCTTTTGGGCGAGTGGACCGTTTCCGTCCTCGAATGGCCCGTTTGATCGGATGAATGGCCCAAAACGAGTAGCGAGTGGACTGTTTCCGCCCTCGAATAGCCCGTTTGATCGGATGAATGGCCCGAATCAAGCAACGAATGTCCCTTTTCACCACTCGAATGGCCCAAAACCACCCCCACAACCTCACTCCTCTTTTCATCCGTCTTTCACATTCTATAGACATCTTATCTAATAAAATATATAATAAATCTATTAATTTACGAACATTAAGGAGATTTTTACATTGAATTATACGCATATTGTACGTGGGACTGCATTTACAAGTCGTTCACTGAAGGAGGTAGCGGTACTAAAAGATCATCTGTTTTGCATTGATGAACAAGGAATGATTGCGAAGGTATTACGTCCTGAAGAAGCGCATTTAGTAGACGCAAGCATACCTGTTACGACATTACCAGAAGGACAATTTTTACTTCCTGGCTTTATTGATTTGCATGTGCATGCACCGCAGTGGGCACAGTCGGGTACAGCACTCGACTTGCCGCTTTATGATTGGTTGAATACATATACATTCCCGCTTGAAGCGAAGTTTTCAGATGTTGATTTTGCAGAAAAGGTGTATACACATCTTGTCGATACGCTTTTAGCGAATGGGACAACGACCGTTCTCTATTTTGCGTCAATTCATAAAGAGGCGAGCTATAAATTAGCTGAGATTTGTGCAAAGCGTGGTCAACGTGGATTGGTTGGGAAAGTGGTTATGGATGATGCACAGGAAAATCCTGATTTTTATCGTGACGCTTCCACTGCTGAGGCCCTACAAGATACGGAGGAATTCATTATCGCGGTGAAAGAATTGGCGAAGTCAGTCAAACAAGGCGTTTACCCTGTTGTGACACCACGCTTTATTCCGAGCTGTACAGATGAGGCACTTCAAGGACTTGGCGAACTCGCGAAAAAATATGATACGCATGTACAATCGCACTGTAGCGAGAGTGACTGGGCGCATGGTTTTGTAAAAGATCGTTTCCAAAAAAATGATGCGTTCGCGCTGCACGACTTCGGTCTACTACGCGACAAGTCGGTTATGGCACATAGTAACTTTTTAGAGGATGCAGATGCAGACCTATTTGCTGAGACAGGGACGGCGATTGCACACTGTCCGATTTCAAATGCGTACTTTGCGAATTCTGTTCTACCTGTTGCACATCTTCATGAGAAGAATGTGGAGATTGGTCTTGGAACAGACGTATCGGGCGGCTTCTCACCGAGCTTATATGATAATATTCGTCAAGCTGTTATGGCTTCACGTATGCTAGAGGACGGTGTGAACCCTGACCTTGCGCCGCATGTACGCGGACGACAAGATAGCCGCATTACAGTGAATGAAGCGTTCTACCTCGCGACAGCTGGTGGCGGCGAATCATTAAGCCTGCCGATTGGACGCCTAGAAGAAGGCTACTGTTTTGACGCACAGGTGATTGATACAACGTCACTGCCAATTTTCGATGCGACAGAACCACTCGAAGACATCTTCCAAAAGATTCTCTACTTAACACGACCTGAACATATTCAACAAGTATTTGTTCAAGGTGAATGTGTACACAAGAAATAAATTGAACGCTCAATCGATTCAGATTGGGCGTTTTTTATATTCTAAAATATATTTTTTATTCCTATAAAAAGACTAATAAGCTATTTTTTACATTTATAAATAACTATAGACTGTAATCAAATTGATAAAAATATAATAGGAGACTAGGTATTTTTCTATATTCTCATCAACGACTTTTCTTCATCGTGATAATGAATATTATTAACAGTCTTATAGGGTGAATCTAAACCCCTTATTCTTTCATTATGTTATAATGGAAAAAATAAGGAGGTCGTTATGATGAAAAAACTTGGTTATGCACTCGTTGTCTACGTGATTGTTTGCGGGATTACGATTTTGCTACCTGCTTCACCTGGTTATGATGTTTGGAGTTGGAAACTGCTCGTTGGACAAGTTTATGCGATTCCCGCCTTCATTGTCACGTTGCTGATTCTTTATTTTTTGGGAAGATAGATTGTCAAATTAACTGCACCACCTGATATTCAAATGCATCCTGTGTGGTATTCCAGTTGAGGCACTTTCTTGGTCGATTGTTAATCAAAAAAAGTGCTTTTTCTATTTTCGATGGTGTGAGTTGCCCCAAATCCATTCGTTTTGGGAAAAATTCACGTAAAAGACCGTTACTATTTTCATTCGTGCCACGTTGCCATGGCGCGTACGGATCAGCGAAGTAAAATGGGATACTGTACTGTTTTTCAAGTTCGGCGTAACAGCTAAATTCTTTCCCTCGATCCGTCGTAAACGTTTGAAAACAGGGTCTTGGATAACGCGAAATGAGCTGTTCAATGGCCCACTTCATCGATTGCGCCGAGCGATTCGGTATTTGAATGCCGACATAAAAACGTGTTTTTCGCTCGGCGAATGTCGCGATACATCCTTTCGTACCACGCGCTGAAACGACGGTATCTAATTCCCAATGGCCAAACGTTTCACGCGTTTTGACTTCTTTTGGGCGCTGCTGAATAGAAGTTCCAACGTTGAAACGCCCACGTGTTTCGCGTGGTGCCTGACGTTTTCCTTTTTGGCGAAGTACTTGAAGCGTCACGTGAAGTTTTCCTGAATAAAGCCAGCGATAAATCGTTTTAAAAGATAATTTGCCTTGAAACAAGGAACCGACAATCTGTTCAGGAGACCATGTCGCTTTTAGTTTTTCTTCGATAACTTTACGCAATTCATCGGTACACTTTGAACGCACACCACATTTTTTCTTCTGCGCAGCTGCGTGCCATTGCGCCTTTTCAGCTGACCATTCATTCAATCGCTTTAATTCACGAGAAATCGTTGTATGAGAACGGTTGAGATGACGCGCAATGGCACGACAAGAGTACCCTAATCCTTTTAAAACCTCTATTTTCGCACGTTCAGATGTGGTAAGATGATAATAGCTCATTTAATATGGCCCCCTGTTGATTTTGGTGTAGGAACTTTAATTATACAGGCTCATATTGAATGGGTCTTTTTTTATTTATTTTGAGTGGTGCACTTAATATTACAATTCGTCGGAAGTAAAAAGAAAATTTATTAGTAAATAAAATCCTCATTGAAGTATATTCGATGGGGATTTTGTTAATATTTAAAATGATAATTTTATCCATTAAAACCTTAAAAAGTTATATAATAAAGGAAAAGGAGGGGGGGCATACATGAAAAAAAAGTTCCTGCTTAGCACAGGTCTTTGTCTGACACTATTTCTTGCAGCGTGTGGCGATGAAAAAGCGCCAGAAAACACCATTCAAGACGGAAAAACAGAAGCACAAGAAATCGAAGTCGAAGCAGCTACACTCGGATTAAGCAATCAATTAGCAGTCGATTTACCAGAAATAACAGAAAATACACTCAATTTACGATTACGCTCACGCGAATACATCGACCAACAAGAAAAACTCTTTGCAGGCGTTGGCATCAAAGAAAAAGTCGATTCGACCATCACCCCGCAACAACTAACGGACAACGTCGAAGACTACTTTGAAACCGTCGTCTCCTTCAAAGGCGATGTCGTCTCCTTCCATGAAAAAGAAGAAGGTGCGCTACCCTACCGCTTCATTCATCTCTATGCAGAGGACGGACAATCCTACCTCTACATCACATATGAACCACTCGGCAACATCGCACTGGACGACTCACTCCAAGTCGTTGGCATCCCACTCGGTATCCATGAATTTGCCAATGTCGGCGGCGGTGTAACGAAAGCCATCGTATTATTTGGCGGAACGATTGAAAAACAAACACCAAACGAAGGCTAACCTCGAGGATTCGAGGTTTTTTTGTTGGGTGGAGGTGGGGTGAGCGTTTCGGGCCATTCGCCCGTCCAAACGGGACATTCGAGGTGCGGATTGGGACATTCGGGGGTGGAAATGGGACATTCTCTAAAGCTGTTGGGTCACTCACTGCTCGATTCGGGTCACTCGCTCGTCCAAACGGGGCATTCGAAGACGAAAATGGGGCACTCGCACAAAAGACTAAATTACTCCCTTTCCGCACTTTCTTCAAGGCTTTTGAGTAATTCAGAGGGACTTGAATTGACTAGGTTTGGGTGAATTCGAACATTCGACCGGCGAAACGGGCCATTCGAATAAGTAGTTGGGTCACTCGCTCCTCGATTCGGGTCATTCGCCCATCCAAACGGCACATTCGAGGACGAAAATGGGGCACTCGCACAAAAGACTAAATTGCTCCCTTTCCGCACTTTCTTCAAGGCTTTTGAGTAATTCAGAGGGACTTGAATTGACTATTCTGGTGTGAATTCGAACATTCGACCGACAAAACGGGCCATTCGAATAAGTAGTTGGGTCATTCGCTCCTCGTTTCGGGTCACTCACCTGTCAAATCGGGACATTCGAGGGCGAAAATGAGGCATTCGCCCAAAACACTAAATTACTCCCTTTCCGCACTTTCTTCAAGTCTTTTGAGTAATTCAGAGGGACTTGAATTGACTAGGTTTGGGTGAATTCGAACATTCGACCGGCGAAACGGGGCATTCGAATAAGTAGTTGGGTCACTCACTGCTCGATTCGGGTCATTCGCCCATCCAAACGGAACATTCGAGGGCGAAATTGGGCCACTCGCACAAACAAACCTCCAAATAAAAAAAGAGCCGCATACACGACTCATTTTACTTGTACTTTTTTATAGTTGCTTGTTCCACTATCTGTTGTGACTGATACATAAATATTCGTTTTGGCTTTTTGCTTCGGTACTTTAATACTAAATGCACCTTTTGTGTTACTCTTGCCCTTATATTCTTTCTTGCCAATTTTCACAGTCACTTGGCTCTTTTTATAGGTTGTCCCCGTGACACGCGTCGCACCTTTTTTCACTGCTTTTACAGTTGGCGCTTTCGGCACAATGGTTGGAATACTTGCATTAATTTGATATGTGCCAAAGTAGCCCATTTCTTTCACACCGATATAATAGACGCCTGTTTTCAATTTATTTTTTAGTGTTTTCGATACGAGTAATTGATCGCTCGCACCTGTGAAGTAATTGTGCGTGTCGATTCTTTTAAATGATTGGTTATAAATCGAAACTTCAAGCCACTTCATATGCGACTTTACTTGCACCTTTACTTCCGCTGTCTTTGGTACATTCAATTTATAATAATCGAGTCGATCACCAAAACTAATTAGTCCTGTAATTGGCGCAACATTCGGCTTGAGTGTTTGTGCTTTTTCTGGGCTATTATTCGGTTCTTTTTCATTATTACTTGCCCCTACAAATTTCGCCTGCATCTCGTATAATCCCATACTATCGAGGACACCTGTATTTGATATTTTAATGAGATACTGTCCTTTTTCCACGTACATAGAGCCGCTTCTTGTTACCGCTTTTGTATTTGTTGCTTGTTGAAAATCATTCACTTTCGTCATTTGAACTTGTGCTAAATTGTATAGTTCAACTTGTAAAAAAGGCATGTATGATTTTGTTTGAACTGTTAATTTCCCCGCTCGGTCTACCTCCACCATATAATAGTCTGCCAAATCGTCGAGTCCGAGTTGTCCTTTAATCTTCGTTTTGTTTACTTCGATTGGTTGCGCTTGGTTCGGCTCATCATTCGGCTCTACCTCATTCGAACCATTCGTTTTCCAAGTCGCTTTCACTTGATATTTCCCTGTCTGACCAGAGAATGCTACACGATTCGTATGAATTGTGTATGTCCCAGCCTGCAAATAGACCGTCTCTTTTTGTGTAATTGGATTTGTTGGATCTGCCGCGAAGAAATGCATCGGCTTCACCATATTTGTCTCTTTCGAATTGTAGACGAATGCCTCCAATTCATTCATATACGACTTCACTTCCACCGTCACCTTACTCGGTTTCGTCAACTTAAATTGATATGTTTGCTTTGTGGTTGTATCGGTAATTTCACCGGTTACCCACTTTCCCGATGTAAGAGTTGTTGCAGCTGAAGCTTGTTGCGGTATAAAAAAGATAGCGGCCAACAAAAGAATTCCTACTATATATAATCGTTTCATGTCAATCCCCTTTAATGTCTAATTATTCCATATTATTATCTCACTAAGCGGTGAAATAAACAATGGTGAGAGACTGATTCGTGTGCGAAAGGGAATCTTGGCTTTTGAAAGGGACTATTCCGCGCACGAAAGGGAATCTCTCACTTTGAAAGGGACAAATCCACACGCGAAAGGGAATTTCTCACTCCGAAAGGGACTATTCCGCGCGCCAAAGGGAATCTCGTCTTCCGAAAGGGACAAATACGCGCACGAAAGGGAATCTCGGCTTCCGAAAGGGACTAATCCACACGCGAAAGGGAATCTTGGCATTTGAAAGGGACTGTTCCACGCGCGAAAGGGAATCTCGGCTTCCGAAAGGGACTAATTCACGCGCGAAAGGGAATTTCTCACTTTGAAAGGGACTATTCCGCGCACGAAAGGGAATCTCGGCTTCCGAAAGGGACTAATCCACACGCGAAAGGGAATCATCGCTTCTGAAAGGGACTATTCGACTCACGAAAGGGAATCATCGCTTCTGAAAGGGACTATTCCACTCACGAAAGGGAATTTCTCACTCTGAAAGGGACTAATCGACGCGCGAAAGGGAATCTTGACATTTGAAAGGGACTATTCCACTCACGAAAGGGAATCTTGGCATTTGAAAGGGACTACTCCACACGCGAAAGGGAATCTCGCCCACTACCATAAAAAAAAGAACCGCATGCGCGGCTCATTTTACTTGTACTTTAGTTGATTTACTCGTTCCTGTACCCGTTGTAACAGATACATAGACTTTTGTTTTTACTTTTTGTGTTGGTATTTTGATGCTGAATGCACCTTTGCTGTTACTTTTGCCTGTATATTTTTTGCTTCCGATTTTCGCTGTGACTTTGCTGTTCGCATACGTTGTGCCTGTCACTTTTGTTTTCGTGGCTTTGGCTTTTGGAGATTTTGGCAACATTTCGGGTACTTTTACATTTAATTTATAAAGACCTGTACTACCATAAATTTGAATATAGTACGTTCCTTTTTTGACATTTAAAGATGTAGACCATTTATCAGAACTTGTATTACTCGATTTAAAAATCCAACGATCCAGTAGTGTATCACCATCTCGATCATAAATTTTGATATCCTTATTTTGATAAACTGTCATATGAACATTCAATACACCTGTTTTTGAAACATCTACTTTATAAAAATCAGACGAATCATTCCAACTAATTAAACCCGTCACAGATTGTACATTCGGCTTGATTTTCTGTGCTTGTTCAAGCCCATTATTCGGTTCTTTTTCATTATTAGATGTTTTAGAAAACTTTGTTTCGATTTTATATTTACCAGTGTAGGAATGCCATTGTGAAACTTTTATATAATACGTTCCTTTTTCTAAATAGTATCCATCTTGTCTCACCTTACCTGAAAGCTCAGAACCACCATAATAATCACTCCAACCTTCGACTTCATATAAGTCAGAATCAAAAACTTGTACATACATCCTATCCATGTACGCTGTCATTTTAATATTTAGTAAACCTGCTTGGTCTAATTTTACTTTATAATAATCCGTACTGTCACTCCAACTAAACTGTGCTGTGACGGGTTTTTGTGTTGGTTTAATCGCCATCGCAAGTTCAGAACCATCATTCGGCTCAATTTCTGTAGTCTTACTGTCTACGACTGTCATCGTAAAACGATATTTAAAATATTCATCATGCCATCCACTACTGTAAGCCTCAATATAATAAATTCCTGGCTCTACATATTCCCCAGTAGTTCGTGTAACAGGTGCCGTAGCTGTTGCGTTACTAAAACTATCATGAAGACCGACAATTTTATTATGATTTTCATCTAATAAAGACAAATACAAATCACGTGAATAAGAAGTTCCTTGGAATTTAACATAGCCTGGCTTCGTTACATTCACTTGATATAGTACTCGATCTTCCTCAGCTAAAGTACCTTCAATTGTTTGTCCTGATTGAATCACTGGGTAGTCTGCTGCTTGTGCTTGTGGGCTTGCGACAATGAAATATAGTGCAAACGCTATAAAACATGTGAAGAAAAACTTTTTCATTTTAACACTCCTTTTTTTACTAATTATACCATTATAGAGTAAAATTATTCCTTAGAAATAGCAAAATAGATGCAAAGTTATATTATTCTATTAAAAATCTATTATTTATATTTTTTATTTAAGGAATTCTGTAAGAGATGATTGTATTTTTATGCGATTCCAAACAAAAAAACCGCAAATCGCGGCTTTTTCTTATGGTCGGCTCATCTCTTTTCGAAGGCGTAGTAATAGACGGCTTTTCTTCTTTTGTAGGGCGGCGCGACTCATGCCGAGCATCGCCGCAATCTCGGTGTGATCGTACCCCTCGATATAATAGGCGTGGAGAATCATACATTCCTCGGGTGTCGTGTGGGGTGCTAGGAATTCCACGAAGTCGCGTGTACGCTGGCACCCTTCCCCTTGAATTTGCTCATACAGGGCATCATCTTCTGTTGGCACGAATCGTTCCTCGTAACGCGCGCTCATCTTCAATTCGTCGAGTAATGCACCGCGAATTGTCTGGAACGCATACGGTTCAAAATCACCCTTTTCCGCATCGAAACGTTGCCACGCATGCCAGATGGCTACGCGTGCGGACTGGCGAAATTGCTCATGCTCCTTATAAATATGCAGTTTGCGCATGTGCGCGGAAATCATCGGCTCCAACTTCTCTAACATCGCTTCAAACGTCATCTCATACTCGCTTCTCACAGTCGACCATGCTTGTATTCCCTTGGGTACACCTAGCTTACTAAAATGTGCGAATGTTGGCGAAACGACGTTTTCCGAATGAATTTTTTCATATGTATATAATGAGGAAATCCTTGAAAAACCTCTATTTTTCTACCAATTCCCCATACTTTTCGTACACACTTTTTTTGAATAGGTCTTTTTCTGAAAATGAAGGAAAATAGAAAGAAAAAAGAGCTTATTTTCGAAAAAAGGGGAGTTTTTTAATGCATACATTTTTTAATATACCACGGACAATTCAATTGGACTTCATCGACGACATACTCTATGCGACACCAAAAAGAGACAAAATATGTCCATGTGGTGGAAAACGACATCTTCATCATAAAAAGGAGCAGGACATTCGCCACTCGTACACATATGAGTACGGAACGATTACAATCAGATTGACCATGTACTACGAGCGCTGCCAGACATGCCACGTAACAACGCGACATGACGGTGGACTCGACGTGATCCATAAGACAACAGCGAACTACCGAAAACTTGTGAAAACCGTGGCGACAGAACACTCGCTTGGACACGCCGCAAACCAGTTTGACGTACCGAAAGCGACGATTCAAGGGTGGATGAGGGAATAAAGAAATAAAAAGATAGTAATTTTTTTATATATCATTCCATTTGATTTTCAAAATTATGTGCTATAAATCATCTTAAAAGATGATTTATAGCACATAATTTTGCTTTTTTTATAACATTGTTTATATAAAAAGAATTTTATCGATAAGACTAAGTAAAAAGGGTTTTTTTAATATAAATATAAAAAGAGGGAGAACATTAAAATTCTCCCTCTTTTTTAATTATACAAAACCAAAAACAGACCTTTTTATTCTAATATTAGTAAATCATAAGGATTTGTACCCTCGCCTAAATTCAAAGCTTCATCCATTCCTTGTAATTTATCAGATGTTAATTGTTTACCTGTTTGTAAGTCCAGTACATCTAAATAATACGCTTTATCTTTTAAAATGTATAAGTATAGTTTGTTGTTTTTTATCTGAAGTAACGGATCTTTGTTTGTTCCTTTATCGATTGTATAAAGAACTTTCGTAGTTTGTGTTTTCATATTGATTTGATGTACAGCTCCTGTATCTTCAACAAAATACAGATTATCGCCTTCCATTTCGATGTTTTCAGTAGGATTTAACAATCCGAATTCAGCACCATCATAATCTGCAATCGGTTTTAAATCTAGTTTTTTCGTTTTCAAATCATACACAAATAAATCGGTCTTTACTTCATTGTTGTCATCTTTATAATTCAGCAGGTTATATAAAACACCATCTTTATAAACAAAATCATTGAATATACTAATATCTTTTAACTTATTTAATGATGTAAGCTCATCAATCGTTGTAGTTTCAAATTCTTTTTTATCATTTAACTTGGATTGTATTAAACGATAATTATCAGTTGCATCTTCACCTTTAATAGAAACGTAATTTACGAATGAATAAATGGTATCTTCGCCATTATTACCAACTGCTTGTATCCAGTCGTCTACAAGTTGCGAATCTGTATAATCCTTATTTCCATAACGAATGGTTGAATAATACCCTTCACCATTTTGTTCTTGAACCCCTGTATTATTTACACTATAAAAGGTATTATTTTTTGATAAAAACCCTTTAGAAGTCGCTGTATATTCAGGATTATCAAATTTAGCTGTTTGAATCCCATCATCTGTTACAAATTTCAATGAATTTTTATCTTCTAATAAAATAGTTTTTGTTTTTTCACTGTATGTTGAAGAACCAAGCTCTAATCCGTCCATAGCATAACCTTTAACGGTATTATCTTTCGAAACAAAAGCAGCTACACTATTAAAAGTATTATCAACCGTTGTTGAATAATAAATAACCGCTTTACTATCACTGTACAAAAGATCTTCATCGGAAATCGTATCATTTGATTGTTTCGTCATCATCACGATTGCAAAGATGATAACCGCGATTATAATAACACTTATTACTATAATCCATTTTTTACTTTTCATTTAAACTACTCCTAATAAATTAAAGTGACATGACTTTATTTGTTTGTTTTGCATCACGAATATCTCTAGGGTAAACGCCTAAACCACGGTCTTTATCTAAATCAATTTTAGCTTTTACTTTGTATTAATTTTTAATACATTAATCAAGATAACATTAAACTGCACATATCGGTATTTTTTTTGCAAAAACAATACTTTTTTACCTTATATATGAAATTAAAAAGACGGAAAAGGATGAAAATATCATTATTTTTACCAATTTTAACTATAAGAGGAAAAGACTAATTGAATAATTATTATAAAAAATATTTAAATTGTAGCTCAATGCCAAAATCTGTTCTTGATTTAAAAAAGTATACAAAAAAACATCTGTATCCGTTAATGTTGAAAGTGCGACCAAACAACAGAACGAGGTATACAGATGGATTCACATTCTATCAAGGATTTACTCGATTTACCAGCGTTAAATATATGTTCAATAGATGCAAATATTTTTTCAAAAAATACTAACGATAATCTCTCAAAAAACAATTCAGAGATTGAAGAACACATTTTAGTAATTGAAGAATATATTATTGAGAAAGAAAAATACACAGATCAAAATAAATTATCTTTTGCAGAATATATCAAAAATAACAACATTAAAATTTCAAAAATAGATATTAAAACGGAACATTCAGAATTAGCTAAAAGGGTTCAAAATATTGAAAATTACCTTTTATCAAATGAGAGTTCTTCTTTTATATACTTTTCTAATAAAAATAAGATTTCAATTTTTTCACCCTATGATATTCAATCATTAAATGATTACTACTATCTGTTACTTACAATGATAGTTTATGTATTGGCAAGCTATTATCTTTTTATCCCCTTTCAAAAAAAGGATACTGAAAAAGAAGAGATAAATACATCTTCTACTAATAATAAAAATAGCTCCGAAGAAAAAGGAAACGTATCCTTCATTCAGTCTATTTCGAGTATTACTTTGGGGACAATACTCTTTTTATTTATCACTAACCATGATAAGAAAGATTAGTGTAACTTGTGAGAAGATTGTTGAATAATATCGATGCTTTTAGATTTTAGGTTGAAAATGTATAGTCTTTTTTATTAACAAGTCCACTATTGATATAGTGGGCTTGTTAAATATGTGCGCAAAGATATTTTTCTATCTTCCACTAACCACTGTTCACATGTCATGATGTTGTCCTCCTTCTCCACAAAAAAAAGAACAAGGTGATATTGTAGCCATCTTGTCCCCATGTGTATCTCTTACATTTCTTCTTTCAATTCCGTAATCAGTGTAGTTAAAACCGCAATCGTTGCGGCAATGAGTAATTTTTTAATCATGTTCAGCTCGCTTCACTTTCACATACTCACGACAGTTTTATAATGATGTCGTGAAATCTAAAAATCAAAAGAGAAGCAGATAGCATGCCGCCCATCCACTTCTCTCATGTAGCTGTTTCAAATTATAGATTTGTCGTGAGTTTCACGTTACTTTTGTCGTCTGTTCCAAGACTTCATTCTCTCTCAGGACGACTTGAAAAAGCATATTTTCTACAGAATCTCCCCAGATACCCATGAACAAGTACGTCTCTCCTGATGTCACTGTGTAATTCAAACACGTCACAAGGAATGAATTCGGTAGTGTCACTAGGACATCCGAAGGAACGTACTGCGGATCCACTGCCTCTCTCTCCATTTCAATCGTTTCACATCCCATATCCTCGATGTTCACCTGTTCATCGACATAGCGCTGAATAACCGTTTGAAACGCTGTCTTTACAAATTCCATATGAACCTCCACCTCTCCTCTAGATACATGCCTAAAATGCCCGTTAAACTGCTTTTTAGACATAAAGATAATATCTATGTGAAAGATGGCTTCGATACACCTACATGAACAAGGAACACAAAAAAACTCCCATCTTCCGAAGAAGATAGGAGTCTTTGAATCCGTTTGCCCAATAAGGTAAGGGAATGTTGGATTTAATAATCGGTTAGATTATTTTACTGTAACAGTACCGATTGAAGCTGTGTTACCAGCAGCATCAACGATTGTATTGTCAGTACCGTTAGCTTTTAATGTAACAGTTTTATTAGTTAATTTAGAAACATCATCTAAAGTAATATTAACTGTAAGAGTTTTGCTAGTTGTTGCAGCAAGGTTAGCTACTGTTACACCTGCATCAACTTGACCATCAACATATACTGCTAAAGTATCTAAGTCAGCTGTTGAAATTGCTTCAGAGAATGAAAGTTCAACTGTTGCAACTTTAGTTGAGTTATCTACAGATTTAATTACTGCACCTGTTACTGTAGGAGCAATATTTTCATTTAATGTAATAGCTTTTTTAAATGCTTCTTCTAATGCTACACCAGATGCAGTAGTTACGTTATTAATTGTTAAGTAACGAGCACCTGAATAAGGTGTTTTACCATCTTCAAGAGTTAAAGTAACAGTTTTCTTATCTGTTCCTAGTTCAGCAGATTTAACTACAGCTCCATCAATTGTATAGTTAGCAGCTTTAGTTGCTGAAGCGCCATCAACAATTTGAGAGAATTCAACAGTTACTTGATTATTAGCTAATGTAGCATCTTTACCAGCAGCACCAGTAGTTAATGAAGCTTGGTTAGTTTTTACTTCTGCTACAGCTAAAGGTGTAATTGCTGAATCAGTACCTTTTGTAAATGTGATTGCACCTGTTTGAGCTACACTTGGTGTACCTGTTAATGTTTTAACAGCACTTGCTGGTAAATCGATTGTATAAGTTACGCCATTTTCCAAAGCTGTTGCACCAGCACCAGTAGTAATAGAAGCTAAATCAAGTTTATATTCTTTTTTACTTCCGTCAACAGATGTAAATGCAGCTGTGTTAAATGTTACAGCTTTATCAGTTACATAGTTTTTAACTGATTTACCTGTTAAACCAGTTAATGCACCATTAAGAGCATCTAATTGTACATCTTTGTCAAAAGTAACATATAAATATTCTTTACCATCACGTTCTTTAACAACTTTTGAAGAAGAAAGAACTGGTGCTACTTGGTCAGCTTTAATTTGGATTGTTGATGCATGAGCTGTATTATCTTCACCTGATAAATCTTTAAATGAAGTAGCAGCTACTGCAATGTTATGGAAACCAGAAGTTAATGGAGTTGCTAGTTTCACAGTATATTTTGTTTTGTCAGTTTCGTCTTGTACAACTTTATCTGAAGCAGTTAAAGCTGTTCCATCAATCTTGAATGCAGCTTTAGGGAATGCTTGAACTTCTTCACTAAATTTAACTGTTAAAGTTGAAGCACTTTCAGGAGTAACTGTGAATGTTGGTGCTACTCCATCTTTAGCTCCAGCATTAGTTGTGAATGTTACTGGGTTAGGTGAAACGATATTGCCATTGTAGTCTGTAATACCAACGATTTGAACATTTACATCTTTGTTCACTGTTGTATTAGCTAAAGTTACAATAATAGCATTATTGTCTGCATCTGCACTTGCAGGTGCACTTGAAACTGTAGCTGTTGCACCTAAATCAGTACCATCAGCATATTTTGCAGAAATTGAGCCTAGACCACTAACCGGTTTAGAGAATGTTAATTTATATTGAGTAGCATTAATTTTTGCTGTTGATTCTAAAGTTGGAGCAACAGTGTCTTTTACATTAATTGTAGAAGAAGTGTATGCTGGGATGTATTCAACAGTTGCTTTATTAGTAGTTTGTACTTTATTTTTAACTACTGAGAATACATAATCTCCATTTGCGTACTCAGCACCAGTATAAGTAATTGTTAAAGTACGTCCATCTTCAGATAATACTGCTTCTGCAGAATCTAAAGCTACAGCTGGTGAAGTTGCAGCAACTTTTTCAAGTTTGAATGCACCATCTACTAAAGTTCCATTTGATTCAATTACTGAATCTTCTTCAACAGTTTTGTTAAATGTTACTTTAAGTTGTTTACCGTTAATCGCCTTTTTCTCAGATAATTCCATCTTTTTAAGTCATTAAGAGAATCCCTTGCTACGCATAGGTTTGCGAGCATTTACTTTTCCCATTCGAGTGAAAATCTATTTAGTTTCTAGTCTATTTTCATTCAGTCAAATAAAAGTAGATAGATACTCGAGTCTACAAAATACATAGAGTTTCTACTATTTAAATAGTATTCCATATCCTCTTACAAAATAGATCCGTTCTACACAAAAAAAAGAAGCCTACTCAGCTTCTTTTTAATTAAGAAAGAGTTTGTTCACTTCCTCCTTGTAATTGTACTTTTCAAAGAACTCGACAAGTGCTGTTTCAATAATTGATTTTTGTGTCAAATTGTATTCGTCACTGTAGTCCACTAGAAGTGCTGTAAGTTTTGTGTTCATTGTGAGTGTTTTGTTAGCATTCCCACCTCTTAATTGAAAAGTAGGTAACTGTCGATTTGTTGTATCAAGTAAATCTTTTAGCTGCTCTTCATTTTGTAAAAGGTAGGTAAGGAGTGCATCAACTTGTTGATTTCGTTCAAGATTGAATGTTGATAGCGTATGTTCTCCTGTAGGTAATTCTTCTTCTTCCTCTTGCGTAAATTCTACATAGTTTTCAATCTCTTGATTCCACTTGTAACCTTTACTCATCATGTATTGCCCTAGTTCCTCTGTAGATTCAAAACCATTCTTTGTTGCAACTTCCATAATATCTGCATATTCTTTGCCTAAAGAACGTATAATTTTGGCTGCTTTCGTTAATTCGGTTTGCACACTTGCCAATACTTCTTTTCGCTCTTGTTCTTTCTTCTCATCAAAAGGAATGAATGTACCGTCTTTCCAACGATAACCTCTCCTTCTAAAGTACATATCAATTGATTTCCAATTTTTGTTGCCATAGTGTTGAACAATTTCGTCTTGTGTATAACCTTCTTCTAACATTGCTAAAACTGTTTCAATTTTTTCATCTCTTTGAATATCCATCTGCTTCTCTCCTTAAGATAATCTCAATGTATTGACTGCTTCTTGCATATCATCTGTTTGAACATGTAAGTAAACCGTTGTCGTGCGTAAATCTGCATGACCTAAAAGTTGCTGAATCACTGCAATGTGAACATCATTTTGTACCAATGCACTTGCAAACGCATGACGGAAAGCATGACTGGTGACTACCTTGTTAATTCCTGCTTGCTGACACGCTTCTTTTAACGTCATATTAATTAATTGACGACTAATTGTACCTGTCTTTTTTAGCGCAAAGAAATATAGTGATTGTGTATCTGGTCGTACTTCTTTTCGATATTTTTGTAGCATATCGTACAAATTTTGACTCATTGGTACATTCCGATCCTTACCACCTTTACCGTTAATCACATGAATCATCTTTTTGTCAAAATCTACATCTTTTAAGCGAAGATGAATACATTCTGTAATTCGTAAACCTGTATTTGCCATTGTGTACAAAAAGGCTCGAATCGTTTGGTGGTGTACATGTTCTAAAATCTTCATTACTTCTTCACTTGTTAAAAAAGAACGCTCTTTGTGTGGTACTTTAACACGTTCAACATCTTCCATAATGTTTGTTGTCACTTGTTTCTGCTTGTACAAGTATTTAAAGAAACTCGCCAATGAATTGATTTTTCGGTTCACTGTCTTAGCTGACCATTCTTTTTCTTTGCGTGATACTTGAATAAAATCTTCTACATCTTCTTGTGTGACTAACTGCATAACGACTGGACCATTTAACTTATTCGACATGTACACCTGAAATTGTTGTAAGTCTACTTGGTAGCCTCGAATGGTTTCTTTGCTCATTCCTCTTTGGTTTAAATAATTACTATATTTTTTAAGTGCTTGTTGAATCATCATATTTTTTGTCATCTTTGCGAACTCCTTCCTAAATAAAAAATACCCAAATACCCAAATTTTTTTAGTAAAGAAACTTTAAAAAGATTTTTGTACGATAAGTGTACAAATCATTCAAAGTAAGCTTTGCATCTGCTACTCTGTAACTTGAAAATTCGGGTATTCGGGTAGCAAAACTTCTCCTGTATTCACTGCATACTATTCAATTCTTTAATCTGTATTGCTCTGTAGCAAGTAAATTCGGGTATTCGGGTAACTTAGCTGTTAACTTGTTAACAAGTTAAGAAATTAACAGATTAACTGCTCTACTGCATTTCTTTCAATCTGCTCATTCAAGTGAATGTATCTCTTAGTAATTACACGATAGTCTTTGTGTCCTAGTAGGCTGGCAACTGTCGGTAGATTCACATCTTTAAGAATTAAGTTCGTTGCAAAGCTGTGGCGGAACGTGTGGCATGTAACATGCTTGTTCCAACCTAATTGCTTTGTCACTCTTTTGAGTAGTCGATTAATCGTTGTTGCATTGTAAGGCTTGTGAAGGTGATTCAAAAAGAAGTAATCTGTATCTTTTTTTGTCTCTACTTGCTGTAAATACGTTTGGAATTGTTTGTGAAGTAACGTATTCATCTGTATGGTACGGTGTGTTTTTGTTTTACAAGACCAAATACGAATGACTCGCCGATCCATGTCAACGTTTTGGTGTGTGAGTTGAATACACTCGTGAATTCGCATACCTGTGTAGGCTAAACATGTTAGTAAGGTCACATCATTCAATCGTTTGACCTGTTTCAGTAGTAAGGTAATTTCATTCAATGTCAGTACACAAGGTTCAGACGGCTGCGCTGGTTCAACTTGTGTTAGTTGAACCTGTATCGCATACGCTGGAATCTCTTTTTGCTGTTGAAAAAAGAAGCGAACAAACTTTTGAATCAGAGTCAGTTTTACGTGTACAGTCGATGGCTTATGTCCTTTTTCAACTTGTAAGTAGTGCATGTACTGCTCAATGTGATAGTGTGTCATGTCACACTTACTTACAGGCTTCTTTTTTCGAGTTGCAATCCACTGTAAAAAGTCTTGAATCGTAAAACGATAGCTTTTGTACGTTGAAGCACTTTTCTTTTCGTTTAGAAGCGTTTCTAGGAACTCTTGGTAAATCTGTGTCACTTCATTATCGATTGAAAAGACTGAATTTTCAGTATTTTTAATAGACTTTGTATCTACCTTCATTTACAATTCCCCCTCTATACTATCCTCACAAAATAGCTCAAGAAAAGAATTGCTCTCTGGATTGTTCTCTAATTTGTTTAACAACTTTCTCGGTGGTAGTTTTGGATATACTTCTGCATTTACATTACTTTGTACAAATAGAGAATTCATGTCTTTTGCTTCACTTGTCTTTTCCAATGGTGTGATTGGTAAATTTACAAATGGATGATTTCCCATTGTTTCTACTAGATTATCATTTAAATTAGGAAGTGATTTTGTTAACTCTAATTTAAACGTTTTAGGTAATCGAAGTACATACACATTTTGTGGAACTTTCTTATCTTCACTTGTAGGTACAGTACGTTTTCTCGTATTCTTCCCTGCTTCAGCATTCAAGTAGTTACTACTTTTCAGTTCACTCATGACTACTTCCGTACTAGCAAAGCCACATTTTTTTAATTCATCATCTAATACTTTTTTAATGATGATGACTTCTGTATAGTCTTTTTTATACGTTACTTTTCCATAGAAATCGGTATAGTTTACTGTTGTACCAGCTACTTCAAAATGATGTCGATTTTTTAAGATGAATTGTTCAATAACGGAAAGTGCTTTTTGGTCCATTGTACGTTTACCTACTTGACGAAGGTCATTCTTCGCCATGAACTCAATCATTTCTTCTGTATTCAATTGTAATGTAAAGCAATCGTTAAAGAGCTGTGCTGCTAACAAGATTACACCATACTTCATTGAAATTCGTTCACTGAATTTGTCTTGTACTTTAAAGTTGTCATGCATTGTTTTAGCTGCTTGTTCTAGCTTGTGATACAGTTCTTCTGGTGTGTAGTGTTGTAAAATATGTTGCACGTATTCTTCAAAAAGTGTTCCGTAATGTGTACTAAAAGCTTCTTTGATTTTCTGAGAATGTTCTGCTGATTCTGTCCACTTTATACTTTCAAACTCTAGCACTCGGACAACTAAACCATTATTTTTAGCAGACTTCTCTGTCAGTTTGTGCTCACCCGTCGCAATAACCGTTGTATTCCATGTAGCTACTTGGCGCTTTTCAGCTTCTTTTGTAAGTCTAGATCGTTCTTTACCTTCTGCTAATTGATACAGCACTGTTGTAAAGCTTTCACCTTCTTTACTACTTGATTCATCTAGCACCAACGGGACACCATGGTTATTTGCAAACTCTTTTAGTAAAGCATTCATCGTAGAGTTCCACGTTTTCATTAGACCGTCTGTATCGGGCTTACCAAATGGTGCAATCGCTGTTACAGCCGCTGTTGTTTTACCAGTCGAGCTTTCACCTGCTAAATGTACAATCAATGTATCTTGTTTAACATGTTTTGAGATGTAACCATTCACGACAGCCGAAAAACCACAAGCTAGCATGAACTCTAGTGGTGTTCTTCCACTGATGTGTTGCTTAACAGCAGACAAGAAGGTCTGTTTTGTTCCATCACTAACTAATTTAAAATCACCTTTGTATTTCGATTGATATTCCATATTAAGAGAAAGGTATTCATTGTGATAGTAACCATCTCTCTCCTCATTCCAACCGAGTCGAATGTGTTCCTGTGATTCTTTACTCTCTTCCTCTGTAAGAGTTAAAAAATTCACAATATAGGGAACAGAAAGTTTAGGAATATCCGCCCCGTACTTCGTTAATGTTTGAATTTTGTTATCCATTAAGATGTCACGTGATACTTGTTTTTTCTCAACTCTATCTCGATACACAAAACCAATAACAACGTCAATTTCTTTTGTATCTGTATTGTATTTTGTCTCTTCAATCCAAATGGCTCGACAAATTTGTTGTGATTTATCTTTCATTCTTTTGTACAGATAGCCATTGGCTATGTGAAAACCACCTAGAGCTATTCTAGGAATTTCAGCTATCTTATCTTTAGGTTTTTTTGTTACAATAGGATTGGTTTCATTTAACATTGTTTTCAGTCTCCTTTGAAAATGATGATAGTAGAGAAGTAGTTGCAGCTACTTCTCTTTTTTTGTAATCCGTATCAGATTAAATGCAATGATTGAACACTGTATCTCTGTTTTTGATTACAAAAAACAAGTGTGTTTTACTTGTGGATATAACTTAGCAGATTCCAATAAAACTAGCAAATTCTTATAATACACAAAATCATCAAATAAATGTTATGAAAGCGCTAACTTCCTATAAAATTTAATAACCCCTTTCCCCTAGTAACATCTAGCAACGAAACGTTTCCCCGGCTTACTCTTATACGCCGAAAAATCATTATTTTACCTTTTTTAACTTTAATTACCTTATTATCGATACTTATGAATCATTTTAAAAAAAGGCACTTTACAACCTCTCAACAGCTGACTGTTTTTCCTCTTTAGAAGTATGAATGTAATACTTAATTGTCGTGTTTACATTAGCATGACCTGTTAATTTACTCACCGTTACAATATTGACTCCCTTCTCGATTAATCTAGTCGCAAATGTATGACGAAATAGATGGGGATGTAGGTGAAATTCTAATGCTTTTGATAATACCTTTAGCCAATTTCGAACTGCATCTTGATGCATGAAGCCCCTTCTTTGACTTAACAATAGATACGGACTTTCTGTAAAAGGACTGTTTACTCTATCTTTCAAGTATAGTTTTATATGTTCCACTACATCAGCTCTTAAACTAACCTCTCTGATTTTCCCACCTTTTCCCTTAACTTTTAAAATACCTGTTAACAAACAAATGTCCTCTGTGCGAATATTCACCAACTCGTTTACTCGAATACCTGTGTAAAGTAAAAGATAACCAATTAAACGATTTCGTTGATTTACTTTATTTTTATCCTCAATGTAAAACAAAAATTTTTCAATCTGTTCCTCTGTCATTACTGTTACTTCTTTTTCACTACCATGTGCAATTTGTATCTGATCTTTTTTTAACTGGATAAATATTTCTGAAACGATGTTTTTTCTATTCAAGAAATCATTGTACACTTTTAAACTATTTAGCTTTTTATTAATTGTGGTAATTTTGTATTCTTTACTTTGAAGATACTGTTTGTAACGCATTAGTAAAAAGCGACTTAATACTTCACTGGTTTCACTCATATGCTCTAAACGGTACACTTCAAATTTACGAATATCTGTCACGTATGAAGTAATAGTCTTTGGTGCTTTTCCTTCTTCTATTAACCACTGTTTAAACTCTTCTACTAACATTTCGTATCATCCTTTCTTTATAAAAAAAAATGAATCTTAAACCATATTGGTCTAAGATTCATTCATTTGATCTTGTAACTGTTTAACCACTTCTACTAACACCACTAACACAATACTTAAAATCATTTTAGACTTCATCCAATTACTCCTTTCTATGTTAACTCACGACAGTTTTATAATAATGTCGTGAGTTTTTCTTTCAGAAATCACCAACAATTCGTTGATGTATCTCCCTTTCAATTCATTTCACCTGATACACCCTACTTTTTTCGTGAGTTCTTTGTTAGTTTTCTCGTGAGTTCCATTCGATTCGCTCATCATTTTTTAAAAGAATTTTGTATTGATGGACACAATTAAGTGTGTACATGTCTCTTCCATTGTCGTAATTTACGGATGTAATCAAACAAGAAGCAGGTAAAGACGACCACTCTTCTTCTGTAAAATAGCGCTTATCTAACTCTTCTTTCTCCAGTTCCACTGTTTCGATTCCTATCTCTTTCTCATTCACCTCGAGAGCACATTCTTTCTGTAAATAATTCATTAAGTAGGCTTTACACGTTTTCATACAAACAACCTCCCATTTCATAATATTCATATGCAATGACCTCATCTTCTTTCTTCCACAATTCAAACATGACGGACTTATCTGTTCCGACTAAATAGACCGTCCACACTTCACCACTTTCATTCTTTAACTGACAATGATAAGCATGTGGACAATTCGCTAATATAGCGATAGATGGTAAAAGATACTGATAGCGTGCTACATCTGGATGATGAACAGGTAATGTATTTACCGCTACTTCTACAATAGGTGTGGACATGTAAAAGCTTTGATGAATACGTTTTAAAACAAATGCATAAATAATTGGTCGAACCATTGTATAATCCCCCTAGAACGAGCAGATTGGTGGTTAATCCCTTATCATTTGGAAGGAAGGTATAAAGTAGAGGCTTTTTTAAATATCCTTGAATAATTGCCTAATACCGCGTTTACAGCCCTTTCTTCCATAGAAAAACACCTACTCGTTTAAAAGTAGATGTTTCGTACAATATGAGAATAAATAAACAACCAAATGAACTCATCAAATTAGATGTACAGCTGGTTCAAAAAGAAGAGCTAAAACATCAAAGAAATAATATCTATTTAAAAAAGGAAGTAGATACGGTTCTTAAATGGAGGAAAGGAAGGAAAGAAGGAAGGAACGCACACAAGCAGCAGATTTCCCTAAAATACAGGATGTAAGAAACGAAACGATGAAAGAACAGCCTAATGAAAAATCGCTGTTTAAATGGCAAATACAAGCGTAGAGAGCAACTGATCGAATTCTAAAAACCTCATTAAAGTATAGATTGAAACACAAAAAAACTCCCATCTTCCGAAGAAGATAGGAGTCTTTGAATCCGTTTGCCCAATAAGGTAAGGGAATGTTGGATTTAATAATCGGTTAGATTATTGTGCAACAGTTGTTGAAGGAACAACTAATTTATTGTCATTAATATCTGTTAATAATGAACTATCAACAGATTTGATTGTTAAACCTGCTGCTAGTTGAGCTGCAGTGAAGTCTGTAGAACCTACTGTAAGCACAACAGATTTTGTACCTGTAGCAGATACTACACTGTTAGTAGCAGTTACAAGTTTTGTTCCACCTACATATACATCAAATGCATTAGCTGTTACTTTTACATCTTCATTGAATGTTAAAGTGATTTCATGACCACCAGTAAGAGTTACTTTAGATAATACTGGAGCAACATTCTCTAATAAAGCTTCAGTTGTAGTGTATGTTGAAGCTAAAGCTTCGCCATTAAGTGCTTTTACACCAGAAACTTTTACTTCGTAAGAACCATCTAATTTTACTGTACCAGCTTCTAGAGTTAAGTCTACACTATAACCATCTGTTGAATTATTTTTGTTAATTTCTGCTTTAGCAATTTTTGCACCTTGAACAGAATAATTTGCAACTGTTTCTGCTGAAGCTACATCTAATGGTTTTGTAAAGTAAACACGTAATGTATTAGAGTCAATACGTTTAATACCATTACCATCTTCTGTAGTTTTAATTGATTGCTGAACAGTATCTGAAGAAAGTACTGCTGTTAAACCAGTTACTTCTTTATTAACATTATTGAAGTTATCTTTAAATAATCCTGCTTCTAAAGTTACGTCATATGATGCAGCAGTATATCCAGTTAAAACAATTTTAACTGCTTTTTTCGTATCATTATTATAATAAGAAGTGTTTGGTGTACCTGTTGTAGCTACAGTAATATCAGATGATACTTTTTCACCTGCTGAATTTTTGTAAGTTAATGTAACTTTTTTACCATCTACAATTGTAGTATCTTCATTAAAGTTTAAAACTAAATATTTAATATTATTAATAGTTTCAACAGAAGAAGTAACCGTTGGTGCTGTTGTATCAGATTTGAAGTTAACTACTTTAGTGTAAGCTGCAATTGGATTATTGCTGTAGTCTGTTAAAGCACCTGCAGTAATTGTTAATGTTGCAAGATCTGCTGCTACTGCTGTTGCAGCCTCTACATGTACAATCGTTGGATCATTAGCATCAACTTCTGCACTTGTTACCGAAGTAGTATCTAATTTAATATCTGTTGCATTTACAACTTTAACTTTTTCAGATAATTTAATATCAAAAGTTGTAGTAGATGTTGGTGTTACTGAAGTAACTGTTGGTGCTGTTTTATCAGAGCTATCTTTTGTAACCGTAATTGTTAATGGGTTAGGGTCTAAAATATTCCCAGTAACATCTGTAATACCTACGAATGTAACTGTTACTGGTTTATCAGCAGTTACATTAGAAAGGTCTAATTTAAGTTTAGAACTACCTGAAGTATGTGTAACTGCAACATTTGCGTCTGTTCCATCTGCATACTTAGCTGTTACAGTTCCTTTACCAGCAATAATCTCTGAGAAATTAGCATACGCTGTTGCTGAATCCTCATAAGTTACTGAAGATAAAGTAGGTTTAACTGTATCTTTTACGTTTAATACTGTTGAATAGTTTTCTAATTTTTCTCCACCAACAGTTTCAATTTTGTCGGCTGCTACAGTGAAATCATAACGACCGTCAAATTTATTTCCTGCTGCTGCTGTTAGAGTAAGTTCTCTACCATTTTCAGATAATACTGCAGTCATTGTTCCAGGTGGTGCAGCAAGAACACCATCAGTTGTTAAAGCTGTTGCAGCAAAAATATTAGTTACTAAAGTATTTCCAGTTGAAATAACTGATGATTTTTTGATAGCTTTGTTGAAAGTAACTTTAATTTCACTACCGTTAATCGCCTCAACAGATTTAACTTTAGCGCCTACTTCAACACCGTTTTCGATCGCAACTTCTTTACCGTCGATAGTGAAAGTACCGTCAGCTAGTTCAGCGTTGTTGTACCATTTATCTTCGAATTTTCTGATGCCTTCGTTTAATTTAGCGCCATCGTATAATTTACCTTCGAATAGTGCTAATTTTGTGTTAAGTTCAGAACCGTTGTAAAGTTCGTCTTTGAAGATTTTGTGACCTTCGTTTAATTTAGCGCCATCGTATAATTTACCTTCGAATACTACTAAACCTTTGTTTAATACTGCATCTTTGTAAAGATCTTCTTTGTATAATTTGTAGCCTTTGTTTAATTTACCAGCTACATATAATTTATCAGCGTAAAGACCTGTAGATACAACTTTTTTACCTTTTACGTAATAAGCACCGTTATAAGTACCAGTAGTTACTTTTTTAAGTCCTTTTACGTAGTAAGCGCCTTTGTAAGTACCAGTAGCTAATTTACCATCTTTGTAGTATTTAGAAGCGTAAAGACCTGTAGATACTTTTTTAACACCTTTTACGTAGTAAGCTTTGTTATAAGTACCAGTAGTTACTTTTTTAGCGCCTTTTACGTAGTAAGCGCCTTTGTAAGTACCAGTCGCTTTTTTACCAGCTTTGTAGTAAGTTTTGCCTTTTAAGCCTGTAAGTTTAGAACCGTTTTTGTAAACAGTTGATTTGTAAGTTACATAACCTTTAACTACTTTACCTGATTTAGCGTAAACTAATTTACCAGACTTGATTTTGTATTTGCTTGCTGCAGATGCATCCGTAGTTGCTACTGCTGATGTTACAACTGAAGCACCTAGAGCTAGGGCTGCTGCAGTTTTGACTAATTTGAAATTACTCATGAATGAAAATCCTCCCTTATTGGATATGATTAGCATTTGCTGTTTGAAATCGTCAGCTAACCATGCTTAGCCTAATTATCATCTAATAGGATAAGATTTTCCACCTTTTTTTATTCCAAAATATTGCACTTATAAAGGACTATATCATTATAATGTCATTTTTATCATTTAATTATTAGTTACATTTTAACTAAAAGAAATATTCTTATTATAAAGAACGGTTTATTACCACTTTATTCTTCCATTAATACCTTTTGATTCATTTTTGATTTTTAGGATATATTTTCCAATATTTTTTAACCATGTAACAATTGTCATATCACTTTTTACACTTTTCACATGATGTTTCTTCCTATTATATAGCGATTGTATCCTATCTTTTTTTTACATATTTTTGAATTTACGATTGTAACGGATTTGTTACAAAAAGAAAAGACCGTCCTTTTTTTAGAACGATCTCCTCTGTCATTTATTGAACTTTTAAGATAGTTGAGCTGATCCAGCCCTTTGTTTTAGTTGTTGGTACGTAAACTTGATTCCATACGGTACCTTTTGCATCTTTCTTCGTTACGATTTTGCCTGAAGTATCTTGTACAAGTTTAACGAATTTTCCCTCGTCTAATACTTTGATAACTTTTGTACCTGTCGTACTCGCATCATCTCGGACATTCGCTTCTGTTGTCGTGCGTGCTAAGTTTGTAAATTGTAAATCTGATTTTAGCACCCATGCTTCCTGCCCTTGAATCTTCACGCGCATCCACGTACTTGCGACATCGTCATTCGTTCCATCAATTGTCACTTTTGTACCGATGTTGTAATTCATTAGAACTTTACCGTATTCCGATGGCAGTAGGCGAACCGTTGTAAATTTCGTCACTGTCGCTGTTACACCTGCATCAAAGAATTGATAAGTTGGCGGTAGTGGCTTACCTGCTGGAATAACATTCGTGTAATTGAATACCGGTTGTGCTGGATCGAGTGTTGAGACTTTCGCCTTGTCATAATAAGCTGCGTCATATGGTTTCATATTCCCCATGATGCGTCCGATACTCGTCGCCCATGATTTATCCGAAGCATACTTCACATTCATACCTGCTGCTGATGGTCCGTTATTGTAGATGGCTCCTGCTCGTAAATATTTACGATAGATGGCATCTGCATAATACTGTACGCCGTCATTTCCTGTTGGGAAGTAAAGCGCGCAACTCATCGCACATTTATCATAGGCTTGATAACCGAAAAAGTTATTTTTATATTGTGAGATTTTTGAACCGCCCCAACCTGTTTCAACAATCGCATGCGCCAACATGAACTGTGCGTTAATGCCATAGCGTTTTTGCATATCTAAAAATACAGGAACAGCTTTGTATAGATTATTATTTTTGATTGTCGTACCTTTCACATTCACAAGGAATTGTTCCATCTCTGCTTGCGTGATATTCGATACTTTTCGAAGGTTCATGTATTGGTACGGGTTACCGAAGTAGTCTGCACGCACCCATGCAAATTTCGAACCGATTTTGCCCAGATAGTATGTTGTGTCATTAATGACTTGTTGTTTTGTTGCAGTGAACTTCGTTGCTGGATATGATTTTAAATCTTTAAAGCGAATGTTACTCGCATTCGTCGTACCTGCTACGGTCGTCGCATTCCCCAGTCCAGTTAGGTATAGGACTTCTGATGAGGCTGTCGGCGCTTGAACATTTGCCGACGTAAGCTCTGTCGACTTCACCCAACCTACTACAGTGTCCTTCCCTGCTGTTGATAGGCGTGATAGCTCATAGTAGGTCGTGTTGCCTAATTTTGCTGAACGATTCATTGTAAATTTCTCTGTTTTCTCTGCAGTCGTCCATGTGCGTGTCGTCTGCTTCACAAGGTCCGTATAGAGTACAGCTGTCGACTTGATTGTCCCTTGTTTTGAAATCTTTTGATAGACAGGTGCTTCCACTGGTGGTGGTGTTGGTTCAGGTGTCGGATTCGTCATTGTTGTACGAGACGATAGCACCCACATCAGTTTGTTATCTTCTGTTTTTCCGTAATACCACAGACCTGTGCCAATCTTCACTTGTTTTGAAATGATGAACGGTTTGCCCTTCGTGAGCGTCTTCGTCACAATATCGTCTGCTGCGCCCCATGGCATCGCATAACCGTATCCACCGCCTGTTAGGTATGCTTTTTGATTGAGTGTGCTTTCTACGCCATAAGGATGCGTTTTAACGGCGTCTTTTTCCACCCAACCGATTATCCCTAGATTGTAGTAAACTTTTTTCTTGTAGCTTGCTTGCTCTTTTACCACATATGTATGAGGTGCTTTCGCGCCAGCCGTTTGCTTCGTTTTGTCATTCGTTAAGTCCGTTTGTAGTATTGTATTTTTATCGTTTAGTTGCGCAATAAGTGATACTTTCGTCACGACAGGCTTTTCTGTCGCAGTTGTGAGCTTTTGATCGCTTAGTGACGTTGCTGGAAGCCATGTCGTCTGATTATTCACTGTACCACGATACCATGTTGCCGTTCCTACCTTCACCGTTTCGGCATTAAGGAAGGTTTTATGTTTATAGGGAGCCATTGACGGAAAAATAACATTACGTGCTAAACCGCCCGGACGCGTGTAACCAGTTCCTATTCCTTTAATGTAGCGCGTCTTTTTCGTATTCGTCATCACCTTATAACTTTTACGTGTGATTGACTTCGACTTCACCCAACCGAGTGCTGCTTTTTTCGGATCAGCTTGGCGACTTACTTGGTAATAAGTTTCGTCACCTGTCTTCGTTGCGACTTTTGAAATATAGAAGATTTCATTCGTGTATTTAGTTGATGCCACCACACTCTTTTTCGAGCCAGGTGCTGTATAAATGCGTGATTTTTGTGATTTGAGTTGTCCCAATTGGCTTGTGTTACTCTGTTTATAGGTAGCTTGTGTCGCGGCTTGTACTGTCGGCGGCTCCAGAAGTTGTGTTGCCGAAGATAGTACAAAAGTAGAAGCTAAAAGTCCTATAACGATTGACTGTTTTTTCATTTGTTCTCCTCCTTTTGTAAGTTATCATATCATATTTTTAACATGGGGTACGTCCTATTTTTCAAATTGCTATTTACGTTAGTATTGTACTTTTTTTCCTTTTCATGTAAGTTGAAAAGAGGATAGTTGTTAGAAAGGATGTTGGCATGGAGATTTCAAAATATCGTGAATCGGATTTAGAGGAGATTGTCGACTTATTCTTAGATACCGTACATGAAATTAATCGTAAAGACTACAGCCTCGCACAGCTTAATGCATGGGCTCCTTACGAACGACGCCAAGAGATCATCGAATCTTGGCAAAAAACATTGCGTGAACACATCTCCTACGTGGCACGCTGCGAACATAAAATTGTCGGATTTGCTGATTTAACACTTGATGGACAGATCAACCGCATCTATGTTCACAAAGACTACCAAAATCGAGGCATTGCAAAAAAATTACTATTTGAACTCGAAGAAGAAGCTTACCAACTCGGCTTGATTCATCTCGACACAATGGCGAGCACCACAGCAGTCCCCTTCTTCCAACACGAAGGCTACGACATCGTGAGCGAAGAAATCGCGATACGCAACCAGATTGCCCTACAAAACTTTCATATGCGTAAGGAATTATGACGAGTGACTCAGTGGAGTGACTCGTTTTTTTTGTGGAATAGTGTTTCGATAGGGCTGGACTTTCAGTAGAGACTTAAATTTTCTATGACAACTCTATTCTTATGGACATAATATTTGTCGAAAGGGACTGATCAGAGGCTGAAAGGGACTAATTAGAGGCTGAAAGGGACTAATGGTCGCGCGAAAGGGAATCTCGCTCTCCGAAAGGGACTATTCCGCGCGCGAAAGGGAATCACCGTCTCCGAAAGGGAAAAACTCGCGCGCGAAAGGGAATCCTGTTCCTCGAAAGGGACAAATCTGCGCGCGAAAGGGAATCACCGTCTCCGAAAGGGACAAACTCGCGCGCGAAAGGGAATCCTGTTCCTCGAAAGGGACAAATCTGCGCGCGAAAGGGAATCCCCGTCTCCGAAAGGGACAAACTCGCGCGCGAAAGGGAATCCTCGCCTCCGAAAGGGACAAACTCGCGCGCGAAAGGGAATCCTCGCCTCCGAAAGGGACTATTCCGCGCGCGAAAGGGAATCCTCGCCTCCGAAAGGGACAAACTCGCGCGCGAAAGGGAATCCCCGCCACTGAAAGGGACTATTCCGCGCGCGAAAGGGAATCCTCGCCTCCGAAAGGGACAAACTCGCGCGCGAAAGGGAATCCTCGCCTCCGAAAGGGACTATTCCGCGCGCGAAAGGGAATCTCGCTCTCCGAAAGGGACTATTCCACACGCCAAAGGGAATCTCGCTCTCCGAAAGGGACTAATCCACGCGCCAAAGGGAATCCTGTTCCTCGAAAGGGACTATTCCGCGTGCCAAAGGGAATCTCGCTCTCCGAAAGGGACTATTCCGCGCGCCAAAGGGAATCTCGCTCTCCGAAAGGGACTATTCCACACGCCAAAGGGAATCTCGCTCTCCGAAAGGGACTATTCCACGCGCCAAAGGGAATCGCCTAATATTTGTGATAAAAAAGAGGAATCACGTTATGATAACGTGATTCCTCCTTTAATTTATCGATAGATTTTCATTAGGTCTGAACGAATCCAAACTTTTTTCGTTGAGCCTGGTTGGTAGACTTGGTACCAAGTTGCTTTTTTAGAGTCTTTTTTTGTAACAGGTTTGCTTGAAGATGTTACAAGTTTTAGCGCTGTATTTTTCTTTACTGTTGTTACTTTAGAATAGTTTGTACCTGCATTTGAACGAAGTGTCGCATCGACTGTTGTAAACGCTAAGTTCGTTGTTGTAATCTGATCGCTGCGCACCCATGCTTGTTTATTTTGATAACTAATTCTGTACCAGCGCGACTGAGCACCTTTTGCATTTTTAAAGTCTTTTACGTCTGTATGATATGCTTTTAACGTAATTTTTTTGCCTTTTGCATAACTTCCTACGCGTGGTGCATATACATATGGAATTGAATAAACTGATGCACCTGAAGAATTAATTGTTGCCGAAATACTTGAAGGTAAAGCTACAAATGCACTTGGCTGTGGTTTCGTCGATGGAATCTCACTGCCGAAATCTTGTGCAATCGATACTTTTTTCGTCGATGCCTTTACACCTTTATAATATGAGCTATTATATGGTTTAATCTGTTGCATGATATTTGCGATTTTTTCGCCCCATGTTGGATCTGTAGCGTATTTTACATTCATCGCTAATACATTTTTACCATAATAATAAGGTCCACCAACTGTTAAATAATTATTCACAATACGTGAAGCATATAATTTCAGTCCATCTTCACCTTTAGGGAAATATTTTGAACATGTAATCGGACAAGTATCATATGCTTGGTAGCCGAATAGGTTGTTTTTATACTGCGAAATCGTCGAGCCACCCCAACCTGTTTCGAGTGCCGCATGCGCAAACATGAATTGCGCACTCACACCTGTACTACTTTGCGCTTTAATAAATTCAGGCGCTAACTTGTATAGAATATTATCCGGTGTACGCCCTTTCGATAAGATAAGTGCCTGTAAATCTTTCGCTGTAACATTCGAAGGTTTGCGTAAATCAACACCTACAAAGCCATTCGTTGTTAATAAATCTGAACGAATCCAACGTAATTTTGTTGTCCCTTCAATCTTCCCTTTATACCAATAAGTTGTACCTACTTTTTCATAACGCTCTGCCGCAAATGATAAACCGCGACGAATTTCTAAATTGTATGATCGATTACTCGATGTTGTCGCAGGCATTGTATAAGCATTATTGCGACCTAATAAATACATTGTTTGTTTCTTTTTTGAAAGAAGTGTACGATTGTTAATTTTTAATACTTTTCCATCAATCCACCCCATCGATGTTACACCTTTTTCAAGGCGATAATACGTTGTTCCATCTGCTTTTTTCGATTCGCGAACATAGTATGTACGTTTTAAATCCGTACTTTTCACTGCTGTCGCTTTTGCTTTTTTAGATGGTGTTTTGTAAAATTTCGCTTTCGTCGTTTTGATTTCAGCTACCTTATACTCACTCGCCGCCTGACTTTGTGTACTCGTAAATGCAAACACACATAGTAAACTCAGTACCCCCGCAATCATCCATTTCCACTTCAAATTTAAACACACCTTTCTTTTGTCCTAATTATACCTTCGTCCAATTACCTTATATTTATACAAATAATTGGATTTCTTAATATAATTGAAATATTTATATACTATTTCCTTCCTTTTTGAAATAGAAATAAACGTATATGACAAAGTTGTTATAGAATTGTGATGTGTGTAATATTTCTATTTTTGTGTTTTCTTCCATTCTCGATAAAACGTACTTTTAGAAACATCTTTCATAAATTTTTGTAAGTCTTGTTTTAGCATATCTTGATGAAAATAACTCAAATATTCATCTAATTCTTCTTTAATTATTCGCTGACCTGTATAAGTACAATTGGAACAGTTCCATTTCCTCCGACTTTTTTTCAGCATTTTCGAATGACATTTTGGACAGAGAAAGTCACTATTCAAGTGATACAATTTAAAATTATAATATTCTCCTAAAGTATTTATCCGATAATCAATCGCTTTTTCTTTTATTCTGTTAATAAATTTTTGTACATCTGTATTTTCAGTATTCTCCTGATTTTGCTTATAAATAAACTGCTCGATTTCATCTAAATCTAAAATATGTGTCATGGTATTATCACTATTTACAATACTTGAGAGCGTAGGAAAAACTACTGCTCCATATATCGGAATATTATATTGATGACTATAATTCCATATTTCTAATTGTTTAATATATTTTTGAATTTGAGTTTCGGGACTTCTAAATTTCTGATCAGGTTGTCCTTTTATTTTTCGAATCAGTTGTTGTGGATTCTGTGTAAAATAAATATGTCCCGAAATATTTTTCACTTCTAAAATGATGATGCAACTCGATGTCGCAATAAGAAAATCCATTTGAAATAGCCCATTTTGATAGAGCATGACATCGTGAAAAATATGAATATCTATTGCGTTTTTATAAGTATTTAAGCGTTTTGCAACAATTTCTTCTCCAAAGTCTCCAGCTTCAATTTTCGCTATATCTTGTTGAATACGTACTTTTATTTCTTCAGAATGTAAACGTGCATAAAGCCTTTTTAAAATTTGCGTTTTGGGATTAGAACGAAATTCTTTTTGAATCATTTCGAAATTCTCCTTTTTTATTCACTATACACTATGCATATTTTAGGGATTTTTGTTTATACTTCTTATTTTAAAAAAGGCGTGTTTTTTTATTCAGTTATTGGATTATAGATTAGAAAACTTGTTTATCATAAAAAGACTCGAGTTTTCCTTTTCAGAAGTTGGGATTCCCTTTCGCGCGTGGATTTGTCCCTTTCAAAGCGCGCGATTCCCTTTCGCACGTGGATTTGTCCCTTTCAATCGCATCGTTTCCCTTTCGCGCGACCTTTTGTCCCTTTCAATCGCATCGTTTCCCTTTCGCGCGGGGATTTGTCCCTTTCAATCACACCGTTTCCCTTTCGCGCGACCATTTGTCCCTTTCAACTGCATCGATTCCCTTTCGCGCGACCATTTGTCCCTTTCAACTGCATCGATTTCCTTTCGCGCATGGATTTGTCCCTTTCAATGGCAACGTTTCCCTTTCGCGCGTGAATTTGTCCCTTTCAATGGCATCGATTCCCTTTCGCACGTGGATTTGTCCCTTTCAACGACATCGTTTCCCTTTCGCGCGCGGATTTGTCCTTTTCAATCGCATCGTTTCCCTTTCGCGCGCGGATTTGTCCCTTTCAATCGCATCGTTTCCCTTTCGACCCCAAGTTTGTCCCTTTCAACAAATAAAATTCAATTTAAACTAGTTAACTTAAGTCCCCACTCTACCTCCTACACCCACCACCTCCATCTACTCACAACAAAAAAACTCTCGCCTAAGCGAGAGTTAAGAGTTAGATCATATTGATTTTCGGGCTGTGGTGAACAGCTTGGTGTAAGACATGTTGCCAGCGTTCTTTGTATGTGGCTTCTGCAAAGTGTTCTGTTGCGTGTTGTTTTGCAGCTGCACCGAGTTTTAGCATGTGATCTGGGTTTTGGATTGCTTCAATCATGCTGGTTGCGAGTTGTTCGATATTGTCAGGTTCAACAAGGATACCATTTTCATTATGCTCAATATATGTCGTTGGACCGTATGTAATCGCATAAGAGATGGTTGGTGTGCCTTGAATCGCTGCTTCCGCATACGCATAATTAAGTCCTTCTGTTTTCGCTGTAATGATGGAAGCGAGTGCTTGTTGATAGATGTCTGCTACATTCGGATGGTAGCCTTTTAATGTGACAACTTTTTCAAGCTTTTCTTCTGCAATTAATTCTTGTAGATTCGCTTCTTCGTTTCCGACACCATAGATGTCTAAGCGTGCATCAGGTTCTTCTGCAATCACTTGTTTCATCGCTTTTATTGCATGTTGTACTTGCTTATCTTCAATCAGGCGTGTCACCATGACGAAGCGATTCGGATCGCGTAATGCTTCGCTTGGCATCGCTTCAACTGTTGGTGGAATGACGTGAATATTGCCACGATTGCCGACATCACTGTGTAAATCACGCTGCTGTTCTTCTGTTGAAACAACAGTTGCATATCCTTTTGGAATCGCGTTGACAACAGATTTCATAAACTTTGGCATCGAACTACCAACTGTATAAGGTTCTTCTAAATGGTTATGTTCGACAACGAAAATTTTATCCGCATACTGATCTTCCACACCGAGTACGCGATCTGCTACACGTTCAGTTTCAGCTACAATAATCGGACGAACCGATTCTAAACGACATAATTCATTCACCCAGAAAGTTTGAAACTCTAAACGATTTTTAAAATCGAAGGCTTTTTGAATTTTCGGATCAAATAGGAAGACACGTTGTTGTCCGCCTGTTAAATAGTTGAACCAGATTGTTAAGTAACAGAAGCCATCTGGTGTAAAGTAACTCTCTTGATTCTTCTTGTTGTTTGCTGGATGATATAAAATTTCGCGTGCTTTATATCCTGCTGGATGGAACTCCTCACGCGAAATACGTACGCGATTGTCATTGAAGTAGTCGACGAATTGTAAGCGACCATCTTCGTCCCAGCGCTTATATTTTGCATAGCGACCATTTTCAAAATAGCGTGCGTGATTGCCAGCATCTTCTACAAAGAATTCGTCTTCGAATTTATGACGGTTCTTTTCGTAATGTGCTTTTGAAACAGCCGATACTTCCACCACTGCAAAGCGATCACGATAGTAGTCGTACAAATTCACAATATGCACATCATGTGGAAGATGACCTGTGACATGAAGTTCACGTTCGATTTCCGCATAGTTTGGTTTGTAGTCTAATGTTACAAGAACAGGTTGGTAATCTGGCTGATTGAGCAGACGCGCTTGTTTTAATACTGCTTTATGCAAGCCTCTTTGTTCCGTATTGAGGTCATTGCTTACCAGAAATAATGTTTTTCTCACCGCTTGTCACTCCTATTCTTATTTATGCTTACGCTGCTTCGCCAATTGGTCGCGGAATTCTTTTTGCTTGGCTGGTGTCAGCTTATTATAGTCTTTTAGGAACGCCATGTAATTACGCATGACCACATTTGTTGGGCCGAATTCACGTAAACGCCCACCCTCAATCCATGCAATTTTTGTACAGAAATTACGTACTTGAGAAAGGTTATGACTGACGAAGAAAATCGTCTTTCCTTGTTTTTTATATTCGAGCATTTTTGCGAGTGACTTATCTGTAAACGTCTGGTCTCCAACAGATAATGCTTCGTCGATTACGAGGATATCAGGATTCGCTGTTACACTAATCGCAAAGCCAAGTTTCGACTTCATACCACTTGAATATTGTTTAACAGGTTGATAAATGAAGTCTCCAAGCTCTGAAAACTCAATGATTTCTGGCATGACTTCTTTAATCTTTTCTTTTGAATAGCCCATAAGTAGACATTTGAATTCGATATTTTCAGCACCTGTTAAGGCATTGTTCAGACCTGACTGAATCGCAATGACATTCACTTCACCATTGACGATTAATTCTCCAGATGTTGGTGGAACGAGTCCGCCAATGATATTGGATAAAGTCGACTTCCCTGAACCATTAATACCAACAAGTCCGACGACATCGCCTTCTTCTACTGAAAAAGTGATATTTTCAATCGCATTAAAAGATGAACCTTTTTTACCTGGAAAGATCAGGTCAGCAATTTGCTGGCCCTTCGTTTCATACATACGATATTTTTTTGTAATATTTTTTAAAATAACTGATTCTGCCATTTGAGCATCCTCCATAAAGTTTAGACAAAGTCTGAGAAGCGCGCACGGAATTTATAATGTGCTTTTGCACCGAAGTACAAGAAGATCAGTATAAGTGCTAAGTTGTATAATGCGAGTTCCCAATGATTGATGATATACCATTCATGTGTTAGTAACCCAGCACGGTAACCTTGTGCTAAGAAATAGAATGGATTCAACATTAAAATATTTTGTAATAATTCGGGCATATCTTTTGAGCGATCCCACAGAATTGGTGAGATGAAGAACATCCCTTGTAGAACCGATTGAATGACCATTTGTAAATCACGTACAACGACTGTCAGCGTTGATGTAAGTAGTGTAATTGAAAAGGCTAATACATATGACCATAATACGAAAATGATGAGTTCGAAATAGTGCCATGTCGGATAGTATCCGCCAATCCAGAAGATGACCATAATGACAGCGAGTAGCGCCAAGTGACCATAATATTTTCCCATAATAATATAACTCGGTATGCTCGAAAGTGGAAAATTCATCTTTGCGACCATGGAGTATTTTTGATAGATTGATTTTGAACCTTGTAAAATAGCTTTATTAATAAAGAACCAGAAAGAAATCCCCGCTAACATCCAGTATACATACGGAATACCGTCGACTTCTGCGTTTCGACGCATCACATAGCCGAAGATGAACCAATACATCGCCATTTGGATGGCAGGATTTAAAATTTCCCATATGAATCCAAGATAGTTCCCCTGATTATCAATGCGCAGTTGGAATTTCGCTAAACGCTGAACCAGATAAAATGAATTCACCTGTTCTTTAATGATATTAATCATTGCTTTCATATTGTATTTTCCTCTATTCCATGTATTTCAAATAATTAGAACGAAATGCTGCGAAAATTAGTTCCAAAACGCTCCGAATATTCATTGCTTATTATAGCATATTCGCACCCAATTTAAGACACAATGTCCATGCGATTGAAAAAGAGAAATCGCCTTGCGGACGACTCCTCTTTTCGGATTACTTTTATTAATTTAATACGGTTTCACATGGTTCTGTTTCAACAGTTGTTTCATCTTCTACTGGTGGAATGTAGGCCGGTGCGAGTGTTTGTTTATAGAATACGCGCTTCACAACACGCTCCGAAGAACGTCCATCTTCCCATTCACAGAAGCGATTTTTGAAACGTTCGTAACGAGCAGGATCTGCATGACCTTCTGTTAACGCACGATCAATTTCAGCGATGAGCTCATCTTCTGTTTTGACAATCTTACCTGGCGCATCCGCTTCAATATCAATATAAAAGCCACGCAGTCGATCACGATAATCTTCTAAATCATACATATAGAAAATAATCGGGCGATCTAATGTAGCGTAATCGAAGAACACAGATGAATAATCCGTAATCAATAAGTCACTAATTAAATATAAATCGGCAATATCATAATAATCTGATACATCAATAATGAAATCTTTATATGGCGTAAAATCGAAGCTCTCTGATACAAGATAGTGCATGCGCGCTAATAAGACAAAATCATCGCCATATTTTTCTTTCATACGATTAATATCAAATTGGAACTCAAAACGATATTTACCTTTTTCGAAAAATTGATCATCACGCCACGTCGGTGCGTATAATACCACTTTTTTCTTCGGATCGATATTCAATGACTGACGAATTTGCTGCATACGTGCCTCAGATGGGTTATGTAAGACATCATTTCTCGGATAGCCTGACTCAATTACAGGCCCTTTAAAATGGAATGCACGTGATAAAATCTCTGTTGAGTATGCGTTTGGACCTACTAAATAGCTCCAGTTTTTCGATTCTGAGATAATATTTTTACGATATTTCGAAGTAACTGTGCCTGGCATATGTACTTCCTCAATATCTGTCCCTAATCGCTTCAGCGGTGTACCGTGCCATGTTTGCAAATAAGTTGTACCTTTAGGTTTTTTCATCCATTTCGCAAGACGTACATTATTCACCCAATACTGTGCTCTCGGGAATGTCAGCAACCATTTTAAAGAAAAACGCTTCATATAAGGAACATTCATTTCTTTAAACATCGGGATACTCTCTTTATTTACAGACCAAATCAAATCAAATTCTGGACAATTTTCTTTCATATATTCATAAATCGCACGTGGATTATCACTATAACGTTTACCATGAAAACTTTCGAAGACAACTAAATTCTCGATGCGTGGCTTTTTTGCCATATAACGATAAGCCTTCTTCAAGACTTTTGTTAATATATTTTTAATAGACAAAGTTGTTCACTCTTTCAATTTTAATAATTTTTCAACATACATCATACCATATTCCTATGATGAATCTTTCTATTTTTTTAAACTTTCAATATTTCGCCTTCAAGAGAATATGCTATAATAAAAAAAGTAGTAAAAAATTAAACTAACTTGGGTGAATCTATGACAAAAGAATTGTTAATTCAACTGTTTTTACTTATAAATAAATTTTTCTTCGCACTTTTTTCCATCTTTCCGACACGTAAAAAGATGGTTTTCTTATGCGATTTTGGCGATAACGCCGCTTATACAATACAAGCACTAAACGAACAAGGCTACTCAGATATTATCGTACTAAAAACGTCTCGTTGCAACGAAAATTTTTCAAATCTTAACGTAAAAAAGATTATTTTATTTGAGATGAAAGACTTACGTCAATATATAGGTGGTTTGTACCATATCTCTACTTGTAAAACGCTATTAATCGACAATTATGTACCGCTTTTAAATGTGCTGCCGAAACATATCGAATGTATTCAACTTTGGCATGCAGCAGGTGCAATTAAAAAATTCGCACTTTCTGATCCGAGTATCGCATATCGTACACCAGCAGCAGTTCGTCGCTTTCGAAAAGTTTATAAACGTATGGATAAAGTGGTTGTCGGTTCGGAACAAATGGCGAAGATTTTCCGTCTAGCATTTCATAAGGATCCGGATGCGTTTTTACGCACAGGGATTCCGCGCACAGATTTTTATTTTGACGAGTCGCGTGTTACTGAGGTACGCACACGCTTATTTGAAAAATATCCAATCTTGCGTGAAAAGAAAGTTCTATTATACGCACCAACTTTTCGTGATTTAGAATTAACTACACAGCAAATTCCGATTCACTTTACAAAATTGATGCAAGATGTCGGCGATGAATATGTATTGATTATTAAATTACATCCTGCTGTTCAACATACAGTGGAAAATTTAGTAAACCCTCAAATTATCGTACTCGACAATCAAGTACCAATTCATGAAGTACTAACGGTAACTGACTGTTTAATCAGTGATTATTCGTCAATTCCGTTTGAGTATGCGTTCTTTAAAAAGCCACAAATCTTCTATCCATATGATTTAGATCAATACCGTATGAGTCGTGGATTTTGGAGTGACTATCCAACAATGGTTCCCGGACCTGTTGTGGATAGCGACGAAGAATTAGTACACGCAATTCTTCATCTCGATTTTGATGCAACTGTTATACAAGACTACTCGAGCCATTGGAATACGTATTCTACAGGTCAATCTTCTAAAAACTTAGCAGAATACTTACTAACTCACTTATAACACATCTTTCTTTTTTTAAATGGGTGTACTATAATAACCAAAAGTATGATTTTGGAGGCAAATTATGAAAACCGTTATTACGTATGGCACGTTTGATTTACTACACGCTGGCCACATCAACATTCTTCGCCGTGCTAAAGAAATGGGCGACTACCTAATCGTTGCCATTTCGTCGGATGAATTCAATGCACTAAAAGGCAAAAAAGCTTACTATAGTTTCGAAGATCGCAAAATGATTTTGGAAGCGATTAAATATGTAGACAAAGTCATTCCTGAAGATAACTGGGAACAAAAAATTGAAGATGTACAAAAATACAATGTAGACTTATTCGTAATGGGACATGATTGGGAAGGCAAATTCGACTTCCTATCTGACTACTGCGAAGTATGCTACCTGCCACGTACAGAAGGCATCTCAACAACAAAAATTAAAGAAGACTTAAAACAAGTCCAACGCTGAAACGATTGAAACCGAAAACTCTCTGAGATTACAGAGAGTTTTCGGTTTTTGAGTGGTAGGGATTCCCTTTCGCGCGTGGATCAGTCCCTTTCGGCGAGCAGAATTCCCTTTCGCGCGCGAGTTTGTCCCTTTCAACGGCGGCGATTCCCTTTCGCGCGCGGATTTGTCCCTTTCAGTGGCGGGGATTCCCTTTCGCGCGTGAATCAGTCCCTTTCGGCGAGCAGAATTCCCTTTCGCGCGCGGTTTTGTCCCTTTCAATGGCGGCGATTCCCTTTCGCGCGCGAGTTTGTCCCTTTCAACGGCGGAGTTTCCCTTTCGCGCGCGGATTTGTCCCTTTCAACGGCGGGGATTCCCTTTCGCGCGCGAGTTTGTCCCTTTCAATTGCGGGGAGTCCCTTTCGCGCGCGGATTTGTCCCTTTCAACGGCGCCGATTCCCTTTCGCGCGACCATTTGTCCCTTTCAACGGCGGAGTTTCCCTTTCGCGCGACCATTTGTCCCTTTCAACGGCGCCGATTCCCTTTCGCGCGACCATTTGTCCCTTTCAACGGCGGAGTTTCCCTTTCGCGCGACCATTTGTCCCTTTCAACGGCGCCGATTCCCTTTCGCGCGCGGTTTTGTCCCTTTCAACGGCGCCGATTCCCTTTCGCGCGCGGATTTGTCCCTTTCAAATGCCAAGATTCCCTTTCGCGCGCGGTTTTGTCCCTTTCGACGGCACCGTTTCCCTTTCGCGCGACCATTTGTCCCTTTCAAATACCAAGATTCCCTTTCGCGCGCGGATTTGTCCCTTTCAGTGGCGCCGATTCCCTTTCGCGCGCGGTTTTGTCCCTTTCAACGGCGGGGATTCCCTTTCGCGCGCGGTTTTGTCCCTTTCAGTGGCGCCGATTCCCTTTCGCGCGCGGTTTTGTCCCTTTCAACGGCGGGGATTCCCTTTCGCGCGCGGTTTTGTCCCTTTCAACGGCGCCGATTCCCTTTCAAATGCCAAGATTCCCTTTCGCGCGCGAGTTTGTCCCTTTCATAATCAAAAATTCACCCCAAACAAAAAGCACTCACATCCATGAGCGCTTTTTCACATATTAGTTTTGTTTAGCGATTTCTTGTTCGAATAGTTCATCCCATTCTTGGTATTGGCGTTCGCGTGTATATTTTTCATTGACGACTTGGTATGCATGTTCGCCTACTTCTAGAGCTTTTTCTGGTGTGTATAACCAGTCTGTCATCGCTTCTGCCAATGCATCGATGTCACCGTTTGGTACAACTTTTCCTGTTGTGCCATCTGTTAATTCACGTACAAGGTAGTTCACTTTGAAGCTGATTGCTGGTACTTTTTGTGTCATCGCTTCTAAAATAACTAAACTTTGTCCTTCGTAAATTGATGTGATGACTGTGAATAAGCCTTCGCTTAATTTTGTGAAAACATCGTTTGTATAAGGTAGTAGTTTTACTGATTTACGTAATTTTAAGTCAGCAATTAATTTTTTCAAAGCATCTTTTTGTGGACCATCACCGTAAATATGTAACTCGGCATCTGGTACTACTTCTACTGTTTTTTTGAATGCTTGGATTAATAAATCAAGACGCTTCTCTGAGTTATAACGACTGATTGTCACAACGCGATTTAGATGTTTTTTCGTCACTTGTAGTTCACTTTCTGCTACATTCGAAATAACATGGATATTCCATTTTCGATCTGAGAATTGTGTCTCGATATCAATTTTTTGACGATTTGTTAAAACAACGATTGGTGCATCTTCATCTTTATTATTAAGTACATGTTTGATATCCGGTTTTACTTCACTACCGATTGTATATGGTTCTAATAAATGATTCGTATGGATTGTATAAATGCGAATCGCTTTTTCAGCTGGAATGTGTTGTACTTTCGGACTTGTGCCCGGTCCATCACAAATAATGATTGGTTTTACTTCTTCTAAATCACATAATTCCTCTAAAAAACTCGCATGAAATTCTAAGTTAGAAGGGAATACTTTTGCTTCTTGGCGATCTGGGCTAAATAATACAATTCGCTGCGGCTTACCTGTATTATGATTAAACCAGCGTGATAAGTAGCAAAAACCTTCTTTTGTATAATAATGAATTTGCGTTACTTTATTGTTAGATGGGTGATATGTTTCTTTTTGTAGTAAATAACCGTCAATATGATAAATTTCGCGTTCAATGCGTACACGTATTTCTGAGAAATAATCGACAACGCGTAAACGTCCTTCGTCATCCCATCGCTTATACTTTACATAGCGACCATTATCGAAATAGCGTGCTACTTTACCATCTAGTTGGTAATGGTAACCTTCTTCTTCTCGTTGTAAATTACGCTCATACTGTGCACGTATTTCTTCATTCACTTCACCACGGGTAAATTTATTACGATAGTATTCAAAAATATTAATAACTTCTGATGTTTCTGCAATGCGTCCTTCATATTTCAGCTGTTTTTCAATTTCAGGATAGTTTGTTTTGTCATCCAATGTGACAAGTGCTGTACTATATTTATCATTATCGAATAAATGCGTACGTGAAAACATCACGCTATTAATACCGCCTTTATTGATGTTGACATCATTCACAGCCATAAAAATTTTTCTTTTCATTAATTTTGTTCCCTCCTATTTTCGTTCCATACAAGATATAACTAAATCAGCGACACGTTCTGTTGATTTTCCATCTAAATCATCAAAAAATTTATCTGTGAAATCTTTGTAGTCAACATGTGGATGATTAAATTGATTTTGTAGTACACGCACCATTTGATCGGTATCTCGAACGATCTCTCCAGGTGTAAACTCTTCATATGGGACATAAAAATCACGTGCTGAAATATATTCTTCTAAATCAAAACAATAAAAAATCATCGGTTTATTTAATAAAGCATATTCAAAACAAACAGATGAATAATCTGTAATGAGTACATCTGTAATAAATAATAGATTATTAACACTTGGGTATTTTGTTAAATCAAAAATTTTATCCCGATATGCTTCTGGAATTGAGATTTTCTTTTTAACAAATGGATGCATTTTAATAATAAAGACATCTTCTTCACCCAGTCCTTCATAAATCTGGTCTAAATCAAGTTGTTCTTTTGGAAACTTAGCACTTGATTGACCATTTCCTCTGAAGGTCGGTGCATATAAAGCTACGCGCTTCCCAATAAACTGTGGGTATTTTTCATAAACTTCTTTTGTTTTTTGCTGTTTATAAGATTCGTCAAAAAAGACGTCGGTTCTTGGTACTCCTGTTGCAACAACACAGGATTCATCGATGCCAAAGCCTTCCGCATAGAAAGGAGCTACGTATTTCGAGCTAACAATCGCCTTTGTATAATTGCGATGCGCATTCGAATCAGGTTTTGGGCCACCTGGTTTACCAATTCGACTAAAGCCAAATGTTTTAAAAGCACCTACCGCATGCCAGATTTGAATTAAATCGGCACCTTTTCGAATTTTCAATGGATAAATCATCGGATAAAAATCATCGAGTAAAATAACTTTTGAGCGCGCTAAATTATACGCTAATTGAATAATTTCAATATAGCGTTTGCGTGTTTTAACGGATGGCTTTAATAAAAAGTAGTAACTATAATTTTTCTTTCTTTGCAACTCATCGTAAACGAATTGGAAGTTATCACTCATTGTTTTACGACTGTCTGATAAAATCGAAATGCGATTTTTGTTAATTGGTAGTAATGAAAACATTTTATAAAGCGTCTGAAAGACTTCTTTTTTAAATCGCCGATCAACTTTTTGCTTGAACGTCAATTTTTTCGCCATGTAACTTCCCTCACTTCGGTTCAAAGATGTGTTGAACAATTTTTTCCGTAACTCCCGATACAACACCAATATTTTCGCGTACCATACGCTCTGTATTTAAATGCTCATGCTGATGGCGTTGATTAATCCATTCGATTAATTGCTTACGACTATGCAACAAGTCACCATCTGTGATTTCTTTGATTGGACGATAGAAACCTCTATTTTTTGTATATTCCTCTAAGTCTGGAATATAGTGCGCTAGCGGTTTTTCAAATAAAGCAAATTCAAAAATAGCAGAAGAATAATCTGTAATAAAAGCATCTACATGTGGCATCCAAGCATTTGCACTCGATTGTAGATCCACATATATTTGTGGGTGATTCATTAAAGGTGTCCAATCCCGTGTATTTTCATATGGGTGTAATACGATAATAAGTAGTGTATTTTTCGGTAATTGCTTCACTATTTCTTGGACTTCATCTGTCCATCTAAGTAATGATTCTTGGTGAACTTTACCTGCTCGATACGTAGGTGCAATTAAAATTTTCGTCATATTTTTCTTTTGATGCGAAAATTTAACAGGCGGTGGCGCAACATGGCACATTAACTGTTCTGCACGCGGCGAACCCATCGCAAAAATTTGTGTAGGCGACATACCAAAAGCTTCGGAAAAATATTTGGCGGAAATATCAGTTGAGACATATGCAGCGGTATAATGTTGGTGAATTGGTAATATTTCAAGATACTTTTCCGAAGGTCCAAACTGCGTATTACGTGTGCTAAGTCCAAATTTTTTAAACGCGCCTGTAGCATGCCAAAGTTGAATAATGCGTGTACCTTTTCTCGGCGTAACAAGATATCCGGCTAAAAAATAATCATCAATCAATATGGTTTCTGCATCGCGTATTAACCATAAATCTTTTAAAATAGTGAGACCTACTTTTTTAGCAGATGTTTGAATATAGATTTCTTTTGATGGAAATTGTTTTTTTAATTCTTCAAAAACCATTTGTAGATTACCTTCTAATTTTGAACCTCTATAGAGAAAGAACACCACTTTCTCTTTTCGAATAGGCGAAAAGAGCGTGATGAGTTGATAATAACTATTCACTATTTGTTTATACCATTTTAAAATAGTATATTTTATCGACATATTAGATCTTCCATTCCATCACACTTTTGCCCCAAGATCGTGATAAATCTTCTTCAAAAGCGCGTGTAATATCTTGCACAGACTCCACTCTTGTGACATTACCTACAAGTGTTGATAAATATTCAGGAATTTCAGGATACTTTTTATACAGATTTACAGTACGTTGAAAATCGAGTGAGCCACTTCGACTGCTACCAATCAATGTTAAGCCCTTTTCAAGTACCATACGTGTATTAATTTCTACAGGAAATTCACTCACACCAAGTAAGCAAATTGCACCTTCTGGCTTAATAATATCAATCATTTGATCAATCGCATACTGGCTTCCTTTACCACCTGCACATTCAATCGCATGATCGATTTCGTAATTCTCTGGAATTTCATTAATAAAAATAGCCTCATCCACAAATGTAAAATGATCTAGTTTATATTGCGTTTTCCCGAAAATCGTTACATGGCAATCTGGATACATGTACTTTAAAATCAAACAAGTAATATAACCTAAATTACCATCCCCCCAAACACCAAAATGTCCACGACGCTTAATCGCCTTCTGTTCGAAACGACTGAGAGCATGTGTTGTAATTGTAACTAATTCTGTAAAAGATGCGACGTTTGGGCAAACATGTTCAGGTAACGGAACAATGCGGTCACGCTTTAAAAAGACATAATCTTGCATAAAGCCATCATACCCACTTGAACGGAAGCGGCTTGAACGTAAATAGTTTTCAGCGACATAAGGATCATCTTCTGTTGGTGTATTTGGCACCATCACAACACGCGTACCTACTGGAATTTCGTGTTTTGGGTCATATGCTACTTCACCAATTCCTTCATGTATTAGCGCCATTGGTAACTTTTGACGCATCGCTTTTGCGCCACGTCGACCTGTGTAATAACGCTGGTCGGCTGCACAAATGGATAGATGTGTCGGACGCACAATGATTTCCTCGCCTTGTAAGGAACGGTCTTTGTAACTTAACTCAAATTGTCTAGCAGATACGAGTCGATAAATTTGATTAATCATTATTTATCCAAACTCCCTTTCAAAATTGAGTTTGCTACGTTTAAATCGTAAGGTGTCGTTACTTTGATATTAAACGTCTCTCCTTTAACGATTCCCACTTTCTTACCTTTCATAACGAAAATTTTGGCTGCGTCGGTTAAAATTTCTTTTTCATCATCGCTTAGTGCTTGATATAGCTCACGTAACTCGGCTATATTAAATGTTTGTGGCGTTTGACCTTGATACATAAAATCGCGTCTCGGAATATCCGAAATAAATTCACCATCCTCTGATGCAACAATCGTATCAATCGCATTAATCACAGTATCAACTGCTCCTACTTCTAACCCTTTTTCAATATTTTGCTCAATAATACGATGCGTCAAAAATGGACGCACCGCATCATGAGTAATTAAAATATCATCTGTTTGAACTCCTGCATTTTTTTCAATGGCATCAATAACTTTCATAATTGTATCATTTCGATCACGTCCACCACTTACTACTTCAATTCGTGGGATTGAAAGTCCATACTTTTTTAGTAAATCTCGCGTATGTTGTACCCAATCACGTGGCACGGCGATAAAAATCTTTTGGATTCGTGGATTTAGAACAAATTTTTCAACTGTATGAATAATAATCGGTTTATTTTGTAACGACAAAAACTGTTTAGGCATCGGAACATTCCCCATTCGTGTCCCTTTACCGCCTGCTAAAATTCCTGCATAAATCACTATAACAACCCCTTATTCATTGTTTTCATATGCTCGGAACATCCAATTATGTATGTAGCACAAGGCTACTTGAGTGTTTGAATGAATTGTTCCATGCGATTCATCGCTTCAACAAGCGTTTCCATCGCATAAGCATACGTAATCCTTACATACCCTTCTCCCAATTTTGAAAACGCAGAACCCGGCACAACGCCCACGCCGCCTTCAATCATTAAGCGTGTCGCAAATTCTTCAGATGTCATACCGAACTGCTGAATCGATGGGAAAATATAAAATGCACCTTCTGGCTTTTGTACTTCAATTCCCATTTTGATTAATCGTTCATACACATAATCGCGACGTTGACGATAGGATACATTCATCACTTCTGGTGCATCTTTAGCTATTGTTAGTGCCGCAATAGCTCCATACTGACTTGGAACAGCTGCACATAAGATGTTGAAGGCTGACACTTTTAATGTCTGTTGAATGAGATGTTCATGCCCCATGATGAAACCAATTCGATATCCTGTCATCGCATGTGATTTTGATAACCCATGAATTAAGAAAAGACGATCTTTTATTTCTGGATATGAACCAAATGAGCGATGTGCATGGTCAAATGTATTTTCACTATAAATTTCATCTGAAATAATATAAAGCTGTTGATCTTTTAAATAGTCAACAATCTCATCCATCACATCATGACTTAATGTAGCACCTGTCGGATTTGTCGGATAGTTAAATAAAATCGCTTTTGTTTTTGATGTCACACATGCTTTTAAACGCTCGAGTGATGGCTGAAAATGCGTATCTGTTGTATCTAAATAGACTACTTTTGCTCCTACACTCTCAATCACAGGAACGTAACCTGCATACATCGGTGCTGGCACAATCAATTCATCACCAGGTAATAAAATCGTACGTAATACGGCATCGAGCGCTTGACTTGCTCCATTCGTCACCATTACTTCCGTTTTTGGATTATATGAACACTGATACTTCTCTTTGAAAAATGCTGCTACTACTTCACGAAGCTCTAGTAATCCTGCATTGCTTGAATAGCCCGTACGATCTTGCAAAATCGCCTGTGCTGCTGCTTCTTTTACTACCTCTGGAGCATGAAAATCGGGTTGACCAATCGTCAAATTGAGTGCTTCTGGATAATTTGCTAATTGATTGGCAAAACGACGAATGCCTGAAATTTCTAAGTTGGTAATGCGTGAATTCATATCTAACGCCATGGGTAAAATCCTTCTTTCAAATATACATTTATTAGTAGCCATATTATACGCCTTTTCTCTATAAATATCATACGTTAACATCATGCTTTTTTGTTATTTTTTAGGTGATTTTTACATAGATTTAATATTAGGGGCGTGGATGAATGAGTGTCGAATTTTGTTGAAAGGGACTGATCCACGCGCGAAAGGGACAAACTCGCGCGTGAAAGGGAATCTACGCCTCCGAAAGGGACAAACTCGCGCGCGAAAGGGAATCCTCGCCTCCGAAAGGGACTGATCCGCGCGCGAAAGGGAATCCACGCCTCCGAAAGGGACTGATCCGCGCGCGAAAGGGAATCCACGCCTCCGAAAGGGACTGACCCGCGCGCGAAAGGGAATCCTGCTCGCCGAAAGGGACTGATCCACGCGTGAAAGGGAATCCTCGCCTCCGAAAGGGACAAACTCGCGCGCGAAAGGGAATCCTCGCCTCCGAAAGGGACAAACTCGCGCGCGAAAGAGAATCCTCGCCTCCGAAAGGGACAAACTCGCGCGCGAAAGAGAATCCTCGCCTTCGAAAGGGACAAACTCGCGCGCGAAAGGGAATCCTCGCCTCCGAAAGGGACTGATCCGCGCGCGAAAGGGAATCCACGCCTCCGAAAGGGACTGATCCGCGCGCGAAAGGGAATCCTGCTCGCCGAAAGGGACTGATCCACGCGTGAAAGGGAATCTCACTCTCTGAAAGGGACTGATCCGAGGGCGAAAATAGGCCACACGCTTCAAGACCTAAGTTGCTCCCTCTTTGCACTTTCTTCAAGGCTTTTGAGTAATTCAAAGGGACTTGAATTGTTTATGTTAGTGTGAATTCGAGCATTCGACCCGTATTTTGGGTCACTCGCTGAAGAAACTGGGTCACTCGCACCTCGTTTCGGGCCATTCACCCGTCAAACGGGACATTCGAAGGCGAAAATGGGCCACTCGCTCCAGATTCGTTCTCCACAAAAAAAGCACGACGCATCTACGTCGTGCCCTACAAATATTAATGATTTAATACTGCTTTTAAGAAGTTTTGTGCGCGTTCTGTTTTCGGGTTCGAGAAGAATTCGCTCGGTGGTGCGACTTCGACGATTTTTCCTTCTGCCATGAAAACAATCTCATCACAAATTTCTTTTGCGAAGCCCATTTCATGTGTTACAACGACCATCGTCATACCTTCATGTGCAAGTTTACGAATCGCATCGAGTACCTCTTTTACCATCTCTGGGTCGAGTGCTGATGTTGGTTCGTCAAATAGCATGACTTCTGGATCCATCGCAAGCGCACGCGCAATAGCAACACGCTGCTGTTGTCCACCTGATAAACGCCCAGGGAAAGCATGTACTTTATCTCCTAGCCCAAGTGACGTTAATAATTCGACTGCTCGCTTTTCAGCTTGTTCTTTTGACTGTTTTTTCACCTTAATTGGTGAAATCGTTACGTTATCTAAAACACTTAAGAACGGATATAGATTAAAGCTTTGGAATACGAAACCAATATTCGTACGCGCTTTATTAATATTCGTCTTTTTATCGTGAATCGAAATACCATTTACAATAATCTCACCTGAATCAATCGGCTCAAGTGCATTAATTGTACGAATGAGTGTAGACTTCCCCGCACCAGAAGGACCAATCAATGCGATGACATTGGATTTTGGTACTTCTAATGAGATGTCCGTTAATACATGATGTGTACCGAAACTTTTATTAACATTTTTAATTGAAATCATCTGCGTTAGCCCCCTCTTACTGCTCGTTCTTTAACATGCGTTTTTCAAAATAGCGAATGAGTAACGATAATGAGAATGTCATGATGAAGTAAATCACCGCAACGAATGCCCATATCTCTAGTGCACGAAACGAACTCGATACAAGGTTTTTCGCTTTTAATGTTAAGTCAACACCTGCAATAACCGACACTAACGACGAATCTTTAATTAACATAATAAATTGAGACGCTGCTGGTGGTAATGTACGACGAATGGCTTGCGGTAAAATAATATAACGCATCGCTTGAAAATTCGACATACCCGATGAACGTGCTGCTTCCATCTGTCCTTTTGGTACAGATTGAATACCTGAACGGAAAATTTCTGCTAAGAATGCCCCTTCAAATACCGCTAAACTGACAATCGCACTCCAATATGAGCTAAGACCGAAAATCGCACCTAGACCGAAGTACACGAACATTAATAGTACAAGTAATGGCACGCCACGCATGATTTCAACATACGTGCTTGCAATCAAACGAACACCGATATTACGTGAAATACGACCAAAACCGAAGATGATACCAATTGGTAAGCTAAGCAACAGGGAGATTGCTGAAATTTCTAGTGTTAGTAAAGCCCCTTCGAGGAAGACGTCGATATTATCAGGGATGACGCTCCAATCGAACTCGTAGTTATTAAACATATATACTCCTCCTAAATACCGCTTGAAATGACAAAAAAGAGGTTTCCCTCTCTCTGTCTAATAAAATCAGAACGATTCTATTATTGTTTTGGGCTTTCTACTTGGTTTAACCAGTTGCTATCTTCAAACCATTTTTTCTTCGTTTCTTCTTCCTCTTTAGAACCTAAATATTCTTTTAAGAAGTCATTCACGTATTTTACTGTTTTCTCATCGCCTTTTTTAATCGCGATTCCTAATTTATCTGTTGCAAGTAAGCCGTCTAAAGCTTTTACTTTACCTTCGTTTTGTAGTGCATATACTTTAATCGCTGGCTCATCATATACAAGTGCATCTGCTTGACCTTGTTGTACTGCAAGCGCTGCTGATGGGAAATCTTCGTATTCTTTAATTTCCGCATTCTTCAGTTCTTTTTTCGCTACGATTGAACCTGTTGTACCGATTTGAACAACGACTGTTTTACCTTTTTCATCTACTTCTTTTAAATCTTTAATTTTGCTATCGCTTTTTACCATAACGCCTTGACCTGTTTCATAATATGCATCCGCAAAGCTTACAGCATTTTCACGTTCTTTTGTAATGGTCATACCTGCAAAAATCATATCAATTTTACCTGTTTGTAAAGCTGGGATTAGTGCGTCAAAGCCGAATTGCTTCACTTCAACTGTTGCACCCATTGATTTTGCTAGTGCTGTTGCTACATCAATATCGTAACCAACCATTTTGCCGTCTTTATCAATCATTTCGAATGGGTAGTAACCTGCATTCGTACCAATGATTAACTTTTTATCTTTTTCTACTTTTGAAATTGTTGAATCATCGTTACTACCACCATCTTTTGATGAATCATCCTTTGCTCCACATCCTGCAAGTACAACCATGACGATTGCCACCATTGCGATTAACCATTTTTTCATATTCAAAACCCCTTTGGTTTGATTTATTTTGTTTATATATGAATTATATTTCATTTTTATGCAACTGTCTAGATGTAAAATTAATATTTATTCATATAAATTCATTAAAATAGCCAATTATACATTTATAATGAATATTTTATGCATATGACTTCATTATTTATTCATTATAGGTACTGGTTTTAATAATTGTAGAATAGATTGTCCTTGTTGCATGTGCATCGCCATCGCATACTGTGCAGCTTGCTGTAAAATCGATGCCTTTGTGAAATTCATCATCTCTTTTGCAATATCCGCATCTCGAATACGTGACTCTGCTGAAACTAAATTTTCATGCGTATTCATCGTGACATTATAAGCATGTTCTAGGCGATTCATATACGCACCCAACTTAGAGCGCTGTTTCGACACTTGATTAATCGCATCATCTACTTCTGAAATCGCTTTCTCCGCATCTTCCCTTGTGCCAATGGACGACGTATCTGGCAGTCCCATCCCAGATAGACTTGCATCCCCTAAATACAAATCAATCGTCTGTCCTGCATTTGCACCAGCCTGAATTTTAAAAGGCTGATCTTTGTAATCTCCATTAATCAAATTCTTTTGATTAAATTGTGTATCTTTTGAAATACGTTGAATCTCTTTTTTGAGTTCCTCATATTCCGTTTGAATTAATGCGCGGTCGTCATCTGTCAGCGTATCACTCGCAGACTGAACAGCTAAATCTCGCATCCGTTGAAGAATGGCGTGTGTTTCGTTTAAAGCACCTTCTGCTGTTTGAAGCATAGACATACCATCTTGAATATTTTTCCCTGCTTGATTCAAACCACTAATTTGCGCGCGCATCTTCTCTGAAATTGCAAGTCCTGCTGGATCATCTGCTGCTCGATTGATTCGATACCCCGTCGCAATTCTCTCAAGCGCCTTGTTCGCCGCATTGAATTGCGTATTCATCGAACGCCAAATCGATAATCCTTGCGCATACCATTTGCCGATTATTTGAAACACCTCCTTCTCACTCTTATAGCAATTATCGGAAAATAAACAGTTTTTGTAAAGTTTAACGCAGATTTATATGGGATAAATACTAAATAGTACGGGATGGGAGTGAATTCATCGTATGACCGAGCGTAAAAAACGGAAATCGGATGTATATGATCGCGTGACCTTAATTTTTAGTCTTGTCGTTCTATGTGTCGCAATTTTTCTATTTTTTATGAAATGGTGGCTCGCCAATTGAGTGCTTGCGCGGCGTATGAATGAATTCTATTCGTACAGCAAGCACTACATAGAATTTTGAATAGTTTTGGGATGAGTGCCTAACTTCGGTGGCGAGTGACCCAAACCCCTCAGCGAGTATCCCGTTTTGATGCGCGAATGTTCGAATTCACACAAGAATAGTTAATTCAAGTTCTCTTTGATTACTCAAATGCCTTGAAGAAGGTGCAGAAAGGGAGCAATTTAGGTTTTGGGGGCGAGTGTCCCATTTTTGAGTTCGAATGTTCCATTTAGCGGAGTGAATGTCCCGAATCAAACGGCGAGTGACCCAACTACTTCGACGAATGGCCCGTTTCGCCACTCGAATGTTCGATTTCACAAAAATCTAGTCAATTCAAGTTCCCTTTGATTACTCAAATGCCTTGAAGAAGGTGCGATGAGGGAGCAATTTAGGTTTTGGGGGCGAGTGTCCCGTTTTTGAGTTCGAATGTTCTATTTGGCGGAGTGAATGTCTCGAATCAAACTCCTTAGTGACACATATCCTCTCCATTTTTAAACGCAAAAAAAGGAGTGTTCTCATGTAAGTGAGTCACTCCCTTGTCTTCTAAATTGTCGTTTCATCTCGATTGTATTAGGTTCCATTGCCATCATCCATTAGCTGTTCAAACATTTGTTGATCCTTATGATCTAAAGCATAATCAATCATCCGTAATCTATTCATATCTTCCATTTCACTTACAAGTTGAGCTGTTTCTTCATTGATATTATTTTGAGCTCTTTTAGTTTCAGTGCTTAGTTCTAAGTCTTCTAGAATCTTTTGCAAATGATCATGAATGTTTGATACAAGTAGTAGTTGATATAGCGGTAAACGAATAAAACGACTGCTTTTTTGGAATACAAAGACATCGGATAAATTTTCGATTTGCAATGTTTGTAGATTGATGATGATTTCTTTTCCTTCAACAGGTATGAAATGGAATAGCTCATCATCTTTTAAAATCGAAAAGTATTGATACGCAAATACGAGTTTTAAATGGTCGCCATCTCTCTTGGTGTAGAAAGGTTCAATTCTTCTGATTTTTAACATGTTCACCCCTCCTGTAATAAAGCTTAAGATGTCTGAATATTAATGTCTTTGCGTAGAACTTTACCACCATTCTTTTTGAAACAAACCAACCTTATTATGGGAATCAACTGTGACAGTTGTTACAACAACACTTTTAAATACATAAAGTTTTTTTCTTTATTCATTCACGTTCGTCCTTAAAAGCGATATAATAGAAAGAACGATTTTTTTCGGGAGCGGATGATGAATGAACATGAATATTGCAGAAATTGCAAAAGCAGAAGAAGATATAATTCGAAAGTATATGGGGCAAATTTCAAAAATGTTGCCCCCTACAAAACAAGAGTCGGAAGAATTAGTGCGCCGTGCAGCTTTTCTTGTACGTCATAACTACGTCAAAATCATTGATTATGATTACAAATTGCATAAAGCCCTTTTTGTAGTCCAAGATGCAAGTCTCGCTACGGTAACATTAAATTTGAAAGACCATTCACTTAACTGCTCATGCGCTATGAAAGAAAGCCTATGCCGCCATCGTGTTGCGGCGCTTTTTGCCCTCTACCAATACATTGACTCTTTATCAAATTGGTTGGAGCAATTCCGTTCTCGTGCACAACAAGAACAAATGACCTTATTTAAAGAAGAACGAACGCCTGAAAATTGGTTGCGTTTTGTACAAAATGTTTATAAAAGAAACTTATATCATCAACAACAGATGAATCCCTATCTGCTCGATGGTATTTTTAATGACATGATGGAACAAATTCGTAAACAGCGTCCTTTAGAACGTGAATGGCAGCCACTTTTTGATGTATTTACACATGTTGCATTACTATCGCATACGTGGAAACATCTATCACTTGCTAATACGGAAGCAGCACAAAGTTTTTATCGTCGCTTTATTCAAGATGAAATTGAACGTCTTGAAGTGAATGTGCTGGCAATGTCGAAAAAGTCACGTCTGTTTGCATTTGATCCTTTCTATAATTCACTAAAAGAGATGAGTCATTACTTCCTATTAAATCAAGGCGGGTATGTCGAAAATCGTATCGAAATCTACCTATTAATATGGAATCATATTTTTACGAATAAAAGAGATCGTGAAGTTGAACTTGAAAAGTTATCAACTGCTCGTCAATATGAAGATGACCTATCTATTCCATATATGAAATCCATATTTTTAGTAATGCTCGACCAAACAGAAGCACTTCAACCCTATTTAGATGAAATTGAAGCAAAAGATTTACTATCATGGATTGAATTGGCTAGAACAGCTGGTTTGAATCAACAAGAAGCTGTTCGCAAAAAAATTATCGAAACAATCATTCCATTTATGGGTACATTTATTCAGGAATATCTTGCGCCACCTCATCGCATGTCTTTTGTTAAACGCTTTGATGAAGAAAGACAGGGTGTAGAGCTATCGGAAGAATTAGAAGAAACATTGTTTGCAGCGTATGGAAAATATGGTTTGCAGCCTTATTCTCAGTTTTTAATTCGAAAGAAGCGCTTCGATGATTGGTCTGCGCTACACCAACTCTACCCAACTTCTCTCGCTTTTTTAGAGATTTGTGGTTTGAAGACGGTTGTAGAAGAACGTCCATCGGTTCTTTTATCACTCTACCACTCATTAATTATGGAAGAGATTAATCAAAAATCACGTCAACACTATAAGTCTGCTGTTCGCCTTATGAAAAAAATGAAGGCAGTCGCGAAGAAAAGTGGAAAACATGAATTTTGGAATCAATATGTCACAACCGTTCGCCAAAACTATAAGCGTATGCGTGCATTGCAAGAAGAAATTGAGAAAGGAAATCTGATGCTATGACAACAACAGCTTTTACAAAAACAATCGGCCTTTCTATTGATACATTACCGAATGGACAGTTTCATCTTACAGGATATGATGCAAATGTTGGTCGCCCGCTTCGTTTAGAAGAATGGGTGACACAACTTTACTATAAACACGAAAAAAGCTTTTTCGGATTAGCGATTACAACTAAAAATGAACAAGTCTTTTTAACGACACTCGAATTAATTGAATTATTTTCGTCTTATTATCGTCATCCATTTGTTCAGTATAAGGGACTAAATGAACAGGACGAGCAATTTCTCAAAACAGTACAAGAAGCCGCTGATTACTGGTTTAAAAAAGACTTATGGCAACATGTTGAAATAGACGAGCAAGTATCATTCCACCTTCCCATCTCACAAGATGCAAAAGATTTACTTCTGCAAGCACTTCAGATGACACTCACAGAAGCTGCTTTAACAGAAGACGATTTACCTGCACTTGTACCATTTTTCCGTAATGGCGGTTGGCCAATTCGCGAAAAACAAATTGATGATGAAGTCATGATTGGACTTCGATTACGTGAACCAGAGGAAGGCGAACAACTGTGGCAACTTGAAACGGTTCTTCGTCCGACAACAAAAACAACTTATTGGACACCACCTGTACGTAAAAGACACTTAAAGATTGAACATGTCTTACCAGCAAAGTGGGCGGATTATGCTGCTTCGATTCATCAACTACAACAGCAAATGATGCATCTTTTAGGTGACCAACCTTATATGGTAGGAATTCCAGATGAGCCATTCCTATGTGTGAATTTAACGGATACGGATGTGCGCCAATTTTTACGTGGTGACTTCGTTCGTTTACAAGCACTTGGGTTTGAAATTGTCTTACCTGCTTGGTTGAAAGAATTAAAAGAGTCTAAGTTCAAAGTACGTGCCAATGCAAGTACTTCATCGAACTTCAAATCTGCTGCTGGTCTGCAAGAGATTCTAACATTCGATTGGAAGGTCTCATTGAATGGTCACGATATTCCGATGGACGAATTCAAACGTATGGTAGAAGACCAGCGTGAATTTATTCGTGCAGGTACAGAATGGGTGCGTGTAGATGCAGCATGGATGCAAGAAATTCAGCGCTTGATGAGTCAAACTGAAACAGAGAACTGGACGGTGAAAGATTTATTATTCCAAGAGTTATCCAGTTCACTCGACATCCCGCTAGAACTAGATGATGATGACGACCGCGATGATCCGATGTTGCAGCTCGAACTTCAAGCATCTTTAAAGGACTACGTGCAGAAAATGATGGAGAAACAAGGACTTCCTGATTTACCGGTATCCCCTTCTCTACAAGCAACATTGCGCCCTTATCAGCAAGAAGGTTACAACTGGTTATCATTCATGCGTGAACAAGGATTTGGGGCTGTACTTGCAGATGACATGGGACTTGGTAAAACGATTCAGTTAATCTCTTATCTACTGCGCGTCTATGAAGAAGAACAACCGACAGAGCCGACGATTATTATTTGTCCGACTTCCGTACTTGGAAACTGGCAAAAAGAGATTGAGCGATTTGCGCCTTCACTGACGACGTATTTACACTACGGTGCGAAACGTTTAAAAGGTGAGCAATTTACAGATTACTTACAAGACAATGGAATCCAAATCATCTTAACAACGTATGGTACGGTAACACAGGATATTGAGGAACTATCACTGCTTCATTTTACGAATATTACGCTGGATGAGGCGCAAAATATTAAAAATATGAATACGAAGCAATCGAAAGCGATTCGTCGTTTGAATGGTTCACATCATATCGCCTTAACAGGTACACCTGTTGAGAATCGTCTATCTGAACTATGGGCGATTTTTGATTTCATTTACCGCAGTTACTTGGGCAGCTTCTCTCGATTCCAAGAGTCGTTTATTGCGCCGATTGAGCGTGATGACTCAAATGATGTCAAAGAGAGGCTTCGCAAAAAGATTCAACCATTCCTACTGCGTCGTACAAAACAAGACCCTGCACTTCAGCTAAATTTACCTGAGAAGCTAGAGCAGCGTGAATACTGTGCTTTGACGGAAGAACAGGCAGTATTATACGAGAGCTTTATTCAAGAGACATTGCATAAAATTGAGACATTGAGTGGTTTTGAACGTAAAGGGTTAATTTTGAAAATGCTGAATAAATTAAAGCAGTTATGTAACCATCCTGCATTATATTTAAAAGAGGCATTCGATGAAGCACCTACGATGATAAAACGCTCTGAAAAGTTGAAACATATCGTGTCAAAAGGTGCTGAAATTATTGATAACGGTGAACAATGTCTGATTTTCACACAGTATATTGGTATGGGCCATTTACTGCAGCATTGCTTCTCGGAATTATACGACGTGGATGTACCATTCTTAACAGGAAGTATGCCAAAACAACAGCGCGATTATTTCGTTGAATCATTCCAAAAAGGTGAATTCCCGATTTTCATTCTGTCATTAAAAGCTGGCGGTACAGGGTTAAACTTAACTGCAGCGAATCATGTATTACATGCAGACCGTTGGTGGAATCCAGCAGTCGAAAATCAAGCAACAGACCGCGCATACCGTATTGGACAGACACAATTTGTCCATGTGCATAAATTTATTACAACAGGTACGATTGAAGAAAAAATTGATGCCTTATTAACAGAAAAACAAGCTTTATCGGAAGAACTCATCCAATCAAGTCAATGGATTACAGAACTTGATGATACGCAAATTAAAGATTTACTGAGTTTTTCATTTTAAATAGAGAGAAGGAATCGCATGAAGGTGTGGTTCCTTCTTTTCTTATGTATAAATGGAAAGAAAGAGCCCCCCAGCTCTCTCTTTCGCCTACATACTCCCTCATAGAGCCCTCACTATTGCATTGGTTGTTGCGCTGTAAAAGCAGCTGGTAATTGAAAATCCTCTACTTTTACAGTTGGTTCTGGATTTTTCAATTGTAAAAATCGCACTTCTAAAGCTAGCACATCTGTAATATAAATTCTCTTTCCTTCATCATTCGTGTAGTTACGCGACTGCAATCGTCCGATTACCCCGACTTGTGATCCTTTGCCACAATATTTCACCATGTGTTCAGCTAACTTCCCCCATGCTGTACAAAGAATAAAATCGACGTCGTTCTCTCCTTGCTGATTTTTAAAATTCCGATTGACCGCAAGTGTAAAACGCCCGACACTTTTACCGTCTGCTACTGTCCTTACTTCTGGTGCTTTCGTTAATCTCCCAACAATTGAAACGTTATTCAATATTTCACCCCCCTTCTATTACCGCTATACTAAAGGATGCCGAGATTTTACGCAAAACGGCGTTTTCGTATTTCCTATATGGTTCAACATAATATTTTCAAAAAATAGACACGAATCGAGCAATTATTACATGCAAGTTATGAATACGGCATGTTTTCATATGTTATACTTATAACATTAAAAAAAGGTAGGTGGTTCATCTGAAAACATTCAAAATGCTGTCAATTGAACGCTTTAAAGAAGACACATTTATTTCCTATCCACTCATTGATGGTATTATCATCAACCAAGAAAATAGCCATCATACTTGGATTCTCGAGATGTACGTTGATCACAAATATGCAGAAGATTTTCTACCACTTATAGATACAGATGAAGTGATTGAGGTACGTGCGGTTATTTCATATCCTGATAATGAACCTGCAGGATTTCGTGTACTCGTTCAAGGTATTAAGTACTTTGAAAATGAAGTATCCATCCTCATGAAAGGAACACTCAAAACACATCGTCGCCAATATGCCGAGCAACTACTCGATAAATTAGTCGAAGAAGGTTTAACAGGTGACGAACTGTTAGCACGATTCCGTTCCGACATGATGACACGTCCACGCCTTCAACCTTAATATAGTAAGAACACTCCTACTCTAAATGAGATAGGGGTGTTTTTTTATAAAATGGACTACTAATTTTATGAAAGGGAATTTCGACTGTCGAATGGGACTTTTTCATACGCGAAAGGGAATTTCGACTTTGGAAAGGGACTTTTCTGCGCGCGAAAGGGAATCTCGACTTTTGAAAGGGACTTTTCTGCGCGCGAAAGGGAATCTCGACTTTGGAAAGGGACTACTTCATATGCGAAAGGGAATCTCGACTTTTGAAAGGGACTTTTTCATACGCGAAAGGGAATTTCGACTTTGGAAAGGGACTTTTTCACACGCGAAAGGGAATCTCGACTTTTGAATGGGACTTTTTCACACGCGAAAGGGAATCTCAACTTTTGAAAGGGACTTTTTCACATGCGAAAGGGATTCTCAACTTTTGAATGGGACTTTTTCACACACGAAAGGGATTCTCAACTTTTGAATGGGACTACTTCACACATGAAAGGGATTCTCGACTTTTGAAAGGGACTTTTTCACACACGAAAGGGAATTCCGACAATCGAAAGGGAATTTCGACAATCGAAAGTGGAATACTCTCACGCACAAAAAAAGAACCGCATCTCAGCGGTTCTTACATACATCATTTATTCAGCTTTTGGTCCAATTGCAAATAGGATGTCTGCTTCACATACTAACTCATCGCCAACAGTCACTCGACCATGACCTTTACCCATTGTGCCACGTAACTTCACAAATTCTACTTCCATTGTTAGTACGTCTCCTGGGATTACTTGGCGTTTAAAGCGTGCGTTATCGACACCTGTTAAGAATACGATACGACCTTTAAAATCATCTGAACTTAATAGTGCTACGCCACCTACTTGTGCCATTGCTTCAATGATTAATACACCTGGCATAACGGAATAGCCAGGGAAATGCCCTTGGAAGAATTCTTCATTCACTGTTACGTTTTTGAAGCCTTTCGCGCGCTTTCCTACTTCTAATTCTGTAATGCGATCCACTAATAAAAATGGATAACGGTGTGGTAAAATTTCTTGAATTTGATTCGCTGTTAACATATAAATCCTCCTATTTCTCTGTACCATCCATAATATCGAATACATGCGTCCATGTCGATGGTTTAAATACATCTAACATATCACCATCGCCAATTACGCCATAACCAATCATTAACCCAACGAAGGTTGCGATGAATAGGAGTACGATGATTACTAATAAGCGTAATAGCATAAATTTAATAGATTTTTTCGCGTAACTTTTACTCGAAAGTTCCTCTACTATCTCTTGTTGCTCTTTACGCGCCTGTCTTGATACCGTAGGCGTTACCTTCTTTTCAGCTCGTCTATCTTCCATCGATTGTTCTCCTTCTAGTGTTTATTAACGCATACCATTAATAAGACCTAACATTTGGTCAGCCATTGTAATAGTACGTGCATTCATTTGATAAGAACGCTGTGTATTAATTAACTCAGACATTTCTTTAGATAAGTCTACATTAGAAGATTCCAATGCGCCACCTTCAACTGAAATTTGCGCACGATCATTACCAACAATCAAGTTTGCAATATCACCTTCATTTGGATATTGCGCTGCGATATCATCTGAATAACGTAAGTATTTATCTTCATCTTGTTTTAACAAGTTGGGTTTACTTACTTGTGCAATCCCAAGCTCTACATTTTCTCGACTACCATCTGCAAATGTTACGTTCATTGTACCATCTGGTGTTACAGTAATGTCTGATACATCTTTATCGAATCGAATTGAACGTCCATTTGAATCTGCTACGTCATAACCATCCGAATTCACTAAACTCGTACTGCCATTCGCATTCGGCGATAAGTAAAAATTCCCTTGACGCGATAATACAAGTCGATCAGAAGAAGGGGATAAAAAAGTGAAATATTGATTCTCTTTCGTTAGAGCAAAGTCTAATTTACGATTCGTCTGTGTAACATTTCCGACTTTCGTATTTAATTTTGTTTGCGCAATTTGAGCACCTACACCGATTCGAATACCAGCTGGTGATTGACGTGGTGCGCGGTCTCCTGTGTCATTATTAAATTGTTGATACAACATTTCACCAAATGTCGCATTACGTGCTTTATAACCTACCGTATTGCTATTCGCAATATTACTTGATACAGTATCGAGTTTTTGTTGTAGTTGCGACATTGTATTTGTTGCTGTTAGCATTGTGCGTAACATTTAAAAATCCTCCTATACCTTACCGATTTCATTTACTGCTTTATCCATACTACGGTCATAAGCTTGCAAAACTTTTTGATTCGCTTCAAAGACACGGTACGCTTCCATCATCGTTGTCATCGTCTGTGCTGAGTCGACATTTGAACTCTCTGTAAATCCTTGCTGCATCGTAAATGTAACACCATTTGCATTATATGCATTCGGTAAATCTTGATTGTTTGCAGTAAAGTATAAACCGTTCTCTTGTTTTTCAAGTGCATCTGGTTGATTAGAATATGCAACACCTAAACGCCCTACTTGCTGTCCATCTACAGTAATCTCACCAGTTGACTTCAACGTAAATTCGTTATTTTGTAACGCAATACGGTTGTTGTTTTCATCAAGTACATATTCACCGCGTGCAGTTGTTAAAAAGCCCTGCCCATCAATTGTAAAGTTACCGTTACGTGTATAAGCTTGACGATTATCGGCTGTTTGCACTTTAAAGAATACTGCTCCTTGTTTACCCGTCTGTGGATTCACTGGTAAATCTCCATCTAATAGTGCCACATCCGTATTACTCTCTGTTTCCACAATCGAACCCTGCAAAAAGTTCGGCAATGTTTCTTGCATATAAACGCCTGTTCCTAAATCACCGATTTGCTGCATATTACTAGGATTAAAGCCGTTCTGAAGCGAGGCTGCCCCCGTTTTTTGAATACTAGACATCAGCATATTTGGAAATGATCGAATCGTCGATTGGTCCGCTTTATATCCTGGTGTATTCGCATTGGCAATGTTATTTGAAAGCATCTCTGTACGACGTTGCTGCGCAATCATACCTGTAGCTGCTGTATAAAATCCTCTAAACACAAGCATTCATCCCTTCTTAAAAAATTCACTAATCTATTTATCGGCTAAAAGTTACTTTTTTGAAATGTTATTTAGGTTATCTAAAATCATACCTGTTCCAAGAACGACACAATCCATTGGGTTTTCAGCTACATATACTGGCACCAATAATTCTTCTGTTAAACGACGGTCTAAACCACTAATTAATGCGCCACCACCCGTCAGCATAATTCCACGATCAATAATATCCGCTGAAAGCTCTGGTGGTGTTTTTTCAAGCACATTCTTTGCAGCTTTAATAATCATCTCAATAGAATCTGAGATTGCTTCTAACAGCTCCTCAGAAGTAAAAGAAATCACTTTTGGTAAACCTGTCACCATATCGCGTCCTCGAATGTCCATTGTATCATTTTTATCTGCTAATATCATGGACCCAATTGACATTTTTAAGGACTCTGCTGTACGTTCTCCTACTAATAATTTATACTTCTTTTTTATGTAAGCCGCAATATCTTGATCAAATTGATCACCTGCTACACGTAGTGACTGTGCTGTGACAACTTCACCCATGGATAGAACTGCTACATCCGTCGTACCGCCACCGATGTCGATGACCATATTACCTGAAGGTTGGAAGATATCCATGCCTGCTCCAATCGCAGCTACTTTTGGTTCTTCTTCTAAATAGACTTCACCACCACCTGCACGAACTACCGCATCACGAATCGCTTTTTGCTCTACTGGTGTAATATTGGAAGGACAACACACAAGCACACGTGGCTTCGACATAAATCCTCTTAATTTTAATTTTTGAATGAAGTATTTTAACATGGCTTCCGTAATATCGAAATCATGAATGACACCGTCTTTTAATGGTCGAATCGCAACAATATTTTCTGGAGTACGTCCAATCATTTGACGCGCTTCTTCCCCAACAGCTAGTACCTTTTTCGTATTTCGATCAATCGCTACAACAGAAGGTTCGTTTAAAATAACCCCTTTTCCTTTTAAATATATGAGGACGTTCGCCGTACCTAAATCAATGCCTACGTCTTTTGAAAACATCATGAGTGCCCCTCTCAGTTTATCTTATTTTTTCCTATTATTAGGTACTATTTTATCATAGCTGTCTATTAATTACATTAAGGCTCTTATAAATTAATTAAGGCTCTTATAAATTAATTAAGGCTCTTATAAATTAATTAAGGCTCTTATAAATTAATTAAGGCGATCTTTTTATTTAAATATAAAAAGTCCATTTTTCACAGACAATTCATGTCTAGAAAAATGGACTTCTTCGTTTTGAAATTAATTTACTTGGAATTCTCTTTCGACAACTTCTTCTGTGTTTGATACACGCTCGATGTCAGCACCAAGAGAAGCTAGTTTTTTGTGGAAATCAACATAACCACGATCTAAGTGTTTTAATTCAGAAACACGTGTAATACCGTCTGCTACAAGACCTGCTAAAATAAGTGCTGCTGCTGCACGTAAATCTGTTGCTGCTACTTCTGCACCTTGTAAAGATGAAGGACCTTCGATAATTACTGAACGACCATCAATTTTTGCTGTCGCATTCATACGACGGAATTCTTCAACGTGCATAAAGCGATTTTCGAATACAGTCTCCGTAATGACACTCGTACCTTGTGTCACTAACATTAACGCCATCATTTGCGATTGCATATCTGTTGGGAAGCCAGGGTGAGGAATCGTTTTCACATCTACTGCTTTCAATGGCTGTGTAGCGCGTACACGAAGTCCTGAAGCCTCTTCAGTGATTTCTACGCCCATTTCAACCATTTTCGAAATCAACGCTGTCATATGCTCTGCTTCGGCGTTTTCAATGACAACATCGCCACCAGTAATCGCTGCAGCTACCATAAATGTACCTGCTTCAATACGGTCTGGAATAATATGATGTGTTGTTCCTGTTAGTCGTTCCACACCTTCGATACGAATTTTATCTGTACCTGCACCGACAACACGGCCACCCATTTCGTTAATAAAGTTTGCTAAGTCTACGATTTCAGGTTCTTTTGCTGCATTTTCGATAATTGTTGTACCTTCTGCAAGTGCTGCAGCAGTTAAAATATTTTCTGTTGCGCCCACACTTGGGAAATCTAAATAGATTGTTGCACCTTTTAAACGACCTTCTGTTCTTGCTTCAACATAACCATGTCCATTTGAGATTGTTGCACCCATTAATTCAAAACCTTTTAGATGTTGGTCAATTGGACGTGAACCGATTGCACATCCACCTGGCATTGCAACTCGTGCATAACCGTTACGTGCTAATAATGGCCCCATAACAAGAATTGAGGCGCGCATTTTACGAACGTATTCAAACTGCGCTTCTGATGAAAGTGTTTTAGAAGCATCAATTTCAACTGTATTTGTTTCAGGTGAAAAAGATACGTCAACATTTAAACTTTTTAATACTTCATCAATTGTATATACATCTGCTAAGTTCGGAACGTTTTTAATTGTATTCTTTCCTTCTGATGCTAAAAGCGTAGCGGCTAATACAGGTAAAACGGCATTTTTGGCACCCTCTACACGTACATTTCCTTTTAATACACGACCGCCTTTGACGATAATTTTATCCATTAATCTGTCCCTCCGAACTCATATTCTGTCATCTCAGTATTTATTTTATCTATTATTCGTTCATAAAATTCTAAATGTATGATGTCATTTATTAGTAACAAAACAAGTACAATATTACCTTTTTTCCAGATGTATTTCAAGCACCCTTTAAACTATTTTCAAAATGTATTTTGTATTACTATAGATACTGAGAAGACGCTAGAACACAGACTTTCATCTCTTTATAGGTAAATGAACCACTGTAAGAACAGTACCCTCGAAATCAGGACATAAAACGCAAAACATCTATGTATTACCTGACTATTTCCCAGGCAATTATTTCTCTCTCTCATTTCAATAGCAATATAATATTGGATGCTTTATGTGCAAACCCTTTAAAATTACGCCTTTAACAATTAAAACAAATATTGTAATTGACGCGACCAGTTTAAAAACTGTAAAAAGAAATTCGACACAGCTGTTCCTAGTGCAATACTCACTAAGATCAATAGAAGTTGGATTTGAAATACTCTCCCTTTTTTGAAGATCTGCTCATACATCAAACTCTGCAATGAGTAAAATGCGATACCAATAAAAAAGATATGCGAGATCAATCCTAAAAGTGCACTCGTTCCAATTGTTGCATTAATCGAATCCAAATTCCATTTCCCCTTTCAGTAAAAATACACATAGGTTCATTATCTCAATAAATGAAGCATATTGCTACAAAAAAGTGAAGTATAGGTTAAAAATCGTCCCATTTACCAGTCAAATTTTTATCATATTTCCAAAAGAAAATCGAGTGAATACATTTTTTATGCAACCCACTCTCTATTAAAACATACAGATGATTTATTTAAAAGGAAAATAAAGGTTTTTCATGATTTGAAATGGGTATTTTTTATGTATAAACAAAAAACTGTCTTAACAAGCCAACAAAAGTTGGTCATTAAGACAGTCTTTTATTAAATTAGATGTTACCCTCTTTAACGTTGATACGATTCATTGCGCGTTTTAGCGCTGCTTCAGCACGCTTGAAATCTGTGTTTTTGTCTTGTTTTGCTGCTAAGTGCTTTTCTGCACGTTGAAGTGCTTCTTTCGCACGAGCAAGATCAATTGAATCAGCAGGTTCAGCAGAAGGAGATAAAATCGAAACTTTATCGCCACGGATTTCAACGAAACCGCCGCTTACTGCTACAAAATCAGTTGTTTTATCTTTTTTCAGACGAACAACCCCAACTTCAAGTGGCGCAACAGTTGGAATGTGACCTGGTAAGATCCCCATTTCCCCGCCTGTTGTACGCACACTTACCATTGAGACTTCAGAATCGTATACTGGGCCGTCGGGAGTGACAATGTTGACTACAGTGGTCTTCATATTTTTTCCTCCTCGTCCCTAATATTAAAGTGTTACGCCTAAACTTTTTGCTTTAGCAATAACATCATCGATGCCGCCCACTAAGTGGAATGCTTCTTCAGGGAATTTATCGTATTTACCTTCAAGGATTTCAGAGAAACCTTTAATAGTATCTTTTACGTGTACGAATGATCCTGGTTGACCAGTGAACTGTTCCGCAACGTGGAAGTTTTGAGATAAGAAGAACTGAATACGACGAGCGCGGTTTACAGTTAATTTATCTTCATCAGATAATTCATCCATACCTAAGATAGCGATGATATCTTGTAATTCGTTGTTACGTTGTAAAGTTGATTGTACACGACGAGCGATATCGTAGTGCTCTTGTCCAACGATTTCAGGTGCTAATGCACGAGAAGTTGAAGCAAGTGGATCAACCGCTGGGTAGATACCCATCTCAGATAATTTACGTTCAAGGTTAGTTGTTGAGTCTAAGTGAGCGAATGTTGTAGCTGGAGCCGGGTCAGTGTAGTCATCGGCTGGTACATATACCGCTTGGATAGAAGTAACAGAACCTTTTTTAGTAGAAGTGATACGTTCTTGTAATTTACCCATTTCAGTAGCAAGAGTTGGTTGGTAACCTACAGCAGAAGGCATACGACCTAATAATGCAGAAACCTCAGAACCTGCTTGAGTGAAACGGAAGATGTTATCGATGAATAATAGAACGTCTTGTCCCATTTCATCACGGAAGTATTCTGCCATTGTAAGACCAGAAAGTGCTACACGCATACGTGCGCCTGGTGGCTCGTTCATTTGACCGAATACCATCGCAGTTTTAGTGATAACGCCTGCGTCAGTCATTTCGTAGTAAAGGTCATTACCTTCACGAGTACGCTCACCAACACCAGCGAATACTGAGATACCGCCGTGGCCTTTTGCGATGTTGTTGATTAATTCTTGGATTAATACCGTTTTACCTACACCGGCACCACCGAATAAACCAACTTTACCACCTTTGATGTAAGGTGCTAATAAGTCTACTACTTTAATTCCTGTTTCAAGAACTTCAACTGAAGTTGAAAGCTCATCGAATGTTGGAGCTTCACGGTGAATTGGATCACGACGATCAGAAGCTGGAATTTCTGGTTTACCGATTTCTAAGTCGATTGGTTCACCAAGTACGTTGAATACACGACCTAAAGTGTTTTCACCGACTGGTACTGAGATTGCCATACCTTTGTCAGTTACTACTGCTCCACGTTGTAAGCCATCAGTAGATGACATAGCGATTGTACGAACAGTATTGTCGCCTAAATGAAGTGCAACTTCAAGTGTAAGAACTTGAGGCTCTTGATTAGGCTTTTTAATTTCTACAGTTAAAGCGTTATAAATTTCAGGTAATGCGTTGTTTTCGAACTTAACGTCGACAACAGCACCCATTACTTGAAGAACGTGTCCTGTGTTCATATACTTTTTCCCTCCTATCAAACTATTACAGTTTGAGATGAAGCTTAGCCTATTCTAAGGCTGCAGCTCCACCTACGATTTCTGTAATTTCCTGTGTAATAGCCGCTTGACGTGCACGGTTATACAAGACTGTTAAGTCATCAATTAATTCTTTAGCGTTATCTGTAGCGTTTTTCATTGCTGTCATACGTGCAGCATGTTCACTAGCTTTAGCATCTAGTAACGCACCATATACTAAACTTTCTGCGTATTGTGGAAGCAATACTTCTAGAATTTCGTCACCTGATGGTTCGAATTCATAAGATGCAGTAGAAGTAGCTGGCGCGATATCAGTGATTGGAAGTAACTTTTTCTCAACTAATTCGCTAGAAATAGCACTTACAAAATGGCTATAACACATGTAGATTTCATCATATGTGCCATCTGTGAACATACCAACAGCTTTACGAGCAATCGCTTTAATATCTGCAAATGCAGGTTGATCTGGAAGACCAATCTCCGCGTCCACAACTGTGTAGCCTGTTTTCTTAAAGAAATCAGCTACTGTACGACCTATTGCAAAGATGACTACGTCTTCTTTCTTTTGGCCACGTTTTTCCATACCGTTTAATGCAGTACGGATTACATTCGTGTTGTAAGCACCTGCTAAACCACGGTCAGAAGCGATAATTAAATATGCGCTTTTCTTAACTGGGCGTTCAACTAGCATCGGGTGAGAAGCATTCGATGTTCCTTGAGCGATTGCAGCTACTACTTCTTGAATTTTAGCCATATAAGGTACGTACTTTTTCGCATTTCGCTCTGCACGTGACATCTTAGAAGATGATACTAAGTGCATCGCTGATGTGATTTTACTTGTAGATTTTGTAGAGTTAATACGTTGTTTTACCTCACGTAATGTTGCCACTGGTATTTCACCACCTTACCGTTTTTTTAAAAGTTCGTTTTCACTAAATTAAGCTTCTTCTGAGATTGCGAAAGTTTTCTTGAATGCTTCAATAGTTGATTTCATATCTTCATCAGCTGGAAGGCCTTTAGTTTCACGAATTGTACCTAAAACGTTTTTGTGGTTTGCATCGTTAGCATCTAACCATAAGTTAAATTCGTTTTCGAAACGTACGATGTCATGTACAGGGATATCATCTAAGAAACCTTTTGTTAAAGCGTAGATGATTGCAACTTGACGCTCAACTTTTAATGGTTTGTTTAGATCTTGTTTTAGAACTTCTACTGTACGTTTACCACGCTCAAGTTTAGCAGTTGTAGCTGCATCTAGGTCTGAACCGAATTGAGCGAATGACTCAAGTTCACGGAATGTAGCTAAGTCAAGACGTAGCGTACCGGCAACTTTTTTCATTGCTTTAATTTGTGCAGAACCACCAACACGAGATACTGATAAACCTGGGTTGATCGCAGGGCGTACACCAGAGTTGAATAAGTTAGCTTGTAAGAAGATTTGTCCATCCGTAATTGAGATTACGTTTGTTGGGATGTACGCACCGATATCACCAGCTTGAGTTTCAACGAATGGTAATGCAGTGATTGAACCACCACCGTATCTTTCGTTAAGACGAGCTGCACGTTCTAATAAACGACTGTGTAGGTAGAATACATCACCAGGGTAAGCTTCACGACCTGGAGGACGACGTAATAATAATGAAAGCTCACGGTAAGATGCTGCTTGCTTAGAAAGATCATCATATACGATTAATACGTCTTTACCTTGTAGCATTAATTCTTCAGCCATTGATACACCAGCATAAGGAGCTAGGTATAACATTGGAGATGGAGAAGATGCTGACGCAGTAAGTACGATAGTGTAATCTAATGCACCGTGTGCGCGTAGAGTTTCTACAACGTTACGTACAGTAGATTCTTTTTGACCAATTGCAACGTAGATACAAATCATATCTTGGTCTGCTTGGTTTAAAATTGTATCGATTGCGATTGAAGTTTTACCAACTTGACGGTCACCGATGATTAACTCACGTTGACCACGACCGATTGGAACAAGTGCGTCAATCGCTTTGATTCCTGTTTGTAAAGGTTGGTCTACTGATTTACGAGCCATTACACCGAAAGCTGGGCTTTCGATTGGACGAGTTTTAGTAGTGTTGATTGGACCTAATCCATCAACTGGTAAACCTAATGTATTTACTACACGACCAATTAGTTCTTCACCAACTGGTACTTCCATAATACGACCTGTACGACGAACTTCGTCGCCTTCTGTAATGCCTTGTGTTGGACCTAAAATAACGATACCTACGTTATTTTCTTCTAGGTTTTGAGCCAACCCAAGAACACCATTAGAGAATTCTAATAATTCCCCAGACATGGCATTGTCAAGACCATGAGCACGAGCGATACCATCACCGACACTGATGACTGTACCAACTTCGCTAACTTGCATCTCAGATTGGAAATTTTCCATCTGCTGTTTAATAAGAACACTGATTTCTTCAGCTTTGATGCCCACGTTTGTCACCTCTACCTCTCACAATAATTTTGGATTAACCTAGTAATGCACGACGTAAACCGTTCACTTTGCTTACGATTGTATTATCGTAAATTCGGTTTCCAATGATTAATTTGATTCCACCAATTAATGATGAATCAATTTCGTTTGTAATATTTAATGAATCTTTACCAACTTGCTTAGCAAAAGTTGTTGAGATTCGTTCAAGTTGATCTTCAGTAAGCGCTTCTGTAGAATACACAATTGCATCTTCTACACCTGACTCATCATTCGCAATGCGGATAAACGAATCAATCACACTTACAGTTTCGTCGATTCGGTTATTAACTAAGATAACTTTTAGTGCATCGACAATAATTGGTTGTACAGATGAAAAAATTGAATCAATTAGTTCAAATTTTTTCTCTGTTGTTAGGTTAGGAGCTACTAAAAGATTGAATAAATCTTTAGACTCTGTAAAAACGATTCTTACTTCACGTAAGTCAGCTACTGTTTCAGCAACTACGTTTTTTTCCTTTGCCAATTCATATAAGGCTTTAGCATAGCGATTCGCTGCAATGGATTGACTCATCGAGCTTCCCCTGCCTTCGCAATCGTTTCTTCGATAAGCGTACGATTATCTTCTGTAGAAACTTCTTTGTTAAGAACTTTAGTTGCTGCCAGTACAGATAGTGAAACCACTTCTTCACGAACAGCTGCGATAGCTTTTTCTTTTTCGCTCTCAATATCACGTTTCGCTGATTCTTGTAAACGAACTGCTTCAGCTTTAGCTGATGAAACAATTTCTTCTTTTTGAAGAATTGCTTGTTGTTTAGCGTTCTCCACAATCGCTTGCGCTTCTGTACGAGCTTCTTTAAGAAGGCTACGTTGTTCTTCTAATAATTCATGTGCTTCTTTACGACTTTTTTCAGCTGATTCGATTTCGTATGCAACTAATTCTTCACGTTGTTGCATAATTCCCATAAGTGGACCCCATGCGAATTTTTTAAGAAGAAGCATTAATACTACGAATACTACTAATGTTGCTAAAATTGTACCGTATTGGTTTTGGCCCGCTGCGGAACCTAGCACTAAATAATCTAATAACACGATTGTTTCACTCCCTTCAAGAGCTTAGAGTCAATTGAAATTTTTTTATAATTGAATCTTGTTTAAGATTTGTAGTCTAAAGGAATTTATATCGGTAATGAAACCGATATAAATGAAAGGCGAAGTGACTCAACTAATTAAGACTTCGCCAAGAAACATTGAAGACAAATTATTTGTTCATTACGATGAACGCGATAACTACTGCGATGATTGGTAATGCTTCTACTAAAGCGACACCGATGAACATTGTTGTTTGTAATACTCCACGTAATTCTGGTTGACGAGCGATCCCTTCAACTGTACGACCTACGATAAGACCGTTACCAATACCTGCACCTAGTGCACCTAGACCAACTGCGATTGCTGCTGCGATTAAACCTAAACCCATTGTAAATTTTCCTCCTTGGAAATATGATATTTTTTTGTTGTTTAGCTAATCCCTAATGAATACGAATTAACTGGTTTATAATTAATTAATGGTCTTTGCTCACTTTGTGAGACATGTAAACCATTGTTAACATAACGAAGATGAATGATTGGATTGCTCCAATAAATACTGAGAATGCTTGCCATGCCATCATTGGAATGAAAGCTGCTAAGAAACCAGCACCTGACCACGCTGTAGCCAGACCTGCCAATAATCCTAATAATACCTCCCCGGCAAAAATGTTACCGTAAAGTCGTAGACCAAGAGTTAATGTATTTGCAAGTTCTTCAATAATCTTAATTGGTAGTAAGAAGCTCATTGGAGACACGAATGTCTTCAAGTATCCTTTCATACCTTGTGCTTTTACACCATAGTAGTTTGTTAAGACAAGAATCATAACAGCTAATGTTAGTGTAACAACCGGATCTGCTGTTGGTGATTTCCACCATAAGTAACCATCTACAGAAATTGAGAATGGTAGACCTAGCATGTTCGCTACAAAGATAAACATGATTAATGTAATACCTAAGATGTGGAATTGACCACCTGTCTTCCAGTCCATGTTGTTTGAGATGATGCCTTTCACGAAGTCCATAACCCACTCCATGAAGTTTTGCATACCAGTTGGCTTTAACTGAAGTTTACGTGTTGATACAACCGCAATAATGAATACAATCACTGCTGTGATTAATAACATCATGACGTCTGCTGTATTGAAGCCTAAACCAGCTATTTCAAAATAAGGATTTTTATGTTCCACTTGTTCGTTCACCTCTCTTTCACATGCGCTTTGCTTATTTAGTTTTTCAACTGAACTATGATCCTATCTACAAAAAGTAGAATGTACGGAATCATTAATCCAACGACAGTACTAGCTACGTTAAAATACTCAGACCAAGTTATTGCAACTGCTGCCGCAAGTAAAGCTGATCCGTAGCGAATAAGGGTACCTAAGGACTTAACCTTTTGTCCCTGACGTGTCTTACGATCAAAGCTTTCCATTCTTCGGACCAGGTTCCAAAAATTAAATAGACCACAAAGGGCACCTAATGCGAGACCTGCGAATAACGCGTGGTACGATGTAAAGCCCCAGCCGATTGCACAAACGATTAGCAAAATAATAAAACCTATTACCTGCTTTTTAAAAATCCGATGCATTTCTACCATTTGGTCTTTAGTCTCCTGAATCTTTTTTTCGAATGATGGATATAAAGCTGACCACCGGATGGAACGTAGCTAATTGTGGAACATATTAAGGGTAACCGTTACCAAAGTAAGCATTGCTTAACTTAATCGGAAACTTATTATGTATTATTAGCTAACATTTAATGAAGTACCATCGCTCCATATAAGAACCTTTACACGTCCGAAAACGTTAAAAGAGTCAAAAGCTAGGGATTTGCCTTATACGTCAATAGCCAAACTCCATAAAAAAAAGAGGTACGGCTTGATATTCAGACATAGAAACCCTTATCATTCTTACCCTTTGTTAGCATACAATAGTGAATATTTCATGTCAATTGGTTCTGCATAAAAACTTCACAACCTGTACACTTTTGTCAAATAGTCGACAAATTTAAGAAAAAACTTGGAAATGTTCTTTATTTCTCGATTTAACTTTAAAAACAAAGACTACTCGACTAAGAATATTCGTATTCTAGCTGTTCGAGTAGTTTTTGTTTTTTATTTTTCTAGAAAAGAGATTAATGCCTCTACAATACGCTCTGATGCATGCCCGTCACCATACGGATTCGATGCTTGCGCCATTTGATTGTATAATGCACTATCCGTCAATAATTCTTTTGTTAAATCATAAATGGTCTCTTCTTCCACTCCAGCAAGCTTGAGTGTCCCCGCTTCAATTCCTTCTGGTCGTTCCGTCGTGTCTCGTAATACGAGTACTGGTTTTCCTAGTGACGGCGCTTCCTCTTGAATACCACCTGAATCCGTTAAAATCATGTAAGAACGTGACGCAAAATTATGGAAGTCAAATACTTCAAGCGGTTCAATTAGATGAACGCGTTCATGCGATCCTAAAATTGCACGCGCTGTGTCACGAACTGCTGGATTCAAATGCATCGGATAGACTACTTGTACATCTGGATGTTCTTCTAAAATACGATAAATCGCTCGGAACATATTTTCCATCGGTTCACCTAAGTTTTCACGTCGGTGTGCGGTTAATAGAACCATTCGATTGTCACCAATTGCTTCAAGTACAGGATGTGTATAGTCATCTGCAACAGTTGTCGCTAATGCATCAATCGCTGTATTTCCTGTCACAATAATTGAGTTCGGCTCTTTATTTTCTTTTAGAAGATTTTCTTTCGCTTGTTCAGTTGGTGCAAAGTGAATGTCAGCTAACACACCTGTCAGTTGACGATTCATCTCTTCTGGATATGGTGAATATTTATTCCATGTACGAAGACCTGCTTCTACGTGACCAATCGCTACTTGATTATAGAAGGCAGCTAAACTAGCCACAAATGTAGTTGCTGTATCGCCATGTACAAGTACAACATCGGGTTTCGCCTCTTTCATAATTTGATCGAGACCTTCTAAACCGCGTGTCGCAACATCAAGAAGTGTTTGGCGTTCTTTCATAATATTCAAATCATAATCTGGAACAATCTTAAAAGTTTCTAATACTTGATCAAGCATTTCGCGGTGTTGCGCCGTTACCGTCACAACTGTATCAATTTGCTCTGTATTTTGCTGCAACGCTTTTACAAGAGGCGCCATCTTAATGGCTTCCGGCCTTGTACCAAACACAGTCATTACTTTCCACTTTTTCATGTTTTTTGCACCATCCCTGTACAACGTATTATTTTGTACCGAATAAACGATCGCCTGCATCACCTAGTCCAGGTACGATATAGCCATGGTCATTTAATTTTTCATCTAATGCCGCAATGTAAATATCGATTTCTGGGTGTGCTTCTTGAATTGCTTTTACGCCTTCTGGAGCCGCAATTAAGCACATGAAGCGAATGTTTTTCGCGCCGCGTTTTTTCAGTGAGTTCATTGCTTCAATTGCAGAACCACCTGTAGCTAACATTGGATCAACGATGATGAATTCACGTTCTTCAATATCAGCTGGGAATTTTGCGTAGTATTCTACCGGTTGTAAAGTTTCTGGATCGCGGTATAAACCAATGTGTGCTACTTTTGCAGCTGGAATTAGTTTTAACATACCATCTACCATGCCTAAACCAGCACGTAGGATTGGCACGATTGCCATCTTTTTACCTGATAATACTTTTGTTTTTGTTTTTGTAACAGGTGTTTGAATTTCGATTTCTTCTGTTTGTAAATCACGTGTGATTTCGAATGCCATTAATGTAGCTACTTCGTCAACTAGTTCACGAAACTCCTTTGTTCCTGTATTGATATCACGGATGTATGATAATTTGTGTTGAATTAATGGATGGTCGAATACATATACTTTTCCCATTTTTAGTTCTCTCCCTACTTTTGTTTATCTTGACTATTATAACAGAAATAAAACGGCATACAAATGTCAATATTTTCATTTCTCTTTTTGACACATTTTAAGTTTTCATGTGACGGATTAGAGCGAAATAAGATTTCTGAAAATTCATCTATATAATAGAAGAAACTCCAATAAAAAAGTGAATTTTAGTCAAAAAAGCGTGACTTCCTACATGATTCTATTCCCCATTCTATTTACTTTTATTTAATAGGAGTGAATCTAAAGCGAAAATTTATATCTTTTAGAAGCTTACTATTGAATAACGAAGATTTTTTAAAAGGGACTGGTTCGCGTGCCAAAGGGAATTATTCTTCCGAAAGGGAATTCGACTCTTCGAAAGGGACTATTCTGCGCACCAAAGGGAATCTTCTCATCTGAAAGGGACTATTCTGCGCACCAAAGGGAATCTTCTCATCTGAAAGGGACTATTCTACGCGCGAAAGGGAATTCGACTCTTTAAAAGGGACTATTCTACACACCAAAGGGAATCTCGCTCTTTGAAAGGGACTATTCTACGTGCCAAAGGGAATCTCGCTCTCCGAAAGGGACTTTTTTGCATGCGAAAGGGAATTCGACTCTTTGAAAGGGACTATTCTACGCGCCAAAGGGAATCTCGCTCTTTGAAAGGGGCACTCATTCAAAATCCTAACAAAAAAAAGAAACCGCCCTCAGGCGATTTCTCCATTTTATAAATTAGTCTGCGTAGATTGGGTGTGCATCTGTTAATGATTTTACGCGTGTAATTGCTTCTGCTTTGATTGCTGCATCGTTTGGATTTTTCAATACAAGTGCGATGATTGAAGCAACTTCTTTCATATCTTCTTCCTTGAAACCACGAGATGTAATCGCTGGTGTACCGATACGTACGCCTGAAGTTACGAATGGTTTTTCTGGGTCGAATGGAATTGCGTTTTTGTTCGCTGTGATGTGTACCTCATCTAATAAAGCTTCTGCTTCTTTACCAGTTAGGTTTAGTGAGCGTACATCTAATAGTAATAGGTGGTTATCTGTACCGCCTGAAACTGTTTTGATGCCTTCAGCTTCTAGTGCTTCACCTAATACTTTTGCGTTTGTGATGACTTGTTGTGCGTATGCTTTGAATTCTGGTTGTAATGCTTCACCGAATGCTACTGCTTTCGCTGCGATTACGTGCATTAATGGACCACCTTGAATTCCTGGGAAGATTGATTTGTCAATCTTTTTACCCCATTCTTCTTTACAAAGAATCATACCGCCACGTGGACCACGTAATGTTTTGTGTGTTGTTGTTGTTACAAAATCAGCATATGGTACTGGGTTTTGGTGAAGACCAGCTGCTACAAGACCTGCGATATGTGCCATATCCACCATGAATAGCGCGCCTACTTCGTCTGCGATTTCGCGGAATTTAGCGAAGTCGATTTCACGTGGGTAAGCTGAAGCACCTGCTACGATTAATTTTGGTTTGTGCGCTAATGCTTTTTCGCGAACATCGTTATAGTCGATTACGTTTGTATCTTCTGTAACACCATATTCTACGAAATTGTATTGAACGCCAGAGAAGTTCACTGGGCTACCATGTGTTAAGTGACCACCATGTGCTAAGTTCATACCCAGCACTGTATCGCCCTGCTCAAGAATTGTGAAATAAACTGCCATGTTTGCTTGTGCACCCGAGTGAGGCTGTACGTTAACGTATTCTGCACCGAATAATTCTTTTGCACGATCACGCGCGATATCTTCTACGATATCTACGAATTCACAACCACCGTAGTAGCGTTTCCCAGGATAACCTTCTGCATATTTGTTTGTTAATACAGAACCCTGTGCTTCCATTACTGCTTTTGTTACGATATTTTCTGAAGCGATTAACTCGATGTTTTCTTGTTGGCGTGCAAATTCTAATTCAATTGCGTTAAATACCGCCTTATCTTTTGCTGCAAGTTTTTCCATTTCTCTTTGCCCCCTAAATAATTAATTAATCTAATGTATATACTGCTCGTTCTCCACCGACTAGTTTTAAACGAGTTTTTGCAACTGTTACAACAGCTTCACCAATACGTTGGACAGATGTTCTAACAGGAACTGCCACCCTCTTTAAATGCATACCGATTAATGTTTGGCCGATATCAATTCCTGCATGAGCTTGTACAGTCTCTACAACGACGGGGTCTTGTAAATGACGATAAGCATATGCTGACATCGATCCTCCTGCTTTGACGACTGGAATAACAGCAACCTCTTCTAATTGATAGCGTTCTGCTGCTTCTCTCTCCATTGTTAAAGCACGATTAATATGTTCACAGCCTTGGAATACTAAATAGAGTCCATGCTGTTTTGCAAATTGTTCAAGTGGTTGATACAGTGCTTCTGCAATTTCCAACCCACCTGCTGTACCGATTTTTGCACCTTTGACTTCAGATGTGGAACATCCGACAACAAATAATTGCCCCTTTTTAAAAGTGGTTTGTTCTGCTAATTCATTTAATAAGATGGTTAGATCTTGCGAGATTGTGTCTAACATGATCATGTCTCCTTACGAATTGCGCTTATTTTTGTTCTTCAAGTGCAGTGATTTTTTCGATGCGGCGTTCATGACGACCACCTTCAAAATCTGTTTGTAACCAAGTTGCGACAATTTCACGTGCAAGGCCAGGGCCGATTACACGTTCACCCATTGCGATAATGTTTGAATCATTATGGCAACGTGTAGCTTTTGCTGAGAATACGTCATGTACTAATGCACAACGAATTCCTTTTACTTTATTTGCAGCGATTGACATACCAATGCCTGTACCACAAATTAAAATACCTTTATCGAAATTACCTGAAGCAACACCTTCTGATACTGGTTTTGCATAATCAGGGTAATCTACAGAGCTGTCGTCTTGAGGTCCAAAATCTTCATAACTGAATCCTAGCTCATCTAGTAAGGCCATAATCTCCTTACGTAAATTGTTTCCGCCATGGTCAGATGAAATTGCGATTTTCAATTTAATCCCTCTTTTCATTATGTTTAAGGTTCACTACAATATTACCATTTTTACATTGAGAAAGACATATATTTTCAAAATTTAAGGTCCTTCCACGCCCATAAGACGAACATTTAAAACTTAAAAAGATTATATAGTTAAGTTATAGATAGTAATCAGAGCTTTAAAATAAATAAAACATCTCTTTAAATCCATAATACCGAACTTTGCAGATTTATACAATACGTTAATTTTTCTGATAATTCTTACTATATGGACAAAAAATGTTATCTTTTTTCCATTTTTACTTCTTTAGTGAATCAAAACCTATTTCAAACCTGAATTTCTTTCAACAAAAAGAGATGGACTGAATCGCCCATCTCTCATTTTTTTTCGTATTGTTCTACATATTCAATGATTTGTTCCATATAACGAATTAATTGTTCATATCGTTCCGTCGTATAGGCATCCATCATCGTACGTAGATCCGCATAGCGTGTCGTTACATATTTTTCGCTATCAAATGTCGTAATCATCGCCCAATTCTTTTTATACTTGTCGAGCTTTTTCTCAAGTATCGCAAGTACGCGATAACAATCGACATATTCAAGATTGCCCAAACCAACCATCATATCATCAATGCCAATCGCTTGTTCGAACACTTTATAGATTTTTCCAGCGAGCTGTTCACGACCTTTTTCTGTAATCGTGAACATCTGCTTATCTGGACGATGTTCTTCATGCAGTACTTCTTCTACTGCAATCAAACCTTGTTTTTTTAGCGATTCAAAATTATAGTATAGCCGACTTTCTGATAGTGAGTTATTCAAATCGAGAATTTTAAAGTCAGCTAATTTTTTCTTGAGTTGATATGGATAGGCGCTCTGTTCTATTAAGTTACTTAAAATAAATATTTGAATACTCACTTCTTCAGCTCCTATATGTTGCTACATTATTTAGCTGTTGCTTCTGCCTCTGGTTTGTCGAGTGGTAGTGGACGGTGTAATAACCAAGCAATGATGATGTTAAATAACATTGCGACTAAGCCTACTGCTACTAGTCCCCAAATAAATGGTGCGGCAGATGTATTACCAAAGATGTTTGCAAAGTACGCTTGAACTGAATAGAACATTGGCGTAATGTGGCTACCCCATTGGAATGGTGCGTACATCATATCGTAAGAGATTGTTGCACCATTTGAAATTGTTTGGTAAAGCAGTACTGGAATATTCACAATCATACCTGCATCGCCTAATAAGAAGATGAACATAGCTGTGAAGTTGAAGCATACCCAGTAGTTTAATGCTTGTTGTCCCCACATTTCGAAGAATGCTTTTGATCCTTCTAAATGGTCGATTAATAAGAATGAAATAATTGTTGAAGCAATACCTGCAATCACACCAATGATGATTGATGCTAATTGCATATACGTGAAGAGACGTGTTTTTGTCGCTTTACCACGATTTAATTTGAATGCACCTACTAACATCATTGAACCAATCATGGCACCAATATATAGTGACATCGTTAAGAACATTGGTAGCATGTTATTTTGCATGCCTGCCGGTACATCGTTGATAATTTTAATGTTACCTTGATAGCTTGTTTGAATTGCTTCAGCCATCTCTTTTGCTTGTTCTTTTGGAACTTGTAACTGCGCTAAAATTCCTTCAGCTGTTTGCGTTGAGAATTGCTTACTTAGTTGTGCATTAATTTGACTTGCTACTTGTGTCATTGTTGAAGATACTGCTGTGGCAGATGCTTCGTTCACACTAAAGTCAATTGATGAACTTGTTTTACCATCTTGTAAATCTTTTGAGAATGTTTTTGGAATACGAACAACCATCGCTACTTCGTTGTCGTTCAATTCTTTCATTGCTTCTTTATTCGTTAAATCTTTTTCAATATGTTTAAATGGTAATTCTTTTTCAAGACTTTTTGCGATTTGTTTACCATATGCACCTTCGTCTTCGTTTACGATGGCTACATGTAAGCGGTCGATGTTTCCCGGAAGTGCCGAGTAACCAGCTAAAAAAATACCAAGCATAACTACGACATAAAAAATCGCCATGAACATAGCTGAACCAATACTTTTACCTTTAATAAAATCTTTGAATTTCATATTCTATGATGTTCCCCTTTTTGTTTTCATTTTGAATTAAAATACTTTAATTAGAGTATTTCAATTGAAGTATTGAATACTATATAATAAAAACATCCATTCGCGCAATGAGAAAATGAAGTCGATTTTAAAAAAATATCAAAATATGACGAAAGCGTGACAAGTATGTTTTAAAAGTCTTGACCAAATAATTCACCTTTTCTATAAACTTCAAAATTGAAGGTGAAGAGAACACTCTTTTTTAAATGTTCTATGGATTAAATCCATCTCTGAAATAAAAAAAGAAACCACTTTCCCCAAGTGATTTCTCTTTTCTACTATTATATTACTTAAATTGCTGAATGGTTTTATGCAGTTCTTCTGATTGTACTTGTAAGTTGCGTGATAGGTCATCCATTTGCGAAATCGAACGAGCTTGTTCTTCTGTCGCACTACGAACTTCCTGCGCTCCTGCACTTGTCTCCTCAGCAATCGCTGCTACTTCTTGTGACTGTTGTGCTGTTTGTTCAATATTGTGTAACTGTTTTCCAACAAATGTTGAAATCTCATCTACTGAAGATGCCATCTTATTCACAATCTGATTCATACTTGAAACAGCGTCTGTTGTTTCGTTGACACGTGCCATTTCATGTTCTGCAATTTCAACTTGTGACGTCATCTTGCCTACAACTTGTACAACGTCTGCTTGCATCACTTGAATTAATTTCGCAACACCTTTTGCTGCTTCTGCGCTACCATCCGCAAGTTTACGTACTTCTTCTGCTACAACTGCAAATCCTTTACCATGCTCACCAGCACGCGCTGCTTCAATTGACGCATTCAATGCCAGTAAATTCGTTTGCTCTGCAATTGAACCGACTAATAAAATAATCTTTTCAACTTCATTAGCATTGCGTTCTAATTGGTGGATATCTTGTAACGCAAGACGATTCCCCTCAGCCATATCTTGAATCCCCTTCACAAGTTGTTCAATGGCTGTTGTTGTGCGATTCAGTTCACCAATCATTTTTCGAGAATACTCTGAAGAAGTTACTGCGTGATTATTCACTTCATCTGCTAGTGAACGTACATCTTCCATCGCTTCAGCTGTATTTTGAATCGAGATGGCTGAATCTACAGCGCCTTCTGAAATCTGTGCGATTGTTTGGGCAATGGCATCCGACTGTTCTAAAGCTTCTTTTGATTCTACTGATAAAGCGCGAACCGTTTGATTCGTTTGTTGAAAATTATCTTCAATACTACTGACCATTTGACGCAAGTTGACAAGCATCGTTTGAAAAGCCTTCGCTAAAGATTCGATTTCATCTTTTGATTTACGAACCTCAATTTCTTGATGAATATTCCCTTTTGCTGCTTCTAGCGCTACTTTTTCAAGTTGTTGTAACGGCTTAATAATAAAGAATGCTAAAATTGCTGCTAAAATACCAGACCACATAACTCCTAAACTAAACGTTACAATCTCAAATACTAATACATTGGAATCGGGAAAGAACGTAGGCTGAATATATTGTATAAATACTAAGCTCGTCCCGTATGTAATGACTGCTAATGCTACTACAAATAAGACTAACTTTTTACGTAAACTAAATGCGTGCTTATTTTCTTTTTCCATGTATTAATCCTCCACTATTTTCGATTGAAGTGCGTCAATCAAACGTTGTAGTTCTTCAAATGTACGACGATAGACATCTACACTTCCACCGTATGGATCCGATACATCTTTTTGCAGATTATATACGTATTCATGTAATGTAAATGCTTTATCCGCAATGTGTGGGTATACTTGCAATAATGCATGTAAATGCGATCCTGTCATCGTCAAAATTAAATCTGACTGATTTAATCGATTTACATCTACTGGTGAAGATTGATGTTGCGCTTCAATTCCATGTTCTTGTAATACAATTTGCGCATTTGTAGACATTGGAACACCTGATTGTGCATAAACACCTGCTGAATATACATCCACATTTTCTAATTTCTTATGTTTCAAAATTGCTTCTGCCATTGGGCTTCGACATGTATTACCTGTACAAATAAAATAAATTTGCATGGCGCACCTCTCTTATAGTTAAATTATACCTTAAATAGAAGGAAAAATGATACATTTTACCAAAAAAATATTATGCCTAAAGTATCAACTATGACTTCGTACATTATTTATTTCCATCTATTTTTATTATATTCATCTTAACACATACCATCTAGAGAAAAGAAAAAAGAGAATCACTTGATTGCGTGATTCTCTTTGAAAACTTTTATTTATACCAATTACCGCCTGCTGATTTTTCAAGTCGGTTCATAATAGCTGAACCCACACCATCTGTCGTTGTCGCAGTTGCGAGTACAATATCTGCATCCGTTGCGTCACAAGCACGTAATGCATGATACAGATGTAACGCCATCTCTTCTTGTGTATCTTGTCCAAATGAGAAGAAATAATCCGCTTGCTCACACGCATAATTTTCTGGCGCGAGTAAAGCCACTTTTTTATTTTCTTTATGCAGCGCTTGAATTGCAGACTGGATTTTCTCTTCATCTTTTTCAATCATATAAACAGGCGCATTCGGTGCATAATGTGTATATTTCATACCGGGCGCTTTTGGGGCACCTTCTTTTTGTTCTAAGTGTGTTGGTTGATGAACTTCTCCAATGACAGCTTCCAACATTTCTTTTGTGACACCACCCGGACGTAGAATGGTGGGTATATCCAATGTGCAATCAATTACTGTTGATTCCACACCGATTCCTGTTGCGCCACCATCTACAATCATCGGAATTCTAGCTGCTAAGTCTTCTTCTACGTGAATACCTTCTGTTGGACTTGGCTTACCACTTCGGTTCGCACTTGGCGCAGCAACTGGTTCCCCTAGATGTCGTAACAATTGTAGTGATACGGGGTGGCTTGGCATGCGTAAACCAACTGTATCCAAACCAGCTGTTACTTTTTCAGATAGTATATTCGGCTTCACTTTACAAATAACAGTTAGAGGGCCTGGCCAAAATGCATCCATACATTTTTTTGCCTTATCATTTACATCGATTACATAGCGATCAATTTCTTCAATTGTTCCAATGTGAACGATTAATGGATTGTCAGATGGTCGACCTTTTGCTTCATAAATCTTAGCAACTGCCGCATTACTTGTTGCAACGCCACCTAGTCCATAAACTGTTTCGGTAGGAAACGCGACAACCTCACCTGCTTTTAATAATTGAACTGCTTCATCATAGGCAGAAGTAAATGTACCATCTGGATTGACGACTACTCGTTTTGTCTCCATTTTGTTCTTCCTCCCACACAATTTTTCAGAAAGTTATGCACATTTTTGATTTTTCGATTGAAATTGTGGATATTTCGTGAAATTCTGTGCATAACTTTTTCAGAAATATACGAATTTATTTGAAAATAGGTGCTTTAGACTTCTTATAAGTATTGATACTACGCATTTCGCACCATTTTTTAATTATTTTATAAATGTAAAGGTTTTATACTTTACAGTTGTGGATAACTATCCGATTTCACAAAAAACCATACGATCTTGTCCAAATAAATCTTTTAAAACTTCTACTTTTCCCTGTGGAAAACTTTTTTTCAATAAGTTATACACAGCTTCACCTTGTTGATAACCTATTTCAAAGCCAATAATTGCTTGGTTATGCACAATATGCGGTAACTCCTCACAAAGTCGACGATACAACTGAAGACCATTTTCTTCAGCGAATAGAGCTGTATGCGGTTCATGTTCTAATACTACTTCATTCATCACATTCACTTCGTCGAACGCAATGTACGGTGGGTTTGATAGTACAACATCGAATTTTTGATGTTGAACAGGTGCTGTTAAATCACCCTGCAAAAAAGTGACATCTGCTTCTAACAGTTGTGCATTTTGTTTTGCAGTTTGAAGTGCATCTTCACTTAGGTCAGTAGCTGTTACTTGCAGACTCGGGCGCTCTTTTTTTAGCGTAACTGCAATTGCACCACTGCCTGTTCCAATATCCACAAGTGATAATGATGCATCACCGAACTTCGCTGTCATCCGATCTAGTGCTTGCTCTACTAATTCTTCCGTTTCTGGTCTTGGAATTAATACAGCTTCATTCACTTGGAATGTACGACCATAAAATTGTTCTGTTCCAATTAAATATTGAACTGGTTTACCAGCGATATGAGCGTGGATTAGCTCCTCAAATTGTTGTTGCTGTTCTTCCGTTAAAGGCTCGCGCATGTTCAACATGAGACCTGTATAATCAACAGCTAAAACATGCTGAAGTAGTAAGCGGGCTGCATTCGCCTCACGATTTTTTTCCTCTAAAAAAGAAGAAGCCCATTGAAGGGCCTCGAAAACTTGCTTACATTCTTGGTTCATTTAGTTGGTCCAATTTTTTCGCTTGTTCTTCCATAATTAATGCATCGAATACTTCATCGAGCTTACCTTCGATGATTTGGTCTAATTTTTGAATTGTTAAGCCAATACGGTGATCCGTTACACGGTTTTGTGGATAGTTGTATGTGCGAATACGCTCCGAACGGTCACCTGTACCAACAGCTGATTTACGTTCCGCATCGTATTCACTTTGCGCTTCTTGTTGTAATTTATCATATACACGCGCACGTAAAATTTTCATCGCTTTTTCGCGGTTTTTTAATTGTGAACGTTCATCTTGCATCGCTACAACAACGCCTGTTGGAATATGCGTCATACGTACAGCTGATGCTGTTTTGTTGACGTGCTGACCACCTGCGCCTGATGCGTGGTAAATATCGACACGAATATCTTTTTCTTGTAAGTCTAATTCTACTTCTTCTGCTTCTGGCATAACCACTACTGTTGATGTAGATGTGTGTACACGACCTTGTGATTCTGTTTCTGGAACACGTTGTACACGGTGTGCGCCACTTTCATACTTGAATTTTGAGTAAGCGCCTTGTCCATTAATCATGAAGACAATCTCTTTATACCCACCAAGTTCTGTTGGGTTCGCGTTCATAACTTCGATTTTCCAGCCTTGTGTTTCCGCATATTTACTGTACATACGGAATAGAGAGTTTGCGAATAAGGCTGCTTCGTCTCCACCTGCTGCCCCACGAATCTCCATGATTACGTTTTTACTGTCGTTCGGGTCTTTTGGAATTAACAGTACTTTTAGGCGTTCTTCTAAGCCCGGTACTTGTACTTCTAGTTCTTTTAATTCTTCTTTAACCATTTCTTTCATATCTGGATCAAGCTTTTCGTCTAACATCTCTTTTGCGTCAGCGATTTGCTCTTTAATTGATTTATACTCACGATACACTTCAACTGTTTCTTGAATATCTGATTGTTCTTTTGAATATTGTGCTAATTTTTTATTATCCGATACAACGTCCGGGTCACTTAATAACTCATTTAAACGTTCATAACGGTCCTCAACTGCTTGAAGGCGATCAAACATATATTTTCACCTTTTCCTTTCTTATTCCTAATCTATATCATGTTTTATCTATTTATTGTCCCTATAATAGTATAAAGAAAAAGAGTAACTCTTGCTACTCTTTTAAAAATCATCCTATATATTTTACCCTAAAAAACGACTTTTTTCATCACTTTTCTACAACAGATGTCTTACCTTCTGGTACAAAGTGATGATGACGACATCTTGGCTCGTATGCTTCAGATGCACCTACTAAAATAACAGGATCGTCCGCTTTTGCAGGTTCTCCGTTAATTAAACGCTGTGTGCGACTAGCTGGTGAGCCACATTCGCTACATACAGCTTGTAATTTCGTGACTTGTTCCGCAATCGCCATTAAAAATGGCATCGGTCCAAATGGAACGCCTTTAAAATCTTGGTCAAGTCCAGCTAAAATCACGCGATAGCCATGATCTGCTAATTTTTGTACCGTTTCGATAATATCGTGACCAAAGAATTGGGCTTCATCAATTGCTATAACATCGTACTCGTCTGAGATATAATCCCACATTTCTGATGGTTCTTGAATCGGATAAGCAATAACGGTTGTGCCATTATGTGATACAACGGCTTCTTCACTATAACGATTATCAATTTGTGGCTTGAATACTGCAATGCGTTGTTTCGCAAATTGTGCACGACGTACACGACGAATTAACTCCTCCGACTTCCCAGAGAACATACTACCGCAAATTACTTCAATCCAGCCATTTTGCTGCGTTACATACATTGGAATACCCCTTTCTTCATTCTATAATTATGGCATTATTTATATGTAAATTCAAAATTTTATATGATGTAAAACGATGATTTTATTTTAAACAACGTGCTTTATACTACAGGAATCTACCCTTTTTATCAAGGTTAAATACATGGTCATTTTCGCACTTTTTTTAAAAGGAGTTTGGCGTTGAAAGGGACTGATTCGCTTACGAAAGGGAATCTCCTCCGACGAAAGGGACAAATCCGCGCGCGAATGGGAAACACCACCATCGAAAGGGACAAATCTGCGCGCCAAAGGGAATCTCCGCCGTTGAAAGGGACAAATCCGCGCGCGAATGGGAAACACCACCATCGAAAGGGACAAATCTGCGCGCCAAAGGGAATCTTCACCGTTGAAAGGGACTATTCCACGCGCCAAAGGGAATCTCCTTCGACGAAAGGGACAAATCCACGCGCCAAAGGGAATCTCCTCCGCCGAAAGGGACAAATCCACGCACGAAAGGGAATCTTCGCCGTTGAAAGGGACAAATCCACGCGTGAATGGGAGTCTTCGCCTTTGAAAGGGACAAATTTGCGCGCGAATGGGAGTCTTCGCCTTTGAAAGGGACAAATCCACGCGCGAATGGGAAACACCGCCATCGAAAGGGACTCTCCTCCGCCGAAAGGGACAAATCCACGCGCGAAAGGGAAACACCGCCATCGAAAGGGACTAATCCGCGCGCCAAAGGGAATCTCCTTCGACGAAAGGGACAAATCCACGCGCCAAAGGGAAACGCCGCCTGCGAAAGGGACTATTCCACGCGCGAAAGGGAAACACCACCATCGAAAGGGACAAATCCGCGCGCCAAAGGGAATCTCCTCCGACGAAAGGGACTATTCCACGCGCGAATGGGAATCCACACCTATATAAAACGAAAAATACCTGCTAAGCGACGAAGCGCCTAGCAGGTATTTTAATAATTCGAGTTGAATTATTTAAGACCGTATTTTTTGTTGAAACGATCAACACGTCCATCAGCAGACGCGAATTTTTGACGGCCAGTGTAGAATGGGTGACATTCGTTGCAGAATTCGACAACGATGTTTTCTTTTACTGAACCAGTTTTGAAAGTGTTACCACAAGAGCAAGTTACTGTTGCTTCTTTGTAATCTGGGTGAATACCTTGTTTCATGTTTGTTTCTCCTCTCGCCCTGAACCATCTGGAACAGAGTAGTTAATATCAAACTGTTGCCTTACACGACCCAGAATCATCTGTCGCATATGCAACACGTAATGATTGCATCATGAATCAAATTATAACAAAGACCTTATTTGAATGCAATTTATTTTTCTCGATATGACATAAATAAAATGTTTTGAGCCTCTATTATGTAAGATTAAATAAGCCCTTTACCATTCGTTGCTTTTTTCATACTTGAATCAAGCTTTTCAAAAAATTCTTCATTCGTTTTACATGTACGTAGTTTTTTCAAGAACTTCTCTGTAAAGTCAGGTGCATCCGCAAATGTTTTACGAATTCCCCACAACTTATTCAATTGTTCTTTTGGAATGAGTAATTCTTCTTTTCGTGTTCCTGAACGACGAATATCAATCGCTGGGAAAATACGACGCTCTGCTAAATTTCGATCTAAGTGCAATTCTAAGTTCCCTGTACCTTTGAACTCTTCATAAATCACTTCATCCATGCGTGAACCCGTATCAACTAGAGCAGTTGCTAAAATTGTTAGACTTCCGCCCTCTTCGATATTACGTGCAGCACCGAAGAATCGTTTTGGACGATGGAAGGCAGCTGGGTCAATACCACCTGAAAGTGTACGTCCACTTGGTGGAATAACCAAGTTATAAGCACGTGCTAAACGTGTAATCGAGTCCATTAAAATAATGACATCACGTTTATGTTCCACAAGGCGCATCGCACGCTCTAATACTAATTCTGCTACCTTTACATGATTTTCAGGTAATTCATCGAATGTCGAGCTGACAACATCCGCTTGAACAGAACGCTCAATATCTGTTACTTCCTCAGGACGTTCATCGATTAATAAAACAATTAATTCAGCTTCAGGATACTTTTCTGTAATGGCATTCGCTATTTCTTTTAATAATAGCGTTTTACCTGCTTTTGGTGGCGCTACAATCAACCCACGTTGTCCAAAACCAACCGGTGCAACTAAATCCATAATTCGTGTTGATAATTTCGTCGGTGTTGTTTCTAGTTTGATTTGTCGATCTGGATATAGTGGTGTTAAAGCCGGAAAATGAACACGTTCTTTTGCAGTCTCAGGATTCTCACCATTTACTGCTTCTACGTGTAGTAAACCATAATAACGTTCGTTTTCTTTTGGTGGACGTACTTTACCCGTTACTTTATCTCCATTACGTAAGCTAAAACGACGAATTTGAGATGCAGAGATATAAATATCTTCAGAACTTGGCGAATAGTTAATTGGACGTAAGAATCCGAAACCTTCTTGTGAGACGATTTCTAAAATCCCTTCCATGAAGAAGTATCCTTCCTGTTCAGCTCTTGATTTTAAAATAGCAAAGATTAATTCTTTTTTCGTTAATTTACTATAATAAGATACTTTATACTCTTTTGCGAGCGCATAAAGATCCTTGAGTTTCATATCCTCAAGTTGTGAAATTGTTAATGCCGGCATATTTATTCAACACCACTCTTATATTATTTTTTTATTTATTTTATATGCAATGCATGGGAATTTAAAAGAGATGTATAGAAAGAAAGGGCTCGACAGCTTGCGCTGCCGAGCAATTATATAAGTAGAATGAGAAAGTTTTGTTTAGTCTTCCATGTATAAGTTTGGTTTTTTCGTTAAACTATGGCGACCTTCTACAAAACGGACAGTACCAGATTTTGCACGCATTACAACTGATTCTGTTGTACAGTGTCCACCTTTGAACTGAACACCTTTTAGTAATTCGCCATCTGTTACACCTGTCGCTGCAAAGATTGCGTCATCACCTTTTACTAAATCATCCATGTATAAAACTGTGTTTACTTCAATTCCCATTTTTTCACAACGAGCGATTTCTTCATCGTTCGATGCAACTAAACGACCTTGGAATTCTCCGCCTAGACATTTTAAAGCTACTGCTGCGATTACGCCTTCTGGTGCACCGCCTGTACCGAATAAAATATCTACACCTGTTTCATCAAATGCTGTATTAATAGCTGCTGCTACGTCGCCGTCATTAATGAATTTAATACGAGCTCCCGCTGCACGGATTTCGTCTACGATTGCTTGGTGTCGATCACGTTTTAACAACGTTGCTACAACATCCTCGATATGCTTGCCTTTTGCTTCTGCTACAGCTTTTAAGTTATCTGTTACAGATGCATTAATGTCGATTTTTCCAGCTGCTTCTGGTCCAACCGCAATTTTGTCCATATACATATCTGGTGCATGAAGTAGATTTCCTCTATCTGCAATTGCAAGTACTGTTAACGCATTACCGCTACCAGCTGCTACGATATTCGTACCTTCAAGTGGGTCTACTGCGATATCTACTTGTGGTCCATTTGGATCTGAACCTAATTTTTCACCGATGTATAGCATTGGCGCTTCGTCCATTTCACCTTCACCGATTACTACTACTGCGTCCATTGGAATTGAGTCGAATACTTGACGCATCGCTGTTGTTGCTGCATCATCTGCTTCGATTTTTAATCCTCGGCCCATCCATCTTGCTGATGCGATTGCCGCTGCTTCTGTTACACGTACTACTTCCATTGATAAACTGCGTTTCATCTTTTACTGTTCCTCCCGTTTGCCACTTTTTCTTAATAGTGGAATGGTTTAAACCAAATCTATTGTAGCACAGTGAGAAAATTATAGTGCTGTTTTCAACAAATTGTTCACTATTTTTCTTCTGTTACAGCGGCACTTGTTAATGTAACTTTGTCAATAACAGCACCTAAACCACGCAATTTTTCAATGAGGCCACTATAGCCTCTCTCAATATGATAAATGTCGTGAATTTCTGTTTCACCTGAAGCCAGTAAACCTGCAATAACAAGCGCTGCGCCTGCTCGTAAATCTGTCGCTGTTACAGATGCCGCAGTCAAAGGTGTTGCTCCTTTAATAATAGATGAACGACCCTCTACTTGACCTGTAGCTCCCATACGCTTCAATTCTGCAATGTGTTTAAAGCGCGCAGAGTACACCGTATCTGTTACAACAGATGTACCATGTGCTTGTGTTTGTAAAACGGAGAATGGTTGTTGTAAGTCTGTTGGGAAGCCTGGGTAAACAAGTGTTTTAATGTCTACTGATTTTAACTTCTCTACTTTTGGAATATGAATTTTTTCTTCATATTCTTGTACCTCTACGCCCATTTCACGTAATTTTGCTGTGATGGGTTCTAAGTGAAGCGGGATAACATTATCGATTGTAATTCCATCACCAATTGCTGCGGCCATAATCATATATGTACCTGCCTCAATACGGTCTGGAATAATCGTATGTTTTGTACCACTTAAACTTTCAACACCGTCAATACGAATCACATTCGTGCCAGCACCTTTAATTTTTGCGCCCATGCTCGTTAAAAGCGTAGCCACATCAATAATCTCTGGTTCTTTTGCAGCATTTTCAATAATTGTTTGTCCTTTTGCAAGCACAGCTGCCAACATAATATTAATTGTTGCACCTACACTGCTTACATCTAGATAAATTTTTGCACCTTTTAATTCATCTGCACGTAGATAAATAGCGCCATGCTCATTGGTCACTTTTGCGCCAAGTGCTTCAAATCCTTTAATATGTTGGTCAATTGGACGTGGTCCTAAGTAACAACCACCTGGAAGTCCAATGACTGCTTGTTTAAAGCGACCTAACATCGCACCCATCAAGTAATATGAAGCGCGTAGCTTTTTCACATTACCGTTTGGTAGCGGCATATCAATCATGGTCTCAGGATTAATTGACATCACGCCATCTTCAAATGTGACTTGTCCACCGATTTCTTCGAGTAAAGATTTCAACGTCCACACATCTAAAATTTCTGGTAATCCTTCAATTGTTACTGGAGAACTAGCCAAAATCGATGCAGGGATTAAAGCGACAGCGCTATTTTTAGCGCCGCTCACTTTAATGGTTCCTTGCAGACGTTTTTGACCTTGAATTTTATAAACGTCCATTTAGAAATCTCCTTGCTTATTGATCTTTATTTGCCCAATCTTTCATGAATCCTTCAATACCTTTGTTTGTTAACGGGTGGTTAAATAATTGTGCTAACACATTGTATGGCGTTGTTGCAATATGTGCACCTGCTAATGCAGCTTGTGTTACGTGTTGGGGATGACGGATTGATGCTGCGATGATTTGAGAAGGAATTTCGTGGATGGCAAAGATTTCTGCGATTTCACGAATTAATTCTACACCGTCTTGACCAATATCATCTAAACGTCCAATGAATGGTGATACATATGTTGCGCCTGCGCGTGCAGCTAATAAAGCTTGGTTTGCAGAGAAAATAAGCGTTACATTTGTTTTAATGCCTTCTTTTGTTAAAGTTGAACAAGCTGTTAAACCAGCTGGTGTCATCGGTAATTTTACTGTGATGTTCGGGTGAATTTTTGAAAGTTCTAGACCTTCTTTAATCATACCTTCTGCATCAAGTGAGATTACTTCACCAGATACTGAACCATCAACTAATTCTGCGATCTCTTTTAAACGATCGTGGAATGAGATGTTTTTTTCTTTTGCTACAAGTGATGGGTTTGTTGTTACACCTGAAATAATCCCCCATGAATGTGCTTCTTTAATCTCATCAAAGTTTGCTGTATCAATAAAAAATTTCATTATGTTTTCCCCCTGAAAATATGACAAATGGAGAAGCATGAATTTTAAAAATCCACACTTCTCCTACATTATACTTCATATTAAATTGAATAGGAATTATGCTTTTTGTGAACTACCAAATTCACGCATTTTACCAATCACTGTTGTTTTGATTGCTTCGCGTGCTGGACCTAAGAATTTACGTGGATCGTAGACAACTTTATCGTTTTCTAAAATTTCACGTATTGCTTTTGTAGCAGCAATTTGGTTTTCTGTATTCACGTTAATTTTAGCTGTTCCTAATGAAATTGAACGTTGGATATCCTTAGTTGGAATTCCAGTACCACCATGTAATACTAGTGGTAAATGCGTTAATTTCGAGATTTCTTCCATTTCTTTGAAACCTAAGTTTGGCTCACCTTTGTATGGTCCGTGTACTGAACCAAGTGCTGGTGCAAGACAGTCGATGTCTGTTGCTTCTACCATCTTACGGCATTCTTCAGGATCAGCGTACATGATACCACCGATTACGCCATCTTCGTCACCGCCAACAGTGCCTAATTCTGCTTCTACAGAAACACCTTTTGAATGTGCATATTCCACTACTTTATGTGTAATTTCAATATTTTCTTCAAATGGGTGGTGCGATGCATCGATCATTACAGACGTGAAACCTGCATCTACAGCTTCTTTACATTTTTCGAAGCTTGAGCCGTGGTCTAAATGAATGGCTACAGGCACAGTTGTACCGTAAGATTCCATTAACCCTTTAACCATGTGCACAACTGCTACAAAACCGCCCATGTATTTACCAGCGCCTTCAGATACGCCTAAAATTACAGGTGATTTTTCTTCTTCTGCTGCTTGAAGAATTGCTTGTGTCCACTCTAAGTTGTTGATGTTAAATTGTCCTACTGCATACTTTTCTTCTTTTGCCTTGTTTAACATTTCTGTCATCGATACTAAAGCCATAATATAAAATCCTCCTTCAGGATGCGTGCCATATCAGTCAGCACATTGTATTATTATTTTATCAAAAAAAAATCCCTAATTCTACCTCGTCACCCTAATCTTCCAACAAATTATTGACGGTATTTTGCAATTCTTTAATATCAAATGGCTTTGTAAAGTAATGTGTAGCACCAAGTTCTTTTGCTTGATCTAATAAATCCTGCTCACCATAAGCTGTCATCATAATAATGGGCATCTTTTGACCTAACTTTTGCAAATGTTTCAAGATTTGAATACCATTGGCTCCGGGAATACGCATATCTAACAACATACAATCCATGATGATATTTTCTAAAAAACGAATCGCTTCCAAACCGTTTGCGGCTAAATAGGTTTCATAGCCGGCTTTTTTAAATACTTCGTTTAATAAAAGGCGAATTCCTGCTTGGTCATCTACAATTAATATTTTCTTCATTTTTTTCTCCTAACAGCTCTACTTATATATTCCCCAAAATCTATGATTCAGTCCTATTTTTACATTCTATTTCAACCATATTATAATATAACTTATGAGGTGAAAAAAGAATGTTAAAAATGTTAACAACGCAGTTAAATGGTTTATTCCAAAGAATTAGTGGCTCGGAAGAAGAAGCAATTGAAGAGACAGCACGCCTTCTTGCGCAAGCGACGTTTGGACATGGTCGCGTATTCTTTGTTTGTTATGATGAATTACATGCGATTGAGATGAATGCACTACATGCAGAGGAGAAGTTTACGAATTTACATGCATGGAATGATTCCATTACACTTACCGAGCAAGATCGTGTATGTATCTTTACACGTCATGCAGATCACCCTGAAGCACTTGCTTTTGCAAAAAAACTGTATGAACAATTCATTCCTTTCGGTGTCGTGACATCCGAAAAAGCAGAAGACGCTGGTGCAATGGCGGATTATGCCTATACGTATATCTCAATGGGCATTCGAAAAGGTTTACTACCGAATGACTTGGGTGAGCGTATTGTCGTACCGCATACACTCGCTGCCTCATTCATTTATGAAGCGATAAAAATTGCCTATGATGAAATGGTTGACGGGGAATAATTTAAATGAAGAAAGAGGCTTGGATGTAAATCCAGCCCCTTTTTTATTTACTATACTTCATTTGCTTCTATGAATGGCAAACCTTTTTCTTGCAAGACTTGTTTGTAAAAAGGATCTTTTCCTATCGTGATAATGTAATCAGCTACTGCTTCTACTTCGTCTAAATGATGTGTCGTCATGACAATTGTACAAGTCGACTTTAATTGTCGAATGAGTGCTTGAATTTCATAACGTGATTTTAAATCAATCCCTACAGTTGGTTCATCTAAAATGAGAAACTTCGGTTGGTGTAATAAGCCGATTAAAAGATTAGCTTTACGCTTCGTACCGCCCGAGAGTTTTGAAATAGGCTGATGTAAATCAACGAGATGTAATTGCTCACAATAACGCTTAATTTGTTCGTCAGAGATGGCGCCTTTTTTTTGCTTTTTGAAAAATTGAATGTTTTGCTGTACTGTCAGATGGTCCCAAAGCGCAATTTCTTGTGGTACAAAACCGATGATTTCATGTATTTGTTTCGAAGTGATCGGACTATTTTGATATAAAATACGCCCTGTATTCAAGTGTTCAAGTCCCGCAAGAATATGCAGTAATGTTGACTTCCCTGCACCATTTTCTCCGAGCAGAACGGTTACTTTTTGCTCCTCAAACATTAAGTTAAGGTCGTGAAACAATGTCTTTTTACCAAATGCTTTTGTAGCCTGTTCAATTGCAATCATATAATCCCTCCCATCAACTGTGTTCCGATATAAATGACACTATACACAATCGTCCAGAGCGTCGTCATCCAAAGCATATGACTGTTCGTTCTAACAAAAAAGAAAAGCCATGCGAGTACGATTTGGCTCGGTATTAACCAGAGTAGATTTACGATGAGTGGCGATTGTACTTGTAGAATCCATACACTCACACTTCCGAGTATGTACACAAAGAGGAGTGAATATACGCTATATCTACTAATTAATTTCAACCAAGCGAAACGATATAATTTCAGTCGATTGAATACATTAAATTGTCGCATACTTCGTAAAAAGATCACTTGTAAACTCAACAAGAAAATGAGCCCGCACATAAAGAATGTATTGAATAAGCTTCCTGTTGTCGTTCGTGTAGTAGATGTCGCTTTTTGCAGTTGATTCTTTGGTTCGTTCTTTTCATAGGCTTGTTCAATTTTCTCAATCGGTTCTTTGTTCTTCAGTTCATCTTTAATCATATATGGAATTTGCTGTTTATAGAGTGCCTGACTGATTAATTCTGTTGCAATGGACGCGACTAAACCATCTGCTTGCACAAGGCGAACTGTTCCTTTCGTACTTTGCGAAGCTAAATTTGTCGAAAAGCCTTTTGGAATGATGAGTGCCACGCTCGCTTCATTCAAACGAATTTTTTCAGTCGCTTCTTCCGCGTTTGATAAGGATTGAACAGCGATGTAATCCGATTGTTGAATTGACTTGACCCACTCTTTTGACTGTTTAGACTTGTCTTCGTCTTGTATGAGTATCGGAATTTTAAATACTTGCTGTTGGCTTTTTTCAAATAAGACAATAAGGCAAACGACTGCGATACAAGTTAATCCATATAAAATCCATTGTTTTTTCATCGGTATTTCCTCCAAACTAACACAACACACCATATGAGAACAATACTGCTAATCTGTATATAAAAAACAAATGTAAAGTCGGTAATGTAATTTTCATGTAGTAAATCTAATATGCGTTGAAATACTTGGGCAAATAGATTTTCTTTCATATGCCACTGCTGTGTATAAAGTGTTGGAATAACTGCACCTGAGAACACGAGTAGGTAGAGTAAGATAAGCCATTTTCCAATCGAAAAGCGAACCCATTCACATAGCGTAAATAAGAAGAAAATTGATAAAATATAACTAAGTAATGTCGTTATTAAATACAAGCTATTATAGGCTTCGAATGCCGTAAATGGAACAATGCAGATTGTCATAATGATTGAAAAAAGAACTGTCACGGTTGTCGCAAATAATCCTCTTGATAAAATCAAACGTTCTTGAACGAATGGGTAGAGGCGTAGACGCTGTTGTAATGCTTGCGATGTATTCATATGCAGTAATGTCGAAACCGTCCAATAGATAATCAGAATTGATAAGAAGTACGCACTTACGAGTACATAAGTCGATAGTTGATACGTCTTCACTTCTTCCACTTCAAATGCACCTTGACGGTCTAATCCCGTCACGAGTAAGCGAATCATCATCGAAACGAATTCTTCATCTGTCGCTTTTTTCTGGAATTCTGCGAAAGTTAGAATCCCACTCTCTGCTAACATCAAGCGACTATATACGGAATCTGCCAATTGCTGAATCACAATACTTTGAACAGATGTTTCGTCATATGTATAGACGTGAATTGGTAGTTCTCCATTCTTATAAAAAGCTTTCGTCATTCCTTCTTTTAAAACAATATAACCGTCAATCTTATGATTTTCTAAAGCTTGTTTTGCTTCTTCATTCGTAAAGGGTTTGAGCTTAAATTGATTTGAGAACTCCTCCCCCTTACCGACTGCTTGTAAAATCATATTCGTTTCGGTAGTTTGATCTTGGTCAACAATACCAAGTTGTAGGATTGTCTCCTTTTGTTGATGGGTGTTGAACCATAAAAGTGCAGCTAAAATGAGTCCAATAAGCGCTAAAACATAGAGAAGCACATACCACTTTTTCAATAAAAAAGAGTGGTAAATGCCCATTAAGTTCATGATTGACATTTACACACTCCTCCTATTTTATAGTCCGCCTAAACCCATAAATAACGAAGCAAATACGTTTGTTACTTCTTCACGTAATTTGATTACTTCATCTTCCGTCATGTCGTTCACATTTTTCGCGTTTGGAACGTCTAGTTTAAGTGGTTCTTTTAATTTTGTTTTTGTATCTACAAATAGTTTAATATTTTCACCTTGTACATCAAAAGCAACTGTTCCTTTTGAGTCTTGGCTATTATTCTTAACATCTGTTGTCATCTCTTGATCGTACGTAATTTTGAATGGATCTTCATCTGGAGCTGTAAAGTTCAGAGCCATCGCATTCGTACGCTTCTTACCATCAACTTTTTCATCATTTGTCAGTTGAATTTCAAACATCGGTGTATCTTGGTCTGATAATTTAATTGTGTAGTCATCTTTAAAGTCTTTTGAACCTGTTGATGAACCTTCAATTGTTAATGTACCTGTTTGTTCTTTGTCTGTTCCAACAACTTTTAATTGTACTTCTTTGTCTACTTTTGTATCAGCGACGATGTGTAATTTTTCTTCATCAATACCAATTACGATATCACGTTTTAAAATTGTTTTACCATCGACATAAATTGTTGACTTAATCGCTGGGAAATCTGCTGCTTTTGTTTCTTTTAAACTTTTTAAAGCTGTCTGTAATTCTTTTTTCACATCAATTGTTGCATCTGATTGCTTTAATAGCTTTTGTAAATCTTTATCATTCGATGCTTCTTCCACAACTGCAATTGTTAAATTCTTCACATCTGTATTTTTCATGTCTAATGTAATTGTATCAAGCTTTTGCTTTTTACCGAATACGTCGACCTCTTCGCTACCTTTTTTGAATAAGTCATCATTTAATTGGTCGATTGTGAATTTCATATAACGATTTACTAAGTCATTTAGCTCATCTTGTGAAATCGGTGTACTCATGATGCTGTTTAGGTTTAATGTATCATTCGTTAAACCATCTTCAGTACTCATTTTTTCCCCTGTTAATTTTTCAAGTCCTTCAATAAATTGATCATTATTGAATTGTAGCGGGTTCTTTAGAATTGGACCTTGTAAATATTGATATTTAGCGTCTGCACTCCAAATGAATGCATCCATCTTGCTATCTCCAATTGTCGGATTAATTGCCAATTGAGATGCACTATTTTTCGGATCATGTGCTGCACTTAATTCAATTTTTGATGATTTAATTAAATCTGCCGGAATACCAAGACCACTTGTAAGTGTTTCAGGTAATTCAGCACCTAATGTAATACTCGATTTGTAAGACTCATTTGGCATTTTATTTGATAACGCCATTTCATCTTTGTATCGTTCAGAAAGATAATTGCTTACATCTTCATAACTTTTCTTTTCACTTAATAAATATTTATTCTTTGGCGTATTTGTAAAATAGTAATATACGCCAAAACCACCAGCTGCAACTAGTACGACTAACGCAACGACGATGGCGATTGCTTTTTTTGTCAAAACTTCCACCTCACATTTTTAATATACTCATCATACCTAATATCCCTTTTTTTAGAAATAGATTTTATCATAAATATAGAATTTTATTACTTAAACGAGCATTTCTATACTTAAAATACCTTCTAATGCACAATCTTATTTTCTCTATACCCTTATTTCGAATTCAAATGTTTTAATTTTAATATTTTTTTGACTGAGATATTTCTCCCGCTAAAATAGTGTTCGGAACAAAATATTCATGTTTCTTTTTAGAGTTCGCAACGAAAAAACAGAACCGCGCCACAGCACGATTCCGTTTTTTTCTGATACCTATAGAAAATGATGTTTATACACAGATGTTCTAGCAACTATTTCTTCATTATTATTTCATTGTTGCGCCAATAAAGTCGCGGAATAAAGGTTGTGGACGTTGTGGACGTGAGATAAATTCTGGGTGGAATTGTGCTGCCACAAAGAATTTCTTCTCAGGTAATTCTAAAATTTCTACTAGTCGACCATCTGGTGATAAACCTGAGAATACAAGACCTGCTGCTTCCATCGCCTCACGATACGCATTGTTAAATTCATAGCGGTGACGATGACGTTCATATACTAACGACTCTCCGTAGATTGCTTCTGCTCGTGAACCTTCTTTTAATTTACATGGATATAAACCAAGACGTAATGTACCGCCTAAATCTTCTACATCTTCTTGGTCTGGTAATAAGTCAATAATTGGATGTGCTGTATCTGCATCTAATTCAGCAGAATGCGCATCATCTAATCCTAAAACATTACGTGCAAATTCAACAGCTGCCATTTGCATACCCAAACAAATACCTAAGAATGGTACATCGTTCTCACGTGCATATTTAATCGCTTCAATCTTACCTTCTACGCCGCGATCTCCAAAACCACCCGGTACAAGAATACCATCAACTTTTGATAATAAAGATGCTACATTTTCAGCATTTACATCTTCTGCATTAATCCACTGAATGTTAATGTCAGCATCATGTGCATAACCAGCATGTTTTAATGCCTCTGCTACTGAGATATAAGCGTCTTGTAATTCGACATACTTACCGACTAATGCCACTGTTGTTGTTTTAGATAGATTTTTCACACGATTAACTAAAGCTGTCCACTCCATCATATCTGCTGCTGGCGCTTCCATACCAAAATGGTCTAATACAATGCCATCTAAATTTTGTTCTAATAGTGCTAGTGGAATATCATATAAGCTTTCTGCATCTACACACTCTACTACTTCATGTGCATGTACATCACAGAATAGCGCAATTTTTTCTTTCATACTTTGTGGAACAGAACGATCTGAACGTACGACTAAAATATTTGGTTGAATACCTAATGAACGTAACTCTTTTACAGAGTGCTGTGTTGGTTTTGTTTTTAATTCTCCTGAAGCTGCGATATACGGTACTAATGTACAGTGTAAATACAATACATTTTCACTACCTAAATCACGTTTTAACTGACGAATCGCTTCTAGGAACGGTAATGATTCGATATCACCTACTGTGCCGCCAATCTCTGTAATGACAATATCTGCATTCGTTTCGCGCCCTGCACGTTGAATACGGTCTTTAATTTCATTTGTGATATGTGGAATAACTTGCACTGTTCCACCTTCATAATCACCGCGACGCTCTTTTTTCAACACAGTTGCATAGACACGACCTGACGTAACAGTCGAATGTTTACCAAGGTTAATATCAATAAAACGTTCATAGTGACCTAAGTCTAAATCTGTTTCTGCACCATCATCCGTTACGAATACCTCACCATGTTGATACGGACTCATTGTGCCTGGGTCGATGTTGATGTAAGGATCAAATTTTTGTGTAGTTACTTCTAAACCTCGATTTTTTAATAAACGACCGAGTGATGCTGCTGTGATCCCTTTACCCAAAGATGATACGACGCCACCTGTTACGAAAATATATTTAGTCAAATTGACTACCTCCTTAGTAATGTGATTCCAATCATTTTGTAAAATGAAAAAACGCCCCCATCCTGCAATTTTGCAGGGGGAGCGTCGTATTTACACGGTCAATCTCCTTTTTAAGGGAGCCCAAATAAAAGAGTATTACTTTTGCAGTTGTAAGTCAAGAATTTTGTCGTTATGACGTAAAAGTGCTATTTTAGGAAGGGCTTTCATTCCTTTTGTACCGTATTTCGCTGACAGAAAAAATTTTTAAAGATGATAATTATTTTTTTCGGAAAGTTGCTTTTTTTATCAATTCATATAGAAAAAAAGTACGAATTCCTTATAAGAAATTCGCACTTTTTTAAAACGAGATTATTTAAAACCTTCTTCTTCCTCGTCTTCTTCTAAATCATCTTCATCTTCATCTTCATCTAAATCAATTTCGATGTCGATTTCTAATTCTTCTTCGTCTTCATCTAAATCTTTATCTTCATCAATGACATCTAGAACTGCTAAATCGTCATCATCTTCGTCGTCATCGTCATCATCATATGCGTCGAATTCTTCAACTAAGTCTAAGTCGATTTCGATTTCTTCATCATCTAATAATAAATCGTCATTTAATAATGCCGCTTTTACTTTTTTCTTATGTGTTTTAACAGTTGGTGCAATCTCTTCTTCTACTTGATCAATTGCATACCATTCTCTTAAGCCCCAACGATTTTCAGCTAATACCATGAAGCGTCCATCGATGTTCATGTCTGTGTAGAATTGGTTTAAATACGCATCCATTTGTTCTGGTGTACGTGCATTTAATTTTTCAAGTTCTGCAATGATTTCTGTGAAAGCAAGTGGTTGCTTTTGTTCAGTTAATAAGCCATAAGCTAGGTTGACTAGCGATTCTTCTAATAATTCTTCTTCAGTTAATTCACGAAGGTTCAATTCGTGCACGTCCTTTCCTAAATACATAAAGTATGATGTTACTATTATAAACGCAGTGTACTACATTGTACCACAATCATTTAGTTGTTTTGTTGACTTTTATGCGCGTGTAAACAATATAGAATAAATAAAATGAGAGCAATAAGATTGGAATTGCGCCCAGTTGCTTATTATACATGAAATAAGTCGCAATCAATAGTCCTATTAAAATGATACCTGGAACGAATTTCTTCATCAATTTAACGCTCCTTAAAAAAACTCTTTACCTGTCATTATACAAAAAAATAATGATTTTGTCCTTATACAAAAGAAAGCACCTCTTTTGTATCGAAATACGCAAGAGGTGTTGTGTCATTCTACTACATATTACGACGGTATTGTCCGCCCACTTCATATAATGCATTTGTAATCTGTCCTAGACTCACATAACGAACTGTTTCCATTAACTGTTCGAAAATATTGCCATTTGTTTTCGCAACATGCTTTAATTTTTTAAGTTGTTCTTCTGCTTCATTACGATGTTTTTCTTGGAAAGTGCGTAGATTTTTTAATTGTAACTCTTTTTCTTCTTTCGTTGCACGTGCTACTTCCATTGAATCAATCGATTCGTCTGACTCTTCATTTGGGTTCAAGTACGTATTCACACCGATAATCGGTAATTCACCTGAATGTTTTAGATGTTCATATAACATGGATTCTTCTTGAATTTTACCACGTTGATACTGTGTTTCCATCGCACCAAGTACACCGCCACGGTCGTTAATACGATCGAATTCTTCTAATACAGCTTGTTCGACTAAATCCGTTAATTCTTCAATGATGAATGAACCTTGTAATGGATTTTCATTCTTCGCTAAGCCATACTCTTTTGTAATAATCATCTGAATCGCCATCGCACGACGTACAGAACCTTCTGTTGGTGTTGTAATCGCTTCGTCATATGCATTTGTATGCAGCGAGTTACAGTTATCTTGTAGCGCCATTAATGCTTGTAGTGTTGTACGAATATCGTTAAAGTTAATCTCTTGCGCATGTAAGCTTCGTCCAGACGTTTGAACATGATATTTTAACTTTTGACTACGCTCATTTGCACCGTACTTATTACGCATTGCTGTCGCCCAAATACGACGTGCAACACGACCAATCACCGTATATTCTGGGTCTAAACCATTCGAAAAGAAGAACGATAGGTTCGGTGCAAAATCATCAATATGCATACCTCGACTTAAATAGTACTCAACATATGTGAAACCATTTGCCAGCGTGAATGCTAATTGTGAAATTGGATTTGCGCCCGCTTCTGCAATATGATAGCCAGAAATCGATACAGAATAGTAGTTGCGAACTTTATGGTCGATGAAGTACTGCTGAATGTCACCCATCATACGTAGCGCAAATTCCGTAGAAAAGATACATGTATTTTGCCCTTGATCTTCTTTTAGAATATCTGCTTGAACCGTCCCACGCACAACATTCAACGTATGTTCTTTCGTCTCCATAAATTCTTCGACGGTCAGTGTTCTGTCTAACTCTTCTTCACGTTTTTGCACTTGTTGGTCGATTGCTGCATTCATAAACATCGCTAAAATAATCGGTGCTGGTCCGTTAATCGTCATCGACACCGATGTAGATGGTGCGCATAAATCGAATCCATCATAGAGTTTTTTCATATCATCTAATGTACAAATACTCACGCCAGATTCCCCAACCTTACCATAAATATCAGGACGTTCTGCTGGATCTTCACCGTATAATGTTACGGAGTCAAAAGCTGTTGATAAACGTTTGGCATCATCATCTTTTGATACATAGTGGAAACGACGATTCGTACGTTCTGGTGTTCCTTCTCCAGCAAATTGACGCTTTGGATCTTCACCTTCACGTTTGAACGGGAATACGCCTGCTGTGAATGGGAACTGTCCTGGAACATTTTCACGATAGACAAAGTTTAAAATCTCACCGTAGTCTTTATACTTTGGTAAGGCTACTTTCGGAATTTTTGTACCTGATAAACTTTCTGTGCGTAGAATTGTGCGAATCTCTTTATCACGTACTTTTGTTACATATTCATCCCCTGAATAATCCGTTTTTAACTGCTCCCAGTTTCGTAAAATCGTACGTGATTCAGCTGTTAGTTGTTCTTCTGTTTGGAAAGCTAATTGCTCTAAAACTTGGATTGTCGCCTCATCTCCACCATTTGCTTTCACTGCTTCAATTGAGCCATGTAATGTAAATAGTCGACGTGCGATATCTACTTGTTCTGCTGCTGTTTTATGGTAGTTACGCACCGTATCTGAAATCTCTCGTAAATAATAACGACGGTCATTTGGAATAATGACATTTTGTTTTTGTGTCTTAACGAATTCTTCATAGCTTGTTTGCCAATCTAAATCCATCTTCTCATTAAATGTACGAATAAGTGCCGCAAATAATGCGTTTGTACCTTTATCGTTAAATTGACTCGCAATTGTACCGTAAACAGGCATGTGATCAATTGGCTCATCAAAACGCATATGACTACGCTGATACTGCTTTTGCACTTGACGTAGTGCATCTTCTGAACCTTTACGTTCAAATTTATTAATAACGATTAAGTCGGCATAGTCAATCATATCAATCTTTTCAAGTTGTGTTGGCGCACCAAACTCACTTGTCATGACGTACATTGCGACATCTGAAATCGTCGTAATTTCATTATCACCCTGTCCAATACCAGATGTTTCAATGATGATTAAATCGAACCCAGCGACTTTCACAACATCAAGTACATCACGAATAGCATGCGATAGTTCTGTACGTGAATCACGTGTCGCAAGCGAACGCATATAGATGCGCTGGTCGAAAATCGCATTCATACGAATACGATCACCAAGTAGCGCACCGCCCGTTTTTTGCTTCGTTGGGTCAATTGACAAAATCGCAATTTTTTTATCTGGGAATTCAGAAAGGAAACGACGAATTAATTCATCTGTTAATGAACTTTTCCCTGCACCACCTGTTCCTGTAATCCCTAAAACAGGTGTATGTTTTGAAGCCTTTCTCGCCTGCTCTAAAAAGGCTTCATTTGCGCCATTTTCTGCATACGTGATTAACTTCGCAAGTGTCGGTACATTCTCAGTTGTAACTTCTGGTATTAAATCGATGACATCATCTTCTGGTAATGGCTTGTCAGAATCATTAATCATCTTTGCCACCATGCCATCTAGTCCAAGACGGCGGCCATCTTCTGGCGAGAATAATCCTGCAACACCATATGCATGTAAATCTTTTAATTCGGCTGGGAGAATAACACCTCCACCGCCGCCCCAAATTTTAATATGTGGTGCGCCCTTCTCTTTGAGTAAATCGTACATGTATTTAAAGTACTCGACATGTCCACCTTGATAAGAAGATACTGCTACACCATGTGCATCTTCTTGAATCGCTGCATTGACGACTTCTTCTACAGAACGGTTATGCCCAAGATGAATAACCTCTGCACCCTGTGCTTGTAAAATACGACGCATAATATTAACGGACACATCATGTCCATCAAATAAACTTGATGCCGTTACAAAACGAACTGGACTTTTACTTTTCACTTTTCCCATTCTATGACCTCCCCTTATATAAAAGAAGGGCAGTAGAGATTGATGCTTGTTCAATTTCTACCACCCACTATAAATGCCCCAACATCATACAGTTTGCTTCATTATTTTTGTAGCATACGTGAAATAACCATACGCTGAATTTCTTGTGTACCTTCATAAATTTGTGTGATTTTCGCATCGCGCATGAAGCGTTCTACTGGATAGTCTTTCGTATAACCATAACCACCAAATACTTGTACAGCATCTGTTGTTACTTTCATCGCCGTATCACCAGCCATGAGTTTCGCCATTGCAGATGCTTTACCATATGGTAGACCTTCTCCTTCTAACCACGCTGCTTGATATGTTAAAAGACGTGATGCTTCTGTTGCTGTCGCCATATCTGCTAGTGTAAAACCGACACCTTGATTTTCAATGATTGGCTTACCGAATTGAACACGCTCACTTGCATATGCAACTGCCGCATCTAGTGCGCCTTGTGCAATACCAACTGCCTGTGCTGCAATTCCGTTACGACCACCATCTAATGTCTTCATCGCGATTTTAAAACCATCACCAACTTCACCTAAGATATTCTCTTTTGGAACGCGGCAATTTTCAAAAATAATCTCCGTTGTTGGTGAAGAACGAATCCCCATCTTATCTTCTTTCTTCCCAACAGAGAATCCTTCAAAGTCAGATTCTACGATGAATGCTGTCGTACTACGACGGTCATTCGGGTCCGTTAATGCAAATACAACATAAATATCAGCTAAACCACCATTTGTAATGAAAATTTTCGAGCCATTAATGATGTAATGGTCACCGTCTTCTTTCGCAACAGTTTTCATACCCCCTGCATCCGAACCAGAAGCAGGTTCTGTTAAACCATAAGCACCAATCTTCTTACCTTCTGCCATCGGGCGTAAGTATTTTTGCTTTTGTTCTTCTGTACCGAATTTATAAAGCGGCCAACCTGCTAAAGACGTATGAGCGGAAATTGTGACACCCACTGAAGCATCTACACGCGATAATTCTTCTACAACGATACAGTACGCTAAATAATCCATTCCTGCGCCGCCGTATTCTTCTGGCCACGGAACACCTGTTAAACCAAGTTCAGCCATTTGTTCGAAATGCGTACGATCAAATCGTGCTTCTTCATCACGCTCTGCTGCTGAAGGTGCGATTACTTCCTCTGCAAAATCACGAACCATTTTCTTTAACATCTCATGTTCTTCTGATAATTTAAATTGCATATTCATTTCCTCCCGATTTTAAAGTTCTTTTGAAATAACTAAACGTTGAATTTCACTCGTACCTTCATAAATCTCTGTTACTTTGGCGTCGCGGAAATAGCGTTCCACAGGATATTCTTTTGAATAACCATAGCCTCCGTAAACTTGGATAGCTTCAGTTGCTACTTCAACTGCAATTTTCGAAGCAAATAATTTCGCCATTGAAGCTTCTTTTTTACAGTCTTCACCACGTTCGTATAATGCTGCTGCACTATAAACTAGTTGTTTCGCAGCTTCTACAGATGTCGCCATATCAGCTAATTTGAATGCAATTCCTTGATGTTTAATAATCGGCTGATTAAATTGTTGTCGCTCTTTCGCATAACCAATCGCCGCTTCAAGTGCTGCTTCTGCAATCCCTAAAGCCTGTGCTGCAATCCCAATTCGTCCAACATTTAAGTTTGCCATCGCGATTGTAAAGCCTTCGCCTAGTTGACCTAGTATATTTTCTTCTGGAACAAATAAGTTTTCGAATGTCAGTTGTACCGTACTTGAACCATGCAGCCCCATCTTCTCCTCATTTTTACCAATTACAAGTCCTTCCATCGTGCGCTCCACAATAAAGGCTGTAATTCCTTTTGTCTTTTGAGTTGAATCTGTTACTGCAAATACGATATAGACATCTGCATAACCACCATTTGTAATGAATACTTTTGAACCGTTTAGTTCGTAGCCACCTTCTACTTTTTTTGCAGAAGTTTTAATAGAAGCCGCATCTGAACCTGCTGCTGGCTCTGTTAAACAAAACGAACCTAAATATTCACCACTCGCTAATTTTGGAACATACTTTTCAATCTGTGCCTCTGTACCAAATTTTAAAATAGGATTCGTTGCAACCGATGTATGCACTGATAAAATAACGCCTACTGTTCCACTTACTTTAGATAATTCATGAATTGCCAAAATATAAGAGATAAAGTCCATATCCGAACCACCGTATTTTTCAGGTGTCGTCATCCCCATTAGTCCTAATTCGCCCATCTTCGTTAAAACGGCTGTTGGAAATTCATCTTTTTCCATATTCGGTACGAATGCCGCAACCTCCGTTTGTGCAAAATTGCGGACCATTTTTTGTAGCATTGCTTGTTCTTCTGTTAATTGGATCGCCATAATGGAACTCTCCCTCCATAATTTTTCAAGTCGTGCTGTTCATGGCTTGAATCTGGTTCCCCAAACATCTCTAGATGATGATGGTTTCTTATTCGTACACATAGAAGCCGCGACCGCTCTTCTTACCATACCAACCTGCTGCTACATATTTACGCAGTAGCGGACATGGACGGTATTTACTATCTCCAAACCCTTCATACAATGTTTCCATAATATAAAGACATGTATCTAAACCGATGAAATCAGCAAGTGTTAATGGCCCCATTGGGTGATTCATCCCCATCTTCATCACATCATCAATGGCCTCTACACTAGCAACTCCTTCATACAGTGTGTAAATCGCTTCGTTAATCATCGGCATTAAGATACGATTGGCAACGAAACCAGGATAGTCATTTACTTCTACAGGTGTCTTTTTTAGTGCATGCGTTAATGTTTCAATCGCTTCATACACTTCATCTTTTGTAGCAAGTCCACGAATGATTTCAACTAACTTCATCACTGGAACTGGGTTCATAAAGTGCATGCCAATCACTTGCTCTGGTCGCTTAGTTACAGCTGCAAGCTCTGTAATTGGTAATGACGACGTATTTGTTGCGAGAATCGCATGTTCTGGTGCTAACGCATCTAAGTCTTTGAAAATTAATTTCTTAATCGCCATATTTTCTGTTGCAGCTTCAATGGCTAAATCAATTTCCTTTGCGCGTTCCATTGTTGTTTCAAGTGAAAAACGAGCTAAGATTGCATCTTTTTCTTCAATAGTAATGCGCTCTTTTAATACGTTCTTTTCTAAGTTTTTTGTAATGCGTGCAATACCTGCTTGTAACGATTGTTCTGATGTATCACAAAGAAGAACTTCATACCCTGCTGTTGCACAAACTTCAGCAATCCCTGCACCCATTTGCCCTGCACCAATGACCATAATTTTGTTGATTTCCATCTCTCGCTTCCCCCTTATACTTCAATCATAATCGCGTCGCCTTGACCGCCACCTGAACAAATTGCCGCAATTCCAATGCCACCGCCACGACGTTTTAGCTCATGTGCTAATGTAAGAACAATTCGAGCACCTGATGCACCGATTGGATGTCCAAGAGCTACTGCTCCACCATTTACATTAATTTTTTCTTCATCTAAACCTGCAATTTGCTTACTCGCTAAAGCTACAACTGCAAAAGCTTCATTGATTTCGAATAAATCAATTTCATCTACGGATTTCCCTGTTTTTTCGAGTAATTTTTCAATAACTAACCCTGGTGTTTGTGGGAAATCTGCTGGTTCTACGCCAACTTCAGCGTGACCAATAATTTTCGCAAGTGGTGTTAAACCACGCTTGTTTGCTTCTTCTTCATTCATCACAACGACTGCACATGCACCGTCATTAATACCTGGTGCATTCCCTGCTGTCACCGTTCCGTCTTTACCGAATGCTGGCTTTAAGTTCGCTAATACTTCTACTGTAGTTCCTTTACGCGGCGCTTCGTCCACACGAATGACAAGGTCTTCACCTTTTCGTTGCGGTACAACGACGTCGACAATTTCTTGTTCAAATACACCATTTTCAATTGAAGCCACTGCACGTTCTTGACTGCGTGCCGCAAAGCGATCTTGTTCTTCTCTTGAGATGTTTAATTCCTTCGCTGTCTTATTTCCGTAAGTACCCATGTGAACATGCGCTGGGTCAAATGCGCAAGATAGACCGTCATAAACCATACCATCTACTAATGTTGCATTATTCATACGTAAGCCAAAGCGTGCATTCGGTACATAGTACGGTGCATTCGACATAGATTCCATACCACCTGCTACGATGATGTTCTCATCACCTAAACGAATGAGCTGGTCTGCCAATGTAATACTGCGTAAACCAGAGGCACATACTTTATTAATTGTTTCTGTTTTTACCGACCAAGGAATACCTGCTTTTGCTGCTGCTTGTCTTGATGGAATTTGTCCTTGCCCTGCTTGTAATACATTTCCCATAATGACTTGATCGATTTCTTCAGGAGCTAAGTGAATTTCCTCTAAAGCACCTTTAATCGCAATGCCGCCTAAATCACTTGCGGATAATGAACTTAAAGAGCCTCCAAACTTGCCAAAAGCTGTTCGAGCACCGCTAACAATAACTGATTGATTCATGTTCATAACCTCTCTCTTTGTAAGTATGCGCTTTCAAGTTCTTGTCAAAAGAAAGAGAGTGGGAATTTCCGCACTCTCTTGTAAAACCTACGAATAAAATAGGTTTGTTTTTCCTTATTATATAATAAATGTATTTTTAAGGAAAGTTTTTTTGTGCGATTTACACAGTTTCTTCTATTTCATCCTCTTTTTCTGTCGGAGGTGGTGTATGTTCACCGAAAACAGAACGCTCAAGAATTTCTGCTACATCATATGTGCCAACTGATTCTTCCACTTCTTTCGCCTTCGTACCATCCGATAACATCGTTAAGCAATATGGACAGCCTGCTGAAATCATCGAAGGTCCAACTGCCAATGCTTGTTCTGTTCTCGCAACATTGATGCGATTTCCTACATGTTCTTCCATCCACATGAGACCGCCACCTGCGCCACAGCACATCGCGTTTTCACGATTACGTTCCATCTCCAGTAATATCACACCTGGAATGGCTTTTAAAATGTCACGTGGTGCATCGTACACTTCGTTGTAACGCCCTAAATAACATGAATCATGGAAGGTGATTTTTTCATTCACTTCATATTGTGGAACAATTTTCTTCTCTTTCACTAATTTCGCTAGTAGCTCTGTATGGTGATACACTTCACCTGACCAACCGAAATCACTGTATTCATTTTTGAAGATATTATAAGCATGCGGATCAATCGTAATGATTTTTGTAACGCCTGCTTTTTCAAATTCTTTAATATTCGCTTCTGCTAATTCTTGGAATAAGAATTCATTTCCTAGACGACGCGGTGTGTCACCTGAGTTTTTCTCTTTATTACCAAGAATCGCAAATGGAATGCTTGCTTCATTTAATAAGTGAGCAAAAGAAAGTGCAATTTTTTGTGAGCGACTATCGAATGAACCCATTGAACCAACCCATAATAAGTATTCGAATTCTTCGCCTGCTTTTTGTGCTTCTTTTACGGTTGGAATGTGTAATTCTGGGCGTTGGTCGCGCCAGTTTTCTTTTTCTTTACGATTTAGTCCCCATGGATTTCCTTGACGTTCGATATTTGACATCGCGCGTTGTGCATCTGGGTTGACCTTACCTTCTGTCATCGTTAAATAACGACGAAGGTCGATAATTTTTTCTACGTGTTCATTCATTACAGGGCATTGATCTTCACAGTTACGACATGTTGTACATGCCCAAATTTCTTCTTCTGTGATGACATCCCCAATTAATGATGGGTTATAAATATCTTCTACTACTGCTCCTTCTACTCCACCTGCCATCGCCAATTGATTTCCTTTTGACTGGTTGAATAGGAAGCTTGGAACCCACGGTCTTTGAGATGTTTGAACAGCACCTTTATTCGTTAAGTGGTCACGTAGTTTCAACATTAAGTCCATTGGTGACAGCATTTTTCCTGTACCACTTGCAGGACACATATTTGTACAACGACCACATTCTACACAAGCATATAAATCGACTAATTGCAGTTGTGTAAAATCTTCAATTTTTCCTACACCGAATGTAGGCATCTCTTCTTCATCTTCTGATTCCTCATCCATATTGAAGTCAATTGGTGTTAATTTACCAACAGGACCTAGACGGTTGAGATATACGTTGACTGGACCAACAATTAGATGCGCATGTTTTGATTGTGGAATATACACTAAGAAAATGAGTAAGAATAGTAAGTGAACCCACCACATCGCATAGAAACCAGCTGCTGCTGCAACAGGTGAGAAGAAACTAAAGATTGTAGCGACTCCAGATGCGACTGGCTCTGACCATGTTGTGTCTTCTCCGTTCCAAATTAACCCCATACCATTACCCACTAATACAGAAATCATTAGGCCACCGATGAAGATTAATACTAAGCCTGATTTGAAGTTACGTTTTAAACGGACAAGCTTCTCAACATAACGACGATAGAATGCCCAAACGACTGCAACTAAAATTAAAAGTGCTACAATTTCTTGGAAGAATGTGAAATATGGATAGAGTGGTCCAAGCGGCAAATGTGAGCCTGGTTTTAATCCCTTCCAAATGAAGTCGATTGCGCCAAGTTGTACTAAGATGAAGCCATAGAAGAACATGACGTGCATAATACCGCTTTTCTTATCCTTCAATAACTTTTTTTGACCAAAAACCATCACCCAGATTTTATGTAATCGAGCTTTTACGTTCTGATCAAATTCTGTTTTCTTACCGAGCTTAATGAAATCGTATCTTGTTTTTAAAAGATAGCTAAATAGGTACACTGCATAAAGAACAACTACTAAAAAGAGTACCCAGTTTAAAACGAGTAGACCATTCATTGTACTTCCCCCCCTGTGATAACCTATTATTTCCCCTTTGTTACCACCTTTTTCATATATTTGAAACGATATATATACTTCTATTGTAGGTTATGAATGGATATTCAGTCAACAAATTTCATGCATTATGCTGTTTTTAATCGCAAATATGCTCGTAAATGCTGATTTTATTTAAAAATAAAAATAAGAAAAGACATTAGAATTCTCACTTCTAATGCCTTTTCTATACTTATATTATTTCAGTCTATGTAAGTCATGTTGTAAAATTTTTGAAATATTTGCTACTTGTTCGGCTGTTACGCCAATCAAAACCATCGTTGAAGGTCCTGCTGAAGCAGTGGAGTCGTAGGGTACATTTTCTACATCTACCACATCGATTAACTCCAATTGCTCTAGCTCTTTTTGTAAGCCTTTCGAACCAAGGGGAATCACTTGTGTAATATGCTGATTTTTTAATGCTTCTACAATGATTTGTAGATTGGCAATTTGATGAACGTTTTGTAATAGCTGTTCGCCAACAAGCGGTCGACCATATGTAAACCAATGGAGTTCAGATAGATTTGGAAGTGGTCGCTGCTTTTCACCAAGCATCGTAATGCCAAATCCAGACTGTAGAGTTGGCATGTTCGTTTCGGTACTTCCACTAATCGCTGGAACAGGTATTTGCACTTCTTCAAAAACGCGATTGATTCCCGTAATATACTTGCCCCATGCTTCTTCACTCGTAAAGTTTAACAAGATGATTTCTTTTGGAATAGCCTGATTCGCTAATTGTTCAAGTAGTGTAACGCGTGTAGAGTAGTAACTCGTAACATCATCTGGCACATGAACGACATCTAATTCTTTTTCGCCGATTGCGCCAGAATTATCACTTGTAATTACTAAATTCCCAATCTGTCTTGCATTCCTCATGAAACTTCCACACCTGTTCGAACGAATGCTTTTTTAAGCAGTGGCAAGAGTATTAAACCAACTACAACATTAATTAATGTCGCGACTAAAATGCCTGGTGCTACTGCAAAATACATCGCTGGTGATAATAAGAAGTAGAATGGGAGTGGTGATAGTACACCATTTGATAAAATAATCCATGCCCATGCTAACTTCTTCATTCCTTTACGATAAATAATGGCTGCTACACCCACAACAACTGCCATCTCAAGCGCAATGAAGATATGAAATGGCAATGTTAACGGGAAACCTGAAGATAAAGCTGTAGCCATATGTCCAAGTGCTCCCGCTGCTGCTGCAAGTGGTGCTGGAATAAATGCAATACTAATGAACGCTGGAACTGAATCCAATGCTGGTGTCCCCGGCGGTACAGGAATTTTAATAAAAGAACCAATTACGGAAAGTGCCGCAAACATTGCAGTTAAAACTAAAAGTCTAGTCTTTTTCACGTTTGTCACCTCCCTTCTTGGCGCGACCTCCGTCCTTAAATACTTTCGCACTTCTTGCGTATTCAACATCTGGTACATTTAGACGTGAATTGACAACGCGCGCTACAGCGAATAAGTAATCTGATAAACGATTTAAATAACGCTGTACAACAAGAGGTACATCTCCTTCTTCTGATTGTTTTAATAATGTCACCATTTGACGTTCTGCACGGCGTGTAATCGTACGTGCGATGTGTAAAGTTGCCGCTGCTGGTGCGCCCCCTGGTAAGATGAATTTCTCTAATAATGGAGGCTCATCCATTAAAATATCAATACGTTGTTCCATCACTTCGATTGGTTCATCTGTCATTTTGTAACGACGTTCTTTCATGACATTCGCCAAATCGCCACCGCAATCAAATAATTCGTTTTGAATATTTTCTAAATCTTGTAATACATCTTCAAATAACGCTGGATCTAATTCTGATACAGCCTTACCAATAAATGAATTTAATTCATCAATCGTTCCATAAACTTCTACGCGCACATCATCTTTATCAACGCGTCCTCCAATTAAGCTTGTTTTACCTTTATCGCCTGTACGTGTATATAAATTCATTGTGTCATCCTTCTTTCTATTTAATCTTTTGTGGAATTCCATACCAAATCCGTGTAATTGTTTGACTTTCTGCAAATAAAAGTTGATACAACCTACCTAAAACATCGCGTAATTTTCTTTTTTCAGAAACAATTGGAACGATACCTCTACCAATGTCTTCTATAATGACATAGATTGATTTGTATTTAAAACCATTTTTTACAATTTTGTTAAAAAAAGTTTCCGCTACTTCTTTTTCAGGTTCATTTAGAAAAGGTTCAATTTGTTTCTCTAAGTCAGTAATAACAAGTATTTCAGCATATTCATTTTCTATATTACTGTGTTGTAAATCATTACACCATTCAACTGCTTGCGTTTTTAATTGTTCCGTTACATATTTTCTTTTTCCGTTATATGCGCCACCGATAATGATATGCATCGCTTTCCCTCCTTAAAATCTTGAAATGACGTAAAAGTGAGTTCATACATTTCATCATGTGAAATCGACCAATCCCAAAATACGGTCGGTGTCGGCGCATATTTCATAAGGAGAATACGAATCGTGCCACCATGTAACACCATCGCACATTTCTCTGCTTCAGTTATTTCAGAGATGCCCATTTCTACACGCTGTTGAAATGTTTGAAAGCTCTCTCCATTAGGCGGTGCGACTTGAAGCGGATCATAAATCCATGCACGATATACTTCATCTTCTTTTAAATCTTCATACGTTTTCATTTCAAAATCACCGAAATTCGTTTCGCGAAAAGCAGGAATTCTATGAAAAGTGGCATGTGGATAATACTGCTTGGCTGTTTGTTCACAGCGCTTTAAATCACTACCGTAGACGATTTGTACAGTTGAATCAATGATTGGAAGCTCACTCTCTATAATCCCTTCATCCGTCCACCCCACATATTTTCTCTCTACATTCCCCTGTGTTTTCGCATGGCGCACTAATGTAAGAGTAAAAGTAGAATCCATAACATCAACTCCATTCCTTCGATGAAAGCACCGTATAAGTCACCTGAACTACCGCCAAAATGTTTGATTGTCCAACTACGATAGAGACGTGACATACCTAATATAAAAAGGACAAACACAGCGATAATTAACCATGCCTGTGTAAATATTCCGACAAGAATTGCTACGACTAATAAACTACCAAAAATCGTATAAATAAATGGCTTCATTAAAATATGTGACTTAAAAAAGGCGCCCAGTCCTGTTTCTTTATTCGTCGGTGTTTGAACGAGGTAGTATGCCATTCCTAAGCGTGCTAAAAAGGGAATAAATAAAAACCAATAGATAGAGATGGCATCTGTCGCAACGAGTTGTGCAAAAAATAAAACTTTAGCTGCTAAGAAAATCACGAGTGCCATTGCACCAAAAGCACCGATACGTGGATCATCTAAAATCGCATGACGTTTTTCTCGGTCACGATATGAAAAATACGCATCACTCGTATCCACAAAACCATCTAAATGTAGTCCACCTGTTAAAATCAAACCCGTTAAAATGACTAAAAACGCGATTAATAGAGACGACCAATTCGTATAATGCATCAGCAGTTGATAGACACCGTACATGATTGCACCCATACATGCGCCGACAAAAGGAAGCATACTAAACATCATTGTCACATGACGTTTTGTCATCGGAAGTTCCTTATTGACGGGAATGACCGAAAAGAACTGAACTGCGAGTAAAAAACCTGTCATTTACTTTCCTCCTTTCCAGTAGTGAGGAATACCATAATCCATCTCGATTGCTACGGCACAAAAAGAGACAAGCCATTGATGAAACAGACCGATTTGCTGGCGATAAAACTCCACTTCTTCACTCTCATATTTACTCTCATCAAGCACTTCATTCGATACAATGAAAAATGGAATGTGCTGTTCGTTCAAATGACGACACCATGCTTTCGCTTCTTCTACTCGCTGTTGAAAACGCTCTGCATGTTGCCACTGCATAGATTTGTCGTCCAACTGTACATACATCTCATTCGTCAGCCATGTCGTGACACAATCCCATAGCACAACTGCATCTTTTGGAATTCGATTTACGAGTGTCGCAAAATGCGTCGGCTGTTCAATGGTCTCCCATTTTAGTGATGTTCGATCTGCTTGATGCCATGCAATGCGCTGCTTCATCTCATCATCGAATGCAACACCCGAAGCAATATAATACATCTTGCGATTCGTCTGTTGTGCAGTTTGTCGAACAAGTTGTTCTGCAAATGCACTTTTACCACTTCGAACGCCACCTGTTATAAAATGACTGTTTGTTGAAACCACCGCGTCATCTCCTGTTCTACGATTTTCATTTCCTCAGCTGTTTTCAAACCCATGCGAAGCCACTCACCTTGTAGCACGCGATAATTTTCAGTATGACGGAATACGATGCCCTTTTCTAAAAAGTAGCGATAAAACTGCTTGGTGTGCTGTGGATTTGGTAATTGAAAACAGAGATAGTTCGTCTGACTATTAGCAACGACACAACCTTGATTTCTTAAGTATTGACGCCAATTTTCACGCTGTTCAATTGTAGTGTCGATTGTCTGCTTACGATATTCTTCCTCTTGCAAACATTGTGTTCCAATCGTTGCGGCTAAGCCATTCACATGCCAATGTGCTGCATAAGAAGCTAATTTTTGAATCAATTGTGGCTGCGCAATCAGATAGCCCAATCGAATACCTGCTAATCCGTACATTTTCGTCATCGAACGCACAATGATGGTATGCAAAAATTGCTCGCTACATGGAATCATCGTTGGCTCTGGTTCTAACCAATCCATAAATGCTTCGTCTAAAATGACGTAGCAGTTGAATTGTTCTCCCCATTCCATAATCGTCTGAAGCTGTTCTTGTGGTGGTAATACACCTGTTGGATTATTCGGTGTACAGAGATAGATTGCCTTCGCCTGCTTCATCTCTTGTTGAATTTGTTCCATTGGTAAAGACCATGTACATACATCTTCAACCTCTACATGAATCAATTGTGCTTCATGAACGGATAAAGTTGCTTCATACTCTGAAAAGGTTGGATGAACAAGAATGATACGTTGTTTCGCTAAAAACATTGCTAAAAAAGTAAATAGCTCAGCTGCACCATTACCTACAAGTACACATTCTTTTGATATGTGATGCTTGTTCGCTATCGCACTTAAAAAAGGTTCTCCCTGTGGATCCGGATACTTCTCTATTACTTGGACATATTCCGTCCATGAATTTCGGATAGATTGCGGAATCCCCGCTACATTCACATTTTCACTTAAATCAATCATGTGTTCAGGTTGTGGGATCCCAAGTTGTTGAAATAGTTTATGTGGATTAGCTCCATGACTGGGTAGCATAGTAGATGACACCTCCTAAAACCGAACAAAGTAGCCAAAAGTAGATACTCGCTTGCTGCATTTGTCGAATCGTTTTTTGAATATCTTGCGCTTGTAATGATTTCGTAGAGTACCCCATCTCTGCACGATGTGAAGCAACACCTTCATAGTAGTTTAGGCCACCTAGTTGAATACCAAATTGATATGCAGTTGCCGCCTCTAAATAACCACTATTCGGACTTGGGTGCTTTTTCGCATCTTGTAGCCATGCTTGTAGTCGCTCGCGATATGTATAACTCGTTTCATTATTTGTACAAGTGATGATGAGAAATCCTGTGATACGGCTTGGTAGCCAATTGACAATGTCATCTAACTTCGCAGAACAATAGCCAAACTGCGCAAATCGTTCATTTCGATAGCCTACCATTGAGTCGAGTGTATTAATCGCTTTATACACCCACATTCCTGTCGCTCCAAATAAAAATCCATAAAACAGCGGGGCTGTAATCCCGTCACTCGTATTTTCAGATACCGTTTCAATCACACCACGCGTAATATTCGCTTCATCTAAATGTTCTGTATCACGACCAACAATCCACGATAACTTTTTACGTGCTTCTTGTAAATCACCTGAAACAAGTGGCGTATAAACATCGAGTGCTGCTTGTTTTAATGACTTTTGCGCTAATGCAATTGTCATGAATACGGTTTGAACGATTAGATAGACACCCCAATGAATTTGATACGCTACATAGCTAAGAGCAAATACAATACTTCCGGTTAATAAAAGTGTGGAGAGTGTTAGCATGAAGCCTTTTGCGATGCGCTGTTTACCATGATTCCACTTTTTCGTCGCAAAGGAAATCCAATTCCCAATCCAGATGATCGGATGGGGAAGTTTAGGTGGGTCGCCAATTAGACGATCCAACCAGAATGCTAGTGTACACGAAATTATATGTAAAACGATTATCATTCCATCATCCCCTTTGCACGCTTGTAATCGTGTAAAGCATCTACAACCGTTTCATATACGCCTCTTCCTAAAATACGACCAACTGGCGTAACGGTCCCTGCATAGTTTTGAGTTGTTCCTTGTTGTGTTGCCCCAATTAGAATGCTATCTGTTGATGTACCTGTCGCAATGGTGTTCGATATACGGTCTGTAATTTTTTCATCTGCGAGTGCTTTTACCTTTGCTTCTGTAGCAGTCATCATCGCTTGTACAAAAGCTTCTTCTGTTAATGTCGCATCAATGAACGCCCAAATATTAATCGTCCCTACTTCGTAAAAAGGTTTTCTTAAATAGGATTTTGACACATCTACTGCATTACCGACACCAGCTGTCACCATAATGACCACATGAATAGCATCTGCTTCAAATTCTCGAATGATGGCATATCTAGCTGCTACTGCTGTCATCATCGCTACTGTTTGATCTGGTTGAAACCCCTGTTTTTCAATGTATTCCTTCATTTCTGTATGTGCATCTTCACACATATAATTAGCATCTACTGCACGATTCATACATGTGTTATACCATCCAAAACCTGCATTATGTAAAGCAGATGAGAGAATTTTCAACGGTTGATTCGATTCGAACACAACATAAGAGGGGCGAATCTGAATCTGTTCTTTTGAAATGGTCATAAAATAAGTCGTTCCTCTCTCAATATATTGCTTGAAAAATCAAATAATTTTAAATCTCTTTTAAATTATATGCTAAAAAAGTGTGCAAAACAAAAGACCTTTTTCACTTTTATATAAAAAGAAGTTTTATATTCGGATTTTCGAATGATGATGTTTCCCTTTCGCGCGTGGATTTGTCCCTTTCGATGGCGGCGTTTCCCTTTCGCGCGCGGATTTGTCCCTTTCGATGGCGGCGTTTCCCTTTCGCGCGCGGATTTGTCCCTTTCGATGGCGATGATTCCCTTTCGCGCGCGGATTTGTCCCTTTCGATGGCAGTGATTCCCTTTCGCGCGCGAGTTTGTCCCTTTCAAATACCAAGATTCCCTTTCAACGCCGGCGATTCCCTTTCGCGCGTGGATTTGTCCCTTTCAACGGTGATGTTTCCCTTTCGCGCGCGGATTTGTCCCTTTCAACGGTGATGTTTCCCTTTCGCGCGCGGATTTGTCCCTTTCAACGGTGACGTTTCCCTTTCGCGCGTGGATTTGTCCCTTTCGATGGCGGCGTTTCCCTTTCGCGCACGGATTTGTCCCTTTCAATGGCGATGATTCCCTTTCGCGCGTGCTTTTGTCCCTTTCGATGGCGGCGATTCCCTTTCGCGCGCGAGTTTGTCCCTTTCAAATACAAAAAAAGAACCGCATCATCGCGGTTCTTTTTAGCTTCATATAAAAGATTACATTTTTTCTGGTGCTGCTACGCCCACTAATTTTAATGCGTTTTTCAGTGTTTGTGCAACAGCTGTAATTAATGCAAGACGTGCTGCTGAGCGTTCTGGTTGGTCAGCATCTAATACCTTTTCAGCATTGTAGAAGCTGTGGAATGTCGCTGCTAACTCTTGAATGTAGTTTGTAATACGGTGTGGCGCGCGTGCTTTTGCTGCATCTGCTACTACTTGTGGGAAATCGCCCACTTTTTTCAGTACTTCGATATCTTTTTCAGTTGATAAAGTATCTAAACCATCTGTAGAAGGTTTAAAGCCTTTTTCTTCAGCTTGACGTAAGATTGAGCAAATACGTGCGTGTGCATATTGTGCATAGTACACAGGGTTTTCATTCGATTGTTTAATTGCTAAATCTAAATCGAAGTCTAAGTGTGTATCGCCAGCACGCATCGCAAAGTTGTAACGTACAGCATCTAAGCCTACTTCTTCTACTAATTCGCGTAATGTCACAGCGTTACCTGTACGTTTTGACATTTTTACTTTTTCACCGTTACGTAGTAAGTTGACCATTTGGATGACTTCTACTTCTAATTTATCGCGGTCATATCCAAGCGCTTCGATTGCAGCTTTCATACGTGGAATGTAACCGTGGTGGTCAGCGCCCCAAATATTGATTAACTGATCGAAACCACGTTGTAATTTATCTTCATGGTATGCGATATCTGGTGTTAAATATGTGTAAGAACCGTCTGATTTTACAAGAACGCGGTCTTTATCATCACCGAATGTTGTTGAACGGAACCAAGTTGCACCGTCTTCTTCAAATACGTGACCATTTTCTTTTAATTTATCGATTGCTACTTCTACTTTGCCATCTTGATAAAGTGACGTTTCAGAGAACCATACGTCGAAATCAACGCGGAAATCTTTTAAGTCTTTTTGTAGTTTACCAAACTCATGCTTTAAACCATGTGTACGGAAGAATTCATAGCGTTCTTCTGGTGATTTTTCTAAAATCTCTGGGCCGAATTCTTTTGATAATTCTTCTGCAATGATAATGATGTCTTTACCGTGATAACCATCTGCAGGCATCTCTGCTTCAAGACCTAATGCTTGGCGGTAACGTGCTTCAAGAGATGACGCTAATTTTGTAATTTGATTACCTGCATCGTTGATGTAGTATTCACGTGATACATCATAACCTGCAAAATCAAATACGTTACATAATGCGTCACCAACTGATGCACCGCGTGCGTGACCTAAGTGTAAGTCACCTGTTGGGTTTGCTGATACGAACTCCACTTGTACTTTCTGTGCATTACCAGCGTTTGAGCGACCGTATGCATCTCCTTGCTCTAAAACAGTTGGTACGACTTTTGTTAAGTAGTCTTTTGCTAATGTGATGTTGATGAAACCAGGACCTGCGATTTCAACTTTTTCAATGTTTGCTGATGCTTGATCTAAGTTTTCTACGATAGCTTCAGCGATTGCGCGTGGTGCTTTACGTGCGATTTTTGTTAATTGCATCGCAATGTTTGTTGCGTAGTCACCGTTTTCTTTATTTTTAGGTGTTTCTAAGTGAATATTTAATGCCTCTGGTTCTTCTACTAATTCTGCTTTTTTAATAGCGTTTAAAAAAGCCTCTTTGACCGCTTGTTGTGCTTGTTCTACTGCGTTCATTCTGTTCCCTCCGTATACGTAAGTTCTAATACATAATCACCGACAGATTCATCGCCTGCCAATAGCTCATAATGCACAAAAAATCGTCCACTATTTGAGCCATCTTCCGCTTCGTCGAATGCTATTTTCTTGGTTAAAGTCATGATAGGCATTGTTCCAAATGCTGCTTCATAGTGACCTCGTTGAAATGCGTGTAACGTAAATGGTAAACGCATCTTTATATCGCCATTGCGCATAATAATGGCATCGTTTTCGCCAAAACGTAATGTCGTTTTCATCTTCTTGTCTTCAAGAATTTCTTCGTATTGTAAATACACCTGGTCACGCTTTCGCATGATTGTACCGGTTGACCACAGTTCAATCTTTTCGGGTTTTTGACCTTTATGCGTGATCGTTGTAATCAGTTTCAGCTTGACTGGTGCAGTTGGTGGTTGTGCCATACATCCACACCTCCGCTTTTTATTCTATAACCTTTTTATTATAGGTTATTTTCTCACTAGATTTCAAGGTATGAATCATTGATTTCATTATGAATATACGAATTTCCAAATATTTATCAAATCGATTTTATTTTTTGGTTCGAAGTAATGCTATAATGGATACTAATTATTATGTAATAGGGGTACGACAATGATTTTAGATATAATTATCAATCTTTCCGTAATGTTTACCTTCATCATTTTCTCGTATTTTGTCTTGGAATATTATCAAGAGAAACGACCAGACTTTTCAGATTTACGCCCTTTCATTATCGGCGTTGTCGCAACAGGTATTTCATTAGTATTAATGCAAACAGCTCTTAATTTTGAAAAAAATATTTTTGTTGATACACGTAATATTAGTATTTTAATTTCTGGATTATTAGGTGGGCCTGCTGCTATTCTGCTATCTTCTATACTCGTTGGCTTCTTTCGTATGTTCTTTTTTGAAGTCAATCCAACAAGCTTTATGGCTGGTGGAACAACGATTGTACTTGGTTTTATTTTCTTCTTTTTATCATTTAAAAAACCAATTAATTATAAAAATAGCCATTTTTATTTAGCGATTCAAACGATTGTGACAGCGATTTTATTGTTTTTCTTAGAAGGTTATAAAAATCCATTATTCGTTTCAATTATTTTTGTAATTATGAATGTAACAGGCTTTTATTTAATTTACTTTGTTTTAAAATTATTCAAACGCCAATTTGAACGAATTCGTGTCATTGAAAAATTATCCGAAACAGATTACACAACAGATTTACCTAATAATCGTAAGTTTGATAGTATGCTTGAGCGCGCAATTAAAACTCAACAACCTTTTTCACTATTACTCATTGATATCGATCAATTTAAAATGCTGAACTTACGCTATGGTCATGAAGCAGGGGATGAATTATTACGTGAACTAGCAGAACGACTTAAAAGTTTTTCAAAAACACACCTTGCCTTTCCTGCACGTATTAGTGGAGAAGAATTTTCACTTCTGTGTTACGATGCTGCTCCTGCTGTTGGTGTTCATTACGCTACAGAACTTATGCTTATGATTCGAGATGAGCCTTTTATGATATCAAATGGTGTAAGTGTTCAACTGTCCGTATCTATTGGTGTAGCTTCTTACCCCGATAATGGCGAAACAGTGAAAGAATTAACAAATGCAGTAGATGAGGCAATGAATGCAGCAAGTGTACTCGGCCGCTCGCATGTTGTGCACTTGAACCAAGTTTGTCATAAAAAACAAAGTACTCTAAAGAAACAAAACCTTTAACGAAACAACCCGTATGACGTTTAACTCATCATACGGGTTGTTTTACTTTTGTTCTTTTTTCGGAAATAACATCGTTAATAGTACATATACAACCGTTAAACCAATGATCAACAAGATTCCCTGCCATAATTCAAGTTCACCTTGCGTTTTAAATAAAACAACGAGAACCACAATAAAAAAGATGGCTCCTGTAATCGGATTCGGAATTTTCCCTTTTTTAGGTGCTGCCATAAAATCCTCCTCAATAAAAGAAAAGGGCTTCGTTCATACGGAGTCCGTTAGTTCCATAATCACGAAAGCCCTATTCATTTGAAATCGCTTAAGTATGATGAAGCAAATGGCTTGGGTTTTGGGTTCATCTGCCTCATCCTGCTCACTGCAATTTCATTCAATGTCTTAGCTTGTGAAAACAAGCCTTACATCAAGTGTACTTCCTTTCGAATGGATATACAACCATGTTATTTTGCCATATGTGATTATTCACATATTGTTCATTTAATTAGTTTTCAAATGATAATGCTTCATGTAATGCAGGCTCTGAACGACTCCACATACCTTCATCAAAACCTTTTAAATAATCATGTAAAACACGTTTTGATTCTTCGTCCATATGATCGACAATAATATGACGTTTCATCGACTTATCCATTTTATTTACGTGGTCAGCTAAAATTTTATAACCGCGACGTTTTTCTTTGTTTACAACCATTTCACAAGCTGTTACACCTGCATAGTAGCCACCTTCTGGTTTTTGGTCAATTGTTACCCATACAAGCCAGTATGGTTTACCACCCTCTGAATCTTCACGATTCGTTGTAAATTTCACACCACGCTCTACTGCGCTTCGTGCGTGCATACCACCGATATCCACTTCTGCTGTCTTTTCTTGTACATCAATAAATAGTGGTGATACATTCTCTAATGAAAGCGAACCAATGCCAAATCCTTTATGACCGTCCGTTGGATTATTTTTAATAATCGTAAATTCCATTTTTTTCGTTTCTTTTTTTTCATTTTCCATTCGCTATCTGCCTCCGTTCTGTTATCATTACGAATATACACTATATTATACCGAAGGAGAATGATTTATGCCTATCGTAACAATTAAAATGATTGAAGGTCGCACAGACGAGCAAAAGCGTAACCTAGTAGAACAAGTAACAACAGCTGTTTCAGAAACAGTGAATGCACCAAAAGAGAACGTATCAATCATCATCGAAGAAATGAAGAAAGAACATTATGCAACAGGCGGCGTACGCGCATCTGATAAATAGTGTGAATAATCGGAAAGAGACTTTAGTATCCTTACTAGAGGCTCTTTTTATTTACCTCAATTGTTGCAATCGTTTTGTTATTTCATTAAATTCTTCATCTAACACCTCATATTGTGCATCTTTTGGTGTTAGAAAGCTTAACTTACCAAGCACTTCTTGTAGTCGTGTCTCCAGCTGCATACGTTCTTTTTCTACAGGTGTTTCTATGACAACTGTTGGTGTCACCATCCGTTGATTTTCGATGATTAACTTGCGTGTTGTTATTTTTTCAACAAAATACGAATCATGCGAAACAACGATTAACGTTCCATCGTACTCCTCTAGTACTTTTTCCAGTTGTTCACGCGATTCTAAATCAAGATGGTTCGTCGGTTCATCCAAGATGAGTACATTGTTTTCATCTAAAACGAGTTGCATTAATTTGCATTTCACTCGTTCGCCCATGCTCATCAATGCAATTGGTTCATTCCATTGTTCATTTGTAAATCCAAGATGAATCATTAATGTTTGAACTAAACCACGTTGTTCAAATGTCGTTTGCTCAAATAGTTCACTTGGTGTACTTTCCTCAGGAAGATCGAATACTTGTTGTGTGAGATAGCCTATCTTGGCAGCAGGTGAAAGCCAGATTTCACCTTCATAATGCTCTTTTCCAAGTAACATTTGTAAAAATGTTGTTTTTCCAGCACCATTTTTACCACTCAACGCAATACGTTCTCCGTAATTAATCGTTAAGTTCACACCTTCTAAAATAACCTTCTCACCAAATACTTTTAAAACATGTTTTAATTCGATTAAATGTTTACCTGTTGAATGTGTACTTTGAAATTCGAAATGAACTTGATGTTCTTTTTTAGGTTGGTCTAATTGATGTTTACGTAATTCTTTTTCTAATCTTTTTTGTTTGGACTTTACTTGCGCATCCATTCTTTTCGCTTTTACTCGGTAAAATTCTTTAGCGAATTCGTGTTTCGTCGAATCAGCATGTGCCTGTTCACTCCATGATGTAATCTTCGACATCTGTTGTTCGATGCGTACGATTTCTTGTTGCTGTTTTTCATATTCTCTTTGTTGATGTAGTCGATGCGCTTCATATTGTGTACGATAAGCCTCGTAATTCCCCTTATAAGCTGTTACTTTTTTGTCTTCAATATGCCAAATTTCTGTAGCTACTTCATTTAAAAAAGTACGGTTATGTGATACAAAAATAACTGTTCCTCGATATTTTTTTAATTGTTTCTTTAAAAATTGGAGTGCTTCTTGATCTAAATGATTTGTCGGTTCATCTAGTAGTAATAATTGTGGTTTTTCAGCAAAAGCTTCTGCTAAACGGATTTTTAATTTTTCACCACCACTTAATAATGCGTAGGGACGTTCTGGGACTTGCCATATAGCTGTTAGCCCTCTTGGAATCTCTCGATTGAAATCTTCCTTTTCTTGCTCTACCAAAAAAGTAGAAGCTTTTCGAAACCACTCAATGTGTCCAGTTGTCGGCTGAATTTGGTTGGCTAATAACTTTAACAATGTAGACTTTCCTGCTCCATTAATTCCTGTAATTCCTATACGAGCGCCTACTTTTACAGATACATTCATATCCGTCAAAATTTCTTCATATGAAAGATTGTGACATTTACATAATTCAGTCATGCTAAATTCCTCCTACTACAGAGGGACCTTTTATATTCTTCTATTAAAAAATCCCTCCAAAAATTTTTGGAAGGATTAGTCTAAAAAACATACCGAAAAAACGGGTTATTTTTATAAAATAAATGGAATGTGGACAGACTAATCCTATTTTTTATACAAAGTTTCTTTCACTTCGCGTGTAAAAAATAAGATTACTTCATCGGCCATCCTCATTCCTTTCGTTCAAGAATCTATCTAAAATATAGCATATTCAATTTATTAAAATCAATTATTTATGATTGCAGTTGTTGAATAAACTGGAAGGCAGCCTCAAATTCTTCTGTTGTAAAATGCAACTTTGCTTTGACCACATTCACCTTTTCAATTTGTTCTTCTGGTTGTAAATCATCAAAATAAAGTAGTGTCGCAACCAACTCTAAAAAGCGCGAACTTTTACCATTCATTTGCTGAACGATTTCGCTTAGGCGTGTATCATGTGTCTCTACAATCGTTGCAAACTCACGACCTTTTTCTGTCGGTGCATAACAATACTGCACATAAGATCCCTTATCTTCTTTTCTCTCCGTCATAAAACCTAAGTTACATAATTCCTCCATACGCACCGTTAATTCTTCTGAATACGGTCCATAAATATGGAAGTTATACTTTTCTTGAAATGCGAAATCCATCTTCTTCGCAATAAAAATCATCTTTTGTAACTTCTTTCTCCCCGTAACTTCTCCAGCAAGCGACACAAACTGTACGATTTTCGCGTGATCTTGTAGCAATAGGAGTCTCCTTTCTAAGCGTGCATGATTTCAATAATTTGTTCATGTAATGGATGTTCTTCGTGTAGTAAATCTTTTGGATAATATAATTTATGATCTGTTCGACGTTTACCTGAGATTGCATCGACAATATCCGATGAACGTGATAATTCACTTAATTCTTTGTTTGGCATTTGAAGATAAATCGGTAGTCGTTCTCCTTCTTCACCCGGACGATAGAAGTCGTAAGGTAAGTCAGATGACGAGTCCATCACTAAATAATAGTTTGGATCAATTCCTGCTTGGTCAAATAGCTTTTCCAAGCGAATGAGCTTTTCCCAATCTTTTGATGGATCGACTTCTACGAATTTAAATAATTTTCGATTTAAAAAGCGTTGACTTAAGTCGCTTAAAATTGCATCTTCTTCACTCATCCAAAACTGGAAGTAAGCTAAAATAATACTTTCATCCATCGCAATATAGGCATCTAATTGGACATCATTTTCAAAAAAGCTATGGAAGTGCGCGATGTCATGCTTAAATGTATAGCCTGCATGATATAACTCTTTTGCACGTTCCAATGTCTTTCTCAAAATGACTTCTGCACTGCGTGATACTGGATGGAAGTACACTTGCCAATACATCTGATAACGACTCATAATATAGTCTTCAATCGCATGCATACCTGTTGATTTGATCACAATTTGATCGGGTTGAGGTCGCATGACACGTAAAATACGTTCCATATCAAAATGACCATAACTTACACCTGTAAAGTACGCATCGCGCTGTAAGTAATCCATTCGATCAGCGTCAATTTGACTTGAGATAAGACTTACCACTTGTTTATTGTGATAGGTTTTTTCAATCACTTCAGATACTTTCTTTGGAAAATCTTTTGAGACGCGACGAAGCACTTCGTTAACTTCTGTATTCCCTAAAATGATGACACGTGTAAAATATTCATGATCTAAATCGAAAACATGTTCAAAAGCATGCGAAAAAGGACCATGACCTAAATCGTGTAATAAACCTGCACAAAGGGCTACAAGACGTTCTCGTTTATTCCACTCAGGACGATTAGCAAAGACATCATCTACCATGCGACGAACGATTTCGTAAACACCGAGCGAATGGCTAAAACGGCTATGTTCTGCCCCGTGGAATACTAAATACGTCGTACCGAGTTGTCGAATGCGGCGCAAACGCTGGAATTCTTTCGTTGCGATTAAATCCCAAATCACTTGGTCTTGCACATGTATGTAACGATGAACGGGGTCTTTAAATACTTTTTCTTCTGCTAACTTTTGTGTTGCGTATGCCATTTTACACCTCCAACATTTCTTTCCTTTATTGTATCGAATTTGAAAACGAACACCAACTATTTCGAGAGAAAAGGAGAAATCACATGAAGCGCGATTTCTCCTTTTTCTATCCTTCGTGCATTAAACACGCAATTTATGATTCTTTCATGTCTTCTGGTTCTACAAAACCTTCTGGTAATCTTTTTTGTGATTTTAACTTTTTGATTACCTTTGGAATTAACTCATCTTCCGTATGTGCAGCGCATGGACGATTATTAACAAAGGTAAAAGTTTTTCGTAAACCAGGACCACAATAAGAATGGCATTTGATATCGATTTCTGCATCAGGATCGATTGCTTTCAACTTCGGAATTAATGTCTTGAGATTCACTGCTTGACATTCGTCACAAACTCGAAATTCGTTTGCCATAGTGCCGACAGTCCCTTCTTATTTCAAAATTTCACTATCGCTAAGTGTATCGACTTTTCACAAAAGAATCAACCGTCATTTCTTGCCAACATCTTCTGATTACGCTCAAATACGCGCTGTAAATAGAATTGATAATGTTCTAATTCTTCGGCTTGTAAGCCACCCATTAACAGTTGTTCCGACTTTTCATAAAGTAGTTGCTGTAGATTTTGAACAGTTTGTGAAACTGTTAATTCTTCCTCTAATAATTCAGATAAGGAAGCCATGACTTCTGGTTTCACTTCTGGATATTGAAATTTTGTTGGTTCATGTTGTAAAGCGACTTCGTAAAATGAACGAATAAGTTTTGCGCGCTCAGAGCCACTTCCTTCAATTGATAAATAAATTTGCACCGCAATTCCTTGACGTAAACGACGTTGTGAAATACCTGCAAACTTTTTACCGTCAATACTCAAATCATATGTACCCGGACAATATGAACCGACAATTTCATATGCTTCGATACGTTCGGCTGCTTGTGGGAATAACGCCCGAATAAGCGACACCATCACTTCGTAAGCTGTATTAATATCGATTTTTTCGTTTTCTTCTGATAGCACAATCGAAATATTAAGAACACCTGGATCAAGTACAACTGCCAGTCCACCAGAATTTCGCACAATCGGTTTATATCCTTTTTCCTCTAACAAATCCATTCCAGCTTGTACAAACGGAAGTCGATGATCTTGAATACCGAGAACAACGGAAGCGTCATGTACCCATGTACGAATCGTCGGAGCACTCATTCCTTGCCCAACTAGGTGACAGAGCGTATCATCCGCCGCAAATGATTCAAGTGGTGATTGTGTTAAGCCACTTGTTGATTGATCCCATAAACGCCAAACAGGTTGCGTTAAATAATCTTTCATATACGTAACTCCTACATCTTTTTTTCTTACAGTTTAACATAGATTGAAAAACGACGAAAAAGGAGTGAAAAGTGGTTTTCGCAAAAATCTAGTTTTTCATTTTTCTGCGTGGCGAATTGGTGAACGCAAGTAAAGTAGGACGAATATTCAGTTTAAAAATGGTATAATACGTTTGAATAAGCCTTAGAAGGAGTGTTTTAACATGATTGAAGCAGCACAAACGCTTGATGGTTGGTACGTATTACACGAATTCCGTTCAATGGACTGGGCTTCTTGGAAATTAGTTTCTGAGAAAGAACGCACAGAAGCAGTTGAAGAATTCATCGCGTATTTAGAAAAATTAAATGAAGCAGATGTCGCAAAAACAGGCGCACATGCTTTCTACTCGATTGTTGGTCAAAAAGCCGACTTCATGATTATGACATTACGTGAAACAATGGAAGAACTAAATGAAATTGAAACAGATTTCAATAAATTAGCGATTGCTGATTTTACAGTTCCTACATATTCATATGTATCGGTTGTGGAATTATCAAATTACCTAGCTGGTAAAAAGAATGCAGATAGCGATGCTCCTGCTGAAGATCCATACCAAAATCCACATGTACGTGCTCGTCTATACCCTGAGCTACCTCGTATGGATCATGTTTGTTTCTATCCAATGGATAAACGTCGTCAAAAAGGCGCAAACTGGTACATGCTTGAAATGAATGAACGTCAAGAAATGATGCGTTCTCATGGTTTAATCGGACGTAGCTATGCTGGAAAAGTAAAACAAATCATCTCAGGTTCAATCGGTTTCGATGATCATGAATGGGGCGTTACACTATTTGCGGATGACGTACTACAATTCAAAAAATTAATTTACGAAATGCGTTTTGATGAAGTATCAGCACGTTACGCTGACTTCGGCTCATTCTTCGTTGGTAATATTTTAGATGCAGATAAATTACGCAAAATGTTAGCAGTTTAGTTCGTAACATAAAAAAATCGCGCCACAGCGCGATTTTTTGTTTACGTTAATTTAAATCGTTCACTCAATCGCTTGCACGATTCGACAATTTTCATTTCAATTCGATCGTCTACAATTAATTGCTCATCTGCAAAAGCTACAAGAGCAGGATTATTTCCGATTAAAATTGTATATTGCGCAAAATCAAAGACGTTCACATCTTCTTCATCTTTTCCAAAAGCAATGTAATTTCGCTTTTGAATTCCTAATGTGCGGAGTGCATTCCATTTGCTCAATCCAAGGGGTGTAATTTCAATCATTTCCCCATCATCAATCAAATGTACTGCCACATTTAATTTGCGCAGTTTTTCAATTATCTCTTTTCGATTTGATGCACTGAGAATCGTAATTTTCCATATGGTTGATAAATCTTCCAAATGATGATTTTCCGCTAATTTATAAGGGTCTACATCGTTCACAACGCGATGATATACGCCACCTGTATATGCATAGTCCCAATCACTCTCAACCAGATAAGTCGCATCAAATAATTGAATTAACTCTTTTAATTTGGAGAACATGGATGTTGAGAATGCAACAATTTGCTCAATGTTTCCACGATAGCATATGACAGCTCCATTGCCACCCACCATTTTACTATTGTGAAATTGTTTGTCGAGTAAGGTCAGCATATGGCGAATCGATTTAGATGAAACAAAAATCGGCTCATGCCCTCTTTCACATAAAAAAGCTAACATATCCGTTAAATAATCACTCACTTTTTCATCATGAAAAGAAATGGTTCCCTCCAAATCAAAAACAAATCGCACAAAATCACTTCTTTCTTCACTCTCAACGAGTTTCTTTTGTTCATTATACCCTTAAATTTCCACTCCTAACACTCTATCTAAGGTCATTTTCAAGTAAAATAGTGGATTTATTTTAGAGTTTATAATTTCCTTTCAAACGCAGCGATTTCCTTTCGACCACTCATTTGTCCCTTTCAACGGCAGCGATTCCCTTTCGCGCGCGAGTTTGTCCCTTTCAATCGCATCGATTCCCTTTCGACCGACCATTTGTCCCTTTCAAATGCAGCGATTCCCTTTCGACCGACCATTTGTCCCTTTCAAATGCAGCGATTCCCTTTCGCGCGCGGATTTGTCCCTTTCAAATGCAGCGATTCCCTTTCGCGCGCGGATTTGTCCCTTTCAAATGCAGCGATTCCCTTTCGCGCGCGGTTTTGTCCCTTTCAAATGCAGCGATTCCCTTTCGCGCGCGGATTTGTCCCTTTCAAATGCAGCGATTCCCTTTCGCGCGCGGTTTTGTCCCTTTCAACGACGGGGATTCCCTTTCGCGCGCGGATTTGTCCCTTTCAACGGCGGGGATTCTCTTTCGCGCGCGGGTTTGTCCCTTTCAAATGCAGCGATTCCCTTTCGCGCGTGAGTTTGTCCCTTTCAAATGCCAAGATTCCCTTTCGCGCGCGAGTTTGTCCCTTTCAAATGCCAAGATTCCCTTTCGCGCGCGAGTTTGTCCCTTTCAATCGCAGCGATTCCCTTTCGACCGACCATTTGTCCCTTTCAACAAAAAATCCCGCCATCTAATAGATGGCGAGATTTCAAATATTTATTTTGCGAATTTTTTAGCGGCAAGGATTACAAAAATCCAGCCTGCTAAGAAGCTTACGCCACCAATTGGTGTAATTGCACCAATGACTTTAATTCCTGATAGTGCGAGTACATATAAACTACCAGAGAATAGAATAATACCGATTGTTAGTAAGTTACCTGCCCATTTTAGCTCTTTAACAGGTCCTAAAATACTTGGAGCCATTAGAATACCAATGGCAATTAATCCGAGTGCATGCGACATTTGATACGTTACGGCTTTTTCCCATACACTTGTATAGTCTTTTGCTTCTAAGAAATCTTCAAGTGCATGAGCACCGAATGCACCAAGTGCGACTGATAAGAATGCCATAATAGCACCTGTAATAATAAATTTTTTCACAGTTTGTCTCTCCTTTTAAAAATCAAAAAGCGAATCCCCATTGGCATCGGGTTCGTGTAATTTATTCGCTTGTGTCGGAACAGGTGGTGTTGGAACCACTTGTGTTGGTTGTGATGGCGCTGTAAATGACGATGGTTGAACTGACGGTTCATTCGTTTGCAATGCGACATCACATAAAGCACGCATTGCCGAAAAGGCTTCTCTTTTTTCTGCTGTTGAAGCAGCCTGTTGTGCTTGTGCGATTTGCTTTTGTAATTCTTTAATAATGGCATCATATGAAATCATCTGTTTGTTCCTCGCTGTTTCTCTTCAAATTTCAGACAGTCCATGCCTGATGATCTTTTAACGACTGCGATGGGTAGCTCACGTGTCTTAAATCCGTATGCACGACAACCACGTGGATTTGCTGGGTCCCATGTCACGATGAAATGGCGACAAGAAAAGCAGTTAGGTTTCACTCCGTATGACCACCTTTCTCTTTCACTTTATCATATTCATTTTCATGTGTGTTCATTTTCAAGCTCAAATTGTAGTTGTTCATCATTTTGACAATTAAATTGAATTGGAACATGCCCCCACGCAATTAATTGATGGTTAATTTGTGAAAATGGCTTACTACCAAAAAATCCACGATAGGCACTCAATGGGCTTGGATGCGCTCCTTCAATTACAATATGTTTTGTTGTATCAATGAATTTTTTCTTTTGTTGAGCTGGTTTGCCCCAAAGTACAAAAATCATTGGTTCTGCGCGCTCATTTAATCGTTGAATGACTGCATCTGTAAACTGCTCCCACCCTTTATTTTTATGCGAATGTGCCTTATGAGCTTCTACTGTTAATACCGTGTTTAATAATAAAATACCTTGTTCTGCCCAACAATTCAAATTACCTGTTGTTGGCTCTGAAACATCTAAATCGTCTGCTAATTCTTTATACATATTACGTAAACTTGGTGGAATTTTCACACCTGATTTAACTGAAAAACTTAATCCATGTGCCTGTCCATCATCGTGATACGGATCTTGTCCTAAGATGACGACTTTTACATCGTGAAAGGGTGTTTTTTCAAACGCTGTCCAAATCTCATCTTTTGGCGGGAAAACTTGTGTTGTTTCATAAGCTTGTTCTACAAATTGCATTAGATTCGTAAAATACGGTTTTACAATTTCTGCTTGCATAATAGGTTGCCAATCATTTGGTAAGTTCATATATGCTCTACTCCTTAAATTCAACTGTTGTATTATAATTGAGTGCTGAGAAAAGATTACGAATGGCTTGCTCTGCATTTGTTTTTGCATGTTTCAGTAATCCAGCTGTTTCTGCTTCTTTGATCATTAATTTTTGCGCATCATTCGCTAGACTATAACCATCTTTCACCGTTGCTTCATCTCGAAATAGACCATTCGTTGAGAAAACTTGTACTTTTTCTAAATCTAACGTTGCTTTCCCCTGAATCTGCGGTTCTGGCGCCGTAACTTGAATTGTCTTTTTCTCCTCATCTACTTGTACATCTTCTTTTGTTATTTTACTCAAATCAACACCTGCACGTACAGTTCCTGGCATGACTACTAATAATTTTTGCTTTGTTCCGGGGATATCTAAACCAATTTCTTCACCGAATAAGGCATTATTTTCACGTTCTACAATGACTTTTAAATAAGCTTCTGCTGTTGCTAACTCATTCAATTCTGTAATTTTTTCAACAACTGCGTCTTCAGTCTGCTTATTCGTATGATTCGATACATATTTTGTGATGAGAACGGTTGCGATAATGACAATAACGAGTAATAGTATAGCGAAAAGTGACCATTTTAGCTTTTTTTTCATGTATTTTCCTCCTTTTTACAAAACTGACCTTATAAAAAACTTCATTTTTGACTATTTTATTCGAGCCAGTCCCATTTTACAATGAAACTATGACATTTATACAAAGGGAGAGATTTTCATGTCTTTACGCAAAACATTAACAATTGCTGGTTCGGACGCTTCAGGTGGCGCAGGTTTAGAAGCAGATTTAAAAGCTTTTGAAGCACATGGCACATATGGTTTAGCGGCTGTAACAGTCATCGCTACAATGGATCCAGATAATAATTGGTCACATGGGGTGTACACTTTACCAACAGATGTATTACAAGCACAATTAAAAACAACTTTTTCAACAGGTGTGGATGCATTAAAAACAGGTATGTTATCAACTGAAGAAGTGATTCAAGTTTCAGGTGAAGCGATTAAAGCTTCAGGTGTTGAAAATGTAGTCATCGATCCAGTTATGGTGTGTAAAGGTGAAGATGAAGTATTGAATCCTGGGAACGTAGATGCAATGATTCAATATTTATTACCGTTAGCAAAAGTAACGACACCAAACTTATTTGAAGCCGGTCAATTAGCTGGTGTGAAAACGCCAAAATCAATTGAAGAAATGCAAGTGGCTGCTGAAAAAATTCATGTGCTTGGTGCAAAGAACGTTGTGATTAAAGGTGGTCGTGGTATTGACCATGAACAAGCATTTGACTTATTCTATGATGGTTCAACACACTACCTACTTGAAACAGCGAAAGTAGATACAAACTATAACCATGGTGCTGGTTGTACATTTGCTGCTTCCGTTACAGCGAACCTTGCAAAAGGACTTACTGTAAAAGAGGCTGTTCTTGAAGCGAAAGAATTCGTTGCAGCAGGTATTCAACATGGTTGGAAATTAAACCAATTCGTAGGGCCTGTACTTCACGCAGCGAAAAATATTTACGGTGCGCCAACAGTTACAATTAAAGAGTTAGCACCTGTTTCATCAAATTAATAGATTTTAAAACAAAGAGGAATTGCTCTAACATGCAATTCCTTTTTTGCTTGAACTTTTTAACTTGATGTCCTATCAACAAAATAATCCCAAGCCTTCTTATTTTCTGCTAAATAAAGTGATACGCTATTGCCCTCTAAATAAATGCCTAATCTTTTTTTACCTACTTTAAAAACGGGAATTGTTAAATAATCCATAATATACACATCGCTTTTGTAATCTCTTGGAAATGTGCGATAAAGTAGTGTCGGATCAATCGCGCCTTGATAATGCCACATAATGACCGTTGTCTTTCCTTTTTTATTTTTGGTTGGTGAATAATACGAAATTTCATATTTCTTTTTAATTTTTTCTCTATAACTAAAAGGTTCCGATGCTTTTTTATATTTCTCTTTTTACGCGTTACAAAACGTCGGGAAAGTGATGCCACTCTACTATGCTGCTGATGCACTGAATAGCATTATGTATAAAGGACTTGGTTTTAAAGCGATTTATATTGTTTTACTCGTTTTCCTACTCTTTGCATTCATTTTCTATATTTTAAATTTCATCAGCTTACGTCGTTCAATTTAAGTAAGCAAACGAATCGCATTTCTCGAAAAACAGCATTATAATGAATAATAGATGTTTTTTTTGAGAGGAAGCGAAAAAATAATGGAAACAGTAAACTTAGAACGCCTGCAGCAATTGATTGATTCATTTGCGCATAAAGACGTTTACATCCACCTAGAAACGACAAATGGCGCTTATGCAAACCATTTTGATGAGAAAGTATTCAATGCAGGTGCATTCATTCGTAATGTACTCGTTCAATATGAACTTGGAAAAATCACACCTGATGTACCACATCGCGTTGGTTTAAAACTTGCAAACGGCGGTTGGATTTACGCACAAGGGATTACACATTTTGAATTAGATGACAAAGGTCGCTTATTAATGGCTGGTCATGACTATGATGGAAAATTAGCGGTTGCACTTGAAATTAGTGAAACACCGTTTACTTATTAAGGAGGAAGAATACATGTTAGCACAAGAAGAACGTCATATTTTAGTTGTATTCCCACATCCTGATGATGAAGCATTCGGTGTTTCAGGTACATTAGCTCAATATGCTAATGCAGGTGTACCCATTACGTATGCTTGTTTAACATTAGGTGAAATGGGTCGTAATTTAGGGAACCCACCTTTTGCAACACGTGAGAGTCTGCCCGAGATTCGTCGTGAAGAATTGAAAAAAGCAGCGGAAGCGATTGGTATTCAAGATTTACGTATGATGGGGTTACGTGATAAAACTGTTGAATTTGAAGATGATGAAAAAATGGTACAAATGATGACTTCTTTAATTAACGAAGTCAATCCATCACTTATCATTACGTTCTATCCGAACTATGCGGTACACCCTGACCACGAAGCTACTGCTCGTGCAGTTGTACGTGCTGTTCGTCGTATAGATGAAGAACAGCGTCCACGCTTATATGGTGTAGCATTTGCGAATAATACATTAGATGAATTAGGTGAACCTGATATCGTCAATGATATTCGTGATGTAAAAGAACAAAAAATGAACGCGATGAAAGCACATAATTCGCAAACAGGCTGGATGCTTCAAGAAGAAGCAAAACGCCAAGAAGAAGGCGATACAGAGGAGAGTAATTGGTTCACAGATGAATCATTCTACAATTATCGCTGGAATAAAGATTTTGAAGAAACATTTTAATTGATTTAAAGGAACTTTGACATTTTTTTGTTAGAGTTCTTTTTTATTTGAAGTAACTTCCTCCTACTCTGGGTATATAAGTAAAGGAACTCTCTAAAAAAACTAAAAACCTAATTGTTTTCGTTATGATTGTAGGTTGCTTTTTTTCTGCACTCAATCAAACACTACTAAATGTCGCATTGCCTCATCTAATGAAAGTATTCGATGTTTCCCCGGACACTATTCAATGGCTTACAACAGGATTTATGCTTGTGAATGGTGTCCTCATTCCCTTAACCGCTTACTTAATGAAACGTTTTACAACACGCGATTTATTTATTTGTTCCATTACTCTTTTATTAGTTGGCTCTATTATCTGCGCAGCTGCTCCTTCTTTTAACGTACTTTTAATTGGACGTATGATTCAGGCTGCTGGAGCAGCGATTATTTTACCACTTATAATGACCGTTATTCTTTATTTATATCCATCAGAAGAACGTGGCTCAGTGATGGGGAAAATTGGTTTTGCCATTATTTTTGCCCCTGCTATTGCCCCTACATTATCAGGCTTAGTTATTGATTATACTTCTTGGCGTTGGTTATTTATTGGCATGATTCCCATTTCTATTCTCATTATCTTTTTAGCTTGAAAACTTCTTGTGAATGTAACAGAAACCGAAAACGCCAAATTAGATATTGGTAGTATGCTACTCTCAACAACCGGTTTTGCCTTATTACTCTTTGGATTTAGTAGCGCTGGAAGTAAAGGGTGGAGCGATCCTATTGTCTGGTCAACCACATTAATTGGACTCATCATTGTTAGCATCTTCTGTCGTGTCCAAATTCGTTCAAATAATCCTCTACTTAATTTAAATGTATTTCATTATCGGATGTTTTCAATCACAACCATTATTAATGTTGTCGTAACCATTCTAATGTATGCAGATTTAATTTTATTACCGATGTTTTTACAAGACTCACGTGGATTTACAGCTTTACAAGCAGGGATTCTATTATTCCCTGGAGCAGCGATTAATGCTGCACTATCACCTGTAACAGGGATTTTACAAGATAAATATGGACCTAAACCACTATTTTTCATTGGTATCTCGCTTGTCGCTGTTTCTATGCTTGCAGTAACAAATTTAACAGAGGCGACCACTTACCTCTATTTATTATTGCGCACTGTGGTCTTACGAATTGGCTTAAGCTTTATTACGATGCCGCTCAACGCAGCTGCACTCAATTCATTGCCACTCGAATTAGGTTCACATGGTTCTGCTGTTAATAATACAATTCGTCAATTAGCTGGTGCTATGGGAACTGCAGTTGTTATTACAGTATACTCCATTCAAACAAAAGCGCACTACCATGAGCATGATGCAACTGTTCTTGCAACAAATGATGCATATAAACTGATGTTTATAATCTCACTACTCGCTCTCATTGTTGTATTCTTCGTTCCAGGGCGGAAAAAAGAACTCGAATTAGAACAACATATACGACGAGATTAAGTAAAAAAATAAAAAGAACCGAAATTGCGCCAGAGAGCATAATTTCGGCTTTTTATTTATGTTTGTGATATACCTTCTGCGAAACGAAGCATACCATTCGTTAAACAATAGTCCACCATGAACTTTTTAGAACCATAATGATCGAATACAATCTCGATTTCATCGTCAGTCACTTTTTTTATATAACCTAAATCGTAGACTTGATGCAAAACTTTTAAGCCACGTTGTAAATCTTGCTGTTGTTGAATCGCATCTTTTGGTAGTTCACGTACCACCTTCTTTTGAAACTTTTTATTCGTGATGATTTCTTTTGGACGTTTATTCTCACTTTTCTCCACAACATCACTCAATTGTAATTCGCCTACTTCTTCACCAAGAAGAATTTTTTTAACATCTTCTAAGAAAGCTGAAGGACGTGTTGTTTCTTCGTCTTTCTGATTATACGTAAGTAATTCCAAATGTTTTCTAGCACGTGTCATACCTACATAGAATAATCGAACAGCTTCTTCCATCTTTTCAACGTCGCCTGCTTTATAAGCCTTCACATCATCTTTCGACGGAATGACACCATCTACTAAATCTAGCATGTAGACAGTATCAAATTCGAGTCCTTTTGAGCTATGCATCGTTGATAGCGTAGCGACATTTTCATTTTTATTAAAACGAGATGTTTTCATAATTTCTTCTAACTCTTTTAATCGTTTTGCGAATGCTTCAAGTGTTGGCAGTCCTTCAGCAATATGCTCTAGCTGACTAACGATACTCAATAGATTTTCTTCATTAAAACCTAAATGCTCTGCACGATTTTTCAGCGTTTTATCATATCCTAAATCGCGTCTAATAAGCTGAATCGCTTCATCTGGCGGGAGTGTATTCATCTTCTGAATATTCTTTTTAGCTTTTCTTAAAGCTTGTTCTTGATACGGCGCATGAGTATTTTTTTGTAAGCGGTCAAAACAAGAAGTATCTTCGCCATCTCTTAGTAATACTTGCATCTGTGCTTTTTTAATATATGCATTCATTTTTGTATAAATTTTCTCTAAAATATCTGCGCGACGATCATTATACGAAAGGCGCATAAAGTTTAAAATATCTTCTACAATCCAATGCTTAAAGAATTTTACGTCGACATCTTTCATATAAAATGGAATGTCTTTTTTCTCAAGTAAATCAATGAGACGAATGGCAGATGCATTATTACGGTAGAGGACAACAACTTCTTTTGGATTTGGTGATTTTTGAATTTCCTGTACGACATAGTTGAGTTGTAAATCATAACGTCGCATATTATGAATTGTAATCGGTTCACCTTTTGGATTCTCCGTAAACATCTTCTTATCATAGCGATTGCGATTTCGTTTTATGAATGTATTCGCTGTATCTACAATTTCAGGTGTCGAACGATAATTTTGAGCCATCGTTAAAACTTTCCCGTTCGGATATGTTTGTTGGAAAGATAAGAGCTTCGTTACATCTGCACCACGCCACATGAAAATCGATTGGTCATCATCTGCGACAACACATAAATTATTTTGTGGAGCGGCTAGAATCGTTACAATCTCATGTTGGACGACGGAATTATCTTGTGATTCATCTGTTAGAACATATTCATATAAATGTTGATACTTCGTGCGAATTTCTTCATCTCGCTGTAAAATATCGAGGCAATACGTTAGCATATCATCAAAATCGAGTAAGACATGCTTAGCGTTTTGCTTTTTAAAATCTTCATATGCTCGAAAGATTTTCGCGGCGCTACCGATGGAGCAGTTTACTTTTTTAAGTGCCTCATCTGTCGCCACCATACGATTTTTCACAAAACTAATATATGTCACTAATTCATCCATCTCATCTTCAGTCGGTGCTTGTTTGACCTGTTCTGAAAATAGATTCCGCAAGATGACTTTCTTATGCAAGTTTTCACTCACATTTCCTTCAATTAATGTATAGTCTATTTGATGTTTATAAAAATATTCGCGTACAACCTTATAAGCGAAACTATGAATCGTTGAAAAAGCTACGCGCTCATTCGTCAAACGTCCGAAAAATTGCTCAAAGCGTTCTTCCATATCACGTGCCGATGCTTTACTAAACGTAATCGCTAAAATACGCTTGGCTGGCACTTTTTTAACGAGCATTAAATAACCAATTTTCATATTCAAAGTAGTCGTTTTACCGGATCCAGGTGATGCTAATAATAATAGTGGCCCTTCATGAAAGCGCACTGCTTGTTTTTGTACATTATTGAGACTGACGCCTGTCAGCTGCTTCATACGTTCGAAAAAGTTCATTCGTCATTCTCCTTTTTTATTCACTTCTTCTATTGTAACATTTCTTGTTTTTTCTTTGTTTAAAATAAAAACGCTTACATTTTCGGAATAAGCTAAATCTTTTGAATTGACTGATTATTTTAGACTTTCTTATGTTACAATGAAACAATATATTTTAGACATTAGGAGGAAAAATAATATGACTGTATCAGAAGCAAAAACCGTCACAGTGGAAAATGTGTTGATCGCCCATCAATTTTTAAAGGATGTCGTCGCACACACACCACTACAAAAAAATGATTATCTATCCGAAAAATATGGAGCTACCGTCTATTTAAAACGAGAAGACTTACAACATGTTCGCTCGTTCAAATTACGCGGTGCGTACTATAAGATTAAATCCATCGAAGAAGAAGCACGCGAATTCGGTGTGGTCTGTGCGAGTGCAGGGAATCATGCACAAGGTGTTGCTTACGCCTGTGCGCAATTAGGCATCTTCGGGCATATTTTCATGCCGACAACGACTCCAAAACAGAAAATTAACCAGGTGAAAATGTTTGGCCGCGAATTTGTCGAGGTTATTTTATCTGGCGATACATTTGACGACTCTGCGAAAAGCGCACAAGCTTTTTCAGAAACAGAGAACCATATCTTCATTCACCCATTCGATGATGTTGACATTATCGCTGGACAAGGCACCGTTGCCGTTGAGATTATGAATGATATTGAACGTCCAATTGATTATATTTTCGGGAGTATTGGTGGCGGTGGCTTAATGGCTGGCGTATCTACTTACATTAAAAACTTATCGCCGAATACAAAAGTCATCGGTGTTGAACCTGCTGGAGCTGCGAGCATGAAGGCTGCTTTCAAAGAGGCGAATCCTGTTCACTTGCCGAAAATTGATAAGTTTGTAGACGGTGCGGCTGTTCAGTGTGTTGGTCAGTTCACCTATCAGATTTGCCAACAATTCATGGATGATATCGTAGCAGTGCCTGAAGGAAAAGTATGTACACATATTTTAGAACTATATAATAAATTAGCAGTTGTCGCTGAACCTGCTGGCGCATTATCGGTTGCTGCGCTTGATTTCTATAAAGATGAAATCAAAGGAAAATCAGTTGTATGCATTATTAGTGGCGGAAATAATGATATTAGTCGTATGCAAGAAATTAAAGAAAAGTCGTTAATTCATGAAGGATTACTCTACTACTTTATCGTCAGCTTCCCTCAACGAGCAGGGGCATTACGTCAATTCCTAACAGAAGTATTAGGGCCTGAAGATGATATCACGACCTTTGAATATACGAAGAAGAACAATAAAGAGAGTGGGCCTGCACTTGTCGGCATCGAACTAAAACGCCCGAACGATTACGCTGCACTCATTGAACGCTTCCAATCGAACGGTTTTGAATATATGGAAGTCAATAATGATAGTACATTATTTTCGTTGTTGGTCTAACGCTAGACAAAAGTACAAGCTGGAATATAAGTATAAAAAAACTGGAATCGCGCTATTGTGCGGTTCCAGTTTTTCGTTGTGAACTCTAAAAAAGGAAAATGAGATGTTCTGTCCCATCCTCCTTTTATATATGGATTTAAGTCGCCAACAGTACGCGGTCTGATACCATCTTTTCGCCGCGAATCTTTTGGAACTGTTCCATTAAATCTGGAATCGTTAAATTCACTTTATCTTCTGGACTCACTTCTAAAATAATTTGTCCCTTATCCATCATAATAAGTCGATTCCCTAAATCAATGGCTTGCTGCATATCATGTGTAATCATCAATGTCGTTAAGTTATCTTTATGAACTAGTTCTTTTGTTAAGTTCGTAATAAGTGCCGCACGTGATGGATCAAGTGCCGCTGTATGTTCATCTAACAAGAGAATATCTGGTTTTGTAAAGGTCGCCATTAATAATGATAGTGCCTGTCGCTCCCCACCTGATAATAAACCTACTTTTGCAGATAGACGATTTTCTAAATTAAGTCCAAGTGAAGCAAGTGCTTCTTTAAACAGTTGTTTTCTTTTACGATTTACGCCAATGCGTAAACCACGCGATTTATTACGTGAATAGGCAATCGCCAAGTTTTCTTCAATCGTCATATTCGGTGCAGTACCCGCCATTGGATCTTGGAAGACACGCCCAATATAGCGTGAGCGCTTATATTCTGGTAAACGCGTCACATCTTGATGATTAATATGAATCGAACCTAAATCGGGTGTTAATGCCCCTGAAATCATGTTCATCATTGTCGACTTACCTGCCCCATTACTCCCAATAATCGTTACGAAATCACCTGGTTCTAAACTTAATTGAATATCTTGTAGTGCTACTTTTTCATCTGGTGTACCTTCATTAAAAATCTTATTAATGTGCTCTAATTTAAGCAATGGTCTCACCTTCCTTTTTCGCCTGCGCTAGCATCGCCAACTTCTCGGCTTTTCGTTTTGCTTTTCGTTTCTGTTCTTTACGCTTATCAATTACGCGTGGTAATACAAGTGCGATAATTACAATGACAGCTGTTAATAATTTTAAATCTCCTGTATCGAAGATTTTGATTTGCATGGCAAGTGCAATCACAATACGGTAAATGACTGCACCACATACAACAGCTAATGTTGTACGCATAACACTCTTTGTACCAAAAATCGCTTCACCGATAATAACAGAAGCGAGACCACTCACAATCATCCCAACACCTGCTTGTACGTCTGCAAAACGACTATACTGTGCAATTAATGCACCTGATAGCGCAACTAAAGCATTTGATAGCCCTAAACCTAAAATAATCAATGTATCTGTATTCGCTGAAAAACTACGAATCATCTTCTTATTATCACCTGTAGCACGTAATGCGAGACCACTTTCAGTTTTCAAGAACCAATCTGCCGCAAATTTAATCGCAAAGGTCACAATCACCATGAAGAATACTGTCCCCCATGTATTCGGTGTTTGTTCAAATCCAATTCCACGCAACATATTATTAATGGCATCATCAATACCTAAGCTCTTCCAAAATGCACTAATCTCTGTGAAAAGTGTTGTCGCATTTGATAATGGAATATTTGGTCGCCCAATTCCATTTTCAAGTGTCGAACCCATAATACGCAAGTTAATCGAATACAATGCAATCATCATTAAAATCCCTGCTAATAGTGCATTGATTTTTGCTTTTGTATGCAAAATACCTGTAATACTTCCTGCAATAAAACCTGCTAAAATTGCACACAGTGTTGCGATGATTGGATCATATCCAAGTGTAATCATCGTCGCAGCTGTCGCGCCCCCTGTTACAAAGCTACCGTCTACTGTTAAGTCGGGAAAATCTAAAACTCGGAATGTAAGATACACTCCGAGCGCCATAATTGCATAGATGATTCCCTGCTCTACAGAGCCAAATACCGCTACAAACATGTAGAATCATCTCCTCTTATTTTACTTCTTCTGCGTTCCACTCTTTGTTGATTTTAATGCCTAATTTATCAGCAGTTTCTTTATTTACTTCGAATTTTAAGTTAGCTGGGTATGCTGCTGGAATATCAGCTGGCTTCTTACCATCTTTTAAGATTTGAACAGCCATTTGACCTGCTTCATAACCGATATCATAATAGCTGAAACCGTATGCGCCAAAACCGCCACGTTTCACTGAATCAAGTTCCCCAACCATAACTGGAATCTTTTTATCTGTTGCTACATCTAATACAGAATCAAGTGCTGAAACCACTGTGTTATCTGTAATGATGTAATAAGCATCTACTTTACTTACTAATGATTCTGTTGCTTGTTTTACGTCTGCTGATGTATTCGCAGAAGCTTCTACTACTTCTACACCATATTTTTTCGCTTCTTTTTTCACGATATCAACTTGTGCGCGTGAGTTTTGCTCACCTGCGTTATACACCATACCTAATTTTTTTGCTTTTAATTCATTTGCAATGAACTTCACTGTGTTCGGAATCGCTTCAGGATGTGTATCTACTGTTCCTGTTACGTTCGCTCCTGGTTTTTCCATTGATTGAATCAATTCTGCACCCACTGCATCTGTTACAGATGTAAATAGCACAGGAATATCAGCTGTTGCTGTTTGAACTGCTTGTGCTGAAGGTGTCGCATTAGCGAAAATTAGGTCATTTCCTGCACCAACTAAATTATTCGCAGCTGTTGTATTGTTCGCTGGATCACCTTGTGCATTTTGTTCGTCATATTCTACCTTTAACCCTGATTCTTTCAGTGCCGCTTTGAAACCCTTTGTTGCTTCATTCAAAGATGGATGTTCTACATATTGTAAAATACCAACTTTATACGTTTTCTCATCTGCATTTGCCTTTTCGTCTTGCGTTTCGTCCTTTTTACCGCAAGCAGCTAAGACTAGCATGATGGCTGCTGTTACGAGTAACAACAACATACTCTTTTTCTTCATCTATAAACCCTCCTAATATATGTAGCTTTCTACCTTAATTATTGTTATATTACAGTCGTAAAATTGAATAGTCAATAAGATTATGAATGTTTCGAAAATTTTATACACTAAATCGTTGAGGTTTAATGCGTTAAAGCGTTGGTGCATCAATGTTTGAAAGAATTTGTCCAAAATTAATTTTTCTGAATTATTTGCCTATGAAATAATTCTTTACATTGTTTTTTGATGTGTTTATGATGAAGTATGTTCAACGTGGTTCGTAACCATCCCACGAAAAAAAACTAAGGAGAAATGAATATGAAAACGAAATTTTTTGCGACAAGTGGTATTATCGCAGCTGTCTACATTGCGGTATCACTTCTTCTTGCACCACTCTCATTTGGAGCGATTCAATTACGCTTTAGTGAGATTTTAAATCAATTAATTGTGTTTAATAAAAAATATTTTTATGCCATCGTGATTGGTGTGTTTATTACTAACCTCTTTTCACCGAATGGACCGATTGATTTATTATTCGGCGTAGGGCAGACTGCTTTATCATTAGGTATTACAATCCTATCCGCAAAATTCATCAAATCAATTGTGGCACGTATGATTTTTAATACGGTTGTCTTCTCATTCATGATGTGGCTCATCGCATGGGAATTAAACATCATTTTCGATTTACCATTCGGCTATACTTGGTTAACAGTCGCAATTGGTGAAGCTATCGTTATGCTGATCGCGATTCCAATCATGTTACTTATAAACAAACGCGTTCATTTTAAAAAGTTAATGGATGCGTAAATGAAAAAATACCACAGTGTCTATAAGACAGCGTGGTATTTTTTCATGCTTAAATATATTCGTTAATTTCGTCACGTAATTTTGCTTTTAGGAATTTACCTACCGATGTTTTTGGAATTTCATCTAAGAATAAAACATCATCTGGAAGCCACCATTTCGCAAAATCTTGTTCTAAATAAGCCAACAACTGGGCTTTTAAAGCCGCTTCATCTGCTGGTTTTTCATGCGTTACAACACAAGCAAGTGGTCGTTCTTGCCATTTCGGATGAGGAACTGCAATCACTGCTGCTTCAAATACGGCATCATGTGTCATGAGCGCATTCTCTAAATCAACAGAAGAAATCCATTCCCCGCCACTCTTAATTAAATCTTTTGTACGATCGGTAATCTTAATATAGCCCTGTGGTGTACGAACTGCGATATCACCTGTGTATAACCAGCCATCTCGAAAGGCATCTGCTGTACGCTCATCTTCGTAATATTCATCTGCCACCCATGGACCACGTATCATAAGTTCACCCATTGTTTTACCGTCCCACGGAACTTCACCATTTTCATTAATGATGCGCATCCCATGGTCGATGAGTGATATATAGATTTCTTCGATAATCGGTAATAAATCGTCATCCACTAATAGAATCTCATCTTTTGCATGGTTGATAATATAAAGGAGATGCTCTGGTGCTAAATGAATATTCACCATATGAAGCACCACACCTGAACAAGGAACCGCAAAATATGCTTCTAAATGACGATGATGATTCCAAACGAATGAACCGATTTTTATTCCTCTCTGTAAACCAAAATCTTCGAGTACAGCAGCTAACTTTTTTGTACGAACTGCAAAATCAGCGTACGTTAATCTTTGTATCCGATGTGCACGAAATAATCGGCTTGCGCTTAAAATACGTTTCTGCCCTTTTGAAAAAAACTCGTCAATACTAAAGGTGTACCCATCATACGAATCATTCTCCCCTTCGTCGAATTCTATTTTTGGTATTACTACATGTCATTGTACAAAAAAAGGAAAAGTAAAATCTGACAAAAACAGCTTTTTAAGAGAAAATAATTGATTATTATAGAGAATATTTTAACCTTTTAAAGAATTGAATTGTATTTTTATGAATGGTAATTCAGTTTTAACAACTTTAAAAACGAGGTATGGATTTTCGTCCACCCTCGTTTTTATTTTTATTCATTTAACCCTGTAATATACCAACCATTATCAAATCGTTCTACCGTATAAACATTTGTATATACAGCATCTTTCGAAGAACCATCTTCTTTATAAATTGTGTAATCTTCATCAACACTTACATGATACTTACTGTCATTTATTTTCTCATGATTCACAATTGTTGTATTATTTTCATTTACACCATTACCTTTATCGAAGCTATTTTCAATATATTGTTTTTGGCTTTTATAAAAACTAGAACTTGGTGAAATATAGCTTGATAAACTACTTGTATCACCAGAATTCATTGCATAACTAAATTCTGATAGATAACTTCTAACCGTTTGATCCATCTCATTTGTAATCTCTTCTTCTTCAATTGCTAATTCGTGTTCTTGCTCACGTTTTTCTTGCGCTGTTTGTTCTTGTTGATATTGTTTCATAGCTGCTTTAACAGAAGCTTCTGCTACACGTTCAAATTTCTGTCCATCTTCTGATGATGAATAATGAATTGTCAATTTATCGTCTTCTAATGTAAAATCTGCAGCCAAATCTTCGCCACTTGTCTTACCAACTGCTACAAAGTTCATAAATGAAGCACTATCTTTTTCGATTTTCAAACGAATTGGCTTTTCGCTATACATCGTTGAAAAATCACCATTTTCTTTTATGACAACATAATTTGGTTCTTCACTATCTGTTGCTTTCCAATAGCCTGCGATGTCTTTAAAAGAAAGCGTATTACGATAGATTTCTTTATTCAAATAACTAACTGTTGAATAATGATTAAGTTCATCTGAGACTAATTTCACATCGTCAACATTACCCAAATTCATATAATATAATTTATTCTCCTCCGTTGCATACGCAACTGTATCATTCATATTCGCCATACTCTGTACATCTGATTCAATTTTTTGATGGTCTACCATTAAATCATGATCTTTAGTTAAATAAGCAACTTCACCTGTTTTTGAAATATATGATTCTTCTACATTTGAGGCAATTTTTTGCTGTTTTTCATCTTTTAGCACATACAATGTTTCGTCTTCATCTTGCATATATACTTCACCATTGTGTACAGAGAAATTCGAAATATCTGTTGCTAACTTTTTCGATGTGTCACGATCCTTAGCTGTTGTGAATAAATCACCATCACCTGTTAAATAAATTGTCTCGTGATCTACCACTTGATAATCAATTACATCATCTGCAATTTTTGATGTACGATTTTGATCCTTCATATCGCTTACTTTAAGACTATTATCTTCATTTTCATTTGAAACAAAATAAATATCATTTGCATCCTTTTCAACCATATACAGCCCGACACTGTCACCAGTTATTTTTACGCCCTCTTTATCTTCATTTTCTTTGTAAAATAACATGTTATCTTCATTTGTATAAAATAGTTCTTCTCCATTAAATTTAAAAGCATTCACTTGTTCTGCTATAGTTTTTTCTTCACGTGTTTCTAAATTATAAACAAGAAGGTCCTGATCTTTACTTACATAATAAATTTGTTTGTCTTTTAGTGTATACTGCGACACACCGTTCCCAATTTTTTCAGTAACTACTTCTTTTTGACCTAAATCGATACTATATAGATTCTCGTCTTGATCACGGTAAAAAATAATATCACTATTATTTAGCTGTTCAAATGTCACAACATTTTTTGCTAATTTTTCTTTTGACGTTCCTGAAGCAACCTTATATAAGTCATAATCATCAGATAGGTATAAAACATAGTCTTTTTCTACGTTATAGTGGAAGTTCTGTTCTAATACGTCACTTGCAATTTTTTCATCTTCTTTTTGTCCTATTTTATGTATATATAAATCTCCGCTACCTAAACTATCCTCATTCATATGTTGTTGTTTGTACATCATAAATGTTTGTTCCGCTGTTTCAGATACTTGTGTTTTTTGATTTGTACTTTCTTTACCACAACCAGCTAACAATAAAGCAAATGCGCCACTTGCAATGAAAAATTTCCATTTGTTTTTCATATTTCTCCTCCAAATTTTAGCCATTAAGTTTTATTTTAAGCAATATGTACTAACGAAACAACCTTATGAGCAATATTTATAAAGAAAAATAGTAATTTTTTATAATAAATAAAAAGAGACTGCTTGAGTAGCAATCTCTTTCTCTATTTACGAAGCTTCATTTTGTAATTTTTTCGTTAGTTTTTCCAGCATGTCTTGTGTCATACGGTCTAAATCATATTTTGCTTGGAAACTCCATTCTTCTTTTGCAGCTGAACAATCGAGTGAATCTGGCCAGCTATCTGCAATCGCTTGGCGTGCAGGATCTACATCATAGTCCATTTCAAATGAAGGAATGTACTTTTTAATCGATGCCGCAATCTCGCTTGGTTCAAAACTCATCGCTGTAATATTGAATGCATTACGATGTACTAATTTGTCTGCATCTGCTTCCATCAATTGAACAATGGCATCAAGCGCATCTGGCATATACATCATATCCATGTATGTTCCTTCTGCAATATATGATGTGTACTTGCCTTCTGTAACTGCTTTATAGTAAATATCCACTGCGTAATCTGTCGTACCACCACCAGGAGGCGTCACATTTGAAATTAATCCTGGGAAACGAACACCACGTGTATCAACACCAAACTTTGTATAGTAGTAGTCACATAGTAATTCCCCAGCTACTTTATTTACGCCATACATCGTTGTTGGACGTTGTAATGTATCTTGTGGTGTATTTTCTTTTTGTGTTGTTGGACCAAATGCACCAATTGAACTTGGAGTAAAGAATTGAAGATCTAATTTACGTGCTACTTCAAGTGCATTCATTAGCCCACCCATATTTAAGTTCCATGCAAATACGGGGTTGTTTTCAGCTGTAGCTGATAATAAAGCTGCCATGTGCATCAATGTGTCTGCTTGGAAATCAGTTGCTAATTGTAACATCTTTTCCGCATCCATCACATCTAATATTTCAAAAGGACCTGTCGAGTGTGCAGGTTTACGAATATCTGTCGCTAAAACATTATCACGTCCGTATTCTTTTCGTAATTTCTCCACTAACTCTGAGCCGATTTGACCGCACGCGCCTGTAATCATTATTTTCTTCATCTTTTTTCCTCCTCGTTGCGTTTACATTTGTGTTTTTCCAAAGGACATCTTTTCTGAGCATACATTTGAATTTTCAGAAAGGACATTTAACACGTTCCCAAAACCCTTTAAAATCAATATTTCTTAGTAAAATCATTATAAGCGTTCTATTTCTAAAATTCAACAAATTGTTTTTTTCAAGAGAACAGTTTGCATTCTACATGAAGGGGTATTTTATAGTTACTACATTAAAGGAGGAAAAAGCGATGCAACGTTTACACCTTATTTTTATTTTTTTAGGCGCTTTCTTACTGTGTAGTTTTTTAAATGATTTCGGATTACATCCATTTGTTCTCGTCTTGATTATGATGTTTTATCTTTTTTTATTTACAATGCTACCGCAAATATATACTATTTTCGGTACGCGAAATATACGAAAAATCGATCGTTTTTTATCACAAAAACAAACTTCTTCTCTCTACTCACATTTTTATATCGCTATTCACGATGGCGCTCCTCAACAGAAAAAAATCCTCGAACAATTATTACAAAACCCTGTGTATGAACAAGAATATCCTTATTTCAAATCACTGTTATTACTGTTAGAAAAACGCTATGATGCAGCTTTTTTTGAAGCAGAGAAAATTCAAAAAGCAGAAATTCGTTATTATACTTTGGCACAAATTGAAATCGAACGTGGGAATCACGCGAAAGCGAATGATTATATCCATCGCCTTCAAAGTAAATGGCGCAGAGATACACTTCTCGCATTGCAAGCATTCTCTAAACAACAACTCGATGAATTTACACGTCGCTCTTCCAACGCACTGAAAAGAACGCGCGGTATTGAATACTATATGCTCTATCATCTCTTTGAAAAATTAAAGCCAAGCAAAACATTTAATTTACCATTTTGTTTGAGTGTATAAAAAAGGAATCTCGCTGAAATTTCAGCGAGATTCCTTTTTATGGTATTTTATAATAGGAGGTGTCAAAATATGAAAAAAATATTTTTCATCCTAATTCTTTTATGTGTTAGCTTAACTGCCTATGTGGTCGTAGCCAAAACACCGAAAGAACAATCTTTACAGCACGATGTTCTAACTAAGATTCAACTCTCTAAAGTAAAAGCAAATACACTCATTTCACCTGAAGATCAAATTTATCAAATTACTTCAAATGATTCTTCCGCGCTACTTTCTTTAGTAGAATCAATGTCTGTAAAAAAAGCAAAAATCAAAGACCCTAAAAACTACACAAGTATTTCATTCTCAGGTGCTGGTGGCTCTTTTCAACTTTTCATTTATGAAAATAACTACATAACAATCCCAACACAAGATACTGATACAGTTTATGAGATTATCGAGCCAAAACTAGCGAAAAGACTACTCGATGTAACGAACAAAATACAAGAAAATAAACAAAATCGAATCTCTAAGTAGCGCGTTATGACCATATGCGATTCAATTGTTGGCTATAAAATCGAATCGCTTTTTCATAACTTTTTATTTCTTCATCATTCGTTGTCTCTACTAAACTTGTTAATAAGCGATTCATTGCTTCTTCATGGCGTTCTAAATTATATAAAGTCATCGCATGGAATACATGAATTGCTTGATTTCGTGGAAATAACTGTAATCCTTTTAAAAAAGTATGATGTGATTTTTCATATTCCCCGAGTGTACGATACGTACTACCTAGACCGATGTAAGCACCTTGTAAATCTTCCTCGGGTAATCCAAGTGCAATCGCTTTTTCATAAAAAGGAACTGCTGCTATTTCTTGTCCCAGAACATCAAAACTCCATGCACACTGGTATTGAATGATTGCATCTGCTGGGTATTCATCAGCTAATTTTTGCAAAATCTGATTTGACTCCTCTTTCTGTCCTAACTTCCTTAGTTCAATCGCCTTTAAAAGCTTTGCTTCTTTCATGTTCATATCTCCCTCTTTCAAAAGAAAAAGCTAGGACGTATCAGCCCTAGCTTCATTTTTTATTTCAATACATCTTGATACAATTCTGGTCTGCGATCATCATAGACTGGAATACGTGTGCGCACTTCATCAACTTTTGAAAAATCAACGTCGACAATCGCTAATTCCTCATCTTCTCCACCAGTCCATAAAATTTCACCCCATGGTTCGATTACCATCGACTGTCCGTTAAAGTTATCTTTATTGCGACTAATGCGATTGACTGCTACCACAAAACATTGATTTTCAATTGCACGTGCTTGTAATAATGTTTTCCAATGATCAATTCGTGCAGTTGGCCACTGCGCTGAAACGAATAATACTTTTGCGCCGTTTAATGCGTGTAGACGTAACCATTCTGGGAAACGAATATCGTAGCAAATCACACCTGCCGCATCTAAATCACCCAGTTTGAAATTATTTTGTGTGTTACCAGAAGATAAATGCAAGTGTTCATCCATCAAGCGGAATAAGTGTGCTTTATCGTATTCGCCTACTAGCTCACCCTCATTATTGTAGACGAGCATCGTATTATAGAATTTGTCGCCCTTTTTCGTTGCGACTGAACCGCCCACAATATGAACATACAATTCTTTTGCTAATTGTGATAAAAAGGCTTTTGTTCTTTCTCCGTCAACATCCGCAAGACCTTCAAGTTTTTCAAGTGCGTAACTTGTATTCCACATCTCTGGTAGAATGACAATTTCCGCCCCTTTATTTGCAGCTTCTCGAATTAATTCTTCCACACGAGAAAAATTTTTTTCAACATCGCCAAAAGCAACTTGTAGCTGAATACAACCTAATTTCATCTCTCCACCACCTAGACTTTTTTTCTGAAAAGTATTATGATTCACGATAAAACTTCTACTATTCAGAATATTTCTTTCTCTATCATAACAAAAAAGCCAAAGGAGGCAACCAAATGCCTTATTCTGATTTACTCAAAAAATTACCTGAACAATTTTTCGCGAAACTCGCAAAACGTGTAGCCGAAAAAGTTGCAGAAGGTCACGATATTATTAATTTAGGTCAGGGAAATCCAGACCGCCCGACACCTCCTCATATCGTCAAGGCGATGCAAGAGGCAACAGCCGATGTCGCGAATCATAAATATTCACCGTTTCGTGGAATTGATGAATTAAAAGAGGCGATTGTGACATTTTATAAACGTGAATATGATGTAACACTCGATGCTGAAACAGAAGTCGCTGTGCTATTCGGTGCGAAAGCTGGTCTAGTAGAACTGCCGATGACACTCTTAAATGCTGGCGATACCATGTTACTTCCTGACCCTGGCTATCCCGACTATTTATCAGGTGTCGCACTTAGTCATGTAAACTTTGAAACGATGCCACTTCTTGCTGAAAATCAGTTTTTACCTGATTATGCGGAAATTGCACCTGATATTTTAGAACGTGCAAAATTGATGTATTTGAATTACCCGAATAATCCTACAGGTGCTACAGCGACACCTGCATTTTTTGAAGAAACGGTACAGCTTGCAAAACAACATGACTTCGTTGTTATGCATGACTTCGCTTATGGAGCGCTTGGTTTTGATGATGTAAAACCACCTAGCTTTTTACAAACAGAAGGTGCAAAAGAGATCGGTGTTGAATTTTATACCTTATCGAAAACGTATAATATGGCAGGATGGCGTGTTGGCTTTGCTGTCGGAAATAAAGAAGTGATTGCAGGACTTAATTTGCTACAAGATCACCTTTATTGCAGCATTTTCCCAGCGATTCAAGTTGCCGCAGCACATGCATTAACAGGTCCACAAGATTGTGTAGAAGAACAATTAACTGTATATGAAGCTCGTCGTGAAGCATTGATTCAAGCATGTTCAAAGGTTGGATGGTCTGTCACTGCACCTGCGGGTAGCTTTTTTGCTTGGTTAAAAGTGCCTGAGGGTTATACGAGTGAAACTTTTGCAGATCTTCTCTTAGAGAACGCTTCTGTTGCAGTTGCAGCAGGTAATGGATTCGGTCTACATGGTGAGGGTTACGTTCGCGTTGGTTTACTCGTATCGCCTGAACGATTAGTTGAAGCTGTAGAACGTATTGCACATCTACCTGAATTTTCGACTGTTTTTCGCTCGAAAGTGCATTAATTTTGTTTTCTCAAGAAAATAATGTTTGACTTTACTGAAAATTAACTATAGATTGAATATATCAAATAGTTATATAAAAATATAAAATCTCTTATCAAGAGTAGCTGAGGGACTGGCCCTATGAAGCTCGGCAACCTTCCAATACATCGGTATTGTGAAAGGTGCTAATTCCAGCAAGATGACAAAATCTTGATAGATAAGAGAGGTAAAACCAACACTTTCACCTCTCTTTTTGTTAAGAGAGGTTTTTTTATATGCTACATACAAAAAGGAGCGTTTTATTTATGAAAAAAGCAACAGGAATCGTATTATCACTTGTATTATCAGCATCAGTATTAGCAGCATGTGGGAAGAAAACAGAAGATAGCCAAGCAGCAGCCGAAGATAACAAATTAGTATTAGGTGTAACGGGCGGACCACACGAAGAAATCGCAAAAAAAGCAGCGGAAGTAGCGAAAAAAGATGGTTTAGATGTTGAGATTAAAGCATTCTCTGATTATGTATTACCGAATACTTCTCTTGTAGAAGGCGACTTGGATGCAAACAGTTTCCAAACACTAACTTTCTTAGCAAACTTCAACAAAGAGAAAAATGAAAACCTTGTATCAGTTGGTACAACAATTTTAACGCCAATGGGTTTATATTCGAAAAAAGTGAAGAAATTAGAAGATTTAAAAGCGGGTTCAACAATCGCAATTCCAAATGATGCAGCGAATGGTGATCGTGCCTTACAAGTACTAGCAAGCAAAAAAGTTATTTCTCTAAAAGATACTGGCGATAAATTGGCAACACCAAAAGATATTGCAGAAAACAAAAATAAATTTAAATTTGTAGAACTAGAAGCTTCACAATTACCACGTCAATTAGACGAAGTAGATGCAGCAATGATTAATACGAACTTCGTTTTAGAAGCAGGCATTGATCCAAAAACAGCGCTACTACGTGAAAATACAGATTCACCACATATCAACGCAATTGTTGTAGAAGAATCACATAAAAATGACGCAGATGTGAAAAAATTCGTTAAAGCTTATCACTCAGAGACAGTGAAAAAATTCATTGAAGATGAATTTGACGGTGCAGTAATCCCTGTATTCGATAAGTAAACGGTTAGATTGAAAAGGAGGAGTCATCTATGATTGAGCTGAAAAATATTGAGAAAAATTTCGTTTCAAATAAAAAAGTCGTAACTGCTGTAAGAGATGTCAATCTTACAGTACCTGCTGGAGAAATTCATGGTGTTATTGGCTATAGTGGTGCTGGTAAAAGTACATTAATTCGTTGTGTGAATCTACTTGAACAACCATCAAAAGGACAAGTTCTAATCGATGGGAAAGATTTAACGAAGTTATCGGCATCTGGTTTGCGTAAAGTACGCAGTAAAGTCGGTATGATTTTCCAACACTTTAACTTATTAAAAACAGTCACAGTGTATGAAAATATCGCGATTCCATTAAAGCTAGCGGGTGTACCGAAAAAAGAATTAGATGCACGTGTACAAAAATACCTACAAATTGTTGGTTTAGAAGACCGCGCAACGAACTATCCTGCTCAACTTTCTGGCGGGCAGAAACAACGTGTCGCGATTGCACGCGCCCTATCACTTGAACCGACTATTTTATTAAGCGATGAAGCGACTTCAGCACTTGACCCAGAAACGACGGATTCAATTTTAGATTTACTCCTAAAAATCAATCGTGAGCTTGGCATTACGATTTTATTAATTACACATGAAATGAATGTTATTCAAAAAATTTGCGACCATGTCTATGTGATGGAGAACGGTTCAGTTGTGGAACAAGGCTCGACAATTGAATTGTTCACAAATCCACAACATGTGACAACACGTAAATTTTTAAATACAATTTCACAACGTCAATTAAGTGATTCACTTATTGATTCCCTTCATGTAACAGGTGATGTAACACGTCTTACATTCGTTGGAGCAAGCACAGGGCAACCTGCACTTGCTGAGATTAGTAAACGTTTTGCCGTCACACCAAACATTTTAGCTGCAAATATTATCGAACTTAAAAACGGCATTGTCGGTAACATTACAGTGCATTTAGAAGGCGATGATGCAGCACGAGAACAGGCGTTACAATACCTTGAGCAATCAGGAATTCAAGTGGAACAGTTAGGAGGTCTTGTCTATGCGTGAATTTATTGATCAATGGGGCGATATTTTATGGGAAGGTGCGATTCAAACCTTCCAAATGACAAGTATCTCACTCATTATTGCTATCTTAATTGGTATCCCACTCGGTGTAGCAGTTGTGTTAACACGTCCTGGACAACTTCTGGCAAATCGTTTTTTCTATCAAGTTTTAAATATTATCATTAATATTGTACGTTCAATTCCATTTATCATTTTATTATTCTTCATCATTCCATTTACAAAATTCATTGTTGGTACAACGATTGGTGTAGAAGGAATTATCGTACCACTTGTTCTTTATACAGCTCCTTACATTGCACGTCTAATGGAAACAGCTTTATTAGAGGTGGATCATGGTGTCATTGAAGCTTATAAGGCTATGGGTATGAAACGTGGACAAATTATTTGGCACGTATTACTACGTGAAGCACGTCCATCGATTATTTTAGGTTTAACACTTGCGACAGTGAGCTTAATTGGCGCAACAGCTATGGCTGGTCTTGTTGGTGGCGGCGGTTTAGGCGACATCGCTTATCGCTATGGTTTCCAACAATATGAAACACCATTAATGTATGTTGTCGTTATCTTGTTAATCTTACTCGTTCAAGTATTACAAACTATCGGGAATAAATGGTCAGCCCATTTAAAAAGAGATTAGCGCTTCATTTTTACAAAGGGTTCAAAGCCGAAATCAATTGATTTCGGCTTTTTGTATGTTTTGAGACGAAGATAGAAAGTGAAGTTTGGGACATTCGGGTGTCGATTTGGGACATTCGCTGAAGGTGTTGGGTCACTCGCTGCTCGATTTGGGCCATTCAACCGTCCAAACAGGACATTCGAAGGCGAAAATGGGGCACTCGCCCACTCAAACAAAAAAGGCTTCGAAAAATCCGAAGCCTTCATGAATCAATTTATTATTTAATAATGCCTAGCTCTTTTCCTACTTTTTCGTAGATTGCGAGTGCATCATCTAACATTTCTTTTGTATGTGCGGCAGTTGGCATATTACGTACGCGACCTGTACCTTTAGGAACGGTTGGGAAGACGATTGATTTTGCATAGACGCCTTCTTCAATTAAGCGTTTTGAGAATTGTTGTGTTAATGTTTCATCCCCAATAATACATGGTGTAATTGGTGTTTCGGAATGACCGATGTTGAAGCCTAACTTTTGTAATCCTGCTTTTAAGTAGTCCCCGTTTTCCCATAGGCGATCATGTAATTCTGTTGAATCCATAATCATTTGTACTGCTTCCGTAATTGCTGCTACATCTGCTGGTGGTAACGCTGTTGAGAATAAGAATGGACGTGAACGCACTTTTAACCAGTCAATGACATTTTGTTTACCAGCTACATAACCACCGACAACACCGATTGCTTTTGATAATGTACCGATTTGGAAGTCGATTTCATTTTGAAGTCCAAAATGTTTTACCGTTCCCTTCCCTTTACCTGTAACGCCTGAACCATGCGCGTCATCTACATACGTAATTAAATCAAATTCTTTTGCGATTTCCACAATTTCAGGTAATTTTGCAATATCACCATCCATTGAAAATACGCCGTCTGTAATGACCATAATTTTATTATATAAGCCTGATTCTTTTGCGGCTTTTGCTTTTTCACGTAAATCATTCATATCTGAATGGTTGTAAGCGATAATTTTTGCTTTCGATAAGCGACAACCGTCGATAATTGATGCATGATTCAGTTGATCTGAAAGAATCGCATCATTTTTATCCATAACAGCTGAAATCGCCGCCATATTACAGTTAAAGCCAGATTGATATGAAATAGCAGCTTCCGTCCCTTTGAACTCAGCTAATTTCTCTTCTAACTTCACATGCAAATCCAGTGTACCGTTAATTGTACGCACAGCCCCTGCGCCAACACCGTATTTGTCGATTGCTTTTTTGGCTACTTCTTTTAATGTATCGTTCGTTGCTAAACCTAAATAGTTATTTGATGATAAATTAATCAGTTGTTGTCCTCTGATTGTAATGATTGGACCATTAGGACCTTCTACTGAGTCGATTTCATTATATAAACCTTGTGTACGAAGTTGTTGTAAATTCTCATCTACAAATGCATTTAAAACTTTAGACAATTGAATCATCCCCTCTATTGATGTTACTGTCATTGTACCATAAGTCGTTTCATATTGTGCATTGGAAAAGAACGCAAACCGTTGATTTAAAAGGATTTAGAAGTATTTCAAACATACTGTACAACTCAAAAACACATTTGTTTGTATGCAATAAAAAAACAGAATGTGATTTACACATTCTGCTTCACTTCTTCTTCTACAACGACTACTACTTTTTCTTTTGTAAGATATTGATACAAGCGCTCTGTATATTTGAAAGAAATTTGAATAACAGGACCGAGTACAAATACCATGATGACTGTTCCAAGACCAATTGGACCGCCGATTAAATAACCTGTCACTGCCACTAAGAATTCCATCGCTGTTCTTGCGACAGTAATACTTAATTTCAGGCGTTCTACCGCAATGAGCATGAGGCTATCACGAGGACCAGCGCCTAAGTTCGCAGTAATATAAATCGCATCTCCAATCCCTAAAATAATGACACCCGATACGAAGCAGATCAATTGACCAACTGCTGTATGTACATCTGGAATAATCGCATTGAAAAAATCGATGAATAATCCTGTTAATGCCATATTCATAATCGTACCAATCTTCGGTAACTCTTTTAATACGATTGCGCTTAGAATAATAATGAGTAAACCTAAAAGAATTGACCATGTACCAATTGTTAAGCCGAGACTTTGATATAATCCGACATGTAAAACATCCCATGAACCGACACCATAACTCTGTCCTTTAATCGTTAGCGCGACACCACAAGCTAAAATCGCAAGTCCACCGATAAAAAACATCCAGCGTAATGTGTAATGATTTTTCATTGTTGCCTCCGTCTATCAGCACAACGCAAAAAAAGAACCCGTCTGTTCAGGTTCTTTTTTCCATATGCTTGAATTTAAAATGATTGCATATTTCCGAGTTCAGACAAAATTCATTGTAACAAACAATTTAAGTTATTAACAAGTGATTGTGCCAAACTTTGCTTGTACGACTTGTGCTAATAATTGTGGTTGAATGCAAATTTGCATACCGCGTTTTCCTGCACTTACGAAAATTTCCGATTGTACTGTTGCGGCTTCATCAATCACTGTTGGATATAGCTTTTTCATGCCGATCGGTGAACAACCACCACGAATATATCCTGTATGTGCTAGTAGTTCTTTGACAGGTAAAAGGTCGATTTTCTTCTCGCCTACGAATTTCGCTGCTGCCTTTAAATCAAGCTCTTCTGCTACAGGAATCACAAACACATAGAGCTGCTTTTTCGCTGTTGTCGCAACTAACGTTTTAAAGACTTTCTCAACAGGCTCGCCAATTTCTTGTGCTGCTGTAACACCATCTAAATGTTCTTCATGTACATCATACTCTTTTAATGTGTACGGAATTTTTTGTTGATCCAACAAACGAACTGCATTCGTCTTTTGAACTTTCTTCGCCATTTCGCCACTTCCTTATGCGGTACAATAAATCATCGGTTCCAATACTTTGAAGCCACCGCGTGCCATCGACATTTGGAACTGATACGTCGCAAGTGCTTTTTCGGTTAAACGCTCTTTCGTCATCTGTCTTGCATCTTTTAACTGGACAGGTAACGGTTTTGGTAATCCTGTTTCAGGAAGAAGGTGAACCGTAACATCATCTTGCAACATCATCTCTGTTGGTGATTGTGTCGTACCTTGATTTTCTTCTATTGTCGCACGTTGTTGAAGATGCTGTAAAGATTCCTGTAAATTCGAATGATCCTCTTTTTCCTTTTTACCTGTCAATAAATTCACCAACTCTTCCAAACTCGGGTTTGTCGTTGGTGTGAAATATTTAGCTTGTTTTTTATACGCATCATCTACATTTTTCAATGTCACTAATTTTTTGCGTGCTTCAAACTCTGTAAAACGATTATTTAATAAGGATGCTAATCTCATATTCCTTCCTCCTCTCCACATGATATTGTTATATTTAGTGTATCATGTATCCAATTCAGTCAAAACCAACTAAATACACATCTTAAAATTCGGATTTCAGCACTTCTTTGTGACTAAAAAACCTATCATATAAACGCTGAATTAACTAGAATCACTGTTCGAAATATTACTTTTTTGACACACTTTCCCTCGAACTATTTACCCTTTATTTCGGTAAATATCTACCTATATTTAGAAAATAGCTCTTATAATCAGAATATTCATACGAAAGAATCAAAAGATGTAAAAGAGTATATTTCTTATAAAGGTCTTTCGATATGGGTGTCTTTCAAAAAAAGATGATAAAAGTAAGACAAAAAGAATAGACTAGAACAAAATCACACTTGTTCTAGTCTATTGGTTCATATCCTATCATTTCACTTTATTCTTCTTTATTCCCAAATAACTTCGCAAGAGCGTCTGCCATCGCTGTGTTTTCAGGTTCTTCTTTTTGTTGTGTTTTCATATATTTTTGAACGTCACGTTTTGAAACTTTTTGATTACCTGATTGTTTTTTACGCTTTTCAAAAGCCGAGAGTTTTTCACGATGCCCACATTTACATGCGAAAATACGTCCTTCTCCTTCGCCACGTAATTCTAATTTTTTATGGCATACTGGACAGCGCGCATTTGTAATTGTAGATACTTTTTTCTTGTTGCCGCATGTACGATCTGAACATACGAGCATTTTGCCGCGTTTACCATTTACTTCAAGCATTGGCTTGCCACATTCGCTACATACTTTCCCAGAAATATTATCATGTTTGAATTTCTGGTCACTTTTCTTAATATCTGAAATTGATTTTTGTGTAAAATCAATCATTTGATGCATGAAGTCAGCTTTTTTCGCCTGTCCTTTTGCAATCTTTGTCAATTGTGTCTCCCATTCAGCTGTTAGAGCTGGTGACTTTAAATCGGCTGGTGCTAAATCTAATAATTGGCGACCTTTTGACGTTGTATATAAATCATTACCTTTTTTCTCAATTACAAATGACTTGAATAGCTTTTCAATAATATCTGCGCGTGTCGCAACTGTACCGATACCGCCTGTTTCTTTTAATGTTTTAACTAATTCTTTCGACTCGTCACCCATAAATTGCGATGGATTTTCCATTGCTGCAAGTAATGTTCCTTCATTAAAACGAGCTGGTGGTTTTGTTTGACCTTCTGTTAAGGCAATGCCACGTAGACTGACTTGTTCACCTTTTTTAAATACAGGCAGTGTACGCTCATTCGACTGCTCGTCTTCTTGTAAATAAACAGCTTTCCAACCTTCATCGCGTACTGTATTTCCCTTTGCAGTGAATGTTTCATTCCCTACTTTTAATGTGACAACCGTTTGGTCATACTCATATGCACCGTAAAATACAGCTAAAAATCGTTTAACGATTAAATCATACAATTTATATTCTTTATCCGATAATGCACGTAAATTTACGACTTCTTCTGTTGGGATAATCGCATGGTGATCCGATACAAGCGCATCATTGACAACACCTTTTTGAGCTTGCGGTGTTCCCTTACTTAAAATTTTATTAGCAGCTACACGATAATCACCAACAGCCGATGCTTTAATACGGTCTGTGAATGTACTCTTCATATCCGATGTTAAATGTTTTGAATCCGTACGTGGGTACGTCACAATTTTATGGCGTTCATATAGATTTTGCAGCGTAGAAAGTGTTTCTTTCGCTGACCAACCATAGCGTTTATGCGCCTCTTTTTGTAGTTCTGTTAAATCGAATAGATGTGGTGCTGGCGTACGTTTCGGTGTTGTTTTCACGTCTATAACTTCACCTGTTTTCACCGAATCGAGTGATTTTAATAACTGTTCCATCTTCTCTTTTTGGAACGATTGTGTTTGATTCGTTCCTTTTTCATGCCATGTGAAGGTCACTGTATTCGTTAAAGCTTGCAAACCATAATACGTCTTCGGTTTGAAGTTTTTAATTTGTTGTTCACGATTCGCAATCATCGCAAGCGTCGGTGTTTGTACACGACCTGTCGATAACTGCGCATTATATTTAACTGTTAATGCACGCGTCGCATTGATCCCGACAACCCAATCCGCTTCTGCACGTGCAACTGCTGCTTCATATAAATGATCATATTTACGACCGTCTTTTAAATTATTGAATCCTTCACGAATCGCTTGGTCTGTTACAGAAGAAATCCATAAACGTTTGATTGGTTTACGAGACTTCGCTTTCGCTAAAATCCAACGTGCTACAAGTTCTCCCTCACGCCCAGCATCTGTCGCGATAATGACTTCATTCACATCTTGACGATTCAATAATGTTTTGACCGCATTGAATTGTTTCGTCGTTTGACGAATTGGTACTAACTTGAATGGTTCTGGAATAATCGGTAAATCTTCCATCTTCCATTCTTTATATTTCACATCATATTGTTCTGGATCTGCATGTGTGACTAAATGACCTAACGCCCACGTCACGATATATTTGTCGCCTTCCAAAGATCCGTTACCTTTTTTCGTACATTTTAGAACGCGCGCAATATCGCGTGCAACGGATGGTTTTTCAGCAATAACTAATGATTTTGACATAATTCCGCTCCTCTCAATCTCCTTCTATTATAAGGGATAGATGAACAGACATACAAATACGCTATTGTGACAACTCCATCATCATCGCCTGCTTCTCTTTTGCAAAAGCATAATCTCCCTCATGAACAATCGCGCGCTGTTTTTCAATCCATACAATACGGTCAAATAACTTTTGTAAGAAATAACGGTCATGGCTAATCGCAATAATCGTTCCTTCAAACTGTTCTAAGTTTTCTTCTAACACTTCACGTGATTCTATGTCTAAATGATTCGTCGGTTCATCTAAAATAAGCAGATTAATTTCTTGCTGCATGAGCTGTGCGAGTTTTAATCGCATACGCTCGCCACCACTCATATTTTTAAATTTTTTAAAGACATCTGCACCGTAAAATAAGAACTGTGCTAGAATATGGCGTGCTTCAGGCTCTGTCATCATCAACTCTGAACGAAAGACATCAATTAAACGGGCTTCTGGGTCTGCTTCAATTAAATGTTGTGCTAAATAACCGATTTTCACAGAACTCCCTAACTCCACAATGCCTTCGTCTGGCTGTTCCTCACCTAATAACATCTTCAATAATGTTGACTTACCCGCTCCATTTTCGCCAATAATCGCAAGCGTATCTTGCCAATACACATCAAATGTTACTTCTTTAAATAATAAACGGTCATAACTCTTTGCCACATCATAAAATTGTGCGACTTCTTTTCCGCTGCGCTCTGAAGCTGTTAGTTGTAACTTCATTTTCTTTTGAACACGTGGTTTTTTCACTTTCTCCATGCGCTCTAACATACGCTCCATGACTTTTGCTTTTCGGTATAAATCAGGGTTCGGTGGACTTGCCTCATTCGCCCATTGACGTAATCGACGAATCGCATCTCGAATCTTTTTAATTTTCTTTTGTTGTTCTTGATATTGTGAGAACTCGCGTGCATATTTATCTTCTTTTGCTTGTAAGAAAGCATCGTAATTTCCATGCGATACCCAAGCTTGTCCGTCCTCAATTTCAATAACTTTCGTTACGACATGATTCATAAACTGACGATCATGTGATACAACAATGACCGTTCCTTTAAACTGCTGTAAATATTTTTCGAGCCACTCAATTGCGTGTAAATCGAGGTGGTTCGTTGGTTCATCTAGTAGTAAAATATCAGGCTCTTGTAAGAGAATTTTGCACAGTGTGACCTTCGTTTTTTCGCCACCACTCAGTTGTTCAAAATTTTCTTCTACAAGATGGGTAATACCTAGACCTGTTGATACGTACGAAATTTTCGAATCTAAAATATAGCCATCATTCGCTTCAAATTGTTCTTGTAGCGTGCCGTATTTTTTTAACAGTGACTCCAAATCATCACTTGTCGCCATCTGTTGTTCCAGCTGCTTCATGTTCTTTTGAATGTGATTCAGCTTGTCGAATGCTTCATACATCACATCATATACAGTCATATCAGGATAATTCGGAATCTGATGAAGAAAACCAACGCGGCTCCCCTTTGCCTTAATGATTCTTCCCGTATCTACTGCTCCTTCTTCCGCCATAATTTTTAGTAATGTCGTCTTACCACAACCATTATTTCCAACAATTGCGACATGTTCGCCTGCGTGAATATCGACTGTTAACTCTTGAAATAGTGGATGCCCACCAAAATTTTTTGTGATTTTTTCTGCTTTAATATACATTGTTGTTTCCTCCATTTAAGTAGCTGAGAAAACAAAAAGGACTACTCATTAACGAGCAGTCCCCTACAAATTCTTCTGTGAAGGAATGGTTAATCAGCTACGGTTCATATTTTCGATTGACTTAAAAATAGACAGACCTGTCCCGTTAGCTTGTAAATCGAAAGTAATGACACGTGTTAAATACATCGCTGTATCAAGTTGTACACCTGTCGCCGTTACTGATTTTTTCATTTCCTTCACCTCCGTTCAAATTGGTTAATAACTATTATAGCAAATTATCAGTTTTTTCGCAAAAAATATTTATACTCATCCTCGATATATTTCTAAAAAGATTTCATTATATGGGACGTAATTTATTCATTTATTTTAAATAATAGTTTTAAATCAGCAATAATTTCAGATAATGAAATATCAGGAACAAGACTTGAGATATCTTTATCTTCTTGTTCTATTTTTATTAAAAATTCATTAATGTGTCCTTTAATTACTTCATTAATAGTAACTTCTTGCTCTGTTTCAAGAGTAGTCCATAATCTGATAACGTCTTTCCGATGCTTTTCAATACTTTTACTATTTACTTGATGTCCTTCTTCTTTACGCTTTTTTAAATCTAACCAGGCTTTAGCTTTGAATAGTATTAAGTAAGGTGCTGAAATAATTGAAATACCATCAACAACTTGTGCACCTTCATTTAAAAGCTGATAATATTCATTATCTAACACAATAGCAGATAAGCTAGAAACATCATCACTTATATATATGGGCGTTATGCGGTAATCTTCAACTTCTGGTAATTGTGATTTTGAAAATAATTCAATCATAGCTGGATAGTTTTCTGTACGAGGTTTTATAAAACGGTAAAAATTACTGAAAACTTCGCCTTGTTCAATTCCTTCATATCTTCCTTTTTTGATAAAGTCCCAAAAAACTTTTATGAATTCTTCGTTTAATTCTTCATTTAATTATCCACGAGAAGAATTATATCGAAATCTTTTGTAGTTCTAAATTCAATCCCTAAATTATCTAATAAAATATTACAAGCCTGCCCACCTATTAACCGATAATTTAAATCATATCCTTTAAAATGTTCTTTAAAAATTTGAATATCTTGTGACATATTATTCCTCCAATACTCTGTTTAATAATATTTCCAATTCTATCTGAAGTCTTTCATCCTCAATGTCAGTTAACGACATATATAAAGAGAGGCTATCTACTGTAAATGTATTAATGTTACAAAAATCTACATTTTGCATATTATCTAGTACTAACTTAGGGTTATATATCCAAACCTGAAGTTCCATTGTGTTAAACGAATCTATATCATATTGGTCAGTAAAATGATTATTGTTCTTTTTAATTTCTTTATACTTAGTGGTATCTATAGCGTACTGAGGTATTTTATTATAAGATAGCATCCCTAATTTTGATAAAGCAAATTCACCAGTTGCTAGTTCATGAGAGGAATTTAATTTTTTGTCAATGTAAATAATTTTTCTAATAGGATTAATTAATAATTTTGAAACAGTTTCAAACATTTCTCTTCTTGATTTAATAACTTTATATTTAGCACTGTGTGTGGTTCCAATCATTTGAATTATTTTCAATTTAGTCAGGATTCTTAAAGTGCGATTTACAGTCATAGCAGATACTTTACATCGATTCTCGATTTCCTTAGCATAAAATATCTCCTTATCTAAATAAAAAATATATAAAAAAATAAGTTGGTTTGATGGTGTAAACTTAGTTATCTTTTTCCCTGATTCTGCCGTAACTTCTTTTCTAAAATCTAATAATATAAACGGTAAGTACATTTGCATTTGTGTAACAATAAAAGGTATTTGATTAGAGATCAGTCTAGCCCTTTGCTCAGGTGTTAAGTAATTAAAAAGAAGGACTATCTTTTTGTCTGTCTTTAACTCAAATATATTTAAATGTTTAAGTAAATTATTGATTACTAACTTATCAAGATTCACTTCTAATAAAATACATTCAAAATTTAATATCTTCACAAATTTCCATCTATAACTCATGGATAGGTGTCTAGGAATTTTTAAAGGTTCTTCAGGTAAAATCTCTGGCTTTTTTCCAGTTACAACCTCAATATAATTAAATAAATCATTCATATAATCAACTCCAAAAATTGATTTAATAATATTTAATAGTTTTTTATAACATTTGTTTTCAATTATAACATTTCCATTGTTATAATTGAAAACAAAATGTTATTTAAATGACGCACCACTCCTCTCCATCATAGAAGATGAAAACGAGAATGTTATTTTTAAAGCTGGTAAACAGACCATCTATCCTTTATTACAAAAACATGCCCACTGGATTAGTTGGTCAGATTAATTTCTGAAATTCATATACCAAAATAAATAAAAGCAAACGATATTGGATTTTTAAATAAACTCCAAAGTCGTTTGCTTTTTTGTGTTTAATCTAATGGTTGTTTCGGTAAGTTTGCGCTTAACTCGCAATATTTTACGAAGACGCGTGCTAATTCTTGTAAGCGTTCATGCACATTTTCGTCGATAATGTTATTTTGGTCGTCAAAGTGGCTTGTATGTGTATACACATAGTTTGGTGTCACTAATGCACGGAAATAATCTAAAATTGGTTTGAATTGATTTTCTACTACTAAATGATGTTGATGTGTTCCACCGTTTGCAACAATTGATACGGGTTTATAACGTAATGCTTTCGGATTTAAAAAGTCGAGCGCATTTTTTAAGACGCCTGGAATCGAACCTTGGAAAATAGGTGTTGCAAAAATATAGCCATCTGCAGATTCTAATTTACGAACTAACTCTTGCATGCCTGTATTATATTGATCGAATGGACGACCATCTACAATTTGATGTTCATAATCTGAAAAACGTACAAGCTCTAAATCAAGCGTACCATCGAACTGCTCAATGTATCCTTGAATTTCTTCTAAAATCGCACCTGTTTTTCGACCTAAAACTGTTCCATCTACTAATAAAATCTTCATCTCACGTGACCTCCATTTATCTACTTCTACAAACTCATTGTAACAAACACCATACCCTTTCAATAGCAACTCTACTTCATTTTTAGACAAATCAGTCTTTCGACGGAAAGCGGAATTTGCTTTCTTTCTAGGAGTGACTTCCTATGTTACAATATTCTCTATGAGTATTAAAATGAAATGCTAATGCATTTTTCAATAAAGGAGCGTATATATAATGGCGACAAAAGCAGAAATTGAGTATCAAATCCTTGAGCTAAAAAGCGACTATATCCGTCAACAAGGTGATATCGAAAAGTTAGAGGCAACTGGCTATCCACAAAAGATTGAACAGGCTGAACAGCGTCTAAAAGATATGGAAACACAACTTGCCCAATTGAACGCAGAATTAGCGAAATTTTAATCATCTGGCAAAAGGTTATTTTGAGAACCTTTTATTTTTAAGCAGGAGGAAACTATTTTTATGGCAATTTTAACAGTCGAAAAGCTCGGTCATTCTTTCGGAGACCGTATCCTTTTCAAAGATGTGTCGTTTCGTATTGTAGAGGGAGAACACGTAGGTCTTGTAGGTGCAAATGGTGTTGGTAAATCAACAATGATGAGCATTCTAACAGGTCAACTCATCCATGATGAAGGTCGCGTAGAGTGGTTACCAAACACACATTACGGTTATTTAGATCAACACGCTGTATTGACACCTGGTCGTTCAATGCGTGAAACATTAAGTGATGCGTTCCTTCCACTTTATAAAAAAGAAGAACAATTAAATGAAATTACAGGGAAAATGGCGGAAGCGTCACCTGAAGAATTAGAAGAATTACTTGAGGAAATGGCTGAAATTCAAGATGCACTTGATGCAGGTGATTTCTACACACTCGATATGAAAATCGATGAAGTAGCGCGTGGTCTTGGACTAGATGCAATTGGTTTAGATCGTGACGTAACCGCTCTTTCAGGTGGTCAACGTACAAAGCTTTTACTCGCAAAACTATTACTTGAAAAGCCAAAAGTATTATTACTAGATGAGCCGACAAACTATTTAGATGAAGAACATATCACATGGTTGAAAAACTATTTAAAAGACTACCCACACGCATTCCTTCTTATCTCACATGATGTAGAGTTTATGAATGATGTAGTCGGCGTTATCTTCCACTTAGAATTCTCAAAACTATCTCGCTATACAGCAACATATGAGAAGTTTTTAGAGTTAGCTGAAATTAATAAGCGCCAACATATTGATGCGTATGAAAAGCAACAAGAGTTCATTAAAAAACAAGAGACATTCATCCAAAAAAATAAGGCGCGTTTCTCGACAACAGGTCGTGCGAAATCACGTCAAAAACAATTGGATCGTATGGAGCGAATTGACCGTCCTGAAACAGCGGCGAAACCACAATTCAGCTTTAAAGAATCACGTAGTTCAAGTCGCTATGTAGTAGAAGCAAAAGATTTATTAATTGGTTATGACAAACCACTTCTACCACCGCTTACTTTCGAAATTGAACGTGGTGAAAAGATTGCTTTAGTTGGAATGAACGGTGTTGGTAAATCAACACTTCTAAAAACTATGCTTGGTAAAATCCCTGCACTTGGCGGCGATGTACAACGTGGTGACTTCCTATTCCCTTCTTACTTCGAACAAGAAGTAAAAGGCGGTAATGAAACACCAATCGATGTCATTTGGAATGCGTTCCCTTCATTAGAACAAGCAACTGTTCGTGCATTACTAGCGAAAACCGGCTTAAAGAATGAACATATTTCACGTCCAATGGCTCATTTATCAGGTGGCGAACAAGCAAAAGTACGTCTATGTCGCCTAATGATGGATGAATCGAACTGGATGCTATTCGATGAGCCGACTAACCACTTAGATGTGGATGCAAAAGAAGAGTTAAAACGTGCAATGAAAGAATATAAAGGCACAATCGTTCTTGTCAGTCACGAACCTGAATTCTACGAAGGTCTTGTAACAAAAGTTTGGGACGTTGCAGAATGGTTCTCTAAAGGGCAACAATAATACAAAAAAGAATCACGCCGGTTGGCGTGATTCTTTTTTCGATTTACTCTACACGACTATTTGATGAACTTGTTTTAGCTTTTGATTTGTTAGACTCAACAAATTCCTCACGTGTGTAAACATCGTCTACATGCATGTTGAATTCTACTACATCAAGTCCTGTCATTTGCGAAATATTCGCTTTTACATTTTGATAAGCAGTGCGATAAATTTCTGGTACGCTCAATCCATATTCAACATAGACTGAAACATCAATTGCAACTTGTTTCTCACCAATATCGGCTTGAATACCTGCTGTTAAATTTTCATTGCCTGTTAATGTTTTTTGTAGACCTTGGAATAGGTTACCACTCATTCCTAGAATCCCTTTTACATCCGTTGTTGCAAGTGCTGCAATTTTTTTAATTACTTCATCATCATATGTTAGATGACTTTTATGTTGTTCTTCCTGTTCTTTTTTTTCTAATTCTACTTCCTCTGGTGTTTTTTCTGTTGAACGTACATTTTGATTTGACATGAAATCACTCCCATTTTTTATGATCTTCTATTAAATAGTGCATCAATGTAAGATGCAATATCCAAGTCATGGTCTGCCCACTTACCAATGAGATACCCAATAAGTAGAAATACTAAAACCATGACTGCATATCCAAAACCAACTGTTAAAAATAACACACTAAAAATGATTGCTGCAATTAAGCCTACTATACGCCCACGATAGCGTATGAATACTTCTTTATTATTCATGACGCTCCTCCTTATACGACGCGTTGTTTTTTGTTTGTTTTGCCTTCTAAATCAATTACATAAATCTGCACTTCACTTACTTGTACTTCTAACATTCTCTCTAAATCATCTTTCAACCTCTGCTGCATCTCTTTCGCTGTTTGTTGTACGGCACTATTTTTAAAAACTGAAAATGTAACAATAAGTTTAATTTTTTCAGCTTTTGAAAAAATATCAGCCTCAACTTCAAGTGAGCGAATGCCATCAAATTTTTTCGCAATATTATACGCCATGGATTCAATTGACTTTTTAGAGATACTGATTTCACCTAAACTTGTATCAATATTTAAATCTTTTCGTGTACTAGGTGACGACTTAAAACTACTAAAGAATAAAATAAGCGACACTAATGCAAGAAATGATACAAGTGAAATGACTACAATGAAGAAAGAGTCATTCTTTGGGAATTCAAGTACATATGCTACTGAATCATATACTTCTGTCAGCATAAGAATGATGCCAAGTGATAGTAAAAATGTTAATAAAGCATAGATACCAAAAATCCATCTCAAGCCCATATTCATTTTTTAACCTCCAGCCTATAACCAAGGTATTTAAAACTTATTCTTTAAAAATTGACTTACTTAAATTATTTACCCAGCTTATTCTCCATACAAACACTTAAATTGTTTTACAAATAGTTCGAATTTATATTTTTCTTGCTTGATTAACGAACTTTCCCGTTACATTCTCGTCATACATTGTAATAGAAATGAAACAGATTGCATTACGCATTAATACAGTTAATGGTTTCGTAAATAAACCTTACAATCGTGTAATATTTCTATTTAATGCTCGTTTTTTCATCTTTTTGTCACGAAAATGTAATTGACTTATAAATATCTTATTGGTAAGATATAAATATATTAACAAGAGAGAAAGAGGTAATGAACATGACTGTTACAATTTATACACAAACTAGCTGTACATCATCTAAGAAGGCTCTACAATGGTTAGAGGAGAACGAAATTCCATATGTAGAAAAACGTATTACATCCGATCCGTTAACACTTGCTGAGTTCAAACAAGTTCTAAGTATGACTGAAGACGGTACAGATGAAATTATTTCAACGAATTCAAAAGACTATAAAAACTTAAATTGCGATATTAATCAGTTATCAATTCAAGAACTTTATAGTATTATTAAAGACCACCCAAAAATGTTGCGTAGCCCGATTTTAATTGACGACAAGCGCCTACAAGTTGGATATAACGAGATGGATATTCGTCGTTTTATTCCGCGTAAAGTACGTGCATATGAATTATTTGAAATGCAACGCTTATCAAATGATTTCTAAATGAATCACGTTGGAGATGAGTTACCCTATGATGAATAATAAAGAAAAAGAGCACAGCATCTCGTCTCTTTTCGAGATTGCTGCAGCTCTTGAAAGAAAATGGGCAAACGAATGGAATAGCCATAATAATATGGGCCTTTCAAAAACCCATATTTTATTACTCGATCTTTTAGAATCGAATGGCCCTGTTCGCCCATCTGATTTAGCTGAAAAGCTACATGTCACGACTGGCGGTGTAACCGTTCTAACTACGAAGCTCATCAACGCAGGTTATATCAAAAAAACAAAGAATGCAGCCGACCGACGCGCTTATCAGATTGAAATTACTGATGAAGGAATCGAGTTGCTCGATAATGCCTATGCGCATATTGAGTTAATGGTTCAGCGTATGTTCGGTATGCTTACAGAAGATGAAGTGGATACACTTCGCAAAATATTCTCTAAACTCTTACTTGGTTAATTGAACACAGTCATGTTCAAAAGCCATCTTTTACATGCCTTCCACATTTTCAGATGTGGGTTTTTACATGTTTAAGATGGCTTTTTTTTTATATGTAGAGGAATCGTATATCTGTTTATATACGATTCCAATCTATATGAACTCACAATGACGATTGTGAGATTAGGGGGACAGTTTTATACAATATTTTATATTAATTATGCTGGTAGGATTGCGGTAGCTGTTGTATCATCTTGTAACATCATTTCTTTTAGACGTTGTTTTGCACGGAAAAGACGTGATTTTACTGTACCGATTGATACTTTCATTAATTCTGCAATCTCAACTAATGAGTATTGTTTTACATAAAAGTAAAGTAGTGTATTGCGGTAAATACCGTCTAGTTGATTGATTTTTGCTTGTACTAATTGCGCTACATCTTCTTGCTCAATTAATTCTTCTGTTGTTGGTTCATTGTTGGGAACCAAATCTAAAACAGGTACGTCTAATGTATCAGGTTGGTTCATCATGTATTTGCTACGACGTACATTTTTGCGATAGCGGTCGCGGAATGTATTCATGCAAATTGTTGTTAACCATGCTTTTAAGTGGTCGACTTGTGCAACGTATGATTCATAGCGGACAACTTTCACCCATACTTCTTGCATTAAGTCTTCTGCTTCTGCTTTATTACGTGTTAATTTTAAACATAAATGATATATGTAGCGATTATATTCTTCATAAACTTCTTCAAGTTGAATTGTCATTTTTAAAACCTCCAAATATTGCTTTCTTTGTTATACTCTTATTATCTGTGAAAACAACCTTACGCTCTATCGGTTTTGCTTTCACTTTCATTACAAACGTGTAAGGTTTTTGTGCAATTTATGTAAGAATAAGAACTTACTCCTTGTATAACCAAAAAACGAACCCCCGATTTTACATCAGAGGTTCGTTTATTTTTATAGAATCGATTCGATTTTTAAATTGACTTAAATGCTTTCGCTTGTTCGCGAATGCCTACTTCAGCAGCAAAGCGTTCGATACTTGATGCTCCGAAGAAGCCACATACGCCTTCTACACGCTCAATAACATACGCTGCGTCTTCAGGTTCTGCAATTGGACCACCATGACAAATAACTAAAATGTCCGGGTTCACACTTCGACCTGCTTGAACAATTTTTTCAATACGCTCAACACAGTCGTCTAATGTTAAAGCTGTCTTTGCGCCAATTGCACCTTTTGTTGTAAGTCCCATATGCGCTACTAATATATCTGCCCCTGCTTTTGCCATCGCAGCCGCTTGTTCTTCATTAAATACATAGGGTGTTGTGAGTAAATCTAATTCGTGTGCTTTTTTAATCATCTCAACTTCTAAATCATACCCCATACCTGTCTCTTCTAAATTTTGACGGAAGACGCCATCAATTAGACCTACTGTTGGGAAGTTTTGCACACCTTTGAAGCCTTGATTTTTTAATTGTTTTAAAAATATATCCATTACGCGGAATGGATCTGTACCGTTCACACCTGCTAATACTGGAATGTCTTTAACGACAGGTAACACTTCTTGCCCCATCTCAACAACGATTTGATTCGCGTCACCGTAAGAAAGTAAGCCTGCTAAAGAACCGCGACCTGCCATGCGGTAACGACCTGAATTGTAGACAATTAGCATATCTGCTCCGCCTGCTTCACTACTTTTCGCTGTAATCCCTGTGCCTGCACCTACCCCCAGTAACACATTCCCGTTTGCTAGTTCTTGCTTGAATTGTTCCATAATTTCTTGACGTGATTGTTGATTCATTTGAAACACTCCTTTTATTTTTTCATGATTTGAATTAATTGTTCTGCAGCTTTTTCTGCAAATGCTTGTTCATTAATATGAAGGTTTTCTTCATAGATGGTAACTTGTTGTGGATTGACTCCCTGCTTCACTGCCTCAAATAATGTACGGTCTTCACATGGTCCATGGAAGTCTTGTCCGACTGCGTCGAGTGCCGAAACACCTTGTAATGGAATCATTAAAGTTGTTGGACCTGTTGCAAGATTCAATTTTTCTGCGATGATTTTACCTAACTGCTCATTTTCTTCAATTGTTGTACGCATTAATGTCACCGTTGGATTATGGCGATAAAATTTACGTCCTTTAAATTTCGTTGGCACTTGATCGACTGGTCCAAAGTTCACCATATCAAGCGCACCTAATGAGACAACTTGTGGAACCCCTTTTCGACCTGCTGCCTCAAGTCGGTTCGGTCCTGCATTCAAGACACCACCAACGAGTTCGTCTGCCCATTCTGTCGTTGTGAAATCTAATATCCCTTCAATGTAACCATCTTCAATTAATTGTTCCATCGTGCGACCACCGACACCTGTTGCGTGGAAAATTAATACTTCATAGCCACGTTCCTCTAAGTAACTTGTTGCAAATTGTACACATGGTGTTGTAACACCGAACATCGTTGTCGCGACTAATGATTTTTGTTCTAATTCCACTTTATTCTCAAATTGCAACATACCTGCAATCGCAAAAACAGCATTCGTGAAAATTTTTGTTGAGATGGAATTTAATCCAGCTACGTCGACAATAGAAGGTAGCATCATAATATCGCTTGTACCGACATAAGGCTCTGTATTGCCTGATGCAACGGTTGATACCATCACTTTAGGTACACCGATTGGTAGTTGACGCATACCTGGTGTTGCAATCGATGTGCCACCCGATCCACCAAATGATAAAACACCATCGAATTTTCCTTCTTTAAATAATTGTGGTAAGAGCTTTTCCATTCCATTCGCTAAAACCTCTGTTGCAAATGCGCGGTCATTCTTTTGTTGAACCTTTTCCAATTGTTCTCCTGCATATTCCATCACTGTACAATTGGAGCAATCCGGTGTAAATGTAGGTTCAAAAACACCTGTATGAATCGTATATGTGTTAAAACCCAGTGACTCGATTAACTCTTTGACAAATAAAAATTCTTTTCCCTTTGTATCAAATGTTCCAATTAAAGCAATTGTTTTCATTTGGATATCCCCCTTTGAGATGTAAGCACTTTCATTGTTGTTATCTTGATTATATCGAAAGAAAAAAGACAACTACATGTGTTTATCAATCACAAAGTTGTCTTTATATATTCCTTTGGTGCTATTCCTTTTACTTTTTTAAACATTTTACTAAATTGAGCATAATCCATATAACCAACCATTTCGGCAATTAAGAATAACGGAAGTTGTGGGTCTTTCATTAAATCAACTGCACGATTCATACGGTATTCGATTAAATATCGCTGAAAGGAGATGCCGACCACTTTTTTAAATTGTTTACTTAAATGCGTGCTACTAATGTTCAATTGCTGTGCCATTCTTTCGAGCGTAATGGGTTGTGCATAGTAGAGTGCAATATACTTCTTCGCTGTATTTACATAGTCATGCGCATGATTAATACCATCAATTACTTTCTGTGTGACATCATCATATTGGAAGTCTTGTAACTGTTTAAAAGAAGTTGTAATTTCCTCTACAATGTATTCGGTTGGAATACGTTCAAATGTAGAGCCGCCAATATAGCCTTGAATTAAGTGGTCTGTCATCATAAACTGCGCGTCGATGGGCTTATTAATGATCCCTCCATAAATCATGCGAATCACATGTGGTTTTTGTTCGATTACACGTTCAAAAATACGCTGTGCCATCTGTTTAGCGCTTTGTAAATTTTGAATACGTTTTGCGCCGAGATGTCCACCGACCGTTAAACCAAGATGAACACAAATAATATCTGCACCGACAGCCAACATCTCCATCGCTTGCTGTTCATTAAAAACGAACGCGACTGTGAATAACCCCTTCTCATGTGCGTAACGAATCGCTTCAACTTCTTGTTCATAACTCATACCTGCTTCTTCTAAAGCTTCCGCAAACTGCCCATCAATTAAGCCAACACTTGGAAAGTTATTAATTCCTTGAAAGCCTCGTGCCGCTACTTTATCTATATACGCATGTAAATTAATTGTAGGATCGGTTGCTTGAACACCTAAAACGACCGGAATATTCTGCGCTACTTTTTGTAGCTCACGCGTCGCAAATTCCATGACAAGTTCATTGCTATTATCATAGGCTAAAAAACTGCCAAGAGAACCTACACCCATTTGCCGATACTTCCCTGCACTTAGTGCTAATAAAAAGTCAATGCCACCTTTTACTGCACTTTTAGCAACAAGTCCACCACCAACTGCCGCTGCAATAATCGGTTCATGTTGCGCTACTTTTTGCTTTAAATGTGTGACTAAATCACGCATACAATCGCCCCTTATCTTTTCCTCTCTTTTTAGTTTAGTAGATTGTGACGAACTACACCATGCAAAGCCCCTTATTTTTACAATAAAAAAAGAAATCCCGTATAACGAGATTTCTTCATAACTAATCTGGCTTTAATAATTTTGGCTGTCTTTTACCGAATGTCGGTTTTACTTCTGAGAAAATAATAGCTGCTAAAATAAGCGCAGCGCCCATTACCATACGTCCTGTTAATACTTCATGCAAAAATACGACCGAGAAAACCATACCAAAGAATGATTCCATTGATAAAATGATGGCTCCCTGTGTTGCAGACGTATATTTGAAAGCAATGTTTTGGAATAAGTATGCCACGATTGTAGAGAATACAGCGAGATAAACAATCGAGAATAAACCGCCTGTTCCGATACTTTCTATACTTGTTGGGATATCACCTCTTACTAGAACGAATAAAGCACTAATTACTGCTGCTGAAATAAATTGAATAATCGTTAATAAAATAGCATCTTCATTTTGAACAAATTTATTCGTATAAAAAATATCAAACGCGAAAGCAACCGCACATAATAGCGTTAAAATATCGCCAATATTCATTGTGAATGAACTTTGCAATGAGAGTAGCGCAATCCCGATTAATGCTGTAACTGCCCCAATCACTTCGAAACGATCAACTTTACGCTTGTACACTGCATAGGCAATTAACGGAACAACTAATACGTTCACAGCTGTTAAAAAAGCATTTTTAGACGGTGTTGTATATTCAAGACCCACTGTTTGTAACACGAAACCTGTATAAAGAATAGCGCCTAAAATCGCTCCCTTCCAAATGACACGTTTCGTTATTTTTTTAAATTTATAACCAAATAAAATAATTAGTAGAATAGCGGCTAATATGAATCGCCCAGCCATTAATTGATAGGCGTTGAGGTAATCCAAACCGATATCTGTGACAACAAATCCACTGCCCCAAACAACTGCTGTTACCATCAACATAAGTACACCTATATGTTGTTTCATTCGTTCTCCTCCTTTTAGCTTTTGTAAGCATATCATGTAAAGAGAACAAAATGTTTCATGTACTTTCTAAAAAAATTAAATTATTTTTGTATTTTTTACAAATCTAAATGTTTTTTTAACAGATATAACTTAATTGCAACCGATAATTGCTCAAAAAACTGCATTTCATTTACTTCTGGCGATAAAATCGTCTTCATCTTTGTAATGCGATAACGAATCGTATTCGGGTGGCAATAGTGTAACTCCGCAACAGCTTTAATATTCCCCTCTTGTAAAACATATGAGATAGCTGTTTCTAAAAAGTGATCCCATTCCTCTAACGGTTCAATCCATTCATCTATATATCTTTTGACGAAAGAAGGCTGTTTTTTCATTAATTCAATTAATAATTTCTCTGTTTTCAATGTATCGTATGAAAAAATTGCTTGGTTATAAAGATTCGCAAAAATATTAGCGTAACACGCTTCTTGTAATGCCTTCGCTAAATCTTGCTCTGTTTCATGAACATTACTCATACCAATTTGGATTGGTGCTAATTCCTTTTTACAAATTTGTAAGATCTCCATCATCCGTTCATGAAAAGGCGCTGATGAACTATGATTCGTCATGACCATAATCATTTGCTGTTTATAACGGGTAATTAATCCTGTACGTAAAAAAGGTTCTAAACGAAATAAATTATATGAAGCAATGTGCGGACTTGAAATACTCACTACATATGCATATGTCTCAAAAGGTCGGTTCAATTGGCGCATAAGTGTAGATTGTGTTTCGCGGTCTAAATCATCTTCAATTAAACGAGCAACCGTTGTCTCTAAAAATTCGACTTGTGAAGCACGTGTACGATAATTCATCGCCTGAAAAATAATATCTTCAAAAAACTCATCCCCGCCGAATTTTAAAACAGGAATCTCTTTTTCCACTGCTAATTCTAAAACTTCAGATGGTAAATCTTTATAAATCACTGGCTTATAAGCGAATGCACTAATATGTAGGTCCGCAAATCGTTCTACCATATCCATCAGTAGTTCCGGTTCATGTTGTGCAAATAGCAAACTTGTTAACACCAAACTATCCTCTGTGAACATCTTTTCACGCGTTCCTTCAAACCCCTTAATAAACTCAAAGTCTAAAATTTCAACGTTCTTCATCTTTTTGTGTAGAAAATCTTCCCCTGCTACAACCTCAAAATCCTTTGTAATCGGTAATTCTAAAAAATTCTGAACGGTCATGACCATTTCTTCCACCCCCAACTAACTTTTCCCTTTTTTATTATACTTTTTAACTTAAACAGTATTCCAATTATATCTATGAACGTTCAAAATATTCCGTCTATCGAAACATATGCTATACTAGAGCTAATTACGTTAGAAATGAGGGATTTTAAATGGATCAATTACAACAAGTCGATCAATATTTTACAAATCATCGTGAAAAGCATTTAGAAGAAATGAAAGAATTTTTAGCCATTCCAAGTATTAGTTCACTTTCTGAGCATAAGCCAGATATGCAAACAGCTGCTGATTATTTAGCAAACTTGCTTGAAAAAGCAGGTATGGAAAATGTACAAGTACAACCAACACCAGGACATCCTGTTGTAACTGCTGAATGGTTACACGCTGAAGGTCGTCCAACCGTTCTTGTTTACGGTCACTATGACGTACAACCTGTTGACCCAATTGAACTATGGGATACAGAACCATTTAAGCCTGAAATTCGTGACAACAAGATATATGCACGTGGTTCAAGTGATGATAAAGGTCAAGTATTCATGCATGTCAAAGTACTTGAAGCTTTATTACAAACAGAAGGAAAATTACCTGTTAATGTGAAAGTCATCTTTGAAGGTGAAGAAGAAATCGGTAGCGTTCATTTAGATCAATTCATCGCTGACCATAAAGAAGAATTAGCAACAGATGTTGTATTAATTTCAGATACAGCACTATACGGTCCTGGTAAACCAGCTGTATGTTATGCACTTCGTGGTTTAGCAGGTATCGAAATTACAGTAAAAGGTTCAAAACGCGACTTACACTCTGGTGTTTATGGTGGCGGTGTACAAAACCCAATCCATGCATTAGCTGATTTATTATCTTCATTCCATGATGAGCATGGTACGATTTCTGTAGAAGGTTTCTACGATTCTGTTCGTCCATTAACAGATGAAGAACGCGCAACTTATGCAGAACTAGACTTCTCTGAAGAAGATATTAAAGAAGAAACAGGCGTAAAAGAATTATTCGGTGAGGAAGGCTTCTCCTATTTAGAACAAACTTCTGCACGTCCAACACTTGAAGTAAACGGTGTATTCGGTGGCTTCTCAGGTGAAGGAATTAAGACAGTTCTTCCTGCTCAAGCTGGCGCAAAAATTACATGTCGTCTTGTTCCAGACCAAGATCCAGACGAAATCGTTCGTCTTCTTCGTAAACATATTGAAGCGAACAAACCTGCTGGTGTAGACGTTGAAGTAGCTGAATTTGATAAAGGTAAACCGTTCATCACACCGATGGATCACCCACTCATTCAAGCAGCTGGTCGTTCATATGAAACGCAATATGACGCAAAAACAGCTTATGTACGTGAAGGTGGTTCGATTCCAATCGTCTCAACATTTGATGAAATTTTAGGCGCACCTGTTGTTATGATGGGCTTCGCACTATCAACAGAAAACATTCACGCACCTAACGAACACTTCCACTTAGAAAACTTTGATAAAGGTCTACGTGTCGTAAGTGATTACTTCCACGAAATCAAAGATTACAAAAAATAAATAAAAAAAGAAACAGCTCGATTCTAACGGGCTGTTTCTTTTTTATCATTATAAACATGTATCAATCGCAATATGGATTGTAATCGTACCATCTGCTTCGTATTTTTCAAAGTCGTATGTATAAGCACGATTAATGACGCCATCATCTTCTTCTTGCCAAATCTTTTGCCATGTTTTGAATACACCCATCGGATCATGATGATCCACTACATAGCTTTTATAGGCTGTATTGACATCAATATTCAAGTCACCAATTTGGCTTTCGCGATATACACCTACTGTATAATCACCTTTATAATTACTCTCATATTGACTATATACACCATAAAGAACAGTGCCATCTAGCTTGTAAGGTGTAGCCTCATTCCATAATTGGTCGAACTTCATCGCCATATCCGGATCATGGAAATTATTCGTACGAATCTCGCAAATTGACTTCAATTGAATCATCCTTCTCATCTCCTTATTTTTATACTATACGAACAAATGTTCTTTTACAAGTAGAAAACGAGTATATAGATATAAAAAAAGGAAGCTATTTCCTCCATAGACGTTGTATCTTCCTACTTATACATTCGGAAAATATTCGTTCTACTTTAGAAATAACTTCAAATTCACAAGATTTTTATTAAAAGAATGTCACAAATTCCTCAATAGATTTTTTTGGTTTTTCAGCAGGAATTGTATCAAAGTAACCAAATTGCAACATCGCAATCGGTCTTTCGCCTGCTTCTACATCTAATTTATTCAAGAACTCCGGTTTCTCTAACCAACCTGGTGTTTTCCAGCAACAACCAATTCCTTCATCCCACGCAAGCAATTGAATGTTTTGAATAAAGCTACTTGCTGCCGCAAAATCCTCTAGGCGTTCTTTTTGACGCAAATCTTCTGGCATGATGACAAAAGCGACAGCACCTGGTGTTGTAAACTTCACCATCTTTTTCGCTAATTCTTCTACAGATAGTTCTTCCCAGTTTGGTACAACAACATCACGAATAACCGTATTTAATCGTTGTAATCCATCTTCTGTAGCTAATACAATACGCCACGGTTGACGGTTACCATGGTTTGGAGCCCATTTAGCATCATCAAAAATGGTTAATAGTGCTTCTTTTGAAACAGGTTTACCATTGAATAATTTAATTGAACGACGATTGCGAATAACTTCTTTAACAGTAAGAATAATGTCCAACTCCTTCACTTTCATGTAATTTAACTGTATCATATGCTGAAAAAAATAAGAAGTTGCATATGATAACCATTATGTAAAATCGTTGTAAATTAGAAAAGCAGCTAGGTTCAAATATAATATTTCCCCTAGCTACCCTACTATTTATTGTTTCTTAAATAACTTTCCTGGCCAGTAAGCGTAACGTCCCATAACTGTTGTTAGTGCTGGTACAAGTAACGGACGAATGATGAATGTATCCATTAAAATACCGATAGCTGTTACAATACCAAACTGTACAAGTACTTGAATTGGTAGTGTCCCTAATACCGCAAACGTACCAGCTAAGATTAAACCTGCTGATGTAATAACGCTTCCTGTATGAATAACACCTTCTTGGATGGCCAACTTATGTGGTTTACCCTCTTTACGATTCTTCCAAATTTCAGAAATCATAAAGATATTATAGTCTTCCCCGAGTGCTACTAAGAATACGAATGCATATAACGGAATTGAACCAGAGATTGCATCGAAACCTAAAACATAGTGTAGAACAATCCAACCTGCACCAAGCGCTGCAACGAATGATAATACAACGGTTCCGACAAGGTAGATTGTTGCTGTAATCGAACGAAGATATACAAGTAATAGTAATGCGATTAATGCAATCATCGTTGGTAGAATCACAGATTCATCGCGAGAGATTGTTTCTTTCTCATCATATTGTGAAGCTGTTTCGCCGCCTACCCATACTTTACCGTCTTCTACTTTTGCATCTTTCAAGAAACCTTCTGTTGCTTTTGTAATCTTCGGTACAGTTTCTAGAGCTTCTGCTGAGTAAGGATTATCTTTTAAACTTACCTCATATAATTGAATGTTTTTATCTTTTTCACTTTGTTGTGGTGCTGCTACTTCACCAACGTAACTTAATTTTTCAAGATCCTCTTTTAAGTTAACATCTTTGCCTTTTGTATCGACAACGACTTTCATTGGTGCAAGTTCACCAGCTGAGAAGTTATCCTCAATTAATTTAAAGCCTTCACGTGAGTTTGTATCATCTGGGAATGATGATAGTAAATCAAACGTATAGTTAATCTTTGGTGTGAATGCTGCAAGACCACCTAAGAATACAACTGTGATAATAATGATTGCCCATGGTTTACCTGTTACAAGATGTGCAATCTTCTTACCGATACGGTGTTGTGGTGCATGTTGCTTTGGTGCTTTGCCTTTTTTCGCTGCTACTTCCTGCGCCATTTTCTCTGTACGCGGAATGAATGGGAAGAATGCCACACGACCAATGATTACTAAGATGGCTGGTAGTACAACTAGTGCTGTAATTCCCATGATTAGAACGCCGAAACTAAATGGTACAGCGAATCGATGGAATGAACCATAGTGTGCTAAACCTAATGTTGCAAGACCGATTACAACTGTTAAAGCACTCATCATAATCGCGCCGCCCGATTCCTTCATCGAAATCTTCATCGCTTCAAAACGATTTTCTACTTTTAATAATACTTCACGATATTTTGAAATCAGGAATAAACAGTAATCGGTTCCTGCCCCGAATAATAGAACGGTCATGATGGACACTGCTTGGTCGTCCTTATCAATCCATCCCTGCTCCGCCATCAGTCCAAGTAATGGTGAAATCACACCATATGCTAGACCTACTGCAATTAATGGAATAATCGCTAATAATGGTGAACGATAAATTAAAATTAATAATACTAATACAAGTAATACAGTTGCTGCTAATAATTTAAAGTCTGCATTTTTGAATAGACCTGTTGCGTCAATCGCAATTCCAACAGGACCTGAGTAACGAAGGTTTAGTTCGTCTTTATTGTCATAACTACCTGTTGTTTTAACATCTAAATCTTTTACTTGCTTTTTAATGTCATCTAAACCAACTTGTAATTGCTCCGTTGTTGATTTTTGATCAAAGAATACAGGTGTAACAAGTGTAGACCCATTCTCTGAAGCTGATTTCATTAAAGCTTGTGGTGGTAATTTACCAAATGGAGGAATTGTTGCCTGATGAGGTACAGGGTTGCTCTCCAAATCTTTATATAATTTTTGAATTTTTGCGTAATCCTCTTGATTTAAACCACCCTCGCGGTGCCAAACAAGTAATAATGGAATACCTGAATCATTTGGAAATTGTTCTTTAATAACTTTTTCCGCTTCTTTTGAAGCTGCGTTTGAAGGTAAATTTTCTGCGTTGTTGCTTTCTACGCTATTAATTTGGGGAAGTGTAAATGATAATACCGCTACGAGTAGAACCCAAAAAGCTAATGTAATCCAGCGTCCTTTTTTACCTGCTACTAACGCGCCCCATTGTTCTAATGGATGCTTTCGCATATTTTCTCACTCCTTTTTTATTCTCTCTCATTATATATACTCGAGAGTTAATTAATCAAATAAAATTTTAAAATATGATATAATAACCTCTAAATTCTATTAGAAAGTGAGGGCTTCACTATGTCAGTTTCACCTAAAAATTTAGGTCGCCCTAAGCAAGAAGATCGTGTAATCCCTACAAAAACGCATATTTTAAATACGGCAATCCAACTTTTTTTACAATATAGTTATAAAAATACATCAATGGATGAAGTAGCACTCAAATGTAATATTACAAAAGCGACAGTTTACTATTATTTCAAAACAAAAGCTGAATTATTTACAGCTTCTGTTGAATCTTTAATGACGACGGTACGTCAAAGTTCAGTAAAGATTCTATCTCAACATATACCCTTTCAAGAGCGACTTGAACAACTAATTATTGTTTTTACACGCGCAACTGTCGATATCGATATTCACACATTTATTCGCGAAGCATCATCTAGCCTATCAGAAGACCAATTAAAAAGAATTCAAGCCTCTGAAGATGCCATGCATGACGCAATTGAAGCTTGTTTTGCAAAAGAAGTAGAAAATGGTGTTCTCCCGAATAAGAGTACGAAATTTATGGCACATTTATTTTTATCACTTCTTAATTTAAGTAAGTTTACCGATTCAAATGGGCAAGGTTTTTTCAACACTCTTGAAGAAACTGCACATGAAATTACAACATTTTTCTGGAATGGCGTTCATAGTAGCAAATAATTGAAAAAAATTCCTTTATTTTTTTCACGAAATCATTTTTTTTAATTAATTTTTGATACAATACAAGTAACAACTAAATTGTACGGAATAATTTTTTAGGAAAGGATGTTATGAAGTGGTTCAGCATGCAGAGAATGAAATTTTAGACACAATTAAATTATGTGACGCAAAAGGAAATTTAAATCCTGCTGCGATTGGTTATGCACGAAAACCTTTAATTCAAAGTAATTTAAAGGGCCACTTCATGCGTAAGAAAAAGTGGAATTATTGGTGTGTGTATGGGGATGATTTAATGTTCTCAGCAGCTATTAGTCATCTTGATTATGCAACCGTTTGCTTTGTTTATGTATTAGATTATGAAACGCAACGTTTTTTCGAAAAAACAATTACGATGTCACCACTCGGTAAAAAACCAAAGATGTCTGAACACGTACTCGATACAACGATTTGCAATCATAGTGAAATGAAAATTCAGTTTCTCTATGATGGCTATCAAGAAACACAAGTAACCGTTACAATTCCTGATTTTGATGGTGAGCTACTGCATGCTGATTTGACCATTCACCATTTAGAGGAAGATGAATCACTCAATGTTGTCATTCCTTGGAATCGCCAAACATTCCAATTCACCGCAAAACATCATACATTACCAACAGAAGGTTATGTGAAAATTGGTGATCGTCGCTATGCGTTCGATCGTCGCGATTCTTATGCTGTACTCGACTACGGTCGCGGTGTATGGCCGAGAGAATCGACTTGGAACTGGGCGATGGCATCACAGCGCTGTCGTAATCATCGTGTTGGGCTAAACTTTGGTGGACAATGGACAGATGGCACAGGTATGACAGAGAATGCTTTTTTCTTTGACGGAAAAATGACTAAAATACATGAAGATGTCATTTTCAAATATGATGAGCAAGACTTGATGAAGCCGTGGACGATTCAAACCAAGTTTTCAAATGACGTACGCTTAACGTTCAAACCGTTTTTTGAACGTGTTGCAAAATCCGATGCAAAACTTGTCCAATCAACTGTCCACCAACTATTCGGATACTTTGAAGGCTTCGTTAAGTTTGAAAACGGACAAATTCTTCCGATTCGACAAATGCTCGGTGCTTCAGAAGTGCATAAAGCGAAATGGTAATATATATGAAGAGCCACACTGAATTTTAAAAACAGTGTGACTCTTTTATTATGATTTATTTTTCCGATGCTTTAATAACACATCTGGGACATCTGTAAATACAGCCTCCACCCCTAATTTCTCCATTGCATCGTAGTCTTCTATTTTATTCACTGTATATACGCGGAATATACTTCCCTTTTGAATATCTTCACGAATTACACCTCTTTTAGCCGCATTCAATGAAATGTGTAAATGCTTCGTGCCAATTTTTTCACCATATTCATGTAGGTTCACTAAAATTTTTTCAAATAGCGCAGCTGTTGTATTATTCGGTGCCACACGCAATAATTTTTCGACCATCACATGGTCAAATGATGAATAGATGACACGATCTGTCATATCTAAGTAATCGACTTGTTCCATAATCGCTTGTTCAATTTCAGGATAATCCACCACATCTGTTTTAATCTCAATATTTAAGAGATGATGTGTATCTTTGAATACACGTAATACTTCTCCAAGTGTCGGAATTTGTATCCCTTTAAATTTTTTATCTTTCCAACTACCAAAATCAAGCTCACGAAGCTCTGAAAATGTATAGTCTTTCAAATGTCCTTTACCATTCGATGTACGATGAATTTTTTCATCATGATGAACAACAAGTACACCATCTTTTGTACGCTGTACGTCAAATTCGATTCCTTCTACCGGAAGTTTTGATGCTGCTTCAAAAGCAGGTAATGTATTTTCAGGATAGTCACCTGAGAAACCTCGATGGGCAAAAATTTTCATGTCTTTTCTCTCCTATCTTCCATTACATCATGAAAGGTATTCCTCGTTTTTGCAAATCTTTTTTAAAAAACGTATGATAGTATTTGTCACTCTACCAAAGAAAGCCGTTTTTGTCCTTTTATTAAAGGGATTGAAGCAGTATGAAGGGCCGTGTCAAGCATTCCATTACGTTTCAAAAACGATATTTCGATGGGAGGATTTTTTTATGTCTGAACAACATCCTGATTTTCAACAGGAAGCACAACATCTCACCTATGTGAAAAACTTTATGGAAAAATTACTGCATGAATCAGAAGAAGATTTAGCTAATGCACAAGAAATCATTCGAAACTCCATTGCAGACCTCGACTACTTAGATTCCAGCTTAGGATACTTAAATATTTTAACGAATACTCGCTTTTTTGATATGGCGAGTAATCAACAAGAAGGGCTCGAAGCAATTAAATCGAAGCCTTATTTTGCGCGTATTCACTTTGAAAAAGAAGGCGAGCCCGATGAAAAACTCTATATCGGGAAAACCTCACTATTCGATAAAGAAACGCAAGAACCCGTCATTGTCGATTGGCGCTCACCAGTCGCAAATGTTTATTATGATGGGCGTTTAGGCGACTTAACGTATATGGTGAATGATGTCGAAAACAAAGGTCACCTCTATTCTAAACGCCAATATAAAATTGAAGATGGTGAATTACTTGATGTACGAGACATTGACTTAACGACGAATGATGCGCTACTACAAGATGCACTTGCTGGGAAAGCTGACGTTCGATTAACTGAAATTGTTTCAACCATTCAAGCTGAACAAAATGAAATTATTCGTGCGCATTTAAAACAACCGATTATCGTACAAGGAGCGGCTGGATCTGGGAAGACGACGATTGCCCTTCACAGAATCTCCTACTTCCTTTACACAATGGGTGAACATTTCGAAGCAGAAAAATTAATGATTTTAGCACCGAATAAACTTTTTATCGATTATATCTCGGATGTACTTCCAGAACTTGGTGTCGGCGCAATTTGTCAAACAACATATGAAGAATATGTACAAAAAGCAATTGGACTCTCTTTAAAACTAACTGCTCCGAATGAATTACTTGAATCTCTTATCGAACAAAAAGCAAAAGATGATGTACTCTGGATTACCAAGTTAAAAGGTTCACTCGAATATCGTGATTTAATGGACGGATTAATTGCTGAAATGAATGCGCAATATGAACAACACTTTACAGATGTCTTTCTTGAAAAATACCGTCTACTACGTGGTACAAAATTATTAAAACTATTCCGTACGGAGTATGCTTACTTGCCAATTGAAAAACGAATTCAAAAGATTAAAGCTGTTGTACAACGTACCGTACAGATGAAAAAGAAGAAGATTTTGTACGATTTGAATCGTAAATACGATGATATTTTAGGACGTGCGCTAAACATCATTGACCCAGTAAAGCGAAAAGCAGAAGTAACGCGCTGGATTGATGAACGTGATATACGTATCCCCGCAATTGAAAAAGAAGCAAAAACACTTGTTACACGTTACATGAAGCCTTTCTCAAAACAAAATATTAAAAAAATCTATCGCCAACTTTTAACTGATGACATACTTCTAGCTAAATTAACACCCAATTGGTCAGAAGAAGAACGTCATACATTTTTAACATTCCATCAAAAAGAGCGTTATGCGACAGAAGATTTAGCAGCACTTTATTACTTGCATGCGAAAATTAAAGGAATTTCAGATGAATGGAAAATGCGCGCTATCTTCATTGATGAAGTACAAGATTATAGTCTTTTCCAATTAGCAGCTTTAAGAGATGGACTCGATACAGATTTATTCACGATGGTTGGTGATTTAGCGCAAGGGATTCATAGTTACCGTTCGCTCACAAATTGGGGACCTGTCCGTGAACTATTCCCTCGTGCCTCTTATAAGACACTTCAAAAAAGCTATCGTACAACAATTGAAATTATGGACGTTGCGAATACAATTCTTCAAGGAATGAAGGAAGATTTACCACTTGTCGAACCGGTTGTACGTCATGGACTTATTCCTGAATTCCATGAAATGCATGGAATTGATCCACAGTTGATTCATACAATAAATGAACAAATTCGCGCCAATGGACATCGCTCAATCGCATGTATTTGTAAATCGACAAAAGAAGCAAAAATACTAACACAGAAGTTACAACAAGCTGAGGTTCCTGCATTACTATTAGATGAAACATCGGAAATTGACCAAGATGCTATACTTGTCGTACCAAGTCATCTCGCAAAAGGACTTGAATTCGATGCAGTAATTCTCGTAGCGAGTGAAGAACCTTTTGAAGATACACCACTAGAACGTAAATTACTCTATGTTGCGTTAACACGTGCCATGCACGAATTACATCTTGTAGCACCGACGAAACAATATTTTTTATTGGATTAAATTAAAAGAAGGAATCGCGCTATTTGTGGCACGATTCCTTTTACTTTTAGTAATCTATTTTTACAACTTATCCATCATTTTTCGCCAAAGTGATTTTTCTGCTTCACGTTCACGTTTTCTCAGCTCATCTGCAATTAAGTCACTGAGTTGATCATAGAGTTTTTCACCGAAGTGTAAGCCATCGTCACTTTTTCCAACGAGTAATTTTTCATAATCCGGTTGTGTATAAACATGTTCAAAAAAATCAATACATGTACATTGATACTGTGCGGCTACGCGTTGTACCGCATCTGCATATTCGTGAATGCGTGCATTCGTACGATATTTTTGTTTATGCTCGTCTACAGGAGGTGGCGTAATCAAAATGACTTTTTTAGGACCGATTTTTTTCACAAAAAATGCGAGATTTTCTTCATAAATGGATAAAGGGATTTGTTTCGTTTCAGAACAATCATTCGACCCAAAAAGAATCGTTACGACATCTGGATGCTCTTCCAAAACTTCTGACTTTAAATGCTCTCGCGCAGACACCGTCGTATTCCCAGGAAGTCCGATATTCACATATATATGCCCTTTTACCTTTTCCGATAACATCATCGTCAACATTGGCTTAGGATAACCTTCTTTTCGAGCAGTTAAACTATCGCCAAAACAAACTATTTTCATATGTCACCCTTCTTTGCTGCTTATTTCACAATGTAATAATCGACTTGTTCCACTACTTCAAAACCAGCTTGTTTATAAAAAGTAAGTGCTTCGATATTTTCAGTTTCTACTTCTAATCTAACACTTTCAAGTTGTTGTCTATATGCTTCATTCTTTACCCACTTCACTAAATTTGAAGCGATGCCCTGACGACGTTTGGAAGCTAGTGTTGTAAAAGATGTAATCCATAATTGTCGTTCCAACACTGCTGTTGTAACCATCGCAACGACTTCATCTTGTTGTGTTGCCACAAAAACGTGACTACTCGATTCCTCATCCATGAGCGCAATAAATTCTTCTGTTTCTTCAGGTAAGTCACCAAAACCATCTGACATCATTTGTTGAACAACTTGCAAATCATCTGGTTGATACGGACGTACATTGAATTCCACGTCATTTTCTTGTTGCGCGGCAGTCATCATTTGAAGCTTTGATGAACTATATACATACCCCTGTTGTTCAAGAACTTGTTTCATCTCTTGACGCTGATCGACAACTGCCATTTCACCTGTCGCTTGTCTTTCTTCTAGTCCATGTTTTAATCCATCAATTAATACTTCTTCTAAACCAATTGAACGATATAAAGGTTCAATGACCATCGACCATTCGTATGCATGTAAACCAAATGCATCAAAAGCGCTCAATGCTGCTACTAAGCGGTCATGGTCCTCGTCATAGATAAAAACAAAAAAACCACGTGTATCCCACTCATTCCAATCTTGTTCATGCATCCATTCCAAATAATTTACACCATCAGTTAGCGCTGCATCTTCACATAATTGAGTTAGCTCTTGTTGTGTCAATGTATCGAGTGGATACGTTGCCTTCATCGCAAATACATTCATTTTATCACCGTTACCTTATAGAATATCTCCTATTGTAAGTCCTATTCGCCTTTCGTTCAACTTTCAAGAAAATGGAAAAGGAGAATCGGATAATTTTCGATTCTCCTCATATCTTTTATTCAATTGCTTTCCCTTGTTGTAACATACCGTAATAAATTCCCTGCTTCTCGATTAACTCTTTCGGCGTACCTTGTTCGACTAATTGTCCTTTTTCCATAACAAAAATTCGATCTGCATTTTTCACTGTATTGAGACGATGCGCAATAACAACGCTTGTACGGCCCTTCATTAAATGATTTAATGCACGTTGAATATGCAGTTCCGTTACGGTATCAATACTTGAAGTTGCCTCATCTAATAACAGAATCGCAGGGTCTGCAATAAGCGCTCGCGCAATGGATAATAACTGCTTCTGCCCCTGACTTAAATCACTCGCTTCAGGTTTTAACACATGATGATAACCATCTTCTAATTGTTCGATAAAAGCATGGGCATTCGCCTGTTTACATGCTTCAATGATTTCTTCATCTGTGGCATTTAATCGACCATAACGAATATTTTCTAAAATAGATGCTTCAAACAGGAACGGATCTTGAAGAACAAATGCCATCTGATTGCGTAAATCTTCTCGCGAAATCTGTTCAATCGGTTGGTTATCGATTCGAATTTGTCCTGAAGTTGTTTCATAAAAGCGAGCCATTAATTGCATAATGGTTGTCTTCCCTGCTCCTGTCGCACCGACGAGCGCCACTGTTTCACCTGAGTGAATATTAAAGTTCACATTTTGTAAAATGTACGGTTCTTTTTGTGGATCATATTTAAAATCAACGTGATCAAACGTAATATTCCCCGCCAGTCTTTTCGTTAAAGACTTCGTTCCTTCTTCTACTTCCTCTGGCTCATCCAGTATCTCAAAAATACGTTCTGCACCTGCGATGGCAGATAACACGTTATTAAATTGATTCGCTAATTCATTCAGTGGACGTGTAAATTGACGAGCATACTCAACGAAAATCACGACAATCCCAATTGTGACATGCCCTTTGTAAGCTAAGTAACCGCCAAATCCTGCAACAATCGCAAAGCTGACATTATTTAAGAAGTTCATCACTTTCGGAATACCACCTGAGTAGACATTCGCCCAGTAACCTGTGCGACGTAAACGTTGACCATTCTCCTCGAATTGGCGAATCATGCGTTCTTCTTGCGAATAAGCTTTAACAACATATTGTCCTGAGATTGTTTCTTCTACCATACCGTTCAATGCACCAAGTGTCGCTTGTTGCTTTTTAAATAATGGACCTGTGCGACGTGTAATCCACTTCGTCGCTAAAAACATCATCGGAATAATAATCATCGTCACAATGGTTAAAAGTGGGCTCAAAATCATCATAAAGGTGAATGTTCCTGTTAAAATGAGTGCACTTGAAAATACTTCAATGAATGTACTATTTAATGTAGAACTCACATTATCTAAATCATTCGTCATACGACTCATTAAATCACCATGTTGTTTACGGTCAAAGAATGAAATCGGCAGGCGCTGATACTTTTCAAACAATTGTGTACGTAATCGGTAAACAGTTTGTTGGGCAATGCCAATCATCCAGTAGTTTTGTAAAAATAACGTAATTGACACCATAATATAAATTCCCGCCAATAGTATGAGTGTTGGACCAATACCAATTAAATTCTTCGGTAAAATTTGTTCATCAATCATACGACCAATTAATAAAGGTCCTAGCAACATTCCGACAGAGCTTAAGAAGACCATTGCTAATACAACAAGTAGTAGAATACGCTGTTCGTCTACAAGCTGCCAAATACGACCAATCGTCCCTTTCATATTCGATGTCTTCGCTCGTTTTTTCTTTTGATGTGACTGAATATCTTCTTTTGTTAAAATCGGTTTATATTGAAATGCTTTAAACATTCGTATTCACCTCCTGCTGTGAAGCGACAATCTCTCGGTAAAGTGCACTATTTTCAAGAAGCTCCTCATGCGTTCCTTGTGCAACTACCTCACCTTGATCCATTAATAAAATACATGTAGCACTTTTCGCTGTTGCAATCTTTTGTGTCACTACAAAACGTGTTGCGTCTTCATATTCATTTAATGCCTGCCATAACTTCGCTTCAGTCGTTAAATCGAGTGCACTCATACTATCGTCGAAAATAAAGAGTTCTGGTTGACGGATCAAAGCACGCGCAATCGCAATACGTTGTTTTTGTCCGCCTGATAAATTCACACCTTTTTGTCCTACGCGTGTTTCATAACCATCTGGAAAACGCATAATGGTCTCGTGGATTTGTGCAATCTTACATACATGCTCCACTTCTTCTAGCGCCGCATGTTCATTCCCCCACGTAATATTTTCAAAAATCGTTCCTGTAAATAATAGAGAACGCTGCGGTACATAACCAATTTTTTGACGTAAATCATGTGGATCATAACTTTTTACGTCTTTTCCTTCTACGAACATCGTACCTTCCGTCGCATCATACAGACGAGGTAATAATTGGAGTAATGAGGACTTACCTGAACCTGTAGCACCCATAACTGCAATCGTATCACCACGATTCGCTGCGAACGATACATCATGTAAAATAGACTTTCCTTCTTCATCATACTTAAATGTAATATGACGTGCTTCGACATAATATGGACTATATTCTTTATTTTCCTGAACGGTTTGTACTTCATCCATCGATAAAATTTCATTCATGCGATTGGCTGAAGCAGAAGCGCGCGAGAAGAACGTAATAATCATCGCAAACATGCTAAAGTTTCCTGTGATGCGCATCGTGTAGTTGAAGATTGCGACTAAATCACCGACAGGCATGCGATCTGCTTGAATCTCTTTTGCACCAAGCCATAAAATAACGAGTAAAGCAACATTCATGACAATTAATAAAACAGGTTGGATACGTTCCATTAAACGAAGTGCCTTCATCGTATCTGTTTTTAAAGCGACTGCTAATTGATTAAATTTAGTCGATTCATAAACACCGCGCATATACGCTTTGATTAAACGTGTCGCTTGTAAGTTCTCTTGAATGTTACGGTTCACTTGGTCGACACGTCTTTGAACTTTCCCAAAGTTTCTAGCACCTTTTCGCACCATGAACCATAAGAAAATAAGTAAAAACGGAATTCCAATCACTAAAAAAATTGCCAACTTAGCATTTACTAAAAAGGCCATAACTAGACTACCGATCACAACAAGAGGCGCACGCATCATAAAACGTAATGACATGAAGAAAATATTTTGTACTTGCGTCACGTCATTCGTAATACGTGTAATCATGCTCGATGTAGGAATCTTTAAAAAGCTATGCATTGAATAAGATTGCACTTTTTTAAATAGTGCAACTCGTAAGTCATACGCAAAACTTTGTGCTGCATGTCCTGAGAAGAAACCATTTGAAAGCCCTGCTATAAAAGCAAGTACACCTAGCCCTAGCATGATACTTCCCCATAAAATAACCGTATGTAAATCCCCTGCGACCACACCCTCATCGATAATTTTTGCCATGATGAGTGGTTGTACTAATTCAACTGCTAATTCGACTAACATCAGCATGAAGGCCACTAAGGCTGCCCATTTATAAGGGCCTATATAAGAAAAAACTTTTCGCATAAGACACCTTCCCGACTTCATTGATTTGTTTATTATGACATATTCCCACTTCATTTCTCTAGATAAATGTTTCGCCTTCAAAAATAGCTATAATCATGATTTAAAAATTACTTTAAACTAAACGATTTATGTCTTTATATACAAAAAGAAGGAATGGTTCACCCACTCCCTCTCTATTCTTCCTTCATCTTCACCGATTGTCGATTTCCTTCAATTGATAACCAGACAACACATAAAATCATAAGAATAATTCCGATGATTTGAACGCCCGCAAGTACACTTCCCAACCAAATAACCGATATAAACATTGCAGTTAATGGTTCGAAACTCGATAAGATACTCGTTTCAACAGGTGAAATATATTTCATACTACTTAAAAATAGGATAAAAGCGATTGTACCAAAGAAAATAATCGCTAATAACATTAGATTCGTATCACTTTCTGCAAGTAGCGCATATTGTTTAAATTCCCAAAAACCTTTTGAGAACCCAAGAAGCAAACCACCTATTAACATGCTCCATCCAATTACAACGAGTACACCCCATTCATTCATGACAGAAGTGGGGTATAGTGTATAAAAAGCAAATGTCAAACCTACACCTAATCCCCAAAGAAGCGCTACAGGACTTACTAATAGGTTTGATATAGAACCATTTGTTAGCAATAGGAACAAGCCGATTAATGTCCCTAAGATACCGAATATTTGATATCTCGGTGGAAACATCTTTTGTGAGAATGACACATATAGCACAACAAAAATAGGTGCTAAAAATTGCAATAATGTTGCTAAAACTGCATTACTTGCATGAATCGCAGCAACAAACGTATATTGTACGCCGAGCATCCCAAACACACTAAAAATCACAAGTTTAATCCACCAATAAGGTTGTTTCCAAATAGCATATATATCTCTTTTAGTCACAACTAAAAAGCATAATATGAGAAAACCTGCCAATAAAAGGCGTATTGTTAGCATAAATGATACACTCATATGACTAGACGATAATACCCATTCCATCATAGGTCCTGTCGCTCCCCAAAGCATTGAACCAATTATAATCATGATGATTCCTTTTAATCTCTTAGTCGTATGATTCATTTTTAAGACCCCCTCTTCACATCTTTTTGCTTATTTTTTTCGATTTTTTTTGTATTTTTATCCCTTTGAATAATATTTTCTTAAACGCAAATCAAAATTAGGTAAAATAAATTATTTTTATTTCATAGTCTGTTACTAATGACTTATATACTTTTTTTCTCTATAATAGAAACTATACCGTAAATTCAAGGAGTCGTTGTATAAAATGAAAGAAAGTGAAATCTTATTACCATCTTCACAAGAATTAATTAACCAGTTACCCCAGCCTTTTCTCCTTGTCAATAAAGACGGAGAAATCATTCTATGGAACCATACAGCGGAGAAATATTTAGGTTACGATACGAATGACGCACTTGGTTACCCAGTACCTTTCGCTGAACAAAGTCAACTCGCTACAAACGAACTAATTTTTGAACAATTAATTGACAAACCCGAAGTACGTGACATGGGCTACCTTGCATATATAACAAAAGATCAAACGCGCATATTATGTAAAACATTCTTTACTGTTTGGACAATTCAAGATCAGCCTTATTTAGTCATTAGTTTGACACCATCCGATCGTAACATTTCTGATGCAAATTTTGAAGAACAGTTATCTTATTTAAGATCCGGTTTAGAAGATTCCTTCATGATGTTGTCAATTGATGAGAATGGTTTAATTGAAGCAGCCAATTCGAACTTTTTAAAATATAGTAAATGGACACCAAAACGTATTATCGGGAAAACATTATGGCAAATGTTCCCACAAACAGATGAAGGCTCAAAACAAGCGGATAAAATCTGGTCTACGCTGAAAAATAACCGTACATGGCATGGTGAAGTTGAACAAATCACAAAAGATGGACAACCTTATTGGGTAGAATTATCCGCTATTCCAATTGCTAAAAATAAAGAGAATCGACCTTCTTATCTATTTTTAGAAAATGATATTACCGATAAAAAGATGTTACAAAATCGTTTAGAACAAATCGCCTACATCGATCAAGAGACTGGACTGATGAACCGTTACCGTCTAGAACAAATCGTCAACGAGATGATTGAAGAAGGTCATCACTTCACGTTCGTCTTTTTAAGTATCGACAAGTTCTATTCACTAAAAGAAATATATGATGAGCAAACAGAAGCTGTACTCGTAACAGAGTTCACAAATCGCATGAAAATGTATTTCCAAGATAGTACGATGGCCCGTATTAGTGTCAACGAGTTTGTTGTATTAACGCCACTTGGTGAATGGTTTATCCAAGGGTTCTTATCTTACTTAACACAACACCCGATTTACTTGGATCATACTTCAACTCCTTTAACTGTAAGTGGTGGTATTACAAAATTCCCTGAAGACCAAAGTACATTTAGTAACTTATTCAAAGCTTCCAACTCAGTAATCCAAAAGGTACAAGCTGAGGGCGGAAATCTTATTATGAGCTTATCTAAGGCTGACCATGAATCTTTAAGTACCCGTTCAATTATTGAAAAACGATTATTGATTGCACTAAATCAAAAAGATTTACGCGTGCTTTATCAACCACAACAAGATTTAACAACAGATGAAATCACAACTGTTGAAGCGCTCGTACGTTGGGAAGACTCTGAAATTGGGATTGTACCGCCAGATATTTTAATTCCGATTGCAGAAGAAACTGGTTTAATTAATCAAATCGGCAGCTTCATGCTTGAAAAAGCTTGTGAACAAGCTGTTGAATGGGCGAATGCAGGGACACCAATTCGCATTAGTATTAACACATCGATTCGTGAATTCCGCGATAAAAATATGGTTGATACGATTTTAAAAGTATTAGAACGTACACAATGTCCACCACATTTACTGCAAATTGAGATTACAGAAAAATTTGCGCTTGAAGCAGAAGCAGAAGAATCGATTGTTAGCCAAATGCGTAAATTACAAGCTAAAGGGATTAAATTCTCATTAGATGATTTTGGAACAGGTTATGCTTCATTCCGTTATATGCAACTATTACCTTTAGAAGAGTTTAAAATTGACCGCTCGTTTATCGCACCGATTGTCTACCAAGAGAAAACGCGTGCTTTAGTTCAAGGTATGATTCAATTTGGACGTTCTTTACACATGCGCGTTGTTGCAGAAGGTGTTGAATCAGAAGAACAAATTGCGATTTTACGAGAAGCTGGCTGCGATGCAATTCAAGGTTATCAATTAAGTCGCCCTAAAGTTCCGCAAGATATCGAAACTTTATTTACACCAAATGAATTATTATAAAATAAGCACCTCAACTGTTCTTTACGGATTGGTTGAGGTGTTTTTTTAACTACTTTTAAGTAAACTTAAATTAAAAATAAGTTGACACAAAAACAGAAAAAGTATTAAATTGGATATTGAACAACTTACATGTTCAATTTTTACTCATTTGAGGGGGATTTAGAAATGACAACAAGTCAAACAACGATGACAAAGTCGAAAACGAAATTACGCGTTGTAGATTTAGTCTATTGTGCTATGTTTGCTACATTGATGATGATTGGGGCGAACATCACATCATTTGCACCGTTCATGGTCGTTGGTGGTGTTCCAATTACACTCCAAACATTTTTCGCAATTTTAGCTGGATTAATTTTAGGAAGTAAGCGAGGAGCTATCGCCGTTACAGTCTACATGCTAATCGGTTTAGCCGGCGCACCCGTATTCGCACGATTCAGCGGTGGTTTTAGCCAAGTATTAAGTCCGACATTTGGTTTCATCGTGTCATTCATTTTTGCAGCTTATGTAGCAGGAAAAATGATTGAAATGAAAAATACAAAAATGATGTATGTTGCTGCAGCACTTGTAGCTATGGTCATCAACTATGTATTCGGAACAAATTGGATGTACTTCGCTTATAAACTATGGGCAGCAGCTCCTGAGAACTTTACATATCAAATTGCTTGGTTGTGGATGATGCCTCCGCTTCCAAAAGATATCATTCTATCTGTACTATCTGGCTTCTTTGCCTATCGCATGCAATTCGTCTTGAAAGGAGTTCGTAAATCATGAATTATGAACAATTAGCTACACAGATCATTGAGGAAAACTATTTATTATCAGATGAAGAAGCTCTAGCTATTTTAGAAACACCACAACAAGACTTACTTAAGTTATTGCAGGCGAGTTATCAAATTCGCTATCACTACTATGGTAATAAAGTGAAATTAAATATGATTATTAATACGAAATCTGGTCTGTGCCCAGAAAACTGTGGCTATTGCTCACAGTCTATTATTTCAAAAGCACCGATTGAAAAGTATGCCATGATGAAACAAGAAGAAATTGTAGAGGGTGCGAGACGAGCAAGCGTTGTTCAAGCTGGTACGTATTGTATCGTAGCAAGTGGTCGTGGTCCTGCGAATCGTGAATTGGATATTGTAGTAGATGCTGTAAAAGAAATTAAAGCTGAAAACCCAAATATGACGGTTTGTGCATGTCTTGGTATTCTAAAACCAGAGCAAGCAGAACGATTAAAAGAAGCCGGTGTCGATCGTTACAATCACAACTTAAATACATCAGAAAATCATCATGAACATATTACAACATCGCACACATATGAAGATCGTGTGGGGACTGTTGAAAAAGTGAAAAATGCGGGTATTTCTCCTTGTTCAGGTGTTATTATTGGTATGAAAGAGTCTAAAGAAGATGTCGTACAGATGGCGAAAAGCTTACGTATATTAGATGCTGATTCAATTCCAGTAAACTTTTTAAACGCAGTAGACGGTACACCTTTAGAGGGAACAAAAGAAGTCACACCACTTTATGCTCTACGTGTCCTTGCACTTTTCCGTATGATTAATCCAACAAAAGAAATTCGTGTTTCTGGTGGGCGTGAAGTAAATTTAAGAAGTTTACAACCATTTAGCCTTTACGCAGCAAACTCAATTTTTATCGGGGATTATTTAACAACGAGTGGACAAGAGGAATCATCCGACTTACAAATGCTTGAAGATTTAGGTTTTGAAGTTGATTTAGAACCACTATCAAAAGAGCCTATAACTACTTCATGTAGTTAAAACAAAAGACGAGGATGAGAAAAAACATTTCATTTTCCTTTTAGAGTTCGCAACAAAAAACCGGAATCGCGCTGTGGCGCGATTCCGGTTTTTCTTATGCTCATATAAGATGATATTTTCATACTTATGTCTCATCCTCTTTTCTTTTTAATAAACACATACTCAATAGAAGAAAAAAGGGTACGTATAAAAATAGTCACTATGCGTTTTATTTCGTAGGTATTTTTCGACGTCGTAGTGCTGTAAAAATTAATTGCATAAATACTTCCGCAAAAACTAATCCCATCACAATCGCACCTGTTATTAAACTCGTCTTCACTGCAAATTCAATACTCTGTGTATAATCTTTTTCCACTACATGACGCATTGTATTATAAGCCATCCCACCAGGTACAAGTGGGATAATTCCTGCTACACTGAAAATTAACATTGGGGTTTTAAAACGTTTTGCATAAATGTGTGCTACAATGGCAATAACAAATGCTCCTGCAAATGATGCAGGTACAATATCTACACCATGATTGGTGAAGACTAAATAGATCCCCCAGCCAATGGCCCCAACAAGACCGCAGTGAAACAGTGTATTTTTTGGTGCATTAAAAATAATTGCGAATGTTGCAGTTGCAATAAAGCTCAGTATGATATGAATCACATATTCCAATCGATTTGCCTCCTTAAAATGTTAATAGTACAAGTGCTACACCAGCACCAATTGCTGTAGCTGTTAAAAAGGCTTCGACACCTTTTGCTACACCTGATACGAAGTGTCCAGCCATTAAATCACGTACTGCATTTGCAATTGGTACACCTGGTACAAGTGGCATAACAGACCCTATAATAATTTTATCGAGTTGCGATCCATATCCGAACTCCACAGCATAGAAAGCAATAACACCTACAAAAAGAGCACCTGTGAACTCTGCAAAAAATTTAACTTTGGTTAAGGAGTGAATCGCCATAAATACGATAAAACCTGCACCGCCAGCAATGAAGGCAATCGGCATATCCGACCATATACCTCTAAATAAGATTAAAAAGCATGCACTAGCAATGGCTGCCGCAAGAATTTGGACCCAGGTAGGAAAAAAGAAATTTGTCTTTTCAATTCGCTGTAATTCTTCATAAGCTTTTTCAATTGAATAATTTCGTGCAGTTAAATTTCGCGAAACATTATTAACTTGTGCAATTTTTTCTAAATCAGTTGTTCTACTAGGAATTTGAGCAATCCTTGTAGGTCGTTCATGTCCTGCAGAAAAAATGATTCCTGTAGGTGTCACAAAACTTTGTGCATCTGGATAACCTTGTGATTGTGCCATGCGCAACATTGTATCCTCTGCACGATAAGTTTCCGCACCACATTGAACTAGCAAACGTCCTGCAAGTAAAAAGCAGTTAATTGCTAATTCTTCCTCTTTATTATGAGGCATATTTTCAAACGTCCTCTCTATTAAATATATTTTTCTATAAGTTATAAAATTTACTTACTTTATATGACCATACACCGTAAAATAATGGTAATATTAACCTAATACTATGAAAAGGAGTATACAAAAAAAATGAAATCTTCACCATTCAAAAACAGATTATTAATTGACTCACTACTTGTTTGTATACTATTATCTCTTATTATTTTCGCTGTAGTATACATGCTAAACTTGAAAAGTCCTTCTGAAAAGGGTTTAGCCGCTTCAACTGAAAACACCTCTACAGCTGAAACAGACAACCCATTTATTAAAACGGTGACGGTCACAAATGAAACAGAACAAGGTAGCTATACAATTCAGTACCCAAAAACAGGATCTTCTGAACTGAATACAGCTATCAGTGATGCCGTTAAAGAGATGAAAACAGACTTTTTCAAAGGGAAATACGCAAAAGATGCACAGATGCATGTGACGTACATGACATTGAAACATAAGGATCTTTATTCATTTGTTTTAACTCAAAGTTTACAAGAGGATAAACAGAAAAAAGATCAAAAATTCATTACGTTTACAGTGGATCAGCCAGCGAATGAGTTAATTGATATTAAGGAAGTTATACCTTCTGGTGAGCAGTTAACACATATTATGAATTTATCACAAAAAGAACTGGCAAAACATAAAGAAGTACAAAATTTCAATAAAAGTCAACAAAAAGACTTAGCAATCAACCAAGAAGCTAGTCATTTTGAAAACTTTGCACTCGATGATCAAAATTTATACTTCTATTTAAATCCCGATAGTTTTACATCTTCATTTAACCAGCCAATAACAATTACTTTACCACTTCAGAATATTAATTCTTCTTTAGCAAAAGAATTCCAAATACCTGTTAAGAAAATTATTCAAAAGAAAAAGAAACCTATTCCGAAAAAAGCGGTTGCTCTTACATTTGATGATGGGCCAAATACGACATCTACAAAGAGTATTTTAGCTACTTTAAAACGCGAAAAGGTTAAAGCAACATTCTTCATGGTAGGTACACAAGCACGCGCAAATCCTAAAATGGTGAAACAAATTGCAGATGAAGGACATGAGCTTGGTAATCACTCCTTAACACATGCAAATCTAGTATTACTATCGAATGCAAACGTGAAAAAAGAAATTGAAACAACCAATCAGGCCATTAAAAAAGCAACAGGTAAAAACCCAACCGTATTCCGTCCACCTTATGGCTCTTACAATGCGAATGTTTCAAAAATCGCAAAAATGCCAGTTGTTTTATGGAATGTCGATACACTTGATTGGAAACATCATAATCCACAACAAACATTAGCGAATGTGAAAAGTCAAAAATCACAATATACAACTGTTTTAATGCATGACATTCATGCAAGTTCAGCTCAAGCATTGCCACAAGTGATTCGTTACTTAAAACAACAAGGTTATACATTTGTAACAGCTTCTGAAATGCTAAGCATTGAAAAAAGAGTTTATAAAAAGTAATAACTGAAAGAGAGAAGTCAGGTCATTCAACCGACTTCTCTCTTTTTTGTTTGTTTACAAATTAAAAAAGGACTACACAATCGTGCAATCCTTTTCTACATTATTCTTTAGTACCTGCCCACTTCGGTAACATATGTGATAATGGATGGTCTTCACGATAACCAAGTACATAGTCTGCCTGCATGAGTGTATGAATTTCGCGTGTTCCTTCATAAATAACAGGCGCTTTTGAATTACGTAAATAGCGTGCAACAGGATATTCATCTGAATAACCATATGCGCCATGAATCTGAACTGCATCATCTGCCGCACAATTCGCAAAGTCACATGCTTGCCACTTCGCAAGAGACGTTTCACGCGTGTTACGTACACCGCTATTTTTCATCTCGCCTACACGATATACAAGTAAACGACTCATTTGATAGCCTGCTTCCATACGTGCAATCATCTGTTTAACTAATTGATGCTCACCAATCTTTTGTCCAAATGTTTCACGTTCATGGCAATAACTTACGCTCGCTTCAATACACGCATCAATTAACCCGACTGCTCCGGCTGCTACTGTAAAACGTCCATTATCAAGTGCTGCCATCGCAATTTTAAAACCTTCTCCTTCTTGGCCAAGAAGATTCTCTTTTGGGATAAGAACATCATCAAAGAATAATTCTCCTGTATTACCAGCACGAATCCCATACTTTCCTTTAATAGCTTTTGAAGAAAAACCAACCATACCACGCTCTACAATAAATGCTGAAATTCCTTTATGTTTTAACGCTGGATTCGTATAGGCAAATACAATAAAGTGATCAGCAATATCACAAAGTGAAATCCATGTTTTTTGACCATTTAAGCGATACACATCTCCTTCTAATGTTGCATGTGATTGCATGCTCGCTACATCTGATCCTGCACCCGGTTCTGTTAAACCAAATGCACCAATCTTTTCACCTTTTGCTTGAGGAACTAAATATTTTTGTTTTTGTTCTTCCGTTCCCCACTGTAATAAAGTCATGCTATTCAATCCTACGTGAACAGATACAGCTGTCCGAAAAGCTGTATCCCCTCTCTCCAGTTCTTCACAGGCAATCGCCAATGCATTATAATCCATGCCACTTCCACCGTATGCTTCGGGTATGCATATACCGAGTAAACCTAGGTCAGCTAGCTTTTTCCAAATAGCTGGATCAAATCCACCTGTCGCATCCCACTCCGCAATATAAGGCATAATCTCTGCATCTACAAATTGACGTACTGTCTGGCGTAACATATTTTGTTCATCCGAGAATTGAAAATTCATGACGATCTCCCCTATCCTTTAATAATATTTGTCGACATGAGCATGGTTTCTGTGATGGTTACGCCATGATGATTCATCTCCGTCATATACTTTTCTCCTGGTACTGCTAATTCTGGTGGAATAACACCGCGTTCTGTAATCGTACCATCCCCAATTAACTTCGCTACAACTGAAATTGTGTTAGCAGTCGTTCGTGCCATCGCTGTTTCACCACTATTTTTATCACGGTAGGTTACCATATCGTATTCGAATGAAACTCTCTCTTCATTTGCTTCACCATGTACTTCTACACGAAGTAATACAACATCCTCTTGGTCGCCTAAACTTAATTTATTCTCTAAATATTGTTTCATCACTTCACGCATATCTACGGTAATACCATTGTCTACTTCCACTTCATTACCTTTTTGTGTAAGTCCTAAATCGACAAGTAATTTAAAGCGTTCGGCATGTCCTGCGTAACGAATCGTTTTATATTCTAATGTGTGTAATTTAGAAAATGTTCGTGCAAGTGTTGAAAGACCGCCACTCGTATGGAACGCCTCTAAACCAATAAAGCCTGGGAAATAGAGATTTTCTACTTCAGATAAAGAAGGTAATTCACGAATCATCCCATCTCGTACAATCAAAGAGGGTTTTGTATAATGATCGAATACACCGTCTAAAGAATACACTACGCTATAATCAAGTGGTGGTTTTGGAGAAGCTGGGATGCCACCTACATAAATTTTAATTGCATTCACACGATCTAGTTTAGAAGCACCATATCCAGCTAAAATATTTGTCATACCAGGTGCTAAACCTAAATCTGGAATAATCGTCACGCCTTTTTTCTTCGCTTCCTCGTCTAGTTTTAAAACTTCATCTGTTATACCGCCAATATGACCACCTAAATCAACTAAATGAACGCCAAGTTCAATCGCTAACTTTGCAACGCGTACATTAAATTTATAGAATAGTGCGTTCACCACAACATCTGCTTTTCCCATCACTTCACATAACTGTTCGTCATCATAAGCATCAACTGTTAAAAGTTCAATTTTATCGCTATTTAATTGTTCCACAAACGTACGGACCTTTTCGATATCAATATCAGTTAAATAAACTTTATCTACATTCGAACTATTCACTAGATCACGTGCGACTTCTTTTCCCATTAAACCTGCGCCTAGAATTGTCACTTTCATTTGAATGCCCCCTTAATTGTCGATTTGAGCACGTTGAAGTGTGCCACTATAATCTACATAAATACTTTTCCATTCCGTATAAACATCTAAGGATTGGATGCCAGAATCACGATGTCCGTTACCTGTTCCTTTTGTTCCGCCAAAGGGTAAATGAATTTCTGCTCCAGTTGTTCCTGCATTCACATAAACAATACCTGTATCTAAATCGCGTTGTGCTTGAAATACCTTTGTTACATCTTGTGTAAAGATTGAACTTGATAAACCATATTTCACTGAATTATTCACTTCAATCGCCTCTTCTAAATTTTGAACTGCAATCATTGAAATGACTGGACCAAAAATTTCTTCTTGTGCGAGACGCGATTGCGGCTTTACATCTGTAAATAAAGTAGGTTCGTAAAAATGACCTGATTCAAAATCAGCTATGCGACCTCCTTTCAATAAAGTTGCACCTTCTTGTAATCCTAATTGGATATAACTATGAATTTTATGAAGGGCTGATTTATGAATAACTGGGCCAATCTGCACACCTTCATCTAATCCATTACCAAGCTTTAATGACTCCATTGCAGTGATTAACCGGTCAGCTAATTCTTCTTTTATAGCTTCATGTACGATGACACGACTACAAGCTGTACAGCGCTGACCTGATGTTCCAAATCCGCTCCAAATGATGCCTTCTACAGCTAAATCTAAATCGGCATCTTCCATCACGATAATGGCATTTTTCCCACCCATTTCGAGTGAGACCTTTTTTAAGTGTTTGCCTCCAAGCTCCGCAATCTTTCGCCCTGTCTCAGTAGAACCCGTAAATGAAATAACATGTACATCTGGGTGTTCTACGAGTAGAGAGCCTACGTCACTACCTCCTCCAAATACAATATTGATGACGCCATCTGGTAATTCCACTTCTTCGATAATTTTTGCTAACTCATATGCCATAAGTGGTGTTTCGGTAGATGGCTTCCAAACAACGGTATTACCTGCGACAATCGCTGGGAATGACTTCCACGTCGCAATCGCAATTGGAAAATTCCATGGTGTAATGAGACCCACTATACCGATTGGAGCACGTACGCTCATTGCAAATTTGTTTGGTAATTCAGAAGGCGTCGTTTGACCAAATAACCGTCTTCCTTCACCTGCCATATAAAATGCCATATCGATGGCTTCTTGTACTTCACCACGTGCTTCTTCAATTACTTTTCCCATTTCCATCGTTAAAATTCTAGCTAGTCGTTCTTTTTCATCTCGCAACCGTTCACCAATTGCATATAAATAGTCGGCTCTTTTGGGTGCTGGTACTTTTGCCCATTCTTTTTGTGCATGTTTTGCATGTTGAATCGCTTCATGAACTAATTCTTTTGAAGCCATCGGTACGTTCGTTATTACTTCTCCATTGGCAGGGTTTGAAACTGGAATACAATGCATTGACTCTTCTTTGATCCATTGACCGTTTACATAGTGTTTAATATCCAACGAAACACCCCCATCTTCTATTTTCGCTCTTAATCAACAAATTCTATAAAAAGCAAAAATATCCTTCTTGAAGAAAGTTTTTTCTACAACACGTTTTTCCTTTATCAAAATATACTAAACATTTTTAAATCGGGTAATTAGATAAAAGAACCTTATAAATAGAAAGGAGGTACGTTAGTGAATCGGCATATAAAGTTCGGTTTGCCTCTCTTACTGAGCCTCATGCTCATCGTCATTATTTTTAGTTTAATCAATCATCCCACACAAAAAGCTATTCAAACACTCCAAGATACTGCCACACCTCCTATTAAAAAAATTCATCAGAGACAAGTTGATACAAAGCTTGGTGACAAAATCGTTAAAAAACTCGAAAAAAAGCATGGCGACTTACTCTATGAAGAGATTGATAGTTTGACTGCACCTTTCTCTCAAAAAGAAGTAGATATTTTAACGTATGAAATTAAAGACGAACAAATTCATATGATAAAGTCTTCAAAAAAAAGAGCGCATCAAAATATTATTGAGAATAAACAAAAACAACATGAGCTTTGGAAACGTTTTGCAAATTTAATTCCATCAGAAAATCGAAAAATGGTCGCCTACTTTAAAATTTTCACAGATGGTGAAGATAATACCCTCGGCTATGTACAACAAATGGATTATCCAGACAAATGGACACTGGCTCTTGATTATCGTGATGTTAAAAATTTAAATGGACTTTACGCAACAATTCTTCACGAATATGGTCATCTATTTTCGCTTAATTCTTTTGAATACTCGCATGATAATGTGTGTAAAACCTATGATCCCGGCGAAGGTTGTTTAAAACAAGATGCCTACCTCTATCATTTCTATCAGCAATTTTGGCAATATGATGTCATGCAACATTGGAAGCAATTAAAAAATATCGAAACCGATCCTACCGTTCAAACCCACTTCTACACACTCCACGCTGATGAATTCGTTACAGAATATGCGACAAGTCATCCTACTGAAGATTTTGCAGAATCTTTTATGTATTTTATTCTTTCCACTAAACCCTCTAGCCATACTCGCGCAGATGAAAAAGTATTATTCTTCTATCAATATCCTGAGTTAGCGCAGCTAAGAAACGAAATTCTAATGAACCTAGAAAAATATTATCCATAGAAAAAGGTCCATCCATCTTATTGATGAATCGACCTTTTTTTATGGGCTAATCCCACGCATTAAATATAACTTCACCTAATCGTTCAGGCTTCCAAAATGCGACTTGCTCGCGTTCTACTTCGGATAGTTGCTCCAAGTAATGTTCTTCAATCATTCGTTCCAAATCTTCTACCGTAATACATTGATAGTGCTGTTCAAATAGACAAAACTCCTCTGGTAAATCACAAAATACAAAATGTCCGTCTTCTGCAATGACCGTTGTTGTGAATAAAGGATAATAAGCATTCATTACAACTTGAATGGGTTCATTATAAAAAACAAATTTGGCACACATATAATTGACAGGATATGTTGCTTCTTGAATGGTTAATAATTTAATCGCTGGATGCATCGAAACTTCATAGCAAATCGAACGGAACTTTTTTGAGTCCACCATTTGAAATGATGCACTTCCATCAAAGAATCCTGTAATACCTGGTGGTAACTTCATTATTGACTCCCCCTAAACAACGCGGTGTCGAATCGGATTCCCTTCTAAATAATCGTGCATGGATTCAATATTCATCTCCATCATTTCCTTACGCGTGCGTAGTGTTGCACTACCAATATGCGGAAGTGCAACGAAATTTTTCAGTGTAAGGAGTGGATGTGATGTTGGTACAGGCTCTTGAACGAACACATCTGTTCCTGCTGCCCAGATTTCGCCATTCTTTAATGCATCATATAGTGCATCTTCTTGAACGATTCCACCTCGTGCCACATTAATTAAAATCGACGTATTTTTCATTAACTGTAGTTCACGTTTACCGATTAGTCCCTTTGTTTCAGGTGTCATCGGTGTTAAAACAACTACATAATCTGACTCTTGTAGTAAAGCATCTAATTCACGATAGCTAAAACCATAGGCTTCTTCCGCTTGTGGTTTACGACGACGGTTATGATAAAGCACTTCCATGTTAAAGCCCTTTGCGCGTTGTGCTAAGGCTTCACCAATTCGTCCCATTCCAATAATACCGAGCGTAGCACCATGAACATCGCGACCTGCTAGATGATTTACACCCCAATACGTCCAATCACCGTTTCGTACCTCATCCGCTGCTTCGATTATTCTTCTAGCTGTGATTAACATTAGTGTAAATGCTAAATCTGCTGTTGTCTCCGTTAAAACACCTGGTGTATTTGTCACAGCAATCCCCAATTCTTTTGCAGCTTCAACATCGATGTTGTTATAACCGACAGCTAAGTTGCAAATTAATTTTAAATTTTTAGCTGTTTGTAATAACTCGCGTGAAACTCGATTATCCATAATTGTCCATAAAATATCAGCCTCTTGAATAATTTCTTCTAGTTTTTCGTGTGGCATATTGACTTCAACAGTAGGCCACTCACGTACATCTGCCCATGATTTTAATGGCTCAACGATCTCTTCTGGTAATTTACATGTAATCCAAAGAATTGGCTTCAATCTCAAAACCCCTTTATTTCTTTCTTTTTTTAAATTGTATCACAATTCAGATACCTTCCCAAATTTTTAAGTATTTCCCATATTTTATATTGATATAATATAAGGTTTATTTCACAAAAAAAGACCTCAGCACATGAAAATGCTGAGGTTTTTACTTAAATCTTATAAATCATCGAAACCGTTATCTTGTACGTTTACTTTCACGTATTGGCGTGATTTTTGTTCAAAGAAGTCTGTTTTACCTAAGTCAACATCTTCGTACGCTTTGATCCATTTTAATGGGTTTTTACGGTAGCCTTCAAACGGACGCTCATAACCAAGTTGGTTACAACGAACATTCGCATAGAAGTAGATGTAGTCTTCTACATCTTCTACGTCTAAACCATCGATTTTCGTACCAATTACTTCATTCGCCCATTCGATTTCAAGAGCTGCTGCTTCGCGGAAGATGTTTTGTACACGTTCTGCGCGTTCAGGTGTATCGTATTCTGGATACTCTGTTAGTAACTCTTTATAAATTTTAACGAATAAGTCTACGTGTAATTGCTCATCGCGATTAATGTAGTTAATCATTGTACTTGTCGCAACCATCTTTTGATTACGTGCTAAGTGGTAGAAGAAGCTAAATCCTGAGTAGAAGAATAAGCCTTCTAAAATCACATCGTACACGATTGAATCTAACATATTATCAATTGTTGGATTCTCTGCGAAATTTTTATAACCCTTTAATACGAAGTCATTACGCTTCTCAAGAACTGGCTCTGTACGCCAGAAATCAAAGATACGATCTTGCTCATCTTTTGATACAAGACTTGATAAGATGTACGAATACGAGTGATTATGGATTACTTCTTGTTGCGCTAAAATAATCATTAACGCATTCAAACTAGAGTCTGTTAAGTAGTCGGCTACTTTACCAGCATAGTCTGTTTGAATACTATCAAGTAGCGCTAATAAACCAATAATCTTTTTGAATGTATTCTTCTCTTCATCTGTTAAATCTAAAAATTGCTTTACATCTGTACCCATATTAATTTCAAATGGTGTCCAGAAGTTACCAAGCATTTTTTTATATTTTGGGTATGCCCAGCTAAAACGCACGTCATCCCAGTTTAAAATGTTGGAAGATCGACCGTTCACGATTGCTGTAGAACGGTTTGGTGCTTCCTTATCCATTAGTGCTCTTCGTTTAATCTCAGTCATTCAAATCTTCCTCCCTATTTTCGTTACATTAGCTTGCGCATGACTCACATTCAAGTAATTCTACAGAAGTAGAACGTACATAGTAGGTTGTTTTGATGCCGCTATTCCAAGCATTTAAGTGTAATGCTAATAAATCTTTTGCTTTTACTGTGTTTTGAACATAAAGGTTTAGTGAAATACCTTGATCAATGTGGCGCGCACGTGCAGCATTTTGTTTAATCGTCCAGTTTTGGTCGATGAAGTATGCTGATTTGTAGTACCAAGTTGTTTTTTCATCTAAATCCGGAACCGTTACAGGAATCTTATAATCTTTCTTCTCTTCAGAGTATGACTTTTGGAAGATTGGATCGATACTTGCTGTTGAACCTGCAATGATTGATGTTGATGAGTTTGGTGCAACTGCCATCACATAACCATTACGCATACCGAATTCACCGATATTCGCACGTAATTCGTTCCATTGTTCGCTATCATAACCATGCTTATCGAAGTAAGCACCTGTTGCCCAGTCAGAACCTTCAAATAAAGGATATGAACCTTTTTCTTTTGCTAATTCATGTGATGCTTTAATTGTTAAGTAAGCAATTTGCTCATATAGTGAATCCGCATATTCAACTGATTCATCTGACTCCCAAGCGATACCTTTTTTCGCTAATAGGTGATGCCAACCGAATGTTCCTAAGCCAATACCACGGTAGCGAGAGTTTGTACGCTCTGCTTGTGCTACAGGGATTGTATTTAACTCAATTACGTTATCTAGCATACGTACTTGGATTGGAATCAGACGCTCTAAAACATCCTCTGGTACAGCACGACCTAAGTTGATTGAAGATAAGTTACATACAACGAAATCTCCAGGTTTACGACGTGTCACAATCACATCGTCTTCTAATGTTACAGATTCAAATGTTGTTGCACTCATGTTTTGCATGATTTCTGTACATAAGTTAGACGAGTAAATCATACCTTCATGGTTGTTTGCATTTTGACGGTTTACTTCATCACGGTAGAACATGAATGGTACACCTGTCTCTAGTTGTGAACGCATAATACGTTTCATAATATCAATTGCTTGCACTGTATCACGTGAAAGAATTGGGTTGTTTACACATTGTAAGTATTTTTCGCGGAATGAACCTTCGCCACGTTTTTCATCGTATGAATCTTCTAAATCAAAGCCCATTACTGTACGTACTTCATGTGGATCGAATAAGTGCCATTCTTCACGCGCTTCTACAGCTTCCATGAAGATATCTGGTAAACATACGCCAGTGAAAATATCGTGTGCACGCATACGCTCGTCACCATTGTTTAGTTTTAAATCTAAGAATGGGAAGATATCTTTATGCCATACATCTAAGTAAACAGCGATTGCACCTTGACGTTGACCTAATTGATCAACTGATACTGCTGTGTTGTTTAATTGTTTGATCCAAGGAATAACACCTGATGATGCCCCTTTGAATCCACGAATTGATGACCCACGGCTACGTACTTTACCCATGTAAATACCAATACCGCCACCAAATTTAGAAAGTGTTGCAACATCTGTGTTTGAATCGTAGATACCTTGTAGCGAATCGTCTACTGTATCAATGAAACAAGAAGATAGTTGACCATGTGTTTTACCCGCATTTGATAATGTAGGTGTTGCAGTTGTCATGTATAGGCTACTCATAGCCCAGTAAGCTTCTTCAATCTTCTTTAAACGGTCTACTTTCTCATCTTGCATTAATGTCATTGCAATGACTAACCAACGCTCTTGTGGAAGTTCTAAAGGTGTTTTATCGAAATCACGTGCAACATAACGATCTAATAATGTTTTTAAACCAATATATGTGAATAATTCATCTTTTTCTGGGTTAAGTAAGTTCGCAATTGCTTGGCGCTCTTCTGCTGTGTATTTTTCGATTAGGAACGAATGATATAAACCACGTTCTACTAATTTTTCGATTTGTTCTGGGAATGCTGTATAAACCTCATCAATATTCGCAACACCACGTTTATCCGCCGCTTCTTTATACGTTTCTACTAATAGGAGACGTGCAGCTACAAATGTCCAAAATGACTCGTCTTCATCCAACATACCTAAAGCATCTAAGCTTAACGCTTTTGTCCATTCTGCATCATCTGCATCTGGATGTTTTGACATGAAACGCTCATGCTTGCGTAGTAGTGGACTAATTTCTTCACGACCATATTGTTCTTCTAATTTTTTTAATAAAGCTTCTCTACCTTGTGTCATCATTTGTACCATAAGACCACGACTCCTTCTATTTTTTGACTATTTTCCCATTGAACTCCTCAAAACAGCTGCAAATAAAATAACAGTAAACGACATATCCAGCAGAATATGATTCACTGTTCCATTTTGACATGCATCCATTCTTCATCTGAAAAATCGTCATGTTGTGTTGATTACATGTATGATTAAAATTCTTTTTATCCTGTAATTTACGAAGTTAAACAAAAAAAAATAATATAAATGAGCGATTATTAGTGAATATGTGCCCAAAACGTTGTCAACACAATATATTGTGTTTCCTCAACTTTTTTTTCAAATATCTTGTGTTTTCTTCTTTATCTAATCTAACATAATCGAAAAGGTTGATTCAAGATTAAAGTCGAAATTGAAGAAAATCATAGCAAAAGGCCTACAAAAATTCGTCCCCTCAAAAGAAACAAATTCTTTAGACGGATTTTTAATTTTTTTCGTATCGCTTTTTTGATATGTCGAAAATTCACTATAAAAAACACTTGCATTTCGAACTATTTTGTTAAAAAAATAATCTTTTTTTATTTCCTCTATATTTTCAATTGTTTAAAGCATTTTATTGTAAAAAACACTTTATTTGTTATTTACACTATTTTTTTATATGAAATAAATTTATTTCAAAAAAATAAATTTGATTCAAAGACTAACTTTCTTATTATAGAGTATTTAAGCGTGCTAAACTAGTCTATACATTTAGGAATCGATGAAATTTCATTTTTGTTACGGATTCGACAATGAAAAGTTACTTGACTTTTCTTCTTCTCATATCTTTATCATTCCTTATAAAATATACATTTTACGTCTTTTTTATCTTTTTAAGAAAGCTTCGATAATCGTGAACATTTTTCGATAAATTGGTTCATTCAATTGCACATGAGGAAAAGCTGTACTATTATTAATCCTATATAACTAATTGAGGTGAAAAAGAATGCCATCGTTTTACGGAATACAATTTGTTGCGATTATGATTTTTTTAATCACATTCGTCACATCTTTGATTGTTGGAAAATTATACGTTGTTTTAATTGGTTCATTGATCGCCTTCACACTCATTATTTTATCTTTCGTGCAAAGAAAAAAAGTACTTGAAGCGAAAAAAGCCTCTGAACAGGGCTAATCTTTATTTATAATAAGGCTTGGATACTTTTTGTATTCAAGCCTTTTTTATGTATAAAACAAGCTGGGACAAAACATTTCACTTTTCCTTTTAGCGTTTGCAACGAAAAACTGGAACCGCGCCACAACGCGATTCCAGTTTTTCTTATGCTTATTGTTTGTACCCTTATATCCTAGCTCACTTCTCCTAAAAGAAAACAATCCAAGCTAATACTGCTGCCAATACAATACGATAGATTGCAAATGGCATTAACTTGATGCGTGAGATTAGCTTTAAGAAGAATTTAATCGATAGCAATGCAAAGATGAATGCGCTAATAAAACCAACAATATAGAAATTCAAATCATCTGGATTAATATCTTGATAATGTTTGAATAAAGATAGGCCACTTGCACCCGCCATAATCGGCACAGCCATAATAAACGTAAAGTCAGCTGCTACACGATAATCTAGACCTAGAAGGACACCACCTGATATGGTAGCTCCTGAACGCGAAAACCCTGGCCATAGTGAGAGGCACTGAACCAATCCCACTTGGAAGGCCTGTTTATACGTCAAATCGTCCAGCGACATGACGCGTGGCTTCTTCCAAGCAAAACGATCTGCAATCATCATAAAGATGGCCCCGATGAATAAACCGATAATAACCGTTTTAATACTAAATAGATGCGCATCTATGTAATCCTCAACAAGCACACCTAGAACACCCGCAGGAATAATCCCTACAATAACATGTAATAAGTTAAAACGATGGTGTTTCGTTTGTCCTTCAATATGATAAAGACCAATCAAACTTAGTAGCCTCTTCCACATGACGACAACAACAGCAAGTATGGACCCTAATTGAATCACAATTTTGAATGTATTCGCTGAAGAACTACCTAAAAAATCTTTTGTCTTGAGCCACATATCATCGACAATAATCATATGCCCTGTAGATGATACGGGTGCAAACTCCGTTAGACCTTCTACAAGGCCTAGTATAATGGCTTTTAAAATTTCACTCACACGCGTATGCTCCTTTTACCGCAAAGTTTGGTATCCTTTGCACTATTACCCAAATGATAGCACAGACATACCCTTTATTTTTTTTACGACTTTGTAAATTTTATATCGATTCTCCATAATTCTGCTCGACTATTTGTACGGATAGGCGGTCCCCAAAAGCCAAATCCAGATGTAGTAATTGCGTGCAACTGCTCAACCTTTTTATAGCCATAATCTAACGGAAATGATAAACGCGTAAGTAATTGATTAGGCCACATTTGACCGCGATGTGTATGTCCAGAAACTTGTAAGTCCGCACCTAGCTTTGCCGGTGTTTCAATGTCTTTTGGTGTGTGTTCCATAATGAACCATGGGAGTGGTGAATCCATTTTCAACGATTCAAGTGGTTTACGATTTTTATTCGTTACATCTTCTCGTCCTGTTAAAACACAGACATCTTGTATTACAATCGTCTCGTCTAGTAACATTTTCACTTGTGATTCTTCCATTAACTGAACGGTTTTTTCAATTTGATTACCATAATACTCATGGTTTCCTAAAATACCGTACACTCCATGTGTTGCTTCTAATTTCTTCATCTCTTCCATCATATTATTCTTTTCATACCAATACGGTAAATCATCTACTAAATCTCCCGCTAAAAAAACAAGATCCGGTTCTTCTGCATTTGATAAACGAACAAATTTTTTCAATTGACGTTTTGGCATCACAAGACCTAAATGAAAATCACTTCCTAAAACAATACGAAGTGTTTGATCTGCTAATAAGTCATTCTTAATGATAATTTCTTTAATACGTGTAACAGGCGTATAAGCATAATAACTACCAAATAAGAAAATAAGAATGAATAGCTGACATACAAAAAATTCAATAAGATCTCTCGAGCTATTTGGCGCTAACCAAATAATGAGATTCGTAATTGGGAAAAGCAATATACCATATTGAAAAAATGCTAACCAATAATAGCCAATAATTGTGAAAACATCTAACTTATGTGATAGTCGTCCGATTAACATACTAAATCCAATCACATACCAAATTACATAGAACGGTATTTTCCATGTAACTCCAAACCAATCATGTAAGAATGTATAAACATTCCAACCTAAATAAAACACGACAGCACTATATAGTAGAAAAGCTAAAATAGATACACTATATTTTTTCATGTTGTTCCTCCTCAGTGTCTATATTTTGCCATAATTAAACAGCGAAATACAATTCCTATCTATAAGTCGCATAGGTTCTCGGTCTCTAGTCCTAGTCGAAAATCCTTTTGAGGACGGTTAAAAAGCTTTAAAAATCCACGTATCATAAAGGTATCAACAGAAGGGAGGCACTTTTCACATGAGAAAAGTATGGCTAACACTTTTAGGAATCGTAATCGGTATTACAGTGGTGAGTTTATTCGGACCACTAACAGGTTTATTAATATCTGCTGCTGTTTTATACGCAGGTATTCACTTCTATTTGAAGGCTCGCTCAACATTTGCAAAAGTTGTCTGGGTAATCGTTGGAATCATCGGTTTAACATCAGGTATCTCAAATATTCCTGGTTTAGTGGCACTTGTTGCAGTAGCAGGCGGTTACTTCATCTACAAGAAGTGGAATCAAAAAGAAGCTCAACCTGTATTTACACAAAAATCAGATGATCCATTCACAAACTTTGAAAAACAGTGGAACGAATTACAAAAATAATAATGACAAAAGGAGGTAGTGAACAATGGGTTTACTACAACGTTTAAAATATTCAATCGAGGCAGACTTACATCAATTTTTCGATAAAAAAGAGGAAAAAAATCCAATCGCGATGTTAAATCAATATATTCGCGAAGCTGAAAAGCAAACAGAACAAACAGGTAAGTATTTAGAAAGACAAGGTCAATTAAAAGAAAAGCTTGAGAAAGAACGTGTTCAAGCAATTGAAATGTTCGAAAAACGTCAAGCACAACTAGAATTAGCACAAGCAAGTGGCGAAGTTGATTTAATTGAATTCGCTGAACAAGAAAAAAATGCATACGCAAATCGTATCGCAGCACTTGATCAAAGTATTGAACAAGTAACAAACGAATTATTCGGCTTAGAGCGTAAATTCGAAGAAATGAAACACAAAATCAAAGACATGCGTGTACGTCAATTACAACTAATGGGCAAAGAAAATGTTGTACGTGCGCATCATCAAATGGACCGCGTATTAGACCCTGAATCAACTGGGCAACAAAATCAACGTCTAGATAAATTCGAAACAATGGAACAATATATCGAACGTTTAGGTCAAAAAATTGAACAAGAGCATGAAGTTACTTCAATGGAACAACGTTTACAAGCACTTGAAAAGAAACAAGCTTAAAAAACTTTGTAGCTTATTGTACAATTAAGAAAATAGACTGTCCTTCCTGTATAATAAATGATGTGAAGGACAGTTCTTTTGTATTAAAAAAGAACGACGAGAAATGGAGGTAGCGGCGATGAAACACATTCAAACAAATACGATGACAACTTTGCTATTTGCTGCACTACTTTGCATCGTTGCTGAGGGAATACTTTTTGGAAGTGACATGATGATTTTTGCACTGATTGGTATTGGACTCATTTATGTATCCATGAAAAAACAACGAAAATTATTCTTTTGGCTCGGTTTGGGTTTACTCATTCTTTCCGTTCTCTCCATGTGGAGTTTACGCATTCTATTGTTTGTAACCGTTATTTATATACTCCTTAAAATGCGTGAAGACACACCCGCTACTGTTCATGTGAATACTTCTTCTACAGAAGAACGTCCGCTTGAACGAAAAAAGAAAAATAATTTCTTCCAATTTGACGATACACTTAACACTTCTTATGTTTGGGAAGATATCCACGTTCAAAATTTCGTTGGGCAAATTACGATTGATACAACCGATACCATCTTACCGAAAGGGGCTTCTCTTATCTCGATTCGTCAAGGGATTGGTAAAATAACCGTCGTCGTTCCTTATGAAATACCTGTACGTATTTACTACAATGCTTTAATGGGCGAGGCAACTATCATGCAACATAAATACCCACGCCTCTGGAACGAATCACTCGCTGTCAAAGATGGTTATCGTGAACATGAACTCCCTGAACGTGAATTAATTATCGCTGCCTCTTCTTTCTCAGGCGATTTGGAGGTGCTTAGAAAATGACAAAAGTAATTTTACGAACGCTTTTTTTAGCGACCATCTCCTTCGCCTTACTCGCGATGATTTTATATATGTTGTGGGGCGAAAATGTTGCACAATGGGAAATGCTCTATGAAAAAAACTATGCAAACTTACCCTATGGCGCTTGGATGTTAATTTTCTTCGGTGGATTTAGTCTATTAATCGCCATGTGGTCAAATTCTCTAACCATTCAAAAAGAGAATCAACTAACCAAACAATTAAATCTTATTTTAGAAGGTCAATTTCAAACAACGAAAAAGCGTATGGTCTCTAAAAAGAATTTCAAAAAGTTGCAGGCGATTGATGACTTAGTTCAAACACAAAAGAAAAGCTTGCAACGTCTAACGAATGACCATGCAAATATTCAAGAAAAAGAAGTACAAGAGCGTCTCATTCAGGAACGCCAACGTCTCGCACGTGAACTACATGATTCCGTATCACAACAATTATTCGCAGCGTCTATGCTTCTATCGGCTACGAATGAAACAATTGGTGAAACACTGCCTGAGGCAAATCAAAAACAACTTCAACAAACTGAAAAAATTGTCCAACAAGCACAATTAGAGATGCGCGCATTACTGCTTCATTTACGACCAATTGCACTGAAAAATAAATCACTAGCACAAGGTTTACAAGATTTACTCGATGAGCTACGTCAAAAAGTTTACTTTAACATTCAAGAGAGACTAGAAGAAGTATCGCTCCCAAAAGGTGCTGAAGATCATGTCTTTAGAATTGCACAGGAAACATTATCGAATACATTGCGCCATGCAAAAGCAACTGAAGTCCAACTACTTCTAGTAGAACGCAATGGTCTTGTCATATTCCGTCTTCAAGATAACGGTGTTGGTTTCTCTATTCAAGACGATGATCATGCCGGCTCTTATGGTTTACGCAATGTAGAAGAACGCGCTGTTGAAATTGGTGGAACATGTAAAGTCGTATCGATTCCAGAGCAAGGAACAATTATCGAAGTACAAATCCCTGTAGAACAGGAGGAAACAAAGTGATTCGTATATTATTAGCAGATGACCATGAGATGGTGCGAATCGGTGTCTCTGCATACTTACAGGCACAACCCGATATGGAAGTCGTAGCTGAAGCTGAAAATGGTCAACAAGCCGTTGAGCGCAGTTTAGAATATCGCCCTGATATTATTTTAATGGACATGGTTATGCCGATTATGACCGGTGCAGAAGCAACAGCAGAAATTATAAAACAATGGCCCGAAGCGAAAATTATGATTGTGACGAGTTTTTTAGAAGATGATAAAGTATATCCTGCGCTAGAGGCGGGTGCGATTAGCTACCTTTTAAAAACGACGAATGCGAAGCAAATTGCTGATGCAATTCGTAAAACTTACAGCGGGACATCTGTTTTAGAGCCTGAAGTCACAAACAAAATGATGCAACGCATGCGTTCAAATCAAGATCGTGCCTTACATGAAGATTTAACAGAACGCGAACAAGAAGTATTACTATTAATGGCAAAAGGGATGACCAACCAGCAAATTGCGGACACATTATTCATTGCCTTAAAGACAGTGAAAACACATGTTAGTAATATTCTTTCCAAGTTAGATGTTCAAGACCGTACACAAGCAGTCGTTTATGCCTTTTCACATAATCTTGTACCAAAATAAACAAATGTCGAACAATTGCTCACAATTGTTCGACGTTTTTCATTTATTTTATACTATAATAAATATAAGAATTTTATTTTAGAAAGGTCATCATGCTAAATTATAGTCAAATTATTAAAAATGAACGTATTAAACAGAACATGACGCAACAGGCTTTGGCAAAAGGGATTTGCTCTACTTCTTATTTAAGCAAAATCGAAAAAGAACATGTTATTCCACGCGATCACATTCGTGAAGCACTCTTAAAAAAACTAAATCTAAATACGCATTATTTAAAAATGTCACAAGAAGAAGAATTCCTTCGTGAACTACATCGTGCATTTCAATATGCTATCCATTTAAATAGCGCTGAACACGCACAAATCGTTTGGAACCACTTTAATGAATTCAACATTGAGTTTTCAACACGTGAAAATTTTTATCAATGTAATTTATATTTACAACGCATCGCCATTATTGCGAAACAACCCATTCTCGATTTAGATGAAATTTCAGCAGCATTCGCCTCTGTTTTAAATAATTTAAATCCTGAACAACTTTTTATTTTCTACGTAAATTCATGCCATTATTGCTTAGAGAATCGATTATATAAGGATGCAATGAAGTTTATGAGTAAAGCTGAAAAAGTCATCCAGGATTATGAACCTGAGATTCCAGAGTGGCTCATTGGTAATTTTCATTTTATTTCAAGTCAATTAACGTACACGATTCATCACTATTCAGCTGCCTTCTCTCATGCACATCTCGCGCTCACGATTTTTGAAAAACTAAATTTACAAACACCTATTATTAATTGTTATATCCAAATTGGCATTTGTAATAATCGGAGCGGCTTATTTGAATATGCAAAAAAAGCACTTCAAACAGCTTATCACCTTGCTGTTCAATTAGAAAAGAAAGAATTGTATGGTACCATTCTTCAACAATTAGGTCAGCACGCTGCTCTGACAGGTGAATCAAAAGAAGCCATTCAATATTATCGTGAAAGTTTGGAACATACAGTTTCGGTAGAGCCAAAATTAGCCGCAATTCATAACATGGTGAAAGAGTACTCCAAACTCCAACAACCGACATTCATTCAATATTGGTGTAAAAAAGGCATTCAACTCGTATCTGAACATCTAAACGCACCTTTTTATCGAACCTTCTATTTCCAATTTAGGTTCTATCAAATGTTGCATCATATCGAATCACTAAAGCCTGATGTCATTGAAGAAGCAATTACATACTTTGAAGAATGTGAGGAATTAATTCTCGTCCAAAAATACGCCATTGCTTTCGGTCATATCTTTTATGAACAACAGTCGTTTGAAGACGCTGCTAAACTCTATAAAAAAGCTAATGAAGTTGCTCTCACGATTCAAAGAAGAAACTATTGGCAAGACTTATAATGAAAAAGCCAGTATGACAAGTTGTCATACTGGCTAATTTTTTATACATTCTTCGGTTGCGTAACGGTTACTTTGAATAAGTCGCCGTCAATCGTAATCTCCATACGTCCTTCATGTAAATCAACAATGGATTGTGCAATGGCTAATCCAAGACCTGATCCTTCTGTATGTCGAGAAGCATCTGCTCGTTTGAAGCGTTCATACAGTTCTTCGACATCTTCGCTAATTTCATATTTCGAGATGTTCTTCACAGTTAGTACCGTTTGTTTGTCATTGTCTTCTAATGTCACAAATACACGCGTTCCATCCATTGAGTACTTAATCGCATTCCCGACTAAATTATCAATGACACGCCAGTAACGCTGACCATCAATATGTGTCGTCACTGCATGGTCTGGAATTTGTACTTGGAAACGTAAGCCAGACTGTTCAATGTCCGTTTCATGTTCACCAATCGCTTGTTGGACAAGCTGTGCTAAATCAACGTCTTGTTTATGCAATTCGATATTGCCTGAACTCATCTTCGATACTTCAAATAAGTCATCAATTAATGTTTTTAAACGTTGTGATTTTTTGTCGACGACATCAATATATTGTAGTCGTTCTTCTGTTGAAAGATTTTCTTTTTTCAATAACTCTGTGTACGTAATAATCGATGTTAGTGGTGTTCGTAAATCGTGACTAACATTCGTGATTAACTCCGTTTTTAAGCGTTCACTCTTATATTGTTGTTGCTGTGATGTTTCTACACCTACTTGCATTTGATTAATCAATTCCGCAAGTTCCTTGAAGTCTGAGTAGCGTGTTAGCTCAATTTTTTCATCACTGCCACGCTCTACAATTCGCTCCGTCGTTGTAATGACTTTGTTTAAATCCCCAATCTGCTTATAGAAGTAAATCGTAGTCGGAACAACAAATAAAATATAGAGGAAAACATAAAACAAGACAATAAATCCACTATTAAAGTTTGAAATCATAACCATAAAGCCGAATCCAGCTAAAAAAATGATAATGAGATACAGCGTTACTTTAATAAAGATGGGACTCTTTAATAATCCATTCTTAAAAATATGAATGACCCATTTCGTCGCAGATGTTTCCCATAATTTTTTCTTATCCGCAAAAGCATAGAATACGGATAGAATGAATTTAATCGTTACGTCCATTAACACCCAAATTACTAAACCGATTAAGATACACATCACAAGCATTTCGAATATAGAAGTGTACCCTTGATAATTCAAATAGTTATTAGCGTTATTAGCAATCTCAATGGATAGACCCATCGCAATGATAAAGAAAGCAATCGCTGCAAGCATTTGAATTTCAGCAGGCGCTTGATATACACGATACATATGGCGTTTTTTAATTAATAAAATACACGCAATGATGAAGAAAAGTCCTGAAATACCAAAGAAAATATAAAAGGCATACTGCACGATTTCGTATTTGTCTTTTTCTTTCAGTAATTCTGCAACACCTGTCGCATCTTGATTAATAAAGATTTGCCCTGTATAAACTGGGATATCTGTCATCATGAAACCATTTGTTTCTTGTAAATCTTCAAATCCTGATACATATGATAAATCTTCTAGTGATTTAATATCGTAAAAAACACCATATTCTGTTGAGCGAAAAGCAATTTTAAATAGTGGATTTTTTTCCTCTGTTGCATTTTTAAATGTTTCACCTGTATCAACATTTTCTAAATCATATGAGAAGTAAGGATATTGTTTTTTAAGTAATTCGCGATATTTGTCACGTTTTTCATAATAAAGCGTAATTTCTTTTTTCTGCTGTTGAATTAATTTTTCTTTTACATAATTACGATCTTCAAATACACGCGTCACTTCTTTGATTTTTGCATCGCGTTCTTTTTTCAACTTATCAGAAAGTGATGTTGCCTCCATATCTTCTGCTTCTTGAATTCGCGCTACATATTCATCACGAATACTCAGAATTTGATCGCTCAATGTTCCGTTCTCTGTACGATAATTTTCAATCTGTTCATTCGTAATATTAATATCTTTAATCGCCTGTTCTTTTGTCATCGAGTCGAGTTCAAAATAAGCCAGACTCGTCTTATAATTCGATAGTTTCTCTTGGAATGTATTCGATTCAAAATAACTTTTAAATAACGTAGACTGCAAGATGACAATTAAGAAAATTGAAACCATCGCAAGTGCCATACTTAATGAAATGAACGGTTTCATCCATTTAGCCATTCACATTCTCTCCCAACATTTTTAATTTCGCGAGTAGTACATTCGGGTTACCCCATTCATGGAAGAAAATTTGAGAACAATAAATCAAACAAATAATCGCTAAACTAAGTGCCGCTAAAGAGGCAATCACTGATTTAAGACTTGTCGATCTTGTATCCAACTCCCCACACCACCTTCACATATTTCGGGTTTTTGGGATTGACTTCTATTTTCTCTCGAATTTTTCGAATATGTACCGCCACAATATTATCTGCATTATAAGCAGCTTCTTTCCAAACTCGCTCATAAATTTCATCAATGGAAAAAACACGCCCTACATGCTCCATTAATAGTTGTGTAATTTTAAATTCGATTGGTGTGAGTTTGACCTCATCCCCATCGACCGTTATCGTTTTAGTGTCATTATTTAATACGAGACCATCCACAACAATTTCGTTTGAACGTTGCTCTTTTTGTTCGTATGACCCAAAACGCATGTAACGACGTAATTGTGACTTCACACGTGCTAATAATTCTAAAGGATGAAAAGGCTTGCCGATATAGTCGTCTGCTCCCATAGATAAACCAAGTATTTTATCTGTTTCCTCTACTTTCGCACTGAGCATAATAATCGGAATATTTTGGTCTTCACGTATTTTAAACGTAGCAGCAATACCATCTAAATTTGGCATCATCACATCCATGATAATCAAATGAATTTCATGTTGTTTTAAAATCTCTAATGCTTCTTGACCATCAGCTGCTTTTTGTACATGATAACCTTCATTTTTTAAGTAAATCTCAATACCATCTCGAATGGCTTGATCATCATCTGCTACTAAAATTGTGTATTCCATCTGTATTCCTCCTGCTCTTTTGCTTACTCTTACTATATCGTTTATTTCTTAACATCTACTTAGGAAATATATGAAGATTTTCTTAAGATTCCACTGGCTGCTTTCCTTTTAACGTCACAACAAGTATACCACCTAATAAAAAGGCTACGCCAACCCATGCGGTAAGACTTAAATTTTCACCTACTAAAAAGACGCCTAATAATGCCGCAGTTAATGGTTCCCCCAGTGATAGTGTAACTGCTGCAGAAGATGAAATCGCATGTAACCCGCGTAAAAATAATAAGTAGGCAATACTTGTGCCTGCTACACCCATCACAAAGAGTGGTAGCCAATTACTCGGAATCCCAATCCACTCGACGCCTAAAAAGAGTGAAAATGGTAACAAGATGACGCCACACATCGTAAATGTCATCGCAACAGAAGGTAATGCTGCTTCTTTTTCTAACAATACTTTACTAACATTTGTATAGGTAGCAAAGGCAACTCCTGCACAAAGAGCGCATAGAATGCCACTTGGGACAATTGTTGTTTCGCCTTTACTTGTAAATAACAGTACACAACCGATAATCGCAAAGCATGTCGCAAATGCCCATGTTCTAGTTGGTCTTGTTTTTAAAAAGAGCCATTCAATTAAGCCCGCAAAAATCGGTGAACTACCAATTGTCACAACTGTTCCTACTGCGACACCTGTTAAATGTACAGATGTAAAAAAAAGTGGTTGGAACAAAGCCATCGACAATGCAGCGAAAAAAGTTTGTTTCCAAGACCACGTTCGAAATGCTATCTTTTTCAAAAGAATCGCGATGATTAATAAGATTCCTCCACCAATTAATGAACGCATCATCGCAATCGGAACAGGATGAATTCCCTCTGTTAAATAAGTCTGTGTTGTACCAACTGTTCCCCATAAAACAGCTGCACACAACACGAGTATGTATGGTATCGCCTTCATTATGTATTCCTCCAATCCCCTATTTTACTTAAATATACCAATTGAAGTTTTATTGAGGCAAGGTATGTTTTGCATTATACTACAATAGAAGGTAGGTGTTTCAATGTATAAAACAATTGCCGAAACTGCAAAAGAGATTAATATGCCCGAATCACAAGTCATGCGCTATGTGTTAGAAGGACGCATTCACTCGGTTCATGACGGACAGGATTTTTTAATTAATACACAACAATTTGACACATATTTTGAACAACTTGAACAAGTAAAACACGAGATTGAAGTATGGAAAAATACGCCGATTCCTGAAGATATCGATGTAAAAGATGAAGACTAATACAAAAAAGAGAAACCGTCATGCCAAATTACACGACGATTTCTCTTTTTTTATTGTTTAACTATTAAGGAACCATCCAACCTAATACATTACTTTGTAAAAACGTAATGATACAAATACATAGTAATAGAATAATACTATATTTTAATGTGAAACGAAGTAACTCTGATTCACGTCCGACTAATCCAACAGCTGCTGCTGCAACTGCAATGGATTGTGGTGAAATCATCTTACCTGTTACACCACCAGATGAGTTCGCTGCAAGTGCTAATACTGGATCCATTCCTACATGACCTGCTGTTACTTGTTGTAACTTCGCAAACATTACGTTCGCTGATGTATCTGAACCTGTGATAAATACGCCTAACCAACCAAGTACAGGTGAGAAGAATGGGAATAATGCGCCTGTTTTTGCTAACACAAGTGCAAGTGTCGTCATCATACCTGCTGCATTCGTTACATAAGCATAAGCAACTACCGCACAAATTGTAACGATTGGGAACTTGATTTCATTTAATGTTGAAAATAATGTTTGCCCCCATGCTTTAAAGCTCATACCAAAGATGAATTTTGTAATGAAGCACGCAATAAAGATGGCTGTACCTGCTGCTCCTAGTAGCTCTAATTTATAAACAGCTGCAATCGGTAATTCCGTCATCCCGTCAATAATTTGATTATTCACAAAAGGTACTTCAGGTGTGAATGTTAGGAATTTACCAAGTGAATTAACAGCGCTTAAAATCGCATTACTTCCTTCATAATGTCCTGTTAAAGCCGTTTTGATTGTTGGAATACCCCATAACGAGATTAAAGCTGTTAATAAGATAAATGGTGACCATGCTTTAAAGATTTTACCTGCTGAATATTTTTCAACTTGTAATGTTGCTGTTTGCTCTTCACTTTTAAAACGATAAATTGTTTTTGGTTGCCAGAACTTCATGAATACTGCTAATGCTACAAGTGACACTAATGCAGAAAGTACGTCTGGTAACTCAGGTCCTAAGAAGTTTGAAGATAAAAATTGCGTTACTGCGAATGTAATACCTGATACAAGAACTGCTGGTAATACTTCGATTGTTTTTTTCCATCCCGTCATAATAAATACAAGGAAGAATGGAATGAAGATTGATAAGATTGGTAACTGTCGTCCAACCATTTTTGAAATTTCTAATGCTGGAATACCTGTTGGTCCTTCCATCGCAATAATTGGAATCCCAATTGCTCCGAATGCTACGGGTGCCGTATTTGCGATTAAACATAAACCTGCTGCATATAATGGATTAAACCCTAAACCGACTAGTAATGCAGCTGATATTGCTACGGGCGCACCAAATCCTGCTGCTCCTTCTAAAAACGCACCAAAAGAAAACGCTACCAATAATGCTTGAATACGACGGTCTTCTGTAATTGAAAGTACAGATGAACGAATAATATCAAATTGTCCTACTCTTACTGTGATGTTATATAAAAATACAGATGTGACAATAATCCAAGCGATTGGCACAAGTCCATAGACTGCACCTTGACTTGCTGACATAACGGCTGTTTTAACAGGCATGTCAAATGCCACAACGGCTAGAATAAGTGCGATTAATAACGTGGTAAGACCTGCGATATGCCCCTTCATCTTTTTAATGGCAAGTGCCCAGAAAAAATAAAGTATTGGAATAATAGCTACAAGCGCCGTCCACCATAAGCTGTCCCCTACAGCGGTGAAATTTTGCGTGAATGTCATTTTTTCTCCCCCTTATGTACATCGTTACGTATTGAATTTTTGATATTTTAAAAAAATTCAATATAACATTAGGTCATCAGATGACCTAATTAAGATTATATATTCAAAATATTAGAAAAAACAATCTTTTTTTCAAAAAATTTTAACTTCTCTTCTTTTCAGAAAAAAACGGTCTACTCTCTTTCATGCTATAATACAAAAAGAACAAACAGAGAAACGGAGTGTTTTACATGGAAATTACACAAATTGAACGCTGTAATAAACAAACAGATGATTTAATTGCTACAGAAGCTGCAGATTTTTTAGCTTCACCTATTCACTTTCTAAAAGAACATAATCAAGAGTTTTTATATATGGAATCACCACTTTTTGAAGAATTAAAGATGGATGCTGTTGTATTTGAATATGATGAGATGTTCGATGCATATACTGCTTTATTTGGTTTATGTTTACAGAAAAAATATGCTACTGCGATTAAAGAATATTTACACACTCATTTACGTTCGATTTTCGGTGCTTCTTCAGCTAACTTTTCAGGTAATGAAGGACTGTGGGAGATTAATATTGCACTTACTGCTATTGAAGGATTTAAAGAAGATGGCACATTATTAGAAGCTCTTACTTTACTTGAAAAATTTGTGAGAGCATTAATAAATGAAGTAACTGCTAACTAAATCAAGTGCACAACAAAAAGCCAGAATCACGTAATAAAGCGTAATTCTGGATTTTCTTATATTTTGCTATGACTTTCAAACGGGTACAACAACCGATTGTTTCGATAGCATACTCGCGTAATCTTCTACCATTACAGAAGCAGTTGGATACATACCTGCACCAGGACCTACTAATGTAATCTTACCGATATAGTTCGTATCAAGTGCGACTGCATTATCGACGCCATCAATTGCATATAACGGATGTGCTGCATCAACAAGTTGAGGTCCAATTTCTGCATGAATTTTACCGTTTTCATCAATAGAAACTTCTGCAATATGGCGATAGCGTTGGCCATTTGCATCTGCTTGTTGTACTTGTTCCAATGTAATTTCAGAAATACCTACCACTTTTACATCTTCCCAGTTCGGTTGTTTACCGAATGCGAGCGCACTTAAAATCATTAGCTTTTTGAAAGCATCTTGTCCTGAAATATCATTATATGGATCTGCTTCTGCATATCCTAAATCTTGTGCATTTTTTAAAGCTGTTTCGAATGAAATACCTTCTGTACGCATTTGCGTTAAGATATAATTCGATGTGCCATTTAAAATACCTTGAATGTGTACTACATCATTCACACGTAAGATTGTCTCCATTGTTTTAATTACCGGTACACCACCTGCAGTAGTTGCTTCAAAACCTACTTGTACACCGTATTTTTTCGCCTTCTCTTGTAGCGCTTGACCAAATTTAGCAAACATGACTTTATTTGCAGTAATAACGTGCGCCCCTTTTTCAATTGCTGCATCTAAATAACCATATGCTGGTTCTTCTCCAACAATTGCTTCAAAGACAACGTCTAATTGCGGCAATGCTAAAATATCTTCAAAACGATTCGTTAATAAAGACGCATCTACACCTTCGCGCTCTTTTGAAACATTATGGACTAAAATTTTTGCTACTTCGATGTCCACACCCAGTGTTTCTTTCAATTGCTTTCGCTTTTCTTTCAAAATGTTAAAAATGCCTTCTCCTACCGTTCCGAACCCTAGGATTGCCACCTTCACTGCTGTCATATTGTTCGCCTCCAATGATTAAATTTAATTTGTTTATTTTGAACGTTCATTTCACAACTTAATGAAAATTCTAACGTATTTAAAGACATATTTCAAGAAAATTCTTTTTCAGAAGGACAATTGTTTTTTCTAAGAGGTCACTAAATACTGAATTTTAGAAAGTAAAAGGAACTGCCTACAACGGATTGAGTCAGTTCCTTCTATTATATATAACTGATTTTAGAACCTATTTTGCGACCACTGTTACTTGTTGGAATGCTTGCTCTAACGCATGAGTTAGATCTTCTGCATTTTCAAGGCCGATTGATAAACGAATGAGTTCTTCTGGCACACCTGATTGAATAAGTTCTTCTTCATTTAATTGTTGATGTGTTGTTGAAGCTGGATGAATAATTAATGAACGCGCATCGCCTACATTGGCTACATGTGAGAATAGTTCAATCGCATCAATGAACTTGCGACCTGCTTCACGCCCACCTTTAATGCCAAATGTTAAAACAGAACCTGCACCATTTTTTAAATATTTTTCTACGAGTGGCGCATACTCGCTATCTTCAAACCCATTATAGTGTACCCATTCCACTTGTTCATGGTTGCGTAAGAATGTCGCTACTTTTTGTGCATTTTCATTATGACGTGGCACACGTAAATGAAGTGTCTCTAAACCTTGTAAAAAGTTAAAGGCTGCATCTGCACTTAATGTCGGACCGAAGTCACGTAATAATTGAACGCGTAAACGTGTTGCAAACGCTGCATTCGGTGCATCCACACCATAGCGAATACCATGATAAGAAGCATCTGGTTCTGTATAGTCTGGGAATTTACCTTGCGTCCAGTCGAACTTCCCTGCATCCACTACAATTCCACCGATTGTTGTACCATGTCCACCAATCCACTTTGTTGCAGAGTGAATCACAAGATCTGCACCATGTTCAATCGGGTTACATCCAACTGGTGAAGCAAATGTATTATCGACGATGAGTGGAATTTGATGTTCATGTGCAATTTTTGCAAATGCTTCTAAGTCAACTACTGATAAACTTGGATTTCCGATTGTTTCAACATATAGCGCTTTTGTGTTCTCTTGAATCGCTTCTGCAAACTTCTCAGGTTCGCGCTCATCAACGAATGTTGTTGTAATACCGTAACGTGGAAGTGTATTCGCAAATAAATTGTACGTGCCACCATATAGACTATTCGCAGCTACAATATGATCTCCTGCACGCGTAATATTTAAAATACTAAATGAGATAGCAGCCATACCTGAAGATAGAGCGACTGCTGCTGTTCCTCCTTCTAATAAGGCAACACGTTTTTCAAACACATCAACTGTTGGATTCATAATGCGTGAATAAATATTGCCTGCTTCTTCTAAAGCAAATAATTTACGAGCATGTTCTGAATCATTAAATTGATATGCAGTTGTACGATAAATAGGTACTGCAATCGCTCCTGTTACGGGGTCTGATGATTGTCCGCCGTGTACGGCTAATGTTTCTTTTTTGAATTCTGTCATATATGATTCCTCCTAAAATGAATTATGATGATGGACATCGGAATAAGGAATTATAGGAGAAGGATTTTATAAAAAAAGCCCTCTTCTTAGGTAAGAAGAGGGCTGTATCGAACATGGTCCTCCCCTTATCTGTCAGATCCGATAAAAAATCTGTAGGAATTAGCACCTTGGTTTCAAAAAAAGAAACTGGTTGCTGGGCATCGCAGGGCCTATCCCTCCGCCACTCTTGATAAAGGTTTTAAACATATAATGTTTCCATCAATTTCTATCTAGTATAGTCATCTATTTTTCATTCGTCAATCTTTTTTCTGAAAATTTTTATTATACTGATTTAATTCTTTTAAAATACAATTTTATTTTTAAATAAAAATTACTAAAAAACTTTTTAAAATGAATCAAAGGTTTTCGAATAAGATGAGCATTTATGGTAGCATAGTCTTTGAATACAAATGACAATAGGAGTTGAATGAATCATGAATCAAGTAAAAGAATTATTACGTAGTCATACTTCTGTCCGTAAATATACAGGCGAAGAAATTCCAAAAGAAGTGGTATATGATTTAATCGAAACTGCACAGATGGCTGCAACATCACACTTTGTACAAGCATATAGTGTGATTCATGTGACAGATCCTGAGAAAAAAGCGAAACTTGGCGAATTATCGAATAATGATTTCCAATTCAAAACAGCTGGCGCTTCTTTCCTATTCTGTGTAGACTTCAAGCGCCTTCAAATTGCTGGTCAAAAATACGATATTGATATTACAGCTGATTCAGCTGAAAATGTCTTAGTCGGTGTAGCAGATGTTAGCTTATTTGCTCAAAACTTCGTCATCGCAGCTGAAGCTGAAGGCTACGGTATTTGCTATATTGGTGGCGCACGTAATAATCCAAAAGAAATTAGCGAATTATTCAACCTACCTGAATACGTCTTCCCGATGTTTGCGATGACAATCGGCAAACCAACGAAAACAAATGATACAAAACCACGTTTACCAGTGGAAGCAATTGTACATGAAAATGGTTATGACGTAGAAAAATATGACGCACTATTAACACAATATGATAAAGAACTTGGCGAGTACTACTTAAACCGTAATGCTAATCAAAAAGTAACGAACTGGACGAAACAAATGGCGGATTACTTAGTAAACCAGCAACGTCCGTTCATTAAAGATTTCCTTGCTTCACAAGGCTTCACGTGGAAATAGTCTAAATACAAGAAAGAATCACACTTATGATTGTGCGATTCTTTCTTTTTATTTTTTCAATTGAATCGATACTTCAATATGATTTAGCTGTTGTTCTAAATCATATAAAGCTTCATATGCTTCATCAAGTGTCACGCGTTCAAAACGAATTTGGTCACCTGGCTTCATTTGCCCGAAACGATGTAAGTCAGCTGAAATCACCTGCCCAATTCGAGGATAACCACCTGTTGTTTGACGATCTGCTAATAAAATGATGGGTTGTCCATCATTCGCTACTTGAATCGTTCCATTCGTTACTGCTTCTGAAACCATCTCTTGTTGCACATCTTTTTGAAGCTTAAACCCTTTTAAACGATACCCCATACGGTCAGATGACATAGCAACATCAAAATGAACACGTTCAAAATTTTGTTGTGTAGCTGTTGTAAACCATTGATATTCATTCCCTTCGACGAAACGAATGCGGTGCCTTTTACGTGCTTTTTTATAAAAATCAGGTCGGACATGCCACGAAACTGTACTAAAATATTCGTTTTTAATCGGTAATACAGGTGTATCCCAATTTGTATTCATTAATTGTATTTCATCTTGTTCTTGAAGCGCACGTCCATTTAGACCCCCCATATTTGCGCGCAAGTATGTACTTTTACTTCCGAGCTTTTCTTCTATTAAAAAACCATGTTGCACAGCAAGATAACTTCTCAACCCTTTTTTTGCACCTTTAAAGCGGAGTGTCTGATTAGCGCGAACGAGTACAGGTCGCCACTGTGGTACATCCATCCCCTGAATTGTCGGTGTTAAGTCACCACCTGTAATCGCAATATACGTATCTTCTGAAAAATGAAATGCCGTACCGCGCATCGTTACTTCGATACACGCTTCGTGCTGATGATTTCCCAATAAACGATTAGCAATTTTAAGTGCAAAAGAATCCATCGCCCCGCTTACAATAACGCCAATATTTTGATAGCCGATTCGTCCAATATCTTGGATTGTTGCAAGTGTGCCAGCTTTTAAGCAAGTGATTGACATAGACTTTCTCCTTTCAGCGCATGATATTCTTCAATTGAAATAGGATAGAATCGAATCCAGACACCTGCTCGTAATAAGGTAGGATTTTCTGCTTCTGGTGTAAATAAAGCTGTTGGTGTACGTCCGATGATTTGCCAACCACCCGGTGTTTCAATTGAATACACCCCTGTTTGTGAACCTGCAATCCCAACAGATCCTGCTTCAATTTTCAAACGTGGTGTTTGTTTTCTTGGTGTTGCTAATGATTCGTCTAGTCCGCCTAAATACGGGAACCCTGGTGCGAACCCTAACATATAAACAAAATAATCACGTCCTGTATGTTTTTGAATCACTTCTCCTGGCGTGATGCCATGATAGTTTGCGACTTCTTCTAAATCAGGTCCAAATTCACCACCATAGCAAACAGGAATTTCAACTACCTCTTCCATCTGTTCTGTAACAATTATTTCTTGCTGTAGAATAATACAGATTTTTTCTTCTAACCACTGATATGGATTTTGTCGATTGTGTATTTTCTTCTTCACATCTAGTGGGTTAAACAAAATCGTAATCACTTGAAATGATGGTACGATTTCTTCATACGGTAACTCCGCATCCTCTATATGTTGAATCAATAATTGCATCATATGATACTGTTGAACGCTCATCGCTTCGTTAAATTCAATACGAATTGCAGCGTCTCCCATTGGCGATATTGTTGTGTATTCACTAAATCGCATGTCGCCACCCCTTTTCCCGAATTTCGGAATTTTAATTCTGAATATAGGAATAATTATAGAATTATTCAATTATTTTCGCAATTATTTTTTAAAATATCGGACTATTCAAGCTATACACACTTTTTATTTTATGGTATTATTCGAAACATAAGTTTCTTAAAACGGAACTAATAAACTGAATTACGGACTAAAATGGGGATAAAGGAGTTGATTTCATGTTTCAAGTCGACTTGAACTGCGATTTAGGTGAAAGCTTTGGCGCATACAAAATGGGCAATGACGAATTAATCTTAGATTATGTCACGTCAGCCAATATCGCCTGTGGTTTCCACGCTGGTGATCCACATGTCATGCGAAAAACAGTAGAGCTAGCACTTGAAAAGAACGTCAAAATTGGGGCACATCCTGGGTTTCCAGACTTAGTAGGTTTCGGTCGCAATGCGATGCATCTATCACCACACGAAGTTTTCAACATTGTCACGTACCAAATCGGGGCATTACAAGCTTTGACGACTGCTTTCGGTGGAAAATTAGAACATGTCAAACCACATGGCGCACTGTATAATTTAGCAGCAAAAGATGAAAGCCTTTCCACTGCTATTGCAGAAGCGATTTACGCAGTGAATCCTGAGTTTGTCTTATATGGACTGTCAGGTAGTGAACTCATTAAAGCAGGTGAAAAAATCGGTCTCAAAACAGCGAGTGAAGTATTTTCGGACCGTACCTATCAAGCTGATGGCTCGTTAACATCTCGTACATTACCAAATGCACTTATTACAGATGATCATCAAGCTGTTGAACAAGTATTGAACATGATTACAAAAGGAACAGTTCAAACCGTTCAACAAACAAGTTATCCAATTGTCGCAAATACCATTTGTATCCATGGGGATGGCGTACACGCATTACAATTTGCACAATTCATTCATCAACGATTAACGGAGAGTGGGATTCAAGTTACACCGTTCCGTTAGAACAAAGGGGAGTTTCATATGGAAAAAGTCGACTTACATACACAGTCATCGACAAAGAAGAAAGCTGGCGCTAGTGTCCTATTAGGTGCCGCCTTCTTAATGGCCACATCATCAATCGGTCCTGGATTTTTAACACAAACAACGATTTTCACAGATCAACTACGCGCGAGTTTTGGTTTCGTTATTTTAATCTCTCTCTTACTCGATGTTTTTGCACAAATGAACGTTTGGCGTATTATTGTCGTATCGGGTTTACGTGGACAAGAGATTGCGAATAAAGTACTGCCTGGTCTAGGATTCGTTCTAGCCATCTTAATTGTTTTTGGTGGACTTGCTTTTAATATCGGGAACGTCGCCGGTGCTGGTCTTGGTCTGAACGCAATGCTTGGACTTGATGTAACAACTGGCGCTGCACTAAGTGCGATTTTTGCGATTGTTATTTTCTTATTCAAAGAGGCCAGTAAAATTATGGACCGCGCTGCACAAGTAGCTGGTGGTATTATGATTCTTCTGATGATGTACGTAGCGATTTCAACAGCACCGCCTGTTGGTGAGGCAGTGATTCGTACATTCGTACCAACGGAATTAAGTATTTTTGCCATTGTGACATTAGTTGGTGGTACTGTCGGTGGTTATATTACATTCGCAGGTGGGCACCGTTTACTAGATGCTGGATTAAAAGGCACAAGCGCAATTCCAGAAGTGAATAAAAGCTCGATTACAGGGATTGCTGTAACAGGTGTTATGCGTGTTCTTCTATTCCTAGCTGTATTAGGTGTTGTATCACAAGGTGTTAAATTAGCTGCAGATAACCCTGCTGCTTCTGTATTCGAAAGTGCTTTAGGTACTGCTGGTTTCCGTATTTTTGGTGTGATTATGTGGGCTGCAGCTGTTACTTCAGTTGTTGGTGCTGCTTACACATCTGTATCATTCATTAAAACATTCCATAAAAATATTGCTAAGTATGAAAACTGGATTATTATTGCGTTTATCGCGATTTCAGCTCTTGTCTTCATCTCAGTTGGTAAACCTGTCAATGTACTTGTATTAGCTGGTGCATTAAACGGTCTAATATTACCAATCGCACTTGGCACATTATTAATTGCTGTTCATAAAAAATCCATCGTGGGCGATTATAAACATCCAAAATGGCTAACGATTACAGGGATCCTTGTTGTCGTATCAATGGGGACACTTGGCTACATGACATTGGTTGAACAAATTCAATTACTAATGAAATAAGGAGTGAACGAGAATGGATTACGCAAACTTATCACCTGCTGAAATTCGCAAGTTAATTCGCGAAAAGCAGATTACAGGTCCAACAGCTGGTCATGCACTTGGCTATGCACAGGCAAATTTAGCTATTTTAAAAAAGGAACACGCTTTTGATTTTCTCTTATTTGCACAACGAAATCCAAAAGCCTGTCCAATTTTAGATGTAATCGAACCTGGTGAAGTCGCACCAAAAGGAATCGCTAAAGATGCAGATATTCGTACAGATATTCCAAAATATCGCGTCTATAAACAAGGTGTATTCGTTGAAGAAGTAACGGATTTATATGATTACTGGTCAGATGATTTTGTCTGCTTCTTAATCGGTTGTAGTTTCTCTTTTGAAAATGCACTACTGAATAATGAGATTGATGTACGTCATATTTCAGAGGGCTGTAATGTACCGATGTATAAAACAAATATCGCTACGACACCTGCTGGACTTTTCGAAGGTCCGACCGTTGTCTCGATGCGTCCAATTCCTGAAGCAGACGTAGTACGTGCAGTTCAAGTAACTTCACGCTTTCCTTCTGTTCATGGTGCGCCGCTTCATATTGGTAATCCTGAAACAATCGGTATTCAAGATCTTTCAAAACCCGACTTCGGTGATGCAGTAACCATTAAAGAAGGCGAAGTACCTGTATTTTGGGCTTGTGGTGTTACGCCTCAAGCAATTGCTATGCACGTAAAACCCGATTTAATGATTACACATGCACCTGGACATATGTTTATAACGGATATTCGTGACGAGCATTTAGGGATTCTATAATAACGTGAAAAATGCCTGATGACATATAAAAATCATCAGGCATTTTATTAATTGAATTTATATTAATTAAAATACAGACTCTATAAATTAACTTAAATTCTGAAATTTCACTATATCAATTATCAAATTCGATTTCCATTTGATCTTCCCATTGACCTGTATTCAAATTGAAAACATCTTCTTCATCTAAAACACTATAATAAAATGGCTGTATGAATTTAAACTTCGATTCTTCATAGCACTTTTTGATAAAAGTTCCTATTTCTTTTATAGATTTTTGTTCTAATTCATTATCAAAATAAAAATCATCAAAAGTATCGTTTTGTTCTTCTGGAATTGCAGAAAAATCATAGAATAAAAAATGATCAACCATTATTTTGCTATCAAAAAACGGACTATCTTTAATTACTTCAATAGGATCAAACATATCTTTTTGAGCATATAACGTAATGTTAATTTCAGAATCACTTATTCCGCTTCTTATTACTAATACAGACGTATCTTCAGAAAAATTTTCACTTTCTAATTCATTAAAAGCGTTTATTAATTGCGTTTTGATATTTAATAAATTATTTTTAACTTCATTTAAAAATTCATTTACTGTAAATATAACTACATCCCTATCTTTCGTTTAATTTTTTTACCATACTTAATTACTCCAGGATTTGCAAAACCATTACTATCTACAAAGCCAATAAACTCATTTGCCAATTCATCTAATAATTCAATAGGCCAATCTTCTTTAGGTGTTTCATTCAATTTTGTTAAGACTTCTTCTCCAATTCCATATGGAAGATCATCTGTAATTTTAGCTTTCATCGCTTTTATAGCTAACTCAACAAACCAGGAAATATCACAATCCATACTAGCAAATTGATAAAAACAATTTGCAATCTCAATATCAGATTTCCCTTCTTTCACAAGTTGCTCAAATTCTTCTTTCGTATAAATAATATCATCTTCATCGTCGGCATCATATTCGATTTCAAAATCATCATCTTCTGGTTTCTCTAATTTCTTTAAAAATAACTCAAATGTTTTAGCAACTTGTTTTGGTTTTTCATCTGTATCTTCTTCAATATACACAACAGGTGGCTCATTCTCCGTATGTTTACGATAATCAAGAGCCAACCAATAGTTCCCGTCTCCAGAAATAATCACAAGTCCTTTTTCCATACCCCATTCTTCTACGAGGTAATTCGTTTCACCAATACCTTCTTCTAAATCAATGCCACGTAAATCTGTAATCTCTACTTCTCCATCAGGAACTCTACCAGAACGAAGAACACTATAAGCTAAAGTTCCCCCATTATGTACCTTCATTAGATTTACATATGATTCAGGTAATTTCACACCTAGACTCGACTCTAATTTTTTTAAATCTTCTAACGAAAAATCATCAAACTCTGCCTCATCTTCAAAAATATAATGGAACACTTAATCACCCTTTACTTATTAATTAAAATATATGTTTAATGTATTGAATCAAATACATCATTTTTAGTTTTTGGTTTAATAATGAATTTTGTTATAACGTACAAGAAAATAAATAAAAAGCATGCGATTGATGTCCGTTCACTTGTCACAACTGTCGATTGTATTCCTTGTACGCCAATGAATACGTTACAAGCAAATGATAGTAGGAAACCCACTTGTGCAAAAATTGTCAGATATTTTGCTAACTTTTCTCTAAAATCCACTATTTCCACTCCTTTCCTATTTATTATACTTGATACATATAAAAAGTGCAGAATGAGACATAACACTCCTCTTCCTTCTTTAGGGTTCTAAACAAAAAATCGGAACCGCATTATGGCGCGATTCCGATTTTTCTTATGCTCATATGAGATGGTGTTTCTACACTGATATCTCATCTTCTATTTCAAACTCGTATGTTATTAGTAGCCAAACTTACCAGCAAATTGTTGTGCAATCATTTGAACTTCTTGTAATTTTTCTGGTTTTAATAAAAGGAGCATTTTAGGAACGAATTCTTGAATGTCTTGTTGTGAGAATGTACCTTCATCTTGCTTTTTAAAGTTTTCTAGAAGTATTGCGCGTGCTTCCTCTTCTTTTCCTTCTTGTACTCGTTCTAAAATGAACTGTAAAAACTTTTCTTGTCCTTGTTGATCCATCATCTTATATCTCCTAAATTATTTAAATTTTTCCCTACGTAGGGATTTTCATCGTATCATAAATCATCCAACCAATCAGCACGATTAAAACGAATAGTGTTACATAGATTAATGTTTTTTCATGAACATCACCTACTTTCCTAACGCGTTACACTTCTGGGCGATAACCTAATTTTAAAGAGATGTCGAGTGCGGCTTCCTTTGCTTTTGGAATAAATACTGCAAGATGTTCTTCTGTGTAATTCGTTTCAATTCCTGCAATACTAATCGCTGCAACAACCTCTCCTAAATGATTAAAAATTGGAACGCCAACTGCTGCCGTAAAATCTTCTAGCTCTGAAAAACTCACCGTATATCCTTTATTTCTCGTTTCAGAAATCGAATGACGAAGTGCTTCTTCTGACGTGATGGTTCCCTTTGCATAAGCTGTTAATTCTACTCGCTTCAAATAGTCTTCTCGTTCCGTTGGTGGTAAAAACGATAGAATGGCTCTTGCACACGCTCCTGCATAAAGCGGTGTACGGCGACCAATTGTTGTATATAGGCGTACCGGTTGAATCGACTGTAACTTTTCAATATAAACTGCTTCATCACCGTCACGAATAATGAGGTTAATGGCCTCTCCTAAATCCTGATGTAACTTCTCCATCGCTGGTAATGCCACTTGGCGCAAATCAATTCGTTCAGAAACAAGATGACCGAAGCGTAAAAAAAGAATGCCTAAACTATATTTCCCGTTCGCATCTTTATCTAACAGACCCATCTCCTCTAACGATTGCAGCATACGATAGACAGATGTTTTCGGTATTCCTGATAATTCGATAATTTCATTAAATGTTAATTTCGCATGATTTATAAATAAATTAAGTATTTCCATTGAGCGTACAACTGTTTTATTTTTACTTTGCATACTAAATACTCCTTTTTTAACCTATAGCTTTAGTATAGCATCATTCAGTTAAAAAGAGAGGAACCACATCGTATGCGATTCCTCTGTTCATTTAGTACTTTACGTTACTCTTTCGTTTTCTTTTCTTTTGGCTTTAATGTCGTGATTGTTAATTCTTTTACTTGTTGGAATACTTCCGATGTCGCCAAGTACGTGAATTTCACTTTATCACCTTCTTGTAAATAGACTGCAAGTGGAGCTACTTCCGAACTCACTGTATAGTTCGTCTCATCATCTAAAAGGAATGTAACATTCGTGAAGTCTCCTGCTGTTTCTTTATATACGCGTAGTACAGTTCCTTCACCCTGTTTTTCTTCTTTCGTCGAGTTACCGTTTACTGTACTCGTACCTGATCGACTTAGAACATTTTTATATTGGCGAAGTGCTTCATTTGGTGTCGTCGCTGTCACAGCAATTTCAGGATTGGCTGCTGAAACGATGTAGTAATTTTGTAAGAAACCATTTGAATCTAATACAGGTACTAGCCAACTTGTTTCACCATAGAAGTTATAAAGTAATGGCATAGAACCTGACCATTTTTTCTCAACGAATTTCTTTTCAACTACTTGCAGTGCCCCTTCTGAATCCATATACGATTCATCACTATTACCTGTGTAATACGTTCCTTGACCTGTACGTGCATTCGTTAATGAATAACCAAGCATGGAGTCCACGCCTTCTTTTGGACTTGTAAAGTCAGTGAAGTAATACATCTCGCCATTCTCATCAAATACAGGGCTAACATTTGCTTCTACACCTTCATCTGAAGGAATTTTAATGTCTTTTTTACCGAAAATCGTGTTCCAATAACCATGTACATAATTACCGAAATAACTATTTTGTAAGCTCACAGCCTCTGGTGAAACTGCTCCATCTACAAAGCTCGGAACATCTTTTAATTTATATTTTTTGATGTCACCATTTTGTGCATTCACCATGACAATCCCTTGTGGTTTAAAACCGTTACGTGCCGAAATGAAGTCACCATACGTACGAATATAATACGGTGTACCATCATTATCGATTTCAAGTTGAACATCTCCGTTGAAAATAGTTAACGGGTTGTGTAGACGCATATAACGCGCAACATGATTATTTAAGTAAGCAGATGGAACATATTTCATCTCTTTTTCAACAAATTTTGGATTCGCTGATGAATCTGTCGCGCTTAATACGAAGTAACCCGGTGTTGTTTTCCCTTTGAACCATTTGAAAGCATCTGAGAATTCAACAGGCGCAACATAAACGTAGTCATCATTAATTTTTTGAATTTGTAAATTTCCAAGCTCATAGTAACTTGTATTTGGTACTTGACCAAAAGCTTTTTTCATCTTGTTGCGTGCATATTTTGGCGGTACGCTCGCTGGTGTTTTTGTTTCGTCGAATGCTTTTAACTCGACCTCTGTTTTCATCTTAGCTGATTCATATTTTTCATCTGCATTCATCATCGGTGCAGAGAGCATATAAGCTGCGACACCAATACCAGCTAAGCCAATTAACCCTTTAATCTTTCGCTCGAACCCTGTTGATAGATAAGCACCCGCAAATGCGACAATCGCTACAACAGGCCATACTGCTGTCCAGTTTAAATCCATCATCGTTATGTATAGCGTAATCATGGTCGCAATGGATGCTACAAGTAAAATACCAATGAAAAATAATGCTTTAAATTTAAAATTGAAACTACCGTCCTTCATTCGACTAGAAATCGGAACAATTAATATGCCGATTACAGCGGCTAATGCGACTGCAATGATAAAAGTCATCGTCATTTTGTAAAAAACCTCCCTTTCTTCTTGCATTATTTACGTGAAGCGAAGGAAAAAGTTTCAAAACCTCTTGAATTCACAAATTCGGGGTATATTCAAATATGACTTCATACGAGGAGGTTGATCTATGAAAGAACGTACACTTTGGATTACTGCATTCATATTTAGTATTCTTTATTTATTCTTCTTACCAAAAGAAGTTTCATACTTCTACGATATCCTCATACCAACAATCCCAACAATTTGCCTCTTACTTATTGTCTTCACTTCAAAAACGCTGGAAACAGCTCCCTATGATCGTTTTATCCTATTTGGTTTGCTATTCTTCATTGTCGGTCAACTCACACACCCTTGGTTTATCATCGGTTTATTCTTCTTCTTGATCGGTCACCTTTTTTATATTCGTGCATGCTTAACACTCCGTCAAACAGCACCATCTAAAATTGCGACGCTCTGTTTATTATTTTATGGAATTCTGCTTGCTGCATGGGTGGGTGGGAATATTTTTAAAAGTGGAGCTATTCTTTTAGGTCTTGTTGTCCTTTTCTATATCGCCGTTATGCTCACAATTGGGTGGGCGGCGATTCAAACGCGCAAATGGGTTCTATTATTCAGCGCCTTCCTTCTTATTGTGTCGGATTCTATTTTTATGATTAATATGTTTGTGACAACCATTGACGGTGCAACACAGTGGATATTGGGGACTTATTTATTTGCACAATTTTTATTTATTTTTCATTTTCCTGAACATTTCGAAATCCGTAAGAAAGTGTTAGAATAGTAGCAATGCTTCAACAATTAAGGAGGATGCTACAAATGAAAGAAAAATTAATCGAACGCTTAATTCGCTATGCGAAAATTGATACACAATCTTGTGAAACAAGTGAGACAACACCTTCAACATCTAAACAATGGGATTTACTTCATGTATTAGAAGAAGAGCTAAAAGCAATTGGTATGTCAGATGTAATGGTGGATGAGAATGGTTACCTATTCGCTTCACTACCTGCCAACACAGATAAAAAAATTCCAACAATCGGCTTTTTAGCACATGTTGATACAACAACTGATTACACAGGGACAAATGTGAATCCGATCCGTCATGACAACTATGATGGAAAAGCGATTCAATTAAATGAAGAAGTCGTTCTATCACCAGAAAATTCACCTGAACTGGCGAATTATGTAGGTCAAACATTGATTACTACAGATGGTACAACACTTCTAGGTGCAGATGATAAAGCAGGGATTGCCGAAATTATGACTGCAATGGAATACTTAATCGAACATCCAGAGATTAAACATGGTGAATTACGTGTTGCATTCACACCAGACGAAGAAATCGGTCGCGGTCCACACGCATTTGACGTTGAGCGCTTCAATGCAGACTATGCTTATACAATGGATGGTGGTCCACTAGGTGAATTAGAATACGAAAGCTTTAATGCAGCTGGTGTGAAATTAACAACTTTCGGTACAAACGTACACCCAGGTAGCGCAAAAAATAAAATGGTTAACTCAATGACAGCCGCAATTAAATTCCAAGAGATGATGCCAAAAGACGAAGTACCTGAATTAACAGAAGGTCTTGAAGGCTTCATTCATTTAATGGAATTTAACGGTTCAATTGAAAAAACAACATTACACTACATCGTTCGTGACCATGACCGTGCAAAATTTGAAGCAAAAAAAGCACTTGTACAACAAGCTTTTGAAGCACTTCAAAAAGAATATGGTGAAGATGCCGTTCAATTAGAGATGAATGACCAATATTACAATATGGCTGAAAAAATTGAGCCTGTAAAATTCATCGTTGACCTTGCGGAAGAAGCAATGTTAAATTTAGGTATTACACCGATTAAAAAAGCGATTCGCGGCGGTACAGATGGTTCTCAACTATCATTCATGGGCTTACCAACACCAAATATTTTTGCTGGTGGCGAAAATATGCATGGTAAATATGAATATGTATCTGCTGAAACAATGGAAAAAGCAACAGAGGTTATTTTAGAAATCGTGAAGTTATACGAACAACGCGCTTAATTGCGTTCGAAAGGGGTTTGGGTATGAAAGAAATTGTAATCGGTATTTTTGCTGCTCTCTTCTTCGCCGTCACATTCATTTTGAATCGTGCGATGGAATTAGAGGGTGGTAGTTGGTTATGGAGTTCGTCTCTGCGTTATTTCTTCATGCTCCCTTTTCTTTTGATCATCGTGGCAGCTCGTCGTGGGCTGCCTAAGATGACAAAAGAAATTAAACAAAATACAGGTGCTTGGCTACTTTGGAGTTTTGTAGGTTTCGTACTATTTTATGCACCACTGACTTATGCTGCTGCATATGGACCAGGTTGGCTTGTATCAGGGACATGGCAATTCACTATTATTGCGGGCGTATTACTCGCTCCACTGTTTTTTATACATATTGAACAGAAAAAAATTCGTCAGAAAATTCCGTTTAAATCACTCCTTATTTCATGCATTATATTAGTTGGGATCATCTTAATTCAAATTCCAAGTGCCGCAACTGTTTCAAAAAAGGCACTCTTACTTAGTACGTTACCTGTCATCATCGCTGCCTTTGCCTATCCACTTGGTAATCGTAAAATGATGGAAGTCTGTGATGGTCGACTCGATACATTCCAGCGTGTACTCGGTATGACGATTATGTCGATGCCTGCATGGATTATACTTGCTATCTATGCCAGCTTCACTGTAGGTGCACCAAGTAGCTCACAAGTATTCCAATCATTCATCGTGGGGATTAGTTCGGGTATTATTGCGACTATTCTATTCTTCATTGCGACAGACCGCGTACGAGATAGTCAAGGAAAACTAGCGGCAGTTGAAGCAACTCAATCTGCTGAAATTATTTTCGTTATTATCGGTGAAATGATTCTACTCGGTATTCCACTTCCTGCTCCACTTGCACTTGTTGGTTTACTCGTTATTATTTTCGGTATGTTACTACACAGTTATCACACGATGCTCATGAACAAAAATGCTATTTAGCGATACAAAGAGGTTGCTCATCCTAGCGACCTCTTTTTTATGAGAACAATAAAAAACCAACAGAGTGGCGAATCCCTGTTGGTTCTATGCTATACCGAGCTATTCCATAACGTTTTGAGGGGGGTTATGAATACTCTGTTATTCTTCATCAGCTCTTTTTTGGAGAAAAGTGGCTAATGTCCTCTGTATTTCTGTTTTCGAGGAGAAGTAATTTGTTTATATGATAATGATAATCGTTATCAATTAAATAGTCAATAGATTTATTAAACTTTTTTCGTGTATAGTTGGTATAAGGGGGAGAAATATGACACGTTTATCACAAGATCAATTACAACAACTACATGCATATAGTAATTATGTAGATGTAGAACAACCTTTTTTATTTAATTTACAACAATTATTAGATGATGACTTTTTAGAAGATGCTAAAAATATATGGAAAGCAGTTAGCCAAAGCGACCAAGATGCAGTTGCGATTTCGTACTTCACAAGACGCTACGGTATGTTCATCTCCATGCAATTTTATATGCTCACCGTCTATGACGAAATGTGGATGGGGAAGTTCGAAAACTTACAATTTGGCGTACGAGAAGAATTCGGTCGTCCTTCTATTTGTATGTTCACACGTAGCGAAGATTGGGACATGATTGATGAAGATGAGCGCGAACAAGCTGTACATACCATTCTACTTGAGCAATGTCATCAGATTTTCTCACAACTAAAAAAGCTAGGCGGCGTATCCGTCTTAACGCACTGGGAGAATGTATTTGGTTATTTTTTATGGCATTACCATACGCTTCTTTCAAGTCATGCGACAGAAGAAGAGGCCAGAATATATTTAGATTTTCTTGAAGGAGATGTTGTATGGGAAGGAATTAGTGAACATTCACGTTTTCACACTTATACAGGCGGACAACACCCTTCCACACTCATTCACTTACCTGTTAGAAAGAGTTGCTGTTTTTCAAAAGACGTTCCGGGTTTACTGGCTTGTGGTTTTTGTCCATTAAAATAATACACGAAAGAAGAAATCATTTATTCCATTGATTTCTTTTTTTATTTTAGTTTAAAACGGGAATACTACAGTGAGTTCATACTTTACAAATTATGAGATTCTATTATACACTTGCAACATAAAGTTTCCCTAAAACAACTTTTTGTCGTTCACACAGATTAAGGAGCGCAGACTATGAAAAACAAACAAAAAACACCTTTATCCGCAAATGCTGTCTTACGCGGTGAGATTAAAGGTTTCAGACAGATTCTTCCCTTTTTAGGTCCTGCATTCATTGCAGCAGTTGCCTATATTGACCCTGGTAACTTTGCGACGAATATTACCGCAGGTTCTGAATATGGCTATCTACTCTTATGGGTCATTGTCGTTTCTAACTTAATGGCGGTATTGATTCAATCTTTATCAGCTAAACTTGGCATTGCGACAGGGCGTAACCTACCTGAAGTCGCACGTGATAATTTTTCGAAAAAAACATCGATTATGCTCTGGATTCAAGCAGAAATTGTCATCATCGCAACCGATTTAGCCGAATTTATCGGTGCAGCTCTTGGACTTTACCTAGTATTTAAAATTCCTATGTTACCAGCTGCTCTTATAACCGCGGTGGCTGCTTTTGGTATTTTAGAGCTTCAAAGACGTGGTGTTCGTACATTTGAAGCCATTGTCTCTGGTATGGTTATGATGGTGGTGATGGCTTTTGCCTTCCAAACATTTTTAGCTGACCCGAAGCCAACGGAAGTATTATCTGGACTGTTCCCCTCTTTTGATGGTGTTGGTTCCATCTTACTTGCTACAGGGATTTTAGGGGCGACGGTTATGCCACATGCCATCTACCTCCATTCTTCTCTAACGCAAAGTCGAGTAATTGGACGTTCTGAAGTAGAAAAGAAAAAGATTTTCAAATTTGAGTTTTTCGATATTGTCATCGCAATGGTTATTGCAGGTGCAATTAATATATCGATGTTAGTCATTGCGGCTGCTTTATTCCATAAACGTGGAATGGATGTCAGCGATTTAGATGTTGCCTACCATGAACTCGGCTCATTAATCGGTCCTACAGCTGCAGTATCATTCGGTCTAGGATTATTAATTGCTGGTTTAGCAAGTTCAGCTGTTGGTACGATGTCTGGTGATGTCGTTATGCAAGGGTTTATTAATCGACGAATTCCACTCTACTTACGTCGTGCGATTACGATGGCCCCACCTATTCTCATTATCGCACTCGGTTTAAATGCCACTGTTGCTTTAGTATGGAGTCAGGTAATCCTATCATTTGGTATCGCATTCGCTTTAATACCACTCATTATTTTCACGAGTAACCCTAAAATCATGGGTGGTTTAGTGAATCGAAAATGGGTGACCTATACAAGTTGGGTAATTGCGGCTATTACGGTTGCACTTAATCTATTCTTAATTTACAGTTCGATTGTTGAATTAATTCAATCTTAATATGTAAAAAAGATCTTTTTCTCTAATAGAGTGAAAGATCTTTTTCATTTCAAAATTCTAGATTATTCCGTCATTTTATACCTAAAACAGATGATTTGATTATTCTTCATCACTTTAGGGAATCAATATGGGTATAAATCGAAAGAAATCTGAAAATTTATGCTTCATTTTTTTTACTTTATGTTACAATTAATAGTAAGAGGTGATGAGATGGTTATATGGATTCTTATTTTAGCAGTCATCGATTTAATTGTATGGGGTTTCGCTTGGAGAGAGCTAGTGCATTATGGTCGTCGTCGTATGGAAAAAGCACCACGTCGTTTAGTCGTATTATTCGTACTTGGTATTGTTGTGACGATTGCTTTAGTTATTACATTAATTCAATTGCTGAGAATATTAAATTAAAATAGGTGGCATTTCAAATGAAAAGAAAAGCACACAAAATAGAATGAGGACAAGGTTTATGAATTACATAACCTGTCCTCATTTTTTATTTTTTATAATTGTTTCACATGGAACAATTTGTTAAAGTGTTTTACCTACTGTTGTGACTGCATTAAAGAATAAATCGATAAAGCCGTCACGATTTACTGTGTGTAATACATGAACATTTGGTTCTTTTCCTGTTTTCTTTGCGAAATCAACCAATGTTGCTCCCTGTGTTAGTGAGCCATTCAACTCAACTTCGACAAAGTAATCATCACCTTTAAATAACTCTGGTTCAACTAGACACGCAACTGCACACACATCATGCACACGAATTTGTTCTTCAAATCCAGGTGGGTTAAATGGTGTTTGAGATTGTGTGAATGTATAGAAGTTCATCATATCTGCTACTTTTTCAGCGAATGGTGTACCTAAATTGCGTAAGCGTGTCATTTCATCGCGTGTAATGTAGGCTTTATGCGTTACATCTAAACCGCTCATAATAATTGGAACACCCGAACGGAATACTAATTCCACTGCGTGCGGATCAACATATGCATTGAATTCAGCTACTGTTGACATGTTACCACCAACTGCTGCTCCGCCCATCCAAGAAATCTGTTTAATGAATGGTTTCACTTCTGGATGTGCAAATAATAAAGCAGCCACATTCGTTAATGGGCCTGTTGCAACAATCGTAATTGGCTCTTCAGCGTTCATTAAAACATCGCACATCGCTTGAATCGCTGTACGGTCACTTGCTTGTAAAACAGGGTCTGCCCATTTTACATTACCAAGTCCACCTTCACCATGGATATCTTCTGCTACCTCTTGTTTACGGAACATTGGTTGCTCGATTCCTTTTGCAACTTCTACTTCTTTTTGAATGTATGTTAGGAAACTTAATGTGTTATAAGTTGTTTTATCAATTGTTAAGTTACCAGCCTCAACTGTTACTAATTTAATATCTAGTTCTGGACGCGCATATGCTAATGTCAGCATCATTGTGTCGTCGATACCTGGGTCACAGTCGATGATTACAGGGATTTTGTTCATGTGTAGATAACACTCCTTATATAATAGTTATCTTATTATATACTTTTTATTTCTCATACACTACATACCATTCATCATTTTCTTCGTACATTTTTGTCCCTACAAAGCCATTTTTCAATAATTTTTGTTGACCTTCTGTATCACGCATGACAATGGTCTCTTTTTTTACATATGTTGGATTTGGAGTGCGTAAATCTTTGAAAAATACATAGCGTAATTTATCTACATATTTAATTTTCAAGGCTTTTACAACTAGACCTTGAGAAAATTTATCTTTTAAACTTGGAATATTGTATGGTTGAACTGTTGAACATACATAGTCATAACGTGTTTGATCGATTCGTTCCATCGACCATTGCGCCATTTTCTTTTGTAGACCATATCCTCTATATTCTGGTGCTACATTTGAAATCTCTTGATAAAGTACGCGATGGAATTGATCTTCTGGAACACCACAATCATATCCTAGATGTTCTTCTTCTATTGGTGGATTTAATAGTGCGCGGAAGCCAATCATTTCCTCCTCTACGAAAACACCAATCATCATCTTTTCATCTTGTAGAATCGCTTCAAATTCTTCTGTCGTTAATGGTTGAAGGACACTTCGAACAGGCAATGCTTCATATACACGTTGCTGAAGTGCTTCGATTGCCTGTAAGTCATCCATTGTTAAATAACGAACAGCAAAAGGTGTTTCTCCTAAGTGACCTGTTAAAAAATATGTCATATCTGTTACCCCTTACCCTGTAATCTTCTCTGAAAATGCTGTTAATTCGTGAAGAACTGCTTCGTCAACATCTACACCAAGTCCAGGTTTTTCATTCAATTGAATGAATGGAATATCATACTTCAAGTTTCCGATATCCTTTGAAAATTTAATTGGTCCTGTTAATTCAACACTACCCATAATTTTTTTTGAGAAAGCTACGTGGAATCCAGCAGCTGAACCAACTGATGATTCAACCATCGAACCGATTTGACATTCAATCCCCGCCATTTCAGCCATTACAGCTAACTTCATGGCTGGGTAAATACCACCACATTTCATTAGTTTAATATTCGCTTTATCTGCTGCACGTTTTGCGATGACTTCACGCATATCACGCTCGCTACGTAAACCTTCATCAATCATCAATGTAATATCTGATTTCGCCTTAATCTCAACTAGACCGTCAATATCATTATCTTCTACAGGCTGTTCTAACCAATCGATATTTAAATCCTTCATACCACGAAGCGCTTTTAATGTCGTTGCTGCATTACCCCATCCTTGGTTAACGTCAACACGAATTGCGATATCTTGACCTACGCGTTCACGTACTGCTTTGATACGTGCTACATCTTTTGCTACTTCTGTTCCGACCTTCATTTTAAACGATGTATAACCAAGTTCCATCTTCTGAGCTGCTTCTTCAGCCATTTTTTCTGGTTCTCCGATTGATAATACATGTGTAATCGGGAATTTCTCATGATAACGGCCACCTAATAATTGATACACAGGTACATTCATCGACTTCCCTGCAATATCAAAACAAGCAATATCAATTGCTGCTTTGGCTGCTGGTGCTGGTTTTACAACATGATTCATCACATCATGTAACTTTTCAAATTGACGTGGATCTAAACCAATTACGGCTGGTGCTAAATGATTTTTTAAAACTTGGAATGTACTTTCCCACGTTTCCCCTGTAATATGTTCATCTGGAACTGCTTCACCATATCCAACAATTCCATCATCTGTCGTCATTTTCACGATAATCGATTGGATTGAATCATATGTCGCATAGCTGATGATAAATGGATCGATTAATGGTAAGTTAATAGCAAATAGCTCAATTTCTTTAATTTTCATAGATAAAAAACTCCTTTATAATAGATGTCGTTTAGTTGTCGTTAAATAATGAAAATAAAAAGCAAAGGAAGATGACCATGCACATTCGAATGGCATTAATCAGCTCACAAGCTTATCAAAAATACATTTCTAGTATCGCACAAAAAATAGCGGATATCCAACTAGATTTTTATGTGTATGAAGAACCGGAACAAGCAACACAATTACTACATGAATTACAACCATGTGATGCACTTATTATTGGTGGCTTTTTGCCGTATTTAGAAGTGAAACCTTTGTTGCCTTCACTTCGTATTCCTTATACGCATTTTATACAAGATGAGGCTACCATCTCTACTACATTATTAGCTGCTATAACCAAATATCATATTCCGCTCAATCAAATCTCCATTGATGTGATTGAACCAACATTCGTTACGTCTATTTTACAAGACATTCATCAGCTTGATACTCCTCCATATATTCATGATGCAACACAAGTAGACGTGGAACAACGTCATCGAACATTATACGATGAAGGGCATATACAACTGATTATTACTAGCGTACACCAATTATATGAAAAGTTAAAAGCAAATGGTTATCCTGTTATGCGTATGCAAGAATCGACTTCTGCAACCATTCAAAAGTTAGAAAAAATGCGTGATTCTGTTCTTTTGCAAAAATCAAATGCCAACCGTATGACAGCAGGTGTCTTAAAAATTCATCCAGAAGATGAGGCTGCTTTCATTCATTTTACGCAAGCCATCCATGCAAATTATACAAGGCAAAATACACATCGTATGGAATTATACACAACAATTGGTCACTTAGAACAACTTCTACACAATGAAAAACAGTTAAAAGCCTGTCTCGCCTATTTTAAAAAACCGTATCAAATGGGTTTCGGCTATGGTGAGTCGATTTCAGAAGCACTTCAACATGCACAAGATGCTCTTCAATTTACAAAAACCGACGAAATCTACATTCTTGATGAATATAGTCGTTTATTAGGTCCTTACCCAACTCATCAAACGATTTTGCCACTCAAATTTGATAGTGAGAAGCAAAAAGAAATGGCTGAACGTACAAAATTAAGTGTACTCAGTCTTTCAAAAATGAGTTCATTCATTGAAGAACGCCATACAAAGCACTTTACTGCACAAGATGTTGCAGATCACCTACATGTAACAAGACGCACCGCTGAGCGCATGATTAAAAAACTATTAGAACATGGTTATTTAGCAATTATTTCTTCTGAAATGACATACAAAAAAGGTAGGCCACGTGCAGTTTACACTTGGATTGGCTCTTAATACTGGAAAAGCAAATCGCCAATAAGAGACGATTTGCTTTTTTACATTTATAATGCACTTGGTTCTAATGCTTTTTCTTCTTCGATTTCTTTTTGTTTTGCTTCTTCTAATTCTTCAGGTGTTAATTTAACAATCGCAAAACCTACATAAGCATAAATAATCGAAATAATTGGTACAACAAAGTTTAAAATAGCATATGGCGCATATTCAAATGCACTTACACCTAACGTTGCAAAAATGAATACACCACATGTATTCCACGGGAAGAATACAGACGTTAAAGTACCACCATCTTCTAACGCGCGTGATAAGTTTTTAGAATGTAACCCTCGATCTCGGTAAGCTTTTACAAACATACGCGATGGTACGACAATTGAGATATATTGTTCAGAACAAGTCGCATTTGTAAAAATACAAGCTGTAATCGTAGATGCTACTAGACTACCTGTTGATTTTGCCCATTTCATAATGACTTGAATTAATGATTTCAACATACCTGAGTACTCTAAAATACCACCAAATGTCATCGCGATAATCGTCATTGATACCGTACCCATCATGCCATCTAATCCGCCTTGATTGAATAGTTTATCAACTAATTCATTACCTGATTCTAAAACAAAACCACTTTGTAATGTTTCAAGTGCAAATTTTGTTGAACCGCCTTGAACCGTAATTTGTAATAAGAAACCCATCACAATCCCTGCAAGTAATGCCGGAATAGCCGGAATTTTCTTGGCTACCATGAAAATAACTGCTACAGGCACAATTAATAACCATGGTGAGATATAAAACGTCTCTTGTAAGACACGTAATGTCGTTAAAATACTTTCAGAGTTCATATTCACATCTGCAAACTTACGACCTAAAATACCGAAAACAATTAATGAAATAATTAATCCTGGAATCGTCGTATAGAGCATGTGACGAATATGATCGAATAATTGTGTACCTGTTAAACCAGAAGCTAAATTTGTTGTATCTGATAATGGTGACATCTTATCACCGAAATAAGCGCCTGAAATAACTGCTCCTGCAATCATTGGTGCAGGAATACCCATACTTAGTCCAATACCCATACCAGCAACCCCCACAGTTGCCATTGTAGACCATGAACTACCGATTGCTAATGCTACAATCGCACATAATAATAGAATTGTTACTAAGAACCACGCAGGTGAGATTAATTTCAAACCGTAAAAAATCATCGTCGCAACGACACCGCCACCAACCCATGCGCCAATTGTAAAACCAACAAGCATGATGATGACAACCGCTGGAAGTGCTAATTTAATCCCCTTATACATCATTTCTTCTACTTCTAACCATTTAAAACCATGAGCAATCGCCACAATCGCTGCTGTTACTGTACCAATAACAAGTGGTACGTGCGGGCTTGTCCCCAAAACAGCAACCGCTACAGCCATCGATGTAATCATGACAAAGAACGTTAAAATCGTCCATCTTGCTTTAATTTCTCTTTTCATCCATCTCATCCCCTTTATCTGTCTGAAAAATGAAAACATTCACTAGAATTAAGAATATCCGTTGAGTGGAAAGAGGTCAATGCAAAATTTTTGCACCAAAGCAGAAAGAAAACGATTACATAGACAGTATTTTTATTTGTAATAGCTAAACAATACAAATACAATAAAACGAATAAAAATTTATCAAAATGTATAAAAAACCACTTAATCAATTTGATTAAGTGGTCGAAATGTATTTTATTTTCGTGGTGTTTTCTTTAATAATGTAGCCAATACTTTTGACGCATCTACTAGAGCCTGTTGGTCAAATGTCATATGTGGGTGATGTAAACCAGGTGCTAAATCCGCTCCTACACCTAACATCGCAGCCTTTAGCTCTGGCTTCTTCACTGTATAAAAATGAAAATCATCCGCTCCCGGTGTATGGATCGCTTCTGTGCAAAATTCTTCACCTAGCGTTTCAACAATTGCTTCTTTTGCCATCTGTGCCGCTTCTTCAGAAACTTCTGCTCCTGGCGTATAATCATAAAAGCGCCACTCTAAATCGATGTCAAACTGTTGTTGAATAGCTTGCAACCCTTTATGGATAACTGTTTTCATATCATCTAATAAAGCATTACTTTGCGCACGCAGATCCATCGCAAACGTCGCACTCCCTGGAATGATATTCGTACTTCCACCATCAGCAACTACTTTGGTTAATTTCACTGAATGTGGTTCGAACGGTGAAAAGTGCAAACTATTTAGCATTTGATGAACAGCCATGACAACATCCAGTGCATTTTTGCCTTGATGTGGTCGAGCACCATGTGCATCAATACCTTTGATGCTTCCCTCTAAGAAATACGCTGCTCCATGGTGAATCGCTGGCGCAATTTTACCAAGTGGTAATTCTTCAATTGGACGTAGATGAACACCGAATAAATGAGATACACCGTCAACAGCCCCATGTTCATAAGCTGCAACAGCCCCATTCCCTAGTTCCTCTGCAGGTTGGAAAATGAAACGAACACGATGTGTTAATGGTTCATTTCGCAAATGAAGTAATGCTCCTAACACCATTGTTATATTCGCATCGTGCCCACATGAATGATTCGCGCGCCATACACCATCTACTTCTTGCCACAAGGCATCGATATCTGCACGAACAGCGATAATTTCATCTCCTGTACCAATTTCTGCAACTAAACCTGGAATATCACCGAATAAGCGATACTCCACTTGTAGTTCTTCCATAATCGAAGCTAATGTTTTTGTTGTTTCATACTCTTTCCAACTTACTTCTGGATGTTCATGAAAATGACGAAACCAATCGTAAATCTGTTGTTCTACTGTCAATTCTGTCATAACCGCACCTCATTAAACTTAATTTCGTTGTTTTTTCTTTAAATTTCGCATTGCGATAAGTTGATTTCGCTTACTCGCAATTTTATTATCACCAATTAACATTAAAATTTGTAGCATCGTAAATGGTAACGAGCGTCGTTTACGATAGGCAATATATTTTGGTCGCCACTCATTCGCATATTGCTCTTTCAAATAACGTAAGTCTTTTTTATTCCCAGATTCTTGTGCATTCACTAAAATCTGAGCTGCAATTTTCTCTGAAATTCCCGCATATTTAGATACACCAACATGTTTTAAATAAACCATTCCAATATTAATATATCGATAACCTTTTTCCTTCGTTGCAATTAACGAGCAGACTAACAAATAATCAAGTGCATGTGCTGGCATGTCTGTTTGTGTCGAACGCAATAAACTAATCGCAATCGTATGCTTTGGACCATCTAATTCTGTTAAATTTGCAAATGCGACAATTTCTTGTTGTTTGTTTCGTAATAAAACGATTGGACCATTATTTAAATAGCTCTCATTAAATACATAATGTTCACCAATTTGTTCTTTATCGCCTTGCCATATAGCTGAAAGTTCTGCTAACTCTCGTATAAATGTTTCAGAAAATTTCGGTTCTAACCATTCAAATGTATAACCAACTTCTTGCATTTCTTTTTGTAACTGTTTATATTGCTCTTTTTCTTCATGCGTTAAAACAACTTCTGAAATCTCTACATTTCCTTCTTCACCTAGTTTAAAAAAGTTATAGCCGTATCCGTATAAATACGGAATGAATGAATCACTGACTTCATAAAATACAGGTGTATAACCATAGTAATCTGCAAAGGCAATAAATTCCTCAATCGATGATTTAAAGTGCTTTTGATCACCAATCAAATCGCCTTGCACAATAAATTTATCTGCAGTAATACGGTAAGAGAACAGAACATTACGCTGTTTATTCCAAAAAATACATTGATGCATATGCTGTTCAAAATGATGCGCTTCTGTCACACCATATTTTGCGATATGCTTTGCTACTTCATCTTGATTTTCAACTAGATAGACACGCTTGAATTGGGTTCGATTGCGCTGCCATCGTTCAAACAGAACTACTGCCCCAATAACAATCAATCCAATTAATGCACTTTTAAATAAGTCATCAGGGTTACGAATAATAATCCCTTGTACATGTTCGGAAAGGTGGTGACGTAAATCCGACTTCACAATAATCCCAATCACTAAGTAACTTAGTAATACAACTGTAATAACGAATGTATTGAAAATACTGCGTCCCCATGTCTCTACATAACTCGTACGATAGAAACGATTGCGTGCAAAGTACAGTAATAGCGCTACAAAAATCATAAAGAGTGCTTGTCGATATTGAATACCTTTTACAATGAAAAGCGCAGCCGCAAATAATAAGACGAACAGTGTTGCTTTAAATGTGCGGCGGTCCTTATAAGAGATTCCGTTTGATAAGGCTAATAGTAGAAAGCCTGTCATAACTGATACTTGATGCGATACATTAATAAAAGGTAATGATGTAAGTTCTCTCACATACTTTATTTTTTCGATCGCACCCGGTGCAACACTTGAGATTAATAAACTTAAACCAGCTAAAAATACGAGTGCTGTCGCAATAATATGCATCGTACGTTCTAATAGTAAGTTTGGAATGCTATTATAACCTCTATTGAATGAACGCCAAATATCACGAATAAAGAGAACCAACCCAGCTAAGAACGGAATTGCATAATATCCAACACGATAGAATAGTAATAATACTAATACAGATTCTGAAGGAATATTTAAACTCGTAGCTCCCCAAATGAAAACTAAGTCAAAAGAGCCTAATCCCCCAGGGATCATACTGACAATACCGGCTGCTGAAGCAATAACAAACATCGGCCATAAATCGATTAAAGGCACATCAATATTAAGTAATTTTGTTAAAATAACGAGCATTGTGAAAGCACCTAGCCACTCACAAATAGATACAAATGTTAGTGCAACATCGCCTAGCAATTGATGTCTCGTCATTTTTTTACGCAGTAGCTGAACAATCGCGCGCACAATTAAAAACGGTGTATATAAACCGATAAATGCAGCTACATATAGTAAGAAAGGATGCTCTGTAAAAATTCGAATATCACGGAAGAAAATTAATAATAAATCCGCAAATAGTGAAATCCCTGCTAAATAAAAGAGCGTTACAGAGGCAATCATTTTAAAGAATGTCGTATTATCCATGTCTGGCTTTTTAAAGTAATGTGTACGCAAAAGTACACCTACTAAGCCACCAAATCCGATTAAGTTTGAAAATGAATTAATTATTAAAGATTCTTTCATAAGCCTTTTGATTGGCATTTTTAACTTCAGTTTTTTCATAATAAAAAAATCATAAAAAAACATTGGAAAAGCTAAAAAAAGCGGCACAACTGCGATTAATGCTAGCGTCCGAACATCAATTGAACCAAGTTGCCGCGCAATTTGAGCTCCATTTGCTTCTCTTACAATTTTGGTCAATTCATGAATCGCAAAAAGCATTAAGAGAATCGGTAAAATAACTTTAATCCATTGAAAGATTTTTGAACGATTTATTTTCACCCGTCTCCCCCATTTACATATTTTTTATCATCCTATTAATTATAACGAATCTTTTAATATAAAGTGCTTTATTTTATAAGTATTTTCAGCCATTTCTTTCGAGGTAACATACATTATGTATATCATACCCTTTATATGTAAGACGTGAAACGAAGAAAAAGAGACATTACGCTTGCTCGTAACCTCTCTTTTTAATCATTCATTATGCACGAATGGCTTCTTCAATTGGCATCTCTTTTTTTACCGTTACTTTCATTTCAGCTAACGTATAAAGTTCTAGTAAATCCTGCTTCGTCAGCTCTGGTAAAATGGAACTCAAATCACGAAGTAACACATTCTTTCTTCTGCTATATTCAATATCATTTTGCGGTGTTGGTACATCACTCATAATATTTAATAATAAATCGTCTGCAGAAATTTTTAAAGCTTGGCTCAATCGAACAATCCATTTCGCTGAAGGAATGCTCTCACCAACCTCCCAACTTTTAATACGACTCGCTGACGTGCCGATTTCTTTTGCCAGAGACAACATTGAGTGATTGCTAAGCTCCCTTAGTAACTTTAGCTGCTCACCAAAAGCATATTGATCAAACATCATTACTCCCCTCTCTTTCCAGAGTTTCTATTTTTAGAAATAGACGTTGCAGAATAGAGGCTACGACTTCAATTATTTGATAATGAATGTCCGCTCTCTTTACTTAAAAAATGATTGCCCTATCTATCCTTAACAGAAATTCTCTTAAACTAAACAATTTTTCTTCCTTAAATAGAATTATAATATATTTTTTGAGAAAATCACGCATTTTTCGATAAATTTTTTTATTTTTTTACAATTTGTTAAAAAACGGTAGTCTTTCTTTGTGCAAACTTTGCATGAATCCTTCATAATAAATAGAAGGAGGCGGGAAAATGAACAAAAAAATAGTAATGATCATCAGCGTACTTGCTGTTATAATTCTTGCAATTGTCGGAATCTATGTTTTCATACAACAAAAAGATCAAAAAGCACAGGAAAAAGCAGCAACACAATGGACTCAAAACTTCGAAAAGAAGAAATATACAGAGCTTGTAAAACAGGTAACAACAGACTCTTTAAAACAACAAGGTTATACAAAAGATGACTTTGTGAAGAAATATACGAATGTTTTTGGAGGAATTGGTGTAAGTAAAATTCAAATTTCAAATATGAAAGTATCTGATCAAAAGTTGAGTTATCAAGCTGTATTTGAAACGGCTATTGGAAAAACAACGTCTTTTTCATATTCAACAAAACTAATCAAACAAGATGGTACATATCAGATTGATTGGAAAACATCTTTAATCTTTTCGAATATGAAGCCAACTGATCGCATCTCATTTCAAACAACTACTGCGATACGTGGTGATTTAGTAGATGTAAATGGTTTTGATTTAGCCACAAATAAAAAAGCATTTCGCGCTGGTATCATTCCAAAAGAATTAGGAAATGATTCGACACGCACAAAAAGAATCGAAAAAATTGCGAAATTTTTAGATGTATCAACAGAGAGTGTCGAACAAAAATTAGCACAGTCATGGGTAAAAGATGATTTATTTGTTCCTATTAAAATAGTAGCTGATGAAGATGTTCAAAAGATGGATGGATTACAATATGCCGCAACAACTACACGCTACTACCCTCTTGGTGCAGCGGCAGCTCATTTAATTGGTTACACAGGAACGGTTACAGCAGAGGATATTAAAAAGAATCCAGCTCTTTCTTCTGACGCAATTATTGGAAAAACAGGGCTAGAACGAGCTTATGATAAGGAACTTCGTGGTACAGATGGAGGAAGTATCTCTTTAGTGAATAAAGATGGTAAAGTAAAAGAGGTATTACTTGAGAGTAAGGTAAAGAATGGTGAAAAAATTCGTTTAACAATCGATGCCTTAATGCAAAAACGTGCATACGAAGATTTAGAAAAAGCTACAGGTTCTACTGTCATTATGGAGCCACAAAACGGTGCGTTAATGGCGCTAGTTTCGAAGCCATCATTTGATCCGAATCAGATGGTACGTGGCTTATCGCAAAAAACGTATGACCAATATGCGAATGACCCTGAAAGACCGTTCACAAATCGATTTACACAGCGTTATGCGCCTGGCTCAACAATGAAAGCTATTACAGCAGCAATTGGATTTGATGCGGGAACATTAAAAGCTAATCGTGTACGTACAATTGATGGGCTACAATGGCAAAAAGATGGTTCTTGGGGGAATTATAAAATTACACGCGTTACAGAGAATCAAAAAGTAGATTATAAAAAAGCGCTCATTTATTCCGATAATATTTTCTTTGCTCAAGAAGGTCTAGAGCTTGGAGAGGATCGATTACGTGCTGGTTTAAAAAAATTTGGTTTTGGACAAGATTTCAATCTACCTTTTGCTATGACACCTGCCCAAATTTCAACGGATAAACAATTCAAGAGTGATATTTTATTAGCTGATACAGCTTATGGACAAGGACAACTACTCATGTCACCTATCCAACAGGCAGTCGCATACAGTGCTTTTGCAAATGACGGAAAAATTGTACAACCACATATTCGAGTGAATGAAAAATCTAAAACCTCTGAAGCAGTATCCAAAAAAGCAGTCGACCAAGTAAATGCAGCTCTTTTACAAGTAGTGAAAGATCCGAATGGTACAGCTCATAACCTAGCTTCACTAAAATTACCATTAGCAGCTAAAACAGGAACTGCTGAATTAAAGCTTGAACAAGGTACAGAGGGTATAGAGAATAGTTTCGTATTTGCATTCAATGCCGAAAAAAAGAATTATTTAATTGTATCACTCGTAGAAAATCATAAAAAAAGTGGGAAAACTGCGACACAATTGATTAAAGACCTCGTTCCTGAAGTTGAAAAGTCAATTGAAACAAAAAAGTAAGGAGTCGATGAACATGGAACCTAAAATGATAGTACTTGATTTAGATGGCACAACATTGAACAATGCCCGTAAAGTAGATCCTGAACTCTCAGATTACTTACAAGCTCTTCGAAAAAAAGGCATTCTAGTATGTATTGCGACAGGGAGAACGATGTATGAAATGCGCTTAGCAATTCCAATTGATTTTGAAGTTGACGGCATTATTAATTCAAATGGAATGAACGTACACTTTGGTGGAAAAGAAATCTATCGCGAATCCATTGAAGCAAAAGCTGTAGAAACACTCGTTGATTTATCACTCGTACACGAAATCCATCATGAAATTCACCATCACGATGGACGTACAACCGCGAAAATTTCGCCTATGCGTGATCGCGCACATGAATTAACCGTACATGGCTATACATCACCCGAATGGACAAAAGATGTTGATACAAAAGATGTTGAAAAGATTCTATTCTTTAAAGAAAATCATGATATATTAGCTGACTTTTTAGGTGAACTACGTATTTTAGAAAAAATCCTACCTTTTACTGCGGCTTTTTCCGCAATTGATTTAATTGATATTAGTGGTCGCCATATTACAAAAGCTACTGGTGTTGCAAAAATTCTAGAAGAAAATCACCTATCTTTCGCAGATGTAATTGCTTTTGGAGACGGCGGAAATGATTTACCACTATTCCATAAAGCAGGTCGCTCTGTAGCAATGAAAAATGCGCCTCTCTGGGTACAAGAGCAAGCAACAGAAGTAACCGAATATACGAATAACGAACTTGGTCTTTTAAAACATTTGCAAGGCATTTATGGTTTGAACCCATAATAAAATATCCCTATAAGATGACTTTTTCAATGGTCGATCTTATAGGGATTTTTGTAGTATTGTCTAAACAAAACCACTCAATCTGAAATTTTATTTCACGTTTTGTTGCTTTTTTATTTGTATATATAAGAACAGCGCATATGTAAAGGGAATTGCTGCAATGAAATATGTAGCTACTTGTAAATATGAAAAATACTTAATTGCTGATAAATCCAGTGCCTTCTCTAAGTGGAATACGATCTCACAACACATTACAATTGATACACATACGATACTCATGATTGATAAGCGTTTCATTTTCTTTTTATTTTCCAATTAGATGGCACCCCTTTCCTTTACAGTTCGAAACTATTCTATGTTATGCTATTTCTAACAGTATATTTCGAAAAGTATTATTTGAAAAGTTTTTTCACTTTTTATAAAGGAGGAATTAAAAATGGAAGCAGTCATTTTTGATTTTGATGGAACAATTGTCGATACAGAAGCATTATGGATTGACGTTTACCAAGAACTTATTCAAGAACGATATGAATATGAAGTACCTTTAGAAGTTTTTCAAGCATGTATCGGTACACAAGATACATCACTTTATGATTACTTAACAACACATGTAGATGCTCATATTACACGTGACGAATTATCACCTTTTGCCGAAAAACGTGTAAATGAACGTTTAGTTGATTTACCTGTGAAAGATGGTATTACAGATTTACTTCGCACACTTCACGAACAGGGTGTACGTATGGCAATTGCATCAGGTAGCCAATTAAAGTTTATTGCAGAATTTATTAATAAACATAGCATTGCCCATTATTTTGAAGCGATTCGATGTGCTGATGATGTTGTTCATGTTAAACCACATCCAGAAATTTATGAAGAAGCACTCTTTGCACTCAATTTAGAGCCTGAACAATGCATTGCGATTGAAGACTCTGAGAATGGTGCAAAATCAGCTGTAGCTGCAAAAATTCCTTGTATCGTTGTTCCAAATGACTTAACGTCATCAGGGCATTTTCCAGAAGAAGTAACTATTCTATCAACAATTGAAGAAGCAAAAGAACAGATTTTAGCAATTCACACAAAATAATTATAAAGAGGATGGGACAGAACATCTCATTTTCCTTTTTTAGAGTTCACAACGAAAAACTGGAACCGCACAATAGCGCGATTCCAGTTTTTCTTATGCTCATGTAGGATGGTGTTTTTACACTTATGTCCCATCCTTTTTTCATTACCATAAGATTGGCTTTGTCACCATTAACCACAGCATAATACAGAGTAAGATAGTATAGATTATCGCGCCTCGTCGTAAATTGCGTACGAACTTTTGCTGTTGAAATTGTGGCGTGTCTAGCGTACGCATCGTTGGCTTAAAAGCACGCGCTAAATAAACAACTGATGCCACTAATAAAATCATCGTTGTTAAAATCCACGGTGTATCCCAATTATAAGGACCTAACCACATCGCAAGTAAACCAAAAACGATTAGTACGTGACCTGCATGTTTCACAACAGTGATTCCAGATTGAAAAGCGTGTGCATAGGCACGAAACATATCCATATTTGATGTTTTCTCCATCTTTTTTAATACAGGAAATAACACAAAGAATGGGCCAATCGACAAAATAGCGCTTAATACATGTATATAAATAATTGTCAGATATAACATTGGCATAAGAATTGCCGAAACAATTCTGCCCTCCTCTTATCTTCTGTCATTCCACTTTATTTTCTCAATTTCTAAAGCTCATGTAAAGGTTCTGCAAATCAATATTCTTTTAGAAGAAAATACGGTATAGTGAAATGAAAGGAAGGGAGCGAGGTCACAATGGGTATTCATAAATTTTTTACAAGCTTAAATGATTTAGAACGTATTATTCGCGCGCCTGGACGCTTCAAATTTGAAGAACATAACGTGGCGGCGCACTCTTGGAAAGTATCTCAATATGCGATGTTCTTTGCTACATTAGAGGAAATGCATGGTGCAACGATTGATTGGAAATCACTTTACGAAAAAACAATCAACCATGACTATGGTGAGATTTTCATCGGTGATATTAAAACACCCGTAAAACATTCTTCACCTGAATTAAAAAATATGATTGCACTTGTTGAAGAAAAAATGGTGGAACATTATATAGAGGAAGAAATCCCAAAAGAATTTCAAGCGACATTTAAACATCGCATGAAGGAAGGTAAGGACGAAACCATTGAAGGTCGCTTACTTGAATTAAGCGATAAACTCGATCAATTCTATGAATCTTTTGCGGAATTAAAACGCGGGAATAAAGATATTGAATTTGTGAAGATGTATCAAATTGCACTCAAGAAGATTTTAAATCTTCCATTACCTAATAGTGTAGACTATTTTAAAAATACGATGCTAAAAGATGTCATGAAAGAAGATACAACCATCGATATTATAAAGCTGACAGAACAAGCGATTCAAGAAGCACCTTAACTCGAACAAGATGTTTGCATGAATCGTGATTCTAGCGTATATTATTAATACAAGCTGCATTGTTCGTAATAGTATTAAGTTTTAACCTTTAAGCTGTAATAGGGAGTTTTAGATTGAGTAAGGACTGGCAAGCCTCTTAGCTAGGAGGACATACATGAGCGACTCTGCGAACACCCACTTTTAGGAGTGGTGGTTTAAAACTTTCAATATGATCAACTTACGGCAAAGGCGGCTTCTCTATTTTACATTTCAAAGACACTCACTTCGATGGGTGTCTTTTTTATGTCACTTTTCATCATTTAACAACTGTATTAAAAAAGTTAATACTAAAGAGTACTCTATTATATTTTTCTCTCTATAAGACTTTACTACCCACTTTTTTAAATTTTTTTCATTTTCCAGTGACTATAAATAGATTTACATCACAGTATATTGTATGATATTCAAGGTAAAAAAGCATTGCAAAAATAGGATGAATTCCACTTATTATTTTAGGTATAAAGTTATATACAAGTTTTATAAATATTAATTTTAAACTTACATATAACTTCTATAGCGTTTATTTTAGAAGATAATTTATCTATTCAAGCTTTTATTTACACGATGTGAACCAATATTCGTTTGTTTTCTTTAATAAATTACATCAAGGGAATTTATTAAAACTACTTAAATTTCTATTAAAAAATTATTTTTCTTTTTAGGTATTTAAGGATACATAGCAAACAGATGACGAACAATTTTAAAGTTATTCGATGACACTACAACTTACTAGGAGGAACTTCATATGAAGTGGACAATCAATAGGAAGCTTTTTGGTGGCTTTATCGTAGTATTAGCCATCCTTGTCGCTATCACAACGCTTAGCTTTTACGAACTAAATAACATTAATAAACAATACACGGAACTTTTAAGTGATAAAGTTCAAAAAACAATGGACGTTAAAGATTTACAAATCAACGTAAAACAAGAAATAACATCTATGCGTGGCTATCTTTTGACTGGCGATCAACAACAATTAAATACAAATCAAAAAGCACAAGATAGCTTCCAAGCACTTTATAATAATTTAGAAAGCAACTTTAAAAATCCTGAAGGAAGAAAATTATTAACAGACTTAGGTACAACTGAGAAAGAATTTCGTGATTTTACTGCTGATGCATTTGCATTAAAAGCGGAAAACAAAACAAAAGAATATACACAACTTGTCGCAACTACAGGTCGTGATATTGCACTTAAATTTGATGATCAAGTAAGTAAATTAATGGACCATCAAAATAAATTGTTACAAATGGACAATAAAACAACTACATCAAAAGTAAAAACAATCTCAACACAATTAATCATTTTAGGTGTTATTGCGATTCTTTTAGGCATTGGTATTGCGCTATTCATCGGTCGACTAATTGCACGTCCAATTACATATATCGCAAGTGCTTCAAAACGTATTGCTGAAGGTGACTTAAACGGTCAAGATATTGAAATCAAAAATAACGATGAGATTGGTGAGCTAGCTACTTCATTCAATACGATGAAAGGCAACTTACGTCGTTTAATTGAACAGGTAAACATGAATTCTCAACAAGTAGCTTCTGCTTCTGAACAATTAACTGCAGGTGCAGAACAAACAAAACGTGCGACAGAGCAAATTACAGCATCCATCCAAGATGTTGCAAATGGTGCTGAAGAACAAGGTCAAGGCGCAAACGAAAGCTCGCATGCGATGCGCGAAATGGCAATCGGAATTCAACGTGTGGCGGAAACAACTTCAGCTGTATCCGAATTGGCTGTTGAAACAAGTCATGAAGCATCACGCGGTAATCAATCGATTCAAAAAGTGAATACGCAAATGAACTCAATTAGTTCGGCTGTAGATAATTCTGCAACAGTCATTAAAGATTTAGGTGAACATTCAAAAGAGATTGGCAAAATTATTGAAGTGATTACATCCATTGCAGATCAAACGAACTTACTTGCATTAAATGCTGCGATTGAAGCAGCTCGTGCAGGTGAGCATGGTAAAGGTTTTGCCGTTGTAGCAGAAGAGGTTCGTAAACTCGCTGAGCAATCAAAAGAGTCCGCAGACCAAATCATAAAACTAATTCAACGTATTCAAAGCTCAACTGACCATGCAGTGAACGTAATGGAAAAAGGTACAGATGAAGTAAAAGAAGGTTTAGCAGTTGTATTAGAAGCAAAAGAAGGCTTCGAAAAAATCCGTCAATTAATTGAAGAAGTAACCGTTCAAACGCAAGAAGCTTCAGCAGTATCAGAAGAAATGTCTGCAAGTGTGGAAGAAGTCGATGCTTCAATCGAAGAAATCGCTCATATCGCACAAGCTTCAGCAGCAAATATTCAAAATGTGGCTTCTGCTTCTGAAGAACAACTTGCTTCAATGGAAGAAATCTCATCTTCTGCTTCAAACTTATCACGTATGGCAGAAGAATTACAAAATCACGTACGTCAATTTAAAGTATAGTTATAGAGAAAAAGGAGGAATGCCATTGCATATGGAATTTCTCCTTTTCTCATATTGTTTGATTTCCACACACATAAATTGTTCACAATTAATGTGTGAAAATGACGCAACTTCTACTGCTCAATGTAGTCTTAGTAAATGAAGAGAAAGGAGTCTTCATTATGTCATTTATGATCGCGGTAATCGTTGCGATTTTATTATTTGTGCTCTTTTTCAAGATTTTTTTCAAAGTGATTTTCAAACTATTTCTTTATCTAATTATTGCCATTCCGGTTTATTTATATGTTGTCAAACCATTATGGTATAAATATAGTTACTTATTACAGTAACAGACACACGTTCATATAACGATGTGTCTTTTTTTGTATTATTTTAATGTTGCACTTTGTTCGACCATTTTTTCTACCACAGCTTCTACTGTTTCTTCTACAATAAGCGTTTGATTGGTTTGCTGCTGTAAAAATCCTTCGTCCACCATATGCTTTAGCATTTGAATGAGTCCTTCATAATAACCTGCTACATTCAACAAGGCACATGGCTTATGTAAAATACCAATCATATTCCATGTAAACACTTCGAAAAATTCTTCCATTGTGCCAATCCCACCTGGAAATACAATAAAACCATCTGCTAAATCCATCATCATCTTTTTACGCTCATGCATACTCTCCACAATATGAAGTTCGGTCAATCCTTCATGTGAAATTTCTTTTTCTTCTAATGATTTTGGCATGACCCCAATGACTTCTCCACCAGCTGCTAGTGTGGCATCTGCAATTGTTCCCATAACCCCTACTTTTGCACCACCATACACGAGCTGAATACCTACATTTGCTAAATAGGTGCCAACCTCTTTCGCATATACTTCATAAACTGGGTTATTACCAAAGCGTGAACCGCAAAAAACAGCAATTGATTTCATATTACTTCCTCCTTTTCTTTTATTATAAAAGAAAATACTTTTGAAGGCTTGGACACCTTCAAAAGTATTTTTAAACTGTCACAGCTCTTTTAAAGATACTTAGACGTTTTTCAGTATAGTGGAAAATTACTTCTAATAATAAGCAAATCACCCAGTAGATTACTGCCGCGACAAGATACATCTCTAAGAAGTTATATCCTTGGTTCGCTAACATTTTCGCAATCGCCATAATCTCAACTACTTTTACCGCGAAGGCTAGCGAAGTCGATTTAATTAAATTTACAAAAATATTCCCCATATTCGGTAATGCCATAATCATCATCTGAGGGAAGACAACGCGTCTTAATCCTTGCCATGTTGTCATACCTACACTATGACACGCTTCTAGTTGCCCTGCTGCAATGGAATTTAAAGAAGCTCTAAAAATCTCCGCTGTATAGGCAGCAGCGTTCATTGAATAGACGATGAATGCATACCATAAAGGTGAAATTTTATCTGGATTCACTTGCCATTCCTGTGCTTCTACAAGAGCAGGAATACCATAGAAAAATACATATAATTGCACTAATAATGGTGTTCCACGAATGAACGAGATAAATACTAATGTCATTTGATTTAAAACAGGCACACGGTATACACGTATAAGTGCCATAAACAGACCGACGAATGAACCAATCACAATCGATACTACGGCAATTAATAAAGTGATGGGTACACCCTTTAATACTTCTGGTATGTGATCAATGGCAAACTCCCAATCAAAAACTGTCATATGCTCCCTCCTCTACGTTTTCGCTACATTCACGCGCCCTTTTTTAAAGCGCTGTTCAATTTGATGGATGATAATTTCAATGATGATACATACGCCCCAATAAATAAGGGAAATGATAATGTACACTTTAAACATACCTAAACCATAATTATTCCCAATAATAAGACGCGCTTGTCCCATAATATCGACTACGCCAATTGTGAAGGCGAGTGACGTATCTTTGAATAAATCAATAATGGTATTTCCGAGGTTTGGAAGTGCCAATACGAAAGCTTGCGGTAAAATAACGCGACGTAACGCTTGTGTATACGTCATACCGATACTATAACAAGCTTCTAATTGTGCTTCTCCGACAGCTAAATAAGCAGAGCGAATTACTTCGGCTAAATATGCTGAAATATGTAAAGCAAATGTGACTACTGCAAAAATAAATGGCGTAAGGTCATTAATATAAATACCGAAAGCTGACAATAGTTGAGGCACACCAAAATACACTAAAAATAGTTGGACTAATAGTGGTGTACATCTTGAAAATGAGATGAAAAGTGTCATACATTGATGTAAGAAGGGAATACGCTTAATTTGAATAATCGCGATTATTGTTCCAAGTATTAAACCGAGTATTAGTGCGGCAATAAGCATCGCAATTGTAATCGGTAATCGTTCCATAATTTGAGCAAATAGTATTCCCCATTGTTGTGATCCCATTCGATTTCTCCTCCAATCATACGAATAAAAAAACGGAAATGCGCTACACTTCCGTCACGATGTCTCTATTATTTGTTAAACTGGTATTGTTTTTGGTTGATATAATCAACATCTTTGAAGAAATCGACTTCGAACCATTTCTCAGCTAATTTCGATAATGTACCATCTTCTGTTAATTCTTTTGTCGCTTCATTAATATCTTTTTGAATTGCTTCATTTTGTTTGTTATACACGATAAAGACTGGCTCTTTTGATACAATGCCCCCCACTTTTAAATCTTCTAACTTTAATTCTTTTTGTACAGCATTAAATGTTGAAACATTTAAAAATACTGCATCATATTTGCCATCTGCTAATCCTTTTAAGTTATCCGCATTAGATGGCTGATCGATTGTTTCAATCTCAACTGCTGTTTTTGGATTTTGCTCGTTATAGTTATTTAAAATCGTGCGTAAGCCACCACTTGGAGCCATTGGTGCTAGTTTTTTTCCTTTTAAATCTTCTAACTTCTCAATATTTTTTTCATCTTTTCTTACGATTAATGCTGTCATTGAATAGCCATACTCTGGATTACCATATAAGAACTTCGCTTCACGTTCTGGATTTTTAAAAAACCAGTTAATCGCAAAATCTGATTTCTTTGTACTCAATCCGATTAAGTTACTTTCCTCTGCTCCAAAACGATATTGAAAATCATATTTCCCATCCAACTTCTTCTCTACTGCGTTTAAATAATCAATATCATAACCTACAGGATTGTTTTCTTTGTCTGTATATAGGAATGGTGGGTTTACATCATCACTAAGTGCTACTTTTACAATTTGCGCGCCATTTGCAGACTTTGCTTTTTCATCTGATGTACCACATGCAGCAAGTAATCCACCTGCAATACCAATCGTTGCCACTAGTGCTGTTAATTTTTTAAATTTCATGTTCATTCTCCTCTATTAAATAATGTATTCTGGATTTTTTCGTAATCGTTTTAAAAATTGTTGTGTTCGTTCTTTTTGTGGATGTACGATGACTTCCTCTGGTGTTCCTTCTTCTACAATGTGACCACCATCCATAAATACCACATGATTGGATACTTCATGTGCAAAGTCAATCTCATGTGTCACAACAATCATCGTAATACCTTCTGCCGCAATTTGTTTCATCAATTGAAGCACTTCCCCTACCATTTCGGGGTCGAGTGCTGAAGTAGGTTCATCAAATAAGATAACCTCAGGATTAAGTGCTAGAGCTCGTGCAATACCGACACGTTGTTGCTGCCCTCCAGATAAGCTAGAAGGATAAGCATCTCGCTTTTCTTCAAGACCAATTTTATGTAATAAACGCTCTGCAACTTCACGTGCTTCTTGTTTCGACTTTTTCTGTACGACAGTCAAACCTTCCATTATATTTTCAAGTACTGTTTTATTTTGAAACAGATTATAGTTTTGGAAAACCATCGCTGTTTTTTGTCGTAACGCTAAAATATCTTTCTTACTTGGTTTTATCGCATTCACTTTTAAAGTGGAACCAATCTCAATTGTTCCTTCATCTGGCTTCTCTAAGAAATTGATACAGCGTAAAAAAGTCGTCTTCCCTGATCCTGAAGGCCCGATGATTGTTAAAACATCACCCTTCTTCACTTCTAAATCAATTCCTTTTAACACTTCATGCTGTTGGAACTTTTTATAAATACCACTCAACTTAATCACCAAATCACCTACCTTAAAATAAAACTGCTTTTTTTAGAATATAACGACAATTTAACATAATTAATCCTACCTGTAAAGTATGTTTTTAATTTTCATTTTGTAGTATGATAGTTTTAATAATAAATTTAAAGGAGCGATTGAATTGAATTCATTAACGATGTTTATAAAAAATGATGCACAAAAAGAAGTCATTGAAAAATTACACACATTAAAAGAGGGAATTCAAGCACGCGGTGCAGAGGCTGATCGTGAAAATAGTTTTCCATCCGAAAGTTTTCAAGAACTACTGAAAATTGGTTATAACAAACTTACATTACCGAAAGAGTATGGTGGAGATGGATTCGGTATTTCAGAAATGATTTCTTTTCAAGAAACATTAGCTAGTTTCGATGGTGCAACAGCTCTTGCGATTGGATGGCAACTTGGTGTTGTCGGTGAAATTTATGAAAAGAAGAAATGGTCTGAAGAACAGCTACAACATTTTGCACAAGAAATTACACAACATCGCGCACTTGTAAATCGTATTGCGAGTGAAGCCGTAACAGGAAGTCCTACTCGCGGAGGACGTCCTGGTACAAATGCAGTGTTCATTGATGGAAATTGGCATATTTCAGGAAGAAAAAGTTTTACAACTCTCTCTTATGCCTTAACTCATTTTTTAACATCAGCATGGATTGAAGAAAAACAAGCAATTGGTTTCTTCTTAATTCCAAGTACATTAGACGGATTAACAATTGAAGAAACATGGGATATGGTCGCGATGCGAGGCACTGCAAGTCATGACTTAATTCTAGAAGATGTAATCGTTCCAGCAGATGCACTTGTAGAAGTGAATGATGGCCCTAGAAGTAATAATATCAATGGTTGGGCGCTTCACATTCCTGCTGTTTATTTAGGAATTGCACAGGCTGCACGTGATTATGCACTACATTTTGCACGCACATATCAACCGAACAGCTTACCAACTGTTATTGGTGAATTACCACATGTACAAGATAAATTAGGTCAAATCGAAGTGAAGTTAAAAACAGCTCGTCACATTCTTTATAGCGTTGCAGACCACTTTGAACAACCTACAACACATGATGCGGCTGCACAAGATTTAGGTCTAGCAAAACATGTTGTCGTAAACGATGCAATTGAGATTGTTGACTTAGCGATGCGTATTGTTGGCGCAAAAAGTTTACAAAGTCAAAACCCATTGAACCGTTATTATCGTGATGTTCGTGCTGGACTACACAATCCACCAATGGATGATATGACGATTACAAAACTCGCACAAAATGCATTAAAAGAAGGACAGGAGGTAAAACATTCATGAAACAACCTTATTTTTTAATTGGTCCAGAAGATGCACCAGTTACATTTGAAATTTTCTACAATATGTCTTGCCCTGGAAGCGCGATCTTTTATAAAGATGCTAAAAAATTATTGCCACCTTTAGTACAAGAGGGAAAAGCAAAAGTCATTTTATACTTTTATGATAAGCCGCGTGAAGAACTATTATTAGGTACCCTCGTACATCTTAGTCTCCAATACGACCAGCCCGAAAAATCACTTAGAATCATTGATGATTTATTTGAAACACAAGAAGAATGGCTACACTTAACACAGCACGAATTAAAAGATTTACTTGTTTCTAAATATGATTTGGAACAAGAAGAAATCGAAGAAAATACAGAAATCAGTTTAGCTGTTACAGCAGAAGCCATTAAGCGTGGTGTAAAGAGTGTACCTACACTATTTATTAATGGTGAAAAATGCACATTTAAAGAGCGCCGTATTTATCGTGAACTACCTAAGTATGTCGAAGAAGCTATTCACACACATATATAAAAAGAAAGGATTAATCCGCCAATTAGTATGGATTAATCCTTTTATTTGAAGTTTTATATTTATATATCATTTAATCTCTATGATGATTGTATTTCGTAATTAAATCAAACACTGCTTTTTCAAGCTCTTCTTCTGAGTTTTTTGTGCGTAACGTGCAGTAGCTTTCTACTTTTTCTATTATATATTGTATGTCGTTCTTTTGTTTTTCTTCCATTTCGCATTCTGGTTCTTCATCATGCATATTCCATCACCCTTCTTTCAAAAATTTATTAAAATTCTCATAAATTAAAGTGTATTTTTTCATTATTATATCATTATTTCCCAGGTAATAAACTGCTAAAAAATCATAGAAAATAGAAAAAAGAGCGCTTAGACATAGATGCCTAAACGCTCTCTCCTCAAATAATATTTTAAAATTCTCCACTTAATTCTACAAGAATTTTAGCCTGCGTTTTATCATTTGTTAATGCTTCAAATCCAGAAGCAACAATTTCTTCTAAATGAATTTGTGACGTAATAATCCCTTGAGGTTTAATTTGTCCCGTTCCCATTAAATCAATTGTTTGTTGGAACGAAGTTGGTGAATAAGCAATTGTAGAAGTTACTTTTACACCTGTATTTGTCAACATCATTGGGTTCCATTCAATTGGACGAGCAAAAATCGATACAATAACCATCGTACCACGCGCTCTTGTTACTTCAATAGCCGACTGGAATGTTGGTCCTACACCTGCTACTTCAAATGTTACATCAACACCATCTGGCACTTCTTTTCGAACAGCTTCAACTGGCTTTACTTTACCTGAATTAAAGATATGGGTTGCACCTAATTCTTTTGCTTTATTTAGTCTTTCATCTGATAAATCAAAAGCTAAAATTTTACTTGCGCCAGCTGCTTTTGCTGCAATGATTGTTAATAAACCGATTGGACCTACACCAAATACAGCGACTGTATCACCAAAACGCATATCAGCTTCTTTTACAGCTTGTACAGCAACAGCCATCGGTTCAACCAATGCACCATCTTGTAAAGTTAATGACTCAGGTAAGGCATATACATTTGCTTCTGGTACATTTGCAAAATGTGCAAATCCACCATCACCACTTAATCCAATAAAGCTAAAACCATCATAAATATCTAATTCTTCATGTTTTTTACCATATGTTAAAGTAGGATTCACAACAACACGATCACCGACTTTATACTTCGTTACATGTTTTCCGACTGCTTCTACTACACCTGAAAATTCATGTCCCATCGTAATTGGAGCGACTTCACCAGTTAAATCATTTGGTGCATCAACAGGAACAAAAACAGGGCCTTCTTCATACTCATGTAAATCTGAACCACAAATACCTGCCCATGCAACGCGAACCGTTACTTCATGGTCACGTAATTCTCTTAGTTCTTTTTCTTCTACACGAATATCTTTCACACCATACCATACTGCTGCTTTCATACTATCCTACCTCCTACAAAATGATTGCCTTACATTGTTATTGTAAAGTAACAAGAAGAAAAAAAACAAATATTTAGAATTATATTTGCTATTTAAATGTTTTTTTAAAATTAAATTGTGGCACAATAAAAGAGAGAGGTGTTGTATATGGTCATTAAAAAAATCGCACTTACAGGCTATAAAGCGCAGGAACTTAGTATCTTTCAAGAAGACCACCCTGGCGTTCGAGTCATTCAACAGGCCTTGGAGGAAAAGCTACGTTCTTTAATCGAACAAGGTTTAGAATGGGTGTTGTTGAGTGGCCAATTAGGTGTCGAAACATGGGCAGCAGATGTTGTCATTTCGCTACAAAAAGAATTTCCACAGCTACATTTCGCCATCGTTACACCATTTTTAGAACAAGAGAAAAATTGGAATGATGCTAAAAAAGAGAAATATCAAGAAATCATGCAACACGCCAACTTTACAAGCAGCATTACAAATAGACCTTATGAAGCACCGTGGCAATTCATTGAAAAAAACAAATGGTTTTTAACACATTCGGACGCACTATTAATTGTGTATGATGATGAAAATGAAGGTTCTCCTAAATATATGTATGAACTCGCACAAAAGTATATGGAAAATCACGCTTATGAATGTATCAAAATTGATGCTTACGACTTGCAAATGATTGCTGAAGAAATTCAAATGAAGGAATGGGACAATCAACGTGATTTTTAAACAGACAAAGAGGCATTTCATCATAGCGAAATGCCTCTTTTGATTAAACCTGTGTTCCTTCTATTGTGTATTGTTCAAACTCTTCTTCTAAACGTTTTAATAAATCATGCGCTTCATATGCTTCTAAAACATAGCGCATCAATACTTGATCTTCTTCATATCCAGGGATATGCAGTAGCTTCTTACACAGTGCGCGTCTTCCAAGATGCAATGCCAACATTGTATAATTCATACGTTTGCGATTTTCAAGACGTTCCTCCACTACTTCAAGCGCTTCTTCATAGCGTTCAGCCTTAATTAATAATAGTGATAAGTTGATATTATAAATATCTTTTAACTGATCTACCTTTTCGTGCTTCTCATAATCTTTTAGCCTTTCAAGTACACGCTGCGAAAACGCAATCGTCGTATCAAGAGGATACATAAAGAGAATCGTATTAATTAAACGAATATCGTATAAATACCATTGATCATACTTTTTTAACCTTCTCCAAATTGGTTCAATGAGTTCGCGCGCACGATCGAAATCTTCTGAATCTGATACGACTAATAAGGCATCACAAAGAAGATGAATCTCACGTAATTCTAAGTCATCACCTTGTTTTAAATAGTCCATTGCTTTTGTTTTAATCTTTTTTAATCTCTCTGGGTCATTATAATTCAGTTGAAAGAACTCATTTAAAATTTGTTGTTTTTCATTATAATTATAGCCATTGCTTATAAATTCAATTTCATCTGGTGTGACATTCAAACGGTTCGCAATTTTCAAAAAACCAACTGCGTCTAAGTCCCTTGTACCTGCTTCTACTTTTGAATAAACCCCCTGTGAAATGATCTTATGCGCGACATTTAACTGGCTATGTCCACGATTCAAGCGAATCTCTTTTAATACTTGCCCCAACTCCACTTTTAAAACACCCCAAATCTCTTTAACCTTCTCTTAATGATAATAAAAAATACCTTAAAATGCGAGTAGCACTTTAAGGTATTTCATCGCTTAAGCGTGTTTTTCTGTTGTAGAAACAACTTCTTCTTTCATTTGAACAGGAGCCGACTCTTCGATTGGTGCTTTTTCATCACGTCTCCAAGGAATCATATTGAAGATTATATTTAAAACAATCGCTGTTAATGAACCTGCTACAATCCCATTACTTGTTAAGATGCTTAGTGAACCTGGTAAGAAATTAAAGATGTCTGGTTGAACTGTTACACCTAAACCCATACCAACTGAACAAGCAATAATCATCGCATTACCTTCTGATTCTACTACTGCACGTCCTAACATTTTAATACCTTGAGAGATAACCATACCGAACATCGCAATCATTGCACCGCCAAGAACTGGTGTTGGAATGATTGTTGTTAATGCAGCTACTTTTGGTAAGAAACCAAGAGCGATTAACATAACAGCCATAATTCCGATTACAGCGCGGTTTTTAACGCCTGTTAATTGCATTAAACCAACATTTTGAGAGAATGCAGTATAAGGGAAGGCATTGAAAATACCACCGATAACAGATGCTAAACCTTCTGAACGATAACCACGTGCTAAATTTTTACTATTTACAGGTGTTTTTGTCATCTCACCTAATGCAAAGTAAGAACCTGTTGATTCAACTAACGATACAATCGCAACAATTGTCATTGTCACAATCGGTACAAGATTGAATTCTGGTGTCGCAAAGAAGAATGGTTTAACCATGTGTACCATATCTGCATTACGTACATTATCAAAGCTTACGAATCCCATGAATGATGCAACAACTGTACCAACTAATAAACCGATTAGAATCGCAATTGAGCGCATGAAACCTTTTGAGAAACGATAGAATAAAATAATAATCGCAAGTGTTAAAAATGCTAATAATACATTTTCTGATGATGCGTAGTCTGGACTATTTGCATCGCCACCAGCTGCGTTATTGAATGCTACTGGAATTAGTGTAATACCGATAATTGTTACAACTGAACCTGTAACGATTGGTGGGAATAACTTAACTAATAAACCGAAGATACCACCGATCAATACAACAATTGCACCCGAAGCGATAACTGCTCCGTAAATTGAACCTAAACCGTATTCTTTACCGATTGTAATGATTGGTGTCACAGCTGTGAATGTACAGCCTAATACAAGTGGTAAACCAATACCGAATACTTTACCGCGCATTACTTGAAGTAATGTTGCAATACCACACATTAAAATATCGATTGAAACTAAGTACGTTAATTGTTCAGGTGTCATACCAAGTGAACCACCAATAATTAATGGTACGAGGATTGCACCTGCATACATTGCTAATAGATGTTGAAACGCAAGAGTCGTTAGTTTAAGCTTGTTCATCTGAAAGGTTGCCTCCTAAGCAAATTGTACTTTCCCGTTTTCTAATGAAGAGATGATGGCTAATGAATCTACACGGTGACCTTGATCACGAAGTGCTTGTCCACCTGGTTGGAATCCTTTTTCGATTACAATTCCAATACCGCTTGTTGTTGCGCCTGCTTGTTCTACGATACTTAGTAAACCTTTTGCTGCTTCACCGTTTGCTAAGAAATCGTCGATAATTAATACCACATCATCTTTATTTAAAAAGTCTTTAGAAACTGAAATGTCGCTTGATACTTGCTTCGTGAATGAATACACTTCTGCTGAGTAGAAATTGTCTGTTAATGTGACAGATTTACGTTTGCGTGCAAACACAACAGGGATTCCTAAGATTAAGCCAGCCATAACTGCTGGTGCAATACCTGAAGATTCGATTGTTACGATTTTTGTTAAACCTGCATCTTTATATAAATCAGCAAATTCTTGACCAATTTGTTGCATTAACTCTGGGTCAATTTGGTGGTTTAAAAATGAATCTACTTTTAAAACTTCTGCTGATAATACTTTACCGTCTTTAATGATTTTGTCCTGAAGTGCTTTCACTATGAGGATCTCCCTTCAAATTCAAATTACCTTTTTTAATAGATGCAATCTCCTCATATAAAGAAAAGCTCAAAGTCATTGCCCCAATTCTTCTACGAGTGGAGCAATGACTTTGAGCTTTTTCATATATATACGAAATAGACAATAAATCATGCTTCCTCATAGTCAATTCGTTTACGGCAAATCGGTAGAGACTCGTGGGCCATATTCCCACTATTATATGAGTGAATGCGTGTGTATGTTTTTTAAAGAATGTACAAATTATATCACGGGAAATACTTTTTACAACTAGATTTCTTAAATTAAAAATATTCTGACACGAATCGAGCATATTTAAGCTGAAAATAAGAAAATAGAGCCTTATTATGAACATTTATATTAGTTATTTAATTTTTCGTTCGTGATTAACCATTAAAATGGATGAAAAAGGAAATAAATAAATTTAAATAACATTTTAATGTTGTTTATATTTTTTGCATAATTTTCTCTATTATTCATGATTTTCTTTTTAGGAAATAATTCAAAATTCATTATTTCTACATAAAAAAGCACTCGGAAATCCCGAGTGCTTTTTGCTATTCTTCTGTATAAAGATTTTTAGTCGGTTCCACATCTGCCTCTGTTAATTTAACCATTTTCGTTTTGTTTTTGATTTTATAACCGAACCACAGTAAGAAGAAAATCGGTAAACCAATATAAGAAACAAGTAGTTCATACCAACTAAATTGCCCATCTTCAAATGCAAAATAACTTTGTCCGAAGACAACTAATGCACACAGGATGAATGCGAATAATGGACCAAATGGGAAAAATCTCGATTTATATGGTAATACTTCATCTAAGTTCTTCCCTTGCGCAATCAGTGCTTTTCGGAAACGGTAGTGACTGGCTGCAATACCTAACCATGCGATAAAACCACACATACCCGAAGCACTTAATAACCAAATATATACTTGTTCACCGAAAATAGATGTTAAGAATGATAAACTTGCGACAATGACCGTTGCGATTAAAGCTGCAAATGGTACACCGCGACGATTTAACTTTTTAAAGATTTTTGGTGCTTTACCTTCCATCGCTAAATCCCAAAGCATACGTGATGAAGCATATAAACCAGAGTTACCAGCAGATAAAATCGCTGTTAAAACAACTGCATTCATAATCGAAGCTGCAAAAGCAATACCTGCATTTTCAAATACAAGCGTAAACGGACTTGTCGTAACCGTCTCTCCATCATTGATTAGACGACTATCTGTATAAGGAATTAATAAGCCAATCGCTAAAATGGCTAAGATATAGAATAATAAAATACGCCAAAAGATTTGCTTCACTGCTTTTGGAATCGATTTGCCTGGATCTTTTGTTTCACCAGCTGTAATACCGATTAACTCTGTTCCTTGGAATGAGAATCCTGCTGCTAAGAAAATACCGAGTGTCGCAAAGAATCCACCGTGGAATGGACCATCACCTGCAAAGAAATTCGTAAAACCAACAGGTGCTTTACCTCCTAAGATACCAAAAATCATTAAAATACTAACGATTAAGAAGATGACAATTGTCGCTACTTTAATGAATGCGAACCAATACTCACTTTCACCAAAACTTTTCACCGATAAGTAGTTTAACAAGAAAATAATAGCTAAGAATGATACACTCCAAATCCATGAAGCTGTATCAGGGAACCAATATTTCATAACGATTGAAACAGCTGCAATTTCAGCTGCGATTGTAATTGCCCAGTTATACCAATAGTTCCATCCTAATGCAAATCCAAGTGCTGGATCGATAAACTTTGTTGCATACGTACTAAACGAACCTGAAACAGGCATATACGCAGCCATCTCTCCTAAACTTGTCATTAAGAAAAATACCATAATACCGATTAAACCATATGCTAATAGCGCTCCACCTGGTCCAGCCTGTGCGATTGAGTTACCACTTGCAAGTAGTAAACCTGTCCCAATCGTACCGCCGAGTGAAATCATCATAATGTGACGACTTTTTAGTCCTCTTTTTAGAGTTGTAGGCGCTTCTTGACTTGCTTTTGTACGACTCATTTCATTTCCTCTTTCCTTTTATTGCAGGGAATATGTTAGTTGAGGTGTTCGTAAGTGATTATTTCCTGGAAAATAAAAATACCATCTCAAGCAATCTTGGATGGTTGTAATCACACAATGACACTCATCAACCTTGAAAAAGATAGCTCAACACACCCTCACAGATGTGACAGTTCTGCACCTATTAAGCGACAGCCCCAGCAGTTGATTGTAAAAGCAATCCACCACTTCGGCAAAAAATCCTTTCATATAATGTCACCAATGCTTTTACATCTCGACTATATTACTTTTATTTTTTGCGACCTCTACCTCATCGAACGGATGAGGCATTGCAATATTTATATTATTTCTACTATTATCTTAATATATTCTACAGACGAATTCAAGACATAAAAACTCTCAACTATTATACAATTAAGACTTTCGTGAAACGAATTTGTTATTGAATAGGTAGGGGCATAATGTTACGATAAATCAAATATTATATATAGGAGGAAAGTTATGTCGCCTACAGAAAATGTTGCTTCAAAAAAACTTAAATGGACCTCAACAACATGGCTTCTTGTACTTGGAATTGTCTTCATTGCATTAACCCTTCGTTCTCCCCTAACATCTGTTGGTCCTGTAATCGAGGATATTCGAAACTCATTACATATTTCAAATGTAGTAGCTGGCTTTATTACAACCATTCCTCTACTTGCATTTGCTATCGTGTCACCAATCGTACCGAAAATATCGCGTAGAATTACGGTTGAACGCTCTCTATTCTTATCTATGATTATCTTAGTCGTGGGTATGGCACTTCGTTCAAGTGGCGTGACATCGTTATTATTTATCGGTACTACCTTAATCGGAATCGGAATTGCATTTGGCAATGTACTATTACCTAGTCTAATCAAACTTAAATTTCCATTCCAAGTAGGTTTACTTACAGCAATCTATACAGTCGCAATGAACTCATCAGCCAGTATTGCAGCTGGTGTAAGTTATCCATTATCAACATTGTCATTCGGTTGGCAAGGTTCTTTAGGTGTGTGGATTATTTTAGCGATTGCCGCTGTTTTCATCTGGCTTCCGCAAACACGAAATATCTCTAAAGAAGAAATTGCACCGACTACTGCTCAAAAAGAAAAGAAACAAATGTGGCGCTATCCGCTCGCATGGGTCATTATGATTTCGATGGGTTTCCAATCGATGATTTTCTATACAACTGCAGCATGGGTCCCAGAGATGTTTAAAGAACAAGGTATGACAGCTGCTCAAGCTGGATTAATGTTCTCCATTATGCAAGTATCTCAAATTCCAATGACATTCATTACACCGATTTTAGCAGGCCGTCTAAAAGACCAGCGTCCTGTTGTTGCAATGTTTGCAGTCTTTTACATCGTTGGATTTGCTGGATTAATTATGGGCTGGACAGATTATTCTGTTATCTGGATGATTCTATTAGGTGCTGCAGGCGGTGCTTCATTTAGTATGTGTATGATGTTCTTCTCACTTCGTTCACGCGACTCATTCGAAGCAGCAGACTTATCTGGTTTCGCCCAATCACTTGGTTATCTAATCGCCGCTGTTGGGCCTGTACTCTATGGTTTCATTCACGATGTTTACCACAGTTACGATGCAGCAAATATTATGTATATTTTCGTTGTCGCAATCTCTTTAACTGCAAGCTTCATTGCAGCGAAAGATCGTTACGTGACAAATGACTAACTAAAAAAAGCTAGGATTTATGTATGAAATATACATGGAACTGACCTAAATTAATGAGACAAATAAAAACACCTTTCGTTGAAAAACGGTATTAAACCTAGTAAATCAACGTTGAGGTGTTTTTTCTATGGAGACAAGAGTAAGCTATCCAGCGGAAGTGAAAATGAAAGCAATTGAAATGAAGTGGTTAGGCATTCCTGCAAAGCAAATAATGGACGAATTGAATATTAAAAATGTTAGTCAATTAAAAACATGGATGAAGTGGTATAAAACCGGCGAAATACATCGACTTCATCAGCCGGTGGGGAAACAATATTCATTCGGAAAAGGGCCGGAGTTTGATTCAGAGGAATCCCGTTTACAGACTGAAAATCGTTATCTAAAACAGAAAGTGCAAGTGCTAAAAAAGTACAAGGAAGTGGAAAGGAAGTGGAAAGGAAGTGGTTGGACAAGCATTTGTAGAATTATTAGAGACACTTAGAAGTCAAATTTCTGTACGAAGAATCTGTGAATTAATGGGTGTAGCAAGAGCCACATATTATCGTTGGAGAAAACGGTTCAAAAAATCATGCAAAAATATAATTGGTCATGTCGTGTAAAAGTAAAGAAACGCAAGCGAAATGGGCAACCAACGAGTATAGCACCTAATCATTTAGAGAGGAATTTCCACGCTACTTAGCCACTTCAAAAGCTCGTAACAGATATTACTTACTTGCCTTTTGGTCAATCGATGTTATATCTTTCAAGTATTATGGACTTATACAACGGCGAAATTATTGCGTACACAATTGGAACGACACAGGATACACTATTCGTATTGGACACACTGAATCAAGTAGAAGGAATCTTAAGTGAGGCGATTCTTCATAGCGTTCAAAGGTCGGTCTATACATCTTACGAATATCAAAAACAAGTAAAAGAAAAAGGAATTACCATGAGCATGTCCCGTAAAGGCACGCCAGCTGATAATTCCCCACTCGAAACGTTTCACTACTCACTAAAGTCCGAAACATTCTATCTCAACGTAATCCACAGCACAACGAATGCATGTGTGATTCGAATCGTCGAAAAGTATATAAATTATTATAACAATATCCGTATTCAAACGAAACTAAACAACCAGTCGCCGGTGCAATATCGTCAACTGGCTGTTTAGAAGGTGTTTTCTTACTGTCTCAAAAAAGGCAGTCAGTGCCTTTGTATTACAGCTTTTCTTTCGTATTTTAATCTATTGCTTCAATTTATGTTATTTTTTTAATGTTCTATTATTAAATTAATTATTTATCTAAAAACGAAAAAAACTAGAAATGATGATATTAAACACCATTTCTAGTTTTTTCATTTTAAATTATTTATAAACCACTATCAATTATTAATTTATACTGCTCAGAATCAACTTCATGCTGTAAAATGAAAAATTCATTATTTGAATATGTTATATCTTCTTTTTCTGGATTTACATTGTATTTAGATTCTAAAATTTGTTTCTTAAATTGATTATTGTCTAGTGTGAAAATATAGAATTTATTATTTTCCAATGTTATAAATGCATTTTCATCATAATATTTTAGATAACCTATATTTACTTTATTTTTATTTGGAAAAGCATTGATATTTTTTTTATTTTTTAAATCATAAATCATTAATTTATTTAAATCTAAATCTTCGTCATCTAGATATTCTACATAGGCAATAAAATTCTGATTAACTAGAGTTGGCCATCCGGCTGCTGTTGTTGGAATAGGATATGATTTCAGTTTATTTTTCTTAATATCATATGTTTTAAGGACAGCTGTTTTTGATTCTTTTTCAACATATACCATGTTGTCATTTTTAATGAAATAGTCTGAATTTAACCACTCATAATTTTTGATATTTTGAACTTTTATTTCTTTTTGTTGTTCTAAATCATATAAAATCATTGAAGTTTTTTCAGTATCTTTAATATGTTCTGTCCACGTAACATATTTTCCTGAGATTTCAGGGAATTCTTTACTGATTTTATCATCTGTAGAGCCAAATGAAATTGTTTGTTGTGTTAATTCGTTAAAGGCATATAATGTATTGTTTTCTCCAAAGTCATCACCATCTACCCAAATAATCCATTCTTTATCAGCTTTTAGACCTTGTGTAGCTGCAACTGGATATTTCGAGTGAAAGATTGTTTTGTACTTTCCGTTTTCTCGGTTTATTTGAATAACTTGATTAGAAATAGAATCTGAATTTGGATCATCTACAGTAGCGTAAATAAATTCTTCTGTTGTAACATAGCTTGTTGGTTCTGTATAAGGTAATTTGATTGTTTTGTTTTTTTCTTCATCTTGTATAGTTAAATAATTTGTAGGGTTTTTTGTTATATGTTTTGTTTTATTTTTTTCTTCTTTTGAAAGTATTGTTAAAAAGATAACAATAATAATTAGTAATACAATAATACTTAGAAATAATATTTTTTTCTTCAATTAGTCCACTCCAATTACCAAATCATTACGGCATTATTGCCTTCAACATCGGCATTATACACAGACTTTGTAACACCATTTTTAGTTTTGCTACCTAAATCTGTCCAATAAGCTTTGCCTCCAGTAAATTCTGTATGATGATTAGGATCTATTAAACGTACTTTTTTATCTTTAGTCTTATATCCACTTACAGTAACATAATGTCTATAGTTTTTAGTATATTTTTTATTTAATTTGTAAGTTCTAGTCAATAATATCGGTGCAGTAGAGTTACTACTTAATGTAGATGTTATACGTGATGCAATTTTATCTTCAGGTTTTGAAAATTGTGATACATTTCCCATGATGTAAGGAGTATCTTTAAATTTTAAAGCAGTTTTATATTTATTTAGTCCTGATGTAAGATAAGTAGAAGATGTTCCGCCTTTATTTGGTAAGGTACCAATTGTATTACCGAAGTGTTCCTGAGTAGGCAACTTCTCTTTTGAATTTATTTTTGTTTTATGAAAACTTAAAGCGGATATTCCAGCAGCAACACCACAATTTTTGCAAAGGTAAATCGTGCCAACCAAAAACTTTCCATGCTCCGCATCATACACGCACATCTTAAAGTAGAGATCGCGAACGCGGTCGCAGCACTCACATTTACGATAAATCGTGTTTGCGCGTGATAAAATTTTAAAACGATTTTTTTCGCTGTGATAAGTTCCTCCTCCCTTCTACAAACAATAAAAAAAGCTAGGATTTATGTATGAAATATACATAGCTCCTAGCCTTTTTATATTTATGCTTCTTTTTTAGCAAACGTCCAATAAAAAAATGGAATACTACACAGCGTAATCACCGCAATAATATGAAATACCCCCACTTGGAATTGAATTAATAACCACCCTCCAAGAACAGGCCCCATAAAACTACCGAGATTTTTAAGCTGTGACGCACCGAGATACGTCGCTTTCCGGTCCTCTGGCGCAATCTCCTCAATGACTGCATTCATCATCGGGAATGCGAAAATTTCACCAATTGTAAAGAGAATCATCGCAATAATAAACATCGTCCAGCTCTCTGAAATATTAAATAATACAAAACCGATCGCAAAAAATACAATCCCTAAAATCAATGTTCGAATCGTTGAAATTCGTTCGCTAATCACACTAAGTGGTAACTGCAAAATAAGTACCGCAATCGCATTAACAGCAATTAGTACAGAATACAGTTTTACACCATCATCTAATGTCGCATTGACAAACTGTGGAAGTGTCGAATCGAATTGAGAATAGCCAACAGAAACTAGAATGTCTCCTGCAAGTAATAATAATAATTTTCGGTCGGTGAAAACCACTTGGAATACAGCTGTAATACTTTTTGTTGCTTTGATTACGGCTTGTGTCGCATATTTCTTCAAAATAAATACTAGTGCTAAACCATACAACGCGTACATAATCGCTGTAATAATGAATGGAATTTGTGGGTTGGATAGCGCTGCTAACCATACACCAACTAATGGCCCGATTACTGCTGCGATATTAATCGCTGTATAACGAACGGAGAATAAACGACGACGTTTTTCAGGCGTCGTATAATCCACCATCAATGCCTGTGTTGCAGGTTCAAAAAATGAACGACAAAGTCCGTTCAACGCACTCAAAAATCCAAAAACCACAATGGATGTTGAAAGTGCAAAGCCTAAAAAAATAAGTGTCCAGCAAAAAATAGTGACTAAAATAATAAGTTTTCGACCAAATCGATCGGTTAAATAACCTCCAAAAAAACCTCCAACCGTTGCAAGTAATGGCGCAAGACCGATGATTATACCAATTGTCACAGGTTCTGCATGTAACTCACTATGTAAGTAAAGCGCAAGAAATGGAATTGTCATAAAACTTGCGATACGGGTGAAGATTGTTCCTAATAAGATATTCCAAACGACGGGGTGAAAATATTGTATGACTTTCAAAATATCCCCTCCTCTATTATTTCAATAGTATATAAAGGAATAAAATGAAAATCTATCATTATTTCGACTGACAAAATATTTTTACGCGAAAATAAAAAGTCCGAAGCAGAAATTGCCTACTTATCGGACTTTTTATTTATTCATGATTTTGCATAATACGTGCTAAAATTTGTTTTTCTAGCTTTGTTAATTGTTCATCATCAAAACCACGTGGTCTTTTAGCATCGTTACGAATATCTAATGCAACAACACCATCTTCTATGAGAATAATGCGATCGCCTAATTTCACAGCTTCTTGTACATCATGTGTGACCAACATTGCTGTAAAGCCTTTTTCTAACCATAATTGTTCAATTAAATTTTGCATATCTAAACGTGTTAATGCATCTAGTGCACTTAACGGTTCATCAAACAATAATAAGTCTGGGTTATTTACTAAAGCTCGTGCTAATGCCACACGCTGTTGTTGACCACCTGAAAGATTAGAAGGCCATTGATCTTTAAAATCACTTAAACCTACTTGTTCTAATGTATGAGCTGCTTTTGTTTCCCAATCTCCGGCTAAGCCAATCCCTACATTTTGAATTACTTTTTTCCAAGGTAATAAACGCGAATCTTGATACATCATTCGAACATTCGTTTTTGCTTCTTTAGGAGATAGGCCATCAAATTGAATTGTGCCAGAACTAGGTTGATCCAATCCAGCTGTTAAACGTAATAATGTACTTTTACCACTACCACTTTTACCGACAATTACTAGAAATTCGCCTCTTTCAATTGTGAGAGAAATTTCTTTTAAGACGTTTTTTTCATCAAATTTTTTCACGACTTGTTGTAATGTGATTTCTACACCACTTTTTGATTTAACAGGTGTTATTGGACGAGCTGTGACGACCATGTACCTTCCTCCTTTTTAATAAGCCTTATGCCAACGCAAAGCTTTTTTTTCGCCAAATCTTGCTAATAAATCTGCTAATTTACCAAATAACGCATATAAAATAATCGTAATAATGATTATATCTGATTGCATAAATTGTTGAGCTGTTGTTGCTAGATAGCCAACTCCTCTTGTCGTTGCAATTGTTTCAGCTACAATCAATGTCATCCACATCACACCTAATGAATAACGTAAACCAACGAAAATAGATGGTAATGCACCTGGCAGTAATATCTCTTTAAATAATTTAAAGCCTTTTAGTCCATACATTCTTCCCATCTCAATATAACCAGGATCAATATTTCGGATACCATGTAATGTATTAATATAGATTGGGAACATCACACCAATAGCTACCAAGAAAATTTTTGCTCCTTCATCAATACCAAACCAAATAATAACAAGCGGTACAAGTGCTAGATTCGGTACATTTCGAATCATTTGCAAAGACGTATCTGTAAAAAGAAAGGAAAATTTTGAAAGTCCATTGGTAATACCTAAAATAAAGCCAATTCCCCCACCAATCAGTAAACCGATAAATGCTCTACCAAGACTTCCTTCTAAGTGATACAGTAAGTCTCCTGAAATAACTAATTGATAAAAGCTTTTCAGTACTGTTAAAGGAGCAGGAACCAGTTGTGTCGAGACAATTTGAAACTGTGTTACTAATTGCCATGCCCCAACAAATGCGATAGGGATTAGCCAAGGTATAAAACTCCACTTCTTTTCTTTCATTTGTCTCACTCCTTATTTGGTATCTTTGACACGTTCAGAAACATTAATTTTTTGTGGAATTAACCCTACTTTTGTGTAGTAGTCTGCTTGCGCCTGTTGTGTTTTAATAATTTTTTCATCTAAACGATCTAAACCATAAGTACGACGATCAATCGCACGCTCAATCACTTTTTCATTAATTCCTAAAGCTTTTGAAACTAACTTAACAACTTCAGGCTTATTTTTATTTGCCCACTCATCTGATTCAGCAATCGAATCTAAAATCACTTCAACTAATTCTGGATGTTGTTGATTAAATTTTTCGTTTGCATAATAGAATGTGCGATTCGGATAGTCATAGTCTTTTCCTTCTGTTAAATTAACAGTCTCTAAATCTGTTTCAGCTCCTGCAAAGAAAGGATCATACGTGCCAAGCGCATCAATTGCTTTCGTTTCAAAAGCTGTTCTTAATTGAGAAGCATCTTGTAGATAAACCCATTCAATATCATCGACTTTTAACCCAGCATCTTCCACTGCTAACATTGCTAGATAGTGATGATTTCCACCTTTTAATACACCCACTTTTTTACCTTTTAATTCTTTAATATTCTTAATGCCTGAATCTTTTAAAACCAGTAATCCAATACCTTCTGGATTTGGTTTATCTGCTCCTACATATACGAAAGGTTTGTTACCTGCTTGCGCTGTAATACCTGAACCATCAGCAGCATGACCAAAATCGATATTCCCTGTGAATAACCCTTCTAGTAAAGTTCCACCATGTGAAAATTCACGCCATTCTACTTTGTAACCTTTCTCTTTCAAATTCTTTTCTAAATAGCCACTCTCTTTTAAAATGTTAATTGTATTACCCTTTTGATAACCTATTTTCACAACTTTATCGCTATCTGCTGCAGCATCCGTATCTTTAGATTTTGAACCACATGCTGTGAGAACGAGTAATACAAGTGTAATGACTGTTAATAAAGTTAATTTTGTTTTCTTCATAAAAATCCTCTTTTCTTATAAAATTACTTGGTTTTAATATCTACTTTTTTAATAAATAACGGCCATTATGTGCTTCAAATAATTTTTCTTCATTAAATCCTTTTAAATTAATTTGAAAAGGTACTTCACCTTTTGTTAGCAATGTATTTTTAATGACACCTTCACCTACAGGTTCTGCGAAATACAATTCTCCTCCATTTAGAGGAATCGTTACAATCTTGGCTTGAAGTGTCTGGTCTACATATGTTTTACCAACTTGTTGTTTGAAATAACCACCCCAGCGTTTAGCTGTTTCTTCTGCATTTTCCACTACAAATACGACACCTTCTAATGCTGTATTCGGTAGTTGCTGACCAATTACTCCCTGCTGAATTTGTTCATTACGGCGTTCCTCATCTGATTGATTCCATTGAATAATAAAAGGAAGTGGTAACTTATTATTTTCTTCACCTATATAGAGTAATTGCCAGTGAATTTCGCTACCATCTGGTCTTTTTCGAAACATTGCATCTGGTCCTGTAACAGTTAGACCTGCTTCTTTAAAACGTGCAGCTGCTTTTTGAATATCATCCGTACGAATTGCGAATCTTACAAGACTTTCTTCAAAATCTTGCTCAATAATTGTTTCTATCATACTATGATGTGCTGGATTACTCTTACGTACAAGTTCTTCGTCATATGCACCAAGATATTCAATGTAACTTAAATCAAAATAGCTTAATGCATTATACGTTCCTCGCCCTTCATGTCTTCCTCCTTCAACTGCATGAATATTTTGTTTATTTAGTTCATGGATAAACGCTTCTGGTTGATTCAAAAAGTGTACAACATGGTCAAATTCAAATTTAGGCATGAACTTCTTCCTCCTTTAGTACATAATGTGCTGCAATTTTTAAGAACATTTGTTGCATATTTAGTAATGCTTTTTCATCAAAGTCGAATTTAGGGTGATGATGTGAAAATTGTGTACTCTCCTGCTCATTGTGAGCACCTACTCTAAAGTATGTTCCTGGTCTCTCTAATAAATAATAAGAAAAATCTTCAGCTCCCATAACTGGTTGAAGCGCTTTTACTTGTAAATCTGAAGCAAGCTGTGTAACTAATTCAGATTCTACTGGATGATTATACAGTGCTGGATAACCATTTATGTATTCTAAATCGTACGTTGCATGCGCTCCTTCAGCTGCTTTTGACACAATTAACTCAATCTCTTCTTGGATTTTGGTGCGTACATCATTTGTCATTGTACGTACTGTACCTTCGATTACAGCAGAATCTGCAATAATATTAAATGCACTCCCTGACTGAAAAATTCCCACAGTAACAACCGCTGGTGAGAAAGGATCAATTCTTCTCGATACAATTTGCTGCAAGTCACTAATTATTTTAGAACCGAGTACAATTGCATCTTTTGTTTCATGTGGTCTTGCACCGTGGCCTCCTAGTCCCTGTAATGTAATCTTAAACCGATCAACTGCAGCCATTTGATAGCCTGCTCCAATTGAAATAGTTCCTGTAGGTTCAGAAGTATCAAGATGTGCACCAAAAATGACATCTACACCTTCAAGTGCCCCTTCTTCAATCATAAATTTCGCACCGCCTGGTGGTAATTCTTCTGCTGGTTGAAAAATAAATACGATTGCGCCATGTAGCTGTTCTTTAAATTTAGAAAGAACTTTTGCAAATCCTAAGAGAGCAGCACTATGCCCATCATGTCCACAAGCGTGCGAAATACCGTCATTTTTTGATTTATATGCTACATCTTTTAAATCTTGAATCGGTAATGCATCAAAATCAGCTCGAAACGCAACGACTGGCCCAACTGACTTCCCTCTTAATGTAGCGACAATACCATAACCACCTACATTTTCTTTTATGTCCAAAGGTAACTTTTTTAATTCATTTAGTATAAATTGTGATGTTTTTTTCTCTTGAAAAGATAATTCAGGATGCTGATGTAAATACCTTCTCCACTCAATTACTTCTGGTAACTGCTCTTCAAGCTGAAATTGCACTTTTCGAATCGATTCATTCATATGAAATCCCCTTTTCATTATTATACTTATCAATTTACTAGGTTTTAATATAATTCGTATCATAATATAAAGAATAAATAAAAACAACCTTTTTATCCAAATTTTATAAAATGATTTATTTTTCTTAATTTAAAATAAAAGGATACTTTTATAATACTAAAAAGAGAAACCATCTGTTTACAATGATTTCTCTGAATTTCTCTTAATGCTTTCCTAAATATCTATCAATTTGTCGAAAATATTTTTCGTCGTGCTCAATTAATTGTTGAAAGTATTGCACCATCGTTTGTTCTTTTTGACCGATTTTCACAACTCTGCACCAGCTTTTATCAGAAATCTGCATAATCTGTGTAATTAACATTTTTCTTACTTGAATAAAATAACGTAATATTTCATATGTTGGAATTTGACAAATATCCTTCATATACTTTTCAATGTGTACATCAATATTATAAATAGGAGAGACTGGAATACCTTGAATTAAATGAGGTAATCGTTTTTTCAAAATAAACTGGTCCCAAGCAGTTAGATGACCTATTGTTTCAAATATACTCCACTTATCTACTTCCATCGGTATGCGTAGTAGATTATCTGATAAATCAATATAACGAATTACTCTTTGAATACTCCCACGCATCAAAGTAATAATTCGTTCTTTACTGTAAATCATGTTTCTGTTCCTTTCGAAAACTATTTTTCTAGGTGAAATGGCTTCTGTTGATAGATATAGTTTGGTGATTTTTTTGTATTATTATAAGGACGATGAAAGATGTGTGTAGTTGCAGGTGACAAAGGTGGAATTAGCCATGTCCAGTTCCCTGTCACATCACGCCCTTCTTTTTCTTCTTGTTGTTCAAATAATTGAAACTGCTGTGCTGCTGTGTGGTGATCAACAATGCTCACACCCGCTTGTTTATAAGATTCTAGCACTGCATAATTCAACTCAACTAGCGCGCGATCTTTCCATAGCGTATGCGCTCTTTTGGCTTCAATACCAATCGCTTCTGCTACTTGTGGTAAAAAGTTATAACGATCTTCATCTGCTAAATTACGTGCGCCAATCTCTGTTCCCATATACCAACCATTAAATGGCGCCGCTTCATATGTAATACCACCAACTTCATATCCCATATTTGAAATAATCGGAACTGCATACCAGCGCATACCAATTTGTTCTACTTTAGGATACTGACTATGTGTGATTGGAACTTCTAAAATAGCATCTTTCGGAATCGAGAACATTTTAGGAGGTCTATCGTCCACTTGAATAACAAGTGGTAGAATATCATATGGCTGATCTCCCATAGGAAAGCCCAGTTCATGAAATTTTTTAGTTACATCAAGTGATACCGTATCACCAATCACCTGTCCGTCTTTTTCATAACCTGCATATCGAATTAATTGATCGTTCCAAATACGCACACGTCCAGGTGCAAAAATAGAAATCGTTGGACGAATTTTCCCACCATTTGTTGCATAGCGAATATGCTCGACTAGTGCTTCAAAAATCTCTTCTTCATCTTCTAAACGTCTATGATCGAACACATGTAGACTATTCCAAAATAAGCGACCAATACACTTATTGCTGTTGCGCCACGCAACTTTTGCGCCATAAACTAGTTCTTCTTCTGTATGAGTATATGTACCTGTGCTTATAATTTCTTCTTCTATCTCTTTTAAGCGTTGCTCAATTGGTTTCTTCATTTCTTTTCCGAATTGTTTTATAAAAGCACGTGCTTTTTCCAACATATAGAACACCTCATTTCATACTTTACCTATCATAAAATAATCTACTGTGAGATAAAAGACTAATTTAACTAATTCGAAAGATGTACTTTAAATACTTGTAAACATTTGTTCATATTTTCAATTACATCTTTTTTCTCATTTAATTGAGAATGATAAATAAATCATTTACAAAACTACTTATATTATAATTCGCAAAAACACATTTTTCTTTTAAATAAATGTTTATTTATGTTGTAAATAGGGAATACTACTCGAAGTGATGTTTTATTTATAGGAATTCCTTAAATAGAATGATTATTATTTACTTTTAATTATAATGTATGTTACAGTATATTTATAGCTTGTTATTGTCTACAGTTCGCTGTAGAAATCTTATAAATTTTCAGGAGGTATTATTTTATGACAGAAAACAAAAATACAGACCATCAACGCTTAACAACTGCGACAGGTACACCTGTTGTAAGTCACTCAAACAGTATGACTGCTGGTAAACGCGGTCCCATTCTTTTACAAGATGTATTTTTAATTGAAAAATTAGCAAACTTCAATCGTGAAGTAATTCCTGAGCGCCGAATGCATGCAAAAGGTTCTGGTGCATTCGGTACATTTACTGTAACAAATGATATTACAAAATATACAAAAGCAAAAATTTTCTCAGAAGTAGGTAAGCAAACAGAGATGTTCGCTCGCTTCTCAACAGTAGCTGGTGAACGTGGTGCAGCAGATGCTGAACGTGATATTCGCGGTTTCGCTTTAAAATTCTATACAGAAGAAGGAAATTGGGATATGGTCGGAAACAATACACCTGTATTCTTCTTCCGTGATCCACTTCACTTCCCAGATTTAAACCACGTTGTTAAACGTGATCCAAAAACGAATATGAAAAATGCGAATTCCAACTGGGATTTCTGGACAATGTTACCTGAAGCATTACACCAAGTAACAATTGTTATGTCTGACCGTGGTATTCCAAAAGGTTACCGTAACATGCATGGTTTCGGTTCTCATACGTATTCAATGATTAATGCAGATAATGAACGTGTGTATGTAAAATTCCATTTCCGTACACAACAAGGAATTGAAAACTACACAAATGCAGAGGCTGCTGAAGTAGTAGGACAAGACCGTGAATCATCTCAACGTGACTTATTTAACGCGATTGAAAAAGGTGATTTCCCGAAATGGAAAATGTACATCCAAGTGATGACTGAAGAACAAGCGCGTAATCATCCTGACAATCCATTCGACTTAACAAAAGTTTGGTATAAAGCAGACTATCCATTAATTGAGGTTGGAGAATTCGAATTAAATCGTAACCCTGAAAACTACTTTGCAGATGTAGAACAAGCAGCATTTGCACCATCAAATGTTGTACCAGGTATCTCATTCTCACCTGACCGTATGTTACAAGCTCGTTTATTCGGGTATCAAGATGCAGCACGTTATCGTTTAGGTGTAAACCATCACCAAATCCCTGTTAATACACCAAAATGCCCATTCATGGTGTATCACCGTGATGGTCAAGGTCGTGCAGATGGTAATCGTGGCTCTGCAATCACATACTTCCCTAACAGCTATGGTGCGTTACATCCACAACCAGAATATAAAGACCCTGCACTTGAATTAGATGGACCAGCAGATATTTATGACTTCCGTGAAGATGATGATAACTACTTCGAGCAACCAGGTAAGTTATTCCGTCTGATGAATGACGATCAAAAACAACAATTATTCAATAATACTGCTGAAGATATGGCTCCTGTTGAAGATTTCATCAAAGAACGCCATATTATCCACTGCTACAAAGCAGACCCTGCTTATGGTGAAGGTGTAGCCAAAGCATTGGGTATGGATATTTCAAAAATCGACTTGAATAAAGAGATTAAATACTTCTAATAAAGTTAAAAAGAGAGCTTGGATTAATGTTCAAGCTCTCTTTTTCTATTGGATTATTTATTTTAAATGATAAAATAATGGAAACAAATTTTTACGGGGTGAAATGAATTGAGCGAAACACCATATAATCATTTAGAAAACGCCACATTTGAGACACTCATACAATTACTTGAAATCGGTCATGAAATTGAATTTACTTATAAGAATAAAAAATACTTCATTTCAAATTTCCAAGAGGGCCGATCATTAATCGTAGATTCAGAAGAAATATGCGATTATACACATGATAACCATCAATTTGTGCAAATAGCTAAAATTAATGGTATAACCATTGAGGAGTTATTTAGAAAACATAGCGATGAAATCGAGTTCCGTACAATTTATTAATAAATAAAAAGTGCTTTAGCATTTTCCTATGCTAAAGCACTTTTTGCTATTTCACCAAATCTTTAAATTCATTCCACTGATATAAACGTGGATAACGCGTCGCCTCTTGATTATATGATTGATCTTTAATTAATAACGTTGTATCAATGCCAACTAATGTATCGAGTACAGCTGGTTTATCATCAATATAGTAGTCGAGATGTAGATTACGAATTGTATCAATCTTTTCGTGGTCTTCCATACCACAGAAGAACCTGGTATCTACTACCGGAAATCCTTGCGCCTTCATCCATTCACGTGTTTTTTCACAATAGTGTTTTGGACGTGCGGTCACATAAAATACTTCATGCCCAGCAGCTACTAAATCATTCACTACTTCTTTTGCCATATCAAAAGAGGGACAGTTTGTGAAATAGATGTCTTCCGTTGTATCTTGCCACATCTTCTTACCTTCTTCATTCGTTAAATCAAATAAAGAATGAATCGCTACGGTTTTCAATTGCTCAAACGCTTCAATCGAAGCTTTTCGCCCTAACTTTTCTTCATATAAATAAAAGGCATGTCGACGTAAATCAATTAATGTATCGTCAATATCAAAACCAAATCGCATCGAACTTCCCCCTTTATACATGTACTAAAAACTGCGCTGCAAATTGTTGTTCTTTCTCTCTTTGTAGCGCCTGTAATTTGGTTACTTCATCCTTGCGTTGACGCTCACATGTAAGTAACTCAAGTCGTTGAATTGTTTGTTCATCAATCAACTCAGCTAATGCCACAGCGTCCTTTAATGCTTCATTTAGACCATATGCGCCTGTTGGTGTCATCGTATGTGCAGCATCCCCCATTAGAGCGAGCCCTTCTGCTCCCCAACACTCTGTTTGACTACTAAATACGTCAAGCACGACAAAATCCTGCCAAGACTGTATATGGGACTGTACTGCTTCACGCAAATCTGGAAAAGCCTCTACTAACTTCGTAATAAATGGTTCAAACGGTTGTTTTCTTAGTTCCCCGTAACTACCTTCTTCGATATGCCATCCGATTTGTACATAACCATTCGTTTGTGCAAATAACGCAATTTGCATACCGTCAACAAGAGCCATTTTTATAACGGGTTCATAATTTATTGGTGCTGGAATACGCGCCCACAATAAATCAAAACCATGTTTACGAATTGTCGGATAAATCTGTGCTTTTTTTCGTACAGTTGAATAGCGTCCATCCGCTCCAATTACTAAATGACTCATGACCGTCAGTTCCATATCACCTTGTTTTGCTTTCACACCAATATAACGTCCTTCTTCATTTTGCAGTAATTCTGTTACGCGTGTATTGAGCTGATATTCAAATGTTGGATACGCCTCTGCTTGCTCTAAAATCGCTTCAAGTAGATGTGCTTGTGGCACATGAATACCTAAATGCCCTACAGATGCATCAGGTAAAATCGTTTTAATTTTCTCACCTTTTTGCCAATACTCTACCGCTTCCATCATTAATAAACCACGTTTTTCAACAGCTTCATAAAGTCCATATGACTTTAAAATTGCTTCACCATCTTCATTAATATGTTCACCACGAAAGGCACGCGCTAATTCATTTGTACGCTCCAATAAGAGTACATGAATCCCTTTTTTCGCAAGTAAGTAGGCGAGTAACATCCCACCAGGGCCACCGCCTACAATACTTATATCTACTTCTTTATACATTCGTTGTTCAATCCTTCTTTGGATACGCAATAATACGTAAATCTTCTCCAATTTGCTCCACTTGGTCAAATGATAATGGCATCGCTTCATCAATTGTCTTAACATCATCACCTGTAAATGGTGTAATCGAATGACGACCACCCAATACTTTCGGTGCAATATAGACAATCATTTGGTCAATCAAGCCTTCACGTAAGAATGACGCATTAATTGTGCCTCCACCTTCAACAAGTAAATCTGTAATTCCTTTTTCATAAAGTGCCGGTAAAACTTCTTGTAAGTTTAGTTTGTCATTCTTTATAGATACATAGATGAACTCTACACCTGGATATTCTTTCGTACGCGCTTCATGTTCTTTAGATGTCACAATAATTGTACGTGCAACAGTAGTATCAACAATTTGTGCATCTGTTGGTGTACGTAATTGACCATCTAATACAACACGTACAGGATTTCGTCCTTCACGTCCGTCTGCTAGACGCGTTGTTAATGCTGGATTATCATTTAAAACTGTCTGACTACCAACAAGAATTCCATCTACTTCATGACGCAATTCGTGCACATTAGCACGTGCTGCTTCACCTGTAATCCACTGTGAATGTCCATTATAAGTCGCGATTTTACCATCTAATGTCATCGCAAATTTTGAGCGCACAAAAGGAAGTCCTGTCAGCATATTATGAATAAAGCGTTCATTTAAACGACGTGATTCTTCTTCTAGTAAACCGACTTCTACTTCGATTCCGGCATCACGAAGTAAGCGAATACCGCGACCAGCTACTTCTGGATTCGGGTCTTGCATCGCTACAACAACACGTTTCACGCCTGATTCTTTTACTAAATTTGCACAAGGTGGTGTTTTACCGTAATGCGAACAAGGTTCAAGTGTTACATACAATGTTGCGCCTTTCGCATGATCTCCTGCCATACGAAAAGCATGCACCTCTGCATGTGGTTCTCCTGCTTTTCGATGTAACCCTGTACCAACGATGACACCATCTTTTACAACAACAGCCCCAACAAGTGGATTTGGGTTTGTGTTACCTTTTGCGCTCGCTGCCAGCTCAATCGCGAGATTCATGTAATACTGATCGTTCTGCATTATCGACACCACCCTCACCTAAGATATGACCTGCTTTTTTCACTTTTGTTTCTAAATAGTAACGGTTGCTATCTGTTACTCCACCCCATAAAGGAATATGCCCTTTCGCAGATAAACCATGTGATTTTAACGCTTCTAATTTTTTCGGATTATTCGTAATCAGTGTTACAGGTTTTTGGCGTAACACTTCAAGTACTTTAATCGCATCCTCATAAGAACGTATATCATCTTCAAAACCTAGTTCATGATTCGCCTCTACCGTATCAAGACCATCATCTTGTAATAAATAAGCAAGGGATTTAGAGAATAGACCGATTCCACGCCCTTCATGGTCAGCTAAATAGAAAATCGCACCACAACCATGTTCGACAATCATTTTCATCGATTCATGTAATTGATAGCCACAGTCACAACGTTGACTACCAAAGATGTCCCCAGTATGACAAATACTATGCATACGAATAATCGCATCTTCAGAGTTCGCAAAATCACCGTACACCAGTACCGATGACTGTTGTCCGAAAGCTAGATTCATAGATGGTAGTAGTTCAATCATTTCTTCTTTTGATACAGATGCTGGAACATCTTTCCAACAATACCACTGAAATGTCGCTTCAAAATCACCCTGTTTGATTGGTAAGCGAATAGGGCCTACAACGCTTAATTTTTCATTTTCATTACGTTCTGTGAATTGGATTTTATTTAAAATTTTATTGTTGATTGTCATATGAATTACCTCATTACAATTTTATTTTTTAATCAGTGTCTGTGATTTAATTTAAATAAGTCGTCATCATTTGTCTAGTAATTTGACCTGAACATATGGATTACCTCATAACAAATATTCTACCCTTTTAGCAATAAAAAAGCTTGAATTTAGAACCATAGTTTTCATATGAAGAAAGTAAACAATTGAGACAGAAGTATTTTCAACAGAGAACATCTCGAGGATAGGACTAAATACTTTATTTTCCTTTTTAAAGTTCACAACAAAAAACCAGAACCACGCTACAGCGCGATTCTGGTTTTTCTTATACTTATGTGTCAAGTCTCTTCATTTTTAATCTTGACGTAAAGCTTGGATAACATCAATTTTTGTTGCTTTTCTTGCAGGTCTCCAACCAGATAGAATGGCTACACCAATACTAATTGCAGCCGCAATCACGACTAACTGCCATGGAATCGCTGAAAATTGAATCTCTGTTGTTAAGAATTCTTTTTCATTTGTTGCCATATACAAGATTTTCGGAATCGCATAGTTCGCCGCAAAACTAACAATATATGAAATAATAACCGCAATGACTGTTCCAATCACACCAATGTAAGCACTCTCCATCACGAACAGACGCTGAATTAGCTTTGGACTAGCACCAATTGCCTTCATAACACCAATCTCACGTGTTCGTTCTGTCACAGCCATCGTCATCGTATTAAAAATCCCAATAGATGCAATCAAAATTGCAATCGTTCCAACAAAGATTAATCCTGCTTTTAGCGCTAAGAATAATAAGTTCATTTCTTCTAATTGTTGTGAAACTGTATAAGTTGCGTAACCTTCGTCTTGCAAGGCTTTATTAATCGCCGTCACCGCTTCAAGATCCGTCGCATAAACAGCCGTTGTACGATAAATCATCTCTTCCGCTTTAAGCTTTTTACCATAAAGTGTTTTTAAATCTTGTACAAGTGCTTCTTCGTTTTCTTTACTAATTCGAATTGTTCCATCTTGTTCCCACTCTTTTTTAGGCTTCGGTCCCACACCTTCAATTGTAAATGTGCGTGTTACTTTTTTCTTCGTTTCTTCATTTTTCCAATTAAGTGTGATTTTCTTTCCAATCATACTTTCTTGAATCCCTATATTAATTTTTGATGCATCTTTCTCTTTCTCTAACTTTTTCTCATCTTCTTTTGACAGCAAGATTTGTGCAACATTATAACCAACGACTACACCATCTGCTTTTTCTGGATATGTACCTTTTGATAATTTTAAATTGGCTTTTTCATTTTCTTTAAAATCCGTTAAGATGACTTCCGGACTTCCTTTATACGCATCAATATTTGCTTCTAAATTACCCGTTTGAATGAGCGTGTTCATCGTCACCGCATTCACATTTTTCATCTTTTTAATTTCAGTTGGTTCAATTTCCTTATTGCCATCATTATATACTTCGATGCGTGTTAGTGTATCATCTGATAATACTTCTTTTTTCAATGAATTTTGTAAACCAAATGCGACGGAAGCAAGTACGATTAAGAACGCACAGCCCATTGTAGTCGCTAAAATTGTCGTGAAAATACGCATACGATTCTTTTTTACATGTTGTCTCACAAAATCTAATTGATCTTTAAACTGCACTGTAAATCGCCTCCTGTAATTGCCCGTCATGCATACGGTATTTTTTATGTGCACTATTCGCTACTTCTTCATCATGTGTAATGATGACAAAAGTTAAATCGAGTGATTGATTCAATGATTGAATAAGCTCTAGAATATCTTTTTCTGTTTCTGAATCTAAACTCCCTGTTGGTTCATCTGCCAAAATAATCGACGGATTCGTTACGAGTGCACGCGCAATACATACACGTTGTTGCTGTCCACCAGATAATTCATTGGGGTAGTGATCGAGTACTTCATTCAAACCCACGCGCTCCATTATTTTTCGTACAGTTTGAAAACGAGCGTTCTTTCCCATCCCTTGAATTTTAAGAGGTAATTCAATATTTTCAAAAGCCGTTAACCCTGGCATCAATTGAAAATTTTGAAAGATAAAACCTACATTTTTCAGGCGAAATTTTGCATGCTCTGCTTCTGATAAATGCGTTGTATCTTTATGATTTAAAACTATCTTGCCTTCATCTGGTTTTAAAAACCCAGCAATCGTATTTAATAAAGTCGACTTCCCTGAACCGCTCTTTCCGACAATTGCGACGATTTCACCCGATTCGACTTGAAGATTTACATCTTTTAAAACAGGTACTTGTCGCTCTTGACCTTTTTTACCAATCGAAAATGTATGGCATATATTCGTTAATGTAATCATGTTCATAGCTCCTTCTTTTCTTTGTTATCTTCAGTATAGGAAATAAATCTTAATAATTAAGGAGGATAAAAATGAAGATTTTCTTAAGAAAAGAAAAAAAGCCTATCTGATAAAAATCACATAGACTTTTAGCTTATTATTTTTTTATGACCTCCATATTCATCTCATGTGAGAACTGAATTGGTTTTTTCTGATTGACCATCGTCATTTCAAAAGTTAAATCGAGCTTTTTTGTATCTTTCGGGGCTGCTTCAAATGACATCACGCCTCTCGTTCCTTTATTTGGTTCTAGTGAACGGGCAAGACGAATAGATTGATCGAGTACTTCATACTTGGATGGTATTTCTTTCCCATCTGCATAGAGTTTAATAGATGAATCATTCAAATAAATACGAGTATTATTTTTATTGTATAAAAATAAATAAATGCGTGTACTTTTTGGATACATGCGCACCTTATCTACTTCAACATGTACATTTCCAAAATTACCTTGTTCGTTTATTTCAACATTGACCATATTCGGACTCTTTTCACTTTCTTCGATAATGACTTCTTTCGTCCGAATCTCTACCAAATCCCCTTGTACACCTAAGTCCAAATTTCCTTTATAGATACCTGTAATTTCTCCTTCAAAACGAATGTAGGACTGTTGCGCTAATGCTTCTTTTTTATCTGTCTCAACAATAACTACACTTGTTGTATATTCACCCTTTTTTAATAAAATGACTGAGTAAACACCTTTTCCATTAATATATTTTGAATCATCTACTAAACCCTCAGCTTCAATTGAATGACCGACATAGTTTTTTGGATTTTTTATCATGTGTTCATAGTCGATTTCTTTTGTTTCCTTTTGAACTGGTTGTTGCTGTTTATTTTTATGTTCTAAAAAGGAGACCAAAAAATAAATTGATACACCCACTATTAATATCACACTAATCGTTATGATGATCCTTTTCTTCATTTTATTTGTCCCCCTTTCAATTCTTTACCCATTAAATAAATAAAAACCTCTCTTTTTCAACGGATGTTTGAAAAAGAAAGGCTTAAATTTAAAAAATATGCTTTTGGAATTCTTCTAATGCAATATCTTTAGAGAATGTATAAAAAATAATACGACCCTCTGGATTTAAAATACGAAAACATGTGTGCACAAGGTTTTGTTGGATGCGCCAATTCGTCTTATTCTCAATTGTACGCCACCATAACTTATCATTCACTTCATTTTTATCTACGTGAATCAATCCTTCATTCGCAATTAATGAAATAAACATAAGTGGGTTGCCACCTAGCGCTGTTTGTAAAATCATGCTGTTTCGAAAAAGTGTACATACAGCGACAGCTACTGTCCAACCACATTCAATGCGTTGTTTTTCAATTTGAACCAGTGTTTTTTTAGAGATTCCTAAAATATCTGCCATCTGCTCTTGGGTGTAATTGTATTCTGTTCGAATTAATTTCATCTTTTGGGAAACAATCGTAATCATTTCTTCACGTTTCATACTCTCACCTTTTCTATAGTGTGTAACTTTACACTGAAACATCATTTTATCGAACTCTTTTTTGAAAGTCCAATCATTCGTATAGGAAAAGCAGAAAAGACATCTATTTTATATACTTCATCTAATTTTTACCCTTTGTTCACTGCTATTGTCTTAGTTCGATTTTCTTACTTGATTACGTCCATTTTGTTTCGCTTCATATAAAAGTTGATCTGCTTTCTTTAAAACACCATTTCCTTCTACTCCATCACTTGGACATTCTGCCACACCTGCTGAAATATGAATTGGTAGTGATGTTGGGCTATTTGTTTGTTCAAAGTATTGTCGCAATTCTTCTGCTCGTTCATAGGCTACATCAACCGAAGCACCCGGTAATAAAATAACAAATTCTTCACCACCGAAACGATAGCATGAATCGGTCGTTCTTACATGTTGTAACATAGCTGCTGCGATAAAACGAAGAACTTCATCACCCACATCATGTCCATATGTGTCATTTACATTTTTAAAATGATCGACATCAAACATAATGACTGCATAACTTTTTTGTTCCTTCGTCCAAGACATTAAACGATCATCCAGTGTTCGTCTATTATATAAACCTGTTAATCCATCGCGTTCTGACTTACCTGTTAACTCCAATACTTGTTCATGTAAATGACTAAAACTTTGAATAAGCGCTTCTTTCAATTGAATCACTTCATAGTACCAAGCCTGAACAGAACGGAAATTATTTTCCTCATCATTCAACTTACTGCTCTCTGTCAACTGAGCTAACCGTTGAAGCGGTTTTGCAATGCGGTATGATAGGAAAATAACAATAATTAAAGAAATAGCTAAGAACGGTAGTGCAATTAAAAACATCTGCTTGAATAATTGTTTAGCCGGCGCTTCAACTGCGGAAGCAGGTCGTTGTGCAATAACCATCCAATCTGCATTTTTAACATGTGCATATCCTGCAAAAGCAATTTGATTCTCTGTATTTTCTCCTTTAACAACACCTGTTGTTTTTTTATGAATCGCCATATTTATAATGTCATTATCAGGTAAATCACGCGCAATATTTTTCTTTCGCTCATCATAAATAATCGTACCATCTCGATCGACAACATAGACAGTTGATTGACCATCATATGGATGTGCACCTAATAATTTATATAAAATATTTTTTTCTTTTAAATAAATCGTGCCACCAATTAAACCAAGATATTCATTTTTCTCTGAAAAGATAGGTGTCGTTACAAAAACGATCAACCGACCACTCACACTCGTATAAGGTTGAGAGATCATGGGCTTTTGTTCTTTAATCGCTTTTTTCGTTGCTTCAGCTGTTAATTTTACACCAACTAAATCTAACGATTGTGGAGACGTTGCGAGAACAACTGCTTTCTTATTAACAATTGCAATCGAGTTGAATGCACTCGTCTGATTTCGTATAAAATCTGCATGTTTTTCTAAATCTGATTGGTCATCTATACGTTCTGCAATATACTTCGCATTAACCTTTAAAATTTTCTGTTGCTCTGCTAAATAATTATTAGCCGTCTCTGCTACTTTTTGAGCATAGACTCGATTTGTAACCATCGCACTTTCACCCAAGTTCGCTTTATTCAATTTATAACCGCTCCAAATTGATACGATACTTGTCAAAATAAATGCTAGTAAAGCCACACCGATGATAAGATACTGTAGTTTTATTTTATTATTTTTCATTTCATCGTCTCACTTCTTTTTTACTATTTCCTTTAATTATAAAATATTCCAATTATAATTGAAAACAATTTAAAACTTATTTATACTATTATATTGTAATTTATGTTCTTTTTTACTATTTTTAGTAAATTTATGTTGAAGAATTTCCTTTTTCATCCTATAATTCAAATGTGGAGTAGAATACTAGGATTTAGTCCCCCTTTTATTCTATTCAACAGACTAGCATTATCTAGTTGCTAGTTTTCAAGTGCATGTTCTACGTATTTAGATCAGAACTATTCCCCAAGTAGTGCTGTAATCCTTCTAAATATCGCACGACTATGTAGAACTCTCCTTAATATATGGAAAAAGACTATCTGCATGAGGTAGTCTTTTTTATTTTTATATTCTTACCGTTTGCATTTTTTTTAATAAGTGGAGTACTCTTTTAGTAAGTTACACATTATCGAATAGAGGAGTTTTGCATATGTTTATCGTAACAAACCGTATTAAAGTAAAAAAAGGCTTTGCTGAAAAAATGGCTCCAAACTTTACAAAAGGTGGCGACACGTTAAAACAATTCCCTGGCTTCATCAAAACAGAAGTGGCGATTGCACGCGACTTTGAAGATTATGATGAAATGAGTGTCAATATGTTTTGGGAATCACTGGATGGATTCCACGAATGGCGTAATAGCGATGCATTTAAAGAATCTCACAAACGCCCTGAACCAAAAGAAGGCGAAGCACCGAAAGAATCACCAATGTTAGGTAGCCAAATTGTCATTTCAGAAATCGTGACATCAACAGAAGCGTAAAATACAAGCTACTTTATCTCTTTTAGCCTTCCTAAATAAAGGCTAAAAAAGATAATACTATTTAAAGCATAGAAAATCCCGTATGATTCGGAAATCATACGGGATTTTCATATATGTATCCACCTAGATTAGTGAATATTACGTTTCTTAAAGTTTCCGCCTTTTACTTCTGCCATGTCATACACCGTAACAAAAGCTTCAGGGTCAATTTCAAAAATAATTGATTTAATTTTTGTGTCTTCTAATCGGTTAATCACACATGTAACTTCTTTAAATTTTTCATGTGAATAGCCGCCATACACATCTGTTAATGTTGCACTACGGCCTAAACGATCACGAATTGTTTCAACCAATGTATCCGGATCTTTCGTAATAATTTTAAATGTTTTCGCACCACTTAAGCCTTCTTCGACAATATGAATTACTTTTGAAGCGATAAAGTAAGCAAGACCCGATAAAATCGCTCCTTTGAATCCAAACACGAATGATACTAAAATGAAAACGAACATATTCAAGAATAAAATCAAATCACTTGTACCAAATGGTAATTTACGTGATAGTAACACGGCAAACATATCGATTCCATCTAGGGCACCACCATTACGAAGTGCAAGACCCATACCAAAACCGATAATAATCCCACCTACTACGGTAATCAGTAATGTGTCACCTTCAATAATTGTTCGAACATCATGCATTGCGACAGTACCCGCAGCTAATGTCGCAATCCCTAACGTCGAATACATCGCAAAACTTTTACCAATCTGTTTATACCCTAGCCAAACAAATGGAATATTTAAAATCGCAATCCATACCCCTAAAGGTAGGCCAATTAATTCTGATAAGACGATACTAATACCTGTTACGCCTCCATCTGATACACTGTTTGGAATTAAAATTGCTTCTAATCCATATGCCGCAATTAACGCACCAGACATAACAGCGAATACTCGCCATAAAATTCTTTGTATTTTTCTTTTCTTTGCTTCTCTTTTCATCAAACTCTCCTCTTTTTACTTTATACTCTTATTTTAGAAATAAATACGCAAAATTCCCACTAATAAGGTCGCATTTACAAGGAGTTTTCAAAAAAACATGAAAATCATGTGATTTCATTTGAAATTTTAGAAAATTTTGTATTTTATTAAATAAAAAAAGATATGGACCCACTTACAGAATTCATATCTTTTATATATTTTATTGGAATGTACCGTAGCCTACTACATAACGATCCCAGTAACCTGCTAATGATTGATATTGAACTTTATTTCCAGCAGCATGTAACAATTTACCATTACCTGCATACATTGCAACATGGGTAATACGGCTACTTCCTACTGAGAAGAATACTAAATCACCTTGTTTTAATTGTGATTTTGATACTTTCTTAGAAGCTGCGTATTGTGCCCCACTTGTACGTGGAATTGACTTACCATTTGCTTTTTTATAAACATATTGTGTAAAACCAGAGCAGTCAAATCCTCTTGGAGAAGTTCCGCCCCAAACATAAGGTACACCTAAGTATTGTGCGCCTGTTGAGATTAATTTACTACCGCTTGTAGAAGTTTTCTTTACATATTTTTTTAGGTTTGAGCCGACAACCCAACCTGTTTTTTTACCATAGCTAATTTTATACCATGTTTTTCCGTTTACTGTACGCTTATACGTTGCTTTTACAACTGTATTTTTCTTCACAGTACCAACTTTTTTATTGTGACCACCTGCTGCTGAGTATAAATTTTTTGTTGCAGATGTTTTAAAGCTTTTTGATACTTTTGATGTTTTTGAAAGTGTTAATTTTGATAAGTTTGTTGATAATACCCAACCTGTTTTCTTACCATATTTAATTTTGTACCATGTTTTTCCGTTTACTACACGTTTATGTGTTAATGTAACAACTGCATTTTTTGATACAGTACCAATTTTTTTCTTATTCGCTTGGTAATATACATTCTTTTTTGTTTTTACAACGTATGTTCCAGATGCTTTTTTAGTAACAGATACACTACTTTTTGCTGATGCTTCTGTCATTGGTGTCGCTGCTAAACCTGCTGATAATGCGATGGCACTTGCTGTTGTTACTGCGATTAATTGCTTCTTCATTGTATATGTTCCCCCGGTTTTTTCATTAAATTGATATATATAAACGTATTTTCTTCACAAATCATATTTTTTTATCATTACCACGTAACCTAGTCTATAGAAATACTTAAACATAAACAACGACATTTCGATTACAAAAACATTAAAGAATATTACGGTATGTAACAAAAGAACGGTTTCGCTTTTCTGAGAGAAAAGTGCGATAATAGAAGAAACTATGAAAATAAAGGATGAACTATACTATTTATGAAAACATTACGCGTAAAACCCGATTTTATCGCTGACTTAAAAAGAGGCTACTCACTTGTCCATCGCGATGCTGTATCGAATAAAGACCTTTTAGAAAATGAAGGCGAACTTTTTGAATTAGTGGATGTCCATAATCGTTTTTTAGGAAAGGCTTATTACGGTATTCAAAATAAAGGTATTGGTTGGGTGTTAACAACGAAGGAACACGAAGAAATCGACCAAGCTTTCTTTACAAAGAAAATCAGTGCCGCACTACAACTACGTGAAAACTTCTTCAATGATGCAGACACAACTACTTTCCGCGTCTTTAATGGCGAAGGTGACGGTATTGGTGGAATCTCAATTGATTATTATGATGGTTACTTCTTAATCAATTGGTATAGCGATGGTATTTATCGTTATCAAGACTTTGTTATTCAAGCACTTGATGAATTAACAAATTACAAAGCTATTTATGAGAAAAAACGCTTCGATACAAAAGGTATGTATATTGAACAAGAAGATGACTTTGTAAAAGGTACACCGGGTGAGTTCCCGATTATCATTAAAGAGAATGGCATGAACTTTGCGATTGATTTAAATGACGGTGCTATGACAGGTATCTTCCTTGACCAACGTGATGTACGTCGCACAATTCGCGATCAATATGCAGAAGGTACAAATATGTTAAATACCTTCTCTTATACAGGTGCATTTTCTGTAGCTGCTGCTCTTGGTGGCGCTAGAGAAACAACTTCTGTCGATTTAGCAAAACGCTCACTTTCAAAAACAATTGAACAATTCAGTGTGAATGGTATTGATTTTGAGGCACAGGACATCAAAGTAATGGATGTATTCCACTACTTCAAATATGCACAACGCCATCAATTAAAATTTGATTTAGTTGTATTAGACCCGCCAAGTTTTGCACGTACGAAGAAGATGACTTTCTCAACAGCCAAAGATTATCCAAAATTATTAGCTGATGCACTTTCAATTACAGCAAAAAAAGGAATCATCGTTGCTTCAACAAACAATGCCAGCTTCGGTATGAAAAAATTCAAAACATTTATCGACCAAGCATGTAAAGAAACAAATACAAAATATAAAATTGTAGAGCAATTCGGATTACCAAAAGATTTCCGCGCAAACCGCGACTTCCCTGAATTCAACTACTTAAAAGTTTGCTTCATTCAAAGATTAAACTAATAAAAACGCACTGACTTAACGGGTCGGTGCGTTTTTTTATCTAATGTATATTCTCAATAGCTTCTTTTAAATCATTCATAAATAACCCAACAAGGTCTCCATCTATGATTCGATGATCAAATGATAGACTCATACCCATCATCGTACCAATGCCAATCGTGCGGTCTGGTAGAATCACAGGGCGCTCTTTCATTGCATGAACTCCTAAAATTGCAACTTGGGGGAAATTAATAATCGGCGTAGCATATGTGCCACCTTTTACTCCTGTATTTGAAATCGTAAATGTGCCGCCAGCAATATCGGTAATTTTCAGCGTACCTTGTCGCGCACGTTCTGTCACATCTTGCAGTTCTATAGCGATTTCTTCTATTGTTTTCTCTTCCACTTCTTTAATAACAGGAACGATTAACCCTTCAGCTGTTGCAGTTGCTACACCTAAATTAATCGCTTTTTTCAATACAATCTCATTTGCTTTTTCATCAATGGTCGCATTAAAGATTGGATACTTTTGAAGCATTTGTGCCACTATTTTCATGATGATTGGTAAATAGGTGATATGTACATTTGATTGCTCAGCTAGCTGTTTCTTATACGTAATGAGCGCATCTACTTGCACTTCTTCCATACCTGTTGCATGTGGAATCGTAAAAGCAGATTGCACTAAATTTTTATAGATTTTTTTACGCATACCGACAATTGGAATGCGTTCTTCTTTATGTTCCGTCATCTCTGTCTCTCCTTTTGAACTTCTCTTTTGTATGCTATCCCCTTTCGACATAGATTTCAATGTATTTAAAAAGAGAAACCGCCATTTGACGATTTCTCCTTTTGTTACTCTTCTAATGATTCAATTTTTGGTTCAATTAATTTACGATTCTTTTTCACAGGGTCAATCTTTCGTTCAATAAAACTTAAAATTAAGTCTGCTAAAACTGCCATTAGAGCTGTTGGAATCGCACCTGCTAAAATGATCGCTGTACCATCTGTAGCATTCGTACCTCGAATAATAATATCTCCTAAACCGCCTGCTCCGATGAATGCACCAATCGCTGTAATTCCAATTGCGACAACAAGCGCAATGCGAATACCTGCAATAATAACGGATAGTGACAGTGGTAACTCAATCATATACAGGACTTGTAGTTTTGTCATACCCATTCCTTTACCTGAATCGGTAAGATCTTTATTAATATTATTGATTCCTGTATAGGTATTTTTAATAATCGGTAATAGTGAGTATAGGAATACTGCTACAACAACGGTTGTTTGACCTAAACCGATAGCTAACATTAAAATGGCTAACATCGCTAAACCAGGAATCGTTTGAATAATATTTGCAATGGTAATGACATATGTTGAAAGTCGACCATATTTTGAAATCAGGATGCCGATAGGAATACCGACAACGGCTGCAATTAATACACCATAGATTGAGATTAAAAAGTGTTGAACAAATTGCATAAATACATAACTACCATTTTCATCAAAGTAGTAAAAGAATTGCTGGAAGGTATTCATATTTTCCATGCCTATTCTCCCCCTTTATCATCAAAGTAATTATGTTTTTCTAAAAAACGTTGTGCGACAACAGCTGGTTCTAATAAATTATTATCTGATTCATAATTTAATTTCTGCATTTCTTCTGTAGATACTTTGTCGACAAGTTTTTCTAGAATTTTTTTCACTTCTGGATGTGTTTTTAGTAATTCATTCGTTGCAAGTGGACTACAATCATATGGTGGGAAGAATTTTAAATCATCTTCTAATACAACAAGGTCATAACTCGAAATACGTCCATCTGTCGTATAACCTAATACAACGTCCATCTTTCCAGCTTCAACCGCATCATATACAAGACCAATTTGCATTGGGTAGACTTTGTTAAAGTCAAAACCATATTCCTTTACGAATGCTTTATAACCATCTCCTGGACGATTCATCCACGATGTATCCACACCAGCTTGCATTTTGTCTGCAACTTTTCGTAAGTCACTTACTTTTTTCAAATTATATTTTTTCGCTGTTTCCTTACTTACCATGAATGCATAGGTATTTGCGAAGCCATATGAGTCGAAAAACGTTTGATCATAATCTTTTTGGAATAATTCCTGTACTTTTTTCATTGCTTCTTCTGGGTCTTTAATTGCTTCTTGCCCTAAAGCACCTGTTAAATCTGTTCCTGTATAACGTGTCGCTGAAATATTTGCATCACCATTTAACATAGCTTGATGTACGACAACACTCGAACCTAAGTTATTAATCATTTGTACATTTTCATCTGTATAATGCTCAATCATGAGTTTAACCATATTCCCCATAATAGCACTCTCTGTTGTAGTCACTGTAGCAATCTTAATCGTTTCATCTTTTCCAGATGAACAAGCAGATAAGATGAGCATTATGCTACAAATGAAAACAATCCATTTCAGTCTCCGCATAAATTACCCCTCCTATCGTTCTACTCGTAAGCCTTTTGGCGTCGCTATTTTTTCTACTTTCGATAAAATAAAATCAATTAATAATGCTAAAATCGTTACAAATACAGCACCGCCAATAATGAATTCAGGTTGATATAAATTTAATCCGTTAAAGATGAAATCCCCAAGACCTCCAGCTCCTATGTACGAAGCTAAAGTTGCCCATGATACTGCATAAACTGCAGATAGACGAATACCTGCCATAATAACAGGAATTGCAAGAGGGAACTCTACTAAATAAATACTTTGGAACTTGGTCATTCCCATACTCATACCAGCACCACGTAAATCTTTATTGACTGACTGCATGCCAATAAATGTGTTATTTAAAATTGGTAATAATGTATAAATAAATAGCGCAACAATCGCTGGAATTTTCCCAACTCCTAAAATTGGAATCATCAGTGCTAAAATCGCTAGAGATGGTAAAGTTTGAAGCACACTTGTAATTCCCATGACCACTTTTGCGACTTTTTCAGTTTTAGATAATAGAACGCCTACTGGAACAGCGACGATAATACCTAATAATAATGCTGACATAGAGATATAAAATTGTTCCCATGTTTTAACTAAAATTTCTTGCTTATTATTTACTAAAAAATCTCCTGCTGCTGTAAAAAATTCACCCATATCTGTTTCACATCCTTTATTTCATCATTCATTTGATGCTTCATTACGGACTTCTTCAGCGGCCTCATCGCCCCAAATTGTGTCATATACAATATCTACAATATGCGCACGTGTAATTAGACCAACTAATCGATGGTCACTATCTACAACAGGAATATTTTTTAAATTTCGACGTAAAATTCGACGTACAGAATCTTGTAAACGGGAATTGTTATATACAAAAAAGACGTCCTTATCCATTGCATCTGCCACACTCGATGTTCGGTGTCTTTCAGATGTAATATTTTCAACGCTTAAATAGCCTTTTAAAATGTTATTGCCGTCAACGACAAATAGTGTATCTACACGACTTTTCACCATCTTGTGAATCGCGTCGTCTAAGCTTTTTTCTAGTGAGATTGTAATTGGTGTAATCATGACATCATCCACGACTTTTGCACTTGGTTTTTCTTGTACAAGGCGGTGTGAGCCAATGAAATCTTTTACGAATTGATTTGCGGGATTGGATAAAATATTATCTGGGGTATCATATTGAACGACTTTTCCGTCATGCATAATACAGATTCGGTCTGCTAGTTTGATTGCTTCATCCATATCATGTGTTACAAAAACGACGGTTTTGCCTAAACGTTGTTGTAAATCTTTCATTAAATCTTGTAAGGTATCACGCGTAATCGGGTCTAACGCGCCAAATGGTTCATCCATTAAAATTAAATCTTGGTTCGCTGCTAACGCACGTAATACACCGATACGTTGTTGCTGACCTCCAGATAACTGTGTTGGATATAAATCTAAGTAACTTTCAGGCAGATTCACAAGTTTAATCAGTTCTTCTGCTGCTTTTTCCTTTTTTTCTTTATCCCACTTTAGTAATCTAGGTACTAAAGTGATATTTTCTCGAATGGTCATATGTGGCATTAAGCCAATTTGTTGAATTACATAACCAATACTACGTCTTAATGTAACAGGGTTTTTCTTTCGGACATCTTCGTCATTAATAAGAATTTTACCGCTAGTTGGTTCAATCATTCGATTAATCATGCGAAGAGCGGTCGTCTTACCACTACCAGATGTACCGATAAATGCGACAAATTCGCCTTTTTTGATTTCAATATTCAAATCATCTACGGCTTTTTTTCCTCCTCGATAGACTTTCGAAAGGTTTTCTAGTTTTAACATAATACAACTTCTCCTTCCTTCTGTAAGTTCCATTTAGTTACCCGAATACATATATTTTACTCACTTTTTTAATATTTAACCAATAATAAGCTTTTTTTCCAAATTTGCAGTTCAGGTGCATTGTGGGAAAAAGTGCATTATAATGGGACAATACGCACTGTAATATCATTTACAAACCTTTGTGGTAGAGAAGGGATTCTATGTTTAAAAATCGTCAATTTAAAATTAAAGTATCAGGTTGTTCAGGTTTTATTTTTCTTGGTTTATTGCTTTTATGTATCATTGCCTTATTACTAACTGTGCCACTATTCGGATTCTTTGGTTTATCGATTCTACTTGCCAAATACGAACTTGCACATTTAGATTTATATGATCATTGGTATCGCAACGCACTATATTTCGGCTGGTTTTTGTTATTAGTCTTAGCAGTTGTTTTCGTCATCGACTTGCTCGGTTTATTTACGATGGCATCGATGAATATGGATTACAATATGGGCGTTAGTATTATTAGTACATTAATTCAATACGGCATCTGTTTATTTATTTTCCATCAAATTTTGGTTAACTTATTCAATCGAATTGAATTTACTTGGCTCGGTTCAGGTATTACCGTCGCTGTCATTTACTTAATTACATCTGCACTGACGACAACAACGATTATTGAAGAACCTAAAAATGACTAACTAGATTTTGCTCATACTAAAAGGACCTCGACATAAAAGCCGAAGTCCTTTTTGAGCAAATGATGATACAGGAGGAAAAATATGAATACCGTTTCTTATATCGTATTATTCACATTCATTTGGTTCATATTATTTGTCATGAATCAGCTATCCGATGTTATTTTTTTAATCGGCTTTATACCTGCATCTCTTCTCATGCTTTTTTATGGCATTCGTGAACTCAAAGGTGCTTTAAAACGCTAATTCTCTTGCTGAGAAGGTGGCGTTTTTTTCGTTAGTACATACGACGTACAAAAAGCAGTGATTGGAATGACCGCAATTAAACCAATCGCTGAACAAGCAATCGTTACAACTTCCCCACTAAATATTTTTGAATTAATCATCTCACTCCATGAATACGATAAATCACTAAATAGGATAAGTAGTGCTAAGTAGCTCCCAACAAAAGCAAAAAATAATGTATTCATACTTGTTCCAATAATATCTTTACCGATGGATAAACCAAAAATAAAGAGGTTTTTACGATCAATATCAGGCTTAAGTTGATGCATCTCTTTCATTGGTGAAGCAATGGCAATCGAAGCGTCTGTAATCGCTCCAATCGTACTCATCATAATAACTGCGACAGCTACTTTTGAAAAATCAATACCAATTCGTAAAGAAGCCATGCTTAACTCTTCCGTCTCCTCTTTACCAAACCCTTGAATGAATGTTGCATTGGCAAAGTAAAGAATGAGCCCAGATAAAAGGAGTGTCGTGAAAACCGTTGAAGCAAATGCTGTTTTTGTCATTGTATTCGTTCCGTTAATATAAAATAAATTAATAAAACTAATGATGATACAGATAATCATCGTTAAAATGACTGGATTCACTTCTGGAATATTCATAAAGAATAGTAAGACAATGAACAAAGCAAAATTTATAAACAGCGTGATGAATGAGCGCAGTCCTTTTTTACCCCCAAGCCCAATCATTAGAATCGCGAGTAACATCGCGAGGACGACTAAACTGTTCATTGCTTCACCTGCTTTCTCTTAATGAAGAATAGAACGATGAATAAAGAGATGGGAATCGTTAAAACAATCCCGAGGCCGCCCACAAGTGCTCGAACAATCTCCAATGTGAGGTTGGTTGAAAGTGTATAGGTAAATGTTGCATGATTTTTAAAGAACAACATCATCATTGGAATAGAACCGCTCACATAGACAAAGAATAGAATATTCGTCATAGGTCCCATAATATCTTTCCCAATCTCTCTTCCTGATTTTGCTAACTGTTTGATTGAGATATGCGGATTTTTTTCATACAGTCCAAATAAAGAAGACGACATCGTAATCGCAATATCCATGACTGCACCGAGTGATGCGACAAGAAGTCCTGCAAAGAACAATGTTTTATAGGGTCTTGTAATGAATTGTAGTTCCTCATAACGCATGCCATTTTCTTTTGTGAGCCATAATACGAATACGGCAATACCAAAAGATATAAATGTACCGACGAGCGTAGCGAGAATCGCTGTAAATGTCTTCTCATTCCATCCATTGACAAGCGTTAATGAAATCACTGTAAATAGAACACAACCAAGCATGCAAAGTGGGATTAAATAATCGTCCCAATTTGTATAGCTTTGAATAATCCATGCGATGATCCCCATATTAATGACTAAACTAAGCAATGAAAGAACACCCTGTTTTCGTCCAACAAAGATGAGTATCAAGATGAGTAACCAGACCACTCCTAGAAGGAGATGGTCGCGTTTCATACTTGTAATATCAAATTGATTCTCTACATTCTTCTTCACGAAAAGCTTATTTCCTTCATGGTAGGCATCATCGAAGCCACCTGAAGCAGTATATGTATGTTGTAACTGAATGATTCTTCCTTTTTCATTACCATTTAAAATTTTCGCTGTCAGTTCTTGATGATAAATAGTATCGCGATTTTGAAACTCATCCGTTACTTGCTCTTTTTGAAGGAGTTTCGTCTGTGTCACTTCTGCAATTGTTTCGTCATAGAATGAGGCATTATGATTCACAAAAAAGAGCGAACTGATTACTGACAATATAAGTAATACAGCCAAAGCTCCCTTTTGAATTGATTTGGCAGGTTTTTTTTGCTTAACTAAATTCATATTCCCCTCCTTAATTTTAAAGTCTATTTTTAAACGTATGACTTACATAAAAGTTTCTTACTTCGTAGCATAACATATGCGAAATTCATGTCATCTAGTGACAAAGTACGATGTTATTTTTTACCAACACCTGTTATTGTTATACGTAATAAATTTCAGTAAAGGAGTTTTTAGATGAAATTACGATTAGAATTCCATTTATTTAATGATTTACACAATAATTTTGCGATTTCATATCTACAAGATGGTCAACATAAAATTATTTTACATACAAAAGATGACTATTCTCTTTTACTATCACTGGGTGATGGTTTATTAAATTATTACAAAAATGATGTACACCACTTTGACATATCTACAGAACAAACAGCCTATCATTGTATGATTATACAAAAAACACTCATCATTTTAGATGAGCAAGATTTAATCTTTTCTTGTCCAATAGATGATTTTGCACATAGCTTTTTTCATGCTTATGAACGTTATCTCTATGACTTACTTAGAATGGAGCCTATAAGTTTAGATGATTCTACGCTTCAAAATATGAAACAACAAGTCTATGCACTACATCAAATACTGGTACTACATTTTACAGATATTAATGCAATGATTGTAGAATAGTTACCAAAATACAGGATATCTGCGTGTTCTACGCATGTTATTAATAAGTAAACCCATTACTACTACAAGAGATGAACCAAGTAGAATGGGGGTAAAGAGATATTCAAAGTGATAACCACCAATCATAACAATGAGTGCATTCGCAATCGCTGGTGGATGTGTTACACGTAATGCCATTGTAAAGACAACTGCAACCGCTACTGCTAGTGCAAGCGTCATAGGTGTTGTGCCAACTAATCCTGCTACTGCCCAACCGACAAAACCAGATATGACATGTCCACCGACGATATTTCTTGGTTGTGCAAGTGGTGCATTCCAACTCGCAAATACTAAAATACAGCTTGAACCGAATGATGCCATAAACCACGGTGTATCCGTCATCTCTGTTAATTCTAATAATAAAATAATAGTCAAGAAGCTGCCGACGAATGCTGTAAATAAGTCTTTTCCATTTACTTGTAGTGGGCTTTTTGCGTCGCCCTTCATTTTTTTAAAATAATTCATTTCCTTCCTCCTAAATTTACTATTGAATACTTTAACGCAAAATTTCCTTTGAAACAATTTTATTTTTATACTTTTTTTACTGTTATTATATTGAGTGGAGGTGTCCAAATGGTACACGATAAAATTTTAATTATTGATGATGAAGAAGATTTAGCACAATTAATAGAGCATGTCCTCGTAAAAGAGGGATTTTCAGCGATTCAAAAAGCACATACTTTACAAGATGCTTGGACGGTTTTTCAGGAATTCCAGCCCGATTTAATTTTATTAGATCTCATGTTACCGGACGGTGACGGATATGATTTTTGTAAAAAAATCAGAGAGATTTCAACCATTCCAATTTTATTTATTTCAGCAAAAGATGAAGAAATTGATAAATTACTTGGGCTCGCAATTGGTGGAGATGACTATATTACAAAACCTTTTTCACCAAAAGAAGTCGCTTATCGTGTCAAAGCACAGCTTCGAAGATCAAGTTATGCAGAGCAACAACTTCCTAAAATACAAGTGGGTCCTTTTTCATTTCAATCTGAGGAATCTGAGATTGTTAAAAATGGCGAAGTACTACCGCTTACTGCAAAAGAGGTTGGGTTAATGCGTGAATTTATGCATCATCCGAATCAAATCTTAAGTAAAGAGACACTTTTTAAACGTGTTTGGGGTGAAGATTTTTACGGTTCAGACAATACCGTTATGGTTCATATTCGCCGACTGCGTGAAAAAATTGAAGATACACCTTCCAAACCAACTTACTTAATAACAGTTAAGGGTTTAGGCTATAAGTTGGTGCAATCATGAAATGGCGCTTAACTAGACGTTTTCTCGTATCCATCGTATTAATTGTCGGTTTGATTGTTGTAATGAACACACTTTTACTGATTGCACTTTTATTTATTCAGTCTTATAAAAAGACTGCGACTTCACCTGAAGCTGTAGAGGTGACTGCAACACGTTTTTCAGATGAAATTATCGTGAAGAACGGGAAACCGACTATTACGAATCGCGGGCAAAAAATATTAGAAGAAAATCATGCATGGGTCCAAATTTTAAATAAGGAAGGAAAAGAGGTCGCTGCCTATCAAACACCTGCTTCTTTACCTACTAGTTATAGTCCTGTGGAAATTGTTCAGATGTATAAGTATAAAGAAGTGAATGGGAAAACAACTGTTTTTGTCGGCGAAGCCGAAAATTTGAGTTATTTTTTCGGGATAGAAGATCCGAAATTAATGCGGGTTGTTTACAACTTTAATTTTGATCAAATCTCGTATATTTTTACCAAACTCTTTTTAGTATTCTTAGTTGCCGATTTATTAATCGCTACACTAGTCGGTTTTTTATTTGGAAGTCGACTAACAAAACCAATGTATAAACTCATCGAAGGAATTCATCGTTTAAAACATCAAGACTATGAAAAAATTTCCGTTAAAGGCGGACCTTATCGAGAAGTTTTTGAGAATATGAATGATTTATCCACAACGTTAAAGAGTGTTGAAACGGAACGAAAAAAGCTCGATCAAATGCGAAATGAATGGATTGGAAATGTATCACATGATTTAAAAACACCGCTCGCTTCGATTCAAGGTTACGCAGAATTATTACAAGAAGATGTAACAGATGAGGAACGCCTGACCTATACACAAATTATTGAGCAAAAATCACTTTACATGCGCGATTTACTAAATGATTTAAACCTCACAACTAAGCTACAGAGCGGTACATTCCCACTTCAGAAAGAAAAAGTCTTACTCTCTTCTTTCGTTCGTGAATGTGTAATTGATGTCTTAAACGATCCGATTTATCAAACATGTTCTATTATATTTGAAGCTGAATCTGAAACATTATCTGCAACCTTGGATTCGAATTTATTTAAACGTGCATTATTAAATTTTATCTATAATGCACTTATCCACAATTCAGAAAATACAGATATTCAAATCAACTTATCCACAGGTTATCCACAAGAACACGAAAACTATTTTTCTGAAAAGTTATCCACAGATTTTGCAACAATTCAGATTATTGATTTTGGAAAAGGTATTCCTGTAGATGAGCAGCCATTTTTATTCAATCGCTATTATCGCGGAACGAACACAAAAGATACACAAGGTTCTGGTCTCGGCATGGCAATTGCTCAAGATATTATTCAAGCACATGATGGTGTCGTCTATATTAAGAGTAAAGAAGGCGAAGGTACGACGATTTCAATTATCCTCCCGCTTCAATAACATAAAAAACACCGAAACTTATGCTTCGGTGTTTTTTAATTCCTCTTTATAATTCTGCAATGCGTTCAATGAATGGTCTTCCATCAATCATTCCTTTTTCATATAGTTCCTCTGCAGTTTTAAAATATTGCGTAAGACCATCTGAAGAACGTGTTAATAGAAAACTTCTTTCATCATCTATTCGACTAATCCACCATTCTTCTCCTCTATAATCAAAACTCAATTCCTGTCCTTCATCAATTGCTTGTTGTACTTCTAGCCATGTTTCTTCATCCATAAAAATACCTCCATATAAAAAAGAGTGAGAATTGGTATCCTCACTCTTCTTCTTATAATTCTGTTGTCATTCCATAAATCATACCCGAAATATAAGGGATTAACCAAATAACCCACACAACGATACTAAATTTATGGAATTTCGCCATCATGTCTTCATTTTTCTTAACAAGAACGACTGTCGCCCAAATCGCATGGAATAACATTAACAAAATCGCAATTGTACCTGTAATACCATGGAAGCTAAAGATGAAGCCACTTGATGCCATACGTCCCATTAACGTAGTACCTACCGTGTCACATACTAAACCAAGCCAAAAAACAATTACATGCCAAGGTTTTAAAGTCTTTTGAATTTTTTCGGACCATACACCTACTGTATAAAAAATTAAGGCGGATGTGATAAAAATTACTGCTGTAATTAACATAGCTATCCCTCATTTCTTATGGAATGATGTTGCTAAAATTAAGAAGCATCTTTTGGCATATCTTTTTTACTCACTTCATCGTAAGAGGTAACTTCATCCTCTTTATTTACATAGAGCATTAAATACGCACCTTTTCGTAGTTGTTTATTTGCTGAAAATTCTAGTTCTTTATGTTTTCCATCTTCGTTTATAGCATCTACCTTATAACCATAACGAACCATCGTTTCACCATTATCGAGACGATCTTCTAATTTCTCACCATCTTGCGTAATTTGAATATAGTAACTCTCTTTATTAAATCGATTGAAATCTAGTGTTAACACCGCATAACTAGCACCTGCTAATATAACAATAATTCCCAAAAAGATAAATAAACCTTTTTTCATATCTATCCCTCATTTCTAATTGTTCTTTTTATAATATTTGTATAGGCTCTTACAGTGAATATATAGTAAATCGCATAAATTACACTATAAATCCCCATCCAAATACATACTGGTACAAAAATATTCATATTAAGCACACTTGAAATTGCTTTTAAAGCGACTGCACTATGAATCATACCAACAATTAATGGGACACTGAAAATCACACCGACTTGTGCGGCAATCGAATATTTCATATTCTTCATACTGATACCCATCTTGTGTAGAATCATAAACTGCCCTTTATCTGCTTCTGCTTCTGTTAAAATTTTAAAATAAATAATACTTCCTGTTGCGAGTAAAAATACAAACCCTAAGAAACTACCTACGAATAAAACAATCCCAATATTCTCCATACTTTGTTTTACATCAATTGGATAACTTGAAAAGCGTGCATCTTCTGGCATCTTTTGCTGAATTTTCTTCGCTTCGTTTACAGTTAAACTTGTATTGTTCAATGCATGAACTATCATTTTTTCACTTGTACGTTCTAACTGTTTAAATACATCTGGTGTAACAATTAATGTTGTATAAGCAATGGAACTATTTAATACATTTTCTTTTGTTACATCTTTTAAACGTAGTGATTTGTTCACTTTTACAGCATCTAACTCTTTCCCTTTATAGTCAGGTGAGTAACGCTCATCATAACTTGGATCAATGATAACTGCTTCTTTTCCTACCACTTCAATAGTTGGCTTATCTATTAAACGCGCCAATTGATTGTACGTGTTCGTCGTCATCACTGTGTAATTTCTTTTGCCATAAGGACCAAAAGCATCTGATAGCTCTTTTGCATCGAATTCTGTATAGAGAATGTCAAATGACTTACCTTTTTGATTGAGTTTTGGTGTATCTTTTGTTTCAACATACATATACGTGAATGGGTCTGCTTGTTGAATTGTTGATTTTGTATTGTAGTATAAACCGAAAACAGCGCCTCCTGCTGTAATTGTTGTAGCACTTAATACCGCAATAATCGTTAATGTTTGGGCATTTCCTCGGATACGATAAAGTAATTGTGAAACTGTTAAAAGCCTTAAATTTTGCCAGATGAGCCCTTCTGATTTTTTAATTAATTTTAGGCAATATCCAATGAATGAATGGAAAATTAAGTATGTTCCAATAATGACACATGCCAAAATAATAAATGGTGCTGCAACACTTAGATTTTTCCATATAGGGGATGTTACCATGTTTGCTAGCGCTATATAATACCCTACACCTACTAAAACTGCTCCAAGTAATGCCAACCAAAGATTTGGCTTTGGTACTTTTTCGCCTTGTTTTTCTGCTTGAAATAATTCAATTAATTGGAAGCGATATACAACGCGATATCCTTGAATTGATGTGATTAAAAATAAGATGAAGAACACGCAAACTGTATTAATCACTGCATCAATAGATAATGTAAAATGCGCTACAGCTTGGTAATCCATCATTTTTAATAACACCCATAAAAATAACTTAGAAGCTAAAAATCCAAAGAAAATACCGAAAATAAGGGATATGATTCCTAATAATAAATTTTCGAAGAAGAGTAAAAAGCCAATCTGTCTTTTACGTACACCGAGGAGTGCATATAACCCTACTTCTTTTTTTCTCTTTTTCATAAAAAAAGCATTTGAATAGAATATAAAAATTGTCACAAACACGAGTAGTACGACGGATGAACTCGACATGATGGATGCAATTTTTTTAGAAGCTTCTACTTCCCCCGTAATCGTCTCATTATACTTCATCGTGACAAATGTAAAATAAATAGCAATACTAAAAACCATTGAAGCAATGTATAAACTATATTGTGATAGATTACGACGAATATTTTTACGTGCGAGACTAAATAATGTCATCCATCTCACCGCCCATACTGCCAACGGATGCTAAAATCTGCTGGAAAAATTGTTTACGTGTTTGTTCCTCACGATGTAACTCATGTGATAATCGACCATCTTTAATAAATAGAATACGCTGACAAAAACTCGCTGCGAATGCATCATGCGTTACCATCATAATGGTTGAATTTTTCTCTTGATTAAGGCGACTTAAACTTTCAAGTAAATCGATTGCTGATTTCGAATCAAGCGCACCCGTTGGTTCATCTGCCAAAATCATCGTTGGTTGCGTAATCAATGCACGAGCTGCTGCTGTACGTTGTTTTTGCCCACCTGAGATTTGATATGGGTACTTTTCAAATAGAGTCTCAATACCAAATACACGTGCTATCTCTTCCACACGTTTGCGAATCTCAGCTGCTGGCACTTTTGAAATCGCTAAAGGTAATAAAATATTTTCACGAACTGTTAGAGAATCAAGTAAGTTATAGTCTTGAAAGATAAATCCTAAATTTTCACGACGAAAATCAGCTAATTGTTTCTCTTTTAACTCATGTAACTTTTGATTATTCATAAATATTTTGCCATTCGTTGGTGTATCAATTGTTGCTAATATATTTAAAAGCGTTGATTTACCCGCACCACTTGGTCCCATAATACCAACCATTTCACCTTGTTGGATTGTAAAATTAATATCCCGTAGTGCTGTAAACTGATTCGCTCCTTTTCCAAATGTCTTTTGTACATCTTGAATTTGCAAGATTGGATTCATGTCTTACACCTCTTTCTTTTTCTTACTTTCACTATACCTTCCCATCCTTACAATAAATGAAGCACAACCTTACGAAATCCTTACAATAAAAAAACAGTTGGTATAAAACCAACTGCTTCCTCCTTATTTTCTTGTCGTAAATAGATTTGCCGCTTCATCAAAGAAGAAACGACGTTTTCCTTTTCCAAAAATCACAAGCATGATATGAATGAAGATTACAATCGTCAAAATGAAGAAGATTATTGTAGAACCAAGTGCTAAAAACACAGATGCCTCATAGTATGGCGAGTTCATCGTCACATGAATATTATCAAGTGTTCCTGCGATCACGCCTACAAAATAAGCAACATAGATGGCAATAAAACGCTTAATTAAGCGTGAAATCGTCGTCTTTTTCGATAACTTACTTGAATAACGGAAGCGCATAACAGCCGTTCCCAATGTTCGACCATTCCAAATAATTGGAATCAATACGAGGAATACAATGAGTAATAGTGTCGTCACGATAAAGCTCGTTACTTCATTATGCTTTGTGAACACCATAATCCACTGACGTGATAAATCTACTAAGAATAAATCAATCAAAATGGCAAGTAGCACAGACATTGGTTTCACTTCATCTTTTTCAACTAAATAAGCGGCTCTTTCCTCAATTGTTTTCTTCGATGGGAATACAGCAAGAACAGCTGGCGCGATAAAGTAACCAATCACACCACCAAATGTATTCATCATTAAATCATCCACATCGAATAAACGATACGCACAATTATAAATACCATAAATACCTGTTAATTGCGTGATTTCAAAGAATAATGTTGTACAAAATAAGACGATTGTTGCTTTCCACCAGTATGCTTTTTCAACTAAGTAATAGCGTAAATACACACCTAAAGGTAACAACAATAAGAAATTGAAGAAGGTTTGATAAAATGCTGGTTGTTTAAATAATAAGACATACGTTGCTGGATTTTTAATATCTAACCAATTTCCCTTGAGTGTATCCTCTATAAATTTAAAAGGAATTAATGAATAGTGCTGTGTATTAGGTGCTTGCATCGCACAAGTATCGCGTGTTGCTGGTAGTGGTAAAATCACTAAAAAAAATGCAGCTAAACTATAAAATATAAATGAGAACGAAATAACTAGAACAGATAGTGGTAAATATCCATATTTTCGATATGTATAGATTAACCACGGAATCCAGATTGCTACTGCTACAATTCCAAAAACAATCGCTGCTGTTAAGATGGGCATAGAATACGCCATCATTTGACATCCCTCCCCTTTCTTTCAAACGCTTTCTTCTTCTCTGAAGTTGCTTTTCCCTTTTTTATTTAGAAAAAATCAAATCTATTCGAATAAAAATAAGAAACAGCTGAATTCTACTGTTTCTTATATAGTCTAATTTATTATTCTCCTGCTAGAATATGCTCTTTACAAAATGCTAAAATTTCTTCTTCTTCATCTTCTTCAAGCGCAAACTCTAAGTAGCTTTGATCACGTTTAGCAATTAAAAAGTACGTCACAATCGCATATGCATCCTCTTTTTTAGAAACGATGACGCGTGCATCAATTCCGCCTTCTTGGAATAATTCATCTTCTTCATCAATATCTAACTCTAATAGAAATTCGTAACGTTCACCTTCAATAATATTGGTTGGGTCTAAAATTTCTTCCATCATATACGATAAAATATTCAATCTAGTTCGCTCCTTCAATGTTTCATCTATGTTAATGATAGCGTAATTTTTCAATTAGTAAAGTCACGCGCTAAAGAAAAGTAGGAATCGTTCAATGAAACGATTCCTACTGATGCTCAGTTAATAAATAGCCAAGCATTTCTTAGGTATGATTCTAACAAACAATATGTAGAGTTTGAAAGCACCAATTGGCTGAACAAGACCAATATTATGGGAGGGTGCTCTCAATATAGTCGAACGATCACCGCATACAGCATTGGAGTTCCATACGCAGTGATTTCCCCATTAACAAATGTATTACTTTTTGACGTCTCTCCAAGTAATAAACTGAGTTTTTTTACATTTCTTAACAGGTCTTTATACAATTACCCACATTACAATGTTTTAAACCTCTTCCGACATTATATTTACATATTATTTTAAGTAATACCAATTAGAATCCATATTCATTTTATCCAAACAATAATGCCAGTCATTTAAACGTAATTTATAAGTGAATGCGGCTGATTGTCGGTAGTTTACTTGTTCTGAACCTGCGTAAAAATGATCCCATTCATTATTCTTTTGATAACGTTCTAATTTACTTCCTTGTTGAACTTTCTTTTTAAATTCTTCAAAAGCATATGGAATCACTTCTTCAAAAATAGCTGAAATGCCTTTATGATCGAGCGTTTCACACATCGTACGCGTCCAATAACGCACAACTTCTTCATCTAACGGTGCATACCGTGCCTGTTCACGGTTATATAGATGCTCTTGTGCCTCTTTATGTCGTTGATTTAAATCTTCTATTTTGTACGCATAAAAAGAATCAAAAATTGTTGCGAGCTTTTCTTTAAAATGGAGCGATAAATCTTCTTTTGTCAGTGCCACTTGAAATTTAATCGCAAATAAACCGAGTTCTATTCCTAACTGTTCCTCACTAACAGCTGTTGATTTTTGTGGAATGAGCCATTTTTGAGCAGATTGATAAATCGTCGCTGCTACACACAAATCTGCTTCACTATATAAATCAGCTGGCATGATTGTACATTGTGTATAGAGCTTAGACACCATTAACCGAAGAACATCCCCCATAAAATAGGAATCGCGTAGTAACCATTCTTCATTCGTACCTTGAATTTCCGTGTAATCTGGTTCCATTTGAATAAACTCATTATATTGATGTACTTTACGTAAAAATAATTCTGCAATCGATTTTTGCATAACTTGTGATTCATTCGGTATATCATTACGCTCAAAAAATTTACCAACTGAGCGCGTATAAACCGCTGCCATACGCTCAAAACAACGTTTAAAAATCGTTTCTAGTTCTTGAATTTGCTGTGTGCGTTCTTCACCTACATAATCACGCTTCACACGTTCATGATACACAACATATTCAGAAGCTAGAAAATCAATATATTCTGAAATCTCATCTAACTTTGATAAAGATAATCCTTCTTTTGCACTCACATTGTATTCAACCATCTTCCAAAATATTTCTTTTGGCAAGCCATTTTGTTGAAGTTGTTCAATCGAACTTTGACTCGTAGACATTCTTTTTTCAGGTGAGAAATACTGTGGTAATCGATTCTTTGCATCTTGTATGTAGTGCGCTTTCATCTGTTCAATCTTTTCACTTTTTATCTGACAAACTTGTGCATGTTGATCTTCCATATCATTGTCCTTCCTCCCATAAAGAAACTAAAGCATCGTACAAGCAAGTTTCTATTTTTCCCTTTATACTAACTATATTACTTTAAAAAGGTGGCTTTTTCTATGAATCTCATCGTTATTGGTGGAGGAATTGGTGGTTTATGTACTGCCTACGCACTTCAACAACAAGGCTTAGATGTTCACGTATATGATGCAGCTTCATCTTTTAAACCGATTGGTGCTGGAATTGGGATTGGTTCAAATGCGATGCAAGCTCTTGTTAAATTAGGTATTGGTGAAGCCATTCAACAAAATGGAACGATTTTAAAAACACAATTATTTTTAAATAAAAAAGGAACCCTTTTAAATTCCATCGACTTTAGTTCATTCCAAAAACGTTTTGGACAATCGAATATCACAATCCAACGTGCCGACTTACATCAAGCACTCTATGATCAATTGCTTCCACATACACTTCATCTGCACAAACGTTGCATTCAAGTAGAGCAGTTAGAAGATGGTTGTATCGTTCATTTTGAAGATGGAACAACCGTTACATGCGATTATGTCATTGCAGCAGATGGACTTCATTCGCCCATTCGTCAACAATATGTACTAAATAGTAAACCACGTTATGCTGGTTATATGTGCTGGCGTGGTGTCGCAAAAGCAGGTGATCTTGTACAACCACATACATCTGTGGAGATATGGGATTCAATCGGACGATTTGGTTATGCACCAATTAAAGATGGACAGGTATATTGGTTTGCGTGCGTCAATGCGCGTGAGCAAGATCCTTTTTTACACCATCTCGAAAAAGAACAGATTGCTTATTTATTCAAAGACTTCCCACAGCCTGTAGCTGAACTCATTCGTCAAACGGACCAAGAGCTCATTCTAACGCATGATCTATATGATTTAAAACCGATTCAGACCTATCATTTTAATCGCTGTATTTTACTTGGAGATGCTGCACATGCGACTACGCCAAATATGGGACAAGGCGCTGGACAGGCGATTGAAGATGCACTCGTATTCTCACAAGCATTACACGATTTCAAGGACTTTCAACAAGCCGCAACGTACTACAATCAAAAACGACACGCTAAAACAAAAAAAGTAACAACTTTATCTCGTAAGATTGGCTGGGCAGCTCAGTGGGAGAATCCATTACTTACGAAAAGTCGTGATGCTGTATTCCCATTCATCCCTTCAGCCTTATTATTAAAAAGACTCGATTTTTTATTCAAAGATTAAAACATAAATTACTTTAAGTAGTGGGGCAAGATTTACAACAGGACGTTGCGTTCTTTTCTTGCCTACCTCTATTCGTTTTTCGAAGCGGAAATTGATCTGAATGAACAAATCCCTTATGATTTTGAAAAATCATAAGGGATTTGCCATGTTGAAAATACTTTTGTCTCAGTCTCTTTTCTATTTTATGCTCGTGTTAATCAGATAAACTATAGCTCAATTTCATCTTCTTCGTTCCTGCCAGCACCATATTACCAAGTAATTTATTCGTCTCATCAAAAGCGATTTTTGCATAGCGCTCATTCACTGCTTCTAAATAGCTGTGTAAATCATCTTGTAATTCTACTTCTTCATCTGCATTTTGTTGTAAATTACGACAAGCAGCGACTACTTTTTGTTCATATGCACTGTGCATGTCATGGTACAATCCGAAATTCGTATCACCTAGTAACGCGATTGTATGACTTAACCAGTGCATCTTCGTAATATCAAAATCTTCCTCTGTATCACGATAACAGGCAGGTGTATCCGTCACATTCGCATAGAATGGCACCATCGCATTGAATGTATTTGGACCAAATGCCAGCCAGTGAATTCCTGCGATATGCGTTGGTACATCATTACGAATTTGCAGAATATGACTCTCTTGATTACGATTCAAACCGATTGTACGGAATAATTCGCGGTCTTTCGTTTCGCCCTCACCATACGGGTCATACGGTGTATTTTCAAAATGCGAACTTAGTGCCCACTTCACATCTTCAACTGAAATTTTACGATTTGCATAACAGATAAATGGTAAATTTTGTTCCGTTGGTTCATATTCTAGTTCAGGATTAAATTGTTTTTGAATATACCAAGCGCGCGGATTATTATAGCGCGTGTCTTTTACCGTCGCACTTCCAAAAATATGACGTAAATTCGTTCCTTCAAAATCAGGATTCAAATGATGTTTTTCAATGAATTCCTTCAATCCTGTTGAACAAAGTGTATCATCTGACGCAAAGTCAAAATGCGTAATATTAAAACGGTTTGGAGCGATAACATAGGCATCATCTGGAATACGAATAGCCGCCCAGTGATGTCCTCCAATTGTCTCCATATACCAAATCTCATCTGCATCTGAAAAAGCAATCCCATTCGATTCATATGTGCCGTATTCTTCTAAAATAGCACCTAAACGTTCGACACCTTCTCTTGCAGAATAAATATAAGGCAATACAATTGTCAGCATATCTTCTTCACCAATTCCATCTTCAACAAGTGGGTCGGCTCCTAATACACGTGAATTCGTTGTAATGGTTTCTGTCGCTGTCATCGCAACATTCTCGCTATTAATACCTGACTCTCCCCAAATACCGAACCCTTCCATCGCATCAGGTGTTGCAGTATAACGTAACGGATTTTCTGGTAATTGCATTTCAAATGCACTTTGAACCGATGTATAGTACGTCGGTTGGTCCTCTGGATTCATGACAATAAATCGTTGTGGATTTTTATTAGCTGTCCCACTATCTTCATTACGTGCAATCATCGTAGAACCATCTATACTCGCTTTTTTCCCAACTAGCATCGTTGTGCATGAACCAAATTTTCTTTTTTTCATCGTATCACCCTTCTTTTTCATCTTCGTCTAAAATTATAGCATGACGCAAAAAACACCCTATACAAAAGGTATACCCTTTCCTCTTGTATAGGGTGTTTTTATGCTTCTAACAGTTTTAAAATTTTCGTGTAACCTAATTTTTCAGCATGTTCAATCGGGGTTACACCATCACGATCTGCAATATCCGGACTTGCACCGTAACGTAAAAGCAATTGTACTGTTTTGACATATTTATCTGTGCCATCCCCTAAAATAATTGCTTCTAAAAGAGCTGTCCAACCAAGATTATTCACATGGTTCACATCACTCGCTGTATTTTTTAATAACCATTCCAATGTTTCCAAGTGTGCTCTCTCACTCGCAGGAATAATCCCAATACCACCATAACGATTCACGACTTTCACATCGCCTTTTGAACCCATCAGCTTTAAAATTTCTAAATAGCCTTCTGCCGCGGCGTAAAGAAAAGGTGAATTTAAACGATCGTCTCGCTTGTTCACATCTGCCCCTTGTTCAATTAAAAAAGCAGCTGTTTTTTCATCTCGATTGTATGTGGCAATCATGAGCGCTGTACGCCCACGTTCATTCACTTGATTAATTGGGAACTCTAATTTCAATAAGTGCTTTAATGCATAGATGTCACTTTCTTGTACTGCACGAAACCAACGTTCTTTTTCTGTTTCTGGCTGCGGTTCTTTTGCACTTGCACTCATAAAAGCACCGCTAATTGACTGTTTAATAAATGATACAAATCCTTGCTTGTCCATTTGCATCACGCCCCCTTACTAATAAGCAATTCCTACTCGTTTATGTGTGAATAAATGTTCACGTAAAGCTTCAAAAGCTAAGTCTGCTGTGTCATAAATAGAAATTCGACGTCCATCAAGCGGCAAATAATCTTTTTCATATCGATATACACCTACACGCGGCTCACTCACTAATGCAGTCGGACAAATAATCGTCCAATCAAGCCCACTTTCTGCCAAAGCACGATACACTTTCTCATGTTCACCTGCAGCGAACTTAACTCGCTGGCGTGATTCACTTGATAAATAGCGTAGTTTCCCTGGTTCCACTCGACTTTCTACAATACCAGCCGTCCCTATAGTGACGATACGATCAATTTTTTTGTTCTCCATTACCTCAATAATATGTGCAATTGATTGTGAAAGCGTTGTTGTACCGTCTGTATTTAAGCCCGAGAATACCGCATCACAACCATCAATTGTTTGATTTACATCCTCTATATTTGTTACATCCCCACGTATAATTGTTAAATTTTCATGAGGTGTTACATCTCGCCCTTTACGAATGAGCGCTTGTATTTCATATCCTTCATCTAAGGCATGTTGCATAAAAATAGAACCTACTCGCCCTGTCGCACCGAATATAGCTATTTTCATTTTTTCTCCTCCTGCTGTTTTGGTATGAATTTTTTTAAAGCATCTTCACCTGACTGTTCTGCAAGCGGTACACCTGAACGATAAGCAGCACGACAAATGAGATGTCCTGCTACAGGTGCTGTTAAAAAGACAAAGACAATTCCAAGTAATAAACGAACGCTCACTTCACCTTCATGTGCAAAAAAGTAAAGGAAGGCTCCTACCAGAGCTAACATAACGGCAAGTGTTGAACTCTTTGTTGCCGCATGTGAACGTGTATAAACATCAGGCATTCGAAGTAAACCAAAAGCACTCACCAAGCTCATCATACTAGCAAATAAAAGGACGAAAGCAGCAATCCATTCACCGATCTGATTTATGTTCAATGATGACCCCCCTCTCTAAAAACTTACTAAAAGCAATCGTACCAATGAAAGAAAGAATTCCTAAGATTAAGATTACTTCTAAATAAGCTTTCGTTTCAAATACAATGGAGACGATAGCTACCATTGATAATAAATTAACACCAATAGTATCTAAGGCAACAATGCGGTCTGGCATCGAAGGCCCTTTTACTACACGATAAAACGAAATAACGATAGTTAGCGCAAAAAAGACGAGCGCCACTTTCAAAATGAGTGTAATCACGTACGTGTCACCTCCATAATTGCCTGTTCAAATCGACTCATCGAACGAAGTACATCTACTTTTGATTGTTCTATATCCATCGCATGAATATAAAAAGTATGTCCATCTTCTGTAATTTCCATGACGACAGAGCCAGGTGTTAGTGTTAACAACAAAGCAAGTGTTGTAATCTCTAAATCACTTTGAAGTGCTGTTTCATAAGTGAAAATCCCCGGTGTAATATTCATTTTAGGACTGCAAATTTGCTTTAAAACAACCGCACTTGAAACAATCAGTTCTTTTAAAAATAAGAATAATAATTTTATAATAGACCAGACTTTTTTTATGTAAAAAGACTGTCCAAAAAATCGATGCATTAAATACATTACGAGTAATCCAATCAAATACCCTGTAAAAAATGTTGTTAAATTCACGCTATCCTCATCTTTTAAAAGCATCCATAGAACCGCTATCACCATGTTTAAAAATAATTGAAATAACATGTTAGCCCCCCTCTGGATATAAAACGGCTTGAATATAAACCGATGGATTTGTTAATACATGTGCAGCATCTTTCACAAATGGTGCTGCTACTTCTGCACCTACCCCTAAACCAATTGTACAAATCATAAGCAAAATCATCGCCAACATCATACTAAATGGAATACACTTTTTCATTTGATGACTTGCCATAGACTCACCAAAAATTGATTTTAAAAAGACGCGTAATAGTGAGTACAACATCACAATACTTGATAAAAAACCGAGTAATAAAGTAATGTACATACCTTCGTCAACTAATCCAATACCAAGTAGCATCTTACCGATAAAACCACTAAATGGAGGAATTCCAGCAAGTGATAACATCATCAGGAAAAAAAGCCAACCAAAGAGTGGAAAGTGATGAATCAATCCTTTAATTTCATCAAAACGAATACGTCCTGTTATATAAATCATCGTACCAATCATTAAAAATAAGAGAGCTTTCACAATAAAATCATGCATAAAATAATAAATAGCGCCCTCCAGTGCCTCTGTTTGATTCGCATACAAACCGAGTAAGACAAAGCCTACACCGATGACCACGTTGTAGCCAACAATTTGACGTAAATCGCGGTAACCTATCGCACCAAAGCTTCCAAGTATGATGGTTGCACAAGCTAATATACCGATTAATGTATGCGTGATATTTTCTTGTACAGTAAAAATTAATGTGAATGTGCGGAATAATGCGTAGATGCCTACCTTCGTTAATAAGGCACCGAACAATGCTGCAATGGCTGTTTCAGGAACACGATACGATCCTGGTAACCAATAAAATAGAAAGAGTCCTGCTTTTAATGCAAATACAATTAAGAAAATAAGTGCAACCGTTGTTAAAACAGGTCCTTGATGGATTTGATGTACACGCTCAGCTAGATGTGCCATATTCAATGTACCAAGCGTACCGTAGATCATCGCAAGTCCTACTAAAAAGAGCCATGAAGCAAAAATATTAATGATGACATACTTTAAGGACTCTCTTAAACGCTCTTTCCCACCACCAAGTGTAATCAATACATATGAAGCTAATAACATTACTTCAAAACAGACAAATAAGTTAAATAAATCCCCTGTTAAAAATGAACCATTCACTCCGGCAATCATGAACAGCATTAATGGATAAGCAAAGTTTTTCGCATAATCCTCTGTTAAAGTTGAAAAAGCGTATAGAAAGCAACATAATGCCACAATACTTGCGGTTAAAACGAGCAACATCGCAAATGAATCCGCCACGAATGTGATACCAAAGGGTGCTTCCCAACCACCAAAGTATAATGTTTGAATACCTTGTTCTTTTACCGTCACGAGAAGAAAAATATTCGTAACAATGAGCAGCAGCATCGCAAATAAGACACCAATTTTTTGTAATTTAATATACGTACGGAAAAAAATTAAAATGACTGCTACACATAACGGAATAAGCATGGGCATGATAACTAAATTATTCATATTCATCGCCCCTTAACTTTTCTACATTATCTGTCTTATTCGTCGCATAAACACGGTAAGCTAGTACTAATAAGAATGCTGTTACAGCAAAGCTAATCACAATTGCGGTTAGAATTAACGCTTGAGGTAGTGCATCTGTATAGGGTCCTGGCTTTTCTTTTAGTAAAGGAACGTCCCCCTTTTTCACTTCTCCAATTGTTAAAATTAATAAATGAACAGCGTGTGATAATAAGGCCGTTCCTAAAATAATACGGATTAGATTTTTTGAAAGGAGAAGATAAGTGGCCACTGCTACAAAAATACCGATTAAACAAACCATGAGTGTCTCCATAAATTAATCATCTCTCCCTTCACTAATACTTAAAATAATTGTCATCACGACACCTACGACTGTTAGTGCAACACCGAGTTCAAACAACATGACTGTCGCAATTTCCTTTTCTCCAATTAAGGGGAAATGTACTGACATCGAACTCATATTCAAAAAGGGTTTCCCAAATAAAGTTGGCACGATCCCAGTTGTTATCGCTAACGCCACACCAATTGCTGCAACGATTTTAAAATCAATCGGCAACCCATTCTTAACTTTTTCAGTATCATACGTGATATACAGTAGTATGGCAGCAGAAGCTAATACTAAACCTGCTACAAAGCCGCCGCCTGGTGTATAGTGACCTGCAAAGAATAGATAGATAGCAATTGTTAAAATAATAAAGACAACAAATTGTACAACCGTTTTTAAAATAACATCATTAATCTTCATATTTCTTCTGCCCCTTTCTTGCTCTAAACTTAATGAGTGTATACACACCTAAGCCTGCAATGAGAAGCACGACAACCTCTAACATCGTATCAAAAGCTCGGAAGTCACCTAAAATTGTATTAACAATATTTGCACCACCAGCTAATTCATAGGCATTTTCAAAAAATCCTGAAATGGTTTTGAACTCACTATAATTCAATACAGTAAATGAGATGGCCATAACAAGCGCACCAGCTGCAAGAGAAATCAGCAAATTCATCGACTTTGTTGCTTTTGGCTTTTGTTCCTTCGACCATTCAGGTAAATAAGCAAAACTTAATAAAAACAATACCGTTGTCACTGATTCAACAACGAGTTGTGTAAGTGCCAAATCAGGTGCTCTAAAGACAACAAATAACATCGCGACACCTAAACCAAGAACACCATTTGATACAACTGCTGTCAGTCTTGATTTCGCGAATAGCAAGAAGATAGCTGCTCCTGCCATAACAATCATCAATAAAATCTCAAACCATTCCACAGGTGCTTGATCTTCTAAATCAATTGCGAAAATATGACTTTGAATAAAGTAACCACCTACAATGAGAATAAAAAATACATAAATATACATTAAATAGTGACGAACTGACCCCGTCATATATAAATCTGTTACGAATTTTCCGACAATCTCAGCTTCTTCCAGCAACTGATTATATAAATAATTAAGTGTCCATTTTTCAGGAAGACGATTATATAGGCGCTTCCATTTTGGCCATGCCAGATACAAGATAATCCCGAATACAATAACACCTATTGTCATAAAGAGCGCTGTATTGAATCCATGCCATGCCGCAATTGTAGGCGTCATCTGCTCAAATGGTTGTACTGTTGGGTAAACACTTTGCATCGCACTACCAATTACGAATTTCCCAAGAATATTTGGGAAGAAGAAGATGAAGATAATCGATACAGCTAAAATAATAGGTGAAATCAGCATGCCAATCGGCGCTTCATGAATTTTACGATCTGTCGGTAGCTTGTCTGCTGAACCGAAGAATGTTTTAAAGACTAAAATAAAGCAATAAACAAATGTGAAAACACTTGCAACCCAAGCGATTACAGGGAATAAAACAATCCAACTATGCACATTCATCTCTTGAATAGCGAGTGTCGCTTCAAAAAACATCTCTTTACTGAGGAAACCATTAAATAATGGTAAACCTGCCATTGAGAACCCACCAATTAAAGCAATTGAAAACGTAATGGGCATAATCGTTATGAGACCACCTAATCGTCGTAAATCACGTGTTCCGACCTCATGATCTAAAATACCAACCATCATAAATAAAGCACCCTTAAATGTGGAATGGTTAACTAGATGAAAGAGTGCAGCAAACGTTGCTTGTGTATAAATAACGTCCGTTATTTCTCCTGTTGTGGCATATACAACGGAACCCATTCCAAGCAAACTCATAATTAACCCAAGTTGGCTAACCGTTGAAAAAGCGAGAAGTGCTTTTAAATCGTTCTGTTTAACAGCATTAAAAGAACCCCAGAATAATGTAATAAGTCCAACAATACTCACAATCCAAAACCATGAAAGATTGTATGCAAAAATTGGTGTAAAGCGCGCCACAATATAAATACCGGCTTTCACCATCGTAGCTGAATGTAGATAGGCACTAACAGGCGTAGGTGCTTCCATCGCATCAGGTAACCAAATGTGGAATGGAAACTGAGCAGATTTTGTAAATGCGCCAAGTAATACAAAAAGCATGGCTAAGTATAGTGATCTATTTAAATTTTCGATTGAAATCGTAGAGATGATTGTGCGGATACTATAGCTGTCCATTTCATGTGCGAGAATTAAAAAACCCATCAGCATGATGATGCCGCCTGTGACTGTAATCAACATGGATTTTTGTGCGCCACGACGTGAAGCTTTTCGATGATGCCAAAAAGCGATTAGTAAGAATGAGGCAATGCTTGTAAGCTCCCAAAAGAAGTACAACATAATAAGATGATCTGAAAAGACAACGCCTAACATGGCGGTCATAAATAATAGTAAGTAGCAATAAAACTTGTGTAATGCTTCTTTTTTTGAAAGATAAAATATGGAGTATAAAATAACGAGTGCACCAATCCCTGTGATGAGTAATGCAAAAAGCATACTCAAACCGTCTAAATATGTAGTAAACGTCAAATTGTAAGACGGAATCCATCGCCATGAATGAGAGATTGTATCGCCTGATGCGATTTGTGGAAGAAAGCGTAGTAACGCAATAAAAAGTATAAAAGGTACTGCTAAAGCAACCCACCCTAAATGAAACTTACGAATTCTTGTGTGGAAAATAGGAATGAGGATTGCCATGAAGAAGGGTAATAAAATAGCCCATTTTGTAATCAAATAAATATCCCTCCATCGCTAATATATGCTGTTTTTTTTGAATTACTTGATTATTGGTTGCAGATTCACCATAATAAGGAGTTGAATCAGCAAATAAAAACGTTTCGTCTTTTTGGAATTAACTGTATAATGTGTTATAAATAAAATAGTAAGGAAAAATTCTATTTTAAACACATTTATATGTAAATTATACATGAAATAAGCATTTCTTTCATGTATGAAGCGTTATCTACTACTGAAAATTTATGACTTAAAAGGACAGGTGATTTTATTTGAAATTCCATGGACGTATGGACGAAAGCATACTAGTATGTGTATATTACGGACCAAATGGCGAACGTTTAATTCGTCGTGGACATAAAATTGCTACAATGCTTGATTGCCCTTTATATGTACTGAACATCAGTCGTCAATCTCGAGAAGAATTTGACTCATCACAAGAAGCTGACCTTTTACATTGGCAAAATCTAGCTGTAGAATTTGAGATTGATGATTTAATTTTAAAAACAAATGAAGATCGTCCCATTCAACAAGTCATTGCAGAAGTTTGTAATGACCTGAATATTACACAAGTAATTATCGGACAAACTGCACAAAGTCGCTGGGAAGAAATTACGAAAGGCTCATTTATTAATCAATTGCTAAAAGCATTACCTTTCGTTGACATCCATGTTGTATCTGTTGATCGACAAATCCACGTAGAAGATCACCTTTATGAGAAAGCGATTCGCGCTTATCTAGTGGATGATGAAGGTGTCTATCGTATTTATTTCGATTTACCTGATAAGTTCATCTGTGAAGGACTTTTTTATAAAGAGCTAAGTACAGATTTTGATAACGGTCGCTTTAAATTTATGTACAAAGGTAAAACGTATGAAATTGAAGTAGATGATGGTTATATACATGATGAACGTATTATTAAAGAATTAAATATGTAAGTAATAAAGGAGGAAGCCCATATTGAGCTCCCTCCTTCATTATTTATGGCTTAATTAATCGATCAATTTCATGTAAGTGCGGAATTGCAGTAATTGCACCTGCTCTTGTAGCAGTTAAAGCACCTAATTGATTTGAAAAGAAAATATAATCATATGCTTCTTTTTCCGTTTTCGGTAAACCATATAAGTGAATCGAACGTAAAATACCTGACATGAAGGCATCACCTGCACCAGTCGTATCCACACAATTTATCTCAATTGAAGGTACATGTTGTACATTTCCGTTGAATACAACATATGTCCCTTTTTCACCAACTGTAATCATTAACATTTTTAAATCATATTTTGCTAATGCTTTAATTCCGTCTTCAATCGTTTTAGTTTGTGTAATGAAAAATAGTTCTTCATCTGCTAATTTCATTACATTTACATACGGTAAAAACTCACTAATCGTTTGTAAACACTTTTCAGGACTTTCCCAACGTAATGGACGAATATTCGCATCCATCGCAATTAAACAATTTTTCTCGATTGCCTTTTTTACTGCTGCACGTGTCGTTTCAAGCGCTGTCTCTTGAAACATCGTATTTGAGCAAAAACTAAAAACTGAAGCACGTTCAAAAGCACGATCATCTAAATGAGTTGGATCGACTTGAATGTCTGGTGTCTCATCTGAATAATTCGTAAAAATACGATCATAATCTTCTGTCAGATGTACTTCTACACCTGTTACACGTTTTTCTGGAATAATTTGCGCATACTCTGTGTTAACCCCTTCATTTTTTAACTCATTGCGTACAAATTGAGAAGTTTCATCGTCCCCTGTTACTGTAATAATTGCAGAAGGTGCACCAATTCGACTAACTCCAGCTGCGACATTAATCGTTGTACCTCCTAAATATTTTGTAAACGTTGTATTCGTTACATCATCTGCAATGTAATCTACAAAAGCATCCCCGTAAATCAAGACGAAATCTCTAGTTGGTTGTAACATGTATTAAGCTCCTTCATAAAATATCTTCCTTCTATCGTACCATGAAGTCTGACAACACAAAAGTATCTTTTAAGACTTATTTATTCCGAAATACCCTTTTTTTATACTTTATGAAACAAATCTGTTATAATGGCGAGTGTACAAAGGAGTTTGATAACAATGGAGATCAAAGTTAGACAAGCGCAGATAAAAGATGGTTCAAAGGTTGCGCCACTTATTGTAGATGCTATTGGCGAGATTGCTAATCGTATTACAGGAGAGGAGACACCTGAAGCAGTCATTGAAGGGCTGATTGAACTGTTTGAGCGTGAGGATAACCGAAACTCTTACCTCAACACATACGTTGCCGAGTGTAATGGTGAAGTGGCAGGTATGATGGTCGTGTATGGTGGTGATCAAGCCGTATCACTCGATGCGCAACTTGAAAAGTGGTTAGCTGCTAAAAACGCACCTGTTCAGACAATCGAAGTAGAAGCAAACCCAGATGAATTTTATATTGATACTGTTTGTGTCGACCCTCAATTTAGAGGTCAAGGAATTGGCACAATCTTATTAAAATATGCGGAAACGTTATGTAAAGAACAGGGTTACCCAAAATTATCGTTAAGTGTCGAGTTACAGAAAAAACGTGCACGTCACTTATATGAAAAAATAGGTTATGTGTATTCAGAACCTTGGATGATTATTGGTGAAGAGTTCGACCATATGGTAAAAGTAGTTCAATAATTTTTAAAGAGGCGACACTGATATGTGTTTCCTCTTTTTATTTATTCAAATCGAATACCTTGTGATAAATCACTTAATCGACGCTCATCTAAAATAATAAGATGTCGTTTTTCACGTTTAATAACACCTTCTTCAACCAATTTTTTAACAACTCGATTCAAATGTCGGTGTGAAGTACCTAATAAATCTGCAATCTCTGCAATCCGCATGGTCTGTAGTTCCTGTCCGAAGTTATTATCCGGATCTGAGCTAACAGTCGATAATAGAAAGCTTGCAAAACGACTTTCGACAGACTCTAATAAATTCACACGTGTCGCAACTGTATTCGTTTGTAACTTATAACTAATATGCTGCAATAACTGTTGTAAAAATAAAGGATTTTGCATTTCATACTGTTTTATATAGTCAAAAGGCAATGTCATAATAATACTGTCAATAACTGCTGTAACTTGTGACTGTACTGGAACCTGACGAATTAATTCTAAGTCACCTAAAACGGTCAAAGGATGGTTAAAACGAAGTAAAAGGAACTTCCCCGTATGTAAGCTAGAAGTGACCTTTACACGTCCTGCTACAAGATAATACAAAGAGGTTAGTTCCTCTCCTTCACTCATTAAATTTTCTCCTTCTGCTACTTCAAATATTTTAAATGGTACATTCTCAATGTTCGTAAATATTTGTTCAAATCGATGTAATCGAATGTATTGTTCTAAAATTTGAGGGTCTTCAATTAATTTCATACAAAACCTCTTTTTCTGGACATATGTCCTATATTATTATTTTTTCTCTTGATACACTATTAAAAGAATTAAATAGGAGTTGGCATGATGAATAAGAAGTTATTATTCCCCTTACTAATTGTAATTGCTTCTAGCAGTTATGGTATTTTATCTACAATTATTAAGGTCGCGATGGCACATGGATTCACGACAGCAGAAGCTGTACAGAGTCAATATGCGATCGGTTTTTTATTAGCGTTTATTCTCTTTATTATAACGCAACGTTCTCTCCCTAAGCTATCCGCA
>NZ_CP013217.1:2765000-2767500 GCF_001534765.1 Kurthia sp. 11kri321
ACCTGGTAAGGTTCTTCGCGTTGCTTCGAATTAAACCACATGCTCCACCGCTTGTGCGGGCCCCCGTCAATTCCTTTGAGTTTCAACCTTGCGGTCGTACTCCCCAGGCGGAGTGCTTAATGCGTTAGCTGCAGCACTAAGGGGCGGAAACCCCCTAACACTTAGCACTCATCGTTTACGGCGTGGACTACCAGGGTATCTAATCCTGTTTGCTCCCCACGCTTTCGCGCCTCAGTGTCAGTTACAGACCAGACAGTCGCCTTCGCCACTGGTGTTCCTCCAAATCTCTACGCATTTCACCGCTACACTTGGAATTCCACTATCCTCTTCTGCACTCAAGTTCCCCAGTTTCCAATGACCCTCCACGGTTGAGCCGTGGGCTTTCACATCAGACTTAAGAAACCACCTGCGCGCGCTTTACGCCCAATAAATCCGGACAACGCTTGCCACCTACGTATTACCGCGGCTGCTGGCACGTAGTTAGCCGTGGCTTTCTAATAAGGTACCGTCAAGGTACGTTCATTTCCTAACGTACTTGTTCTTCCCTTACAACAGAGTTTTACGATCCGAAAACCTTCATCACTCACGCGGCGTTGCTCCATCAGACTTTCGTCCATTGTGGAAGATTCCCTACTGCTGCCTCCCGTAGGAGTTTGGGCCGTGTCTCAGTCCCAATGTGGCCGATCACCCTCTCAGGTCGGCTATGCATCGTTGCCTTGGTAGGCCGTTACCCCACCAACTAGCTAATGCACCGCGGGCCCATCCTACAGTGACGCCGAAGCGCCTTTCAACTTCAAAACATGTGATTCGAAGGATTATCCGGTATTAGCCCAGGTTTCCCTGAGTTATCCCGATCTGTAGGGCAGGTTGCCCACGTGTTACTCACCCGTCCGCCGCTAAATCAGAGAAGCAAGCTTCTCGTCATTCGCTCGACTTGCATGTATTAGGCACGCCGCCAGCGTTCGTCCTGAGCCAGGATCAAACTCTCCATAAAAGTAGTTTGAAAGCTCATTTGCTTTGCTAGCGTTATCTTTTGATAACAATTGCTTATTCACTTAACGTGATAAGACTTGTTTGTGATTATCTTCTTGCTTGTTTAGTTTTCAAGGTTCATGTTTGGTGGAGCCTAGCGGGATCGAACCGCTGACCTCCTGCGTGCAAGGCAGGCGCTCTCCCAGCTGAGCTAAGGCCCCAATATAATGGGTATGTTGTTAATGGTCGGAATGACAGGATTCGAACCTGCGACCCCTTGGTCCCAAACCAAGTGCTCTACCAAGCTGAGCTACATTCCGGAAATGGTGCGCCCGGCAGAAGTCGAATCCACAACCTTCTGATCCGTAGTCAGACGCTCTATCCAATTGAGCTACGGGCGCAAAAATAAGTATATACGGTTTTTAAAAATGGTGCCGAGGGCCGGAATCGAACCGGCACGGTGATCACTCACCGCAGGATTTTAAGTCCTGTGCGTCTGCCAGTTCCGCCACCCCGGCATATTTGGAGCGGAAGACGAGGTTCGAACTCGCGACCCCCACCTTGGCAAGGTGGTGTTCTACCACTGAACTACTTCCGCAATATGCTTAGATATTTTTTATCTGACAGTTATGAAATTATAAGAAACTATGGTGCGGGTGAAGGGAGTCGAACCCCCACGCCTTGCGGCGCTAGATCCTAAGTCTAGTGCGTCTGCCAATTCCGCCACACCCGCATAGTAAATATTAAAGTGGTGAGTCATGCAGGATTCGAACCTGCGACCCTCTGATTAAAAGTCAGATGCTCTACCAACTGAGCTAATGACTCAAAATGGTGCCGGCGAAAGGAGTCGAACCCTCGACCTACTGATTACAAGTCAGTTGCTCTACCAACTGAGCTACACCGGCATATTTTGATGGTGGAGGATGACGGGATCGAACCGCCGACCCCCTGCTTGTAAGGCAGGTGCTCTCCCAGCTGAGCTAATCCTCCATTATATAACAGCCCGGCAGCGTCCTACTCTCACAGGGGGAAACCCCCAACTACCATCGGCGCTAAAGAGCTTGACTTCCGTGTTCGGCATGGGAACGGGTATGACCTCTTTGCTATCGCCACCAGACTATTTTCTTAAGATTTCTCTTAAGGACAAGAATTATTATATCAGTTTAACGAGTGAATGTCAATCGTTTTTCTAAAATAATTTTTATTCTTTCAAAACTAGATAAACGGTTCATTGAAACACACAATTGTTTTGGTTAAGTCCTCGATCGATTAGTATTCGTCAGCTCCATATGTCACCATACTTCCACCTCGAACCTATCTACCTTGTCGTCTTCAAGGGATCTTACTTACTTGCGTAATGGGAAATCTCATCTTGAGGGGGGCTTCATGCTTAGATGCTTTCAGCACTTATCCCGTCCATACATAGCTACCCAGCGATGCCTTTGGCAAGACAACTGGTACACCAGTGGTATGTCCATCCCGGTCCTCTCGTACTAAGGACAGCTCCTCTCAAATTTCCTACGCCCAC
>NZ_CP013217.1:2770000-2825000 GCF_001534765.1 Kurthia sp. 11kri321
ATACTGTTCGATTAAAAACAGTGGGTTCCCCCATTCGGAAATCTCCGGATCAAAGCTTACTTACAGCTCCCCGAAGCATATCGGTGTTAGTGCCGTCCTTCATCGGCTTCTAGTGCCAAGGCATCCGCCATGCGCCCTTAATAACTTAACCTATATAAGTTATTAAGCCTAAAAAATTAAAACTTAATAATTCAAAATCTATAAAAGAAATTTGTGTTTGTGTTACTTTCAATGTCGTTTTATCCAGTTTTCAAAGAACAATTGTTGAAGATCATTTGCATGAGCCTTCAAAACTAAACAGCAAGTAAGATAATCTGTAGAAGACCCAAAGGTCTTTTCCGTTATATTCCTTAGAAAGGAGGTGATCCAGCCGCACCTTCCGATACGGCTACCTTGTTACGACTTCACCCCAATCATCTATCCCACCTTAGGCGGCTGGCTCCTTACGGTTACCCCACCGACTTCGGGTGTTACAAACTCTCGTGGTGTGACGGGCGGTGTGTACAAGGCCCGGGAACGTATTCACCGCGGCATGCTGATCCGCGATTACTAGCGATTCCGGCTTCATGCAGGCGAGTTGCAGCCTACAATCCGAACTGAGAACGATTTTATGAGATTAGCTTACTCTCGCGAGTTTGCGACTCTTTGTATCGTCCATTGTAGCACGTGTGTAGCCCAGGTCATAAGGGGCATGATGATTTGACGTCATCCCCACCTTCCTCCGGTTTGTCACCGGCAGTCTCCTTAGAGTGCCCAACTAAATGATGGCAACTAAGAATAAGGGTTGCGCTCGTTGCGGGACTTAACCCAACATCTCACGACACGAGCTGACGACAACCATGCACCACCTGTCACCAATGTCCCCGAAGGGAAAATCCTATCTCTAGGACGGTCATTGGGATGTCAAGACCTGGTAAGGTTCTTCGCGTTGCTTCGAATTAAACCACATGCTCCACCGCTTGTGCGGGCCCCCGTCAATTCCTTTGAGTTTCAACCTTGCGGTCGTACTCCCCAGGCGGAGTGCTTAATGCGTTAGCTGCAGCACTAAGGGGCGGAAACCCCCTAACACTTAGCACTCATCGTTTACGGCGTGGACTACCAGGGTATCTAATCCTGTTTGCTCCCCACGCTTTCGCGCCTCAGTGTCAGTTACAGACCAGACAGTCGCCTTCGCCACTGGTGTTCCTCCAAATCTCTACGCATTTCACCGCTACACTTGGAATTCCACTATCCTCTTCTGCACTCAAGTTCCCCAGTTTCCAATGACCCTCCACGGTTGAGCCGTGGGCTTTCACATCAGACTTAAGAAACCACCTGCGCGCGCTTTACGCCCAATAAATCCGGACAACGCTTGCCACCTACGTATTACCGCGGCTGCTGGCACGTAGTTAGCCGTGGCTTTCTAATAAGGTACCGTCAAGGTACGTTCATTTCCTAACGTACTTGTTCTTCCCTTACAACAGAGTTTTACGATCCGAAAACCTTCATCACTCACGCGGCGTTGCTCCATCAGACTTTCGTCCATTGTGGAAGATTCCCTACTGCTGCCTCCCGTAGGAGTTTGGACCGTGTCTCAGTCCCAATGTGGCCGATCACCCTCTCAGGTCGGCTATGCATCGTTGCCTTGGTAGGCCGTTACCCCACCAACTAGCTAATGCACCGCGGGCCCATCCTACAGTGACGCCGAAGCGCCTTTCAACTTCAAAACATGTGATTCGAAGGATTATCCGGTATTAGCCCAGGTTTCCCTGAGTTATCCCGATCTGTAGGGCAGGTTGCCCACGTGTTACTCACCCGTCCGCCGCTAAATCAGAGAAGCAAGCTTCTCGTCATTCGCTCGACTTGCATGTATTAGGCACGCCGCCAGCGTTCGTCCTGAGCCAGGATCAAACTCTCCATAAAAGTAGTTTGAAAGCTCATTTGCTTTGCTAGCGTTATCTTTTGATAACAATTGCTTATTCACTTAATGTGATAAGACTTGTTTGTGATTATCTTCTTGCTTGTTTAGTTTTCAAGGTTCATTCACTAAGTTGCCTTAGCGACTTTATTATTATAACATGATATTTTATCTTGTCAAGAACTTTTTAAAATTCTTTTTTCAAGATATTTTCTCAGTCACTCGTTAGCGACTTAGTTATTATATCAAGTTGTTTTTTGATAGTCAAGAACTTTTTTAGAAAAGTTTTATTTGTTTTTCACGTCAGCTCTTAACGACTTAATTAGTATATCACTATACTTTAAATATTGCAAGCACCTTTTTTAAAAAAGATTATTTACATTATTTGATGTAATTACTTCTTCGTAACAACATGTTTTATATTGTATATCTTCTCTTTTTAAATTACAAGTAGTAAATGTACGGGATATAAAAAAGGTATCGATTCAAGATCGATACCTTTTAATATTATATAGAAATAATTAATCGCGTTGACGCATTAATGGGAATAATAATACATCACGAATTGATTGAGAGTTTGTTAATAACATAATTAGACGGTCAATACCAATACCTAAACCACCTGTTGGAGCCATACCATACTCTAAAGCTTCTAAGAAGTCTTCGTCCATCTCATGTGCTTCATCATTTCCTTGTTCCTTCTCAACCATTTGAGATTCAAAACGCTCGCGTTGATCGATTGGATCATTTAACTCTGTGAACGCATTTGCATGCTCACGACGTACGATGAATAACTCAAAACGATCTGTGAAACGAGGATCTTCTGGATTTTTCTTCGCTAATGGTGAGATTTCAACTGGGTGACCGTATACAAATGTAGGTTGAACTAATGATTCTTCAATTTTTTGTTCGAAGAATTCATTAATGATATGTCCTACTTCCATTGTATCTTTGATTTCTACATGGTGTTCTTTTGCTAGAGCTTGTGCTTCTTCTTTCGTCATTTCTTTCCAGAAGTCTACACCTGTTGCTTCTTTAACAGCATCTACCATGTGCATACGTTTCCAGCCTTTAGATAAATCAATTACATCTTCACCGTACTGAACTTGTGTTGTACCAAGAACTTCTTGTGCTACGTGAACGAATAAGTCTTCAGTTAAATTCATGATATCTTCGTAATCTGCATATGCTTCATATAACTCTAATAATGTAAATTCAGGGTTATGACGAGTTGATACACCTTCATTACGGAATACGCGACCGATTTCATATACTTTCTCTAATCCACCTACGATTAAACGTTTTAAGTAAAGCTCAATCGCAATACGCATATACATTTGTGCATCTAATGCATTATGGTGTGTAACGAATGGGCGTGCTGCTGCTCCACCTGCTACAGAGTTTAGCATTGGTGTTTCTACTTCTAAATAACCTTTGTTATCTAAGAAGTTACGGATTGAACGAATGATTTGGCTACGTGTAATGAATGCTTTTTTGCTTTCATCATTTGTCATTAAATCTAAGTAACGTTGACGGTAACGTTGTTCAACGTCTTGTAAACCATGGAATTTTTCAGGCATTGGGCGTAATGACTTTGTTAAGAAAGTGAACTCTAATGCTTTGATTGTTAATTCACCCACGTTTGTTTTAAAGAGCGTTCCTTTAATCCCAACAATGTCACCTAAGTCTGCACGTTTAAAGATTTCATAAGCTTCTTCACCAATCGCATCTTTACGTACATAAATTTGAATTTGGCCACCTAAATCTTGAATGTTTGCGAAGCCTACTTTACCTTTACTACGCTTCGTCATAATACGACCAGCTACAACTACCTCTACTGCTTCTCTTTCTTCTAACTCTTCTTTTGAAACAGCTTCAAATTGTTCATGTAATTCATTTGTTAAGTGCGTTCTTTCAAAGCGTTGACCGAATGGATCTAAGCCAGCTTCTCTGATTGAATCCATCTTTTGGCGTCTCACCAAAACTTGGTCATTTAATTCTTCTGACACATCTTTCACTCCTTATAATTGTTCCGCTCATAGCAGTCCATAATGTATTTATTGTACACAATTTTAGCATACAATTCATGCCTTTCCTCTCATTTTCTTTTGATTGAAAGTGCCTATGTCCATTTTTCAAACAATCGTACACCATCATGTCCATTCTCAGAAAGGAGTTCTTCTGCACTTTTTCGTTGTACAGGATGTATAACTTCTGCGTTCAGTTCAACCAATGGAACTAATACGAAAGCTCGCTCATGCATTCGTGGGTGCGGTACAGTCAGTATGGGTGTATCGATTACTTCATCACCATATAATATAATATCTAAATCCATCGTACGTGGGCCCCAACGCACTACTCTTACGCGCTTCAATTCTTGTTCAATTGATTGGCACACAGTTAGTAATTCTTCTCCTGTTAGCTCAGTCTCTACTTCCGCTACAATATTCATAAATACATCCTGATCTTCATATCCAACAGGATCCGTATCATATATAGAAGAAACTCGAATAACTTGGATGTGTTCATGTGCTTGTAAAAGTTCAACTGCTTGCTTTAGAGACGCTACTTTATCCCCCATATTCGAACCTAATGAGATATAAGCGCGCGTCATATTCCCTCACCTCGTGTAATTTCAACAGCCACTTCACGATAATGCCCTGGAATTGGTGGGTCTGGTTTAATCACTTCGACTTGCACGCCTTTTACTTGATTCGTAAATGTACTTAAAATTGTTTGTGCAATTTTCTCAGCTACAGCCTCAATTAGTTTGTATGGTTTGCCTTCTACAATCTCTTTTGTTAACTCATATACTTCTGCATAACTCACTGTTTTGTTTAAATCATCTGTTTGACCTGCTTCTTTTAAATCCACAGCTAATTTTAATGTCACTCGGAAACGTTGTCCTAATGTTGTTTCCGCTTCTAATACACCATGATAGCCATAAAACTCTACATCTCTTAAATGAATATAATCCAATTCTCTCTCTCCTATCGTAAAGCGTCCATTGTTTTCATCATACGGGCAATCGGCTTCACATCATGTACACGTACCATATGACAGCCCTTATCTACACCGTAACAACAGCTTGCACCCGTTCCTTCCATTCGTTCCTCAACAGGTAAATCTAAAATATGACCAATCATGCGTTTTCTTGAAGTCGCAAGTAGTACAGGATAACCATAATCAACAAGTTCAGCTAAATAACGCATCATCTCAATATTTTGCTCATGTGTTTTTCCAAAACCAATACCCGGGTCGAGCCAAATGTTTTCATGTGGCACTCCTGCTTCCAAAGCAATTCGAATACTTTCTTCTAAATCTTCACGTACTGCTTGGAAAAAAGCGTCCCCTACATATTCTTGTTGTCGGTTATGCATCAGAATAATCGGCGCATCCCACTTAGCTGCTACCTTCGCAATATTCGGATCATGCTTCGCTCCCCAGATATCATTCACAATATGTGCTCCTGCTTCTAAAGCCGCCTCTGCTACTTCTGATTTGAATGTATCAATCGAAATCAAAACATCTAATTCTTTACGAATGGCACGAATAACAGGCACAACACGTTGAATCTCCTCTTCAATTGATACAGGTGTATAACCTGGTCGTGTTGATTCACCGCCAATGTCGATAATCTTAGCGCCATCTGCTACCATCTCTTTTGCATGAACAACTGCACGTTCTACCGAATTAAATTGCCCACCATCTGAAAATGAATCTGGTGTCACATTTAAAATACCCATCACATATGTTTCTTTTCCAAAATGTAATGTATGGTTTCCGATTGGCTTTTCTTTATAATGTTCTAACATCATAGACGTAATCCCTCAATTCTCTTTTGATAAGCTTCGTATAATTGTTGATACACTTCACCATCACAACCTTTAAATTCCTTCGCACCCAACTTTCGTATCGCTACAATTTCTTGAATAGAAGTTGTTACAAAACATTCATCTGCTTGTTCTACCTCTTCTTTTTGATAGAGACCTTCAATTAAAGGAATTTCCAAGCTACGCGCTATTTCCATTACAAATTGTCTTGTAATCCCGTTTAAAATACCCGTTTCCAAAGAAGGTGTATAGATTCGACCATTGGTTACCCAAAAGATATTTGATGTAATCCCTTCCGCTACATTGCCCTGTTCTGTCACATAAAAACCTTCTAAATCTTTTAGTGAAGGTACTTCTTGGCGCGCTAAAATATTATTGGCGTAGTGGTGTGATTTGAATCGTGTCGTTTGTTCTGGTTGACTTCTGATCGTATCAAGCCAAACAGCTGACTTTTCTCGGCAAACAGGTGGTAGTTCCTTACGAAAAATGATAACTGTTGGATTTTCATATGTTCTCGCTTGTAATCCGAGTCCTTCATCTCCAGCAGAGACATTCAAACGAAAATAACCGTCTTCACCGTTCGATTTAGCTGTTAACTCTCGAATGACTTCTTTTAATTCCACATCTGTATAAGGTAATTGAATGCGATACGTAGCAAGCGCTTCTCTTATACGCTGCATATGCTCTGCGAATAGGAATGGTTCCCCATCATATGTACGAAACGTCTCAAAAAAACCAAGCCCGTATAAATAACCATGATCAAAAGGTGAAATATGTAAATCTTCTGCTCTTACAAATTCACCATCTTTAAAGCACCACATACACTTTCCTCCTAACAATATGTTTTAATGAAGTTTTCTAATAACATAAGCCCTTTTTCAGTCATAATCGATTCAGGATGGAACTGGACACCTTCTACAGCATATTCTTTATGACGTAACCCCATAATCTCGCCTTCCTCTGTCCAAGATGTAACTTCTAAACAGTCAGGTAATGTTTTTGGGTCAACAATTAAAGAATGATAACGTGTAGCGATATATGGGTTCGGCATATTCTGGTTCATCCCTTTGTTCTCATGATAGACAGGTGACGTTTTGCCATGCATAAGACGTTCTGCACGAATGACATCTCCACCGAATACTTGCGCAATCGATTGATGACCTAAACATACGCCTAAAATCGGAATCTTCCCTGCAAAATGCTGGATGATTTCTAAACTCATACCTGCTTCATTCGGTGAACATGGTCCTGGAGAGATAACAATCATTTTCGGATTCCATTCTTCAATTTCAGCAATGCTTACTTCATCATTTCGTTTTACAAACAATTCTTCACCTAACTCACCAAAGTACTGCACGATATTGTAGATAAATGAATCATAGTTATCAATCATTAAAATCATTTCGTCAACTCCTCCACCATCTGAACTGCTTGCCACATTGATTTTGCTTTATTCAGCGATTCCTCATATTCTTTCTCTGGAATCGAATCAATAACAATCCCTGCTCCTGCTTGAATATGCACACGCTCATCTTGAATGAAAGCTGTTCGAATCACAATATTGAAGTCTAAATCGCCATTATAGCCCATCCAACCGATTGATCCTGTATAAATACCGCGTCGAACAGGCTCCAGTTCTTCAATAATTTCCATCGTACGAATTTTCGGGGCACCTGTAATTGTACCGCCTGGGAACATCGCACGTACTACATCGGCATTCGATTTAGAAGGATCTAATTCACTTCGAACATTAGATACGATATGCTGCACATGTGAATACTTCTCGATAACCATAAATTCATCGACATGAACAGTACCGTAAGCTGATACTTTTCCTAAATCATTGCGTTCTAAGTCAACTAACATAACATGTTCTGCACGTTCTTTTGGATGTTCTATTAGTTCATTTGCAAGTGCTAAATCTTCCGCATCATTTGCACCACGTGGACGCGTTCCTGCAATCGGACGTGTTGAGAGAGCTGTTCCTTCTTTTTTCACAAGTAATTCTGGTGAGCCTGATACAATCGCAAAATCTGGTGATTGAATGAATGCCATGTATGGTGAAGGATTAAATGTACGAAGCGCCTCATATAAAACAATCGCATCTGTTGTGAATTCTTTCGACTGACGCACAGATAAGTTCACTTGGAATACATCACCTTGTGCAATATATTCTTGAATCTTTCGTACAGCTTGTTCGAACTGTTCCCCTGTCATCGATACATCTCGCGGCTCCATCTGATGTTGCACACTTAATGTATCTGCAGAAAAGATTCGTTCAGAACCTTCTACTTCCCATTCTTCTTGCCACTTTTCTAAATCTACTTTACTTGTTGAAGTCTTCATCAATGTCACATTTTGATTTGCTTCATCATATACTGCCCAAGCATCCACTAAATACATATACTGATCTGGTAATCGTACATCTGCTTCTGCTGTTTCAGCTAATTTTTCAATTTTACGCGTGTAGTCATATGAAACTGTCCCCATTACACCACCTGTAAAAAATTCACTATTCGATGTTACTGCATATTCTTTTGTTAGTTCTTCTATTAAATGAAGTGATTCCCCCACGCGCTCTTCTACTGAACCATCTCGCCAATCAATACGAATACCATTATCTTGTGATGAAATAATTGCTAGTGGATTCCAAGCAGCAATCGACTGCTTTCCCCCTCGTCCACTCTCTAATAAAATATGATGTACTTCTTGCTGTGTCTGTCGTTTATAGCGATAAAAAAATGCGTCCTTCGTCATCGGAAACGCATCTGTTTGAAAAAGCTGATTCGTCAAAGTAATTCCCCCACTGTATGTATTTTCTCTGTTGTCCCTAGTATATGAAATGTTGGAAGTTTTCGCAAAAGTGACTATATTTTAAACACAAGGCTCTGTTTAATTAAGTTGTTGATATTTGACTATTACGAACATTCATTCTAAAACACTGTTAAGAATATCTGTTCGGAGGGGCGAAGTTATGAAGGTAGTTGAGATTATTAATGCCCCTTCACGGTACTCGACCTGTTTTTCAAGAAGTAAGTGAAACGAAAGCAAAGAATGGGCTGTGTTGTGTTCATAGTACTGCTTCAAATGTTGTTCGTTTTGGGACATTTGAAGTGAAAAATGGGTTAAAAACGGTAAAGCGTCAACGATATCGTTGTAAAAACTGTCAAAAAACATTTACAGAATCAACTGCTACGCCTATTTATCGAACAAGAAAATCAAATCGTTGGTTAGAATTTATCGAATGTATGTTAAGTGGATTAAGCCTTCATGAATCCGCTAAAAAGATGAAGGGAATTTCACATACTACGTTATTTTTTGGCGACATAAAATCCTTCCTGCCTTATCACAAATTAAAATCAATTCATTCGAAGAAATTGTTGAAATGGACGAAACTTACTTCTTATACTCTGAAAAAGGAAAGCGTAAAATCGCAGGAAGAAAACCTCGCAAACGGGGTGGTAAATCTCAATTTAAAGGGATTAGTCACGAACAAGTATGTGTATTAGTGGCTCGTGACCGAACAAAAAATACTTTTGTTGGGTTACTTGGTCGTGGTCGTATAACGAAAAAACAATTAGATAAAGCAATTGGTGATAAATTGAATTCTTCAACCGTACTATGCACCGATGCTTGGCGAGCGTTTAAAACGTATGCAAATGATAAAGGATTTACACACTATCGTTTTAAAACAGGTGCAGAATGAACTAAGGGGATTTTTCATATACAAAATGTAAATAATTTTCATCAACGCTTAAAACAATGGATAATACGTTTTAAAGGAGTTGCTACAAAATATTTGCAACAGTATTTGGAATGGTTTAATTTCTTGGATACACTTTCGTTTGATTCTAATGAACGTAGTATTCGTGCATTTGCGGTGGAAAGTTGCTTATACCCAATAAACGAAACAAACGCAACGATACCATTAAGAAAAATGATAGCATAAAAATGTTTTGGGAATATTTGTAGAACGATAATGTATAATGAATGAAAAACAAGTAGCCTTAGCTAATAAAAGAACAGGATTACGAAAAAAGAAGGGGGGATAAATTTGAGAAAAATTTTATTAATAATAAGTTTGTTATTATTAGTTGCGTGTTCAAATGATGAGGTTAAATATGATGGAGTACCTTTAAAAATTGCTGTGGTTGGTGATATTCCTGAAATGAATAACGAAAAAATTCAATTCGAACAAATTCTATTAGATGAATTTAGTGAAGATACATTGCGTATTTCAACAAATTTTGATGCGGTTATGATAACACCAGTGATGTTTGAAGAAGCATCAGATGATAGATTTATTAAAGTTTATGATAATTCTAAAATGCCTATTATTTTTTTCGATTCAACAAAACGTCATTTTCCATTTACAAGAGAAGGGACTACCTTTAAAACGGCTCATTGGGAATCATTAAATAATGGTTCGCATACGACAATTTATTTATCTGATATTGATGCAAATAGAGAAGATGCTTGGTATTTCTATTTGAAAGATGAAAAAGAGTTGGATATCCTTTACAAAGAGATTTTTCAAAAGGTTGAAACGTTATAAAGGGTAGATTTTTATGTATTTGCCACTCGCAAACCAGCGTATTCGAAATTTCCCGAATACGCTTTTAATTTGAAGAAAAACAACAATCAAGTTAAACAGAGCCAAACACAAAAAAGGAACTGCGCCAAAGCACAATTCCTCTTATTCAATCATCTATTGATTAGTCATCAAAGTGATAAAGTGGTGTTGATAGGTAACGTTCTCCGTTTGAAGCAAGAACTGCTAGTACGTTTTTGCCTTTTCCAAGACGTTTTGCTGTTTCAAGTGCTGCATATACTGCTGCTCCAGAAGAAATACCACCTAGAATACCTTCTTCTTTTGCTACTTTACGTGCTGTATCAAATGCTGCTTCATTTTCTACTGGGAAAACAGAGCCATATACTTCTGTGTTTAATACTTTTGGTACGAAACCAGCACCAATACCTTGGATTTTATGTGGACCTGGTTTTCCACCTTCTAATACAGGCGAATCTTTTGGTTCTACAGCGATTACTTCTAGTTCAGGGAATTTTGCTTTTAATACTTCACCTGCACCTGTAATTGTACCGCCTGTACCAACACCTGCGATGAACGCATCCAATGTTAAACCAGCTTGTTCGAATGCATCAACGATTTCTGGACCTGTTGTTTCGCGGTGAACAACAGCATTTACAGGGTTTTCGAATTGTTGCGGTAAGAACCAGCCATTTTCTTTTGCAAGTTCTTCTGCCTTTGCAATAGCGCCTTTCATACCTTCTGCACCTGGTGTTAAGATTAATTCTGCACCATATGCACGTAATAAGTTACGACGTTCCATTGACATTGTATCTGGCATTACGATGACTGATTTATAACCTTTTGCAGCAGCAATCATCGCTAAACCGATTCCTGTATTACCTGAAGTTGGCTCAATTAATGTGCTACCTTCTTTTAAAATACCGTCTTTTTCAGCTTGTTCTACCATACCTAAAGCTAGACGATCTTTTACAGAACTTCCTGGGTTCATATATTCTAATTTCACATATACGTTTGCGTCATTTGGTCCTGTTAAGTTATTTAATTTAACGATTGGTGTATTACCTACTAAATCTGTTACTGATTGTACAATTTGATTTGTCATGCAATCCCACTCCTAATCCCTAGTAAATTTGTATGTTTTATTAATTTAATAATACGCGCGCATTTTATGAATGTCAATCAAAAGATACCCTAAAATGTGACAAAAAATGTATTTTTCTAAATTTTCGTAAAAAAAGAGCCACTCCTTATTATGAAGCGACTCCCTTTCTTTTATTTAATTCGTTGGGAACCAACCATTTGGCTCTACATTTAAACGAATATTAATCTGTTTTACTTCTTGGAATTCTTCCAAACTGTATTTACCTAAACTACGACCAATACCCGATTGTTTATATCCACCCCATGGCGCTTCCACATATGTTGGGTGATAATCATTCACCCATGTGATACCTGCACGCACTTTTTTAATAACACGTAACGCTTTGGCGCCGTCACCAGAGAATACACCACCAGCTAAACCATAATCAGTATCGTTTGCTAATTGGATAGCTTCTTCTTCTGTTTTAAATTTTTGAATTGTTACAACAGGACCAAAAATTTCTTCACGAACGATACGCATATCTGGGGTACAGTCAGCGAAAACAGTTGGTTCAATAAAGAATCCCTTGTCTAAACCATCTGCTGTCACACGATGACCACCTGAAACTAGACGTGCGCCTTCTTCTTTACCGATTTCAATATAAGAGAGAATACGATCCAATTGTTTTTGGCTAACAATCGCACCCATGTTTGACTCTGGATTTAGTCCTGGTCCCACTTTAATTAATTTTGCACGTTCTGCAAAACGTTCTACATAAGCATCATAAATGCTCTCTTCTACAAGAATACGACTACCTGAAGAACATACTTGGCCTGAGCCGAAGAAAATGCCGAATAGACCATAATCCACAGCTGTTTCTAAGTCTGCATCTGCGAAAATAATATTTGGCGACTTTCCACCTAATTCAAGTGAAATCTTTTTCAAGTTACCAGAAGCAGCCTTCATAATTTCACGACCAACTGCTGTACTTCCCGTAAATGAAACCATATCTACATCATGACTTTCAGAAATGGTTTGCCCTACTGTTTGCCCGTCACCAATGACCATGTTCATCACACCTTTTGGAACGCCTGCTTCTTCAATGATTTCAACAAGGCGTTGTGCATTCATCGGTGTAACTTCAGATGGTTTATAAACAATCGCATTTCCTGCTGCTAATGCAGGCGCAATCTTCCAAACCGACATAAGAATCGGGAAGTTCCACGGAACAATTAGTCCCGTAACGCCCACTGGTTCTTTTACAACCATTGCTTGCACATTATCTGGTACATGATACGTTTCACCATCTGGATGAAGCATAATACCAGCATAATAGCGGAAACAAGCTGCTGCATCTGCAACATCGAATTCTGATTCTGCTAGAATTTTACCGTTATCAATTGTTTCTGCTTTCGCAAGTTCATCAGCTTCTGCTTCAATTAAATCCGCAATTTTCAACAGAACTGCTGCACGTTCATGCGTTGTCTTTTCAGACCAAATACCACTTTCAAATGCTTGACGTGCTGCTTGAATCGCGCGCTCTGTATCTTCTTTTGTTGAAAAAGGAATTTTACCGATTACTTCACCTGTTGCTGGGTTAATGACATCCTCTACATGATTTGATGAAGGCTTTTGCCATTCACCATTAATATAGTTTTTTAATGTTTTTACCGCTTGCGTTGCTTCCATGTATGCTCCGTCCCTTCTGATGTTCGTTTTATTTAGCTAATACAGCTGTATCAAATTTTTCAGATAGTACTTTTTTGAATGTGTTGATTACTTGATCTGCTTCTTCGTAAGAAATTGTTAGTGGTGGCTCAATACGAATTGTTTTCGAGTTGATTAATGTTCCTGCTACAAGAATGCCTTCATCGAACATTCCTTTTGATACTTCATATCCAATTTCATCTGTGTGGAATTCAATACCAATCATTAAACCAATACCACGTACTTCTAATACTTTATCGCCATGTTCTGTTGCTGCTTCACGAAGACCTTTTAACATATATTCGCCAACTTCTGCTGCGCGCGCTGGTAAGTTATCTTCTAAAAGGACACTAATTGTTGCAAGAGCTGCTGCACATGCAAGTGGGTTACCACCGAATGTTGTTGTATGCATGAATGGGTTGTCGAATAATACAGAGAATACTTTTTCGCTACCCACTACAGCACCTGCTGGCATAATTCCACCGCCGAATGCTTTTGCAAGAGCAAGTAAATCTGGTGTTACACCGAATAATTCTGAAGCGAACATCGCACCTGTACGTCCCATACCTGTTTGTACTTCATCAAAAATTAATAATGCGCCGAACTCGTCACATAAATCGCGTACACCTTGTAAGTACTCACGAGTTGGAATAATGATTCCGCCTTCGCCTTGAATTGGTTCTAAAATTACTGCTGCTACATCATCACCTGTTGACTGACATGCTTCGAATGTTTTACGCATATAATCAAGATCGCCGTATGGTACATGACGGAATCCAGGAATTAATGGTTGGAATGGTTTACGGAACACACCTTTTGCTGTACTTGATAAAGAACCTAAGCTTTTACCGTGGAATGCTTTTGTGGCTGCGATAAAAGTTGAGCGTTCAGTGTTGTACATTTTTGCAATTTTCAACGCACATTCTACTGATTCTGTACCACTGTTTGTAAAGAATGAATATTTTAAATCTCCTGGTGTGATTTCTGCTAAAACTTTACCTAGCATACCGCGTAGTGGATCAAGTAAATCTTGTGAGTGTAGTGCTTGGTGCTGTAATTGATCCATAACTGCTTTTACCACTTTCGGATTACGGTGACCTACATTATAAATACCGAAACCACCTAGGCAGTCTAAATATTCTTTACCGTTTACATCTTTGAAGTGTGAACCTTCATCTGACCACTCAACAGCAGCAAATTGATTATCAACTGTTACCGTTTTACGATATTCTAAAAATCCAGGATTAATATTTTCGCGGAAACCATTAACTGTTTCCTCTGTAATCCATTTCGCGTCTTCAGAAGTTAATTCCTTCTTTTCTACTAAACTTAATACTTGGTTGATATATTGTAATACTTGATTATTGTTTGACATATAATTGTTCTCCTTTGTTAGTCGAAGTCGACTTTATTATTTAAAACATATGAATTTTCCAATTTTTCAGCTGCTAAAGTTGCTTCAGCAAACTCAAGCTGCTCTTGTGGATCTAATTTAGCAATTTTGATATTAAAGATTCCGAAAAGAATCGCAATAATTGGACTGATAATACATAAGAATGCGTAAGGCGCATATTCAATCGTCGCTACTCCAAGCGTGGCTGCCATAAAAGCTCCACATGTGTTCCACGGAACAAGTGGTGATGACATCGTTCCAGCATCTTCGAGTGTCCTCGATAAAGCTTTTGGATGAAGTCCTCTCTTTTTATACGCCGTTAAATACATACGTCCTGGTAGTAGAATCGATAAATATTGGTCACAAGCTACGACATTTGCAGAAATACATGTAACAACTGTTGTAGCAATTAGACTACCTGTTGATTTAGCTAAATTCAGTAAGCTATTTACGAGTACTTCTAAAATACCTGTTGTTTCTAAAATACCGCCTAAGCTCATCGCTAACATAACGAGACTTACTGTGTACATCATCGTTTCGATGCCACCATTGTTTAAAAGGTTATTAATTACCTCGTTATTTGATTTTCCTTCGTAACCTGAAACCATTGTCCCTAAAACTTTTTTAATTGAAGCGCCTTGTACGATTATCGCTGTTACAAAGCCAAGAATAGAACCAATTAGTAGCCCAGGGATAGCCGGCATACGAAAAGCAATTAATACGAGAACAATAACAGGTACAATCAGTAACCATGGTGAGATGACAAATAACTCTTTTAAGTCATTTTGTAATGTTACGATTGTGTCAGCGCTTCCATTTTTCGTATTTTGAGATAATCCTAAAATAAAGAATAGAATAATGGAGATAATCCAAGCTGGCATCGTCGTAAACATCATATTACGAATATGGTCGAATAACTCTACACCTGTAATACCTGGTGACATATTCGTTGTTTCTGATAGCGGTGAAAGTTTATCACCAAAATAACACCCTGAGATAACTGCCCCCGCTACCATTGCCGGATTATAACCAAATACAGTACCAATTCCCATTACAGCAATACCAATTGTGCCTGCAGCTGTCCAAGCATTACCTGAAGCTACTGCTACTAAACTACAAATAACGATTGCGATTGGGAGAAATAGGCCTTGTGATAAAAATTCCACACCATAGTAAATCATTGTCGGGACAATACCTGCAGCTAACCATGTCGAGATTAATGTTCCCAAGATAATTAAAATGAGTAGGGCTTGTAAGGAAAGGGTGATTCCTTTCATGACTCCTTGCTCTAGTTCCTTCCAAGAAAAGCCTAAGTACAATGCTACTAAACTAGCAACTACCGCACTTAGCATGATTGGTACATGTGGGTCCGATCCATACATAAATACACCCACAAATAACAATACAACCATTGAAACGATGGGTATTAGAGCAATACCCACTGTTGGCACTCTTTTTTCTCGCATTCTCAAGCGAAGTCCCTCCTTCATGTTCTTTAATTGATCAAGAATGATTGATTTACTTATGGATATCCATTTTTCAGGTACACTCCATACGTTTTCAGAAAAGTAAGAATATGTTACACTTATTCTGAGAGTTTTCAGCGCTATTAAAATATACATATTTTTACACATATAAATTATTCTCGCTTATTCAATTTTACGCTACAAACATTCTTAATTTTCTAACTTATTAAAAGTATGCCAATTTATAGAAAAAAAGAAAAGAACCACTTTCAAAAAAAAATAAGAACCACTTTTCAAAAAGGAGTTGTGACATACGATGCTAAAAGATAAAAAATATAAATATCAACTTGTATATGAACGCATCAAAGAACAAATTTTAGCTGGGAATTATCAACCTCATGAGAAATTATTATCTAAAAGAAAAATTTCCGAGCAATTCAACGTGAGTATTAACTCCGTCATTGTCGCACTCGATCAACTTATTGTAGAAGGGTATGTTTATAGTTTAGAAAGAAAAGGATATTTTGTAGAGGACATTACAAGGTATGATTTAGATGATCAAGAATGGAGTGGGCTACCAGCTGAATTAAAAGAGCAGCCGATTGAACGCCCTTACCAGACTTCATTTTCACATATGGCTTCGAATATGAGCCTGTTTCCTTATAACGAATGGTTAAAGTGTGAGCAAAAAGCGATTCAGCAATTCAATAATGAGCTATCTCACTTATCTCACCAGCAAGGACCTTACATTGTGCGTCAGACTTTAGCACAACATTTGAACTTTAAACGAGGTGTACGTTGTGAGCCAGAGCAAGTAGTGCTTCATTCTTCTAGTCAGGCTTTAATGAGCCAACTACTCGAATTATTTGATGATGCACCGCATACCATCGCATTAGAAAATCCAGGTTACGCACGTTATAAAGCGTTAATTGAAGATTATGGATGGGATGTATTAACGGTACCTCTTGATGAAAAGGGGTTTGATGTAGAACGACTTCAAAATCAAGATGTCCAACTCGTATGTGTCACACCTGCACATCAATTTCCTATGGGGATGATTATGCCGATCTCTAGAAGATTTGAATTATTAAACTGGGTCAACGTTCCGCAAGAGCGTTATATTATTGAAGATGATTATGATAGTGAATATAAATATGAAACAGCGCATATTCCCTCGCTACAAAGTTTGGATCGTAGTCAACGTACTATCTACATGGGTACATTCTCCAAAACATTGTTTCCTGGTATTCGTATTAGTTATATGGTACTGCCACCTAACCTTTTAAAAAAGTATAAAGAAAAATTCAATCATTTAATTCCATCTTGTAACACATTAAACTTATATACTTTACATTTTTTTATGAAAGATGGTTATTACCAAAAACACTTATCAACCATGACTGAACACTTTGAAGAAGTACGCAAATGTTTAATTCATACACTAGAAGAGGCTTTTGACGAGGACTTAAATATTATCGATGTGCCAGCTGGACTACATTTTATTATTCATTACAATACAGAAAGATCTTATGCAGAGATTTTAGAATGTGCCAAAAATGAAAGTCTTGAAATTTTTAGTTTAGAACGCTTTTACCTTACACCTGTAGAGGATGAGGATGATGGGCGTTATTTTATTCTAGGGTTTGCTAGCTTACAATTGCATGAAATCCCCTATGCAGTGAAAAAATTAAAAAATATTTTAAATCGTTAAATGACATAAATAAAAAAGCTTTCCACTCCAAACTTGAGCGGAAAGCTTTTTTGTATTATTTTTGAGCGCGTACTTCTTCGATAATATCGCGTAATTCGTCTTCTGAATAACTGTATTTTTCCATACAGAAATGACATTCAGCTTCTGCACCATGATCTTCATCAATCATCGCCTGTAATTCTTCTTCACCTAGTCCAATTAAAGCATTTGAAAAACGATCTTTTGAACAGTTACATGAGAATGTAACATCTTGGCGATCTAAAATTTCGACATGTTCTTTACCTAACACTGCTTCTAAAATTTCTTCTGGTGTGAAGCCTTTTTCAATCATTTTTGAAACAGGTTCAATTTTTGATAGTGCTTCTTCGATTTGTGTAATGGTTTCATCATCTACACCTGGCATAACTTGGACAATGAAGCCCCCTGCTGCTTTAATTGTATAATCTGGATTAACAAGTACACCTAAACCAACTGCTGACGGTGTTTGTTCCGATTTTGTGAAGTAATATGCGAAATCTTCACCTAATTCACCTGATACTAATTCAACTTGTCCTGTAAAGTAATCACGTAATCCAGCATCTTTTACAACAGATAACGAACCTTGTGTACCTACAGCACGGCGTACATCTAATTTACCGAATTGATTTAATTCAAAATCCACGTGCGGGTTCATTGCATAACCACGTACTTCACCTTTTGCGTTTGCGTCAACGATAATCGCACCAATAGGACCGTCACCTTGAACTTTAATTGTTAATTGGTCGTCACCTTTTTGCATAGCACCCATCATGACACCAGCAGTCATTGTACGTCCAAGTGCTGCTGAAGCTGTTGGCCATGTATCGTGTCGACGTTGTGCTTCACCTACTGTTTCTGTTGAGCTTACAGCAAATGCACGCACACTTCCGTTAAAACCAATTGCTCTTACTAAATAATCTGACATGTATTATATCCTCTTTTCTTTATAAGCATAATTAAAACATCTTTCGACATCATAACACAGGTACTCCTATAAAAAAAAGTTGACCGACTCGGAGAGTCGGTCAAAATTTTTTATTCACGTTCTTCTTGAATACCGTCTTTATTTTTACTTAATGAATCTGGTTTTGGAAGATCCGCTGTCGATGGATCAGGGTCTCCTCCAAATGTTTCATCTAACACAAGTGCTTCTGGATCATCGTCTACTTTTTTCTTTTCATATGAGCGTTCTGGTAACTTACCATACTTCTCTAAGTGTTCGATTTGTTCTGCATCTAGTGTTTCAACTTCTAATAGCGTTTGTGCGATTAGATTTAATAATTCACGACGTTCAGTCAGAATATCTTTTGTACGTTGATATTGTTCTGCAACCATTGATTGCATCTCTTGATCAATTTCATATGCGATTTTATCAGAGTAATTTTGTTCTGAAGACATATCGCGTCCTAAGAATACATTACCACCTTGATTTGCGCCGAATTGTAATTGACCTAACTTATCACTCATACCGTATTCTGTAACCATTGAACGAACAATACTTGTAACACGTTGGAAGTCATTATGCGCACCTGTTGATACTTCACCAAATACGACATCTTCTGCTACACGTCCACCAAGTAAGCCCGCTACTTTATCAAGAAGCTCTGGTTTTGTCATGAAGTAACGATCTTCTTTTGGAAGCATTACTGCATAACCACCTGCTTGTCCACGTGGTACGATGGTTACTTTATGAACCTTTTCAGCTTCATCAAGTGTTAAACCAACAACAACGTGACCTGCTTCATGATAAGCAACGATGTTACGTTCTTTCTCAGAGATTACGCGGCTTGTTTTCGCAACACCCGCGATTACACGGTCTGTTGCTTCATCAATATCACCCATATCGATTTTCTTCTTATTTGAACGAGCAGCAACAAGTGCAGCTTCATTTAATAAGTTTTCTAAATCGGCACCAGAGAATCCTGGTGTACGTTGTGCGATTGCTTTTAAATCTACTGATTCATCTAATGGTTTTTTACGTGCATGAACTTTTAATACAGCTTCACGACCTTTAACATCTGGACGACCTACTGTAATTTGACGGTCAAAACGACCTGGACGTAACAATGCAGGGTCTAAAATATCTGGGCGGTTTGTGGCAGCAATGATAATAATACCTTCATTTGCTCCGAAACCATCCATCTCAACAAGTAATTGGTTTAATGTTTGTTCACGTTCATCGTGACCACCACCAACACCAGCTCCACGTTGACGACCTACTGCATCAATTTCATCGATGAAAATGATACATGGCGCATTTTTCTTCGCATTTTCAAATAAATCACGTACACGTGACGCACCGACACCGACAAACATCTCTACGAAATCAGAACCTGAAATCGAGAAGAATGGTACGCCTGCTTCACCAGCTACCGCACGTGCTAATAATGTTTTACCTGTTCCTGGAGGACCTACTAATAGAATCCCCTTCGGAATGCGTGCACCAATCTCTTCAAATTTCGTATGATCCTTCAAGAAGTCTACTACTTCTACAAGCTCTTGCTTTTCTTCATCAGCACCAGCTACATCTGTGAAGCGTACACGTTTCTTTTGGTCATCATACAATTTTGCTTTACTCTTACCAAAACTCATTACACGGTTTCCACCGCCCTGAGATTGATTTAATAAGAAGAAGAAGAGAATGAAAATAATGATGAATGGGATAATCCCTGTTAATAACGATAACCAACCATTTGATTCTTGTGCAGGTAAGAAATTAATATTGTTCTTATTATCTTGCGCTGCTTTACGAATTAAGTTTAATAATTCCTGATCATCTTGTGGTACATTCGTAATAAACGATTCATCTTGTTTATAACCTTCTAACTTACCTTTTACAACGAATACTAACCTTTCAGGTTGAATATCCGCCTCTGTAATTTGTCCATCTTCTAACGCTGTTACAAACTCGTGATAATTCAATTCTTTTGTCGGTTTATTTTTGCCATTGAATGTGCCAAAAATCCCTACAATCACGAGGAAAATCAATAAATACAATATGGCGTATCGAAATACTCGATTCATCCCCAGCCTCCTCACAAGGTAAACAGAAAAACTATAATAAATCTTATCATATGACTATTTGCGCGTACAATTTAAAAGCTTTGTTTTAAACAAATTTCAAGTGAAATTTGTCACATTATTTTAAAATGAATAAACTGATTTTTTCAGCACGCCAATATATGGTAAGTTACGATATTTTTCTGCGTAGTCTAAACCATAACCAACAACGAACGCATCTGGTACGTCGAAGCCTACATAGTCTGCTTCTAGCTTCACTTTACGTCCTGATGGCTTATCTAATAATGTTACGATTTTAATTGATTTTGCTTTACGATATTTAAATAAATCTACTAGATAGCTTAGTGTTAAACCTGAATCGATGATATCTTCAATGATGATAATATCGCGACCTTCAACACTTGTATTCAAATCTTTTACGATTTTTACTTCACCTGAAGATACCGTTGCGTTACCATAGCTTGTTACATCCATGAAATCAATTTCGATGTATGCATCAATACGCTTCATTAAATCTGCCATAAAAGGCATAGCACCTTTTAAAACACCCACTAATAATGGGAATTTGTCTTGATAATCAGCTGTTAACTGTGCACCAAGTTCTTTCATTTTTTCTTGTAATTGTTCTTCAGAAATTAATACTTCTTCGATGTCCTTTTGAAGCATATTTGTATCCTCCTTAAATATAAATAGATTACTGCTTTGGAGCGGTATCTATCATTAATACTACACCATCATCTATTGAACGCATATCGTCTTGTAAAAGACGACTCACTCGTAAATCTAGAATCGCTAAAATTTGATTCTTTGCATCCACAAGAATAGGCCATGTACTTCTTTTTGACTGCGGTATTTTCGCATCAATTAAAATGCGTGATACCTTTTTAGAACCATTCACACCTGGTAAGTACATACGATCACCAACTTCTTTTGTTCGAATGGTTAAAGGAAGTTGTTGTGTAGACAGTATGTAACTTTTAACGTATTTACTTACTTGTGGCGCTGAACTTTTTTGGAACACTCCTATTTTACAACCATTTATTAAGGTGACCCATTCACCTAATTGCAGCTGAAGTGGTTGGACGACTTGCTGTACTTGTGGACGTTTTGTTAAAACCAAAACATCATATGTGCGAATCGCTCTTCCTCCTAAAGGCAGTGAAATTTCGTTATGTCCATCTGTTTTTTGAATAAGCTCTAAAATAGCTGTCCAAAGTGCATGACTTTGCGCAACGATTGTATCTTTGTAAAGATATTTTAATAGTAGTAGAATGGCTCTTCTTTGTAAAGCAAGTGACTGCTTTTGAAACGGAAGAATACGCAGATAAATCTCATCATCACTTTTTTGTATTTCACACTGTTTTAAAACACTTTCTGCTTGCTCGTTTAAATAAACATCTTCTGCTTGCTCTTTTTCGGTAAAATACTGAAAAGCTGCTGCAACTTGTGGATTCTCTTTCTTCATAAAAGGAACGACATGATGGCGTATACGATTTCGTAAATAATCGTCTTTTGCATTACTTGCATCTTCTCTATACATTAAAGATTGACTATTTAAATACGCGACGAGTTGTTCTCTTGTTACACTTAGAAAAGGGCGAATAATTTTAAATGAGCACCAAGATTTCTCAGCAGACATACCTAGAACCCCTTGGATATGAGCTCCTTTTATAAGAGCCATTAATACCGTCTCCATTTGGTCATCAGCATGGTGTGCCACAGCTAATTTATTATAATGATGTTGCTTCATCACTTGTTCAAAATAGTGATACCGTTCTCTTCTACAAGTGTCTTGTAAATTACCATTCTCTCTTTTCAAAATTTCAGAAATTGGAATATCTGTAGAGAAAACAGGGATTTCTCTTTCCTTACAAAAATCTTCTACAAACTGTCGATCTTCATACGACGCTTCACCGCGTAACATATGGTTTACATGTACAGCTGCTAAATCAATTGCATAATGTTTTTGATAAGTGTGTAGAAAGTGTAAAAGGACAATCGAATCAATTCCACCTGAACATGCAACTAAAATGCGATCTCCAGATTGAATCAACGCATGAGTTTGAATATATTCATTCACTTCCTGCTCAAATTTGACCATCTCTTTCACCTCTTAGCTTTATCATAGCATTTTACAGAGGTAGAAGTAATAGAATAAAGTGTTGAAATCCCCCTCCTTATCAAATATTTTATAAATCAATACCAAATAAGATGGTATTATTTTTCATTCCTTATTTAATACCCCAATTTTTTCTAAAAAATGCTATAAATATCGTGGAAAAACAAATACTTTTGCAAAGTATTATTTTTTTTTCAAAAATGGGTTGACGGTATCGCAATCCTCTTGTAATATAATCTATGTTGTCAAAAAGACAGCAACTAACGGCGACCTAGCTCAGCTGGCTAGAGCGTTCGGTTCATACCCGAAAGGTCGGGGGTTCGATCCCCTCGGTCGCCATAATCGGCCCCTTGGTCAAGCGGTTAAGACACCGCCCTTTCACGGCGGTAACACGGGTTCGAATCCCGTAGGGGTCATATTAAAAGAAGCTTTCCAATTAGGAAAGTTTCTTTTTTTGTTTTTTTACGATAATAATAAACTAATTGAATCATGCTATATAAGGAATTTATTACAATTATTATAAACAATCTTTTTAAAAATGGCTATTTTCGATAACTATAAAAAGGTGAGAGAATTCTTGATCAAGAATTCTCTCACCTTTTAAGATCTATTCAAACACTTTTTCTATGACCAAAGAGTTTGCAAATTAACCTCTTTTTGCTCCACGGCCACCGCGTTTTGATTCAGTTGCACGCTTTAATGTTGTTAGACGGTCTTCACTGTCTTTTAAGAAACGTGCCATTTTTTGTTCGAAGTTCTCTTGCGGTTGACGACTCTCGCCACGATTTCCGCCACCACGATTATTGTTATGACGAGGACGTTGCGGGCGTTCTGGACGCTCTGGACGTTCTGCTTGAGGTTTTGCTTTACGAATTGAAAGTCCAATTTTACCATCAGCTTCCACATTCATTACCTTAACTTCAACCATTTCTCCAACTTTTAAATGATCGTTAATATCTTTTACATAGTTATCAGCAACTTCACTAATATGCACAAGACCTGTTGAGTTATCTGGTAATTCAACGAATGCTCCAAAATTTGTAATACCTGTTACTTTACCTTGCACTTTGCTGCCTACTTCAATTGCCATAAAAAAAATGCTCCTCCTTAGAATTTAAGCGACTATCTCTAGTCAATAACCATATTGTTTGGTACTTTTCTTCAATACTTCATTGTTCTACCCATATACACTATATGAATATCCACTGCAAGTAATTCAGCCGTAGTCCGACGGGAATGATACGCAATCGCTCATTCATCTGTATTGCTTATTCTTATTTTACAATAAGACGCGTCAGATGAACATATTTAAAGTTCCAATGACTTTAAACTTGCTTATGACTTACTCTTATTATAACGATGAAAAAACACGTGTCAACAACACTACTTCTTTTCATTTTCCGTAAGATCTATTCCTTCGTCGTCTTCTGAGTCTTCTGGTAAATGGAATATTTTCTCACCTTTTTTAGATAAAAATAAGTCTTTTCGTACAATCTTAGCGATGTAATCATCATCATCTAATTTTACGAGTTGCGCATTTAATTCTTTCTTATATTGCTTTTGTTCTAACTTTTCTTTTTTTAATGCTACTTGTTCTTGTTGTTCTTTTTTCAATACTTGATGCTGATTTATAATTGTAAATACTAATGTACCCATAATTAAGAAGAAAACTGTACCCATAATAGCGAGATTTCGATACAGCGAAACTTTTTTATTATGTAGTCTTTTTTCACGAAGCTCTTCTTGTTTTGCAAATTCTGTATGAATACGACTTACTGTATTACGCTTTCTTTCAGACACAATCTCTCCTCCTTTTTTTGACCAATCTATTTGTTCATTATAAAGGAAAATCGACAAATATTGTATTGTCAAACCACATTTTTGCAATAAATTAACAAAAAATAGTTCTTTTTTCTACCTATTCTTCATCGTCAATGAATTGTGGCTCGATTTTTTCCAGTCTTTCTTCTTTTAAAATTGTGTACATTGTACTTGCTTCTTCTTTACGCACAACATCTTTTAATAACTCTACTCGTACTGTTACAATTTTTTGACCGAAGCGAATCGCTAATTCATCGCCCACTTTTACTTTACTCGCTGCTTTTACCACTTTCCCGTTGATTTCAATACGCCCTTGATCAGCTACCTCTTTTGCTAATGTACGACGTTTGATTAAACGTGAGAGTTTCAAAAATTTATCTAATCTCATAATGATTCTCCTTCTTTTTCTTTGGCTTCTCTCCAAAATTGTAATAATGCTTCTACAGAGTAGTCTTCCCAACTACCTTTTACTTGTTGCTCTACATAACCGAAACGTTTTGCAAATTTTGCATTTGCTAATACCATCGCTTCTTCAGCAGAAATCTTATAGTGGCGTGCTACATTCACAAGAGTCGTTAGTACATCGCCGAATTCTTCGATTTGCTCTTCTTTTGTTCCTTTTTCAATTGCTTCTTTTAATTCAGCCAACTCTTCTTCCACTTTACCCCAGAATGCTTCAGTTGTACCCCATTCAAACCCTAATTTTGCTGCTTTTTTTTGATAATTATATGAAGTTTGTAACGATGAAGCTGCACGATACTCACCTTTTAGTACAGGTTCATCTTCATGGTTCTGGTGTTCTTCTTTTTTAATTTTTTCCCAATTCGCATTAATTTCCGCAACGCTTTCAACGTGTACATCACCGAAAACATGCGGATGACGACGAATCATTTTTTCGTTAATCGCTTGAATAATATCTTCTAAGTTGAAATAGCCTTCATCTTCTCCAATTTGTGCATTCATTAAAACAAGCATTAACAAATCGCCAAATTCCTCAATCATATGGTCATCATCTTGTTCATTTACTGCCTGGATTGCTTCATGTGCTTCTTCAAGTAAATAACGTGTTAAACTTTCATGTGTTTGCGCACGGTCCCATTCGCAACCTTCTGGACTACGAAGTGTGGCAATGATTTCACGTAATGTTGAAAACTCCTTTAATGCCTCTTTTGCATCTTGAACAGGTGGAACATAGACAGTTGTTAAATTATTAATTTCCGCAACGTGATCTAATTCATATAACGGTACCGTTTTAATGACTTCCTCTTTTGAACCTGCTGCTGTTACGATTGTTACTTCATAATCATCTGGATACTTCTCCATCAATGTTAATTTTACGTGTGAGGCGCTAATTTGGTCATACACTTGTGCAATTAATAAATGATTTTGCATATGCACGTGATGAACGGAAAACGTTGCACCATCTACCATTTGGAAGCCGTCAATCGGATCAATTTTAAGCGTTGTAAACATCGCATCTAAAAAGCTCTGCCCACCTTCAATCGATAACTGAATCTCACCTTTTTTCTCCGCTTCAATTAATAGTTGAATCGTCATCTCTGCAACAAGTGGATGACCTGGAACTGCATAAAGAACAGGTTCCTTTTCAGCTTTTTCAATTAATGTAGAAGCGATTTCTTGATATACGGGTAAAAATTCATCATGTTTTTCATACACTTCATCAAAACTGATAAATGATACACCTTCTTTTTGTAATTCCGCGACAACAGGATGATCTAATGTACGCATATATACTTCTTTTGCATTTTTTAATGTTCGGTAAACACCCATCGGTAACTGTTCAAAGTCACCTGCACCTAAACCTACAACTGTAATTTCTTTCATTTTTAACCCACCTATTTTCGATTTAAAAATAATTGTAATGCCGCCATCTTACTGCCAAGCGGTAATAACAACCATTCTTTTACTGTAAAAATTCGATAACGTGTAATACATAAAATAAAGATACTCCCACCAATGATGACTAAGAAAAGCATCATAATTGCTGCATATAAACGACTATCAATTGCTAAAATCTCATCAAATATGCGAATACCGCCTACAACAAATACCATACAAACTGTTGCGTAACCTGTGATTTGATAAAACAGACGACTGGCTAACTGAATATCTTGTTTCTTTTTTAAATAATACACTAAACTACATGCACCTACGATTAGAGCTAGATTACTCGACCATGCTGCACCTACTATTCCAAAATAGTGTACAAATGGTTTTGTAATTAGTATTTTGATCAACAAGCTGATGGCTAAAATGTACGTAGGACCTTTACGATACCCTAAACCTTGTAAAATCGCTGTAATTGCCATAATCATTGAAAGCATAATAATTTGAATAACATAGACCGACAGTACATCTGATAAATCTGCTGTTTCAAATAAAGCTTTATTCAAATAAGGCATAACGAGCATTAAACCAACTGTTGCTGCTACACCAAAAAGAAGTGTTGCTTGAAAAGTAACACGAATGAGTTGGCGCATTTGCTCGCCTTTTCTTTTTTTCATCGCGCTTGCAATCATCGGTACAATGGCCATAGAGAATGATGTAGCAATGACTAATCCAACTTGAACAAGTGGCTGACCTCGGTCATAAATCCCTTTCTCTTTCATCGCATCAATGGGTTGTTCAATATACTGAACGAGCGTATCAAATACAGTAAACGCATCGACAATTTGAAAGAAAATCAACAGCAGACTACTCATACTCGCACTGACACTCACAACGAGCATCTTTTTCAAAAATTCACGCTTTCGAACAACTGTATTTTCTTTGTTAAGTAAATAAATCGACTGGCGCTTTTTTCTCATATATAACATTAGAAGTAGAACACCAATCCATTCGCCACTAACTGTCCCTAAAACAGCGACTGCTCCAGCTGTATATAATGACTGTGAAGTAGCCATAACATATGCTGTACCGCCTAAAATAACAGTTACACGTACAACTTGTTCAATCACTTGCATCACAGCAACAGTTTGTAGATTGCCATGTGCTTGTAACTTTCCTTTATACATAGATAATGTCGGTACTGTAAAAATAACAAGTGAACCGATTTTCAATAAAAAGCCGAGCTGTTCATCACCCATTGCACGCGCAAAAAAATCAGAAGCACTATACATGCCAATAAATAAAAGAATTGAAAATACCCATAGCGCGCGATATAACAATTGCGATATCGCTTGTTGTCTTTTCAATGGTTGACCAAGTTCATCTGCAATCATCTTCGAAACAGCAATCGCTAGACCACTCGATGTCCATGTCATGAAAACAGCCACAAATGGATAGACTTGTTGATAAATAAAGAATCCTTGGTCCCCCACTAAGTTTTGAAAGGGGACACGATAGACCATACTTAATACTTTTACAAAAAGTGCTGCCATCGTTAAAAGGGCAACTCCTTTTGCATAGCCTTTTACTTTTGTCATTCGCATCCTCTTTCCATTACTACATTTTTTTGAATACTTATGTAAAAAGGAGAAACTACTTCTTTAGTTCCTCCTTTCACAAAAATTATGCAGGATTTTCTTCTTTTAGTGAAGCTGGCAATAATTGAACAACCGCTTCAACCAAATCAAAGACATCTTGATCTTTTGACATCTTTCGTTCATCAATTGTTAAAACAAGTTTTCCATCTTCCAATGTAAAGCCAACTGCTCGCCCTAAAACCATCGAATCAGAAACCATCTTACTACCATCAATTCGTTGTGTACCATCCATTGATAGCGTAATACGGTACATTTTATTTTTTAGTTTGATGGACTCTAAGCCAACTTCTAATCCCCATGCTTTCATACGTGCAATACGCATTAAGCGATCCACTTCGATTGGCAAGTCACCAAAACGGTCTACTAATTCTTCTGAAATTTCGTGATAAGCTTCTTCTGTTTCAATCGCTTTAATACGCTTATACATTTGAATTTTTTGATAACCGTCTGGAATATACGTATCCGGTAAATATGCATCATACGGAAGAAGAATCTCGATTCCTTTTTCTTCGGTCTTTTTCTCACCTGTTTGTTTTTCAGTTACGGCATCTTCAAGCATTTGTGAATACAAGTCGAAACCAACTGAATCAATAAAGCCATGTTGTTGCGCACCGAGTAAATTCCCTGCGCCGCGAATGGATAAATCGCGCATCGCAATTTTAAAACCAGAACCAAGTTCCGTAAATTCTTTTACCGCTTGTAAACGTTGTTCCGCAACTTCTGTCAGTACTTTATCACGTTGATACATGAAGTATGCATAAGCAACACGATTAGAACGTCCTACACGTCCACGTAATTGGTAAAGTTGTGATAATCCCATACGGTCTGCATTGTTCACAATCAGCGTATTAACGTTTGGAATATCAATTCCTGTCTCAATAATCGTTGTTGTAACCAACACATCAAATTCGCCCTCTAAGAAGCCTAAAATGATTGATTCTAATTCATTCTCCGTCATCTTCCCATGCGCATACGCAACACGCGCTTCAGGTACGAGTGATTGAATTTGATCGACTTGTTTTGCCATATCCTCTACACGATTGTGTAAGTAGAAGACTTGTCCACCACGCGACATCTCACGCTCAATCGCTTCTCGTACAAGTGCGCCATTATGTTCCATGACATACGTTTGTACTGGGAAACGGTTTGCAGGAGGTGTTTCAATAACGGATAAATCGCGTACACCGACCATCGACATATGAAGCGTACGTGGAATCGGTGTTGCGGTTAACGTTAGCACGTCAATATTTGTTTTCAATGTCTTAATTTTCTCTTTATGTGTGACACCAAAACGCTGCTCTTCATCAACAATTAATAACCCTAAATCTTTATAAATCACATCTTTTGATAAAATACGATGTGTCCCGATTAAAATGTCTACTTGTCCATCTTTCAAGGCTTTTAATGTTTCCGTTTGTTGTTTACGTGTACGGAAGCGGCTAAGTAAACCGATATTAACCGGAAGGTCTTGGAATCGGTCGAGCATTGTTTCATAATGTTGCTGTGCTAAAATCGTTGTTGGCACTAAGAAAGCGACTTGTTTACCATCTAAAATTGCTTTATGCGCTGCACGAATGGCTACTTCTGTCTTTCCATAACCTACATCTCCACAAACAAGGCGATCCATTGGACGTTCACGCTCCATATCCATTTTCACTTCTTGAATTGTGCGTAGTTGGTCTTCTGTTTCCTCATATGGGAAGGCAGCTTCAAATTGATGCATCTCATCGCCATCAGGAGAGAAGGCAAAACCTTTTGCTGCTTCGCGTTCAGCGTATAGCTTAATTAAATCATCCGCAATATCTTGAACTGCTTTCGATACTTTGGTTTTCGTCTTTTTCCACTCTGCTCCGCCTAATTTGTGAAGCTTTGGCTCTTTGTCTTCTGAACCTACATATTTTTGAACTAAGTCAATTTGGTCGACTGGCACATATAACTTATCGTCTGCACGATAACGAATATGCAAATAATCTTTATAGTTCCCATTAATTTCGAGTGTTTCAATGCCAATATATTTACCAATACCATGATGTACATGGACAATATAATCCCCTGGTTTAATCTCTGTATAGCTTTTAATTCGTTCGGCATTGGTCATCGTTTTAGGACGTGCTTTACGTTTCTTTTGTTGCTTAAATAGCTCATCTTCTGTCACGATTGCTAATTTAGGAATTGGCATCTCAAAACCATTAGTTAAAGCACCAGACATAATGAAGACACCCGGTCCATTCGGTTCACCGAGCTGTACTTCTACACCGTGGTCTGCCAATAGATTTTGCAATATATCAATTCGTTCTTCATTCTCTGTTAAAAAGAGCGTTGTAAAGTCACTTGACACCCAACGTTCAATTTCACTATTCAACAGAGCAATCTGTCCGTGGAAATGTTGCATCGGTTTACATGAAAAATTACGTGTTGTTGTAAACGTCATTCCTTTAAATCCACGCGCAAATAATGCAAAGAAGATTTTTTGTTGCTCGATATTCGCAAGTAATTCTTTAAAGCTGAAAGATGGTTTCACACTGTGCAACATCTTACCGAGTTCAATCATCTCAAGCAGCCATTCTTTTTCCTCTGAATCCCACGCTTCCATTGTTTCTTGAATACGTGTTAATTCATCAAAAATTACAATGCCATCTCGTTTGAAATAATCACCTAAAAAAGTTAGGTTTTCATATAATAAAGAGCCATAGCGATTTACATACTCAGGTAATTCACCTTGTTGTAATAGCGCAATATCTGCTTGTACATTTTCATAAAGTGCTGTTTTTACTGCATCTGTCTTTACCTTTTTTAAACTTTCACTTAAACCAGCTTCTAAACGTTCTGCAAGGGCGTGTCGTTCATCTGTAGATAATACAAACTCCATCGCTGGTAAGATCACCATCTCTTGTAATTTCGCAATTGAACGCTGATCATCTGCTGAGAACGTACGAATCGAATCAATCTCAGTATCAAACAGCTCAATTCGAACAGGATGGTCATCATATGGTGGATAAATATCGATAATTCCACCTCGAACAGCGAACTCGCCGGGAGTTGTCACCATACCATTTCGCGTATAGCCCATCATGACTAATTGCTTCAATAGTTCCTGTGTATCTAAATCATCGCCGAGTTTTAATGTATAACGAAGTGATGACCACTGTTCTTTTGGCGTCATTACTTTACGCATACCAGCAGCAGGGATAATATAGATTCCTTGTACATCATGAATCATATGATCCAGCGTTGCGATACGCTGTGCACGTAATTCGGGACTTGCTAAAGCCATATCTGCCGCGATAAACTCATCTGCTGGGTAGTAATGTACTTCATCACTACCAATTAATTTTGATAAATCCTCATACAAAGACTGTGCTTGCAACATATTCGGTGCAATCATGTAGATTGATTTTTTTGTTTCTGCATACATTGTAGCGATGAAAGCCGATCTTGCGCTTCCGGATAATCCTGTTACAAGTTGTGCAGGTTGTTCTCTTCTTATATCTTCAATTAATGCTGCTACTTCCATGTCTTTCATCAATAACCGACGTAAGATTTCCATGTTTTCCTCCTATTCTTCATATAGAAAAAGGCTTTGGTAAGTTGTTTACCAAAGCTACACGCATCTATTCTGTTTACTTTTGATTGAATTTATTCATGACTTCTACGAATGGCTTCTCTAACCAATACATGCTTGCATCGGCTGCTTTTTCAAAGGACTCTTGCATTAATGGCTGATCTTCTTTTGAAAAACGTGCTAGTACATAATCTGACACCTTCATACCTTGTGGTGGGCGATTAATGCCAATGCGGATGCGATTAAATTCCTGTGTTCCTAAATGTTGAATTAACGACTTAATCCCATTATGTCCACCTGCACTACCTTTTTGACGTAAACGTAATTTACCTTTTTCTAAATCAAGGTCATCATATATTACGACAATATCTTCTATATCAATATCAAAATAATCCATCAGTGGTCGTACACATTCTCCTGATAGATTCATATATGTTAATGGTTTTAATAAAATGACTTTACCCTCTGGACGATGTACCGTACCATAGACACCATTAAATTTCGTTTGATTTAATGTAATTCCCATGCGGTCTGCCAATACATCAATTGTGTCAAAACCTACGTTATGATGTGTATGTTCATATGGCTTACCTGGATTCCCTAATCCAATGATTAATTTCATATCTACTACATCCTTTTCTGTACTAATCCTTGTTATTTTAACATACCCCATCTTTTTAAACAAAATACGAATACTTCGAACGTTTAAACAGAAACAAAACGCAACGACTCTACTAAAATCGTTGCGTTTTGTTTTTATTTAATTCATATCTATTTAATTTTCTAGTGGTGATGGATCTTCAGCTTCCTTACCATTATCTGCTTCTACTTCTCCTTCTTCTAATGAAGGTTCTAAGTCTTTGTCAGATACTGGCGGTAAAACTGTAGCAAGTACAAAATCGTCTTCATGTAGGACATCAAAGTCTACTTGTTCACGAATATCTACTACAGCAAGTGAATCACCAATACCAAGCTCTGTAATGTCTACTTCAATTGATTCTGGAATATTTGAAGGTTCAACGAATAAAGTAATTTCGCGATTTGGCTGTTGTAATGAGCCGCCCTCTTTTACACCCACTGATTCACCAACAATCAGAATTGGCACTTCCATCTCAATTTTACGATTCATATTAACTGCTAAAAAGTCTAAATGAATCAATGTGTCTTTTAATGGATCTTTTTGAACTTCTGATAATACAGCATTTACGTGTTTCCCATCTAATTCTAAAGATAAGACTGCATTTCTGCCTTCTTCACGTAATTTCTTCTCAAGATCTCGTTCGTTTACTGCGATTGGAGTGGTATTTACTTGATAGCCGTACACAACTGCTGGCACAAAACCATCCTGTCTTAATTCTCTTAAAACTGAATTCTTATGTGCTTGTCTTTTCTTTACTTGTAAAGTTTCTGGCATGTTTCATTTCCCCTTCCGTCTCATAGTTACACCTAATACACATACCCTGTTTTAAGTGCTATAAACATGGAGCAAATGAATGCGTTTGGCATTCTTACAATACTAGGACGCTTCACATGATAATTTGTTGCATAAAAAAAGAACAGATGAGGATGAACCCCACCTGCTCTCATTCGAATGATTAATCGAATAATTTTGATACTGATTTGTTTTCATAAATGCGAACGATTGCATCTGCTAACAATTTTGCAACTGATAGTTGTGTAATTTTCGCGATTTTCTTTTCTTCTGGTAATTGGATTGAATCTGTAATTACTAACTCTTTAATTACAGAGTTATCGATACGCTCGATTGCTGGACCTGATAATACAGGGTGTGTACAAGAAGCATATACTTCTTTTGCACCTGATTTTAATAATGCATCCGCACCGATTGTAATTGTACCAGCTGTATCGATGATATCATCGATTAAGATACAAATTTTACCTTCTACGTTACCAACGATGTTCATAACTTCTGCAACGTTTGGTTTTGGACGACGCTTATCGATAATCGCGATTGGCGCTTTTAAGCGTTCAGCCATTTTACGTGCACGTGTTACACCACCGTGGTCTGGTGATACTACTACGATATCTTCTGGGTTCCAACCTTTTTGGCTGAAGTAATCAGAGATTAATGGAACACCAACAAGGTGGTCAATTAAGATATCGAAGAAACCTTGAATTTGTGGAGCATGTAAATCAAGAAGTACAACGCGTGTTGCACCTGCTGTTTCTAGTAGGTTAGCCACTAATTTAGCCGTAATTGGTTCACGTGAGCGTGCTTTACGATCTTGACGAGCATAACCATAGTATGGCATTACTACGTTTACTGTACGAGCTGAAGCACGTTTAACAGCATCGATCATAATTAATAACTCCATTAAGTTTTCGTTTACTGGAGCTGAAGTTGACTGCACGATGAATACGTCACAACCACGAATACTTTCCTCAATACTGATTTGAATTTCTCCATCACTGAAGTGTTTTACAGAACTTTTACCAAGTTCTACTCCCATTTCTTTTGCAATCGAAGCTGCAAGTGGTTCGTTAGAATTCAGAGAAAAGATTTTTAATTTTGAGTTAGCATATTGATACGGCATGATGGCCTCCTGTTAAATATTAATTATTTATTAGAATTTAATTTGTTAACGTAATTCTCTTTGTTCTCTTGACGAGAACGTCCAATGGCAAGTGCGAATGGCGGAACTTCTTTTGTAACTGTTGTTCCAGCCGCTACATATGTGTCTGAATGAATTGTTACAGGCGCTACTAAATTTGCGTTACAGCCGATGAATGAACGATCACCGATTGTCGTTTTAAATTTATTAACACCGTCATAATTTACTGTAATCGTCCCGCAGCCAATATTAACGTCTGCACCGATTTCAGCGTCACCTAAGTAAGTTAAATGTGAAGCTTTGCTTCCTTCACCTAAAGTTGTTTTCTTCAACTCAACAAAGTTGCCTACTTTTGCGCGATTTAAAACATTTGAAGCTGGACGAATGTGTGCATAAGGTCCGACTGTGACATCTTCACCAATCATACTTTCTTCCACAACAGATGCATCAATTTTTGTGCGATGACCGATTTGGCTATCTACAATATGGCTGTTCGGGCCAATATAGCAATCCTCACCAATCACCGTTTGACCTTCAAGTAAAGTACCTGGGTAAACAATTGTATCGCTACCAATTGTAACATCTGCACCGATATACGTATTTGCTGGATTAATGATTGTTACACCATTTCTCATATGTGTTTCGTTAATACGCGCACGCATAATTTCTTCTGCTTGAGAAAGTGCTACACGATCATTGACTCCTAAATTTTCAGAGAAATCGTCTGAAATATATGCAGATACGATTTCACCTTGTTGTTTTAAAATTTCAATGACATCTGGTAAATAGTATTCACCCTGTGCATTATCGTTTTTAACAAGTTTTAATGTTTCAAATAGTGCTTTATTATCGAAACAATATGTGCCTGTATTAATTTCGGTTACTTTTTGTTGTTCAACTGTTGCATCTTTTTGCTCTACAATCTGTTCAACATGTCCTTCTTCATTACGAAGAATACGACCATAACCTGTAGGATTTTCAGCGACAGCTGTTAAGATAGTTGCTTTTGCAGCTTGTTGCTGGTGGTGCTCTAGTAATGCCTTCATCGTTTCAGGGCGGATTAATGGTGTATCTCCACAAATAACGATGGTTGTGCCTTCTAGGTCGCCTAGTAAAGTTTCAGCTTGCTGAACTGCATGAGCTGTTCCAAGTTGTTCTTCTTGTAACACATACTCACTTTTGTCACCTAACTGCTCTTTTACTTTCTCAGCGCCGTGACCAACAATTGATACAATCTTTGTTACGTCTAAATCACGAATATGATCGACAACGTGCTCAACCATTGGCTTCCCACAAACCGGATGAAGAACTTTATATAATTTGGACTTCATACGCGTTCCTTGACCAGCAGCCAAAACTACCGCATAAATTTTTGTCATTTCGCAAGTCCTCCATTTAGCTGATTTTCTATTATGACTATATAGTAAATGTAAGCATTTTTCAAGGGTACATGACTTGACAAAAAGAGGTCATACAACTTATGATTAGAAATCTTTGCCTTTTTTATTCGCATAAAAGCTATTGTTTAGACAGTTCCTCTTTATTCTGCTCGAAAAGTCACATTTACTTGTTCATAGAAAATTCATGTTTTTTTATAATATTACCCATTTCTTCTACGAATTCTTCTATTTCTTCCAATGTATTTTTAGGATGTAATGATACACGGAAAAACTGACGCGCTTGTGATGGTGTATAACCCATTGCAAGAACTGTTTTTGTACCTTCATCTTGCTCTACATCACACGCACTTCCCGTTGAAATATAAAAGCCTCTCTCACTTAATTCCAACATCATCAATTGACCTTCCATCCCTTTCGCCATCATGCCAATAATTCCAGAATATTGCTCTTTTGACGATTCAACTACTTCAATCGGTAGTGTACGAAGTTCTGCTAACATGTACTGTCGTAATTGCGTTAACTTTACAAGATCTTGCTCTGTAAATAACTGATTCATCGCCGCTGAAAAAGCAGCTACAGATGGAATATCTACTGTACCACCACGCATCCCCTTCTCATGTGTTACACCAGGAAATAAAGGTTCAATGATTCTTTTAGGATGAATATAAATTGCCCCCATTCCTTTCGGGCCACCGATTTTATGCGCCGAAACGGTCAAACTATCAACCATTTTCGCAAGTTCATGTAAAGGTACCTTTCCAAAGGATTGCACGCAATCTGTATGCACAGGGATTTGATATTTTTTCGCGATTTCACATATTTCTTCAATTGGCTGAATGACACCAATTTCTGCATTGATATGTTGCACACTAATAAGTGCAGTATCTTCTGTAATCAGCATTTCTAACTCTTCTAAATTAATTTGTCCACATGGCATTAAAGGTAATTTGATGACTTCATAGCCCCATCTTGTCAATGTATTCATCGCAGCATGAACAGAAGTGTGTTCTGCCATAGTTGTAATAATTTGCCGCTTTTTTTGCCCTAATATAATGGATAGGATTGCGATTAAGTTCCCTTCCGTACCACTACCTGTAAAATAAATACCATCTGAAGAAACTGATAAAATTGAAGCAATTTGCTCTCTAGTTAGTTGTAAAATTTGTGCCGCATACCAACCCGCTTCATGTAAACTAGACGCATTTCCATAATAAGTAGTTGCAACTTCCCCGTACATACGAATGGCTTCATCGCTCATAGGCGCTGTAGCAGCATAATCTAGGTACACCATACGAAAACCTCTTTCTATAAACAAAACTTGTTTTATTTCATATTTTATGTAAATATATGTGACAAGACAACTGTAAAGAAGGTTAAGTAAAATGAAAAATCATATTTTGATTATCGGTAGCGGGATTGCCGCACTTCAATGCGCCCGCCTATTACCCTCTCATAAAACAATTCACCTCATTACAAAAAGAGAAATTTATGAAAGCAGTTCTTATTATGCACAAGGTGGCATTGCAACGGTTTGGCATCATGAAGACTCCTTCTCCTCACATGAACAAGATACACATGAAGCAGGTGTTAATCATACGAACCATGAGATGGTACAACTCCTCGTAAGAGAAGGTCACATCGCTACGAAAGAATTAATTCAAGCTGGTTTACCTGTAGACCGGACAAGCGATGGTGAGGTTTCACTTGGTTTAGAAGGCGCCCATTCACATCACAGAATTATCCATAGTGGCGGTGATGCGACAGGCAAAAATACAATTGAATTTTTATACAAAACACTCCCATCAAACGTCATCGTGCATGAACAAGAATGTGCAATTCAATTAATTAAGAATCCAGAACAACGTGTAATCGGTGTTTATACAAAGAATGTGGAGGGTGCATTATGTCGTTACACAGGTGAAGCTGTCATTCTAGCAACAGGAGGCATTGGATCACTGTACCCGCAAACTTCAAATTGCGAAAATAGCTTTGGCGATGGGATTGCTTTGGCTTACTTGGCTGGTGCAACTGTAGCTGATTTAGAATTTATTCAATTTCATCCTACGCTACTTTTCCAGGAAGGAAAGACGCATGGTCTTGTATCAGAAGCTGTGAGAGGTGCTGGTGCACGTTTCGTTAATGAACAGCAACATTATTTTATGGAAGATTATTCACAACGTGATTTAGCACCGCGACACATTACAGCAAAAGCAGTTTACGATCAAATAAAACAAGGGCATACCGTTTTTTTAGATATTTCATGCGTTGAAAATTTCACAACTCAATTTCCGAGCATCGCTAAAAAATGTAGTGATTTGAGCATTTCTTTAGAAACTCAACGTATTCCGATTACTGTAGGAAGTCATTTTTTAATGGGTGGAATTATGACTAATGTAAACAGTGAAACATCGTTGCCCGGATTGTATGCAATTGGGGAAGTTGCTTGTAATGGCATTCATGGTGCCAATCGATTAGCTAGTAATTCTCTATTAGAAGGGTTAGCTTTTGGAAAACGTTTAGCGAAGCACTTACATACATCATGCGAGATTGACTACACAGAAAATGTAATTACAACACAGAAGGAACAACTTCCATCACTCATGACACCGAGTGTATTGCAACAACATATGATGCATGCAGTAGGTATCATTCGAAATGAACATGATTTAAATCAATTAAGCACGCAGTTACAACAACCACTTCTACAAGATGTTCGCCACTTGACGCAACTAGATATAGAACACTATTTTATGCACGTAACCGCTCAATTAATTGTACAAGCTGCCCTTGCAAGAAAAGAATCACGTGGGGGGCATATTCGAAGTGACTATCCACAAAGTGATAATTCTTTAACACAAACATTATTTATTCAACAAAAAGACCAGCCAATTTATAGGGGGACATGGTATGAATTTACTCAAACTCAAACAACAACTTACGGAATTTTTCAATGAAGACATCGGTGATACAGATCTATCTTCTGAATTACTATTCGATGAGAAACAAAGAGGTGAATTTTCACTTTACGCAAAGGAGGATGGGATCTTTTGTGGCGAAAAAATTATTCAAATCGGTTTTCAATTACTAACCGATGAATCAATTCAAGTTCATGAATTGATTCAAGATGGTACAGTAATTCAAAAAGGCGATTTAATTGCACGTATTGAAGGACCTATTCGCACACTTCTCAGTGGAGAGCGCGTCATTTTGAATCTAATTCAGCGTATGTCAGCGATTTCCACCAAAACAGCTCTAGCAGTAGCCGCAACTACAAATTCGCGTACACGTATTTGTGACACACGTAAAACAACACCTGGCTTACGTATGTTTGAAAAATATGCTGTACGTGTAGGAGGCGGCTTTAACCATCGCAGTGGACTGTATGACTGTGTCATGTTAAAAGATAACCATATTGAATTTGCCGGAAGTATTTCAAAAGCTGTGAACCATGTAAAACAAAAATTAGGTCACACAACCAAAATTGAAGTCGAAGTCGAAACAAAGGAACAATTAATTGAAGCGATTGAAGCAGGTGTTGACCTTCTACTACTTGATAATCGTACGCCAGCAGAAATTGAGTCGTGGTTACCACTTATTCCACCTCACATCATAACGGAAGCTTCTGGTGGTATTACGCTTGATACCTTACCTGAATATGCAGCTACTGAAATACATTACATCTCACTCGGAGCATTAACACATTCAATTCATTCATTAGATATGAGCGCACTCGTTCAATTGAAAGGAGTTTAAACGTGAATTTACTAACACAAATCTCAAAAATACCGGAAACATATTTAACTTTATCAACTGTAGAAATTGAGAGTCGTATTCATAAAATTAAAAAAGAACTTGGTACAAAGCTTTTAATTCCAGGGCATCATTATCAAAAAGACGAAGTAATTCAGTTTGCTGATGTGACAGGAGATTCTTTACAACTAGCTCAAATATGTGCAGCAAATACCGAAGCGGAGCATATTGTCTTTTGCGGCGTACATTTTATGGCAGAAACAGCTGACATGTTGACGTCAGCACATCAGCGTGTTTACTTACCGGATTTACGTGCGGGATGTTCAATGGCTGATATGGCAAACATTCATCAAACCGAACAGGCTTGGGATGTTTTACAGGAGATTTTTGATGATACGATTATCCCATTAACATATGTGAACTCAACTGCCGCCATTAAAGAATTTACAGGTCGTCACGGTGGAGCTTGTGTGACTTCTTCAAATGCTAAAAAAATGGTCGAATGGGCATTTACACAAAAACAACGTCTATTCTTTTTACCAGATCAACATCTTGGTCGAAATACTGCGTTCGACTTGGGTATTCCATTAGAACAAATGGCAATTTGGGACCCGATTAAACGTGCCTTAGTTTTTGAAGGCGACAAACAAGATATACGTGTCATCTTATGGAAAGGGCATTGCTCTGTACATGAAGGTTTTACTGTTCAACATATTGAACAAGTACGCGAAAATTATCCTGATATGAAAGTAATTGTTCATCCAGAATGCAGCCATGAAGTCGTACAAGCTTCCGATGATGCCGGTTCGACAAAATACATTATTGATACAATTGCACAGGCTGATCCCCATATAAGTTTCGCAATTGGAACAGAGATGAATTTAGTCAAACGAATCATCAAACAATATCCAGAACGTCACATCATCTCATTGAACGAAAACATGTGTCCTTGTTTAACAATGAACCGAATTGACTTACCGCATCTACTTTGGCAATTAGATCAAGTCGTGGCAGGTGAGACGATGCATCAAATTACAGTAGATGATGAAACAACGAAATATGCCTTACAGTCGCTAGAACGCATGTTACAAAACACATAAATTAAAGGGATTTCGGTCGTTTGACATACCGAAATCTCTTTATTATTTTCCCCATAAAAAAAGAGCCTGCCTATGGTGAATTAGGTGGCTCCGCGCTTACGTCTTATACTTCAACTTCGACTTCATTTAGTACAACAGCTTCTTCCTCGCTTGATTCCTCGTAAGCTTTTAACACTGATTCTTGAATCTTTGTTCTTGTACCAGAGTTAATTGGATGTGCAATATCTCGGAACTCACCATCTGGCGTACGTTTACTTGGCATTGCTACGAATAACCCTGTATTCCCATCGATTACACGAATATCATGTACGACGAATTCGTTGTCCAGTGTGATGGAAGCGATTGCTCTCATACGACCGTCTGTTTGAACACGGCGCAATCTCACGTCTGTAACTTCCATTTTTTCACCACCTCTCATCTTAGTTGCATAACTAATCCTATCCACTTTCTTTATTCTTCAAAAATTACCCAATTCCTTCTTATTTTTTTTAAATTTTTAGAATTTATTTTATGTATAAAAGAAATATATGTCGAAAAGTTCATTTATTTGTTTTTTTAAATCAAAAAACACCTCTTAGTATAAAAGAATACTAAGAAGTGCTTTATTTTATAAGATTATACTAATGCGATTACTTCAATTTCAATGCGCGCATCTTTTGGTAGGCGTGCTACTTCTACTGCGCTACGTGCTGGCTTATGCTCTCCAAAATAGTTTGCATAAATCACGTTCATTTCTGCAAAATCATTCATGTCTGCCATAAAAACAGTTGTTTTTACAACACGATCTAATGATGTACCCGCTTCTGCAAGTACAGCTTTTAAATTTTCAAAAACTTGTTGTGTTTGTGCGACAATGTCACCTTCAACCATAACACCTTCTGCAGTCAATGGAATTTGACCTGAACTGTAAAACATATTGTTTACAATCATACCTTGTACATATGGTCCAATCGCTGCTGGAGCCTTTGCTGTCGAAACTTCTTTCACCCTAATTTCCACCCTTCGTAAAGTAATTTCCCTCTGTTAAAACAATTGTACGGTCTTTTTCGTTCACTTCTTTTAGCTTCACAAGTGAATAGTAATCGTCGACTAGACGCTCATCTGGATGCTCTGCTTCAACTAACACAGCACACCCTGCTAATGTACAGTCGAATTCTTCTAAAAGATTCTTCATACCATTCATCGTACCGCCAACTTTCATGAAGTCGTCTGTAATAAGTACGCGTTGACCGCTTTGCATACTACGTTTTGATAATACCATCGTTTGAATACGACGAGAAGACCCTGACACATAGTTAATACTTACGGTAGAACCTTCTGTTACCTTATTATCGCGTCGTACGACAACAACAGGTACGTTCAAGTGTCGTGCAATTGCATGAGCAATCGAAATACCTTTTGTTGCTACTGTCATAATAACATCGATTTTTTGGTCACAAAATGCAGATGCAAATACTTTTCCTACACGATTCATCAAATCTGGATTGCCCAATAAATCTGTCATAAACAGATAGCCACCCGGTAATAAACGATCCGAATGCCCTAATTCTTGTTTTAATTCTTCAATAATCTTCTTCACTGCAGTATCCGGCACTTTTGGAATATACTTTACGCCACCAGCTGCTCCTGGAACAGTTACCAATAAACCAATTCCTCTTTCTTCAAACGTTTCTTTCACAATCGATAAGTCTTCACTAATTGAAGATTTAGCTGATTGATATGATTCCGCAAAGAAAGTAAGTGGAATTAATTGTTGTGGATGCTCCATTAAATAATGCGTCATATCTACAAGACGCTCACTACGCTTCCATTTCATGTGATTCACTCCTGAACACGAATATTCTATACAAAATTTACCATAAACATACGTCTTTAATCAAGCAACTCGCGTTCGCCTAACATTCGTATCGCATATACTTCGTCACAAAAACCTCTTAAACCATTTACAATGCGTGTTGTACGCGTTTCATTTGATACAAGTCCGAATACTGTCGGGCCACTTCCACTCATCAATACCGCATCTGCACCAAAACGCTTCATTTGTTCCTTAATGCTCGATACTTCTGGATGAAGCTTTAATGTAACGCTCTCTAAAACATTCCCCACACTCGCGCACATTTCCTCATAACTACCCTTTGCAATCGCATCCCTCATTCTCTGTGTATCTGGATGCTCAATCGAATCTAATTGTAAACCACCATATACTGAACCTGTTGAAACGCCAATTGATGGCTTCGCTAATACAACCCAACAATTCGGTGGTGCCTCAATATGCTCAATCTTTTCACCACGACCTCTTGCAATAGCTGTCCCCCCATATACACAATATGGAACATCTGAGCCAATTTCTGAACCGATTTCTGCAATTTCATCTAATGTAAGCTGTAAATTCCATAAATCATTTAAACCTTTTAATGTAGCTGCTGCGTCACTACTACCACCAGCTAAACCAGCCGCAATCGGTACTTGTTTATCAATTGTAATATTTACGCCTTCTTGAATCTTAAAACGCTCTTTTAAAATAGCTGCTGCTTGATAAGCTAGATTGCGATGGTCATTTGGTACAAAGTTATTTGAAGAATAAATATGAATCGCATCATCTTCACGTAATTCTAGTCCAATGCGATCGGCTAAATCTACCGTTGTCATAATCATTTCTACCTCATGATAGCCATCAGGACGCTTATTTAAAACATCTAATGTTAAGTTAATCTTAGCGGGTGCTTTTACATAAAGCATATAAAGATCCTCCACTTCTTTCCTTGTTGCGAATTTCGCTCAATTGATTACTGTTTTATATTTTATCATAACTACCACATAAGTAGGAGAGTTAGAAATTTGTCATAACAAAAACACTTATCTAGTTATAAGATAAGTGTTCAAAAAATCATAAAAATTATAAATACTAATCAATTACTGCAGTTTTAGGTTCTTCATCGAATGTAATTTCTACTGCCTCTGTCAAAATATCTGTATAGCTGTATGAAACGCGTTCAAACGCATTTTCATCTTGATCTAAGTCCACTACAAATACTGCGCGATAAGTCTCACGTAATGTTCCAACGCGCTCAATGGTCTTCTTGCGTCCACCGTTTGCTCTTAATTGCAGACGTTTACCCAAATGACAATCTAACGACTTTTTAATGTCGGCTAATGTTTTTGGCATTTCGCTTACACCTCACTAGATACAAGCATAGCAAAAATACCTACGTTTGTCAATACATAAATAAATATTTTATCAAGCAGCAATTCTTATGTCAATTCTTTTTTATATGATTTTCTATATTTTTTTCTAAGAATGAAAAATTGGTAACAAATGGTCTGACAACTTCCCAAATTCTTCTATTGATAAGGTTTCACCGCGTCTTGTCGGCTCAATACCTGCTTCTTCAAGCGCAACTAAAATTTCTTCTTTGCGTGCTTTTCCATTTGGCAATTGCGATTGTAAATTATTCAATAGCGTTTTACGACGTTGTGCAAATGCAGCTTTCGTAACTGTAAAGAAGAAGTCCTCATCCTTTACTTGTACAGGTGGTGCATCATGACGAATCAGACGCAATACAGCCGAGTCAACATTCGGTTGTGGCATAAATACCGTTTTCGGTACAATCATCGCAATCTCAGCTTGCATATAATACTGTACAGCGATTGAAAGTGAACCATACGCTTTTGTACCTGGTTTTGCAGAAATACGGTCTGCTACTTCTTTTTGCATCATGACAACCATTCCGCGTAACGGTAGACCTTCCATTAATAATTTCATAAGAATTGGTGTTGTTACATAGTATGGTAAGTTCGCTACAACCATAATATCCTCATAACCTGCTAATTGTGTATCAATCACTTCTTTTACATTTGCTTTTAAAATGTCTGAATGAATGATTTCGACATTATCGTATGGAGAAAGTGTATCTTCTAATACAGGTAATAGACGCTGGTCAATCTCAAATGATACCACTTTACCTGCTTGGCGTGCTAAGTGTTCTGTTAAAGCACCGATCCCAGGACCCACCTCAATGGCTGCGCTATCCTTCGTTAAATCTGCATGTCCTACAATGTTTCTTAAAATATTTGGATCGATTAAAAAGTTCTGCCCTAAACTCTTTTTAAATGAAAAGCCATACTTTTTTAAAATCTCCTGTGTGCGAACGGGTGTCGCAATATCTTTATGCATGTTTTTCCTCCTGATTCATTTGTGCAATTGCTGCACCAAACTGTTCTTCTGTGATTTGGAACATTTCTAGTCTTTTTACTAGTTGTTTTCCATTCGTTGGACCAATATTTAAAAGTTCACCTAAACGTTCACGACGCTTTTTGGCAGCTGGATGTGATAATAATTGAGCTGCGATTAAATCCTCTAATGTAATTGTCGAAACAAACTTATCATCTGCAACTGTATAAACGTTTTGCAAAGCTGTTCTAATGTCTTCAGGACTAGCATGTTCAATCCCCAACCCTTTGCCATTCTTCGCAATCGTTTGTTTTTTAGGTAAAAAAGCGTGTTTAACATTTGGAATCTGTTGTTCGATTAAAGCGCGAATACGACGACCTGGATAGTCTGGATCCGTTAAAACAATCACGCCTCTTACTTCATGCGCATGTTGAATCCTTTCTAAACATTCTTTTGAAATAGCTGAACCATTTGTTTCAATCGTATCAGCCTCTACTGCTTTTCGAATCGCTGTTGTATCGTCTTTTCCTTCTACTACAATGACTTCTTTGATTTTCACGTACGTTCAAATCCTCTTTTCATCTCAGTTTGCAATATTCCTATTATACACGAAGTTGAACTATAGTGAAAATATGCGTTTTTCTCGAAAAAAAAGAGGGGGCATATTATATCTATGCTTCCCTCTTTATTATTTATAATACAGTAATTTTCACTGTACGGCGACCCCAGTTACGCATCGCTGTTTTTGATTTTAAGAATACATCAATACGGTTACCGCGAATTGCGCCACCTGTATCTCCTGCAATTGCTACACCATAACCTTGTACATATACTTTAGAACCTAAAGGAATGACACGAGGATCAACTGCGATTACTTTCCTATTCGGATTTTTACGTAAGTTGATACCTGTCGCTGTAATACCTGAACATCCGTAGCAATATGCTGTATAGGCTGTTGCTTCTACATACATTGTACGACCTGAACTATAATTTGAACCTGATGCTTTTTTCGTACGGCTTAAATATTTTGATGATACATAACCTTTTTTACCTTTGTACGAAACTTTATACCAGCCACCTTTTTTACTTACATATGTGACTGTAGCACCTTTTGGTAATACCGCAATGCGCTTATATTTTGTACTTGCACCTTTACGCATATTTAATGCTGCTGTTGTTCTGTATTTCTTAGATGCGACTGTTGCAATTTTTTCACCTGCAAAACGATTTGCATCTACTGATGTATTTGAAGTCGTTGATTTCGCTTCTGTGTTACTTGCCTGTTCGTTAGTTGTAGAGCCAAATACTGCAGCTACTACAAACGCAATCATCAGTGAAAGAGTTGTAAAACCAATTTTCACTTTCGAATTTTTTAATGATTCCGGGAACAGTTTTTTCATGGAATGATTTGACATGAAAATACCTCCTTATTCACTCGTTGGATTATAAAGACTCTTTTTTGGACTGTCAATAGTAGAAAAAATACCTATTTTTAACAAATCCTGTAGAATCAATCATTTGAGTTCATAAGGAAATTAGGGCTTTCTACTTAATTTTATAAAAAAGACGATGTGCATTCTCTGTTGTAATTTTCGCTACTTCTTCCACTGTAATGCCTTTCAATGCTGCGATTTGTTCTGCAATGAGAGGGATGTAAGAAGGCTCATTTCTCTTACCACGATATGGATGTGGTGTAAGATATGGTGCATCTGTTTCTAACATGATGTATTTCAGCGGAATTTCTTCAGCAACTTTTTTCGGTGTTTTCGCATTTTTAAATGTAACAGGACCGCCTAAACTGATAATAAAATTAAGTTTATTAATACAAAATTCGGCTGTTTCCACGCTTCCACTAAAACTATGCATAACACCACCGACTTCTTTCGCATTTTCTTCATCCAAGATTGAAATACAATCTTCTGTTGCATCACGGTTATGGATGACAATCGGTAGTTTTACTCTTTTTGCTAGAGCAATTTGTTTTCGGAAGATCTCTTTTTGAACATCCTTCGGTGATTTATCCCAATGATAATCCAGTCCAGTTTCACCAATGGCAACCACTTTTGGATGCGTGGCAAGTGTTTCAATCCACTGCAAATCTTCGTCTGTGCAATCAATTGCATCGACTGGATGCCAACCAATTGCTGCGTATAAAAATTCGTATTCTTCAACTAACTCCATGGCGCGCGTAATAGTCGGACGATCAAATCCGACTACAATCATTTTTTGAACATTCGCATCCAAAGCTCGTTGAATTACTTCTGTTATGTCTTCGTCATATTGTTCTGCGTTTAGGTGCACATGTGTATCCATTAACATCATGGCTTCCTCCTTCACTGTACTTATTTTATCCGTTTTAATATTTCATATATAACCTGTATATTACAAATTTATTACATAAATTAATTTTTCCAATTTAAAATTTATTAATATAATACTAATTGCATATTAAATTGGAATTAGTCCTCTTTAAATAGTGTTTAAGTAGTAAATTTAACTATCATGAAATTCTAACTTTTTCTATAATTACCAAATAAAAAAGAATGTTTTTTCATAAAAAAACTGGAAATGTTATAAAATCATCTCCAGTTTTTGTATTTTCTTATTTTACTTTTGCACCATTTGCTAATTTTTCATCTACACTAGCTAAAACAAGTACGTCATCTTTACTTCCTGCTAAAATCATTCCTTGTGATAATTCACCACGAAGTTTCACAGGTTTTAAGTTTGCAACAACAATCACTTTTCGTCCAACTAATTCTTCAGCTGTATAGAATTTTGCAATCCCCGATACAACTTGACGTTGTTCATAACCTAAATCTACTTGTAACTTCATTAACTTGTCTGCTTTTGGCATTTTTTCTGCTGCAGTTACTGTTGCTACACGTAAATCTACTTTCATAAAATCATCAATTGAGATTTCAGGTGCTTCTTCATCATAGACATCTGCTTCTTCTGTTACTTCTAATGTTTTAACAGAACCTCTCATTTGTTCACGAATATATTCTACTTCTACCTCTTGTTCAAGACGAGGGAAGATTGGTTCACCTTTTTCAATCACTTTTGTACCTGCTGGAATAACATGCGTTTGTGTTAATGTCTCCCAAGCCAGTACATCTGTTGATAAGCCTAATTGACGAATAATTTCCACAGGTGATTTTGTCATGAATGGTTGTAATAATACTGCCACACGACGTAAATTCTCTGCTAAATTATACATAACCATTGCAAGCTGTGGTTTTAAAGCCTCATCTTTTGCAAGAACCCAAGGTGATGTTTCATCAATATATTTATTTGTACGTGATACAAGTGCCCAAACATCCGATAACACGACGCTAAATTGCATTTGATCCATATTTTTTTCGTACTTCGCAATCGTTTCATCTGCTTGTGCTTGTAATGCAGCATCAAATTCAGTGGCTTGTAAATTTTCTGTTGGAATCACACCATCGAAGTATTTATTCATCATCGAAATTGTACGGTTTAATAAGTTTCCTAAGTCATTGGCTAAATCAAAGTTTGTACGCTCTACGAATGATTCTGGAGAGAATACGCCATCTGAACCGAATGGTAACTCACGCAATAAGAAATAACGTGTTGCATCAAGTCCATAACGTTCAATTAACATTTCAGGATACACAACATTTCCTTTTGATTTAGACATTTTGCCGTCTTTCATCATAATGAAACCATGCGCAAATACTTTTTTCGGTAATGGTAAATCTAGTGCCATTAAGAAGATTGGCCAATAAATTGTGTGGAATCGCACGATATCCTTACCTACTACATGTACGTCTGCTGGCCAGTATTTACTGAAGTCACCATTCTCATCTGTTGGATATCCTAAAGTTGTAATATAGTTTGTTAGTGCATCTACCCATACGTAAATAACGTGACGTGGGTCTCCAGGAACACGAATACCCCAGTCGAATGAAGCACGTGATACAGATAAATCTTCTAGTCCTGGTTTGATGAAGTTATTTACCATTTCATTTTTGCGTGATTCTGGCTCAATGAATTCTGGATTTGCTTCATAGTATTGTAATAATCGATCCGCATACTTCTTCATATTAAAGAAGTATGATTCTTCTTTTACTTTATTTACTGGGCGACCACAATCTGGACAGTTGCCATCTACTAATTGCATTTCTGTAAAGAATGATTCACAAGGCGTACAGTACCATCCTTCATATTCACCTTTATAAATATCGCCATTATCTAAAAACTTTTGGAAAATTTTCTCAACCGCTTCAGTATGACGTTTTTCTGTTGTTTGAATGAAGTCATCATACGAGATGTCCATCATCTTCCAAAGTTCTTTTGCAGACGCCGCAATCTCGTCTACATAATCTTTAGGTGATTTATTTGCTTCTTGTGCTTTTTCTTGAATCTTTTGACCATGCTCATCCATTCCTGTTTGGAAACGAACATCGAAGCCTCTTAATCTTTTATAGCGAGCCATTGTATCTGCTGCTACTGTTGTATAAGCTGTACCGATATGGAAACGACCACTCGGGTAATAAATAGGTGTAGTTATATAGAACGTTTTCTTTTCATTATTCACGAAAACTTCCTCCATTGTCTAATTTGTTTAAACCTTATTTTATAGGAGTACCCTACTCCTTTCAAGTGAACTCTACAAGACTTATTTTCTAACAGAAAAAGAATCCAGCTTAATTCCCTTGAATTCAGGGTATTTATCTGTAGTTCAACATTTTTGTAAATCTTAGTAAAAGCGAAATTTGTCTTTTTGTCTTATTTTGTCGAAAAAAAATACTTTAACTTTAAAACACTATTTCAGACGTGAAAACTGTATTTTTCAACACGTTTTGGCTATTTAAATCAAAAACATATGCTTATTTCACTTGTAAAATGGATTTTTTTTCAAAAAAATATTAAAATAATCAGGTAAAATAATTGACGTATATGTAATTAGTTGGTATGATAAGTCACAGATGAAGAATTAATGTCGAATTTTGACGAAATATATAATATATAAAATTTAAATTAGGAGGTAGATTATTAATGAAATCTACAGGTATTGTACGTAAAGTTGATGAACTAGGCCGCGTGGTTATTCCGATCGAACTTCGCCGCACATTAGGTATTGCAGAGAAGGACGCTTTAGAAATTTATGTTGATGATGATAAAATCATCTTAAAAAAATATATGCCTAACATGACTTGCATGGTAACAGGTGAAGTATCAGATGATAACTTCCGTCTTGCTGGCGGTAACTTAATTCTTAGCCCAGAAGGCGCACAAATTTTAGTAAAAGAAATTCAATCTAAAATTTCAAAATAATCATTTCAGTAGTGTAGAGTAACGATTTATTAAACCATAAACCTAACCTTGTTTTAATATGTGATCTATAATATATAGAAAAGCCCTTATGAAATTTCGCCGTTTCATAGGGCTTTTCTTCTTTATGCTTCTATATGATACTCTTGGTACACTTCACGCTTTGATAACTTGCGTAATTTTGATACTTCTTTAATCGCCTCTTTTGAGCTCATTGCTTGTTCATCTATTAATTGTTGTACATGCTCTTTAATCGATAAAGCTTCCCAAGTTGCAGCTTCTTCTACAATTTCTTCTTGAGTTCCTTCTATTATAACTACAAACTCGCCGCGTACTTCATTCGTATTTGCCCATTCAAGTGCTTCTTCTACTGTTCCACGAATAAATTCTTCAAATTTCTTTGTCAGTTCACGAGCTAATACAATTTGACGATTCCCTAAAACAAGTTGAACATCTTTTAACATCTCTTTTAAACGATGTGGTGCTTCATAAAACAAAATAGTCTCTTGCTTATTACGTAAAGTCTCTAGCCCCTCACGACGTTCTTTTTTATAACGACTTAAAAATCCATGAAAATAAAAAGGTTGTGTTGGTAATCCCGAAGCAATAAGCGCTGTAATTGCTGCATTTGCACCTGGAAGTGGCACAACTGCAAAATCTTCTTGAATTGCTTTCATTGCAATATCTGCTCCTGGATCTGAAATTGCAGGTAAACCAGCATCACTTACAAGTGCAATCGTCTTTCCATCACGTAGTAATTGTAATAACTTTTCACCACCAACTTCTTGATTATGGTCGTGATAACTAATAAGTGGTGTGTCGATTTCAAAGTAATTACATAACTTTTTCGTATTACGTGTATCTTCTGCTGCAATGTAATCTGCTTCTTTTAAAATACGAATTGCGCGCATTGTGATATCTTCTAAATTTCCAATCGGTGTAGCTACTAAATAAAGACATGGACCTTTTTCGTATTGGCTACTCATCTGTGTCTGAATCAAATTCGACACCTCTTTCTCGCATATATTTTATTTTTTCTAATCTGCTTTTCTTTTTAAAATAATACTCAGCAGACATCGCTTCTGACTTTGTTTCAAAAACTTCATAATACATACATTCCACAGGCAAGCGACATCGCGTATACTTCGCCCCTTTTCCTGCATTGTGTGTTTTAATTCTCTGCTCTAAACGATTTGTATAACCTGTATAATACGTACCATCTGCACAACGAAGTACATACATACAATGGTTAAGACTCTTTTCCATATAGCATCTCATGTACTTCTTTTGTATATTCACCGTTCTCATCATATACATAAAGAGGAGGTAGAATTTTTAAATCTGGTTTTCCATCTTTGATTCCTTCTATTAAAAGTGTATTGGCTTCTTTCCCTTGTTTTGGATAGACGAACTGAATGCGTTTTGGCTCAATTCGATTTGCACGCATAGCTGTCACAATATCTAATAAACGTCCTGGCCGATGTACAAATGCTGCCTTACCACCTTGCTTTAATAACTTGCCTGTTGTATAAATCATCTCATCTAATTTCAAATGAATTTCATGACGTGCGATTGCGACATGCTCTTTTAAATTTTTATCACTTGCTTCATGCGCTAAAAAATATGGTGGATTGCATGTCACAATATCGTGTTTTTCGATTCCTAATACACTACTGATTGTTTTAACATCACCTTGCATGATTTTAATTTGATTTTCTAGTTTGTTATATTGAACACTACGCGTCGCCATATCTACTAGTTTTTCTTGTAATTCTACTGCTGTGATATGCGCTTTTGTTCGTTTACTTAAAAATAAAGGAATCGCTCCATTTCCAGCACATAAATCAATTATACTTCCTTTATGATGTGGAACATTCACAAATTGTGATAGTAAAACTGCATCTAAAGAGAATGAAAAAACAGACGGACTCTGAATAATACGCAATTCCTCTGCTAATAAATAATCTAACCTCTCATCATCTTTTAACCATTCTTCCATACTTTAATATCCCTCCAACATAGCAAAAGACTGAGCCACACATACATGTGGAATCAGTCTTTTAGCCGTTTTGCTTCTCACCTTTTTTATCAAAAAACGTAAGACAGAATAAACATTCTTCGCCTTTTCTTGAGCTTCCAAAATTTAACGAACAAACATGATAACCCTCTTGATACAGACGAGCTAAGTTATCATAACCCTCTCCAATATCAAAAAGTTCTTTCTTTGTACGATCTGGCTTCTCTTGAATCTCAATGGATTCGTTACTCGCTAGAACCTTTTCTAATCTTGTACGTAGGTGATGATTATCCATTTGGAGCGCTTGATGCTCCTCCATCATCGATGCTACTGAATTTTTCAAGACCTCAAATTGCTTTTGCATCAACTCAAGCTGCTGTTCGAACTCCATAACAGTATCTAAAAAATTACGGTCCTTCACTCAAGCCACCTCATTATTGATCTATTGAACGCTCTTACCCATACTTTGTAAAATTTCGTCCAATGTGTAATCTAAAACACGTTTATGCTCAAATAATTCAATTTGTAACATTCTCTCAAGAATATTTAAGCCAACTACTTTCCCTTTTCCATCGGGTGTATTTACTGTATAACCGATATCAGGCATTTTTTCACGAACTTCTTCGTATTCATCGTTTTCATATTTTAAACAACACATCAAACGACCACATAAGCCTGAAATTTTTGTTGGATTTAATGATAAATTTTGATCTTTTGCCATCTTAATTGAAACAGGCTCAAAATCGCCTAAGAATGTTGAACAACATAACATACGACCACATGGACCGATACCACCCAACATTTTTGCTTCATCACGCACACCAATTTGTCTTAATTCAATTCGTGTACGGAAAACAGCTGCTAAATCTTTTACAAGTTCACGGAAATCAACACGACCTTCCGCTGTAAAATAAAAGATAATTTTATTGCGGTCAAACGTATATTCAACGTCAACAAGCTTCATATCTAATTGATGCTCCACAATTTTTTCAGTGGCTAAATCAAATGCTTTTCTTGAATCCCTTGTGTTCTCCTCTACTTGAAAACGATCTTGTTCATCAGCTGGTCGAACCACTTGTTTTAAAGGAAGTACGACATCATCTTCCCCTACCTCGCGAATTGGCACAACAATCTTACCATACTCAACGCCTCTTGCTGTTTCTACAATTACATAATCATTTTTTTCGATTTGATAAGCACCAGGGTCAAAATAATATATTTTACCCGCTTTCTTAAAGCGGACACCGACAACTTTATACAAAGGATTTCCCCTCCTGAAGGTTCAGCATTAACTGCTCCATCAGCAACGTTCGATTCATATTACTCTGTAGCTGTTGACGTGCACGTAGGACGGCTTCCAACTGTACAGATAAATGCTGATACGATGAACGTAAAGCTAGCGTACTCCACAACTGTTTTTGATCTGGGTAAGTTAGCTCTGCCTCTGGGTTTGCCTTTATTGCTACTATATCACGAATTGCAAATAATAGTAGGTCTAATGCCAATTCCATCTGCTCTTTTTCTTTAAAGGCAGGCAACCATTCTTCATGTACAACTAACAATGACTCATGTACATTTTTTGAAACTGCCTCTACCAATTTTAACACTGTTTTTCTTGCATGTGCAAACGCATCATCATTTGATAAACGAAGTGCCTCATCTAAATTAGCTGTAATCATACTTAACGTCGATGCACTTGAATATGTAACTTCGTGTTCTTGTAGTTGTTTTACTAGAAGTTTTTTAGAGGCTGGCTGGAATTTAATCTGCTGACAGCGCGAACGAATTGTAGGAATAATCGCATTTATATTATTCGTTAAAAAAATTGCTGTGACTGTACCATCCGGCTCTTCTAAATATTTTAAAAGTTTATTAGCTGATTTTACGTTCAAACGTTCTGCATCATGAATTACATAAATTTTTCTGCCTTCTTCGACACCTTTTTTACTTAATTCATCTAGTAAACGTTCAATTGCATCTACTTTAATAAACTGCCCTTCTGGAAAAACTTCATGAAAATTCAGATGGTTTCCTGATTGCAGTCGCACACAACTTCTGCATGTTTCACATGGAACATGACCATTTGGATGTTCACAAAGTAACAATTCCGTAAAATAGAACATCATTTCCTCTACTAAAGAACCTCTAGTTCCTTCAAAAATATAGGCATGCCCTACTTTTTGATGGTCAAAAATTGTTTGAAGTTGTTTTAAAACATATGGTTGAGTCTGTTCCAACATTGTTAAATCGACTTGCATCATTTCACCTCTTTTAAAAAAACCCGTGTTCCGGTCCTACCGAAAAACACGGGAGCTACGTGTATAAGTTAATTAATAAACCTTTAATTTCACCAATCTTAGCTAATAAATCAACTGAACTTTTTTCTTCATCTAACATATCTTCTGTTAACTCAACTAATTTTTCATCAATTGTATCAACAATTTTCAAACGTCTTCCTTCTCCGAAGCGATTCCATGTATGAGATTGTTTTAATTCCATACCATAGGATACAGCTTCTTTCAAAAAACGTTTTACAAGCATTTTAAATTTTGCTAAATCTCTTAAATTACGCGACTTTGCTATACGATCTCCTGCTGTTGAAATATCGCCTAATAACCTTGTAATTTGCTCAGTTTGCATTTTTTGACCTTGTGAAACAACCATATCACCAAAACGGGTATTAGGTTGCTGCATAGGCAAAGGTTTTCTTGCTTGGTTATTACCGATTCGAAGATCTTGATTAATCTTCAAAGACGAACGCCTCCACTCTAGAAATGATGGAACTGTTCAATTGGTAGAACGAATACTGTTGCTCCACCAACTTCTACTTCTACGGGGTAAGGAATGTATGAATCTGCATTACCACCCATTGGAGAAATTGGTGCAACCATTTGATCTCTTGCACGACAATTTTCTCGAATGACATCTAAAACTTTTGGAACTAATGAATCTTCTGTACCTATTAAAAATGTTGTATTTCCAGAACGAAGAAATCCACCTG
>NZ_CP013217.1:2830000-2845000 GCF_001534765.1 Kurthia sp. 11kri321
CTACAATCCGAACTGAGAACGATTTTATGAGATTAGCTTACCCTCGCGAGTTTGCGACTCTTTGTATCGTCCATTGTAGCACGTGTGTAGCCCAGGTCATAAGGGGCATGATGATTTGACGTCATCCCCACCTTCCTCCGGTTTGTCACCGGCAGTCTCCTTAGAGTGCCCAACTAAATGATGGCAACTAAGAATAAGGGTTGCGCTCGTTGCGGGACTTAACCCAACATCTCACGACACGAGCTGACGACAACCATGCACCACCTGTCACCAATGTCCCCGAAGGGAAAATCCTATCTCTAGGACGGTCATTGGGATGTCAAGACCTGGTAAGGTTCTTCGCGTTGCTTCGAATTAAACCACATGCTCCACCGCTTGTGCGGGCCCCCGTCAATTCCTTTGAGTTTCAACCTTGCGGTCGTACTCCCCAGGCGGAGTGCTTAATGCGTTAGCTGCAGCACTAAGGGGCGGAAACCCCCTAACACTTAGCACTCATCGTTTACGGCGTGGACTACCAGGGTATCTAATCCTGTTTGCTCCCCACGCTTTCGCGCCTCAGTGTCAGTTACAGACCAGACAGTCGCCTTCGCCACTGGTGTTCCTCCAAATCTCTACGCATTTCACCGCTACACTTGGAATTCCACTATCCTCTTCTGCACTCAAGTTCCCCAGTTTCCAATGACCCTCCACGGTTGAGCCGTGGGCTTTCACATCAGACTTAAGAAACCACCTGCGCGCGCTTTACGCCCAATAAATCCGGACAACGCTTGCCACCTACGTATTACCGCGGCTGCTGGCACGTAGTTAGCCGTGGCTTTCTAATAAGGTACCGTCAAGGTACGTTCATTTCCTAACGTACTTGTTCTTCCCTTACAACAGAGTTTTACGATCCGAAAACCTTCATCACTCACGCGGCGTTGCTCCATCAGACTTTCGTCCATTGTGGAAGATTCCCTACTGCTGCCTCCCGTAGGAGTTTGGGCCGTGTCTCAGTCCCAATGTGGCCGATCACCCTCTCAGGTCGGCTATGCATCGTTGCCTTGGTAGGCCGTTACCCCACCAACTAGCTAATGCACCGCGGGCCCATCCTACAGTGACGCCGAAGCGCCTTTCAACTTCAAAACATGTGATTCGAAGGATTATCCGGTATTAGCCCAGGTTTCCCTGAGTTATCCCGATCTGTAGGGCAGGTTGCCCACGTGTTACTCACCCGTCCGCCGCTAAATCAGAGAAGCAAGCTTCTCGTCATTCGCTCGACTTGCATGTATTAGGCACGCCGCCAGCGTTCGTCCTGAGCCAGGATCAAACTCTCCATAAAAGTAGTTTGAAAGCTCATTTGCTTTGCTAGCGTTATCTTTTGATAACAATTGCTTATTCACTTAATGTGATAAGACTTGTTTGTGATTATCTTCTTGCTTGTTTAGTTTTCAAGGTTCATGTTGTTTCGTCGTCATCTTAACGACTTAATCATTATATCATGATAACTTCTTAGAAGTCAACAACTTTTTTAAAATATTTTTTCGTCATATTTATACGACTTAAATATTGTAGCATATTAAAATGAATGAGTCAATTATTTCTTTAATTTCTTCAATGTCATCTTAACGACTTATAAATAATAACATCTATTTTTACATAAAGCAATACTTTTTCAAAAGAAAAAGTAGTTTAATCTTAAAAACTACTAAACTACTTTATTTCTTCCTATATAACTATCGAATTTGAACTCGGCGTATTCTTGCTTCTTTAAATAAATAGAAGTATTTACTTTCTGCTATTTTCTTTTGAACCATAGTATCCAAGTTAAAGTCATCTACAAGATCTTCAATCTGTTGTAAATTCTCTAGTTCTTGTTTTGTCTGCTTAATTAGCTGAACAAGATTTTCATCATATTCTTTACGTAATTTTTGTTTATTAAAGAACAATGGTCGCCGCCTCAATTCTTAGAGTTCTCTTCTACCTTCTATTGCTTTTGATAAAGTAACTTCATCTGCATATTCTAAATCTCCGCCTACTGGTAATCCATGTGCGATTCTCGTTGTTTTAATACCAGAAGGTTTTACTAGGCGAGATATATACATTGCTGTAGCTTCACCTTCAATTGTAGGGTTCGTCGCTAAAATCAATTCTTCAATTTCAGCATTTTGTAATCTTTTAATTAAAGTTGGTACATTAATATCTTCTGGACCTATACCATCCATAGGGGAGATAGCACCATGTAACACATGATATAAACCGTTATAATCACGCATTTTTTCCATTGCAATAACATCTTTGGGATCTTGCACAACGCATACGATTGTACGATCTCGCTGTTGATCTTGGCAGATATGACATGGATCTACATCTGTAATATGGCCACATACTGAACAATATGTTAAATCACGTTTCGCATCTACTAAAGATTTGGCAAACGTTAATACGGTATCCTCTTCCATCGTTAAGACAAAAAAAGCCAGACGAGAGGCTGTTTTCGGGCCAATGCCTGGCAATTTCATGAAACTATCGATTAGTTTGGATATCGGTTCTGGATAATGCATCCGAACGACCTCCTAGAATCCTGGAATATTTAATCCTTGTGTGAATTGTCCCATTGTAGAACTTGTTTTTTCATCTACTTGTTTAATTGCTTCATTTGTCGCAATGATAATCATATCTTGTAATAATTCAACATCTTCTGGATCTACGATTTCTGGATCAATTACAACATCTGTTACTTCTTTTTTACCTGTCATAACGACTTTTACTAGACCGTTACTTGCAGTACCTTCAAATACCTCTGCTTCTAATGCTGCTTGTGCCTCTACCATTTTCTTTTGCATTTTTTGCATTTGTTTCATCATGTTATTCATGTTACCCATTCCGCGCATTTTAAAATGCCTCCTTATAAATTAAAATTTAGTTATTCTTCAATTTCAATAAAATCTTTACCAAACAGTTTTTGAGCTTCTGATACAACTGTATCATCCACTTCTTCATGCTGTTCAATATCTAAGAATGATTGTACAGGCTCTTCCGATTCATTGCCAGCGACATTTACATTTTCAGATACAGATTGTGTACCCTCTTTATGTTTACGAATAAATTCTGTTCGAATTCGATTCCAATCATCCTCTGGTACAAATACAATCTCATAAAACGTATTCGTTAAGCCTGCTAAAACATGTTTGAACTGCTCAGCCAACTCTTTATTTTCAGCAGCCATTCGGCAAAGTATTTCATGTTTGAATTTTAACACAAAAACACCTTCTGATGCCGCTACTGGCTCTGAATCTGCTAATAATGCTTGTTGTGACTTCGTTAATTGGTTGACTGCATCCATCCAAATACTTTTAATCTGTTGAATAGCAGGTTTCGTTGCGATTTTTAGTACCTCGTTTACACGACCTGTTGGTACTTTAAAACCAGCTTGCGGTTTTTGTCGTGGTCGTTGTGAAGTTGTTTGTGATTCTGTAACAGCAACAGGACCACCCATTGACTGCATTTGTTGTACTAAACTTTCTAGTTGAGCAACTTTCGCTTCTAATCCTTGTGAATGAACTGTACTTGGACTGTTCAGAATGATTGTTCATCACTTGCGCTGGTTGACTTGTTTGAACCATCTTTAATAACGCTGTTTCTAAATATACTTTTGAATGTAATGAAAAACGCATTTCTTGTTGTGTTTTCGATAAAATATCAATGTATTGATAGAGGGTATCTAAAGAGAAATCATTCGCTAATTGAACAAACTTTTCTTCATTTGAAGCAAGTTCTAATAAATCACCTAAATCAGGAGCAGTTTGAATAAGAAGTAAATCTCTAAAGAAGGTAATGAGATCTTCTGATAAGCGAACTGCGTCTTTCCCCTCATTCATTAATTCTTCTAATAATCCTAAAACACTCGCTACATTTTTTTGTTGAATGTGTTCAACTAAACGATAAAAAATATCCTGACTAATTGAACCCGTAACAAACAGTGCATCTTCAAGCTTCACTTCATTTTCACTAAATGATACAACTTGATCTAACATACTTAATGCATCACGCATACCACCCGCAGAAGCTTGTGAAATCACTTTTAAAGCCTTCTCGTCATATGGGCGCTCAATATCTTCTAACACTACTTTCATTCGCTCTACAATATCTATAGAAGAAAGTCTTTTGAAATCGAATCTTTGACAGCGAGAAATGATTGTAGCTGGTATTTTATGTGGTTCAGTTGTAGCTAAAATGAATTTTGCATGTGCAGGAGGTTCTTCTAATGTTTTTAACAATGCATTGAAGGCACTTGTAGATAACATGTGCACCTCATCAATAATATATACTTTAAATCTTGCACTTGCTGGCGCAAAACGTACTTTTTCAATAATCTCACGAATTTCTTCCACACGTGAATTCGATGCTGCATCAAATTCAATTACATCAGGGTGCGCATTTTCTGTGATACTTTTACAAGTAGCACATTCATTACAAGGTTCTGCAATCGGTGCTCGTTCACAATTCAATGCTTTAGCGAAAATTTTCGCTGTACTTGTTTTACCTGTACCTCGTGGCCCAGAGAACAAATAGGCATGTGTTGTGTGATCAGATTGAAGCGCATTTTGTAATGTCTTTTTTACATGGGTTTGTCCAGACATGTCTCGAAATGACTGGGGACGATATACTCGATAAAATGCCTGATATGTCAACGATACCGCTCTCCTTTTTTATAATTCTCGTTACTTATGATTATAACATATACGCGTTTTGACAATGAAAAAACTCACTCGAAAATATTTTCGAGTGAGTTTGAAGTGTTATGGTTAATACCATGCACCCTTAATCGACAGTCACACATAAGCGTTACTCTTGTCGCCAGCTCAGATTAGGCTACCCCGCGGCACATAAGTTGATCCACTTAATGCTGCTTCCTCTCGGACCTGACATGGTTCATGGGAACTCATTGCGCAGGACCCAATCGTCAACGCTACGTGCAAGAGGCAGACCAAACATGCGAACAGCCTCCTAAGGGAATTCAGTCTCGCTAAAGCGGATTGCGAGTTACAGGACACCGCTACCTTCCCACCTAGCACGGTAATTCATATTTTACTCATTCTAGAATTAAATTGCAACTAATAGCTATCGAAAATTTTATTCTACAATAAGATTTTTTTCGTAAAAAAGTTTTTTAAGGAAAATGGTTGACCGTAATGTTATTTCGTGTTAAATTAATCTACGTTGATAAAACAACTTTATATCTCGGAGGTATACCCAAGTCTGGCTGAAGGGATCGGTCTTGAAAACCGACAGGCGGGTCAAACCGCGCGGGGGTTCGAATCCCTCTACCTCCTCCATTTAATTTTCGTTACATACAGATGTAACGGATTTTTTTTTGCTTTTTTTAAGTATTTTTTCTTTTCTTTTGTCTTTCAATCCTTTATGATAAATAAAATAATTCTTATCTGAAAGGTTGGTTATATGCAAAAGCCTTTATTTATCCCTAGACCTCTTGTGCGCGTGAATCAATGGACAATCTTATTATTCACAGTCGCTACTTGGATTTTTCAACAGCCATTATTACTACTTATACCACTAGTTGCAAATGTACTTGGACTATTTTTCAATTTTAACCCGATTATGAAGTTCGCTCGTCTTTTCTTAAAGAAAGAACCATCTTCATACATTCCAGAAGATGTGACACAACAAAAATTCAACTCAAGTATTGCCATCTTTTGTTTATTAATAGGTTTCATCGGCTTTATATATAATCTTCCTGTTCTTGGTTATACATTCACAATCATGGTTGCACTTGCATCTTCTATTGCGATTCTTGGATTCTGTATCGGTTGTTTCTTATTCTTCCAACTAAATCAGTTAAAATATCGATTAAAAAAAGCTTCATAGAAAAAGAGAGGAATCACGTCGATGTGATTCCTCTTTTTTATTTACGTAAATGTGATGTCTGCTCTAAAAAATGGGCAATACGTGCCACAATGTGTTCCACAGTATCTGGGTCTTTCATTAAATCATAATCATTAATATTCAATCGAAGTACAGGACAAGCATTAAAACTATCAATCCATCTTTCATAGCGTTCATGCATCTCTAACCAATAAGCACGATCTGTTTGTTGCTCCATCGGACGACCACGCTCTGCGATACGACCGATAATATCCTCTACAGGTCCTTCAATGTAAATCAATAAATCTGGATGTGGAAAGTAAGGTGTCATCACCATCGCATCAAAAAGATTCGTGTATGTTTCATAATCTGTTGGTGTCATCGTTCCCTTATCATAATGCATCTTCGCAAAAATACCTGTATCTTCATAAATGGAACGGTCTTGAATAAAACCACCTCCATATTCAAAAATACGTTTTTGCTCTTTGAAACGCTCTGCTAAGAAATAGATTTGTAAATGGAAGCTCCACTTCTCAAAGTCATCATAAAACTTATCTAAGTATGGGTTTGTATCTACTTTTTCAAAAGATGTACGGAAATTTAATGCTTCAGCTAAAGCATTCGTCATTGTCGACTTCCCTACACCAACTGTTCCTGCAATTGTAATAACAGCATTCGATGGAATATTATATTTTTCTCTTAAATTCATTGCTTTAAGCTCCTCTTACTTAATAATTCTTCTACTTGTTGAAGAATTTTTTGTAAATCATATTCATTGTTCACAAAATCATAGGCGTCACCATTAATACGTAGCACAGGAATCTGTGGATTCTCTTGTTCAAAACGATCAATAAATACATGATAATCTGCTACTAACTGCTCCATATAGTCACGTTTAATCATATGTTCAAATTCTCGCCCACGCATTGCAATACGCTTCATTAATGTATCAACTGTCGCATCTAAGTAGATGACGATATTCGGTGTCACCATATCTTCGATTAAAATCTCATAAATTTGTTCGTACTTTTTATATTCAGAAGGTTGTAGCGTTCTTTGTGCAAAAATTAAATTTTTAAATACATGGTAGTCTGCTACAACTTCTTTTTTCGCATTAATTGAATTTTTCTTAATGTCTTTTAATTGCTTATAACGATTACATAAGAAAAACATCTCTGTTTGAAAGCTCCATTCATCAATATCTTCATAGAATTTATTTAAAAATGGGTTTTCATCCACAATCTCTTTTAATAAATCATAGCCAAAATGTTTAGCAATTCGATTTGAGAGTGATGTCTTTCCAACACCAATCGGACCTTCTACAGCGATAAACGGTACAGGCATCGGAAGTTCTCCCTTCATTTTTTCATCAGTGCCTTATATTTTATCATACAGATTCATGAAGAAACACCCTTTCGCTTTATTGACACAATCGTGCTAGAATAACGCTACAAGGAGCGTGACATATGGAATTAACAGATCAACAATATATGGAACTAGCTTTAAAAGAAGCTGAAAAAGCACGTGATTTAGGTGAGGTTCCTATTGGTGCAATCATCGTACATGAGGGTGAAGTGATTTCTTCTGCTTATAATCTACGCGAAACCACACAAAATGCTGTCACACATGCGGAACTAATGGCGATTCAGCAAGCATGTGCAAAACTAGATAGTTGGCGACTAGAAAATACAACACTTTATGTAACATTAGAGCCTTGTCCTATGTGCGCTGGAGCAATTCTACAATCGAGAATTCCACGTGTGGTATATGGGGCTCGTGATCTAAAGGCAGGCTGTGTTCATTCATTACATTCATTATTAACAGATTCACGTATGAACCATGTATGTGAAGTTACAGAAGGTGTTTTAGCTGACGAATGCGGTAGTATTTTAACGACTTTCTTTAAAGAATTACGTGCACGCAAAAAAGCTGAGAAAAAAGCAAAAAAAGACAACATCACAGATTAATGCGATGTTGTCTTTTATATTAGTTAGAAATAACTTCTAATCCACCCATGTAAGGACGTAAAACTTCTGGTACTACGACAGAACCATCAGCTTGTTGGTAGTTTTCTAAAATCGCCGCTACTGTACGACCAATTGCAAGACCTGAACCATTTAATGTGTGTACATATTCTGGTTTTGCACCTTTTTCACGACGGAAACGGATATTGGCACGACGCGCTTGGAAATCTTCGAAGTTTGAACAAGAAGAAATTTCACGATAAATATTTTGTGTTGGAATCCATACTTCTAAATCATATTTTTTAGCAGCAGTGAAACCTAAGTCACCTGTGCACATTAATAATTTGCGGTATGGTAATTGTAAAGCTTGTAGAATTGCTTCAGCATGACCTGTTAGTAATTCAAGTTGTTCATAAGATTCTTCTGGTTTTACAAAACGTACTAATTCAACTTTGTTAAATTGGTGTTGACGAATTAAGCCACGTGTATCGCGACCAGCTGAACCTGCTTCTGAACGGAAGTTTGCGCTATATGCATTAAAACCTTTTGGTAAGTCTTCAGCAGTTAAAATTTCATCACGGAAGAAGTTTGTTACAGGTACTTCAGCAGTTGGAATTAAGAAGTAATCTTCTTTTTCAATTAAGAAAGCATCTTCTTCAAATTTCGGCAATTGACCTGTACCTGTTAAGCTTGTACGGTTTACCATGTAAGGTGGTAACATTTCTTCATAACCATGTTTGTCTGCATGATAATCCATCATGAAGTTAATTAATGCACGTTCTAAACGAGCACCTGCTCCACGATAAAATACAAAACGACTACCTGTTACTTTACCAGCACGTTCGAAATCAATAATATTTAAGTTTGTACCTAAGTCCCAGTGTGGTTGAGGTTCAAAATCGAATGTTGGTACTTCACCCCAAGTATATACTTCTTGGTTCGCGTCCTCATCTTCGCCTACAGGCACAGACTCATGTGGGATGTTTGGTAAACGCATCATCATATGATGGAATTTTTCTTCGACCTCATTTAATTGTGCGTCTAATTCTTTAATTTGATCACCAAGTTCACGCATTTGAAGAATTGCATCATCTGCATTTTCTTTATTGCGTTTCTTTTGAGCAATCGCTTCAGAAGCTTTATTACGTTCTGCTTTTAGAACTTCTGTTTTTGCGATTAATTCACGACGTTGTTGATCCCACTCTTCAAAATGATCGAATGTCCCTAAATCCTCATTACGATGCGCTAACTTTTCTTTAATTTCAGCATAATTTGCACGTACACGTTTAATATCTAACATGTATATTCCTCCATTCCTTATTCGATGTAGATGAAGCCCATAGCACTTGCAATCTTTATAAATTCTAGGAAAAGGCACAAAAAAGCCCTCATCCCCATAGTGAAGGGACGAGAGCATACCCGCGTTGCCACCCTAATTGATTAAGCACAAAATTGCTTAATCCGCTTCAATTTATAACGGCTATGTAAAGCCGGCTACAGCCTACTATGATTTCAGCCGAGCAACTCCAGGACGGATTCACAAGGTTCTTTATCAACTCTCACCAACCGTTGACTCTCTTAAAAAGAATAAACTCGCTACTACTTCCTATCATCGTAATAAATATTAATTTAACCATACTTTACAATACATTTGAAGGTTGTGCAAGTTTACTCTGCTGAATCTGTTCTTTTAATAGTTCCATAATGCGTAAATCGTCTGTTAATTCAGGATGAAATGCGCATCCAATTTTATTTCCTTGTTGTACAAGTACAATCTTATCACCATACGTTGCAAGCACTTCTACACCTTCACCAACACGATCAATATGCGGTGCACGAATGAAAACAGCTTCATATGGTGTGTCTAAACCTTGAACTGTTAATTCTGTAGAGAACGAATCAATTTGTCGCCCAAATGAATTACGACGCACCCAAATATTCATACCACCAATATGTGCTTCAGAACCTTCAACGCAGTCTGCCAAAAGAATTAACCCTGCACATGTTCCAAGAATTGGCTTTTTGAAATCTTTTAAAGCCGGCATCATCTCATGATAGTCAATGAGTTTACGCATAGCTGTACTTTCACCGCCCGGTAAAATTAAGCCGTCTATCTCATTTAATTGTTCTGCATTTTTAATTGCGATTCCCTCAGCACCAATACCTTCAATCGCATGAATATGCTCTTCGACAGCACCTTGTAAAGCTAGAACACCAATCTTCATATTACCAACCTCGATTCTGCATACGTGCTTCAGGAGCTAAAGAGGCAATTTCAAGACCTTTCATTGGCGTACCAATTTCTTTTGATACACGTGCAATTAATTCATAATCTTGGTAATGTGTTGTTGCTTGAACGATAGCATTTGCGAATTTTTCTGGTGATTCAGATTTGAAGATACCAGAACCTACGAATACACCATCCGCACCTAACTCCATCATTAATGCTGCGTCTGCTGGTGTTGCGATACCACCTGCTGCAAAGTTTACTACTGGTAAACGTTTTAAGCGGTGAATTTCTAATAACACTTCATACGGTGCGCCAAGTTCTTTAGCTGCCGTCATAATTTCATCTGGACTCATATTTGCGATTTGTTTTACTTGCGCATTCACTTTACGCATATGACGAACTGCTTCTACGATGTTCCCTGTTCCCGGCTCACCTTTTGTACGAAGCATTGAAGCACCTTCACCAATACGACGAGCAGCTTCACCTAAATCACGACAACCACACACGAATGGTACGCTGAATTCATTTTTTAATAAATGATATTCTTCATCTGCTGGTGTTAATACTTCACTCTCGTCAATGTAATCCACACCCATTGACTCTAAAATACGCGCTTCTACGATATGACCAATACGACCTTTTGCCATAACTGGAATCGATACTGCATTCATTACTTCTTCAACAACACGTGGATCTGCCATACGTGCAACGCCACCTGCTTTACGAATATCAGATGGAACCATTTCTAGCGCCATAACTGCTACTGCACCAGAAGCTTCTGCGATTTTTGCTTGCTCAGCGTTAATAACATCCATAATAACGCCGCCTTTTTGCATTTGAGCCATACCTCTTTTAACTAAATCTGTACCTAATTGAACCATGAATAATTCCTCCCTTTATTTTCTATATATCCCATAATAATTTATATTGACCTTTTTAAAAGATTCAGTTTTAATATATTTAATAAGGTCAGTTAGGGTGAGGACAATGGATATGCTCATGTTTCAATTAGATAAGACATCATCAGAACCGCTATATGAACAGCTTTACAGAGGAATTAAAGAGAGTATTGTAAACGGTGAAATTGCAACAAATGAGAAGCTACCTTCGAAAAGAAAATTAGCTGAATTTTTAAATATTAGCCAAACTACAATTGAATTAGCTTATGGTCAATTATTAGCTGAAGGCTATGTTTTATCAAAATCACGCGTTGGTTATTTTGTAGAAGACATTGAAACACTTGCTTATATTGATAAAGAGCAAACTCAAAAATTATTAAATGCACCAGAAATTGAAGTGAAAATTGATTTTAATCCTGGTCAAATTGATTTACAGTCGTTTCCGTTTAAAATTTGGCGTAAATATATGAAAGATGCGATTGATGAGGAACATGCTCACCTATTATTAATGGGGGATGCACAAGGAGAGTACGATTTACGAAAAGAAATTGCGGCATATTTATACCAATCACGTGGCGTACGATGTCAGCCAGAACAAATTGTAATTGGCTCTGGTACAGAACAATTATTACCAATGATTGTTTCTTTACTTGGAAATCAACATCACTATGCAGTTGAAAACCCTGGTTACACGATGACACACCACATTTTCACACAATACAATCAGCCAACAACACCAATTGCTGTTGATGAAGATGGTATGGATGTCCAAGAACTTGAACAATCTGAAGCTACAATTGCTTATGTTACACCTTCTCATCAGTTCCCGACAGGTGCTATTCTATCGGCTAACAGACGTGTTCAATTATTAAATTGGGCAATGAAATCACCTCATCACTATATTATTGAAGATGACTATGATAGTGAATTTCGTTATACTGGTAAACCGATTGCAGCATTACAAGGTCTAGATCATGATGATAAAGTAATTTATATGAGTACATTCTCCAAATCATTAATGCCATCTTTACGGATTGCTTATTTCGTTTTACCGAAAACATTACTAGCTGACTATAAAGCACGAGAAAGCTACTATACGTGCACAGTACCTCGAATTGACCAATATACTTTGGCACAATTTATGCATGAAGGTCATTTCTCAAAACATCTGAATCGAATGCGTAAAATTTATAGAAAAAAACTCGAAAAAATTACGCACACATTAAAAGCTTATGCGCCACAAATTAAAATATCAGGCGAACAAGCAGGCATGCATATTATGGTGCATGTTTCACATGAAAAAGATGCAACTGCTCTTAGCAAAATTGCATTAGAACAAGGTATACGAATTGCTTCTATTCAACAATATTTATTGAAAGAACATCCGACTTACAAAAATCGTTTGTTACTTGGATTTGGTGGGATTCCTGAAGAAGAAATTGAAGAATCTATTCACTTATTAATGCATATTTGGGGTTTCCAAGCATAAACAAAAAAGAATCGTGCCATGGCACGATTCTTTTTTGTTTATTTTATTAGAACACTTTATTCCATAAATTTGAGAAGAAATCACCAATTGCACTAAATACTTTTGTAAACCAGCCTTTTTCTTCTACAGCTTCTGTTGTAACAACCTCTAAAGCTTTAATTTTCGGATCAATAAAGCCATAATCTTTTCCAGCTTTATTTTTCACTTCAATGTGTCCAACCACTTCACCTTTTTTAACAGGTGCATTTAATGATTTTTTATCTAAAACAACATTTGCAGTATATTCTTTTGCATCATTTGTTTTAACCATCATTGATAATTCTTCTTTTGCTGCTACTTTTACTTGTTTTTCTTTACCATTTTCAACTGCTACTGTTTCGTTCCCTTTAAAAGTTTGACCTTTTGAAACGATTTTTTCTGTTGAGAATTGGTTGAATCCATAATCAAATAATGCCTTTGTTGCATCAAAACGTGCTTTTTTATTTTCGTTATTACCATCTGCATCAGTTGCATCCATTACAACTGAAATAAGACGTGTATTACCGCGTTTAGCTGTACCAGTGAAGCATTGTCCAGCATAATCTGTTGTACCTGTTTTCAGACCATCTACGCCTTCATATTCAAATACTAAACCTTTTAACATAAAGTTCCAGTTGTCCATCTTAATCGCATCATCTGTACCTTTACGGAATACTTTTGAAGGAATACTTGATGTTTCTAACACTTCTGGATGGTCTTTTAATAAACGATATGCAAGCAATGCAACTGAACGTGCTGACATTTTATTTTCACCTTTATTTGGTGTACCAGCTGGTTGCATACCTTGTAATTGTGCATTATTTAAACCAGATGAATTAAAGAATTCATAGTTTGTTAATCCTAATTCTTTTGCTTTTTTGTTCATTAATTTTAAGAATTCTGTTTCAGAACCTGCAATTGTTTCTGCAATCGCAATTGTTGCTGCATTTGCTGAATAAATTGCCATTGCATCATATAATTCACGAATTGTATATTCACCATCAGCACGTAATGGAACGTTACTTAGTGCACGATCCTGTGAAATTTTATAGGCGTAATCTGAAACTTTGTACTTTTGATCCCATTTAATTTTACCAGCTTTCACTTGGTCTAATAAAATGTACTCTGTCATCATTTTTGACATACTTGCAATACCTAACGATTTTCCTGCATTTTTTTCGTATAGTATTTTACCCGTATCTGCATCAATTAAGATAGCAGCTTTTGCATGGATACCAAGATTTTCTGCTGCTTTTGCTTGGTGTGGGATTGCTAGCAGAATCATGCTTACAAACATTACGACAGATAATGTTAGTTGCATAATCGTATTTTTCTGTAAATTCTTCACCCTTCTACCTCCAAAATATGTATGATGTTTCTCGCTAATTTTAACATATAATATCTCTTTTAAAAGCTTTGTTATCAAAAAGACATATAAAAAACACTAAACAGTGCGAGTGACTGTTTAGTGTTAATTTAGACGTTTTATTGTAATGAATAGTTCGGTGCTTCTTTTGTAATTTGTACATCATGTGGATGACTTTCACGTAAGCCAGCTCCAGTCATACGTACAAATTGTGCGTTTTCACGAAGATCTTGTAAATCTTTTGTTCCACAGTAACCCATACCTGCACGAACACCACCAACTAACTGATGAATTGTATCAGCTAGTGCACCTTTATAAGGAAGACGACCTTCAATACCTTCTGGAACTAATTTTTTCGCATCATCTTGGAAGTAACGATCTTTCGAGCCATTTTCCATTGCTGATACAGAACCCATACCACGATATACTTTAAAGCGACGACCTTGGAAGATTTCAGTATCTCCAGGAGATTCAGAAGTTCCAGCTAATAATGAACCTAACATTACAACATGTCCACCAGCAGCTAAAGCTTTTACGATATCACCAGAATACTTGATACCACCATCTGCGATAATTGTTTTACCCATTTTACGAGCAACAGTAGCACAATCATAAATTGCTGTAATTTGTGGTACACCAACACCTGCTACAACACGTGTTGTACAAATAGAACCAGGTCCAATACCTACTTTTACTACATCTGCGCCAGCTTCGAATAATGCCTCTGCACCTTCACCTGTTGCAACGTTACCAGCTACGATAGCTAGTTCTGGATATTTCGCACGAATGTCTTTTACAGTGTTTAACACGCCTTGCGAATGACCATGTGCTGTATCAATTACAACTACGTCTACCTGTGCATTTACAAGCTTTTCAATACGAACCATTGTATCTTTTGTAATACCAACAGCTGCACCGACTAAAAGACGACCATGCTCATCTTTTGCAGCATTTGGATATTCCATTACTTTTTCAATATCTTTAATTGTAATAAGACCTTTTAAAGCACCTTCGTCATCAACAATCGGTAATTTTTCAATTTTAAATTGTTGTAGCATTTTTTCAGCTTCATCTAAAGTTGTACCAACAGGTGCTGTAATTAAATCTTCTTTTGTCATAACATCATCAATTAATAATGAGTAATCTTGAACAAAGCGAAGATCTCGGTTTGT
>NZ_CP013217.1:2850000-2964527 GCF_001534765.1 Kurthia sp. 11kri321
ACGGCGTGGACTACCAGGGTATCTAATCCTGTTTGCTCCCCACGCTTTCGCGCCTCAGTGTCAGTTACAGACCAGACAGTCGCCTTCGCCACTGGTGTTCCTCCAAATCTCTACGCATTTCACCGCTACACTTGGAATTCCACTATCCTCTTCTGCACTCAAGTTCCCCAGTTTCCAATGACCCTCCACGGTTGAGCCGTGGGCTTTCACATCAGACTTAAGAAACCACCTGCGCGCGCTTTACGCCCAATAAATCCGGACAACGCTTGCCACCTACGTATTACCGCGGCTGCTGGCACGTAGTTAGCCGTGGCTTTCTAATAAGGTACCGTCAAGGTACGTTCATTTCCTAACGTACTTGTTCTTCCCTTACAACAGAGTTTTACGATCCGAAAACCTTCATCACTCACGCGGCGTTGCTCCATCAGACTTTCGTCCATTGTGGAAGATTCCCTACTGCTGCCTCCCGTAGGAGTTTGGGCCGTGTCTCAGTCCCAATGTGGCCGATCACCCTCTCAGGTCGGCTATGCATCGTTGCCTTGGTAGGCCGTTACCCCACCAACTAGCTAATGCACCGCGGGCCCATCCTACAGTGACGCCGAAGCGCCTTTCAACTTCAAAACATGTGATTCGAAGGATTATCCGGTATTAGCCCAGGTTTCCCTGAGTTATCCCGATCTGTAGGGCAGGTTGCCCACGTGTTACTCACCCGTCCGCCGCTAAATCAGAGAAGCAAGCTTCTCGTCATTCGCTCGACTTGCATGTATTAGGCACGCCGCCAGCGTTCGTCCTGAGCCAGGATCAAACTCTCCATAAAAGTAGTTTGAAAGCTCATTTGCTTTGCTAGCGTTATCTTTTGATAACAATTGCTTATTCACTTAATGTGATAAGACTTGTTTGTGATTATCTTCTTGCTTGTTTAGTTTTCAAGGTTCATGTTGTTTCGTCGTCATCTTAACGACTTAATCATTATATCACGATAACTTCTTAGAAGTCAACAACTTTTTAAAAAAAGTTTTTTGTGTCAGTTAGTATTTCTTAACTGGACAACTTCTTAATTATATAACAATAATTCATTGAAGTCAATTGCTTTTTTAAAATATTTTTATAACTGTTTTCCAACAGCAACTTTTATATAATATAATACTTTTTTATAAAGTGCAAGTTTTTTTATGAAATTAACTTTAGATTTTAAAAATACACCTTAGACTTACTGTCTGTGGTGTATTTCCAAAGTGTTTCTTCTATATATGAACTCGGTGAATAAATATGTTTCTTTTTAAACTCAAATCAATAATCTCGCCGCTATGTTCAATTTTAACAGTAGGTCGTGTAATTAAATTATTATTTGTATAAACAATCGTTCCGATTAATCCATTAGACAGTTCCACTACTGTACCTAAAGGTAAATCTGCTACTGACGCCAATAAGGCCTGAACGACATCTATACGATACTTACCAAATGCTGATTCTCTAATGACTTCTACTACTTTAAACACAGACTCTTTAGGTTTGTATAAACGTTCGCTAGTCATTGCATGAAATACATCTGCGATTGCAATAATATGAGCTACCTGTGTAATTGAATCACCTTTGACTCGATTAGGATAACCACTTCCGTCTAATTTTTCATGATGTTGAAAAATTGCGAGCTTCATTTCTTGTTTTAAAATCGGTATATCTTTTACCATCTTCAGACTATGAAGTGGATGATTCATGATTTCTTTAAATTCAAATTCATTTAAAGCACCCGGTTTCATTCGAATTCTCTTACTAATCTTCGCCATACCACAATCAGCTAACAAGGCAGCTGTTGCAATTTGTAGAACATCGCCTTTGTTATATTTCATCTTATTCGCAATAACAGCTGCTACTAAAGCTACTGCTACTGAATGATGGTAAATATATTCTCTAGAATCCGCATAATCATTCAATGTGAAGATTTTTGTGCGATCTGTAATCATCTCATCAATTAGCGGCATGACAATATCTCGTGCTTTAACGATATCTACTTTAGAGCCTGCTTCCCAGTTAGAAAATTCAGATTTAAATTTTTGCACACTTGTTTTAAGTTTTTTCTCAAAGTTCTGCTCATCTGTTTTAAAAATTTCTTTTGTATATACTACTTCTTTTTTAGATTCAATTGATTGTTTTGATATTGGAATCATCGATATATTGAACGCTTGAAAGACCATCAACATGTCACGGTCTACTCTTGTATCCTTATATGCGATTGGATACTGTGTGTTCGCTAAAATATCTTCTGCTAATACACTACCTAATTTTATTTCATCTAAATTAATTTTTACTGTATCCAACTCACTGCCTCCTCATTCTATTTTATAAAAAATCAATTCACATATTTTCCACTAAATAGTCTACTTTCATTAAATATACACCTAATTTTTATGTGTTCCAATATAAAAAGAAGAAATCACGCATATTAACGTGATTTCTTCTAAGTCTAACAACTATTCTTCTTCTGTAGATTCTTCTTCAACAATTTCGGATTCTTCTTCAGATGGATCTTCTTTTTCTACTTTCGCAACAGTCGCAACAAATTCTTCATCGGCTAAACGAATTAAACGAACACCTTGTGTACTACGTCCAATTTGAGAAATATCATTTACATCCATACGAATTAACATACCGTTAATTGTGATCAGCATAATATCTTCTTCACCTGTAACTGCTTTAACTGCCACTACCGGACCATTTTTATCTGTAATTTGACATGTTTTAATTCCAACGCCACCGCGAGTTTGTAAACGATATTCTTCTTCTGAAGTACGTTTTCCATAACCTTTTTCTGTAACAACAAGAATCTCTTGACCTTCTTCTAAGATTTCCATGCCGACTACATAGTCATCGTCACGTAAACGAATACCACGAACACCAGCTGCATTTCGTCCCATCGCACGAATATCTTGTTCTTTAAAACGAACTAACATCCCTTGATGTGTTCCGATAATAATTTCTTTTGTACCGTCTGTTAAACGCACTGAGATTAATTCATCATCTTCACGTAAAGAAATAGCAATCAAACCGTTAGTACGAATGTTTGCAAAGTTTGATAATGATGTACGCTTCGTTACACCTGTTTTTGTTGTGAAAATAAAGTAAGCATCTTCTTCATATGAAGGAACGCGAATCATCGCTGTTACTTTTTCATCTTTATCCACATTTAACAGATTCACAATCGGTAAACCTTTTGCTGTACGTCCAAACTCAGGGATTTCGTATCCCTTCGCTTTAAACGTTTTACCTTTTGAAGTGAAGAATAGAATTGTATCATGCGTTGAAGCATACATTAAATGTTCTACAAAATCATCTTCATTCGTTCCCATACCTTGAACACCGCGTCCACCGCGTCGTTGGCTGCGGTATGTATTAGCTGGTAAACGTTTAATATAACCGTTGTGTGTAAGTGTTAATACTGAATTTTCTCTTGGAATTAAATCTTCATCTTCAATCATATTCGCGCCACCAGCAATAATTTCTGTACGACGTGCATCATTGAAGCGTTCTTTTACTTCTGTTAATTCTTCATGAATAATCGCAATGATTTTTCCTTCATTTGCTAAAATTTCTTTTAATTCCGCGATTAGAGCTAATAAACCATTGTATTCTTCTTCAATTTTATCGCGTTCTAAACCTGTTAAACGTTGTAATCGCATATCCAGAATTGCTTGTGCTTGTCTTTCACTTAATGAATATTGCTCACCTAGCGCTCGCTTCGCTTCATCTGCTGTTTGTGAACTACGAATTAATTGAATGATTGCATCGATATGGTCTAGCGCAATACGAAGTCCTTCTAGGATATGTGCGCGATCTTCAGCTTTCTTCAATTCAAATTCTGTACGACGACGAATTACCTCTTTTTGATGCTCTAGATAATGATAAAGTGCTTCTTTTAAACTTAATGTTTGAGGCTGTCCATTTACTAAAGCTAGCATATTAATACCAAAGCTCGATTGCATCGCTGTTTGTTTATATAAATTATTCAAAACAACATTTGCATTTGCATCTCTACGTACATCGATCACAATACGCATACCATTACGATCCGATTCATCTCGAATATTCGTAATGCCATCAATTTTTTTATCACGAACTAATTCAGCAATTTTCTCAATTAATCGCGCTTTATTTACTTGGTAAGGAAGTTCATTCACAATGATTACTTCTTTACCACTTGTTTTTTGTTCAATTTCAACTTTTGAACGGACAACAATTGATCCGCGTCCTGTTTCATAAGCACGACGAATTCCACTACGCCCAAGAATAAGACCACCTGTAGGGAAGTCTGGTCCTGGAATGATCTCCATTAATTCTTCTGTCGTAATTGCAGGATTTTCAGATACTGCTAAAACGCCATCAATCACTTCACCAAGTTGGTGAGGAGGGATATTTGTCGCCATACCTACAGCAATACCTGATGTTCCATTCACAAGTAAATTAGGATAACGCGCTGGTAATACAACCGGTTCACGTTCATTCCCATCGTAGTTATCTTTATAATCAATTGTATTTTTTATTAATGTCACGCAACATCTCCATTGCGATTTTTGACATACGCGATTCTGTATAACGCATCGCTGCGGCACCGTCACCATCAATTTGAACCAAAGTTACCATGCCCATCTACAAGCATGTAACGGTAACTGAAATCCTGTGCCATACGTACCATTGCTTCATAAATAGATGAGTCACCATGTGGGTGATACTTACCCATAACATCCCCAACAATACGTGCAGATTTTTTATATGGTTTATCCGATGTACTACCTAGCTCTTGCATTCCATATAAAATACGTCTTTGAACTGGCTTCAATCCATCACGCACATCTGGTAATGCACGTGAAACGATTACGCTCATAGCATAATCTAAAAATGCTGTTTTAACTGTTTTAGTAATATTGACTCCTTTTACGCCGGAGTGATTTTCTTCAGACAAAACGTAAACCTCCTTTCAAAAACCTTACTTAAATATCTAAATCTGCATATACTGCATTCTCATTAATAAATTGACGACGTGGTTCTACATCATCACCCATTAATTGTTCAAATGCTTGATCTGCTTCAATTGTATCATCTAATTCAACTTGTAATAATACACGATGTTCTGGATCCATGGTTGTATCCCACAGTTGCTCTGCATTCATCTCACCAAGACCTTTATAACGTTGTGTCATTGGTTTTGGTTGACTTGGTAAACGATTTAAAATTTCTTGTAATTCCGCATCGCTATAACAGTATTCTAAATGCTTACCTTGTTTCACTTGATAAAGTGGTGGTTGTGCGATATACACATAACCTGCTTCAATCAATGGGCGCATGAAACGGAAGAAGAATGTTAATAGTAATGTACGGATATGCGCACCATCAACATCGGCATCTGTCATAATAACGATTTTATGATAACGCGCTTTTTCTAAATTAAATTCTTCACCAATACCTGTACCGATGGCTGTAATCATCGCACGAATTTCCTCGTTTGATAAGATACGATCTAAACGTGCTTTTTCAACGTTTAAAATTTTACCTTTCAGCGGTAAAATTGCTTGGAAATGACGATCACGTCCAGATTTTGCAGACCCACCTGCAGAGTCACCCTCTACAATATAAATCTCACAGTCAGCTGGATTACGAGATGAACAATCAGCAAGCTTACCAGGAAGGCTTGAAAATTCTAAGGCTGATTTACGACGTGTCATTTCACGTGCTTTTTTAGCAGCTACGCGCGCACGAGAGGCAATTAAACCTTTGTCGATAATTGTACGTGCTACATTTGGATTTTCTAATAAAAAACGTTCGAAGCGTTCTGAGAATAATGAATTCGTAATCGTACTAACTTCCGAGTTACCTAATTTTGTTTTTGTTTGACCTTCAAATTGTGGATCAGGATGTTTAATTGAAACAATCGCAACTAACCCTTCTCGTACATCTTCACCTGTAAGGTTCGCATCATTTTCTTTTATTAGATTATTTTTACGTCCATAATCATTAATCACACGTGTTAAGGCAGTTTTAAAACCTGATTCATGTGTTCCACCCTCATACGTATTGATATTATTAGCAAAAGAGAAAATATTGGATGCAAAGCCATCATTATATTGCATTGCAATCTCTACAGAAATGCCGTCCTTTTCACCTTTCAAATCAATCGCTGGGTGAAGTGGATCTTTGTTCTCATTGATATGTTCTACATATGATTTGATACCGCCTTCGTAGTGGAACTCATCACGACGTTCGCTATCTGGTCGTTCATCAATAATAATCATCGTAATACCACGATTTAAGTATGCTAATTCTCGAATACGATGCGCTAAAATATCATATTCATATACAGTTGTTTCTTTGAAAATTTCTGGGTCTGCTTTAAAACGCGTTGTTGTACCATTATGATTTGTCTCACCAATCACTTTTAGCTCTTGTACAACTTGACCACGTTCAAAGATGATTTCATGGATTTTTTCATCACGATGAACTTGTACGCTTGTTTCGACAGATAGTGCATTTACTACTGAAGCACCTACACCGTGTAAACCGCCCGAAACTTTATAACCGCCACCGCCAAATTTACCACCTGCATGTAGTACTGTCATAATAACTTCTACAGCTGGCTTACCAACTTTTTCTTGTATATCAACTGGAATACCACGACCATTATCCTCTACGCGTATCCAATTATCTTTTTCAATTGCAACAGTAATCGTGTCACAGTAACCTGCTAAAGCTTCGTCAATACTGTTATCCACAATTTCCCACACTAAATGATGAAGACCTTTAGAACTGGTAGATCCAATGTACATACCTGGTCTTTTACGAACAGCTTCCAATCCTTCTAAAACCTGAATCTGCTCGGCATCATATGAAGCTGGATTTTTCTCTTCTAACGTCATAACTTGTTCCACCTACTCTTTCATATAACATTTAGATGTCTTTTGATTTGATAAGGTTCTGTAAATACTGTTACTCAGAATCTACAGAACCTTGTTTCACGTGAAACAATTTTGCTTCACGTATTGTATTGTGGTCAATGCCATCTACACTCGTTGTTGTAACAAATGTTTGTACATCGCCATGTATTGTGTTTAATAAATGGGATTGGCGATAATCATCTAATTCAGATAAAACATCATCCAATAATAAAATTGGCGCTTCTCCCACTTCTTGTTTAATTAATTCAATCTCAGCTAACTTTAAAGAAAGTGCTGTTGTACGTTGTTGACCTTGTGAACCATATACTTGTACATCATAATCATTTACCATAAATTGTAAATCATCACGGTGCGGACCAAGTAATGTAACACCACGCTCAAGCTCTCGATTTTTTTGTTCTTTTAATTTAGCTAATAGATGTTCTTCCATAGCTGTCGAATCCCAAGAAGCTTCTAATCCACTTACAGCTTTATAGTGAATTTCTAACTTTTCTTTTTCCCTTGAGATTCCAAAATGAATAGGCGCAGCCCACTCTTGTAATAATTCCATGAATTCAAAACGTTTACGAATAACCTTCACTGCAGCGGCAACATATTGTTCAGTGAAAATATCAAAACTTAAATCATCTAAATTTCGTTTTCCCTGATTTTTTTTCAAAATGTGATTACGTTGTTTTAATATTTTTTGAAAACTAGATAAATCATGTAAGTAAGTCGGCGAAATCTGACCAATCTCCATATCTAAAAAACGCCTGCGTAACTGTGGACTTCCTTTGACGACATTTAAATCTTCAGGAGCAAACATGACTACATTCATTTGTCCAATATATTCGCTTAATTTACTTTGATTGAGGTGATTTGCTTTCGCTTTTTTACCTTTTTTGGAGATTGTAAGTTCTAGAGGAAGTTTTCCATATCGTTTTTGAATGTCTCCCTCTATTTTACCATACTCAGCGCCCCACTGGATTAATTCTTTATCATTCGATGTTCGATGTGATTTTGCCATCGCTAAAACATAGATTGCTTCCATGACATTCGTTTTACCTTGTGCATTTTCACCGATAAAGATATTAATCGTTTTAGAAAAATTTAATTCAAAAGAATTGTAATTTCGGTAATCATGTAATTTTAAGCGTTCAATATACATGCATTATTCCTCAAGAAATGCATCTTTCACAATAAATTTCCCTACCTCAGGTAACTCCACAATATCTTCGTGTCTTAATTTTCTTCCTCGGCGATTTTCTAACTCATCATTCACAAATACATCATTCTCAGCAAGGTACCATTTTGCTTGGCCTCCAGAACTAATAATGTCGACCATTTTTAAAAATTGACCTAATGTTACATATTCAGTGTCTATTACGATTTCGTTCACAGTTTTCATCCTTTTCATAACGATTCTTTATCTTTCTATTATACCGAATTTTGAGCAATAAGTAAAAATAGGTATTAAAAAAGCGAATTTAGCACCTGGTACTAAATTCGCTTGGGAAATAATTCACACTGTTGCTATTTTAAAATATTAATACGTACGCACAGGTAAAATCAGCTGTAGAATCGAGTCGTCATGAATTGAACGAATGATAAACGGACGCATCGCACCAGTGAATTGAATGATTACATCTTGACCATCGATTGATTTTAGAGCATCCATCATATATTTCGCACTAAATGAAATACGCAATTCATCACCCGTTAATTCTTGTACTTGAATTTCTTCTTCAACTTTACCAATCTCAGGTGAATTTGAAGAAATTTCGATTTGGTTTTGATCTAAAGTTGAAAAACGAACAACATTATTGCGTTCTTCACGTGCTAAAAGTGATGCACGATCGATTGCTTGTAATAATTCTTTACCGTTAATTTGTACAGTAGTTTGATATGTTTCTGGGATTAAGCGATTTGTATCAGGATAATTCCCCTCTAATAAACGTGAGAAGAAAAGAACATCTTCAGTTTTGAATAGGACTTGTTGATTTGTCATATAGATATTCACAGGTGTAGATGAATCTGAAAGAATTTTGCTTAATTCAGTTAAACTCTTCCCTGGGATAACAACACTTTCCACATCTTTTGGTAAGTTATCCAGTGTGACAATTCTACGTGCTAAACGATGGCTGTCTGTTGCAACGCAAATAAGCCCTTCTTCTGTAACTTTCCAATTTACTCCTGTTAATACAGGACGCGATTCACTTGTTGAAACTGCAAATACTGTTTCACGAATAATCGATTTTAATAAATCCCCAGGAATTGAAATTTGATTTTCTTCACTTACTTCTGGAAGCATTGGATATTCATTTGGTTCTAATCCGATTAAGTGGAAATCTGATTTACCAGAACGAATACGCGTTTGATAATTTTCAGTTACTTCAATTTCAACTTCATTTGTTGGTAATTTACGAATAATTTCGTTAAACATACGAGCTTGTAAAACAATTGAACCTGTTTCATCAATTTGAATTAATTGTTGACCGTCTTTTTCAGTTGGAATAAATGTTTGAATTGTAATATCTGCATCACTACCTGTTAAACGAATACCTTCTGTAGATACATCGATTTTAATACCTGTTAAAATTGGAATTGTTGTTTTTGAACTTACAGCTTTCATTACATCATTTAGTGCATTTAATAATTGATCTCTTACTATGTTGAATTTCATGTAAATAACCTCTCTTTATATATTATTAATTAATATTATTTTTAATAGTTTAAGTAATAGGGGGTGTGGATTCTGTGGATAACCCACCTCGTACGAATAAAATCAGTCTATCTGCTTGTAGATAGACTGTGTATAAGTGTGTGGTTAAAAATCTAATTTATCCACAAGCTAATTACTTAACTTGGTTTTAATCTGTTTAATATCATCTTGTAAAATTGCGTCTGTTTTTAATAAGGATGTAATTTTTTCATGTGCGTGAATTACAGTTGTATGATCACGCCCACCAAATTCTTCACCTATTTTTGGTAGTGAGGAGTCTGTCATTTCTCGTGATAAATACATAGCTACTTGACGAGGAAAAGCAATTGATTTTGTTCTCTTTTTAGCAGAAAAATCTTCAAGTTTAATACCATAGTGTTCCCCAACAGTCTTTTGAATATCCAAAATGGATAAAATTTTTGGAGTTGTTGAAGGCATAATGCTTTTTAAAGCTTCAGCAGCTAATTCAGCTGTTAAAGGTTGATTTAGTAAGTTTGAATAAGCAACAACTCGTGTTAAAGCACCCTCTAACTCTCGAATGTTCGAATCAATTTGACTTGCAATATAACTCATTACATCATCTGAAATTTGTAAACCATCTGCATCAGCTTTTTTTCTTAATATGGCAATACGTGTTTCTAAATCAGGTGGACCAATATCGATAATCAATCCCCATTCAAAACGAGAACGTAAACGATCTTCTAATGTTGGAATTTCTTTCGGTTGGCGGTCACTTGAAATAATAATTTGTTTAGACTCTTCATGTAGGGTATTAAATGTATGGAAGAACTCTTCTTGAGTAGATTCTTTTCCAGCTAAAAACTGGATATCATCAATTAATAACACATCTACTTTTCGGTATTTATTACGAAAGGCCTCCGTATTATTATCACGAATTGAATTAATAAATTCATTTGTGAATTTCTCCGAAGATAAATAAACTACTTTCGCATTTGGATCATGTTCTAGCACATAATGACCAATTGCATGCATTAAATGCGTTTTTCCTAAACCTACCCCTCCATGTAAAAACAAAGGGTTATAAGCTTTTGCCGGTGCTTCAGCTACAGCTAATGATGCAGCGTGTGCAAAGCGATTTCCTGGTCCGATTACAAATGTATCAAATGTATTTTTTGTATTTAACATTGCTGGAGAGTGATCATTTGCAACGACAGGTAACTCTTTTTTCTTACGTTTAGTTGATGGTTGAAAATCATCATCTGCTACTTCAGTAAAATGAATATCCAATGACGAACCCGTTAATTTTTTAACAATCCCTTGAATTGTAGTTACATAATTTTTAGCTAACCATTCTTTTGAAAATGAGTTTTCAGCTGAAACAACGAGTTGATCATCTTCATATGCAATTAATTCAGTTGATTTAAGCCAAGTATCAAAGCTTGGTTTCGATATGATTTTTTTGGCCTCATGTAACACCTGACTCCAAAAATGTTTTAGTTCTTCTTGGTTCAAAATCGTCTCTCCTTTCAATTAATTTTTATGTAAATAAAAGCGCAATGTTTAATATACATGAAAATAGAATTATACACAATAGCAACAACCTGTGGATAAGTGTTGTTAAGAGGTTGCAAATAACTTTATCCACAGGTTGTGGAAAATTGTGGATAAATAGAATTAAGGGAAAAATTGTATACAAACATTTCAACAAAATGGAAGTTCTTTAATGATTGATATATCAGTATTTAAAGCACTTATCCACAGAAATAATTTATTGTTCGAATAACTTTATCCACAGGGTATTAATTTGTGAAAAACTTGTAGATAATGCCTGTGGATAAAAAATATCTGAAAATTTTTAGTCACAAGCCTTCTGTATAACCAAAATGAGATTTGTGGATAAATTTCATTTGTTATTCAGTAATGAAAATCAGGGTATTTTTGAAGCAGACTTTTTGGGATCCGTATTGACAAACTATTTATAAAAACGCTATAATGTGCAAGACTGTCTGTAGCATTTATAAATGGACTTTAGACTTTCAACAGGAGGTGTATTACACAATGAAACGCACATACCAACCAAAAAAACGTAAACATAGCAAAGTGCATGGTTTCCGTGCTCGTATGAGTTCTAAAAACGGTCGTCGCGTATTAGCAGCTCGTCGTCGTAAAGGTAGAAAAGTATTATCAGCATAAGCAAGTCCACTGACCAACATCAGTGGTCTTTTTCTTTTGAGAGGTTCGTGTCAATTTTTGGCACGGACACCTCTATTCAATAATTGTTGAGCAGGTGAACGATGAAAAAAAGTCGTAGAGTGAAGTCAGAACATGACTTTCAAAAAGTATTTCGAAGAGGTAAATCTTTTGCGAATCGTCAATTTGTTGTTTACGGTTTAGCAAAAGAAGAGCAAGAACAGTTTCGTATCGGTTTATCTGTGAGTAAGAAGTTAGGGAATGCCGTAACACGAAACCAAATTAAACGTTATATCCGACAAAGCTTTCACGAGCTAGATTTTGAGTTACGTCAAGATATGGATTACGTCATTATCGCCAGAAAACCGGCGGCCACAATGAATTTTGAAGAAGTAAAAAAGAGTTTAGAACATGTTTTAAAAATCTCTAAATTTTTGAAGAGAACTACTAGAGTTAAGCAGAATAAGCATGATAAAATAGAGAAAATGAATTGACTCGCAGGGGCGATCACTAAAAAGATTTCTACATTACTTCATCCTGCGAACAACAGGAGGGGCCCAATTGAAAGAATCGATCCAAGTCGCGAAAACAGTGGAAGAAGCTGTTGCGAATGCTTTGAAAAAACTTGATTTGACCCATGACCAAGTAGAAATAGAAATTTTACAGGAGCCTAAAAAGGGTTTTTTAGGCATTGGTGCGCGCGATGCACATGTTCATGTAAAAGAGAAATTAATATTGGTTGAACCAGAAATTGAAGAAGTAGAAAATGATGAAGCTCATCCACAAACTGTAGATAACCCTGTGGAAAAAGAAGAAGTTCAAATAAAGCATGATGACACCCGTGCAATTGAAGAAGCAAAAACGTATATTGAGTCTATCGTAAAGCAAATGGATATCCATGATTTGCAAATGGATGTTATACAAAAGCAGAAAACAATTCATATTCAATTATCAAGCGAGAAAGCAGCACTGTTAATTGGAAAACGAGGTCAAACATTGAACTCACTTCAACTAGTTGCACAGTTAGTTGTACAAAAATATGCAACGCGTTACCTTACTTTAGAATTAGATGTGGAAAACTATCGCCAAAAGCGTAGAGAAGCATTAATTGAATTGGCACATCGTTTAGCTGATCAAGCTGTATCCACAGGTAAACGTATTGATTTAGAACCAATGCCATCTAGTGAAAGAAAAATTATTCATCATTCGTTAGCGAGACGTTTGGATGTGGATACTTTTTCTGAAGGTGACGCGAACCGTCGCCATTTAGTAATTGAACCGATTCGCTCATAAGTATTAAAGGATTGTGAAAGAGTCCTTCTCACGTTTTTACGGAGAAGGACTCTTTATTTTTTGAAGTAATATGAGTGTAGTGAAAAAAGAATTTATGTTAACATATATCATTAGTGAATTACGGAAAATTAGATCCAAGGAGGATTCAAAAGATGTTTGAATTTGATACAATTGCGGCAATTTCTACGCCACCAGGAGAAGGGGCGATTGCGATTGTACGCATTAGTGGTGAAGAGGCATTTGCAATTGCTGATCGTGTATTTCATTCCCCGAGTGGAAAAAGTTTGATGGAAGCACCATCTCACACAATTCATTATGGTCATTTAAAAGAAGTGGATAGTGGACAAGTTGTGGAAGAAGTCATGGTTTCAATTATGAAGGGGCCAAAAACTTTTACACGTGAGGATGTAGTTGAGATTAACTGTCATGGTGGTCTCGTTACTGTGAATCGTGTACTTCAACTTATTTTACGAAACGGTGCACGCATGGCTGAACCAGGCGAATTTACAAAACGCGCATTTTTAAATGGGCGAATTGATTTATCTCAAGCAGAAGCAGTAATGGATTTAATTCGTGCGAAAACAGATCGCGCGATGAATGTAGCTTTAGGACAGATGGACGGAAAATTGTCTCGTTTGATTACACAGTTACGCCAAGCACTAATCGAAGTGTTGGCACAAGTTGAAGTAAATATTGATTATCCAGAATATGATGATGTGGAAGAAATGACAATTCCACTCATGCTTGAAAAATCAAATTGGGTAAAAGGTGAAATCGAAAAGTTATTACAAACTTCTTCACAAGGTAAGATTTTACGTGAAGGTTTATCCACAGTTATTTTAGGACGTCCAAATGTGGGGAAATCATCACTTTTAAATAGTTTAGTACAAGAAAATAAAGCAATTGTAACAGATGTTGCCGGAACAACTCGTGATATCATTGAAGAGTATGTCAATGTTCGTGGTGTGCCACTTCGTCTTGTGGATACAGCAGGTATTCGCGAAACAGAAGATATTGTAGAACGTATTGGTGTAGAACGTTCACGCCAAGTATTACATGAAGCAGATCTCATTTTATTTGTTGTAAATTATAATCAAGCATTAACAGACGAAGATTTACGTCTTTTCGAAACAATTCAAGATATGAATTATATTGTCGTTGTAAATAAAACAGATTTAGAACAAAATATCGATTTAGATCAAGTGAAGACTTTAGCGAAGGATCGTCGTGTGATTACAACATCTATTTTAAATGAAGAAGGTGTAGACGCTTTAGAGGAAGCAATTTCTTCGATGTTCTTTGAAGGTTCAATTGATGCCGGAGATGCTACGTATGTATCGAATTCACGTCATATTGCGTTACTGCATCAAGCATTAGATCGTATCACAGATGCGATTAATGCAGCAGAGGCAGATGTGCCTGTGGATATGATTCAAATTGATGTAACACGTACATGGGAAATCCTTGGAGAAATTATCGGCGATACAATGCAAGAAAGTTTATTAAATCAGTTATTCTCACAATTCTGTTTAGGAAAATAAATTTATTTTTAAAAAAGAAGGGAAGTACGAACATGCCAAACACATTTGAAGCAGGCACGTTTGATGTCATCGTAGTAGGAGCAGGTCATGCAGGGGTAGAAGCTGCTTATGCTTCAGCACGTATGGGAGCAAAAACACTCGTTTTAACAATTAATTTAGATATGATTGCTTTTATGCCATGTAATCCATCAGTTGGTGGACCGGCAAAAGGAATTGTCGTTCGTGAAATTGACGCAATGGGAGGCGCGATGGGAAAAGTCATCGACCAAACTCATATTCAAATGCGTATGCTGAATACTGGTAAAGGTCCAGCTGTACGTGCATTACGTGCGCAAGCAGATAAAGTTTTATATCAACAAGCTATGAAACAATTATTAGAAGAACAAGATAATTTAACAATTCACCAAGCAATGGTAGACGAGTTAATCGTTGAAGATGGTGAAATTAAAGGATTAATTACACAAGTTGGTGCTGTATATCGTGCAGAAACAGTTGTTATTACAACAGGTACATTTTTACGCGGCGAAATTATTATTGGCGACTTAAAATATTCATCAGGTCCAAATAATCAACAACCATCGATTAAATTAGCAGATAATATGCGTGATTTAGGGTTTGAAATGGTTCGTTTTAAAACAGGTACGCCACCTCGCGTAAATAGTAAAACAATTGATTACTCAAAAACAGAAATTCAACCAGGCGATGAAGAGCCACGTGCATTCAGTTTTGAAACAACTGAATTCATTATGGATCAAATTCCATGTTGGTTAACATATACAAGTCCTGAAACACATCAAATTATTAATGATAACTTAGATTCATCACCAATGTTCACAGGTGTGATTACAGGTGCAGGTCCACGTTATTGTCCATCAATTGAAACGAAAATTGTACGTTTTAATGATAAACCACGTCACCAACTGTTCTTAGAACCAGAAGGACGTAATACACAAGAAGTTTATGTACAAGGTTTATCCACAAGTTTACCTGAACATATTCAACGTAAAATGCTTGAGACAATCCCAGGATTAGAAAAAGCTGAAATGATGCGTGCAGGTTATGCGATTGAGTATGATGCAGTAGTTCCTACACAATTGTGGCCAACACTTGAAACGAAAAAGATTAAAAACTTATACACAGCAGGTCAAATTAATGGTACTTCTGGTTATGAAGAAGCAGCAGGTCAAGGAATGATGGCTGGTATTAATGCAGCAGCGCGCGTATTAGGTAAAGAAGAAGTTATTTTAGGTCGTGCAGATGCTTATATCGGTGTTTTAATTGATGACTTAGTTACAAAAGGTACAAATGAACCGTATCGTTTATTAACATCACGTGCAGAATATCGTTTATTACTACGTCACGATAATGCAGATATGCGTTTAACAGAAAAAGCTTTTGAATTAGGTCTTGTTTCTGAAGAGCGTTATAACAAATTTGTTGAAAAGCGTGAGTTAGTAAAAGCTGAAATTAATCGTCTAGCTGAATTTGGCATAAAACCACGTCTTGTCAATGAAGCTTTAACTGAAATGGGCAGTAGTCCTTTAAAAGATGGTATTCATGGAACAGATTTATTAAAACGTCCAGAATTAAATTATGATTTTGTTGCTAAAGTGACAGAAGCTCCTGAATTACCTGAAGATGTGAAAGAACAAGTAGAAATTCAAGTGAAGTACGAAGGTTATATTGAAAAAGCTTTACAACAAGTTGAAAAACTTAAGAAAATGGAAGGTAAGAAAATTCCAGAGCAAATTGATTACGATGCCATTTCAGGAATTGCGACAGAAGCACGTGAAAAGCTAAAAGAGATTCGTCCATTAACTGTTGCACAAGCATCACGAATTTCAGGCGTAAATCCAGCCGATATTTCAATTTTATTAGTGTATATTGAACAAGGTAAAATTGCTAAAATCGCACAATCATAAATCAATTTAGTCGAGATGAGAGGGGAACAATATGAACGAGGAACAGTTTATACAAGCGTTAAAAGAACAAGGTATTGAGTTATCAGAAAAACAAATTCAACAATTCCGTCGCTACTTTGAAATTTTAGTTGAATGGAATGAAAAAATGAATCTTACAGCGATTACAGATGAACCATCTGTTTACCTAAAGCACTTCTACGATTCAATTAGTGCAAGTTTCCATTTTGATTTTACAAAAGTTACAACTGTATGTGATGTAGGTGCAGGGGCTGGTTTCCCAAGTTTACCAATTAAAATTTGTTATCCACATTTACACATTACGATTGTGGATTCTTTGAATAAACGTATTCAATTCTTGAATCATTTAAGCGATGAGATTGGTTTAGATCATGTGGAATTTGTACATGCAAGAGCAGAAGAATTTGGTCAAAATCCTCAATACCGCGAAAAATTTGAGCTTGTAACTGCTAGAGCTGTGGCACGTTTATCTGTATTATCAGAACTATGCTTACCTCTTGTTAAAGAAGGCGGTAAATTCCTTGCATTGAAAGCTGCAAGTGGTGATGATGAATTAAAAGATGCTAAAAAAGCGATTACTATATTAGGTGGTAAATTAGTGCATCATGTTGCTTTTGAGTTACCTGTTGAGGAAAGTGAACGTACCATTTATGTATTTGATAAAGTAAAAGCAACACCAAAAAAATATCCAAGAAAACCTGGAACACCGAATAAATCTCCTATTAAATAACGAATGTTTCATGTGAAACGATATGTCATCTTACTTTTTTTGTAGAAAGAAACTATAATAGAGGTATTGCGCAACAAAACAGACATAAAATCGACTTATCACAATGATGTGGAATGAGGATATACTTGAAATAATCGTTAAAAGGTGGTGCTAAACTTGAAAAGTGCTTTATCACGTATTTTTGGTGGCGGCGATAAAACTGTAACGAAAGAGTCAGCTGAAAATGTGCTAAACTTACCAATTAGTAAAATTCATCCGAACCGTTTCCAGCCACGTACAATTTTTGATGACTCCAAAATTGAAGAATTAGCTCGAACAATTCATACACATGGGATTATTCAACCAATTGTTGTACGAACAATGGAGAATGGTGATTACGAAATCATTGCAGGTGAACGCCGATATCGTGCGATGAAGTCATTACAATGGGTGGAAGTCCCAGCTATTATTCGAGAGATGTCAGATAAAGAGACTGCTTCTGTCGCATTAATCGAAAATCTTCAACGAGAAGAACTAACAGCAATTGAAGAAGCACAAGCATTTCAACAGTTGCTAGAGCTACATGAATTAACACAGGAAGCGTTAGCGCAACGTTTAGGTAAGGGCCAATCGACTGTCGCAAATAAATTGCGTCTATTAAAATTACCTGAGCAAATTAAAGAGTCTATTTTAAAACGTGAAATCTCTGAGCGTCATGCTCGTGCATTAGTTCCTTTGAAAAATGAAGAATTGCAATTGCAATTATTAGAAGAAATTAAGGAACAAGACTACAATGTGCGTCAGTTAGAACAGCGGATTCGTGAAATTCTAGAGCCAATTGAAAAGGTGAAGAAACCACGTGTTAAAAGGAAGTCTGTTAGTCGTGATGTTCGTATTGCTTTAAATACAATTCGTGAATCATTAACCCTTGTTAATAAAACAGGTATTGATGTAAAAGCAGAAGAAGAAGAACATGATGAGTATTATCAAATTACTGTAAAGATACCAAAAAATAAAAAATAAATTGCGTAAAAGGGAAGCAGACATATGAGCTGTTTCCCTTTTTCATATACTTATACTGAAAAAAATTTGATAGAATATAGAAAATACAGACAATTAAGGGATGGTGGAATTTATATGGTACGTGTAATTGCGATGGCTAATCAAAAAGGCGGTGTTGGTAAAACAACCACAACGATTAATTTGAGTGCAGGTTTGGCTAGTTTAGGACAACGTGTTTTAATTGTTGATTTAGATCCACAAGGAAATGCAACAAGTGGATTAGGTGTGGATAAAAGTACAATCGAACAATCTATTTATGACGTATTAGTTCGAGATGTACACATCAATCAAGTTATACATAAAACCAATACATCTAATCTATCCATTGTACCGACGACAATCGCGCTTGCAGGTGCAGAAATTGAATTAGTCTCTATTATTTCACGTGAATCGCGTTTAAAGAAAGCGTTAGAAGAAATAAAGGATCAGTTTGATTATATTGTAATTGATTGTCCACCATCTTTAGGATTATTAACGTTAAACGCACTGACAGCATCGGATGAAGTAATGATTCCAGTACAATGTGAATATTATGCTTTAGAAGGTTTGAGTCAGTTATTATCCACAATTACATTAGTACAAAAACATTTGAATCAAGATTTGAAAATTGCTGGTGTTTTACTCACAATGTTTGATATAAGAACAAACTTAAGCACACAAGTAGCAGATGAAGTGCGTCAATTTTTTGGTAATCAAGTTTATCAAACAGTTATTCCAAGAAATGTTCGTTTGAGTGAAGCACCAAGTCATGGCGAATCTATTTTAGAATATGATGCAAAATCAAAAGGTGCGCTCGTTTATTTAGAATTAGCAAAGGAAGTGAATCAGATTGGCTAAAGGTTTAGGAAAAGGATTAAATGCCTTATTTAATACAGATGAAGTAGTTGCAGGGGAAAAAGTTGAGAAGATTCCAGTACGTGATATTAAACCAAACCCGTATCAACCACGTAAAGAATTTAAAAAAGAAGCGCTAGAAGAATTAGCAGAATCAATTAAAGAACATGGGGTTTTACAACCAGTAGTTGTTCGTAAACAAGGAAAAGGCTATGAACTAGTTGTAGGAGAACGACGATTTAGAGCTGCTAAAATGGCTTTGCAAAAAGAAATTCCGGCAATTATTCGCGAATTCAATCAACAACAAATGATGGAGTTAGCTATTTTAGAAAATTTACAGCGTGAAGATTTAACAGCATTGGAAGAAGCAGAGGCCTATCAAAATTTAATGGAGAACTTGAATTTTACACAAGAACAATTGGCACAGCGTTTAGGAAAAAGCCGTCCCTATATTGCGAATCAAGTTCGCTTACTATCGCTACCAAAAGATGTTCAACAATTAATAGCAGAACAAATAATTACACCAGGACATGGTCGTACATTACTAGGTTTAAAACGCAATAAGCTCATTTCACAAGTAGCAGCTAAAGTTGTTCAACAAGGATTAAATGTTCGTCAGTTAGAAGCGCTTGTTCAACAATATAATGAAGATGTTTCACGTGAAACGAAAGAAAAACCTAAAAAGGATTTATTTTTACAAGAGCGTGAAGATCAATTGCGTGATGTCTTTGGAACAAGTGTTGTAATCACAAAAGGAAAGAAAAAAGGGAAAATTGAAATTGAATTTTTCTCAGAAGACGATTTAGAACGCATTTTAGAAATACTTGAAAAGTAATAGGATATAAAAAGCAGTGCAATAAAATCTTCTGCACAATTAAAGGAATCGTTTGACTTAAATTAAAATTTTATAAAATCTCCATAGTGATTTATCGCATCTATAACATAATTTTTATATAATCAAACGAGTGAAAGTGAGGGATTTTATTTGTCTAATTTGTATGGAGATGCCAAAAGTCAATTATATAAATGGGTTATGAATAAGCTAACAGATGAGGATATGTGGGTGGCATTAGGAACAGGATTGTTAAAAATTATTGCCATTACAATTTGTTCAATTATTTTAGTAAAGCTCGGAAATCATATGATAAAAAAAGCATTTGATTTACGGATTCACGCACCTGCAAAAATGACGCAGCAGCGTGAACGTCGATATGAAACGATTTTGAAATTACTTCAAAGCGTCATTACGTATGTTGTGTACTTTACAGCCATTTTAGCCATTTTATCTGTTATGCAAGTAAAAGTTGCTGGATTATTGGCAGGAGCTGGTATTGTTGGTTTAGCAGTTGGATTCGGTGCGCAAAGTTTAGTAAAAGATGTTATTACAGGGTTCTTCATTATATTTGAGGATCAATTTGGTGTTGGGGACTTCATTAAAGTTGCTGGAGTACAGGGAACAGTTATTGAAATTGGATTACGCACTACAAAAATTCGTGGAATTGAAGGCGAGATAAATATTATTCCAAATGGCTCCATTTTAGAAGTTGTTAACTGCTCTGTGAATAACTCCGTTGCAATTGTGGATATTAGTGTGGCATACAATGCAGATATCAACAAAGCTGAACGGTTAATTGAAGAATATCTAGACGGTTTAGTGGAACGTTATGAAGATGTCGTGACACGACCTAATTTATTAGGTGTTCAAAATGTGAATGGAGCAGAAATTACATTACGTATGTCAGTCGAAACATTACCAATGCGTCACTTTGCTACAGCTAATTTAATACGTAAAGATATTAAAGAAATTTTTGATGAAAATCATATTGAAATTCCATATCCTAAAATGATGGTTTATGAACGAGATACTACAAAAAATAAAGAGGAGGAAAAATAAGAGTGCAAGCAAAAGTGTATAATTTAGGCGATATCGTTGAAATGAAAAAAGCACATCCATGTGGCACAAACGAATGGAAGATTATTCGATTAGGTGCAGACATTCGAATTAAATGTGTTGGATGTCAACATAGCGTGATGATTCCACGTCGTGAATTTGAGAAAAAAATGAAAAAAGTACTTGTACAAGCGAATCCAGAAGACAATTAGACTTTTACGATAGAAGTCACTATAATAAGACGAGTTGAAAATTTGAAAACAAACAAACTGAAGGGTTGTGACATATATGGCTTTAACAGCCGGTATTGTCGGTTTACCAAACGTAGGTAAATCAACATTATTTAATGCAATTACAAAAGCAGGAGCACTTGCTGCAAACTATCCATTCGCAACAATTGATCCAAACGTAGGAATCGTGGAAGTACCTGATGCACGTCTTGATAAATTAACAGAATTAGTTGAACCAAAGAAAACAGTTCCAACTTCTTTTGAATTTACAGACATCGCGGGTATTGTAAAAGGCGCTAGCCAAGGTGAAGGTTTAGGAAATAAATTCTTATCTCATATTCGTGAAGTAGATGCGATTACACAAGTAGTTCGCTGCTTTGAAGATGAGAATATTACACACGTAGCAGGTAAAGTAGATCCAATCAGCGACATCGAAGTAATTAACTTAGAATTAATCCTAGCTGATTTAGAATCTGTGGATAAACGCTACGCAAAAGTAAGTAAATTAGCGAAACAAAAAGATAAAGAATCAATGGAAGAAGCAGCAGTTCTTGAAAAGCTAAAAGATGCTTTTGCGAACGAAATGCCAGCTCGCTCTGTTGAACTAACAGATGAAGAAAAGAAAATTGTAAAAGGTTTAAGCCTACTAACTTTAAAACCTGCTCTTTATGTAGCGAACGTTTCTGAAGATGAAGTATCAGATTCAGAAGAAAATGAATATGTAAAACAAGTTCGTGAATATGCAGCTAAAGAAGGCGCTGAAGTAATCGTTGTTTGTGCGAAGATTGAGGAAGAGATTGCACAATTAGATGATGAAGAAAAAGCAATGTTCTTAGAAGAATTAGGGATTGAAGAATCAGGTTTAGATCAATTAATTAAAGCAGCATATAGCTTATTAGGTTTAGCTACATACTTTACTGCAGGTGTACAAGAAGTACGTGCTTGGACATTCCGTAAAGGTATGAAAGCACCACAATGTGCTGGTGTTATTCACTCTGATTTTGAGCGTGGATTTATCCGTGCAGAAACGGTATCATTTGATGATTTAGTAGAATATGGTTCAAAACCAGCAGCAAAAGAAGCTGGACGTTTACGTTTAGAAGGTAAAGAATATGTTGTACAAGACGGCGATGTAATGGAATTCTTATTCAACGTATAAAATAAAGAAAACTCGAAATCAATCGGTTTCGAGTTTTTTTGTATAGAAATGTAGTTTAGGATGCTCAGTATCATCTTGAATATAGTAGGCATCATCTATACGTTTTAATTGTTTGTACATATAAAAATCACCAATTGCACCTACCATAAGCCAAGCACCCACTAATGTAAGTGGTGTGTAATCAAAATAAATGCCGCAAATAGTAGGAACTACTCCTGTCACCCAAAAAGGTAGTAGAAGTGCTTTTCGCATCGCTTTATTTGGCATTAATTTTGTTGTTGTAGCATAAGCTACACCCATTTGTAAGTTCACGCCCATTTTCAAACTTTTTAAAGGAGCGTGTCCAAATAGTACAAAACCAATGAGATGACAAATTTCATGTAAAAACATAAAGAGTATGTAAAGTAGAATGACAATTAATGTACCGATTAGAAAATTGATAATTGTAAATGTGAAATTTTGATGGATTACAAATTGAAGAACTAATACAAATAGCGTTAAAATGATTGTCCATCGTGTCATAGGTTTAACGATTTCTTCGATTTTTAATTCAAATTCACCGACTTTTTCGAAATTTCCCATGAAAAATCATCTCCTTTTATTCTTAGTATATTCGATATGAAGTTATTGCACTATGGATATCCCTATGTTACAATTTAACGATGTGAGTAGTATTAAATACTAGCTCCTTGCCTTTACTCAATGAGTCTAGGCCTAAGTCCATAAGGAGGTGCTTAATAATGAGAAAATACGAATTAATGTACATTATTCGTCCAAACATCGAAGAAGAAGCGAAAGCAGCTTTAGTTGAACGTTTCAACACAATCTTAACTTCAAACGGTGCAGAACTTAATGAATCAAAAGATTGGGGTAAACGTCGTTTAGCTTACGAAATCAATGACTTCCGTGAAGGTTTCTACCAAATCATGAAAGTTACTGCTCCAGCTGCGGCAATCGATGAGTATACTCGTTTAGCTAACATCAACGAAGATATCATCCGCCACATCGCTGTTCGCGAAGAAGAAAAGTAATAACATCGATATAAAATAGATAAGGAGGTTGATTTCTGATGATTAACCGTGTTGTATTAGTTGGAAGACTTACAAAAGATCCAGAGCTTCGTTATACGCCATCTGGTGTAGCAGTTGCACGTTTTACACTTGCTGTAAACCGTACATTCTCGAACCAACAAGGCGAAAGACAAGCAGACTTCATTAATATCGTCGTTTGGCGTAAGCAAGCCGAAAACACAGCTAATTTCCTTCGTAAAGGTTCTTTAGCGGGTGTTGAGGGTCGCATCCAAACAGGTAGTTATGATGGTCAAGATGGTAAAAAAGTTTACACAACTGAAGTTGTTGCAGATAGCGTACAGTTCTTAGAACCTCGCAATGCAGGCGGCGGTGCTCCACAAACGAACCAACAATTTGGTGACCAACCATCGTATGGTGGCGGTCAATCGTATAACCAAGCACCACAGCAAAACAATTATCAGCAAAATCAATCACCAAATCAACAAAACTATACACGTGTAGAACAAGATCCATTTGCGATGCCAAATGATCAAGGTAAAGTTGACATCTCAGATGACGATTTACCATTCTAATCGTGTACAAATTTAAACAAGGAGGGGACATATACTATGGCACCACGTAGAGGAGGCCGCAAACGCCGTAAAGTTTGCTATTTCACTGCTAACAACATTAAACACATCGATTACAAAGATGTTGATTTACTAAAAAAATTCATCTCTGAACGAGGAAAAATTCTTCCTCGTCGTGTAACAGGTACAAGTGCGAAATACCAACGTAAATTAACACTTGCTATCAAAACTTCACGCGTAATGGCTTTACTTCCATTCACAACTGATGATAAATAAGTAATTGAGAGAGACTAGGGCATATTGTCCTGGTCTTTTTTTTATGCGATTTTCTAATATATGTCTTTTGAAAGTAGTCATTTGCTTTTTTGTTTGCAATTGGGAAACATGGTACAATAAACAGATAAAATATTCATGTTGAAACAAAAAAGGAAGATTAAAAATGACGCAAGATCCTAAAGTTCGGCAGCTAACAACAGGTGCAATGATGGCCGCAATGTTTGTACTTTTAACACTGCTAAGTAGTTTACCTGTCATTTCACTTATTTTTACATGGTTTATTCCATTACCGATTATTTTGTACGTGTATCGTTATTCATGGAAAAGTGGATTACTTGTCATTGTAGCGGGTACAATGGTGAACTTCTTAATTGTAGGTATATTAGCAATGTTGATTAGTGCTTTATTTGCTATTATTGGTCTCGCAATCGGTTATACATTGCATAACAAAAGAAGTAAAACAGAAGTGTTTTTAGCGACGAGTTTAGCTACGTTGGTAGCGATGGCTGGAATTATTGTTGCTTATATGCAGTTTACAGGTATTAATTTAATTACAGATACATTAAAGCAGTTAAAGTCGGCTGTGTATAAAAATGTGGAATTATCAGAGCAAATGGCTAAATTAACAAATACTAAATCGACATTTACGAATGAAATGGCCGCAAATATTGTGAAAATGTTCACAGATACAATGCCTGCTATGTTATTTTTGTCGACATTTATTTTAGCGTGGTTATTAATCACAATTAATTTCCCTGTTATAAAAAAATTGCGTGTTCCTGTACCAAAGTTTCCACCAATCAAAGACTTAAGACTACCAAGAATGTTACTACTCTTTTATTTTGCTATTTTATTAGTGCAATTTATTGTGAAACCTGAAGATGGTACATATCTATATCTTGTTTATGTAAATGCATATTTATTATTGTCGATGTTATTCTTTTTACAGGGTGTTTCATTTATTCACTTTATGGTAGCACGTTCTGAAATGCCAAAAGCAGTAGCATGGGTTGCAACAATTTTTGCAATTCCATTGAATTCGTTTATCACGTTACTGGGTATAATAGATTTAGGGTTTGGACTTCGCGCATTACTAGGCGATAAGAAGACAAAATAGGAGATGAGAACTATGGGTACTCGATTTAGACAAAGACCAATAAGATATCCTCTTTTAATTTTATCGCTGTTGATGATCGCAAGTATTGTGGGTCTTATTGTGTGGCATCCCATCATTGGTACGTTATATGGAGTTTTAGTAATCGCTACGACATTTGTTTCTTGGAAGTATGAGAAAAACACATACGAGGAAACGGAACGTCATATTGCGATGCTGAGTTATCGTTTGGAAAACGTGGGAGAAAAAGCACTCCTTGAAATGCCAATTGGTATCATTTTAATTGATGATGAAACAACAATTGAATGGGCAAATCCACATATTAAAAAGATGATGAACGGTGATGAATTGATTGGCCGCGATTTATCTTTTATATCAGATGAATTAATCTCATTAACAGCACATGAAGATTTACATGAAATGAATGCAACAGTAGAAGATCGTCAATATCGTGTATTATTCAAAAGAGAAGAGAAACTTCTATATTTCTTTGATATTACAGAGCAAGTTGAAATTGAAGAATTGTATTATGAAGATCGTACAGTTTTAGCCGTGCTATTTATTGATAACTATGATGAAATTACGCAAGGTATGGATGACCAAACACGTAGTCAGACGAACACATTGATTACATCACTTGTGAATAAGTGGGGATCCTATCACGATATTTATATTAAACGTATTTCGTCAGATCGTTTTATGGCGGTTATGAATGAATCCATTTTATCGAATTTAGAAAAAAAGAAATTTGCAATTTTAGATGATATTCGTGAAATCACTGCTCAACAAAACTTATCACTTACATTAAGTATTGGTGTAGGCGCTGGCTCACCTTCTTTAACAGAGTTAGGCGAGTTAGCACAATCGAGTTTAGATCTTGTTTTAGGACGTGGTGGAGATCAGGTTGCGATTAAACAACCTGATGGAAAGGTGAAATTCTATGGTGGTAAAACAAACCCTGTAGAAAAACGTACGCGTGTAAGAGCACGTGTTATCTCACATGCTTTACGTGATTTGATTCAAGATAGTGATCAAGTATTTGTAATGGGGCATAAGATGCCTGATATGGATGCGATTGGTTCATCTATTGGTGTACGAAAGATGGCGGATATGAATAAAGTCGATGGATATGTTGTCATCGATTTTGACCAAATTGATCAAAGTATTAATCGTTTGATGCAAGTTGTTAAAGATAAGTCTGATTTGTACGATCGATTTTTATCACCAGATCAAGTGCTAGATAAAATGACAGATAAGTCGCTCGTTGTCATTGTCGATACACATAAGCCGAGTATGACGATTGACGAACGCATTGTAAATCAAGCGAGTAAGGTTGTCGTGATTGACCATCATCGTCGTGGTGAGGAATTTATTGACCGTCCAATGCTTGTATATATGGAGCCATATGCTTCTTCAACAGCAGAACTAATCACAGAATTACTCGAATACCAGCCTAAGAACGATAAGATTTCGATGTTAGAAGCAACAGCACTACTAGCAGGGATTATTGTCGATACGAAATCATTTACGCTTAGAACGGGTGCTAGGACGTTTGAGGCTGCATCATATTTACGAACAAACGGTGCAGATACTATTCTAGTTCAACGCTTACTAAAAGAAGATTTAAATACGTATTTAGAACGCGCACAAATTGTCAAAACAGCAGAATTTGTGCATAATGGCATTGTGATTGCACATGGTGAAAAAGACCAAGTATATAATTCAGTATTAATTGCACAAACGGCTGATATTTTACTTACGATGAAAGACATTTCAGCGTCCTTTGTTGTCGCACCGAGAAGTGATGGTAAAATAGGTATTAGCGCACGCTCTTTAGGCGAGATTAACGTTCAAATCATTATGGAAGCACTTGGAGGTGGCGGTCATTTAACAAATGCAGCTACACAATTACAAGTGGATACCATCGAAGAAGCAATCGAACGTTTAAAGAAAGCAATTGATGAAACATTAGAGGGGAGTCAAGAATCATGAAAGTAATTTTCTTAAAAGACGTTAAAGGACAAGGTAAAAAAGGTGAGGTTAAAGAAGTATCAGATGGTTACGCACGTAACGTATTATTAAAAAATAAATCAGCTGTAGAAGCTACACCTCAAGCAATGAGCCAATTACAAGGTCAAAAGCGTAAAGAGCAGCAAAACGCAGAAGCAGAATTACAAGCTGCTAAAGATTTAAAAGTAAAAGTAGAAGAATTAACAGTAGAATTAAAATCAAAAACAGGCGAAGGTGGTCGTCTATTTGGTTCAATTACATCAAAACAAATTGCAGATGAATTAAATAAAGCGCATGGTATTAAAGTAGATAAGCGCAAAATGGATTTACCAGAAGCAATTCGTACATTGGGTGTAACAAAAGTTCCTGTGAAATTACATCCAGAAGTTACAGCAACATTGAAAGTGCATGTAACAGAGCAAAAATAAGGGGAGACAAATATGAATAATGATCCATTAATGGACCGTATTCCACCGCACAACCAAGAAGCTGAGCAATCAGTATTGGGTGCGATCTTCCTTGAACCACAGGCTTTAATTACAGCCTCTGAAACATTATTAGCAGATGATTTTTATCAAGCAGCGCATCGTTTGATTTTTGAAACGATGCTACGCTTGAGTGATTTAGGAAAAGCCATCGATGTCGTAACAGTAACGGAAGAACTTTCAAGCCGTAATCAATTGGACGATGTCGGTGGTATTTCATATATGACGGAATTAGCCAATGCCGTACCGACAGCGGCTAACATCGCGTACTATTCAGAAATCGTTGCCCAAAAATCATTACTGCGTAAGTTAATTCGTACAGCTACAAAAATTGTAGAAGATAGTTTTACAAGAGAAGATGAAGTAGCAGAATTATTAGCTGAAGCTGAAAAGCAAATAATGGAAGTAGCCAATCGTAGTAATTCAGGGGACTTTAAGCATGTAAAAGATGTTCTTGTACAGACGTACGAGAATGTGGAAAAGCTCCAAAATCGTAAAGGAGACATTACGGGTATTCCAACAGGTTTCCGCGACTTAGATCGCTTAACAGCTGGTTTTCAGCGTGGTGATCTCATCATTGTAGCAGCCAGACCATCTGTAGGTAAGACAGCATTTGCCTTGAATGTTGCACAAGCAGTAGGGACGCAAACAACTGAGAATGTAGCCATATTCTCACTAGAGATGGGTGCAGATCAACTTGTTATGCGTATGTTGTGTGCTGAAGGTAATATTGATGCACAAGTATTACGTACAGGTGCATTAACAACAGAAGACTGGCGAAAATTAACGATGGCTATGGGAAGTTTATCGCATGCAGGTATTTATATTGATGATGCGGCTGGTGTCCGTGTAAATGAAATTCGAGCTAAATGTCGGCGCTTAAAACAAGAAAGTGGTCTTGGGATGATCTTAATTGATTATCTTCAGTTAATTCAGGGTAGTGGTTCATCAGGACAGAACCGTCAACAAGAGGTTTCTGAGATTTCACGTTCTCTTAAAGCACTTGCTAGGGAGCTTGAAGTACCTGTTATTGCTTTATCGCAGTTATCACGTGGTGTAGAGCAACGACAAGATAAACGTCCGATGATGTCTGATTTACGTGAATCAGGTTCGATTGAGCAAGATGCGGATATCGTTGCTTTCTTATATCGTGAAGACTATTATGATAAAGAAACGGAAGATGCTAATACAATTGAGATTATTGTAGCAAAGCAACGTAATGGTCCAACAGATACAGTAAAATTAGCATTTAAAAAAGAATTTAATAAGTTTGTGAGTGTTGATTGGTCTCAAGAATCACCACCAGCGAGTTACTAACATTAAATACGAACATTTTCAATTGTAAAAATGAAATCTGTTCGTATTTTTAATTGACTTTTTAGAAGATGGTTGTTAAAATAACTTTTGTTTTTAATCAGGATACACAAAGTATCTGACGGAGGTGCTGTATAAAATGACATCAGTAGTAGTAGTAGGAACGCAATGGGGAGACGAAGGTAAAGGGAAGATTACAGACTTTCTTTCAAAACAAGCAGATATCATTGCACGTTTTTCAGGCGGTGACAATGCAGGTCATACAATTCAATTCGAAGGCGAAACATATAAACTTCATTTAATTCCATCAGGTATTTTTTATTCAGATAAGCGCTCTGTAATGGGCAATGGAATGGTAATCAATCCAGAATCTTTAGTAAAAGAATTAAAAGGATTGCAAGAACGTGGTGTGGATACGTCAAATCTACGTATTTCAAATCGTGCGCACGTCATTTTACCGTACCACATTCATCAAGATAAAGTAGACGAAGCTTCACGTGGCGATGCAAAAATCGGTACAACATGTAAAGGTATTGGGCCATGTTATACAGATAAAGTACAACGTATTGGTATTCGTATTGCAGACTTACTTGATAAGGATGTATTTGAAGAAAAATTACGTACAAACTTAGAATTGAAAAACCGTTTATTCACGAAATTCTACGAAGTAGAAGGATTAGAGTTTGATGATATTTTTGAAAAATTCTATGCGTATGGTCAAGAGATTGCTCCTTATGTAACAGATACTTCTAAGATCTTAAATGATGTCATGGATGAAGGCGGCAAAGTATTATTTGAAGGTGCTCAAGGCGTACTATTAGATGTAGATCATGGAACATATCCATATGTAACATCTTCAAACCCAGTAGCAGGTGGTGTTACAACAGGTACAGGTGTTGGCCCAGCTTCTATTAATCGTGTAATCGGCGTATCAAAAGCATATACTTCACGTGTAGGTGATGGTCCATTCCCAACTGAACTATTTGATGAAGTAGGGAATCAAATTCGCGAGGTCGGTCGTGAATACGGTACAACAACAGGTCGTCCACGTCGTGTTGGTTGGTTTGATACAGTGGTTGTACGTCACTCACGTCGTGTTTCAGGTATTACAGATTTAGCACTCAACTCAATTGACGTTTTATCAGGTTTAGATACAGTGAAAATTTGTGTAGCTTATGATTATAATGGTGAACGTATTACAGAATATCCAGCAAACTTACACATTATCGAACAATGCAAACCTATTTATGAAGAACTTCCTGGATGGGACGAAGATATTACAGGTGTTCGTCGTTTAGAAGATTTACCAGAAAATGCACGTAAGTATGTAGAACGTGTAAGTGAATTAACAGGTATTCGAATCGCTACATTCTCAGTAGGTCCTGACCGTGATCAAACAAATGTATTATTAAATATTTGGGACGAGATTTAGTATCATATAAAAAAAGCAGGAATCGCATGAGACGCGGTTCCTGCTTTTTTATACCTACGTATCAAAACGAAGATAACGAATCCCGAATTTAATTCCTGCAAGGGTTAAGGCTGTACCTAAACCTGTATAGAAATATGCGATAAAGGATTCGGGCATTAAATTCATGACACGAATGGTAATACCGAGTGTCATCATAACAGCCATGATAATAAACGATTTTAAATCAAAGAAATACCAAAAATATTGTTTTTCTGTCTCATAGCCAGCAATTCGAATCGTATGTTTATTAACGAGGCGATTAAAAATCAAAAACCAAAACAAACAAAAGACAATAATTGATAAAATAATATTGAGGGCAGTTATATGTCCAACATAAGCAAGTAAGCCAATGCGTACAATATTAATTCCTGCAATAAGCCATACAAAACAAGCAATGAGAAGTAATGTACGATTCTTAACCAAAGATGGGCCACCTTTCCTTAAATGTTTGGAAAATGAAGTTGATTCATGTCGAATAGTACCCTTTTGGATTATTTTCATAACAAAAGTATATGTATAGAAAGTTTCAATTTCTTTACAATACAATTTCAAAATGGGTAGTATTTATAATATATGATAAGTTAGAAGAGTTCATTCTTATGTATTATAATATTTCCTGGGGAATAAATTACAAAATATTACCTAAAGGTGCGTCAGAATTGAAATCATGTTAGAGTAAATAGAGAGTGAATGTAAATAAAACAGTGTATTTTAGAGAGAAAGGATGAAAGAATTTGGATAAGAAAATCTTAGTAGTGGATGATGAAAAACCGATTGCAGATATATTACAATTTAATTTAACAAAAGAAGGTTACAGTGTAGTAACAGCTTATGATGGTGATGAAGCTTTAGAAAAAGTAGAAGCAGAAAAACCAGATTTAATCTTATTAGACATCATGTTACCAAAACGAGATGGTATGGAAGTAGTGCGTGAGGTACGTAAAAAATACGACACACCAATTATTATGATTACAGCGAAAGACTCTGAAATTGATAAAGTTTTGGGTTTAGAGCTTGGTGCGGATGATTATGTAACGAAGCCGTTTAGTACACGTGAGTTAGTTGCGCGTGTCAAAGCAAATATGCGTCGCCATCAAACAACAGCGACTGTTGAAGAGGAAGAAGAGTCTTCAAATGATATTGTTGTAGGTTCATTGACGATCCAACCAGAAGCTTATTTAGTTTTAAAGAGAGATGAAACAATTGAATTAACACATCGTGAATTTGAATTGTTACATTATTTAGCGAAACATATCGGACAAGTGATGACACGAGAACATTTATTACAAACTGTTTGGGGTTATGACTATTTCGGTGATGTACGAACAGTTGACGTAACAATTCGACGTCTACGTGAAAAAATTGAGGATAATCCAAGTCATCCAGCATGGATTGTAACACGTCGTGGTGTGGGGTACTATTTGAGAAATCCTGAACAGGAGTAATGTTGAATGCAAAAGGTAGGTTTTTTTAAATCTGTACACGCAAAAGTTGTATTGATTTATGTACTTTTAATATTGATTGCCATGCAAATTATGGGGTTATACTTTGCGAATAAATTAGAGACTACGCTTAAGCACAACTTTACGCATTCCGTAACAGATCGTCTTAAGCTAGTCGATTTTAGCGTGAAAGAAGAAATGGTTAAGTCACGTGAAGAAAATGATGGGACACTGGAATCCAATTTACGCGATATTCTAGGTGGATTGTCTTCTGGTTCGGGAGATATTAGTGAAATTCGTGTAATCGATTCACATAATAGAATCTTAGCGACTTCAGATAATAACAGTCAATCGATTATTGGCCAGCGTTCCGCAGAAAGCGCAGTGACTTCAGCGCTTTCTACATCATCACCAATTGAAAAGATGGCGATTGATAAAAAGACTGATAAACGCGTATGGATTATTGCAAAACCTATTCAATCACAAGGAAAAACAATTGGTGTCATCTATGTTAAAGCCAATATTGAAACGGTATTTGAACAAATGGCTACGATTAATAAAATTCTCGCCGTAGGTACAGCAATTGCTTTATTAATTACAATTATTTTAGGCGTTTTCATCGCTAAGACGATTACAAAACCAATTTCGGATATGCGTAGGCAAGCTGTTGCAATGGCAAAAGGGAATTATTCGAGAAAGGTTAAAGTATACGGGAATGACGAAATCGGTCAGCTGGCTGTATCTTTTAACCATTTAACGAATCGCTTACAAGAGGCGCACTCAACGACTGAAGGTGAGAGAAGGAAGTTAGCATCTGTCTTAACGAATATGACAGATGGTGTAATTGCAACAGATCGTAAAGGAAAAATTATTTTGATTAACGCGCCTGCACAGAAATTACTTGCGACTGAAAATAATGAATTAATGGGACGACAAATTACAGAGATTCTGGGCTTAGATGAAGAATACACATTTGAAGATTTGATTCATATGCAAGAGGCTGTGAATTTAGATTTTAGCACGCAAGACCGCCCTTATATTTGGCGAGCAAACTTCTCTGTTATTCAAAAAGAGACAGGTTTTGTGAATGGTTTAATTGCCGTATTACATGACATCACAGAACAAGAAAAAATTGAAATGGAACGTCGTGACTTCGTTTCAAATGTATCACATGAGTTACGCACACCGCTTACAACGATGCGCAGTTATTTAGAAGCGCTAGCAGATGGTGCATGGCGTGATGAAAATATTGCACCAACATTTTTAAATGTAACACGTACAGAAACAGAGCGTATGATTCGTCTGGTTACAGACTTACTGCAACTATCTCGTATGGATAGTCGTGAATATGAATTGAATACAGATTTCGTTGATTTCGTTAAATTCTTTGATCGTATTATTAATCGATTTGAGATGTCGAAATCTAAAGAAGTAGAATTTATTCGTGAGCTACCAACTACACCTATTTATGTTGAAATTGATACGGATAAAATCACACAAGTTATTGATAATATTATTTCAAATGCGTTGAAGTATTCACCAGATGGTGGATCTATTCGCTTTAAATTAACAAATATTGATGACGAGATTTTAGTCGAAATTAAAGATACGGGTATGGGAATTCCAAAAGAGAATGTTGATCGCATTTTTGACCGCTTCTATCGCGTAGATAAAGCACGCGCGCGCTCTATGGGTGGAACAGGTCTTGGACTAGCCATTTCACGTGAAATGATTAATGCACATGGTGGACGCATCTGGGCTGAATCAGTAGAGGGAAAAGGCACATCTGTATTCTTTACATTACCAAATAATGCAGAAGAGGATGGTGAGTGGGAATAATGAAGTATTTAGAACAAAGTAAAACCGTTGTATTAATTATTCTAGTTGGTCTAAGTATTTTATTAACATTCTCCATTTGGTCATACCATCCAAACTATGAAAAAGTAGAAAAGCCAGAGCCAGCAGGTGTACTGATGGACAAAAAACGAACATTACCTGAAATTATTCAGCCTGCTCGTCTATTAATTCATCAAGAAGGTGACTGGCGTGGAACCATTGATACAGAAGAAATGGCTCCACTATTTACTGAGATGAAGAAATGGCAACTGACGGATATTTCAACTGTTAGTAGTAACTTTAATTTACAAAAATTAAATGATCAACTATTAGTAGATCAACGAATTGTTCTTCAATTCGATGGAGAAGTACCAATGCCTGTATTTCAAAGTTTACTTCCTGTGACAAGTAAGAAAGTACCTGAAATTAATTTCGATCAGGTCATTATCAGTTGGTCTACAGAAGAATCAGATATCCCTAAGAATGAATTAACAATTCTTTTTTCTAATGTAAAACAGAAGCAGTTATACAGAGGAAAAGTGAAAGTGAAAAGTGAGAACGGTTTTAAAAATGATGTGTTAGGATCATTCCAAGATTTAGCATCATATGAACCAATTCAAAGAGATAATGCAAATACACTATTCTTACCAACTCAAACGCAAAAATTAACACAGTATAAATATCTGATTTCAGCGATTAGCATTGAGGATTTTAAAAATGCACTCTTTACGATGCCAGGTATTGTAAAGATGAGTCCAGATTTAGAAGCAGGTATTGATAAATACACTGATGATAAATCGATTATGACAATTGATAAAAATCGCTATCTCGCAACATTTGTAGATGCGACAGCTACAGAGAATCAAGAAAATATTCAAAAGAGTAATTTGATTGCATCAACGTTTAATTTTATTAACTTACACGGTGGCTGGACAGGCGATTATCGTTATGCCAACGTGGACTATAATGCACAAGAAGTAGTGTATCAACTGTATATAGAAAATTTACCAGTGCTAAAAACAGATTTAGGTACAGCTAAAATTGAAGCATTCTGGGGGAATGGTCGCATCTATCGTTACATTCGTCCGACATATAAATTAGCTTATTTACCACAAGAGGAAAATAAGGAGATTAAGCTAATTTCAGGTATTGATGTCGTTCAAAAACTGATGGCAAGTAATGAAATTGACTTCAATAAAATTACTGCACTTCGTGTTGGATTAACAATGAAACAAGATGAAGGGCGCTCATCTATTTATTTATTTGAACCGACATGGTTTTATCGTTTAGATGGTGTATGGTATCCAATTAACCCGAAAGATGCACAAGTAGGAGGTGATACAGATGGATTGGAGTAAAACAAAAACCATCTTTATCATCGTATTCTCTATTTTGAATGTATTCTTATACTCGGTGTATATTAATAATTACAATGAAGAACAAGAGCTAGAAGTACTTGGTGAATCCAATATTGAGAGTGATTTAAAAAATGCGAATATCTCAGTAGGGAATTTACCTGTTTCGACGGAGAAAGTAACATACGTATCAGGAAGAATTAATACCTTTGATAATTTTGATTTTGATCAAGTGACGAAAAATCAAATTATTACAGTAAGTGATAATATGATTATTGAAGGAACAATGAAAAAACCAGAAAAACTAGAAGCGCTAAATGAAAAAACACTAACTGAGTTCTTAAAAAGGACGGTTTTCAAAGGTGAAGAATATCGACTATGGCAGATTAATAAATCGGCACGCGAAGCGACATTTTTCCAAGTGATGAACGATAAAACAATCTTTTATAATCAAAGTGCGACCATTAAAGTTTATTGGTCTGAAAAAGAAGAGATTACAAAGTATGAGCAAACGATGTTTGGTTCTTTAAAAGCTGTTGGTGAGAAAAGTATGTTGATTAAACCAATTCAAGCGATTAAAACTATTTTTGAAAAAGGTTATTTAAAAGACCATACAACCATTTCATTTGTGAATTTGGGCTATTCAACATTAGTTCCATTAACAGAAACGCAAGTATTGTCTCCAACATGGCATATTCGTGCTATGGTACCAGATGAAAATGGACGTAAAAAACAACAGGACTTTTTTGTGAACGCAGTAGATAATCAAATATTAGATATTGAAAAAAATATTCAATTCAAAAATAAAGCAGCTACGGATGTAGAATATAAAGAGAGAGTTCGCTCAAATGTAGATGCAAAGCAATCTGAATTAAGTAAGTAAGGAGTCTTTCACATGAAGTTTAGTGTATTGGCGAGTGGTAGTACGGGTAATGCTGTTTATGTTGAAAGTGGCGATCAGGCTTTCATCGTAGATGCAGGGCTGACAGGTAAAAAGATGGAGCAGCTATTTGCCAAAATTGATCGCGATATTAAAAAATTATCAGGTATTCTTGTCACACATGAACATTCAGACCATATCAAAGGTGTTGGGGTATTAGCACGTAAATATAATGTGCCGGTCTTTGCGAATGAGAAGACGTGGCAAGCGATGACACCATCTGTTGGGAATATTCCATTAGACCAGCGTTTTCAATTCAATATGGAGACGGTTCAGGCTTTTGGAACATTAGAGATTGAATCGTTTGGTGTGTCACATGATGCCGCAGATCCGATGTTTTATACATTCCATGAGAATGGTCGTAAGTTAGCAGTGATTACGGATACAGGCTACGTGAGTGACCGTATGAAGGGGATTATACGCGGAGCAGATGCATTCGTATTCGAAAGTAATCATGATGTGAATATGTTGCAGATGGGCTCATACCCGTGGTCTACAAAACGTCGTATTTTAAGCGATGTGGGGCATGTGAGTAATGAAGATGCGGCAATTGCAATGAGTGATGTGGTATTTGAAAAAGATACGCATATTTACTTATCGCATCTAAGTAAAGATAATAATATGAAAGATTTAGCAAGACTTAGCGTGGCACAAACGCTGCAATCTGTTGGCATCATGCCAGGTGAATTTGTTCATCTACATGATACGGATGCAGAGGAGCCAACGAAGTTAGTAATGGTCTAATTTGAAGAACAATCGTAAAATGCGATTGTTCTTTTTATATTTTGAAGAGATAGTTTTTATCTATTCGAGAAGGGGAATAAATGAGATATCATGAAATTTTGAGGGTATTTTAAAGCAATTTTCATCTAATTTTCATGTTTGACAGGTATAGTAAGAATAACAAAAGAATAGAGGGAGGAAAACAAATGGGATACTATGATGATACAGAACATGGAAGACGGCAACAAAAAAAGGGAAGTAAAGTAGGCTACTTTTTCACGGGTTTAATCGGTGTAATTGTCGGCGCATTACTTGTCTGGTTGATTGTACCTTCTATCTCGAATACAGGAAGTAATAATACAACGAATCCTGTAAAAACAGAACAACTATCCACAGAAGTAACGACAGATGTCACAAAAGCTGTTGATAAGACGAAGGATGCAGTTGTTGGGATTACAAATATTCAAAAACGCCAAACAGCGAATGATATCTTCGGTGGTGCATTTGGTGGAAGCACAGATAACCGTGATTCAAGCACAACAGAAGAATCAGGCAGTGGTTCAGGTGTTATTTATAAAAAAGCGAACGGTAAAGCATACATCGTAACGAATAATCACGTTGTAGAAGATGCAGATCGTTTAGAAGTAACATTACCAAACAATAAAAAAGTAGAAGCAAAATTAGTAGGTACAGATCAATGGACAGACTTAGCTGTTATCTCAATGGATGAAAAATATGCAACGACAGTAGCGAAATTCGGTGATTCGGATAAACTAAAACAAGGGGAAACAGTGATTGCGATTGGTAACCCACTTGGCTTAGATTTATACGGTTCTGTAACAACAGGTGTTATCTCAGGTACAGAACGAACAGTACCAATGGATATTAACGGTGATGGTAATGCAGACTGGAATGCGGAAGTATTACAAACAGATGCAGCGATTAACCCAGGTAACTCAGGTGGTGCGTTAATCAATCTAGCAGGACAAGTAATTGGTATTAACTCAATGAAGATTTCACAATCTACAGTTGAAGGTTTAGGATTCTCTATTCCAAGTAACACAGTAATTCCAATCATTAGTGAGCTAGAAGCGAAAGGTAAAGTACAACGACCAGCGATGGGCGTATCGTTAATCGACTTAACAGAAGTACCTGCATTCTATCAAAAAGAAACATTAAAGTTGCCTGAAGACGTGACAGAAGGCGTTGTCATGGCACAAGTTGAAAATGGTTCAGCTGCTGAAAAAGCAGGTATTAAACAATACGATGTAATTGTTGAGATGGATGGACAAAAAGTCGGTAGCTCAGTTGAATTACGTAAAATCCTATACAGTAAAAAAGTGGGCGATTCAGTTACAGTGAAAGCTTACCAAGACGGTAAACTTGTAACGAAAACGATGAAACTAACAAGTACGATTTCTAAATAATGTGGATAACTTCAAAAGAGATTGTCGTAGAAAGTGTGGATACACTTTGCGACAGTCTTTTTTGTTTGTTACAATGATGTGTGGATAAAAAATGTGAATTGTGTATAACTTTTTATAAATTCTGAAAATAGAAAGGATGTTAGATTATGGAGATTAAATGCTGTGAAAACCATACAGGACATGCGATTGATGTGTTCCTAGAAAAGGAAAAAGATTTTCCAATTTTAAATAAGCTAGAAGAAAGCGAACAGTTGTCCACATCATGTGCATACTGTGAAGCACCAGCAGAATATGTTGTAGGGAACAAATAGTCGCCTACAACATATAGGGTGTTTTGTGGATATGTGTATAAGTTTTGTGGATAACTCACTAACAAATAAAGGAAAAGAGTGACGAATACGTGGGGATTAGTATCATTTCAGTTGGAAAATTAAAAGAAAAGTATTTGAAATTGGGCATTGATGAATATGCGAAACGTCTGGGTAGTTATACGAAGTTAGACTTAATTGAAGTAGCGGACGAAAAAGCACCTGAACAATTAAGTGAAGCAGAAATGGAGATTGTGAAGAAAAAAGAAGCAGAACGCATCTTAGCTAAAGTACCACAAGATGCTTACGTTTTTGCACTCGCAATTGACGGGAAGCAACGTACATCTGAAGGGATGTCAAAAGAGATTGAGAACCTCTTAACCTATGGACAAAGCAAAATCATCTTCATCATTGGCGGATCACTCGGACTACATGACGACGTACTCAAACGCGCCGACACCAAAATCTCGTTCGGCAAAATGACACTCCCTCACCAACTCATGAAACTCGTCCTGACCGAACAGATTTACCGCAGCTTTCGAATTATGAAAGGTGAACCGTACCATAAGTAAGTGCTATTTTAATAAACCATCAATTACAGTAGTTTGTGATTTATTTTTGTTAGCTAGAGAATAAGAATAAAAATCTGTAGGAGTTACAACATTTGTTCCAATATAACTTACTAAGCTCAAAAAACCGCACTTACTGTCATCACAAGTAAGTGCGGTTTTTGAGTTTCTTAATTAGATATCAATCCAATAATCATTCTACTTTACCATTCTTTTGGTTCGTAGTTTAATTCTCTAAATAATTGAGTTCGCTCTTTTTTAGATAAATCTCTCCATTGTCCAGGAGGAAGTTTGCCTAATTCAATGTTCATGATGCGAATTCTTTGTAATCGGTAAACTTCGTAGCCTAATTCAGCGCACATGCGGCGAATTTGGCGATTTAATCCCTGTGTTAAAATGATTTTAAAATCATATTTTGATAGTTGAACGACTTCACATGGAAGTGTTGTTGTGCCTAATATTTTGACACCTTCCGACATCTTCTTCAAGAATTCGGGCGTAATGGGTCTATCCACTGAAACGATATATTCCTTCTCATGTCTATTTTCAGAACGCAGAATTTCGTTCACAATGTCACCATCGTTCGTCATAAGTATTAAGCCTTCTGAATCTTTATCCAGACGCCCAATATTAAATATTCTTAATGGGTGGTTGACTAAATCAACAATATTTCCCTTTACACCTTTTTCGGTTGTACTCGTAATGCCAACAGGTTTATTTAAGGCAATATAGACATTATTTCGTGCCACTCGGACAATATTTCCATCTACTTCAACTTCATCCCCAGGTTCGACTTGGCTACCTATAGTTGCACGTTTACCATTAATTTTAACTCTGCCTTCTGTAATTAATTTATCAGCGCCTCGTCTAGAAGTCTTCCCAGATTCACTTATATATTTATTAATACGCATGTTGCCACATCCTTATTCATGGATTGTTTTATTAAATACTAACTATACTTTATTTTAAGGATAAATTACATACTATTGTGTAGGTAATTGAATTATGGATTGTCATCATAGTCTCTCTAAATAAGATGCTTTTCTTTATACATACATCTTGTTTATGCTTTAATAAACATGAAAACAATTACATGAATCGATGTCTTGGAAAGGGAGAGGTTCCTCTTGGGTAAAACGGTTTGTATTATTGGTGCGGGTGTTGGTGGCTTGATGGCTGGTGCTTTTTTGGCGAAGAAGGGTTATCAGGTGACGGTTCTTGAAAAGGCGACAAAGGTTGGTGGTTCGGCGGGTTCGTATGTGCGAAAAGGGCGCACGTTTCCTACGGGTGCGACGATTGCTTTTGGGTTGGAAGAACGGGGGTTACTCGATACTTTAATAAAAGAACTTCAACTTGATTTGCCATTCCAGTTGTTGCAACATCCAATGGATATCATCTTATCGGATCGTCGAATCTCGATTTATCAGGATCAAAAAAGATGGGATGAAGAATTGCAACAGGTACTACCAGAACGTCAAAAAGATGTGCAGACTTTTTGGAAAAAGCTTGAGCAGATTAGTGAATATGTGTACGGTGTAACAGCTACGGGTGTCTCGATGCCGATTAGTCGTCCTTATGATTTAGGGAAGTTACCAAGTCATGCACTAACACATCCAAAAGCGATGTTACATTTGGCGCGCTATGCGACGTGGACAGTGGAGGATTTATTACGTAAATACCATTTAGAATCGTATGAGCCGCTTCGTCAGTTGATTGATGCACAGTTAATGGATGCAGCACAGACGGATTGTACAGAGGCTGCTTTGCTACCTTCTAGCTTAGCATTAGCAATCTATAGACGTGGTAGTTTCTATATTGAAAAAGGTATGGGGCAATTATGCGAAGTGTTAGCTGAGCGTATTGTCGCGCTTGGCGGTGAGGTTATTTTAGCAGCGACGGTAAAAGAGCTGACATATGAACAGAAAAAGTGGCATGTGACAAGTCGAAAGCGAAGTGGTGAATTCGATATCGTCATTAATAACACTGGAATTTCATTCGGCAAGGGCACAAGTTACGCCGATTCAGATTCATTTTCTTGGGGTGCCTTTCGTGTAGATGCACTTTTAAAAGATTCATTCTGGCATCAGGAATTACAGGGAAGACCCCTTCCTTTTGCGCTTCAAATTGTGCCGAGTAAAGAGCAAACGGTATTATTTTCAGATGTTCATGGACCTGTATATGCAACGTTTCAACCTGCTTACGACGATCAAGGGGAGAAGGTACCAGAAGAAGTCATGATGACGATTTCCATTCATGCGAATGAAGATGGATGGAGAAAGGAATTAAAAGATGAATATAAAGCAATTAAACAGCAAATAACGGATGCGATGTTTAAGGAGATTCAAAAAGTAATTAATATAAAAGATTATTTAATTTATGAAGAATCCGGAACACCTTTAACATATAAAAAGTATATGGGGAAAACGAGTGTCGGTGGTTTCCCGTTAACAGTGAGAAATGCTATTACAAAACAGAAAAGTGTTCGTTCACCTTTGCCACAACTCTATATTGTAGGTGAACAAGCCTTTCCGGGACCGGGAACACTATCATCGGCATTGAGTGGTTACCACGCAGCACGCGCTATTATGCATACACATCGTTTAAAATAAACTGTTCATTCTATAATGGACAGTTTTTTAATTTTAAAAATTCGAAATTTATAGTCTAAATAAATTAGATAAGGTACGATATAATTATAAAATATTGGGAAAGGAGGCAATCTATAGATGGAGTTGAAAGAGGCGTTTGTACTATTAGTGACGCACATGATCCCTATTTTATTTTTAGCATACATGGCAACCGACATACTTCTTCGTAACAAAAGAAAGACGGAACATATTCTACTCAGTTTGATTGCTTTTTGTTTTTTATTGATGTTTGTTGAAGAATATGTGAGGAATCAGGTGCCAATTGAATATAGTTCAATACTATCTGCTCTATGGTTAAGTAGTGTCGGGATGATTATTCCAGGATTGTGTTTTCATTTTCTTATAAAATTTACAGGCCTTTATAAGAGTTGGCCGCGTTTTATATATCCGTATATTTTTTATGTTCCAATTGTATTCGTCATTATGAATACATTTATAGGTGCGGAGCTTGTTTATACACAAGACTTCTTTGAGGCAGGAATGTGGAAATATCCTGTTTATAATACGAATTATTATATTGCGATGACAGTAGGAACAATCATTGATTGTATGTATTTAATCCCGTTATTTATCGCAAAACACCGTTCGAAATTAGAGGAGCAGCGAAAGATTTACCAACAACTCATTATAGGGGTCTATGTCGCGATTACTTTGAATATTGTACTAGGCTATTTCAAGTATGAAAATCTATTGCCTCCACACTCATATATTTATGCAGGAATTGTCTGGTGTTATTTCTTACTTCGCACGATGAAGCAATACGACTTTTTAAATTTATATGATAAACGTTATGAGAAGCTATTCCGCTTAAATCCGAATGCGATTGTACTGCTCGATTTTCAAGGGAAAGTGCACGATGCGAATCCAGCTGCTACTAAATTGTTGGGACGTCTACATTTACAACAAAATCAACTATTTGGGTTACTCGACAAGTCGCTGCAAGAACAGTTATTACATGAAAAACAAATTAGAGATTATGCGATGCATATTTCGAATGAAGATATTCATTTTTTTGTATTAGTGAATGCAGACTATGTGATGGTAGATAATGAAATGCACATTCTGTTAATTCTTCAAGATATGACATTACAAAAACAATATCAGAGTGAAATTGAATTTTTAGCGTACCATGATACATTGACGCGCTTACCAAATCGACGATTATTTACGAATCAACTGGAAGCAGCTATTGAAGTGTGTCAACGAGATCATCAAACACTTACAATTCTTTTAATCGATGTGGATCATTTTAAGAGCTTAAATGATGGATATGGTCACCAATGTGGAGATGAGCTATTGCAAGCGACTGCACAGATTTTACAACAAGCTGTTGGTGATAAAGGAACGGTTGCACGAATAGGTGGAGATGAGTTTGTACTGTTCATGAAAGAGCCCGATTTTGAGCAGCAATTGAATGACTTCACAAAGCAATTACAAAGTACTTTTGAGGCATATACTGAAGCGAAGTATCCTGATTTATCACTATCGCTTAGCGTAGGTATGAGCCAATTCCCGAAAGACGGAAATGATGAGCAAACGCTGATGCATCAAGCAGATCAAGCGATGTATGAGATGAAACGAAAACGAAAATTAGATAAGCTGAAGGAAATATAAAGATACAAAAACTAAAAAACTTCAACATAAAAATGTGCTGAAGTTTTTTAGTTTTTGAAAAAGATGATAGTATGATTGATTTTTGTAAGAAATATATCTACATCATACTGATAAATCAAAAAAATAATATATTTTTTTTAAAAAGACTATTTTTTATTTTTTTATTATAAAAATATGGTAAAAAAATATATTTAAAGGTAGAATTATGAGTGACGTATGAATTATATAAAAATATTAAGGAGATGTATTATGAAGCAAAACGTAGTAGTTTTAGAAGAGAGATTAAGTCAAATTGTTAAAATATTAGAATCAATGGAAACATTCATAGATCAATTAGATTTTTCATTGCCTAAACCAGCTAAAGAATTAATTTTAAAAGCAGTACAATCAAAAGAAATCAAAGAAATAGTTGATGGTGTAAAAGAAAAACGTCCACCTAAATTAGTCATTATGGGACGTTCAGGTGTTGGTAAAAGTAGTTTAATTAATGCAATGTTTGGTGAATATCTTGCCGAAACAAGTTCTGTAAATGTTGGTACAACAGAAGCTCATGTATTTCAGTATAAAAAAGGCGATGAAGTAGTTTTTGAGATAATTGATACACGTGGAATACGTGAAAATGTCCAAGAAACAGATAGTGAGGCAGAAATAGATTTACAAAAAGTTATTGAAGATTTTGAGCCAGATGCTTTTTTATTAATCACAAATGGTGCTGATCGCTCTACGTTAAGAGAGGATGCAATGTATTTAAATGAAATTTATAAAAAATTAGACATTCATGTACCACTTATTACGGTAATTAATCGAATTGATGATATAGAGCCTTCAAGAATTAAAGAACCTACTCAATACTCAACAAAAAAGAAAGAAAATATTAATACTAAAGTAGAGCAGGTTAAGGAGGTATTATCAGACGTAGGTATCTCTAAAGCGTTTGTTGTACCAGTTTCCTCTTATATTGAATGGAATCACGATAATCCAGAGGAGTTAACGAAGGAAGAAAAAGAAGCATTAACAATCGAGTTTGATGGTCGTTACAATATTGATAAGTTACTACAACTATTAGAAGATAATATCGATTTTCGAGCAGCTGTGTATATGATGCTAAACAATAAATATGAAGTAGCAATTCGAAAAGTAGCAGATAAGTTTATAAAAGTATTTTCAACAGCTAGTGCAAGTATAGCTATTACACCAATTCCAGCTAGTGATATTGCTATTTTAATCCCAATTCAAATTTTAGAGGTTAGAGTAATTGCGTATCTAGCAGGTGAGAAGCTAGATGTAAAATCAGCTAGAGAGTTTATTTTATCTTTAGGTGGCGTAGCATTATTTGGTATGGCATTACGTTTTATCGCTCAACAAGGCTCTAAATTATTGAATCTAACGATACCTGGAAGTGGTGCAGCTATTAGTAGCTCATTAGCTTACACAGGTACTTATTCAGTTGGTAAAGCGGCATTGGCTTATTATATTGACGGAAAGTCAAAAGAAGAATCCAAAAAATTAATGGAAGAAGCGCAAGAAGAAACAAAAAATAAACAAACTATTTTAAGTTAATAAATCACAAAATGACACAATCGTTTTTTAGATTGTGTCATTTTTCCTTTGTCTATTTTTTTGAAAGCCTTATAATGATAAAAGATGTATTTTAGTGAGCATTCTTTCGAAATGGGCAACCATTTGAGGAAAGAGCTTGAGAGAAAGGGCGCGCAGAAATCAAATGAAAAAAGTTGGATTTGATATCGAGAAGTATTTGCAAGAACAATCTGCTTATATCCTAGAACGAGTAGAGCAGTATGATAAGTTATACTTAGAATTTGGTGGGAAATTAATCGGTGATAAACATGCGAAGCGTGTGTTACCAGGATTTGATGAAGATGCGAAAATCAAATTATTAAACACATTAAAAGATAATGCAGAGATTATCATTTGTGTATATGCAGGAGATATCGAGCGTAATAAAGTACGTGAAGATTACGGGATTACCTATGACCAAGATGTACTGCGTTTAATCGACGAGTACCGCGCATACGGTATTTCTGTGAATAGCGTACTTTTAACACGTTATGAAGGACAACCGACAGCAAAAGTATTTATGACGAAGTTAGAGCGTAGTGGTATTCGTGTGTTCACACATAGCCAAATCAAAGGTTACCCTACAAACGTAGAAGAAGTCATTGGTGAAGAAGGATTTGCGAAGAATCCATATATCGAAACAACGAAGCCAATCGTCGTTGTAACAGCTCCAGGACCAGCTAGCGGTAAGTTAGCGACGTGTTTGAATCAGATGTATCATGAACATCGTTTAGGTAGTAAAGTGGGTTATGCGAAGTTTGAGACATTCCCTGTTTGGAACTTACCTTTAAAACATCCTGTAAATATCGCATATGAAGCAGCAACAGTCGATTTAAAAGATGTGAACCTAATTGATAACTATCACTATGAAGCGTATGGAAAAGTCGCTGTAAACTACAATCGTGATATGGAAACATTCCCTGTCATTAAACGTATTATTGAGCGTATTACAGGTAAAGAATCGGTATATCAATCACCAACAGATATGGGTGTAAACCGTCTGAAATCAGGTATTACAGATGATGAAATCGTACAAGAAGCAGCGCGCCAAGAGATTATTCGTCGTAGCTTTAGCGTAGAGAATGATTATAAAAAAGGTTTAGCTGATGAAGATAGCGTACGACACATGCAAGTGATTTTAGAAGAAACGAATTTGAAAAAAGAAGATCGTGCGCCGGTATTACCTGCGCGTGAATATGCGAAGCAATTACAGGAACAAGAAGGTAGCACGAATTTACAAGCTGTAATCGCTGTAGAATTACCGAACGGTGAAATGATTACAGGGCGTACAACAAAGTTAATGGATGCATCAGCTGCAGCCATCTTAAATAGCTTGAAGAAATTAGCGAATATTTCAGATGAAATTAAACTATTATCACCAATGATTTTAGAAACAATTCAACGCTTAAAAACAGATGAGCTAAATAGTCGTGTACCGACATTAACGGCGAACGAAGTGTTAATTGCGTTATCAATTAGCGCAGTAACGAATCCAACGTCTGAGTTAGCTTATAAGCAATTACCAAACTTACAAGATACACAGGCGCATTCAACAGTTATTTTAAATCGTGAGAATGAGCAAACATTGAAAAACTTAGGTATGGACGTAACGAACGATCCAATCTATCCAACTGATAATTTATTCTATAACTAATGATATATGTAGTCTTCTTTGCAAGAGAAGGCTACATTTTTTCATGTACAATAAAAGAAAAGGAGGAGAGTATCTTGGGTAGAGGTTCGAAAGTTTTACAAATAGAGAAGATGGACCGACGAGAGCTTGGCTATTACTATACACCTGACTTCGTAGCGCGTTATTTGACGGACAGACTTCGCATGATTCAACCAGATGGACGAACTGTATTGGACCCTTGTGTGGGAAAGGAAGAGTTAGTCACGCATTTCTTAGCAGATGGTTATACAGTGGACGGTGTAGATATTTTTCGACATGAAGAAACATATGGTTGTACATTTACACAGATGAATTTTATTGATGTATATAGAGAACAACGAGAACCACTTCACTATGATTACTATATTGCGAACCCTCCTTATAATTGCCACGAAGTCGATTATATTCAAAAGAATAAAAAAGAATTGAAGACATTATTTTCCGATGTGGGCGTACACAATATGTATAGCATGTTCATATCGGCTTTAATTGATGTAGCGAAAGACGGTGCAGTACTTGGATTGATTACATATGACTCTTTCTTTACAGCGAAGGCTCATCAAAATTTACGCAGAAAGATATTGGAAACATGTACGATTCATGAGATTACGATGTGTCCAACAGATTTGTTTCATGAACAATCGGCAGACGTAAGAACAAGCATCATCATTTTACAAAAAGGAACGTCTTATCAAAAGGGCGTCTATGCAAAAAACCGACCAATTTCAACAGTTGCTTTTACAGAACAATTGCAACAACAGCTGACTGAATTTATGAATGGAGAAGTAGACACACACACGTTAGATGAACTAATTTTGAATGATGAAAAAGATTATGCGGAGTGGATGATTGATTGTCCTGTGGAGGTTAAAAAGCTTTTTCAATATGACCGACTCGGTGATAAGTTTGATTGTGTGACAGGTATTTCAACAGGAAAAGACGCACTTTATTTATCAAAAGAAAAACGTGCACCATTTACAATTCCATTTTATAAAAATCCGGGAAGTCACCGCTTCTACGCACCGGTTCGACTTTATTTACATGAAGATTTTTTAGAATTTGATCGAATGATTAAAACGTTTAACGTGCGTAATAAGCAACTACTTTATCAATCTGGTATTACCTGTTCTTCCATGGGCGTGGCTTTCACAGCGAGTCGTTTACCTAAAAATGCAACTTATGGTGTGAACGCGAATATTATTTGTGAGGATGAAGATGTCTGGTGGTTACTAGCCTACCTCAATTCAGATTTAGTCACCTATTTAGTACGTGGTATTTTAAATCGTTCAAATATGGTGACCTCAGGTTATGTGGCGAGAGTCCCTTTATTACCGTTTACGAATGAGCAAAAAAGTCAGTTAGGCATATTAGCAAAACAAGCTTATGAACTTGCAGAACAACAATATGCATATGAGGATCAATTAAGGGACATCAACGACATGATTCATCGCGTTACTGCATTCTCAAATGAAACAACGAAGAAAATTAAAGAATTTAATAGGAATCTGGTACAACGGACATAAAAGTATGCAACATGGAGTGCATACTTTTTTTATATACTAATTTATTATTGCTAAATAAGTTAACTTAAAATAAAAATTGGTTGACACATATCGAAAGATTACAGTATGATAACACCAGAATTTATTACATATTTTGTTTAAAGGGGTTTGAAAAAATGACACGTAAAGAATTAACTTTTGTTGCTTTATTCGCAGCAATCATGGGGGCGCTTGGAATGATTCCACCAATCGTTTTAACATTTACACCAGTGCCGATTACATTACAAACAGTCGGTGTTTTATTAGCTGGTGGAATTTTAGGTGCGCGTTTAGGAGCTTTGAGTCAAATTGTCTTTTTATTATTAGTAGCAGCTGGTATGCCTTTATTATCAGGTGGGCGTGGGGGATTAAGTGTATTTGTTGGACCGAGTGTTGGCTACTTAATTGGTTATCCACTAGCAGCTTTCGTGGTTGGTTATTTATTCTCACGTATTCAAAATCTTAAATTGTATAAAGTGTTACTTGTGAATTTAACAGCAGGTATTTTTGTAGTGTATTTAATTGGTATGCCGATGCAAGCATTTATGATGGATATTCCTGTTCTAACTGCTGTGAAGTTAGGTCTAGTTTATTTACCAGGGGATGTATTAAAAGCGATTATCGCTTCTATTTTGGTCTATAAATTAAGAAAACATCCTTTCTTTGTACGAGCTTTATCAAAAAAGCCAGTGAAAAAAATGATGACGGAAAGTATTTAAAATGTTGAAGGGATCTCTTAAGTGGTTCCTTCTTTTTTATTAAAGGAGAGGAAGTTAATGATTACGGAAACATATCAAGTATTTGTGAATGAAGATCCTGAAAAAATAGCAGTTACAACTTCTACTGAAAAAATTAGCTATTCACAGTGGCATACGTGGACGAATCAAACAGCACACTGGTTAAAAAGTATGCAAAATGAATATAAAACCGTTGGTATTTTACTACCGAATAGCCGTCACTTTCTACAAGTTTTTTTAGGTGCTGCAAAAGCAGGGTGGGTAGCTGTTCCTTATGATGTGCGTTGGACAACAGATGAATTAATGAAAAGAATCCAACTATCAAAGCCCGATCTCATTGTGACAACAGATGCTTTAAAAAGTAAGCATCATCAGTTATCGCAAAACTGGTTTGATGTCGTCGATTTAGATTTAGCTATACGTTCTTTCCCAACAGAAAATATAGTATTAGAAAAAAATAAACCATTCTATATTGGTTTTACTTCTGGAACAACAGGCACTCCTAAAGCTTTTATTCGTTCACAAAAATCATGGGTAGCTAGTTTTCAATGTAATCGTTGTGATTTTTATTTGGATAACACGAAGCATGTTTTAATTCCGGGTTCTTTATTTCATTCGCATTTTCTATATGGAGCTGTGAGTACACTTTATTTAGGTGGAAGTGTATATATCATGGAACAATTCACGCCGCAATTCACGATGCAGTTTTTGAATCAACACCCAATCTCTGTTTTATATGTTGTTCCTACAATGATAGAAGCGTTTTTTAAATCTCAAATGGCTGTAAAACAGTCGATTCAATTGATTTCATCTGGAGCGAAATGGTCATCACAATCAAAAAAACAAATTCATGAAGTTTTTTATGATGTCCAAATGTATGAATTTTATGGCGCAAGTGAAACAAGTTTTATCACCGTTTTATCAAATGAAGACGCGCTAAATCGTCCAGAGACAGTTGGTAAAGTTTGTACAGGTGTTGAAATTCAAATTCGACATCAAAAAGAAGAAACACAGATAGGCAAAATCTATGTAAGAAGTGAATTATTGGTTGATGGATATATTACAGGTATGAATCGTGAGGTTGAAACGATTTGTGACGCAGAAGGGTTTGCGACAGTAAATGATATGGGATATATCGACGAAGAAGGTTATGTAACAGTTATAGGACGTGAACATAATATGATTTTATACGGCGGTATTAATATATTCCCTGAAGAAATCGAACAGGTATTAAAGACACATGAATTCGTCGAAGAAGCTGTAGTGATGGGTGTTGCAGATGCTTATTGGGGACAAATGATTGTAGCCATTATTAAAGGGAATGTTAGTAGATTGGAGCTCAAAAAGCATTGTCGAAAAGTGCTTGCATCTTATAAAATCCCACGTAAATGGTTATTTGTTGAGCAAATGCCCTATACGACAAGCGGTAAAATAGCGCGCGGCGAATTACTGAAGCAGATTGAACGTGAGGAGCTTACATATGTTTAATGTGGTAATTTTGAAAGCTAAACGAACGCCAATTGGAAAAGTAAATGGACAATTTAAACATATACCGCCACAACAATTGATGACACCTATTTTAAGAAGTTTAGTAGAAGGTTTAACAGTGCCAATTGACGATGTTATCTTAGGAAATGTTGTAGGGCCTGGTGGAAATGTAGCGCGATTTTCCGTATTGGAAGCGGGTTTACCGATGGAAATCCCTGGCATGACAATTGACCGTCAATGCAGTGCAGGGTTAGAAGCCATTAGACTGGCAAGTTACTTTATAAAGTCCGGAGCAGGACAATGTTATATTGCTGGTGGGGTTGAAAGTGCTAGTACATCACCCTTTTCTAAAAGAGCACAATTTTCACCAAAAGAAATAGGCGATCCAGATATGGTTGAAGCAGCTGAAAATGTAGCGCGAAAGTTTTATGTTTCAAAAGAACAGCAAGATACTTATGCTTTAACGAGTTATGAAAGAACATGGCGAGCGTTTGAGAGTGAATATTTACAACAAGAAATTATACCGATTCAGCAGTTACAATGTGATGAAGAATTATATAAGAAAAGGGATTTAGCTATTTTACTCAAAAGAATACGTCCACTTTTAAAAGATGGAACTGTAACAGCAGCTAATAGTTGTGGTATTCATGATGGTGCTTCAGCAGTATTGATTATGGAAGAAGAATTAGCAATTCAACAAGGATTTCAACCAGTCCTACGTTTTATTGATAGTGTCGTAGTTGGAAATCATCCGAATTATCCTGGAGCTGCACCGATTCCAGCAATTCAACAGCTTTTAAAAAAGCAACAACTAACAGTAGAACAAATTGACTTATTTGAGATAAATGAAGCTTTTGCATCTAAAATAGTGGCATGTATGCAAGAGTTGAATATTCCACTTGAAAAAATAAACTGCGGAGGAGGGGCACTAACCATTGGACATCCTTACGGTGCGTCAGGGAGTATTCTAATCACGCGTTTATTTTATGAAGTACAAAGACGGGAAAATCTAAAGTATGTAGTAGCAGCAATCGGTAGTGGTGGTGGGATTGGTGTAGCTGTCTTATTTGAGGTAGTTGTATGAAAGAGAAATGTTTTGATATCGCATTTACAGAAGAAGAAGTAAAGGAATTTTTAGATTTAATGGATATGGAACCTAAAAACAATCGACAATTACCTCATATGTTTCCAATGATTGCTTGCAAATTTGCACAGGAATTATATATATGGTCAAGTCCACCTATTTTACGTAAACAAAATTGTATCATGTATGAAACGATGTATGTGAATCATGTATATCATGTGAAGATTTATATAACTAATCCTATTAAAAAGCGACATATTATGTATGTACAGCAAATCATTAAAATATACGATGAAGAAAAATGCCTGTTTGAAGGGGAGTCTGATTTAATATGGAACGATATCAGTTCACTTTAAAAATTTCATGTGAAGAAATTCACGCATATAGTATATTATCAGGAGATAAGAATCCCATTCACGTAGATCAATTAGCAGCAAAGCAAGCTGGATTTAAAAGTATTGTAGCGCATGGATTACTCGTGCAATCAAAAATCATATCGCGCCTAGAATCATTGTTTCAACTTGAGCAAGGAAGTATACAAATAGCATGTACATTTTTATCACCCGTCTATGCGGAAGAAATACTAGAAATAGAAGTGATATCTACGGTACAAGAAATAAAATTCAAAGGCACCATACAATTGCATGAAGTAGTTCGAGGGGGAATCAAAAAGAGTGAACGCATTTAAATTTGTTCACTCTTTTTACTATGAGATTCTTTTGTCTAAAACTACGCCAATAATCAATCCGATTGTTGAAATTAAAAAAAGATAGGCACCTGAACCTGCTACATTAATGGCAGTCCCAAATATTTCGTCTGATTTTGAACTAATATAAGCAATTGAAGCAATTAATGCTACGATTCCACAAACTAGTCCGCCAACTTTATTTATATAAGTATTCTTGAGAACACAATAAACTGGATAAATAAAAGCAATTAAAAAAAGATATCCACCTTGTTGGAAACCAGAAGCACTTAAAATACCTAATTCAACCCACGGCAAAAATAAAGAAATAAGAGCGATTACAGTTGTAATTAAGATAATTTTTTTACCGAGTGATAGTTGTTTAAAGTTCATATTATTCACCACCTCCACCTTATTTTACCATAAAATATAAAAAAAGATTTATAATGTAAATCAATAAACCATTTAAAAATAGTGGAAATATTAAAAAGTATATACAATACATCTTTAGTTCTAGTTAAAAAGATCTTATAATGTATAAAATAGTATATATTTTAGATGGGTGGGTAAATGATGATATTATTTGTGGTTTTACTATTATTAATTTTATGCTCTTATATCTACATGCAAAAAGTAAAGCTTTCTAAAAAAATTACTTTATTACAACCTATGGTGGAATCTGTAGAGAACATCCGAGATTTACTTTATTATTGTGAAACTTATCCAGAATTTAAATATCATTATCTAAGCCCGACAATTGATGATTTATTAGGACCAGGAACGTTAAAATCGCATCTTCATAATCCTAAAGCAATTTATGATTTAGTTCATCCAGAAGATTATGCATTATTAGAAGCGAAGGAGCGGGGTGAAGTCGATTTCACACAACCACTTCGATTTCGCTTTCGTAATCATCATGGAGAGTACCTTTGGTTTGAAGAATATGCGACTCCAGTCTATGAAAATGGACGTTATGTGGCTGTTCAGGGGCTATTTCGTAACATTCATGAGAAGGTTATTTTAGAAGAAAAATTATCTAATCAAGCAATTCGAGACGGACTTACTGGTGTTTACAATCGTCAATATTTTCAACAACAATTGGAGAAATATGATGCACTACAGGAAGAAATGATGATTGCTGTAATTGATTTAGATGGTTTAAAAGAAGTGAATGATACATATGGTCACATGACTGGAGATCTTATGATTCAAGCAACGGCGCAAGCTTTACAACAATATGCTTGTGAAAATACAGTGGTTGCACGAATTGGTGGAGATGAATTTGTGATTATTAAACCGAATTGTAACTATACTGAATTCGAACAGTATATCAAGAAAGTACATGGTTATTTATCTAATATACATGAACAAATTCAAATGTCTGTAGGTTCTGCTTATGCACCAAATTCATATGGCAAAATGAATGAACTATTACATGAAGCAGACCTTCAAATGTATGAACAAAAGAAACAGCAAAAACAATTATAGAGTGAATGAGATACTTCTTTTAAGAGGTATCTTTTTTTGTATGACCACATCATTTTAAAGATTTTGCATAGCTTATTCTATGTTCTAAAAACTATAAAATCAGTAAGATAGGGATAACAACATGAACGGAGGTGTCTTCATTGGCTGTCGAGCAACTTGTATGGGGCTCTGTATTCATTGCGGGCTTACTATCATTTTTTTCTCCATGTATTTTACCGTTATTACCGGTCTATATATCGATTCTTTCAACAACTGAACAGGGAGCGAAAGGAAAAGTCATCTCGATTGGGAAGTGGCATATTCATCCGCTACTTGTTTTGAAGACCATTATTTTCGTTACGGGTCTATCAACAAGTTTTGTATTATTAGGTTTTGGCGCAGGTTATTTAGGTGCAGTTGTACAAAGTGAATGGTTCATCGTCATTTGCGGTGCAATTGTCGTATTTTTAGGTTTACAACAAGTTGGACTATTCAACTTTTCATTTTTAAATCGCGAAAAGAAAGTTGAAGTGAATCGCAGTAATAAACGTGATTTGTTTGGAACATACTTACTCGGTTTAACATTTAGTATGGGATGGACTCCTTGTATTGGGCCAATCTTAGGTGCAGTACTCGGTTTATCAGCAAGTGAAGGACAAGCAGCATATGGTGCATTATTAATGTTCATCTATGCACTTGGTTTATTAATCCCATTCCTTGTTTTAGCGCTATTTTCAGATTTATTACTAGGGCGCGTACGCAAATTAAATCAGTATATGGGGAAGTTAAAAGTATTCGGTGGTGTGGTTATCATCATCATGGGTCTATTCTTAATGACAAATAATCTAAATTGGTTTACAACACTTATTCCACAGTAAAGGAGAACGAGTAGATGAAACGAATAAAAATTCTAACACTAGCAACCGTATTGATGTTATTACTAGTTGCCTGTTCCTCAGGTGGCGAAACGAAGACAGAATCAAAATCAAATGAAACAACGACTACAACTGCGAGTGCAGGTGAAGCAGCACCTGATTTCACATTGACAGATGTAAATGGCAAAACACATAGCTTAAAAGATTATGAAGGTAAGAAGATCTATGTGAAGTTTTGGGCTTCATGGTGTCCAATCTGTTTAGCAGGTCTTGAGGAGTTAAATACATTACAAAATACGAAAAAAGATTTTGAAGTATTAACGGTTGTAGCACCTGGCTACAAAAACGAAAAAAACACAGCCGACTTTAAAAAATGGTTTAGTGGTGTAGAAGAAGCACCAGATATTACAGTATTACTTGATGAAGGTGGTAAAATTGCCGACCAATATGGCGTTCGTGGTTACCCAACATCAGCGTATATCTCATCAGATGGTAAAGTTGTTCAAACATTACCAGGACATGCAAGTAACGAACAAATTATCGAGAAATTTAAAGAAATTAAATAGAGAAAGGTTGTCAGGCAAATGAAGAAATTTTTATGGCTTTATTTACTAGGCGCTGTATTGCTACTTGCGGCATGTGGTTCAGCTGGCATTACAAGTGGTGGTTCAAATGGCAGTAATGGGGCAGAATCAAAGTTCCCTGAAAATCCAAATGAGAATTTAACATTCGATAAGAAGAACTTAAAAGAAATCTATTTAGCTGGCGGTTGTTTCTGGGGTGTCGAAGCCTATATGGCACGTGTGTATGGTGTCTATGATGTAACGTCAGGCTATGCGAATGGTACAACAAAAAATCCAACGTATGAAGAAGTCGTTAGCGGTAAGACAGGTCATGCGGAAACAGTTCATGTATTATATGATCCAGAACGTGTAGATCTAGAAAAGCTACTTTCTTATTACTTTAAAATTATCGATCCAACATCTTTAAACAAACAAGGTAATGACCGCGGTACACAATATCGCACAGGTATTTACTATACAGATGAAAAAGATAAAGCAGTTATTGATAAAGTTATGGCAAAAGAACAAAAACGTTATGATGATAAAATTGTAACGGAAGTAGAACCACTTAAAAACTTTGGTTTAGCAGAAGAATATCATCAAGATTATTTAGAGAAAAATCCGAATGGTTACTGCCATGTGGAATTCGATTCACTTGAAGATCAAAAAGTACCTTCATTGATTGACCCTGCGAAATATCCAAAACCAAGTGCAGAAGAAATCAAAAAGAAATTAACAAAAGAACAATATGAAGTAACACAAGGTAGCGACACAGAGCGCGCATTCTCAAATGAATATTGGGACACATATGAACCAGGTATTTATGTAGATGTGGTAACAGGTGAACCATTATTTGCATCAGAAGATAAATATGATTCAATGTGTGGATGGCCAAGCTTCACAAAACCAATCGATCCAGCGGTTATTGTAGAGCGTGAAGATAATAAATACAATATGGTTCGAACAGAAGTAAGAAGTCGTACAGGCGATAGCCATTTAGGTCACGTATTTGATGACGGCCCAAAAGATAAAGGCGGTCTACGCTACTGTATTAATAGTGCAGCAATCAAATTCATTCCAAAAGAAGATATGAAAAAAGAAGGTTACGGCTACCTATTGAAATTTGCAAAATAGGTTGATTTAGTACAGTATAAGAAAAGCTAAAACAATAAGAGAAATCGCGTTTCACGTGGTTTCTCTTTCTTATTACATAGAAAAGGAGTGATACGTGTTATGTATAGATTATTATTAGTAGATGACGAAGCGATTATTATTCGTGGCATTCGCTCATTCGTTGATTTTGATGCACTCTCGATTTCAGAAGTATATGAAGCTTCCAATGGTGAAGCAGCACTGGCGCTTTTTAAAGAGCATGAACCCGATTTAATTTTAGCTGATATTAATATGCCAAAGATGAATGGTCTTGATTTTTCAATTGCGGTCAAAGAGATAAAACCTGATACAAAAATTGCGTTGATTACAGGGTATGACTACTTCGATTATGCGTTGACAGCTTTAAAAGCAGGTGTAGATGATTATGTATTAAAGCCTGTATCTAAAACAGATATTCAACAAACATTGCAAAAACTCATCGCAAAACGTCAACAAGATGATAAGCACCTCGCTGTGACAAAAATCGTAGAAGATTTAACGAAAAAAGTAGATACAGTAGATGACACAGGGTACCAAGAGAAGATTCAAAAAGAGATTGATGACCACATGAATGATGTTGATTTTTCACTAACGTATTTAGCAAAACAATTATCACTCAGTACGTCCTATTTAAGCAATTTATTTAAACGATTATACGGTCAAACTTTTCAAGAGTATATGCTGACAACACGTTTGGAACGAGCAAAAATTCTCTTGCTTAGTACGAATATGAAAGTATATGAAATTGCATCGGCAGTTGGATTTGATGATCCGAATTATCTAAGTAGTTCTTTTAAAAAGAAGTACAAGATGTCCCCGAATCAATTTCGAGATAAGGTGAAAGAATGAAAAAAGCGCGTTTTCCAGTTTTAAAAAAATTACGTGTACAGATGTCCTTGCATTACGTCATCGCAAGTATTTTAACACTTGCTTGTATGGGAATTATTTTGTATTACAGTATGACGTCCATTGTTCAAAAAGAAGAAACTACGACAACAGAGACTGCCATTGAACAAAGTGGTATGTATATTGATTTGTATTTAGATCGTTTAAAAGCTGTGTCACGCGTTCTAGCAGAGAATCCACAGCTTGTTAATTACTTATCAACAGAAGAACGTAATCAAACGACAAAACAAGATTTACTATCTACAATTCGTACAACGATGTCCACAGACCAAGCGATTGAGTCGGTTGTCATTGTCAGTAAAAATGGTGAAATCTTATCGAATGAAAAAGGGCTCAATATGAGTATGTCGAGTAATATGATGAAGGAATCGTGGTATATGTCGGCAATCGAAAATGGTGACCAACCCGTTTTAACATCTGCACGCATGCAAGACTTTTCAATGGATAAAGATAATTGGGTGATTTCATTAAGTCGTGAGATTAAAGATGCAGAAGGTAAGAATATTGGAGTTCTCTTGATTGATATTCAATATAAAGTCATTGAAGATTACCTTAAAAACTTAAACTTAGGTAACGAAGGATTTTCATTTATTTTAAATGCCAATAATGAAGTGGTATATCATCAAAATCCAAGTTATTTTCAAAATCCTGTGAAGCAAAAATATTTACAGCAAATTGCGGATAACCCGAAAACATTCGATGAAAAAGAAGGGACATTCACGTATTCTTTCCCACTTGAAAATGCGGACTGGAAGCTCGTGGGCGTATCTTCACAAGATGAGTTAGTGGCGATTAAAGACAAGCTAATGAAGATTGTGTTAGCTGTCGGTCTCATCTTTTTAGTGCTCGCGATTGTAAGTATTGTTATTTTTACAGGGCGCATTACAAAGCCTTTCAAAAAGTTAGAGCAGGCGATGCAAGACATTGAACAAGGATTGGTTGAAATCCCTGTAGATGAACGTGGATGTTACGAAGCGCAAAGTTTAACACGTCATTTTAATGAGATGGTTGTTGAGATTAAAACGCTGATGGAAGAAGTAACGGAAAAGGAAAAAGCATTACGTCATTCGGAAATTCGTACATTACACAGTCAGATCAATCCACACTTCTTATACAATACGCTCGATACGATTGTCTGGATGGCAGAGTTCAATGATAGCGAAAAAGTGATTGATATGACAAAAGCGCTAGCGCAGTTCTTCCGCCTATCATTGAGTGGCGGTGCAGAACTAACGACTGTTGAAAATGAATTGGATCATGTCAGACAATATTTATTCATTCAAAAAGAGCGTTATGGTGATCAACTTAATTACACAATTGAGTGTGAACCGTCACTTGCTTCTATTCAAATGCCAAAGATTTTATTACAGCCAATTGTTGAAAATGCGTTGTATCATGGTATCCGAGGTCTTTCGCATACAGGTGAGATTCGAATCTATGTAAAAGATGAAGGAGAAGATTTAACCTTTTATGTAGAGGATAATGGAGAAGGATTCGACACATCGACTCTAGATGAAATACAAGAGAAAAAACAAACAAAACTAGGCGGTGTCGGTATTCAAAATGTAGATGAGCGTATTAAATTGTACTACGGAGAAACGTACGGTGTGACGATTGATTCTACAATCAATGAAGGGACAACCGTTGCCATTAAAATTAGTAAAACATTGCACACATAATAGATATAAAAAAACAGCCCTTTGGTTCAAGAAAGGGCTGTTTTTTTAGTCATAAAATAATTTTTGTTGTAGTAAATTAAGTGCTTTTTCAAGTTCAAACTTTTCGGCAGCAGTTAAATGCGCGATTCTTTTTTGAAATTTATGCTCGATCTTTTGGAAAGAAGCAGACATCATTTTTGTACCTTCAGTAGATAATGAAATCACTTGTTTTCGACGATCCACAGCATCTGTTTCTTTTATAATCCATTTTTGTTCTAATAATTTTCGTAATTCACGACTTGTATTCGGTAGAGAAATATGGAGACATTCGCTAATTTCACTTGGCGTTACAGGTTGGCTCACTGTAATGTACTCTAAAATAGCATATTGAACAGATGTTAGATGTTCATTTTTTACATCCTTTGTGAGTTGTTGTGTGGTTAAATGTACAGCAGATGTAAAGGAAATAACTTTTTCAAATAAGGTTTTTTCGTTCATAAGAGACACTCCTTTAAAAAAACATATCAAATAACTTATCTAAAAACAATTATCATTTGACAACTAATTACTTTACAAGTTATATTTAGTTATCAAATGATAACTAAAAGAGGTGTAGAATGAATATTTTAATTGTGTACACATATCCGAATCACGAAAGTTTAAATGCGTCATTTTTACAACACACATTAAAAGGGCTGCATGATCATTCTCAAAAACATGAAGTACAAGTGCTCGATTTATATGCTGAAAATTTTAATCCAGTATTAGATTTCCATAAAGAAAAACGAAGAAGAGATTTATATAAAGACCCAGATTTAGAGAAATACAGGGAGCAAATTAAATGGGCGAATCAACTGATTTTTATTTATCCAATTTGGTGGGGAAGACCACCCGCAATGTTATTGGGATATATTGATAAATTATTTTCTGCAAACTTTGCATATCGAGATACAAAGGGATTATTTGCAGAGGGGTTATTAAAAGGAAAATCAGCTATTTGTATTTCAACAATGAAAGGACCAACACATTATCCATTCATTTGGCTGCATAATGCACATAAAATTTTGATGAAGCGTGCACTATTTCAATTTGTCGGTATTAAAAAGATAAAGTTTTTTGAATTTGGTTCTATGGAGAAAAAAGAGGGAAAACAACAAAAGAGGTTGTTACAAATTGAAAGTCATATGAGAAATTTATAAAGAGCCTGGGACAAAACATGTCATCTCCTTTTTTTAGAGTTCGCAACGAAAAATTGGAACCGCGCCACAGCGCGATTCCAGTTTTTCTTATGCTCATATGGGATGTGTTTTTTACCCTTATGTCCCAGGCTTATAGATACTCATTTATTCAATTTTTGTATCAATTTCTTGAATATAAGTTTGAAGAATGTCAATTTGCTCAACTAATGTTTGTTTATGTTGTTGCAAAATTGCTTGCACATTTAATTCTGCATGTTGTGATTCAAATGTTTGAATTTGCTGCTGGATTGTCTGAATGGACATACCGAGCGTTCGAAAACAGCGAATTAAGTTGAGTAATTCGATTTCTTTCTCTGTGAATATTCGATTACCCTTTGTATCACGTTGAACAAAAGGGAGTAGTTGAATTTTTTCGTAGTAGCGAATTGTGCTTGCAGGTACTTGTGCTAATTCTGAAGCTTGTCTAATAGAGTACATGAATCGTCCACCTTGACTTAAAGTATGGTTTAACTTGTACCATGAATCATATCAAGAAAAAAGGAGTATGTATAATGAAAAAAATCTTAGTTGTCGTAACGAATGTATCAAAATATCCAAACCAAGCGCGTGCTACAGGATTATGGTTAGCAGAAGCAGTTCACTTTGTAGAAGAAGTAACAAAAGCAGGCTATGAAGTGGATTACGTAAGTCCTAAAGGTGGTTATACACCACTTGATCCACATAGTCTTCAAGCAGATCAAATGTCTGAACTAGATTGGTCTTACTATACGAACCCTACATTTTTAAATCGTTTAGGAACAACAATGGCTGCAAGTGAAGTAGATGCAAGCGAGTATGATGCAATTTATTACACAGGTGGTCATGGCGTAATGTGGGACTTCCCAGAAGATGCACACCTTCAAAAATTAGCGAGTGCCATCTATGAAAAAGGCGGCGTAGTAGCGGCTGTATGTCATGGTTCAGTCGGCTTATTAAATATTCAAACTGCAACAGGTGACTATTTAATTAAAGATAAAAAAGTAACTGGATTTACGAATACAGAGGAACAAGCTGTAGGATTAACAGAAGTAGTACCATTCTTAACAGAAGACGCGTTAAAAGAACGTGGCGGTCAGTATGTGAAATCAGATGACTGGGCATCATTTGCAGTAGCAGATGAACGTGTCGTAAGCGGTCAGAATCCTTCTTCAGGTGCAGCAGTTGCAAAAGAAGTTATTCAATATTTAGAAGCACAATAATAAAAAAGTCCGAAGTCGCATTATAAGTGCAATTTCGGACTTTTTTTATGGTTTATTATTGTGCAATTCCTACAGATTCGCCGATATATGTGTCGTCACCTAAAGCTTTTAAAATAAAGTGTGCGACATCAGCACGTGGTATATTACGTGCATTCTCTGGCACGCCTTCTTTTGCTTCACGATACTCTCCTGTATAGTCATCATTCGTCAAACCAAGTGGACGAACGATCGTATATTGTAAGTCTTTATGTGCTTGAATCAAATCAACAGCGTGGCGATGGTCAGTTAAAACATTTTGAAGCATTTTCATCACCATTTTGCCACCTACACCCGGTAGTTCATTATTGATTCCAGCAGAAGCGGTATAGACAATTCGCTTCACGTGATGTGCTTCCATACCAGCTACAATGTGTTGGGTCATTTCTTCTAATTGTGTAGACTTCGCGACCATCTTATTTGAGCCGAGACAAGAAACAACGGCATCATGACCTGCAATTGCAGCAGATACTTCTTCTGCATTTGTCGCGTCACCGCGTACGACATGAAGATGGTCATTTTCGATTTGTAATTTTGTTAAGTCACGTACAAAAGCAGTCACTTCATAACCTGCTTGAAGTGCTTGATTGACTACATGACGTCCAACGCCTCCAGTAGCACCGAATACAATGATTTTCATAAAAATCCTCCTCGAATATAGCGTTATTTACTTATACCCTAAATGAAAATGACATAACAAATCAAATAATGTTCGATTTTTTAAAATATTCAACACTCTTCGGTTCACAAAATAACTTTTTTTGTTCAAAATAGAGAAGTAAGTAATTTTGATAGGGGGACAAATGAAAATGATTAAAGAACGCGTAGCACAACTGAGAGAATTAATGAAAGAACATCAATTGGATGCGTATATTATTCCAAGTTTTGATGCACACCAAGGAGAGTATGTAGCAGATTATTGGAAGAGTCGTGAATGGATTTCAGGTTTTACAGGTTCAGCTGGTACGGTCGTAATTACATTAGATGACGCAGGGCTATGGACAGATGGACGTTACTATATTCAAGCAGAAAAACAATTAGCAGGTTCAGGCATTCGCTTATTCCGTATGGCAGATCCTGAAGTACCTTTTTATACAGAATGGTTAGCGGATGTTTTAAAAGAACAGGCGACAATTGGTTTTGACGGTCGCGTATTTTCAACACAATTAGTAGAGCGTATGAAAAAGGATACAGCTGCTAAACAGATGAAAATTCATGCAAAAGACGATTTAATTGGTCAGCTATGGCACGATCGTCCAGCTGTTTCAGATGCACCTGCTTATATTCATGACGTGAAGTATGCAGGGAAATCACGTACAGAAAAACTAGCAGAAGTACGTGTTGAGATGAAAAAACATCAGGCAACACATTATCTTGTTGCTTCTTTAGATGATATTGCATGGTTATTAAATATTCGTGGTACAGATGTTCCGAATAATCCTGTAGTGACAGCAAATGTGTTGATTACCGATACAAATTGCACCATCTTCATTGATTCTAAAAAATTACGACAAGATGTGAAAGAAGTTTTAGAAGCAGATGGTATTGAGGTTAAAGAGTATGAAGAAACTACAGCAACACTTGAAAAGTTACCAACAGATGCAGTCATGTTATATGATGACCAACGCATCAATTATGCTTTAGATGAAGCCATTCCAACAGCTGTTAAACGCATTGCGAAAACAGATGTAACAACAACATTAAAAGCGATTAAAAATGATGTGGAGATTGAAAACTTCAAAGCATGTGAATTACGTGATGGCGTAGCGATGGTTCGTTTTATTAAATGGTTAAAAGAAGAAGTGGCATCTGGGAACATTACAGAAATCGCAGCAGAACAAAAATTAGAAGACTTCCGTCGTGAACAGGCTGACTTTGTAGAGCCAAGTTTTGATACAATTGCAGCATACAAAGAGAATGCAGCGATGATGCATTATAAAGCAGAGGAAGCGACTCAAAAGACATTAGAAGCACAAGGGTTATTCTTAGTCGATTCAGGTGGTCAATATTATGATGGTACAACGGATATTACACGTACAATTGCGTTAGGCGCTCTAACAGATGAAGAAAAACATCATTTCACACTCGTATTACAAGGTTTTATCGCACTAAGTAAAGTGAAATTCTTGCATGGCTCAACAGGTGGCAATTTAGATGTATTAGCACGCCAACCAATCTGGGCTGAAGGCATTGATTATAAGTGCGGTACAGGACATGGTGTTGGTTTCTTCTTAAATGTACATGAAGGACCACAAAGTATTCGCAACAGCAATCACGTTGTATTAGAAAAAGGCATGATTATTACGAATGAACCAGGAATCTATTTAGAAGGAAAACATGGTATTCGTACAGAAAACATGTTAGTTGTAGTAGAAGCAGAAAAAACGGAGTTTGGTCAATTCATGGCATTTGATACCATCACATATTGCCCAATTGATGTAGACGCAATCGAAGTAGAATTACTAACACAAGCTGAAAAACAATGGTTAAATGCGTATCATGAAGAAGTATATGCAAAACTTTCTCCATATTTAAATGAAGAAGAACGAGCTTGGTTAAAACACGAAACAAGAGCAATTTAATCAAAGAAAAGCGAAGCCATTCAAAATTGAGTGACTTCGCTTTTTACATAAGGAGTTGTATCCCATGTTTTATGTTGTATTTTTATACTCAATGATTTTTATTGTGTGGCAGTATCATCTAGCGAAAAAGGGTCGATTTTTAGTTGCATCCATCATATCGATGATCTATTCACTGCTTATTTTTAATTTTTTACAAGGTGAATCTTTTATGTTTTTAACGGTTTATATTAATTGCTATTTATATCTTATGACGCTCGTAGCTTATTTAAAAAAGTCCTCTTTTTCGTAAAAAATTTTTTATTTTGATTTCTGATCCAATCGGTAACTAATACTCGTTAAAATACACGCTAGAATCGCAAGAACACCACCTACAAATGGAATAAACGTTAGCGAGCTTGCGTGATAGACAAATCCACCAATAGCAGAACCCATCGCAATCCCTACATTACTTGCGACAGGCATGAGGGAAGCCGCAAGACCTGTTGCGCTCGGCTGATAAATTTTCGCTAAATCAATTAAATATAACTGAGTTGAAGTCGTTAAGAGAATCGACATGAGTGACATCAAGCCAATATTAACTAAAGCGAGTGGTAGCGAAGCAGTTGTCCAGTAGATTGCGATTAATACAAGTGCTTGAATAAAGAAGACGATACGCAGTCTGGCGATTGGACGATGACTAGCAATCTTTCCAGCAAGAATATTACTAAAGATTGAAATGACACCATAACCAAATAATACGAGACTGATGGACTCATTTTGAATATCTAATGTTTTTAAAATCGGTACAAGATACGTGAATACGGCATAGGTAGCGCCAAAGCCAAGAGCTGGAATGAAGAATGCCATTAGGATTCGACTGTTACCAAGTAGTGCGAATTGGTCACGAATGGAACCTTTCTCTTGACTGAGTTTATGCGGTAATAAACGCTGTGCAAAGATGAACGCAACTAAACCAAGTGAAGCGGTTAAGATGAATGTTGCGTGCCAAGAAAAGTGTCCAGCAAGTAGTGTACCGATGGGAACACCGATGACATTCGCTAATGTAAAACCACCGAATACGAATGAGATGGCCATGCCACGCTTATGTTCAGGAACCGACTCATTGGCTACGACCATCGCTAACGAGATTAACACACCTGTAACGATGGCTGTTAGCATACGAAGTACGAGTAGGACCAAATAGCTTGTTGCAAAAATGGATAATGTATTAAATAGAACGAAAGCTAAAATTAACAGTAGCATCCAAGGACGTTTTTTAAAGTGACTTGTAAGTGCCATAACGATTGGTGTAGTAATGGCAAAAGTAAAGGCAAATGCAGAAACGAGTGTACCTGCTTGTGCATTTGAAATATGAAGACTAGAAGAAATATCAGTTAAAATTCCGACAATCACAAATTCGCTTGTACCTAATACGAATGTAAGTAGGCTTAAAGAGAAAATGAGTAGACCATAGGGTGTTTTGTTTTCTTGTTGTGTCATAGACAGGCTCCTTTTTCTCAAAATAACTTCATTAGCATAGCATAATTAGGACATAAAATAAGGAAAAGGTGAATTTATTTAATTCATTTAAATTGTCTTGGCATCGTAAAGTACGATATAAAAGAGAAACATAATAGATATAAATGGAGTGAATAGATGTTGAAGAATATAATAGGTTTAACAGCAGTTACCATATTATTACTGGCTGGATGCACATCAAAAGGGGATGACAATGTGGAAAAACAGACAAAGACAGAGGTAACAGAAGAAGCAGTAGAGAAAGACTTACAACCAAAAGAAGAACAGCAAGTACAAAAAGGGGAACTTCTACAAGCTGTAGAAGAAAAAGATGTACAAAAAGTAAAAGAGATTTTGGCACGTAGCAATGCAACTATAAACGAAACAAATGATAAAAAGGAAACGCCATTACTCATTGCTACACATGAAAATGATATAGAAATCGCAAAATTATTAATTGACGCGGGTGCAGATATTAATCAGCAAGATGCGATTCAAGATAGCGCCTATTTATATGCAGGTGCACAAGGGAAAACAGAGATTTTACGTTATATGATGGAACATACAAAACCAAATCAACAAGTACGAAATCGTTTTGGCGGAAATGCATTAATTCCAGCAGCTGAAAAAGGGCATTTAGATAATGTTCGTCTACTATTAACAGATGAACAAGTAGATATTGACCATCAAAATGATTATGGTTACACAGCATTGATTGAAGCAGTTGCCTTAACAGATGGCTCGAAAGTATATCAAGAAATTGTGCAAGAGCTTATGGACGCAGGAGTAAATCAAAATCTACGTGACCGCTATGGTAAGACAGCGTTAGATTACGCAAAAGAACAAGGGTATCGCAAAATGATTGAGATTTTAAATTAGAATAAAGGTTGGAACATAACCACCTTATATAAGTATAAGAAAAATCGGAATTGGGCTGTGGCACGGTTCCGATTTTTCGTTGCGAACTTTAAAGGGAAAGTAAGATAGTTTATCTCATTCTGTCTTTTTGGTTCTATTTAAAAGTATGGTATATTTTTGGTAAGAAGAGAGGGAGGATTTATACATGAAAAAGAGTAAGTATGGACTACTATTATTTATGGTGATGGCACTCATCGCAATGTTAGCAGCATGTAGTTCAGATAAAAAAGAATCAAAAGAAGAGCCTGAAACAAATTATGCATCAGAAGTAAAAGAGAATCCGATTGTGACCATCACAATGGAAGATAATCAAAAGATTCAAATGGAGTTATATCCAAAAAAAGCACCGAATACAGTTGCGAACTTTATTTCATTAATCAAAAAAGGCACATATGACGGAACAATCTTCCATCGTGTCATTCCTGATTTCATGATTCAAGGTGGAGACCCAGATGGGAATGGTACAGGAGGTCCTGGCTATGAAATCAAAGGAGAGTTCTCTAAAAATGGTTTTGACAATGATTTAAAACATACACGTGGTGTTGTATCAATGGCACGCAGTCAAAACAATGATTCGGCAGGTTCACAGTTCTTCATCATGGTGGCAGATACACCAAGTCTAGATGGTGACTATGCGGCATTTGGTAAAGTGACATCGGGAATGGACGTTGTAGACCAAATTGTAAAAGTTGAACGTGATGGCTCGGATAAGCCGAATAAAGATCAAAAGATGAAAAAAGTCGAAGTTGATACAAAAGGCTTTGATTACCCAGAACCAGTAAAAGTAAAATAAAGATTTGAAAAATCATCCTAAGTTGTCCACAATACAATAAAGGATGATTTTTTTTGAAAAGATATCCACATGTGTATAACTTATACTAGTTGAAAAGATATCCACAAAGAGAGGATGATGAGGATGAAGGGGATTTTAATTGGAGCAGGTGTTGTTGGAGAGAGAATACTTCAACAAGCAGCTAACTCCACCAGTGTAGAGATTGTAGCAATGTACGACGCGAATACAGAGCGGTTACAAGAAATGTCGGCGCGTTATAACGTTCAAACAACTTCTTCATTAGAAGAACTATTAGAAATAGAGGCTGAATTCGCTTATATTGGCACACCACCTATTAGCCATATGTTTTTGACAGAAGGTTGTGCAAAAAGAGGATTACATGTTATTTGTGAAAAACCGCTTGCTCACAATGAAGAAGAAGGAAAAAGAATGGTGGAAATTGCAAAAGAATATGGTGTTAAAACAGCTATGCATTTTCCAATGATATACGGGGAAGAATTTTTATATGTAGAAAAAGCAATACAGCAACAGGAACTCGGTGATGTTATTCAGGTTGAGTTATCAACTTATTTTCCACAGTGGCCACGCCCATGGCAAGAAAATAATTGGATTCGCACGCGTGAACAGGGTGGTTTTATTCGTGAAATTTTCCCACACTATCTTCAGATGACAGAACGACTTTTTGGTGAAGGATCACTTCAATCTCATCAAACAAATTATCCGCAGAATCCAGAGCTTTGTGAACAGAGTGTTTGTGCACTTGCACAACTTCCGGGAAATATTCCGTTTGTTTTACAAGGAGCGCATGGTGTCGCAGAACAAGAGCAAATAATCTATCTTATTCATGGTACGAAAAAGACAATGACCATTCGAAATTGGGCAGAATTATGGGTTAGTACACCTAACCAACCAGAACAACGACTAACATTACAAAAATCTAACATTTCTTTTTTAGATGAGGTTTCTCTCTACTTTCAGGGTAAAGGTTCAAACTACGTTTCATTTGAAGAAGGCGCATCTGTCCAACATATAATTGATTCTTTATTAAAATAGGAGTGAAAATATGAAAAAGTTGTATATGAAGCAAAAAGTACTTAGCTTAAACAGTAAATTTACGGTGAAAAATGAAGCTGAAGAAGATGTGTATCGTGTAGAAGGTAGTTTTTTACGTATTCCTAAAAAATTCTCTATTACAAATCGGCAGCAACAAGAGGTAGCGCTTGTAACTAAGAAAGTATTTAGTTTTTTACCACGTTTTTTCGTAGAAGTAGAAGGACAAGAAGTACTAACCATCAAAAAGGAATTTTCATTTTTTAAAGCGAAATATAGTATTGAGGGTCACGGAATTGAAGTGAATGGAAATTGGTGGGATATGAATTTCGAAGTCTATCAAAATCGAACGTGTATCGGTTCGGTTAGACAAAAGTGGTTTAGTTGGGGCGATAGTTATGAGATTGAAGTTTTAGATGAGGCGATGGAGATTATACTTGTAGCGATTGTTGTAGCAATTGATTGCGTAAAAGCAGATGATCGTGCAGCAGCAGCATCTACATCTGTATAGTTCAAATTACAAAATGATGTGATATCGTTATTTCGTTATTTAAAGGGGTAAGAGAGTCATACCTAATTAAATAATGAAAAGGTGTGGATGAAATTATGAAAACTTTACACATGGGTGGTAACACATATGCGATTAAGGAATTTTTTATTCGAGATGAACAAGATGAAGTAGCTTATACAATTGAGGGTGGATTTTTACATCTACCAAGAGAATTCAAAGTTCTTGACCGAGATGGACAACAAGTAGCTAAAATCACGAAAAAAATATTTAGTTTATTACCACGCTTTTTTGTAGAAGTAGAAGGACAAGATGTACTCACAATTAAAAAAGAACGCTCTTTTTTAAAGGCGCATTACACAATTGAGGGCGCTAATATCGAAGTACAAGGAAACTGGATGGATATGCAATTTGAAGTGTTATGTAAAGGAGAGCATATTGGACGCGTCAAAGAACATTTTGTAAAAGGGCGCCGTCGATATTTCATTGAAATTGAAGATGAATCGAAAGAGTTAATTCTTGTGGCGATTGTTATTGCAGTGGATTGTGTACGTGTGGATCACCGATTAGAAGAAGATTTAACACACCTATAAAAAGATTTCGTTTCACTTTCATACGCTGTATCATAGAGAGAGAATAAACGTATAGGAGAGAAGTGAAATGGAATTAGAACGTATTCGACAGCAATTGCGTAAACCACAGCCGCTTTTTATTGGTGAAGAACAAGCCTTCCGTTCTGCTGTTATTATTCCGTTGATTCAAAAAGAAGATGGGTGGCATATATTATTTGAAGTACGCTCTGCCACAATGCGTAAGCAACCAGGAGATATTAGTTTCCCAGGTGGAAAAATTGATGATACAGATGCTTCTATAAAGGATGCCGCGATTCGAGAAACTGAAGAAGAGTTAGGTGTTCGAAGAGAAGATATTCAAATCTTACAAGAGCTAAGTCCTCTTATCATGTCGCCTTCTTTTGTCGTCTATCCTGTTGTTGCAGTAATTCCGGATGAGTCACATTATAGATTGAATCCAGATGAGGTAGGTTCAACTTTTACGATACCAGTAGATTGGCTATTAAGTCATGAAGCTTACCGTCATTATGTTCCGGTCAAACTTCAGCCAAAAGATGATTTTCCATATGATAAAATTGCGCGTGGACGAGATTATAAATGGCGTTCTCGCGATATGGAAGAATGGTTTTATGAGTATGAGGGGCATACGGTATGGGGCTTAACAGCACGCATATTACGCTATGTGATTGAACAATTGAAAAAAGCCGAGGAATAAAGGTGTTTACGAGCTTTTTTGAGACAATAAGAACGTACCCTTTAAACAACCAGTCGACAATAAATTATTGTCGACTGGTTGTTTTTATTTAATTTCTTTTTATTTACATTAATGTAATAATATTGTTTTTTTAAAAAAAATATGTATAATAACAACTACAAGGAGGAGAAAAATGAAAAAAATATTAATATTAGCATTATCAGTGTTTTTATCTTTAACTATTTTCGTAGGAAATAAAGCAAAGGCTGCAATTAAAAATAAACCTGGAGATATTATTGTAACGAATAGTACTATAGCCAGTGGAATTACAGGACATGCTGGTATATATATTGATGCTACTAACATTCTACATACTTCGGGGCGAGCAAATGAACCATATCCTCTCGTTATATCAGAAACAAAATGGCATGAGAGATATTCAAAATCTAAAGTTATTAGACCTAAATCAAGTACTCTAGGTGCTACTGCTGCTCAGAAGGCTAAAACATATTTTAGAGGTAAAAAAATACCTTATAAAATTACTAACAATCCCAAAGATATTAAATATATATATTGTAGTGAGTTAGTTTGGTATTCTTATTATAAGGCAGGTAAAACAATTAAGACTCGTAATAGTCAAGGTTTTTTTGAACCAAAAGCTTTGGTTGTACCATACAATTTTATTGATTCAGCTACTGTTGATTATAATAATTTTAAGTTTATAGATAATAAGTGGTAATAATCGATTAAAAATGAAATAACTCTGTATAATCACAATGTAATAAATATTATTATATTAAAAGATACTTTTCTGTATTAGAAAAGTATCTTTTAATATTTTTCTATCCAAACATACATTGACATCATACAAGCTAATGAAAATAATAGATTTATAATATTTAATACATATTTTACTTTATTTATCACATTAACTTGGACCAGTGTACGTTTTGAGCGAAGCCTGTTTTTCATTATGGTCGGAACATCGGTATTTTCTTAAGTATAGCAACTACTGGAATCGCTACAAGTAGACCTATACTGTTTTGTAGTAAGTTACCTGGAATCGATGTAGCTGGTGCAACCCAATTACCGAATAGGATACCCTCACATAAATAGTAACCTGCTAACATAACGGGTATAGAAGCTAAAATACCGACAATATTAAATGGAATACTACGACCTTTACGACCACCATAGAAGGCGATAGAGCCAACAATATAGGCTTGTAATCCACGTGTTACGAATGTGAACGGAGCCCATAATGTCCAGTTTGAGAATAAATCGAATAGACTCATACCTATGGCACCGACAATCATCCCTTTTTTCGGTCCGAATAATAGCGTTACAATGAATAACATCGCTGTACCTAAGTGGACGAGTCCACCATTAATTGAGATTGGTAAACGAATGTTTAAAAATAATGTTGCAACAAAAACAAGTGCAATACACATCGCTGTAATAATTAAGTCATATGTATGAGAGCGCGGACGAGCGTTTGTATTCGATAATGTTTTTTGCATAGTAACCACCCCTTTGGTTCAATTTGTACTCTTACATTAGCAAACACACTGACTGTTTAAAAGTGCCAGAATTAATATATTTAAAGTGGTCAGAAAATTTATAAAATGGTAGTTTGTCATAAATTTGATTTATTCGATAAATTGTCATTTAATACGAGCTGAATTGCTTCATATCTACCGATAAATACGCTATAGTATGAAAATAATCTGAACGAAAAGAGGCGTTTACAATGGCGAAATTGTCATTAGAAAATATTGAGTTAATGTTAGAGGATGCAAAGGATATGTTATCTGTTCTAGAAGCACCTGGTGAAATTGACGAAGGCACAAAAGAATTAATTGAACTAACAAAAGAGCAAATTGCTGAATTGGAAGAAATGAGAAAAGAACTAATCGAAAAGTAGTGATATTCCTTGTTTAATTACCTATAGGGGTATATGATATAGGTATAAACAAATGAGGAGGATATATTCAATGAAGGTATTAGTTGTTGGTGGCGTAGCAGGCGGAGCTTCTACAGCTGCTCGTATTCGTAGATTAGACGAACAAGCAGAGGTAATCATGTTTGAAAAAGGGCCACATGTTTCTTTTTCAAATTGCTCTTTACCGTTTTACTTAAGTGGAATTGTTCCAACAAGTGAAAAATTAATTATGATGAGTCCTGAAAAATTTAAAAAACAATATAATTTAGATGCACGTGTGAATCAAGAAGTGATTGCGATTCATAGGGACCGCAAAACAATTGAAGTGAAACATGTTGTTACAGGTGAAGTCTATGAAGAAGCATATGATATTTTACTATTATCACCGGGTGCAAAACCGACGTTACCTCCTATTGAAGGAATCCATTCTTCGCATGTATTTACGATTCGAAATGTAGCAGATATTGAGAGATTACAAACTTATATTCAGATGAATAATGTACAGGATATTGCGGTTATTGGCGGTGGCTTTATTGGTGTTGAAGTGGCTGAAAATTTACGTGAAGCGAAAAAATCAGTGACATTAATTCAGCGTGGTGCACAAATTATGGATCCATATGATGAAGATATGGTGCAAATTATGCAAAAAGAATTGCTCGATCATGGCGTGAATTTGGAATTGCGTGCAGCGATTGAAAAAATTGAAACAGCGCATGTGTTACTTGCAAACGGTAAAAAGATTGCAGCAGAAGTAGTTGTAGTTGCAGCAGGTGCGAAACCTGAAACTGATTTAGCGATACAAGCTGGGTTAGATTTAGGTGTAACAGGTGGTATTAAAGTAAATACGAATTATCAAACGAATGATCCTTCGATTTATGCTGTAGGCGATGCAATTGAAGTGTACGATCAAATTCTACATCGTCCAACACGTCTTGCTCTGGCAGGTCCTGCACAAAAACAAGCACGTGCAGCCGCAGACCATATGTATGGTATTACAAACCGCCAACGTGGTGTAATTGGTTCATCGAGTATTCAAGTTTTTGATTACAACTGTGCAGCGACAGGTATTAATGAACGCACAGCTAAAATGGCTGGTATCGAAGTGGACTCTGTTTACGTGATTGCACCAGATAAAGTGGGATTAATGCCTTCAAGTAATCCACTTCATTTTAAATTAGTTTATGAAGTGCCAACAGGCAAAATTTTAGGTGCACAAGCGATTGGTAAAGGGAATGCAGATAAAAGAATTGACGTAATCGCTACGATGATTACAATGGGCGGTACGATTGAGGATTTAAAAGATTTGGAACTATCTTATTCACCAATGTATAGTACAGCAAAAGATGTTGTGAATATGGCAGCTCTTGTCGCAACGAATGTATTGTATGGACGTTTTAAACAGATTCATGTATCGGAAGTACGTGATTTATATGAACAAGGTGCTTTCTTTTTAGATGTACGTGAAAAAAATGAGGTTGAAAATGGACAGATTAAGGGAGCATTAAATGTTCCTTTAAGTGAACTACGTGAACGTATGAATGAAATTCCAAAAGACCGACCAATCTATGTTCATTGTCGTTCGGCACAACGTAGTTATAATGCTGTGATGGCACTTCAAAACAGCGGATTCACACAAGTTTATAATGTATCCGGCTCATTCTTAGGAATCTGTTTGTATGAATATGTACAAGATACATTACAACAGCGAGAACCGATTGTAACAGCATATAATTTTAAATAATGCACAAAGCGAGGGGCTAACCTTCGCTTTTCTTTATGTTCTAGAACATACTCGTTTATTTCATTTTTGGAAATTCATGATAAGATAGAAAGAATAGTCTTATCGTTTTAAAAAGAAAATAAGATAGATAAAGAGGTGGATGAAGATGGATATTTTACAGCGTAATAATGTCAACGTGGTTGGAGATGGCGACCAGACAATCATTTGTGCACATGGTTTTGGTTGTGAACAAAGCATGTGGCAATATATCACACCTGCATTTGCAGAAAAATATCGCTTAGTTTTATTTGATTATGTAGGTGCGGGAGGTTCTGATTTACAGGCCTATCATAAGGAAAAATATAGTACATTACATGGTTACAAACAAGATATTATCGACATTATGGATGAGATGAATTTAGAAAAAGTCATCTTTTTAGGGCATTCGATCAGTTCGATGATTGGTATGCTTGTAGCAATCGAGCGACCAGAACTATTTGAGAAAATGATCATGATTGGACCTTCGCCATGTTATTTGAATAAAGAAGATTTTAATGGTGGTTTTGAAGAAAGTGATGTCCATGAACTGTTAGAGATGATGGAGATGAACTTTTCAGGATGGGCGAGTTATATGGCGCCTGTTGGAATGGGAGAAGAAGCTGCACCTCAGATGACAGAAGATCTTGAAAAGGTTTTTGTTTCAACAAATCCTAAAATCGCACGTGAGTTTGCGGAGGTCACATTCTTTTCAGATTATCGCGAACAATTACCACAATTGCAAACGAATACGTTAATTTTACAATGCGCAGAAGATAGTATCGTTCCAAAACATGTAGGTGATTATTTACATCAGTCAATTCCGAATAGCCAATTAGTTGTTATGAATGCAAAAGGTCATTATCCACATATTAGTCATGCTTCAGAAACAGCTGCGATTATTGCAGACTTCATTGAGAGTGACTTGGCAATATGATGAATCGTTTTGAACATTCTCCATGCGGTTATATGCAGCTAAGTTTAGATGGTGAAATTTTAAATCTAAATGAGACAATGGCGAAATGGTTGAAGATGGATAAGCAACAACTACTTCATCAATCCATTGAAAAAGTATTATCGAAAGTAAGTATGATGATGTTCTATTCTTATTTTTATCCAAAAATCTCAATTCAAGGGCATGTTGAAGAGATGCTGCTGACATTAAAAACAGCTGAAGGTACAAGTGATTCATATGTATTAAATGCTAAAAAATTCGAAGAAAAAACACCTATTATTGATTGCGTGTTTATGCGAATTAATCGTCGAGTCGATCATGAAAAAGAATTGAGAAATGTACAGTATGCTCTACAAGATGCATTAAAACAAAATCAAATTGCAGTAGAAGCATTAGAAAAAATTAACCAGCAAATTGAAGAGCAAAAAGCAAAATTAGAACAGATGAATTTGGAGTTGTCACAAATATCTCATGTGGATGCTTTAACAGGTGCTTATAATCGACGTTATCTAAATGAACGTATGGAAGAGATTATGCAAGAGAAGGTACTATTATCTGTGATTATGGTAGATATTGATCACTTTAAAAAGGTAAACGATACGTATGGACATTTAACAGGTGATGTTGTCTTAACAAAGTTATCGAAGTGTCTAAGTAATACTTTAGGTGATAAAGGGATTGTAACGCGCTATGGTGGAGAAGAGTTTGCGTTATTATTACCTTTAATTGATGCAGATGAAGCACTAGAAATTGCACAGTTTTTAAATCGTGAAGTAGGAAACCAAGAATTTGAAGTTGTAGACCATATTACAATTAGTTTAGGTGTATCAACACGTACAGAAGAGGACACGATTACAACACTATTTAAAAGAGCAGATGATGCGCTATACTATGTTAAAAATAATGGGCGCAATCAGGCAGTTCATGCAAATCAATTATGATAAAATGAAGCTATGTTAGAAAAGGAAGTGTATGTATGACATTTGAAGAAGTATTACCAAAACTGAAAAATGGCGAAAAAGTAATTCGTGACGGTTGGAGCGGTCCAGAACTATATGTAAAATTAGTAGGGGCTTCTCAATTCGATGGAGAAAACTTAAATCCATATTTTTTAATTAATGTAGAAGGCGAAGGTTACACGATGTTCCAACCGACAGTGTGTGACATTTTAGCCGAAGATTGGTCAATTGTAGAATAACAATAAGCTGCGCTCTAATTTTAGAGCCAGCTTCTTTTCATATGGAGGAATATAAATGGATTTTAATCAAAAAGTGGTTTTTGTAACAGGCGCAAATTCAGGAATCGGAGCTGCACAAGTAGCTTTATTTTTAGAAAAAGGCGCTTATGTATATGGTTTTGACTTAGAAGATACACAGATGAAACAGATGAAAAGCTTATTTCCAAAACAGTTTGCCTATAGCGTAGGAGATGTATCGAATAAGTTTCATGTGAAACAATCTGTGAAACATGCGCTCGAAACATTTCATACGATTCATATTTTACTAAATACTGCAGGTGTATTAGATGGTTATGCGAAAACATTAGATACAGATGAGGAGCTTTGGGATCGAATTATGAATACGAATGTCAAAGGAACGTATTTCGTAACGAATGAAGTATTGCCGATTATGTTAGAGCAGAAAAAAGGTGCCATCATCAATATGGCTTCCATTGCAGGGCTTGTAGCTGGCGGAGGAGGAGCAGCTTATACTGCTTCAAAACATGCGATTGTCGGTTACACGAAACAAGTAGACCAAGATTATTGCAGAGAAGGAATTCGCGTGAATGCGATTGCACCAGGAGCTATTCATACACCGATGAATGCAGCTGATTTTGAAGGAGATGGTGAAATGGCAAAATGGGTAGCAGAACAGACACCAGCTGGAAGATGGGCAAAGCCAGAAGAAGTAGCGAGTCTAACAAGTTATCTTGCAAGCGATGACGCCGATTATATTCACGGCACAGTTATTCCAATTGATGGGGGCTGGATAGCCAAATAAGAATTTGTTATAATAATTCGGTAAGCAAAATGCTTACACTACGGCACTTCAGATCGGGTGAAAACTCGCTTCCTTTGGTCGTAGTTATTACTGGATTACTTAAATAGTAGTACCACAAAGGAGAAGAAAAATGAATAATACGTCGATTACAAAAAGCTCAACAAGTATTTCTGAGCTGTCGAAAACAGCACTGGTTGCCTCATTATATGTGGTCGTAACCGTTTTTTTAGCTGTCATTAGTTTTGGTGCCATCCAATTACGTTTATCGGAGATGCTAAATTATTTAGCTTTGTATCATAAGCGTTATGTTATAGGTGTCACAGTAGGTGTAATCATCGCTAATTTTGCCTCACCCACTTGGTTCTTAGATGTACCGATTGGTGGAGTTGCGACATTTGTTGTGTTAATGATTTGTCGCTATGCAACGCGAAATATGCAAAATATGAAATTAAAAATGGTTATTACGGCACTTATTTTCGCTGCCTCTATGTTTACTGTAGCATTGCAATTATATGTATTAGCAGATTTACCATTCTGGGAAACATGGTTGTTTGTTGGAATTGGTGAGTTATTATCAATGACAGTAGGCGGAATTACCATTTATTTAATTAGTAAACGAATTAATTTATATAAATAATGAATTGATTAAATTACGTGCATAATCTGTGCGTAATTTTTTATTACAATAAATAGGTTTTATGGTCTAATAAAATGTAAAAAAATGTATGATAAAATATAAAAAAGACTTATTGTTCATTGTCTTAAGTAATGTAGATAATAAATAAAATAGCAGTGGATTATATGATAATAAAGAAATCTTTTTATTATTAATTTGCTATAATAAAAAAATCATTAAAAGTGAAGGAGGAAGTGAGAGGTGGTTAAACGAAAAAGCAGTATCCGCTTAAAAGTAACTTTAGGCTATATCGTGATTATCGTTTGTGTTTTACTATCATCTATTCTCATTTTAGAGAAAGTCACTGTTTTAAACGGTAAAAGAAGTGATGTCACGAATCGCAATTTAGAAGTGCATCAAATGATTAACACAGTAGAACAATCGATTATTCAAATTGAAAAAAAGCAAAATAGTTATATTTTAACAGGAGAAAAAAGATACATAAATGAGTATGAGGAACAGCGTATAAATGTTCTTAACGATTTAGAAAATCTGAAAAATGTAGTAGCAAAACAGTCCAATGAAAAAATACTTGCATTAGATTTAGAAAAAAGTGTGAATAAGTGGATAACGCTTATCGTTGAACCTTCTCTCAAAATTAGAGAAGAAAAAAGTGAATCAGCGGCTACCATATTTTTAAAACAAAAAGTAGAAAATGCTGAAATACCTAATATAAATCGTAGTATAAATCGTTTACGTCAAGAACAAAATACAATTTTGAATGATGATACTGAAAACTTAGAGCATACAAGTGTTCAACTTATGTGGATCTTTTTCATATTAATTTTATCAATTATGTTAGTCGGTCTATTTATTTCAAATTATGTTTCAAAAAATATTATTCAAGCGATTCAAAATGTAAAAAAAACGATTCAAAATATTCGCCAAAAAGGTGGCGATTTAAAAGAACGTATTGATATTATATCGCGAGATGAAGTAAGGGATTTAACTATTGAAACAAATCAATTATTAGATCAACTTGAAGAAAAAGAATGGGTTCAAAATAATGTGAATCATATTATTTATGCATATCAAGGAGTCAATGATATCCATACATTAGCCGATGTTATCTTATCTGAAATATCGCAAGTTATTCATGCAGTACATAGCGTTTTTTATTTGCGGGAAGAACAGGATAACGATATATTGTATGTAAAAAAAGGTGCTTTTGCTGAGAATAATTTGGATATTGGGAGAGACTCATTTAAATTAGGTGAAGGATTAATCGGCCAAGTAGCAAAAGATGGGCATATGTATAAAATGGCTGTAAGTCCAGAAAATACACATGTCATTTCGACTAGTTTAATAGATACAACACCTAGGATGCTATTATTAATGCCTGTCTATTTTAACCGTCAAGTAATTGCAATTTTAGAGTTTGCAACGCTTGATACTTTTGAAGAAAAGCATATTCAACTATTAAATAAAGTAAATGAAACACTCGGAATATCGATTGATAGTGTAAAACACATGATGCATATTGAGTCGCTATTATCAGATTCTAATCGCTTAACAGAGGAATTGCAGGTTCAATCTGAAGAATTGCAAACACAATCTGAAGAATTGCAAACACAGTCTGAGGAGTTACAAGCACAGACGAATGAATTATCGACAATGAATGATAGTTTAGCAATTCGTACAAAAGAAGCGGAAGCAAGAACGCGTGAGTTAGCACTTGCAAATCGAGATATCGAGACACAGGCGAGGGAAATTGCTCAGGGTGCAAAATATAAATCGGAATTTTTAGCGAATATGTCACATGAGTTAAGAACGCCACTTAATAGTATCTTATTGTTATCAGAAATGCTGACAGACCAAGAAAATAGTCATTTATCAGATGAAGAAAAAGAGTTTGCGAAAGTCATTCATTCTTCAGGACAGGACTTATTAGAGCTTATTAATGATATTTTAGATTTATCTAAAATTGAAACGGGTAAAGTGAATATTGAGTTTTCTGATGTAAATATTAGTGAGTTACCAACAATTTTAAAAGCAAATTTTGCGCATTTTGCTAAACAAAAAGATTTAACTTATCATATTGAAATCTTAGGAGAAATACCAAAACTATTCTTTACAGATGAATTAAGATTGCGTCAAATATTGAAAAACTTTTTATCTAATGCCTTTAAGTTTACAGAACAAGGGAAAGTAGAAGTTCGTATTCAAAGCGCGGCGTTAATTACAGAAGAAATGCAGAAAGTAAGCGACGATTGGCTTGAGATTGCTGTTGAGGATACAGGCATTGGTATTCCGAAAGAAAAACATAGTATTATTTTTGAATCGTTCCACCAAGTAGACGGTGCAACAGTACGTAAATATGGTGGTACAGGTTTAGGGTTGGCTATTTCAAAAGAATACGCTAAATTATTAGGTGGATTTATTCAAGTAGAATCTGAAGAAGGTATTGGAAGTACGTTCACACTGTATTTACCTAATATGAGGCAATGCCAAGAGAATATAGAGGCTATGCAAGGGAGCTTGGCAGTTCAACCCGAAGAAAAAGTGAATATCTTTCAAGGTAAAAAAATCTTAATGATTGATGATGACCGACGTAACATATATTCCATGCGAACACTTTTAGAAAGTAAAGGGGCGATTGTTACATCAGGAGAAAGTGGATTAGAATGCTTACAAAAATTACAATACAATACTGATTATGATGCCGTATTAATGGATATTATGATGCCAGGGATGAATGGATATGAAGTAATTCAAATCATACGAGAACAAATGAACTTAGACTTACCAATTATAGCTGTAACAGCGAAAGCAATGGAAATTGATCGCGATCAGTGTATGAAGGTAGGTGCATCTGATTATATTAGTAAGCCTCTTAATATGGAACAGTTACTAAGTATCCTACGTGTCTGGCTGACTAAAGAGGTGAAGGTCAAGTGATTCATGAACGCGAAACAATTGAAGTAGAATTGTTGCTCCAAGCCATTCATCAATTAACAGGCTATGATTTCAGAGATTATAGTCGACCATCTATTATGAGAAGAATTCATCATCGAATGAAAATGAATCAAATGGATTCCGTTTCGATTTTACAAAATGAAGTTTTTACGAACAAAGAAATGCTTCATCAATTATTACAGGACTTTTCAATTAATGTGACAGAAATGTTCCGCAATCCTTTATTTTTTAAATATATTCGTGAAGAAATTCTACCAATATTTAAAGAATTATCTGAGATTCGAATTTGGCATGCAGGTTGTTCCACAGGAGAAGAAGCTTTTTCGATGGCTATTTTATTAAAAGAAGCAGGACTCCTAGAGAAATCTAAAATTTATGCGACAGATATGAATGAAGAAGTATTAAAGATTGCAAAAGAAGGTAAAATTCCTTTAAGTAAGATGAAAAACTATACGAAAAACTATCAATTGTCTGGTGGAAAGCAATCCTTTTCACAATATTATACGACAGATGAAGAATATGCTTATCTACAAGAAGATTTAGTAAAATCAATTAGTTTTATGCAACATAATCTAGTGACAGATCAATCATTTAATGAATTTCATATGATTCTCTGTCGAAATGTATTGATTTACTTTAATATAGGTTTACAAAATAAAGTGCAAAAAATCTTCTTTGATAGTCTAAGTACAGGTGGTATTTTAGGGTTGGGGCATCGAGAAACACTTCAGTTTACAGATGTCTGCAAATTTTATGAAACAAAATCAACTGAACATCAAATTTATAAAAAGAAAGAGATGCGTTATGATGAGTAAATCATCATAATGCATCTCTTTTTTTATCCTTGAATTAAAATCACACACATATCATCTGTTTGATTAAGTTGTTGATCAGGTGGAAGTAGTTCGTCTATTACGGTATTTGGACAAATCCAATGGTGTGAACAATGCGCTTTAATTTTTTCTTCCGCAATATATTCATCTGCATGAATCGCTTCTAATACACCGTCTGTAAATAACACAATTTGAAAATCATTTTCATAATGAACTTTATCTTTAATAGCACATAACTTATCAAAAAAGCCAACAGCCATTGTGTTAGATGATAGTGGTTGAACTGTTTTTTCATCTAATGTAAGGTAACCTGCTGGATGACCTGCATTAATGTATTCAATCGTTTTATCTTTTGTATCAATTACTAAGTAAATTCCTGTAAAATAGTAAGGTATACCATTATCAGTTTCACTATGTAAAATCGACATATAGCGGTTTAGTTCGGTCATAACAGCTACTGGCTCAACAATATTGTTAATTGTTTCACGGAGAACAGAAGATATATACATACAAATAAGTGAAGATGAAATCCCATGCCCCATCATATCAAGTAAGATAATCGCGTAACGATTTTCGTCTAGTCGATACCAATAATATAAATCCCCTGAAAGGTTGGAAGAAGGGCAATAAGATACATCGATTTTTAATTGTTCATTCTCGAAGGGTGTACTTAATAAATTCTGTTGTACTTTGGAAGCAAGGTTTAATTCAATTTGAATTTTTTTATCATGTTCTGTATGCCAATCTAATTCTTTTTTAAGTCGTAATGCTACGCGAATACGCGCGAGTAATTCAGTTTTGTTAAGTGGTTTTGAAATATAGTCACTGCCACCTATATCCAGTGCTTCGACTAATTTCTTTTTATCTTCTAATGCGGTAACGAATATAATCTGAACATTTTTAGCGTGATTCATAGCTTTGATTTGTCTACAAGCTTCTAAGCCATCCATCTCCGGCATCATAATGTCGAGTAAAATTAAATCGACATTTTTAGCATGTGCAGGTGTACGCATATAAGTTAGTAAATCTTTTGAAGAATTAAGTGGAATACAATCTTCATATCCCGAACTTTTTAATAGTTTTTCTAATGTGAATAGATTAATTAAATTGTCATCAACTAATAAAATACTCATAGATTATACGACCTCTCACTTGAATAATACATATATTATACTAAATTTCTAAAAAATACTAAAATCATTTTTAGAACAAATTTTCTATGCGATGTTTCACATGAAACATCTTTATACAAAAAAAGTTGTTCTAAAAATAGAACAACACATAAATGCATTACCTTCTATAAATAAAAGTTAAATGTCGTCCATCTTGCTTACATTGTCGATAAGAAAAGCCTTCAATCGAATCAAATGTACATGTAGGATCTATTTGTATATTATCACTTGGTACACCTGATAATTCAAATTGTGTTTTTACAACGAGTTGGTTATCAATATGATATTTGGAAGTACCTTCATTAAAATAGATAAAATCATTCGCATAGCCTAAAGCTTTAAAACGAATATATACATCTTCGTCTACTTCGAAATGATGTTGGCTGAGTGCTGTACCAATATGAACTTGTAAATTTTCAGGGTTAAGTCGTTCTCGATTTTTCAGGAAATCCATTACACGTAAACTAATTTCTTTTACAGTACCTTGCCATCCTGAATGAATCACACCAATCAACCCAGATGTAGGGTCATAAAATGTTACAGGAACGCAATCGGCTGTAAAAGTACACAGAACCAAGTCTTTTTCAAATGTGTATAAAGCATCTGTGTTTGGAATGGCAGTATCTGCATCTGTAGAACCACGACCTAAATCATCTCTTGTTACTTTATATAAGTTAGCACTATGTGTTTGGTTTGCGCAAATTAGTTGCTCTAATTCCACTCCTAGTTCGTCAGCTAAAGCACGTCGATTATTTAGAACAGCTGTAGCTTCTTGGCAACAATGCAGGGCTAGATTATAGGCTTCTGGTTCAGTTTCATCTTTTAATGTAATACCTGATACGATTTCGTCATCTTGACGAATATATTGGATTTTCATGCAATCACCTCTTTTAAATTACTGTATGATATTTAAGTCCGAAAATCAAAAGACAGGGGTTTAGACTATTTATACTCTACCCCAATTTATAAAAAAGAGGCTAGGGATTTCCCTAGCCTCTCATAAATAAATGATTATTTTGTGTAATTATCGAAGTAACCTTGGATGTAAATCATTGGTGTTCCTTTATCACCAGAACCCGAAGTTAAATCTGATAGAGAACCGATTAAATCAGTTAAACGACGAGGTGTAGTACCTTGGGCAGCCATATTACCTGTTAAATCTTCATCTTTATTATTGATGTAGTTTTTAATTGCAGCATCTAATTCATCACCGCGTAAATCAGCGAAATCATTATCAGCTAAATATTTTAATTTTACTTCGTTCGGTGTACCATCAAGACCTGCTGTGTAAGCTGGTGATACAACAGGATCAGCTAGTTCCCAAATTTGACCTACAGGATCTTTGAAAGCACCGTCCCCGTAAACCATTACTTCAATTGTCTTACCTGTTTTCTCTTTTAATGTTGCTTGGATACCATCAACGATTGGTTGGCAGTTACGTGGGAATAATTTTACGCTATCTTCTGTTGATTTGTTTGAACCCAGAAGACCGTATGCTTCGTTGAATCCACTACCGTTTACTGATTGATTTAAAATATCGTCAAGTGAGTAAACTTTTTCTGCACCAGCAGTTTTTAAAATACGTTTTGTACGTTGACGTGAGTGGATATCACAAGTTAAAACGTTCTTTGTATAGTCTAAGATTGCTTTTGGATTGTTAGAGAAAATAACTTCTACCTCAACACCATATTCTTGAACTAATGATTTATAGTACTCGATATAATCAACACCAGTGAATGGGTGTGTGTTTGCGCCGAAGTGTTCACGGAATTCTGTTTCTGAAAGTGTATCAGTCCAAGGGTTCACACCTTTTTCATCTAATGCATCTAGGCTTACTAAGTGGTTACCTACTTCATCTGATGGGTAGCTTAACATTAAAACAGCTTTTTTAATGCCCTTTGCGATACCACGTAAGCAAATTGCAAAACGATTACGACTTAGAATTGGGAAGATAATACCAACTGTGTCATCTCCAAATTTTGCTGATACATCTTCAGCGATTGCGTCAACTGAAGCATAGTTACCTTGTGCACGTGCAACAACTGATTCTGTTACAGTTACAACATCGCGATCTTGAATTTCAAAACCTTCTACTTCTGATGCAGTTAATACAGCATCTACAACGATTTGTGCGATATCGTCACCTTCATTAATAATCGGACCACGAAGTCCACGTACAACAGTTCCTACTACTCGTTCCAAAATAATCTCTCCTCAATAATTATGTATTATATATGATATAAATAACTATACTTTGCTTCTATATATAAGTAAAATTAATATAAGAAATAGCACGTATAAGGAGAGGTTATATGGTTGTCAAACTAGACTACTATCGCATATTTTCACATGTGGGTCGTGCAGAGAGTTTTTCAAAAGCAGCCAAAACTTTATATATGACACAACCGGCCATTAGTCAGGCCATTTCTCAATTGGAGCGCGAATTGAATTGTCGTTTATTTAATCGCACACCAAAGGGCGTTACACTAACAAGTGAAGGCGAGATTTTATATGCGCATATTAAATCAGCACTTGCTTTAATTGAAGTGGGTGAAAATAAATTGTTAGAATTAAAATATTTAACAGTGGGAGAATTAAAAATAGGAGTAAGTGATACGATTTCTAAGCATTATCTCTTACCTTATTTAGAAGATTTTCGAAATCGTTATCCGAATATCCATTTTAAAATGGTGAATGGTACAACGATTGAGTTAACACAACAAGTAAAGTCTGGTGCTGTTGATTTAGCAGTGTGTAACTTACCCATTCATGAAGAACAACTTGCAGTTACAGCACTAAAAGAAATTCATGATATTTTTGTCTGTGGGGAGAAATACAAACCACTTATAAAATATCCACTAAAGCTCGAACAACTAAAAAATTTACCACTCATTATGCTTGAGCGCTCAGCAAATTCGCGAAAATATGTAGAGAACTTTTTAAAAGTACAGGGAACCTTGATTGAACCAGAACTCGAACTTGGTTCACACGATTTACTCGTGGAATTTGCTAAGAGTAATTTAGGAATTGCCTGTGTAACAAAAGAGTTTGCACTCGAAGAGTTAGAGAGAGGTCGTTTATTTGAGATGACACTTGAACATGATATTCCACCACGTTCTATCGGTGTTTGTCATTTGAAGAATGTTCCTCTAACTCCTGCTTCCACACGTTTTTTCGAAATGCTTGTTAAATAATGAGTAAGAGAGGAATTTACATGCATTCATTTTCACATTATATTCAAGATTCAAAAGTTTTACAGGCCATTGAGGATTTAGGTTATAAAAAACCAACACCGATTCAAGAGAAAGTGCTACCAATTGTACAATCAAAACAAGATGTCATTGCAAAGTCTAAAACAGGTAGCGGAAAAACAGCTGCTTTTGCGATTCCACTAATTGAACAAATGAATTGGGAGGAGAACAAACCGCAAGTACTTGTGCTTGTTCCCACACGTGAATTAGCTGTACAAGTAAAAGAAGATTTTACGAATATCGGTCGTTATAAACGCATTAAAGCAGTAGCTGTATATGGTCGCCAACCGATTCGATTCCAAATGACTGCACTCCGCCAAAAAACACACGTTGTTGTAGGAACACCAGGGCGTATTATGGACCATATTGAGCGTGGAACACTTCATTTAGATCAACTGACAACACTTGTTATTGATGAAGCAGATGAATTATTGCACATGGGATTCATCGATCAGGTTGAAAAAATCATTAAGAAGTTACCAACAAAGCGTCAAACACTACTTTTCTCTGCAACATATGCAGATGAGATTAAACGTTTAGCTGAGAAATATATGAAAACACCTGTCTTTATTGAACATGAAGCGAAAGAGCAAGAGAAAACGGCGATTCGTCAACAACGTATTCAAGTGAAAGCAGAAGATAAAATACGTGTGTTACGTGATGTCACAGTCGTCCAAAATCCAGATAGTTGTATCATCTTTTGTAATACGAAAGAGCAAGTGCGTTCTGTATGTGACCAATTAGAAAAAGCACACTATAGTGTGGACATGCTACATGGTGGAATGACACAAGATGACCGATTAGCTGTCATGAAAGATTTTAGAAAAGGCGACTTCCGTTACTTAGTTGCAACAGATGTCGCAGCACGTGGTATTGATATTGAAGGAATCTCACTTGTAGTTCAATATGATGTACCATTTGAAAAAGAGAGTTATGTCCATCGTATGGGACGTACAGGACGCGCAGGTCAACAAGGTACAGCGATTCTATTATCTAGTCCGAATGAAAAGCGTTACGTACAAGAGATTGAAGAGTATATTGAGAAAACCATTCCAGTTGAAAAAGCACCGACTACTGAAGAAGTAGCTGAAAACCAAGCTGCCTTTGAAGAAAAGATGAATACACGACCAGAACGTAAAGTGATGAAGAGTGAGCAATTGAATGCACACATTACGAAATTGTACTTTAATGGTGGTAAAAAGAAGAAAATTCGCGCAGTTGATTTTGTAGGAACCATTGCAAAAATTGACGGTGTGACAGCCGATGATATTGGCATTATTACAATTGAAGATGCATGTAGTTTTGTTGAGATTTTAAATGGCAAAGGAACACTCGTTTTAAAAGAAATGCAAAATCGTACAGTTAAAAATAAAAAATTAAAAGTACACGTTGCGAAAAAAGCATAATTTACACATCATTCATTCCGTATTGATTACGTGAATGAATGATTTTTTTATGTGATTTTGCATATGTGAGAAAAAATAGGATACAGTAGGCAATTGTTATATGAAAAAAAGCATGTAGAAACGCTGAATTTATAGATTTTTAGAAAAAAAACGAGAGTTGTCAGTGTGAAAATGGTTTGTTATATTGCTTATTGATAATGATAATTATTTTCAATTAAAATAAATGGAGGAAATAAAAATGAAAAAAGGTTTATATAGTGCATTACTTTTATCAACAGCATTATTACTTGGTGCATGTGGTAATGCAGAAGATACAAGTTCAGGTTCAAAAGTAGAACAAACAACAAAAGATCAAACAGCTACAGCAAATTCTGCACAAACAAATGAAGCAGTAGATAAATTGGTTCAAGTATTTCCACAAAAGGAGATGAAAAATGTTGTAACGACATCGGTTACGCTTGCCGAAATGTTACATATTCTTGATGTAACACCTATTGGTCTTCCTACAACAACACATCAGCTTCCAAAAGAGTTTGAAACGATTGAAAAAGTAGGTTCTCCTGTTGAACCAGACGTTGAAAAGATTGTTAGTTTAAAACCGGATATAGTAATCGGTCCGATTTCAGTACATACAAGTTTAGAGAAGAAATTAAAGCAAACTAATGTTGCATCAGCTTATCTACCAACTGATTCGTATGAAGATTTAAAGAATGATTTAACAGCACTCTCAATTGTTCTTAAAAAAGAACAGCTCGCAACAAGTTATTTAAATGAACTTGAGAAAAAAGAACAAAAAATAATCCAATCTTTAGATGTAAAAGATCGAAAAGTTATGATTCTCTTTGGAACAGGTGAATCATTCATGCTCATGAATACAAACACATATGTTGGCAGCCTCGTAAATACGATGGGTGCACAAAATATGATTACAAAGGTAAGTAAATCAAAAGAAGCCTACGTACCACTTAGTATGGAAAATGTTATTGCAACAAATCCGGATGTTATCTTACTTGTATCACATGGAGATGCGACAGTCGCTTTAAAACAATTTAAAGATGAAGTAAAAAAGAATGGTGCATGGAATCAGCTGACAGCATTTAAAGAAGATCGTGTGCAGGCACTAGATTATAGTGTTTTTGGTTACGCTTCAATTGAAAAAGCACCCCAAGCACTCGAAGAACTACAAAAGATTTTAGCAAAGTAGGTTGGAAGAATGAACATAAAAATAAGTCCATCCACACGCATTGCCTCTACTAGTATTTTGTTGCTCATTTTTGTAGTCATTTCAATTGGCATGGGAAGTGTTTATATTTCGCCTCTTGAAACGATTCAAACTATTTTTACACGAAGTGAGGAAATGGCAACAACGATTATTTGGGATTTACGAATTCCACGTGTTGCAGTGGCAGCGATTGTCGGAGTCAATCTAGCTTTATCAGGAGCATTACTTCAAGCTGTTATGCGAAATCCACTTGCAGACCCAGGTTTAACAGGTGTCTCGAGTGGTGCATCTGTTACCGTTTTAGCTATTATGCTCGTATTTCCAAACTTTACGTCTTTCGTTCCCATTGTAGCCATGATTGGTGGAACCATTGCAGTGGCGATTGTTTATGCCCTTGCATGGAAAAAGAATACGATTTCACCTGTTCGTATTATTTTAGCTGGTGTTGCAGTTAATGCGATTTTCGGAGGGATTACAGGACTACTTTCGATTTTATATAGTGATCGTCTACCTGCTGCTTTGCAGTGGATGAATGGTAGCCTCGGTGGTAAAGGTATGGGGGATGTAGCAGTTCTGTTACCGTATTCCATGATTGGTTGGGTTCTTGCATTATTTTGTATTCGTTCTGCTAATTTACTGTCACTGGGTGAAAAAGTAGCTAGTAATTTAGGAGAAAATACAAACCGCATTCGAATTTTATTATCTTTAGTTGCCGTATACCTTGCAGCTGTCTCAGTATCTATTGTCGGTCTACTCGGTTTTGTTGGATTAGTTGTACCCCATATGGCTCGTTTAATTGTCGGTACGAATTATCGTTTTGTTATCCCGATGAGCATGGTACTTGGAGCAGTTGTTTTAGTGATTGCTGATACAATTGGTCGCACATTATTCGCACCACTCGACTTACCAGCAGGAATCATTATGGCCATGGTAGGTGGACCATACTTCTTATATCTCATGCGAAAAGGAGATGTATAAAGATGTTAAAAGTTGAACATTTACATTTATCAATCAATCAAAACGCCATACTTCATGATATTCAGTTTGAAATAAAAGAAGGGGAGATTGTTTCAATCATTGGTCCGAATGGTTCTGGAAAATCAACCATTCTAAAAGCAATTTCACAAATGATTCCTATTGATGAACAGGTTGTATTTTTACAAGGGGAAGACCTCTATCATGTTAGGTCAAAAGAGCGCTCTAAAAGAATGAGTGTTCTTTTTCAGTCGAATGAAGCACCACATGATTTAACTGTACAACAGCTCATCGAATATGGTCGTACACCACATAAAAAGTGGTTTCAGACATTGAATATAGAAGACGAGGAAATTATTGATTGGGCAATTGAGCAAACGGGATTAGAAGATTTTAGACATCGCTTTGTATCCTCTCTTTCAGGTGGAGAATCACAGCGAGCATGGATTGCGATGTCGCTCGCACAGCGACCTAAAATTCTACTTCTAGACGAACCCACTACTTATTTAGATATCGCACATCAATTACAATTACTCGAACTTATCCATCGCGTGAATCGTGATTTTGGCATGACCATCGTGATGGTTTTACACGATTTAAATCAAGCGAGCCTATATAGTGATCGTGTATGTATGATTCAAAAAGGAAAAATCGTGAAGTATGGAACATCAGAAGAAGTAATGACACGAGAGTTAATACGCCAAGTTTATCATGTGGACTGCGATATTAATGCTCACTTTAAACATGGTCGCCCAAGAATTCAGTGGATTGGAATTGCAGAAGGAGATTAAACATATGAAAAAGAAATAGATTTAGCTGAACAGCAGCAAGCATATCAAACATTTTTACAAACACAAAAAACAGTCATGATTAGCAGTATAACAGCAGAAGGATTACCTTTAATTAGCTATGCTCCTTATATTTTGAATGAGGGGAAGTTATACATCTATATTAGTCGCATATCAGATCACTACGCCTCTATTCAACAAAGTGAGTGTATTCAAGCTATGTTAATAGCAGATGAAGTGCATTCACCTAATTTATTCGCACGAGAACGATTACGTTTTGTATGTAGACCTCGATTAGTGGAAGAACATACACATGAAGTAGTTTTTCAACAGTTTGAAGAAAAGTTTAAGAAGGCAATGATTGACCTTTTACGTGGCTTAGATTTTTCACTTTTTGAGTTAACACCATTGGAAGGGCGATATGTAGTTGGTTTTGGAAAAGCTTTTGATGTTAATTTACTTGAGAATACCATCTCACATGTAGTCATCGATAAAAAGTAAGAGAAGCAGACACTTAGACGATAGGTGTCTGTTTTCTTTATTTACATTTCAAAATAAATTTGTTATTATTCTTATAAGATAACTAGGTTATTAAAACGGAGGCTGATTAAAATGAATACAAATCACTTTTTTAGAACAACTATGGCAACATCTTATACGGCACGAAAGTTTTTCAAAAAAGTTGTACACGATGCATATTTGCAATTACAACAATGGGATTCAGAAGTTGTATTAGAAGCAGAAGCATGGCGTTTATACACGGTTAAAATACAATATCGTGGACAGTCTTATCAAGTTGCCTTTACTAAAAGTGAAATTGACATTTTACAGCAAGAATCTCCGTATGCACTTGATCAAGCAATTTGGTTACATCTTATTCAGCAAGGTCTAGTCATTCAACCATTTGAAGGGAATTACTTATCAAAAGTTTTAACTTCTTCAATTCAAAGAAAAATTTCATAATAAGCAGGTTAGGACAAAGCATCCACAACGAAAAACTGGAACCGCGCTACAGCGCGATTCCAGTTTTTTTATGCTCATATGGGATAGTGTTTTTGCACTTATGTCCTAGTCTGTTTAATTTGGTAATTTAAATCTTTGAATACTTTGTTGTAATTCTTCAGCTAAGTGTTGTAATTCTTGTGCAGTACGTTCCATACTTGCCATTGAAGACAGAGATTCTTCAGTAGAAGCAGATACTTCTTCTAATGCAGCTGCATTTTCAGTTGCTGCATCAATTAATACTTGTGAACCACTTGTCATCGTTGAAATAGTTGCTGCAATTTCTTGTGAAACAGCAGAAACATTTTCCATACGTGGTGTAATACTTTGCATATTTTTAACGATTACATCAAATTTCTCAGCTGTATTTTCAACCACTTTTGTTCCATCTTGCACATGATGAAGAGCAGATTCCATAATTTTCACTGTTTCGCCCGTATCATCTTGAACTGTCTGAATCAATGTTTCAATTTGTCCTGCAGATTGTTGTGAGCTTTCAGCAAGTTTACGAACTTCTTCAGCTACAACAGCAAAACCTTTCCCATGTTCCCCAGCACGTGCTGCTTCAATTGAAGCATTTAATGCAAGTAAATTTGTTTGGTCAGCAATTGAGCGTATCATTTCTAAAATTGAATTGATTTCTTTTGTACGATCATAAAGTGAACGGACTTTTAAATCTGTTTCATTTACAGCCGATTGAATACTTTCCATCTTTTCAACAGTCTCTTGGATTGATTGTCCGCCTTCAAGAGCTTGTTGGTTTGCTGTTTGTGATAATTCCGTTACTTGACTAGTATCTGAAGCCATATCTTGGATACCATCAGAAACTTCACCAAGAGCTTGGTTAGATTGTGCCATTTGGTTTGTTTGACGTTCATTATTAATCGTTACTTGTTGCATTGCAGCAGTAATTTGCTGTGAGCTTGCCATATTTTCGCTTGTACTTGCAGAAAGTAAGTCAGAAGACTCGCGAATGGTATTAGCATTATCTTTTAAATTAGATATTAAAGCTGTTAAATGAATTTTCATCTTTTCGAATGCTTCAGCTAATTGACCTACTTCATCTTTACCAGAAACCGTAATTTCAGTTGTTAAATCACCTTCACTGATTGTTAAAGCACTATCACGTAATTTTTTAATTGGCGAAATGATTGAACGAATAATGAAGAAAATTAAAATACCACCTAAAATTAAAGAACCGACAAGAATGTACATGATATTCATCCATGTTTTACTTGCTTGCGCAGTAGCTTCTGAAATATAAGTTGTACTTACAATTTTCCAATCAGATAAATCATTTGTTTTTAACGATAAAGTTTTATTATTTATATCTTTTGTGTCAGTTTTTTTATTGCTAGATATGATGGATTTCATCTCATCATCTACAGGTTTTCCAAGTTCCTTTGTTGGGTGGGTAATATAGTTTCCATGTTGGTCAATAATAGAGATAAAACCCTTCTTGCCGATTTTCACTTCATTCGCTAATTTTTGGAATGAATTAATCGACATATCGATACCGACAACACCCATATCATTCGGTAACTTTTTTGAAATGGTAATAACCAATTTATTATCTAAAGCAGAGATATAGGGGTCTGAAATTGAATAATCTTGTTCATTTAAAGCCCCTTTATACCACGGACGTTCTATTGGGTTATAATCTTTTGGATAAATGTAGTAAGGCATTTGAATCATATCGCCCTTCGCAGACCCAACATACGCAATCTGTACATCATTATGTCCTTCTGCATACTCACTTAAGACTGTTCGTACTTCAGATTTCTTATCCATTTTTAAAGGCAGTTTTGAGATGCGATCTGCTAAATAATCAATATCATCTATTTTACTTTGTAATGTATTTGTGATATTTGCGTTCAGTATATCTGAACTAGAATGCGCATATCCACCTTGCTGTTCAATTACAAGAGATTTGATATTTTGAAATGCTACAGTACTGATAATCATGCTAGGAATGATTAAGATTGCCAAAAACGAAATAATTAGTTTGGTGCGCAAGCGCATATTTTTCAACATTTTCTAATAACCTTCTTTCATAAAATACATATACATTAGTATCGGAACAAAATATGTATTATAAACAAAAATGATGAATTCAAGTCATAATAAAAGAAAATTAACATTTTATAGTGTTTTTTAGTAAAAAAACTAATATTTTGTATAGGTTAATTAATGATTAGGAGTATGATAAATATACTAAAATAAAAATAATGGAATTAAAGGTATTAAATGTAATTTTGGTGTAAAAAAACAGCTTACAAAATAATGTAAGCTGTTTTATATATTGGTTGATACGATTAGTAAACTTTGTCACCGTTGAAAATTGAGTTTTTAACGATTACATAATCAACTGTACGGATAGCATCTAGTTTTGTGCCGCCAGCGTAAGAAATTGATGATTGAAGATCTTGTTGCATCTCAACTAATGTATCTTTTAAAGCACCTTTGTGCTCCACATACATTTTCTTACCTTCAACATTCTTCTTTTCACCTTTTTGGAATTCAGAAGCTGAGCCGAAGTATTCTTTTACTTTTTTACCATCGACTTCAACTGTTTTACCAGGTGACTCTTCATGACCTGCGAATAATGAACCAATCATAACCATTGAAGCACCAAAACGAATTGATTTTGCGATATCGCCATGTGTACGAATACCACCATCTGCGATAATTGGTTTCGTTGCAGCTTTTGAGCACCAACGTAAAGCAGCTAATTGCCAGCCACCTGTACCAAAGCCTGTTTTGATTTTTGTAATACATACTTTACCTGGTCCGATTCCTACTTTTGTAGCGTCAGCGCCAGCATTTTCAAGTTCACGAACTGCTTCAGGTGTACCAACATTACCCGCGATTACGAATGCGTTTGGTAGTAGACCTTTGATGTGTTGGATCATGTTGATGACTGCATTTGAATGACCATGTGCAATATCAATTGTAATGAATTCAGGTGTTAAACCTAAAGCAGCTAATTCTTCTACGAATGTATATTCTTCTGGTTTTACACCTACGCTAATTGATGCGATTAAACCTTTTGATTGCATGTCTTTAATAAAGCCAATACGTTTTTCAGGGTTGAAGCGGTGCATAATGTAGAAGTAACCATCTTCTGCTAATTTTGTAGCAATTGTTTCATCAATGATTGTTTGCATATTTGCAGGAACAACCGGTAATTTAAATTTATGTCCACCAAGCTCGATTGTTGTATCACACTCCGAGCGGCTATTTACGATACACTTTGCTGGTACTAATTGAATGTCTTCATAATCAAATACGTTATCCATTGTTTAAAATACACTCCTAAAGGCGAATATTATTTTTGTTGGGACTATAAATGTTCGTCCTTTGGTAATTTACCTCATTTTCAAAGTCATGTCAAAGGTTTTGTGTATAAATATTTAGAAAATTTTTTGATGTTCACACAAATTGAACAATTTAAGACTTGTAAATGCTTTCATTTTAAGTTATAAAAACGAATAAAATACGTGGAAGTATGAAACTATCAAGACGAAGTGATAACAATATGATAAAATTAGAATTTAAAGAGTAGTAAAATATATACAGTTATTGATTGCTTTATTCATAGATTGAAATACGGAAAGAGCAAGTGAGAAAGGAAGTTAGTCATGCGACAATTAGAAATAGAATTACGTGAACTTTTAATTGGTGCACCACCGATTAAAATTATGACAGAAGAAGAGATGGAAGAATTCGGAGAGATTGTAGATGCACATCGCGAAATCTCTTATGGACAAGTTGAAGTGTCAGATGAAGGGAAAATTACATCATTAATTATTGATTTAGAAGCCATTTTAGAAAATAATGATGTATCTTTAGATGAATATGAAGAACTATCAGCTGAAGATTTAAAAGAGATTGCTCAAGATTTTGTAGATGAATATGGTCAAAAGAATTTACAGTTAACTTCTTTTTCTGAGTGGGGCGATCAAACTTTTTTATTAACTTTTGAGGCAATGGATGTGCAGTATCAAATCCCACTACCTGATTCAGGTGCAACAATTGAGATGAATAAACAAGGTTTTGTATTATCCGCAACATTCAATCAATCTTATTATCAATTAACACATCCGAAACTTACAGTCGATGCAGATGTGGCATTGATGATTTATAAAAATAGAATGTTAGTTGAATTAGCTGCTTTCCAACAAGAAGATGAAATTCGATTAATGTACTATCCTAAAAATTTAAATGAAGTAGTTGGCGCAAACGGAGATATTATTTCATTAAATCAATTTTTAGAGAACGGTCCTGTTGAATTAGAAAAAGTTCCACCTGTTATGGAAATGTATGATGAAGCAATTTTGTTAGGTATTACACCGGATATGAATAAAGTTGAAGAAGAAAATACAGTTACATATGAACAATCTGACCAACATTATGTTAAATTCGATATGTCTGATGAACATCAATTGATTATTGATTCTACTCTGCCATTCAAAGAAGGGGACGAATACACACTAGATGAACTTCGTAAACGTGCAATTGCCTTTTTAGAATCCAAAGTAGGAAATGTGTCTGAACATTATTTATTAGAAGATGCATTTGTTGAAGAAGATTTAGAAGATGATGAAGATGATGAGTTAACAGAAGAGGAAATTGAGATGTTAAAAGCTCTATCAGCAGAAGATGGTGAGGATGAAGAGGAAGATGACGAAGATGATTCTTATGCTTTCGAACCATTTGTGACTTTTACATTCCACCGTTACATTAATGGCATTCCACTAAGTGAATATACAGCAAATATTGATATGGGTATTTATTCAGGTCGTGTAACAGATGCAGTGATTCCAATGTTAAAAGAAGAGCATATTGAGAATATGTCAATGGAACCAACAATTACATTAGAAGAAGCAAATGAAATTTATAAAGACTCCATTAAGATGGAATTAGCACGTGTTCCATATGAAGATGAAGAATTTACAAAATATGAATTATGCTATGTTGTAAAAGAAAAAGAAGTGGGACAACGCATTGAGAGAATTGATGCAGAGAATGGAAATATTTTTTATTATGATCAATTAGATGATATTGAATACGAAGAATAAATACATAAATTTTTATTTTAAAATAAAAAATTTATATTTTTCTTTTTTTCAGTATATTGACATAAAATAGTCTATAAAGTAGACTATTGTTAATTATAACAAACGAATATGACCTCACATTGACACAATTGTGAGGTAGAGGCGCGATATTTATTAGTAAGTAGCGGAGTACGAGAATACAAAGATGCTACTTAGAAGGAGATGTCGCCGAAGTGTATGGTGGGTTCTCAACATCATATGCTGGGTCTGCAATTAATAGTTGCAGGACTGTCTTACTTTTTTTACCCGAATAAAGTAAGTTGAGCTATCTCAATTGGGCAATGATGAGGATTTTTAGAAGGACTATACCAAAAGGTCTGGAGAAGTATCTCATCCACCTTTTGTTATAGTCCTTTTCGTTTTCACAATGGGAACATATTTAAAGGAGAGGTACAAATGAAAAAATCATGGGGAATATTTACAGCACTATTACTTGTGCTTGTAGTTGCACTAGCAGGATGTGGCTCAGGAGATTCGGAAAAATCGGAATCTTCAGGCGATAAAGAGAAAGAAAAGTTCACAGTCGGTATGGAAGCAGGCTATGCACCATTCAACTGGACACAAAAAGATGACGCGAACGGCGCTGTAAAAATCGAAGGTAATGCAGAGTATGCGGGCGGTTATGATGTACAAATTGCTAAAAAAATCGCAGATAGTTTAGACCGTGAATTAGTAATTGTAAAAACAGAGTGGGATGGTTTAATTCCAGCACTTATTTCAGGGAAAATTGACGCAGTAATTGCAGGTATGTCACCAACAGAAGAACGTAAAAAAACAATTGATTTCTCAGATATTTATTACACTTCAAATCTTGTAATGGTCGTGAAAAAAGGCGGTAAATACGACAATGCTACATCAATTCAAGATTTCAAAGGTGCTAAAGTAACAGGTCAGTTAAATACGTCACACTATACAGTAATTGATCAAATTGATGGTGTTCAAAAACAACCAGCTTCAGATAATTTCTCAGCAATGCGTGTAGCACTCGAATCAGGAAAAATTGATGCATATGTGTCAGAACGTCCAGAAGGTTTATCTGCTTCAGCAGCAAACGACAAATTTAAAATGATTGAGTTCAAAGACGGTTCAGGTTTCAAAGCTGATAAAGCAGAATTCTCAATCGCAGTTGGTGTGAAAAAAGGTAGTGAGTTAGCAGAGCAAGTGAATAAAGCATTAGCAGGTATTTCAGAAGAAGAGCGTCAAAAGATTATGGAAACAGAGATTAAAAACCAACCAGCAGCAAAATAGAACGTACGTGGCTACCGACTGTCTTGTTTAGTCGGTAGTTTGTGTTTTTATAGGGGGAGAACGAAATGAGTCTAGAATGGCTATTTGAAATTGCTAAAGATAATTGGCAAATGTTTTTACGTGGCGCAGGAATGACGATGTTTATTGCCACCGTCAGTACCATTCTGGGGGCAGTCATCGGATTATTAATTGGGGTAATTGATACGATTCCGAAAACAAAATCAGCATTTAAAATGACCGTGTTAAAAATTATTCGTGTCATCTTACGAATCTATGTAGAATTCTTCCGTGGCACACCGATGATGGTACAAGCGATGGTTGTATTCTACGGATTCCCATTGATTATGCAGTCAATTAAAGAATCAATCGGAACTGATTTTGGTGTGACAGGTGATATGAATCGTACAGTTGCGGCAGTATTAGTTGTATCGCTGAATACAGGGGCTTACATGGCAGAAATCGTACGTGGTGGTATTGTCAGTGTGGATAAAGGACAATTCGAAGCAGCACAAGCAATTGGTATGAATCACTGGAAAACGATGATTCATGTTGTATTACCACAAGTTTTACGCAATATTTTACCAGCTACAGGTAACCAATTCGTTATGAATATTAAAGATACATCTGTATTAAATGTAATCGGTGTAACCGAGTTATACTTCGTCACAAAGTCAATTGCAGGTGCGAACTTTAGATACTTTGAATCGTTCTTCGTAGCATGTTTAATCTATCTAGTCTTAACGATTGTTGTGACACAGATTCTACGATTCTTTGAACGTAAATTAGGTGGCACAGCCAACTATCAAATGTTAGATATTCCGCAGCCTAGAAGAGCTGAAGGACCAATGAAGTAGGGAGGGAATTTACATTGAGTACAGTCATCGATATTAAAAATTTAAGTAAATCCTTCGGGTCACATGAAGTCTTGAAGGACATTAACTTTTCAGTTGAAAAAGGAGAAGTTGTGACCGTTATTGGTTCTTCAGGTTCAGGTAAATCTACTTTATTACGTTGTTTAAATTTACTTGAAACACCAGATGGTGGTGAAGTGAATTATGAAGGTCAAAATGTATTAACACATATGGAAGATGTGAATGAGTACCGAACAAAGTTAGGAATGGTGTTCCAACAGTTTAATTTATTTAATAACTGCAATGTTTTACAAAACTGCACATTGGGACAAATTAAAGTATTAAAACGCTCAAAACAACAAGCAGAAGAAATTGCGAAAGAATATCTAGATATCGTGGGGATGGGCAGATATATTAACGCAAGACCAGCTCAATTATCGGGTGGTCAAAAACAGCGCGTGGCGATTGCGAGAGCTTTATCTATGAAGCCGACTGCATTATTATTTGATGAACCAACTTCAGCACTTGATCCAGAGATGGTCGGTGAAGTATTAAAAGTCATGAAAAAATTAGCAGAAGCAGGTTCAACAATGATTATCGTAACGCATGAAATGGAATTTGCGCGTGAAGTATCGGATCGTATTGTTTTCATGGATCAAGGTGTGATTGTTGAAGATGGAACACCAGATGAAGTATTTAATCATCCAAAACATGAACGAACAAAAGCTTTTTTACAACGTACGTTTAAAAACTAAGGGTAGTATTTTATTATAATTAAGAAAGAATTGTGCTAAATCAGCATGATTCTTTTTTTATTTTAAAATTGTAAAACCTTGCTCTATCAAGGATATCATCACTTTTTATACAAAATACTTTCATAAAAGACATAAATTGTTGTTTAGGAAATGGCAAATTAGTCAAAAATATTAACACATCCTAAAACAACTTAGAAAGTGGTGAGTGCGATTTTAGTAAATAAAAAATATGTTCGATTGTATATTAGTTTATTACTACTATGTTTTCTTATGATTCCTTCTCTCTCTATGGAAGGTAATCCACAAGCAAAAAAAGAACAACTGCTTATTTATGTGAATCAGGCAACGACCATGTATAAAAGTAAAGGAAAAGGAAAATATAAATCGAAATTATCGCCAAGTATTTATAAGCAATATAGTAAGTCTGGTAGCTGGGTTAAGGTGAAAAATAGTAAGGCACAAAAATATGTATGGATTAAAAATGTAAAAAGCCTTTCAAAACTACCTACTAAGACGAATGCAACAATGGAAAAAGAAATTGTGACATTAGTGAATAAAGAACGTAAAAAACGTGGAATTTCCTCTCTAAAAGTAGATACATCATTAAAAGAATACACACATTTTAGAAGTAATGATATGGCAATGGTAAATTATTTTGGTCATAGCAGTCCAAAATATGGACGCTGGGCAAACTTTCTTTATACAGGGGAATATAAATTTTCATTTGCAGGTGAGAATCTAGCAGCGGGGTACATGACTGCGAAAGATTTTGTACAAGGATGGATGGATTCACCAAGTCATAAAGCAAATATGTTAAATCCTCGATTTAAAAAGATTAGCGTAACAGTAGTAAAAGGTACAAAAAATAGTGACTACCCTACCTATGCTACACAATGGTTCGCTAAATAAGATGAGCATAAGAAAAACTGGAATCGTGCTGTAGCATGGTTCCAGTTTTTCGTTGCGAACGCTAAAAAATAAAAGTGAAATGTTTGTCCAGCCGGTTTTGTTTTATGAAATAGTAGAGAATTATAAAGAGGCAGTGGTAAACTGAAGAAACAATGGGGATAAAGGAGAAACTAATGAATAAAAGAGTTAATCAGATATTTCGTTTTGAGTGGGTCTGGATTATATTAATAGCTGTATTTACAGCAATCAGTAGTGAAATTAAACTCTCTCCATTTAGTGGCGAAAATTTCCGTTTTGGCATGGGGAGTATTGTATTCTTTTTAATGTTACTTATTCGTATGCCAAAGCGTTACATACTAACGGGTATAGTTACAGCATGTATTGTTGTTGGATTCCGTATATGTTTTCCATTAGAACAAGTGCCGAACACGACAATTTATGATCGATTCATTGAACATTATCCAGCAGGTGCTTATTATTTCATATATGTAATAGGTTTTCATTTTTTAAAGCTTAAAAATTTTATTGGACAACCTTTAAAATTAGGTTTTTTAGCGACATTTTTAGAAATACTAAGTAATAGTATCGAGCATCTATTACGTATTTTAACAACAGATGGTTTAACGAGTAGTTTACAAGACTGGTTACTACTTGCAGCAGTTGCTGTATTTCGTAGTTTCTTTGTTGTGGGGTTATATAGCTCTGTCTTGTTATCTGAACAGAAAAAAAGATTGGAAGATGAGTTCGCGGTAGGATCAGGTTTATATATTGAAACACTTTATTTACAAAAATCCATGAACCATATTGAGCAAATCATGGCAGATAGTTATGATTTATATCGTGTATTAAAAAAAAGCGAACAAAGAGAATTTAGCCAAAAAGCTTTGCACATTTCTCAAGAAATTCATGAAGTTAAAAAAGATTCACAGCGTATTTATTCGGGCTTATCTGCAATTACACAATCACGTGATTATACACATTATGATTTATCCGAAGTAATAGAAGTAGCTATAGAAGGAAATCGTAAATATGCGCAACATTTAGAGAAAGAAATTACAATTTATACAACCGTGAATGTGAATTTTATTGTAAAAGAGCAAATGCTTTTTTTAGCGATTATTAATAATGTACTTGCGAATGCAATCGAAGCAATTAAGAAAAAAGGAAGTATCTCATTTATTATTAATGAATTAAACGATTCAATTTATATACAAGTAAGAGATTCAGGTAAAGGTATTTCAGAAGAAGATCTGCAATTAATTTATGAGCCTGGTTTTACAACTAAATTTAATGACAAAGGTGTCGCGGCAACAGGAATCGGTTTATCGCATGTTCAAGAGGCGATTCGTTTATTAGAAGGAGAGCTTCGTGTGCAATCGGTTATAGGAAAAGGTACAACATTTACAATTAAAATACCAAGGAGCAAAATTGAGCAGAGGGGCGAATAATAGTGCGTTATTTTATAGTAGATGACGATGCGGCAAGTCGTCGTATGTTAAAAACGATTATTTTAGAAGAAGAAATGGGTGTAATCGTCGGTGAGGCAGATAGCGGTGAATCGGCTATTCAAAAAATTATCGCAAGTGATCCAGATGTTGTATTAATGGACTTACTGATGCCACATTTAGATGGAATCGAAACAATTGATGAATTGCAAAAGCATGGATTCAAAGGAACGTTCATTATGTTATCTCAAGTTGTAAATAAAGAGATGGTGGGAGAGGCATATGAAAAAGGTGTCGAATTTTTTATTCATAAGCCGATTAATCGTATTGAAGTGCATAGTATCTTAAAGAGAACGAGTGAAAATTTAATTTTGAAACAATCACTTATGACAATTCGAAAATCAATTATGAACTTTGAAGAAAGTACAAATACAGAAAATTATCGTAATTTAAAAGATATTGCGCTTTCTATATTAAATGATATGGGTATTGTGGGAGAAGTAGGAACAGACGATATTGTAAATATGCTGACGTATTTAGCTGAACAGGAAGAACATTCGATGCAACTTCCACCATTAAAAGAGTTATATGAAGCAGTAGCACGTAAAACAAAAATTGATCCACTTGAGATTCTAAAAGAGAGTAAAGCCATCGAACAGCGTATTCGTCGTACGGTTGGTGCAGCAATGAATAATATTGCAACATTAGGTGTAGTAGATTATACGAACCCAGAATTTGAATATTATGCGCCACGTTATTTTGAATTCTCAGAGATTCGTACGGTGATGAAGGCGATTCAAGACGAAACAACCCCTAAAAAAGTGAAGATTAATGTGAAAAAGTTCTTACAAGTACTCTATATCGAATCAAATGAAAAATTTAACAATAATTCTAGTAAAATGTAATTCAGAAATCGTTTTCATATCAAAACAGCATAATAGTCACCTCAATGATAAGGAAAATATATGTTTTTGAACTTTTTTTGAAAATTTTATCTAATTAAAATGTCGGATAATGTCGGAAAATTAAGGTCAACCATAGAATAAGATTATAGTTTTTAAAAATTCATGAAAAAAACTAATATAATCTGAGAGGTGACTCATTGATGAAGAAGTTTAAATTAGGTCTAGCATGGCAGATTTTAATCGGTCTTATTTTAGGTGTTATTGTCGGTGCTGTATTCTACGGAAACGACAACGTAACTAAATATCTTCAACCATTAGGTACAATCTTTATGAACATGATCAAAATGATCGTAGTACCTATTATCATTTCAACTTTAATTTTAGGTGTAGCTGGTACTGGAGATATGAAGAAGCTTGGTAAACTAGGTTTAAAAACAATCGTTTACTTTGAAATTATCACAACAGTAGCTATTTTAATTGGTTTACTAGCAGCAAACATTTTCAACCCAGGTGCTGGCGTTGATATGGCTCATTTATCTAAAGGTGATATTTCTCAATATCAAACAACTACAGAAGAAGTGAAGCATGGTGGTTTTGCGGATACGATTATTAGCGTCGTGCCAACAAACATTGTAGCAGCAATGGCTAGCGGTAATATGCTTGCGATCATCTTCTTCTCAGTATTATTTGGTTTAGGTGTGGCAGCAATTGGTGAACGTGGTAAACCAGTCTTAGCGTTCTTCTCTGGTGTAGCAGATGCAATGTTCTGGGTAACAAACACAATCATGAAATTCGCTCCAATCGGTGTATTTGCATTAATCGCTGTAACAGTTTCAACGTTCGGGGTAAAATCATTAATTCCATTGTCGAAATTAGCAATCCTTGTCTATGTAGCGATGGCATTCTTTATTTTCGTTGTATTAGGACTTGTAGCAAAAATGGCGAAAATCAGCATCTTCAAGTTAATCAAAGTGTTAAAAGAAGAGTTGATTCTAGCTTATTCAACATCAAGTTCTGAAACCGTTTTACCACGTGTGATGAAAAAGATGGAGAATCTTGGTGCTCCAAAAGATGTTGTATCATTCGTTATTCCAACAGGTTATTCATTTAACTTAGATGGTTCAACCTTGTACCAATCAATCGCAGCCATTTTCATTGCACAAATGTATGGCATTGATTTATCAATCACACAACAAATTACATTAGTATTAACATTAATGGTTACTTCTAAAGGTATTGCAGGTGTACCTGGCGTATCATTCGTTGTATTATTATCAACACTTGGCGCTGTAGGTATTCCAGTTGAAGGTTTAGCATTCATCCTTGGTATTGACCGTATCCTAGATATGGCTCGTACAGCTGTAAACGTAGTAGGTAACTCATTAGCGTCATTAGTAATGGCTCGTTGGGAAGGTCGTTTCGATCAAGAGAAGTACGATAACTACTTTGAAAACCAATCAAAAGCATAATACAGTATTTATATAGTGAAAAAGGAGAGTACTCATATCGAGTGCTCTCCTTTTCTAATTTATGAATTGTAATATTTATTTCAGGGTATATGACTTAAATAGTCTGGTTTAGTAAGCGCTCCAACCTGAATCGGCAGCAATGGCTACACCATTAATAAGAGATGATTCATCTGAAGCAAGGAAGATTGCGATATTTGCAACTTCTTCGACTGTTCCAACACGAGGCATCATACTCACACCACGCGTTGCGACTTCTAAACCGAATTGGTCCATCTTACTCATATTCGCAGCGAATTTTGTTGCGATTTGAGCAGGTGCAATCGCATTACAACGGATGTGATGTGGTCCGTATTGTGAAGCGACGTTCTTTGTCATACCAACAACTGCGTGTTTCACAGCTGTATAGGCTAAGCCGCCACGACCACCTGTTAAACCAGAGATAGAGGCCATATTAACAATCGTACCGCCACCTTGCTCAACGAAGTGAGGAATTATTTTTCGCATGGCACGCATGACACCAGTTAAGTTAATATCAATTACGCGATTCCATGTATCATCTTGAACATTACCAGCCGCTTGCATCTCATCACCAATGCCAGCATTATTCACAAGAATATCGACTTTACCATAGTGAGCAATGGTATCATCTACCATGCGCTGAATATCATCTTCAGAAGCTACATTCACTTGAACACCGAAAGCATCTAATCCTTCTTTTTGAAATTCTGCAACTGTTTCGCGTAAGGATTCGTCATTAAAGTCAGCAATAACGACTTTCGCACCTTCTTTTGCGTAACTACGTGCAATTTCCTTACCGATTCCAGAACCACTACCTGTAATGATTGCAACTTTATCATTTAATCGTGACATTGTTCTTCACCTTTTCCTATTTTATAGTTAAGATAGATTACGCAATCATTATATGTAACGATATTTTAAAAGTAAAGTATTTACAGTTGAATGATTCGATCATCTATTATAGATATAAATTTAAGTCTTTTAATCACAGTGGAGGGTTAGCAATGAATATGTGGCAAGATCGTTTTGATACAGATGGTTATGTGTACGGTATCGAGCCAAATGAGTTTGTAAAACAATATTACAAAGTATTTAAGGGAAGTAAGAAAATCGGTGCTTTTGCAGAGGGAGAAGGACGAAACGCTGTTTTCTTATCAATGCGAGGATTTATGCTAACTGCTTTTGATTTTGCACAAAGTGGTTTAAGTAAAACGAAGAAATTAGCTTCTGAAAATCATGTGCATGTTGCAACAAGATTAACAGACCTTATTCATGATGAAACACCAATTGAAGAGTTTAATGGAGCTGTTATGATTTTTGGGCATTTCCCCAAAAAATATCAAAAGCTCATTTTTGATAAAGTAGTAAAATCAGTCACGCCAGGTGGCATGATTATGATGGAGCTGTATAGTGAAGAACAATTACATTATCAAACAGGCGGACCAAAAGATATCGATTTATTATATAATCCACAAGATGTTTTAGAGTGGTGTAGTGACTATAAGATTAAACATTTTTATGTTGGTGAAGTAGTACGCAATGAAGGCACGCTACACACGGGATTAGCGCATGTTATACAATTCATTATTCAAAAATAGATTGTCTTTATAAGGCAATCTATTTTTATTTACTCTTTATTTCCTGGGAAATTGTGATACAATTATTTAGTGAAACTAAAAGTTACCCTAAGTAACTAAATGTGAAAGGAGGAACTGATTTGGCACATATATCATCATTGTTCCATCAAATCATTTTATTTTATCGACCTTTTGAAACGCATTTGAATGCGATTTTAGCAGACCATCAATTGCATCGTGCGCAGTGGTCAATTCTTTATTACTTAGAGAAAAATGATTCAATAACTTTAGTTGAATTAGCACAGTTACAAGGAGTTGAAAAACCGACTGTGACAAGGACTGTTACAAAATTAGAGGAAGCTGGTTTAATTAAACCTATCGCAACACATGATAAACGAGAGAAACGCATAACCCTAACAGAACAAGGAAGAACACTATATCATCAAGTTCGTATCCCAATTGATGCATTCGAACATCGTTTATTGGAGGGAGTTTCAGAGGAAGAACAGCAGCAGATGATGGAATTGTTAGTAGCGTTAAGAGAAAAAATTTAATAAAAAGAAGGAATAATATGAGTAAGACAAAAGCAGCTTTATGGACACCACAATTTATTGTGATGTCAGCGATTAATTTTTTATTAATTGTTATTTTTTATTTATTGATGGTAACAATCGGCAAATTTGCGATTAGTGAGTACGGAGCAACAACAAGTCAAGTTGGTTTAGTAACAGGTATTTATATTATTGGTACATTATTAGGACGATTATTTACAGGTCGTGTCATTGAACAAATTGGACGCAAAAGAGTATTATTATTTGGTTTGCTCTTTTTCATTGCAACTACGGGATTATATTTCATTCATGCAGGAATTATTCTTTTATTAGTATGCCGTCTTGTACATGGAATTGGGGTAGGGGTTGCCTCTACAGCAACTGGAACCATTGTTGCGCAAATTTTGCCTCCATCGCGTAAAGGTGAAGGAATTGGTTATTTTGCAATGAGTGCAACACTAGGTACAGCAATTGGTCCTTTTATTGGACTATCTATGGTTCAACATACAACATATTCTGTTATTTTTATGATGTGTATGATAATCGGTATTATTAGTTTCTTACTTGCTGTATTCACAAAAGTACCTGGTGCTGAATCAACTACAGTAGTACAACCAACTGAAAAATCAAAAGGAAGTTTTATTTCACAATATATTGAACTAAAAGCAATGCCAATTGCCATTGTGACTTTTTTAATGTGCTTTGGTTATGCAGCAATTTTATCTTTTATTAGCTTGTTTGCAAAAGAACGTAATTTAGAAGTAGCTTCTAGTTACTTCTTTATCGTTTATGCAATTGCTGTTTTATTAACACGACCTGTAACAGGGAAAATGCTAGATCGTTTCGGTGGAAACTCCGTCATGTATCCTTGTTTTATTTTCTTTGGTACTGGATTAATTTTAATGAGCTTTGCACATTCAGCTTTTATACTCCTCTTAGCTGGTATTTTAATTGGTATCGGGTATGGTAATTTATCATCTGGTGCCCAAGCATTAGCTATTAAGTTAACGCCTCCACACCGTATGGGATTGGCTACATCTACTTACTTTATTGCGTTAGACGCCGGTTTAGGTGTAGGACCATATCTCTTGGGGTATGTGATTCCTGTATTCGGATATAGTGTCCTATATACCTCGCTTGGTATTTTCATTTTCGCACTCATTCTTCTCTATTACGTAGTCTATGGTAAAAGAGAAAGAATGTTAAAAGTTTCACAATTAAGTTGAAAACGTTTTAAAATTAAATGTTTTAGTGTTAAAATATGTATGAACATATTTTAAGGAGTGAAATACATGGGAAAGTTAGAAGGTAAAGTAGCAATTATTACTGGAGGCGCTGGCGGTATCGGAAGTGGTATGGCACGTGCAATGGCTAAAGAAGGTGCAGTTGTAGCAATCGTTGATTTAAACGAAGAAATGGGTAAAGCGACTGAAGCAGAACTTCAAGCGATTTCTCCAAAATCATTTTTCTTAAAAGCCGATTTAATGGATCATGCAAATCTTCCAAACATTGTAGAAACAGTGGTTGAAAAATGTGGTAAACTAGATATTCTAGTAAACAATGCACACGTTTCAAAACAAGTGCCACTAGCAGAAACAACACAAGCACACTTAGATCTATCATTTGGTACAAGTTTCTACCCTACATTCTATTTAATGAATGCTGCATTACCACACTTAAAAGAGACAAAAGGTAATATCATTAACTTTGCATCAGGTGCTGGTCTTTCTGGCCATAAAACACAAGGCGCTTATGCAGCAGCAAAAGAAGCAATTCGTGGATTATCACGTGTAGCAGCAAATGAATGGGGCGAGTTCGGTATTAATGTCAATATCATCAGTCCATTAGCATACACTCCAGGCGTTGAAGCTTGGTCAAAATCACAACCAGAGTACTATGAGCAAGTTCGTAATCAAATCCCACTAGGTCGCTTTGGTGATGTAGAACAAGACATCGGTCGTGTAGCTGTATTCTTGGCTTCAGATGATTCTTCATATATCACTGGTCAAACTCTAATGGTTGATGGTGGATCATTAATGCTTCACTAGAAACGATGATTTTCGTGGCTATTGAGGAGGATATAGTTGTGAAGGATTCAAATTTATTTCAAGTTATACACAAAACGGAGTATATTAATAACTCAAACATCTATCATTTTACAAGACGTTTTCCGCATAAATTAGGTGTAACGCCTGTACTTGTACTCTCTGAACTTTTACAGCACGGTGCTTTAAAGCAAACTGTGTTAGCAGAAAGAATGGGATGTACACCTGGTGCTATGACAAATATTGCGAATAAACTTGTAAAATTGGGTTATGCGAAGCGTGTTTACAACGAAGAAGATCGTCGTCATGTGCTCATGGAAATTACTGATGCAGGTGTTTCAGTATTAAAAGATGCACAGGTACAAGGACGAAAAGTACATCAAGAATTATTTGAAGTATTAACTGATGAAGAACTCGAACAATATTTAAATATTACTGAGAAGTTATTAGAAGCTTCAATAGCACGAAATCAACAATATAAGCCTTAGTTTGAAAAGAGGAGAATTTTTAATTCTTCTCTTTTTTGTATATAAAAGAGAATATTTATTTATTCGAAATAATTTTCTCGTAAAAGGCTCGAAGTTAAGCTATATAAGGACTTTTATATAAAAAAACTAGTTTAAAGAATTAATTTTATTTAAAAATTTAGAATTTACAGAAAATTAATGTAGACGAAATAAATGTAATCATTTAAAATGTGAATTGTTAGATGAAGGGGAAGTATCATTTATATTTCTGAACAAGTATCATTACATAATTCAGAAAAATCAGAATTTAGGGGGATTCATATGAATAAAAAATTAAAACGGTATGGTTCGGTATTTTTAGCAACTTCTTTTGTTTTAGCAGCACTTACAGGATGTGGAGCAAAAGATTCATCAGGGGGTGGCAGTAAAGACGACGCAAAAGAAATCAAGTTAGGCATGAACTTAGAGTTGTCAGGTCCTGTAGCTTCATATGGCTCTGGTATCGCAAATGGTGCACAACTTGCGATTGACGAAATTAATGCCGATGGTGGAATTGACGGTAAGAAAATCACAGTAGTTAAAGTAGATAATAAATCTGATTCTGCCGAAGCAACAACAGCTGCTTTGAAGTTAGCTACACAAGACAAAGTAGTTGCGCAAATTGGTTCTGCAACATCGGGTAATACACTTGCCTCGGTAAAAATTGCGAATCAAAACAAAATGCCAGTTATCGGACCATCTGCAACGTCACCAAACGTAACAGTCGATGAAAAGACAAATAAAGTAAATGACTACGCATTCCGTACATGTTTCATCGATCCATTCCAAGGTAAAATTGCAGCTAACTTTGCCATTGATACATTAAAAGCGAAAAATGTAGCGATTTTCTCAGATAGTTCAAGTGACTATGCAAAAGGACTGGCAAAATCATTCAAAGAGACAATCGAAAGTAAAGGTGGAAAAGTCGTTGCACAAGAAGCATATGTAGCAAAAGATACAGACTTCAAATCAACACTTACACGTTTAAAAGCTAAAAATCCTGACTTTATTTATATTCCAGGATACTACGAAGAAGTGGGTATTATTGTAAAACAAGCACGTGAAATAGGTATTACAGCACCACTAATGGGTGGGGACGGTTGGGATTCGCCAAAATTAGTTGAATTAGCAGGAGATGAAGCACTGAATAATACGTACTTCACAAATCACTATTCAGCTGAAGATCCAGACAAGCGTATTCAAGATTTCGTAAGTGCATATAAAAAGAAATACGATAAAACACCAGATGCATTCAATGCACTTGGTTACGATACAGTTTATTGGTTGAAGGATGCAATTGAGCGTGCTGGATCAACAGATGGTGAGAAAGTCCAAAAAGCATTAGCTGATACAAAAGATTTAAGTCTTGTAACAGGTACATTCTCAGTCGATGAAAATCATCACCCTGTAAAAACAGCAACAGTACTTGAGTTTAAAGAAGGCAAACAAGTATTCAACTCAAAAGTAAATCCTTAATAATGAGCTGAATAGTAAGAGAGTGTCTAGTTTACGCTAGGCACGCTCTTTTACTTTAATGATAGGAGAGGTGCAAATGGAGTGGTTACAACAACTCATTAATGGTATATCGCTTGGCAGTATTTATGCGCTAATTGCATTAGGATACACAATGGTATATGGCATTATTAAACTAATTAACTTTGCACATGGTGATGTATTCATGGTCGGGGCATTTGTAGGTTTCTATGCTGTCACGTCTTGGCAAATGGGCTTTTTCCCAGCACTCATCATTGCGATGATTTTATGCGCAATACTTGGCGTAGTAATCGAAAGACTCGCATATAAGCGATTACGAAATTCTACGAGGATCGCAGCACTTATTACAGCAATTGGTGTTTCATTATTAATTGAATATGTCACAATCTATATTCGCGGTGCACAACCCGAAGCTTACCCAAAAGATTTAGTTGCCAATAAGCAATTTAATTTATTCGGTGCAGATATTAGTTCGCAATCATTATTAATTTTAGGTGTATCGATTACATTGATGATTTTATTACAGTTTATTGTACATAAAACGAAGGTTGGTAAAGCGATGCGTGCGGTATCACATGACGCGGAAGCAGCAAAATTAATGGGAATTAATGTAGACAATACAATCTCAGCTACATTTGCGATTGGATCTGCATTAGCAGGTGCAGCAGGCGTTATTTTCGGATTATATTACACAAAGATCGACCCTTTAATGGGTGTTATTCCAGGAATGAAGGCCTTCGTTGCAGCGGTATTAGGTGGAATTGGTAGTATTCCAGGAGCGATGACAGGCGGTATGATTTTAGGTGTTATTGAAACAATTGTAAGTGCAGTTGGCTTCTCACTGTGGAGAGATGCAGCCGCATTCATTATTTTGATTATTATTTTAATCTTTAGACCAGCAGGTATTTTCGGTAAAAATACCCGCGAGAAAGTGTAGGTGGCGGCCTTATGAAAAAGTCTAAAGTGTTTTGGATATATACTGTTTTGGCGCTTGTTGTATATGCAGTTGTTCAATTCATGATTACGAGTGGACAGTTAGATGCATATTATACAAACTTAATGATTACGATTTTAATTAATATTTCGTTAGCAGTCAGTCTTCACCTCGTTATTGGAATCACAGGGCAGTTCTCAATCGGACACGCTGGGTTCTTAGCGGTTGGTGCTTACATTTCTGCGATGTGTACAATGAATTTTAATATGCCATTCATTGTGAGTTTAATTATCGGTGCATTGGCAGCGGCAGCAATGGGCTTCCTAATTGGTATGCCGACACTTCGTTTACGAGGTGACTATTTAGCGATTGCAACACTCGGTTTTGCTGAAATCATTCGTATTACGTTTTTAAACTGGGAGTTCGTAGGTGGTGCCTCAGGCTTCCAAGTAGATCAGCAAACAACATGGACATTCGCATTCTTTGCGACACTTGTGACGATTATTGTTATTTCAAACTTTACGAAATCACGTCATGGCCGTGCATGTATCGCAGTAAGAGAAGATGAGATTGCAGCAGATTCAATGGGGATTAATACGACATTTTATAAAGTAATTGCCTTTGTGATGGGTGCATTCTTTGCAGGTCTTGCGGGTGGGTTATTCTCGCACAACTTCTATATTATCCTGCCATCACAGTTTGGTTTCTTAAAGTCATTTGATATTTTAATTTATGTAGTACTTGGTGGTTTAGGAAGTATGTCAGGTGCGATTATTGCAGCAACACTTTTAACAATTATTTCACAGTATCTACAAGAGTTCCCAGAGACGCGTATGATTATTTATAGTTTAGTTTTAATTATTGTGATGCTATATCGTCCTTCGGGTTTAATGGGCACGAAAGAAATTACGGATATTTTTAAAACAAAAAAACAACGTAAACCTGTAGCGAAGGGGGAAGATTAGCATGAATAACCCTTTATTAAAAGTAGATCAAGCAGGAATTCAATTTGGTGGTTTAAAAGCTGTTTCAGGCTTGAATATGGAATTATACCAAGGTGAGTTAATTGGACTAATTGGACCGAATGGTGCGGGAAAAACGACAACATTCAACATGTTAACAGGTGTTTATAAACCGACAGAAGGAGCCATCTATTTTGATGGTAAAAATACAAAAAGTATGTCGCCTCACCAAATTACTAAAAGTGGTGTGAGCCGCACATTCCAAAATATTCGTCTATTTAAGGAATTATCAGTTTTAGATAATGTAAAAGTAGCGAATCACTCATTAGCCAAGCACTCTATCTTAAGCTCTGTTTTAAGGCTACCATCTTTTTTCAGAGGCGAAGAAGAGATGGAGAAAGAGTCGATTGCTTTCTTAGAGATATTTGGACTTGAAAAATATAAAGATGAACTTTCTAAAAATCTACCTTATGGTATGCAGCGTCGTTTAGAAATCGCGCGTGCTCTAGCAGCAAAGCCGAAGTTATTATTACTTGATGAGCCAGCTGCTGGTATGAACCCACAAGAAACAAAAGAATTAATGGAATTGATTGCACTCATTCGAAAACGTTTTGATTTAACAATTCTATTGATTGAACATGATATGGGGCTTGTGATGGGAATTTGTGAACGAATCTATGTACTTGATCATGGTCAATTAATCGCAGATGGACTGCCAGAAGAAATTCGAAATAACCCGAAAGTAATTGAAGCTTACTTAGGTCAGGAGGTTGATGAGTGATGTTGAAAATCGAGAACCTAAATGTATATTACGGTAATATTCAAGCGCTTAAAGGTGTATCACTCGAAGTAAATGAGGGCGAAATCGTTACGTTAATTGGCGCGAATGGTGCAGGCAAAAGTACATTGCTCAAAACAATCTCAGGGTTACTTCGTCCGAAGCAAGGAACGATTGAATATTTAGGTTCATCTATCAATAAAAAAGCAGCGCAAAGTATTGTAAAGACGGGAATCTCACATGTGCCAGAAGGTCGTCGTGTCTTTTCGAATATGACAGTTGAAGAGAACTTAGACTTAGGTGCATACTTGCGACGTGATCGCGCGAATATCTCGAAAGATTTAGAGCGCGTATTCGAGTTATTCCCTCGACTACTTGAACGTCGAAAACAACCTTCAGGTACATTATCTGGTGGTGAACAGCAAATGCTCGCAATGGGCAGAGCCATTATGGCAAAACCAAAGCTGTTACTCTTAGATGAACCTTCTATGGGCTTAGCACCTTTAATGGTTAAAACGATTTTTGAAATTATTGAAGAAATAAATCGTAATGGTACAACTATCTTACTTGTGGAACAAAATGCGCATATGGCATTATCGATTGCGGAACGTGGTTATGTAATTGAAACAGGTAAGGTCGTATTGTCTGGAGATGCGAAAACATTACAAGCATCTGATGAAGTACGCGCTGCCTATTTAGGTGGTATTTAAAACAAGCTGGGATATAAGTGTGAAAACACCATCTCACAAGAGCGTAATAAAAACTGGAATTGCGCTATGGCGCGGTTCCAGTTTTTCGTTGCGAACGTTAAAAAATGTTTTGTCCTAACCTGTTTATTTTGAACTACCAATGATTTAGTCTGCTTGTAAGACAATTCTATGTATTGGTAGATTAGATTCTTTTGCAGTACGATTTAGCATGTTTTTAAAACAAGTGTATTCAAAATCACGTATATGGAATTTTTTAAGAATGTGAGGTAGGTATATCATTTTAGTTTCTTGGGGTAGAGCCAGATATTTAGCTGTGATGAGATCGACATATTGTGCAATGAATTGACGAAAGTCGTGAGGGGCGCTAAAAAATAATGTAGCGATTTGAGACTTATTAATGAGCGTGATTTTTGAGGTGAAACATTCGAACACGAGGGACTCGAATTTTCGAATGACCATAATATGAGTTTGTGTGAATGGTTGTTCTTTATGAGTTGTTGTTTCTTCAATAAAATGATTTAAGCAGAGAACTGTAAACAGCATTTTTGGCCAACATTTTTCAAAAGAGAAATAAATATTTTCTTGTGGAAATGGAATAACAAACTCTTCTTGTAATTCGTCGTAAATGCCATTATAGGTGGTCTCGATAGCAACTTCGCCTTCGATTGCTTGTTCAAGTTCGCGACAAAAACGAAGTACATAATTTTTTTGTACATGATTTGTACAATTATTTTCAATAGATGTATGAAGTAATTGTTCAATAGCTTTTTGTAGTTCTTTTAAATCCCAATAATCACCACTTATACGGATGTTTTCTAATTGTTCTGTATTTAGTACGGCTAACACATAAATACCTCCTTTTTGGAACTTATACCCTAGTATTTTAAAATAAATACCATACTTTGAAAGTTAATAGTTGAAAAATATTGAATTTTAAGACAAAATAAAGTCAAAGATACACAAAAATTCTGTTTAAGACGTAATTTTTCTTGTGTATTGAATGATTGCAGAGGAGGAAATTTATCATGATTTATGCAAATCCAAATACAGCAGGTGCCGTTGTAGAGTTTAAACCGCAATATGAAAACTTTATTGGGGGCGAGTGGGTTCCACCGGTAAAAGGTCAGTATTTCGACAATATTACACCAATTACAGGTGAAGCTTTTACACGCATTCCAAAGTCAACACCTGAAGATATTGAATTAGCACTTGATGCGGCACACGCTGCAAAAGATGCTTGGGGTAAAACATCACCAGCACACCGCGCGCAGGTTTT